>CAVQXB010000009.1:0-21896 GCA_963717885.1 uncultured Acidimicrobiaceae bacterium | reverse complement strand
GGGGTGGCCCGGTGGCTCCAGACGTCGTGGAAGCTGTCGCGGGCCAACGGCGTGGCCAACATGGCGGTGCTCCATCGGTTGTCCGATCTCCGCTCCGTCGGTACCGAGGGCTCGGAGCAGGTCAGCCTGGCCGAGGGGCTGCTGGCCGATTCGGAGACCCGGGTGGTCTACGCCCAGTCCCCCGGGGAGGTGGCCCGCACCGGCGAGCTGCTGGGGCTGACCGACACCGAGGCCGAGCTGGTCACCCAGCTCCGCCGGGGCATGGCCCTCTGGAAGGTGGGACGGCGGTCCTTCCTGGTCGAGCACCGACTGGCGTCGGGGGAACGGTGGCTGACCGACACGGACCAGGCCATGGCGGAGCACGAGCCCGCCGCGTCCCCGGCCCACCCCGGGTGAGCGGAGGTGAGCCTGTCCACCGTGGTCGCATCGGCCGTCGGTCTCTCGGCCTTCCTCGGTGCCGGCGTGTTCGGGTCGGATCGATTCGGTCGGGGCCGCCCCGCTGGGGGCGGCTCCAGTTTCGGCACCCGACGCCCGCCTCCGCCCCTTCACGGGCGTCGGGTGCCTCCCCGATCCGGTGCAGCCGGGACCGCGGCCCGGTGGGCGGGGGCCCGGGACCTCCGGCCGCTCGCCGTCCCGGCCGATCGGTCCGGAGAGACGCCAGCGGGGCGGTTGGTACTCGGCCGGGCCGGCAGGCGGCTGGTGGCGGCGGAGCGGGCCCAGTCGGTCATCGTCTTCGGCCCCACCCAGTCCCACAAGACATCGGGCCTCGCTGTGCCCGCCCTGCTCGAATGGAAGGGACCGGTCGTGGCGGCCAGTGTGAAGACCGACCTGATCGACCGCACCATCGGCCTCCGCTCCTCCTGGGGCGAGGTCCTCTGCTTCGACCCGTCGGGCTCCACCGGGCTGGCCTCGGCCTCGTGGTCACCGTTGGCCTCGTCGCGGACCTGGCCGGCGGCGCGTCGAGCGGCCGCGGCTCTGACCGAGGTGGCCCGGACGTCCGTGGGAACCATGAGCGACGGCGACTTCTGGTACGCAACGGCGGCCAGAATGCTGGCTCCCCTCCTGTTCGCTGCGGCGTTCGGTGGACGTGACATGGCTGACGTGATCCGCTGGGTGGACACTCACGAGGAGGCCGAGGTGCTCGAGCTGCTCGGCGCCACCGGGGTGGCCCCGGCCCTCCACGCCGCCTGGTCGACCTTCGGAAAGGAGGAACGCCAGCGCAGCTCGGTCTACACCACGGTCGAGACCATTCTCGAGCCGTTTGCCGGGGAGCTGACGGGTACGGAAGACGCCCCGGAGCGAGCCGTGATCGACCCGTTCCGGCTGCTCGGGGGATGCAACACGCTCTATCTGTGCGCACCGGCCCACGACCAACGTCGGCTGACCCCCCTCTTCGTGTCGGTGGTCCGCCATCTGGTCGACTATGCCTACGACCGGGTGGCCCTGACCCACCGGCCCCTCGACCCTCCCCTGCTGCTGGTCCTGGACGAGGCCGCCAACATCGCCCCGCTCGGCGATCTGGACTCCCTGGCGGCCACCGCAGCCGGTCACGGCGTGCAGCTGGTGACGGTCTGGCACGACATGGCCCAGATCACGGCGCGCTACGGGGCGAGAGCCACGACGGTGGTGAACAACCACCGGGCGAAGCTGTTCCTGTCCGGGATCTCCGATCCGGCCACCTTGGACTACGCCAGTCAGCTGATCGGGGACGAGGAGGTGCTCCTCCCCGCTACCACCCACGGGGGCCGCGGCGGGCCGAGCACCACCCGTTCCCCGTCCACCCGCCGACTCGCACCCCCCGACTCCCTGCGGCGTACCGTTCCGGGCCAGGGCGTCCTGGTCTATGGGGATCTCCCGCCGGCGCGGCTGCAACTGCGACCGTGGTTCGCCGACCCGGTGCTCCGGGCGCGAGTACCGACGGCAGAGGGAGTGGCGAAGGAGCGGTGACCGAGCACTCCCCCGTCCATGCGAAGGGCGGGGCCGAAGCCCCGCCCTTCGTTGGCTACGTCCGGTGAACTGGCGTCAGACGCTGGCGGACAGTGACCCGCCAGTGGTCACGATCTCCTTCAGCCCCTTCGGCGCCTTGAAGGTGGCCGAGGTGGCCACGCCGTTCTTCACCTTGACCTTCAGCGACGGCTCACAGCCAAGGGAGGTGTACGTGCCCGCTTCAGCCTGAGCACCGGTCTCCTGAGGCTGGAGAAGCTCGGCGATCAGACCAGCGCTCGCCGGGCTGAAGGAAGTGAACGTACCTCCGGCGAACGAACCGGAAGCCGTGCCTCCCGTGAACTCGAATCCGGTACCGTCCTGCACCAGCGACGAGTCGGTGATGGTGGTGCTGGCGATCTTGTCGCCGTTGCCGCTGGCCCACTCGATGGTCGTTATGAACTCGGCGGTACTCCCCCCGGCGAGCAGCGAGGCACAGGTGGCCTCCGCTGTGGTGCCCGGGTGGGCAGGATCAGTCGTGACGGTGAGCTTCTTGATCCCCACGATGGGTGCGGTGTTGACGCCGTCAGTTGCGGTCCCCGTGCAGGTCGCGGTGCCCTTGGCGGAGGTGATGACCGGCCCGGCTGACCCGAACTGCGTATTGGGCAGCGCCGCAACCACGGGTACGGAATCACCCGGGGAGGCGGCCCAGTCGTTCTTCAAGGCCGGGGCCAGCTTGGCCGTGGCATTGGTCGTGCAGGTGGCGCTGCTTCCCGTCCCGGCGACGATGGTGGTGGCCGCAGAAGCCGACCCTGCGGTTAGTACGATCATCCCGCCAACGGCCAACGACGCGACGACAGCAGATCTTGCGATGGATTTGATCATGGGACCCCCCCTTGAAGTTGGAACTGGACTCTTGCTTGCCCCGTGCCAGGCACGCTAACACGGCGTGCCCGGGCATTTCCGCCCGACATCGGCTGTCCAGGCTCCCGAAGGCCGGCGCGTGACCGTTGTCTCCTATCCACACTGGCCAGGGACGGCCAGCCCAGCCCGGGCGGTGGTACGGCGAGCCACCGCCGCCGGACCTGGCCGGTCGCACCGAGACGCCGCCCACCTGACGTGGCCGCCGGCGCGGATCGCGCTCGGCGCCGTTACCATCGACAGCGGTGACCTCTCCGACCACGGACCCGCCGGCCGCACCCGTCGGCCCGGCCGGTCTTCGACCCCTTCGACCCCCTGTGGTCCAGCGATCCCTTCCCCCTCTACGCCGACCTCCGGGAGCGGGCGCCGATCCACCGGAACCACCTGGGATTCTGGGTGGTGGCCCGCCATGAGGACTGCCTGGCCATCCTGCGGGACCGGCGGGCCAGCTCCGACAGCCTCAACGTGGCGGTCGAGCGGATGCCCGAGGGCTTCCGGACCCCGGTGGCCGAGGACGACCCGGTGGCCCATGGCCATGCTCGAGATGCGGCCCTTCCTCTTCCGGGACCCGCCCGACCACACCCGGCTACGGGGCCTGGTATCCAAGGCATTCACCCCCAAGGTGGTGGAGTCGCTCCGACAGCGGAGCCAGCAGGTGGTCGACGAGCTGCTGGACGCGGCGCTGGAGGCCGACCGGGTCGACCTGCTCGAGGCGTTCGCCTACCCGCTGCCGGTCCGGGTGATCTGCGACCTGCTCGGGGTTCCGGTCGAAGACCATGACCGGTTCAAGGTGTGGTCCAACGCCCTGGCCCGGGGACTCGATCCGGACTTCCTCCTCACCGAGGAGGTCATCGCCGCCCGGGGTGAGGCGGTGCTCCAGTTCGCCCAGTACTTCTTCGAGCTCCTCGCCGAGCGCAAGCGCCATCCGGGAGAGGACCTGCTCAGCCGGCTGGTGGCGGCCGAGGACGGGGGCACCGTGCTGAGCGAGACCGAGCTGCTGTCGACGTGCATCCTGCTGCTGGTGGCCGGCCACGAGACGACGGTCAACCTCATCTCGGGTGGGACGCTGGCCCTGCTGCGCAATCCCGACCAGCTGGAGCGGTTCCGGAGCGACCCGGGGGTGGCCCGCAGCGGGGTGGAGGAGATGCTGCGCTACGTCTCCCCGGTCCAGCTCACCGGCCGGGCCCTCACCGAGCCGTGCCAGTTCGGCGGCGTCGAGTTCGCCGCCGGTGACTTCGCCATGCTGCTCCTGGCCTCGGGCAACCGCGACCCCGAGCAGTTCGACCGGCCCGGAGCGGTTCGACGTCACCCGGACGCCCAACAACCACCTCGGGTTCGGCTTCGGGATCCACCACTGCCTGGGCGCCCCGCTGGCCCGGATGGAGACCCAGGTGGCCCTGACCTCACTGGTGCGAGCGGGCCCCCGACCTGGCCCTCGCCGTGGACGACGTGGCCTACAAGTCCAACGTGGTCCTGCGGGGCATGGAGTCGCTGCCGGTGGCCATGCGGGGCTGACTGCACTCCCCGCCCGACCGGCCTCCGGGCGAGGCGAGGTGAGGCGCCCGCCCGGTCCGCGACCTCAGGTGGCGGCCGCCCGGTCGAATACCGGCTGCAGGCCGTCGAGGGCCGAGCGCACGTCGTCCTCGCCGAAGGGGAGGAGCAGGGCGGCCACCGCGTCGACCCCGGCGTCGGCGTAGCGGCCGGCGATGTCGGCGTCGAGGGGCTGGAAGTAGGGGCAGACGGTGATGGTCACCTCCGACCGGGTGCGGCCCTGCCCGGCCAGCAGCCCGTCCAGCGTGGCCAGGGGCTCGGCCAGCTCCTCGGGGCTCCGGTTGAAGGTGTGCCACCCCTGCCCGGCCCGGGCCACCCGGGCCAGGGCCGCCGGTGACTCCCCGCCGATGTGGAGCGGCGGGTGGGGTTGCTGGACCGGCTTCGGGAACATCTGGCACGGGTTGAGCGAGTAGAACTCCCCCTCGTAGGCCGAGGTCTCGTCGCACCACAGCGTGCGCAGCACCTCGAGGTACTCGTCGGTCCGCCGGCCCCGTTGCGGCCACGGCACGTTGACGGCGTTGAACTCCTCCTCCAGCCAGCCGACGCCGATGCCGAAGTCGACCCGCCCGTTGGACAGCCAGTCGAGGGTGGACACCTCCTTGGCCGTGTACACCGGGTTGCGCTGGGGCAGGAGCACCATGGCCGTGCCCAGCCGGGTGGCGCTGGTGTGGGCGGCCAGGAAGGAGAGGGTGTTGAGCGGCTCGAGCAGACCGGTCCCCGGCGGTGCCGGGATCCGTCCGTCGTCGGCGTAGGGGTAGGAGGAGGCGTACTCCTCGAACAGCACCACGTGCTCGCCGACCCAGATGGTCCCGACGCCCCGCTGCTCGGCCTCGGTCCCGACCACGGCCAGGAGCTCGGGGGTGGTGATCGGGCTGGCGGTGGGTACCCACAGGTCGATGCGCACGCTGGACCCCCTCGGGGACGGACGACTGGCTGGACGGCTGACTCGGACGGCTGATTCGGACGGTTGCTACGGACCACTGGCTGAGGCGGCCGATGCGGGAGGGTCGGCTGAGAAGGACTGGGTGGGAAGGTAGTGCCGGCCCCGGCCCCGGTCCAGTGTGGCCGGCTCAGACCGCAGCGGCCGGCGCCACCAGCGGCCAGGGCCGTTCGCGCTCGGCCATGCGGGCCAGGTCCAACAGCAGCTGCTCCTCGTGGTGGCGGCCGATGACCTGCAGGCCGACCGGCAGCCCGTCGACCGTGCCGGCCGGGATGGACACGGCCGGGTTGCCGGTCAGGTTGGCCGGGATGGTCAGGGCCCCGTTGTTGGCGATGGCCGTGTCGAAGCCGTACTCGTCGATCAGGTCCACGTCCCCGACCGTGGTGGGCATGGGGCCCGGCGGCGGCGAAGGCGACGTCGGGGTTGGTGGCGCAGAAGACGAAGTCGGCCCGGTCGAACAGGTCGGCCATCTGCTCGTTGACAGTCGATCCGGAACATCTCGGTGGCGCCCGCCGTCTGGACGTTGAGGTTGTGGGTGGCCAGGTTCATGCCGAGCTGGATCTCGGGGGTGAGGTCGTCGTTGCAGTCCGGGTAGCGGTCGCCCGAGCTCGCCGACCAGACCGACCAGCGTTGGACATGGCCCACTCCAGTCCGCCCTGGGGCAGGTCGACCACCACGTCCACCCGGGTGAGGCCGGCGCTCGGCGATGAGGGCCTCGGCCGCCTCCAGCACCACCGCCGCCACCGGGGCTCCACGATGGCCGCACCCAGGTCGATCGAGACCACGGCCCGCTTGCCGGCCAGGTCGAAGGAGTCGAGGCCGGCCTCCCAGCCCTCCACCCGGGGAAGGCTCAGGGTGTCGCGGGGGTCGAAGCCGTTGCACACGTCGAACCACCGGGCCGTGTCCCGCACCGAGCGGGACAGGCAGCCCATCACCACGGTCAGGGGCGGCTGGAGGACGCCGGGCCCCGGGGGATGCGGCCGTAGGTCGCCTTCAGCCCGAACAGGCCGGTGAACCCGGCCGGGATGCGGATGGAGCCGCCCCCGTCGCCGCCGCTGGCGATGGGGAGGAGGCCGCCGGCCACGGCGGCGGCCGACCCGCCCGGAGGAGCCCCCCGGGGTGCGCTCGGGATCCCACGGGTTGCGGGTGGTGCCGTGCAGCTTGGTGCTGGTGCAGTTGATCCGACCCGAACTCCGAGGCGGTGGTCTGGGCCGGCCAGCACCGCCCCGGCCGCCCGCAGCCGGGTCACCTGGGTGGAGTCGTGCTCCGCCACCCGGTCGGCGAAGACCAGGGACGCCTCGGTGTAGGGCCACCCGGCCACCTGCTCGAGCTCCTTGATGCCCACCGGCACCCCACCGAAGGGGAGGGAGACGTCGGCCGAGGCCGGCCGCGGCCCGGGCGGCGTCGGCGTCGACGTGGCTGAAGGCGTTGAGCCCCGAGGCCTCGATGGCGGCCAGCGACGCCTCCAGGGCCTCGGTGGGGGAGAGGGTCCCGGCCCGGAAGGCGTCGACCAGCGAGCAGGCATCGTCGAGCCAGGGCTGATCGGTCACGGTCCTGACGCTACCGGCACCGGCCCGGGGGCGGCAGGAAGGGCTCCGTCCGTGCGTCGGGCCCCGTGGTGTCTAGCGTGTGGGCATGAGCCCCGACCAGAGCCCCGACGATGCCGACCCCAGTGCCGATCGGCGGCCTCCGCCGGCCGGAGCCGGCCAAGGGCGAGCCCCGCCATCCCTTCACGCTGGCCGTCGACATCGGCGGCACCGGCCTCAAGGCCTCGGTGCTCGACGCCACCGGGGCGATGGTGGCCGACCGGGTGCGGGTCCCGACCTCCTACCCGCTGCCCCCCGAGAAGCTGGTGGCCATGCTGACCCGGCTGGTCGCGCCGCTGCCCGACGCGGAGCGGGCGTCGGTGGGCTTCCCGGGCATGGTGCGGGACGGCCTCGTGCTCTCGGCCCCCCACTTCTCCACCAAGAGCGGCCCGGGGAGCCCGGTCGACCCCGACCTGGCCGAGCAGTGGTCGGAGTTCGACCTGGCCTCCGAGCTGACCTCGGCGTTCGGCCTCCCCACCAAGGTGGCCAACGATGCCGACATCCAGGGCGCCGCCGTCGTCCGGGGCAAGGGGCTGGAGCTGGCCATCACCCTCGGCACCGGGTTCGGCACCGGGCTGTTCTACCAGGGCCAGCTCATGCCCCACCTCGAGATCGCCCACCAGCCCTTCCGCAAGGGCGAGACCTACAACGAGCAGCTGGGCGAGGCCACCCGCAAGGAGATCGGCGAGGAGCGCTGGAACAAGCGGGTCCACAAGGCCATCGCCAACCTGCGGGCCCTGATGTTCTTCGACCACCTCTACATCGGGGGCGGGAACTCCCGCCGGGTGGCCCGCGCACAACCTGGCCGACGACGTCACCATCGTCGACAACACCGCCGGCATCCTCGGGGGGATCAAGCTGTGGGAGGTGCGACCACCTGGCCGTCAACGACGTGGTCGGGTAGCCGCGGGCCGGACCACCCACCCCGTCGACGGTAGGACCTCGCCACCGGGGGGCGGGTCAGCCCTGCCAGGCCCGCCAGCGGCGCTCGACCACCTTCAGGTCGCGGTTCCAGCCCTTGCGGGCCATGGCGGCGGCGTCCTGCTGCACCTCCACCAGGGCCGCCACCGGCTCGCGCAGGTCGGGGTGCTCGTGGGCCAGCTCCTCGAACCAGGCGATGGAGAAGCAGGCGTCGTGCAGGTCGCCGAGCTTGCTCTGGAGCGCCTCGGCCGCCCGGGCCGTCCTCTTGGCCGGGCCCCCCTCGACCAGCGCCACCGTCTCGCAGCCGTAGCGGAGGTCCTTGAGCCGGATCCGCAGCTTGTGGAGGTTGACGTCGCTCTTCTCCTTGCGGGCCGCCCGGGCCGCGCCGCGCAGGTCGTGCCAGGCCCGGTGGAGCATCACCGGCAGGACCTCCCGCGGCCGGCTTCTTGGCCTTGGTCTTGAAGTCCGGGCCGTCCCACAGCACCATCATCTGCTCGTTGAGCGTGGAACCGCCGGGCCCCGCCCCGCTCGGCGGCCACGTCGGCCAGGGCCGCGGCCATGCGCATCCCCAGCACCGAGTCGAGGCGGTCCACCTGCTCGGGGTCGAGCACCTCGGGGCCCTTGATGGCCACGATGTCGGAGAGGATGTGGAGGTCGCGCACCTCGCCCAGCCGGGCCGCCGTACCAGGCCAGCTCGGCCCGCAGCGAGGTGCCCCAGGCCGGGTCGACGGCCAGCCGGAAGGTGCGCAGGTTGGAGCGGATGCGCCGCAGGGCCACCCGGCTCTGGTGGACCCGCTCCTCCTCGCTGGCCCGTCGCTGTGAGCCGTTGAGCGGAGACGGAGGCCGACTGGGCCCACACGGGTCGGTCGGCCAGACGCGAGATCGAGGGGGTCGACCGTCCGGCCGGCGCCGGGGGCGTCGACCAGCTCGTCGTCCATGTCGTTGAGCAGGAAGGTGCGGGCCGCCTGGGCCAGGCCCGGTGGAGGACCATCCCGGCAGTGGGATCGGTCGAAGGACGTCGTCCACCCCCACGTCGATCCGGTCGATCGGCGTCGACGGGTCGACCGCCGAACGGCGCTTCTTCGACTTCGGTGCGGTAGCCATGCCCGAGACCTCCTGCGCACAGAGTACGAGGTAGGAGCGGATCTGTCTCTCCGCAGGTCGGGTGGCCGGAGGAGGGCGAGGTCGACGACGCCGGGCCCTCGAGAGCCGGCCGTGACCGGGTCTACTGTGGCCGCATGTTCGCCGTCACCATCGTGGACGGCTCGCTCGAGTGGAGGGAGCATCCCGACCCGCTGCCGGGCCCGGGCGACCTGCTGGTGGCGGTGCGGGCCGCCGGCATCAACGCCGCCGACCTCATGCAGCGGCGCGGCCTCTACCCGGCACCGCCCGGGGCACCGGCCGACATCCCCGGTCTCGAGTTCGCCGGCGAGGTGGTGGCCGCGGGCGCCGGCACCCGTCGCTACCGGGTGGGCGACCGGGTCATGGCCATCACCGGGGGCGGGGGCCAGGGCCAGTTGGTGGTGGTGCCCGAGACCATCGCCCTCCCCGTTCCCGACCGGGTCGACTGGGACCGGGCCGGCGGGTTCCCCGAGGCCTTCTCCACTGCCTACGACGCCCTGTTCACCCAGGCCCGGCTCCGGGCCGGGGAACGGGTGCTGATCTCCGGCGCCGCCGGCGGGGTGGGGACGGCCGGAGTGCAGCTGGCCCACGAGGCTGGGGCCCACGTGGTGGCCTCGGTCCGCGCCGAGGAGCGGTGGGCCGACGTGGCCGGCCTCGGCGCCGACGAGGTGGTCGACTCCGGCCGAGAGTCGCCGGACCACGGTCCCTACGACGTCTCCCTGGAGCTGGTGGGCGGGCCCAATGTGGCCGCCACCGTCCCGCTGATGGCGGTGGGGGGACGGATGGTGGTGATCGGGGTGGGGGCCGGGGCCAAGGTGGAGCTCAACCTGCTGGCCCTCATGGCCAGCCGGTCCACCATCGGGGGCTCCATGCTGCGGGCCCGGACGGTGGAGGAGAAGTCGGCGGTGGCCTCGGCGGTGGAGGAGCACGTCGTGCCGCTGCTGGCCGGCGGGTCGGTGACCGTGCCGGTGGCCGAGCACTTCCCCATGGCCCGGGCGGCCGAGGCCTACGAGCGGTTCGCCGCGGGTGGGAAGTTCGGAAAGATCATCCTGGTCAACGAGTGACCGGGCGCGGGCGACGAGGGACCGAGTGCCGGCGGGGGCGGCCTACCTCGAGACGATGACCGACGAGCCGTGGCCGAACAGGCCCTGGTTGGCGGTGATCCCGACCCTGGCCCCCTCCACCTGCCGGGCCCCGGCCTGGCCCCGGAGCTGCCAGACCAGCTCGCACACCTGGGCGATGGCCTGGGCCGGGATGGCCTCGCCGAAGCAGGACAGGCCACCGCTGGGATTGACCGGCACCCGGCCCCCGATGGTGGTGTCGCCGTCGCGGAGCAGCCGCTCGGCCTCGCCCTCCTTGCACAGCAGGATGTCCTCGTACCAGTCGAGCTCGAGGGCCGACGACAGGTCGTAGACCTCGGCCAGGTCGACGTCCTCGGGTGCCGATGCCGGCCTCCTCGTAGGCGGCGATGGCCACCGACTGCTTGAAGCCCGGCCCCACCGAGTCGGTCGTGGCGGCGGAGTCGGTGGTGATGCCGGGCATGTCGAGGACGGTCTGGGGGAACGTCGGGGTGACCGTGGACACGGCGTCGATGGTCACCGGGATCAGCCGTCGCCGGCGTGTTGCGGGCGAACTCCAGACTGGTGAGCACCAGGGCCGCCCCGCCGTCGGAGGTGGCGCAGATCTCCAGCAGCCGCAGCGGGTCGGCCACCATCGGGGAGGCCAGCACCTCCTCGGCGGTGACCGCCTTGCGGTAACGGGCGTTCGGGTTCTCGAGCCCGGCCCGGGCGTTCTTGACCTTGACGGCGGCGAAGTCGGCCTCGGTGGCCCCGAACAGCTCCATGCGGCGGCGGGCGTAGAGGGCGAAGTAGGTGGGGTTGGTGGCCCCGATCAGGTGGAAGCGCAGCCAGTCCGGGTCGTCCTTGCGCTCGCCCCCCACCGGCTTGAAGAAGCCCTTGGGGGTGGTGTCGGCCCCGACCACCAGGGCCACGTCGCACAGCCCGGCCAGGATCTGGGCCCGGGCGTTGGTGATGGCCTGGGCCCCCGAGGCACAGGCGGCGTAGGCCGAGGAGACCCGGGCCCCGGTCCACCCGAGGGCCTGGGCGAAGGTGGCCCCGGCGATGAAGCCGGGGTAGCCGTTGCGGATGGTGTCGGCCCCGGCCACGTACTGGACGTCGGTCCACTGGATGCCGGCTTCGGCCAGGGCGTCGCCGGCGGCGGCCAGCCCGTACTCGACGAAGTTGCGGCCCCACTTGCCCCAGGGGTGCATGCCGGCCCCGAGCACGGCCACCCGCTTGTCGTCAGCCATCGGCCTGCTCCTTCCCGTCGGGCCCGTCGGCGAGGTGGACCCGGAGCGGACGGGGCCAGCGGCCGCCACTTCCACACCATGTACTCGTGCTCGTCGTCCTCGTAGAGGGTGTCGAGGACCAGCTCGACCTCGTCCCCCACGCGGAGGGCGTCGACGTCGACACCGGGGACCACCTGGCCCATGACCACCATCTGCTCGGCGGCCAGCTCGACGGCGGCGATGGCGAAGGGGACGTAGGGGTCGGCGGCCACGTAGGGCTCGGGTGGCTGGTAGCCGGCGTTGGTGTACGACCACACCTTGCCGGTCCGGCTGAGGGGCACCTCGGCGAACTCCCGGCCCTGGCAGCGGGGATTCCGGCAGAAGTAGGTCTCCTTGGGGAAGGCGAAGTTCCCGCAGGAGGTGCACCTGCTCCCGAGGAGGACGGGAGCCTGGTCGTCGAGGGTGAACCACCCCTCGACGGCGGGGACGCGGGTCTTGGCCTGGGGCATGCCGGGATTCTAACGGAGCGTCAGATCGCCGGGCTGTGGGGCGGAGGCGGTGGCCGGGGGTTCGGACGAGCGCCTCAGTAGGTGATGCGCTCCCACCGGGCCGGGGCGAGCGTGTCGTCGTCGGAGATCCAACCCTTCGGAATGAGCAGGTGGTGCTCCCTCCCGGGCGACCCGTATTCGGCCAGCCAGGCGCCCCACCAGCTGAACGAGGAGTTGGCCAGGATGTGGTGGTCGCACTGCTGGAGAAGGGCCAGGTGCTCCACCGGATCGGCCGAGAGGGTGGGCACCGAGACGGCGGGGAGTCGGCCCGAGAGCCGGTCGTGGGCCAGCTCGGCGAATTCGACGTCGTCGGAGAACACGAGCAGTGTCCCCTCGGAAGCCAGCTCGGCCAGCCGGGCCAGGGCCCGGTCGTAGTAGCGCAGCGGTAGGGCCCAGTGGCGGTCGACGTAATCTCCCCGCCGGAAGACCACGGCCATCAGCGGTTCCGCGAGGTCGCCGGCCAGCAGGTGCGAGACCGGGGGCAGCCGCAGGGCGGCGAGGAGCTCCTCGGCCCGGGAGGCGAAGTACTCCTCGTTCTGGAAGAAGCCGGTGAGGAGGACCGGCGGGCCGAACTCGAGGACCTCGGGGTGGAAGTGGTAGGTGGGGCCGAAGTCCTCCTCCCGCACCACCGCCCGACGGTCGCCCCGGAGCAGGCCGGGTGCGCGCGCCCTCGAGTACAGGCCGTCGAGCGTCGCCTGGAGGGGCAGGTCGAAGAGCAGACGACCGAACCGCAGCATGTCCCGCGGCCCGGCGAACCGGAAGGGCCGGGCCAGCACCCGACCGAGTCCCGCCGGAGAGCCCGCGGCATCCAAGGGGTCGAAGAGGACCAGTTCGGCCCCCCGGTCGAGAGCCGCCCGGTATCCGGTGGCGAACTGGAACAGGTGATTGCCCATCCGGCCGGTCAGCTGGACGTAGACGCGGTTCTCCTCGGGCAAGCCACACTCCCCACGGGGTCGGGTGGAAGGATCCTACGAGGTGCCCCTTCCGTGCCGAGGGACTCCGTCGCCCGACAGACCCGCCGCCCGTATATGGGATCAGGCGGGCCCGCCCAGGCCGCCCCGGGACCGGGACTCGGCGATGCGGGCGTCGTCCCACCCGAGCAGGTCGCCGAAGCACCTCGTCGGTGTGCTGGCCGACGGTGGGGGCGTGGGACGGCGAGCGGCAGCTGCTCGCCCACGAACTTGAGCGGGGTGCCCAACTGCTCGGCCCCGAGCTGCTCCACGGGGTACCACGAGAACCGGTCCTGGAACTGGGGGTCCTCGGCGATGGTCTTCGGGGAGTTGACCGGGGCCACCGGGAAGTTGGCCGTGGTCCCGAACTCCAGCCACTCCTCGGCGGTGCGGGTGCGGAAGATGTCCCGCAGCTCGGCCCGCAGCTCCAGGTTGCTGCGAGCGTGGTCGGCGTACTTCGAGCCGGGCCACTTCTCGAACAGGTCCGTCCGTCCGACGAACTCGCAGAAGTTCTTCCAGAAGGCCTGCTCCGAGGCCATGAACAGCACGTACCGACCGTCCTTGGCCTCGTAGACCTGGTAGCGGACGCCCTCCACCATGCCGGCGGTGCCCGGCTCGCGGCGCTCGTAGTCGTCGGCCTTGTTGCCGGTGACCTCGGACTCGGGCCGCTCGTAGGCCTTCCAGGTCTCGCTCCGGTACCAGTCCATGGCCGCCGCCGCGTCGGACTGGGCGATCTCCAGGAAGGAGCCCTCGCCGGTGGTCTTGGCCCGGAGCACCGCGGCCAGGATGCCCAGGGCGCCGAAGAGGGGACCGGCGTGGATGCCCATGGAGGCGTGCTCGGGCAGGTAGGCGAAGCCGTCCTCGTTGACCTGGGGGGTGACGATGCCGGCCCAGGTGTCGAAGGCCACGCCGTGGGCCGGGAGGTCCTGGTAGGGACCGGTCATGCCGTAGCCGGAGATGGTGCAGAAGACCAGCCTCGGGTTGATCTGTCTGAGGTCGTCGTAGCCCACGCCCCGTGCGGGCCAGGCCCCCGGGCCGCATGGCCTCGACCACCACGTCGGCGGTGGCGGCCAGCTCCTTGAAGGTGGCCACGTCCTCGTCGGTGCGCAGGTCCATGACGATGCTGCGCTTGCCCCGGTTGATGTGGAGGTGCATGAGCGAGACGCCCTCCACGATGGGCCAGGTCATCTCGCGGATGTAGTCGCCGGCCGGCGGCTCGACCTTGATCACCTCGGCCCCCAGGTCGACCAGGGGCATGGTGATGGCCGCCGGCCCGAGGGCCGAGCACTCGAGGATCCGGATCCCGTGCAGGGGAGCGGTGGGCGGCGGGGTGTCGTTCGACATGGGCCCGAGTGTATCTGACGCTCCGTCAGATCAGCCGGGAAGAGGTGGGGTACCGGCCGGAGCCGGGGGGACGAGCACCGACACCACGGCTGACACCGGAGGAAGCCCGGACACCGCCGGAACCGGACGGTCAGGAGCCGCGCAGTGAGGCGGCGTCGAAGCCGAGGACCGGGTCGTCGAGCGGGAGGATCATCCGGGCCCCGACGTGGCGGTGCTCGTCGGCCAGCAGGCGGACCACGGTGCCGTAGGCGGTGAAGCCCACCGCATGGTGGGCGAAGTCCATCGGCCCCTCGGTCACCTTCACCTCGACCACCCCGGTGCCGCCCAGCTCGAGGGCCGAGGTCTGCATGCGCTCCATGGCCGCCTCGCGGGCGGCGTACATGGCCTCGGTGAAGTTGGTCAGCTCCACGTTCTGACCCTTCTGCTTCATCGCCGTCCCCACCGAGCGGCGGGGGGCATAGACGAAGCTGGCCCCGGCGGCCAGGCCCAGCGGGGTCCAGCCGGCGTTGTGGAGCAGGGCGAAGTCGCGTCCCGACAGGTCGGAGACGAAGACCGGGTCGGCCGAGAGCCCGTTCCAGTCCGACCGGCCGCACCGCCGTGCCCACCAGGGACACGTCGATGTGGTGGCGGTGGACCCCCCACTCCACGTGGACGCCGACCACGCCCTGGCCGCCGGCCTTGGTGCACTCGGCGTGGATCCGCTCGGTGGCCTTGGCGAACGAGCGGGCGTAGGCGGCCGAGGCGCAGTTGATCTCGCCCTGGCCCCAGTTCCACATCCCATAGGGGACCGAGTGGATGGAGACCCCGCTCGACCAGTTCGACCGGCTCCCAGCCGATGGAGTGGAGGACCAGCTCCTCGTCGATGGAGAGGTCCGAGGTCATGCGAGGCCGCCCCGGACGGCGACGGCGTCGCCAGGGCCTCGGTGGCCCGGCGCATCTCGGCCTTCAGGTCCACCGGTTCGGGGGCGGGGAGGCCGGCATTGGAGGGGAGGAAGGCCGTCACAGCAGTCGCACCGTGGGCACCGGCGGCGGCATCGGGTCGAACTCCTTGAACCGACGGACCCGGTTGCCCCGCAGGATGCACTGGAGCTCGGCGTCGCCCTGGCCGAGCTCCCGCTCGGTGATGGTCATCGCCGCACCGTGCAGCGAGTCGTGCTCCAGCTGGTCCCGGACCCGCAGGCGGGCCAGTCGGCGTACCACGGTGTGGGCCCTGACCGTCTGGTCGATCTCCGACCCGGGCTGGGCGTAGCGAGTACATGGAGTTCGACCCCTCGGTGAGGTTCTCGGTCACGCAGTTGGCCCACACCCGTACCGAGGCCACCGACGGCGGCGATGGACACCGGGGCGTACCCGGCCTCGACCAGCTTGGCCAGTCGCTGGCCGGCCAGGTAGGTGGTCCAGGGCCGCCCGCCGGCCGGTGGCGCACCGTCGCTCACCCGCACCGCGGTGCCCTGCACCCGGAACTCGAGCACCCCCATGTCGGCCAGTGGGTAGCTGGTGTCGACCACCCCCACGATGCCGTGGGCCCCGGCCTCGGCCGCCTCTTCCACCATGCGGTAGAACGAGGCGGTGAACCCCTCGGTCCAGGCCTCCTCCACCCAGGTCTGCTCGTAGTTCTGGCCCCAGGCCCGGTGCTCGGCCGAGACCATGCCGTGGGGGCACTGGTAGTTCTCCGAGTAGCCCCCGCTGCTCACGCCGTAGCCGGGTCCGTACCCGCCCATCCCGAGAGCTCCTGCGCCGTAGAACTGCCACTGCATCACGCAGTAGCCCTGGACGAAGCCGACCGGCTCGAGGCCCATCTGGAGGCAGGCGGCGAAGTCGGGGACGGTGAGGCCGGAGGTGAACGCACCCGAGGCGAACCGGCGGACCGCCGCCTCGGGCAGGTCAGCCGGGACCTCGCTCATCAATTGTCCAGGGAGATGATCGTGGTGGGCTTGGGCAGGGTGACCTCGTCGGAGGTCTTGACCACCGCGGTCCCGAGGGAGAGGAACTCGATGGTGTGGCTGCCCCACTGGTGGGACTTCTCCTCCAGCCGGACCCCGACGATGCCCGAGGCTCCCAGCTCGTTGGCCTCGTCCTGCATGCGGGTCATGGCCAGCTCCCGGGCCTCGTAGAGGGCCTGGGTGAAGTTGGGCAGCTCCACGTTCTGGCCCGCCGAGCCCAGGGTGGCCCCGATGCCCCGATGGGCGATGTGGTAGACGCAGGTGCCCATGACCAGGCCCTGGGGGATGTGCCCGGTCTGCATGAGGGTCCAGAAGTCCTGGCCGGAGAGGTCGGAGGTGAACGGCTTGCCGAGCTTGTTGCGGTGGGAGACGCCGTTCTCGGCCTTCACCGCGGTGCCCACGGCGATGAACTCGGCGGCGTCCTTGCCCCATTCGTAGTAGTTGACGTCGAGTCGGACCCCGACCACGCCGTCGGCGCCGAGCTCGGCGGCCTCCTCCTCCATGCGGGTCATGGCCAGCTCCCGGGCGTTGTACATGGCCTCGGTGAGCTTGGTCAGCTCCTGGCTCTGACCCCACTTCCGGGTCTGGATGCCGGTGTGGTAGATCGACGAGCCCATCACGAACCCGAGCGGATGGAAGCCCACCTCCTTGATGAGGAGGAACTCGTTGACCGAGAGGTCGGAGGTGAACAGCCCGTTCTCCAGCTCGGCCAGTCGACGGCTGGCCCCCTCGGGAAGGTCCTGGGGGGTGTCGTCCGGCGTCGCTCATCTGCTGCCTCCGATGACCATGTTCTCGAGGGCCAGGCGCACGGCCTGGCTGTTGGCGGCCTCAGCCTTCAGCGCGGTCAGCAGGCGGTTGAGCCAGGTGTCCACGTCGACCTTCTCGCTGCGGATGCGGATGCCGCCCGAGGTGTGTCCGATGGTGCAGCGGAGAGAGTTGCCGTCGACCTCGGCGTCGAACTGGTCGTCCCCCATGGTGATCCGGAGGGCCTTGATCTCGTCGGACTTGCGGAACCGACCCGCCCGCTCCACCTTGAGGCGGGGCCCGAGGGCGTCGGAGAGCTGGTCGACCAGCACCTTGACCAGGATGTGGACGTCGGATCCGTCGGCCCGGAGCGAGGCGGCGGCCAGTTCGAGGTCGAACGACTCGTCCGGCTGGTCCGAGGTGCTCACCCTCCGAACCCTATCGCCGCGGTACCCCGCCACGTCCGTCGGTCGGCTGCGGGTGGGCCCCTGCGACCCCACGCCGGCACCCGACGGCAACCCCACTCCGCGTTGGTCCACGGTCACACTGGCCGACCAGCGGTGGACGGGGAGGCAGGCAGGTGGTCCTTCGCTTCGGGATATTGGGGCCGGTGGTGGTGGAGGAAGAGTCCGGCCCGATCGAGGTCCGGGGTGCCGGCGCCGCGCCCGACTCGTCGGCTGCTGCTCTCGGCAACCAGCCCGTCTCCTCCGGCCGGATGGCCGAGGACGTCTGGGACGGCCGCCCCCGGAGGGAGCCGCCCCCACCCTGACCAGCCACGTGTCCCTGCTCCGCCGGCCCCTGGGTGCCGACCGCATCACCAACCGAGCCGGCAGCTACACCCTGCGGGTCGAGCCGGGGGAGCTCGATGCCCGAGGGCCACGACCTGGCCCAGCGGTGGGTTTCGCCGGCGAGGTGCGCAGGGTCCCCGAGACCCTCGCGTCTCTGGACCGACTGCGGTTGCCGGCACCCGATCAGCCGGAGGGTGGCCTTGGAAATTCAAGAGCCGACCTCGGGTGGGAGGAGGTCGACTGTTGAGCGGTTCCCGCCATGACCCTTCCCGTCTCTGAGCGCAGCTGGGGTGGAACTGCCCTAGCCGGTGACGTCCGAGGGACGCTCGGATGATCTTCGCTCCCGGCGATCCAATCTCGATCCAACCCCGGGACCAGGGAATCGTGGTGCAGCGGGCCACCACGAGCGGCCGGAAACCGCAGGCATTCCAACTGTCTCCCCTGGTTCGCCCGGCCCAGTCGTCTGACCTGTGGTTGACCACTCGAGGTCGGTTACAGTGGTTGACCGCTTCGGCAACCGCCTGGGGCAGTTGGCTGGCGCTCGTAGCTCAACGGATTAGAGCATCTGACTACGGATCAGAAGGTTGGGGGTTCGAATCCCTCCGAGCGCGCTGAACAGGGGTATAGACCGAATGATAAGGTCCTATCGCACACCGCTCAGATAGCATCTTACTCGTGAGTGCTCTGAACGGAGTGACTGTGACCAATCTGGCCCTCATCGAGAACAAGCCCGGGGACCTCTGGCTCCTCATCGACGGGTGGGAGCTTCCCTACAGTCGCTAACAAATCCCCGAAGACCGTCCGGTCGTACATCGATACGGCTCGGGATTCAATGGGCCAGTTCCTACTGACCAACGACCTGCCGACCGACGTCGGCGATCACGGCCGACATTTGGCGGCCTATCAGGCGGACCAGCTCGAACGATTCTCACCCAACACCGCCGCTCTGCGGCACCGGACCCTGAAGGTCTTCTTCAACTGGCTCGTGCTCGAGGGTGAGATCGACTCGAGCCCGATGGCCAACCTCCCGTCCCTCGTCGATGAAGTCGAGGTACCAGTCATCCCCGTGGAGGACATTCGGAAGCTCCTCTCGGTCTGTGCCGGGAGCAACTTCGAAGATCGCCGCGATGCCGCAATCATTAGGGTCCTCCTCCCCGGTACCGGTCTTCGTGTCTCGGAGCTGACCGGTCTGCGTGTCGAGGACGTCGAGCTGGCTAACCGACTTCTTCACGTAATGGGAAAGGGCCGCAAAGGGCGGTCTGTGCGGTACGGGGTCCAGACGGCACCAGCCATGAACCGCTACCTACGGGAGCGTGCGAAGCACCACCCGGGCAGCGACCTCGACCCCAGTGGTGGATCGGATCCCGAGGCGCCATGACGCCTTCTGGGATCACCCAGATGTTGCGCCGGCGATGCAAGCAGGCTGGCATCGACACGATTCCATCCTCACCAGTTCCGCCACACGTTCGCAGCCTCCTGGATGGCCAACGGCGGGCAAGAGGGTGACCTGATGCACCTTGCCGGTTCGGCAAACCGGGAAATGCTCGGTCGATATGGCCGCTACACGGCGGCCGAGGCCGCGCTAACGGCTCACGACCTTCGCACGCCGATGACCAGCTCTCGGCGCGGCATGTCTTGGGTCTGGAGGACCAGGATGTTGCGCCGGAATTCGCGGACGTCGCACCTGGTTCGCAGGTATCCACCACTCGGCCCAAATCTTTGTTTGGCTCATGTAGCAAGAAGTAACAGGCTGGCTCGGACCCCAGAAAACGGTGGGTCGCCAGCGAACAGCCACTGCAACGGTGGCCCAGCACCTCCGAGCAGCACTCGGTGGCCAAAACGGCAGTTCCAGGCCATTGATCCCTACTTGGAGGTATCGAAGTGACAGATGAACCGTTGCTCCTGTAGGATCGCAGAGGCTCGCCGCCTCCTCGGCCTGGGGCACACGAAGATGTACTCGTTGATGGGGAATGGAGCCCTGCACTCCCTAAAGATCGGCCGACGCCGCCTTATTCCGTACCAGGCAGTCCAGGAGCTGATCGCAACGCTCGGTTCCGTGCCGGAAGCAGTTCGGCTGGATGGTGGTTCATGAGCTCCTCCACCCCGCAGCAACGTTCCCAACAGGCCCGACCGCGGCCTTCTCCCTACATGCGCAGGTCGACTCCCGTGCGCACACGCAACCTGCCCGGGATGCCTTCATGGCGCGGTTCCTCCACGAGGTGGACCCTCGGTCCGAGCTGCCTTTCGAGGAGAGGCAGCGCCGGGCGGAGGCGGCAAAGAGGGCCTACTTCATTCGTCTGGCGCTGAAGTCGTCCACCGCCGGGCACGACGGGCAGGGAGCATCATCTCACCTGAATCGCCGGTCGGTTGTGGAGATGGCGTCGGGGAGGTGGCGTCATGACAGTTGTCTCGATCTGGCTGGGCCCGGCCATGACGCTGCCGGACGCGAGCGAGCTGCTGGCAGTCGGCACCGAGAAATGCACCGACTTGTCTCACAGATGAAGGTCGTGACCTATGGCGATGAAAGGGGGCAATACCTTCTGCTCAGCGACGTGGATCGGATCGCCGCAGAACTAGGCGTGGATCCAGCACTGGACTGGCCGGGAGACGCCTGGGCCTTGCGGGCGCAGCGCTACATCCAGGTCATGCCCGAGGGGCACCGGTTCCTGGCTGAAGACGTCGCTGCCCAGCTAGCCAGAGAGGGCTTCGTGGCGACCAGCCCACGTACCCTCGACCATCGTGCAGCGGCTTGCAAGCACGCGGTGTCATCCAGCGGACCTCCGAGTTTCGGTCGGCCCGTACGAGTCACGAGGCAGCCCCAAGCCGGTTTGGGAGAGGGGCGCGACCTCGGCGACCTCGGCAGAGCCGGCAACGTCCCCCTGAGCGATCACCGTCAGCTCCACCGAACGAATGCCGTTGAGAACCGTCAGAACGTCGAAGCGCCCGCCGCAGAAACGGCAGGCGCTTCCGATAGAACCAACCAGCTCTGAGGAGGAAGGAGGTAAGGTAAATTGTTCACCCAGCAACGTGAGATAGCGACTACCGCTGCTCATTGAGTCAGGCAAGCACGGGCATGGGTCCCGTCAACTTCGAGTACGACCGCTGACGCCGTTCCAACCCGGGGCAGCGTGGATGGCTCACTCGAGACAGCGGCTCGCACGATGCTGCAAGTGAGAATTTCCACATCTTAGACCGGGGGGCGCCCCGTGAAGTGACGGCACGAGACGAGTCTGTGTAGTCCCCACCCATTCAAGGCGTGTCCGTCGGGGTGGAAGCGAGCAGGGCGCACAGACGCACCCGACCACACGGTCCCAGTCACACGGAACCGGAGACGTACCGACGGGCCGGCTCAGCCGGAAAAGTCATTGCGTCTTACTCGGAGGGCTCTTTTGACGGGACCGGTCTGTCCTCTCGGAGCTCTCCGGGGAAGACCACTCTTGGCCGCTCTACCGGAACTTGACCGAGATACGGGGCCGTAAACGTACTAGTTGAACCAGAACAGGAGAACAACGTGGCGACGGGCGGACAACCGCAAGATCTGGCCAAGCAGTTGGGCGTGGGAATCCCGGCGGACGCCCGGATGAAGCTGGGGACGACCAGAGTGATCGAGGCAGACCGGGCTGAGGGCAGGTGTGCCTCCTGCAGAGAGCTGATCGAAGCAGGGCAGCGAGTCAAGTGGTGCGAGGTGGAGGGATACGTCGAAGCAGGGTTCATCCACGCCATGCACTTCGATGGAGCGAGGCTCTTCGCACGGGGACGCGGCCCTGCCCAGCCCATCGGCAAGCGGAGATCTCGGCCGGAGCGCGACGGCAAAGGGAACAGCGGCACGATCGAACGTCGCCCGCCAGCGGGCCGGTCGTCGTCAGGAGGGTGCCACCGTCCCGTGAGGTGAACGGGAGGACCCGCCGATACATCCACCTAATGGGGCCCGACCCCGGTTTGCTCGAAGTGTGGAGCATCGTCAGGTGGCTGGTACCAGCGTCCTGGAAGCGGTGGACGTGGCTGCTGTGCACGCCTTGCGTTCGGGCAATGTACGCGGAGTTCAGCCAGCACGGCGGGCCTCAGGTGGTCTTGAACGAGGAGCTATCGGCGTGAGCGAGCAAGTAGAACCCGGGACCCCAGTCGGTGCTCTTCAGCCTGACCCGAGACGGGCAGAACTAGGGCGTAACAGACCCGCAGAGGAGTGAAAAAACGTGACCCGGGGGCCGGGTACCGGGCCCCGGGAGAATAGGCCGCTACCGCAAACTGGACGACGGCTACGGCGAGCACAACCCTGTGATCAATGCGCCCTGGACGACGGTGAGTTATGCCGGACGGATCCTGCTGGC
>CAVQXB010000008.1:0-88779 GCA_963717885.1 uncultured Acidimicrobiaceae bacterium | reverse complement strand
CGGTGTCGGACCTGGCCTGATCGGCGGAGATCGGGTACCGCTCGACAAGCATCTCGACGAGCCCGTCGAAAGTACTGGCGTCGGCCAGCCTCTCCCACAGGAGCCGGGCCGTGCCGTTGAGGGTGAGGTAGGTCGTGGTGGCCAGCTCGAGGACGACCAGTTCGTCACCGACCTCGCGCCAAACGACCTCGTCCGACTTGAGCTGGAACTTTCCGTCCTGGGAAAAGGCCATCACCCTACTTTCGGCACTTCGGCGTCCGGACTGAAGCTCAAAACGTGCTCAAGGTGCCCCGCCGCTGTGCGACGCGGAACGCCTGTTCGAGTATCCAGGCCGAGAGGGGAAGGAGCACCACCGCAAAGCCAATCAGAACCAAGAAGTCGGTGACGTACGAAGTAGAGGGTTGGTTGGACAGCAGGGCGGAGCGGAGCGCGTCCAATGCATAGGTCAGAGGTGAGAGATGGGCTACCGCCTGTAGCCACGGGGGGAACTCGGTGATGGGAAACAGGGTGCCACTAATCACCCCGATGATGCTCAGCGCTCCGGCAACAAGCGGGACTCCCTGCTGGATCACGATCACCGCCGCCGCCCCGAAATTGCCGACCGCGGCGAATATCACGATGGTAAGGATAATGACGGAGACGACCACTGGCGCATTGATGTGGGACACGCCAAACCCGACAGGGATAGTAAGCAGTAGCACAACACAAGCGACCACCATGGACTGGACGAGTCCATAGGCGGACCAGCTGAGGCCCAGGTAAATTCGGCGAACTGGCTGGCTGGCCATGTACTCGAGCGTTCCCTGCACCTGCTCGTTCCGGGCCGACACCGAGGTGCCGACTGCCGTCGGTTCCAAAATCGAGGCGAAGAGCAGACCCACCACCGTGTAGCGGAAGTAGCTGGCCGAGTCGCCCGAGAACTGGCCAGAGTTCACCAGTTTGGAGACGAATCGGAAGGCGAGCAGTCCCCAGAAAGCCGCGATCACACTGGTGACGAAGCCCACACGGTAGGAGATGGCCGTCCGGAAGTCCTTCTTCGCCATGGCGGACACGATGCGGATGAGACTCAAGGCTGCGCCACCCTGGGATCGGGACGACGTGCTGAACATGTCGTCCGCACGACTCCCGCTTCGATGCGGTAGGTGGCGTCGGCGATGGGTAGCACTGACTCGATGACGGGCGCAACGATCAGGGCCGTGAGGCCATCCGAAGCCAGGCGGGAGACCAGCCCGGTCAGGGAGTGGAGGCCTTCATCGTCTAGTCCACGGAATGGCTCATCCAACAGGAGAACCGCCGGATTGGTCAGGAGGGCCCGAGCCACCATCAGGCGCTGTCTCTGCCCAGTGGACATCCGGGCCACTTGGCCTCGAGCGGTGTCGACGAGATCGAGATCGTCGAGAAGTGACACCGAACGATCGGAGATGGTGCGCTTGGACAGTCCGGCGATGCGACCGAAGAGCTCGAGGTTGTCGAACCCGGTGATGCGCCAATAGAGACTCCGCTCGTTGGCGAAGCTGACACCAATCGATCGCCGGACCTCGAGACTTTGAGCAGCCACGTCGTGGCCATTGACCGATGCCTGGCCGCCGTCAGGGGAGACCACGGTGGCCAGTATTCGCACCAACGTGGTCTTGCCCGCACCATTCGACCCCTCGACGACGGCCACTGTCCCTCGCGGAACGGTTAGGTTGACGTTGGTCAGGATGGGGCGCCCCCGAAGTGCCTTGGATAGCCCCAGAACTTCGATCCCATTGGCATCTCCCGAACCTTGTCGCTGACGGGCACGGGCCCTCGTACGTAGGTGACCCACGGCGCTCACCGGCTGGCCCCGTCGGTCGAGGTGACTGCAGTGGATCCAACGGCCATGGCGACCGCCTGGGCCTGCGTGTGGACACCCAGCTTGTCGAAGATCCGGGTCTTGTGGTTCTCGACAGTCTTGGCCGCAATGCCGAGGTGGTGTGCAATTGCTTTGACACTGAGCCCATCGGACATTCCACCGAGGACCTCGAGTTCGCGGACGGTCAGATCGGAGCGGCCGATGCTCTGTGGTTCCATCCGCCGGAAGCGCCGCCACTCCCCGGCGAGGGTGGCAACGATGTCATGGGGCAGAACCGCTCCACCAGAGGCCAGCTCAAGCAGTACGTCGACGAGATCCTCGGGGGCATGGTCCATATCCACCATGCCGGTGACCCCCAACTCGACAAGCTCGAGGAGCCTGGCTCTGGAGCACGGATCGAGAACCATAAGCACTCGGGCCCCAGTCTGGAGAATGCCAGGGATATAGACGTCTGCAACACCGTCGACGAGCAACTCACCGACGATCACCACATCAGGAACCAGAAGCTCGCTGAGAGCCACTGCGGCCCGTCCCGAAGCGGTCTCAGCCACCACCTCCACGCCACCGGGTAGCAAGAGCCTCACCAATTCAGACACAATGGCGAGGTCGTGAAGAACGATCACCTTTGGCAGGCCGGACGTATACCGATTGACTTTGATTGACGGACGAAGATACCTGACGTTGCGTGTCACGCGTAGACCTCGCTCACGACGACCGAGTATCCGCAGTGCGCGGAGCTCCGACGCCTAGCAGGCCGCGACGCATGCCCACTGCCACCGCAGAGGCCTGGTTCTGCACCCCCAGCTTTCCGAACATCGCCTGTCGTTTGCTCTCTACCGTCTTGACGCTGATGCCCAGTCGCTGTGCAATCTGCTTCGACGTCAGTCCCCCGCCAATGAGAGCGAGGACTTGGAGCTCGCGAGTCGTGAGGTTGTCAGAGGCGCGATTCATCCGACGGTCACTCCGGAACGTCGAATAGACACCACCCCCATCGCCTCCCTTCAGGATCGAGGCGAAGTGCGCGGCCGGCGAGTTCCGGGCGATCAATTGCAGTCCGTCGAGGTGGCAGGGAGGTCGACCTATCTCCGGAAACGTTCCAATGATCACGACAGCAGGATCAGTCTCCCGAATCCATCGTGTCAGCTCAAGATCGTCGTCGGAACGGTCAGGCACTTCGAGAATCACTCCGTCGAAGTGCTCCCGTGACTCCCAGATCGACGCCGGCGATGCCGTCACCCATGTGACGCGAAGACCCGAGTGGGCGTTGAGAAGCATCTCGAGGCCCTTTCGGAAGAACCTCGACCGGTCCTGAATCGCCACCGACGCCACGGGACCATTGGAGGCTGATTCTTCATGAGTTCGCACTGTCCCCGGGTCGGAACCGGCGGTGCCGTTCCTCATCCTGACCACAGCCCTTGTCCCAGGTGCGAGACGCGGCCTCGGTTCGAGTCCATTGCTCGGCGCTCCCCAATGGTCTTCGGGGGCAACAGTTCCGCGCCGTGACGACCTACCGCCCACAGCCCCACGGGCCCCCTGTGCTCGTCGAAGGACAACGGGTGCTGCGTCCGCGATAAAGAGAGACCGTTGGCTGGCCGGACTAGCGGATTCATCGATACTCGCGCCCTCAGCTCCTCGTGAATGGCCCTCACTAGGTAACGGCAGATCTGCCGCCAGGCTTGAGGGGGCCAAGAGGACGCCCTGTACGTCAGGGCGCACGCTCTAACCTGGACGTCGGACGCGGGGAGGATCGCAATACTGGCTGGTCGATGCCCTGTGGGCGCGCCACGGAGGGTTACTCGAAGGGCTGGCCGGAACCCCTATTAGAATGAGCGGATTCGACGGTGTGGACCCGGGCGGTGAACCGATCTATGGAGGCGCCACTGTGCGCGGGCGGCACTCACGGATGAAGCAGGGCTCACGGATGCAGCAGGGCGGGCTCCCGGAGCTTCGGGTCCCACCGATGGGTCCGCTGACTCGGGCCACGCTGTTTCATGACTTCGTTCCCACCGCACACCACGCTACGACGATCGAGTGGGAACGAGAGCTACCGTCGATCATTGACCACCGGCTGGCTGGAGTGGCACAGAGGATGATCGACGAAAGGGGCCTTCACCCGCCGGATACGATTCGCAGAGCGCTGCAGGGAGCCAGCTTCGATTGGACCCAGGTCAGCTGCCTTGCCGGCAGCCGGGCCGCCATCGATCTGGACATTCTTAGCGAGCACCATGTCGATTTCGTCGTCACCAAAGGACCAGGGATAGCGTGCCACGCGAATCGACTCGTCGAGCGTCCCTACTCGGACATTGACGTCTTCGTATCCCCGGAGGCCTTCCCTTGCGCACAAGATCTCCTGGTTCAGTGCGGATACGGCGAAGAGGACAAGAACCTGGTGCCAAGGCCTGCACTAGGCAAAGTCTGCAGAGAGGCCGTCAACCTCCGGAGTCCGACCGGGGGATCGATTGATCTCCACCACCGAATCCCTCCATGGTTCTGGGGGTCGGACCTGAGCTTCGACGACTTGCTCGCTCGTATCCGAGATCCGGCCCGTTCCAGGAGGCGGATCATTGCCCTGCGCATCTGCTGCAGACAACCTGTTGGTGTCGGCGCTCCACATCGTCAGTGACAAGAACAGTCCAGGCGCAACCCTCATGGCGTGGCGGGATTTTCTCCTTCTTGCCCACGTTTCCGGCACCGACGATGTCCTTCAGCGGGCGCAGCCGGACCGGACTGTGTGGGTGGATCAAATGGGTGATGAGCGCCCTTCCAGCGGGTCCCTTCCTACGCCTCTCGTCGAAGCCTTCGCCGATGAGGACCCCAGAGTCCCGGGTACTCGTCGACTGAAGATGGTCATGTCTCCGGGGGTCGTCTCGCGTCGCTCGGTGCTGAACCAGGTCTTCCGTCTGCCGTTGATTAATGCCCTCAAGTACCTGGCTGGTCTGATCTGGCCGACCTCCGACTTCCTCGGCACGAAGGTAGGTGACGTCACGCACCCACACCTCCGGTGGTGGCAAATGGTGGTGTCTGGTGGACCCGATAGCCCTGAGACTTGAGTGGCTCGCGGCGGAGTCGGTTGGTGGGTGAGCGAGCTCCCGCTTGCGGTGGCCTCGGCGTGCCTGCCTCAGTTTCGTTTGGAGGCTTTTACGGCCTCAGGCCGGATCAGGGCATGGACTGGCAACCCGCACCAGCAAGCTACCGAGCACGTGGCCTGCCGTCACGCAGGGATTCCGGCGGGCAGGCATGGACGAGTAATTCCGAAACAAATCGATCGAAGTCATCGGCGTAATGATCCATCGAATAGGCCTCGGCGACCTTCGTCGCTGAGTCGGCTCATGGCAGATCGAAGGGACGGGTTCTCGGTCAGTGTTCTCATGCGGTCGGCCATGGCAATCGGGTCGAACGGGGGCACCACGTATCCGGTCCTACCGTTCTCGATTCTCGACCTGATGTCGCCGGCATTCTCGGTGGATATCGACCGGGAGCCCAGCCGCCATCGCCTCTTCCACCACCAGTCCGTTCGGGTCCCCGAGCGTCGGGAAGACGAAGGCATCGGCGATCCCGTACCACGGTGGGAGCGCCTTGGGCTGGACAAAACCGACAAAGTGAACGTTTCGCAACCCCTCGGCCATTGCCTTGATCTCACCCTCATGGGGACCATCTCCCAAGATGAGCAGCGAGGAATCGCTACCCTCCTCCTCCAAGATACGGAACGCCCCCAGCAGGTACTCGAGACCCTTGCTGTGGTCGAGACGCCCGACGTAGATGAAGACACACCCCAGAAGGGCAAGTTCCCGCCTCCGTCGATCCCGCTCGGCTTTGGATAGGCCCCGGGCCTGCTCGTAGAGGTCCAGATTGATGGACTGGGTAACCCTCCACATACGGTCCCTCGGCATTCCGTAGCGGTGCGCCATGTCCATGGCGTCGCTTCCCGAAACCTTTGCTCCGTCGATAGCCCGGTACAGAAAATGATTGGCCGATTCAGATCTGATCGTCTTCTTCGACCCAGGTCTCGAACACCGGAAGCGTCCGGGAGGCAACCCTCTTGCTCATCACTCGACCGAGGACCGCCGCCGCCACGCCGGCCTTTCGGTCCATGGGTGTAATCAATACATCACAGGCCCGACTGCGCAGCTCCTTGTCCGGGAAGGGAAGCGTCAGGGACCCGATGCGAGCCTTGGGCAGGTAGCTGGCGGGGAACTCCCATTGCCCGGGATCGACCTCCCAGCTCCTGTCAGAATCTCGCTCTTTGTCGAACCACGCTTCCAGCTGCACGTTGCCGTTGGCGGCAACGGCATTGAACCGATCCACGACATAGGGGCTGGGTTGGCTGTTCCAGTAGATGACCTTCGGCCGTGTCATCCCATCACTCACTCGGTTCGACCAGAGCCATGGATCTCGAGCGCACTGTTGTACACGTCTTCGACCATCCCACCGACCATTTCGCTTGTATAGATGCGAGCCCGTGCCCTTCCCGCGTCCCCGAGCTCCCGGGCCAGCGCCGAATCGTCGAGAAGCCTACGGACTGTATCGGCGAGTTTCCCGGGTCTTGAGCATCTACGACCAGCCCGCATCGGCCGTGATCGACGAGATCAGCCAGACCTCCGACCCGTGTGACCACTACCGGGGTGCCCGCGGCCATGCACTCGAGTGCCACTTGACCAAACGGTTCGGCCCAAGAAGACGGGACGACCCCGATGGTGGCGTTCACCCAACCGGACATGACGTCCTCGTGCGGGATATCGCCGCCGACGGAAACGCCGGGTTGGCTGAAATCGAAATGCTGATCGGGAACCGCAGCCCCGGCAAGCGTCAATGGGACATGGGTCCCTTCCCGCCAGAGCAGACGATGGGCTTCCAGGAGCGTGTCGATCCCCTTGTGGATCCCGAGAGCACCCGCATACATAATGTATGGCCCCTCCGCAGGGACGAACGAAGGACGAGGTGACCTCAAGTCAACATCGAGTACTGCTTCGGGAGCGAAGCAGGGAATCACGGTCATCTTCCGTCGGTCCTTGGGACGTACTGCCGAGCCGGCCTGCGCCACGGCGTCGGAAATACCGATCCAAGCATCCACTTGTCGGTGGCGGTTGCTGGCCAGATGCAATCCCAGGGCAATCGGTATCCCCTTCGCTCCGTATGCTCGGCCAGCGCAGGCAAGGCACTTGCTCAGACCAGGTCCGGAACACGGTTTCCCGTTGGGAAAGAGGGTCTTGATGGCGCAGACGGCACCGTAGTCATGGGCCGTGGCGACCACCGCCGCTCCGGCTCGGTGCGCCGGCCTCAGCGCACTGTAGAGGATCCACCCGTGAACATGAATGACATCGGGTGGATCTGGTTCCATCGCCCGGGACAGTGATCGTTCAAACAGTGGATCGGGTATCGGCGGGAAAAACACCCTCCGCTGGCTCATGAAGGCTCCGGGGAGATGTCGGAGTATGAAGGGAAGGCGGATGACCGTCACGCCGCGTTCCACGGAGCGAGGTGGTTCACCTTCACATTCGGAGGTGATTACTGTGACCGTGTGGCCCGCCCCGGCCTGGACCGTAGCCAGAGACTGGACGAACCACTCCAATCCACCCGGCGTCGGCGGATAGTTGTCGGTCAGATGAACGATCCTCAGTGAGCTCCGCTCGGATCGACTCATGGCTCGTTCATGGGCATTGCGGCCAGGTTCGCACTGCTCGTCTCTCACGTCAGCGGTGACGCGGGTGAACTGGCGGGTGCGGTCCAGAGTGTGGAGTGTGCCGCACCGCCAGGCTTCAATCCGTGAACGTCACAGCGCGACCAGCCCTCCAGCAATTCCGCGACCCCCGCGTAGCGGTCACGCGACGAATCGTCGAGGAGCAGCACGCCCCCAGGCCGCACCCTCGACCTCGCAACCTCCACACACGCGACACGGCATCGCCCGTCGACGATCACCAGGTCGAGGGATGCCGGTGCCTCCGACTCGATCGACGACACGTAGTCATCGAAGTACCCCGCCTCGACCTGGGTCGAGATCGCCCCACGTGGGGTCGCTTCGATCAATGTCACGCCACCGGCCACCGTCCGTCGGACTACCTGCTCGTACCAGTCCGGATCGTGCTCAACGCTACGGAGATATCCGACTCTGGTCTCGAGCCACAAGGTCGAGCCACCGGATCCGTATTCGAACACCCGGGAACTGGGCGCGAGGTGCGCATCCACCGCCTCGATGACGGAGTACGGCCACCACGGTATGGCCCAGTCGAGGGGTGATGCCCGCATCCCCCGTATCCACGGACCCAGGCGACGGAGGTCACCAGGACGTGCGGCAAGACCCTTGACTACGTCCGCCGACCAAATCGCAGCTCCCGTGAGCCGCTCCGGCACCGTTCCGGCCACCCTCTCTGTCATCATTCCCTCTGTCCCTTCTCCCAGGTCCCCTGCTCATTGCTTCGGTTTGCTTGACTGCAGCGACATTTCTGCCGATAGCCCTCCGTGACCATGACATCAACGCCCAGCGTGACGGCCTCGTCCCACCCGATACCGACCCAGTGGAGCTGCCAATGGATCGCTTGAGCACCGTATGGCGTAGGTCACTGGCGTTTCTCAAAACCAATCATCTGGCCCGGAACAGCGGTTTCACGATTGCCACTGCCGCAGCAAACGGCATCCTGGGATTTGCATTCTGGACCGTGGCCGACCGATGGGCCCCTCCTTCGAGCATCGGGGCGGCCACGGCACTGCTCTCCGTCGTCATCCTTGCATCGATCATCGCTAACTTCGGTATTGGACCCACGATCGTTCAGCGACTACCCCAGTTGAAACAGCCCAGGGAATGGGCCTCCATGGTCAGTGCCGCTGTCATCGCCTCAGGTGCAATAGCCAGCATTATAGGCATCTTCCTCCTTCTCATCGTGCCGCACATAGCACCGGTTTACAACGTCGTATTGCACCGGCCAATTTTGGCAGTCACTCTGGTGTTCGGTGTGGTGTTTCTCACCTGTGCAACTATGCTTGATTATGTAAATATGGGGGCACGCGAGACTCACGTCGGCTTCATCCGAAATGTGATCTTCGGCCTCCTGAAACTGGGGCTCTTGGTGGCCCTCGTCCTGGTCGGCGTCGAAGAATCGACCACGTCCCTGCTGTCCGTATGGATCTGGTCCTCGGCGATCATCTCACTCCTCACCTTCGCCTACCTTCTCCCGCTCACGGGACACGAGAACCATTGGCCCACCAGAGAGACGTGGGCCGAACTCGGACAGGGCGCTGTACGCATCGTGTGGAACTACCTGGCCATGCTCGGGGGGGCGGTGATCCCCTATCTCATGCCTCTTGTTGTCATTACCGTCCTGTCGCCCACCCAGAACGCCTACTTCTACATGGCCTGGACGATCGCCAACCTCTTGTTGGTGGTCTCGGCGGCAGTCTCGGGAAACATGCTGGCTGAAGCGTCCTTCACTTCGGGGCATCTGAGGGCTCAGGTCATTTCGGGGATGCGCATCGTCTGCTCTATTCTGGTTCCTGCCTCGATCGTGATTCTCCTTTTCGGTAAAACCATTCTGTCCGCTTTTGGATCTGCATATGCCAGTAAATTCCTACACGATCCTGCTCGTATTCACTCTGATTGTGTGGCCGGATACAGCGACGAACATCTATGTCACTGTTCTCCGAGTATGGGAGAAAAAGGGACTGGCAGCGCTCCTCAATATCATCATGGCGGTGGGCTCGTTGGGCCTTGCGATACTGCTCATGCCCAAGTTCGGCGCCTTGGGTGCGGCGTGGGGCTGGTTCCTCGGCGAGATGATCGGAACCATCCTGGCCGGGCTCCACCTGCTGTACCTGAGAAGCAAACGCACTCCGACCGATGCGGCCTCGCTGCACGCCCGCTGAAGGCCAGTACCCCACTGCATCGCCAGTCAATGGAAAGCCCTACTGAGCCGCCCCGACGGGTCGGATCCCGGTAATCCACCTCGGAACGGTCGACCGTCGACTTCCTCGGAGTTCGGCCTGTCGATGGCGGCCGAGAACAGCTCCACTGAGCGTTCCCACGTGCCGGTGCCCTCATGACGAACTCCTCGGAGATCCAGGCCTGCCACGATCCCGTCGGCCAGGCTCCGGGGGTCCCCGGCAGGGACGAAGACAGTGCCCGGATAGTCCCGGGCAGCCTCTCGAAGCCCCCCGACATCGGTGATGACGACCGGTAGCCCTCGCCGCATGGTGAGATGAAGTGGGCCGCTCGCCGATGACCGGAGATACGGGAGGGCGACGATGTCAGCACGAGCGTACAGCTGGGGAATCTCGGCGTCGGTGACGTATCGATTGATGAACTCGATGTCGCCGGCGAAGGGGCTCGCCCTGATCTTCCGAGTGGGGAGGTCCCAACCTTCCCAGGTCTCACCCACCACGAGCAGGCGCCACTGGAGTTCGTCGCCCCGAGGAAGGAGGTCGAAGGCATCGATCAGATCTTCGAGGCCTTTGTAGGGGCGAATCGTACCGAAGAACAACACGGTGACGGTCCGATCAGTGCCAGCCTCCCCATCGACCGACCGTATCGGCGGCCCTGTTTCGTCGTCTCCCCCGACGTCGAACGGTCCGACTGGGATGACGGACACCTCCGTGGGATCGAGGCAGAAGCGGTCTGACAACCGGGCTCGGTCCCACTCCGAATGGACGACGAAGTGATCAGCGCGCCGGATGAGCCGGCAGAGCCCGGGCCGTACAATGCGTTCGACCATGGGGAGGGACGCCTCTCCTGTGTCCTGGTCCTCATGGAACTCCAAGATCACACGCGCTCCCCCACGCCGGGCCACTCTGGCCAGGTGGAGATAGGACAGCACGACAGCCCCCGTCCACCACTGGAATACGACGACGTCAGGGCGCTGGTGCCGAAGGAATCGACCGGCACGCAGCAGGCTCGGGAGCGCGAACCAATCGACACCATCAAACGTCGGGCAGATGCTCGCGACCTCGAGGTCGCTGATCGGTGCGCCCACTCGGTCCCGCCCGGGATAGAAGCGGCGGGGCACGAGCCTCCGCATGAGCACTACCGACGTCTCGTACCTCTCGGTGAACGCCGCGGCGAGGAAGTACGTGAAGTAGCTGATCCCACTCACGAATGTCATCCCCGACCCGACGATGCAGACGTGCGTCGGTCGACCGCCTCCCGAACGAGCGGGCGTCATCGCACGACCTCGTGCGACAGCGCGTCCGTCATACAGGGCCAGTGTTCGCTCGGCCACCTCCTGCCAGGTCGTGACGGATGGCTCCGGCCACACCTCCGATGACTCGCGGCGGGCTTCCTCGATGGCCGCGGCCAGGTCCGACGCCGGCAGATCGGGGTGAACGAGCCGAACCCGGCCGCCGATGGCCGACGCCACCTCACGATGGGCCTCGATGTCCGACGCCACGACTCCAGACCCTGCGGCCACCGCCTCGGCCAGCACGAGTCCGTAGGCCTCGTGTCGTGACAGGCATACGGTGACGGCGGCGGTGCGTTGCCACCGCCGCAAGACGTGGTCATCGACTCGGCCGACGAAGCGAACCCGGTCGTCCACGTTCCTCTTCGCGGGCCATTCGTTCGAGAGAGGTGCGCACGGGTCCGTCCCCCACGACCACCAGCCGCAGGCCGTCGGGCAGGTGGGTCATGGCGTCGATGACCCGGTCGACTTGCTTGTAGGCCTCGAGCCGGCCCGCGGCCAGAACCACCTGATGAGCGCAGGCGAACGGCGCCGCGGCCTCGATGGCCGCCCGGTTCACCCCATTGGGAATGATCACGGTCCGAGATGCCACCAGGGGATAACGGCCGGCCAGCATTCGGGCCTCCGCCTCCGACACGCAGATCACCGACACCGCCCGTCGGAAGATGACCTCGGCGATCCGGTCATAGGCCACGTGCGCCACCTTGGCCAGCGGCGTGTGTCCCACGCCGTGGTAGTGGGGCGTGAATACGAACGGGACAGAGGTGAACAAGGCGGCCACCAGGGCCGGAGCACCGTGGAAACCGTGTGCATGGATCACGTCGAACTCAGAGCCCATCCGCTTCACGGCCTGAAGGAGCGTGGGGGCGAACTCAAAATGGTCACTCTGGGTAATGTCTCGAAAGCGGCGGACCTCGATTCGGTCTTCGACCGAGGTCGACTGCCCCGTCGGATCATCCCTTCTGACCTGGGTGAAGACACAGACTTCACAGCCGAGCTCCACGAGACCCCCAGCGAGCTGTCCGACGTGGGCCTCCACTCCACCCACCCTGGGAGGGAAACCGGGGGTGATGAGTCCAACCCTGTAACCGCGTTCGCTCATCCTGCTCATTGCCTCCAGAGGAACGACCAGCGTGCCACGAGCCGCCGACTGTCCGTCCTCGCCCAATACCGCTGTGACGACGCTCCGACGCTCGATCCGGAGGACACGGGAATGGTGAGGTGCGGGGTCATGGGTGGAGTGCGAACACTTTGTAGTTGGGCGTCTGATGGATGAGGCGGGTGAAGGGCGTCGAACGCATCGCCGACAGTGCGCCAGGGTTGACACTTGAGCTTCCCTCGTACCCTTCGAAGAGGGCGCTGAATGGCGGGCCGCCCCCGATACGAGTGTCCAGCACGAAGTACCGGAAGCCGTCCGACTTCAGCACGGCACGGAACCTGGGACTCAGATGGTCGCCTTCGAGGTAGATGGCGTAGGCCAGGTACTGCTGCGCCGACGGGATGTTGAGATCCGTGTAAGCCTCGACGACCTCTGCAGTGAAGCGATCGGTCACCACGAGGGAACCTGGAGGCAGGTTTCGGTTCATCCATCCCGCAAGGTGATAGAGCTCCGGCGTGGTGGACCGGGTATCGGTCCCGAACACGTAGGGTCCGGGAAATCGATAGAACACGCTTTCACCAGCCGAGACGTTGCCGACACACACGACAACTGCGGCAGCAAGCAGAAGGACACTGGACACTCGACTCAGGCGCGAGAGCAGCACCTTCCGAGCGACCACGAACTCAAAGAAGTAGCCGATGACGAGCGCCACCCCGAAATAGGTATATGCCCAGCTCCGATGAGCACCCTCTCCACCACCACTGGTGAGGGCGATCGGAAGTGAAGCGAAGTACAACGCAGCAAGGCCGATCGACACCAAGATGATGCGCTGCTGAATGGGCCCCAAGCCCGCCACTTCGGCAGCCGACCTGGCGTGGGAATGGCTATGGAGCGTGCCGTGCCGGATATTCCAGATGTGCACGGCGGCAAGTATGCAAGGAACCATCACCAGCACGGGGCTCAGGATATGCCGCCATCTGTTCATAGAACGGGTCGTAGTTCCCGGCGAAGAGGGCATGGCCGCTCGATGGAGCACCTGCTCCCGGGCCTAGCGATCTGACGAGCGGGCGGCAGCAGGATCTGAATGAGGCCGGTGAACCCTGACGCCACATGCGGCCCGACGTACGAGTACGTCTCCGGAGCGGCGACACCAATCCAGGCCAGGGAGCCGCACAATGCGACGATCGCCACCCACCAGGCTCTCGGCGGGCGGTCTTCTGGACCTGGTCGTCGCGTCTGCCGTCCATTCGCACACCGATGAGAATGGCGAGGCACAATGAGCCCATGAAGAGCGACGACAAGTGGTGAGTGATGATGCACAGGACGGCGCCTGCGATGCCGACGCCTCTCCATCGATCGGCTGACGCGCCAGTAGTCGCTTGGGCGGTGCGAATGCATGCCAACACGACGAACAGGGCGAGAGGCAACGCAAGCGATTCGTAGGCGTACTGCGTATCGAAGTACATGAAACTCGGGTTGAGTGAGTAGACGACGGCGGCACAAACACAGGCCTTCTGCGACAAGCCGGCGGAGCGACCGATCAAGAACACCGTGACGAGCACGCTGCAATGGGCAACGAGGACGACCACCTGGCCGCTGTGCCACATCGACAGGCGGTCCCGTCATGGACCAGTACGGTCACTGCGGAGAGCCCAGGGTAGTACTTCACGATGGAGAGATATGGGTCTGGGTTGAACAGATTTCCGTTGGAAGGAGGTCGTTGCGTGTCTGAAATGGCCGAACTCGTCGTAGTAGACGGGACCCGTGTACACTCATGATGAACTTCGGGACGAACGTGACGGCGCCGTAACACACGAGAAGGACCTTGACCCCCCGGCCCGTGAGCCACGTGCGAGTGCCCAGGACCAGCGTCGAAACCAGGATCAACGAGACCCCGACCCAGAAGACATCGAAATGCCAATAGCTGATCGACGTCCGAGCCTCGGAGTAGGCACGGACAATGAGCATCGTTCCTAGGAGGAAGGCAGCCACCGTCAGGATCACTAACACGGCTCTCTTCCATCGACGCCGGGACCCCAGGCCACCAGTCTGGTGGGGTAGCTCCGGCAACGGCTCGTCCTCGTAGAGCCGAACGTCCGGTTCCAAGGGGACCAGGTCTGCGGTGTAGGTCATGGGAAGACCACCGGGCCCGCGCCTTGTCGGGACGTCCCAACGTGGTTACGCAACCCCCCAAGAGCGTGTTCCCGCGGTGGGAATTCCTTACCCAGACGGTTAGGCCGGACGAAGAGTTCGTCAGGACGGGGTGGCTGACCCCCGGATGATCTTGTCGGGAAGCCGTTCGGCATGTTCGAGACAGTTGGATCCGGTCGCAGGGTGGGCCTCAGTGCCGCGACCCACGGTCCCGATGGGTTCCAATCTGGTGGTACGGGGGCAAGAGGCCGACATTCGCTACGAGGGGGCTGTCATTGAGCGCTCGGCGTCTGCTGCCATTACCCGGTCACAATCCCCTCGTCTGGCGACAATGATCCCGCGACGAGCCGACCTGGCCGCCAATCTTGGGCGCTCGGCACGTGATCCTCTTCATTAGTTGACGGCATGTTGCGACCGAATCTTGAGTGATTGGAACACATTTCTCGCCGAGTCCGTTCCGGGCAGCCCTTTGGCGCGATCAACCCCGATGCACGGTTCTCGAGTCGCTCAATCTTCCGACTCTTACGCCCAGTTGGGCGATGTCCCCGTGTAGCATTGTTGCTGCCCGCGACGCACATCCCCATCTGATCTTGGAAGTTTCGATCCTGCGAGTGGCTGCATCGTCCGGCGTAGTCCGAACATTCCATCGAGACCATGGTTCGGTGGCCCACCCGAGAGCGGAGGGGTTCCGAATGAGTCCTGACCCCGGCAAGGAGAGGTGGGGCCCTCATTGAGCGGGCACAAGATGCCAAAGGCAGTTCAGAGCATCGTCTGCGCGTTGGCACTGCTGAGCGTCGTGCTCGGCACCCATCTGGATGCGACGCGAACGGGCACGCGATCGAATGACACGGCGACCATGAGGCCGGCGGGTCGATCCACGACGGCCACGGAGCTCAGGGGCTTGAAGCTGATCAGCTTCGTTCCAGTGCACGGGACTTGGTCCTCGCTGTGGAGAAAGTGGGACCCCGGTGCCCTCGACCAGACCTTCAAACTTGTCGCCTCACTTCACGCCAATGCCGTGCGGATCTTCGTCCAACCCTCCGCATTCGGCTATCCAAGGCCCCTGCCGGCCATGATGGCGCGGCTCGAGACGGCAGTGTCCATTGCCCGGTCTCGCGGCTTGAAGGTCCAGATCACACTCTTCGATCAATGGAGCGACTACGTCGACCTGGACGGCAGCGCAATCTGGACGGCAAAGGTACTGGCTCCCTTTCGAAACGCCCACGACATCGCCTTCGTCGAGCTCAAGAACGAGGTCGATCCATTGAACGCCGTCGAAATGGACTGGGTGCGGACTGAACTGCCCTTGGTCAGGCGCCTCAGCGGCTCCGTCCCGGTCACGGTCTCGGTCACCGGATCGAACACGCCGGCGGAACTGACAGATCTCAAGCAAGCACTCGGCCCAATTCGGCCCGCCTTCTTCGACATCCACTTCTACGGAAACCCGAGCGACGCCTACGCCCAGCTTTCCCAGGACATTTCGATTATCGAACCGTCACCACTGTTCGTGGGAGAAGTGGGGATGTCGACTGCCTTGGACCCGGGAGAGACCGAGAAGATGGCCGAGGCCTATCAAGACCTGTATCTGCGCTCAGTCGAGTGGGCGACAAAGGCGCTGGGCCTTCCTCCAGCCGCTCCGTGGATGCTCCAGGACCACTGGTCCGGAGCAGCTCTGCCCGGTGGACAGACGACAGACTATGGGTCCGGGTACGGGCTGCTGAAGCTCAGCGGCGCTGACAAACCGGCGGCGGTAAGCATCTCGAAGTTCTTCAGCACCGGTGCCGTCGCGACCCTGTTCAACGGCTCGTTTGCCGGTGAGAGCAGTGAGCAACCTCTTGAATGGAAACCGTACGATGCCGGCCAAGGTTTGCTCGCGTGGGATGGTGCGGTGACTCACTCCAGGTTCGGTTCGGTCGCACTCAGCGATACCAGGGGAAGTCCCGCAGCGGAGCCTGCCTACGAGACGTCGCCGATCGTCGTCCCGACGCATCCCGGAGAGGCCTTCAGGCTCACGGCCTGGGCCAAGGGTTCGTCCGCCACTGGATCGAACTGCATCGCCATCTCCTGGTTCGATGCCGACCAGGTCTACCTCGGTCAGGCCCAATCAGCCCAGCTACCAAGCGGGAGCTCGGGGTGGGGGTTGCTCACCGTGACCTCCGTGGCCCCGCCGGGAGCAGCGTATGAGGAGGTACATCTCAAGTCCTCATACAACACCGGGACCGTTTGGTTCGACGATGTGACCTTTACCGCACTCAACTGAGGAGCCAAGGCTTCAGGATCTCCTCACTCGACGACGAAAGTCTGCCTCGCCCCAACGGACGTGTTCAGCCGCGCGGATACTTCAACCCGCCCGGCCCTTCTCGATGGACAACATCGCCCACGGAGTGCGGGTGACGTCCGGAGAGTCAGCCATCGACCTTGTGGGTGCGCCGGATCGACGCCCCCGCTCTGCGTGGATGGTCCGCAGTACCCGAATGCCGTCAGACAGAGCATTCAGGTTGCTCGTTCCGAAGTAGCGGCTACGTTCGAAACTGGGTACTTCCGCCACCCGAAGCCCCGCCCTGGCGATCCGCACGTTGATCAACGTCTCGACTTCGAATCCGTCACCCCACAACATTGTGTCCTGGTGGGCGCCATCAGCCTCCCCGGCGTCGAGGTCGATCACTGACAGGCATTCGCGACGGAAGGCGTTGTAGCCATAGCAGAGATCGGAATAGCGAGTTCCGTACAAGAGATTTACCGTCTTGTTCAGCCAGAAATTCCCGAACCGCCTCAATCGGCTGATGTCACTGCTGCCGGCCCCAGGCAAGAACCGAGAGCCCTTGGCGAAGTCCGCTCCGTTCTTCAGCACACCTACGAAGCGAGCAATTTCGGCGGGATTGGTGGATCCATCGGCGTCCAGCATGACGATGAAGTCGCCTGTGGCCACAGCAAAACCACAGGCCAGGGCATTGCCCTTTCCCTTCCTCGTCTGGCTGATCACCGTGATGCCAGGACGAAGGTGCCGCGCCACGCTCACCGTTTCGTCGGTCGATCCCCCATCGACCAATATCACCTGGTGCAGGTCTTCGGGCAGTCCACACATTACGTGGGGCAAGTTGCGGGCCTCATTCTTGGCCGGGATGACCACGCTCACCGTCGGATCGGTCAGCTCGACGCTGGAAGCCTCCTCGGCCTCGATCCCGTGGTTCGTCCCACCCGGTCCGTGCTCTGCCGCCCTGAGCTTCTCAAAACTCAGGCCTTCCCGGCGCGAGTAATACCTCACACCCCTCTGCTGCATCATATTGACGTGCCCCTCTCCACTTGCAGCGCTATGCGTTCGCCATTTCGTCTGCCAGTGTCGTCACAGCCCTAACCAGCACAATGACCGGCAGCCTTCCCATCCAAGGCCTTCCCGTAGAAGTCAGTTGACACAGGGCGCACCGACCCGACAGGTGTTGTGTGGAGGACATTGGGCATGTTGCAAATAATCAATTGCCGGCGAGGGAACGTCAGGTGCCCGGGGTACACTAGTCGGATATCACTCTTCGTACTGGACTGACCACTTTGCGAGAGTTTATAGCAGCCAGTTGCCCGTGTCCACACCCGTTGGCGCTCCGGGACCGTTCGACGGACTTTCGACGGTTCGAGCGGTGCCGCCGAGCACTGGACTCTCAACTCGTAATCCTGAGAGCCCAATCCGGGAAGCCTTCACACCCTGATACCGCCATTGGGACATCGTCATCCAGGAGACGGCCTCCAGGACCTTTGGGTCGAGTGGTTCGAGGGAAGATCGTTCTATACAGCCTGAACAGTGGGTTCTCCATCCCACATTTTCGATGGCGCGCAGACTTAGAATCGAACGACGCTGGGTATAGTGAAAAAAGGATCGCGTATTCCGGGCAGAGTTGGATCGAGATGATGGCGAAGGCTCAAGACGCCGAGGATTTCAAGTTGCAGAAGCATTCGAGCGGTGTGTGCCACCGGTGCGGATGGCGCGGTCCCGTCGTCAAGGTGGGGAGACGCGATCGGACCCTGCTCCACACGAGCAAAGGGTGCCGGCGACTGTGCGACGACTGTGTCGACGACCTCTCCAGGAATCGACGGTCGACGGGCGCGGTTGCAACTCCTAAGACGGGCCAAACCACAGTGAATGGTAAACACTGACGTCGTGTGACCATTTCAGGTCCCCCCTACCATCAACACAGGCCCCTATCGTCGATCCGTTGCCGACTTCGTGAGTGAAACCCGGGGAGCACAAGTCCTTGTTGGGGCAGATTCCCTTGGCTCACGCGAGCCGGTCGACGGTTCCATTGGCCCCACCCGAGCCCGAGGCACGCGGCGGTCACGTCGGAAGCCACCGACCGGTACATCGGTAACTTGCTGGGTCGTGATCATCCCTCTCGGGATCGTCGCCTTGCTCCGCGTAAGTGGCATGGGATGACTTTCAGCCGTTCGCGCTCATCAACACGGTAACGGCGTTCGTTTACTTGCCCGCATGGATCGTGGTGATCGTGGCTCTCGTATGTCGTCGGGCTTTCCTTGCCGGCGCCGCACTCGCGATTGTCGTAGCCCAGTTGGTCTTCCTTTATCCCGAGCTTTCAGCCGCCCAGCCGCTACCTGGGTGGGCAGCCACGGCGCCGGTCCTGCGCCTCTTCGATGCGAACGTCTCCAACGAGAACCCTTCCATGGCCGGCTATGCCAGAGAAATTGCCACGGTACGCCCTCAGCTCCTGACCATGGAGGAGGCCACTCCGACGGATGTGGCTCAGCTAGCGCAGGATGGCGCACTCGCTGACCTCCCGTATCACATCGAAATTAAGCGATACGACTCTGGTGGATTCTTCATCGGTTCCCACTTTCCGCTCGTGGGCGCCAACGTCGTCTACTACAGCGCCGGGCTTCCCCTCATCGTCGAGACAACAATCAGCCTGCCGTCGGGGCCACAACCCCTCTGGGTCGTCCATACGATCGCCCCCCTTCCCGTATCCTTCTCGGACTGGAAAGGAGAGCTCGAGCTGATCGGACGAATTGTCCACTCTCAAGGAACGGCCAGACTCCTTGTGGTTGGCGACTTCAATAGCACCTGGAACAACCAGGGCTTCCGGAATATTCTGGCGGCCGGACTTTCGGACGGTGCGGCAGTCCGAGGGAGAGCATTCGACATGACCTGGTCCCAGGTCCAGCCGATTGTCCCGCCGCTAGTCCGGATCGATCACGTCCTCTCCGGAGCGGACCTCGTCGTTACCCAGATCACGACAGGAGTCGGGCCTGGCAGTGATCACAGGGACCTGATGGCTACTGTCGCAATCCATGAGGTCCAGCGTCCAGGGGCCTGAATATCGATCTGCGAGGCGATCGGCGGACGACCGATGAGCTGACCGGATTCCCGACAATCGCCTAGACCATCCCACTCGCAGGAAAGAATGTTGGAGACGTTAGCGACGTGGCCGTCACGCACTCCCAATCGGGATTCACCGGCAAGCCATTCGGCCTAGTGAACAACGTTCTGGTCCTCGAGCCCGTCACGCCCCTTCGGAGCTTGACCCTGACGCTCTCCCATAGGCCGAGCCCGTGGGACGCCCGGCCGTTCCGTCTACACACTCCCCCACTCATCTCGTGGCCGCTCCTTGTGACCTCAGAATCCGTACGGCTGAGGTCCTCCGGATTCAACATGCCCTAGTAGCCGCAGCCTCTATACGGCTGAGGTCTAGGACCCTCAAATGACTGGCAATGAACAGTGCTTCGAATGGGGACATTAAACTTTGCTGCCGGTAGCCAGCGAAATAGTCGATTTCAAATCCGCACTCTTGTGGAGCAGTTCTTCTCGGCCTATTGGGCCTAACTTCGCAGTGCTGCGTCAGTCGCCGCTAAAGGCAATTGCCGACGTAGATTCCGCAGATGTGCCGAGTCAGCCGCAACCTTCACGGCCCGACCCTGGTGTGTTGGTCTGTGGGCAAGCTAGGACGGTTCGGGTCCACAGGCTATGGAATACCGCATGAAGTTTGGTTTGGGGAGGTTCTCATTGTGCGTCCTCCGTGAGTGCGCAATAATCAACACTGGCGGCTCCTAAGCAACAGCCGCCTTCCCGAAGTTCACCTGCCAGTCTCTCCAAAAATCCCATGAGTCGCACATTGCAGTCTTTGACCGCCCACGCAAATGATGTCGAGGAGCCTTGATGTCAGAAACTTTGTATGAGCCAGGATCCGGCGAATCATTGCGGAGCTCTCCGCATTGGGATTCAGGCTTCGAGCCACCCCCGGAGCGACAGCCAACAAGCCACTTTAGCCCTCAGTTAGTGTCAAACACACACTTGATTACTCGTACCTGGCTATGACGGTTACAGACCGCCCTAATACCGACTTCATTCCGCTCCCGCATCAACTCAACTTTGTTCTGGGGCCGCGGCGGCCGAAGCCTCGACCTCTACCTGAACTGGGTCCGACAATCGGGCTAGAAGATCGTCCGAGCCGGTGGCGTGCGAACTTCCACCCATCTCGATGCCGAGCGCCTGCTGGCACATCTTTCCCACCGCAGGAAACGCCAACCGTCCGAGCGGTTCCTGTGATGACGCTGTCTGAGCGTTGCACGTACTTTGCCATCGTCACCGTTGGAATGACTCTTACCGTCACGTTCGCTTACGTTTGGTTTAGTCCGCTTAACATTCCGCACAGTTTTGTCAACTCCCTTCATGTTATTGACATACTTCTATTCATATGTGTGAGCTGGATCGTCTGGCAGCAAATTCTTATGCAACTGTTTCTTTGGTCCGTGCCTTTTGGATCAAACGCCCGCTGTCAATGACGCCAAAAGACAATTATCGTGTGGCCTTCATCACGACATTTGTTCCAGGTGCCGAACCGATTTCACTTCTCCACAACATCCTTCCTGCCATGGCCGCGGCTGACTATCCCCATGACTCTTGGCTACTGGATGAGGGAGGCTCGACAGAAGTCCGCGCAATTGTGATAACTACGGCGTCAAGTACTTCACGCGGAAAGGTGTGAACAAATACAATGCCGAATCTGGAAATTTGCCGAACCAAGGGTGGAAATCACAATGCATGGTACGACTCTCATTCGAATGAGTACGACATCGTCGCCCAGATGGACACTGACTTCATCCCCAGGCGCGACTTTCTGACGAAAACGCTCGGTTATTTCAACGATCCCAAGGTCGCCTTCGTAGGTACGCCCCAAATCTACGGCAATGCAGCCCACTCACGAGTAGCAAAGGGAGCTGCGCAGCAGCAGTACGGGTTCTACGGTCCGGTGATGCAAGGCATGTCGGGAGCGGAAACAGCGTTGATGATTGGTGCCAACCATGTAGCTCCGCGTGCAGTGCCTTGGAAGACATTGGCTTTTACGCGGGACACCTGACCGAGGATCTTTTGACGGGCAATGACTCTTCATTCGAGGGACTGGAAGAGCGTATATGTCCCAGAGGTACTGGCTATCGGAGAGGGTCCAACTACCTGGGAGGCGTACTTCACTCAGCAAATGAGATGGGCGTTCGGTTGCATGGATATTCTATTTGTTCATAGCCCAAGACTTTTCACTCGAATGGGCCTTCGCCGTCTAATCCGCTACCTGGTACTGCAACAGCATTACTTCAGTGGACTTTCGTTTGGAATAGGAACCGCTCTCCTAACAATATATTTTGTGTTTGGTTGTCCCCCGTCGAAGACTCGGTCTTCTGCCGATGCTTCTTTTGTACGTTCCTATGTTGTGCTGGCAGGCATTCACTTCGTGGTGGTTACAACGCTACAACGTTGATCCCATCAATGAACGGGGATTCATGACTCATGGCATCATGGTTTCGATTGCAGTGACTCCAATCTACCTACTTGCGCTCGTCGGGGTAGTAAGACGCAGGCGACTGAAGTTCAAACTGACACAAAAAGGACAACTTCAGTCGGGCGCAGGCGCTTCTCTCCGAATGTTCTCACCCGCACGTAGCTCTTGGCACTCTCACCGGGGCAGGCGTGATTACCGAGACTTGCCCTTCGCCACAATTTGCAGTCATTATTTTTTGGGGATGTCTAAGCACTCTGTTGATGTACGGAATCGTTACTCTGAGTCGCGATGGGTCGCCCTCAGGCACGTTCAGCTCTGCGAAGACTTGTGCCGAACCTAGACTCCCGGCCGGATCAAAAACCGCTGGTCCGCCGCCTGGTGCACACGTCCTGGCTCCATCGCTGTCCTTCAATGCTGAGCCACAGTAGGAGCCAATACCGTTGCCGATTCAGAATCTAAAGAACTTGGACTTCTCGCGTTTTTCACCAGCACCTATCTCAGACGGCAGTGGGATGACGAATGTCTGATAACTGGAACACCTACGCTAGCTGTACTTGGCGAGAGGTGACTTCCTGTCACGGTTCAAGAGCAGCCGCGTACGCAAGACTTACTCTTGCCCAATGAATCGGCCATTACGGCGAATACCGTTACTATCATTGGCTCTGACCTGTCTTGGTTGCATTATCAAATTGCAGTGCACTAACTCCTTCGAGCAAATCCGTAGGGTCGACTAGATCGGGAGAGCCAAAGCCTCCGTACACTTTTGATGATGAATTCGATGGTCCTGCCGGGGCGAGCGCCAATTTCGGATTGAGCAAGGCGTATTGGCACTCGGACACTTGCTGGTCGTTCGGCTGTGGAAACCGAAGTCCTACTGAATACGCACCGTCGCACGAATACTTGAATGGTCATGGTGACTTGGTCCTCACTGCAGACAGAGGCTCATCGGCATCATGTGGGTTCGCATCGTGCGCATTCACGAGCGGAGCATTGACAATGTTTGACATCAGCCGCGGTGACACAGCTTCATGGTCCCAGAAGAATGGGACATTCGCGGCACGCATAAGAATTGAGAACCCGAGCCGAGGCCTTTGGCCCGCGTTTTGGATGGAGGGCGCCAACAAGAGCACGGTTAGTTGGCCGGAGGATGGAGAGATCGATGTGTTCGAGGCGGTAGGTCAGCGTCCAGCCGTCGTCCAACAACATATCGAAGGCGGACGCACACTCCGAACAGCGGGAAGCGGATGGTCATTTCCGACGAGGGAATCCATCACAGGCTGGCACGTTTATGCGGTCGACTGGACACCATACAAGATTGAGTGGGAGGTCGACGGCCGGACTACGCTGACAATCGCGTCGTCGGAAGGCGATGCGGTCTGGATTAGTTCGTTTGAACACCCGTTCGCCATCCGGCTTGACTTGACAGTCGGGGGAAATTTGCCCGGAGCGGCCGACTCATCGTCTGAGTTTCCGGCCAAGATGCTTGTAGATTGGGTTCGCGTTTCCGCTGGCTATTGACCGTCTGCGACGTTTCTCGGGCTGAGGGTGCTGAAATTGGCACAGAAGCCTCTGCGCTTGCAATTCACAAGCTTATTTCGGTTTCATTACGCCTTCCGTATCACCCACTATGGACTCCTAGGCCACGCGCACTCTTGGTTGCAGGCAGGGTCCGGATCTGTGATCCACGCACTCTACGAGTGTCAGCTGTTGTTCGTTGAGCCAGGTCTCTCGATGAGCTGTCCGTTGAGATATCCGTTCCAAAGCGACCGTTGACGATTCAAATCCAGGCGTCCTGTCAGAGGGACTAGGGGTCGATGAGGACGGGCCGTTTCCGTTGAACCGGCGGCATTCGGCCACTGCGAGGGCGATCAACTCGGGCGAAACGGGACGTTAAACCAGTGCGCCCGATCTCGATGGACCGGTCTACGTCGATGGCCATGCGCTCCAGGTCGAAAATTGTCCATAGCGGTCCGGAGCTTCAGCTTCCGCTCGTCAAACGCCAGGTCGAGCTAACAAACATTGGGCCTCACGGAGGCCCCGACCTCGAGGCCGATTCGGCGGAGGGGCCGCTCTTCTTCCCATAGAGCACACGCAGGCCTTCTTCCCGCCAGAGATTGTGGATGGATCCACTTGTTTGTTGACACCACGGCCGGCCTTCGGGGCCGCCGTGGGGCTCGTCATCACTAGCCCGGATCTAGCCAAAACGCTCACTCTTTGTGGCGCTCCGATCATCCAGAGTGAAATGGCGAACCCTGCAATGTGTAAGTCATACTTTGCCTGGGTGCGCATTGATTCCTGGGCTTGATCTGGTCGCCTATCCCAGGCTGAGCGAGTGGCGAAACCGACACCCGTTGGCGGACGACGGGGTGTCGATGACCCAATCTCAACAGCACTATCGCCGAGTTCGGAAAGCCGCTCTGTATCGGCAGAGTGCTGCCTGCGGGTTCGCACGTGACCATTCAACTCCCTAATGAATGCGAGAACATTGATGAACAGCGACTGGTTTGACGGCGTGCAAAGAACAGAGAGGTCTCGAAGCATTGCCGTCATCGGATCGGGCTATGTGGGGCTCACTCTGAGTGCTTCTCTCGCCCTTTTAGGCCACGAGTCGAGTGCACGGACAAGTCTGTCGACCGGGTCGCCCACCTGACTTGTGGCCATGTCCCGATCTTTGAAGAAGGGCTACCTGAGCTATTGCAATTGGTCCTCGACCGGGGACAGCTTAAGTTCGGAACAAACAACGTGGCGGCGGCGGCCGATGCCGAATTCATCTTCCTCTGCCTGCCCACACCGAACGGTGGCGACGGCCGCGCCGATCTCTCTTTTGTGCGAAACGTGGCTCAAGAGATCGGACCGCATCTGACAGCCGGCGCAGTGGTCATCACCAAATCGACCGTACCGGTGGGTACAGCGCAGCTAGTGGAAGCAGAGCTGCGGCGCAGTGATGTACATGTGGTGTCTAATCCGGAGTTTTTGGCAGAAGGAACCGCCGTCATGGACTGCTTGTACCCCGACAGGATTATCGTCGGCGCTAGCACTGAATCCGTGGCCCAGCAAGTTGCTGACCTCTACGGCCCCGACGGTTACGCCCGTTCAATCATTACGAACGTGACAACTGGCAGAATTGATCAAGTATGCAGCAAACGCCTACCTAGCTACCCGGCTCACCTTCGTTAACTCCCTGGCCGAACTCTGTGAGGCAGTTGGGGCCGAGATCGGAGCGGTGACGGCGGGCATGGGCAGTGACCAGAGAATCGGACCGTCCTTCCTACAGGCAGGCCCCGGATGGGGTGGGTCTTGCTTCCCGAAAGACACCAGGGCATTGGTGCATATCGCCGAAAGCCACGGCTGTGAAATGGGGATCGTCAAGGCCGCAATCTCTGAGAACCGCCGCCACACATCCGGAGTCGTCAATAAGGTTGTCAAAGCACTAGGTGGGAGCGTGAGGGGCAGATCGATCGCCTTGTGGGGCCTCACATTTAAAGCGGGAACCGACGACCTCCGTGAATCTCCAGCGTTGGAGATCGCCCGGCAATTGATCGCCCAGGGTGCGTTCATCCAAGCATACGACCCAACTGTGGTGGAGAGCCCGTTAGAGGGAATTGAAGTTCGCTCGACCCCTTTGTCTGCAGCAACTGACGCAGCCGTTCTGGTCATTGCCACCGAGTGGGACGAGTTTCGGTCGGTTGATCTCAAGGAGGTGGCATCGATCATGCCTGGAGGCGTAATCATCGATGCACGCAACATGCTCGATGCCGCGACAGTCAGAGTCGAAGGGCTCGAATACACGGGACTAGGCACCGGCCACACTCGGAAGCGCTCGGAGGTTGCTGCCTGAGGTGCCAACGGACCAGTTTCACGATCACCTTAGTAGACCGCGCACGGCCAGTCATTCACGGCCCCGCAGTTTCCCGATCGATATTCGCTTTATTGAATTCACTCAGCATTTCATAAGATAGAAAGGAAGCTTTCACAATGTCATTGGCAACTACGCTCGTCACTGGCGGAGCAGGGTTCATCGGCTCACACGTCGTTGAGCTGCTCCTGCAGGATGGACATGAGGTTCGCGTGTTCGACTCCCTGGTCGATCAGGTTCACCTCGGGGCAGGACCTAAGTACGTTCCCAATGAAGTAGAGTTCATTAAGGGCGATGTCTGTGACAGGGATGCACTGGCCAAAGCCCTCGAAGGCGTCGAGCAGGTCGTTCACCTCGCAGCCGAGGTGGGCGTTGGACAGTCGATGTACGAGGTCTCTCGTTACGTCCAGGCCAACACCGGTGGCACTGGAGTTCTCCTCGATATCATCGCTAATGACCAAACGGATGTCGGTCGAATCGTCGTGGCTTCCTCCATGTCTATCTACGGAGAAGGTTCGTACTCGTGTGAGACGCACGGACTCGTCACACCACGCCTGCGCCCTGAATCCCAGCTAAGAAACCGCCAATGGGATCCCTTCTGCCCGACCTGTGGCACCGCGCTAAGCCCAGTGCCGACCGGAGAGGAGAAGGCTCTACTCCCAACCTCCGTGTACGCCATCTCCAAGATGGACCAGGAGCTCCTTTGCTTGGCCGTCGGTGCCGCCTACGGTATTGACGTCGTAGCCCTTCGCTATTTCAACGCCTACGGTCCGCGTCAGGCTCTTTCAAACCCTTACACTGGAGTCGCCGCCATCTTTTCAGGCCGACTCCTCAATGGGCGTCCGCCCCTGGCATTTGAGGACGGCAATCAACTCCGCGATTTCATCCACGTCCGCGATGTTGCAAGGGCCACCGTTCTGGCCCTTGGCAGCGAAAACGCTGTGGGTGAAGCCATCAACATCGGAGTAGGCGCCCCCCTTACTATCATTCAAGTTGCCAAAATGTTGGCTGCGCACCTGAGCGTCGATATCGAACCCGAGATCACCGGAAAGTTTAGAGCTGGCGATATTCGGCATTGCTGGGCCGACCCCAGCCGCGCCGAGAAGCTCCTAGATTTTGGGGCCGAGATTGCGCTCGAGGACGGTGTGTCAGAACTCATAGAGTGGGTGTCCAAGCAGAGTGCCGACGATAGCGTCGACCAGGCTTATGCAGAACTCGGAGACCGCGGGCTGGCAACGTAATGACCGCTCTCCAGGCTCTAATCGGACCGGAATGGGACGCGCTCTTAGTCCTCTTCGTGATCACGCAAATCATCTACGCGGCTTGCATTGTGGTCATGATTTATTTCTACACTCGTCCAGTAGACCTGGTGAACGTGGAGGAACTACCGCCCGATCGGTCCCAGTATCCGCCCGTGATCCTGTTCTACCCGGTCTTGCGAGAACTCGAGTCGACGATGCGGACGACGTTCACTGCCATCGACATCATCGACTATCCCCCTGAGAAGTACCGGATCGTTGCCATTCCGAACGAGGGCGATCGAGAGACCATTGCATCGCTCGAGCGTCTCCAGTGGGAGTTCCCTTGGCTGGAGATCCTGCGAGTGCCGGCGACCACTGACTCGTCTTGGAACACCGTCTGGAAGCAGTGGGACACAAACGACAAGGTCTACTGGTGGCACTCCGGAAAGCGTGCCGGAGTCCGGGACCTGCCTCCCAAAGAAGACTCGACAGCTGGTGTACGCGTTTTACACGCTTTGCCCCAATGGCGGTGAGGACACGTTGATCAGCTATATCGACGCCGGACAGCGCTCCACCACCAAATTACTTCTTGTTGGGAGCTGCAGGCGCTACCCAATACGACGTTATCCAGCTCACCAACGTTGCCGGCAATGTATTGGATACTTGGGCTAGCTCCTTCCATTCCTTCGATCACATGTGCTGGGACGCCTCTATATACCAACACATGACAGCTCATGGCACCCACCCGTTCTATGTGCTGGGCAAGGGCCTCTTCTTCCGGTCTTCCGACTTACACGCTTATGGCGGCTTCCACCCCTGGCTTACCATTGAGGATCCCGAGGTTGGGATGCGCCTGTGGATAAACGGCCGTCGACTCGGCGTCGTGACACAGCCTCTAGTGGAGGAGGTTCCCAACACCTTTAGGCATGGGGTGACGCAGCGCAAACGCTGGGTGTGCGGTTTCTTCCAATCGCTCGGTCAACCTCTATCGGACATGGGCATGTCAGCCGGGCAGCGGTTCCGGGCCCGGCTGAATCTGATTCCGTGCCTCTCCCTGCTAGTGAATCCTCTCGGTCTGGCCGTGGGAATCTGGATCTTGGTGCTCGCTATCAACGGTAGCGCCCGCGTGGATCTACCCCTCGTAGGTCTGGCGGCCTTCAACGTGGTGTCGTCGTTGATCATCATTGGATACAACTGGTTCAACTCCTGGCGTATCTCACACTTGGTGCTGAATCGTTCGGCGTCCCGCTTGCACCTGGCGATCCGGCTGAATCCAGTCTTCGTAATGGCCTACTGGGTGTTCTGGGCCGTAGCCATCGTCATCGGCATCCAGATGTTCGTGCGGGACAAGGGGCTTGTATGGGAAAGGACCGAAAAGATCGATGCAAACCATGACCTTGTGCGATCACTTGAGTTGATTAGTGAGATAGAACCTGCGAGTCGCATCGCACCCAGGAAGATCACCCTTAGTCTCTATGAACTAGCGGATCAGATCTCGTCATCTAATAAGCAGCTCGCCTGAAAGGGCCGGAGCCCTTACTCTCTATGAACTAGCGGATCAGATCTCGTCAGATCAGTTTGGAATCTCCCCATCATTTTGCCCCGTAACATGCCGGAGCCGAGAAGGTTGCCTTCCTTGATCGAGTAATTCCCTGTGCATTGGTTATGCAATAGTTTGCTGGATCTGAGCTTCCGAGGGAGACATGCGGGTTCGCTCCGGAAGACAAGGGGTCCTTGCGGTCCGAGGTTCGGTGTCCAACTTCCCCGGGTGCGACGCCACCGGGCTACTACTACGACCGGGTGCGACGTTCTGACCGACGCGTCTCATCAGTGTTCACCAGAACCTATCCGGGCTGCTCGGTGAGTACCTGACCTCGCATATCCCCAACGGTGCAGGAAACTTCCGACGGGACGATTGATCGCCCACACGATGGTTCCAGAATCTATTGTCGCCGAAATCCAATCGCCGTTTGCTGAAGTCACATTGGGAGACTCGATAACATTTCCGTTGTTATCACTCGCTCCACATTTGCCAGCCGACGTACAACTCAAGTCGGCGATCCAACCGCCTGGGTCTGATGCAACCACACGCCAAGTGTCTTTTCCACCGGTCGGGTTCGTGGAGCTCATTATCTGACCTCCTCCATCACCTATAAAGCAGAGACTCGAGTTGGGACATGAGAGCACTCCAATTCCGGGGACGGAAAGCGAAGTGATCTGCCACTGACCTGAAACAGGATCATCCGACCAAATCACATCACCCGATTGATCGACGGCAAAGCACCTATTTGTTCCGGTGCAATCGACCTTCCAAATCGTAGTAGCCACTACCTGCGAACCATGCCAGGCTGAGGGTCCGCCAGTTGGATTACTTGAAATGTACACGGAGCCCATTCCGTCGACCGCCGCACAAAACGATACCGTCGGGCACGAGACCCCCCACAATGTCTCTGATCCGTCAATATCCGCCCGCGTCCATTTGGCACACGCGGATGAAGTGGGATCATTGGACGTTAGCACCCCACCATTTCCGTCGGTAGCAGTGCAGAAGTCCTGCGTTGGACAGGAAATGGACGAAACCCAGCTGCCTGAGTCAAGATAGCTCAGGTACCACCCTGGGGATGTAAGGATACAGCATTCGACGTCTCAAATATGTGTCCACCGGCATCGCCGGCCCAGCAGATCGAAGGTGAAACACAGTCGGCTCGAGTCGATGGCGCTAGCGGAGTCGACACTGTTCTCAATCCAAGTCGACGCGGTAGTCGGCGTACTTTGACGCAAAGACATCCCCAGATTGATTCGACATCGCACAGATCCCCGGGGAACATGAAACCGATGTTGCGTAGTTTGTTTTTCCCGTGCTTGCAACGGCAATTCCGCCAAGTACCAACTCGTCCGTTGGCGATTGGTGACGCAAGCAAATTGCCCCAAGAATCGGCCGCCACGCAATAGTCGGAGTCACACGAAACTGCTGAAATCCAGTTTCCACCATCGACATGTTACGAGTCCATGGTCCGGAAGGATCCTCCGAAGTGAACACATCTCCAGCAGAATCACCTACTATGCAGAACTCCGCCTGTGTACAGGAGAGGGACAGGAACACTCCAAGTTGATCTGTGACGCCAACGCGTGTCATGCCGCTTGGCCAGGTGTTGTCGATGTAGAATTTCCGTTGGATTTATCTATTGTAATACAGAAAGTGGCTGAGACGCACTGGAGTTGCACTATCTCGTGACCGTAGTCGACAGGTTGGGGGGTGCTCCACGAACTCACAATCGTAGGTGCTGTTGATGTCATTACTTGTCCTGCCGAATCCGCTGCAGCGCAGAAATTTGAGTGGGACATGTAACGGAGGTGATTCCGCTACAAGATTTTTCTAAGAGGTAAATCGATCCAAGCGCTGGTCCCGCCTGTGGGCGCAGAGGACGCAAACAAGTTTCCACTGGCATCTCCGAGAATGCAAAGGTGAATCGACGAGCACGCATCTGAAGTTATCCAACTTCCGACGTCGATCAAGGCTCGGTGCCCGGCCGCGCCAATCACTGTCGGGTTAGCACTCGTCAAGACACTTTCCCCACCGTCACCAGCGACCCGCTGCCGGTGAGGGGCAGCGATTGCGTGGAGTTGGTCGGAGGGGCCGATAGAGAGGACAGTCTCCAGGTTACCGTCAAGCGAAGTGCAGACCAAATGCCGAGGCGAAGTCAAGCTTGAAATTGGCTGGAGGGGACCTGAAGGCGCCTTAGCGCAACGGTCATTGCGATTGCGCTAATTGATCCCACTCCCAATAGTCCACAAACTAAGAGTGTCGCCAATTTTGACACTGAGGGCACACGGACACCATCGGCGAACCCCAGCAATCACTTGAGACAATCGAGGCGTAGTAGATGCATTTGTCTGGCTGAGACCTACAAGTGTCAGCCAGGTACGAGCGGTGTCACGCTGGAAGTGGTTTAGAGCGAATTTCGATGAGCGCTTCCGTTCTCGTCGGACTAAGACCAAACCTCGCTCGACCTGAGGTGGGCGGTTGGCGACCACCCTGCGTTCGATCCGCCTGAACGAAACCCGGATCCGGTCGACATCGACATCACCGGTTCGATCAGATTAAAATTTGGAAGACAACGGTCCCACACGGCGTAGTGTGCTCGCTCTGGACGGCTCCCCGCGCCAGCCGGGCCTCGCCGGTACTCAAGCCCCCTGACTAGGAAGAATCCGGCACTGGATCTCATCCACCCCGGATGGTTATTCCAATGGGCCCACACATCTTGGCCTCGGAAGCCATGCGGCTGAGGTCGCGTCTTCCCGCAATTGGCAGCTAGATCCGAATCGCTCAGCTCCAGCCCACTTCTAACCCGACCGAGCCTCACATCGACGCGGTCGAAGTTGGCCTGACGGCGGACCGTGACTCGAGGTCAGTGACCTCCGGGTCGGGCAACTACACAGCGGCGCAGCGGGTGGCTCCTCTGTCACTGGGACCTCCACATAGGGCTTAACCGTGATCGTAGTACACGAGGTCATCTCGTTAATAGTGACGGCAGTGATTCCGTTTCAAGACGAAGGGACTGAGCACTCCGCGCGTCAGTGACGCCCCGAGCACTCCGGCGGCTTCGCGGTCCCGTTCCGGCAATGCATGTGCGTACCGATTGAGTGTCATGGTCGCATTTGCGTGGCCATGTCGATCGGCCACGGTCCGCACATCCACTCCCGCAGCGATCAGCGTGGTGACGGAAAAATGACGTAGTCGTGGAATCGGTACGGCCACCGCTTCCTGGTGCCAATTCTGCTCTCTCGGCCGTTGGAACTGTTCGCGGAGCTTGTCCAGGGACGGCTGTTCCATCGCCTCACAAAGGCCCGGAAACCGTGCGTCAATGTGTCCGGATTGCCGGGTGCGCTCCGTTGGCCACGATAGCTCAAGACATAAGGATCGGCACCATCAGTGGCGATTTCATCTGACCGGAGATGCGACCATTGGTCCCACCGTCTCTTCACGACATCCGTGCCAATCGGGTCGAGAGCTACTCTCTGACGCATGAGTCTTGGTGGCCGACATGTTGATTCCCTGTGCCACGGTGAGCGACCGTGCAACCTGGACGCTGCCATTCTCTAGATCGAAGTCGCTCCACCTGAGTGCTACCAACTCGCCCCGGCGAGCTCCGGTGAGCGCAGCGAGAGCCACTGCGGTGGCGAGTACCGGATCATTGTCCTCGGCAGCCTTGATCAGTGCTGACACCTGCGCCGGTGTCGGGACCTTCATCTCGGTCCGCCCCGCCCTCGGCGGCGTCGACCTGGCCGTCGGAGCAGCGTCAATCCATCCCCACTTCACAGCCTGGCGACAGGCGGCGGAGAGAATGCAGTGGTACTTGTGGACCGTTGCGGAGAGAGTTCGTCGTCAAGCCACCCTCGATACGCCGCATCGATGACACCAGGCTGAAGCTCAGCCAGCTGAATGTGCCCCAAGACCGGCCGGATGCGCCCCTCAATCTTCCGGCGGTTCTCATAGTGCGTGCGAGGACGTTGCCTCCTCTCCCCGGCCTCGAGCCAGTAATCGAGCAACTGGCTCACCGTGACGGTGGTGGGGTGGAACGTACCCGCTTCCACCTCTGTTACCAAAGCCGCCAGAGCCTTGGCCGCTGCGCGCTCTCCCCCCTTGAATGTTCGTGTCGCTTGACGAGGCTTCCCGCTGACGGGGTCACTGCCCGCATAGGCCCGCAGTTGCCAGTGTCCCGGCGATCGCTCTCGCATCGTGCCCGGATGGACTCGGCTGCCTCTCCTGCCTGGAGTGCTCAATACCGAACGTCCCGCCCGGATAACCGCGTCGCTGGGCACGTCTCGTACCATCATGCATGTCGGGACCTCCCGGGGTCTCGGCCGGGCCCGGGGGTGTTAGCGCACCGCCCGGGCTTTAATATTGACCTACGACAATTTATACGAGTCCATTGTCGGCTGTCAAGAGTTTGCTAGATTTCCCCCTGTGCCGCAGGATCTCGTTAGCGTTCCTGAAGTGGCGGAGATTCTCGGCGTCTCGACGTCAACGTGTTCATCAGTTGCTTCATGCACATGCAGATTTCCCGAAACCGGAAGCGGTACTGGCCGTAGGCCGGATCTGGAAGCGAGGAGATATAGTCGCCTGGGCTGAAAGTCACCCTCGGAAGCCGGGTCGACCTCCTCGTGGATGACACTCCTTCTTCGGTCGTACAGTGCCGATGGATCCAGTCGAACCACACCGGACGACGGAACCCACACCTCAGCCGCTTCTGGGCTGAGGCCTTGACTTCTCTTGACGTCAACGCGTCGCACCCGTAGCGTCTCGCTCAGGCTGACACTGGCGAGTCAGGGGAGGCTCTGTTGAGTTCGAGCCACCGGACCAGATCTTGCAGTTGGGCGAGCGGACCCCTCTACCGGACCGTGTCGCGGCTGAGCGCACTTGGCCTGGTAGTTGCTTCGGGTTTCGCGCTCACCGTTGCCTCGGCGGCCAGTGCCTCCCCAGTCGCCGTGAGCCTTGCACCCGTTTCGACCTCCCCCTCTGGGACCACTGTGCTCCCCCGCGGAACGCTGCCAACGGTGTCCGCCGTGACCGACCGTCGGCCTGCGTCGTGCCCGATTGCGAACACCGACCCGAACACTGGATCGGGCCTCGCCACACAGACAGGTCAATTCCCATGGCCCGCAGCGTCTGCCGGTACATCGGAATCCGATTGGGCCAGCAACCCTCACACTCCGGCAACGGCCATCCCTGAGCGCCCGGCCAACTGGAGCCAGGGTGGGGGCGACGTGAAGCTCACGAGCGCCCGTTCCAGCCAGGCCACCCTGGCCGGAAACCCCCAGGAACTCTGCGGGGTCGAAGGCAACAGTGCCGATGTTGCATGGCAGACCACCGCCGGCCGACCCTCGACGGTCATCGCGGTCACCGACTCGGGCATCGAATGGTGCGATCCGGCGCTGGTCGACAAGATCTATCTTAACCGGGCCGCGCTACCACCTCCCGAGAATGCGCAGGGTGACACGAAGGCGCAGCTCGAATCGGCCGGCCAGCAGTTCGACGACACCGACCCTTATGACCTCGACGGCTCGGCGATCTTCAACGTCGAGCAGTACGCCAACGATCCCCGCATCGCCAAGCCCTACTTCTGTGCCACTGCCGGTGGCGACGGGTTCGGTTACACCGGCATCTCACCAGCCGACCTGATCGCCACCTTCGGCACCCCGGGAGGCAAGTACTACGCAGCTCATTCCGGACCGGCCGGATTCACCGACGCCATCGCGGGGTGGGACTTCGTCGATGACAACAACAATCCGTATGACGCCGTGCACTACGACCACGGCACCGGCACCGCCGAGGATGCCACGGGAGCCGCCGGCACCTTGGCCCAGGAGGTGGGCTCATGTCCCGACTGCATGGTGATGCCCATCAAGGTGGGTGACTCGTTCATCACCTCGGGAAACGCCTTCGCCGAGGGAGCACTGTTCGCTGTCGACTCCGGAGCGACGGTGATCCAGGAGGCACTCGGTACCTATGACGTGACCGAGAGCGACACCCAAGCCATCACCTACGCCGAGGATCACGGGGTCCCGTGGTGGCCAGCGCGGCGGACGAGGAGTCCGAGCACCACAACCTTCCTGCGGTGCTCGAGAACACCATCGTGGTCAACAGCGTCACCCACGACAGCAGCTACACGCCCGCCCAGCTACCTCTACTTGAACGGCTGCACCAACTATGGCGCCAACATATCGGTGAGCGTAGAGAGCAACTCATGCTCGTCGGAGGCGACCGGCAAGACCGGGGGGATCGTCGGCCTCGCCGAATCAGCGGCAGCGGTGGCCATGGGCGAGCACGTCATTGCGCCCTACCCCGGACTCCACACCGTCACCGGGGCTCCCGTGGCGCTGTCGACCAACGAGATCACCCAACTGGTGACCATGTCGGCCGACGACATCGACTTCGCCACCGCCGCCCCGCCCAACGGGCCGGCCCAGAACACCAAGGTGTCGGCCGCGCTGCCGCTGGTCTCCACCCAGCGCGATCCGACCGGGACCGGGCTTCGACCCCACCAGCGGGTACGGACGGATCGACGCCGGCCGTCTGGTGCAGTGGATCGCTTCGGGCCGCATCCCTCCCCAGGCCGAGATCGACGGTCTGCCCTGGTACCAGGTGCTCTCCCCTTCCCAGCACGTGACCGTCTCGGGGGTGATGGGGACGACCCGGAGTCCTTCGTGGCGCTACGAGGTGCAGGTGGCGCCGGGCGAGACGCCGGCCAAGTCGGCGTGGAGGGTGGTAGCGAGCGGCTCCGGGCACGGGGTGCGCACCGGCGTGGTGGCCCAGGTTCCCCTGTCCGCAGGTGGCCGCCCTCTTCCCCCGGTCGACCAAGCTCGACGGCTCACCGGCGGCGAGGAACGGCCAACCCCTTCCGGACAAGTACATGTTCACCATCCGGGTCGTTGTCCAGGACTCGGCGGGAATGGTCGGTATGGCCCGGCGCACCGAGTTTCTCCACCAGGACACCGAGCCTGGTCAACGGGGCGCCCACCCGCTTCTCGAGCTCGATCGCCGCACCCCCGGTGCTGGCTCCGATCGGCCCCGGGTGGGACCAACGCCCTCTTGGTGGCGATCGGCCGACGGAACCGTCCACGCCTACGGATCCGACGGGAAGGACCTGCCCGGTTGGCCGGTCCATACGGCATCCTGCCACCGGGTTCCACTCCGGTGAGGAGGCCTACACGTCGCACCAGGTACCGGCAACGCCCCGGGGGGAGATCGTCGGCGGACTGGCCGTGGGAGATCTGGCCGACGCATCCGGACACGACCTCGACGTGGTGGCCACCGATCTCACCGGGCGGGTGTGGGCGTGGAACGCCGAGGGGCAACTCCTGCCGGGCTGGCCGGTGCGGACCGATCCGGCGTTCTCCGGACCGGGCGTCACCAACAAGGACAACGAGGTGCTCCGTGGCATTCTCGGCGCTCCCGTGCTTGGGGACCTGCAGGGCAACGGGACGCTCGACGTGATCGCCGCGTCGATGGACCGTCACGTCTATGCCTGGCAGCCCGGCGGGGAGGCCGCTCCAGGCTGGCCAGTGGATGTGGTCGATCCGAACGAGGTGCAGTCAGTCGACTCGTCCGACGGTCAGGTCACCTTCCTCCCCGGAGCCCAGGGGGACACCGGGACCAAGCTCGTCGACACACCGGCCATCGCCCAACTCGTGCCCGGTGGACCGCCCGAGGTGGTGGTGACATCGAACGAGCAGTACGACGGGACGCCCGATGCCTCGCTCGGGACCTTGGGAGTGCTCTTCTCGGCCCTCGGGGCGCTTTCTAGTGCTGCCAACAGCCGGGTCTACGCCATCTGGCCCGACGGCTCGCTGCACGCTCCGAGCTCGGGGGCACCGAATCCGCCGGGCTATCCGAACCCCGGCGCCTTCCTCCCCGGCTGGCCGGTGGCTATCGCCGACCTCGACCCGAATCTGCTCCCTGACATCGGAGACGGGGCCAGCAACGGAGCGGCGGTGGCCACGGTGCCCGGCAGCGCACCGTTGATCGCGGTCGAAAGCGACGTCGGACCCGTCTACCTACTCCATGCCGACGGGAGCAGCGCATTGGGGACAACGGCAGGACTGCCCAACGTGCTGTCGTCGGGACCGTCAGGGGCCGAGTCGAACTCGACGGGGCTGGTCGCCACCAGTGTCCCCGTCCCTGGGAGCGCCGATCATCGCCCCGCTCGACCGGGCATCGGGTAAGGGGAGTTCGCTCGATGTCGTCGAGCGCTGCCGAAAGTGCGGGTGAGTTGCTCGACGTGTCCGAGCCGGCCGAGCAGTCACCGCACGACAGTCAGGTCGATGCATGGGACGCCGCGACCGGGAGCTTCCTCAAGGGCTTCCCCCAGGTGATGGACAGCCTGCAGTTCTTCGACCAGCCGCTCGTGGCCGACCTGGCTGGGAGCCGGGGGAACGCCTACGCCGTCGAAGTCAGCTCGGACTCCGACCTGCGGGCGTTCGATGCTGCCGGGCACGAAGCGCCGGGCTTCCCCAAGCTGACCGGAGGATGGGTCACCGGTGGGGCGGTGTTCGGCCCCCTCGGGTCGATGCCGGACCAGGTGCTGGTGGCCGGGACGCGGGAAGGGGAGTTGTTCGTCTGGCAGACCGCCGCCCCGGCGTCCGGCCCCAGGGGGGCCTGGCCACAGGTGCACCAGAACCTGTGGAACACCAATGACTACTCAGGCGGGGCGATGCCCTCGGACGGCACCACCTCCTCGGGTGGAGCCGGGATGACGGCGAGTTGTCGCCAGAGCAGATCCGGCGGGGCCGTCAGCAGCAGTCGGCGTGAGGCTACGGACACGGCCGGGCCCGGGGCCCCCTCCAACGCTCGCGCCCGGACCTCGGGCTCAGCCCCACCTTCAGTGTGTCCGACCCGACGCAAGGCGGAGAGCACCGGGCCGCTGTCTCCACACCCGGTGGCGCACCGGTTGACCCGACCTCACTCGACACGGTCTACTGGTCCTGGCTAGTCGCTCCGCCGTCGAGGCGGTCCTGGCCATAGGCCGGATCTGGAAGCGGGAGGACATCGTCGCATGGGCCGAGAGTCACCCACGAAGCGGGGGCGTCCTCCTCGTTCGTGGTGCTTCAGTCTGCGCTGGTGCAGTCGGACTCGAGACGGATCCGGTGACCTGGGTGATCCGATCGGCCCGCCAGGCTTGTGGCCCGGCGGGCTGGTCAGAAACCGAAGGCCGTCCGCAAGCTGTTTGCGCTGGCGGCCCCGCCCAGCTCCGGTACTCCTGCGACGTCCTCGGCTGCCTTCAGCAAGCTGCTGTGGGTGAAGTAGGTGGACGACGTCGTGCCCGGGACGATGTCGGGGGACATGGCGATCATGGCCACGGTGCTGGGGGAGTTGCCGCTCCCCGACCCCTCGTCCCAGACGATGATGATGGTCAGGTGGCCGGACTGATAGTCCGGGCCTGCGGTGATCTGAGGGATCCATCCGCCCAACCAGGAATCACCCTGTTGGATCGACCCGTTGTGCATGTCGTTGTCGAGATCCGGGGTTACCGTCGAGAACGTCGGCAGGGTGCCATTCACGACGTCGTCGTGCAGCGCCCCTGAGGAGGTCGTGCCCATCGGCACGTCATTGGCGAGGCACTGAGAGCTCACGTCGGTGTAGTACGCGGCGGGGTTGTGCTTCGTCGCGTAGGTTCCGCTCGACCCCGCCTGGCAGTTGGTGGTCATCGACTCGGCGTACGCCTTCCAGCCCGATGGCCCCACTTGATTGAAGATGTTGTCGTTGCCCGTGAGGCAGCTTCCGCCGGGATCGCAGTCACTCGTCCAGGGGGAGGTGGCATAGGACAGCCCCGAAGTGGAGGCCAGGTAATTTGGCAGGGAAGGGTGGGTGAGGGCCTGGTAGTTCTGGGCCGACCCGCATTCGGCAGCGTACGTGTTGATGTTCGGAGCCGACGAAGAGCCGTAGATCGAGGAGGCGTCGGTGTTCTCCTCGTAGATGACCATCAGCTTGGTGGTGGTCGGGGTCCCTACCGCTCTCCCGCAGTAGCCTTGCCCGACGGAGCCCGACGGCGTGGCCATGCCCACGATGGGCTGGTTGAGGTGCTGGCCACCTGTCCCGCCGTAGAACGTTGCGTCCCCGAAGGTGAAGACCCCTCCGTCCGAGGCCACCAGCCAGTAGCCCTGTCCGTCGGGAGTGGCGGCCATGCCCACGATGGGCCGGTTGAGGTGCTGGCCACCTGTCGCCGCCGTAGAACGTTGCGTCCCCGAAGGTGAAGACCCCTCCGTCCGAGGCCACCAGCCAGTAGCCCTGTCCGTCGGGAGTGGCGGCCATGCCCACGATGGGCCGGTTGAGGTGCTGGCCACCGGTCCCGCCGTAGAACGCTGGCGTCCCCGAAGGTGAAGACCCCTCCGTCCGAGGCCACCAGCCAGTAGCCCTGTCCGTCGGGAGTGGCGGCCATGCCCACGATGGGCCGGTTGAGGTGCTGGCCCCCGGTCGCCGCCGTAGAACGTTGCGTCCCCGAAGGTGAAGACCCCTCCGTCCGAGGCCACCAGCCAGTAGCCCTGTCCGTCGGGAGTGGCGGCCATGCCCACGATGGGCCGGTTGAGGTGCTGGCCCCCGGTGCCCCCGTAGAAGGCGGCGTCCCCGAAGGTGAAGACCCCTCCGTCCGAGGCCACCAGCCAGTAGCCCTGTCCGTCGGGAGTGGCGGCCATGCCCACGATGGGCCGGTTGAGGTGCTGGAGCCCGGTGCCCCCGTGGAAGGCGGCGTCCCCGAAGGTGAAGACCCCTCCGTCCGAGGCCACCATCCAGTAGCCGGATGCAGGACTGTCACCAGCGGTCCCCAGGGGAGAATGGCTGATGGACGTGCTCAGTTGCGCCCAGGCACCGAAGCCCACCAGCAACAGGCCGGCAACGGCGACGATGCGTAAGGTGGAAGGTCCCACGGGACGACTGTAGGGCCACCAATAGCGCGCTGGTAGGGGCCGTTGACCAGCGGAGGACGGTGGAACCCCAACCAGATTTGTCTGATCGCCCGGAAGCCCGGCGTCGCCGGACTCCTTCGGCTGTGTCCTTCGCCCGGTGTACTCCGAACGCCTTACCCGATGCCCGCTACAAATCCGACAGCGATGAGCGCATCACGCGGCGACCCTCGCATCCCCGAATTGGTCGACCGACTTGGCGACGGGGAGGGTGGGCCACCTCTGCTCCTCGGCCGCTTCGGGGCTGAGGCCGTCACCCCCCCGCCCAGCCGCCTGCGGGGCCGAGGTCGGGTCAGCTGCCCCGGGGCCGTGCGACCGGTCGGAGCCAGGGGGAAGGGCCGGCGGTCAGGGGACGACCCGACCCAGATAGGGAGCGTCGCCGAAGGCGTACAGGGCCCCGTCGCTCCCCATCAGGTAGTAGCCGTTGCCATCCAGGGACGCCGACATGGTGCGGATCGGACCCGAGATGGTCGTCCCGCCCAACGAGCCGTAGAACGGCGCACCGAAGGAGAAGATGCCCCCGTCGGCGGCCACCAGCCGATAGCCCCGTCCGGCCGGGTCGGCGGTGATGCCCACCACCGGTCGGTTCAGTCGGGTGCCCCCCATGCCGCCCAGGAACGGCGCCGAGAAGGAGAAGACCCCGCCGTCGGCCGCCACCAGCCAGTAGCCGTCGCCGTCGGGCGTGGCGGCCATCCCCACCACCGGGGCGTTGAGTCGCAGGTAGCCGGTGGAGCCGTGGAACTCCGCGTCACCGAAGGAGAACACGCCGCCGTCCCGGGCCACCAGGTAGTAGCCGCCACCGTCCCTGGTACTGGTCATGGCGATCACCGGGGCGTTGAGGTGGATCCCGCCGGTCGAGCCGAAGAACCGGGCGTCCCCGAAGCTGAACACTCCCCCGTCGGCCCCGAGGAGCCAGTACCCCTGGTGATCAGGGGTGGCGGTGATGCCCACGATGGGGGCGTTGGGCGCGGTGGTCAGGGACCCGAAGTCGGGAGCGCCTCCGAACGAGTGGACCTGGCCGGAGGCGTCGACCAACCAGTACCCGGGGCACCCGCCCGGTCCCGACGTGGCGGCGATGGCCACGGAGGTGCCCGGCCAGGGTCCGTGGTCGCTCGGACCGGATCCGCCAGCCCGGACCGGACCCTCCCGGGCTGGAGCCCGACCCGGTGACCAGGTCGTGGATGAAGCCGTCCGGGCCGCCGTAGGCCCCCCCGTAGCGCTGGAGCTCGGGCGTGACGTAGGTCCCCTCGGTGATCTCGTTCCAGGAGATGAGGAGCCAGCCCTCGGGGTCAGCGGTGGCGTTGCCGTCGAAGAGGGCCTGGAGGGTGGCCCCGTTGTCCCGGGGGACGCAGGTGGCGGATCCGTCCAGCTGCCGGTCGAACCCCGGGGAGAGGGGTGCGAAGTACTTCTTCCCCTCGGCGTGGAGGGTGGCGGCCAGCCCGTCGAGCTGTTGGAAGCTCTGGCTGTTGTTCCAGGGGTCCTGGCTCGACCAGTAGGGGCTGTCGGCGTCGAAGTACGGGGCCACCGTCGCGTTCCACTGGTTCCACTGGTACCCCCCGACGAAGTACCAGGCCGACCGGAACTGGCCGCTGATGGCGGCCACCACCGGCAGGGGGTACTTGTAGGAGCCGACCCAGATGAAGGTGGGCTTGCCCCCGTTGCTCCGATCGAAGGCCGGGTCGTTCCCGTACTGGCTGGTCAGGTAGGACAGGTCCCCGGCGATGGCGCCCTGGGTCAGGCCGGTGGACGAGGCCTCGTAGGAGAGCCACAGGTGGAAGTCGTGCCCCTCGGCCTGGGCCTGATCGACCGCCTGGACCAGCAGGTCGAGCCGCTGGTCCTCGCCGTCGGAGGCTCGGGGTCTGGGTCGCCGAACCGGTGCCGTACCAGTCCACCGCGAACCCGGTCAGTCCGGCGGCGATGGCGCTCTGCACGTCGTAGGTGACCTGGGCCGGGTCGTCCTGGGTGAAGAGGGTGGCGGGGGCGTCGGTCTCGATGTTGCCGCCGTAGAGGCTGGTCGGGTTGCACCCGCCGGCGTCGAGCGTGGCCGGCAGGGGGAGCGGCGACTGCCCGAAGGGGTAGTTCGACCCGAGGGTGGTCTGCCAGTGCTGGGTGTCCCACCACAGGTAGTAGTAGGCGTACATCCCCTCCGGGGACGAGGACGCCGGCGCCGGGTGGGACGGGGCGGGCTGGGCGTCGACCGACGCCACGATGAGTGACGCCGTGACCAGCAGGAAGGTGGCCACCAGGGCCAGCTTGGTGATCAGGCGTCGAGGCAGGAGACAACGCATGTAGGATCCTTTCGTCCTTCGGGGCGACGGACGTACCGGGTCTGCCTCTGCGCCGCCTTGGCCGCCTGAGCTGCTCGGTCCGTCCTCCACCCGGCCGGTAGTACCTCCGATCCGGTCCTTGGCTCATGGCGATCGATCCGTCCGGACCCCCCTGAACCGTGGGCTCGACGGGACGGTAGCACCGGCGGACGGTGCCCGCCACCGCAGTCGGCCGCCCCCTGGGATTCGCTAGGTGCTAGCCGACCGCCGCCGAGTGCGGTCCCCGGTCCTCGCCACGTACTCGGCGGAAACTGGCCCCCTGGCTGGACTCTGGAACGAGACAGTGAGGTGTTGGGAGCGTTCCGCCGGACGACACCCACCCGAGAGGGTGGGGGCGTTCGTGACTCGGATCTCCGACCTCGGGCGTCTCCCAGCTGAGGTCAGTAGGGCCCGATCCGCTGGTCCGGATTGGTGTCGATCAGGTGGTGACCGTCGGTCGACACCTGGGACGTCCACTGGGTGCCGTCCCACCACCGGTAGTGGAACCTCCCGCTCGGGTCGGGATGCCAGGCCGGCGGGGAGTCCGTCCATGGGGTTGGGCCTCGGCCCCGTCCGGGTGACTCGCCTCTTGTGCACTCCCGGTCGACCGGATCGGGCGCCTTCGGTGCTTCGTCGGCCGGCTCCTCGACCTCCGCCGGCGTCGCAGTTGGCCGGTCGCGGGTAGGCCGGGAACAGATCGGAGGCGGTGGGAGCCTTGCTGGCCGGAGTCCGTGGCCATCGTGGCCGGCGGCCCCGAGCCGGGGGCCCGCTCAGCTGGCGAATTGCGCTGGGCCTGGCGCACTCCGGTGGTGTGGGCGATCAGGTAGAGGATCAAGCCCGAGGGCCAGGGAGAGGAACCAGAAGAAGGCCCACACCATGGAGGGGAGCCCCCACGGGGTGCGACCCAGCATCCTCCGGTCGTTCTCCGACAGCCGGTAGCCCGAGGAAGGCCCAGACGATCGAGAGGACCCCGTAGAAGATCCACTGGCCGGCGCTGAGGTGAAGCACACCGTTAGCCTACGCCCGTTTTCTCCCCCGCGTGGCCCGGAAAATGCGCCCGGCGGCGCTCACTCCCCCGCTGGTCAGACGCCGTAGAGGCCGGTCTTGCGACCCTTCTGCCGGTAGGCCGACTGCAGGTCGCCCACCGAGTACTGGCCCGGCGACTGGTCGGTCACCGCATACCAGTACAGGGCGGCGTTGAAGGCCGCCGTGGCCACCGTCAGGACCAGCAGGATGGCGGCCAGGCCGATCACCCCGACCGCCGACGCCGAGCGGGGCGAACACCAGGCCCAGGACCACCGCCACCAGGCATGTCGACCACGACGGCGGCGATCCCGATGATCCCGAGGGCCCCGTTGCCCACGATGTTCTCGCCCCACCGGCTCCGGCACAGCTCGACCGACCGCTTGATCGACGCCACCGCTCCTTTGTCCTCGAACAGGATCACCGGGACCACGAAGAAGCTGGCCAGCATCCACCCGGCCCGGAGCAGCGCCCCGACGATGGCTCCGAGGATCCCCCGGTTGCCGATGCTGCGGAGGATGCTGATCACCACGTAGTTGATGAAGGCCCAGGCCAGCAGCTGCGGGGCTCTTGGTCAGCGCCGCCCGGGCCGCCTGGGCGTTGGTCACGCTCTGGCCGTGGAAGCGGGCCATGACCCTGGCGATGATGGTGGCGTGGGACACCACCGACACGAACATCACCAGGACCCCGACCACCACCATGACCAGCCACTGGCCGGCCGAGAAGTGGACGGGCTGGCCCGTCGTTGGCGTTCATCGAACGCAGGGTCGGGCAGGAGGATCAGGCCACCGGCGCCGAAGATCACCAGCTGGAGGAGGAAGGCCACCACCGGCACCATCATCAGGCCCGGCTCGTCCCGGGCCATGGTGAAGCCGATTCCCACCAGCCGGAGGCCGCGGCTGAACCGGCCGCCGGCGGCGGGGGTCGAGACGATCGGCTGCCAGCCCTGGGGATAGGAAGGTCCGAGGCGGGCGGAACCGACGATGGGCCGACCGGGTAGCCGGTGCCGGTGCCGGTGCCCGGGGCCGGATAGGCCGCCACCGCCGGGGCGTCCATGGGGGCCGCCACCGTCGGCGCCCAACTGGCCAGGGCCTCCTCGGCCGGATGGGAGGAAGAGCTGGTGGGGGCACTCGAAGCCGGGGCCCGGCCGGGATGCAGCTCGGGCGGGTACCACCGGCCGTCCGACGCCAGCCACCACCCCGGGCCCTGTGACGTGTCGCTCATGCCTCTCCCCTCCCTACCTGGGATGTTACGGCCGGGGTCCGGGAAAGGCAACGCCCTCCCGCCGGGCCGACCGCCCGTTGTGGACCGTCCTGACTACTTCGGCACGGACCGCCCGGAGGCTGATTAAGAGGAAAGGGGATGGGCCACGAAGAACGCCCACATCACGTCGTTGGCGCTGATGGCCGAGCTCTGCGGGCCGAGCGCCCGGGTGATCGGCCGGGGCAGGGTGGGTCCCCCCGGCCACTCGTGGCCCTCCCCCACGATGGAGTACAGCTGGACCTCCGATCCGGCCGAGCACGGCGCATAGGTGGTGAGGGCGACCCCGGCCGCCGGCGTGGAGTTGACCGCCGCCTTCGGGCACCCGTTGTGGACCGCCCACTGCCCGGCCGCCACCGGCACGCTGTAGGTCCAGTACTTCTGGCCGTTGCCGGTGTAGGGGTCGACCGGGTCGGCGGTCCCGTGGAAGGCCACCACCGGCACCGGCCGGGTCGAGGGGCAGGGGGTGGGCAGGCGCAGCCCGCTGACCGGGGCCACGGCGGCGAAGACGGTGGAGGCGTCACAGGCCAGCTGGCTGGCCATCCGGGCCCCGCCGGAGAAGCCGGTGGCGAACACCCGGTGCTGGTCGATGCAGTACTTCTGCTCCAGGGTACCGACCAGCTGCTCGATGAAGGAGACGTCGTCCGGGGCGCCGGCCGGCACGGCCGCCCCCCCGAACAGCGGTTGGCCGGGGACGTTCCACTCGTACCCGGTCCCGGCCGGGATGTCGGCCTGGGGGTAGACCACGATGAAGGTGTCGGCGTCGGCGGTGGCGTCCATGCCGGTGAGGCCCTCCTGCTGGGCGGCGGTGGACTGGCTGCCGTGCATGTTGACCACCAGCGGGACCGGTTTGGGGGCGGCGTACCCGGTCGGGACGTGGACGATCGCCGTGCGCGGCTTCGCCGCCGATGGTCGGGGTCAGGGTCACCGTGCCCGGGGCCACCTGGGTCAGCGCAGCGCAGCCGGCGCTGGGCGAGGCGGCCACCACGCCGACGGTCGGGGTCGACGACCCGCCGGCCGATCCGGTCGTGGTCGTGGCCGGCGCCGGCGCCGGGGTGGACGTGGTGGTGGAGCTGGAGCTCGACCCGCCACAGGCCGCGGCCCCGAGGGCCACCGCCACCAGGGCCCCGGCCCACCAGCTCCCGTTGCCTCTGGTTCACGAATCCGCGCATGGCACCACCCTCACCGGTCCGGTTTGTGTAAACGTTTACAGTAGAGTGGTGGCATGGTCCCGTCAACTGCTCCCCGGCGGCGCTCCGAGGCCCTCCCGATGAGGCCGGACATCCGCCAGGTGGCGGCCGAGGCCGGCGTGAGCACGGCCACGGTGTCCCGGGTGCTGACCGGGAGGGGCCCGGCCAGCGCCGAGGCCACCCGCCGGGTCCGGGCGGCGGCCGAGCGGCTGGGCTACTCCCCCAGCGCCTCGGCCAGCAGCCTCCGGACCGAGCGGTCCATGATCATCGGGGTGCTGGTCCCCAATCTGGCCAACCCGGTGTTCCTCCCCTTCCTCCGGGCCGTCGAGCACCTGGCCCAACGCCACGGCTACGCGGTGATCGTGGCCGACTCGCAGCGCTCGCCGGAGGTCGAGCGGCGCCAGCTGGACCGCCTCGGCAACCAGAGGATCGACGCCCTGGTGCTGGCGGGCCGGGCCATGGATCCCGGGTCCATCCGGCGCCTGGCCCGGTCGGGGCTGCCCGTGGCCGACGCCGAGAGCTTCGCCGACCAGGCCGAGGCGATGGCCGCCTCCCAGGCCCACGCCATCGACCGGGCCTGCGAACAGCTGGCCCACCTCGGCCACCGCCACCTCTGCTACCTGGCCCGGGGTCGGTCCACCCCCGGGACGTCGCAGGGCCGGTGGCGCCTCATCCGGTCGGCCGCCCGGGCCCGGGGCATGGAGGCCCGCCGGGTACCGGTCGGGGCCCTGACCGACCCCGACCGACCGGACGTCCCGGGCCTGGCTGCCCGCCTCCGGGACCTGCTCCGCCCGTCGGGTGGCGCCACCGCCCTCTGGTCCGGATCCCACGCCCTGGCCCCGCAGCTGCTCGAGGGGCTCAGCCGGTCGCCGGGTGGACCTTCCCGCCGAGTGCTCCTTCCTGACCTTCGGCGACTCGACCTGGGCCTCGGCCTACCGGCCGGCCATCGCCGTGGTCACCACCGATGTCGGTGCGCTGGGTGCGGTGATGACCGAGGACCTGCTGTACCGGATGGGGGTGCTGGACTCGGCCCCGGACCCGGTCCCCGACACCGACCGCTACGTGCCGAGGGCGAGCGTGGGCCCGGCCCCGGCCTCCTCCGCCTAGCGGTCGAAGGCCACCGTGGCCCGCAGGTCACGGTGGTCGCTGCCCGGCCCGTTGCCCGTGGCGATGGTGGTGACCGCCACCCCGGCTCCGGTGAGCACGTGGTCGATCCGGACCACCGGCGGGATGACCGGCTTGGTCTGGGACCAGGTCATCTCGAAGGGCCGGCCCCGGGCCGCGGCCCCGTCGGCCATCCCGGCGGCCAGGATCTGGCGGAACCCCTGGTTGTTCCAGGTGCTGTTGAAGTCGCCGACCAGCAGAAGGCCGGCCGGGCCCCGCCGGCGGACCTGGCGGTTGATCTCGGCCACCTGGCCCCGCCACGTGGTGAACGACTGGGGCACCGGCCCGATGGTGTGGACCACCCAGAGCTCCTGGGGTCCCGAGGGCAGGTGGACGGTCGACTTCACGATGAGGGGCAGGTCGAAGAGGTAGTCGACGTGCACGTCGGTCAGCGGGTACTTCGAGGCGATGAAGAAGGCCAGCGGGTCGTAGCGCTTGATCTGGACGGTGTAGGGCAGGTGGGCCAACGCCCCGTCCTGCTTGAGCTGGGTCACGTCGGGCGGCGTGGCCTCCTCCATGGTCACCAGTTGGGGTCGGTACTGCTCGATCTCGGCGGCGTACCCGGCCATGGACGGGTTGGGGGCGTACACATTGGCGTCGAACAGCTGGATCTTCGGAGCGCGGGCCGCCCAGGAGGGCAACGGCTCGGCCGCGGTGAGCTCGGGGAGCATGAAGACGATCTGGGCCACCACCACCAGGAGGGCGGCCGCGGCCAGCACGAACCGCTTCCCCAGCACCGCCACCAGGGCCACGATCCAGGCCGGGAGGTAGACGAAGGCGGTCACCGAGTTGATTACGGCGAAGACCCAGAAGCGGTCCCAGGCCACCACCCGCATGACGGCCACCACGCCCAGGGCGGCCACGACGACCCAGAGGATGACGGTGAGCCAGACGGGCAGGCGGCGGACCGGCTTGGCGTGCCTCGGCCCGGTCTTCGGGCGCACACGGGCCGGAGGCGCCACGACCGTCATCGGTGCATGGTACGACCTGGTGGATCCGGGCCGACGTCGGGCTCCCGCATCGGCCCGGTAGCCGCCGGGTCGGCGGCAGCCAGCGCCGGAGCTCGGCGCTCTGGCCCCCACCGCGGCCCGGGATACCGGCGGCCGGCCACGCCGGGGCCGGTCACCGTGGTGAGAATCTAGCCAGTGATCATATTTATAGGCATTCTCGTATTATTCTCCAAATTCGCTAGACTCCGTCCATGGATCCGGTCCGAAACCCGTACAGTCCCGGGGCCGGCACCCGTCCTCCCGCCCTGGTGGGCCGGGAGCGGGAGATCGAGGCCATGGACACCGCCCTGCAGCGGCTCCTGCGGGGCCGCGACGGACGGAGTGAGATGCTCACCGGCCTCCGCGGCGTGGGAAAGACCGTCCTGCTCAACGAGTTCGAGCACCTGGCCGACGCCCGGGGCTACTTCCACGAGCACATCGAGGTCTCCGAAGACGGTGATCTCCCGCCGCGCCTGGCCGCGGCCTTCCGACGGGTGCTCCTCTCCATGGACGCCAAGCGGCGGATCGGCGAACGGGTCCGCCGGGCCCTCGGCATCCTGAAGGCCTTCAGCCTCAAGCTGCCCAACGGACCCGAGCTGAGCATCGACGTCGACGCCGTCCACGGGCCGGCCGACTCCGGCGACCTGGCCACCGACCTGGCCGGGCTGTTCGTGGAGTTGGGCGAGGTGGCCCGGGACCACCGGACCGGGGTGCTCCTCACCGTCGACGAGCTCCACTACGTGCGGCTGCCGGTGCTCGAGGCCCTGGTCATGGGGCTCCACCGTGCCACCCAGCTGGCCCTGCCCATCACCGTGGCCGGTGCGGGATTGCCGTCCCTGGCCACCCTCACCGGCGAGGCCAAGTCCTACGCCGAGCGCATCTTCACCTTCCCGGTCATCGACTCCCTGGACCGCCACCAGGCGGTCGAGGCACTCGTGGTCCCGTCGACCGACGAGGAGGTCCTCTGGGCCCCGGACGCCCTCGACCGGCTCCTCGAGGTCACCCGGGGCTACCCCTACTTCCTCCAGGAGTTCGGCAAGCAGGCCTGGGACGTGGCCGAGGGGCCCGACCTGATCACGTCGGACGACGTGGAGCGCTGCATCCCGGTGGCCACCGCCGAGCTCGACGACGGATTCTTCCGGGTCCGGACCGGTCGGACCAGCGACCCCGAGCGGGCCTACCTCCGGGCCATGGCCGAGCTCGGCCCGGGGCCGGTCCGGTCGGTGGCGGTGGCCGGCCTGCTGGGCAAGAAGGCCACCGCCCTCGGACCCACCCGGGACGGGCTTTTGAAGAAGGCCCTGTGCTACTCCCCCCGCTGGGGCGAGATCGACTTCACCGTGCCCATGTTCGGCGACTTCATGAAGCGGTGGATCCCGCACCCCGGACCGTCCTCCGGTTCCTGAGGGTCGGCGAACCGCCCCCTGCGCCGCTACGCCCCCGTCACCGTCCGGGCGGCGGCCGGGAAGGCGGCATCACCGGTGGCGGCGAAGCCGCGGTGGCACGCCTCGACCAACTTGATCTGGTGGGCGTCGCCGCTCTGGGCCGCCCTCTCGACCGCGGTGGTGTCCCAACCCTCCCCCTCCGGCCGCACCTCGGTCGGTCGTTGGCCCCGGTAGAGGGCCCGGTGTTCGGCCCGTAGCTGGGCCAGGGCCCGGGCCCCGTCGGCCTCGCGGAGCCGGTCGGCCAGGAGGGCCACGGCCATGGCCCCGGTCACGCCGTGCAGGTTGAAGATGGTCGGCTGCCCCACGTAGTACCGGGCCCCCTCGGCGGCGGCCCCGGTCACCTCGAGCCGTAGGTCCCCGACCGCGTCCACCTCGTCGACCGGCTGGCCCCTCCCGTACCAGGAGGCCCAGCTGGCCAGGGCTCGGGCCAGCTCGGCACGCCGGGCCGGCGAGTCGGTGGCCTCGATGGCCCGGACGGCGTGGGCGGTGCGGATGACGCCGTGGAACAGGGCGGAGGAGAGGGCCGGCATCAGGCGGGGCACCCACAGGTCCACCACGGACGCCCACCCCTCGTCCTCGATCGACCGTTCGAAGAGGCCCGACCACTCGGGGAGCCGGGCCCCGTCGCCCAGGGCGTCCTCCCACCGGCCGGCCAGGGCCGTCCCGGTTCCGATGGTCACCAGGTGGTCGGCGAAGCCGTCCAGGAAACCGTCCACCCACCCGCCGATCTGGCCGTCCAGATCCAGGCAGGCCAGGGCCTCGGCCGCCATCGGCCCGTGGTTGACGTACGGGAGGGTGGGTCCGAATTCGAGATCGGTGACCCGGTCGTAGGCCCGGTCGAGGTCCGGTGTCGACTCGGCCACTAGGCCACCCGGTCGTCGGGGTCGGACCCCCCGACGTCACGCCCCTGCATGCCGGTCCGGTCGGGATCGACCCCCCAGCTGATGACCCGCCGGGGATGGATCCGGATGATCTCCCGGCTCATGGTGTCCCTCGGGGGATCCTGGTCCTCGAGGGCCTCGGCCATCCCGCGGATCTCGACGCCCCTCACGGACCACGGGTCGACCGAGGCCACGTCGTCCACCACCAGGGCCACGTGCGGATCGTGCCGGATGTTGCGGAACTTGCGGGTCGATCCCATGGCCAGGCCGAAGATGTCGACGGTCCCGAGCACCTCGTTCACGAAGTAGCCCACCGGGCTGTTCTGGAGGACGCCGTCGACGTCGACGGTGGCCAGACGGCCCAGGCGCTGGGAGGAGAGGTACCGGCGTTCCGCCGCGGTGAAGGGTTGGGTGCGAGTGGTCATGGGTCCACTGTAAAACCTCAAGTAATGTTAAGGTCAAGGGCGGTGCCCCAGATTCCCTCCGCCGTCCACGAGCTGAGCGTGGGCCAGCTGGCCTCCCGGAGCGGGGTGGCGGTGTCCGCCCTCCACTTCTACGAGGCCCGGGGCCTCATCGCCAGCCGCCGCACGTCGGGCAACCAACGCCGCTACTCCCGCGACACCTTGCGCCGGGTGGCGTTCATCCGGGCCTCCCAGCAGGTGGGCATCCCGCTCCGCGACATCCGAGGGGCGCTGGATCAGCTGGGCGACCGCCGGACCCCGACCCGGGAGGACTGGGCCCGGCTCTCCGCCACCTGGCGGGACGACCTCGACGACCGCATCCTCCACCTCCAGCAGCTGCGCGACCGCCTCACCGGCTGCATCGGCTGCGGCTGCCTGTCCCTCGAGCACTGCCGGCTGGCCAATCCCGACGACCGGCTCGGCGCCGAGGGCCCGGGCGCCCGGACCTTGGCCACCGCCCACTGGCGGCCCTGAGCCCTCCGCCCTCGGCGGCCTCGCTCAGCAGATGCGGGGCAGTGGGTCGCCTACGAGCATGTCGACGATCCGGGTGCCCCCGAAGGGGGTGACCAGCACCACCAATCCGGGCGGCTCGGCCCGGATCTCGCCGATCACCACGGCATCGGTCCCCAACGGATGGCCCCGCATGGCGTCCAGGGCCCGGTCGGCCTGGTCGGGAGGGACCACCGCCACGAGCTTCCCCTCGTTGGCCACGTAGAGGGGGTCGATGCCCAGCAGCTCGCAGGCCGCGGCCACCTCGGGCCGCACCGGCAGGGCCGACTCCTCGAGCACCACGGTGAGGTCGGAGGCCCGGGCCAGCTCGTTGCAGACCGTGGCCACCCCGCCCCGGGTGGCGTCGCGCAGCCATCGGGTGCCGGGCGCCGCGCCCAGGAGGTGCTCGACCAGGCCGTGCAGCGGGGCGGTGTCCGAGGCGATCGCCGCCTCGAGGGCCAGGTCCCCGCGGGCCACCATGACCGCGGTCCCGTGATCCCCGATGGTGCCCGAGCAGAGGACGACGTCGCCCTCGGCCACCGTGGAGGACGAGAGGTGGCGGTCGGCCGGTATCGTCGCCACCCCGGCCGTGGTGATGTACATCCCGTCGGCCGCCCCGTGCTCGACCACCTTGGTGTCGCCGGTCACGATGGGTACCCCGGCGGCCTCGGCCGCGGCCGCCATGTCCTCGACGATGTCCCGGAGGCCCTCGATCGGGAAGCCCTCCTCCAGCACGAAGGCGGCGGAGAGACCGAGGGGCCGGCCACCCATCATGGCCAGGTCGTTGATGGTCCCGTGCACGGCCAGATGGCCGGCCGACCCCCCGGGAAACGCAGGGGCCGGACCACGTACGAGTCGGTGCTGAAGGCCAGCCGGTCGCCGCCGGGCAGGACCATCGACCGCTCCGTCGTCCTGGGACAGCAGGGCCTCGTTGGCGAAGGCGGGGAGGAAGACCGCCTCGAAGCAGGGCGGCCGACGCCTTGCCGCCGGCCCCGTGGGCCAAGGTCACCACCTGGTCGGCCAAGCCGGGGCTTCCGGCGGCGGAAGGCCTCGATGCGGTCGAACACCACCTCCTCCCGGCTGGGCCTGCTCTCGCTTCCGATGACGTCGGTCATCCCGCCCGCGCCTCCCGGTGTCCGGGGCCGGCCGTCCGGTCGTGGACCGCCGACCAGAGGGCGAAGGCCAGGGCGTCCTGGGCCTCCTGGATGCGGTGGACGCTGTCCGACCCGACCACGAAGCAGTAGTCGAGGTCGGGCGAGGCGGCCATGGCCCCTCCGTCGTACCCGGCCAGACCGATGGTGAGGAGCGCCGACGGCCCGGGCCTCGGCGAAGGCCCGCAGCAGGTTGGGGAGTCACCGCTGGTCGAGAAGCCCACCACGCTGTCGTCCCGTCGGACCCGGGCCATGAGCTGACGCGAGAAGACCTGGTCGAAACCCACGTCGTTGGCCAGGGCGGTGAGAACGGCCGTATCGGTGGCGAGGGAGGCGGCCGGCCGCGGGCTCCCCGACCGGCGGGCTCCGAGAACTGGGCCGCCATGCCCTCGGCGTCGGTGGCGCTGCCGCCGTTGCCCATGGCGAACAGGCGCCCTCCCCGGGCGAAGCGATGGGCCAGGTCCGCGGCGGCCCGGTCCAGCTCGGGCCGGTGGGCCTCGAGGGTGGCCCGGCGCAGGGACTCGCTGTCGGCCATCTTGGCCCGGGCCTCGGCGATCAACTCGGCGACCAGCCCGGGGGCGTCCCGCTCGTCCCCCTCGATGAAGGGGTAGAGGAACGAGGTGGCCTCACCGGTCACGACGGCACCCCGTCGAGGTGGGCCAGGGCCACCCCGGCATGGACCAGGACCAGGTCACCCACGGCCACCGGCCCCAGCAGCCTCACGTCGACCTGTTCGGCCACGCCGGCCACCAGGGCCTCGGCCCGAGGGCCGTCCACGGTGCGGATCTCCGACACCCTCCCCTCGTCGGAGCAGGTCACGCAGCGGTCGTCCCGGCACGCTGTCTCCGGCTCCAACAGGCCGGGATGCTCGAGGACCACGTGGGTGAGCTCCCACAACAGGTGGTAGAGGACCACCACGCCTCCGTCCCGGAGGGCCCGGGCGGGGTCGGTCCCTCCGGGGACGATGGCGTGATCGGCGCGGGAGGCCCGGGTGCGCCCGTAGCCGCCCAGCACGAACGTGGTCAGGCCCCAGGCCTCGGCCCGCACCAGCAGGTCGTCGACGACCGGGTCGCCCTGGTCGGCCACCGCCACCAGGGCGTCGCCGGCCCGAGCGTGGAGTCGGAGGGTGGCCGCCGGGTCCTCTCCGTCGACCGACACGGCGGGCAGGGCCCGCTTCCCCACGATCACCGGATGGACGAACTCCACGGCCAGGTGGTGGGCGTGGGAGGGCCAGCTCGGGGAGCCACGCACCAGAGGGTGGCCCCGGCCGCGAACCGGCGGGCCAGATCGAAGGCCGCGGCGGCCAGGTCCTCGGCCGCATCCCGGGTTCCGGCCGTCCCGGGCCCGCCGGCCACCGCCGTCACCGTCGGTCCTCCCGCCGGCATCGGGAGGCGGCCACCGCGGCCTGCCCGAGGGCCAGTCCCCCGTCGTTGGCGGGGACGATGCGGTGGGTGAGCACCTCGAAGCCGCGGCCGGCGAGCCGGTCGGGGCCAGATCGACCAGGAGCGACGTTCTGGAACACGCCCCCGCTGAGGGCCACCTGGCCGATCCCCGTCTCCTGACGCACCCGTTCGGCCACCTCGGCGATCATGCTCGGCCACCGCCCGTGGAACCCGAGGGCCATCGCCCCCACCGGCCGGCCGGCCCGGTGGTCCCCGACGAGGGCCGCCAGCACGGGCCGGCGTCGATCTCGCCGTCGTCGGTGCCGAACCGGTAGTGGCCCCCGTCACCGTCGAAGGCGGCCGCGGCCGCTCTCGAGCTCGATGGCCGCCTGGGCCTCGTAACGAGACGTCCTGACGCAGTCCGACCAGGGAGCTGACCGCGTCGAACAGCCGGCCCACGACGAGGTGGGCACGCGACAGCGTCGTCCGCTCCAGCTGACGGGCCAGCACGGTCCGCGCTCGTGGCGGAAGCGGCGCGGACCGGGGCCAGGTCGTCGTCCCACGGGATCCCGGCCGCCCACAGGTGGGCCAGGGCCGCCCGGTACGGGCTGGCGTACGGCGGCGTCCCCGCCCGGCAGCGGCACGTAACGAAGATGGGCGGCCCGCTCGAAGCCTCGGGGTAGGACGCCACGAGAACCTCGCCCCCCCAGATGGCCCCGTCGGGACCGTAGCCGGTGCCGTCGAAGGCGAAGCCGATGACCTGCTCGGCCGGGAGGCACGCCGTGCTCGACCATCACCGAGGCGACGTGGGCGTGGTGGTGCTGGACCAACTCCACCCGGCCCGACGGCATGCTCCTCGGCCCAGCGACGCACCTGGTAGCCCGGATGGGCATCGGCCGCCCACGCCTCGGGGCTCACCTCGTAGCACTCGGTGAAGAGCCGGACCGAGCGCTCGAAGGCGGTCAGGGTCTCGAGGCTGCCCATGTCGCCCAGGTGCTGGCTGACCCAGGCGTGGCGGCCCGAGGCCAGGCAGAAGGTGTTCTTCAGCTCCCCGCCGGTGGCCAGCAGGTCGTCGGAGGCGAAGGGCAGCCGGACCGGGAGAGGGGCGAAGCCGCGGGCCCTGCGGATGGGCAGCTCCCGGCCCCGATCGATCCGGACCACCGAGTCGTCGCACGGCATGTGGATGGGCCGATCGTGGACCAGCCAGGCGTCGGCGATGGCCCCGAGCCGGGCCCGGGCCTCGACGTCGTCGAAGCAGATCGGCTCGTCGGCGAGGTTCCCGCTGGTCATCACCAACGGACCCGGCACCGGGGCCGGCCGCCCCGGGACCGGGGCGAACAGCAGGTGGTGCAGGGGCGAGTACGGGAGGAGCAGGCCGAGCAGCGGGCTGCCCGGGGCCACGGCGTCGGCCAGCCGGTCCCGGGCCCGCCACCCGACCAGAACGATCGGGCGCTGCGGCGAGGTCAACAGGGCCGCCGCCGTGTCGTCCACGTCCCCCAGGGCCCCGGCCGTGGCCCGGTCGGGGACCATCACCGCCAGGGGCTTGTGGGGCCGGTGCTTGCGCTCCCGGAGTTGCTCGACGGCCCGGGGGTCGGTGGCGTCGCACGCCAGGTGGTAGCCGCCGACGCCCTTGACGGCCACGATTGCCCCGGCGGTCAGGGCCTCCTGGGCCGCGGCCAGGGCCGGGTCGGTCCCCTCCACCACCGAGCCGTCCGGCCCCTCGAACCACAGCCGGGGTCCGCACGCCGGACAGGCCAGGGGCTGGGCGTGGAATCGGCGGTCGGCCGGGTCGGCGTACTGGGCGGCACAGGCCGCGCACAGGCTGAATCCGGCCATGGTGGTGTGGGGCCGGTCGTAGGGCAGCCGGAGGGTGATGGTGAACCGGGGTCCGCAGTTGGTGCAGTTGATGAACGGGTAGCGGTAGCGGCGGTCGCCGGGATCGAACAGCTCGGCCAGGCAGTCGTCGCACACGGCCACGTCGGGGGGGAGGAGGGTGGCCGACCGTCGGGCGCGCCGGCTGGCCACGATGCGGAACCCCGGCTCGGAGCGGACCCCCACCGGCAGGGCCTCGACCTGCTCGACCTCGGCGAGGGGCGGGGCTTCGGTCACCAGCCGGGCCTCGAACCGCTCCACGGCCCCGGCGGGGCCCTCGAGCTCGGCGAAGACCCCCTCGGAGTCGTTGCCCACGAAGCCGGAGAGGCCGAGGTCGGTGGCCAGCCGGTACACGTGGGGCCGGAATCCGACGCCCTGGACCACCCCGGTCACCCGGAGCCGGTGCCGCACCGGCCGCTCGGTGGCCAGCGGGGTCACGTGGCCACCGCGGCCTTCCGGCCCAGGGTCACCGCCACCTCCCGGTGCATCCGGCCGAAGTTGTAGTACGCCGCGCAGGCCCCCTCGGAGGAGACCATGCAGGTCCCGATGGGGGTCTCCGGGGTGCAGGCGGTACCGAAGACCTTGCACTCCCAGGGCTTGATGGCCCCCTTCAGCACCTCGCCGCACTGGCAGGCCTTGGGATCGGCCACCCGCACGCCGGGGACCGCGTGGCGGCGCTCGGCGTCGAACCGGGCCAACTCCGGCCGCAGGGCCAGGGCGCTCTGCGAGATGAACCCGAGGCCTCGCCATTCGAAGTGGGGCCGCAGCTCGAAGACCTCGGCCAGCACGGCCAGGGCCCGCGGGTTCCCCTCCTCGGGCACCACCCGGGTGTACTGGTTCTCCACCTCGCACCGGCCCTGACGGATCTGGGCCAGCAGCATGGCCACCGTCTGCGAGGATGTCCAGCGGCTCGAATCCTGCGGTGACCAGGGGCTTGCCGTAGACGGCCGGGACGAACCGGTAGGGGCGCTGGCCGATGACGGTGGACACGTGGCCAGGACCGAGGAATCCGTCGAGCTCCAGGCCGGGCGATTCGAGGATGGCCTTCAGCGGCGGGACGATGGTCACGTGGTTGGAGAACACCGAGAAGTTGCCGACGTCGGAGTCACGGGCCTCGAGCACGGTGATGGCGGTGGAGGGGGCGGTGGTCTCGAAACCCACGGCGAAGAACACCACGTCGGACGCCCGGGTGGTCGACGGCGATCTTCAAGGCGTCCAGGGGCGAGTACACGACCCGGATGTCGGCCCCGCGGGCCTTGGCCGCCAGCAGGCTGCCCCGGCTGCCGGGCACCCGCATCATGTCGCCGAAGCAGGTGAGGATGACCCCGGGGGTCTCGGCGACGGCAATGGCGTCGTCCACCCGGCCCATCGGGATGACGCAGACCGGGCACCCGGGACCGTGGACCAGCTCCACCGTGGGCGGCAGGGCGTGCTCGATGCCGTGGCGGTAGATGGTGTGGGTGTGCCCGCCGCACACCTCCATGAACTTGAACGAGTCGGCGCCGGCCAGCTCGGTGATCCGGGCGATCAGGGCCCGGGCCACCGACGGGTCGCGGTACTCGTCGACGTAGCGCACGGCCGGGGCCTAGGCCACCGACCGGAGCGACCCGTCGGAGCCGTTGCCGGCCGCCCCGGCCAGCAGCTCGCCGCCGCGGCCGATCAGCTGACGGGCCATCGAGAACCCCGCACCGACCATGTCCCGCACCTCCTCGGAGGAGCTGATCACCTTCCACGACTCGCGGAACTCGTCCCAGCCCTTCTCGCCGGCCCGGGTACCCGAGCGCGTACCCGATCACCACTCCTATGACCGTTCCCATCTCGACCTCCTCAAGGATCGTTGACGATTGCCGTTGACTCGAACCCCTCCATCTCGTCGTCGTAGGCCGCCCCCATCATCCGGAGCGAGGCCAGGGCCAGGGCCGCCTCCCGCTCGTCGATCTTGGACATGGCGAAGCCCACGTGGATGAGCACCCAGTCCCCGGGGACCAGCCCCTCGTCCTCGAGCAGCCCGACGTTGACGGTCCGGACCACCCCGGTCACCTCCACCCGGGCCAGATGGGCGTGGACGGCCGAGAACTCCTGCACCTGACCCGGTATGCCGAGACACATGGCTGCTCCCCTCAGGCCCGGTACTCGATCGACTCGAGCAGGAGCTCGTCGCCACCGGTCAGCTCCATGTCCACCGCCCCGCACGCCGGGCAGGCGGCCGGGGCCTCGTCGCCCTCCCACTCGGCCCGACAGACCCCACAACGGGCCCGCACCGGCAGCAGGACCAACTGGGCCCGGGCCTCCTCGGCCACCGTCCCCATGGCCGCCATGGCGAAGGACTGCTCGAAGGCGTCCGGATGGACATGATGCAGGCGACCGACCCGTACCGTCACCGCCACCACCGCCCGCGGGCCGGCGCGCTGCTCGACGGCATCCACGATGGAGCTGCACAGACCGAGTTCGTGCACGGGCCTACTCCTCCTTCTCCGCCACCACGTCGATGGTCACGTCCACCTCGGGGTGGACCTTGAGCATCAGCACCTTGGGCGGCTCCATGCCGAAGTCACGGATGTCGAAGCGGGAGGAGCCGCTCAGCTCGACGGTCCGGTCGTCGACGAGTTTGATCCCGAGCGGGTTCCGGTAGTGGCGGGCGACCCCTCGGAAGGTCACCGTGCCGTCGGCCACGAACGAGCCGTCCGCGGCCGGGGCGCCGAGGTCCTCGAGCACGCCCCCGATGGTCGGGTACCGGCGGACGTCCACCCGCTTGTAGAGCTCCCGGTCCTCCATGGCGTTGCCCGAGCGCAGCCGGGAGACCGGGAAGGTGAGCTCGCCGACCGGGGAGGCGGCGGCCTTCACCTCACCACCCGTCCCCACCTCGAGGTCGACGTACCCCTCCAGCCCGTCGCTGGTGGTGTGGATCGGGTGGAGGCTGGAGGTGGCGTCGATGGTGACGCTCGACCGCTCGGCAACGAAGCGGAACCGGGCCACCGCGGCTAGCCGCCCCCACCGGAGTTGCGGTGACGGGACACCTCACATCTCCCTCATCTTGAGGTACCGCGCGATGTCGGGAAGTGACTTCACGACGAGGGCGGCGACCAGGGCCAGTGCCAATGTGGCGACGAAGCGAACGATCATGCTCCTCTCCCCTTTCCGTTCGGTTGGACGATGTCGTTGACGAGCTCCAGGCAGAGGTCGACGGCCCCCTCGACCGCCGCGGCCACCGGCGGGGAGAGTCCGACCCCCTCGTCCAGGGTGGCGGGCTGACATCCCACCACCCGGATGTGGCCCACCTGGCCCCCGAGGCGGGCCAGGGAGGCCAGCACCACGTCCGGACCCATCGAGTGGGCGTCGACCACCGCATCGGCGGCCGGGACGGGGTCGGGGTCGAGGACCACCACCGTGCCGGGAGGCTCCCCGAGGGGGACCGCGTCCACCAGCACCGAGCGCGTCGTACCCGTCGAGGAGCTCGTAGGCCAGATGGACGCCCCGGATCCCGAAGTCGGCCACCCGCACGCCGTCGGGCACCGGGTGGTCGGAGAGCCGCTGGACCACCTCCACCCCGAAGCCGTCGTCGCCCTGGAGCACGTTCCCGATCCCGGCCACCAGCACTCCCCCGCTCATCGCCGTGGCCCCGCGGACCCGGTGAGCGGCTCCACCTCGTCGGGATGGAAGAACAGGTAGCGGCCCTGCCAGGCCAGCTCGTCCCCCGCCGGGTCGTCGTCGAGGATCACCGCCACCTGCACGGAATCGTCCACGTCGCGGAACACTCCGGCCACGGTGGCCGGCTGGTCCCGATAGAAGAGGTCGTGGGCGTCGGCCCGGTGGCTCGGGTGGAGGCGCACCGGGGTCCCCTTCCGGACGTCCGTACCGGCCACCGTCACCGAGTCGCCGAAGGGGTCGACGCCGGCATCGGCGTCCGGGTCCCACCACGCCACCGCCGGCGGCTGGTCGACGGCGGGCGACCCGGGCCGTCGATCGTCCGGCTCGCCCACCGGCCGGAACGTCCCGTGCAGCCGGTCCCAGGCCTCGGGGGCCATCCCGTCACAGCGGTCCACCACGGCGGCGGCCCTCGGATCGGTACTGCGGGCCTCCTTCTTCTCGTCCTCGGTCAGGGTCAGGACCCGCAGGGCCAGGATCTCGTCGATCTCGGTGGCATCGAAGAGGTCACCCGGGCTCTCCGGGGCCACCTGGGGATGGTCGTAGAGGATGATCGGCGCGGCCAGGACCAGGTCATCGGCCACCAACACCGGGTGGAGCCCGTCGCTCCGGCACTCGGCCGCCGCCGTCTCGGCGCCCTCGGGTGGGTCGAGGAGGGAGACGAAGGTCCCGTCGTCGACGGCCACCATGGCGTGGAGGGCCAACAGAGCATGGCCGAGGGCTCCGTCCCGGTCGGTCTCGTCCCCGCCGTCGGCCGAGCTGTTCTCGACGGTGACGATCACCCGGGCCAGGCCGGCGGGCCCGGGGACGGGCTCGGCCGCCACCTGGACCTGGCCACGCACCGCCCGGCGACGCCGCACCACACGACCGGCGACGGTACCGTCCCCGGCCCGCAAGGTCTCCGACTGGTCACCGCCGTGGAAGACGAACCGGTCTGGGTGCACCGCTCCTCGCTCCAGCAAGGGACCCAGCGGTACCGGGCCCACGTCGACGGACCGTTCGGTGGCCTCGTCCCACGGGACGTGGACCTCCCCGTCGAACTCGAGGCGGTCGACGGGGGCCATCAGCGGCCTCCCGTCGTCGGGAGGCCGGCCCGGGGCCGGGGCCTCGACGGTGCGCTCCTGCCGGTGCAGGAAGCGGATCCGGACGGTCAGGGCGGCGCTCGATCCGGGGCGGACGAGGCACTCGGCACGGGCCGACGAACGCTCGGAGGGGTCGTGGAGGCACCAGGCCGGCGGCATCAGGACGCCGAACTGCCAGCGCACCCGGTTCTTGGCCGACGAAGCCCGGTACGGGTAGAGCACGTAGCCCTCGTAGAGGACGGCGTCGGCCACCGACTGGGCCCGGGCGAACCGGTCGTGGGGTTCGGCGGTCACGGCACCAGCTCGCCGGCCTCCGCCAGCAGGCGCTCGACGACCAGGTCCCAGGTCGGGAGGCCGCGGGACGCCCGGAACCGCTGGAGGTCGCGGAAGGTGTCGTGACCCACCCGCAGCCAGGCGGCATTGGGGAAGCACGCCTCCATCGCCTGGCGCCACACGGCCACCGGCATCGGATAGGAGGCCTGGAGGTCCCAGGGGACCAACTCCACGGACAGTCCGGTGGGGCCGCGGCGGAACATGGTGCCGGAGAACAGGAGGACCAGCGGGACCACGCCGTCGTCGAGCGCGTCGAGATAGGAGGTCCCGGCCACCTCGAGGTCGTAGGTGCAGACCAGCGGAAGCTCGACCGAGGTCGACCCGGCGAACTGCGGCACCACGGTCGAGGTGTGGGTCCACAGGAAGGGGCGGAGCGACTCGGCCCACTGGGCCGCCGCTCCGAACTGTCCATGGAGACGGGGCCCCTCCTCGGGCGAGTACCGCCGCCGCTGGGGCTCGATGCGGACCTGGCACCGGAGGGCCAACGCCCCGAGCTCGGATCCGTCGTCCACCGACAGCTCCAGCCCCAGCATGATGGTGGGGCTGGCGGCATGCGGCTCCACCCGGGCCCCGGTGACCTCGACGGCCAGGGAGGTCACCGTGACCGCCCGGCCACCGAGGCGAAGAACCGGTCCAGATGATCCCGGGCCTCGGTGCCCCCGTCGAAGCCCCGCCACGACATCCGGAGGCGGCCGACCAGTTCGTAGCAGGCATCGATGGGCACGATGAAGCCCTCCACCGATCCCCCCCGACCGTCCGCCCGGACCAGCAGGGCCTCCACGTCCGACCGGAGCTCGGCCAACTCGATGTGGGTGGCGACCAGCTCCTCCCACGTGTCGAGGGGCAGCTCCGACTCGGTGGCGCCGGCCGGGCCGGGATAGAAGGCGGCCACCCCCCCGATGCTCGAATTGAGGAAGAAGAAGGCCACGCCCACCGGGATCTGCAGGCTCTCCCACTGGGCCGCCGTCACCTCGAACCCCGAGAGTCGCCGGTACTCGTCCGGCACCGCACGGTAGCGGTTCCCGCCGGCCCCGTCCGAGGTGAACAGGAGATAGCAACCGCGGCAGGAGCACAGGAGGTTGCGGGCCTCGAGGTCGACCAGGTGGCCGTGCTCCCCACCGATCGGCTCGGTGCAGAGCTCGCACCGCTCCTCGATGGCCTGCGGCGCCGCGGGCGGGCGGGGGGTGGTCTCCCGCAGTCGACGGAGGACGTCGAGGTCGGTACTCACGTCGTCACCATCTCCGAGGGGCACGCCTCGTACCGGGGCTTGGTGCCCAGGCTCACCGGCACCGGATCGGCCGGGTCCGAAGGAGCGCCGACGTCGATCCGGGTCACGTCGGGAGCGGCGTCGAGAATGGCCTGTTCGACGGCGGACTGCAACGTGACCGCCGACGACGGGCAACCGTCGCAGCTGCCCAGCAGCCGTAGCTCGACCGCGCCGGCGTCGGCGTCGACGGCCAGCAGCTCCACGTCGCCGCCGTGCGCGGCGAGGATGGGCCGGACCCGCTCCAGCGCCTCCTCCACCCGTTGGTCGAGGGCCCGCGGGTGGATCCCGGCGGCCAGGAGCAGGCTCGCCACCAGCTCGTCGTCGACGAACCGGTCGACCAGGCGGGGGGCCTCCTCCCTCGGCCAGCGCCACCATGCGGGCGAGGCCTGCGCTGTAGAGCATCGACACCAACCGGAGGAGCTCCTCGGCCCGATCCAGGACGGGGCCGCCGGCGGTCCGCTGCAGGTCGTCGAACGAGCTGCTCGATCCGGTCGCCGGCCTCCCGCAGCTCCTCGTCGGTGTCACGCCATGGCTCAGCCGGCCAGGTCGGGGTGGGAGACCTGGGTCGGCGAGTGCAGCTTCTTGATGACCTTGCCCTGGCCCAGGTACATGTGGACCCCGCACGGCAGGCAGGGGTCGAAGCTGCGCACCGACCGCATGATGTCGATGCCCTTGAAGTTGTCACCGCGGTTCTCCTCGAAGATGGGCATGTCGATGACGGCGTCCTCGTAGGGACCGGGAGTGCCGAAGCTGTCCCGGGGGTTGGCGTTCCAGGGAGTCGGAGGATAGGGGTGGTAGTTGGCGATCTTGCCCTCCCTGATCACCATGTGGTGGGAGAGCACCCCGCGGACCGCCTCGGTGAAGCCGCACCCGATCCCCTCGTCGGGCACCTCGAAGGGCTCCCAGGTCTTGGTGTTGCCCGCCCGGACGTCGGCCAGCGCCTTCTCGATGAAGTCGAGGGCGGCGGCGGCGGCGTAGGCCTGGAAGTAGGTCCGGGCCCGGTCCCGCTCGATGGTGTTGGACCACTGGGGGATCTTCCACTCCAGGGTCATCTCGGGCTTGAGGGCGGTCTTCGGGAGGTGGATGACCACGCTGTTGCCGGTGGCCTGCAGGTGGTCGGTGTCGACCAGTCCGGACAGGGCGGTGGACCACAGGCGGGCCAGCGGCCCGCCCCCGGTGTCGAGGGCCAGGTGGTCGGTGCCGTCGAACCACCGCGGGGACATGACCCAGCTGTAGTTGCCGTCGAAGTCCCGCTTCTGGGGTTGGGGGTTGGTGTGCTGGTTCCACGGATGGCGCCGGTCGACCGGGTTCCCGAGGGGGTCCCGGGTGACGAACATCTCCTGGTCCTCCCAGTCGTCGTAGAACGAGTGCCCGAGCAGGATACGGATGCCGAGGTTGATCTCGACCAGGTCGTTGGTGACCAGCTTGCCGTCGACCACCACCCCGGGGGTGACCCCCATGGCCCGGCCCCAGGCGGTCATGTCCTTGTAGTCGAAGTTGCACACCGCCGGGTCCTGGAACGCCCCCCAGCAGCCGAGCAGGACGCGCCGGCGTCCCACCTCCTCGTAGCCCGGCATGGCCTGGTAGAAGAAGTCGAAGAGGTCGTCGTGCATGGGCACCACCCGCTTCATGAACTCCACGTAGCGCATGAGGCGGGTGTAGTAGTCGGTGAAGAGCTGGATGGTGGCGGTGGTGCCCACCCCGCCCGGATAGAGCGTGGAGGGATGGACATGGCGACCCTCCATCAGGCAGAACATCTCGCGGGTGGACCGGCTGACCTGGAGGGCCTCGCGGTAGAACTCGCCCGAGAAGGGGTTGAGCGAGCGCATGATGTCGCCGATGGTGCGGTAGCCGTGGTCGCCGGCGTGGGGGGACTCGGTACGGTTGGCCTGCTCGAGCACCCCCGGATTGGTCTCGGCCACCATCTTCTCGCAGAAGTCCACCCCGACCAGGTTCTCCTGGAAGATGTTGTGGTCGAACATGTACTCGGCCGCCTCGCCGAGGTTGACGATCTGCTCGCCCAGGGCCGGTGGGTGGACGCCGTAGGCCATGTTCTGCGCGTAGCACGAGCAGGTGGCGTGGTTGTCCCCGCAGATCCCGCAGATCCGGCTGGTGATGAAGTGGGCGTCCCGGGGGTCCTTCCCCTTCATGAACATGCTGTAGCCCCGGAAGATGGACGAGGTGCTGTGGCACTCGGCGACCTTGCCCTGCCCGAAGTCGATCTTGGTGTAGATGCCCAGGCTGCCGACGATCCGGGTGATCGGGTCCCAGGCCATCTCCACCAGGTCCTGCTTGGTCCCCTTGGACTGCGCCGGGGCTGGTGTGGTGGTGGTCATCTCCTACCTCCAGATTTCCTTGTAGCCGGTGGTCAGCTCCGTGCCGGGCTGTGCGCCACCTGGGCTCCTCGTCCACGGTCTTCTGCGTGATCTTGCGGAGTCCCCGGATGGCCCGGCCGTAGAGGCCGCTGGCCATGGTCGACACGTGGGCGCCCGGGGGCTCGTCCATGAACGGCATGAACTTGTCGGGGAAGCCCGGCATGGTGCAGCCGATGCAGATCCCGCCGACGTTGGGGCAGCCCCCCACCCCGTTGATCCATCCCCGCTTGGGTACGTTGCACTTGACCACGGGGCCCCAGCAGCCCAGCTTGACGATGCACTTGGGAGATCCGTACTCGTCGGCGAAGTCGCCCTGCTCGTAGTAGCCGGCACGGTCACAGCCCTCGTGCACGGTGGCCCCGAACAGCCACTGCGGCCGGAGGGAGTCGTCGAGCGGGATCATCGGGAGCCTGGCCGGTGGCCTGGTACAGCAGGTAGAGGATGGTCTCGGACAGGTTGTCGGGGTGGGTCGGGCAGCCCGGGCACGCAGACGATGGGGAGGCCGGCCTTCGACTTCCATCCCCAGCCCAGGTAGTCGGGCACGCCCATGGCCCCGGTCGGGTTGCCGGCCATGGCGTGGATCCCGCCGTAGCAGGCGCAGGTGCCCGCGGCCAGCACGGCCAGGGCCTTCGGCGCCAGCCGGTCGAGCCACTCGCTGGTGGTCATGGGCTGGTCGGTGTCGGGGTTGTTCCCGAACCCGCACCAGTAGCCCTCCTTCTTGATGGCCTCGTTGGGGATCGATCCTTCGACCACCAGCACGAAGGGCTCGAGCTCGCCCCGGTCGGCCTTGAAGAACCACTCGATGAAGTCGTCCGCCCCGCCCACCGGCCCGCACTCGAAGTCGATGAGCGGCCAGTGCACGGCGATCTTCGGCAGCCCCGGGAGGGCCCCGAGGGCGATCTCCTCGATGCTCGGCTGGGTGGCGGCGGTCAGGGCGACCGAGTCGCCGTCGCAGCTGAGACCGGCGTTGATCCACAGGACGTGCACGGTGCCTTCGTCTGTCGGTGCCTCGGTAACCGTCACGGCTTCTCCCTCCCTTGCGACGTCCCCGATCGGGCGGGGCCCGCCCCCTGCCTGCCGTGTTACGCCGCCACTCCGGCGGTGTAAATGAGTGTCTTTTGCACCGTCGGGGTAGTACGCCCCATGCTCCGTCGATCCGCCATTGACTCCCACCGAGCCGAGGCGTATGACCAAGGGAGGATGCTGATGACCGCAGGCCGGACGGCCCCCACCTCTCGCTTCGAGTCGGCCCCACCCCGGAACTTCATCCTCCCGGCCCTCCTGCTGCTGGTCTTGGAGCGGCCCGGATACGGCTACGAGCTGGTGCCCCGGGCCCAGTCCCTGGGCCTCGAGCACGTCGACCGGCCCGCCGTCTACCGGGCCCTGTCCCAGCTGGAACGCGACGGCCTGGTCGTCCCTTCGTCCCAGAACCCGAAGGCGGGCCAGGCCCGCCGCGGTCTACCGGATCACCCCGGCCGGCGAGCGGGTCCTCCGGGAGTGGATGGGGGTGGTCAAGGAGGAGCACGACCATCTGAGCCGGGTGCTGCGCCGCTACTCTGGCCACCGGGACCACCGACTCGGTGCTGGCCGAAGTGGAAGGGGGCTGGACGTCGGCCCTCGGAGCCGGTTGGTCGTCGGTGTCGCCCACCTCGCTGACGCCACGACGGCTGGAGGCGGTGCCGGAGGACCCCGACGCCGACGAGGGATCCACCGGCCGCCGGTGGACCGACGGAGGCGAGCTCGTCGACCACGCTTCTCCCCGTTCGGCCACCCGGCGCTTCACCCTCGTCCCGGACCGCTCGGCCGTGTCTGATCGACGTGCGTTCGACGGTCGGACCGATCAGCTTCGGGGCCATCGGGGTGACCGGCACGGTGGATGCGACGGTGGTCGACGGCACGGTGCGGCCGGAAGGGCCGGCCTCGGCCGCCCTCGAGGTGGACCTCACCGGGCTCCGTTCCGGCAACAGCCTCTACGACGCCGAGCTCCTCCGACGGATCGAGGCCCGCCGGTACCCGACGGCCCGAGTCGAGCTCCTCGAGTGCACCCCCGGCGACGCCGACTCCCGCTATCTGCTCAAGGGCCGGCTTACCTTCCACCGGGTCAGCCGACCCGTCCAGGGGACCATCAAGGTGGCGCCGGGGCCAGGTGGCCGCCTGGTCATCACCGGTGAGCAGGTGTTCGACATCCGTGACTTCGCCATCCCTTCCCCCACCGTGCTGATGCTGCGCATCTTCCCCGACGTGCGGGTCCATCTCCACGCCGAGGCCGAACCGGGCGGCGAGCGGTGAGCATCCTGGCCGCCCTGGTGGCCGGCTTCGTGCTCGGGGCCAAGTCCGGGGACGAGGAGTGGGAGCAGGTCCGCCGGTCCCTGGTGGCCCTCTACGGGAGCGACGAGTTCGCCGACGTGGTGTCGGCCACCCGGGCCCAGGTGGCCAAGGCCCTCCGGGTACTGGCCCAGATGATCGACGCCGAACCCTCAGCCGTCCCCGAGGGTGACGTCGTGACCCGGGTGCGGCATCTGATCGCCCACGACTGAGCCCTCGACCGGGAGGCCGGTCACGTCCTGCCCGATCCCGCGCAGCCCGACGGCGGCCCCGTCAGAGCCCATCGAGGGGTGGGCCCGGACCTTCAGCACTCGGACCACCCCGTCCGGCCGCAGGATCCGGTACTCGGACTCGAACGGTCGGGCGGAGGCCACCGAATCCTCCATCTGCTTGCCGATGTCTTCGCGGTCGTCGGGGTGGATCGACTCCAGATGGCAGGTCAGCGTCCCGTCGAACTCGAAGGGGTCCACCCCGTGGATCCGGTGGAACTCGGTGCTCCACTGGACGGCGCCGGTCCTCCGGTCCCACAGCCAGCTGCCCACATGGGAGAGAGCCTCGGCGTCCGGAGGCGACCTTCCACCTCGGCCAGGGCGGCCTGGGCCAGGCGCTGTTCGGTGATGTCACGGGTGATGGCCACCACCCCCCAGGGTGGCTCGCCCTCGGTCGGGGACCGGACACAACGACACCCACACCGGGAGAGGCAGCCCGTCGCCCCGGAGTACCTCGCTCTCGAAGTGGACGATCCGTTCGCCGGCCAGCGCCCTCGAGTAGACCGAGCAGATCGCGGGCCGGACGTGGGGAGAGAACAGGCGATCGAGGGGCCGGCCCAGGGCCTCGCGGGCCGGCACACCGAACAGGCGCTCGGCGGTGGGTCCCCAGGCGGTCACCCCACCCTCGGCACCGACAGGCACGATGGCGTCGTCGGATGTCTCGACCACGGCGGCCAAGATCTCGTCGGTCGTCACGAGCCGTTCTGAACTCCGGTCGACTGGTGCTGCCATGGTGCTCCCGGCGGGTGATCAACAGGGGCATTCGCAGAGCGGGCGGTTGTGAACCCCGGCCTGCCCGCCACCGAGACTACGTCCACCGGAGGGAGTGCCGCCCGATTGGTGGTGCAGGACGGGCCACACGCTTCGTATGCGGTGCCGCACCCTTGGGTCCGGCCCGGGCGGCCACCTCCACCCGTGGGAGGCGGAGCCCTGCAGGTGGAAGTGCCGGACCTCCGAAGAGGTGGGCTCACGTCGCGAGTCGGTCTTCGTCCGCCAGGGTCGGCCCAGCACCGTCGGGCTACGACCGCGGCGCTCGGTTCGGGCTCGGTTCGGTCCGGGTGGCGGTTGGTGCCGGCCGCTCAGCCGCTCATGGCCACAATCGGCTTGTTGAGCCGGATGGCACCGGTCGAGCCGTAGAACACGGCGTCCCCGAAGGAGAAGATGCCGCCGTCGCTGGCCACCAGCCAGTAGCCCTGCCCGTCGGGGGTGGAGGCCATGCCCACGATGGGTTGGTTGAGGTGCATGGCACCCGGTCGAGCCGTGGAACACGGCGTCCCCGAAGGAGAAGATGCCCCCGTCGCTGGCCACCAGCCAGTAGCCCTGCCCGTCGGGGGTGGAGGCCATGCCCACGATGGGTTGGTTGAGGTGCATGGCACCCGTCGAGCCGTGGAACACGGCGTCCCCGAAGGAGAAGATGCCGCCGTCGCTGGCCACCAGCCAGTAGCCCTGCCCGTCGGGGGTGGAGGCCATGCCCACGATGGGTTGGTTGAGATGCATGGCACCCGTCGAGCCGTGGAACACGGCGTCCCCGAAGGAGAAGATGCCGCCGTCGCTGGCCACCAGCCAGTAGCCCTGCCCGTCGGGGGTGGAGGCCATGCCCACGATGGGTCGGTTGAGATGGGACCCGCCCATCGAGCCGAAGAAGTGGCCGTCTCCGAAGGCGAACACACCGCCGTCCCGGGCTGCGGTCCAGTAGCCGCCACCGTCGCCGGTGTCGGCCAGGCCGACCACCGGCTGGTTGATGGAGATCGACCCGGTCGATCCGCAGAAGGGAAGGTTCCCGAAGCTGAAGATCCCTCCGTCACTGGCGGTCATCCGATACCCGGCGGGGGCCCCGGCGGGTGGGTTGCAGGGCACGTTGAGGTCGTTGCTCAGGTCGATCGGAGCGACGAAGAGGCGCCGGACGCCCCCACACGAGTAGTTGGTGCAGCCGCTCGTCCAACCGGCGTAGCCCAGCCACCACTGGCCGCTGGCGTCGGTGAACAGCGATCCACCCCCGGGGCCGGCCACACTCCCGTAGGAGGACAGGAAGGGCCCACTCGACGGCTGGCTGCACGGCCCGAGCGGGCCACTGCAGGCGGTCAGGGCCTGCGCGTAGGAGGAGGAGAGAAAGTCCCCGGTGGAGAAGAGCAGGTCGTAGGAGCCGCCGACCGACACCAGTTGGGGATCGTCGAACGTGGTCTCCCAGGGGAGGGCGGCCTGATCCACCGTGAGCAGCACCGTCGGCGAGCCGGCGAAGCCGGTCCCGTCGGCCGTGAGCCGGACCGACCACACCTGGGACGGCTGGGTCGAACTCCCGTCGTTGGACTTCCACACCAGGTAGGCCGCACCGGTGGCCGGATCGACGAAGGGGCTCGGGTCGAGCACGCCGCCCGCCGCGGAGTACAGGGGTCCCGAGGACGAGTCGGTGAACACCGGGGCACTCGGAGTCAACGACGGCGCCGTGGCCACCGAGAGGCAGCTGAACCCGCTGTCGTTGGGATGAGGGTTGACCGAGGCGTCGTAGAACATGACCCAGTGGCCGCCGTAGGAGAAGACTCCGGGCGAGGTCTGGGTGTCGGGGGTCTGCCACGCCGGCACGACCGGCAGCGCCGTCGATCCGTAGGAGAGGCCGGTGTACGAACGCCATCCGGCGGCGGGACTCCCGCTGGTGTCGACGAGGGCCTGCAGATGGTTGCCCAGGGCGGTACCGGTGGTGAAGGCGTAGTAGGTGCCCCCGGAGTACACGACGTCGGGATCGGGCGCATCCCCGGCGAAGGCCGGGGTCTGGCTGGCGGCCACCGACACGTGGCCCACCGGAGACGACACCCTCGCCGTCGCCCCTGCCGTCGGGCTGCCGCCCAGAGGGACGACCATGACCAGCACCCAACCCGACCACACGACGACCGACCGCTTCGCCAACCTCATCGGCTCCTCCTCGTGTCCAACCGGGGTCTTGCCGGTGCAGCGTAACTTCCCGGTCGACGCCAGCGGCGCCTCTTGGAGCCGTGTGGAACGAGGGTGGCCTGCGCTCGCCGGCCCCGAAGGGCCGGGGTCCACGGTCTCCCGCGAGGTCGGTTGACCTCGGTCCCGGGAATGACCGAAAGTGGATTCAACGAATCAGGAGGTGGACCATGCCCGACCCTGTGAGCCCCGTACCCCGTGACCATCCGACCGTCTGCCCCTACCTCCACGTCGAAGGGGCCGCGGCGGCCATCGAGTTCTACAAGCGGATCTTCGGCGCCACCGAGCGCCTCCGACTGGACGATCCCGACGGCATGGTGGGCCACGCCGAGCTCGCCATCGGTAACTCGGTGGTGATGCTGGCCGACGAGTTCCCCGAGATGGGGATCAAGGGGCCCAAGGCGTTCGGTGGCACGCCGGTCAGCCTGTCCGTCTACACCGAGGACGTCGACGCCACCGTGGAGAGGGCCGCCAGGGCCGGGGCCACGGTCATCCGGCCCGTCGCCGACCAGTTCTACGGCGAACGGGTGGGGCAGATCGAGGACCCCTTCGGTCACCGCTGGAGCATCATGACCCACATCGAGGACGTGGAGCCCGAGGAGTTGGCCCGGCGGGCCCGGGAGGCGGCCGGCGCCGGTAGCTGATCGGCGGTTCTCAATCGAGCAGGCCTCGGATATCGGCCGCGGTCAGGGCACCCGACTCCAGCCCGCCGGCGTCCATGACGTTGGCGAACAGGGCCGACTTCTTGGCCTTCAGGGCCATGACCTTCTCCTCGATGGTGTCCTTGGCCACCAGTCGGTAGACCATCACCTTCCGGGTCTGGCCGATGCGGTGGATGCGGTCCACGGCCTGGGCCTCGGTGGCCGGGTTCCACCACGGGTCGAGCAGGACGCAGTAGTCGGCCTCGGTCAGGTTGAGCCCGAACCCGCCGGCCTTGAGGCTGATCAGGAACACCGGGGCGTCCCCGGTGCGGAACCGGTCGATGACCGCGTCCCGCTTGCGGGTGCGCCCGTCGAGGTAGCAGTACTCGATGCCCGCGGCCTCCAACCTGGCCCGGGCCAGGCCCAGGAACCGGGTGAACTGGCTGAACACCAGCACCCGGTGGCCGTCGTCGACGATGTCGTCGAGCATCTCCATCAGTGCGTCGAGCTTGGTGGAGGGCACCCCCACGTACTGCTCGTCGATGAGCGACGACGTCCAGGCTGGCCTGGCGGAGCAGGGTGAGCGAGCGGAAGATGGCGAACCGGTTCTTGTTCATGTCCCCGAGCAGCCCGAGGATCTTCTGGCGTTCCCGCTGGAGGTAGGTCTGGTAGATCTTGCTGGTGCCGCGGGTTGAGGTCCAGCTCGAGGACCTGCTCCTGCTTGTCGGGGAGGTCGCTCGGCCACCTGCTCCTTGGTGCGGCGGAGCATGAGCGGCCGGATCCGGCGCCGCAGCTGGGCCAGGCGCTCGGCGTCGGCGTTGCGTCTCGATGGGGACCCGGTAGTACTCGGCGAACCGGTCGGCGCTGGCGAACAGCCCGGGGGCGGTGATGGAGAGCAGCGACCACAGCTCCATCAGGTTGTTCTCGATGGGCGTCCCGGTCATGGCCACCTTGAACGGGGCCGGCAGGAGCTTGGCCCGCTGGTAGGTCTGGGACTGGCGGTTCTTGGCGAACTGGGCCTCGTCGAGGAACAGCCCGGCCCAGGACACCTCGGCGTACCCCTCGTACTCCAGGCGGAACAGGCTGTAGGAGGTGATGACGATGTCGGCCGACGCGGCCACGTCGGCGATCGGGCTTCCCCGGCGCCGCCCGGTCTCGGTGACGGTCACCGCCTCGAGCCCGGGGGCGAACCGGCGGCACTCGGCGGCCCAGTTGCCGACCACGCTGGTCGGGGCCACCACCAGGAAGGGGGCGGCGACCCGGTCCCGCTCCCTGGCGTGGCACATGAGGGCCAGCGCCTGGAGCGTCTTGCCCAGTCCCATGTCGTCGGCCAGGATCCCCCCGAGCCGGTGCTCGTAGAGGTAGGCCAGCCAGTTGAACCCGGCGTGCTGGTAGGGCCGGAGCGTGGCGTGCAGAGCGCCAGGGGCGGGGTACTCGGTCCGCTCGGACGCCTCGGACAGGGCCCGTACCGACGCCTCCCACGCCTGGGCCTGGGCGGTCACCACCCCGAGGCGCTGGAGGTCCTCCCACAGGCTGGCCTGGAACCGGCTCAGCCGGAGCGCCCTCGCTCGAGGTGTCGAGCGAGGGCGCGGGCCTCGGCGATCAGCCGGGCCAGCTCCTCGAGCTCGTCGGTCTCGAGGGAGAAGTAGGTCCCCGACGGCAGGATCAGGTGGGTGCGCCCCTCGGCCAGGGCCACGAAGAGCTCGGCGAAGGGGACCTCCTCCCCCCCACGGTCACGGTGACGGTGAGGTCGAACCAGTCGTTGTCGCCCGAAGCCGAGCCGCCCAGGCTCACCACCGGGGCCGCTTCGGACTCCCGGTACTCGGGCAGGGTGCCCACGTGCTCGATGACCACGCCGTCGATGGACTCCAGCGCCGGCAGGAGCTCGGTCACGAACCGCACGGCGGTCATACCGGCCAGGTGGGCCACCGGGGCCAGACGCTCCCCGGTCCGCCCCCGCTCGAACAGCTCCGGAAGGGGGCGCAGCACGGCCAGCACCGAGTCCATCAGGGCCTCCTCGGCGGCCCGGTCGCGGTACCGGCCCCGGACGGTCCACAGGGGCTGGCGGCCCTCGGTCCCCTCGCCGCCCCGAGCCCACGCCAACTCCAACCGGTGGCCTTCGTCGTGCCTGACCGACAGGACCAGGGTCGCCGGCCGGGCCTCGGGTAGCTCCACCGAGCCGTCGCTCGACCCCACCGCCACCCGGCGTCGGAGCTTGGGGACCAGGGCCCGGACGAAGCGCTCCTCGTCGTGGTGGGGCACATCGACGGTGGCCGTGCGCAAGAAGGCCCGGAGGTCGTCGTCGACCGGAGTGTCCAAGGCAGCCAGACCGAGGCCGCCCGTGTGGGCCTGCCCGGACGGGGAGGAGAGCTCGTCCCACCAGGCGATGCCGTGGGCCGGCCGCCCGATGAGCATGGACGTCTCGAGGGGCAGACGCAGGGAGGAGGTGCCGATGCGGGGCTCGGCCCTCAGTCCCGTGGTCGTCCGGGTCACGTCGATGGTCACCTCGGCCGGCGTGGGGAGCAGCGTCACCGGCCGGGCCCCTCGCCCGGCCTGCACCAGTGGGAGCCCGAGGGCCCGGGCCTCGCCCAGCAGGTCCCAGAGGCGCCGGCTGTTGATGGACTCCAGGCGGACCGTCTCGTCGGTGGTGGTGTACATGTTGGGGCGGGAGGCGAGACGACTGAGGGCGAGAAGCTCCTTCACCAGCAAGAGCTGTTCGCCGAACCGGGCCGATCGGTGCCGGCCGTAGGAGAAGTAGTCGAGGCTCGACCAGGAGATCCCTCCCCGCACCCAGCTCCCGTTGCGCCCCGGCACCACCGGCCGGACCTTGATCCCGGGCCCGGCCGGGCCCGAGCGACGGGCTGGGCTGAGGGCGCCGAGGGACAGCTCGAACTGGAGGGCGATCTCGTCGAGGCCGGGCCCGTCGACCGGGGCCTCCCCCGACCGGTCGTCGTCGAGAAGCAGGGCTTCGAGTGGGAGGGCCCAGTCCTCCGACCCGGCGGTGGCGGCTCGGCGGGGCGCGGCGCCCCGACCGCGGGCCGGGTGCGCCGAGAGCCCGTCCCCCCGGAGCAGGGTCAGGGTCGGGGGCCGGATCGGCACCTCCTCTTCCTCCACGTCGTCGGGGTCATCGGCCAGCACCAGGGCCACGGCGTGCTTGCAGTTGACGCCGACCGGGCAGGTGCAGGTGGCCTGGAAGTCGGACAGCCCCTCCGAGTCGGTGCGGGTCAGCTCGACCGAGGCGACGTAGGGCCGGGCTGCTCCCCCTGCACTTCACCCACCACCCGGGTGCCGCCCGGGCTCCAGGTCCGGTTGCGGACCGCCCCGCCGTGGGCGTACCCGCAGCCACGCTCGAACGTGGCCGAGCCCACCAGTTGCTCCAACACCACCTGATCGGCCGGGCTGATCACCGTGGGCTGTCTCCTCTGCTCGCTCGAGTCGTCCATTCACGGTAGCGGTCCGATCACTCACGCCTTCACACCCTCGACCAGCGGCTGCCGCCCCGCCCCACCCCCGGTCTCCCCGCAGGACCACGGCGAGTTCCCACGACCCCGAGCCGCGGCCGAGTCGTCGGCCCGGTCGTCTGCTGGCGCTCACCCTTGGGCATCCGACATCCCACTTCTCGGGCCGGGCCGATGACCTCGGCCCCCCGTGGAAGCAGCCTCTCGGCCGGCCCTCAACTCATGGCGGCGATGGGCTGGCGGGGCGGATACCGGCCGAAGGTGATGAAGTGGTCCCGGATCCCGCTCGTGAAGCTGTCGATGTAGGCCAGCTTCCGGACCATGTAGCTGTGGCTCTCCTTGGGGTCGAGGTACAGGTTGTACAGCCGGCCGTGGGAGTACTTCTGGGTCACACCGGTGAACCCGCCCAGGTTGAAGCAGTCCCGGTCATCGTCCGAGGTGGAGGCGACCATGAACTTCCACTCCCCCACCCGCAGGGCGGAGAACACGTTGGTGAGCCAGTAGTAGAGGTACTTCCGGTTGGACCGACCGTCGGGGTCGAGGAGGAAGGAGGTCTGGTCCACTCCGTCGATGTATCGGTCCTCGGGGACCGAGTCCCCGGCCCCCGCCAGGGTGAGCACCGTGTTGAACAGGTCCATCTGGGAGAACAGGCCGTCGGTGGCCACGTCGGGAGCGATCATGCCGGGCCACGAGACGATGGCCGGCACCCGCTGGCCCCCCTCCCAGGTGGAGCCCTTGGCGCTGCGGAACGGCGAGTAGGCGGCGTCGGGCCAGGTTTCCATCTCGGGTCCGTTGTCCGAGGAGATGAAGATCACGGTGTCGTCCATCTGGCCGGTGGACTCCAGCTCGGCCACCAGCCGCCCCACGATGTCGTCCAGTTCGATGACGGTGTCCTTGTAGGGGTGCTTGGCCGGGGACGAGCCGAGGAAGCGCTCGTGGGGGTAGTTGTCGAAGTGGGCCCCTCGGGTGCAGTGGTAGAGGAACCAGGGCTTTCTGGCCGGCGGCGGGGGCTCGGCCATCCGGCGGATGAAGTCGAGGGAGTACGAGGCCCACCTGTCGTCCAGCAGGGAGAGGACCGGGACGGTGACCTCCTCCACGTTCTCGGTCTCCCCGCCCCGGGTGGCGTGCACGAAGCACTTGTTGAAGGGGAGGTTCTCCACCCACCGGGTCCGTTCCTGGCTGTAGACGATCTCGGGGAAGAAGTTGGGGTCGCGCCACTCGGTGTACATGTCCGAGACCGACAGGAAGCCGTAGAAGTCGTCGAAGCCGACGTTCTGGGGCTGGGACTCGACGTTCTCCCCGATGTGCCACTTGCCCACCGCCTGGGTCACATAACCGTGGGCCGAGAGCAGCTCGGCCAAGGTGATCTCCCCGTCCAGCCCGCCGGGCTGGCCGTACATCGGAGGACGGAGCAGTCCGTGGCGCATGGGCAGCCGGCCCGTCATGATCGAGGCCCGCGAGGGCGTACAGGACGGCTCGGAGTAGCACGAGGTCAGAAGCTTGCCCCGGCGGGCCAGTCGGTCGATGTTGGGAGTGGGGGCGCCCACCGCCACTCCCCCGCCGTAACAGCCGAAATCCCCCCAGCCCACGTCGTCGAAGAGGACGAACAGCACGTTGGGCCGCCGGCCGCCGTCGCCGCGGTAGCGGGCCAGGGCCTCGGCGGTACGGCTCTCCTGGTCGGGTAGCACGAAGTGGGGTTCGAGGCTGTCGCGCTCGGTGACCGTTTCGGCCACTACCGGGTCATGTGCCATGGCTGCCGCTCCCTGATCGGAATGGGGGCCAGGCTAGCGAGGGAGGGCCTCGACGACCGGGGCGGCGGCGCCGCCCGCGGTCCGACCGGCGCGGCCGGACGCGCCGGTCAGGCGTCCCTGGTCAGCACACTCCAGAACGCCACCCCGACCAGTGCCGCCGCGGCCACCAGGAAGAGGGACGCCTCGATACCCTGGATGGCCCAGAAGCGGCTGGCGGGTTGGAAGCTGACGACCTGGCGATAACCGTGGGCCACCAGGCACGGCAGCAACAGGCTCTTCTCGGCCACCCCGGACCGGAGGCAGGCCTGCGGGAGGGCTCCGAGGGAGATGCCGTGCCCCAAGGAGACGCCACCCGGGCCGACGATGTCCGAGGAGATCACCCACGATCCGGCCGGCAGGCCGCCGGTGGAGCCTCCGAACCGGAAGTGCTCGGTCACCGGGGTCAGGAAGTGCGGCCGCAGGTAGACGCCGACGGCCACCCGCACCACCACGAAGGCCCCGAGGGTGACGGCGATGGCCGGCAGCACCCGCCGGATCACGGACCCCACGGCAACACCCAGGGCGACGGCGAAGAGCGAGTAGGCCACCGGTACGATCCCCTGGACGTCGAAGGCGTCGAACCGGCTGCCGAAGGCGTTCTCCGGGCTGCGCCACCAGCTGACCAGGGCGGCGATGGCCGCCCCCCAGACCGCCGCGGCCAGGAGGACCCAGCACACGTTGGTCCTCATCCAGTGACGGCGGGTGACTCCCTGGGACCACACCAGGTTGTGGGTCCCGTCCTCGATCTCCTTGGCCACCAGCGGCGCCCCCCAGAACAGGCCGAACAGCAGGGGGACCACCATGGTCAGGTTGACGACGTCGAAGATGGCGCCGTCCCCACTGAACAGCTGTCCGGTGTCACCGCAGCTCTGGGTGACGGAACAGGTGGCGAGGAACCGGTGGTAGTCGTGGGCCATGACGACACCGGTGACCACGAGGAGGACGGCCAGGGCGCCCAGTGCGACGAGCGCAAAGGCAGCTTGGTTTCGGTGCAGCCGCCAGATCAGATGGTTCATCGGGACGCTCCCATCACCGTGACCGTCGGGAGGGCCGGGCTGTCTCGGTAACCCATGTAGGCCAGGATGACGTCCTCGAGTCCGACCTCCTCCACCTCCCAGGCCGGATCGAGGACCGGACCGTCGAGCCGGGCCACCAGACGGGTCTGGCTGGACGTCTCGGTCGACTTGATCACGTGCACCGACCCTTCCACCGACGCCGTGGCGCGGCGGGGGCCGACCAACATGGAGTGCGAGGAGAGAACGTCGTCGATGTCGGCACACAGCTGGGTTCGCGACTCCGTCAACAGGATCAGGTGGTCGCACACCCGCTCGAGGTCGTGCAGGAGGTGCGACGACAGGATCACCGACAGACCGTCCTCGGCCACCGCTTCGGCCAGCGCCGCCAGGAACTCCCGCCGGGCCAGGGGATCCAGTGCGGCCACCGGCTCGTCGAGCAGGAGTACCTGGGGCCGCTTGGCCAGCACCAGTCCCAGACCGACCTGGGCCCGTTGGCCGCCGGACAGCTTCGCCACCGGGCGATCCAGGGGTATCTCCAGACGGCGCAGGCGATCTCGCGCCGCCGCCGCGTCCCAATTCCGGTTGAGATGGGCCCCGAGCCCCAGATGGTCCTCGGCCGAGAGCCTCCGGTAGAGGGGTACGTCCTGGGCCAGGTAGCCGATGCTGGCCAGGAAGTCCTCGTCCTGCTCCGGGGGCCTCCCGAGCACCTGGGCCTCCCCGGTCGTCGGGGCGGCCAAGCCGACCAGGAGGCGCAACAGGGTGGTCTTGCCGGCGCCGTTGGGTCCCACCAGGGCGGTGACCCGGCCCGGCGGCACGTCGAACGTGCAGTCCCGGAGGGCCCACAGGGAGCCGTACCGCTTGCCGAGGCCACGGGCCGAGATGGCCGGACCGTCGATGCGGGCACTCATGCGATCTCCTCGCCCCGACGGAGGCGAAGCGTGCCCCGCAGCATGGACTCGATCGATTCGTCGTCCAGTCCTTCGGCCCGGGCCGAGAGCACCCAGCGTCCGAGGGTGCGTGACAGGCGGGCCTGGACGTCGGGTGGCGGACCCTTGGGCAGCCGGACCACGAAGGTGCCCACACCCTGGCGCCCCTCCACCAGCCCCTCGTGCTCCAGCTCCCAGTACGCCTTCATGACCGTGTTGGGATTGATCGCCACCTCGGCCACCACTTCTTTGACCGTGGGGAGTTTGTCCCCCACGGCGAGCGTCCCCATCCGGAGCGCCTGTTTGATCTGTTTCACCAACTGGAGATAGGCCGGCACCCCGCTGTCCGCGCTGAGGTGGAACGAGATGGACTGGCGGAGTACTTCTCTAGTCATCTAGATAACTATAATAAGTCCGAAGCGAATGTCAAGGACGGGAGAGGTCGACCGGAGCAGGCGGTACTCCGTCGACGGGCCGGCCGTCCGGTCCGTGTCGCCGGTCCGGGACTGATTCGACCTCACCGCGCTCACCGCGGTCACGCGGTACCGGTGGCCGGGATCTCAGATTTCTTTCATCCACGGGTCCTTCCGTCTCCGAACGGAAGATGAGCAGGTGCCACCGATCCTGCCCCCGGAGGTCACCATGAGCGAACTGTCCCGACGAGGGTTCCTGAAGGGCGGCACGGCCGCGGTGGTGGCGGCCGGCGCCATCTCGGCCCTGCCCGGCCTGCCGGCTCTGGTGGGCGCGGTCGACACCCAGGCACCGGCCGATGTCGGTGCCGCCGAAGCCGCGGTGACCGAAGGGGAGTCGTCGCTGACCATGAGTGATCCGCTGGTGGCCCACGTGCGCGACCTCGCGACGGGGGAGATCGGCCTGTTCACCGGGACCAGGGAGATCACCGTGATCGATCCGCGTCTCGCCGCCGCCCTGGTCAGGGCCATCCACTAGCCCGTCGACTCTCTCCGCCGATCCCGTCCCAATCCCATCAGGAACCGAGGTACCACCATGTCGTCCCACCGTGAAGCTCCGGAGATCTCGAAGGACCCCGTCGCCGACTCCACCGACGTCTACGCCTTCGTCAGTCCCGACCACCCCGACCACGTCACCCTGATCGCCAACTACGTCCCCCTCCAGGCCCCCGACGGCGGCCCCAACTTCTACGAGTTCGGCGACGACGTCCTGTACGCCATCAACATCGACAACGACGGTGACGGCGAACGTCGACATCAGCTACCAGTTCCAGTTCACCAGCCAGATCACCAACCCCGGCACCTTCCTCTACAACACCGGGCCGATCACCTCGCTGACCAGCGCCAGCTGGAATCCGGCGCCAGACCTACTCGGTGACCCGCGTGGACGAGGACGGGTCCCATGTCCTCGCCACCGACGTCCCCTGCCCGCCGTGCAACATCGGGCCGTTGTCGACACCCGACTACATGAGCCTGGCCAACGCCGCGGTCACCCAGCTGGACGACGGGATGAAGGTCTTCGCCGGCCAGCGGGCCGAGGGGTTCTACGTCGACCTCGGGGCCATCTTCGACCTCGGCGACCTGCGGCCCTTCGAGCAGGACCACAACGACGTTCGGCTTGTCCGGCACTGGGCTCGGCAAGATGGCCGCCGGTGTCAACTCCACCGCCGGGGTCAACGTCCACACCATCGCCGTCCAGGTCCCGATCCACGAGCTCTCGGCCAACGGCCACCATCCCGACCAGCGTGACCGATCCCGACGCCGACCATCGGGGTCTGGACCACCGCCAGCCGCCAGAAGGCCCGGATCTTCGAAGGCCAGCCCGGCGGCAATGTCAACTCGGGGCCGTGGACGCAGGTGTCCCGGCTGGGCAACCCACTGGTCAACGAGGTGCTCATCCCCATGGCCTCCAAGGACTACTGGAACTCGCAGCCGCCCTTCGGTGACAGCCAGTTCGCCTCCCACGTCTCCTCCCCGGAGCTGGCGGGACTCCTCCCGGTCCTCTACCCCGGCGTCTTCCCCAACCTGGCCACCTTCAACAAGACCGGCACCCCCCGGGCCGACCTGCTGGCCATCCTGTTGACCGGGATCCCCACCGGGGTGGTTCCCGGGTTCCAGAACTACACCGGCGCTCGGCAGGCCGACATGCTCCGGCTGAACATGGCCATCCCGGCCAGCACCAGCCCCTCCAACCTGGGACTCATCGGTGGGGACCCGGCCGGGCTTCCCCAATGGCCGACGGGTCTTCGACGATGTGGCCACCATCGAGCTGCGGGCCATCGCCGGGGCCACCCTGCCCCTCGTCGACAAGACCTACAAGCCCGATGCCGCCGCCGTCGCCACCTCGACCGGCGCCATCTCGATGGGACTCACCTCCGGACCCAGCGACCTCACGGCCATGGGGACCGAGAACTACCTCCCCAACTTCCCCTACCTCGGTGTACCGACATCGGGCTTCTCGGCGGGCATCTGATGGGCACCCACACCGTGGTCGAGGCGGCCCTCGAGCCCAGCGGCGAAGGCACCGTGGTCCTCGACATCGGGGGTACCCGCGGGGCCGCCATCGTGTATACACCGGCGACCCTCGACGGCCTCGAGATCGAGATCCGCCGGGCGGGCCGGCCCTGGGACGGCACCCATACCGCGGTGCGCCGGCGGGACCTCCGCCGGGCGGTGGCCTACGCGGGGGTCTTCGGCTCGCTGGAGGCCGGTCCGTACCAGCTGCGGCTGCGGGGCGGCGATGGAGGCCTTGACGACCGGGCCGTCCTGGACCTGACCGTCGTCGGGAGCCGGATCGCCGAACTGGAGTGGCCCCGAGGGTGAGCCCCTCGTCGGCCGGCCGCTCGACTCCCGGCATGACGACGGCGGATCGTTCCTGTCGGTCGGCGGCCAGTCGCCCCTCGTCGGTCGGCCGTCTCCGTCCACCCCGTTGTGACCACCGTGACCGTGGCTCGACCCCGCAGCCGGCGATCCCGGGGCACGCTCCCGACCCGATCGCCGGGGGCCGGCGCGAGACTGACGCTCTGTGACCGCCACCCCGGGGACGCCGCTCGCCACCAAATTGGGTATCCGGGAGGGTTCGACGCTGGCCCTCCTGGGGGAGCCGGTCCCACCGGCCCTGGAGCTGCCGTCGGGCGTGCAGGTTCGCCGCCGGACGGGGGGCCGGGCCGACGTGGTGGTGACCTTCGTCACCGAGGTCGCCGACATGGAGGAGCGGATGGCACGACTGGGCCGAATGGTGTTCCCGGCCGGGAGCCTGTGGATCGCCTGGCCCAAGCGGTCGTCGGGGCTCGTCACCGACGTCACCGACCACGAGGTACGGCGCGTGGCCCTGCCGCTCGGACTGGTCGACAACAAGGTGTGCGCCATCGACGACACCTGGACCGGGCTGCGCCTGGTGTGGCGGCGGGAACTCCGCTCCGGGGGGTCGAACGAAGGGCCCTCGGCCGACCCGCCGACCGGACCACCCGGGGGGGCCGGTCCTGCGTAGGATCGCGGCGGGAGGTCGGCCGGTGGTCGCAGGCGTGGTGGGACCGGGAGAGGGCGAGCGGACCTACGAGGCGCGGGGCAGCGTGATGCTGTTCAAGGCCCTGGCCGAACAGGACGACGGTGACTTCTCGCTCATGGAGCGGACCCTTCCTCCTCACGGCCGCCGACCACCGCCGCACCGTCACACCAACTGCTCCGAGGCCTACTTCGTCCTGGACGGTGAGGTCTCCGTGGTGGTCGAGGGCGACGAGCTCATCGTGGGGCCCGAGGGATTCGTCCTCGTCCCGCGGGGCACGGCCCACACCTTCGGTAACAACGGTGACGTTCCGGCCCGCCTTCTGGTCATCCACGCTCCGGCCATGGACGCCTACTTCTCCCAACTGCACCAGCTCTGGAACCGCGGGGATCCGCCCACCACCGACGAGGAGCGGTCCCTCATGGCCCGCTTCGGCATGGATCCGGCCTAGCGGTTCCCGGCCGGGCCGTCACCGACACCCACCGCGTGCACGGCGGGGCACGGCGCCCCATGCCGGGCGTACCCCCGTGGTCACCCGCTGAAGGCGTAGACCCGGTTGGTGGCCGGCGCCAACAGCAGCCCGTCCCCCACCGCCGGCGTGGGGAAGTGGTTGGCCTCCCCCGACAGGGTCAACTGGACCGAGGAAGCACCGGTCGAGAGGTTCAGACCGTAGAGGGTCGACCCGGTGATGGTCCACACCATCCCCCCGGCCACGATCGGCGGTCCCTTGGACTTGGTGGCGGTCTGCCACAGCTTGGTGAGGGAGAACGGCGCGGACCCCACCCGGACCGCCACCACTCCCCCGCTGCACGGCGCGTAGACGACCGAGCCGGCAACGGCGTCCCCGCCGTCGACCACCCCGTTGCAGAGGCCGGCGAGCTCGGCCACCTGCCCGCCGATCCCACCGAGATCGGACTGCCGGAGGAGGTAGCCGGTGCCGGACTTGCCGGCTTCGAACACCAGGCCGTCGACCAGGGCTGGTGAGGAGGACCCGAGATCGGCGTCGGTGAGATTGTCGTGCAACCAGGTGGAGGGGGCGAAGTACTGGAGCAGGGTCAACGAAGAGGAGAGCTCCAACACCCCGTCGCTGTCGTCGTAGGAGGATCCGCTGGTGGTACTCGATCCGTTCCCGGTGGCCACCCAGAGGTTCCCGCTCGAGTCGACGGCCGGGGCCGCGCCCCCCGCCCAGATGGCACCCTGGCTCTTGCCGGCGGCTGCGTCCACTTCGAAGGTCCGGAGGGTACCGCCGGCCTCGGGCACCGCCACCACCCACCCGTGGTAGTCCGAGCAGTCCCCCGAGTTGCCGCCGTAGCCCACGACGACCTGCCCGGCATCCAGGGTCAGGGCCACTCGTTGCAGCAGGGCCTTCGGGTCCGAACCCGGAGGATCGACCGGCTGGTCCAACAGGACCGCGCCGGTGGTGAGGCTCAGGCCGTAGAGGTGGTGCTGGACGGCGGTGCCGACCAGCTGGTCGGCCACGACGAAGACCTCGTGGAGCGAGTCGTCGATCACCGGTGTCGAGGTGATCCCCACGGTGGGGCTGATGTCCCCGCAGGGCAGGTCACCGGCCGGGACCGGGGTGGCCAGGGTGGTCGACCACAGCACCGATCCGTTGGCGCCCGAGAGGGCGGAGACGGTGTCGCTCTCCGTGGCCACCAGCACCTGGTTCCCGTCGACCAGGGGCTCGCCGAAGATGTCGCCGGCCAGCTTGGGCGAGACCCAGGCCTGGTGGGCCGACGCGAACGATGCCCCGGACACGTCGACCCCCGAGCCGCCCGGATTGCCGTGATAGACGAGCCAATTGCACGAGGTGAGGACCATCGAGACGAGGAGCACGGCCACCACACCGCCCACGTGACGCCCACCGCCGATGGGCCCGGTACCGACCCGGCCCCATGGCCCCACCTGTCGATCGTCCGTCGACTCCAACCGACACCGCACCGTGACCCCTCACCCCCGCCATGGTAGGCCACCACCGTCCCTGTCGCCCTGGCCCGGGCCGGATCGGGGCTGGTCATGCCGGGCCCGCGGCCTCGGCGGCCCCGGGCGGGTTACGCTGCCGCCAGGGAAGGGGGCCGACATGTCCGACAAGTCTCCCCGCAAGACCGCCTCGAAGAAGTCCGGCAAGTCGCTGAAGGAGAAGCGACAGGACAAGAAGGACAAGGAGCAGACCCGCAAGGGCCTCGTCCGCTGACGGCGGGCACCTCCGGGACCCGGTCGCCCGGCACCGGCCCGGGGTCTAGGGTGGAGCCGGGGACGATCCTGCTCAGTCCGGGCCCGACGTGATCCCCAACAACCCGAACTCCGGCCCGGCCGGGGAGTCGGGCGATCGGAGGGCCATGGCCTCGACCGAGCCTTCGTCAGTAGGAACCCAGCTCGACCAGCACCATGCTCCGGAGACCAACGGGCGGATGGCGGTGTGCCGGAGGTGCGGCGCCCGCACCGATGCGCTCGGGCAGCACCACCTCCCCGCCGAGCCATCAGCTGACCCGCTCCGGCGACTGGCTGCTGGCCCAGGCTCGCCTGAGTCGGATCTCCGAGGTGCGGACCCTCCGCCAGTCGTAGGCGGCCACCCTTCCACGGGGGACGTCCCCGCCCTGCGCCGGAGCCGCTGCGGTGGATGGAGCGCCATGGCGCGGCGGGCGGGACGCTCCTAGCGCCAACGGCGTGCCGCCGGGCGGAAGGTGCCGGGCCCGGCAACGTCTGGGCAGAGTGAGGTTGCCGGACCCGGCACCCTCCAGGATGCCGGGCCATCCTGACGACGGCGTGACGCCACCACCTTCATCCCCCAACCCAGTGATCCTCATGCCCTCCCATGTCCCCTGTATGAGCCTACTATCCCTACCTGCTTGACAAAGTAGAGCGATTCAGTCTGGAATGTCGGCGTGACTTCCTTCCCACGTCCGTTGTCGACCCGCCAAGCGCCGGATAGGAGGTGGTGCCGCCGTCCTGGCCCTGTCCCTGGCCGCCGGAGCTGGGCATCCCGGCCACGGCCGGCGCGGCCTCCGGCTCGGTGGCCCTGGTGGCCTACTCCACGCCCAAGCCGGCCTACGCCGCCCTGATCAAGGCGTTCAACGCCACCACGGCCGGCAAGCGCGGTCACCTTCTCCCAGTCGTTCGGGGCCTCCGGCTCCCAGGCCACCGCGGTGGTCAACGGCCTGCCCGCCGACGTGGTCAACTTCTCGCTGGCCCCCGACATGAACAAGCTGGTGAAGGCCGGCATCGTCTCGCCCACCTGGAGCTCCACCCCCACCAAGGGCATGGTGACCAACTCCATCGTCTCCTTCGTCGTGCGCAAGGGGAACCCCAAGCACATCACCAACTGGGCCAGCCTGGTCAAGTCCGGGGTGAAGGTGATCACCCCCAACCCGTTCAGCTCGGGCAGCGCCAAGTGGAACCTGATGGCCGCCTACGGCGCCCAGCTCAACCAGGGCAAGTCCAAGGCCCAGGCCACCGCCTACCTCACCAACCTGCTCAAGCACACCGTGGCCCAGCCGTCCAGTGCCTGCACCGCCCTGCAGACCTTCCTGTCCGGCGAGGGCGACGTGCTGCTCGACTACGAGGACGACGCCCTCTACGCCCAGCAGAAGGGCGAGGCCATCTCCATCGTCACCCCGCCCCAGACCATCCTGATCCAGAACCCCATCGCCGTCTCGCTGAAGGCCGCCAACCCGTCGGCGGCCAAGGCCTTCGTGGCCTACCTGCTCTCGCCGGCCGGCCAGAAGGTCTGGGGCCAGCAGGGCTACCGCCCGGTGCTCCCCAGTGTGGCGGCCCAGTTCAAGTTCCCCAAGCCCAAGAAGCTGTTCACCATCGACAGCCTGGGTGGCTGGACCAAGGTCAACACGGTCTTCTTCACCCCGAGCACCGGGGTAGTGGCGAAGATCGAGCAGGGGCTCGGTGTCTCCACCTCCAGTAGCTGAGGCCGAGCGTCTGGTCGTCCCGGCCACCCTGGCCGGGGCCGGGGCCTCCCCGTCGCCGGGCGCCGACGCTCGGTGGGCCGGGTGGCCGGCCCGGCCCTGGCCGTCACCTACCTCAGCCTGCTGGTGGTGCTGCCGCTGGCCGCGCTGGTCGGCCCACGCCTTCAGCGGCGGGTGGTGCGCGTTCTGGGCGGCGGTCAGCCAGCCCGAGGCGGTGGCCGCCCTCAAGCTGACCCTGCGTCTCCTCGCTGGGCGTGGCCGCCTTCAACGCCGTGGCCGGTCTGGTCATCGCCTGGGTGCTGGTCCGCGACGACTTCCGCGGCAAGCAGCTGGTCAACGCCGTCATCGACCTGCCCTTCGCCCTTCCCACCATCGTGGCCGGCCTCACCCTGCTGACCCTGTACGGGCCCGAACAGCCCCTTCCACCTCAACGTGGCCGACAGCCGCGTGGGGCATCCTCTTCGCCCTGGCCTTCGTGACCCTGCCGTTCTCCGTGCGCTCGGTCCAGCCGGTCCTGGCCGAGCTGGACCGCGAGACCGAGGAGGCGGCCGCCTCCCTCGGCGCCTCCGCGGGCCGGGTGCTGTGGCGGATCATCCTGCCCAGCCTGGCCCCGGCCATGCTGGCCGGGGCCGGCCTGGCCTTCGCCCGGGCCGTGGGCGAGTACGGCTCGGTGGTGCTGATCTCGGGCAACCTCCCCTTCAAGACCGAGGTGGCCTCGTCGTGGATCTTCAGCCTGTCCCAGAGCGACGAGCTCGGGGCGGCGGCGGCCGTCTCGGTGGTGCTGGTGCTCATCGCCCTGCTGGTGCTGCTGGGCATCGGCCTGCTCCGGCGCCGGTTCGACATCTCGGAGGCGGTATGAGGGACCGACCGGTGACCGGGCGTTGGCGCTGGCCCCTGCGGATCGCCGCCCTCGGCTACCTGGGCTTCCTGGTGGTCCTCGCCGGTGGGTTCGGTCTTCTACCGCGCCTTCCAGCACGGCTTCGGGGCGGCCTGGCACGCCATCTCCTCCCCCGACGCCGTCCACGCCCTGTGGCTGACCTTCCTGGTGGTGCTCATCGCCGTGCCCCTCGACACCGTGTTCGGCGTGGGGGTGGCCCTCATCCTGTCCCGCCACCGGTTCCCCGGGGCCTGGCTGCTCGACGCCTTCGTCGACCTGCCGCTGGCCGTCTCGCCGGTGGTGGTGGGCATCGCCCTCATCCTCGTCTACGGCAAGAGCGGCTGGTTCGGCAACTGGCTGGCCGGCCACGGCATCACCATCATCTTCTCGCTGCCCGGCATCGTGATGGCCTCGGCCACCGTGGCGCTGCCCTACGTGGTCCGCGAGGTGCTCCCGGTCCTCCAGGAGATCGGCACCGACCAGGAGCAGGCCGCCACCACCCTCGGGGCCTCCCCCTTCACCATCTTCCGCCGGATCACCCTCCCCTCGATCCGCCGCAGCCTGGCCTACGGCGTCACCCTGACCACGGCCCGGGTCATCGGGGAGTTCGGGGCCGTGGCGGTGGTGTCCGGGCTGGTGGCGGGCCGGACCGAGACCCTCACCCTGTTCATCCAGGACGGCGTGGAGAACCTCAACCTGGTGGCCGCCTACGCTGGCGCGGTCATCCTGGCCCTGGTGGCCCTGGCCGTCCTGGCCGTGGTGGGCGCCGACCGCAAGCGAACCGACGAGCAGAAAGGAGGAAGCCCCGATGGCGATCACGATCCGATCCGTCTCCAAGCGATTCGGAGGTGCCGTTGCTCTCGACGACGTGAGTCTCGAGGTGCCCGACGGCTCCCTCACCGCCCTGCTGGGTCCGAGCGGGGGCGGCAAGTCCACCCTCCTGCGGGTGGTGGCCGGCCTGGAGGTCCCCGACTCGGGGACCGTCGAGTTCGACGGCGAGGACGTCACCGGGGTACCGGTGCGCGACCGGGGCATCGGGTTCTGCTTCCAGCACTACGCGCCGTTCCGCCACCTCACCGTGCGGCGGAACGTGGCCTTCGGCCTCGAGGTCCGCAAGCGGCCCAAGGCCGAGATCCGGGCCAAGGTCGACGAGCTCCTCGACCTGGTCAAGATCGACCACCTGGCCGACCGCTACCCGTCCCAGCTGTCGGGGGGCCAGCGCCAGCGGATGGCCCTGGCCCGGGCCCTGGCCATCGAGCCCCAGCTGCTCCTGCTGGACGAGCCCTTCGGGGCCCTCGACGCCCAGGTCCGCCAGGAGCTGCGGGTCTGGTTGCGGGAGCTGCACCAGAAGATCTCGGTCACCACCGTGCTGGTCACCCACGACCAGGAAGAGGCCATGGAGGTCGCCGACCACCTGGCCATCATCAACCAGGGCCGGCTGGAGCAGATCGGCCACCCGGCCGAGATGTACGACCACCCGGCCAACGAGTTCGTCATGAAGTTCCTCGGCCCGGCCACCCAGCTGGACGGCGCAGTGGGTCCGCCCCCACGATCTGGTGATCCACCGGGACCCGGCCGTCGGGCGACCACGCCGGCACGGTGGAGCGGGTCACCCACCTCGGGTTCGAGGTGCGGGTGGACGTGGCCATGGAGCGGGGCGAGGCGACCTGGGTCCAGCTGAGCCGGGGTGCGGCTGCCGAGCTCGACCTGGCCCCGGGCGACCCGGTGTGGATCTCCCGGACCCGAACCGTCCGGGAGGACCAGGTCCCGGACAGGGACCCGGAGCGCTCTCTCGATGCCACCGGGGACACCGTGGGGGCCCTCTGACCGACCGGGCCGTCACCCCAGCGGATCCTCGAGGCCCCCGGCCGCCTTCGAACTCTCGGACGAGCCGACGGGTCCGCCGGCCCCCAGCCCCCGCATCGGCATCACCTCCGGCGGCCACCCCATCGGCGACCGAGCTGCTCTGTGACGCCGGCTCCTCCGTCCACCCGGCCCCCGGCGCAGACCGGACCACCGCCGGGTGTTCCGTCCCGAGACCCGGCCGATCAGCGCCTGCTGACGCGCCCGATCCACGCACGGCCGGCCCGTGGAGCGGCGGGTCGCCGGTGAGTGCCGCGTCCGGCCCGGACCGCTCACCAGCCGACGGCCCCGTCCACCAGCTCCCGGATCAGGTCGGCGTGTCCGTTGTGGCGGGCATACTCCTCGATCATGTGGTGGTAGATCCACCGCAGGGAACAGGGCTCGCCGTGTCGCGGCCCGGTGGCGTCGAGCGGGCGGCCGAGGGCGGCACGGCGGCTGGCCTCGCACTCGGCCTCCCACGAGGCCAGGTCGGCGTCCCAGTCGGCCTCGTCCAGCGGCACCAGATCACTGTCCTCGACCACCTCGTCCGCGAACAGGTAGGGAACATCGGGCTCGTCGAGCAGGGTGCGTCGGAACCAGCCGCGCTCGACCTCGGCCATATGGCGGACCAAGCCGTGCAGGGAGAGAGCGGAGCTGGGCACCGGGCGGGCCTTCCGCTGGGCGTCGTCGAGGCCCTCGCACTTGAGGAGGAGCGTGAGGCGGTGGAACTCCAGCCACCCCTCGAGCATGTCCCGCTCGCCGAGGAGGTAAGCAGGCTCATGCCGGCGGGGGTCGTCCAGTTCGTCGACCATCGGCGTCGAACCTACCCGACCGGGTGGTGCCGCGCCGCTGGCGCCCCGAACATTGCAGTTCCGCAACGAGTGTTGCCATACCCCGATCCGGGGCAGAGGATTAGTGGAGAGGGGCCCTGGACACGGAGGCCGGACCATGGGACGCAAGGTTGCTGACTGTCGTGACTTCCCCAGCGAGAGCGGCTGTTCGCTCACCATCGCGGGCGAGGAGGACGAGGTGCTCGCCGCCGCGACGGCGCATGCGGTGGCGGTGCACGGGCACGAGGACACCGCCGAGGTGCGCGACTGGCTGCGCCAGAACCTGAAGGACGAGCAGGTCTCGGTGTAGGCCGGACCTGCGGACGAGGAGGAGGCTCCGGTGACCTTCGTACAACTCATCGAGTTCCGGACCCGCCGGATCGACGAGATCGACGCCGCCATCGACACCTGGATCCGGGAGTCCGAGGGCTGGCGGGCCCCGACCCGCTCCCTCCGGACCAAAGTGCGGGACAGGGACGATGTCTATCTCCAGATCGTCGAGTTCCCCTCCTACGAGGAGGCCATGGCCAACTCCGACCGCCCCGAGACCAGCGCTCTGGCCGACTCGCTGCAGAAGCTG
>CAVQXB010000007.1:0-227617 GCA_963717885.1 uncultured Acidimicrobiaceae bacterium | reverse complement strand
GTGCCCCCGGCAGGACTCGAACCTGCGCCACCGGCTCCGGAGGCCGGTGCTCTATCCGCTGAGCTACGGGGGCGTCTGGCGGGCCCGTAGCCCGACCGCCTCGACCCGACCAAATTGTGTGCCGGGGGGCCAACTGTAGTGCTCTGGCGCCTGGGGACACCCCGCCCCACACGGCAGCGGACAGCCGACGACGTATCCTCGCTGCATCATGTCCACCCGAGACCAACTTGCTGAAGCCGTGAGCCGTGCCGTCGACACCGTGGCCGGACGCGACGACCTGGACCTTCATGTAGCGCCCGACGCCGTTCACCTCGAGCGGCCCCCGCACCGCGAGATGGGGGATTGGTCGACCAACATCGCCATGGTTAACGCCAAGCGAGCCGGGACGAACCCGCGATCCCTGGCCACCTCATTGGTCTCCGTTCTCGAGGCGGATCCTCCGGCCCACACCCGCTCGATCGAGATTGCCGGTCCGGGTTTCATCAATTTCCACCTCGATGACGGCTGGCTGTACGACGCCCTCTCCGAGATGCTGGTGCAGGGGGAGGAGGACTATGCAAAGCCGGACGTGGGGCACGGCGAACGGGTCCAGGTGGAGTTCATCTCGGCCAATCCGACCGGGCCCATCCACGTGGGCAACGGCTGGTGGGGCAGTTACGGCGACGCCCTGGCCCGGGTGCTGGCACGCGCCGGGCACCAGGTAACTCGGGAGTACTACGTAAACGACACCGGCGGCCAGATCCGGGCACTGGGCGAAAGCCTCTTGGCCCGTCGGGCCGGCCGTGAGGTCCCCGAAGGTGGGTATGCGGGGGAGTACGTCACCGAGCTGGCCGGCAGCTACCAGGGGCCCGAGGACCTGACGGCCGCCGGACGGTGGGCCGCGGAGCAGATCCTCGAGCACATCCGGGCCACCCTGGCCTCGGTGGGCATCGTGTTCGACGAGTGGTACAGCCAAGCTTCCATCGAGGAGACCGGAGCGGTGGACGAGACCATCGCCCTGCTCTCCGAGAAGGGACTGGTGTTCGAGGAGGACGGCGCCACCTGGTTCCGGGCCACCGAGCTCGGGGACAGCCGCGATCGGGTGCTTCGCAAGTCAAACGGGGATGCCACCTACCTTGCCGGCGACCTGGCTTACCACCGGGACAAGTTCCTCGTACGTGGCTTCGACCGGGTCATCGACGTCTTCGGGGCCGACCATCACGGCCAGGTGGCCAGCCTGATGGCCGGGGTCGAGGCCCTGGGAGTCGACCCCGGACGCCTCGAGGTGAAGCTGGGCCAGATGGTCTCGCTGGTGGACGGGGACGAGGCGGTGAAGATGGGCAAGCGTGCCGGTAACGCCATCTCCCTCGACTCGTTGGTGGCCGACATCGGACCGGACGCCACCCGGATCCTGAGCCTGATGAGCTCTCTCGACCAGGCCACCACCTTCGATCTGGCCTCGGTGCGCGAGGAGTCGGTGGAGAACCCGGTCTTCTACGTACAAATGGCCAGTGCGCGGATCGGTGGTGTGGGGCGCAAGGCAGAGGAGCGGGGCGTGGTGAGGGTCCCGCTGGGGCAGGTCGATCTCACACTGCTGACCCATCGGCGCGAGCTGGAGCTGATCCGCTGCCTCGAAGAACTGCCCGAGGTGGTGGCCGACGCCGCCGCCGACCGCGCCCCGACCAAGGTGACCACCTGGGTCCGGCGGCTGGCCGGGAGCTTCCACGGCTTTTACCACGACTGCCCGATTCTGGCCGACGATGTGGATCCGGCCCTGACCCAGGCCCGGCTTTGGCTGGTGGAGGCCGCCCGTATCGGGCTGTCCATCGGCCTGGGCTTGCTCGGGGTGGCGGCTCCGGAGGCGATGTGAGCGACGTCTCGCGGTCCGGAGGAGAGGCCTTCCGGCGACCCGTCCAGCCCGGTCGCCCCCGGTCTCTTCCCGATGACCGCCACTGTGGACGGCCGGGGCCGGCTGCAGGTCGGCGGCTGTGACCTAGTTGAGCTGGCCGAGCAGTTCGGCACGCCGCTCTTCGTCTACGACGAGGCCCACCTTCGGGCACGGTGCCGCGAGGCGGTCGAGGCTTGGGGCGACGGCGTGGCCTACGCCACCAAGGCGTTCCTGTGCATGGCGATGGCACGGCTGGCCCACGAGGAGGGTATGTGCCTCGACGTCTCGACCGGCGGGGAGCTCCACGTGGCGCTGTCCGCCGGAGTACCGCCCGATCGGTTGGTCCTCCACGGAAACAACAAGTCCGACGAGGAGCTGGCCGCGGCCCTGGCCGTGGGTGTGGGCCGGATCGTCGTCGACTCCTTCGACGAGATCGACCGCCTCGAGCGGCTGGTGCCCGAGGTCCCAGCGGTGCCCGACCCCCACGGCGGATCGCTCCCCAGACCCGCGCCCCGAGGTCCTGGCCCGGATCACCCCGGGCGTGGAGGTCCACACCCACGAGTTCGTGCGTACGGGTCAGGACGACTCCAAGTTCGGGTTCGGGCTGGCGTCGGGCGCTGCGGCGCGGGCCGTGGACCGTCTGAACCGGCTGGATCGCGAGGGGACGGTGGCCTTCGTCGGGATCCACGCCCACCTCGGGAGCCAGGTGTTCGCCCTGGCCCCCTTCGTCCGGGCCATCGAGGTACTGGCCGAGTTCTTCGCCCCTTTGGGACTGCCCGAGTTGGTGGTGGGCGGGGGACTGGGCGTGCCCTACGTCAACGGCGAGGAGGCGCCCCCCATGGCCCAGTGGGCCGCGTCGGTCCGCCAGGCCTGTCTGAAGGCCGGCATCCCCGACGCCGTCCGGGTCACGGCGGAGCCGGGACGCTCCATTGTGGCCGCGGCGGGGATCACCCTCTATCGGGTGGGCACGGTCAAGGACGTTCCCGGACACCGGACCTATGTCTCGGTCGACGGTGGGATGAGCGACAATCCCCGGCCGGTCCTCTACGGCAGCGGGTACGAGGCCTTCCTGCCACGGGAGGCCGGGGCGGCGAGGCCGGTTCCGGTCCGGGTGGTGGGCAAGCACTGCGAGACCGGGGACGTGGTGGTGTCGGAGGGATTCGTGCCCGAGGACCTGGTGGTGGAGGACATCCTGGCCACACCGGTGACCGGTGCCTACGGGCACTCGATGGCCTCCAACTACAACAAGGTCCCCCGGCCCGCCGTGGTGTTCGTCGCCGGGGGGGAGGCACGCACCGTGGTCCGCCGGGAGACCTTCGACGACCTGGTCCGTCTCGACGTCTGATCGCCGGGCCGGCCTCCGGCCAGGCGGTAGCGTGACCGGGTGACCTCGGCCGCCCACTCCGACCCCGTCGTGCGCATCGCCGTGCTCGGCTGCGGGAACGTCGGCTCGGCCCTGGTCGGCATCCTCCAGGGTCGAGCCGAGGCCCTGGCCGTCCAGAGCGGTGCCCGACTCGAGATCGCCGGCATCGCCGTTGCCGACCTGACCCTTCGCCGGGAGCCCCATGTCCCGCTCGACTTGCTCACCACCGATTCGGCCGCCCTGGTGGCCGACCCGTCGGTCGATATCGTGGTCGAGCTCATCGGAGGCCTGATGCCCACCGGCCGACTGGTGCGCACCGCCCTCGAGTCCGGCAAGCCGGTGGTGACGGCCAACAAGGCCCTGCTGGCCTCCCCCGAGGGCGTCGCCCTGCGCACGTTGGCCAACGTGCAGGGCGTCGACTTGCTATACGAGGCCGCCGTGGCCGGCGCCATCCCCCTCATCCGCGCCCTCCGGGAGTCGCTCACCGGTGAGCGGATCCACCGGGTCATGGGCATCGTGAACGGCACCACAAACTTCATCCTGACCAAGATGAGCGAGCAGGGGGCCGACTACGCCGAGGTGCTGGCCGAGGCTCAGGCCCTGGGTCTGGCCGAGCGAGATCCGACCGCCGACGTCGAGGGGTACGACGCCGCTGCCAAGGCTGCCATCCTGGCCGGCGTGGCCTTCGGGTACGACGTCGCCGGGGCCGAGGTCATGCGCGAGGGGATCACCGCTGTCCGCGCCGTCGACGTCGAGTTTGCCGAGCGACTCGGCTACTCGGTGAAACTGCTGGCCATCGTGGAGCGGACCGGCGAGGATGCGCTCTCGGTACGGGTGCACCCGGCCCTGGTTCCCAAGTCCCACCCCCTCGCCGGGGTGCGGGGTGCTTTCAACGCCGTGTTCATCGAGGGAGAAGCCGCTGGGGAGTTGATGCTCTACGGGCAGGGGGCCGGGGGTCTCCCGACGGCCAGCGCGGTGGTCGGGGACCTGATCGATGCCGTCCGCAATCGTGCCGCCAAGACCACGGCGCCCACGCCCGAGCGCCGGCCCGCCCGGCTGTTGCCCGAGTCCGAGCTCCGGACCCAGTACTACATCAGCCTCGACGTCGCCGACCGCCCTGGCGTGTTGGCCGCGGTGGCCACGATCTTCGGAGACCACGACGTCTCCATCCGCTCGATGGAGCAGGAGGGCTACGCCGGCGAGGCCCGGCTCCTCTTCGTCACCCATCTCGCACGCGAGGGGGACATCCGCGACACGTTGGCCGAGCTGGCCGAGCTGGACACCGTGGAGCAGATCGGCGGGGTCATGCGGATCGTCGGGGACGCCGAATGACGGCTCCTGGCCGCGGGTCGGGATGGCGGGGGGTCATCGAGGAGTATCGGGATCACCTGCCTGTGTCCCCGACCACCCCAGTGGTCACACTGCTGGAGGGCGGAACGCCACTCCTGCCTGCCCCACGACTGTCGGCCAGGGTCGGTGCCAGGGTGATGCTCAAGGTGGAGGGGGCCAACCCCACCGGCTCGTTCAAGGACCGGGGCATGACCGTGGCCATCTCCAAAGCCGCCGAGGAGGGAGCCAAGGCGGTGGTGTGCGCGTCGACCGGCAACACCTCTGCCTCGGCTGCCGCCTTCGCCGCCCGGGCCGGCCTGACCTGCGCGGTGCTGATCCCCGAAGGGCATATCGCTCTGGGCAAGCTGGCCCAGGCCCTGATCCACGGGGCGAAGGTGCTCCAGGTCCGGGGCAATTTCGACCAGTCCCTCGCCATCGTCCGGGAGCTCGGCGAACGGGCCCCGGTAACCGTGGTCAACTCGGTCAACCCCTACCGGATCGAGGGCCAGAAGTCGGGAGCCTTCGAGATCGTGGACGAGCTGGGGGACGCGCCCGACGTGCACTGCATCCCAGTGGGCAACGCCGGAAACATCACCGCATACTGGAAGGGCTACCTCGAGTTCAAGGAGGCGGGACGGTCGACCCGGCTCCCCCGCATGTTGGGCTTCCAGGCCGCCGGTGCCGCGCCCATCGTCGATGGCCGACCGATCGAGCATCCCGAGACGGTGGCCACCGCCATCCGGATCGGGAACCCGGCCAGCTGGTATGGAGCCACCTCGGCCGCATCCGAGTCGGGTGGCGGGATCGCCGCGGTCACCGACGACGAGATCCTGGCCGCCTACCGATTCCTGGCCGCCGAGGAGTCGGTCTTCTGCGAGCCGGCCTCGGCGGCTTCGGTGGCCGGGCTGTTGAAGGCCGGCCTCCCCGCCGGGGTGGGACCGGGGGCCACAGTGGTTTGCGTGCTCACCGGCCACGGGCTGAAGGACCCCGACATCGCCATCAGCCAGATCTCCGTCCCCACGGTGGTCGACGCCGACCTCAGGGCGGTGCTGGACCAGCTGGACCTGGCGTGAACCTGACACGGAGCGTGAGTGGTCCCGGCGAGCTGTCAGGGGAGGGTTGTTGCCGGTGCACCCGTCCCCCTGTACACTGGGTTCACCTTCGCTACCACAACGTGCCCGATCGGGCTTGTGGGCGGGACTCCCTGTATCGCTTCTGATGGACGCGATCAGCCCGTAGACGGCGTCGGGGGGAGTAGCAGGCGAGAGACGATCTCGAGACTCGCGACTCCCCACCCCTGATTCCCTGGCAGTGGGACTCACTCCCACCTGCCAACGAGGACATGTGAAACGAGGAAGCCGATGACTGCCGAACAGCAGCTCGAGCGCTCGGTATTGGAGGGCAAGGAGCGAGACGAGCTCCACGCCATCGCGCAGGCACTCTCTGTGAAGACCAATACCAGAACGAAGAAGGCCGACATCATCGATGGGATCCTGAAGGCCACCGGGGTCGCCGTCGATGACCCCCCGCCCGCGGGAGAGACCGGTGCCGGCAACGGATCTACTGTCGGCAGCAATGGGGCCAACGGGCGGCGTTCGACCCGGTCCGACGCCGTGCCACCGCTGAATCCGGCGACGCCCGCGAGAATGGCGCAGCGGATGCTTCCGAGTCCGAGAAGCCGGGCGAGCGGACCGGAGGCCGTCGGCCCGCCAGCAGGCCGGCCGGCGCAGTCGTTCGGCCCCACCGACGACGCCGACCTGACCGGGCGGTCCGTCGACCTCGAGGAGGATTTCGGTGAGGTCGGGCCGGGCGACGACCGCAGCGACAACCGGGGCTCGAACGGGTCGGGTGCCGACCGTGCCGGTGGTCTGCCGGTCGCCGCGGTAGGAGGTGGCGACACCCAACCGGCCGGAGACGGTGGCCGCCAGGGATCCCCCGGCGGACAGAACAACCAGAACAACCGGAGCCAGAACAACCAGGGCAACCAGAACAACCAGAACAACCAGGGCAACCGTAACAACCAGGGAAACCAGGGAACCGCAACCAGGGAAGCCGCAACCAGGGAAGCCGCAACAGGGCGGCAACGACGACATGGGCAATCGGCGGAGCAACCGCCGGCGCCGGGGTCGTGACCGCCAGGGCGGCGGCGAGGGCGATCTGCAGGGAGCGGGCGGGCAGGACCAGCAGTACCAGGGCGAGTTGATCCCGGTGAAGGGACTCCTCGACCTACGCGACGAGGGGTACGGCTTCCTCCGGTGCGAGGGGTACCTGCCCTCCTCGAAGGACGTCTACGTCTCGATCAGCCAGGCCCGGCGATTCGCTCTCCGCAAGGGTGACAGCGTCGAGGGGTTCTGCCGGCCGGCTGGGAGCACGGAGAAGTTCCCGGCCCTCCTGCAGATCGACACGGTCTCGTCCCTCGATCCCGAGGCGGCCCGCAACCGCCCCCGGTTCGAGGATCTGACCCCACTCTTCCCCGACGAGCGGCTAAATCTGGAGATGCCGGGCGAGAAGGAGAACATGACGACCCGAATCGTCGACCTCCTCTCACCGATCGGCAAGGGCCAGCGAGGGCTGATCGTGTCGCCTCCCAAGGCCGGGAAGACCACGGTGATGAAGCACATCGCCCACTCCATCGAGGCCAACAACCCCGACGTGCACCTGATGGTGCTGCTGGTCGACGAACGGCCCGAGGAAGTCACCGACATGCGACGCTCGGTCCGGGGCGAGGTGGTCGCCTCCACCTTCGACCGGCCGGCCGAGGAGCACACCGCCGTGGCCGAGCTGGCCATCGAGCGGGCCAAGCGACTGGTCGAGGCCGGGCCGCGACGTGGTCATCATCCTCGACGGGATCACCCGGCTGGCCCGGGCCTACAACCTGGCCCAGCCGGCCACGGGACGGATCATGTCCGGTGGCGTCGACTCCGGTGCTCTGTATCCGCCGAAGAAGTTCTTCGGAGCGGCGCGGAACATCGAAGAGGGCGGTTCGCTCACCATCCTGGCCACCGCGCTGGTGGAGACCGGTTCGAAGATGGACGAGGTCATCTTCGAGGAGTTCAAGGGCACCGGCAACATGGAGCTGCGGCTCGATCGCCGGCTGGCCGAGCGCCGGCTGTATCCGTCGATCGACGTCAATGCCAGTTCCACCCGACACGAGGAGCTGCTCTTCAACCGGTCCGAGCTCCAGCAGGTGTGGAAGCTCCGACGGGTGCTGAACGCCCTGGCCAACGAGGGGAGCGCGGCGGCCGGACTCGAGCTGCTGATGGACAAGATCCGGACCACCAAGAGCAACGAGGAGTTCCTGGCCGAGATCGCCAAGGGTCCGGCCACCTGACCGACCCCTGCGGACCCTACCGGCCGCGGAATAACCGGGGCACCGGTTCCGTTACACTCAGGGCGCCGCGTGGCGGGCCTCGTTCGATGCCGCCAGGCGGCCACCACAGGAGAAACCCATGAAGACCGACATCCATCCCTCGTACGTCGAAGCCTCGGTGCGCTGCTCGTGCGGCAACACCTTCACCACCCGCTCGACCAAGCCCGAGATCCACCTCGAGCTGTGCAATGAGTGCCATCCGTTCTTCACCGGCAAGCAGAAGCTGGTCGACTCCGGCGGCCGGGTGGAGCGCTTCCAGCGTCGCTACGCCAAGACCGGCTCCCGAAAGAAGAAGGCGGCACCGCCGGCCTCCTGAGGCGGAGACGTCCTCGGGCCGGGTCCCACGGGATCCGGTGGCCCGGACCGGCCGGGACTTGGAGGGCTGAGCCCAGCCCGTGGACCCCGTCCGGCTGGGGGACCGTAGAGAGGGTTGGGACTACCCTGGCCCGGTGTTGAACGAACGCATGAACGAGCGGATGAAAGAGCTCGAGCAGGAGTACGAGGCGGTGCTGGCCGATCTCAACGATCCGGCGCTGTCGTCGGATCACCGCCGACTGCGCGAGGTGTCCCGCCGGCATCGTGAGCTCGAGGAGCCCGTGGAGAGCTGGCGCAATCTACTGGCGGCGGAATCCGACCTCGAGACGGCCCGGGAGATGGTGCGGGACTCCTCCGGCGACGAACGCGAACTGGCGCAGGCCGAGGTGGGCCAGGCCGAGGCCGAGATGACCCGGCTCGAGGAGGAGCTCCGTCTCCTCCTGGTGCCTCGGGACCCCAACGCCGGACGCAATGTGATCATGGAGATCCGGGGGGCCGAAGGCGGTGAGGAGGCCAACCTCTTCGCCAAGGACCTCTATGAGATGTACACCCGGTACGCCGCCCATCGGGGTTGGAAGATCGAGGTCCTCTCCTCGAGCCCGTCCGAACGCGACGGTCTCAACGAGATCACCTTCGTGGTCAAGGGGGACGACGCCTGGCAGCGCCTCGAGCACGAGGGGGGTCCCCACCGGGTCCAACGGGTCCCGGTGACCGAGTCCCAGGGGAGGATCCATACCTCGTCGGCTGCGGTGGCCGTCCTGCCGGAGGCGGAGGAGGTCGATGTCGACATCGACCCGAGCGATCTGAAGATCGACGTGTACCGGTCGACCGGACCGGGCGGCCAGTCGGTCAACACCACCGACTCGGCGGTCCGGATCACCCACCTGCCCACCGGGATCGTGGTGGCCATGCAGGACGAGAAGAGCCAGATCCAGAACCGGGCCAAGGCCATGATCGTGCTGCGATCGCGACTGCTCAAGGCCGAACAGGACCGGCAGTCCGCCGAGCTCTCCGAGCAGCGGCGGAACCAGGTCGGAGGAGGCGGGCGTTCGGAGAAGATCCGCACCTACAACTACAAGGACAACCGGGTCACCGACCATCGGATCAAGCTGACGCTGCACAAGCTGGACCGAATTCTGATGGGGGACCTCGACGAGCTGACCGACGCGCTCGATGGCCGACAAGCGCTACCGGCAGCTGGACGACGACTGAGTCCGAAGGAGGCCGATGCCTGTGTCCGGACCGACGACGCCAGACCCTTCGACGCCAGACCGTGTGCCGGAGCACGGTCGCTTGGAGGAGACCGTGGCCGAGCGGGTGGGCTCGCTCCGCGAGGCGCGTTGGATCGTCGAGCAGGCCGGGGGCGACGCCGGGCTGGCGCTGGCCCTGGCCGACCGGCGGGCAACGGGGGAGCCCCTCCAGTACGTCCTCGGCCGGTGGCCGTTCCGCTCCCTCGAGCTGGTCGTCGACCGGCGGGTGCTCATCCCTCGGCCGGAGACCGAGCAGGTGGTGGAGGTGGCTCTGGCCGAGCTGGCCGCCCTGGTCCCACTGGCCCCGTTGGCGGCCGAGTCCTGCGGACCGGCCGGCGCTCCGGCCCCGTGGCCGTGGACCTCGGGACAGGGTCGGGAGCGATCGCCCTCTCGCTGGCGGTCGAGGGCGGAGCGATCTTCCCGGACCTGGTGGTCTGGGCCACCGATCTCTCGGCCGACGCCCTGGCCGTGGCGGCAGAGAACCTCGACGAGCTGGCCGGCGGGAGCCGTCCGCCGCCGGCCGGGTCCATCTGGCCGAGGGTCGGTGGTTCGAGGCGCTGCCCCCGGCGCTCGCCGGCTCGGTCGACCTGGTGGTGTCCAACCCGCCCTACGTGGCCGAGCCGACTTTCCCGACCTCGATCCAACCGTTCGCTGACTGGGAGCCGCGCCGGGCCCTGGTGGCGCCGGACTCGCAGCGGCGTGGGCGGGATGGCCGACATCGAGACGGTCATCGCCGACGCCGCCCGCTGGGTCCGTCCGGGCGGGGTGCTGGTGGTCGAGATCGACCCCGCCCAGGCCGATCCCGCGCTCGATGCCGCCCGCCGGGCCGGGTTCGACGTCGGCCGCACCGAACGCGACCTGGCCGGCCGGGTCCGCATGGTGGTGGCGCGGCGGTGACGATGAGACTGTTGCCCCTGCCCGTGGACGCCGGAGTCCCTGGCGCTGGCGGCCAAGGCCCTCCGGACCGGAGCGGTGGTGGCCGTGCCCACCGACACGGTCTACGGGTTGGCGGCCGACCCCTCCCAGCCCCGGGCGGTGGCGCGGCTCTTCTCGTTGAAGGAGCGGCCCACCGAAGTGGCCCTTCCCGTTCTGGTGGATGGCCGGGACCAGGTCTCGGCCGTGGCCGGCAGGCTCGACCGTGCGGCCGAGCACCTGGCCGAACGATGTTGGCCCGGGTCCGCTGACCCTGGTGGTTCCGCGGCGACGGACCTTCACCGCCGACCTCGGGGGACCTCCGGCGGCCCGCAACACGGTCGGGGTGCGGTGGCCCGACCACCCGGTGGTCCGGGCCCTGTGCCGGGAGCTGGGTCCCCTGGCGGTGACCAGCGCCAACCGGCACGGTGTCCCGCCGGCCACCCGGGCGGGCGGGGTGGCGGTGATCTTCGCCGGTGCGGAGGACCTGGCCGTGATCCTCGACGGGGGGACGTGCGACCGGACTCCTTCCACCGTGGTGGAGTGCCGCGGCCCGGCTCTCCGCTGCCTTCGCGAGGGCTCCATCCCCTGGAGCGATCTGCTCGGCGGCCCTCGGAGTGGTCTCGATCCCGGCCGGGCGGGGACCGCGTCCTGAACACTTTGATCTGGCGAGGCTGGTCGGGACCCCGGATCGGCTCGGGGTCACCGGGCCCCTCATCCGCTACCATCGCCTAACGAAGCCGTGGATCTAGGAGGGAATGAACGTGTTCTCGAATATCGTTGTCGGCACCGACGGATCGGAGACAGCGGGTGCGGCGGTGGCCCTGGCTGTGGAGCTGGCCCGGGACCAGGGAGCCAAGCTACACCTGGTGGTGGGGTTCACTCCCCGGCAGCGGTGGCCGTGCCGGCCGGCGGGGCCAACGTGTCGGACCCCTCGGGCGGAGGCCTGCTGCGGGGCATGGCCCAGCGCATGTTGGAGGAGGTGGCCGGCCACGTCGAGGGACTCGAGACGGAGATCCACACCGGCGTCGGCGACCCGGCCGAGGTCATCATCTCCACGGCGGACCAGGTAGGTGCCGATCTCATCGTGGTGGGGAGCAAGGGGCTCCGGGGCTCCCGCCGGATCCTGGGCTCGGTGCCCAATACCGTCGCCCACAAGGCAGGCTGCCACGTGCTCATCGCCCGCACCACCTGATCGGCCGCCGCCACCAGGGCCCGTCTCCACGAGGGCCGGCCCACGGGGTTGACGGTTCCCCTCCGGACAGGCGACACTGGTTACCTGATGGAGACGACCTTCGACGCCCGCGGCACCGTAATCATTATCGACTAGGCACCCACCCGACCGGTGTGTGCCCCTCGACCGTCCACCTGGTGGACGGTTTTTCAATTGGGGATCCGCTCATGGCGACCGATGGGGACCGGTGGGGCCGGGCGGTCCCCCCGGAGGGCTGCCATCGGCTGGGATATACCTCATGGAACAGTCGGGGATGGAGCGGTCGGGACCGGACCGGCAGGAGCCACGGCCGGTCACAGAACCGGTGGGACGAAGGGAACGACAGGAAGCACAGATGAGAGACATCGAGACGGGAAGCAGGACAGGAGCACCGTGGGCAGACTATCAAGTTGGTCTGATCGGTGGAGACGGCATCGGCCCCGAAGTGGTCGCCGAGGCCATCAAGGTGGTCGACGCCGCCGGCGTGGCCTCTCGACACCACCGAATACGACCTGGGGCCGACCGGTTACGTCCGCACCGGCGAGGTACTGCCCGACACGGTGCTGGAGGAGCTCCGGGGCCTGGATGCGATCCTGCTGGGCGCGGTGGGCCCGCCGGTAGGTTCCACCGCGGTGCCGTCGGGGGCCCTCGAGCGGGGGCTCCTGCTCCGCCTCCGATTCGAGCTGGACCTCTACGTCAACATGCGTCCCTTCACCGGGGTCCCCGGTGCCCTGGCCCCCGACTGCGACTTCGTGGTGATCCGCGAGAACACCGAAGGGACCTACGCCGGCGAGGGCGGGTTCCTCCGCAAGGGCACGCCCGTTCGAGGTGGCCACCCAGGGCTCGGTGAACACGCGCCACGGAGTGGAGCGGTGTGCCCGCTTCGCCTTCGGCCTGGCCGCCGGCCGGCCCCGCCACCAGCTGACCCTGGTGCACAAGACCAACGTGCTGACCTTCGCGGGCGACCTGTGGAAGCGGACCGTCGACGAGGTGTCGGACGACTACCCGATCGGTGAGCCGCGACTACAACCATGTCGACGCCAGTTGTATCTATCTGGTGGAGGACGCAGCCCGCTACGACGTCATCGTCACCGACAATCTCTTCGGGGACATCATCACCGACCTGGCCGGTGCGGTGGCCGGAGGCATCGGGTATGCGGCGTCGGCCAACCTCAACCCCGATCGCACCGGACCGTCCCTGTTCGAGCCAGTGCACGGGGCCGCCCACGACATCGCCGGCACCGGCCGGGCCAACCCCTCCGCGGCCATCCGCTCGGCCGCCCTCATGCTCGACCACCTCGGGGAGACCTCGGCGGCCGACGACGGTGAGCCGGGCGCTCACCGAGTTCATCAACTCCCAACCCGAACCGACGATGCCGACCACCGCGATCGGCGACGCCATTGCAGAAAGGCTCTGAGCCATGCCCCTGACCCCCTCCGAGAAGATCTGGATGGACGGCGAGTTCGTCGACTGGGCGGATGCCACCGTGCATGTGCTGACCCACACCATGCATTACGGCTCCGGGGTGTTCGAAGGGATCCGGGCCTACCCGACCGACCGGGGTGTGGCGGTGTTCCGCTTCCGCGACCACATCGAGCGGCTGTTCACCTCGGCCAAGGTCTTCCTCATCGACGTCCCGTTCACCGTGGACGAGCTGGTCGACGCCACCCGGGACCTGGTCCGGGTCAACGGCCTGGACGATGGGTGCTACATCCGCCCGCTGGTCTACTTGGGCTACGGGGAGATGGGGCTCAACCCCATGCCCTGCCCGGTCAACGTCTCCATCGCCGCCTGGCCCTGGGGCACCTATCTGGGCGACGAAGGAGTGGCCAACGGGGTGTCGATGAAGATCAGCTCGTGGCGCCGTCATGACCCCAACGCGGTGCCTACCGCGGCCAAGGGGACCGGGATGTATGTCAACTCGTCGCTGGCCAAGGTGGAGGCAATCAAGGCCGGATACGACGAGGCCATCCTCCTGGCCCCGGACGGACGGGTCAGCGAGTGCACCGGCGAGAACATCTTCATCGTCCGCAAGGGCCGGCTGATCACCCCTCCCACATCGGATTCTGGGGCCCTGGAGGGCATCACCCAGCAGTCCGTGGAGACCATCGCCCGCGATCTGGGCTACGGCGTCACGTACGAGCCGATCATCCGAACCGACCTCTACACGGCCGACGAGGCCTTCCTCACCGGCACCGCGGCCGAGGTGGTGCCAATACGAGCAGTCGACGACCGGCCCGTGGGTACCGGCAAGCCCGGACCGATCACGCAGAAGCTGCAGCAGACCTACTTCGCCACCGTGCGGGGCGAAGTCGATCAGTACAAGGAGTGGTTGGACTATGTCGAGTGACGGACCCACCCTCAACGACGACGGCGCCACCGGCGGGAGCCCCTCCTCCGGTCACGGTCATACCCACGGGAACGGCGTCCTCCACTCCCATCCCCCCACCCCCGGCCAGGCGGCTCACGCCCACGCCCGGGAAGGCGGGCGGGACACCGGTGCGACGGTCGGATCGGCCGGTCACGACTTCGACCTGCCGTCGCTGCCCGCCGCCGTCGACGTCTTCGACACCACCCTGCGGGACGGCTCCCAGCAGGAGGGGTTGTCGCTCACCGTGGACGACAAGCTGCGGGTGGCCGAGCAACTCGACCACCTGGGGGTGACCTTCATCGAGGGAGGATGGCCGGGAGCCAACCCCAAGGACGAGGAGTTCTTCGCGCGGGCGCCAAAGGAGCTCTCGTTGCAGCGCTCGACCCTGGTGGCCTTCGGCTCCACGCGTCGGGCCGGCGTGAGGGCGGAGGACGACGAGACCCTCCGCCACCTGGTCAACGCCCAGACGGAGGCGGTCTGCATCGTCGCCAAGTCGTCCGAGGTGCACGTGGTGGACGCCCTCCGCACGACTCTCGATGAGGCCGTGGCCATGGTGGCCGACTCGGTGGAGTTCCTCCGGTCCCACGACCTCCGGGTGTTCCTCGACGCCGAGCACTTCTTCGACGGGTTCAAGGCCAATCCGGAGTTCACCCTACGGATCCTCCGGGCCGCCGAGGAGTCCGGGGCGGAGACCCTGGTGTTGTGCGACACCAACGGAGGAACGCTTCCCTACGAGGTGGAACGGATCGTCTCGGGGGTACTGGGCAGCTTCGAGACCCAGGTCGGGGTGCACTTCCACAATGACAGTGGTTGTGCCGTGGCCAACTCCGTGGCTGCGGTGGGGGTGGGCGCCACCCATGTCCAGGGGTGCGTCAACGGCTACGGCGAGCGGGCCGGCAACGCGGACCTGTCGGCGACCATCCCCGATCTTTCGCTCAAGTTGCGGGTGGACACCATCCCCCGGGAGCGTCTGGAGCTGCTGACACCGGTGTCCCACCACATCGCCGAGCTGGTCAATATCGCCCCCGATCCCCAACAGCCCTTTGTCGGTGCGTCGGTCTTCGCCCACAAGGCCGGGCTGCACACGTCGGCCATCGCCCGCCGGCCGGATGCCTACGAGCACATCCCGCCGGAACTGGTGGGCAACGGGACCCGGTTCGTGGTCTCCGAGATGGCCGGTCGGTCGACGCTGGCCATGAAGGCCTCCGAGCTGGGGCTCGAGCTCGACTCCCAGGCCATGACCTCGGTGCTCGACTCCCTCAAACAACTGGAGTACGAGGGGTACCACTTCGAGGTGGCTGACGGCTCGCTCGAGCTGCTGCTGCGGAACTCGACCGGGTGGGGCCAGGACTTCTTCGAGCTCGAATCGTATCGTGTCATCGCCGACCACGGCGAGGGCCAATCCACGGAGGCCACGGTGAAGATCCTCGTGGGTGACGAGCGCATCGTGGCCACCGCCGAGGGAAACGGCCCGGTCAATGCCCTCGACGGCGCAGTACGAGCTGCCATCGGCTCCCACTATCCGGCGCTGTCCGGAATCCACCTGGTGGACTACCGCGTTCGGGTGCTGGATTCGGCCAAGGGAACCGGTTCGGTCACCAGGGTGCTCATCGACTCCACCGACGGCGACCGCACCTGGACCACCATCGGGGTGTCCGAGAACATCATCGCCGCCTCCTGGCAGGCCCTCTCCGACTCCATCGTCTACGGTCTGCTCCACACCGGAGCGGCCACCACCGGTTAGTCGCCGTTCCAAGCTCGACTTTCCGATCATCAGGAGCACCACCGTGACCCAGCCCAGTTTCGTGCCCATCGTCGAAGCCGACCAGGTGCGTCCGGCCTACCGGCTCAACGTCCCGGGCACCTGGACCCAGTCACGCCCCTCCGAGGTCCGAGGGACATCCCAGCCCAAGGGCCCCTTCATGGGAAAGCCTGGGCCCGATCAGGGGTTCGCCCTCAAACTGGCCCGCCGCTTCGAGGCCCGTCTGGTGCTGGCCCCGGGGGACTCGACCGAGGACGCCATCGCCGGTTGTACGGCGGTGGGCATGCGCCGTTGTGCCGAGTTCGGACGGGCTCCAGCGGTGTACGATCTCGAGTTCGCCTTCACCCTGTGGGGCTTCCTCGGGGGAGCGCCGGCCGACCTGGTCGAGGCCCGGTCACCCCTGTTCCGGTCGGTCTCCCACCACTACCACGCCCGGCGGGTCATCGCCGACAGCGTCAACGGAGAGACGCTCCGTCTGACGCCTGATGCGGTGGCCGAGCGGATCGGGAACTGGCAGGAGCTCATCACACTTCCCGCCACTGAGCTGTAGCACGACCTGCTCGTACCCGGTAGCGGCTGGCCCACGGCCTCCGGCTGTCCCGACCGCGTCGAAGCTGCCGGCCGACGGGCCGCCGTCCGCTCAGCGACCCTTGCGCCACCGTTTCTTGGCCACCGGCGCGCCGATGGTGGCACCGGGCACGCCGCCCGAGTCCTCCCCGTTGCTGGTGCTTGCCGAGGGCGTGGACCGCACCCCGGCCGCGGCCAGCGACCCGCTCCCGCCGGAGCGTCGCTCCTCGCCGTCGTACTGCACCGAGATGTTGTCGGCCACGTGCGATCCCTGGAGCGCCTTCTGGAACAGGTCCGGGAACTGCGGTCCGACCCGTGTCGCCTTGGAGGGGTCGTCGTCCCATCGGCGGCGGGGGACACCGTCGAGGCCCTGTATGGACGGAGTGGTGGGCGAGTCCTCTCTGACCGATGGGTGCAGCTCGGGTGGGTACCACTTGCCGTCACTGGCGATCCACCAGCCGGGCCCCTCAGGTTTGTCACTCATCCGATTGCCTCCACCACTCTAAGTGTTAATTAATACCCGAATGCTACCCGTTCAGGGGTGAAAAGTCAGGTGAAACAGTTGTCGACCTGTTCGGGGCCCGACTTGAAACTCCCTGCTCACAGCGGGCCAGGCATCGCATCGGGAGCGTTTCCCGGTTCCACTCCGGGGCCGTCCCCGGCTCGACGCGGGCACTGATCGGGGTCTCGAAGGGGTTCTGGCTACCCCTGGGCGATGTGGCGGATGGCCGCCCCACCCTTCGCCTGACAGACGCCCACCAGGTGTTCCGGCCCAGGCTCCGCTGATCCGCCGAGGACGGGTGGCCCTTCCCGCCCTCCGGCATCCCGGCTCCGGCACGGGGCGCACTGACCGCCCAGGCGTGCCACCGGTGGTTCCGCCGTTCCCGGCCGACCCCGAGACTCCTGCTAGGGCCGAAACATCACCTTGACGCACTCCGCCGACCGGGCAGCCACCGCGCCGTAGGCCTCTGCCGCTTCGGCCAACGGGAATCGGTGGGTGAAGATCCCGTCGGTGCGCAGTCGGCCGCTGACGACGAGGGGCACCAGCTCCTTCCACGTCTGGTGCACCGGGGCTGTGGTCATCCGAAGCGTGACACTGCGGAACAGACCCATGAGGAGGGGTAGCGGATAGGGATCGAGGTTGTGGACACCGATCACCGAGACAGTTCCCCCGGGCCGCACCGCCGCCAGGGCCATGTCCACGGTGGCGTCCAGCGCCACCGCATCGATGACAGAGTGCGCCCCCCGTCCACCGGTGACCTCCATCACTGACTCCAGGATGGGTCCCTCCAGCGGAATTGCCCCGGACTCGGCGGCGAGGGCCCTCCGACCCGCCACCGGGTCGACGGCCAGCACTGTCCCGGCACCCAGCGCGAAGGCCGATCGGACGGCGCACAGACCCACCGCTCCGACGCCCAGCACCACCACCGTGCCGCCCGGCGGGGTATCGGCCCGTTTGGCCCCGATCCATCCGGTGTTCAGGTTGTCGGTGAGCAGCAGGGCGGCCTCGTCGTCGACCCCCTCGGGGATGGCCAGCATCTGGAAGTCGGCCGCCGGCACCGCCACGCTGGTGGCCTGACCCCCTCCCAGCCCTCCGGACCCGAAGACCTGCGGCCCCGTCACACAGGTGACCGGATCGCCGGTGGCGCATCCGTCGCACCGCCCGCATCCGGCCACCGACGCCGTCAGCACTCGGTCACCGGGCTTGAATCTGCGGACGTCCGGACCGACCTCGATCACCGTCCCGATGAACTCGTGCCCCACGGCGAAGCCGTCCCCCACCGGGATGTCCCCGTCGTAGAAGTGGAGGTCCGACCCGCAGATGGCACTGGCGTCGATGGCCACCAACGCCCCGTCCGGGCCGGGGAGTACGGGGTCGGGTGCTTCGACCAGCCGCACCCGGCCCGGCCCTTCGATGCATACCTGGAACACGGCTACCCCCCGACCTCGCAGTAGACAGAAACCAGAGAATGTGTACTATCACAGTTCTGGTGGAAGCGCCGCCTCAGGGCGGGGAAGGGGTCTGGACATGCGCAATCCGCACGCGGGGGAGCCGTTCGACACGACGGACGGGGAGATCGCCGATGCCCTCCGGGATGTCAGCATCCCCACTCTGATGCTGTCCCTGGTCCACATGTCGGGGGATCCCGAGCTGATCCGTGGTCGGCTGAGGCCGGCCGGACTGTTCCTCAACGAGGTTCAGGGGTACATGACCGAGGAGGACAAGGCGGAAGTCCGGTCCCTCGCCGTGGACATCATCGCCCGCTACCGGGAACGGGGCTGTCCCGAGCCCGAGCCCATCTCGGCAGATCTGCTGCACGAGATGATGAATTGGCTGGTCTGCGAGGACGTGCCCTCTGAGTATGTGCCCATGCTCATGGAGGAGATGGAGTTGGACGGGGCCGACGTCCGGAAGGTCGGTCCGGTGGCCGACGCCGAGGCCCGCCTGGCGTTCCCGGTGGTGGTGATCGGATGCGGCCAGTCGGGGCTGCTGGCCGGAATCCGCCTGCAAGAGGCCGGCATCCCATTCACCATCGTCGAGAAGAACGCCGGTGTCGGGGGCACCTGGTGGGAGAACTCGTATCCGGGGGCACGGGTGGATGTCGGCAACCACTTCTACTGCTACAGCTTCGAGCCCAGCGACACCTGGACCGAGTTCTTCGCCCAACAGCCCGAACTCCAGTCCTACTTCGAGGGCGTCATGACCCGGCACGGCGTCGACCGACACGTCCGATGGGAGACCGAGGTGCTCGGCGCCGATTGGGACGACACGACCGCCACCTGGTCGGTCCGGACCCGGGGGCCGGACGGCAGCGAGGAGACCCTGGTCGCCCGGGCGGTGATCTCGGCCGTGGGTCAGCTCAACCGGCCCAATGTCCCAAACATCCCCGGGCAGGAACAGTTCGCCGGTCCGGCCTTCCACTCGGCCCGCTGGGATCACTCCGTCGACCTGACCGGCAAGCGGGTGGCCATGATCGGGGCCGGGGCCAGCGGGTTCCAGATAGCCCCGACCATCGCCCCCGACGTGGCCCACCTGACCGTGTTCCAGCGGACGGCACAGTGGATGTTCCCCAACCCCAACTACCACGAGACGGTGGGGCCGGGCGTCCGGTGGGCTCTCCGGCACCTTCCCTTCTACGGCCGGTGGTACCGGTTCCTCCTCTTCTGGCCCGGCTGCGACAAGGGCCTGGCCGCGGCCCGGGTCGACCCTGACTACCCCGACCAGCAACGTGCGGTCAGCGAGACCAACGAGTTCACCCGCCAGATGTTCACCGAGTGGATCACCAGCCAGGTCGGCGACGACCCCGAGTTGATCGCCAAGGTGGTCCCCGACTACCCGGCCACCGGAAAGCGGACCCTGCAGGACAATGGCAGCTGGCTCCGGACGCTCACCCGCGACAACGTCGAGCTGGTCCGGACGGGTATCCACCACATCGAGCCCGACGCCGTGGTCACCGAGGACGGGGTCCGCCACCCGGCCGACATCCTGGTCTACGCCACCGGCTTCCAGGCCAACCGGGTGCTCTCGCCCATGGAGATCAGGGGTCGGGACGGGGTCGATCTCCGCTCCCTGTGGGGCGAGCGGCCGGCCGCCTACCTGGGCATCACCGTCCCGGGATTCCCCAACTTCTTCTGCATGTACGGGCCTGGAACCAACCTGGCCCACGGCGGGAGCCTGATCTTCCACTCCGAGTGCCAGATGCGGTACATCACCCAGTGCCTCGACGGGCTCATCCAGGGCGGCCACCGGGCCATGGAGCCGAAGCGGGAGCGCTACGAGGACTGGCACGAGCGCTCACAGCACGAGATCAAGACTCTTGTCTGGTCGCAGCCGTCGGTGAAGCACTCGTTCTTCAAGAACGCCTACGGGGAGATCCACATCCTGAGCCCGTGGCGGCTGGTGGACTACTGGCGTTGGACCAAGGAGCCAGACTTCGGCGACTTCATCCTCCGATGAACCGAACCGCGGAGCCGTCCCGACCGGTCTCCCGCGACCGTCTGCTCGACGCCACCGAGCGGTGCCTGCGTCGGTGGGGCCTCCGGCGCACCACCATGACCGAGGTGGCCACGGAGGCCGGACTGTCCCGCGCCTGGCTCTACCGGCAGTTCCCCGACAAGGCATCGCTGGTGGTGGCCACCCTGGCTCGCACCGACGAGGAGTTCTGGGCCGACGCCCACGCCCGGGTGTCCGGCGTGCGGGGCATTGCTGCCCAGGTGGCCGAGGCGGTGGCCTTGGCCCGGGAGCACCAGCCGGGAGCGCTGCTGCTCGACCTCCGGGCCAGCGAGCCGGATGCGTTCGCCGAGCTGGTGGGGACCGGGCTCCGCGAGATGATGCCCGGGATGGCCACGTTCTGGCACCCCTATCTCGAGGCGGCACGGGCCGACGGCGCGGTCCGAGCCGACCTCGACGTGGCCCGGGCCGGCGAATGGGTCATGCGGGTAGTGCTCTCTTTGGTCACCGTGCCCGGCCAGACCGTCGACATCGACGACACAGCCCAGGTCCGGCTGTTCCTGGAGGAGTTCCTGGTCGCAGGTCTCGGCTGACCGAGGGGCCGCTCTCTCGGCTGACCGAGCGTTCCGCTCTGCCGACTTCGAGCGCCCGCTACCCTGGCCCCGGTGTGCCTCCTCGTCTTCTCCTGGCAGACCGAGTCGGAGTATCCGCTGGTGGTGGCAGCCAACCGGGACGAACGCCTCGACCGGCCGGCCTGCTCCCTCTGCGCCCTCCGCGAACGGAGCCCGAGGATCCTCGGCGGGCGGGACGAACTGGCCGGCGGCACCTGGCTGGCCGTCAACCAGCACGGGGTGGTGGCGGGCCTGACCAACCGGCCCGCCCCGGGCGGCCGGGATCTGAGCAAGCGCTCCCGCGGGGAGCTCCCCGTGATGCTGGCGGTCCACGCCACCGCCGATGACGCGGTGTCCCACCTTCTGGACACCGTGGTGCCGGGACAGTACAACCCGGCGTGGCTGCTGGTGGGCGATCGGCGCTCGCTCTGGTATGTGGAGCTGGCCACCGATCTGGCCCCGACGGCTCGTACCCTCGATCCCGGCCTTCACGTGCTGGAGAACGTGGCCTTGCGGGATCCCTCCCCCAAGGCCGACCGGATCCGGTCGTTGGTCCCGGGTGCCGGCGCCCACGGGTCGGGTCCATCGTTGTGGGCGGCGCTGCCGTCGATCCTGGCGGACCACGTCCTGCCGCCGGGGTCCGCCGAGGCCACCTTCGGTGACGACCGGGCACCACGACCGGAGGCCACCCTCGCCGCGTGCGTGCACACCGACGAGTACGGCACCCGATCGGCGTTGATGGTGCGGGTTCCGGCGGCCGCGGAGGTCCGCCCCCAGATGCTGGTGGCCGACGGACCGCCGTGCACCGCACCCTGGGTCGACGTCAGTGGCCGCTGGACCCGCTAGTGCCCGTTCCGGGCCGATCGGTCTTCGATCGTCGATACAGCCCGGTCAGGGGCCGACCGCCCCCACCGACGTCGATCGGATAGGTCACCACCGGCACGGCTGAATCGACGGTCGATGCCGCGATGCTCACCGGGCCGGTGGCCGAGGTGGTCCGGGCCCGCCCGGAGTCGACCACTCCGCTGGGTCGTGAGCCCATGGTCACCAACCAGCAGTGGCAGCTCGTGAAGGTCAGGCCCGGACCGCTGGCCGTGAACATGACCGGAACGCCCGCCAGAGGCTGACCCAGTGGGTCGGTCACCAGGGCCCGGAGCGACGGCACCGGGCGACGTGGGCCCACCGACCCCGGGGCTGCCGAGATGGCAGTCAGGTCGAGCGCGGGCGGGATGTCGGTGGCTCCGGCCACGACGGTGGGGCTGGGGATCGGGGGGTCGGTCAGGCTCCAGTCGGGCTGGAGGGCCAGTACCCGAAAGCTGTCGACGGCGACGGAGGGAGCGGCGGACGGGGGGTAGACCTGGACCCGGACCCCGGTAATGGCCCGTGACTGCCAGCCGGGTGGCAGTTTGACCACTGTGCGGACGTGTCCGGTTCCGTTGGCGGGGTACCCCGAGTGGAAGTCGCTGGCGTACCAGCCCGGGTCGCCGGCGAGCTGAAGTTCCACCGCCTCCGAATCGACCCCCGATCCGGTGGTGTCGATGTCGACGGTCGCGTACTGGCGGGCGTCTCCGGGCTCGGGGGAGCGGGGGTCGGTGGAGATGTCGCCGTACCAGCGGCCCACCTCCTGGCCGGAGACCTGGTAGGTGAATGGGTGGGCGTCCATCACCGACTCACGGGTCTGCCCGGCGCCGGGACCCGGGACCGGGGCCAACTGGAACCGGAACGGGGTGGTGCCGCTCGTAGAGAAGTCGTTGTTGCCGGTGGCGTCTCGCAGGACAGGGTGGTGGCCGTCCCACTGGCCGGTGAAGGGCTCGTCCACCTCCTGGAGGGCACCTTGACTGTCCGGGAAGCCGGTGGCGGGTTCCCCGCCCCACAGGTAGGTGGCGGCCGACGGGGAGCCGTCGGCGGCCACCGTGAAGGAGATGGCGTTCTCGATGTCGGTCATCCGACCCCACGTCCCCCACTCCAGGAACGGCACGAAGCCGGTTCCGGCGTCCTCGTGGCTCCAGATGTAGGTGTACGAGAGCTGGGTGGCGCCGGCCGCGGCCGGGGTCGCGGTGGCGTCGACCAGCATGGGCACGTCATGGAGTGCCGACGTGCTGCGGCCGAACAGGACGGGGGCGTAGGCCACCGCGAGGTACTGGGGGTTGGTCGGATCGACCACTTGCAGCTCGACGTCGGGCACGGCGACCCGAGGTGGGGTCGACCCAGCCGGCCAGGACAGGCCGCCCCCGGCGTGGGAGGGCTCGGCGGCCACGGTCACCTGGTATCGGTCGGCCGTGGTCACCGGTCCGGTGAAACCGCTGTAGGTGAAGGGCGATGAGCCGGCGAACAGGACGAATTGCTGGGTCCCCACCGTGATGGCCGTGGTGAGATCGGTCAGAGTGGCGTCCACGACCACCGCGCTGGGGTGGAGTGAACCCCACGAGGTGTGGGGCGCGCTCATGGCCAGTCGGAGCAGCCCTTCACCGGCCACCGGGACGGAGGGGACTACGGGTGCCGGGAATGCCGATCGGTACGGCCCGGTCACGGCGTCGGACGGCGTCAGGTCGCCGGCTCGTCCAGCGGTGACCGTCGTCGTGAACGGGCGACCCGGCATGGCCCACCTCCCGGCCCGGGGCCGGCCCGAGTTTGCCGTCGTCGCTCCGCCGGCCCCCCGGTTCGTCGGCGCGTCAGCGGGGGTCGAGCCGCCGAGGGAAGGGTCCCAGGCGTCATCGGGGGGCCGACACGATCCCGGTCGGCTACAGGCGTCCGTAGCGAACGTGATGTTCTGGAGCAGCAGGGCTGGTCCGCCCGTCGAGTGGAGGGACTCCACGGCCACGAAGCACTGCTGGGTCCGACAGTCACTGCTCCCGAGCGAGGTGGTCAGCACCGCCTGAGGCTGGAGGTCGGTGGTGGCAACACCACCGGCATCGACGGTGATGACGGCGTTGTGCCGGGCGTCACAGGCATCGGCTGGAGAGGCGCCCTCGGCCAGCAGGGTGAAGGCGCTGGGATCGCACTCCACCGCCACGTACGTGCTGCCGGGGCTCGCACCGGTCACCACCACCGACACCGTCTCGTTGTCCACCAGGGAGCTCGACGGGGACACTGTGAGCGCACCGGCGGGGGAGGCACCGGCCGCTCCGGCCGGATGGGTGTCCACCGAGACGGTCAGGCCGGACAGCGCCGCGATGGCCACCAGACCCACCACGACCGCTCGTCGACGCCAGCTGGACCCGGGCCCGGACGTAACACAGTGCTTTCTCCGGCCCCCTTTCCCATGAGATGTCGCGTCCACGTGCTGGAACCCCCCGTCGCCTGTCGTGACGGCCGGCCCGTCGGCCCAGTTCCCGACCCGCGGCGTCGGAGTCAACCTAGTGGCCTTCCTGTCCGTTCCTGCCCTCGTGGGCGGCCCGTCGTCAAGGGGTGGCTCCGCCGGAACCGCCCCTCCTCCGGCTCACGGGTCCCACCACCACATCAGGGCGGTCCAGCAATGACGGGGAACGCTGGGGCGGTCGGTTGGGCGCCACCGGCCCGGAGCGGAGATGGCGCCTGGTGCCCGTCCAGGGAGCCGGAGGGGCGGTGAGCCGGTTGGCCAGTCGGTACGCCACGGTCTCATAGTTGACCCGCCAGCCCCGGAAGTCGGGCCAGGCCTCCTCGGCCGTGCGTTCCATGGGGAAGCCCACGTGCTCCAACATGGTCACGGCGTCCGCAAACTCCTCGAAGGTGAGGTCGATCGGTCCCTCGGGACTGGGGTCGGGGTCGACCTCCCATCCCAACATCTTGGCTATTCGGTTGAGCGCCGTGAACCCCATCCGGAGGCAGAGGCGTGCCTGTGACGACGCAGTGGATGGGGCCAGGGCCAGGTGCATGGCTGCGCCGTCCAGCACGGCGATCAGCCCGACCAGCCACGAGAACCAAGGATCGGGCGACCGGAAGAGGAGCATGACCGGATAGGTCGTGTGGCTCTCGGCCACGTCGGCCGACCACTCCTCCCAGGAGGCGTAGAAGTCGGGCAGGGTGTCGATGATGCCGACCAGCTGGTGGCGGGCCAGCACCTCGGGCCCCCAGGCCGGGACGCCGGCCCTGGACTCCAACATGGCCACCAGGGTCTCGCGTCGGTTGAACGCCCCGTACAGGGCGGGGAGGTAGGCGATCTGGAGAGCCACGATGACCACCCAGGTGGCCCCGGCGGCGATGTCCACGGCCTGATTGGCCGGTCCTGCCAGGTCGATGGCCCCGACGGTGAAGACCGCGCCGGTGGCCTGGGCCAGGGCGTCGACCAACGAGTGGGTGGTGCCCTCCAGCATGAGGGCGTACCCGACGATGAATCCACCGGCCCAGAAGAGCAGCTGGACGATGAGGGCCACGGGCGCAGTCGGCGCCAGCAACGCGTCCTTTCCCTCGTAGGTCTTGGCCAGACGGGAGATGGCGATGAAGGCCAACCGCACGAGGCGGTTGGCCCACGACGACACCCGTTCGAACCCGTGCGGCTCCCGGGGGAGCACGATGGTGAACAGGACGCTCGCCGACGTCAGGAGCACGATGGCCAGCCCCACGGCGAAGAGGAGATAGCTCACCGCCCGGCCCGATCGGGTCCGGCCGCCCAGATCCCCCCCGGCGGGGTCGACTGCCGCTCGACTGGGTCCGGCATCCGCACCATGGTACGACTGATGGATGACCGGCGTGCGGGCGTCCCGGCGACGTACCGGCGGATCGGCGCGGACGATCCCGACTCTCCGAGCGCAGCGAGCGATCTGAGAGCCGAGAGACGAGAGAGAGGAGGGCGTGGTGGATCAGCGGGCACAGGAGGTGGTCGACCTGCCGGACCAGGGTCGGTTCGAGCTGACGGTGGACGGGCACACCTCCGAGCTCGTCTACCGGATCGAGGAGGGGCGCCTCGTGTTGGTCCACACCGAGGTCCCCGAGGCCCTCGAGGGAAGGGGCATCGGTGGCGCGCTGGTGGAGGCGGCCCTCGACCGGTCCGCTCGTGACGATCTGACCGTCGTCCCCCTCTGTCCTTTCGCCCGCGGGTGGCTGCAGCGTCATCCGGACCGGGCCGCACGGGTCCCCATCGACTGGGACCACCCCCGCTAGCCCAGGTCGTTCGGCGCGTTCGTGGGGTGGGAGGCGGCCGGGCCGCACCGCGTCAGCGGGTCCTCATCCGGTCCTCTGGTGCGGTGACCCGACCAGCTCGTCCCGCTGGTCCGGGCCGGAGGGGTCTTGGCGGGCCGTGGCCCGATCCGCCTCCTGCGTCCACGGAACGGGTCACGAACGCCGGGAGGAGGCGCGAAGTGGCCTGCCAGGGACCCGGAGAGGTACCCCGCTGGTCTCGGCGATGGTGGTCAGTAGAACCAGTTCTATACTTGGGCGGACCTAGCCCGTTCGGACCTACCGTCCGAAGGCCGTCAAGTCGCACGACACGTCCGCACCAGCAGACCGACTCCTCAAGGGGGATCCACCATGGCCCAACCAGTGATCGTCGAAGCAGTCCGTACCCCGATCGGCAAGCGCAACGGGTGGATGTCCGGGTTCCACGCCGCCGAGCTTCTGGGGAACGCCCAGGTCGAACTGGTCAAGCGGGCCGGTGTGGACCCGGGCGACGTGGAGCAGATCGTGGGGGGCTGTGTCACCCAGGCCGGCGAGCAGGCCTCCAACGTCACCCGGACGGCCTGGCTGAGCCAGGGCCTGCCCTACGAGGTGGCCGCCACCACCGTCGACTGCCAGTGCGGCTCGGCCCAGCAGGCCAACAACTTCGTGGCCAACCTGATCAGCGCCGACGCCATCCAGACCGGTATCGCCTGCGGGGTCGAGTCGATGAGCAGGGTGGGCCTCGGGGCCAATGCCTTCAACGGCCCAGGGCGTTCCCGGCCCGAGGAGTTTCCCTGGGACATGCCCGACCAGTTCGGTGCGGCCGAGCGCATCGCGCAGAAGTACGGCATCACCCGTGACGACGTGGACTGGCTCGGTTTCGAGTCCCAGCGCAAGGCGGCCGTGGCCGTGGCCGAGGGCCGCTTCGAACGGGAGATCGTCCCGCTGGAGGTACCGGTGGTCGGACCCGACGGTCCGACCGGCGAGAAGGCCCTGATCTCCAAGGACCAGGGGCCGAGGGAGACCACCCGCCAAGGACTGGCCGGACTCAAGCCGGTCCAACCCGACGGCATGCACACCGCCGGCAACAGTTCACAGATCTCCGACGGAGCGGCCGCCGTCCTGTGGATGTCGGAGGCCCGGGCCGACGAGGCCGGCCTTCGCCCCCGGGCCCGCATCGTGGCCCAGACCCTCGTGGGCTCGGATCCCTACTACCACCTGGACGGCCCCATTGCGGCGACCGCCGACGTGCTGCGCAAGGCCGGCATGACCATGGCCGACATCGACATCTTCGAAGTGAACGAAGCATTCGCCTCGGTGGTCATGTCGTGGGGCAAGGTCCACGAGGTGGACTGGGACAAGGTCAATGTGAACGGGGGTGCCATCGCCCTCGGCCACCCGGTCGGCTCGACCGGCGCCCGCCTGATCACCACCGCCCTCCACGAGTTGGAGCGGAGTGACAAGAGCCTGGCCCTCATCTCCATGTGCTGCGGCGGGGCCCTGGCCACCGGGACCATCATCGAGCGCATCTGATCAACCGACAGGCGGCAGACCGACTGGATCCGGCTCCGACCCCGCTGAACCGTACCGGCTCCCGGATCCGGGAGGCCGGTCGGACCAGGCGTGCTGGCGATCGGTGGTGGCGCCGGTCCCGTCGGGGCGGGTAATAGTGGGGACATGCCTGCCCCCTCCCGACGTCTGACCCGTCTCCGCCCCGCCCTCGTCGCCGGCCTGGCCACCGGGATGGCCCTGCTGGGCTTGGCCGGGGCGGACGGTGGCGCATCGTCGGTAGCCGGAGCCGCCACTTCGGCCCGGGCCCGGCCGGCGGTGGCGGCCTCCTCCGACTGGACCACGTTCGACCACGACTCCCTGCGCTCCGGGGTCGACACCTCTGGCAACTCGTTCTCGCCGGCCACCCCGGCCTGGACCTCCCCGACTCTCGACGGTCAGATCTACGGCCAGCCCCTGGTCTTCGCCGAGGCCGGGTGTTCGCCGCCACCGAGAACGACACTGTCTATGCCCTGGCGGCCAACACGGGCCAGGTCCTGTGGACGAGCCACCTGGGCACCCCGCTCAACCCGTCCACCGTCTCGGGGCTGTGCGGCAACATCCATCCCACGGTGGGGATCACCGGCACGCCGGTCATCGACTCGGCCCGCAACGAGATCTTCGTGGTGGCCACCGAGGCGGCCACCGTCAGCGGCGCGCCCAGTGCCGCCCACCACCTGATCGGCCTGGACCTCTACACCGGCCTGGTGCTGATGGACGAGGTCATCGACCCGGCCGGCAGCAGCCCTCCCTTCCAACTCCAGCGGGTCTCGCTCGGACTGACGGCAGGCCGGGTCGTGGTGGGCTTCGGCGGCAACTCCGGGGACTGCGACCCGTACCACGGCCTGGTGGTCTCGGCCCCTGAGGACGGCTCCGCCCCCTCGGTGTACACCGTGGCCAACCAGCCCGGTGACAGCCAGGGGGCGGTGTGGATGGGCGGGGCGGCCCCCTCCATCGACGCCCAGGGCAACGTGTGGGTGGCCACCGGCAACAGCGCGTTCCACTCCTCGACCGACACCTACGACCAGAGTGACGGCGTGCTCAAGCTGAGCCCAACCATGCAGCTGCTCGACGCGTTCGCCCCGTCCGCCTGGTACAGCGACAACGCATCGGACCTCGACCTCGGGTCAGGGGCGCCGGCCCTCCTTCCCAACGGGCTGGTCTTCGAGGTGGGCAAGTCCCAGACCGCCTACGTCCTCGACCAGTCGGGGCTCGGAGGCGTCGGGGGCGAGGTGGCTTCGACCCCCGGGTTCTGCTTCTCCGACGGAGGATCGGCTGATCTGAACGGCACCCTCTTCGTCCCGTGCAGCAACGGGGTGCACGCTGTGACCGTCGCCGGCAGCTCTCCGGTGGCGTCCTGGACCGCCTCCAACGGCTCGGCCAAGGGTTCGCCCATCGTGGCGGGTGGCCTGGTCTGGACCATCGGGGGAGGCAATCTCTACGCCCTGAACGCCTCCACCGGCGTCGTGGCGCAGAGCTTCGCCATCGGCGCGTCGTCGTCCTCCTTCCCCTCGCCGTCGGCCGCAGACGGCCTGGTGCTCGCGCCGTCGTCGACCCAGATCCACGCCTTCGCGGGACCAGCCGGCCTCCCCGGACCGCCGACGGCGATCCCCCCTCGTCCGGGCTACTGGCTGGTGGCCTCCGACGGCGGCATCTTCGCCGAGGGCGGTGCACCCTTCCTGGGCTCCACCGGTGGGATGCACCTGAACCAGCCCATCGTGGGGATGGCCTCCACTTCGGATCACGGTGGCTACTGGCTGGTGGCCTCCGACGGCGGGGTCTTCTCCTTCGGCGATGCCGCCTTCCACGGCTCCACCGGCGGCATCCACCTCAACCGGCCCATCGTGGGCATGGCCGCCACGCCGTCGGGCCAGGGCTACTGGCTGGTGGCCTCCGACGGCGGGGTCTTCTCCTTCGGCGATGCCGCCTTCCACGGCTCCACCGGGGGATTCCACCTCAACCAGCCCATCGTGGGCATGGCGGCCGATGCCACCGGCCAGGGCTACTGGCTGGTGGCCTCCGACGGCGGGGTCTTCTCCTTCGGCGATGCCGCCTTCCACGGAGGCACCGGTGGCATCCACCTCAACCGTCCCATCGTGGGCATGGCGGCCACGCCGTCGGGCCAGGGCTACTGGCTGGTGGCCTCCGACGGCGGGGATCTTCTCGTTCGGGGACGCCGCCTTCGAGGGCTCGACCGGCGGCATGCACCTCAACCAGCCCATCGTGGGCATGGCCTCGGATGCCTCCGGCCAGGGCTACTGGCTGGTGGCCTCCGACGGGGGGATCTTCTCGTTCGGGGACGCTGCCTTCGAGGGCTCGACCGGCGGCATGCACCTCAACCAGCCGGTGGTCGGGATGGCCGACGGGCCCGCCCTGGGCTGAGCCCGCCGGGAGGCGGCCCGTAGGTCGGCGGCCGGAGGTGGTTCGGCGGCTGGCAATCCGTGGAACGGCTAGAAATCCGTGGAACGGCTAGAAATCCGTGGAACGGCTAGAAACCAGAGGAACGGCTAGAAAGTAGAATGCGTTCTAGTTGAATCCCTGGTGGGTCGCCCGTCGACCACCGGGACCGGGGGAGACCGGGTGCCGTACGGCCGAATCGGCGGCACGACGGACCCCCGGACGCGCCGACCCCTGACCATCCACGAACCGAGGAGCACCGTGACCGGCACCGAACACCTGACCTACGAGCGAGTGGGATCCACCGCCGTCGTGACCATGAACCGACCCGAGGCCAAGAACGCCCTCTCCGGTCCCATGTTGGTGGGCATGGTCGACGCCTGGATGGAGATCGACTCCAATGACGACGTCCGGTGCGCCATCCTCACCGGGGCGGGAGGGACCTTCTGTGCAGGCATGGACCTCAAGTCGATGTCCGGACCGGGGAACGACTCGGTCAAGGAGCGGATGGCCGCCGACCCCGATCTCCACTGGAAGGCGCTGCTGCGCCACTACTCCCTGAAGAAGCCTCTCATTGCCGCGGTGGAGGGCTGGGCGGTGGCGGGCGGCACCGAGATCCTCCAGGCCACCGACATCAGGGTGGCCGGCGAAAGCGCCAAGTTCGGGGTGTTCGAGGCCCGGCGCGGCCTCTTCCCGCTGGGTGGCTCCACCGTGCGGCTGCGGCGGCAGATCCCGTTCACCGTGGCCATGGACCTGCTGCTGACCGCCCGCGAGGTCTCGGCCCAGGAGGCCAAGGAGATCGGGCTCATCGGGAGGGTGGTGCCGGACGGGACCGCCCTCGAGGCGGCCCTCGGGATCGCCGAGGTGATCGCAGCCAACGGGCCGCTGGCGGTCGAGGCCATCAAGGCCTCGGTGAAGGCCACCGAAGGCGTACCCGAGGAGGAGGCCCTGAAGATGGAGCTGGAGTTCGGGTGGCCCATCTTTGCCACCGAGGACGCCAAGGAAGGCCAGAAGGCCTTCGCCGAGAAGCGCACGCCGAACTACCAGCGCCGGTGAGCAACCGCTTCGACGACGACGCCCCGGCGGGCGATCCCCGGCGCCGGCTGGCTGCGGCCATCCGACCCATCATCAACCTGACGGTGGCGGCCGAGCTCGACGATGCCGCCCTGGTCGAGGCGGCCGAGGCCATGGAGTCCATCGCCGAGCGGCTGACCGCCCGGTCCGGTCCCCGGCGGACCCGAAATCAGCCGGACCTGGCCCGCGCCGCGCAGGACTTCTTTCCCACCAGCCCCGTCATCGGCCTGGCCAATCCGGTGGCCCCTCCGGTGCGGGTGACGGTGGTGGACGGCGCCGACGGCCGTCCCGAGATCCACGGCCAGGCCAACTTCGGCTACGCCTATGAGGGGCCTCCGACCTGCGTCCACGGCGGGGTCATCGCTGAGTTGCTCGACGAGGTGCTCGGGGCCGCCAACATCGTGGCCGAGCACCCCGCCATGACCGGGACCCTCACTGTCCGCTACCGCAAGCCCACCCCGCTCAACACCGATCTCCGGGTGGAGGCCCGCTTCGTCCGCCAGGAGGGTCGCAAGATCCACGCCTGGGGGGGATCCACCACGGTGACGTGCTCACGGCCGAGGCAGACGGCGTCTTCATCGAGGTGCGGCCCAAGCAGATGCTTACCATCGCCGAGGCCAACGTGGAGAGCGTGGACCCGGGGATGCTCGATGCCATCCGGGCCGAGGCGCTGCGGGAGGGAGCCGCTTCCGACGTGCAACCCCCGACGGTCCGCGCCACCGCCACTCGACCTGAGCAGGGCTACCCGGTGCGACGGTCGCAGGCACATCATCACGTGCGGAGGGCGCACAGCGAGGACGCCGCCGCCATCGCCGCCGTGCATGTGGCGTCCTGGCGGGCCGCCTACCGTGGGCTGCTCCCCGACGACTATCTGGCGTCGCTCTCGGTGGAGGAACTGGTTCACCGGTGGACGGGGATCCTCGATGCCCCGGCTGCCGGTCACGTGGTGGTCGCCGACACCGGTGCCGGGCCAGTGGGATTCGCCCAGGTCGGACCGGCTGGCGATGCCGAGGCCCCACCGGCCACCGGCGAGCTCGTCACCCTCTATCTCCACCCCGACGTCTGGGGCTGCGGCCTCGGGAAGGACTTGCTCCGGGCCGCCGTCGACCGGCTGTCCCACGACGGCTACCGGCGCGCCCGCCTGTGGATGCTGTCCACCAACGATCGGGCCCGCCGCTTCTACCTCGGGCAGGGATGGTCGCAGGTGGACGGGGAGCGGACCCAGACTTTCGGCGGGCAGGTGGTCACCGACCACCGCTTCGCCCGGCCCCTGGCGGCGGCGACCCCGGCCCCCGAGGAGCCGGAGTAGCCCGGTCACCCGGCCCGTCCACCCGGGCCCCGGACCAGGCCCTTTCACGTCGCCCGGACCGGCCGGCGCGGCCGGTATGCGCTCGCGATCTCATCCGGTGCGCACGGACCGTGGCCCGACCCGCCGTGTGGCCGGCGTCAGATCTTCTCCCGACCCTCCCAGTAGGGGTCCCGGAGCTTGCGCTTGTACAGCTTGCCATTGGGGTCACGGGGCATGTCGTCGGTGAAGTCGATCGACTTGGGCGTCTTGAACTTGGCCAGCCGGGTGGCGCAGTACGCCAGGATCTCCTCGGCCAGCGCGGGCGTGGGCTCGACGCCCTCGGCCGGCTCCACCACCGCCTTGACCTCCTCACCCCAGTCGTCGTGGGGGATGCCGAACACGGCGGCGTCGCCCACCTTGGGGAAGGCCAGTAGCACGTTCTCGATCTCGGCCGGGTAGATGTTGGCCCCGCCAGAGATGATCATGTCGATCTTCCGGTCCCGCAGGAACAGGTAGCCGTCCTCATCGATCAGGCCCACGTCGCCCACGGTGAAGAACTTACCGATCCGGTTGCTCTGGGTCTTCTTCTCGTCCTTGTGGTACTCGAAGTCCCCGGTCTGCATGGACATGTAGACCGTCCCGATGACGTTCGGCTCCTCGATCCGATTCCCCTCGTCGTCGAAGATGGCGATCTCGGAGATGGGCCAGGCCTTCCCCACTGTGCCCGGCCTCTCCAGCCACTCCTCCGCGGTGACCAGGGTCCCTCCGCCCTCGGAGGCGGCGTAGTACTCGTCGATGGCGTTGCCCCACCACTCGATCATCTTGTACTTCACATCCACCGGGCAGGGGGCGGCGGCGTGGATCATGTGCTGGAGGGAGGACAGGTCGTAGCGGGTACGGGTCTCCTCGGGAAGGGCCAAGAGGCGGTGGAACTGGGTCGGCACCATGTGGGAGCTGGTCACCCGGTACTCCTCGATGAGACGGAGCATCTCCTCGGGGACCCACTTGTCCATGAGCACCACGGTGTGGAGCAGGTGGATGGAGGCACCCGAGTAGCGGAGCACCGCGGTGTGGTAGAGCGGCGAGCCCACGATGTGCACGTTGGGATCGTCGGGCTGGATACCGAACAGGAAGAGGAGCCCGGAAAGTCCGAGGGCGGCCTCCTCGGGGGTGGCTCCGCTCAGCTTTCGGAACACCCCCTTGGGGTTGCCGGTGGTGCCCGAGGTGTAGTTCATGACGTCGCCGATGGTGCGGTCCCCGGGATCGGTGGTGGGCTGGTTGTCCCGCAACCTGGCGTAGGAGTCGAATCCGAGGATCTCCCCCACGGCGAAGCACCGCGACGAGGGGAGCTCGGCTTCCTCGGCGGCGTCGAGGGCCACTTCGGTGAACCGTTCGTGGGCGATGAACGCCTTGGCGTCGGAGTCCTTGAGGATGTACGCCACCTCGGGGGCCACTAGGTGGTGGTTGATGGGGACCAGATACCACCCGGCCTGTAGGGCGGCCAGGTACAGCTCGAACATCTCCACGCCGTTGGGGAGCAGCGTGGCCACCACGTCACCGGGCTTGAAGTTGAGGCCGCGCAGCCCGTGGACCACCTGGTTGGTCCGACCCAGCAACTGTCCGGCGGTGAACTCCGTCCCGTCCGGATCGACCAGGGCCAGCTTGTCCGGGTTCTCGTGGGCCAGCGCCCAGAAGCCGAAGTCGCCCATGATTCGCTACCCCCAGTGCCGCGTGGCGGCGGATGTTTGCCGGATGAGTCCGGGGCACGGCCCGCAGATAGCTGTGCCGCGGCCCCCGTGTGGCGCCGTCCCGGTGGGGACGCTAGAACAGGTTCTCGTATACGGTCAACCGTCGTGGACCGGTGGCGTTCTTTGCTGCCACCTGTGGTCGGTGCCGGCGGCCGGCGCCGGCGACCGGGCTGGTGGGAGGTGCACCGCAGAGAACGAGGGCGACGACGGCCGGAGCTGGAAGAAGACGACCGGCACACGACGACCCAGTTGACTGGCACAGAGGGCCAGAGAGACCAGTTGACTGGCACAGAGGGCCAGAGAGACCGAGTGTCTGGCACAGAGGGCCAGAGAGAGCCAGTGACTGGCACAGAGGGCCAGAGAGAGCCAGAGAGAGGCAGTAGGCAATGAGCGAGTTCCTGCAGGGCAAGGTGGTGGCCATCACCGGAGCCGGTGGTGGTATCGGACGGGCGGTGGCCCTGGCCGCGGCGGCGGAGGGCGCCAGAGTGGTGGTGGCCGACATCGGGGTGGGCCTCGCCGGCGAGGACCCGAAGAGCGAGGTGGCCGAGGCCCTGGTGGCCGAGATCGAAGCCGCCGGCGGCGAAGCGGTCGCGGTGGGGGAGAGCGTGACCACCCTGGACGGAGGCGAGAAGATCATCGGCGCCGGCGTGGATCGCTGGGGACGGATCGACGGGGTCGTGGCCATCGCCGGCATTCTCCGCGAGCGGATGCTCTTCAACATGGCCGAGGACGAGTGGGACGCTGTGATCGAGACCCATCTGAAGGGCCACTTCACGGTGTTCCGGGCGGCTTCGGCCGTCATGCGTAAGCAGGAGGGTGGGGGATCATTGGTCGCTTTCACCTCAGGAGCCTTTGCCGGCAGCGTGGCCCAGGCCAACTACGCCGCGGCCAAGGGCGGCATCGTCTCCCTGGTCCGGTCGGCCGCCGCCGGCCTCAATCGCTATGGCATCACTGCCAACGCCGTAGCCCCAGTGGCCCGGACCCGCATGTCGGCGAACGTGCCGATGGACCTGGCCGAGATGGGCGATCCCGAGGACGTAGCCCCTCTGGTCGTCTACCTCCTGTCAGACCAGGCCAAGCACGTGACCGGGCAGGTCTACACCTCCGTCGGCCCCAAGATCGCCGTCTGGAACCAGCCGCGCGAGGTGCGCGCCGTCTACGCCGAGAGCCGATGGACCCCCGAGGACATCGCCGCCCGGCTGGACTCGACGGTGGGACAGGAGCGTATGCCACTGCTCGACCAGCTCGAGGCCTACCGCAAGGCGGCCGAGGCCAAGGCCGCGGCCGAGACGGCAGCCGGGACCGGGTAGGCGGCCCAGGCGGCAGCCGGGATCGTGACGGACTATCGCAACAGGGTGCTCAGGGGGCGCTCAGCACACAGAACTCGTTACCCTCCGGGTCGGCCAGGACCACCCAGCTCTCGTCGCCGCTCTGGCCCACGGAGACCGGGGTGGCCCCGAGGTCACGGAGGCGCTCCACCTCGGCGGCCTGATCATCGGGCGACAGATCGAGATGCAGCCGGTTCTTGACTGCCTTGGCCTCCGGAACCTCCAAGAAGAGCAGAGGGCGCACCCGCTCCCGGTCCGGATGGTCGTCCCCCGGCTCCACCCATACATCCCCCTCCTCGTCCTCCCTCCACTCCCAGTCGAGCACCTCGGACCAGAACCGGGCCAGCGACACCGGGTCCTCGGCGTCGACGGTGAGCGTCTCGATTCGCAGTGCCATGGTGCCTCCCGGGCGTGGGCGGTGGCAGTGACCAGTACACGCCACCTCGGCCCACAGACCATCGATGTGGATGCCAGTGTGCACCGTCGAGCGCACGCGGTGCGCTGTGAACTCGCCCGGGGCCCCTGGAGCGAGTGTGAAGATCAGCCTCAGTGTCCGGTGGCCGTTCGGGCTGGTGTCCGGTGACTACGACGATGCCCTTCGTCTGACCGGCACTGTGCTCTTGCCCGGACTTGCCGCGTGGCCGCCGGTCCCGGCCACGCGCCCCGCCGTCCGAACCTGTTCCTCGGGAGCCCCGGGCGCCGCCCGGCCCCGCACCCCGTCGTCCCTGGTCACCGGTCCGTCCCGGGTGGGTGATACACCCGCCTGGTCCACTGGCCCCATGGCGTTGGTGGCCCCGGAGACCGGACGGACCCGAACGGGTGGGCGCAGCGGTCGGTCCCCTGACCCCGACTTCGCCGAGGCCGAGGGGGCCGGGGCCGTCCTGGCCCGCTTCGTGGCGGCCCTCGAGGCCGAGCGGTACTCGGGGGACGACTCGGTCACCCTGGTCACCTTCTTCACCCGGATGGAGCGCCTGTGCGGGGCGGCCAAGGCCCTGGCCGCCCGACGGGTGGAGGAGGCCCGGAGCCACCTGCGCTCCGGCCACCGCTCCACCGCCGAGCTGCTGGCCGCCCGGACCGGGGACTCCCTCGGGGAGGCGAAGGACCTCCTCCGCCTGGGCGGGCACCTCTCCGACCAGCCCACCTTGGACCAGGCCCTCCGGGACGGGAGGCTCTCCCGGCGCCGGGCGGCCCTGGTGGCCGAGGCGGCCCGGGTCAACCCGGCCCAGGAGGCCGAGCTGGTCGAGGGGGCCACCCACGACTCCGAGGCCCGGTTCAAGGAGCGGTGCCTGAGGGCCAAGGCCCAGGGACGGACCCCCGAGGAGGAGGCCCGCCACCACCAGCGGATGCACGAGCAGCGCCGGTGCCGGACCTTCACCGACACCGAGGGGGCCTTCCGCCTGGACGCCCTCCTCCCCCCCGAGGTGGGGGCCGAGGTGCGCTCGGCCCTGGAGGCCCACACCGACCGGTTCTTCCAGCGGGCCCAGCGGGCCGGGGTCCACGAGCCCCACGACGCCTCTGCCGCCGACGCCCTGGTGGACCTGGTCTGCCGCCGGGGGGCCCTCGGCCCCACCACCCCCGGCCCCGGCCCGGTCCGGACCCGGGACCCCAGGGCCACCGTGTTCATCCGCTGCGACCTCGGGGCCCTGCGCCGGGGGCAGGTGGCCGAAGGCGAGCTCTGTGAGGTCCCCGGCGTCGGCCCGGTCCCGGTCCCCTGGGTCCACGAGCAGCTGGGGGAGGCCCTCTGCCACCTGGTGGTCACCGACGGGGTGGACGTGACCACCCTCTACTCCCCGGGACGCCACATCCCCCTCCCGGTGAGGGCCGCCCTCGTGGAGCGGGACTCGAGGTGCGTGGTCCCGGGCTGTGACGCCCGGCTGGGCCTCGAGAACGACCACTGGGCCCGGGACTTCGCCCAGGGGGGACCCACCTCCCTCGACAACCTGGCCCGGGTCTGCCACCACCACCACCAGCTCCGCACCCACCAGGGGTTCCAGCTCACCGGAGGGCCGGGCCGCTGGCGCTGGACCGCCCCCGAGCACCCGGTGGTCCCCGCCCGCCCCCGGTCGAGGAGGAGGCCGAGGGCCCCGGCCCCGCCACCCCCGGGCACCAGCCCGCCCCTGTTCACCGACCGGGAGTGACCGGGGCGGAGGGCGGATCGGAGAAGATGGGCGCGCCCGGGACCTACCCTCGATGTGATGAGCGAGGACTGCGTCCGAGGTCATCGGCGATGCACCGTTTCGATCGCGGCGCTCCCTAGCATGAGATTCGATCAGGGGCCTCATGCTGTGGTCCGGTGTCACGATCATCGGGAGGTAGTACGTGGTTGCACTGGCTGTGGCGTTGAGCGCGGTCGTCCTTCTTCTTGCCGTCCTGGTGGCCGGGCTCTTGCGGAGTCACGCCGACATCCTGAAGGCCCTTCACGATCTCGGCGTCGGAGTCGGTGAACCCGGCACGAGCCACGAACGCGGCCACGGTCAGGGCCAGCCCGGCTCAGCGAGCTCCGAGGGTGGCACTTCCGTCCGCGTACCACTCACCATCGGGCCTCCGCTCCCGGGTGAGCGCAGTTCCAGCTCGGCTCCGACGGTGGCCGGAGTGACCCCCCGAGGCGATGCCCTCGCCGTCGCTGTCTCCGGAGGGGATCACCTGACCCTGTTGGCCTTCCTGTCCTCGGGTTGCTCGACGTGCGCCGGGTTCTGGCAGGCCTTTCAGAACTCCGACCAACTGGGCCTGCCGGCCCGCACCCGGCTCGTCGTGGTCACCAAGGGCCCGGAGATGGAGATCCCGGGGGAAGTGGCCGCCCACGCCCCCGAGGGCCTCCCGGTGGTCATGTCCACCGAGGCGTGGGGTGACTACGAGGTACCGGGCTCACCTTTCTTCGTCCTGGTCGACGGCGAGTCGGGTCGGCGGATCGGCGAAGGGGTGGCCAACCATTTCCACCAGGTCATCGAGTTGGTCCGGCGAGCCGACTCCGACGCCCGGACGGTGTCGATCGGCAGCACGGGCCGCAGCCACGCCGACGGGCTCGATGGGCCCGAACGGGAGCTCGACAACGACCGTGAGCTCATCGATGCGGGGATCCTCCCCGGTGACCCCAGCCTGTATCCGTCCTCGCTCGAACAGATCTACGGCCCGACCTCGCCGCCTCCACCACGACCACTGCACGGAGAGCACGCCGGTCGGTCTCCGATCAGCAGGGCCGGCTGACGGTGGCGGTGCTCCGGGCCCACGGAATCACCGCGACCCTTCCGAGCGGATTCGAGGGCCGCATCTTCATCCGTCCGACCATCGGCCGCGAGGTTCCCTATCCGGTGGCCAACTTCGCCACGTTCGCCCTCCCCGCCGATGTGGGTGACTTCGGAAGTGGGGCGGTCAACCTCATGGGCTCCGCAGACATCTTCGCCACCCTCTTCGAGTACGGCCCGGAGAGTCTGGGAAAGCCGCTGTTCGCCCGCCAGGGCATGCCCCGGTCACTGTCCGCCACCGACTTCCGTCCCTACGTACTCCGCCGCGGTCTCAACGGTCAGTCGGGATCCCAGTGGTTCTTCACCGAAGGCAGCCGGCCCTTCACGTTGTACGTGGTCCTCGGCAGCCATGCCCGGCGCAGCCTCCTGGTCCCCCGGGTGAACGCCCTGATCGCCACCCTCTCGGTCGAGGCCACGACCGGCTCGACGGCCACCGCCAGCACCACCGGCGGTTCTGCCACCCCCTCCTCGACCGGAGCTCCGTGGAACTGATCGGTCTCTACCTGATGGCCTGTGGCCTCCTGGTGGTGGCCGGAGCGGCCAAGGCCTTCCGGCCCGATGACACCGCCCGCGCCCTCGCCGCCACCCTCCCATTGGGGCTCCCAACCGTGCGCCGGATGATCCGGGTGGCGTCGGCCGCCGAGTTCGTGCTCGGTGTCACCGCGCTGGCCCTGCCCCGGTCGTGGTCGGCGGCCCTGGTGGCCATCTCCTATGCCGCCTTCGCCGGATTCGTGGCCTACTTCCGCTCGACCGAGGGGGCCATCGCCAGCTGCGGCTGCTTCGGCACTCCGGACACCCCCGCCACGCTGGTGCATGCGGTCGTCAACGGCGTCCTGGCTCTGTCTGCCGCCGCGGTGGCCTGGGCCTCTCCCTCGGGCACCCTGACCACCCTCCTCGCACATCAGCCCGGCGGTGGGATACCCCTGGTGGCCGTCAGCGTGCTCGGCAGCTGGCTGGTGTACCTGGCGATCTCGCCGCTGGCCCGGTTGCAGGCCGCCCGGCTCCTTATCGGAGTCACCTTCGAGCGCCGGAGGACGGACCCATGAGCACCAGCCTGGTGGACCGGGCTGCGGGCTTCCTCGGCTCACGGCTGTCCCGCAGGAGCTTCATCAACCGGTCGGCCTACGCCGGCAGCGCGGTGGCCATCGGGTCCGGCCTCGACCTGATCCTGAAGCCGGGCACCGCCTACGGCCTGGTCTGCAACTGCGGCAACAGCAACTGCGGATGTGGGTCCACGTGCTGTGCGGGCTTCACCGAGTTCTGCTGTTCTGTCAACGGCGGCTACAACTACTGCCCGACCAACACGGTGATGGGCGGGTGGTGGAAGGCCGACAACTCCACCTACTGCGGTGGACCCCGCTACTACATGGACTGCAACGCCACTTGCCAGTGCTCGACGGGTTGCGGCAACGGGTGGGGGTTCTGCGAACCCGGCTGTGACGGGGTCACCTGCGGTTGCGGGCCCAACGGCTGCAACTCCTATGTCACCGGGTGCTTCCAGTTCCGTTACGGCCAGTGCAACCAGCAGGTCGACTGCATCGGCCGCATCGTGTGCCGCGTCGTGGCCTGCGTCCCCCCGTGGGAGATCGACCCCAGCTGCACGACCACCAACGCCCAGGACAACTCCACCGCCGAGCAGAACGAGGCGTGCTGGTCCCCGGCTTTTCCCACCCCGCGGCCGCCACTGTGCTCCTCGGCCCTCACCAACTGCCAGACGGTCGGGATGGCTCCGAGCGCGGACGGGGGCGGGTACGGAATCGTCACGTCGTTCGGGAGGATGCTCCCCTACGGGGACTTCCCCAACGACGGTGACGAATCGGGGGTCTCGCTGGCCAGGCCGATGGTCGGGATAGGCCTGCGAAGGACCGGGGGCTACTACCTGGTGGCCTCCGACGGCGGCATCTTCTCGTTCGGCGGTGCGCCGTTCCTCGGCTCCATGGGGGGCCAGCACCTCAACGACCCGATGGTGGGGATGGCTGTCACCGTGTCGGGCGACGGCTACTGGACGGTGGCCTCCGACGGCGGCATCTTCTCCTTCGGCGACGCCGAGTTCCTCGGCTCCATGGGGGGCCAGCACCTCAACCAGCCCATCGTGGGCATGGCCGCCACCCCGACCGGCCACGGCTACTGGTGCGTGGCCTCCGACGGCGGCATCTTCTCCTTCGGCGACGCCGAGTTCCTCGGCTCCATGGGAGGCCAGCACCTCAACCAGCCCATCGTGGGCATGGCCGCCACCCCGACCGGCCACGGCTACTGGTGCGTGGCCTCCGACGGCGGCATCTTCTCCTTCGGCGACGCCGAGTTCCTCGGCTCCATGGGAGGCCAGCACCTCAACCAGCCCATCGTGGGCATGGCCGCCACCCCGACCGGCCACGGCTACTGGTGCGTGGCCTCCGACGGTGGCATCTTCACGTTCAACACCACCTTCTACGGATCGGCGGCCTAGCCGTGACGCCCTGTCTCATCCTGGTGACCGCTCTGGCCGCCGTGGCGTCCGCCGTGCGATCGACCTGGTCGCCGTGCGGTCTCTCCATGCTGTCCACCATCACACCCTTCAGCGAGCGGGGAAGGGGTCACTCCTACCGGGCCACCGCGACCTGGTTCGTCGCCGGCGCCACGCTGGGTGGGGCGACACTCGGGCTGCTCATGGCGGCGCTGGCCCGGTCCGTCGAGGTCCTGCACCTCCCGTCCGCGGCCGCCGCCGCGGCCGCCCTGGCCGCGGCACTGGTCACCGCCGGGTCGGACTCGGGGATCGCCGGGATCCGACTGCCCACCCACCGGCGCCAGGTCAACGAGCGGTGGCTCGACCGGTACCGGCCGTGGGTCTACGGAGCCGGATTCGGCTGGCAGATCGGTTGCGGTCTGGCCACCTTCATCACCACCGCGGCCGTGTACCTGATGATCGTGGTCGGCGCCTTGACCGGGGACCCGATGGTGGCCCTGGCGGTGGGAACGGGCTTCGGCGTCCTACGCGGGACGGCCGTCCTCCTGACCCGACACCTGACGGGCCCTTCTGAGCTTCGGTCCTTCCACCGCCGGTTCTACGAGCTCGGCCCGAGCGTGGGCCGGGTGGTGGTCGGGGTCGAACTGGGCTCGGCCGTCCTCATCGCCGCCTCGGCCCGCACTCCGTCGACGGCGGTCATCGTGGCACTCGCCGCGATGGCGACAGCCGGCGCCATGGCCACCTCGGCCCGGCATCGGCTGGGGGGGAGGTCGGCCTGCGAGGTGCCTGGCCACCGGCGCCCCGAGGACGCGCCCGAGATCGCAGCGGCCCCCGCCCGGCGGGGCTGAGGGACTGGGCCCTACCCGGACCCGGACCCCTTCCCGGACCCGGACCCGGACCCCTCGACCCGGCGGCCCCCGAACCGCACCCTCAGGCCCGTCCGCCGGCCGCCGCGCCCGGTCCTGCCGGGGACCAGGTTCGGTCTGGGGCTCACTCGTCCTCTGCGACGCTCACCGAGGGAACCACCGAGGGCACCGGCGCCTCCCCGGGAGCTGCGGCATCGCCTGGGGAGTCGGCCGTCCCGGTGCCGGCCTCGGACTCGGGGTCGGAGCCTCCGGTCCGGGCGGCGCCGGGTGTCCCAGAGGGGCCGAACCCGGGCGGCGCCGGGTCACCCCCCTCGCCGTGACGCCAACGTTGGAGCGGACCCAGCCGGGTGATCAGCAGGACCGATCCCACCACGGCCAGGGCGATGCCGGCGCCCTGCACGAGAAGCGAGCCCAGATGCCCGTCCTCGCCCAGCCACAGGTGCTCGTCGAGGAACCGCTCGATGCCCCACAGCACCATGCCCACCCCGATGACGATGCCGGCCGGGGGCAGGAGGACGGGTCCCGGTTCGGCCCCTTCCGCGGCCTGTGCCGGTACGGGGGACGCCGTCCGCAGCCACCGTTCGACCAGCAGCAGGATGCCGAAGATGGTGAAGTCCTCGATGGCCTGGAAGATCGGTACCGGTAGACGCTTGCCCGCCTGGCCGGCGTAGTACATGCCGAACCACTGGTTGGTGGGGTGACCGCCCCCGGCCACCATCAGCTGGGGTCCCAGGAGCCGGCCCATGCCCCAGCAGGCCATGAGCACCGGGGCCATGAGATCGGCGAAGCGGAGGCCGGGGAGCTCGGGGCAGCGGCGCCGGGTGCTGACCACGGCCACCGGCACGGCGAACAGGAGCCCGCCGAACGACGACAGCCCACCTTGCCAGATGGCGAGGACCTGGCCGGGGTGCGACGTGTAGTAGGAGAGATTGGACAGCACGTGCAGGGCCCGGGCCCCGACGATGGCGGCGATGATGACCCACACGAACATGCCGGTCACCCACTGCCAGGGATAGCCGGCCTGCCGGAGTCGACGCTCGGTGTAGCGGAGTCCGAACCAGAAGGTGAGGGCCAGTCCGATCCCGTAGGTGTGGACCTCGAGGAACCAGATGTGGAACGCGACGGGAATCGGTCTCATGGGGAAGGGGGTCTCGTGGTCGAGGAGTGCCCGATCCGAGACACAATCGGCACCTCCCCAGTATGCCCCAGGCGCCCGGTAGGGTGGCACCGGCACCGCTCGGTGGGCCAGTGCCGACTGTCCTCCGACGGCAAGTCGGTGGCGCCGGGCGCCGGCCGTACCGCCGGCAGTCGCCGAGGGTCGCGGACCCACGTGGGCATTTGTGGGCAGGAGTGAGCAAGCGTCAGCACAGGAGATGGGGGAGACCATGCGAGACCTGGCCGGAAGAGTGGCGGTGGTCACCGGCGGCGGATCGGGGATCGGCCTGGCCACCGCCGCCCGCCTGGCCGACGCGGGCGTGTCGGTCGCGGTGGTCGACCTCGACGGAGCGACCGCAGCGCGGACCGCCTCGACCATCGGTGGGCTGGGGCTGCAGGCCGATGTGGGCCGCTCGGACGAGTGGCCGGGGATCGTCGAGGCCGTCACCGCCCGTTTCGGTGGCATCGACCTGGCCCACCTCAACGCCGGGGTGATGACCGGGGAGGCCGACATCACGGCCCTCAGCGACGACGCCTACCGCCGGGTCATGTCGGTCAACGTCGACGGGGTGGTCTACGGGACGCGGGCCCTGGTGCCCGCCCTGGCGGCCCGGGGCGGGGGCGCCATCGTGGCCACCGCCTCTCTGGCCGGACTGATCGGCTTCTCGCCCGACCCCATCTACTGCCTGACCAAGCACGCGGTGGTGGGGCTGGTCCGGTCGGTGGTACCGCAGCTGGCCGAGCACCACATCACCATCAACGCGGTGTGCCCGAGCATCGTGGACACCCCGCTCATCGGGGACAGCCGCGACCTGCTCGAGACCAGCGGGTTCCCCCTCATCGATCCCGGCCGCGGTGTCCGCAGCCGTGGTCGACTGCCTGGCCGGCGAGGAGACCGGCCAGGCCATGGTCATCCAGGCCGGGCGGGAGGCCCTGGCCTACCGCTTCGCCCGGCCTCCCGGTCCCCGGGCCGGGGGGACGGTGGGACAGATGCCGCCCACGGAGTTCGCCGCCCACGACCAAGGCTGAGTCCACGCCGGAGCCCCGCGTCCACCCCGGGTCCACCCTGCGTCCACCCCGGGGTTCGGCCGCCCGGAGGTGACCCGGGATGCCCTCACGGGGAACGCCCCCGGCGCACTTCCGCCACGTGGCGTGGGCCGTGGGCCGGCCAACGAGCTGGAGCGGGGACGCCGCCGAGGGCCCGATCGGCCGGACCGACCGCGGGGAGGCCGCCCATCCGGACGGACCCTGGGACGTCGTACAGACTTATGGACCGCGGCGTGGAGGCAGTGGAACGGAGCGGGAGGGAGGGACGCCGGCCTTCGAGGTCAGCCGACCCGGCCGACGCCGGCGAAGCCGTCGCCGGTGCGCACCCCGGTGATCCAGACCGACGCCCCGGTGTAGGGCGCCTCGATCATCGAGCCGCCCCCGACGTACATGGCCACGTGCTCCGAGCCGTCGGGCCCGTAGAAGAGCAGGTCACCGGGCTGGATGTCGGCCAGCGGGATGTGGGTGGTGGCGGCGTACTGGGCCCCCGAGGTGCGGGGGAGGGAGATGCCGGCCTGGGCGTAGGACCACTGGACCAGACCGGAGCAGTCGAACCCGGACGCCGGGGGTCTCGCCTCCCCACACATAGGGGACACCCCGATCTGGCTCCTCGGCCGCCTGGATGGCCCCGGCCACGCCGGCAGGGACCGGGGGTGGCGGTGCGGTGGGCACGGCCGTTGGGCCGAGCCACCACCGGAGCCGCCTCCCGAGCCACCACCGGACCGCTGGTCTGGGCCACGGTCTGGGCCGCTGGTCTGGGCCTTCTGGGCCGCGGCCACCCTTGGCGTTGAATGCGGCTTGGTCGCCGCCTGCGCGGCGGCGGCGGCGGCCGGCGGCCTGCTGCTGGGCGACGATGGTCTGGATGTTGGCGTCCACGCTGTCGAGCGTGCCCTGGTACTGGCTGGCCAGACTGTCCGGCCTGGTCCTTCGGCGGCCTGCAGGTTGTTCCGGGTGGTGGTGGCGGCGGACTGCTGCTGCTGGAGCGCGGCCTGGGTGGCCTGCAGCTGGGTCTGGGCGGTGTGCAGGTTGTCGATGGTGGTGGTCACGTTGCCGGTGGCGATGGACGAGTACTCGGATGCGGATGCCGGTGGTGTTGGGGTCCGACGAGAACATCTGGGTGACCTGGTTGGTCGTGCCGCTGCTGGTGTAGTCGCTGATGGCCTGGGTCCGGAGCTGGCCCTGGTCCTTGGTCACCTCGGCCTGGTCCTTGGCCACCTGCGCCTGGTTGGCGGCGATCTGGTCCTGCAGCTGGGACAGCTGGTAGTCGGCCGCCTGGACCTGTCCGGTCAGGGACTGCTCTGGGCCTGGATGGCCTGGAGCTTGGCCGTGACCGCGGCGGCCTCGGCCTTGGCGTCGGAAAGTTGGTCGGCCGAGGCGGGTCGAGCGGAGGAAATCACCGCAGAGGTGATACCTAATGAGGCGGCCAGTGCGAGTACCGTAAACACCCGTTTGCGGGGCTGTTTCCGGGGGGCAGGGGACGCACTTGGCTCAGACGTCGAGTACTGCTCGGCGTGAGTCATATCGCCCTACTGTCTAGTCCAACCAGTCCGGCTTCACAAGGTACCCCCCCAGCGATGACCTTCTCACCTGGTCTTTCGACCAGTGGCTGACCCCGGTCGGGAAGCCGGGGCTGCGGCCGCAACGGGGGTGGTCGGATCGGCTGCCGGCCCCGGTCGCCGACCGCTCCGGGTGACCGTCCGAGACCGGCACGGTAGGGTCGTGGCCCATGGGTGAAATCATCGAATTTCCGAGCAATGGGAGCACGGGGCAGGGCTATATCGCCGTCCCCCCGAGTGGGGCGGCGTCCACGTCCGGGAATCATCGTCCTCCAGGAGTGGTGGGGCCTGGTCGACCAGATCAAGCGCACCTGCGACCGGTTCGCCGAGGCCGGGTTCACCGCCCTCGCCCCCGACCTCTACCACGGGACCACCGTGCCGCTCACCGAGCCGGACGAAGCCGGCAAGCAGATGATGGCGCTGAAGATGGACGCCGCGGCCAAGGACCTGAGCGGTGCGGTCGACGAGCTGGAGCGCCGGACCGGCCGGACCGAGGTGGGGGTCATCGGGTTCTGCATGGGTGGCGGGCTGGCCCTGGTGCTCGCCACCCAGCGCCCCGACGCGGTCAAGGCCGTCGTGCCGGCCTACGGGCTCATCCCGTGGCCCGACGCCCAGCCCGACTACTCCAAACTGGACGCCGCCGTGCTGGGCCATGCCGCCGGGGAGGACGACTTCTTCACCCCGGAAGCCGCCCGGGAGCTCGAGGCGCAGCTGAAGGGCTTGGGCAAGGACGTCGAGTTCCACCACTACCCGGATGCCGGCCACGCCTTCTTCAACGAGGACCGCCCCGAGGTCCACGACGAGGAGTCGGCCGAGCTCCTCTGGGACCGGTCCATCGCCTTCTTCCGTCGGACGCTGGGCTGAGTCGGGCGACTGTGGCGATCCCCGGGCCTGGTCGAGCAGTACCTGACCCTCGGCCTCCGGCTGGGCAGGCACATCGACGGGCTGGTGGACGCGTACTACGGCCCGGCCGGTCTGGTCGGACGCCGTGGCGGACGAGCCGGTGCACCCGCCCGACCAGCTGGTGGCCGAGGCCCGTGCGCTGCTGGCCGCCATCGACGCCGGCGCCCCGCTCGATCCGGCCGCCGGCCCCGGGCCCGAGGACGGTTCGGCCCCGGCCCGGCGGCACTGGCTCCGGGCCCAGGTGGTCGGACTTCTGACCACGGCCCGAAAGGTGGCCGGAGAGCCGATCGGCTACGCCGACGAGGTCGAGTCCTGTTACGGGGTACGTCCGAGCCGGGTGGACGAGGAGGTGCTGATCGACGCCCACCGTCGACTCGACGAGGTGCTGCCGGGAAGCGGTCCCCTGGCCGAGCGGCTGGTGGCCTGGCGGGAGTCCCACGCCGTCCCGGTGGACCGACTGCGGCCGGCCATCGACTCGCTGGCCGAGGACCTGCGCGACCGGACCCGGGTCCTGTTCGGACTGCCCGACGGGGAGCACGTCGAGTTCGAACTGGTTACGGACCAGCCGTGGTCGGGGTTCAACTACTACCTCGGCGACCTTCGCAGCCGGGTGGCGGTCAACACCGACCTGCCGGTGCTCTCCACCGGCCTGGCCCACCTGGTGGCCCACGAGGCCTACCCCGGTCACCACACCGAGCACACCCGCAAGGAGGTCGGCCTGGTCCGGCGGCGCCAGTGGTGGGAGGAGTCGATCTTCCTGGTGGGGACCCCCCAGTGCCTGCTGGCCGAGGGCCTGGCCGACCTCGGTCTGGAGGTGGTCATGGGACCGCGACCCGAGGCCAGTGTGGCCGAGCACCTGCGGCCGCTCGGGATCCGCTACGACGCCGAGGTGGTGGCGGCGGTGGCCGAGGCGGGCGAGGCGCTCGGCGCCGTGCGCCAGAACGCCGCCTTCCGGCTGCACGAGGACGGGGCCGATCCCGACACGGTCACCGCCGAGGTGGCCCGATGGGGCCTGCTTTCGCCCGACCGGGCGGCCAAGGCCGTCGAGTTCCTCACCCACCCGACCTGGCGGGCCTACCTCACCTGCTACGTGGAGGGCCTCCCCCTGTGCCGCGACTTCGTGGGCGGCGACCCGGCCCGGTTCGACCGGCTGCTGTCCGAGCAGCTGACCCCGGACGTGCTGGTGGCGCAGATCCAGGCCGACGGCGCCGTGGGCTCCCGCCACGCCATGGGGTCGACCGGGTCCGCCGCGACCCCGACGGGATCCGCCGGCAGCTGACGTCGTGGTTCCTCCCGGCCCCGGAGCGCCGGATGGGAGTGGACAGCCGGCCCGGGAAAGCACCGGATAGGCGGCATCGCCCGCGCGGACACAGCACGGACGTCCACCCCGTTCGACCGGTTGGGAGACGGTAGGGTCCAAGTGTCTCCGGGGTCGGGCCGGACACGAGTCGGAGCGGGTGTGGCCTCTCGACCGGTCCGGGTCCGGACGAAGCCGGGCCCAGGACACGAGCCGGACCGGACCGGACACAAAAGGGAAGGCGCCATGGCGACGATGCGGGCCGTGCGAGTCACGAGGCACGGACCCCCCGGCGAGGTGCTGGCCGTTCGCACCATCGACCGGCCCGAACCGGAAGCCGGCGAGGTCCGGGTGAAGGTGGGTGCGGCCTCGCTCAACTTCAACGACATCGACCGGTGCCTCGGCAAGCTGGTCTCGGTCCCGACGCCGCCCCCTTACACCCTGGGCATGGACGTGTGCGGGGTGGTGGACGCGGTGGGGGACGGAGCCGGTGAGTGGTTGGGGCGTCGGGTGGTGGCCATCACCAAGACCGCCCTCGGCGGCATCGCCGAGTACGCCATCGCCCCGACCGTCTCGGTGTTCGATGCGCCCGCCGAACTGGACGACGCCGAGGCGGCCGCCTTCGTGCTCACCTTCCAGACCTCCCATCTGGCCCTGTTCCGGCGGGGCCGACTCGAGTCCGGCGAGACCCTGGTGGTCCACTCGGCGGCCAGCGGCTTGGGTACGGCGGGCATCCAGCTGGGCAAGGCCAAGGGCGCCCGGGTCATCGCGGTGGCGGGGGGGCCGGAGAAGGGCGCGCTGTGCGCCGCGCTCGGGGCCGACGTCGTCGTGGACCACCTGGCCGAGGACTTCGTCGAAGCGGTGCTGGCCGCCACCGACGACGCCGGCGCCGACGTGGTCTACGACCTGGCCGGGGGAGAGTTCGTGGAGCGGTCGTGGCGATGCACGGCGCGGGGTGGGCGGTACCTGGCGGTGGGCTTCGCCGACGATGACGACAACGGGATGACCGGGCGACCGTTGCGGATGGCCTGCATCGGCAACATCGACATCGTGGCGGTCATGGTGGCCTGGGCCGACTCCGTCGACCCGGGCATGCGACGGTTCGGATTCAACCCGTTCGGCCGTGACGTGGCCGACGAGATCCACGCCGACCTGCTGCGGATGGTGGCTGACGGGTCGATCCGTCCCTCGATCGGGCGCCGGGTGGCCATGGAGGAGGCCGGCGGGGCCCTCGAGGAGCACCAGGCCCGGAGATCGGTGGGCCGAACGGTGGTCGAGGTGGACGGTTGAGGGCTGGCGGCGGGCCCACCGGACGGGGACAGGCGGCGCCGCCCGGCCTTCGCGGAGGCTTCGTTCCGGGACCCCTCGAGGCCTTCCCCGGCTCGCGCTGGTCCGAGCCGAGCTCACCACCTTCGGCCGGATCCTGGTCACGAAGACGCTCAGCGCCGCCCTAGGCCAACCGCATCGACCGCCGCCGGCGTCCCTCGAGCACCCGGCGAGGGTAGGGACCCCGGCCGGTCACTGGGCAGCCTCAGCGACCGGCGCCTACCATTCAGGGCATGTCCGAACGATCGAGATACCTCCCCCGCCGCTCCTGCATGTCGTCGCCCGGGTCGAACGAGCGCTTCTTGGCCAAGGCCCCCACCGTGCCGGCCGACATGAGCTTCCTCGACCTCGAGGACTCGGTGGCTCCCCTGGAGAAGGAGTCGGCCCGGGCCAAGGTGGCCGACGCCATCAAGAACCTGCCCTGGGACGACCGGGTGCTCTGCGTGCGGGTCAACGCCTGGGACACCGAGTGGACCTACGGCGACGTGATCGAAGTGGTGTCCAGTGCCGGGGAGCGGCTCGACGAGCTCATGCTGCCCAAGGTGCAGTCGGCCTCCGAGGTGGTGGCCCTCGACCTGCTGCTCACCCAGGTGGAGAAGAAGAGCGGACTGCCGGCGGGCCACATCGGGATCGAGGCCCAGATCGAGACCACCCGGGGGCTGATCAACGTGGAGGAGATCTGTGCTGCGTCCCCCCGGCTCGAGACGATCATCTTCGGCCCGGCCGACTTCGCCGCCTCCATGGAGATGCCGGTCCTGACCGGGGGGGTGTCCATCCCCGAGTATCCGGGCGACCACTTCAACTACGTCTTCTCCAAGATCCTCATGGCCGGGCGGGCCAACGGTCTCCAGGTCATCGACGGCCCCTTCCTCAAGATCCGGGAACTCGACGCGCTGCGCGAGTTCTCCCAGCGGACGAGGGTGCTGGGCTACGACGGCAAGTGGGCCCTCACCCCGGACCAGGTGGGCGTGCTCAACGAGGTCTACTCGCCGACCCAGGAGCAGTTCGACAGGGCCTGGGACATCCTGGACGCCTATCGCAAGGCCACCGAGGACGATCGGACCGGTGCGGTCATGTTCGGGGACGAGATGATCGACGAGGCCTCCCGCAAGATGGCCACCAAGTTCGTCACCCGGGGCGAGCGGGCCGGACTCAACCGCTCGTCCGGCTGACCCGCAGCCCCGTCCGGGCCCGAACCTCTGCGTCCCGGGATCCGGCTCCGGCCTCCTTCGGATCCTCTGGAACCGGGAAGCGGCCCGGTCCCGGAGCGGTCAGAACGTGAACCGGCGGTGCCACTCCTCCAGCACCGTGTAGTCGCCGTTCACGTCCACCGGGCTCAGCGTGGGCCGGTGGTACAAGGTGAGCTCCAGGTCCGAGGTGGTGCCACTGACCACCAGGTCGCCGGCACCTTCCGTCCGCTCGTCGTTGGTGCGCCTGGTCACGTCGACCCGGTCGTGGCCGAGGGTGGCCGACCACTCGGCGCCCAGCTCGGCGGAGCGGAGGGCCAGCACCCGGCCGCTGCCCGCGGCGGACTGTTCGCGGGCGGCCAGGAGCACGTCGAAGATCTCGTCGATCCCGTCGGCGGCCAGCTCGGTCGGTATCGGGGTACAGATCCCCCGCGACGACTGGGCGTCGAACCGGTGCACGGCCAGTTCGTGGGCGCAGCGTCGGGCCACGAAGGCGGCCGAGTGGTCGGCGTCGAACCACGTCCATACCGGGGTGCTGGCCGGCGTGGCCTCCAACCGGTCGATGAGGCCGGCGCAGGCGTCCGCCACCCACGGGACCAGCCTCGTCGTCGTCGGGAGGATCGGGTAAGGGAGTCTTCGGACGGTCGGTGCCCTCGCACAGGACGTGGCTCCAGAACCCGCAGAACTGGCCGATGTGGACGGCCAGATCCCGAACCTCCCAGCCCACGCAGGTCGGGACCAGGTCGTCCATCTCGCCGGCCTCCAGGGAGAAGGTCAGGGCTCCCGCCTCGGTCCGCACCGCGTCGACGAGAGAGGAGTGCTCCATGCGACGAACCGTAGCCCGCCGTCCCGCCTGCGGCCGGTGTCCGGAGCCCCGTGACCCTCCCGTCGTCCGATCTCAGGCGTCTGGCGGCGTGGGCGGCGCCGTTCAGCGGCCGGCGTCGCCCACCAGCCGGCGGGCGATGACCTTCAAGGCCAGGGTCTCGTCGGCCCCCTCGAAGATCGAGAGCACCCGGGCGTCCACGAAGTACCGGCTGACCGGGAACTCCTCGGCGTACCCCATGCCCCCGTGGATCTGGAGAGCCTCGCGGGTGACCCACTCGGCGGCACGGCAGACGTACGCCTTGATCATCGAGGCCTCGAGCGTCCCCTCGCCCTTGGCCATCAGCCGGGCCACGTCGTAGGAGAACTGGCGGGCCGCCTGGATGAGCACGGCCATCCGGGCCAGCTTGGCCCGGGTCAGCTGGTACTCCAGGATGGGCTGGCCGAACACCACCCGGTTGCCGGCGTACTCCAGGGCCGCCTCGTAGGAGGCCTGCATGACGCCGATGGCCCGGGCCGCGGTCTGGAGTCGACCGTTCTCGAAGCCCTGCATCTGGAGGTAGAACCCCTGCCCCAGCCCATCCTCTCCGCCGACCAGGTTGGCATCGGGCACGAACCAGTTCTCGAAGGCCACCTCGTAGGAGTGCATACCCCGGTACCCCAACGTGTCGATGGCCCGGCCCTCCATACGGCCCGACGAGTCGGCCGGCCGGCCGCCGGACCCGGGTGCCTGGGTGAAGAGGAAGCCGTGCCCCTCGGCTTGGGGCTTCTCCACCAGGAACAGCGACAGCCCGCGGTGGGCCTTGGTCCGGTCGGGATCGGTGCGGGCCAGCAGCATGAGCACGTCGGCCCGGGCGGCGAAGGTGCACCAGGTCTTGACCCCGTTGATCAGCCAGCCCCCTTCGGTGCGGGCCGCAGCGGTGACCACTCCGGCCACGTCCGACCCGAAGTCGGGCTCGGTCACGGCCACCGCTCCCATCACCTCGGCGGTGGCCAACTTGGGGAGCCACAGCTGCTTCTGCTCCTCGGTTCCCCCGTGGACCAGGGCACGGGTGAGGATCTCGGGACGGGTGATGAGCGAGCCGCCGGCACCGAGCGAGCCCCAGGAGAGCTCCTCGGTGGCGACCACCATGCCCAGGTAGTCCGCCTCCCCGCCGGTGGCGAAGCCGCCGTACTCCTCGGGGACCGACATGCCGAACCCGCCCATCTCGGCCATCCCGGCGATGATCTCCTCGGGGATGTCGGTGTTGGCCCGGTGGATGTGCTCGGCCCGCGGACGGATCTGCTCCTCGGCGAAGCGGTGGAACGTCTCCCGGACCAGCTCGAAGTCGGCGTCCAGGTGACGGTCGCCGGGCTGGTCGGCCAACGGGCTCAGGAACGCGGGGTCTCGGAAGGTGGCCACGAACTCCTCGGCCGGGGCCATCCAGTCGGTGGCCGCACCCCACTGGACCGCCCGCCCGATGGTCCGGGAGGCCAGGTCGGCGACGGCGTCGGCGGCGAAGGCGCAGGCCAGCCTGGCCTCGAGCTCGCCGCGGGACCCATAGGTGAGAAAGGCCTCTGCCGTCCGCACCGCGGCCGCGGCGTGGGCGACGTCGTAGGCCAGGACCTGGGCTTTGTCGGGTCCGCCGGCAGCGATGAGTGCGGCGATGCCCCGGGCGACGACCGATTGGGACAGGGCCAGCGCATCGGTGGCGGCCCGCAGGTCAGGGGCGGGAGCGGGGTCGGAGGTCACCGGCCCAGGTTACCGGCCCGGGATCGGCCCACCCCACCCCGGGTTCAGTGCCTTCCGCTCAGCTGGACGGCGGGTTGATGTAGCTGTAGTCGCACCGGTAGCCGTGGGTGCTGCTGCCGGCCGGGGGATCGTCGGTGGTGCGCACGAACTGGCCGTCGACCACCTTGGCGATGAGGTAGCAGTTCCCGACCGACTTGGTGACCGGATCGGTGGGGGCGACGAGGTGGTTCCCATCGAAGGTGGTGATCTTGCTCAGGGCCTGCAGTTCGGATCCCCGGCTGGGATTGGTGCCGGCGTTCTTGAGGGCCTGGGCGAACAGCTCGGTCGACAGCCAGGCGTACAGCGTGTACAGGTCGGTCTTGAAGCCCGGCGAGGCCACGTTGACCCAGTGGAGGAAGGTGGCCACGGCCGGGACGGTTTTGGCGTCCTGCCCGAGGTAGAGGGACGTGTTCTGCTCCAGGTAGTCGCCGTTGACGGCCGCGGCGCCCCCGGCGTCCGTGGCCAGACCGTTGGTGTAGGTGGCCGCACCGAGGACGACGACGGGGTGGAAGCTCTGCTGGGTCAGGTCCTTCAGGAACGAGGCCGCGTAGCTCTCGGCCATGGAGTCCATGAAGACGATCTTGACCCCGGCGTTCTTCATGGCGATGACGTTCTGGGTGAAGTCGGTGGTGGACACGGTGTAGGTGGGGTCGTAGATGACCTTGAAGCCCACCTTGCCCAATGCGTACTTCTCGCCGGCCCAGTCGGTCTCGGCGGACGGGAGGCCGCCCACCATGGCGCCCACGGCGTGGATGTCGTTGGGGTACTTCTTCTTGATGAACTGGAGCGGGCCCTCTTCCCAGCCGGCGTTGAGCGGCACCGGGCTGTACACGTTGGGAAGCTTGTTGGTGGCGGGATCGAGCACTACCGACACGTTCGGCATTCCCGGGTTGGTCTTGAGGAGGGCCCCACCGAAGCTGTCCTCGAGGGAGAAGTTGCCGACCATGGCGAAGTCGTTGTCGATGGCGTTCTGGGTGGCCTGCCGGTTGGTGGCCCCAGTGAACTGGTCGTCCGAGTCGGTGATGACCAACTTCCGTCCGTTGATGCCCCCGGTCGAGTTCACGTAGTCGGCGTACGCCTGGGCACCGACGGTCGCTCCCTTGAACAGGCCGATGGACAGGGTGGACACGTTGGCCAGCTTGACCTCGGTCTTGGTGATGCCGGTGTGGTTCTGGAAGGCGCTCGACGGGATCGTGGAGTCCGAGGAGGCCGACGCCACCCCTGTCGTGCCGACCACGACGGCGGAGGTCGCCACCGCCAGCACCACTCCCACCACGGCCAGGCGCGTCTTCATCGATCCAACTCGTACAGATCCCACGGGTTCCCCTATGATTCTCGGTCTCGTAATCCGGATCTGATTGCGCAGATCTCCCGGTCGCAGTAGCCCCATGGCCTGCCGTCTCCCGAGCGGATGGCAGACTCTACGCTACCCGGTCGAGCGATGTGGATCACCGAGAAACTACTGCTCGGACCTGGGATGTCAGTCCGTCGAAGGGACGGGGGATCCGTCGGGGCTCGGAGGAGCAGGCGTCGGGAGGACGACGATGGCGACGGTGGCCTTGACCCCGTTCATGTCGGCCTCGGATGGGATGAGACTCATGAATTGATTGTCCAAATTGGTTGGACTGTCACCGACGGCAGACCATCCGACGTGTCTACCCAGACCGTCTGGCCGTCCGTCGCAGAGCTCGGCCGCTCGGAGCATTGCGTCCTCAACCGCTGAGGCCGTGGAGGGTGGCGGCGGCCCTCAGGTCGCCGCGGCCTGGGCCACCACGGTGACCAGAGGCGGCAGCACCACCGGCTCGTCCCCGGGGTCGACCTCGGTCAGTGCCCGCAGGTAGTCGGCCACCGGCCCGGCTCCGGCCCCGGCCGGGGCCTCGGCCCAGGCGTCCACCGTGACCAGGCCGGCGTCACGGGCCAGTGACGGGAGCAGTGCACCGATGTCCGGATGGCGGGCCGAGGGCATGGAGAACGGCTTCCCGTTGATGCGACCAGCCGAGGTAATCGGCTCCTGGGCCACCACCCAGCCTCCGGGTCGGACGGCGGCGGCCATCCTGGCCAGCACCACGGCCGGATCGACCACGTGGAGCAGAAGAAATCGACAGAAGGCCAGATCCACCGGCTCGGGGAGGCGCAGGTCCTCGCCGGACTGGGTGACGGCCAAAACCTGGCTGTGGGCCGCGGCCGCCTCGGCGACCTCGTCTCGGGCCGTGGGGTCGCTGTCCACCGCGTAGACCCGCCCGTCGCGTCCCACGATCTCGGCCAACGCCACCGAGACGTTCCCTCCGCCGGCGCCGACGTCGACGCAGGTCCACCCGGGGCCTATGCCGAGGCGGTCGAGCGCGGTGGACAGGGGCCGCCGGTAGACGTCATTGCGTAGACCCCGGAGCTCCATGGCCTCAGGATACCGGCCCGCCTGTCCGGCTCCCGTGGAGGTGGCCCGCGCTCCCGTCGGCGGTCCCTCGGCGTCGACCGGGCGGCTCGGGGCCCGACGCTGTCGTCGACAACGGGTCGTCGATGACGACCCACCGGACACGATGTCCACCTCCTGACGGTCCCGGCGCAGTCCCGGGTCCGGGCTGGCGGCCCCGCGCCGTATTCCCGCCGCCGGTACCACTGTCCCCACGGCGTGGGGGCCTGCCCCGGCAGCCGGTAACCTCATCTACCGTGCGAGTGACAATGATGCTGTGCGATGCAGCCCAAGTTGCCGACGGCAAGCTCTACGTGCTGGGCGGAGGATGGAGCATGACCGGACCCGATCCGGTCCCATCGGCCATTGCGCTCAAGATCGACGTGGGCTGGCACGAGGCCGAGGCGGCCCACCACTGGGAGCTGTTCCTCGAGGACGCCGACGGCCGGCCGGTGCTGGTGGAGACGCCGGAGGGCGAGCATCCCGTCGAGGTTCGGGGTGAGTTCACCGTGGGTCGACCCGCGGGCATCCCGGAGGGCTCACCCATCGACGTGGCCCTGGCGGTGAACCTCGGACCGCTCCCGCTGACCCCTGGCACCCGCTACACCTGGCGTATGGCCATCGACGGCGAGTCGCAGTCCGACTGGGTCCTGGGATTCACGACTCGGCCCACCCTGGTCCGGGACTGAGGGTAGGTGACCACCTTCGACCGGCCCTTCGGCCGGTACTACGAAGAATTCGAGGTGGGCGACGTCTACCGGCACTGGCCGGGCAAGACCATCACCGAGGCCGACGACCATCTGTTCTGCATGATCACCATGAACCACCATCCCCTGCACACCAACGCCTGGTTCGCCGAACACGAGACGGTGCAAGGTCGCAATGTGGTGGTGGGGAACCTGGTCTACTCGCTGGTCCTCGGGATGAGCGTCCCCGACGTCAGCGGCGCGGCCATCGCCAATCTCGAAGTCGAGTCGTTGATCCACCGGGCCCCGACCTTCCACGGTGACACCATCTATGCCGAGACCAAGGTGATCGGCAAGGTGGAGTCGAAGTCCCGAGACGACAGGGGTGTGGTCACCGTCGAGACCAAGGGGTTCAACCAGCGAGGCGAGGAAGTCTGCTTCTTCCGGCGGAAGGTGATGGTCTGGAAACAGGCCGCCGCGCCGGCGCGCCGGCGTCCCTACGCGGACGACGCCTGGGATTGAGCGGGAGGGTGTCCACGGCCGACCGGTCGCCGGGACGGACCCGGGCCCGGTCGACGGCGGAGCCGGCTGACCGGCCCGGGATCCGAGCGTTGGGCCAGCTCCGGGCCATGGGTCGGGTCATCGAAGGGTGGGGGTCCTCGTCGGGGTCCGATTCTCGCCGGCCCGAGCTGCCCTGGCGGTCGACCCGCGACCCATGGGCCGTCCTGGTCAGCGAGGTGATGGCTCAGCAGACCCAGCTTTCCCGGGTGGTGCCGGCCTATGGGCGGTTCCTCATCCTGTTCCCGGACCCCGCCACGTGCGCCGCGGCCCCGCTGGGGGAGGTGCTGCGAGCCTGGCAGGGTCTGGGCTACAACCGGCGCGCCGGCAACCTCCACCGGGCGTCCCAGGCCGTGATGAACGACCACGGCGGCACGATCCCTGCCACCCTGCAGGGGCTCTTGTCCCTGCCCGGGGTGGGCGCCTACACGGCCCGGGCCGTTCTGGCGTTCGCCTTCGACACCGACGTCGGGGTGGTGGACACCAACGCCGGACGAGTGGTGGCCCGGGCCGTGGCCGGACGCCCGGTCGGGACCGGCGAGGCCCAACGGCTGGTGGACGCCATGGTGCCGAGTCGGCGGGGCTGGAGTTTCGGTCAGGCCCTCCTCGACCTCGGCGCCGGAGTCTGCGTGGCCGGCGTCCCGCACTGCCACCGGTGCCCGGTGAGGCGACGCTGCCGATGGGCGGCATCGGGCCGCCGGGACCCGGATCCGGCTCTGGGCTCGGCCGGCGTCTCCACGCCCCAGAGCCGCTTCGAGGGATCAGAACGGCAGGGCCGCGGCCGACTGGTCGACGCGCTCCGGAGCGGACCGGTCCCCGCCGGGCGGGCGGCCTCCGTGGCGGGTTGGCCCGACGAGCCCGAGCGGGCGGCGCGGATGGTGGCCGGCCTGGTGGCGGAAGGTCTGGTCGTCAGCGATCGATCGGGACACCTGCACCTGCCCTGAGAAGGTCCCCGAGTGAGCACCGCCCCCGCGCCGCTTGGGCTGGAGCGAATCGGGGCCGGGGGGTGGTCCGGCTCACACGGTGAGGAAGCGGATGATGTGGCCGTTGACCTGGTCGGGGCGCTCCAGCTGCAGGAAGTGTCCGGCACCATCGACCACCACCACCTCCGACCCGGGAGCCAGGTAGTCGGCCACTGGGCCGATCGTGTCGAGGCCCATGCAACCGTCGTCGGCCCCGTGGAGGTAGAGCGTCGGCTGGGGTGCGATCGTACCTGCGGCCTCGCGGGCGGCCTCCGCCCGGGGATCTTCGGGGGACCCGCGAACATGGCGCGGTAGTAGCCGATGGCCGCAGTGAGATTGGCCGGCTCGGCCAGGGACTCCCTGACCCGAGCCACATCCCACGATGCGTCGAGTCCGGGTGACCAGTCGGACCACAGCCGGCCGATGAAGGCGTAGTCGTCGAGACCCACGGCATACTCGGCCAAGGGAGTCTGGAAGAAGAACACGTACCAGCTGCGGCGGAGCTGGTCGAAAGAGAAGAACCCGTCCGCCATCGACCCCTGGGGCGACCGCGGAGGCCACCACCCTGCGCCATCGCCCGGGCTGGTAGGCGGCCGCACCATAGGCGGCGAAGGCGCCCCAGTCGTGGCCGATGATCACTGCGTCCTCCCGGCCGCCGAGGGCATCGTGCAGCCCACAGGCGTCGAGGGACAACGTCCCGGTGTCGAAACGACCGTCACCCGGGACCGGAGTGGGGGCATACCCCCGCATGAAGGGGGCAACAGCGTGGAATCCCTCCTCGGCCAACCGGGGAAGAAGGTAGCGCCAGGTGTGGGCGGTGTCGGGAAAGCCGTGCAGGCAGAGGGCGAGGGGGCCCTTCGTCGGGCCCGGCTTCGATGTAGGCGAACTCGGTGCCATTGGCGGTGACGGTCCGGTATTCCATCGCCAGGAGGGTACTCCGGGCGACGTCGGGCGTGATCGCCATGTCCGACTAGCCTGCTCCTTCGGTGAGAATCACCTACTTCGGCGTCCGGGGCTCGTGCCCATGCTCATCCGACCGCCACCGCCGCTACGGGGGGAATACGTCCTGTGTGCTGGTGGAGGTGGCCGGGGAACCTCCCCTGATCATTGATCTGGGCACCGGGCTCCGCGCCCTGGGCGACCACCTCAGGCGGCAGTTGGCGGCCAGCGGGGCACCCTTGGCCGCCAATGTGCTTCTCTCCCACCTGCACTACGACCATGTGCTGGGGCTTCCCTTCTTCTCCCCGATGCGCCACCCCGACGCGCGTCGTCGACGTCTACGGCCCGGCCCAGGAGGGAGGGTTCCTGGGGGAAGTGCTGGCCTCCATGGTGCGGCCGCCCGTTCTTTCCCGTTCATATGGCGGAGTTCGAGGGCACGTTCCGGTTCCATGACCTCGTCGGGTCCGACGAGTTCGCCATCGGGCCGTGAAGGTCAAGGTCCGGCCCATCCATCATGTGGGACGAACCCTGGGCTTTCGGCTCGAGGCTGACGGGCAGGTTCTGGCCTACCTGTCCGACCACCAGGCCCCGCTCGATCTCACCGACCGTCGAACCCGCGGTGCTCGAGCTGTGCGACGATGCCGACCTCCTCCTCCACGACGCCCAGTACACCGAGGAGGAATTCGCTGCTCTGCCCGATTGGGGCCATTCGACCGCGAACTACGCCGTGCTGGTGGCCCAGGAGGCCGGAGTCAAGCGCCTGACCTTGTTCCACCACGACCCCGCCCACTCCGACGACGAGATCGACAGGATGCTCGAGGGGGCCCGGGCCAGGGCCGCGGTCGGCGCCGTCGCTCGAGGTAAACGCGGCCATCCGAGGGCACCACCGTGGACCTGGGTGAGATCTGATCGTGGTCTTCGACGTCAGCTCCTTCAAGGACGCCATGAGTCGGTTCACCACCGGCGTGACCATCGTCTCGGGCATAGAGGAGGGTCAGCCGGTGGGATTCACGTGCCAGAGCTTCATCTCGCTCTCCATCGATCCCCCTTTCGTGGCCGTGGCACCGGCCCGCACCTCGACCAGCTGGCCGCGGATCGCCAGAGCCGGGACAGTTCTGCGTGAACGTCCTTGGCGACCACCAACAGGAGCTGTGCCGGGGCTTCGCCGTCTCCGGCGGGGACAAGTTCGAGGGGGTGGCCTGGCACCCGGCCCCGGCCACCGGGGCCCCGGTGATCGAGGGCAGCCTGGCCTGGGTCGACTGCCACGTGGAATTGGTCCACGACGCCGGCGACCACGAGTTGATCATCGGCAAGGTCCTCGACCTCGGTACCAACGACGGCTCCCCGCTCCTCTTCTATCGGAGCGAGTTCGCTACGCTGAGCCGGCACTCCGGGGACGGGGAGCACTCACGACAGCCCAGATAGGACGTAGGCCGATGCCCGACATCAAAGAGTCCGAGATCATCGCCGACGTCATCGTGGTTGAGCCCAACGCCCACGGCGACGAGCGGGGCCGGTTCGTCGAGACCTACCGGCGCAGCTGGTTCCCACTGGGCCGGGAGATGACCCAGGCCAACCGGTCGGAGAAGCAGGCCGGCGCCATCGTGGGGCTGCACTACCACCTGCATCAGGCCGACTACTGGTACGTGCTGCGGGGCACGGCCCGCGTGGTCCTGCACGACCTCCGCCAGGGCTCACCGACCGACGGCGCCACCCTGACGCTCGACCTCGACGGCGACCACGACCGGGGCCTGTTCATCCCTCCCGGGGTGGCCCACGGCTTCGCCTCCCTCACCGACCTCACCCTCTGGTATCTGGTCGACGGCTACTACAACCCCGAGGACGAGCTCGGCGTGGCCTGGGACGATCCGGCCATCGGGGCCGACTGGGGCCTCACCGACCCGGTCCTTTCCAGCCGGGACCAGGCCAATCCGCTGCGCTCGGAGATCCATCCGGGCGTGCAGCCGAGGGCGGGCCTCCGGACCTGAGCATCGGTCTGCCGGGCCGGTACCGGGCAGTTCTGACAGACTGCGCCCATGTCCCCTCGCCCGACCCCTCGAACGTCCGCGAAGAGCACGGCCAAACAGGCCACCGCCAAGCGGGCCCCGCCAAGCGGGCCACCGCCAAGCAGGCCCCGCCAAGCGGGCCCCGCCAAGCGGGCGGGAGTCAGGGCCACGGCCCCGACACCCCGCCGGGCCGTGCGAACGCTTGGGTTCACCTGGGACCGGGGTGCTGGTCACCGGGCGGTGGATCGGGGATCGGTCGGCAGACAGCTCTGGCCCTGGCCGAGGTGGGCCGACCGGTGGCCATCTGGGACATCGACGCCGAGGGCGCCGAGGAGACGGCGACGCTCTGCCGACAGCGCTACGGGGTAGCGGCCCACTGGTCGGTGGTCGATGTGGCCGACACCGCCGCCATCGAGACCGCGGTGCGCCGAGGCCGAGGCGGCCCTGGGGTCCCTCGGGGGCTTCGTGCACGCCGCCGGCGTCTCGGGGGCGATGCCGGTGGACTTCATCGACGACGAGGTGTGGGACGCCACGCTCGACGTCAACCTGAGGGCCGGCGGTCATGATCTCCCGCCACTGATCGAGCCGTTCCGTCGGGCCGGCCCCGGACTCGTCGGTGGTGTTCGTTTCGTCCATCGAAGGCCTGTTCGGAAGCGTCTTCCTCACCGCCTACTGCGCGTCCAAGGCCGGCGTCCTCGGCGTCATGCGCTCCATCGCCCACCGCTTCGCCTCCGAGGGCTTCCGGGTCAACGCCGTGTGCCCGGGGGCGGTGGCCACGCCCATGCTGGCCCCCGCCTTCGAGCTTCCCGGATTCCGACAGCAGGTGGAGGAGCGGACCCCGCTCCAACGGGTGTCGACGCCGGACGAGATCGCCCGGCCCATCCGGTTCCTGCTCTCCGACGAGGCGTCCTTCATCACCGGCACCCATCTGACCATTGACGGGGGGATGACCTCGATCACGGCGATTTGACCTGGTATTATCTCTCAGAGTGGTCAACTGATCACGAGGAGAGGACTGAAGGTCAGCGCCGCACCGCCTCGGGCCCCGGCCGGACCCTCGGTCCCGTCCCGGCTTCCCGCCCGTACGCCGCGTCGGGTTGAATAGTCGGGATGTGGATCGTCCTGGCAGCCGTGGCCGTGATCGCCGTGGCCGTGGGGATCGTCCTGGTCTTCCGTCGACCGGAGGGCAACGACATCGATTCGGTGCGGAGCTACCACTGCGCCCTCGGGACCCTCGAGCACCTGTCGGACCGCAGTCCGCCGTCGACGGTCAACGTCGTCGGACCGGACGACCGGGCCCGGAGGAGCCGGGGGTTCCCCGCAGCTACCGGAGGTCGGTCGAGCGGCGCCCGAGGCCCCCGTCGGGCCTCGGCACCGGACCGCTCGGTGCCGCCGGTCCCCGTCCGGGGCAACGACGAATTCCCCGACCCCGAGACCCCCCTGATCTTCGACGACTCCCGTCCCCGCGACCGCTACCGGAAGGACGTCTCGCGGCGAGTCGGACCCCGATGTCCCGGATGGATCGGGCCCAACGGCACGCCCTCGACTCCATGAACCACCGGCCGAGGCGGGCCACCACCGTGATGATCGTGGTCGCGGCATTGGTGCTGTTCGGGGCGCTGGCCTATGCCGGGCAAGCACTCGCCCCCCGACGGCTACCACACGCGGCCACGGCCGACCACCGGCCACCACGACCTCCCACTCGGACGTCCACCTCTGACCGGGGCGTCGACCCCGACCACGACCAGCCCAAGGCGAAGACCAAGCCCACCCCCGACCACCCAGCCCAAACAGTTGGTGGCCCTGACCTCGACCTCCACCTCGGCCACCTACCCGGTGGCCAACGCCACCTACAAGGTCACCGTGACCGCCAGCGGCACGTGCTGGGTGGCGGTGACCAGTCGTCGTCGGGCTCCACCCTGTGGGCCGGCGAGCTCCAGGCCGGATCGGTCCAGGTGGTCCCGGCCACCGGCACCGTCACCGTCCAGATCGGCACCCCGTCGGTCACCCTGGCCGTCGACAAGGTCCCGGTCGTCTTCCCGACGCCGGTGCGCTCCCCGTTCGTGGCCACGTTCCAGCCGACGGCCGCCGCGGTCGCGGCCAGCCTCCGCGACGTCGACCACCTCGACCGAGTCGCCGGCGCAGCCACGGCCGCGTCGACCACCACCACCCCCATCGTACGACGAGCCCGACGCTCGGCTCCGTGAGCCCGAGGGCGTCGAGGATGAAGGCATAGACGAAGGCCTCGTCCCGCCAGGCGTCGTACCGCCCCGACGGCCCGCCGTGGCCCGCCCCGAGCTCGGTCTTCAGCAGCACCCTGTTCTCCGGGTTGGCCGCCCGAAGCTTGGCCACCCACTTGGCCGGCTCCCAGAACCCGACCCGGGGGTCGGACAGGCCGCCGGTGGCCAGGATGTCCGGGTACCGCACCGGCCGGCCCTCGTCGTCCACGGCCCGGACGTTGTCGTAGGGCGAGTAGGCCTTCATCACCGCGTAGATCTCGGGGTCCTCGACCGGATTGCCCCACTCCTCCCACTCGAGCACGGTCAGCGGCAGCGTCTCGTCCAAGATGGTGGTCAGGCAGTCGACGAAGGGCACCTCGGCCACCATGGCCCGGAACAGCCCGGGGGCCAGGTTGGCCACCGCCCCCATCAGCAGCCCCCCGGCGCTGCCGCCCCGGGCCACCAGCTGCTCCGGGCGTGGTCCACCCCTCGTCGATCAGGGCGCGGGCACAGGCCACGAAGTCGGTGAAGGTGTTGGGCTTGGCCGCGAACTTGCCCTGCTCGTACCAGGACCGGCCCATCTCGCCGCCGCCCCGGACGTGGGCGATGGCGAAGACGAAGCCCCGGTCGAGGAGGCTGAGGCGCAGCGACGAGAAGGTCGGGTCGATGGACACCTCGTAGGAGCCGTACCCGTAGAGCAGGCAGGGCGCCGGGCGCGGTCGGGGCCGGGTCCCCGACCAGGTCGGGGCGGTAGACGAGCGACAGGGGGACCCGGGTCCCGTCGTCGGCCGTGGCCCAGCGGCGCGCGGTGCGGTAGAGGGCGGGTCGAAGTCACCCAGCACCGGCTGGCGCTTCAGGAGGCGTCGACCCGCCGGTCTCGAGGTCCAGGTCGTAGACGGATCGGGGGGTCACCAGCGAGGTGTACTCGTAGCGGAGGGTCCTCGACTCGTACTCGGGGTTGGCCCCGCCCCACACGGTGGAGGGTGACTCCGGCCGATCGATGGCCGTCGAGCTCCCCGAGGCGGCGTCGATCACCCGCGCCCGGGTCTCGCCCCCCTCCCGCTCGTAGACCACCAGGTGGTCGGCGAAGGGGTCGACGGCGTCGAGCCTCACGCCGGCCCGGGCCGGGATGACCTCGCGCCACGAGTCCCGCCCCGGGGAGTCGTCGGGCGCCTCCATCAACCGGAAGTCCTCGGCGCCGTCGTTGGTCACGATGAGGAACCGGCCGTCCCGACCGGTCGACGGGTCGCCCCGGTCGTGGTCGACGGTGTACTCGATGCCCTGGCGCCGGGGCTCGATCACCGTGAACCCGCCCTCGGGGTCGTCGGCCCGACAGGGCCCGGTACTCCGAGGTCACCTTGGAGTCCAGGCCGATCAGCACGTACCGGTCGTCCTTGGTCCGCCCGACCCCGACGTAGAAGCGGTGGTCCGGCTCCTCGTAGACCAGGGCGTCCGCGGCCGGCTCGGTGCCGACCCGGTGCCGCCAGACCTGGTAGGGGCGCATGGCCTCGTCCACCCGCACGTAGAAGACGGTGGCGTTGTCGTTGGCCCAGGCCACGCCGTAGGAGGTGTCCTCGAGGGCCTCGGCCGAGACGCCCTGCCGGTGGACGAGATCGGCGAAGCGCATGGTGTAGCGCTCGCCGCCGGTGGTGTCGGTGGAGTAGGCCAGCCAGCGGTGGTCCGGGCTCACCTCGAGGTTCCCCACGGCGAAGTACTCGTGGCCCTCGGCCAGTTCGTTCTCGTCCAGCAGGACCTCCTCGCCCTCCGGGGGCGTGTCCGGCGGTCGGGGCCGCCGTCCCCGTGGCCGGCCCGGCCTCGGTGCTCCCCGCCCTCGGCTCCGGCCGGAACCGGCGCGCCGGCAGTGGATGCCGTAGCTGCTGCCCTCCACGGTGCGCCCGTAGTAGAGCCAGGGACCCTTGCGGACCGGCACCGACAGGTCGGTCTCCTCGATCCGGGCCACCATCTCGTCGAACAGGGCCTGGCGGAGGCCGGTCGGTGCCGGACATGGCCGCCTCGGTGTAGGCGTTCTCCGCCTCGAGGTGCTCGATGACGGCCGGATCGTCCTTGTCCCGCAGCCAGTACCAGTCGTCGATCCGGACGTCGCCGTGGGCCTCGAGCCGCACCGGCCGGCGCTCGGGCACCGGGGGGCGAAGGGAAGGGGCGCCGGGCCCCGAGGTGGATCTGCCTGCCATCCGACCAGGATGGCACGACTCTCGGGCGGCGCGATGGCCCTGGGCCGTACTGCGGCGGTCCAGGGGTTGTTACTATCTGTATAGGGGAAATAGCAGCTCCGACCCGGACGGCGTCCCAGGAGCCCACATGACGACCACCGATCTCGACCTCGGAAAGTACAAGCTTGGGTGGTCCGACGAAGAGGACTACGTCTTCAAGCCCAAGAAGGGTCTGAACGAGTCCATCGTCCGCGAGATGTCGGCCATGAAGAAGGAGCCGGAGTGGATGCGCGACTTCCGGCTCCGGGCCCTCCAGCGCTTCGAGAAGCGCCCGATGGCCGAGTGGTTCGCCGTCAACATGCCCGACCTCGACTTCGACGACATCTACTACTACATCAAGCCGACCTCGGGTCAGGTCGAGGACTGGAACGACCTTCCCGACGCCATCAAGAACACCTACGAGAAGCTGGGCATCCCCGAGGCGGAGCGGAAGTACCTGGCCGGCGTGACCGCCCAGTACGAGTCCGAGGTGGTGTTCCACCGCAACCGCGAGGACCTCGAGGCCCTGGGCATCATCTTCTGCGACATGGACACGGCGGTGCGCGAGTATCCCGATCTGGTCCGCAAGTACTTCGGGACCATCATCCCTCCCAACGACAACAAGTTCGCCGCCCTCAACTCGGCGGTGTGGTCGGGTGGCTCGTTCATCTACGTCCCGCCCAACGTGGTCGTGGACCAGCCGCTGCAGGCCTACTTCCGGATCAACGCCGAGAACATGGGCCAGTTCGAGCGGACGCTGATCATCGCCGACGTCGGTTCCCAGGTGCACTACATCGAGGGGTGCTCGGCGCCGGTGTACACCAGCGACTCGCTGCACTCGGCGGTGGTGGAGCTGGTGGCCCTCGAGGGGTCGCGGATCACCTACACCACCATCCAGAACTGGTCCAACAACGTCTACAACCTGGTGACCAAGCGGGCCCGGGCCGAGGCCGAGGCCCACGTGGAGTGGATCGACGGCAACATCGGCTCCCGCCTGACCATGAAGTACCCCAGTGTCTACCTGATGGGGCCCAAGGCCTCCGGAGAGGTGCTCTCGGTGGCCTACGCCGGCGCCGGCCAGCATCAGGACGCCGGGGCCAAGATGATCCACGCCGCTCCCGAGACCACGTCGACCATCGTCTCCAAGTCGATCTCCAAGGATGCCGGCATCACCACCTACCGGGGCCTGGTCCACGTCGACGAAGGGGCCAAGCACGCCAAGAGCTTCGTCCGGTGCGACGCGCTGCTCCTCGACGACACCGCCGTCTCGGAGACCAAGCCGTACATGGAGGTGGCCGAGCGGGACGCCCGCATCGGCCACGAGGCCACGGTGTCCAAGGTCGGTGACGACCAGCTCTTCTACCTGATGAGCCGGGGCCTGTCCGAGACCCAGGCCATGGGGATGATCGTCAACGGATTCATCGAGCCGATCACCCGGACCCTGCCCATGGAGTACGCCGTCGAGTGGAGCCGGCTGATCGAGCTGCAGATGGAGGGCTCCGTCGGCTGAGCACGCGGCCCTACCGGCCCCGTACCGGTGCGATGAGCCACATCCCCCCACAGGGAAAGGCAGAATGGCCCCATGCCGATGAGGGAAGAGTGCAAGCACTTTCAGAGCCGGACCTACGACTCGGGGGAGGTGGCCCGGTTCTGCATCCTCGACCTGGCCCCCGAGGCGCCGTGGAAGTGTCCTGACAACTGCCCGTCCTATGCGCCTCGGCTGGCCGATGTGGGCTGGGCCCACGGCTCGCTGGTCGAGCCCGCGCTCGAGCCCATGCCCGATGTGCCCGGCGAGGACGCGGCCCAGCTGCTCGACCAGGCCGAAGACATCATCAACGCGGTCGGGCCCGAGGTCCTGGCCGAGGTGCGCAAAGAGGACGAGCGAAACGAGCGCCGGGACCGCCGCTGGTGGCGCCGCCGGCGCTGAGCCGGTCCTCCGCCCTCGTGGCACCAGCCGGTCCCGGGAACCGGTCCTTCCGACAGGACCCGCCGGCCGTCCGCCTACTTGCCGGTGAACTCGGCCGGACGCTTCTCCATGAAGGCCGTCATGGCCTCGACCAGGTCGTCGGAGGCCAGAAACCCGGCGTTCCAGGTGGCCACGTACTCCAGGCCCTCCGCCACCGAGCGGTCGGCACCGGCCCTGAGGACCGCCTTGGTCCCCTGCACGGCCAGCGGCGAGTTGGCGGCGATCTCGGCGGCCATGCTCCGGGCCGCGTCGAGCACGGCGTCGGCGTCGGGGCAGACCTGGTTGACCAGTCCGATGGCCTCGGCCCGCGACGGCTCGATGTCCTTGCCGGTGTAGGCCAGTTCGGCCACGTGGCCCTGGCCGATGATGGCCGGGAGGCGCTGGAGGCTCCCGAGGTCGGCCACGATGGCCACCTTGGCCTCCCGGACCGAGAAGAGGGCGTCGGCACTGGCCAGCCGGATGTCGCATGCGGCGATCAGGTCCACCCCGCCGCCGATGCAGTAGCCGTGCACGGCGGCGATGACCGGAACCGGGCAGTCGGCCACGGAGCTGACGGAGGCCTGGAGGCGGAGGATCTCGGCCCGGGCCGATCGGGCCCGGGCCGCCATGGACGGAGGGGCACCGTTGCCGGAACCGGCGCTACCGGACCCTGGCGCCCCGGTCAGCCCGGACATGGCCACGAGGTCCAGTCCGACCGAGAAGTGCGGCCCGCGCGCCGCTACCACCACGGCCCGGACGTCCGGGTTCGGAGCCGATGGCGGCCATGGCCCGGGGCAGGTCGGACCAGAAGGCCGGACCCATGGCGTTGCGCTTCTCGGGCCGGTCCAGCCAGAGGGTGGCCACGTGGCCGTCCACCTCGATGGCCAGGACCTCGGAGGTGAAGGCGTTGCATGGCGGTCCCCGCGGTCGCAGTCATGCCCCGAGCGTAGGCCGGCGGTTCGGCAGCCGTCTCGCCCGGAGAGGCCCCAACGACCCATTGATCGAGCCGTGGCAGCGGGGCGACCGACGGCCCGGGCCCGACCCACCTGCCGGGCCGGGGGTCCGGACCGGACAGGTAGGATGGCCTGCGAGGCTCGTGACCCGGGCCTCGTTGCGCGAGAGGTTCCTGCTCTGTCCACCTTCACCCCTGAATCTGCCGCCGCCCTTCCCGGGCCGCCCTGGCTGCAGCGCCGCCGGGCCGCTGCGGTGGCCACCTTCTCCTCGTCACCGCTGCCCAGCGAGAAGGACGAGGTGTGGCGGTACAGCCGGATCGACCAACTCGACCTCGACCGCTACCAGCCGGCCGGGAGCGTGGCGCTGCCCGCCGCCAACGATCCGGGGCCGTCGCCCTCGGACCGGATCCACTCGCTGGTGGCCAGCCTGGGGCCCCGCTCGGGGCTGGTGGTCACCATCAACGGCGTCCTGGCCACCTTGGCCTCGCTCGGTGGCCGATGACGTCCTGTCCCTGGGCCGGGCCGGCGAGCATCCGGAAGGTGAGGCCCTGCTCGGATCGGTGGTGGCCGACCCCAGCGACTTCCTCCTCCTCAACGAGGCCTTCGCCGTCGACCCGCTGATCGTCGACATCGCACCCGGTGCCGTCATCGATGATCCGCTCGTGGTCGTCCACGTGGTCAGCGGATACCGAGGGGGAGGCGGTGTTCCCCGCGGACCCTGGTCCGCGCGGGGAGCGGCGTCCCGGGCCGGAGTGGTCGAGATCGTCATCGACGTGGACTCCGGTCTGTTGGCCGAGCTGCCCGCCGCAGCCAAACCGGGGGTGGGCTCCGAATCGGGCGGTGGCGGGCTGGGACACCTGGTCGTGCCGCTCACCGAGATCGAGGTGGCCGACGACGCCACCCTGTCCTTTGTCAGCGTCCAGTCGCTGGGCCCCGACACTTGGCAGCTGGCCCATCAGGGCAGCACCATCGGGGCCAACGCCACCCTCCGGAGCTTCGCCGTGGCCCTCGGGGGCAGCTACGCCCGCCTGCGGACCGACTCGGCGCTGCAGGGTGTCTCGGGCACCAGCCTGCTGCGGGCCGCCTTCATCGGTCGTGACGACCAGATGCTCGACTTCCGCACCCTCCAGGACCACCTGGCCCCCCGCACCACCAGTGACCTCCTGTTCATGGGGGCGGTGGCCGACCACTGCCCACTCCGTCTACAGCGGGCTGATCCGGGTCCGGCGGGGCGCGGTGCGGTCCGACGCCATGCAGACCAACCACAACCTGGTCCTGGACGAGGGGGCCCACGCCGACTCGGTGCCCAATCTCGACATCGAGGAGAACGACGTGAGGTGCAGCCACGGATCGACGGTCGGCCCGGTGGACGAGGAGCAGCGCTACTACCTCGAGTCGCGGGGAGTCGAGCCCGCGACGTGGCCGAGCGGCTGATCGTGGCCGGCTTCTTCGAGAACATCGCCGACCAGGTACCCATCGGCGGGGCCCGGTCGATGGTGGGCCGGGCCCTGGCCGACCGGACCGGGAGCCACCGGTGCCTGAGCCGACGGGAGCCCTCGATGACCGGGGCAGCGGTCCGGCTCTGTGCCGCAGGGAGACCTGTCCCCCGGAGAGGCCCGGCGCTTCGACGTAGCCGGGCTCCGGGTGGCGCTGGTCCGTATCGGCGACGACTTCTACGCCGTCGGTGACCGGTGCAGCCACGAGGACTACTCCCTGGCCGACGGCGAGGTCTGGGTGGAGGAGTGCGAGATCGAGTGCGCCAAGCACGGGTCGACCTTCGACCTCCGGACCGGCGAGCCGTGCTCGCTACCCGGCCACCCGTCCGGTTCCCGTCTACGAGCTCGTAATCGATGGCGACGAATGTCTCGGTGGTGGTGCCGTGAGCACGGGCGAACTGGTCATCGAGGGGCTCCGGGCCGGTATTCCGGGCCGTGAGATCCTCCGAGGCGTGTCCCTGACCGTGCGCAGCGGGGAGGTGCACGCGGTGATGGGTCCCAACGGCTCGGGGAAGAGCACGCTGGCCCATGTCCTGATGGGACGGCCCGGCTACGAGATCCTGGGCGGTTCGGTCACCCTCGACGGCGTCGACCTCCTGTCCCTGCCCACCTGGGAGCGGGCCCGTGCCGGCCTGTTCCTGGCCATGCAGCACCCCATCGAGGTGCCGGGCGTGTCCCTGCTCACCTCGCTGACCGCGGCCCGACCGGACGCTCGAGGCAACCGGAGGCGGCAACGACGCATCGTCGGTCGAGGTTCGGCTCCGTGACGAGGCCCGGCGCATCGGATTCGACGACCGCTTCCTCACCCGGCCGCTCAACGTCGACCTCTCGGGTGGAGAGCGGAAGCGGAACGAGACCCTGCAGATGGGTGTACTGCGGCCACGCTTCGCCGTACTGGACGAGATCGACTCGGGTCTCGACGTCGACGCCCTGGCCGCCGTGGGCAGGCGGGTGGAGGAGGCCACCACCGAGTGGGGTCTCGGAGTGCTGGCCATCACCCACTTCCGCAGACTGCTCGACGTGCTGCACCCCGATGTGGTTCACGTGCTGTCCGACGGACGGGTGGTGGCCACCGGCGACAGCGAGTTGGCCGAGACCGTCGACCAGACCGGATACGCCGCCTACAGCTGAGCCACGGGATCAGGGGTATCCGGCGGGAGGCCGGACGCGCCACCTGACCGCTGTCCTCGGTTGGTAGCGTCTGCCCATGGCTCGCCGAGACCGTCGACGGGGTGGCGCCCACAGTGCACCTCGGAAGGGCAGGAGTTCGACGGATGTGCCGGCGGCGCCCGAGGGAACGGCGGGAGACCCACCATTGGCCTCTGACGCCCCCGCTCCGCCGGGCGACCCGGCCATGCCGGACGCCACCCCGGCTCCGCCGGACGCCACGGGCACCCCGGCTCCGCCGGATGCCCCGGCTCCGCCGGATGCCCCGGCCACCGCCGGCCACCTCGGCTCCGCCGGGCGTGGATCCCACGTTTCCGCCTACTGCCAGGGGCGCCTCGCCGAATCCGACCGGGGGCTTGCCGGCCTCGGGCCGCGGCCCCATCCTTGGCGATCAAACCGGTGAGTCGTTCTTCGGTTCGTCGCTGGCACCGGCAGCCGACCTTCCGGACCCGGATCCTGGTGCCCCTCTGAGCCGGAAGGACCGGAAGGCAGCCCAAGGCTCCACCCCGTCGGGCGGCGGCCAGAAGGGGGGTGGCGGCCGCGGCAAAAAGGGCAAGCGTCGGCGATCCTGGCTCGACCGGGTCCTCCTCGGGGGCATCGTGGTGGTGGTGTTGGCTCTGGTGGCGGTGGGATCCGGCTACGCCTACGTGACTTACCGGTTCCACCAGGTGAACAAGGTGACTGTCAAGCACCTGAAGAAGGCACCGGTGGGTCAGCCCTTCAACGTCCTGCTCATCGGCTCGGACTCCCGGGTCGGCGAGAGCGCAGCAGATGCCGCCCACTTCGGAAACCAGTCCAATGCCGGCGGGCAGCGGAGCGACGTGGTGAAGATCGTGCACGTCGTGCCGGCCACCGGTCAGGTCAGCGTGCTCTCCATCCCCCGGGACACCGTGGTCACGGTGGCCGGCGACACCAACGAGATCGGCAAGTACAACCGGATCAACGCTACGTACAACACCGGGCCCGACCAGCTGGTGCAGACCATCGAGACAAACTTCGGCATTCCCATCGAACACGTAGTGCAGGTCAACTTCGAGGGCCTCCGCGGCGCAGTCGATGCCATCGGCGGGATCAAGCTGAACTTCCCTTATCCGGCCAAGGACGCCTACACCGGCCTCGACATCACCCAGACCGGCTGCCAACTGGTCAACGGCGGATACTCGCTGGCTCTGGCCCGCAGCCGGCACTACGAGTACCAAAAGAACGGCTACTGGCAGTACGACGGGACCAGTGACTTCGGTCGCATCCAGCGGCAGAACGCCTTCTTGAGAGCCGTGATCAACCAGGCCGAGACCAAGTACAACCCGCTCACCCTGAACGCTTTCGTCGGGATCGGTGGTTCAGGGCGTGACCGTGGACTCCACGTTCACGGTCAGCGACCTGATCTCCCTGGCCCGACAGTTCCACAACTTCCCGTCCACCGCACTGGCCACGGCGACGCTGCCCACCTACTCGGCCTACTCGTCGGAGTTCGGCTACCTGGGCTCCGTGCTCTACGTGCAGCAACCCCAGGCCCTACAGGTGATCACCCAATTCCTCGGTCGGAGCGCCGGACACCTCATTCACCCCTCCGCCAGGCCCCTACGGGGTGGTCTCGACCACGACCACGTCGACCTACCCGTCGGCGACCGGTTCAGGTGGACACACCTCGAGTACCTCGACGTCGTCCAGCACCACCACGACCGTCGAGACCGACTTCGACCCCACTCCCTGCTGACCGAAGCACCTCCGGGTCGACGGCGCCAAACCGAGGAGGGAGAGCAGCCCCCCTCCCGGAGTCAGGCGACCGACTCGCTCTCGTCCAGCCCCTGGGCCAGGGTGTTCCAGCTCAGGGTGGCGCACTTGATCCGCACCGGGAACTTGACCACCCCCTGCAGAGCGGCCAGCTCCCCCAGGGCGTCGACGTCGATGGCCTGGGGCTCGAGCGGTTCGACCTCACCGGTGAGCAGTGTCGGAGCCGCCCGCGTCTACCCGCAGGGAGGGTGGACTCGTGGATGGACATCATGCCCTTGAAGGTCCTGATCAGGTCCCGCACCTCGGGGACCGGCCTGCCCTTGACGGCGGCCGACATCAGCGAGGCCGAAGACTGGCTGATCGAGCAGCCGGTGCCGGCGATCTTGATGTCCGAGACCACGCCCTCGTTGACCTCCAGGGTCACCACGATCTCGTCACCGCACAGGGGGTTGAACCCCTCCACCCGCCGGGCCGGGGGCGACTCCAACTCGCCCCGGTTCCGGGGCGAGCGGTAGTGGTCGAGGATGATCTCGCGGTAGAGATCCTCCAGGCCCGGCATCAGCGGACCGTCCGCGAGAGGCCCGACGCGGACCGGCTCGGTCCGGGAGGCTCCTTCGGTCTGGAGGGTGTCCGGCACCGTCCCAGGATACAGCCCGGTCGCTCATGCGAAGAACGCTCCGGCGGCGGCCAGGGCGCCCGCCAGCGCGTCCACGTCGGACTCGTCGTTGTAGAGGGCGAACGAGGCCCGGGCGGTGGCGTTGACGCCCAGTCGGCGCATGAGGGGCTTGGCGCAGTGGTGGCCGGCCCGGACGCACACCCCGTACTGGTCGAGGATCTGGGAGATGTCGTGGGGGTGGAGGTCCCGGTAGGCGAAGGAGAGCACACCGCCCCGGGCCGACGGGTCGCTCGGGCCGAAGATCGAGATGTCGTCGCCGAACCGCTCGTGGAGGGTGGCCATGGCGTAGGTGGTCAGCGCGATCTCGTGCTCCCGGACGGCGTCCATCCCGACCGCCGAGAGGTAGTCGACGGCCGCACCCAGTCCGATGGCCTCGGTGATCGGCGGGGTGCCCGCCTCGAACCGCCAGGGGATGTCGTTCGGCGTGAACCCGTCCTTGCGCACGTCGAGGATCATCTCGCCGCCACCGAGGAAGGGAGGGAGCTCGGACAGGAGCTCGCTCGTGTCCCCAGAGGACACCGATGCCGGTGGGGCCGAGCATCTTGTGGGCGCTGAAGGCCAGGAAGTCGACGCCGAGGGCGGTCACCGACGTCGGTAGGTGGGGCACCGACTGGGCGCCGTCGGCCACCACCACGGCGCCGGCGGCGTGGGCCACCCGGGCGATCTCGCTGATCGGGTTGAGGGTGCCCAGCACGTTGGACATGCAGGTGACCCCGACCAGCTTGGCCCCGTCCACCAGCGACTCCAGGTCGTCGAGTATCAGGCCGCCGTCGTCGTCCACCGGGATCCACCGGATGGTCAGCCCTCGCTCGCTGGCCAGCATGTGCCACGGCACGATGTTGGCGTGGTGCTCCATCTCGGTGAGGACGATGGCGTCGCCCGGCATGGAGGTTGGCCCGCCCCCAGGTGTGGGCGACCAGGTTGAGGCCCTCGGTGGCGTTCTTGGTGAAGACGATCTCACGAGCTGGGATCGGGGGCGCCGATGAACCGCCCGACGTTGTGCCGGGCCGCCTCGAACCGGCCGGGTGGCCTCCTCGGCGATGGCGTACACGCCCGCGGTGCACGTTGGCGTGGGTGGTCTCGTCGTACTCCCGCATGGCGTCGAGCACCTGGACCGGGCGCTGGGCCGAGGCCGCCGAGTCCAGGTAGATGATGGGGTGCCCGTGCACCTCGCGGGCCAGCAGGGGGAAGTCCTTGCGGAGGGTGGCCACGTCCAGGCTCGTCGGCGGGTCTCGTTCAGCGCCATGCGTCGTACCCCTCGGTCTCCAGGGACAGGGCCAGCTCGGGTCCCCCTTCGGCCACGATGACGCCGTCCACCAGCAGGTGGACCCGATCGGCGGCCAGCTCGTCGAGCATGCGCTGGTAGTGGGTGATCACCAGCACGCCCAGGTCGGGCCGGGCCTCGCGCACCGTGTGGACCCCCCGGGCCACGGTCCGCAGGGCGTCGACGTCGAGTCCCGAGTCGGTCTCGTCCAGCACGGCCAGCTCGGGCTCGAGGATGGCCATCTGGAGGATCTCGTTGCGCTTCTTCTCGCCCCCGGAGAACCCGTCGTTCAGGTGGCGCTCGCCGAAGGCCGGGTCCATGCCCAGCTTCTCCATCCACTCCATCATCATCAGGCGGACCTCGAGCACCGACAGGTCCATGCCCCGCCGGGCCGAGAGGGCCTGGCGCAGGAACTGGATGACCGGGACCCCGCCGATGGCCTCGGGCTCCTGGAAGGCCAGGAAGATCCCGGCCTTGCCCCGGACGTCGGTCGGCCATGCGGTGATGTCCTCGCCGCGGAACCGGATGGCCCCGGAGGTGACCTCGTAGGCCGGATTGCCCAGCAGCACGTTGGCCAGCGTCGACTTCCCCGAACCGTTCGGCCCCATCAGGGCGTGGACCTGGCCCGACTCGACGGTCAGGTCGACGCCCCTCAGGATGGGGGCGCCCTCCACGGAGACGTGGAGGTCCGTCGATCTGGAGGAGGGGAGTCGTCCCGGGACGCGGGTCCCGGCCCGGGCTCGGTGGGGCTTCGCTGGGCACGAGGCCGATCTTAGCCTGATTCCGTAGTTTCCCCTACGGGAATAGGGGGAATGCGGCGAGCGCGGTCGACGAGGGCTCGGATTGCGCATGTGACCAGGTCGGCCGGTACGGTACCCCCATGGCCGACCCGTGGAACTTCGCCGGCCCGGTCACGCAGCTGGACTCCACCGCCGGGGTGGTGACCCTGGTCGACGAGTCGACCTTCGCCATCAGCGGGGGCGCCGGGGACATCATCGCCGGGGGCGGCGCAGGGCCTGTTCGTCCGGGACACCCGGATCCTCTCCCGCTTCGAGGTGCTGGTCGACGGGGTCCGGACCGAGCCCCTGGCCGCGGTGACCGACGACCCGTTCTCGGCCACCTTCGTGTCGCGCTGCATGCCGGCCCCCGGACCGGGCCGACTCCACCCTGATGGTGTTCCGCTCCCGCTACGTGGGCCAGGGGATGCGGGAGGACCTGGCCATCCGGAACTTCGCCGACGAGGCGGCCGTCTGCACCGTCCAGGTGCTTCGTCGGGTCCGACTTCGCCGACCTCTTCGCCGTCAAGGAGGGTCGGGTCGGGTGCCGAGCCGGGCGCCGGCGAGCTGTCCACCACGGTGCAGGTGGCCGACCCGCGCGAGGCCCGGCCGGCTCCCTTCACGCCCCGAGTCCGACGGAGCCGTCCACGGTGGTCTCGTCGTACCGCCGGGGAGGAGTGGTCCGCGGCGTGGAGATCCGCTTCGCCGGCCCGACGCCTGCTCACCTCGGACCTGGCCACCTTCGAGGTGGTCGTCCCGCCCCGCGGGGAGTGGACCACCTGCATCGAGGTGGGCCCGGTGTTCGACGGGACGGCCGTCGATCCCCGGTACCGCTGCGGCCAGCCCGTCGACCGGGCCACGCCCACCGAACGACTGGCCCAGTGGCGCCGTCAGGTGCCCCAGGTGGAGACCAGCCACCCCGGCCTGAAGGAGGTCATCGCCCGCAGTGCCGAGGACCTCGGGGCCCTGCGCATCTTCGATCCCGACTATCCCGAGCGGGTGGTGGTGGCGGCCGGCGCGCCGTGGTTCATGACGGTGTTCGGCCGGGACTCCCTGCTGACCGCCTGGATGGCCCTGCTGGTCGATCCCGACCTGGCCCGCGGCGTGCTGCAGACGCTGGCCCGGTTCCAGGGCAACGACGTCGATCCCCGCCACGACGAGGAGCCCGGTCGGATCCTCCACGAGATGCGCTTCGGGGATGCCGCCTCCCTCTCGCTCGGCGGCGGCAGCATCTACTACGGGACGGCCGACGCCACCCCGCTCTTCGTGATGCTGCTGGGGGAGATGCGACGGTGGGGCGTGGCCCGGGAGATGGTCGACGAGCTCCTGCCCAACGCGGCCCGGGCCATCGAGTGGATCGAGCAGTTCGGTGACGCCGACGGCGACGGCTACGTCGAGTACACCCGCGGGTCCGAGCGGGGCCTGGCCAACCAGGGCTGGAAGGACAGCTGGGACGGCATCCGCTACGCCGACGGCAGGGTGGCCGAGGCCCCCATCGCCCTGTGCGAGGTGCAGGCCTACACCTACGGCGCCTACCTGGCCACCGCCCACTTCGCCTTCGAGGTGGGTGACTCCGCCACCTACGACCGCTTCCGGGCCAAGGCCACCCAGCTCAAGGCGGCGTTCAACCGCGACTTCTGGCTGGAGGAGAAGGGCTGGTACGCCGTCGGGCTCGACGCCGACAAGCGGCCGATCGACTCGCTGACCTCCAACATCGGCCACTGCCTGTGGACCGGGATCGTGGACGAGGACAAGGCCCAGCGGGTGGCCGAGAAGCTGGTCTCGCCGGCCATGTTCTCCGGATGGGGGGTCCGCACCCTGTCCAAGGACAGCGGCGGGTACAACCCGATCAGCTACCACTGCGGCTCGGTGTGGCCGCACGACACGGCCATCGTCGCCGCCGGCCTGGCCCGGTACGGGTATCGACGGCGCCGCCCAGAAGCTGATCTTCGGCCTGCTTGGACGCGGCCCAGGCCCAGGGCGGCCGTCTCCCCGAGCTGTTCAGCGGCCTCGACCGCGGCGAGTTGACGGTCCCGGTGGGCTACCCGACGTCGTGCTCCCCGCAGGCCTGGGCGGCGGCGTCGCCGCTGCTGTGCCTGCGCACCCTGCTCCGCCTCGATCCGTGGGTCCCCTACGGGAAGACCTGGCTCTCGCCCAACCTGCCCGAGGGGATCGGCTACCTGAAGGTGGCCGGCATCCCGCTGGCCGGGTCGCGGGTGACCGTCGAGGTGGGCTCCGAGGTGCCCGGCGGGGTGGCGGTCACCGGCCTGCCCAAGGAGATCGAGCTGATCCGGGAGCCCCGCCGGCCGTCCACCGCCGTCTGAGCCGGCACCGGCCGGGCGTTCACCAACCCCGCTCGATCCACTCCCCGAGGTGGGGGATCTCCTCGCCGATGGTGGTCCCGGCCCCGTGGCCGGGGAGCACCATGGTCTCCGGCCCGAAGGCGGAGAACAGCCGGTCCTCGATGGAGCGGATGATGGTGGCGAAGTCGGAGTTCTCGAACGAGGTGTTGCCCGGTCCGCCCGGGAACAGCGTGTCCCCGGTGAACAGGAGGGGGGTCCCCTCCACGGTGAAGCACATCGAGCCCGGCGTGTGCCCGGGGGTGGCGATGGTCCCGATCCGCAGCCGGCCGATCTCCAGCACCGATCGGTCCTCGAGGAGCTGGTCGTAGGAGGGCAGCATGCCGGCGTCGGCACTGGTGACGGCGACGTCGATCCCGGCGTCCCGGACGGCCTCCACCGCCTGGATGTGGTCCCAGTGCCCGTGGGTCTCGACCACCTGGCGGACGTCGAGGGCCCGGCACAGCTCGAGCAGCTTGTCGTGCTCGTTGGCGGCGTCGATGAGCAGGGACTCGCCGGTCGCTCGGCATCGGACGATGTAGACGTTGTTGTCGACCGGTCCGACCACCAGGCGGTGGACCTCGACGGCGGTGTCCTGGTAGTCGATGGTGGTGGCAGTCACGGTGATGGACCTCCTGGTGGAACGGCGGATGCGCCTCGAGCGCCGGGACCGGCCTGGCCGCCGATCGTCCTCGGGGCGACCACGCCCCACCGTACCGGTCACACGGACCTGGTCGAGCCGCTGCCCGGCCGTCCGGCCGGTGGTCCCGCAGGGCCCGCGGCCGGTGGTCACCGCCGGGCCGGTTCTGGTAGACAGACCTGGTAGACAATCGGGCGACACGGCCTCGGTCCGAGGTACCGCCCAGGGGATGGAGAACAGGATGAACTTCGCCTTCAGCGAGGAGCAGGACGAGCTGCGCAAGTCGGTCCGCCGGTTCCTCGAGGACAAGTCTCCCGAGACCGAGGTCCGTCGGCTGATGGAGACCACCGAGGGCTACGACCCGGCCGTCTGGACCCAGATGGCCGAGCAGCTGGGCCTGCAGTCGCTGACCATCCCCGAGGAGTTCGGCGGATCGGGGTTCTCCTATGTCGAGCTGATCGTGGTGCTGGAGGAGATGGGAGCGGCTCTGCTCTGCGCGCCGTTCTTCTCCACCGTGGCCCTGGCGGCCAACGCCATCCTGACCTCGGGCGACCAGAGGCCATGGAGTACCTCCTGCCCGGCATCGCCGCCGGCGAGACCATCGGCACCCTGGCCTTCACCGAGGACTCGGGTCGGTGGGACGCCGAGGGGCATCACGCTTGGCCGCCACGCCGTCGGACGACGGCTGGGCCCTCAACGGGCACAAGTCCTTCGTCATCGACGGGCACGTGGCCGGTCTGATCCTGGTGGTGGGCCGCACCCCTGCCGGGCTCTCCCTCTTCGGGGTGAAGGGCGACGCCGAGGGCCTCACCCGGACGCCGCTGGCCACCATGGACCAGACCCGCAAGCAGGCCCGCCTGGAGTTCGCCGACACCCCGGCCTGGTTGATCGGCACCGACGGCGGGGCCGAGGCCGGGCCTGTCCAAGACCCTGGACCTGGCCGCGGTGGCCCTGGCCGCCGAGCAGGTGGGTGGGGCCCAGCGGTGCCTCGACAGCTCGGTGGAGTACGCCAAGACCCGCATCCAGTTCGGGCGGCCGATCGGCAGCTTCCAGGCCATCAAGCACAAGTGCGCCGACATGCTGCTGGAGGTGGAGTCGGCCAAGTCCGCCGCCTACTACGCCGGCTGGGCGGCGGCCGAGGACTCCGACGAGCTCCCGGTGGTGGCCAGCCTGGCCAAGTCGTACTGCTCGGAGGCGTACTTCCACGCCGCCGCCGAGACCATCCAGATCCACGGTGGCATCGGGTTCACCTGGGAGCATCCCGCCCACCTGTACTTCAAGCGGGCCAAGTCCTCCGAGCTGATGCTCGGCGACCCCTCCTACCACCGCGAGCTGCTGGCCCAGCGCATCGGCATCTGAGCTGCCCAGTCATGACCCTCGACCGCGCCGAGTCGGGCGCGCCCGTTCACGGGAGCCGGATGGGCCACCGTCCGGTCCCGGATCTGGCGTAGCGTTCCCTCGATGAGCAACGGGAGAAACCTGACCAGCTGGCTCCTCCTGGGGCTCCTCACCGTGGTGGCGCTCGGCGCCGCCGTCCTGGGGGTCGCCCAGTCACCGAAGAACGCCCCGCTCATCAGCTGTACATCGCCCCAGCAACCTGTCCAGCAATGCACGGGAGCGGTGCCCAACACCCTGGGCGCCGCCAACTACTCGGAGGTCCTGAACGAGAGCACGCCCCAGGGCAAGCAGACCGACTACCTGGTCTACCAGGCACCCGACCGCCTCGGCGGCTACATCCAGAGCGGGACCAAGCGCACCTACGTGTACGTCATCGGGAAGTGGGAGTACCAGAGCCTGACCGTGGCGGCCGGCGCCTCCACCGACCACCTGACGTTCTACCGCCAGGCCAGCCAGGGGGCCCAGGCCCTGGACCCGGCCCACGGCTACCTCCCCTATGCCAAGCAGGCCAAGGACGTGTCAGCACTCGGGGGACACCTACACGTTCACCCTCTCGGAGACCACCACCCAGGGCAGGCAGAGCGGCGCATTTCGGCTACACCGTCTCGGGCCCCTACGTCTCGGAGTTCACCCTGACGGTGGCCTCGTCCTCGGTGCAACTGATCATCTCCCAGGTCGGGCTCCTCGCCCCCGGTCAAGCTGCCGGCCGGCGCCAAGGTGATCAAGGCCGGATGACCGAAGCCACCGGCCGCGGGCCGGCTGAGCACGTCGGGCCCGCTCAGGTCGACGCCGCAGCGACGGCGCTGATCGACGGCCTCGTCGATGGCCCGGCGTAGCCGTCGGGCACTGACCTCGGGGTCCTCGGCCTCGGTGAGCCACCGGACCACGACGAAGTGCCGGGCGCCGGCTGCGGCCATCGGCCCCACCGTGGCGGGATCGACCCCGCCGGTGACCCACACCGGCCAAGGGGAGCGGGCCACCGCTTCGCTGATGTACCCGAGGCCGGTACCGGGCCGCCCCGGCTTGGTCGGCGTCGGGACCACCGGGCCGGCCGAGAGGTAGTCGACGGGGGCCGGGCCAGGCCCGGCGTCGGCCCGGGGCGGCTGGCGACCGTGCCGGCGTCCGGACCGCCGAGGGCCGCCTCCAACTCGACACCGCGTGGGTCGAGAGGCCGACGATGGCGTGCTCGCCCACCTGACCGGCGTGCCACGACCGGCGACACGTCGTCCTGGCCCACATGGACGCCGTCGGCCCCGATGGCAGCGGCCAGGTCGGGCCGGTCGTTGAGGATGAAGGGCACCCCGTGGGCCCGGCAGACCCGCTGCACCAGCGAGGCCCGCTCGGCTCAGCTCGCCGGTCGTCGAGGTGCTTCTCCCGCAGCTGGACGAGGTCCACGCCGCCGAGCGATGCAGGCTTCGACGAACCGCTCGAGGTCCGGTCGGTCGGGAGTGCAGAGATAGAGCCTCCGGTCGTCGAGGCCCCAGGGGTCCGGCGCGGCCATGGGTGGTCTCAGCCCGACGTCGGCCCGCCTTGGCCGTGGCCTTGGCCTTGGCCTTCGCCTTGGCCTTCTGCTTGTACTGGCGCACCTTGGCCAGGGCCTCGGGCGAGTCGATGTCCGCCACCGACCGGAAGGTACCGGCTGTCGCCGAACGGGGAGGCCGCCTTCTCCCAACCGGGAGGCCGGATACCGAGCTGCTTGCCCAGCAGGGCGACGAAGATCCGCGCCTTCTGCTCACCGAACCCGGGCAGCGCCTTCACATTGGCGAGGAGCTGCCTTGCCGTCGGCGGCCGATGTCCAGATGGCTGCGGCATCGCCCCCGTAGGAGTCGACGATGACCGTGCACACCTCCTGGACCCGTCCGGCCATCGACCTGGGGAACCGGTGGAGCGCCGGCCTCTCGCTGAACACCGCGGCCAGGGCCTCGGGGTCCATGGAGGCCAGCTGCGGCCGCGTCCAGCTCGCCGCCCAGCCGTTCCCGCAGGTCGTAGGGCGACCGGAAGGCCCGCTCCAGGGGGACCTGCTGGTCCAGCACCATGGCGATGAGGAGGGCCAGTGGATCGTCCGAGAGCAGCTGGTCTACGGCGTCGTCGCCGGTCACGTGGATCACCAGGTCAGGCTAGCCAGGATCCGCAACCGAGCGAGCAATCCCGACTCCCGTGGGCGCCCGGTCTCAGCCGGACCACGGGTCGGCCGAGCCCGGCGTCGATGCCGTAGCGCTCGATGGCCTCGGCCACCGCCGGGCCGGCACGGATCCCTCGGCGGCCAGGCCGGGCAGCACGGCCACCACCACGTGGGCGGCGTCCACCTCGAAGAAGCGGCGCAGGACCTCCCGGGTGTCCGATCGTCCGAACCCGTCGGTGCCGAGCGAGGTGAACCGGCGGGGCATCCAACGCGACACCTGGTCGGGCACCGAGCGCATGAAGTCGGTCACGGCGACGATGGGGCCGCCCGACCCGGCCAGCGACTCGGTGACGAAGGGCACCCGTGGCCGGCTGGCCGGGATGGAGGCGGTTCCACCGCTCCGACCGAGATGGCATCCTCCCGCAGCGACTTGTAGGAGGTCACCGACCACAGGTCGGCGTCGACCCCCCAGTCGGCGGCCAGCAGCCGCCGGGCCTCGACCGTCGCCCGCCACGCCGAACCGGAGAACAGCAGGGTGGCCCGGCAGCGGCTGCCGGCGGCGGACGGCGGACCGGTCCACCGCCCCCTCGCCGAACCGGTACAGGCCCTTGATGGTCCCGAGCCGGACCCGCTCGGCCTCGGCGGGGTCGGGGGGCAGGGCGGGCATCGGGTAGTTCTCGTTGTAGAGGGTGAGGTACCAGAGCCGGTCCTCGGGCTTCGGGCCCGGTCATCCGCCGGATCCCGTCCTCGACGATGGCCGCCACCTCGTAGGAGAAGGCGGGGTCGTAGGCGGCGACGCTCGGGACGGTCGAGGCCAGCAGCAGCGAGTGGCCGTCCTGGTGCTGGAGGCCCTCGCCGTTGAGGGTGGTCCGCCCGGCGGTGCACCCGAGCAGGAAGCCCCGGCCCCGGCGTCGCCCAGCGCCCACAGCAGGTCGCCCACCCGCTGGAAGCCGAACATCGAATAGAAGAGGTAGAAGGGGATCATCGGCTCGCCCCAGGTGGCGTACGAGGTGGCCGCGGCGGTGAAGGCGGCCACCGCGCCGGCCTCGCTGATGCCCTCCTGCAGGACCTGGCCGGAGGCGCTCTCGGCGTAGTGGAGGGCCAGCCCGGCGTCGACCGGCGTGTAGCGCTGGCCCTCGGGGGCGTAGATCTGCACCTCGCTGATCAGGGACTCGAGGCCGAAGGTGCGGGCCTCGTCGGAGACGATGGGGACGATGCGCGCCCCGATGGAGGGATCCCGGACCAGCGACGCGCAGCAGGCGGGCGAAGGCCATGGTGGTGGACACCGCCTGGCGGCCCGAGCCGGCCGACAGGTCGGCGAAGCCGGCCGGGTCGGGGGGCGGAGGGGCCGGGACCGCACCACCCGCTGGGGCAGCGGCCCGCCCAGGGCCCGCCGGCGCTCGGCCAGGTACACCGCGGCCTTCTCGTCGGGGGCCGGCCGGTAGTAGGGGGGCAGGTCGGCGTCGAGGTCGTGCTCGGGGATCTCCTCGTGGAGGAACAGCCGGTTGCGCAGGGTGAGCAGCTGGGCCTTGGTCATCTTCTTGATCTGGTGGGTGGCGTTGCGGGCCTCGATCTCCGGGCCGAGCGTCCAGCCCTTGATGGTCTTGGCCAGGATGGCGGTCGGCGCCCCGACGTGCTCGGTGGCCGCCTTGTAGGCGGCGTAGAGCTTGCGGTAGTCGTGGCCGCCCCGGGGCAGGGACTGGAGCTCCTCGTCGGAGAGATGGGCCACCAGCGCCTGCAGGCGGGGGTCGGGGCCGAAGAAGTGCTCCCGGATGTAGGCGCCCGACTCGGTGGCGTACTTCTGGAACTCGCCGTCGACGGTCGAGTTCATCTTGTTGAGCAGGACGCCCTCGACGTCCTTGGCCAACAGGTCGTCCCAGGTGCGACCCCAGATGACCTTGATCACGTTCCAGCCCGGCCCCGCGGAACAGGGCCTCGAACTCCTGGATGACCTTGCCGTTGCCCCGCACCGGCCCGTCGAGCCGCTGGAGGTTGCAGTTGACCACGAACACCAGGTTGTCGAGGTGCTCCCGGCCGGCCATCCCGAGGGCGCCGATGGTCTCGGGCTCGTCGAACTCGCCGTCGCCGACGAAGCACCAGACCCGGCTGTCCGAGGTGTCGACCAGCCCGCGGGCGTGGAGGTAACGGCTCACGTGGGCCTGGGCGATGGCGTTGAGGGGTCCGAGCCCCATCGACACCGTCGGGTACTCCCAGAACTCGGGCATCAGCCGCGGGTGGGGGTAGGAGGAGAGCCCGTCGGCCCCCACCTCGAAGCGGAAGTTGTCCAGCTGCTCCTCGGACAGCCGACCCTCGACGAAGGCCCGGGCGTAGATGCCGGGGGAGGCATGGCCCTGGAAGTAGACCTGGTCCCCGGGCGCCCCGTCGTCCTTGCCCCGGAAGAAGTGGTTGAAGCCCACCTCGTAGAGCGAGGCGGAGCTGGCGTAGGTGGACAGATGGCCGCCGATGGCCTCGGACCGCACGTTGGCCCGGACCACCATCACCGCGGCGTTCCAGCGGATGAAGGCCCGGATCCGGCGTTCGAGGTACTCGTCCCCGGGGAAGTCCGGCTCCTCGTCGGAGGGGATGGTGTTGACGTAGGGGGACGACACGGTGGCCGGAAAGTCCACCTGCTTCTGGCGGGCCCGCTCCAGGATCCGCATCAGCAGGTAGCGGGCCCGGGTCCGACCGTGGACGTCGACCACGTCGTCGAAGGCGTCGAGCCACTCCGAGGTCTCGACGGGATCGGCGTCGGGAAGTTGGTGGCTCACTCCGTCGAACAGCACCTACCCCATGCTCCCACCCGCCGGGCGGCAGGGGAAGTCATCGCCGCGAGTCCGGACCAGGCAGGCCGCCGGGCGTACCGTCCCGATCGGGCATGCTGTGCCGATGGATGCACCGACGCCCCGACCCGGACGAGCCGACCGTCGTGTACACCGACGGCGCGTGCCGGGGGAACCCGGGACCGGGGGGATGGGCCTGGGCGGTGGACGGCGGGCCGTCGGACAGCGGCGGCGAGCCGCACACCACCAACCAGCGGATGGAGGTGACCGCGGTGGTCCGTGCCCTGCAGGCGCCTTCCCGGCCCGCTCCACGTGGTCAGCGACTCGACCTACGTGGTCAACTGCTTCCGCCACAAGTGGTGGGTGGGGTGGGAGCGCCGTGGCTGGCGCAACACCCAGGGCAAGCCGGTGGCCAACCAGGACCTCTGGAAGGAGCTGCTGGCCCTGGCGCTCGATCCCGCCCGGCCGGTCACCTTCGCCTGGGTCAAGGGCCACTCGGGGGACCGGATGAACGACCTGGTCGACCTGTTGGCCACCGAGGCGGCCGACCTCCAGTAGCCGACCGAGCTGGGACCGGCGGCCGGACCCGGGCGGTCGAGCCACGTCCGGCGCCCCGGCACCGTTTTGGCTCCGGCCCGCCCTCCCGTAACCTGCTGGCATGGAGATCCAGGGAAGCTCAGCAATCGTCACCGGGGGCGCCTCGGGCCTCGGCGAGGCCACCGCCCGCAACCTCGCCGCCCGCGGGGTGCGGGTCACCGTCTTCGACCGCAACGAGGAGCGGGGCAAGGAGGTGGTCGCCGAGATCGGCGCCAACGCCAACTTCGTCGGCGGCGACGTCACCGAGCCCGACGACTGCCAGAAGGCGGTCGACCAGGCCGCCGAGGGGGGCAACCTGCGCATCGCGGTGAACTGCGCCGGCACCGGATGGGTGGGTCGGGTGATCAACCGCGATGGCTCGCCCCACGACCTGGCGCCGTTCCAGTTCATCCAGAACCTCAACGTGATCGGGACGTTCAACGTGATGACCAAGGCGGCTTCGGCCATGGCCACCGTCGAGCCCCAGGAGAACGGCGAGCGCGGCGTGATCGTCAACACCGCCTCGGTGGCCGCCTTCGACGGCCAGATCGGCCAGTTGGCCTACTCGGCCTCCAAGGGGGCCATCGTGGGCATGACCCTGCCGGCCGCCCGGGACCTGGCCGTGGTGGGGATCCGGGTGCTGGCCATCGCCCCCGGGCTGTTCGACACCCCGCTGCTGGCCATGCTGCCCGACGAGGCCCGCAACGTCCTGGCCGAGTCGGTCAACTTCCCCAAGCGGCTGGGCAACCCGGCCGAATTCGGCGAGCTGGTGGCCCACATCGCCTCCAACAGCTACCTGAACGCCGAGGTCATCCGGCTCGACGGTGGCATCCGGATGCCGCCCAAGTAGGCCCGACACCCGGACGTCGCCGTCCCGACCGTCCCGCCGCCGAGTCCGGCCCGTCGGCACGGCCGCCGGGGACGGGGGCGGCCGCGGTCGGCGGTAGTGTCGCCGGCGAGTGCCATGACCATCGACCGTCTCGACCCCGTCCGCCGACCGGCCTCCGGCGGCAGCGCCATCATCCGGACCGTCGGGCTGACCAAGGTCTACGCCGGATCGGATCTCCGCGCCGTCGACGGGCTCGACCTCGAGGTGGAGCCGGGGCGAGATCTTCGGGCTGCTCGGGCCCAACGGCGCCGGCAAGACCACCACCGCCGGCATGCTGACCACCCGGGTCATCCCCACCTCCGGCCGGGCGCTTCGTCGGGCGGCATCGACGTGGTGGCCCACCCGGCCCTGGCCAAGCAGATCCTCGGGATCGTCAGCCAGCAGAACACCCTGGACCGGCAGCTGACCGTGTGGGAGAACCTCTACTTCCACGGCCGGCTGTTCGGCATCCCGGCCCGCGAGTCCCGGCGCGACGGCCACCGAGCTGCTGGAGCAGTTCCAGCTGGAGAAGTGGGCGGACGCCTCGGTCTACGCCCTGTCGGGGGGGATGGCCCAACGGCTGATGGTGGCCCGGGCCATCTTCCACCGGCCGGCCGTCCTCTTCCTCGACGAGCCCACCGCCGGGCTCGACCCCCAGAGCCGGCTGGCCCTGTGGGACACCCTGCGCAGCCCTCAACGCCGAGGGCCAGACCATCCTGCTCACCACCCACTACATGGAGGAGGCCGACCAGCTGTGCGGCCGGGTGGCCATCATGGACCGGGGGAAGATCCTGGCCCTGGACACCCCGGCCGCCCTCAAGCAGCAGATCGATGCCGACACCATCGTCACGGTCACCGCCTCGGGCGACCGGACCGAGCTGGCCCGGGTCCTGGCCGAGCACGGGTCGACGGGGTCACCCGGACCCGACCCATCGAGGGGGGCGTGGAGCTCCACGTGAAGGGCAAGGACCGGCTGCTGCCCAGGGTGGTCGCCGGCGGCCGAGGAGGCCGGGTTCCCCGTGCTCGACCTCTCGGTGACCGAGCCCACGCTGGAGACCGTCTTCATCAATCTCACCGGCAAGGAGCTGCGGGACGGATGAGCACCGTCGACACCGTCGCCACCGATCGCCATCGTGCTGCAGACCCGGCCCACCCGCTCGGCGTTCGACGCCGGCCGCATCGCCCTGTGGGCGCTGATCCTCCGGGACCTGGTGGTGCTGCGCAAGCACCTCATCGAGTTCGTGATCCGGGTGCTGGTCCAGCCGTTCCTGCTCTGCTTCGTCTTCCTCTACGTGTTCCCGAAGATCGGCCAGGGCATCGGCGGCGGCGGGGGTCCGGTGGCCGAGTCGGCCTTCGCCACCCTGCTGGTCCCCGGCGTGGTGGGGATCTCCATCCTCTTCCAGGGCGTGCAGTCGGTGGCGCTGATCATGTCCCAGGAGTTCGGCTTCACCCGCGAGATCGAGGACCGGGTGCAGGCGCCCGTGCCCCATCTGGCTGGTGGCCATGGCCAAGGTCCTCTCCGGCGCGGTGCAGGGCCTGATCTCGGCCATCATCGTGCTGCCCATCGCCTCGGTGGTCCACGCCAAGGGGGTCGAGGCCCACCTCAACCTCCACTGGTGGATCATCGTCACCCTGGTCCCGCTGGCCTGCGTGACCATGGCCTCGCTCGGCCTGCTGCTCGGGACCAGCTTCGAGCCCCGCAACATCGGCCTGATGTTCGGGTTCATCATCCTGCCGGTGACCTTCCTCGGGGGGACCTACTACGAATGGACCCGGCTGGCCCCGATCGAGGTCGGGCGGTTGGCACTGGCTCCAGACCCTGGTGCTGATCAATCCGCTGATCTACGTCAACGAGGGCATGCGGGCCGCCCTCACCGACGCCCCCCACATGCACCTCTACGTGATCTATCCGGTGCTGACCGGCTTCCTGGCGCTCTTCCTCGGGCTCGGGCTCCGCAACTTCCGGCGGCGGGTGCTCTCCTGAGCCGCGGCCGACCCGGAGCGACCACGAGCCCGTCGGCCGGGGACGAGGGTACCTGCTCGACAACCGGCAGGCCGAGGCCGGCGAGCGGCTCGCCGCCCTGGCCACCCTGTTCGACCCCTCGACCTTCCGGCACCTCGAGACTCGGCATCGCGGACGGGCTGGCGCTGCTGGGAGGTGGGGGCCGGCGGGCCGAGCGTGGCGTCCTGGATGGCCGACCGGGTCGGGCCCGGACGGGCTCGGTGCTGGCCACCGACATCGACCTGTCGTGGATGGGGCGGTGCCGGCCGGCCGGCCCTTCGAGGTCCGGCCGTCCACGACGTCGGCGCTCGACCCGCCGCCCGCCGGGCCCTTCGACCTGATCCACGCCCGCTGGTCCTCGTCCATGTTCCCCGCCGCGGCGAGGCCATGGCGGCCATGGTCGGGTGCTCCGCCCGGGGGGTGGCTGCTGGTCGAGGACGCCGACCCGGCGCTCCAGCCCCTGACCTGCATCGACGAGTACGGGCCCGAGCAGTCCTGGCCAACCGGCTGCGGCGCGGATTCCGGCCCTGCTGGCCGAGCGGGGGGCCGACACCGCCTTCGGGCGGACCCTCCCCCGGCTCCGCGACAGCCGGCTGGTCGATGTGGCCGCCGACGCCTTCTTCCCGGTGACCGGCGCCGGCATGCACGGTTCTCGAGCGGGCCACGGTGGAGCAGATCCGGGAGCGACTGGTGGCCGACGGGCTGGCCACCGACGAGGAGATCGATCGGCACCTGGCCGCCGTCGACGCCGGGGGACTCGACTTCGCCACCTCGCCGATGATCTCGGCGTGGGGCCGCCAGCCGGCGGATCGGCTGACCCCGCGGACTCGGCCGGCGCGGCCGGTCGGGCCGGGGCAGTCGAGCCGGCGGTCACCCGCGAGTACCGAGGTGGGCCGGTCACGAGGACCGGTAGGCTGGACAGCGGTTCGCGCACCGGGCGCGAGCACCGCGACGGAGGTGGTTCCCACGGCACCCGAGGTGGCAACGGATGCAAGGGCATCGGGGGGAGTCGACCGGGGGATCGACCGGGACAGCGGAGGTCAGCGGCAGCCGGCGGTCGGAGAGGCCGGGGAGGCCTTCGACGTGGTCATCATCGGCGGGGGCCCCGGCGGGTACGCCACCGCCCTCTACGGGGCCGCCGCCGGCCTGTCGGTGGCCATCGTGGAGATGGACAAGGTGGGAGGCACCTGCCTGCATCGGGGGTGCGTGCCGGCCAAGGAGTTCCTGGAGACGGCGGCGGTCTTCCGCACGGTGGCCGGCTCCAGCCGGTTCGGGGTCAACGCCGGCTCCGACCGGCCCATCCGTCCCTGGTCGACTTCTCGGTGAGCCAGGCCCGCAAGCAGGAGGTGGTCGACCAGCTGTTCAAGGGGTCTGGCCGGCCTGCTGAAGGGACGGGGCGTGACCGTGTTCAGCGGGAGCGGCACCCTGCTTCCCGACCACCGGGTGCAGGTCTCCGGCAACGACGGGTCGACCACCGAGATCACCGGCACCGACGTGGTGCTGGCCGCGGGATCGGTGCCCCGCACCATCCCCGGGTTCGACATCGACGGTCAGCTGGTCATGACCTCCGACGAGGTCCTGGCCCTCGAGGAGCTGCCGTCGTCGGTGGCCGTGGTCGGCGGGGGTGCCATCGGGTGCGAGTTCGCCTCGATGCTGAGCGACCTCGGGTCCACGGTCACCGTCTTCGAGGCCCTGCCGACCATCCTCAACGGCTGCGACGAGGACGTGGTGAAGACGGTGGCCCGCTCGTTCCGGAAGCGGGGCATCGACGTGAAGACCGGAGTGCAGCTGCAGGGCCACACCCCCGATCCCTCCGGAAGGGGCACCGTCGTGTCCTACGGCGACGGCGAGAAGCTGGCCGTGGACGCCGTGGTGGTGTCGGTCGGTCGCCGGCCCCGCACCGAGGGCCTGGTGGCGCCGGGAACCGGCGTGGTGGTGGACGATCGGGGCTTCGTGGTCACCGACCGCGACCATGCGCACCGGCGCCGACGGCGTGTGGGCGGTGGGCGACGTGGTGGCCGGCACCCCGCAGCTGGCCCATGTGGGCTTCGCCGAGGGGATCGTGGTGGTCAAGGGCATCCTCGGCGAGCCGGTGGTCCCGGTGGACTACGACCGGGTGCCGTGGGCCATCTACTGCCATCCCGAGGTGGCCTTCGCCGGCCTGACCGAGGCGGCCGCCACGGAGGCCGGGTTACGACGTCGTGGTCAAGAAGGACCCCTTCGGGGGCAACAGCCGGGCCCGGATCATCGGGGACACCGAGGGCCTGGTCAAGGTGGTGGCCGAGCGGCGGCCCGACGGGTCGACCGGAAGGATCCTCGGGGTCCACATGGTCGGTCCGTGGGTGACCGAGCAGCTCGGTGCCGGGTACCTGGCCGTCAACTGGGAGGCCACCGCCGACGAGGTGGCCCAGTTCCTCCAGCCGCACCCGTCCCTGTCCGAGACGTTCGGCGAGACGGTGCTGGCGCTGACCGGAAGGGGGCTCCACGTTGCCTGACGTGACCATGCCGCAGCTGGGCGAGACGGTGACCGAGGGGACCATCACCAAGTGGTACAAGGCCGTCGGAGACCAGGTGGCCCGGGACGAGCCGCTGTTCGAGGTGTCCACCGACAAGGTCGACTCCGAGGTGCCCTCGCCGGCCGAGGGCGTGCTCACCGCCATCCTGGTGGAGGAGGGGGACACGGTCGACGTCGGCGTCACCCTGGCCGTGATCGGCGACGCCGACACCGGCTCGGCCACCGGCACCGGATCGGTGCCGGTGCAGGACGCTGGGGCCCCGGCGACCGAGCCGGCCCCGGGGCCGCCCGTCACCGACGCTTCCGCTGCCACGGACATACCGGCCCCCCCGGCCCCGCCGCCACCGTCAGCGGCTCCGCGCGGCGCGGCGCCGTCCCCGACCGACCTGTCGGAGAGCCCGTCCCCATCCGCCGGATCGCCCACACCCTCCCCCGGCGCCGACCCTGAACGGCTCGGGCGAGGGGCTGGTCCTCTCGCCGGTGGTGCGCAAGCTCCTCAACGAGCACGACATCGACCCGGCCCGGTCACGGGCACCGGACTCGGGGGCCGGATCACCCGGGGCGACGTGGAGGCCGTCATCGCCGAGGGACGGAGGTCCGGGCCCCGGGATCGACCAGACGGCCGCCCCGGCCCGGGTGCCGAGCATCGCCGACCGACGGGGACCTGTCCCCGTGACCCCGCCCTCCGCCCAGGAGCCGGCCGCTCCGCTGCGTGCGCAGGCCGCGCCCGCGCCGACGTCGGCCCCGTCAGCGCCTGCGGCCCCGTCAGCCACCGCCGCCCGGGACGAGGTGGTTCCCTTCACCAACATCCGGCGCCGCACGGCCGAGCACATGGTCCGGTCCAAGGCCACCTCCGCCCACACCCTGATGGTCAAGGAGGTCGACTACGAGCGGGTCGAGCAGGTCCGTCGGGCCCACGGCGACCGGTTCAAGGTCGAGGAGGGCTTCAGCCTCACCTACCTCCCGTTCGCCGCCCGGGCCACGGTCGAGGCGCTGGCCGAATTCCCCCACCTCAACGCCTCGGTGGGTGACGACGCGCTGATCGTCCACCACGACATCAACCTGGGCATCGCCGTGGACCTCGACAACGAGGGACTCATCGTCCCGGTGGTCCACAACGCCGAGGAGCTCAACCTGCGCGGCATGGCCCGCCGGATCCGCGACGTGGCCGAGCGGGCGCGGACCAAGCGTCTGAGTCTCGACGACATCAGCGAGGGCACCTTCTCGATCACCAACGCCGGACCGTTCGGCACGCTGATCACCGGCGCCATCATCAACCAACCCCAGGTGGCCATCCTGTCCACCGACGGCGTGGCCCGCAGAGCCGGTGGTGGTGGAGCTCCCCGACGGGACCGAGTCGATCGCCATCCACTCGGTCGGGTTGGCGGCGATGACCTTCGACCACCGGGCCGTCGACGGCGCCTACGTGGCCAGGTTCCTGGCCCGGCTGTCCGAGATCCTGAACGAACGTGACTGGGCCGGCGAGCTGTAGGCACCGTCCTCGGCGGCCTCGGGCCCGGCGATCGACACCGATGAGGGTTCGCTGGCTGGGACGGGTGCCCTACCGGGAGGCCTGGGCGCTGCAGCGCGCCATCAGTCGGCGCTCGACCGAGGACTACCTGCTCCTGCTGGAGCATCCCCCCGTCTACACCCTCGGCCGCAACGGCGACCTCGACCACGTGCTGGTCGACCCGGCCTCCGTCGGCGCCGAGCTGGTCCCGGTCGACCGGGGCGGCGACGTCACCTACCACGGCCCCGGCCAACTGATCGGCTATCCCCTGCTCACGGTGGGCCCCGGCCCCCATCAGGGCCGGGCCCACGTGCACCGGGTCGAGCAGGTGGTCATCGACGCCCTGGTCTCCCTGGGTATGGCCCCGAGCGGTGTCGGCCGGCTCGAGGCTATCCCGGGCGTCTGGGTCGGTCTCGACGAGGATCCCGGCCCCGGGGGCACCGGGCCCCGCAAGATCGCCGCCATCGGGGTCCGGACATCGCGGGGACCGCACCACTCACGGCTTCGCGCTCAACGTCGATACCGACCTCTCGATGTTCGACCACATCGTGCCGTGCGGGATCGCCGACCGTCCGGTCACCTCGTTGGCTGCCGAGGGCCTGACCTGCACGGTCCCCCAGGCCGTGGAGGCGGTGATCGCCGCAGCCGCATCACGGTGGGGTCCGGTCGAGGAGTCCCAGCTGGTGACCGCCGGCCCGTCGCGCCGACCGGTCACCTCCGAGGCAGGTGGCCGGCCGCTCCGATGCGGGCTCCGTCGGTGGGCCCCTCGGTACGCCACTGTCCGGCCTGAGCCGGTGGCGGTGGCCTTCGGACGGCGGGCCGGCACCGACCCCCTCCAGCGACGTCTGGCAAGGGCCGGGGTCGATCCGACTGCCGGCGTGGCGCTGGATCAGCGCAAGCCCGCGTGGCTCCGGGTGCGGGCCACGATGGGGGGCGACTACCTCGGCCTCCGCCAGGGATCTGCGGGACCTCGACCTGGTCACGGTGTGCGAGGAGGCCGGTTGCCCCAACATCTACGAGTGCTGGTCGGACGGCACCGCCACCTTCATGATCAACGGCTCGCGGTGCACCCGGGCGTGCGGGTTCTGCCAGGTGGACACCCGCCATCCCCTTCCCCTCGACCCCGGTGAGCCGGAGCGGGTGGCCGAGGCGGTGGAGCGGATGGGGCTGGCCCATGCCGTGATCACCTGCGTGGCCCGTGACGACCTGGCCGACGGAGGTGCCGGCGCCTTTGCCGCCACCATCGCCGCCGTCCGGCAGCCGGACCCCGGCTACCACCATCGAGGTGCTGATCTCGGACTGCAAAGGCGACGAGGAGTCGCTGAGCACCATCTTCGACGCACGTCCCGACGTCCTCAACCACAACATCGAGACGGTGGCCCGGCTCCAGCGGGCGGTGCGGCCCTCGGCCGGATACGCCCGCAGCCTGGGGGTGCTGGCCCGGGCCGAGGAGGCCGGCCTCACCACCAAGTCCGGGATCATCCTCGGCATGGGCGAGCGCGAGGACGAGGTGCTGGCCACGCTCGACCGACCTGCGGGCCGTCGGTGTCGACATCGTCACCGTCGGCCAGTACCTGCGGCCCAGTCGGCGCCACCTTCCCGTGGCCCGGTTCTGGACCCCCGAGGAGTTCGAGGCGATCCGACGGGCGGGGATGGCCATGGGGTTCGCCCATGTGCAGGCGTCGCCCCTCACCCGGTCGAGCTATCACGCCCGACGAGGCGGCGGAAGCCTCGATCGTCGGGGTCCGTGATCTCCACGCGGACCGGCCGGCGCGGTCAGGGCCGGGGCCGGGGCGCCGTCGATGGCCGATGGAGCGGCTCGGCGCCGCCGCCCGTCAATGGCGGCACGAACGGATGTCGAGGGTTCGGGCCCGCATGGGCGAGCTCGGCGTGGACGTCCTGCTCCTGTCCCATGGGGCCGACCTGCCCTGGCTCACCGGGTATCGGGCCATGCCCCTCGAGCGGCTGACCATGCTGGTGCTCCCGCTCGAAGGAGACCCGGTCCTGGTGGTCCCGGCCCTCGAGGCTCCGCGGGTCCCCGATGCCGGGGACCTGTTCACGACGGTGCCCTGGGACGACACTCGAGGACCCCCTCGACCAGGTAACCGCTCTGGTGGGATCGGCGGCCGCCGGATCGCCTCGGGGGGATCGACTCCGCCTGGCGGTGTCCGACCGGGCGTGGGCCACCACCGTGCTGGCTCTCCAGCGCCGACTACCCGAGGCCGGCTGGGTCGAGGCCTCGGCGGTGACCTCCCCGATCCGGGCGGTCAAGGACCCCTCCGAGCTGGAGGCTCTGCGCCGGGCCGGGGCGGCCGCCGACCGGGTGGCCACCATGCTGCAGGAGGGGGAGATCGGCCTGATCGGACACACCGAGGCCGACGTCTCGGCCCAACTGGCCGCCCTGCTGATCGAAGAGGGCCACAACCAGGTCAACTTCGCCATCGTCGGCAGCGGACCCAACGCTGCCAGTCCTCATCACGAGCCAGGTCCCCGGATCATCGGGCCCGGCGAGACGGTGGTCTGCGACTTCGGCGGGTCGTTCTCTCTCGGCGGCGACGTCGGCTACTGCTCGGACATCACCCGCACCGTAGTCACCGGCACTCCCTCCGGCGAGGTCGAGCAGTGCTACCGGGTGCTCCTGGAGGCTCAGCAGGCGGCGACGGCCTCGGCCCGGGCCGGGGTGACCGCGGAGCACGTCGACCACGTGGCGAGGGAGATCATCCGGGAGGCCGGCTACGGCGACCTACTTCGTGCACCGTACCGGGCACGGGATCGGGATCGAGGAGCACGAGGACCCGTACCTGGTGGCGGGCAACGACGTACGTCTCCAACCGGGCCACGCCTTCTCGGTGGAGCCCGGGATCTACCTGCCCGGTCGGTTCGGCATGCGGCTGGAGGACATCGTGGTCATCGGGCAGGACGGGGAGCCCGAACCGCTCAACAAGGCCGACCACGCCCTCGCCGTGATCGACGCCTAGGAGGGCCTCGGATGGATCTGGGCATCGCAGGGAAGGCGGCGCTCGTCGTGGCGGGCTCGCGTGGGCTCGGGCGGGCCACCGCGGAGGCGTTGGCCGGTGAGGGAGTACGGGTCATGTTGTCGTCCCGCGACGAGACCGCCCTGACCGACACGGCTTCCTCGCTGCGGACCTCCGGTGCCGAGGTGGCCACCCGCGTGGCCGATATCACCGACCCGAGTACTCCGGCCCGACTGGTCGAGGCCACGGTAGCGACCTTCGGAGCCGTCGACATCGTGATCGCCAATGCCGGGGGGCCACCGCCGGGCCGGGCTCTCGACCTCGACGACGCCCAGCTGGAGGCGGCCCTCAACGCCAACCTGTTGTCCGCCATCCGGCTCACCCGGGCGGCCGCCCCTTCGATGCGCCACCACGGGTGGGGACGGCTCGTCTACATCACCTCGTACTCGGTGGTTCAACCCCTTCCGACCCTGGCCCTGTCCAACACGGCACGGACCGCACTGTGGGCCTGGGTCAAGACGGCCGCCCAGGACATGGCCGCTGAGGAAAGGGGGATCACGATGAACCTGCTCTGCCCCGGGCCCCATGCCACCGACCGGATGAAGGAGCTCGGTGGGTCCGGGCCCATGGGCGACCCGTCCGACTTCGGGTGCATCGCCGCCTTCCTGTGCTCCCACCAGGCCCAGTTCATCACTGGCGCTGCCCTGGTGGTCGACGGGGGCGCGACACTGGCGCTCTAGCCTCCCGAAGGTCCGCCCCACGCATCCCGCCCCTCGGCCGGAACCCTCCGGTCCCGGGTTGCCGGCGCCAGATCGGCGCGTCGTCGACCTCGAGGGCGCCGAACGGCTGCGGCTGTTCGACACCGGCGTCCCCACCGGCCACTCGGCCCCGCCCGCGGGACGCCAGTCAGCAGCTCCGACTCGGGCGGGCCAGTCGGTCCGCGCCGGTCAGCGACCGAGGGGCTCGGTCCGCTCGGGTGCCGGTTGAACTGGTGGTGGGGGCTGCTCCAGCCGGGGCAGGGACGGGTCCGACCTTGTCGCCCGCGAGGCGTGAGCCGCGGCCGGGGGCGGAGGGGGCAGTGGCGAAGACGGCGGCGGGGGCGGCGGCGGAGGGGGCAGCGGCTCCGGTGGGGGGGAGGGCGAAGCAGGAGGCGGTGGCGGCGCAAGCGTGGTGGTCGCCGGCCTGGCCTGGACCGCTGCCATGGGATCGAAGGCCGGCACCGGCTCCGAGGGGTCTTCTGCGAAGACGCTGAACGCCGACGGCACCGGCGATGGCGAGCGCGGCCTGGCGTCCTTCTGAGCGGAGGTCTTGTTTCGTCCGGGAGCCACGAAGCTGGGGGCCAACGGCCGGGCTTCGTCGACCGGGGGGCCACTGGGTTGCGGGGCGACCGCGCCGTGCCAGTACCGGGCGGCGTCGGGGTCGTAGTAGCCCACACTGGCCGCTTTGCGGAGCTTCTGATCGTGGTCCCGTTTGGCCCGAAGGCCCAGGAGCGCACCCAAGGTGACCACAGCCAGCGCCACCAGCCCGTACTCGACCGCGGTCACGGTCGTGACGGCCGCGGTGAGGCCTGGCGGTACTAAGGCTTCCTGCATCCCCTCCAATCGTAGTGATCACCGATTGCTAACGCACCTGTTTTTCCGCGGAGCGCGGGAGCCGCGGGGATCAGTGCCGCCCGCTGCGCCGGTCGGCCGCCGGGCCCCTGGGGCGTCATGGCGCGGTCAGGCCACGAAGTACTTGGCCTGCGGGTGGTGACAGATGATGGCGGTGGTCGACTGCTCAGGGAAGAGCTGGAAACCGTCGCTCACCTCCACCCCGATCCGATCGGCACCGAGCAGCTCGACCACCTTGGCATTGTCCTCGAGATCCGGGCAGGCCGGATAGCCCCATGAGTAGCGCCCGCCGCGGTACTTCTGGCGGAACAGGCCGGTGAGGTTGGGCCCGTCCTCGTCGGCGAAGCCCAGTTCCTCGCGGACGCGGTGATGCCAGTACTCGGCCAGAGCCTCGGCCATCTCCACCCCGAGGCCGTGGAGGTAGAGGTACTGCTGGTACTGGTCGCCGGCGAACAGCCGAGATGCCTCCTCGGAGACCCGCGAGCCCATGGTCACCACCATGAAGCTGGCCCAGTCGGGATCCCCGGAGTCCACCGACCGGAAGAAGTCGCTGATGCAAAGCCAGGGATCTTCGGTCTGGCGGGGGAATGAGTAGCGGGTGAGCTCATTGGTCCGACTCTCGTCTTCGAAGATGACCAGGTCGTTCCCGTCGGCGTTGGCGGCGAAGTGGCCCCAGGCCACCTGGGGCATCAGCAGCTGTTCGGCCTTGGCCGTGGCCAGCTGCTCACGGAGCAGGGCCCGGATCCGCTCCTTGAAGGCCGGATCGCTCTCGCCCTTCTCCGGACGGAAGCCCCACTGGTTGCGGAAGAGGGCGGTCTCGTTGAGGTAGGCGGCGATCTCGTCGAGGGCCATACCCTTGGCCAGCCGGCTTCCCAGGAAGGGCGGCTTGAAGGTCGGGTTGTCGGTGGCCACGTCCGGCGAGCGAGCCGGCAGGGTCTCCCCTCGGGCCAGGGCCTCGGCTGCAGCTTGCCTGCGCTGCTCGCTCTTGCGGGGCCCTAGGTCGCGGCCCCCGATGGCTGTCCCGAACTCGGGGTCGTCCTCACCGGAGCGCGACAGCTCAACCAGACGGTCCATGGTGCGCAGTCCCTCGAAGGCGTCCTTCCCGTAGAAGAGTCGCCCGTCGTAGACCTTCCGAAGGTCGCGCTCTACGTAGGTTCGGGTCAGGGCGGCTCCCCCCAGGATCACCGGGATGTGCGCCAGGCCGCGTCGGTTGAGCTCCTCCAGGTTGTCCCGCATGATGAGGGTCGACTTGACCAGCAGGCCGCTCATCCCGATGGCGTCGGCGTTGGACTCCTCGACGGCACCCACCATGTCGGCGATCCCGACCTTGATGCCCAGGTTCTTCACCGTGTAGCCGTTGTTGGTGAGGATGATGTCCACCAGGTTCTTGCCGATGTCGTGCACGTCGCCTTTGACCGTGGCCAGGACCATGGTGCCCTTGCCACCCTGATCGGCCTTCTCCATGAACGGCTCCAGGTAGGCCACCGCCGTCTTCATGGTCTCGGCCGAGCCCAGCACGAAGGGCAGCTGCATCTCGCCGGACGCGAACAGCTCACCCACCGTCTTCATCCCGGCCAGGAGGAAGTCGTTGATGATGATCAGCGGTGTGTGGCCGGCGGCCATGGCCTCCTCGAGATCCTCCTCGATCCCGTTGCGGTCGCCATCGACGATCCGGTGTTCGAGCCGCCGCTCCACGGTCCAGCCCGAGCGGTCCTCCTTCACCGCCCCGGCTGACGCCGACACCCCTTCGTAGAGGGCCAGAAGGTCGGTGAGCGGGTCGTAACCGTCATGGCGGCGGTCGTAGATGAGGTCGAGACAGACCTGGCGGGCCCGCTCGTCGATCTTGGACAGCGGGAGGATCTTGGAAGCGTGGACGATGGCCGCGTCCAGGCCGGCCTCCACGCACTCGTGGAGGAAGACCGAGTTGAGCACCTGCCGGGCGGCCGGGTTCAGGCCGAAGCTGACATTGGACAGGCCGAGAACGGTGTACACCCCGGGAAGCTCGGACTTGATCCGGCGGATCCCCTCGATGGTCTCGATCCCGTCCTTCCTCGACTCCTCCATCCCGGTGGAGAGCGGCAGGGCCAGCGCGTCGAACAGGAGATCCTGGGGCCGCAGCCCATAACGCTCGACGGCGATGTCATGGATGGCGGTGGCCGCCCGCACCTTCCAGTCGGCGGTGCGCGCCTGGCCCTCCTCGTCGATGCAGGTACAGACCACGGCCGCCCCGAACTCCTTGGCCAGGGAGAGGAACGAATCCAGTCTGGTTCCGGAAGCGTCGCCCTCCTCGAGGTTGACCGAATTGATGACCGCCCGCCCACCGATCCACGAGAGCGCGGTCTCGACCACCGGTGCCTCGGTGGAGTCGACCATCAGCGGGACGGTGGACTGGGTGGCGAAACGGGAGGCCACCTGCTCCATGTCGGCCACTCCGTCTGCGCCGGTGTAGTCCACGCACACATCGATCAGGTGGGAGCCCTCCTTGACCTGCTCGCGGGCCATGGCCACGCAAGTGTCCCAGTCAGCCTCCAGCATCGCCTCACGGAATTTCTTCGATCCGTTGGCGTTGGTCCGCTCGCCCACGACCAGGAACGACGTGTCCTGCTCGAAGGGGACCTGGGTGTAGATGGACGCGGCCCCGTACTCGGGCAGCGGTTGACGCGCCCGGGGCGTGAGGTCGGCGCAGGCCGCGACCACGGCGGCCAGGTGGTCCGGGGTGGTTCCACAGCACCCGCCGATGACCGAGATGCCCAGCTCTTCGACGAATTGCCGGTGGAACTCGGCCAGCTGGTCCGGCGTCAGGTCGTAGTGCATGGCCCCGTCCACCACCGAGGGCAACCCGGCGTTGGGCAGGCAGGTCACCGCCGTGGTGGCGTGCCCGGAGAGGTGGCGGAGCGGCTCGAACATCTCGCTGGGACCGGTGGCGCAGTTGAGCCCGATCAGGTCGACCCCCATGGCCTCCAGGGCGCATTGCGCCGCGCCGATCTCGGTGCCCGGGAGCATGGTGCCGGTCAGCTCGATGGTGACCTGGGCCTGGATGGGTAGGTGGACACCGGCCGCCTTCATCGCCCGACGGGCTCCGTTGATTGCGGCCTTGGCCTGTAGGAGATCGAAGACCGTCTCGATGATGATGAGGTCGACGCGGCCCTCGATGAGGGCGGCGGCCTGCTCCTGGTAGGCGTCGCGGAGCGTGGCGTATCGGATCTGCCCGAGGGTGGGGAACTTGGTGCCCGGACCGATGCTGCCGGCCACCCAACGCGGCTTGTCCGGAGTCGAGAAGTCGTCGGCGGCCTCGCGGGCCAGGGTGGCTGCGGCCAAGTTGAGCTCGCGGACCCGATGCTCCTGCCCGTACTCGGCCAGGACCGGAGCGAAGGCGCCGAACGTGTCGGTCTCCACAACGTCGCACCCGACCTCGAAGAACGACCGGTGGACCCGGTCGATGGCGTCGGGTCGGCTTACCGCCAGCAGTTCGTTGCAACCCTCGAGGTCCGGTCCGCCGAAGTCGTCGGCGGTGAGGTTCATGAGCTGCAGATTGGTGCCCATCGCACCGTCGAAGACCACCACCCTTCGGGAAGTGGACTCGAGATAGCTGGAGGAAGGGGACGTCGGGGTGGCGGCCATAGCCCCTCAAGGCTACCGGCGGGAGCCGGTCCGGCGGGCCGGGACCTTCCAGTGGCCCTCGACCGGCATCGGCCGCCCCCTTCCAGCGGAGGGACCGGCCGGCCCCTCCGGTGGGGGGCCCGACGGCCGGGTCGTTTAGCATCGGCCCGGTGAGGACACCGTGTTGAAGATCTACACCAAGACCGGCGACGACGGCACTACCGGCCTGCTCTTCGGCGGCCGTGTGGCCAAGGACTCCGGGCTGGTCCACCTCACCGGCACCGTGGACGAGGCGCAGGCGATGATGGGTGTGGCCCGAGCCGAGGCCGAGCCCGGCTCGGAACTCGACCAGCTGCTGACCTCACTCGAGCGGGACCTCTACGTCCTGATGGCCGAGGTGACCACCGCCCCCTCCAACCGGGCCAAACTCAAGCCGGGCACCACGCTGGTGACCGAGCAGATGGTCGAATCACTCGAGCACCGCATCGACGACCTGATCGGCCGCTTCGAGATGCCCACCGACTTCGTGATTCCCGGCGCCAACCGGGCCTCGGCGGCTCTGGACGTGGCCCGGACCGTGGTCCGGCGGGCCGAGCGGCTGTCGGTGGCCGAGCCGATCGACGGCTCGCTGGTCGGACGGTACCTCAATCGACTCTCCGACGTGTTGTGGGCCTTGGCCCGCTGGGCCGAGGGCGACCAGCACCTGCTGGCCAGGTCCTCACCCCGACGGGCCCGGTCCATCCGGGCCGAAGGAGGGGCCGCGGGGGAACGGCCCACCGAAGCGGAAGGGGAGGAGCCAGAATCTCGAGAACAGGAAGGGCCGTCATGATCATCGAAGCCGCCACCGTCGACACGCTCCCCGCCGACGTGGTGGCCGTCGGAGTCCCGGTCATCGCTCACGAGAACGGGCCGCAGTTCGCTGTCGACCCGGCCGGGCTGGCCGACCGCGGTCTTCCCCTGGCTCTCGACCCGGACTGGTGCAAGCGTCGCGGTTTCGCCGGCAAGGTCGGCCAGACCCAGGTAGTGGTGCTGGCCGCGCCGCCGGCCGCGGAGGGGGACTCCGGGAACCCCGGTCCGTCCGGAGCCGACGTCATCCTGGTCGGCGTCGGGGAGGCGGCGGGTCTGTCCGGAGCGGTCGGCATGGAGTCCCTCCGCCGGGCTTCGGCCGGATTCGTCCGCGCCGTGGGGCGGGGGTCGGCTGCCGCGCTGCTCCTCCCCGCGAGCGACGCGATCGCCTCCGACCTGGCGGCCTCGGCCGTGTCCGAAGGAGCAGCTCTCACCGCCTACCGTTTCGACGACTTCCGCACCGGGGAGGAGCCCGATCAGCTGGGCCGCTTCGCAGTCGTCGCCGCTTCGCCCCCGGACCTCGGACCCGTGGCCGCCGGGGTGGCCCGCGGCGCCCGGCTGGCGGTGGCGGTCAATCTGGCTCGCGACCTGGTCAACGAGCCACCCAGCTCGCTCACTCCCACCTCCTTCGCCGACGACTTCGTCCAGCGTTTCGCCGACGTGGCCGAACTCACGGTGGAGGTGTGGGACGAGGATCGGATCGTGGAGGAGAGGCTGGGGGGCCTGCTCGGGGTGGCCCGCGGCTCTGCCCAGCCGCCCCGGCTGGTCAGGGTCGAGTACCAGCCCGCGGATCCCATCGAGATCGACGGCCGCGTGCCGCACCTCGCTCTGGTGGGCAAGGGCATCACCTTCGATTCGGGCGGCCTGTCGCTCAAGACGGCCACCGGTATGGAGACCATGAAGACCGACATGGGTGGTGCCGCCGCCGTCCTCGCCGCCGTGGGTGCCGCCGCCGCCCTGGGGTCGCGCATCCGGATCACCGCCATCACCCCGTTGACCGAGAACATGCCCGGTGGCTCGGCCATCAAGCCCGGCGACGTGCTGACGACCCGGAAGGGCAAGACCATCGAGGTGCTCAACACCGACGCCGAGGGGCGCCTGGTGCTGTCCGACGGCCTCACCCTCGCCGCCGAGTCCGAGCCCGACGCCATCATCGACCTGGCCACGCTCACCGGTGCGGCCATCGTGGCCCTGGGCAAGGAGATCGCCGGGCTGCTCGGGAACGACCAGGCGCTGATCGATCAGGTACACGGCGCCGGCGACCGGGCCGGCGAACCCAACTGGCCCCTTCCTCTCCCCGACGACTACCGCAGCCACATCGACTCCGAGGTGGCCGACATGCGCAACGTGGGCCGGCCGGGTCAGGCCGGCAGCATCGCCGCGGCCATGCTGCTCCGAGAGTTCGTGGGCTCGGTCCCCTGGGTCCATCTGGACATCGCCGGCCCGGCCCGTTCCGACGAGAACAGCCGCTATCTGGCCAAGGGAGGCACCGGCTTCGGTGTCCGCACCCTGGTGGAGTTGGCCACAGCTGAAGGGTTCGCCCGCTTCCTGGCGGCGTTGCCGGGCTGACCTCGGCGCCCACGGCGCTTCACGGGTCGTGCACCCCGGCGGAGCCGCCACCTCCGGTGCGGGGGCGCGGTAGGTTCATCGGGTGCGGATCGCGGTGCTCGGAGCCGGATCGTGGGGGACGACGGTGGCCACCCTGGTGGCGCCGCGGCATGACACCGTGCTGTGGGCCCGCAACGGCGACGTGGCCAAGGCCATCAATGCCGACCACACCAACGCGGCCTACCTCCCCGGCTTCGACCTGCCTCCGGAGCTGTCGGCCACCTCCAGCCTCGAGGATGCCGTCTCCGAGGCCGACCTCCTGATCGTCGGCGTGCCGACCTCGGGTTTCCGGACGGTCCTCGAGGAGGCGTCTGTGTGGATCCGACCCTGGATCCCGGTGGTGAGCCTGTCCAAGGGGCTCGAGAGCGGCTCGCACCTCCGGATGACCGAGGTGATCAAGGAGGTGGTGCCGGGCCACCCGGTCGCCGCTCTGACCGGGCCCAACATCGCCACCGAGATCATGTCGGGCAAGGCTGCCGCCGCCGTCATCGCCACCGAGGACCTGGAGGTGGCCCGGGCCATCCAGAAGGTGGTCACCCGTGGCCTGTTCCGCGTCTACCTCAACGACGACGTCGTCGGGTGCGAGATGGGCGGTGCTCTGAAGAACGTCATCGCCATCGCCGCCGGGATCGGTGAGGGGCTCGGTGTGGGGGACAACACCCGCGCCGCGGTGATGTCGCGGGGACTGTCCGAGCTGGCTCGCCTGGGGACGGCCATGGGGGCGCAGCCCATCACGTTCGCCGGCCTGGCCGGCATGGGGGACCTGATCGCCACCTGCATGAGCCCCCACAGTCGGAACCGGCGGGTGGGCGAGCAGCTGGGCAAGGGCCGTCAGCTGGAGGACATCCTGGACGAGATGCACATGGTGGCCGAGGGGGTCAAGACCGCCAGCGTCGCTTTGGAGCTGGCCGAGCGGCACCAGCTCTCCCTCCCCATCTGCACCATGATCGACAAGGTGGTCAGAGGGGAGATCGAGCCGTCCGCCGCCTACTGGGGGCTCACCCCGCCCGGCCACGAGGACGAGCCGGGCTGAGCCGAGGCCGCACCGACAGTCTCCTGGGCAGCGCGGAACGCCACGGCCGGGTGGAAGTGCCACTGGGCCAGCTGACGCTCGATCTCGGCGCGGTCCGCTCCCGACGCCGCCAGTCCCTCGGCCAACCTCCGGGCCCTCCGGCGCATCTGCTCGGGTTCGGGCAGCCGCTGCTCGACCGTCCACCGCCGATGGCTGGTCTGGAGCGTCTCGGGAAGCCGGCTCAGGTGCCGGAGGGCGAGGGGAGGGATGCGGGTGCGCACGGCAACGGCGTCGGGCCCGTGGGCGCGGGCCAACTCGAAGGTGCAGAGGCGTTGGAGGGCCCGTTGGAACGGCGCATTCTTGCCCATCCGTTCGCCGAGTCCCAGCGACCGGGCCATCTCCGTGAGTCCGATGTCCAGCCCGGCGGGGTGCATCTCGAGGCCGTAGGAGAGGCGACGGAGGAGCCAGGTGGTGCTGGGGCCGACGACGGGCAACCAGTACAGCTCGACGTACCGGCTGCAGGGATGGACGCCGTGGGGGTCGGCCACCGGGTCGAGCCACGGGACGATCCGGAGACGCTCACCGCCCCGGGGGGTGAGCGACGGCCGCGGGCGGCCGGGAAGTGGTTGGGTACCGGTGGCGATGGCGGGCGTGGGCACGATGACCTCCGTGGCGGGGACGTCGAGATCCCGAGCGGGACGGTCCGACGTCGGATGGGTGCTCCGATGGTCGACGCCCCACCTGTCCGTCAGCTTGCCGACCACCTGACTCGGACCTGCCTCTGTCCGCCGGGGACCCCAGGAGCGGGACCCGTCAGGGACCGTCGGCCCCGACTCCGGTGACGGCGACGGTGGCAGCCAGTGCGTCAAGTGCCATCTCCCACCCTGTCCCGACGTTCTCGGCCACCGGCGGCATCGCCGCTCGAAGCGCATCGAGTCTCTCGTGGACCAGGGTCAGGCGCGTCCTGCCCCCGGGTGCCTCGGCCAGCGTGACCGTCAGGACCGAGTCGAACACGGGCCCGTCGGTCCGTTCCGGTCCGACGAATCCCCAACGGAAGACGATGCGCCGATCGGAAACCAGTTCGAGTATCTCGCAGTCGAACCCACCGGCCTCGCCGTCCTCGGTGCCCTGCCAGACCCGGTAGTGGCCGCCCACCCACTCGTCCACGTCGACCCGGGTCACCTTCATCGCCGCCGGCGCCATCCAGCGCCGAACCAGCTCGGGATCGAGCCAGGCCCGGTAGACGCGGTTCGGGGGAGCGGGCAGGACCCGTTCGAGGCGCACCATCATGGGTACCGGGGGCGAGGTTGTCATCGTGTCTCCTCTGTGGTCGGAGCGGATTCGGACATGACGGGGTGACCTTCGGCCGGATCGTCGGCGGCCTCCGAGCCGGACCCGCCCTGGAGGAGGAGTTCCATGGCCTCCAACCGGTCGGACCAGAAGCGCTCGTAGAGACGGAGCCACTCCGAGGCGGGAGCCAAGGGCTCGGCTTCCAGTCGACACACGTGCCGCCGACCGGCGACCGTCTGCCGCACCAACCCCACCCGTTCGAGAACCTTGATGTGCTTCGAGGTGGCCGCCAGGGTCATGGTGAGGGGTTCGGCCAGCTCACCGACGGTCAGATCGGCCTCGGCGAGGCGTCCGAGCATCTCCCGCCGTGCTGCACTGGCGAGGGCCCGGAAGAGGGCATCCATCGTCTCTGATTGATCAACCATATGGTTGATAATAGCGGGGCCGAGTGAGATGATCAACCAGATGGTTGATCGTGGGTGGCAACCGAGCCGCAGACGCCCGAAGACGGGGGCCGGGCCGGTCGGCCGGTCAGTCGGACCGGTCCGGTACCGGTTGGTACCGGGCCACCGAAAAGGCCAGGAGCAGGGGCACGTCGACGGCGAACAGCACCAGCATGGCGCTGAACAGGGCCAGCTGGCGGCCCGGTGTGTGGTCGTACACGAAGACGAACTCGAGGACCCCGGCGATGGTCGCATAGGCCAGCAGGGCCCAGCCGAAGACGCGGAAGAAGGTGGCCCAGTCGAACTCGTCGATCCGGGCCAGCACAATCACGTTGACCAGTAGGAGGAGAGCGGCGGCCACGGCCAGCACCAGCGGCGGGACGAGTGTCACCGATCGGTCGATCTGGGCGGCCATGTAGATGCCCCCGACGACGATCAGGGCCAGGGTGACGGTGGCCAGACGGGCCACCGGGGGCAGGCCGGCCTGCCGGAGGTCGATTTCGTCGGCTTCGGGATGAGGGGCCCCCGCCACGTCGGTCATCGGCTGGCCAGGAAGGTCATGATGAAGATGGTGGCGATCTGCAGGAGACCGGTGATCCCCGCCGTGTAGATGAAGATCTTCATCAATCGACCGATCCGCTCCGGGTTGGGACGGGGTTTCTTGAGTTCGAACAGGACGGCCAGGTTGGCCGGCTCGAGGAGCCCGAGGGCGATGACCGCCATCGCCCCCACGATGATGTAGGAAGCCACCAACCAGCCATGGTGAGGGTAGTTGGCCTGGAGGTTGCCGACGTGGCGGGCGAGCTGGAAACCGGCCCCGAGGGTCATGATCACCAGGGTGGGCATGATCACGATCATCTTGGGCATGAACCGGACGGTGAACTCGATCCGGGCCGGAACCGAGAGGCGTCCGAGGATCGGCCCGATGATGAGACCGAGGAACAGATCGATGCTGGTCCACAGTCCGCCTCCGCCGACGTGGAAGAAGGTGAGGGCCCACAGGTTGTTGGTGGCGATGGCGACGATCAGCCCCACCAGGAGGGCCGCGGCGATCGGGATGCCCCGCACCGGGACGATGGAGAACTCGGGGATCGGCGGGGGCCCACTCCCGGCCACCGGTGGCGCACTGCCGGATTCGGGTGGGGGGCTGTCCGGCCGGGCCGAGGCGCTGCCGGCTACTGCCGTGTCGGTCATCCGTGGCACTCCCGTCCCCGGTGGGCCCCGAGAGGATCCACCGGTCGTCCTCGTCCTCTGGCCGCCGATGGTAGGCCTCCGCGCCCGTGCCTGCCACCACCGAGAGTTTCACGAACTGTGGCTGGCGGTTCGATCGGAGACGGGCCACCCGTCGGAGCCGTCGCCTCTACCAGCGGCCCCGGTGGACCGACACCTCCAGGGCCCGGCGGGGCCGAGCCGCCGACGACGAGGGAGGATCGGGCTCGGCGGCCTCACCCAGCAGCACCGCTCCCAGCCACCGGAGCCGGTCCGGTATCCCGAGCGCGCTCCGCAGCCGGTCCTCGCCCCGGAAGTTGCCGAGGAACCCGGCCCCCACGCCCCGATCGGTGGCGGCGAGCAGCAACGTCATGGTGGCGAACGAGGCGTCGACGAACCAGAAGGGGACCACCCACTCGACCTCGGCGCCGTCGGGTCGGGCCTTGTCCTGTTCCCGGTACCGGGCGACATAGGCCTCGGGGTCGGCGAGGACCAGGACCACGACCGGGGCCCGGGCCAGGCCCTCGAAGCGTCGGGAGGAGGCCCGCCAGGGCGGGTCCGTGGTGGCCTCCCAGTACCAAGAGGTCTCCTCGGGCCCCTCGAGGACCACGAACTCCCGTCCCTGGGTGTTTCCCGCCGTCGGGGCCCGGAGGGCGGCCGCCAGCAACTCGTCGACGACGCCCGGCCCGGGCGGGCGACCGGAGAAGTTCCTGGTCATACGGCGGCGGGCGACCGCCTCGGTCAGCTCCACCGTCGCTCCATGGGGAGCAACGCTACCGGCCCCCGGTCCGTCCGACCCCCCGCCCGTACACCGGGCCCGGCCAGTCGCTAGTGTCCTCGATGTGAGTGAACCGAAATCGATCTCGCGGCGCTCCGTCCTCGGGGGTGCCCTGGCCGGGGCCGCCGCCATCGGGCTGGCCGCCGGAACCTCCGGGGGAGCAGGGGCCACCCCGACCCGGGTCAGTGGGCGGTCCAAGCCGGGACCGGGCACGCTGCCCAATCCGGCCGCGCCGGCTGGGTCCGACCAGCTGCCCTTGATCAAGAACATCGTCGTGGTGATGATGGAGAACCACTCCTACGACAACCTCCTCGGCATGATGCCGGGTCGTGGCGATGGGTTCGTGCTGGGCACGGACGGGCAGCCCACAGCCTCCAACCCGTGGCCCAAGAAGAGCGCCACCCCGCCCCCGGGAAAGAACGCCGTGCTGCGGGCCTTTCCGATGCCCAACCCCTGCCAGGAGGCCAGCTACCCCTACAACACCTGGGACGCCTACTGGACCTCGTACGCCGGCGGGCGGATGGACGGCTTCGTGAAGAGCCAGAGCGGCCCGGTCTCGATGGGGTTCTTCCAGCCGTCGGTGATGCCCTTCGTCAACTCCCTTGCGACCACCTTCCCGGTGTGCGACCGGTACTTCTGCTCGGTCGGCGCCCAGACCTACCCCAACCGCCGGTTCCTGATGGCCGGGACCTCGCTGGGCCTCTTGTACGACACCTTTCCGAGCGACCGACCGCCCAACGGCACGGTGTTCGAGGCCCTCGAAGCCCACTCCATCTCGTGGACGAACTACTACTCCTCGCTCCCCTCATCGCTGATCTGGTCGTACCTGGGCGGCACGCCGGGGTACGCGTCCCACGTGTCCAAGATCAGCCAGTTCTTCACCGACGCGGCCGCCGGCACCCTGCCGTCCTTCAGCCTGGTCGACCCAGACTTCGGCAACCAGTCAGAGGAGAACCCCCAGGACGTGCAGTACGGGGACCAGTTCCTGTCCCAGGTGGTCAACGCGGTGATGACTTCGCCCCAGTGGCCGGACACCATGTTGGTGTGGTGTTACGACGAGTCGGGCGGCTACTACGACCACGTCCCCCCGCCCAAGGCGGTCAAGCCCGACTCGATCGCACCCATCACCTCGCCAGGGGACCACGGGGGATCGTTCAACCGGCTGGGTTTCCGGGTTCCGGCCGGAGTGGTGTCGCCCTACGCCCGCACCGACTACGTCTCCCACGTGGTCCACGACCACACCTCGGTGCTCAAGCTGGTCGAGACCAAGTGGAACCTGCCCGCCCTGACCTACCGGGACTATGCAGCCGACAACCTGCTCGACTCCGTTGACCTGCTCAGCCCGCCGGCCTTCATGACCCCTCCGACCCTGGCCGCACCGGTGGACCCGTCTCTCGCCGCAGGCTGTCTCTCGACCGGTCCGGGGACCATCCCGCCCGCCGGTTACGTGACCTTCAGCTGAGCGTTCGCCGATCCGAGCACACCCTGCTGATCGGCCGACGTCCGGCCACGTCCGGCCGACCTCAGGCTGAACCGGCTCACCTGCGACACCGCGAGACGACTACGGATGGTGACGCGCGGCGCCGCCGACCGGCTCCGCCCTCCGGGAATGTTGACCCCGCTGGTAGTGTTTATGTGGGTGAGGGGCGGGCTGGACCCGCCCAGGACGCAGTGAAGACAGCAGTGAAGACAACCGTGCTGAGAGGTCCGTGGACGACCCGTTCCGGATCCGCGCCGACCAAGAAGGATCGTGATTGCCGTGCCCACGTTCAGGGAGATGCTGGCCAACGCCAAGTCGTCGATTCGCCAAGTCGAGCCGACTCAGGCCGCCGAGGAGATCGCCGCCGGCCCCACCGTGGTGCTCGACGTCCGTGAGCCCGACGAGTACGAGCAGGGCGCACTGCCGGGCGCGGTCCACATCCCTCGGGGCACGCTGGAGACCTCGGTCGAGGGCCGGATCCCCGACAAGTCCAGCCATGTGGTCGTCTACTGCGCGGGCGGCACCCGGTCGGCGTTCGCCGCCCAGACCATGCAGGAGCTGGGCTACACCGATGTGGCCTCGGTCATCGGCGGGTTCAACCGGTGGAAGGACGAAGGCCGTGACTGGGTGGCGCCCCGGTCCCTCACTCCCGAGCAGCGAAACCGGTACCAGCGACACCTGCTCCTCCCCGAGGTGGGGGAGACCGGCCAGCTGAAACTGCTCGATTCCAAGGTGCTGCTCCTGGGCGCGGGGGGACTGGGCTCTCCGGCCGCCCTCTACCTGGCCGCGGCCGGGGTGGGCACCATCGGGATCATCGACATGGACGTGGTCGACGCCTCCAACCTCCAGCGACAGATCCTCCACAACACCGACCGGGTCGGCGAGCGCAAGGTCGACTCGGCCAAGAAGACGCTGACGCTGATCAACCCGGACGTGAACGTGGTGACCTACGACGTCCGTCTCGGCGCCGACAATATCCTCGACATCATCGACGGGTACGACGTGATCGTGGACGGCACTGACAACTTCCCGACCCGCTACCTGGTCAACGACGCCTCGTTGCTCAAGCGGATCCCGGTGGTGCACGGGTCGATCTTCCGGTTCGAGGGCCAGGCCACGGTGTTCAACCCGTACGTGGGCCCGTGCTACCGGTGCATGATCCCCGAACCCCCTCCGGCCGAGCTGGCCCCGAGCTGTGCGGAGGCCGGCGTGCTCGGCGTGCTCCCGGGCATCGTGGGCTCCATCCAGGCCGTCGAGGCCATCAAGATCCTCCTGGGCATCGGTGAGACCCTGCAGGGCCGGCTGCTGGCCTACGACGCCCTCGAGCAGAGCTTCCGTACCTTCAAGGTGCACCGGGACCCCCACTGCCCGGCCTGCGGACCAGATGCGGGAGAGATCGTGATCGCCGAGTACGACGACCTGTGCATGCCCCACGCCACGGCCCCCCCGGTAGGCACCTGAGCCCCATGATCCTCCGTGGGGCCGCAAGACCCCACGGCGGGCGATCGCGGTTCCGGGGATGAGGGTCTGAGCAGGGCTCCGGTCACCATGGTGCTTTTTCCCGATGGGAGCGGGAGACCGTAACCTTGGCGCCATGACAGCCGACAGTGCCCCCCGCCGCCCCGAGGACCAGCGGTTCACCGACTCGGGCATCGAGATCCGCCCGGTCTACGGACCCTCCGATCTCGACGGCTGGGACCCCGATCGACAGCTGGGGACGCCGGGCGCCTACCCCTACACCCGGGGCATCCGGCCCGACATGTACCGCGGCCGCCTGTGGACCATGCGGCAGTACGCCGGCTTCGGCACGGCCGAGTCGACCAACGGGCGGTTCAAATTCCTCCTCGGCGCTGGCCAGACCGGTCTCTCCTGTGCCTTCGACCTCCCGACCCAGATGGGGTACGACTCCGACCACCCCCGCGCCGAGGGCGAGGTGGGCAAGGTCGGTGTGGCCATCGACTCCCTGGCCGACATGCGGCTGTTGCTGGCCGGCCTCCCTCTCGACCAGGTCACCACCTCGATGACCATCAACGCCACGGCCGCCATCCTGTTGCTCTTCTACCAACTGGTGGCCGAGGAGAACGGTGTCGATCCCAAACTCCTGGGCGGCACCGTCCAGAACGACATCTTGAAGGAGTACGTGGCCCGGGGCACCTACATCTACCCGCCGCGCCCCTCGATGCGCCTGGTCACCGACACCTTCTCCTACTGCGCCGAGCACCTCCCCAGCTGGAACACCATCTCTATCTCGGGCTACCACATCCGCGAGGCCGGATCGACCGCGGTCCAAGAGATCGCATTCACCATCGCCAACGGGATCGCCTATGTGGACGCGGCTCTGGCCGCCGGGCTCGACGTGGACGCCTTCGCCCCCCGGCTGAGCTTCTTCTGGAACGCCCATAACAACCTGTTCGAGGAGGTGGCCAAGTACCGGGCCGCCCGTCGCATGTGGGCCAAGATCATGACCGAGCGCTTCGGCGCCAAGGACGAGAAGTCCACCCTCCTCCGCTTCCACACCCAGACCGGAGGATCCACCCTCACCGCCCAGCAGCCGGAGAACAACATCGTGCGGGTCACCCTTCAGGCCATGGCTGCGGCCCTCGGCGGAACCCAGAGCCTCCACACCAACGGCTTCGACGAGGCCCTCGGGCTCCCTACCGAGCGGGCGGCCAAGATGGCCCTCCGCACCCAGCAGATCGTGGGCTACGAATCAGGCATGGCCGACACCGTGGACCCGCTGGCCGGCTCGTGGTTCGTGGAGTCGCTGACCGACGAGGTCGAACAGGCCGCCTGGGAGTACCTCGAGCGGATCGACGGCATCGGGGGAGCGGTGGACGCCATCGAGGCGCAGTACATGCAACAGGAGATCGAGCAGGCTGCATACGCCTACGCCAAGGACATCGACTCCGGCCACAAGGTCATCGTCGGAGTGAACAAATTCGTCGACGAGGAGCTCGAGGCCACCGATGTGTTCCCCATCGATCCCGGGCTGCAGCGCTCCCAGGTGGCCCGGCTCAAGCAGGTACGGGACCAACGGGACCAGGCCGGGGTGGATGCGGCTCTGGCCGACGTGGAAGTTGCCGCCCGAGGGACCCAGAACCTCCTGGTGCCGATGAAGACCGCTCTAGCCCGCATGGCGACCTTGGGCGAGGTGTCGGACGTGCTCCGAGGGGTGTTCGGCGAGTACCACCCCAACGGCTGACCGGACCCGGCCCGTCTCCGGCTCGTGCCGGCCTTGCCCGCCGGGACGGCCCTTGGCCGACCACGGGAACAGGCGGCTCAATCCGGCAAGCTGTGGCCGCCGCCCACGCCGACGTCTTCGGGCTCCCTGCCCCGGGTCTCGGGGACGAGCCAGAACAGGCCGGCGGCCAGGGCGGCCGGGACGAAGGTGACCGACGGCGGCCAGGCCGAACCGGTTCCCGACGTCGGCCACCGCCCCGAACAGCACCAGGCCGGCCACCGCCCCGACCACGCCGGCGGCCACCCACCACCCGGCGACAGAGGCGCGCACGGACGTGGGGAAGAGCTCGGTGAGCAGTGCGCCGACCGAGGGGGCAAGGACCGATCCGGCCAGGATGCCGAGGATGTAGCCGCAAACGAGGGCGGGCCGGGATCCGGCGTAGGTCAGGGTGCCGAACCCGGCCAGCCCCACGAGGGCCACGGCCCCGGTCGGGCGGCGTCCCCAGGTGGTCGGCCGCCCACCGGCCGACCAGAGACCCGCCAACCCGGCTGCTCCCGCGCCCACGACCATGGCCGCGGTCACGAATCCGGGCTGGTGCAGCACGTTCTGGGCGTAGAGGAACACGAAGCTGGTGGCCGGCCCGGTGATGACCGAGAGGGCGAAAGCCAGGGCGGCGACCACGGCCAGCCGCCGTCGGAACCTCGGCCCCACCGGCCCGAGGACGGGCAGGGGGTGGTCGCCGGACGCGGCCCTCACCAGTGAACCGGTCCGGCTCCTCGATCCACCGACTCAGCACCGGCACCAGGGCCAGCGGCACCACCGCCAGCGCGAACAAGCCCCGGAACCCAGCGTGCCCGAGGCCAGACTGTCGATGATGGCGATGATCCCGGCCCCGACCCCGTATCCCGCTGCGGTGAGGGCCACCGCCGAGGCCCGCCCGCCCGCGGCCGTCTGTTCCGCCGCGGACACCTGGGCCAGGGCGTTGGTGGTACTGAGTAGCGGCCGTCCGCAGGCGAAGATGGCGACGAACCACCAGTAGCTCGGGCTCAGGGCCGACGCCACCGTCAGACCCAGCCCGAGCGCCAGGGCGCCGAGGAGCACCTTCCGCCGCCCCGATCGGTCCGCCAGCCCGATCAGCGGGAGACCGCCGAGCGAAGCCAGGCGGATGATGGCCAGCCCGATGCCGAGCTCGGTCCCCGACAGGCCGACCTGATCGGCGATGCTGGCCCCCGGGGCCATCCGCCCGAAGTCCCGGGCCACGTCGCCCAGAGCCGCCACCAGACCGAACTGGCCGAATCCGGCGGCCATCGCAGCCAGGGCCACACCCAAACCGGCACGATCGGACCAGCCATGGAGGCGAAGCGGCCGCGCCTCCTCCCCGGGAGGCCCTGAGCCCAGCCCAGCCCTCACTGCGGCGGCGCCGAACGGATCTGCGACCGGTTCCCGGTGGGCCCCGGCGACCGCCCGGCCAGGGCCGCCCTCGGGCCGTCCGAGGCGACCAGTCGGGCCGATCGGCGGCCGGGCCAGAAGGGCATGTCGAGGAGGGTGAACAGGACGAGGGCCACCACCGACGCACTCGCGAGGTACCACGGCCACGGACCGAGCAGGCGTAGGACGGTCCACTCTCCGGGTGGCCGGCGCAGGAACATGTAGTCGGCCCCGGTGAGGGCGTCGACCGTCCCGACGATGGCGGTATAGCCGAGGGTGGTGGCGAATACCCGGGGCACAGCATGGGGTCGGGGCACGAGGCCCATCCCGACGACCAGGAACAGGGCGGCGGCCACGATGCCCAGATGGCCGGCGACGTACTCGAAGAAGACCAGATGAGGGAAGCCCACGTTCAGGTCAGGCGTGATCACTCCCTGGACCGTCCCGGCCAGTCCCCAGAAGTAGGTGAGCTCGACCAAGACCATCACACGCCACCAGCAGGCCACCGCAGCCACCACCACGCCCATGTCGCACAGGGCCAGGGGCAGGGAGGTCTTCGGCGACCAGTTCCCCTGGACCACCAGGGCGAGCGTGTAGGTGACGGCGTCGGCGGCCAGCAGGAGCCCGATGACGCGTGCCACCGCGACGGTCCACCTCCCGGGATGCCGCCGTGCGGCCGCACAGAGCGCGGCGCACCCGCCAGCCGCCAGCACCACCGCGGACCAGTAGGAGACCGGGGTGACGGCGGCGATCATCTCAGGTGGGGAGGGTGTAGCGGGCGAAGACGTGCCAGCCGATGAAGGCCCAGGCGCCGAGGAGGACGATCCGGCCGACCCGGTGCCGCCACGCCCGACCCATGAGTTCGCCCAGGCCCGTCCACGGTGAGCCGGGCCGCCGACAGTATCCCTCCCACGCCATACCGGCCACTCCCAGCACGAGCCAGCACAGGGTCACGAGCATGTCAGGTCACGGCGACGGTGGTCCCGGAGCCTGGTCCGCAGCGCGGCCGCGCTCCCCACGACCAACCAGGCCAGGAACAGGGCGCAGCGGGCGACATGGTGACCGAGGGCATGGTCCACCACGGTGCTGAGGGTCGGGATCGCCGCAGACCGTCCTCCGAGGGCCAGTGCGGCACCTTCCAGTCCGGCGCCGACGGCGGCGATGACCAGCCAGGGGAGCGATCGGCGCAGTCCACCGCTCCGGGGCGGCCCGTCGTCCGGAGGCGGCGGGGCGGCGCGACCCGCGGGCCACGGGGCGAGGGAGACCCCCGCCACGACCGCGACCGGGATGCCCACCGCGGCGTAGGACCGCGCCGTGAAGGGCGTTGCAGCGGTGGCCCACCAGGCGTAGACCACCGCAGCCGCACCCACCGTCCCGAGTGGGACGATCCGGGTAGACGGGATGCGCTTCATGGCATCAGCTCCCTGGCTCGGCCGGATGACCGCGGCCTTCTGACCTCGGGCTCGATGCTACGGCGAGGACGTCGGGGCCCATGGCGTGCTCCCGGCATCGTAGGCCCAGGGCCCTGGTCGGTCGGGTCGGCGCCGCCTCGGGCCGGTGTGCGCTGCCCGCCGGGCGTGCGCGGCGCCGGCCTCAGCCGTTTCGGCGGGCCAAGAGACGTTCCCGGACGCCCTCGGACCGGGCCGCGTCGATGACCGTCCAGGCCATGGCGAGGGCACCGTCGTGGACGGCCCTGTCGGCGGACGGCGTCACGCAGGCCGCGGCGAACTCGGGTTGGTGGTTCACCGATCCGGCGGCATCGATTCCCAACAGGGGATGGATGGTCGGCACCGCCAGCGACACGTTGGCCATGTCGGTGGAGAGGGTGGGACGGGGTGCCCGCTCGTCATCGAGTCCGAAGGTGCGTCCGAGGGCCTCGGCGTTGACCCGGTAGAGATCGAGCAGGCCGGGGTCGCTCTCCATATGGGAGTAGACCGGCGCCAGGTCGTGCCGCTCGAACGTCGACCCACTGGCCAGGGCGCCGGCCTCGAAGCAGGCCATCACCCGCGGCTCGAGGATCTCCAGGCCGGCCAGTGAGGTCGAGCGGCACATGAATCGGCCACCCACCGACTCGGGGATGATGTTGGCAGCCTGCCCGCCGTCGGTCACGATGCCGTGGACCTGATCGCCGGGCCGGAACTGCTGACGGAGGAGGCCCAGGGCCACCTGGGTCAGCGCCATTGCGTCGCCGGCGTTGACGCCCTCCCACGGGGCGGCCGAAGCGTGGGCGCTCTTCCCGTGGAAGGTCACGTCGAAATGGGAGACGGCCAGGCAGGTGGCCAGGAGCCAGTCCGCGGGCCAGGGGTGGACCATCATCGCCGCGTGTACGTCGTCGAAGACCCCGCTGTCCAGCATGGTGATCTTGCCCCCGCCGCCCTCCTCGGCCGGCGTGCCGAGGACCCGCACCGTGATGCCCAGGTCGTCGGCCACCTCGGCCAGGCCCAGGCCGGCACCGACGGCCGCAGCGGCGATGATGTTGTGACCACAGGCGTGCCCGATTCCCGGGAGTGCGTCGTACTCGGCGCAGAGAGCCACTACCAACGGGCCGGTGCCCATCTCGGCAGTGAAGGCGGTGGGCATCCCTGAGGTCCCCGTGGTCACCGAGAAGCCCGCCGTCGGCCAACGGTTCGGCCGTCCAAGCCGCCGCCCGGTCCTCCTCGAACGCCGTCTCGGGGTGCTCGTGGATGGTGTGGCTCAGCCGCACCAAACCGTCCAGGCCGCTCTCGATGGGCTGCCGGGCAGCGTCCTTGACCGCGGTGGACTGAGGCATGGGAGGCACCCTGTTTCGCTACTCGATGACGGCGATGACGTCGCCGGGCCCGACCGACTCGCCCGCCGCCACCCGCACTTCCTTCACCGTTCCGGCCTTCTCGGCGTTGACGTTGTTCTCCATCTTCATCGCCTCGAGCACGCAGACAGTCTGGCCCACCTCCACGGTGTCGCCCTTGGCCACCATGACCCGGACGATGGTCCCCTGCATGGGAACGGCCACGGTTCCCGAGCCCGCCCCGGACGAGGTGGCCTTGGGCCGTTTGGGACCCACCCCCCGGGCCGGTCCGGCCCCGCCCGCTGCCATCAGGCTGTCCCCGAGATCCGGTACCCACAGCTTGACTTGGTAGCGACGACCGTCCACCTCGGCGGTGACGTCGCGGAGCACGCGGGGCACGGCCTCTTCGCCCTCGGACGGGGCAATCGCGGGAGGCCCCGCCGATGCCGCCACGCTGGTCAGGTCGAGGGTCTGCTCGACCCAGTTGGTCGAGTGCTCGCCGGCGATGAAGTCCGGGTGGGACAGGATGGCCACGTCGGCGGGGAGGGTCGTGGCGACCCCCTCGACCAGCATCTCGTCGATGGCCCGGAGCATGCGGCGCCGGGCGGCCTCGCGGTCGTGGCCCCAAACCACCAGCTTGGCCACAAGGTTGTCGTAGAACTGGCTGACGGTGTCACCCGACTCGTACCCGGAGTCGAGGCGGACCCCAGGTCCTCCGGGGGCCACCAGCCGGGTGATGGTTCCCGGTGACGGAGTGAACGCCCCGCCGGCGGGATCCTCGGCGTTGACCCGCACCTCGATGGCGTGACCGTGGCGCCGGACGTCCGCCTGGGTGAAGCCGAGCGCCTCACCCGAGGCCACCCGAAGCTGCCACTCGACGAGGTCGAGGCCGGTGACCAGCTCGGTGACCGGGTGCTCGACCTGAAGCCGCGTGTTCATCTCCAGGAAGAAGAACTCGCCGTCCTGGTAGAGGAACTCGACGGTACCGGCGTTGACGTACCCGCAGGCCTCGGCCACCCGCACGGACGCCTCGCCCATGGCCCGCCGCACCTCGTCGGGGAAGTTGGGCGCCGGGCTCTCCTCGACCAACTTCTGGTGCCGGCGCTGGGCCGAGCAGTCCCGCTCGCCCAACCACAGCGTGTTGCCGTGGGTGTCGGCGATGATCTGCATCTCCACATGGCGGGGCCAAGCCAGGTACCGCTCCACGTAGCACTCGTCGCGCCCGAAGTAGGCCTTCGACTCCCGCATGGCCGACTCGAGGGCTTCCTTGGCCTCATCAGGGCCGGTGACCACCTTCATGCCCCGGCCACCGCCTCCGAAGGCGGCCTTGATCGCCACCGGCCAGCCGAACTCGTTGCCGAAAGCCGTAACCTCGTCCGGGGACTGCAGTACCTCGGACCGGCCCGGGACGCCTGACACCCCGGCCCGTTCGGCGGCGTGCCGGGAGCTGATCTTGTCGCCCATCACATCGATGGCCTCGGGTGGCGGCCCGATGAAGGTCACCCCTCGCTCGGTGATGGCCCGGGCGAAGTCGGTGTTCTCGGAGAAGAACCCGTAGCCGGGGTGGACGGCATCGGCCTCGCTCTTCTCGACGACGTCGAGGATGGCGCCGGTGTTCAGGTAGCTCTCGGCGGCAGTCTGACCCCCGAGGGCGTAGGCCTCGTCGGCCAGTCGGACGTGGAGCGCTTCCCGGTCGAGCTCGGAGTAGATCGCCACCGTGGCCACTCCCAGCTCGCGGCAGGTCCGGATGACCCGGACCGCGATCTCCCCCCGGTTGGCGATGAGAACCTTCTTCAGCACGCTGCGCCTTTCGATTCGGACGGCATGGGACGGCAACTCTGCCGCCCCGAGGCGCTCTAACACTGTCACGGCCCGTAGGGTGTGTGCCATGCCGGGCACCCGTTTCACCGACATCCGGCACTTGACGACCGTCGATTCCACCAATCGGTATCTCCTCGAGGAGGCCCGCTCCGGCGCTCCCGAGGGGGTGGTGGCGGTGGCCGAGTTCCAGAGCGCGGGACGGGGACGCCTGGGACGGCGATGGGAGGCGCCGGCCGGCGCCAACCTGCTGCTCTCGATCCTGCTGCGTCCGGACCTCCACCCTGCGCAGCGGCACCTGGCCGGAGCGGTCGTGGCCCTGGCCGCGGCGGAGGCCGTCGAGTCGGTGGCCGGGCTGCGACTGGGCCTCAAGTGGCCCAACGACCTGCTCGGACCGGACGGCCGCAAGGTGGCCGGAGTCCTGGCCGAGGGGGACCTGTCGGCCAGGACTGCCGGAGGGCCGGGCGGCACCCTACGGAGAGGGCACGGCCATCGTGGTCGGCATAGGGATCAATGTGAACTGGCCGGCGAGGGATGCGGACCTCCCCGACGAGCTGGTCGGCGCCGCCACGTCCCTGAGCCAGCAAGCCGGCCGCCCGATCGACCGCTCCGAGGTCCTGGCCGGACTGTTGGAGGCCCTGGAGCCCCGATTGGCCGACCTCGGGAGCGCAGCGGGCCGGGCCCGTCAGTCCGACGAGTTCCGCAGGCGGTGCACCACGATCGGCACACTGGTCCGGATCGATCTGGCCCACTCCACCTTCGAAGGGCTGGCCGTGGACGTGACCGCCGAGGGCCACCTGGTGGTGGAGGTGGACGGCACCAGCCGGACCGTGGTGGCCGGCGACGTGATCCACGTCCGGCCGTCCCTCCGCCCGCCCGCCTGACCCCGGGTCGACCGGTGGCGTCAGGCGGCCCCGCTCCCGACAGGCATGCCCGGGGTAGGCCCGGGGCGCAGCCGGCCGTGAGTAACATTCCAGCATCATGCGACTACTCGTGACCGGCGGAGCCGGCTTCATCGGCTCCAATTTCGTGCGCTTCTGGGTCCGGAACCATCCGGGCGACCAGGTGGTGGCCTTCGACGTCCTGACCTACGCCGGCAACCGGCCCAACCTGGCCGACGTGGAAGACCGGATCACCTTCGTCCAGGGGGACATCGGCGATCTCGAGATGGTGGCCAAGACCCTGGCCGAGCACGAGATCGACATCATCGTGAACTTCGCCGCCGAATCCCACAACAGCCTGGCCATCCTGGACCCGGCCCGGTTCTTCCGGACCAACGTGCTGGGCACCCAGACCCTGGCTGAGGCGGCCCGCCGGCACGGGGTGAGCCGGTTCCACCACATCTCGACCTGCGAGGTCTACGGGGACCTGCCCCTCGACTCCGACGAGCTGTTCACCGAGGACACCCCCTACCGGCCCCGCACGCCCTACAACGCTTCCAAGGCCGGCGCCGACCATGCCGTCCGGGCCTATGTGGAGACCTTCGCCCTCCCGGCCACCATCACCAACTGCTGCAACAATTACGGCCCGTACCAATTCCCCGAGAAGGTCATCCCGTTGTTCACGGCCAAGGCACTCGACGACCAGCCCCTACCCCTCTACGCCTCCACCCAGAACCGGCGGGAATGGCTGCATGTGGACGACCACTGCCGGGCGGTCGAACTGGTGCTCCAGCACGGGGTGGTGGGGGAGACCTACAACGTGGGGAGCGGGGTGGAGGCCAGCATCGAGGAGATCGCCGACGCCGTGCTGACCGCGACCGGCAAACCGCAGAGCCTGAAGGAGATCGTCCCCGACCGCCCGAGTCACGATCGCCGCTATCTGCTCGACTCGTCGAAGATCCGACGGGAGCTGGGCTGGGAGCCGACCGTGCCGTTCGAGCAGGGACTGGCAGACACCGTGGCGTGGTACGCCGCCAACCGGAGCTGGTGGGAGCCGCTCCGGGACCGGGCCCCGGTGGTCGAGGGGGCGTGGTCGACCGATCCATCCTCGGGACCGTCCTCGAGTTCGTGAACCGCCCGCTTCGGGTCCTCCTCACCGGGGGGAACGGCCAGCTGGGTCGTGATCTGCGCGACGTCCTGGCCGGAGGGGTGCCCGACGGGGGGCCGGGGGCTGGGAGCGTGGGAGCCGACGGCCGGTTGGGAATCCTCCCGCCGGTGGACGGCGGCACCTTCGACGTGCTCTCGACCGACATCGACGACCTGGACGTGACCGACCGCACCGCGGTGCGCGCCGCCGTCGACTCGTTCCGGCCCGACCTCGTCCTCCACGGGGGGGCGTACACCGCGGTGGACGCCTGTGAGTCGGACCCGGACACGGCCTTCGCCGTGAACGCCATGGGCACCCGCCACATCGCCGAGGCCGCCCACAGCGTCGGCGCCCACCTGGTCTACGTCTCGACCGACTACGTCTTCGACGGAACGCTCGATCGTCCCTACGTCGAGTGGGACCATCCCGGCCCGCGCTCGGTCTACGGCCGGAGCAAGCTGGGCGGGGAGCTCGAAGTGCGGGCGCTGTCCGGTCCCTCGGCCACCATCGTCCGCACCGCGTGGGTGAGTGGGGCCCACGGAGCCAACATGGTCAAGACCGTGCTACGCCTGGCCCGGTCGACCCCCTCGGGCACCCTCCGCTTCGTCGACGATCAGCACGGGTGCCCCACCTTCACCGCCGACCTGGCCCGGGCCCTGGTCCGCCTGGCCCTCGACCGGCGGCCGGGCACGTTCCACGTCACCAACCAAGGCGAGACCACCTGGTTCGGGTTCGCTCGGGCCACACTGGCCGCGGCCGGCCTCGACCCCCAGCGGGTGGAGCCCATCGCCACCTCAGACCTGGACCCGCCCCGCCCGGCGCCCCGCCCGTTCAACTCGCGGCTCGACAACGCCGCTCTCCGGCTGTCGGGCCTGCCCCTCCTCCCGGAGTGGACGGACGCTCTGGAGCGTCTGGTGGCGGCTCTGCCCGACGAGGACCGCGTAGGGCCGTCGACCCGGTCCTCCCGCCGCCGCACCGCCCCCTCCGCCACCCCCGGCTCGGCCCCTGTTTCCGGGGTGGACGACCCCCCGACCAGCCCGTTCTCGTGGCCGGCGGCGACTGGCCGGCCCGCTGGGCCCCGGGCCGAGGTGCGGACGGCTTCAGGACGGGAAAGAATGAGCCGACATGGAGTAGGTCCACGAGGCCCGAGGATGGTCGCCCAGTGAAGTCAGAAGCCGAAGCGTTGTCGCTGATCGCCGGCGTGTTCGGAGGGTCGGGCCGCCCCTCCGGGGGGCGTACCTCGTCACACGGGGGATCCTCCCCGCACCGGGGTTCCTCCCCGCACCGGGGAGCAGTATCCGGCGGCGCGGTGTTCGCTGGGAGCGGAACCGCGTCCCGGGTGTCGCCCGACGGGAAGGGCCGGACCGTGGCGGTCATCGGCGTCGGCTACGTGGGCCTGCCCACGGCGGCCACTCTCGCCCACCTGGGTCACCGGGTCACCTGTGGCGATGCGGCCCCGGCGAAGGTGGCGATGCTCCAGCAAGGGCGGGTCCCCATCGTGGAGGACCACCTCGAGGAGCTGGTCCGCGAAGGCCAGGAGGCCGGTCGCCTCCGGTTCGTGGTGGGCGCATCGGCCGCCGTCGGGGGCGCCGAGTTCGTGTTCCTGTGCGTGCCCACCCCCCAGGGAGACGACGGCTCCGCCGATCTCTCCTACGTGGAGGCTGTGGCCAAGGAGATCAGCCCCATCCTGGCGCCCGGCACGATCATCGTGAACAAGTCGACCGTGCCGGTGGGCTCGACCCTGGTGGTCGAGCGGGTCCTCGGCCGCTCCGACGTGACCGTGGTGTCGAATCCCGAGTTCCTGCGGGAGGGCACCGCCGTTCCCGACAGCCTGCACCCCGAACGCATCGTGGTGGGGGCCGACGACCAGTCGGCGGCAGCCCAGGTGGGCGCCCTGTTCTCGGGGACCCATGCGCCCCTCCTGATCACCGACGCCGCCACCGCGGAGACCATCAAGTACGCGTCGAACGCCTTCCTGGCCACCAAGCTGAGCTTCGTCAACGCGGTGGCCGGCCTGTGCGAGGCGGTGGGGGCCGATGTACGGGACGTGATCCTCGGGCTCGGCTACGACCGGCGCATCGGGTTCGAGTACCTGCGACCGGGTCCCGGCTGGGGTGGGAGTTGCCTGCCCAAGGACACCCGGGCACTGGTTCACATCGCCGAGCAGGCCGGGTACGACTTCTCCTTCCTGAAGGGAGCCATCGCCACCAACGACGAGCAGTTCGAGCGAGTGGTCAACAAGGTCCGTACCGCCACCGGTGACGCGGCTCGAGGGGGCCGTCATCGCCGTGTGGGGGCTCACCTTCAAGGCCGGCACGGACGACCTACGCAATTCGCCGGCGGTCGAGGTGGTGCAACGCCTCGTGAAGGAGGGGGCCATCGTCCGGGCGTTCGACCCCACCGTCGAGGTCCCCCTGGGCGAGGAGTCAGCACCGGTGCCCGACCTGACGGGAGAGGTGACCGAGTCCGGGCCCGACCTCAGCCACCTGCGGGCCTTTCCCGACGCCTACTCGGCCTGCCGGGGCGCGGTGGCCACCGTGGTGCTCACCGAGTGGGACGAGTTCCGGTGGCTCGACTTCGCCAAGGTCCGCGACTCGATGGCCGTCCCGGTGGTGGTCGATGCCCGTAACCTGCTCGACCCGGCACAACTGCGGCGGATCGGATTCGACTACACCGGCATCGGCCGGCGTTGACGGTCGGATGGAACCACCTGCACGGGGTGGGCCTGGCTGCGGCCCGGCCGACCGGAGGTCACGGGAGGTGACGGCACGATGACCCGCCGACTCGTGGTCCTGGGCGGCGCGGGGTTCCTCGGCTCCCACCTGTGCGACCATCTCCTGGCGCGCGGCGACGAGGTGGTCTGCGTCGACGACTTCTCGACCGGCCGCCGGCCAACGTGGCCCACCTCGACGGCCATCCCAGCTTCACACTGGTGGAGGCCGACATCTCCCGGTCGATCCCGGTCGGCGGCGCGGTGGACGGGGTTTCAACCTGGCCAGCCCGGCGTCGCCTCCCGACTACCTGGCCCTGCCGCTGGAGACCCTGGCCGTGGGGAGCGAGGGCACCCGGCGCGGACTCGAGCTGGCGCGAGCGCCACGGGGCCCGGTTCCTGCTGGCGTCGACCAGCGAGGTGTACGGGGATCCTGACGTCCATCCCCAGACCGAGTCGTACTGGGGCAACGTCAACTCGGTCGGTCCCCGGAGCGTCTACGACGAGGCCAAGCGGTTCGCCGAGGCGCTGACCATGGCCCACCACCGGCAGCTGGGCACCGACGTCGCCATCGTCCGGATCTTCAACACCTACGGACCCCGGCTCCGGCCCGACGACGGCCGGGTGGTCTCGAACTTCCTGGTCCAGGCGCTCCGGGGTGAACCTCTCACCGTCTACGGGGACGGCAGCCAGACCCGGAGCCTCTGCTACGTGGACGACGAGGTCCGAGGGCTGATCGCCCTGTTCGACTCGGACCTCACCGGACCGGTCAACATCGGCAACCCCGACGAGTACACCGTCCTGGAGTTGGCCCGCACCGTGGTCGACCTGCTCGGATCCAGCGTCGGCCGATCGTGCACCTCCCCCTCCCGGTCGACGACCCCACCCGCCGGCGTCCCGACATCACGCTGGCCCGCACCGCACTCGGGTGGGAGCCGACCACCGGCCTGCAGGAGGGCCTGGCCCGCACCGCCACCGCGGTGGCCGACGAGATCGGAGCCTCCGGCGTCTGGGCCTCCACCACGGTCGGTGCCGGGAGCGGTCACAATGGCAGGGCCTGAGGCGGCCCGCCCCCGGCCGTCGACCCGAGGTGATCGCCCGCATGCGCCACAAGCCCTCCGCCCTCCCATTGCCCGAGCGAGGAGCCCGACCATGAGTGACCCGCCGTTCGAGGGGTCGGACGGGACGGAGTCCGACGACCACCAGTTCACCCTGTTGTCGGTCATCGTGCCGGTCTTCAACGAGCGGTCGACCGTGGCCGAGGTGATCCGCCGTATCCGGGCCGTGGAACTGCCGGTCGACCTCGAGGTGATCGTGGTGGACGACGGCTCCTCGGACGGCACCGACAAGGTGTTGGCCGCGCTGGGCGACTCGACCATCCGGGTGATCGACCACCACCACAACCGCGGGCAAGGGTGCCGCCATCCGCACCGGGCTGGCGGCGGCGCGCGGCGACCTGGTGCTGGTCCAGGACGCCGACCTCGAGTACGACCCGCTCGACTGGTCCCGACTCCTCGAGCCGATCCTGCGGCGAAAGGCACAGGTGGTCTACGGCAGCCGCTTCACCGGCGAGCGGAAGAACATGTTGCCCCTCCACTGGATCGGCAACCGGTTCCTCTCCCTGGTGACCAATCTCCTCTACTCGTCGACCCTCTCGGACATGGAGACCTGCTACAAGATGTTCGACCGCCGGGTGCTCGAGGGGATCACCATCGAGTCGGACCGGTTCGACTTCGAGCCCGAGATCACCGCCAAGGTCCTCCGGCGCGGCTACCGGATCTACGAGGTGCCCATCTCCTACGCCGGCCGGGAGCCCGACGAGGGCAAGAAGATCACCTGGCGGGACGGGTTCGGGGCCTTGAAGGCGCTGATCAAGTACCGCTTCACCCGGCTCGGATCGGTGACCGGGGGCGCCGAGGGGCGCACGGCGCCGGCCGAGGGACCCGACCGCGGCGGGCCGGTCCCCGGCACGGTGGTGGTGATCGTCAACTACGAGTCCGGTGACGCCCTCCTCCGGTGCGTCGAGGGACTGGCGATCCGACGGCGCCTCCGGGTGGTGGTGGTGGACAACGGCTCCGGCGACGGCTCCGTCGAGCGGGTCCGGTCCCGCCATCCCGACGCTCGAGGTCGTCGTCCCCGGGGCAGAACCTGGGCTACGGCGCCGCCGCCAACCGCGGGGTGGCCGCCACCGACGAACCCCTGACGTCCTGGTGTGCAATCCCGACCTCGAGGTGCGGCCGGGGGCCCTCGCCGCCCTGGCCGGGGCGCTGGCCGACCATCCCCGTCGGGCCCTGGTCGGGCCGTTGATCCGTACCTCGGAAGGCGCCCGGTACCCCTCGGCCCGGCAGTTCCCCTCCCTGGTCGACGCGGGCGGCCACGCCCTGTTTGGCATCTTCGCCCCGGACAACCGGTTCACCCGTTCCTACCAGCGGAACGAGTTGGACGACGCCGTCGGAGAGCCCGTGGAGGTCGACTGGGTGTCGGGCGCCTGCTTCCTGGTCCGCCGATCGGCGTTCGAGCAGGTGGGCGGGTTCGACGAGTCGTACTTCATGTACGCCGAGGACGTGGACCTGTGCTGGCGGCTGGGCGCAGAACGGCTGGTCGGCGGCGTATGTGCCCGCCGCCGAGGTGACCCACCGGCAGGGCGTCTCCACCGACCACCATCCGTACCGAATGATCCTCGAGCACCACCGCTCCCTCCTGCGGTTCGCCGGCCGGTCCTCCCGGGGCTGGCGGCGGGCCCTGCTGCCGTTGGTGGCGCTCGGGATCGGTCTCCGGGCCCGTCTGGCCTGCCTGGCCCGGCTCACCGGGCGGTGACGGGTGCGTCCGGAACGCCCGAGCGCAGGCTGTAGGGTGTCCTCCGATCATGGCGAGCAACTCGACGGGCAAGGGCAACTCGACCGGCAAATGGGTGGAGCGGGCCGCCACCACCGGCGGGGGGCGGACCTATCGCGGCCAGATGCCGGTCAACTGGTACGCCAGTCTGGCCGTCATCTGCATCGTGGGACTCCTGCTGATCGGCTTCAGCCGGTACCAGCGGACCCACCAGACCGCATCGTCGGCGGGTCCGCCGACCACCAGCCAGACGTGGTTCGCCGGCCTGGGCATCGACATCTGCGGCACCATGCAGCCCAACCTCCCGGCCAGCACCAACTCGGCCAAGACCGGTCTCACCGCCAACGGCAACGGCGTCATCACCATCCAGCCGAAGAACAGCTCCGAGTCGGGTAGCAACGCCACCCTGGGCAAGTTCGTCTCGGAGTACAAGGGCCTCGAGCTCAGCTCCTCCACCCTGCAGTACCCGGGCAAGCAGGCCTGGACCAACGGCGACGTCTGCCCCAAGGGAACCCCTGACGCCGGCAAGCCCGGCGTGGTCATCGTCGACAGCTGGCCCAGCTTCACCTCCAAGACCGGCGACCGAGACCAGCGGGCCGCCCGAGGACCTCCTGTTCCAGAACGGCCAGCTGATCACCATGGCCTTCGTGCCGGCCACGGCCACGGTGCCCAAGCCCCCGGCCCAGGTCATCACGGCCCTGATCACCGCGGCTACCGGTGGCTCGGCCACGTCGACCACCCTGCCCACCACGGCGACCACGGCTCCGGTCACGACCACCACCGGCGCCCCCACCTCCACCACGAAGCCCGGCGGAACCACCAAGTGAGAGCAGTCGTCCTGGTGGGCGGGGAGGGCACCCGCCTCCGACCCCTGACCCTGACCACGCCCGAAGCAGATGCTCCCCATCGTGGAGCAGGCCATGATCGAGCGGGTCCTCGGCCACCTGGCCGAGCACGGCGTCGACGACGCCGTGCTCTCGCTGGGCTACCGCCCCGACGCCTTCATCAACGCCTATCCCAGCGGGACCATCGCCGGGGTGCGGCTGACCTACGCGGTGGAGCCGACACCGCTCGACACGGCCGGCGCCATCCGGTTCGCGGCCCTGACATGCCGGGATCGACGACACATTCGTGGTGGTCAACGGGGACGTGCTGACCGACTCCGACATCACGGCATTGGTCGCCTTCCACCGCAGCCTCGGGCGCCGAGGGCACCATCAGCCTCACCCCGGTGGACGACCCGAGCGCCTTCGGCGTCGTTCCCACCGACGATCCGGGAAGGTGGAGGCCTTCATCGAGAAGCCTCCCCGTGACGAGGCTCCGACCAACTTACATCAACGCCGGCACCTATGTGTTCGAGACCTCGGTGCTGGACCGCATTCCCGCCGACCGACGGGTCTCCATCGAGCGGGAGACCTTTCCGGCCTTGGTCGAGGCCGGAACGCTGTATGCGCTGCGGTCCGAGGCCTATTGGCTGGACACCGGGACTCCCGATGCCTATCTCCGGGCCCACCGCGACCTCCTGTTGGGCCGGCGGTCGTCACGACCCGCACCCTCGGCCGTGCCCGACCCCGACCTCGGTCCGGGGAGCTGGCGGATCGGGAAGGTCGACGTCAGGACCACCTCGGTGGCCCGATCCCTGTTCGGAACGGGCGCTTCCGTGGCCCCGGGCGCCGCGGTCGAGGAGTCGGTGGTCGGGGCCGGCGCCGTGGTCGAGGAGGGAGCCACGGTCACCGGCTCGGTGCTCCTGCCGGGGGCCCGGGTGGCCTCGAAGGCCACGGTGGAGGGATCGATCATCGGGCCAGGCGCCATCGTCGGCCAACGCTGCGTGATCCATGCGCTATCGGTGGTCGGAGCCGGTGCCGTCACCGCCTCGGGCACCGTCATCGACGGCCAACGGGTACCCGCAGGGGACTGAACGTGCGGATGCTGGTGACCGGCGGCGCCGGGTTCATCGGTTCCACCCTGGTGGACCGACTGTTGGCCGAGGGACACACCGTGGACGTCCTCGACGACCTGTCCTCGGGTTCGCTGGCCAATCTGGGCGATGCCCGGGCCTCGGCCGGCCATCAGCTCACCGTGCACCAGATGGACGTGCGCTCGGCCGAAGTGGTCGACCTCATGGCCCGCCGCCGGCCCGAGGTGGTCTTCCACCTGGCCGCCCAGGCCGACGTCCGTGTGTCGGTGGCCGAACCGGTCTTCGACGCCGACGTGAACGTGATCGGAACCCTCCGGGTATCTGGAAGGAGCACGGGCGGCCCACGCCGAGCGGGTGGTCTTCGCCGCCAGTGGCGGCACCCTCTACGGCGAGCCCGAGGCATCGGAGCTGCCGCTGAAGGAGTCCCTGCCCCAGCGACCCCTCTCCCCGTACGGGGTGTCGAAGAAGGCGGCCATCGACTACCTGGTGGCCTACCGCGAGCTGCACTCCCTGGAGTTCGCGGCCCTGGCCCTGGCCAACGTGTACGGACCCCGCCAGGATCCCCACGGCGAGGCCGGCGTGGTGGCCATCTTCGCCGAGCGCCTGGTGACGGGGGAGCCGGTCACCATCTTCGGGGACGGGGAGCAGACCCGCGACTTCGTCTACGTCGACGACGTGGTCGACGCCTTTGTGCGGGCCGCCACCAAGGGTGGCGGTCTGCTCTGCAACATCGGCACCGGGCGGGAGACCTCGGTGAACACCCTCTTCGGCGAGATGGCGTCCCAGGCCGGTGTGGCCGTCACCCCGGTCTTCAAACCGCTGCGGCCCGGCGAGCTGCAGCGGAGTGCCCTCGACCCCAGCCGGGCCGGGATCCAGCTCGGATGGAGATCGTGGACCGAGTTGGGAACGGGTACCGCCGCCGTCCTGGACTTCGTCCGGCATCGGCTGGACGACGCCGGCACCGGCCGAGACGGGGCCTGAGGGGCACGAGCGGGAGCCCGCCCAGGCCCTGCGCCGGACCGGGGTGCCAGGCACTAGATGTGGAGGTCCTGGTGCGCGGAGTTGGCGGCAGGCCGTCCCCGGTGACGCATTCCGGCGTCCCTCCTGTCGCACGAAAGTTCCCGATGCCCCCCTTGCAGCCTTCCTTCGCCTCTCTCGGCGTGCCCACTGACATCGTCGCGGCACTCGACCGCAAGTCGATCTCCGAGCCGTTCCCCATCCAGTCCATGACCATCCCCGACGCCCTGGCCGGCCGGGACGTCTGCGGGAAGGCGCCGACCGGATCAGGGAAGACCCTGGCCTTCGGCATCGGTGCCGTGGCCCGGTTGACCGGTAAGCCCTCCCGGCCGAGGCATCCCCGGGTGCTGGTGCTCACCCCCACCCGTGAGCTGGCCGCCCAGGTAGCCTCGGAGCTGCAGGTGCTGGCGACGCCCCGCAACCTCCGGGTGGACTCGTTCTACGGCGGAGTCGGCTACGGACCGCAGCTGAAGGCCCTGTCCCGGGGCGTGGACGTGGCCGTGGCCTGTCCGGGCCGGCTCGGCGACCTCATCGAGCGCGGCAGCATCCGGCTCGACGCTGTGGAGATCGTGGTCATCGACGAGGCCGACCGGATGGCCGACATGGGATTCCTCCCCGATGTGAAGCGCCTGCTCGACCTGACGCCTTCCGACCGCCAGACCCTGCTGTTCTCGGCCACCCTCGACGGGGACATCGACGTCCTGGTCCGCCGCTACCAGCACGACCCGGCCCGCCACGAACTCGAGGTCGACGAGGACGACATCAACGCCGCGGTGCACCTCTTCTGGCGGGTGGCATCAGGGGACCGGATCGACCGGACCGCCGACGTCGTCGCGGCCGCCGGCCCGACCATCGTGTTCAGCCGCACCAAGCACGGGACCGACCGGATCGCCCGGCAGCTGGAGCAGCGTGGCGTGCGGGCCGCGGCCATCCACGGCGACCGCAGTCAGAAGCAGCGGGAGAAAGCCCTGGACCTGTTCGTCCGGGGAGCCGTCGACGCACTGGTGGCCACCGACGTGGCCGCCCGGGGCATCCACGTCGACGGGGTCAACGCCGTGGTCCACTTCGACCCGCCGGCCGACGCCAAGGACTACGTACACCGCTCGGGCCGCACGGCCCGGGCCGGAGCCACCGGCGTGGTGGTCAGCTTCGTGACCCCCGACAAGGCGGCGGCGGTCAAGCGCCTCCAGCGCGATCTCGGCGTGCCCATCGGGACCACCGCACCCGACGTGTCAGCCATCACCGCGGTCGTCGGCGAGCCGCCCAAGCGCCGTCCGAGCCAGGATGGCGGGTCCGCCGCGGTCCCGACCGGGTCCGAAGGGCCCGAGCCCGCGGTGGCCGCCCGGGACAGGTCCGTCGGCCGGGCAGGTCCGTGGAAGCCCCGGCCCGAGCCGTCCCGTGCCGCGGCAGGCCGTCCGGCGCCGGCAGCCCGCGCGACGACACGGGGCCGGGTGGCTCGGGGAGACAGTTCGTCGTTCCACAGCTCGCAGCAGCCGAGGAAGGCCCGCACCGGTGCCGCCCCGTGGGAGCGACTCGGAGGAACGTCCGGCAGAGGCACTCCGGCAACGCTCCGGCAAACCCGGCAAGCCCGGACAGCCCGGCAAGCCCGGCAAGCCCGGCAAGCGGGCCCGTCACGGGAAGCCCGGTGCCTCGGGAGGGCAGCACGTCGGCCTCCCGACGGGGCGTGGCGGGACCCCGGGGCGGCGGCCGGCGGGGACGATCGCACGGGCAGCGCCGGGGCGGTCCGGTGGCCGCCAAGCGGGGATCCGGCGGCGGGCACCCCAGGTCGCTGACCCGGGCGGTGTCCACCGTCGGGCCATCGGCGGGCCGACTGCCGTAGGGTCATGGGATGGCATCCGACACCAAACCCAACGTCACCATTCCCGACGGCCCCCCTCCCGGCGACCTCGTGATCGAGGACATCGAGGTCGGTGACGGGCCCGAGGCCGTGGTCGGGCCTTCCGGTCAACGTCCACTACGTCGGGGTGTCGTGGTCGACCGGGGAGGAGTTCGACTCGTCCTGGAACCGCAGCGAGCTCTTCTCCTTCCCGCTCGGTGCCGGGCACGTGATCCCCGGATGGGACCAGGGCGTGGCCGGCATGAAGGTGGGCGGACGGCGTCGCCTGACCATTCCCCCCCACCTCGGCTACGGCGCCCAGGGCGCCGGGGGCGTCATCGCTCCCAACGAGACCCTGGTCTTCGTGGTCGACCTCCACGGCGTGGGCTGAGTCGGCTGACGGCCCGAGCGTCGCTCCGCCCGCCCGCCGGGCGGCAGAAGCGCCCTTCGGGACCTGACCGTCCCCCGGCCGGGCCCGGATCTCAGCGGAAGAGGTCCTCGTCCGGGTGGCCGGACGATCTCCTCGGCCACCGAGCCCGGCCGGAGCCAACCGGGGTCCACGCCCCGCAGCACGGCGGCGGGCACGCCCCGGTCCTTCCCCATGACCAGTTCGGCGGCGCCGGCCAGCTCGTCGGCCACGCACACCTCGGTGGCCTCGAGGACCCGACCGGTGGCGTCGGCGGTCCCCCGCAGGTCCACGATGCCGGCGACGCCGGCGATGCCGATGGCCACGTCGGTGACCCCTCGGCGCCAGGTGCGGCCGAAGGTGTCCGAGACGATGACCCCCACCGACACCCCGTGCCGGTGCTCGAGCGCCTCGCGGATGCGGCGGGCCGACCGGTCGGGGTCGACGGGCAGCAGGGCGGCGGTTCCGGCCGCCGACGTTGGACAGGTCCACCCCGGCGTTGGCGCAGACGAACCCGTGCCGGGTCTCGGTGATCAGCAGGTCGCCCCGGCGCCGGAGGATGCGCACCGACTCCGACTCGACCAAGGCCCGCTTGGCGTCCGGGTCGTCGGCGTCGATGGCCACGATCCGGCCCTCCGCCTTCGACACCACCTTCTGGGTGACCACCACCACGTCCCCGTCGACCAGGCCACCAGGGATCGACCGGCCGCCCGCCCGCCGGCGGGAGGAGTCGCTCGGCCAGCAGGGCCGGCCAGATCGTCGCCTGTCGTGGACCTCGCCCATGCCTGTCACGGGGAAGACCGTGAGCGCGGCGACGTCAGGCCCGGTGCCCGATGGCCCTCCCGGCTCCGAGACCCGGCCGGGACGGCGTCCCGGCCGCCGTCAGCCGACGGCATCGAGCACCGTCCGCGACAGTGCCGCCGAGCGCTCGACCGTGGACATCACCGTGGGTGCCACCAGGCAGCGGACCCCCTCGGCCTCGACCGCGTCGGCCAGCCCGGCGTCCGCCTCGTCGATGACCAGGGTACCCATCCACGGGGCGTACCACCGGGCCACGCCCACCACCGAGGATTCGAACCCCATCTCCCGGAGCAGCCGGTCGGCCGGCCCCTTCAGGGCGGCGCCGGCGATGATGGGCGACACGCCGACGATGCGGTCCCTCCGCCCGGCCAGCTGCTCGGCGATCCCGGGGACGGCCAGCAGGGGGCCGATGGAGACCACGGGGTTGGATGGGCACACCACGATGACGTCGGCCGCGTCCAGGGCCTCGAGCACGCCCGGGCCCGGACGGGCACGTTCGGCCCCGTCGAACCTGACCGCGGACACCGGTACGTCGTGGCGCAGCCGGACGAAGTACTCCTGAAAGCCCACCTCGGGTCCGTCGACCAGCTGCAGCCGGGTCCGGAGCGGATCGTCGGTCACCGGAAGCAACCGGATCTGCAGCCCCCATGATCGGGCCAGTTCCGCGGTGACCTCCCCCAGGGTGGCGCCCTCGCTGAGGCGCTGGGTCCGATAGCAGTGGGTGGCCAGATCCTGGTCGCCGAGGTTGAACCAGGTCACGCCGCCGAGCCGACGCAGCGACTCCATGACCCGCCAGGTCTCGCCGGCCAGGCCCCAACCGGTCTCGGGATTGATGGCGTCGGCCAGCGTGTACATCACCGTGTCCAGGTCGGGTGCGATGTGGAGGCCGTGCAGGACGGTGTCGTCGCCGGTGTTGACGATCGCGGTGATATCGGAGGGCGGTACGACCTCGACCAGTCCCCGCAGCAGCCGGGCGGCACCCACCCCTCCGGCCAATGCCGTGATCACCGCTGGGCCCTTCGCATGCCGAGCGAGCCGCGGTGGTACGGGGAGCCACCCCGTTCCGTTCCGCCCTTCCTCTTCCGGGGGGTGGTCATCGGGGCAGGCTACCCGCCACCCGCCGGCCACCCACCGGCCGCCGCCTCCTGCCCGCGGTCCGGTCGAGGCTGGCGACCGTCTGATGCGCAGGTCCGGATCCAGACCGTCCGGTACGCCATCGGTTCCGACCGCGTGGCCGTCGAACACCGACTACCTCGGCGCCGACCTCGTGCCGCCATGTGCAAGGCTCCCTGGGTGACGCCGGAGCGACCTGCTACCTCCGACCAGGACCGGCTGTCCGTCGGGATCGAGGCCACGCCCCTTCTCGGCCGGCCCACCGGGGTGGGCGCCTTCTGCCTCGGGGCCCTGGCCGGGCTCTCGACCGAACCGTCGATCGAGGTCTCGGCCTTCGCCGTCAGCTGGCGCCGTCGGCGCCAGCTCGAGAATCTGGTGCCGACCGGGATCTCGACCCGGCAACGGGCCATGCCGGCCCGGCCGCTGCACGCGGCCTGGGCGCGGTCCCGCCAGCCCCCGGTGGAGTGGTTCATCGGCCCCCGGGACGTGGTGCACGGAACCAACTTCGTGGTCCCGCCCACCCGGCGGGCGGCCCGTGTGGTGACGGTGCACGACTTGACCGTCGTGCTCTACCCGGAGCTGTGCGACCCCCCGACCCTGCGCTTCCCCGAGCTCATCCGCCGGGCCGTAGAGGACGGAGCCTGGGTCCACACCCCGTCTCAGTTCATCGCCGACCAGGTGGTGGAGGCGTTCCCGGTCCCCCCCGAGCGGGTCCGAGCCGTCCATCACGGGATCCCTGGCCTCCCCGGTCCGCCCGCCCGGTCCCGCCCGACCGGCACCCCGATCCGCCTGCCCGAGGGCTGCGACCGCTACGTGCTGGCGGTGGGCACCATCGAGCCGCGCAAGGACTATCCGCTGCTGGTTTCGGCTTTCGACGCGCATCGCCAGCGGCCATCCCTCGGTGGCGCTGGTGGTGGTCGGCGCCGAGGGATGGGGCGCCGAGCGCTTCACGGCCGCGGTGGAGGCGTCCCCCTGGCGGGCCCGGATCGTGCGGCCCGGCTATCTCGACGCTCGGGGTCTGGGTGCCGCTCTGCGACACGCCGCGCGTACTGGCCTACCCGTCCCGCTACGAGGGATTCGGCTTCCCTCCGCTGCAGGCCATGGCGGCCGGGGTCCCGGTAGTCGCCACCGCGGCCGGTGCCGTTCCCGAGGTGGTCGGGGACGGGGCCCTGCTGGTCGACCCCGGCGACACCGACGGACTGGCTGGTGCCCTCAGCCGGGCCCTCGCCGGGGGGGCCGACATCGAGGCGCTGGCGGCCCGGGGTCTTCAGCGGAGCGCCGGCTTCACGTGGGAGGCCTGCGCCTCCGGGCTGGCCCGGCTCTACCGGGACGCCCACCGTGACCGCTCGCCGGGTGAGGGCACCGGCAGCCTGGGCGGCCCGGTCGGGGCGGCGCCGTGAGCGTGCGACTGTTGATGATGGCCGAGCAGCTCCGGCGCCCGGCGTCGGGCGGGATCGGAACCTACATCCGGGGTTTGCTCCAGGGGTTCGACGATCTCGGCCCGGCCGACCGCCCCGCCCTCACACTGGTGGCCAGCCGGCACCCGTCGATCCGCGGCGGCCCCGATCCGCTGGTCGAGCTCGGCCGTGCGGTGCATGGCTACCCGCTGCCCGGGCCCCTCCTGACCCGGGCCTGGGACCGGGGTGTGCTCCGGTGCCCACGCGGGTTCGACGTGGTGCAGGCCACATCGCTCTCCACCCTGGTTCCCGGTCGGGCGGCCCTGGTGACCACGGTCCACGATCTCCTGTGGCGAAGGGTCCCCGAGGCCTATCCCCCGCGGGGGCGCCGGTGGCACGAGGCGGCGCTGCGCCGCGCCCTCCAGCGGTCCGACCGGTTCATCGTCCCCGCCGAGGTAGTGGCGGCCGACCTGGTAGATGCCGGAGCCCTCCCGGATGCCGTCCACATCATCCCCATGGGATCCGACCACCTGCCGCCACCCGACGTCGAGTCGGCCACCGCGCTCCTCTCGTCCATGGGGGTGGACGGACCGTTCCTCCTCAGCGTCGGGACGCTGGAACCTCGCAAGAACCTCCGCGTCTGGTGCAGGCATACGGGCGCATCCGCGCCGCGCTCCCCGACTCCGTGGCCACTGGTGCTGGTGGGCCCGAGCGGCTGGGGGGCGCGGGTGAAGCCGGAGACCGGGGTGGTCCTGACCGGCCTGGTGACGTCCGCCCGAACTGTCCGCTCTCTACGCCATGGCCCGCCTCCTGGCCTACGTACCCCTGGTGGAGGGCTTCGGACTCCCGCCGGTGGAGGCCATGGCCTTCGGCACGCCGGTGGTGGCCAGCCCTCTGCCGAGTACCGCCGGCGCGGCCTACGAGGTGGATCCGCTGGACACCGACTCCATTGCCGCCGGGATGCTGACGGTGGCCACCGACGAGAAGGAGCGGGCCCGACTGATCGAGCTCGGGCGGGAGCGCTCGGCCGAGCTGCGCTGGTCGGGCATCGCCCGTCAACACCTGACCGTCTGGGAGGGGGCCCGCCGGGGGCCTGCCGGAGCCAGCCGTGGCTGACCGTCCGCTCCGGCTGTCGCTCGACGTCTCGGCCGTGCCCAGCCAGCGCGGTGGGCGCCGGTCAGTACACGCTGCACCTGGCCGGGGCCCTGGCGGCACGCTCCGACGTGGAGCTGACCCTCTTCGGCCGGCGAGACGACCCGCGGTGGTCGGGCCAGGCCCCGGGCGCCCGACTGGTCGCCCGTGCCCCCGCCCCCCGCCCGCTCCGTCTGGCCTGGGAGCAGCTCCAGCTGCCGGGCCTGCTCTCCCGATCAGGGGTGGATGTCCACCACGCCCCCCACTACACGATGCCCGAGCGGTCGACGGTGCCGACGGTCGTGACCGTCCACGACCTCAGCTTCTTCGAGGCGCCCCAGTGGCACCAGCGGTCCAAGGTCCTGCTCTTCCGTCGGGCCATCGCTGAGGGCCGCCCGGCGAGCTGCCGCGGTGGTGTGTCCGAGTCGGGTGACCGCCGACGAGCTGGCCCGATGGTGCCGGGTCGAGGCCGATGTCTTCGTAGCGCCCCACGGGGTCGACACGCACCTGTTCCGTCCCGACGAGCCCCGTCCCGGGTCGGATCGGGCGGCGTTGGCCGCCCTCGACCGCCGACTGGCCGCCGGCGCCCCGTACCTCCTGTTCGTGGGTACCCTCGAGCCGCGCAAGGACGTCCCGTCGCTGGTGCGGGCCTTCGCCCGTGTGGCCGACCGCCACCCGGAGTCCCTCCTCGTCCTGGCGGGCGGGGACGGCTGGGGAGTGGCGGCGGTGGAGCAGGCCATCGACCGGTCGGGGGTCGGCCACCGGGTCGTGCGGACCGGCTACGTGCCCGATGGGACGGTGCCGGTCCTGCTGCGCTCGGCCGCGGCCGCCGTGTACCCGGCCCTCTACGAGGGGTTCGGGCTCCCGGCCCTCGAGGCGCTGGCCTGTGGGGTCCCGCTGGTGACCACGTCGGGGACGGCGATGGAGGAGGTGGCCGGCGACAGCGCCGTCCTGGTCGAGCCGGGCGATGCCGCGGCGCTGGCCGATGCCGTCGACGCCGAGTTGTCGGGGCCGGTGGACGGCCCCGCCTGGGAGTTACGGCGGAGCCGGGGACTCCAGGTCGCCGCCGCGCACACCTGGGGGCGGAGTGCCGAACTGCACCTCGAGGCGTACCGTCACGCTTCCGGCCACGTCGCCGGACCCTCGGCCGACACCTGACGGGGAGGGGCACCGGAAGGGTGTGGACTGCCAGGGAGCGAGCGGGGCCCGAATCCCTCCGGAGGGTGTTGGTCCCCTCGTGAGACAGTAGGGTGACCCGTCGTGCGCTCCCTAATCACCGGCGGTCGCGGCTTCGTCGGCCACTGGCTCGCCGATCATCTCCGAGAGCTCGGCGACGAGGTGGTCGCCATCGACCGCGAGGTCGAGATCACCGATCCGGCCGCCCTCCTCGACGCCCTGTCGGCGGCGGCCCCTGATGCCGTGTACCACCTGGCCGCACTGACCCATGTGGGACAGTCGTGGGAGGAGCCGCTCCAGGTCCTCGAGGTCAATATCATGGGGACCGCCGCCGTGCTGGCGGCGGCCCGGCAGTGCGGCACCGACCCGCGGGTGCTGGTGACCAGCTCGGCCGAGGTCTACGGGGCGGTCACCGATCCGGGACAGCTCCCGTTGCACGAGGCCTCACCCACCGCCCCGCTGACCCCGTATGCGGCGAGCAAGCTGGCCGCCGAGGCGGTCGTGGCCCAGGCCCACCTGGGGCACGACCAGCACGTGATCACGGTGCGACCGTTCAACCACATCGGCCCGGGCCAGACCCCCAACTTCGCCGTACCGGCCCTGGCCAAGCGGATCGTCGAGGCCGAGCGGCCGGGGGCGGCCACCATCCCGGTCGGCAACCTCTCGGCCCGTCGTGACTTCACCGACGTGCGGGACGTGGTCCGGGCCTACCGGCTGCTCGTCGAGTCCGGGCGCCCCGGGGAGGTCTACAACGTCTGCTCCGGGCGACGACGTGTCGATCCGGCGAGATCGCCGACGGGTTGCTGGCGCTGGCCGGCACCACCCTGGAGTTCGAGACCGACCCCTCGTTGGTGCGGCCGGTCGAGGTCCCGGTCCTCCGGGGCGACCCGGGCCGCCTGGTCGAGGCCACCGGGTGGAAGCCCGAGGTCCCTCTGGAGCAGACCCTGGCCGACGTGCTGGCCTACTGGCGGCGTCAGGCCGGGTGACCACGCGAAGAACGGCCCGCTCGGAGCGGGCCGTTCTTCATCGGGCCGAGATGGATCGGCCCGACGTCGGCCGATGGCACCGGCGGGGACCGCCGGCCGTGCCGTCGACGGACCTGGGGGGAACCCGGCCGTCGACGGCGACCGACGGGTCAGGCCGCGGCCGTCGGGATCCGCGAGCGGAGCTGGGTGCGGGCCTCCTTGGCCTGGACGTGAGCCTGCTTGGCCAGGTCACGGGCCTGGGTCGGGAGCCGGTCCTCCAGGGGGGCGACGGCCGCCTCCAGCCGCTCGATGATCTCCTCGAACCGCTCCATCAGTCCCTCGACGGTGACGTCGACGGTGTGGAGGGCGCCGCTCAGGTCGGTGCGGGCGGCCGCGACCCGGTCCTCGAATGCCGGCCTTCGGGCTCGGCCAGGCGCTTCAGCAGCTCCTGGCGCTGGACCTGGGCCTGCTGGAATCCGAGCACCCCGGCTCCGATGACCACGTAGGTGGCGTCCTTGGCCACGGCGGCGATGTCCTTGGCCGCCTTGGTGACGTCGGTGTTGATCTCGGGGATCTTGATCTCGGGCTTCTTGATGGTCGGCATGGTGTGCTCCTTCGTGTTCGGGGATGGGATTGCTGTGGCTGACGGGCCGGACGGATGGTCGCCGGGTGCTCTGCGCACTCCGACGCCCTCCGGCTTCGATGGATACAAGTGTATACGTAATGATAAACATTTGCAAGCACTCGGCGTACTCCCGAGTCTCGCACGGCGGTTGAGCTGGGATGTTCACCTTTCAGGCCGGTCTCCAGCCCGATAGCCTCTGACCCCTGATGGACACACTGGCCCCGCCGGTGGTCGCCGTCGTCGTCGCCCACGATCCGGGTCCGTGGTTCGAGGAGACGCTGGCCTCACTCGCCTCGCAGGACTACGCAGAGCTGTCCGTGCTGGTCCTCGACGCCGGCAGCCAGGAGACCTCACCGCCCGGGTGGCGGCGGTGCTCCCGACCGCCTTCGTCCGCCGGTTCGAGGAGAACCGCGGGTTCGGCGCCACGGTGAACGAGGTCCGGACCATGGTCGAGGGCGCCGACTACTTCCTGGTCTGCCACGACGACGTGGCCCTCTTCCCCGACGCCGTCCACCTGATGGTGGAGGAGGCCTTCCGCTCCAACGCCGGGATCGTGACCCCCAAGGTGGTCAGCTGGGACGACCCGGAGCGCCTGGTCCATGTGGGCATGATGGCGGACAAGGGCGGGTCGGTGGTCGACCGGGTGCAGCCCAACGAGATCGACCACGGCCAGCACGACGCGGTGCGCGACGTCTTCGTCGCCCCCGGCGGGTGCAGCTGATCCGGGCCGACCTGTTCGAGGAGCTCGGCGGATTCGACCCGGCCATCGTGGCCATGGGCGAGGACCTCGACCTGTGCTGGCGGGCCCAGGTGGTCGGGGCCCGCATCATCGTGGCCCCCGATGCCCGGGTCCGCCACCTCGAGGAGCTGGCCGCGGGGTCCCGGCCCATCGACCCTCCCTGGTCGACCGGGGCGCCGACCAGCGCGGCCGGCACCGGACCGGCCCGCGGCCGACGCCACCGACCAGCGACCCGACGTCGCCACCGGCAGTCCGACGGAACCCGGTCACCCTCCAGGAGCTGCAGCGCCGCCACGAGCTCCTGGCCGTCTTCAAGTGCTACGGCACGTTCCACCTGATCCGGGTGGTGCCCCAGGTCGCTGGTGCTGGCCATCGGCGAGGTCGATCGTGGCCGAACTGGCCGGCAACCGGCCCCGGGCCCGGGCCGTGGTCCGGGCCTGGCGGTGGAACCTGGGCCGCCTGGCCGACCACCCGGGTGCAGCGCAAGGAGCTGAAGGCCCACCGCCGCCTCAGCGACAAGGAGATCCGGCTGCTCCAGGTCGGGGGGAGCGCCCGGCTCTCCTCCTACCTCCGCCGGGTCTTCCAGCACGGGTTCCACGGGGCCCATGCCGACGAGATGGCCGCGGCCGAGCTGGCCGCCGGGGCCGCCGCCCGGCGGGCCGCCGGCGCACGCCGGACGCCGGACCGGACCCGGGACCTCACCGTGCCCGGGTGGCCCACGGGCACCGAGACCGCTCCAAGTCGGCCGGCGAGAGGCCGGCTGAGCGGGCAGGTGCGGCTCACGGTGTGGCTGATCGCCGCCGCGCTGGTGCTGATCGGGACCAGGGGCGTCCTCACCGGGAGGCTGCCCGCCGTCGGCCAGTTCGTCCCGTTCCCCAGCTGGTCGGCCACCCTCTCCCAGTTCGCCGCCGGCTGGCACCCGTCCGGGGTGGGGACCACGGCGCCGGCCTCGCCCGGGGCTGGCCTCTGACCGGCCTGGTCGGGACGCGTCCTGCTCGGGGCGATGGGGCTGACCCAGAAGGTGCTCATCTTCGCCTGTGTCCCGCTGGGCGTCTGGGGCGTGGTCCGGCTGCTGCGCCCGTTCGGCTCCCAACGGGCCGCCCTGGTGGCCGGGCTGGCCTACCTGGCCGTGGCCCTGCCCGTACAACGCGCTGGCCCTCGGCCGCTGCGGGGCCCTGGTGGTCTACGCCGGCACCCCCTGGGTCCTGGACCGGCTCTTCCGGGCCACGGGGTCGGCACCCTACGCGCCGCGGGCCCGGATCGACGCGGCCCCGTGCGCGACCCGGGGTCGGCCGACCCGGCCCCGGACCGTGCCGAGGGCACCGCCCGGGCGGCGATTCACGGCCTGGTCCCGTCCGGCACCCGCGGGCCCGGAGCGCCATGGCCCTCGGCCTCCTCGAGGCGGTGCTGATCTCCTTCGTCCCGGCCGCCGCCATCGTCGTGGTTCTGGCCGCCCTGGCCCTCATGGCCTCCTCGGTCCTCTACTCGGCGATCTGGCGCTCCACCCGCCGGGCGCTGTGGGCTGGCCCTGGCATCCACCGGAGTGGCCGCGGTGATCTGCCTGCCCTGGGTGATCGGCGTGCTGTCGGCCGGCCGGGGCGCCGTCGCCGTGTTCGGCGTGCCCATTCCCGCCTCGTCGGCGGCGTCGTGGTCCTCGCTCCTCCGGTTCGCCGCCGGGCCCATCGGTGGATCGCCCCTGTCGTGGGGCTTCGCCGTGGCCGCCCTGGCCCCCCTGGTGCTGGCCCGCGGGGACCGGTTCCGCTGGGCCGGCCGGTTCTGGGCCGTGGCGCTGGTCTTCTGGGTGGCCGCCTGGATCATCGGGCGGGGGTGGACGGGAAGCCTGGCCATCGACCCCCTGATCCTGCTGGGCCCGGCCGCCGTGGCCATCGCGGCTGCCATCGGGCTGGGGGTGGCCGCCTTCGAGGAGGACCTCCGGGCCGCCGAGTTCGGTTGGCGACAGCTGGTCACCGTGGTCGCCACCGTGGTGGTGGTCCTCGGGGCCATCCCCACCGCTATCTCGGCCCTGCCCGGGCGGTGGGACCTCCCCCTCAACGACTTCAGCCAGTCGGTGGCCTGGATGCAGGCCAAGGCGGCCGGCGGGGCCTTCCGGGTGCTGTGGCTGGGGGACACCAACGCCATCTACCAGGGTTCGTGGGCCGGCGGGCGACGGGCTGGCCTACGCCACCTCCGAGAACGGCGGCCCCGACGCCCGATGGCTGTGGAACGCCGCAGGCCCCGGGCCGGCCGTCCGAGCTGGCCTCGGCGGTCGACCTGGCCCGGGCCGGGGGCACCGACCAGCTCGGCCGACTGCTGGCCCCGGCCGGGGTCCGCTACGTGGCCCTGTTGACCGCGCTGGCCCCTGAGATCAACGGCGAGCAGAACCCCACCGAGTACCCGGTACCGGCCGACCTGGCCCCGGCCCTCGACCCGCCAGCTGGACCTCAGCCCGGTGCTCTCGGGCACCGGCATCACCGTCTATGTCAACGGCGACTGGCTTCCCCAGCGGGCCGAGGTGCGGGCGGGGGCCGCGCTACCCGCCACCGCCGAGCCCGACCCGCTCGCCGGGGGCCCCGGCTCGGGGATCGTCCCCGGAGCGCTGCCGGTGCTCCCCGGACCGAGGGCCTCCGAGTCGTTCCGCGGGACCCTGACCCGAGGCACCGTGCTCGCCGCATCGGCTCCAGCCGGTCGGTGGACCCTGTCCGGTCCCACCGGGGCCGACGCGCCGCGGTCACTCGTCGTTCGGGTGGGCAGCCCGGTTCCGGGTGGCCTCGGCGGGCCCGGGGACGCTCCGGTTCGACGGGGGCTGGTTGGCCCCGCTCTCCTTCGTGGTGTCGGTGGCCACCTGGCTGGCCGCCATGGTGCTGCTGATCGCTGAGGACTTGGGGCGGCCGCTGCGACGGGTGCGGCTCCGTCCCCGAGGTCGGACCGCCGGAGAAGGAACGGGCCCCGAGACGGACCCCGAGGCCGAGGATCCGGTCCGGTCCCCCGGGGGCGAGGTCGACATCGCCCGGACGGCTCCGGCGAGGGGGCGGTTGTCGTGAACGACTCGGACGACTCCCTCACCGAGCCGGACTGGACCGAACCCGAGTGGTCGGTGCCGGACCCCGCACCTGCCCCATGGAGCGCCCGCCGGGCCCGCCGTTCACCGGTCGAGCCGGTACGGGGCAGGTCGGCGGTGGTCGTCGGCGTCATCGCCACCCTCATCGTGGTCGGCGCCATCGCCGCAGCCGCCGGCTCCCCGGTCCCGGCTCCGCCCCCGGCCGTGGCGGACGGGGTCGCCATCGCGCCGGCAGGGTCCTACTCCTCCTCGGCCTTCTGCTCGGCGGGGACCGGCACCGCCGCCACCAGCACCATCTACCTGACCAACTCCACCCGATCGGTGGTGAACGGGACCGTGACCGCGGTAGGGCCGGCCGGGTCGGGAGGCGTCGTGCCCACGGTGCGCCGGAGCGTGACCGTCCCGGCCCTGGGCACCGAGGCGGTCAACCCCGCCGAGGGGCTGCCGGCCGGGAGCAACGCCGCCGCCTTCGCGTTCTCGGGTGGTGGCGTGGTGGCGAGCCAGGTCGTGAGCGGCCCCGACGGATGGAGCACGGCGCCGTGCGCCTCCCAGATCGCCCCCCAGTGGGCCTTCGCCGGAGGGGCCACCACCAGCGGCAACACCCTGACCCTCTCCTTGTTCAACCCGGCGGCCACCGAGGCCGTGGTGAACGTGTCGTTCATCACCGACAAGGGTTTCGAGACGCCCCAGCAGTACCAGGGCCTGGTCGTCGGACCGGGCCAGCTACTGGAGGAGAACGTGGGCGACTACGTCCAGGACGCCACTGCGGTGGCCACCATGGTGGAGGCCCAGGCCGGCGGACTGGTCAGCACGGAGTTCCAGCAGTGGTCGTCGGGCGCCTCCGGCGGGTTGTCCCTGCGGCTGGGGTCACCCGCTCCCTCGACCACCTGGCGTCTGGCCCAGACCACCGCCCTTCCGCAGTCCACCGTCTACCTGTACCTGGCCAACCCGGGCCAGGCCGCGGCGACGGCCACCATCGCCCTCGGCCTGTCGTCGGGGTCGGTGGTACCCCATCGGGTGGTGGTGCCCCCCGTCTCCATCGTGACCTTCCCGGCGTCGGGGACCCCGGGGCTGCCCCAGCAGACCCCCTACGCTCTCACCGTCACCTCCACGGCGCCCCTCGTGGTGGGGCGATCGGTGGAGGCACCCCCGGGATCCACCCCACCGGTGTGGGGATCGTCGTCGGCCACGACCACGGTTGCCACCCGCTGGTTGGTGACCGCGCCGGGGACCCCGAGCACGCCGGGGACACCCGGCGCCAGTGTGTCGAGCCTGGCCGTGGCCGATCCGGGCCCGGCTGCGGCGCAGGTCGAGGTCACGGCCCTCGGTGGGAGCCGCCCGGTGGCCATGTTCACCGTGGCCCCGAACGAGGTGGCCGTTCTCGGACCGAAGCAGGTGGGCGGCCTGTCGACCTTGACGGTGTCGGCCGGCCAACCGGTGAACGTGGAGGAGGACAGCGGCCCCTCGGGAGCTCCCGGGGTGGTCTCCTCCACCGGGTTCCCGCTCGACCCCTGAGCCACTCCGGAGCCCTCCCAGCCCAACCCCGGGCTACCTCGGAGCCGCGGCACCGGTCCTGGTCGGCCCGCCCCTACTTGTCCTCGGGCAAGGCGTCCCACCACTGGCACCACCACTCCGCGCCCACCAGGATGCGGAGCTTGGGGTGCCAGCAGTAGGAGATCTCGTTGTACGGCTCGAGGTAGTACAGGCAGTTCTCGCACTTCTCGTTGCCGGAGGGCTTGCCCTTCAGAACGGCGTTCGACGCCAGGTGGCGCAGCTCGATCGAGAGGGTCTCGTCGATCTCCTTCGGCTCCGGATCGGGAATGACGTAGTCGGACATGGCAGCAACCTAATCCGTCGGGCTGTCGATCGGTACCTCGACCGGGTGGTCCACCGCGGCCCTCGGCGCCCCTACCAAGGTGCGGTAGGACCCGGTCCCACCGTCGATGGACCCGGCGGGCGGCCACGGGCGGCCAGGAGCCGGGGCTCAGCCGGTCGGCGGATCGGCCCCCGGTCCCTCCTCCCACCCCGTGTCCGACTCCACCTCAGCCCGGATGCGCTCCAGCGTGGTCCGCATGTTGTTTCGGTTGGTCCGGCCCCGGGCCCACCCGAGAACGGCCCAGTACAGGCGCAGCAGTCCGGTATCGGCCAGGCGGAACGTCTCGGTGGCATCGGTGCCCCCATCGGACGGCTCCAGACGGTAGCCCCACACGCTCAGGGCCTTGCCGGGGGGGCCCACCCCGAAGGTGAACACCCGACCCGGCTCGCACTCCTGCACCGTACAGGTGGTCCAGTAGACGGGACCGATCCCGTTGCGCTTCACATGGCCGCGGAATCGCGCCCCCACCGCAGGTCCGGTGGCGTCGTCGAGCCACTCGGCCTCGAAGGTCTCGGGACTGTACCGACCGATTCTCGTGACGTCGCTCACGAGGCCCCAGACCCTCTCGGGGCTTGCGGCCATGTGGACGGTCACCGATTCGTGCATGGTGGCACCCTACGGTGAGTGGATGACCGGCCGCACTCCTGAGTACGTTCGCCCCAACGCCGAGTGGTGGGAGTCCCGTCGCACGGATCAGATGGAGCTGGCCGGGCGGCAATGGTCGGCCGAGCAACCGTCTTGGGGGGTCTTCGGCATCCCCGAGTCCTCCGTCGGGCTCCTCCCGGCCTCCCTCGAGGGCACGGCCGCCGTCGAACTCGGCTGCGGGACCGGATACGTCTCGGCCTGGCTGGCCCGCCGGGGGGCCGAACCGGTGGGTGTCGACCCCACACCCGGGCAGCTGGCCATCGCCCGCCATTTCCAGGACCGGCACGATCTGCATTTCCCGCTGATCCGCGCCGCCGCGGAGCAGGTGCCGCTGGCCACCGGTACTTGCGACCTGGTCATCTCCGAGTACGGGGCAGCTATCTGGGCCGACCCCTTCCGCTGGATCCCCGAGGCGGGCCGGCTTCTCCGCCCCGGGGGTCAGCTGGTGTTCCTCGGCAACAGTTCCCTGATCATGCTGTGCATCCCCGACGTCGACGGCCAAGCGGCGGGGGACCGCCTCCTCCGGGCCCAGTTCGGTATGCACCGCTTCGACTGGCCCGACGACCCGACGGTCGAATTCCATCTGAGCCACGGGGACTGGATCCGGCTCCTGCGCGCCAACGGCATGGAGGTGGAGGATCTCATCGAGCTGCGTCCTCCGACCGGGGCTCGGACCCACTACCCCTTCGTGACGGCGGACTGGGCGGATCGCTGGCCGTGCGAGGAGGCGTGGGTGGCCCGACGGCGATAAGCGTTTGGTGCCTGTCGCCGTAGGGCCGGAATGAAACTCCGACCTCGGTCCTCATCCTCGAGCCGGCTCGGCCCTCGACCTCCTGGCGGAGTGGCTCCCTAGCGGGAGGTGGGAGGCGGCGGAGGCGGCCAAGGGGCCTGCTTGGGCCAGTGGCTCGGCGCCGGCGGGGCCGGCAAGGGCGAAGGCGCCTGGGGCCAGTGGCCGGCGGCGGCGGCGGGGGCGGCCAGGGGGACGGCTCGGCGGACCCGTCCGCCGTTGGACGGGCCCGGTTCGGGGGACCGGGTGGCGCCGGATTCGTCGCTGGCCCGGGCGGCGCCGGTGACCTCACTGTCGGCCGGGTCGTCGGAGGCCGGCCGGCCGGCCTCCGAGGCGGCTGCCCGGGCTCGGCTGCGTCCTCCCGGGTCAGCCCCGGTCCGACCCGATCCGGGCGCGGGAGCCGGGCTCGGCGTCCTCGGGGGGCCCGTCCACGTCGTCGGAGCCGGTCGGACCGTGCTGGGAGGCCACGAAGATGGGCGGCACGTTCTTGACGCCGTGCTCGTGCACCGGACGCCCGTAGGCCGTGTCCACCAGTCGGCCGACGGTCTCGCCGTCGATGGTCTCCTCGTCGAGCAGGGCGCGGGCCACGGCGTCCAGGCCGCCCCGGTGCCGGGCCAGGACCTCGAGGGCCCGCTCCTCCTGGGCCCGGAGGATGATCTCGACCTCGTCGTCGATGATCTGACTGGTGTGCTCGGAGTAGTCCCGGGTGTGCATGAGGTCCTCGCCCAGGAAGACCTGGCCCTGGGACCCCCAGGCCATGGGGCCGATCTTGTCGCTCATGCCCCATTCGCGGACCATCTTGCGGGCCAGCTCGGTATTGCCCACCAGGTCGTTGCTGGCCCCGGTGGAAAGGTCCCCGTAGACCAGCAGCTCGGCGGCCCGGCCGCCCATGCGGACGGCCAGGGAGTCCTCGATGTGCTGGCGCGGGTGGATGTGCCGCTCCTCCATGGGGAGCTGCATGGTCACCCCGAGGGCCATGCCGGTCGGGAGGATGGTCACCTTGTGCACCGGGTCGGCGTCGGGGAGCACGTAGGCCAGAACGGCGTGACCGCCCTCGTGGAAGGCCACCCGCTCCTTCTCCGGACCGGACAGGACCAGGCTCTCGCGGCGCTGGCCCATCAGCACCCGGTCCCGGGAGGCCTCGAAGTCGACGTTCTGGATGACCTTGGAGCCGCGGCGCACGGCGTGGAGGGCGGCCTCGTTGACCAGGTTGGCCAGGTCGGCGCCGCTCATCCCGGGGGTGCCGCGGGCCACGGTGCCCGAGGTCGACGCTCGGATCGACCCGCTTGTCCTTGCAGTGGACCTGCAGGATGGGGAGGCGCTCGTCGAGGTCGGGGAGGGGCACCACGATCTGGCGGTCGAACCGGCCGGGACGCAGGATGGCGGCGTCCAGGATGTCGGGACGGTTGGTGGCGGCCATCACCACGATGCCCTCGGTGGGGTCGAACCCGTCCATCTCCGACAGCATCTGGTTGAGGGTCTGCTCGCGCTCGTCGTGGCCGCCGCCCAGCCCGGCGCCACGCTTGCGGCCGATGGAGTCGATCTCGTCGATGAACACGATGGCCGGGGCCTGCTTGCGGGCGGTGGCGAACAGGTCGCGCACCCGGCTGGCGCCGACCCCGACGAACATCTCCATGAAGTCCGAGCCGCTCACCGACATGAACGGAACGCCGGCCTCGCCGGCCACGGCCCGGGCCAGCAGGGTCTTGCCGGTCCCCGGCGGCCCGACCAGCAGGATGCCCTTCGGGATGCGGGCCCCGATCTCCTTGAACCGGGCCGGGGTCTTCAGGAAGTCGACCACCTCGCTGATCTCCAGCTTGACCCCGTCGTAGCCGGCGACGTCGTCGAAGGTGGTCGACGGCCGCTCGGTCGAGTAGAGCTTGGCCTTGGAGCGCCCGATGGACATGATGCTTCCCATTTGGCCCTGGGCCTTTCTGCTGATGTAGTAGAAGATCCCGCCGAGGATGGCGAAGGGGAGGATCCAGGTCAGCAGGATCCCGAGCAGCGGGTTCGAGGTGCCGGGGGAGAGGTGGTAGTTCGGACCCGAGCGGCTTGAGGGCGGTGATCTCCGAGTCGATGATCGGGATTGGGCCCGTTGACCGTGTAGGTGCCGCCGTTGGCTGAGCTCACCGGTGATCACGCCGGTGGACAGGTCGACGGTGGCCGTCTTGACCTGCTTGGCCTGGACGTCGGTGAGGAAGGTGTTGTAGGTGAGGGTGTTGGTGGTGGTCTTCGAGAGCAGATTGGGGATGATCAGCACGGACAGCACCGCCACCACGATGACCACGTAGAGGGCCATCCGGTTCTTGTTCTGGCCCGGTGCTTCCTGCCCGGGACCACCAGGCGTTGCGGGGCCGTTGGGCATGTCGGGGCTGGGCGGGGTCACCCCTTCATGCTATGCGCACCCGGCGGTCATTTGACGCATCGCCCCGACCTCGTCCGCCGGCCCGCCTCCTCGGGGCGGGCGGTGGTCGGTATCGTGGAAGGGTGATCGAGCGGTCCGAACAGGGAGCGGACCCCGCCGCGGCCGCCGAGAATCGGGTCGGTCGGGGCGGCCGGGACCGCCACCGGAGCGTGGCGCCCACCGGGCTCGTCCGGGTGGGCGCCGCCGCCTCCCGTCTCGCCGCCTCGCCACCCCACCACGGCCCAGTCGGGAACCGTCCGGGTCGGACCGGCCCGCGGCCGCGACCGGCCGGGGCCCGGGGGCCGACGGCACGCTGGGCGACCAGCTGGCCGCCGGCGCCGCGCCGGACTCGCGCTCGTCGGCCTGGATGTGGCTGCTGTTCTTCGCCCTGGGCTTCCTGGCCGGCCAGATCCTGGCCGAGATCTTCGCCGCCGTCACCGCCGCCGTCGACGGAAAGTCGGGCTCGCTGACGGCCATCGCCAAGCTGAGCGAGCCCCCCACCTGGTACATCGTCTCGACGCTGCTCGGACTGTGGGCCGGCTTCTTCGGGCCGGCCTGGTTGGCCACCGGGGTCCGGGGCACCAAGAGCTTCGTGCGGCGACCTCGGCCTGCGCTTCCGGTGGATGGACCTGGTCGGCATCCCCATCGGTGTCGGCGGCCAGATCGTCGTGGCGCTGATGTACATCCCGATCTCCCACCACGTCCACGACTTCAGCCAGCGCTTCAATGCCCCGAGCAACCGGCTGACCGGGGGCTCGCACGGAGCCGGGTTCGTCCGTGATCGCCGTCCTCACCGTGGTGGGCGCCCCGTTCTTCGAGGAGCTGTACTTCCGGGGAGTGCTGCTCCGGGCCCTGGCCCGCCTGTTCGGGACGGTGGGCGGCTGGGTGGGACCGGCCCTGGCCATCGTGGTCACCGGGCTGGTCTTCGGCCTGTCCCACTCCGAGGCCCTCCAGTTCGCCGGTCTGGCCGCCTTCGGGATCATCCTCTCGCTTCGTCTCCTACCGCACCGGCCGGCTGGGCATGAACATGGTGGCCCACGCCACCTTCAACCTGATGGCCGTGGCTGCCGCCGTGGTGGCCCCGCTGGCCCTGGCGAACGGGACGCTGTTCTGAGATGACCGCTCCCGTCGACGTGGCCCCGGTCACCGGCCCACCGTCGCGCCCGCACCCCGGTCTGGCCCCGGCCCCGGCGTCGTGGGCCCGACGGCTGACCCGGCGGTCGTCCTGGCCGGCGTGGGCCGAACTCTGGCCGTGGTGGCCGGGGTGACGCTGGTGGCCCTCAGCCAGCTCCATCCCTCGCTGCTCCTGGCCAACACCACCACCGCCGGTGGTGACACCGGCGCCCACGTCATGCTGCCGGCCTTCCTCAAGTCCCACCTGTTGACCCACGGCCAGGTGACCGGGTGGGATCCCGACTGGTACGACGGCTTCCCGCTCTACACCTTCTACTTCCCGCTGCCCGGGCTGATCACCGTGCTGCTCAACGCGGTGGTCTCCTACGACGTGGCCTTCAAGCTGGTCACGGTGCTCGGCACCCTGACCCTGCCGGTCTGCGCCTGGGCCTTCGGCCGCCTGGCCGGGCTCCGTGACCCCGGCCCGGCCTGCCTGGCCGCGGCCACGCTCCCGTTCCTCTTCGAGCCGAGCTTCACCATCTACGGCGGCAACATCCTCTCCACCCTGGCCGGCGAGTTCTCGTTCTCGCTGAGCCTCTCCTTCGCCCTGCTCTTCCTCGGCGTGTGGGCCCACGGGCTCCGCACCGGCCGGCACCGGGCCCTCGCCGCCGTGCTCTTCGCCGTCACCCTGCTCTGCCATCTGCTCCCGGCCCTGTTCGCCGCGGCCGGTGCGGTGGTCTGGCTGCTCCTCGACGCCGACGTGGTCCGGGGTGCTCCGTACCGGGGTCTGCGGGGCCGCCTGGCCCGCCGCCGCTGGTCGAGGCGACTGGCCTGGTCGGTGGTGGCCGGCGCGGTCGGCGTCGGGCCTCAGCGCCTGGTGGCTCCTGCCCTTCGCCACCGGGCAGGCGTACACCACCAACATGGGCTACACCAAGGTGCTGGGCTTCCCCCACCTGCTCTTCCCGGCCTCGGCCCGGTGGGTGCTGGCCGCCGACCTGGTCGGACTGGCGGCCCTGGTGCTGCGCCGCAACCGGGTGGCCCTGTTCATCGTGGTCATGGGGGCGCTCTCGGCCGCCGCCGTCTGCCTCGACCCTGCCAACAAGCTCTACAACGCCCGTTTCCTCCCCTTCTGGTTCCTCTGCCTCTACCTGCTGGCCGGGTACGCCCTGGCCGAGGTGGTGTCGGCCTCGGCCCGGTGGTACCGGCGACGACCGGCTCGACCAGTGGGTCGACGGTGGTTCGCCAGCGGCTCGGGCAGGTCCACGAGACGCCGTGGCGACCGGGGGCCCGCATCAGCCGGTTCCGGCGTCCGGTGCCACCCGGGTCTTGCCGCCGGGGCGGTGGTCGGGCCGCTGGTGGCCCTGGCCGCGGCGTGTCTGGCCGTGGTGCCGCCCCTGGTCCTGCCGGCGTCGGACCTGAGCCAGGTGGGGGTCACCGTCGGGGCCAACCAGCCCAGTGCCTGGGCCGAGTGGAACTACTCGGGCTACGAACGCAAGCCCGACTACCCCGAGTACCACGCCGTCATCCAGATGATGGCCAAGGTCGGCGCCACCCAGGGCTGTGGCCGGGCCATGTGGGAGTACGACCCGTCGGAGAACCGGTTCGGGACGACCATGTCGCTGATGCTGCTCCCGTACTGGACCAACGGCTGTGTCGACTCGATGGAAGGCCTCCTCTTCGAGTCGGCTTCCTCCACGCCGTTCCACTTCATCAACCAGAACGAGCTCTCGGTGAACCCGTCCGACGCGGTGGTGGGCCTGCCCTACGGCGGCCTCAACGTGCCGCTCGGGATGGAGCACCTCCAGCAGATGGGGGTGAGGTACTTCCTGGCCGCCTCGAGCACGGTGGAGACGGCGGCGGCGGCCGACCCCAGCCTGACCGAGGTCGGCATCGACCGGCCCTTGGCGCACCAGCTACAACGGTGAGTCCCTCGACACCACGTGGAAGGTGTACAAGGTCGCCGATTCGGCCCTGGTCCGGCCTCTGGCCAATCGGCCGGTGGTCTGGAACGGGGTGTCCCCGAGCCAGAGCAGCTGGCTGACCCCGGCGGTCAGCTGGTACGACGACCCCACCCGGTGGAACGTGGTCCCCACGGCCGGCGGGCCGGCGTCGTGGACCCGGGTGCCCGTGAGCCAGACACGCCCGACTCGCGGTGCCCGAGCCCACCACCACCGTGTCGGACGTGGTCCAGACCGACAGCTCCATCTCCTTCCACGTGGACCGGATCGGCACACCGGTCGAGGTCAGGGTGTCGTACTTCCCCAACTGGAAGGCCACCGGGGCCGACGGTCCCTGGCGCTCCGCCCCCAACCTGATGGTGGTGGTCCCGACCAGCCACGACGTCACGCTCCACTACGGCAGCTCGCCCTCCGACGAGATCGGCCAGGTGATCTCGCTGGTGTCCCTGGCCGCCGCGGTGGGGCTGGCCGTCACCGGGCGCCGGCGTCGCCGCCGGGCCCGCAGACCCTCTGCCACGGGTCGCACTGCCCCAGCCGGGACCTGACCCGGGCCGTGGTTCCTTCCCGGACCTTGGGCATGTTCCCCCTGTCGACGGTGCTCTTCCCCGGGGCCGGCCTGCCCCTGCATGTGTTCGAGGCGCGCTACCGGTCGCTCATGGCCGACTGCCTCGAGGGGGGCGGGGAGTTCGGGGTGGTCCTGATCGCCCGGGGCTCGGAGGTCGGGGGTGGCGACCAGCGGGTCGATGTGGGCACGGTGGCCCGCATCGACCAGGTGGCCGAGCTCGAGGACGGCCGGATGCTGGTGATCGCCCGCGGGGACCGCCGGGTACGGGTCGACCGCTGGCTGGCCGACGAGCCCTATCCCCGCGCCGTGGTGGAGGAGCTGCCGGTGGTGCGGGGAGCCGACCACGGTCGTGCCCTCGCCACGGCCGAGGTAGCCGTTCGCCGGCTTCGATCGCTGCTGTCGGAGCTGGGCGACGTGCCCGCTCTGCCGCCACGACCTGGAGATCACGGGGGACAACGAGGCCATCGCCTGGCAGCTCTGTGAGCTGGCCCCCCTCAACCTCATGGACCGCCAGCAACTCCTGGCGTCGGCCACCCTCGGGGACCAGCTGGCCACTCTGGCCGAGCTTTGCGAGGCCCTGGCCGACGACGTCGTCGCCATGCTGGCCGGAGGCTTCGAGGACCGGGGCTGACCCCGACTCGTCGACGGGACCGCCCGGTCGTCAGGGGATCAGCTCGGCCTCGAGGAACGACGTGATGCCGTCGGCCACGCCCTGGGCCGCCTGCTGGCGCCACGGTGGGCTCTCGGTCAGTGAAGCGTCGACGGGGTTCTGCATGTTTGCGCACTCGATCAGGACCTTGGGCACCGTGGTGAGGTTCAGGCCGCCGAGGTCGTCCCGCTGGTCGATCCCGCCCGCTCCCGAATAGTCCGACGCCGGTTCGCCGGTGTCAGCGGCGAACGAGGTCCGGACCGCCGAGGCCAGCGCGGCCGAGGCCGGCACCACCGCGGTGTTGTTGCTGATCGGGCTGACCACCGGGGCCGGCTCGACGACATCGAAACCCCGGCCGGACACCGGCCCGCCGTCGGCATGGATGGACACGGCGGCGTCGGCGCCGGCGGCGTTCCCGATGGCGGCCCGAACGTCGACGCAGGGGCCCACGCCACTGTCGTTGTCCCGCGTCATCACCACGGTGGCCCCCTCGGCCTGGAGCAGGGCCTCGAGCCGGGTGGCCACATCGAAGTTGAAGGCATGCTCGGGGTAGCCCGCGGCCGTCTCGGTCCCGACGGTGTCACAAGGCTCGGTCGTGTTGCCGTTGTCGATGGGCTGGGCGATGAAACCGGCGGCACCGGCGTTTCCTCCGTCGTGCCCCGGGTCGACGGCCACCACCTCGCCCGCCAGAGGCGGGACGAAGACAGATCCGTACCCGGGCGCATCCCCGAAGGGGTACACGCTGCCGTCGGACGAGACGATCCAGTAACCGCGGGCCCCACCGGTGGCCATGCCCACCGCTCCCCGGCCCAGCTGGCCGGTGGCGGCTCCTTCGAAGGGGGCCGCGAAAGCGAAGACCCCGCCGTCCGAGGCCACCAGCCAGTAGCCGTCCCCGTCCGGGGCGGCCGCCATCCCCACCACCGGCCGGTTGAGGTGCATCGACCCGGTCGAGCCGAAGAAGGCGGCGTCGCCGAACGCGAAGACCCCGCCGTCCGAGGCCACCAGCCAGTAGCCGCCCCCGTCCGGGGTGGCCGCCATCCCCACCACCGGCCGGTTGAGGTGCATCGACCCGGTCGAGCCGAAGAAGGCGGCGTCGCCGAAGGCGAAGACCCCGCCGTCCGAGGCCACCAGCCAGTAGCCGCCCCCGTCCGGGGTGGCCGCCATCCCCACCACCGGCTGGTTGAGCTGCCGGCCACCCTCGGAGCCCAAGAAGCGGGCGTCGCCGTACGCGAAGACCCCGCCGTCCGAGGCCACCAGCCAGTAGCCGCCCCCGTCCGGGGTCGGCCGCCATCCCCACCACCGGCCGAGCCAGGGTCAGGGCCCCGGCGGAACCGTAGAACGGGGCGTCGAACGAGAACACACCGCCGTCCGAGGCCACCAGCCAGTAGCCGCCGGTCACCGGGTCACCGGCCATGGCCACCAGAGGATGGGCGCTGGTCGGCTCCCCGGCAGATGCGGACGTCGCCACGGGGGGTGCGAACGCTCCGCTGACCCGAGGAGCCCTCTGGCTTCCCGAAGCCGAGGCACCCGTCACCATGGGCACCGCCAACAGCAGGCCCGCACCGACCAGCATCACCGCCCAACGAAGTCGCCGCTGCGGTGCCGGGTCCGCCACGTGCCGATCTTCGCACCCCTGCTCCGCCCGGGACAACCTGGGTCGCCCGGACCCCTTCGATGGGCTCGGGCCGGCTGGCTAGGATGGCCCAGCCATGACCAGCCTCTCCTCCGTCTTCAAGGCCTACGACATCCGGGGAGTGGTCCCCGACGAGCTCAATGCCGACCAGTTCCGGGCCATCGGCATAGCCGTCGCCCGCTTCACCGGTGGCCCCGAGGTCCTGGTGGCGCGGGACATGCGTGAGTCGGGCGTCGAGCTCTCCCGCGCCTTCGCCGAGGGGGTCCGCTCCGTCGGGGTGACGGTCATCGATCTGGGGCTGGCCTCGACCGACCTGCTCTACTTCGCCGCCGGCAGCCTCGACGCCCCCGGGGCCATGTTCACCGCCTCGCACAACCCGGCCAAGTACAACGGGCTCAAGCTCTGCCAGTCCGGGGCCCGCCCCATCGGGCGGGACACCGGCCTGGCCGAGATCCAGGCCACCGCCGAGGCGCTGCTCGAGGAGTGGGGAGACCGCGGCGCGCCGGCCGTCGAACCGGACCGGCTCGCCCCCCTCGAGGAGCGCTCGGTCCTGGAGGCGTACGCCGATCATGTCCGCTCCTTCGTCGACCGGGGTGCGCTCCGGCCCCTGCGGGTGGTGGCCGACACCGCCAACGGCATGGGGGGCCTGGTCGCCCCCAAGGTCTTCGAGGGCCTTCCCTTCGAGGTCGACATCCTCTTCCCCGAGCTGGACGGGAACTTCCCGAACCATCCCGCCGATCCCATCCAGCCCGAGAACCTGGTCTCCCTGAAGGAGGCCGTGCTGGAGACGCGGGCCGACGTCGGCCTGGCCTTCGACGGGGATGCCGACCGGGTGTTCCTGGTCGACGAGCGGGCCGAGCCGGTCTCGGGGTCGCTGACCACCGCCCTGGTGGCGTCCTCGATGCTGGACAAGCACCCCGGGAGCACCGTCCTCTACAACTGCATCTGCTCTCGGGTGGTGCCCGAGGTGATCGCCGAGAAGGGCGGTGTGGGGGTCCGGACCAAGGTCGGCCACAGCTTCATCAAGCAGGTGATGGCCGAGACCGGAGCGATCTTCGGTGGCGAGCACTCCGGTCACTACTACTTCCGCGACAACTACCGGGCCGACTCGGGCATCATCGCCGCCATGGTCGTCCTCGAGCTGCTCAGTGTGACCGGCAAGCCCCTCTCGGAGCTGCTGGAGCCGTTCAAGCGCTACGCCGACTCGGGGGAGATCAACACCGTGGTCGACGACCCCGCCGGCGCGGTCGAGCTGATGGCCGCCGAGGTGGAGGCGGCCGGCGGGTCGCTGGGCACCGGCGACCGGCTGGACGGTCTGACCGTCGACCGGGGGACTGGTGGTACAACCTGCGGCCGTCCAACACCGAGCCCCTGCTCCGCCTCAACGTGGAGGCTCCCGACGCCGGAGGAGTGCGCCCGCCGGGTGGCCGAGGTCCAGGCGGACATCGACCGGCTGCTCCGGAGCTGACGGTGGGCCACCGGCATCAGGCGGGGCCACCCCGGCGAGATCGACCAGAGAGGACTGCACCATGACGCTCGACCCGCTGCTCATCGACGTGCTGGCGTGCCCCGAGGACAAGGGGCCGCTGCTGTACTTCGCCGACGAGGACCGCCTGTACAATCCCCGCCTCCACCGCAGCTACGAGGTGCGAGACGGCATCCCGGTCATGCTGATCGACGAGGCGACCGCGGTCGACGACACCGAGCACGACCGCCTGATGGCCAAGGCCGACGCCGGCGGGGCGGTCGTCCACCGGCGGGCCCGACGCGTCGTGACCGCCGCCCGACGGTGCACCGATGCCGGCCACCCACCCGTCGCCCCTGGCTGTCGACACCCTCGACATGTGGGGGGCCACCGCCGGGCTCCCCGAGCAGGTGGAGGCGGCGGTGTCGGCGGCCCGCGGGGCTACCGGGCCTGCCCGGCCACGACCGGGTGGAGAACGTGGTGGTCCTCGGCATGGGCGGAAGCGGCATCGCCGGGGACGTGCTGATGGCCACGGCCGCGCCGTTCATGCCGGTCCCGGTGACCGTGGTCAAGGGCTACGTGCCCCCTGACTTCGTGGGGACCGGCTCGTTGGTGTTCGCCATGTCGTTCTCCGGAAACACCGAGGAGACCCTGGAGGCGGCTGCCGCCGCCTTCGAGGCCGGAGCCTCGCTGATCGTGGTGGCGGGCGGAGGGGCGTTGGTCGAGCTGGCCGGCGAGTGGGACGTGCCGGTGGTGCCCGTACCCACCGACATCCCCCAGCCCCGGGCGGCCCTCGGGGCCATGGCCATCCCGCCCCTCGTCCTGCTGGAGGAGATCGGACTGTTCCCTGGGGCCACCCAGTGGGTGGACCAGGCCGTCGACCAGCTCCGGATCCGCCGTGACCGAGCTGGTCCGACCCGGCAGCCGGGCCGAGGAGCTGGCCCGCCGGATCGGGCGGACCATCCCCCTCGTCCACAGCTCCGGGGACCTGGGCGGCGCCGCCGCTCTGCGGTGGAAGGCCCAGATCAACGAGAACGCCAAGAGCCCGGCCTTCTTCAACGTCTATCCCGAGCTCTGCCACAACGAGGTGGCCGGCTGGGGCCAGCACGGGGACGCCACCCGCCAGCTCATCACCCTGGTCAACCTCCGCCACGACGCCGAGCATCCCCAGGTCAGCCGCCGATTCGAGCTGGTCGTCGAGGTCCTGCGGGAGGTGGTGGCCGACGTGGTCGAGGTCCGTGCCGCCGGCGAGGGCGACCTGGCCCAGCTGCTCGACCTGGCCCTGATCGGGGACTTCGTCTCGCTCCACCTGGCCGGCAACGAGGGAATCGACCCCGGCCCGATCCCGGTGCTCGACGAGATCAAGGAGCAGCTGGCCCTGGGATCGGGCTGACCCCGCGGCCCGGTCCGCCGGCCCGGTCCGCCGGCCCCGAGCCGTTCGAGGTCGCTCCGAGCGGCGCGAGGCGCGGACCGCTCTGAGCAGGTAATTCGTGACCGGCGGCGCCATAGTGCCAAGGCCGTAGGGCCGGACAAGGGGCGGATGACAGCATCATGACGACCTGATGAACGGCCCTCTGCACCCCTGGTTTTCGGGGGGGAGTGGCGTACACTGGCTGTCGTGAGCTGCGTGCGGGTCTGTGGTTGCAAGTCGAAGCCAGTCGCAGGCGAAACGACCCACGTAAGGCAACTCGTGGTTGCTGAGCATGGTGCGGCTTAGGAGTAAGACCTGCCCGTGGCGTCCCCGGCTGTCGGGGGCGGGCGGAGAGGGGAGGACGCGGCCGTGCAACGGCTCCGCAGGGTTCCCGACCGGTGACGGTCGGTGCCGCCGGAGCCGGGTCTCTACGCCCCCTGCAGGCGAGTGTGGGGTCAAAGACCAGGTCAGCCGCTCGCAGCTCACGACATCATCCCGACGACCGATCAGGAGGACCGGCCGACCGCAGAGGTAGTTCCCGAACACCGAAACCATGGAGGCGAGCAAGTGGACGTTGTCATTGCCTACGGCAGAAGGATCGTGTCCGACGAAGTGAGGGCTCTGACCCAGGAGAAGGTCGGCCGGCTCGGCCACCTCTGCCCCGGCCTCGAGCGGTGCCGAGGTCCACTTCTCGGAGGAGCACAATCCGAGGATCGCCGACCGGGAGCGCTGCGAGGTGATCATCGTCGGGCACGGCCGGACCATCCGGGCCCGGGCGGCCGCCCCCGTACCGCTGGCTGCAGTGGACCTGGTGGTGGAGAAGCTCGAGCACCAGTTGGAGAAGACCAAGGGTCGCCTGGTGGCCCGGACCCATCCCCGCCGCCGGCCGGCCAACTCGGTCTTCGTCCTCGGGAGAGGGTGCGCACCGCCTGAGGCAGCCCGGGCCTCATCGCCGCGGCAGTGGAGCGTCCGGGAGGGAAACGGCCAGAACCCGAGAGGTCCGACGGTAGAGTGAGTGGCCCATGAGCGTGCTCACGAAAGTCCTCCGCGCCGGCGAGGGGAAGAAAGTCCGTCGCCTGGCCGAGCTGGTGCCGCTGGTCAACGCCCTCGAGCCGGAGATGGAGGCCCGCTCCGACGACGAGCTGGCCGCACTCACCCCGGAGTTCCGCCAGCGCCTCGACAACGGCGAGAGCCTCGAGGACCTGTTGGTCGAAGCGTTCGCCCTGGTGCGGGAGGCGGCGTGGCGGGTGCTCGGCCAGCGCCACTTCGACGCCCAGCTGATGGGGGGGATGGCCCTCCACTTCGGCTGGATCGCCGAGATGAAGACCGGCGAGGGCAAGACCCTGGTCTCCACCCTGCCGGTCTACCTCAACGCCCTCGAGGGCAACGGCGTCCATGTGGTCACGGTCAACGACTACCTGGCCACCCGGGACTCGGAGTGGATGGGCCAGCTCCACCGGTTCCTCGGCCTGACGGTGGGCCGGGTCGGCCCCGACATCGACGATCCCGAGGCCAAGCGCCTGGCCTACGGCGCCGACCTCACCTACGGCACCAACACCGAGTTCGGCTTCGACTACCTCCGCGACAACATGGCCCGCTCCAAGGACGCCATGGTCCAGCGCGGCCACCCCTTCGCCATCGTGGACGAGGTGGACTCCATCCTCATCGACGAGGCCCGGACGCCGCTGATCATCTCCGGTCCCGCCGCCGAGTCGGCCCAGCTCTACTACCAGTTCGCCGGCATCGTCCGGACCCTGCGGGCCGAGGACGACTACGAGGTGGACGAGGAGAAGCGCATCGTCGTCCCGACCGAGGCGGGCATCGAGAAGGTGGAGAAGCAGCTCGGGGTGGGCAACCTGTACGACGCGGTGGCGGTCAACTACGTGCACCACCTGACCCAGGCCCTCTACGCCAAGGAGCTCTACCGCCGGGACAAGGACTACCTGGTGGCCCAAGGCGAGGTCAAGATCGTCGACGAGTTCACCGGCCGGACCCTCGACGGCCGACGCTGGTCGGACGGCCTCCACCAGGCGGTGGAGGCCAAGGAGCGGGTGCGGATCAAAGAGGAGAACCACACCTGGGCCACGGTGACCCTGCAGAACTACTTCCGCCTCTACACCAAGCTGTCCGGGATGACCGGCACGGCGGAGACCGAGGCCTCGGAGTTCGCCAACACCTACGAGCTCCCGGTCGTGCCCATCCCGCCGAACAAGCCGCTCATCCGCGAGGACAACCCCGACCTGATCTACAAGTCGGAGGAGGCCAAGTTCGACGCGGTGGTGGACGACATCGCCGAGCGCCACGCCGGCGGGCCAGCCGGTGCTGGTCGGCACGGCCTCGGTGTCCAAGTCCGAGCACCTCTCCCGGCTGCTGGAGAAGAAGGGCATCCCCCACGAGGTCCTCAACGCCAAGCAGCACTTCCGGGAGGCGGAGATCGTGGCCCAGGCCGGGCGGGTCGGAGCGGTGACCGTGGCCACCAACATGGCCGGTCGCGGCGTCGACATCATCCTCGGCGGCAACCCCGAGGGCCTGGCGGCGCGGGAGGCCCGGGCCCGGGGCATCGACCTGTCCACCGAGGAGGGCCAGGCCGCCCTGCCCGCGCTCGCAGGCCGAGTTCGACGAGATCTGCCGCCGAGAGGGCGAGGAGGTCCGGGCGCTCGGCGGTCTCTACGTCCTGGGCAGCGAGCGGCACGAGAGCCGGCGCATCGACAACCAGCTGCGGGGACGCTCGGGCCGCCAGGGTGACCCGGGCGAGAGCCGGTTCTTCCTGTCCCTCGAGGACGACCTGATGCGGCTGTTCGCCACCGGGGCCATGAACTGGGTGATGGGCCGGGCCCTCCCCGACGACGTGCCCATCGAGGCGAAGATGGTCACCAAGGCCATCGAGCGGGCCCAGAACACCGTCGAGGGCCGCAACGCCGAGTCCCGCAAGGACGTCCTCAAGTACGACGACGTCATGAACGAGCAGCGCAAGGTGATCTACCGCCGCCGCTACCAGATCATCGAGGGCGAGGACCTGCGGGACGAGACCATCGAGCTGCTCGAGACCGACGATGACCGCGCTGGTGGCGTCGTCGTGCCCGTCGGAGTACCCCGAGGAGTGGGACCTCCCCGGCCTGGTCACCGAGATCACCCAGTACTACCCGACCAAGTTCGTGGCCGAGGACCTGGCCGGCGCCACCACGGTGGGGCAGGTGACCGAGAGCATCCTCACCGAGGCCCTCGACCTCTACGCCGAGCGGGACGAGACCATCCCCGGTGGCGAGGAGATCGCCCGCCAGCTCGAGCGGGACATCATGCTGCAGATCATCGACCAACGGTGGCAGGACCACCTGGCCGAGATGGACTACCTCCGCGAGGGGATCAACCTGCGGGCCATGGGCAACCAGGATCCGCTGGTGGCCTACCAGCGCGAGGGCTTCGCCATGTTCGGCAAGCTCATGGACGGCATCGGCGACGACTACCTGCGCTATGTGTTCCACGTCCAGGTGCTGGCCGAGCCGGCCCCCGAGCCCGACCTCGACCGGGCCAACTACCTGGCCGCCGACGACCCGGTGCAGGGGGACGGGGCCATCACCGCCGCCTTCGCCGCCGCCACCCCCGCCGAGCTCGAGCAGGCGGCCGCAGATGACCGGCCTTCCCGGGCGGGAACGGGGCCCAGGCTCGGGGTGACCAACCGCCTGGCCGACGACGGCGAGACCCAGATGCCCATCGTGAAGTCCGACCGAGAGAAGATCGGGCGCAACGAGCCGTGCTGGTGCGGGAGCGGCAAGAAGTTCAAGTTCTGCCACGGCGCCAACTGAGATGACCCCGGCCGATGGGCCCCGCCGGGGGTCCGGCGAGCCCGAGCGGGTCGACATCCCCGAGGTCCTGCACCTCACTGGCCGGGCGCCTGGCCGAGGCCGAGCACTTCCTCGGTCGGGACCGGCTGTTGGAGCGCCGGACCGAGCTGGAGAAGGCCGCCTCCGAGCCCGGCCTGTGGGACGACCCCGACCATGCCCGCGAGGTGACCACCGAGCTGGGCCGGGTCACCGAGGACATCGAGCAGCTGGCCGCCCTGGCCGAGCAGCTCTCCGATGCCCAGACCCTCAACGAGCTGATCGAGGAGGAGTCCGACGAGTCGCTGCGGCCCGAGGTCGAGGAGATGCTCGGCGACCTCGACCGCCGGCTGGGTGCGCTCGAGCTCCGTTCGCTGTTTGCCGGACCCTACGACGACGGCGACGCGGTGGCCGAGATCCACGCCGGCGCCGGCGGCACCGACGCCCAGGACTGGGCCGAGATGATGCTGCGCATGTACACGCGTTGGGCCGAGCGACGCGGCTTCGATCTCGAGGTGGAGGAGGCCACGCCCGGGCAGGAGGCAGGGCTGCTGTCGGCCACCTTCATCGTGAAGGGTCGTTACGCCTTCGGCCTGCTGGCCGCCGAGCGAGGAGTGCACCGGCTGGTGCGCATCTCGCCGTTCGACGCCCAGCACCGTCGACAGACCAGCTTCGCCTCCCTCGACGTGGTCCCGTTCCTCGAGGACGTCTCGGGCGAGGTGGAGATCGACGAGAAGGACCTCCGCATCGACACCTACCGGTCCTCGGGGGCCGGCGGTCAGCATGTCAACAAGACCGACTCTGCGGTCCGTCTCACCCATCTGCCCACCGGCATCGTGGTGTCGTGCCAGAACCAACGGAGCCAGCACCAGAACAAGGCCAAGGCCATGCAGGTGCTCGGGGCCAAGCTGGCCGAACGGCAGCGGGCCGAGCACCAGGCCACCTTGGACCAGCTGTCGGGTGACCGGACCGACAACGCCTGGGGCAACCAGATCCGTTCCTACGTGATGGCGCCGTACCAGCTGGTCAAGGACCTGCGTAACAACGAGGAGACCGGCAACGTCGAGGCGGTGCTCGACGGCGATCTCGACGCCTTCATCGAGGCCGAGCTCCGCCGGCAGGCCGAGGGACGCCGCCATCGTCCGTGAGGGGTGGCGGCCCGACCGCCACCTCCACTGGCCGGGCTCCGCCCCTCCCCGGTGGGGCGAACGGCGGTCCGGGCGTGAACTGGGTCTCGCGAGCGGCGATCAGCCCACGGTCCGGCGTGACCGAACCGACCAGGGACCCGGCTCCGATGGATGGTGCGCACAACCTGGAAACAGAGCCGGAGGCCCCGGCTCGCGGCAGGAGCGGTACGGATCGGCTCGAAACTCACCGAGCCGATCCTCGAGGGCGTCGTGGAGCCTCAGTGCGAACGAGGGGATCGCCCCCGGCCGACCGTAGAGGAGAAGGTATGCCTCGCAGCCCCGATCCGGCGCCGGCACGCGATTCGTCATTGACGAAGAACCGGGCACTCCTGTTCAGCGCGCGGCTGGTCGCCCGACCGTTCGTCAATCCGAACCCGGTCGACGTGATCACCTGTACGGCCAGAGAGATCGATGATCCGGCGAAGGCCAATCGGGCGACGGTCCGCCGCTGGGACCGAGAGGCCGCCTCGAACATCGGGGGGCGTAAGGTGCCTCCAGGCGTAGACGGTGATGCCCGCGAGGAGGATCAGATTGGGCATGACGTAGCGATTGCTCGAGATGGCCCCGGCCAGACCGGAGCCGCGGGCGAGTGAGGGAGATCACCGCGTCGAAGATCAACGCCAAGAGGATCAGCACGAGGGGTAGGGGACGGGTCTCCCTCGTCCGGCGATCACGCAGCGACGGTACGAGGATGACCACGGCCGACACCAAGAGCAGCGGGCCGACCAGCTCGAAGCGGATGCCGCCCGCGGCGTGGACGTCGAGCGTGACGGGAAGCTTCGCGGTGCAGGTCGTGGACGGGTCGGCCTCCATCGAGACGGCCACGCCCAACCTCAGCCTGGTGGTCGAGGCTGGCCGCTGAGGCTGGCCCAACAGCGTCACGAGCGGTCGGTGTCGGGCGGATGGTTCGTTGCCCACTTGGTGCCGTGTCGAACGTCCCGGGACCGATCCCGCCATCTCGGTGGGGATGGATCGATCCCGGCGCCCAGCTCCGACGTGAGCGGCCAAGGGGTCGTTGGCGCCCAGGGTTCGCCCCGCCGGACCGGACCACCACCGTCCAGATTCGCCGAGGATGCATGTCCAGCGCCCCGACGGCGCGTCCGGGGAGGTCAGAGGGGCTGCCCCAACGAGGCGACGGCCGCGGGTACCATTGAACGAAATGGAAACCCCGCTCTACACTTTCGTCGCGTCGATTCCGAGGTCATCCACATGATCAAATTCCAGAACGTGACCAAGACGTACAAGGGCTCGACGGTTGCTCTCCGAGACTGCACGGTGGAGATCGACAAAGGCGAGTTCGTCTTCCTGGTCGGGCCTTCCGGCTCGGGCAAGACGACATTCATCCGCCTCCTGCTCCGCGAGGAGGTGCCGGACTCCGGGCGCATCTGGGAGGCGGGAAAGGAGATCGGCCATCTGGCCAAATGGCGGATCCCCTACCTGCGTCGCAACATCGGCTGCGTGTTCCAGGACTTCCGCCTCCTGCCCAACAAGACCGTCTTCGAGAACGTCGCCTTCGCTCTAGAGGTCATCGGGCGCCCCAAGCATGTGATCGCCACCCAGGTGCCCCAGGTACTCGACCTGGTGGGCCTGACCAAGAAGCGGGACAACCTTCCCCATGAACTGTCCGGTGGCGAACAGCAGCGGGTCGCTGTGGCCAGGGCTTTCGTCAACCGACCGCTCATCTTGTTGGCCGACGAGCCGACCGGCAACCTCGATCCCACCACCAGTCTCGGGATCATGAAGCTCCTCGACCGGATCAACCGCACTGGCACGACGGTGATCATCGCCACCCACGACGCCGGCATGGTGGACCAGATGCGTCGACGGGTGATCGAGCTCGATCGCGGGATGCTGGTGCGAGACCAGGCCCACGGCGTCTACGGCATCGACAGCGCCGTCGCCGCGGCGGGCGCCGGGTCGCCCACCGGCACCATGGCGGAGCAGGCGCCGCCCGGCCTCTCCCCGGCCGAATTGCCCGACAGCTTCGCTGCCCGTACCTGATGCCCGTCTCCGCCGGCTATGTCTCGAAAGAGGCCGCGACCAATCTCTGGCGCAACCGCCTCATGACCGTGGCCGCCATCCTGACGGTGGCGGTGTCACTGGCCCTGGTGGGTTCGTCGCTCCTGTTGAAGCAGGGTGCCTCCAAGGCCACCGTGCAGTGGCAGAACGGGGTACAGGCCATCGTGTGGGTGAAGCCGACGGCGGGGGCTACCTTGACTTCGTCCATCGGCACCGCGCTGGGTCAGTCGCCGTACATCAAGCACTGCACCTTCCGGTCCCAGGCCTACGACTACAACGAGGCGAAGGGCATCCTTCCGGCTGACGAGCTCGATGCCACCAGCCAGGCCGACTACCCCTCGTCCTACCGGTGCATTCTGAACGACCCGTCTCAGGCCTCGCAGGTATACCAGCAGTTCACCGGTAAGGCCGGTGTGGCCTCGGTCAAGTACCCGGGCCAGCAGATCAAGACCATGCAGAGTGTGATCCGGATCCTCCAATGGGTCTTCCTGTCGGTGGCGGTGGTGTTACTGCTCTCCGCGTCCGTCCTCATCCTCAACACCATCCGTATGGCCATCTTCGCCCGACGACGGGAGGTCTCGGTGATGAAGCTGGTGGGAGCCACCAACTGGTTCATCCGGCTGCCGTTCATGGCCGAGGGGCTCATCCAGGGGTTGGCCGGTGCAGCGGTGGCGGTACTCGTGGTCCTGGCGCTCTACTTCGGCATCGGCCTCGACACCACCAAGACGGCGGCCAATCAGGGCAACATCATCGCCCAGATGTCTCTCGGCGGCTGGGAGGTGGCCGGCACTTGCATCCTCGTGGCCGTGGTGGGCGTGGTGGTGGGCGTAGTGGGCTCAGCCTTTGCCGTGCGCCGATTCCTCGACGTCTGACCGGGCCGCGAGCGACCACGGGCGCGGGGTCAGCCGGTGTCGCTGGTCTCCTTGGAGAGGGTGAAGGGGTGGCCAGTCCGGCGGGCCGCAGTGGTCGTGCTCCGTTTCGATCGCCCACCGGACCCCCGACGGTCCCCATCGGCCGAGGTCGAACGGGTCGGAGCGATCGGGCCCACCGACCACCCCTTCCCGTGGGCCTCGCTGACCAAGCCGGTCACCGCCCTGGCGACGCTGGTCGCCATGGAGGAGGGGACCCTCTCCCTCGACGAGCCGGCCGGGCCACCGGGAAGCACGGTGCGCCATCTGCTGGCCCACACTTCGGGCCTCGGCCCGGACGAGGGGACCGCTCTGGCCGCGCCGGGGGCTCGACGGATCTACTCCAACGCCGGGTACCGGGCGCTGGGGGATCTCGTGGCCCGCCGATCCGGCCTGCCGTTCGACGAGTACCTGGGCCAGGGGGTGCTCGGGCCCCTGGGCATGACCGGCACCGCGCTCGACCCGGCGGCGGCCGGTGGCCCGGCCGCCGCCGGGCTGGTGGGGCCCCTGGTCGACCTGGCCGCACTGGCGTCGGAGTGGGCCGTACCGACCCTGGTGTCCCCCGAGACCCACCGATCGGCCGCTTCGGTGCACTTCCCGGGCACGGCGGGGGTCCTCCCCGGCTTCGGACGTTTCGATCCATGCGACTGGGGCCTGGGCGTGGAGATCCGCGGGGGCAAGCAGCCCCATTGGACCGGCACGACCAATTCGGCCGCCACCTTCGGCCACTTCGGTCGGAGCGGCTCCTTCCTGTGGGTGGACCCGGAGGCCGGGGCGGCCTGTGCCGGACTCGCCGGTCGCCCGTTCGGACCGTGGGCGGCCCAGGCGTGGCCAGAACTGGCCGACTCGGTGCTGGCCGAGCTGGCCGACCGGGCGACACGGTCGGGTCCCGACCTGGCCCGGTGACGGGCGGGCTTCACGTCTAGGCTGCGCCAGATGAAGGGCGTCATCCTCGCCGGGGGCACCGGCTCTCGGCTCCATCCACTCACCCGGATCACCAACAAGCACCTCCTGCCGATCTACGACCGGCCCATGATCAACTGGGGCATCGAGGCGCTGGTCAACGCCGAGATCACCGAGATCATGCTGGTGACCGGTGGGACCCATGCCGGCGAGTTCCTGCGCCTGCTGGGCAACGGGCAGGAGTTCGGGATCGACCGGCTCAGCTACGGCTACCAGGACCGGCCCGGCGGGATCGCGGAGGCCTTGGGACTGGCCGCCCGCTTCGTCGACGGCGAGCCGGTACTGGTGATGCTGGCGGACAACATCGTCGAGCGCTCCATCAAACCCATGGTCGACGCGTTCAAGGCCGACCCCACCGGGGCCCGCATCCTGCTGACGCCGGTGGAAGAGGACGAGCACCTCCGACATCTCGGCGTGCCCACCTTCGACGGCCAGCAGCGGGTCGTGGGGATCGTCGAGAAGCCCGAGCGCCCCGACTCGAAGTTCGGTGTCACCGGCATCTACTGCTACGACGCCGACGTCTTCGAGGTCATTCCCACCCTGATCCCCTCGGGCCGGGGTGAGCTCGAGATCACGGACGTGAACAACTACTACATCGGCCAAGGGACCATGGCCTACGACGTCCTCGAGGGATTCTGGGGAGACGCCGGAGAGTCGATCGACGCGTACTACGCGGTCAACGACTTCGTGCGAACCCACGGGGCCAACAAGGGCTGACCCGATCCGCGGCGCCGTCAATCCAACGGCACACCCGCCCATGCCGCGGACTCGGCCCGGAGCCGGGCGTAGTCGACCTTGCCGACCGGGGAACGTCCGATGGTGTCCACCACGTGGACCAGGCGGGGGGCCTTGTACCCGGCGAGCCGCTCCTTCACGTGCCCGATCACCGCTTCGGCCGTTATCGATCCGGGGTCGGTCTCTGGCTTCAGCTCCACCACCGCCACGATCTCCTCGCCGAATCGATCGCTCGGGACGCCCACCACCACGGCGTCGGCCACGCCGCCCAGGGTCTTGATCACCTCCTCCACCTCCTCGGGGTACACCTTCTCCCCGCCGGTGTTGATGACCACCGATCCGCGCCCCAGTAGGTGGATGGTGCCGTCCGCCCCCACCTCGGCGTAGTCGCCCGGCACCGAGTAGCGGACTCCGTCGATGGTCCGGAAGGTGGCCGCCGATTTGGCCTCGTCCTTGTAGTAGCCGAGAGGGATGCGTCCCCCGAGGGCCAACACGCCGCTCCGGCCGGAGCCGGGCTCGACGTCCCGGCCATCGGTGTCGAGGACACGGACCTCGGGACCGAGGGAAAATCGGGCGGTCCGGGCCGAGGAGCTCCCAGACGACACCGAGGTGCCCATTCCCAGGGCCTCCGAGGAGGAGAAGGCATCGACCAGCAGCATGCCGGGGTAGTGGCGGAGGAGCCCCTGCTTGGTCCCTTCACTCCACATGACGCCGGACGAGATGATGCCGACCAGGCTGGTCAGGTCCCACCGACCGGGGTGGGCGTCGAGGGTGGCCAGGATGGGCTTGGCGAAGACGTCTCCCACGATGACGAGGCCGTTCACCTGCTCGCGCTGCACGGTGTCGAGGAGCTCGACCGGGTCGAACTGCCGGGAGGGGAGGGTTACCACCCGGCCCCCTTCGCTGAGGCACTCGAGGGCGGTGAACCCCCCGGTGCCATGCATCAGCGGACAGGCCGGGAGCAGGGTCATGCCCGGACCACTCCGCTCCAGCTCGGCTCGGACGTCCTCAGGACCGCCGTTCTCGGGATAGCGACGGAAGCCCGCGCCGTTCAACCGGGCGAACAGGTCGTCCTGCCGCCACATGACCCCCTTGGGCATCCCGGTGGTCCCGCCGGTGTAGAGCATGTAGAGGTCGTCAGGGGTCCGGCCCCAGGGAGCGACCACCCGCCCTACTCCTGGTGGTCCGCCCGACCCGACCTGGCCCACGCCGGCTCGACCCGAAGCCGGGCGGGCCCCAACGGAGCCGGAGGTGGCCGCCTCCTCGTAGGGGACAGCCCAGGGCGGGCAGGGGGCCGTTCCGTCGTCGACCCACAGCCACGACCGGATCCGGGGCACCCTGGCGCGGATCCCCTCGATCCGATCCACGAAGGCACCGTGGAACACCACGGCCACGACGTCTGCATTGTCCCATAGATAGACGAGCTCGGCGTCGGCGTAGCGGTAGTTGGTGTTGATCGGAACCAGGCCGAGCTTGAAGCAGGCGAAGGTAGCTTCGAGGTACTGCGAGCAGTTGTAGAGGTAGAGCGCCACCTTGTCCTGGCGGACGACAGGGGCGTCGAGCAGCCACCCGGCCACGTCGTCGGCCCGGTGGTCGAGCTCGGACCAGATCAGTCGTGTGGTCTCCGTGGGTCAGGGCGGGGGCGGCCGGCAGCGCGTCGGCGACAGCCTCCCAGACGTCGGCGAAGGTCCACTGGCTCACGTCGCACTCCCCACTCCATGGCCCCCGGTGCCGGAAGCCCGTTCCCGTGGCCGTCACCGGCCACTGCTCACCATCCGCCGCTCACTGCTCCGCTGCCTGTGCCGCCCGCCTCCCCGCCGCCTGTGCCGCCCGCCTCCGCTGTCGGCCCCAGTGCCCGCCACCGGCTCGCCGCCCATCGGCCGGCCAGGGGCCCGATCAGAACTGTCTCCGGCCCTCCGCCGGGCGGGCTCGGACCTCCGAACCCGGTCAGCCTACGCTGACCGACATGGACTTCGCGCTGCCGGCCGAGGACGACCCCCGGCGGATCTCCCTGCGAGCGTGGCTTGCCGACCATCCTGCGCCGACGCCCCGGCAGTTGGCCGAGCACGGCCTCGTGGCGCCCCACTGGCCGGAACCCTGGGGACTCGGGGCCGATCCCACCCATCAGCTCATCGTGGACGACGAGCTCCGTCGCGCCGGGGTCCGGCGGCCGGAGAACACCATCGGCATCGGGTGGGCCGGTCCCACCATCCTGCATGCCGGCACCGACGAGCAGAAGGAGCGCTACCTGCTCCCACTGCTGGCCGGTGAGGAGGTCTGGTGCCAGCTCTTCAGCGAGCCAGGTGCCGGGTCGGACCTGGCGTCCCTGACCACGCGGGCCGATCTGGACGGGGACGAGTGGGTGGTGTCTGGACAGAAGGTCTGGACCTCCTACGCCCACACGGCCCGTTTCGGCATACTCCTGGCCCGCACCGAGCCCGAGTCGCCCCAGCACGAGGGGATCTCCTACTTCGTCTGTCCGATGGACGCCCCGGGTGTGACGGTTCGACCCCTGGTCGACATGACCGGGACCCACACCTTCAACGAGGTGTCCCTGGACGAGGTGCGGCTGGACCGCCACAGCCTGGTCGGTACCCGCGGCCAAGGCTGGTCGCTGGCCAAGGTCACCCTGGGAAACGAGCGGGTTTCGCTGTCCGGCTCCGGTGCCCTGTGGGGCATGGGTCCCACCGCCTCCGATCTGGTCGACCTGGTCCGCCGGTCGAACCGGCCGGTCGGACCCCTGATGCGCCAGCGGCTGGCCCGCCTGTGGATCGAGGGCGAGATCCTGTCGTTGCTACGGCTGCGAACCGTGTCGGCGGCGCTGGCCGGCCTCGAGCCCGGGCCCGAGGCCTCCGTGCGCAAGGCGCTGGCCGACGAGCACGGCCAGCACATCATGGCCCTGGCCAACGATCTGGCCGGTGCCCGCGGGATGGTCCACGGTTCCACACCGGCCGCGGCCACCGCCGCCGGCGGCGAGGGGCTCTCCGACCCCATCTGGACCTTCGGTCTCCTGTTCGCCCCGGCCCTGACCATCGGAGGAGGCACCGCCGAGGTGCAGCGGAATATCGTGGCCGAGCGCACCCTGGGCCTGCCCCACGACCTGACAGCTCGGAGCGCTGAGGACCCCGGGCCGACCGGACGGTCGATCGGCTAGAGGGCCCGGCGATCGGACGATCAATCGGTCAGAACCAGCGGCCCGGCATCCTCGTACCCCTGGCGAATCCCCCGGCCAGCCTGACGCACCAGCTGCTCGGGCTCGTAGAGCATCCAGTAGGCGTTGCGGGCGTGCTTGCGGGACCGCTTGACACACACGTCAGCCAGCGCCACCGGGTCCTCCTCCTCGTTCTCATGCACGAACACCTCGAGAATGTGGGTGGAGGTCATCAGCTGGGCCTGCATCAGCCCCTGGGACGCCTCGTGGGCGCAGACCTGGTCGATGGCGGCTCTTCCCGGCATGCCCAAGGCCACCACGATCAGGCAGCCCTCGCGCTCGATGATCCGCTTGCACTCGACGGCCAGGTCCTTGAACCCCGGTACGGTGCGGCGCACCACCTCGAAGGTGGTTCCGAAGCCTGGACACCCCTTCAGCTCGTCGAGGGCCTCACCTCCCATGTCGTAACGGGCGAACATGGTGTCGACGACGCCGATGCGATCCATGGGGCAATGCTACCGGCGTTGGCCGGCTGACCGGCTTGGGCGGCCCTTCGGCGAAGCACGGTCCGGGACACCGCCGGACGTGCATCGGGCCCGGTCCCGGCCTCGGACCCGGTTCGACCCGGCGCCGCCAGTCGACAAGACTCTCCCCGATGACGGCCGGACCCGACCTCTTCCCCCGCACCGATCCCTGGGTGACCCGGGACGCCGCGGTGGTATGGCACGGCTTCACCCAGATGGCCGCCTACCCGCAGAACGCACCGGTCACCGTGGAGCGCGCCGAGGGACGCGAGCTGATCGACGTCGACGGACATCGGTACTTCGACGCCATCTCCTCCCTGTGGGTGACCACGCTGGGCCACCGCGTGCCGGAGTTGGATGCCGCCGTCATCGACCAGCTGGGAAAGGTCGCCCACGCCACCCTCCTCGGGAACGGAAGCCGGGCCGCCGTGGAGTTCGCCGAGGCCCTGGCCGATGTGGTGCCGGTGACCGACGCCCATGTCCTGTTCGCCTCCGACGGAGCAGTTGCGGTGGAGCAGGCGCTCAAGATCGCCTTCCAGTACTGGGTCAACCGCGGTGAACCGGGCCGTCATCAATTCCTGGCCCTCGGTGATGCCTATCACGGTGACACGGTGGGTGCCCTCTCCCTGGGAGACGGTGGGTTCGGCACCGGCATCTTCGACCCCCTTCGCTTCCCGGTGGTGCGGACCCCGGGCTACCGCTCGGAGGACTGGGCCGCCAAGACGATCGGCTGTATCGAGGCCCATTCCGACACTCTGGCCGCCGTCGTACTCGAGCCTCTGGTCCAGGGGGCCTCGGGCATCTTGGTCTCCGAGCCGGATGACCTGGCCCGGGTGGGGGAGGCCTGCCGCGCCCTCGACGTGCTGCTCATCTGCGACGAAGTGGCCACCGGCTTCGGACGGACCGGCCGGCTGTTCGCCTCGGAGTGGGCCGGACCGGCGTTCCGCCCGGACCTCATGTGTCTGGGCAAGGGGATCACCGGGGGGTACCTGCCGCTGTCGGCCACGGTGGCCTCCGAGCGCGTCTTCGAGGCGTTCAACGGCCCCGACCTCAGCGAGTCCACCTTCTACCACGGTCACTCCTACAGCGGGAATGCCTTGGCCTGTGCCGTAGCGCTCCGGCACCTGGAGCTGATCGACGAGTGGGACGTGCTGGCCAACGTGGCGGTGACGGCGGCGCACCTGTCGTCTCGGCTGGCCGACTCGGTGGCCGGTCACCCCGGGGTGGGGGAGGTCCGCCAACAGGGGCTGATGGTCGGTGTGGAGCTCGACCCTCCACCCGGGACGGAACGTTGGGGCCGGCGGGTCTGCGCCGGAGCGGTACGTCGGGGCATCCTGCTCCGGCCCCTGGGGGACGTGGTGGTGGTGTTGCCGCCCCTGACCACCACGGTGGAGGAGATCGACCGGGTCATCGATGTCCTCGCCGAGGCCGTCGACGAGGTGTGGTCGGAGGACCGGCGGTGACCGGAGGCGAGCGGTCACCGACCGACCTGTCACCGACCAGGCCGCCACCGATCGAACCTGCGGCATCGCCGTGGACGGCGTGGGTCGACGAGTCGTGCCGGATGGTGGAGGCGGCCGGCCAGTGGCGACGCCCTCGCCCGTTCGACGCCCGAGGGCCGGCGGGGGAACTCACCGACGAGGTCGGGCCGACCGGCCCTGGCACCGGGACGGGCCCCGCTCCGGTGGTCTCGTTCGCCTCGAACGACTACCTCGGGCTCACCACCCATCCCGAGGTGGTGGCGTCGGCCCACCGGGCCCTCGACCGGTGGGGTCGGGAGCCGGCGCCTCCCGTCTGATCACCGGGTCCCGACCGGTCCATGCCGAGCTCGAGTCGGCTCTGGCCTCGTGGAGACGATGCGAGCGAGCGGTGCTCTTCCCGACCGGGTTCGCCGCCAACCTCTCGGTCCTGTCGGTGTTCGGAGCCGAAGGCGCCCACGTGTTCTCCGACGAGCTCAACCACGCGTCGATCATCGACGGATGCCGGATGGGCCGGGCCGATGTCACCGTCTACCCCCACGGGGACCTCGCCGCGCTGGACGAGGCCCTGGCCCGGGCACCGGGCCGTCCGATCATCGTCTCCGACACCGTGTTCTCCATGGACGGGGACCAGGCCGACGTGGGCGCCCTGGTCGCCCTGGCTGCCCGCCACCGCTCCCTGTTGGTGCTGGACGAGGCCCACGCGGTCCTCGGCCCCGAGCTCCCCGCCACGGCCGACGAGCCCCGGGTGGACGTCCTTCGGGTGGGCACGCTCTCCAAGACACTCGGCTCTCTCGGGGGCTTCGTGGCCGGACCGGCCCGGTTCACCGAGCTGCTGGTGAACCGGGCCCGGCCGTACATCTTCACCACTGCCTCCACCCCCGCCGACGCCGCCGCGGCGCTGGCCGCCCTGGGGATCGTGCGGTCACCTCGGGGCGCAGCCCTACGGGACCGCCTGGCCCGGCACGTGGAACGGGTGGGATCGGCGGTGGGCCGCCACGGCCACGCCTCGCCCATCGTCCCGGTGGTCGTCGGCGACGAGGCTGATGCCGTCCGAGCCTCGGCCGATCTCCTCACCCGAGGCCTGTGGGTCCCGGCCATCCGTCCCCCGACCGTCCCCCGGGGTACGTCCCGTCTCCGGATCACCCTGTCGGCCGGCCACACCGACGAGCAGGTCGACCAATTGATCGTCGGCCTTGGCCCAGCTGGGCCTGGGCACAGCGACGCCATCGGTGCCCCACCGGTGCGACCGGTCGGGCGGGGCGAAGGCCGACCTTGCGTCCTGAGCGCCTGGTGCTGGTGTGCGGCACCGGCACCGAGGTCGGGAAGACCTGGGTGTGCAGCCAGCTTCTGACCGAGCTGCGGGCCCGGGGGGTGCCAGTGGCGGCCCGCAAGCCGGCCCAGTCCTTCGACATCGACTCGGACGGGGAGCGGCTCGGTGGGCCGACCGACGCCGATCGGCTGGGAGCGGCGTCGGGCGAGCACCCCGGAACGGTGTGCCATTCGTTCCGTTCCTACCACCGCGCCATGGCCCCGCCGATGGCGGCCGAGACCCTGGGCCTGCCCCCGTTCACCGTGGCCGACCTGAGTGCGGAGATGGTCTGGCCTCAGGACAGGGTCCAGGTGGGCGTGGTGGAGCTGGCCGGTGGTGTGCGGTCCCCACAGGCCTCCGATGGCGACGCCACCGACATGGTGGCGGCGTTGGTCCCGGATCTCGTGGTCCTGGTGGCCGACGCCGGACTCGGCACCATCAACGCGGTCCGCCTGTCGATGGACGCGCTGTCCACGGCCACGTCGGGCCTGCCCCAGACGTTCACGGTGGTGGTGCTGGACCGGTTCGACACCCACCACGACATCCATCGGCGCAACCGGCAGTGGTTGGCCGATCGTCTCGGCTACCGGGTGGTGGTGACTCCCGGCGAGGAGTCCGAGCTGGCTGACCTGGCCGAGGGCGGGGGAGGGCCGGCCTGACCGCGGCCGACCGGCCGGGTCCGGCCGACCTCTCGTCGGGCGCCACGGTGGCGGCGGTTTGGTCTCGGTGGCAGGCGCGCTCGTCGGACTCCGGGACTCGCTCGCCGTCTCCGCCACAGCTTTCGGGACGTGGCCGGGGCAGCCTCGAGCCCGTTGCCCTCCCGTTGACGGGGTGTGGCCCGTCACCGTGGCCGTGCGGCTGCCCCTGTCGAACAGGGACAGATCGCCAGAAACAGCGGCCGGCCCCGAGGGTGCCCCCGCCTCCCGTGGTGGCAGACCGAGGCCGGTCGGTTCGTCAGAACCCGAAACCGGCGGCGCCCACCACCGCTCGGCTGAACGGGCGACACAGGGTGCGGAGCTCGGCGCACCCTTCCTCGCCCAACGACTCGTAGGCGTAGACGGCCGACCGGTCGGTCTGCACCTCGATGGCCTCGCGGAGCTCGAGACCCCGGTCGGTGAGGGCGAGGGACGCCCGGTGGGTGTCAGAGGGTTTGACCCGCTCCACCAGTCCCGCGACACCAACCGGTCCACCCCTGGTCCCAATCGGCGTCGGGCCAGCCCCGGGTGCCCCTCAGGAAGGCCTCGGGCAGGTCCCCGGTGGCCAGGTGCAGGCCCAAGGCCCCCACCGGGTCGAGATCGTGCAGGACCAAGGCCGCGATATGCCCGTCGCCTCGGAACTCCCGCAGGAGGGTCTGGGCATGCCAGAGGACCAGATGGGGCCGGTCCGGCCAGGGCAGGCCGGCATGGGCGGCGAACAGGGGCCGGCCCTCGTATCGGCCGGCGGCGCGCTCGGCCACCTCCCGGGCCAGGGCGGCGGCCCGCACCATCTCGGGTGAGTCGACGGCGTCACCGAGCATGCGTCGCAGGGCGGCGTCGGCGGCCTCGATCCGCCCGGCGAGCACCGCGGCCGGGGACGCCACCTCCCACCCGTCGGGGATGACCGCCCGCACCAGGCCTGGGTGGAAGTTGAAGAACGTGGCGACCACGGTGTCGGCCCCCACCGCCCCCATGGCCGCCGACCGTGAGGCGAAGTAGCCCGCCTCGGGGCGGAGCCCGAGCCGGGCGTACGACTCGGCGGCTTCGACGGCGAAGTAGATCATCCCGTGGAGGGGCTCCACGGTGCGACAGGTCCTGCGTGCCGTCAGCGGATCGAGGGCGGCCGGTGCCGGTGAGCTGGTGGACGTCGAGGCATCGGGGACCATGGCGCCACGGTAACCGGCGCGGCGGTCCCCGCGGCGGGGAAGCCCATCGGGGCAGATCCGCCCACCTCGCCCAGGTGTGCGCTGATCGAGGTCATGAATCCGTACGGCAACCCTGGAGCTGTGGGCCCGGCGAGGGGTCTGGCCCGAGGCCGAGCAGCCCGCGGCCCGAGCTTTCCGTGGCCCAGCGGAACCCACCCCAGCGGGGTCGGGAACCGCGGCGCCGTCCCGAGGGAAGGCCTTCGACCCCGCGTACTCCTCGCTCTCGAGCACCGTCACCCGACCTGCCCGGCACCAGCCCCCGGGTCAGCCGCGCCGCGACCTGGGGGGACGGGTCCGACGGGAGTGGCCGGCCAGGGGGAGGCCGTATAGTGCTGATCGAGGGGTAGGAGGCACGGCCTGATGGATGCTCGGGTTCGAAGGTGGAAACGGAGAGGGCGATGTTGAACGGTGTCTCGGGCATGATCGGCGAGACGGCGGTGGTCAGGAAGCCGGTCTCCGACAGCCACCAGCCGGGATCCGTGTTCTCCCGGGGCGAGGAGTGGTACGCCGTCTCCCTGTTCCCCGGCACCACCATCGAGGCCGGGACCAAGGTGGTGGTGGCCGACGTGGAGCGGGGCCTGCTGGTCGTGTATCCCACCGACGACGCCTGAGCGTCCCGAAGCTGGCCGTCCGGGCCGGCGGCCTCTCGGGGCTGTCTCCGTGAGGAATCTGACCGATTCCGAGTCGGCCGACCCCGGCCGCGGCGCGTCGCCGACCGCGAAAGTGCCTACAGTGGGGTGGAGGAGGTGGTCGCCATGATCATCGGTTCGGCAGGAGCATCCATAGCATTGGCCGTGGTGGCAGTGGCCATTTTCGCCCTCATCGTGGTGTTCTTCAAGTCGTGACTCAAGGTGGTCCAGCAGGGATGCGTGGGCGTGGTCAAGCGGTTCGGCGAGTTCAAGTCAATCAAGCAGCCTGGGCTGCACGTGCTCATGCCCTTGGCCGACCGGATGGACAAGGTCGACGTCCGCGAGTTCCCCCGCACCGGCGACCAGCAGGCGGTGATCACCAAGGACAACGTCTCGCTGTGGGTCAGCGCCACCATCTTCTGCCAGGTCACCGACGTCAAGCTGGCCCTGTTCGAGGTCAACGACTTCGGCCTGGCCATCGACCAGATGGCCCGCACCGCCTTGCGGGCGGTGTTCGGCGAGTTGACCCTCGACGAGTCGCTCTCCGAGCGGGAGACCATCAACTCCAAGATGCAGGACCACATGGCCGAGGCCACCCTCAAGTGGGGCGTCCGGCTCAACCGCATCGAGATCCTCGACATCACCCCGCCGGCCAACGTGCTCCAGGCCATGTCGGAGCAGAAGGAGGCCGAGCAGCACAAGCGGGCCGCCATCTTGAAGTCCGAAGGTGAGCAGCAGTCGGCCATCAACAGCGCCCAGGGTCGCAAGCAGGCCAACGTGCTGGAGGCCGAGGGCCAGAAGCAGGCGTCCATCCTGGCCGCCGAGGCCCAGAAGCAGGTCCTCGAGCTCCGGGCCGACGGCGAGAAGCGCGCCGCCCAGCTGCGGGGCGAAGGGGAGTCGGCCGCCCTGGACGCCATCGACACCTCGGTCATCCACCCCAACACCCTGGCCATCATGCAGTTGCGGGCCCTCCAGGCCCTGGCCACGTCGCCCAACTCCAAGATCGTGGTGCCCTACGAGGCGGCCGGCCTGGTCGGGGCGGCCCAGGTGCTGGTGGACGCCATGAAGGACGCCGGCGGTACGGAGGATCCTGCCGTCAGCGGCAACGGTCGGACGCCATCTCCGGCCGGTTGAGCCGGCTGCTCCGGTAGGTCCGGGCAGGGCGAACAGGAACCGGCCGGCCTCCCCGATATCCGTTCACGGGGCGAGGCCGACACGACGCCCACCGGGCGGCGGCCTACGACGGATCATGGCGCTGCAGGCCGGAATGTCCCGTGAGTGCGGATCGTCATCGAGCGTGCCGTCTCGAACAGCGGAGCATGGACAGCTGTCGAACTCCGGTCCAGGCCGTTGTCCGTCTCTCCTAGCCGTCAATCTACGTAGTAGTGGTGACCGCCCCGCCGGTCGTGGTGGTCGTTGATGGCGGCACCGTGGTGGTCGTTGATGGCGGCACCGTGGTGGTCGTTGATGGCGGCACCGTGGTGGTCGTTGATGGCGGCACCGTGGTGGTCGTTGATGGCGGCACCGACGTCGTCGTGGTGCTGGGGACGGTGGTCGTGGTCGTAGTGGTCGCAGGTGGGACGGTGGTCGTGGTCGTCGTGGCGGGCGGCGGTACGACCGGCACTGGCGCAGGTGGTGGCACCGGGATCGGGAGGAGACCGAAGGCCGGCGGGGCTGCAGCAGCCAGAGCCGCCAGATCAGACAACTCCTGCAAATACTGCTGGGCTGGCTGCGGTGGTGGTGGGGCTGCAGCAGACCGCGACGCCAGGTACGACATCTCTTGAAGGTACTGGCTGACGCTCTGGCCCGACTGCTGGGCGGGAGCCGACGGCGGTAGCGGACTGAGGACGATGTTGGGCAAGAGGCCGGGGGTCGGAGTCGGCCCTGGTGGCGGTGTCGGGGTCGGTGCCACCACCGGGGCGATGCTGAACTGTGGGCCGGACGATGATCTCGGGTTGGTCGGGATTAGGAGAGCTTTGACGCCGCTCGAGTGGCCCAGGCCCATCCACATGACTTCGACCGCCAGGACGAGGCCCGCGGCGATCATCATGCGCCGCCAGATCCGGGACTGGTCGGGAGCGATCTCATGCGTGGTCATGCGCGCACCTTCAGACGTGGGCAGGTTTCGGGCTTAGTCAGGTGTTTCAGGCTTGGGCAGGTGTTTCAGGCTGGGCAGGTGTTGGTTGAACCGAGAATCGCCGTACCGCGACGTGGCCTCTGAACAGGTCAAACTTCTCGCCGAGCTTGCACGACGACCGGTTGCAGATCCTAGGTGAAGCGGCCCGACGGCTGTTCCACGATTCGCCAGTGCATTCTCGACCACGTCGAGTCGCTCATCTGTGGTCCCAACCCAATCTGCGCCTCCAAGGCCAAAGAGTCAATCGCGAGGTCGGGTCAGATCCCGAAATGTCCGAGGTTCGAGGAGCCATCGTCACTCCGCGACTCCCAACCTCACGTCCGCCTTCGCGGGGCACAGGTGTCGGGGGCGGTTCGTCGGGTTTCGGAAGCTACAGGCTGACCCCAGTCCTTGCCGACTGCGACTTGGCCGCGGCGGATCTCCGATGGCCGGCGTGTCAACCAGTGTGGCGCCCCGGGTGATTGGGATGCCTGGGCGCAGTACTTCCTCGGACGAGGGTAGGGCGAAGGAGTGACTGTCCGCATCTGTCCCCGAGAGCGCGAGGACCAACGAAAAACCGCAGGTGACAACCCGCAGTCTGTCCGCACCAGATTCCCGGTCCAAGCTCAGTCGCCACAGGTCCCGGTGGGCAACGGGCCTACTTCGTCTCCACCTGGTCCAGGTAGTCGTCGTCCCAGTGGGTGAAGAGCTCGTCAGGCAGCTTGAGGCAGTGGGTGGGCGCCAACGCCTGGACGAAGGCGCGGTCGTGACTGACCACGACCAGGGTCCCGGGCCACCGGCTGAGCATGGTCCCGACGGCCTCGATGGAGGAGGGGTCGAGGTTGTTGGTCGGCTCGTCGAGCAGGAGGACATTGGCCCGACCGGCAGCCAGCATGGCCAGGCCCAGCTTGGCCCGCTCACCGCCCGACAGTGTCTGGGGCATCTGGTAGGCGGCCTTGCCGGCGATGCCGAACATGCCGAGGAGCGCCCGGCGTTCGGTCTCCTGCACCAGGATGGTGTCGTCGATGTTCTCGAGCACGCTGCGGTCCATGTCGACCTGCTCGTGCTCCTGGGCGAAGTAGCCGATGGTCACGTTGGCGCCGAGCTCCACCTCACCCCCGGTCGGTCCCTGCACCCCGGCCAGGCACCGCAGCAGGCTGGACTTTCCGGCCCCGTTCCTCCCGATGATCACGGCGCGGTCGCCTCGTCGGCAGTGGAAGCTGACGGACCGGAGGACTACGGTGCCGTCGTAAGCCACCGAGAGGTCGCTGGTCCGAAGGGGGACCTCGCCGGAGCGCTTGGGGATGGGCAGGCGGAACGAGCTCTGCCTCTCCCGCTTGCGCACCTCGGTCTTCGACGATTCGAGTCGCTCGACCCGCTTGTCCAGGGACTTGGCGATCCGGGCCCGTCGGTTGGTGCTGCCCCGCATGGAGTCGGCCAGGGTGGACAGCCGCTTGATCTCCCGCCCCTCGAGCAGCGCGGCCCGCTCCCGCTGACTCTGGTCGGCCTCGAGCTGGACCATGTAGGACGAGTAGGTGCCCTTGAACTCGTGCAGCCGACCGTCGGACAGGTGGAGCACCTTGTTGATGGACCGGTCGAGCAGCTTGAGGTCGTGACTCACCACCAGGATGGCCCCGGGGAAGCGCTCCAGTTCCTCCATCAGCCACCGCTTGGCCGGGAGGTCGAGGTGGTTGGTGGGCTCGTCGAGGATCATGGTGTCGGGACCCTGGAACAGGATCCGGATGAGATCGACCCTGCGACGTTGGCCTCCCGAGAGGCTCTCGATGTCCTCCAGCAGGAGCTCCTGTTGGAGGCCGAGGCCGTCGGCCAGGCGAGCCATGGTGGACTCGGCCTCGTAGCCGCCGTTCTCCCTGAACTGCTCCTCGAGGTCCGAGAAGAGCTCGATGTTCTCGGTGCTGGGATCCTTGGCCATCTGGGTGCGGGCCTTGTCCAGGGCGTCGTCGAGCACGTCGAGTCCTCTTCCGGACAGGACGTGGGAGAAGCCGTTCGGCTCCAGGCCGAGGCCCTGGGCCACCGGGACCTGGGGGAGGTAGCTGTAGGTGCCGCGTATGGCGGCGTTGCCGGTGGAGCGCACGTTGTGCCCCGGCTCGTCGATGATCACCGAGATGAAGGTGGACTTGCCGGTCCCGTTGCGACCGACCAGACCGACCTTTTCGCCGGCGCCGACCACGAAGGAGGCGTCCCGGAGCAGGGTCCGGTCGCCGATTTCGATGGTGAGGGAGGAGCCGACGATCATCAGGAGGAGGGGTGACCAGGCGAGGTCCGGAGCGTGCGTCCGGGCCGACGACGGGGGCTCCCGACGCGATCAACCGCACCCAGTCTCCCACAGCGCCGCCATGTCCCCGGCGCGACCGGGGCCTCGTGCCCGCTAGCCCCCCGAGACCAGCAGGTCCCCACCCGCCGGGGGGGTGGGGTCGTCCACGTCGTCCAGCCAGCCGGCGGGCAGCCGGACCGGTCGGGGGCCGTTGGTGTGACCCCGGGCCACCCGCAGGGCCTCCGGCGGGAAGGCCAGGGAACCGTCGAGTCCGTCCAGCAGGCCGTGCAGTTCGGCCAGCGTCCGGGCCAGTCCGAGGGCGCGGCGCACCGCCGGCCCCACCGGGAAGCCGGTCAGGTACCAGCCGGCGTGCTTGCGGAACTGTCGGACCCCGAGGTCCTCGCCGAAGGAACGGACCAATAGCTCGGCGTGGGTGCGCATCATGGTCACGATCTCGGCCAGTCCCGGTGGTGACGCGACCGGCCGGCCGGCGAAGGCGTCGGCCAGGTCGGAGAAGAGCCAGGGACGGCCGAGGCAGCCCCGCCCGACCACCACGCCGTCGCATCCGGTGGCCGCCACCAGGGCCAGGGCGTCCGACGCCTCCCACAGGTCGCCGTTGCCCAGTACCGGGATGGAGGTGACAGCGGCCTTGAGCTCGGCGATGGCCGACCAGTCGGCCTGGCCGGAGTACAGCTGCTCGGCAGTCCGGGCATGGAGGGTGACGGCGGCTGCGCCCCGGTCCTCGGCGATGGTCCCGGCCTCGAGATAGGTGACGTGCTCGCCGTCCACCCCGATCCTGAGCTTGACCGTGACCGGCACCGGGCCGGCGGCGTCGACGGCGGCCCCGACGATGCTGGCGAACAGGACCCGGTGGACGGGGAGGGCGGCACCTGCTCCCTGCCGGGTCACCTTGCCGGCGGGGCAGCCGAAGTTGAGGTCGATGTGGTCGACGCCGATCTCGTCCACCAGGCGGGTCACCGCCGCGGCCATCACCCCGGGGTCGACGCCGCACAGCTGCACGCTGCGGACCGGTTCGTCGGCCCCGAAGGCGGCCATGCCCAGGGTCTTGGCGTTGCCCTCCACGAGGGCGCGGGCGGTGATCATCTCGCTGACGTAGAGACCGGCCCCGAAGGTCCGGCACAGGCGGCGGAAGGCCGCATTGGTGACCCCGGCCATCGGGGCCAGCACCACCGGCGGGTCGACCGCCACCGATCCCAGCTTGAGCGGTGGGGGCGGGAGCTTGTGGGTGCCGGGTCGGTGACCCGGGCCGGTCGGGGCGGAGGGGCCGGCGTCAGTCACGCCGGCACGGCGGCCCACAGGTCGGTGATGGGGATGTCGAAGGCGGGCGAGCATCGATCGGAGCAGGGGCAGGGAGAGCCCGATGACGTTCCCGGGGTCACCGTCCACGCCGTCGATGAAGGGGGCCGACCGACCGTCGAGGGTGAAGGCCCCGGCCACAGCCAGCGCCTCACCGGTGGCCAGGTAGGCGTCGAGCTCGGCATCTGTGGTCACCCCGAACCGCACCGTGGTGCCGGCCACCTCGCTGACCCGACGGCCGGTGGGCTCGTCGATGACGCAGTGCCCGGTGTACAACGTGCCCGACCGACCCCGCATGGCCCGGAGCCATGACCGGGCCTCGTCGGCCGAGGCCGGCTTCCCGTGGGGGCTCCCCTCGAACTCGAGCATCGAGTCGCACCCCACCACCACGGCCTCCCCGGCGGGGTCGGCCACCGCCCCCGCCTTGTGCTCGGCCAGGATGGTGACCAGGGTCGGGGTGTCCGCTGCGGTGACCAGGTCCTCGTCCACCCCGCTCACCACCACGGTCGGGTCGAACCCGGCATCGCGGAGCAGTCGCAGCCGGGCCGTCGAGCTCGAGGCCAGAACCATGGTACGTGGGGCCATGGACAGAGCGTAGGTGGCCGGCGGGCGCCGGCCGGATCGCCTCGGACGGAGAGTTGCGCGATCCTGGTGGCATGACCGACACCGGCATCACCGTAGCGCCCACCCGGGTCGACCCCGAGCTCGACGGCGACCACGAGCGGATGTCCCACATCGTGCTGGAGGGGTTCAAGCCGGAGCAGGGTGATTTCATCTCGGCGGGTCCCTCGGTGGTCGAGGGCATGGTCAACGGCACCGCGGTGAAGGCCCTGTGCGGGAAGATCTGGGTGCCCGGCCGCAATCCCAAGCGCTATCCGCTGTGCCCCACCTGCAAGGAGATCGCCGAGTCCCGCGGCTGGAAGGTTCCGGCCGGCTGATCCGGCGTCGCGGTCCGCCCGGTCCCGACGCCGGGGCCGGCACGTTGGCTCAGGCGCCCATGCCGCCGGACCGTCGTCCCTACCGGTCGGCCCTACGGCGAGACGGTGTCCCCGTGGTCGAGGCACCGGGCCCGGTAGCCGCCCGGGGTGACCTTGACGGTCAGCCGCCGGCCGCACTGGGCACAGAATCGGGGCGGGTCGAGCTCCCGCCCGCACCCGTGGCACGACGCAGTCGTCGCTCCGCAGCCGGTGCAGAAGGTGGTCGAGGTCGATGACGCCGCCATCGGTGGCTCAGAGGACGCCGGTGAGGGCACCGACCGGCATTCGCAGGTCGGCGAGCATCTGGAGGTCCTCGTCGGCCGACCGTCCGAGGGTGGTCAGGTAGTTGCCCACGATGAGGGCGTTGATCCCCGACGTCATGCCCATGGCCTGCAGGTCCCGCAGCGTGACCTCCCGTCCGCCGGCGTACCGGAGGATCACCCCGGGCAGGCCCAGCCGGAACAAGGCGATCCAGCGGATGGCCTCCCAGGCCGCCACCGGCTGTTCGTCACCGAGGGGCGTCCCGGGGCGGGGATTGAGGAAGTTGAGGGGTACTTCGGTGGGGTCCAGGCCCTGGAGCTGCACCAGCAGCTCGACCCGCTGGCCGTCGGATCTCGCCCATCCCGATGAGGGCCCCGCAGCACAGCTCCATGCCGTGGTCGCGCACCAGCCGGCAGGTGTCCTGACGCTCCTCCCAGGTGTGGGTGGTTACCACCTGGGGGAAGAACGACCGCGAGGTCTCGAGGTTGTGGTTGTAGCGGTGCACGCCACCCTCGGCGAACCGGCGGGCCTGCTCCTCGGTGAGCAGTCCGGCGCTGACGGCCACGTTGAGGCCGGTCCGCTCGCGGACCATCGGGACCAGCTCGAGGATCCGCTGCATGGTGCGCTCGTCGGGTCCCCGTACGGCCAGCACGATGCAGAACTCCGAGGCCCCGGCGGCCTTGGTCTCGCTCGGCCGCCTGCAGCACCTCGTCCGTGTCGAGGAACGGAGTGGCTTTGACCGGGGTGTCGAACCGGGACGACTGGGAGCAGAAGTGGCAGTCCTCCGGACACCCACCGGTCTTGGCCGAGAGGATGCCCTCCACCTCCACCTCGGGTCCGCACCAGGCCAGGCGGACCTGGTGGGCCAGCGCGGCCAGGGAGGTGACCCACTCGTCGGGCAAGGCCGCCAGAGCGCCGAGCTCGTCGCCGGTGAGCAGCCGTCGCTCGTCCAGCAGGGCCGTTCCGGCGGCGGCCAGGAGCCCCCGAGCGGTGACCGAGTCGACCGCCGGAGCGCTCAGGCTCGGTCCGCCGGCGGCGTCGGCTGGGCGCCGAGAGGGTGACGGTGGTACGGATGGGGGTGGAAGTGGTGTCGCCGGGCATGCCGTTACGGTAGTTGGCCCGGGGATCGAGCCGGAACAACAGGACAGGAGCACCATCGTGGCATGGGACTTTTCCACCGACCCGGAGTTCGAGGAGCAGCTGACCTGGATGCGCCAGTTCGTGCGGGACGAGATCTTCCCCCTGGAGACCCTCGACCTCAGCCATGAGCGGATGATGGAGGCCATCAAGCCCCTGCAGGAGGAGGTCAAGGCTCGGGACCTGTGGGCCTCGCACCTCCCCCCAGAGCTGGGCGGCGGGGGCTTCGGCCAGGTCAAGCTGGGCCTGATGCACGAGATCCTCGGCCAGACGCCCTACGGACCGGTGGTGTTCGGCAACAATGCCCCGGACTCGGGCAACGCCGAGCTCCTGGCCATCGGCATCGAGTCCTCCGGCCGGGACGATCAGCGGGAACGTTGGCTGCAGCCGCTGTTGGACGGGACGTCTCGCAGTGGCTTCTCGATGACCGAACCCGGGGCGGGGGCCGATCCCGACCATGATCGCCACCACGGCGGTGCGGGACGGTGACGAATGGGTGATCGACGGACACAAGTGGTTCACCACCAACGGCTCGGTGGCCGACTTCCTCATCGTCATGGCGGTCACCAATCCCGACGTGCACCCGTACTCGGGCTGCTCGATGATCGTGGTGCCGGCGGACGCCCCCGGGGTGGAGATCGTGCGGGACGTCGCCACCATGGAGGATCCCGTGGAGCACTTCGGGAAGTTCGGCGGTCATGCCGAGATCGTCTACCGCGAAGTGCGGGTGCCCTACGAGAACCTGGTCGGACTGGAGGGCGAGGGCTTCGTCCTGGCCCAGAAGCGCCTGGGCCCGGGCCGGATCCACCACTGCATGCGCTGGCTGGGCCAGTCCCAGCGGGCCTTCGACATGCTGTGCGAGCGGGCCGTGTCCCGCACCACCCACAAGTCGCTGCTGGCCGAGAAGCAGACCATCCAGAACTGGGTGGCCGACTCCCTGGCCGAGATGACCGCCGCCCGGCTCATGACCCTCTACGCGGCGTGGAAGATGGACGAGCAGGGGGCCTCGGCGGCCCGGGTCGAGATCGCCATGATCAAGTACTACGGCGCCGGCGTGCTGTACAACGTGATCGACCGGGCCATCCAGATCCACGGGGCCCTCGGCTTCTCCACCGACCTCCCCCTCGAGTCGATGTACCGGCACGCCCGGGCCGCCCGCATCTACGACGGCCCCGACGAGGTGCACAAGGTGACGGTGGCCCGCCAGACCCTCAAGGGCTACAAGCCGGCTGAGGTGCCGAGCGAGCACGTTCCCACCCGACGAGCCGAGGCCGCCCGACGCTTCGCCCACCTCCTGGAGGCGGAGACGGCGGACCGCTGAGCGGAGGCGACCCGGCCGGTACCCTGGTCGCCTCGTGGCCGTCCTCGTCGATCTCCAGCGCGTCACCGTCCGGCGGCCGGAGCGGGCGCTCTTCGAGAACCTGTCGCTCGCGGTCGCCGACGGCGACCGGGTCGGGGTGGTGGGGATCAACGGGACCGGCAAGTCCACCCTGCTGCGCCTGGTCGCCGGCGTCGACGGCCCTGACGAGGGCCGGGTCCACTTCGGCCGCGGGACCCGGATCGGCGTGCCTCGACCAGGTGCCGGTGCTGCCGCCCGGTTCGGTTCGGTCGGCCGCCGGGTCCGGGCTGGGAGGCAGAATCGGCCCTCGACCGTCTGGGGATGGGGGCCGAGCTCGACACCGACGTGGCCACCCTGTCCGGAGGGCAGGCCAAACGGGTGGCGCTGGCCCGGGCGCTGGCCCTCCCGACCGAGCTCCTGGTACTCGACGAGCCGACCAACCATCTCGACCTGGGCGCGGTGGCGTGGCTCGAACGGCGCCTGGTCTCGTGGCGGGGCGGTGTGGTCCTCGTCACCCACGACCGTCACCTCCTCGACCGGGTGACCACCCGGATGGTGGAGCTCGACCGGGGCCGGTCCTACGTGCACGACGGGGGGTACGCGTCGTATCTGCAGGCCCGGGCCGAGCGGGACGAGCAGGCCGCCACGGCCGAGTCCACCCGTCGGAACCTGGCCCGACGGGAGCTGGCCTGGCTCCGACGAGGGGCCCAGGCCCGGTCCCGCAAGCCCCAGGCCCGGATCGAGGCCGCCCAACGCATGATCGACCACCGGACCGATGCGCCGGCCCGGTCGACATCGCTGGAGCTGTCCTATGACACCCCACGGCTGGGTGACAAGGTCATCGAGTGTCACCGCGTCGGCTTCCACTACCCGTCGGGTCCGCCGGTGCTGGCCGGGGTCGACCTGGTGCTCGACCGACGGGAGCGGCTCGGCGTCGTAGGAGCCAACGGGACGGGCAAGTCGACACTGGTCGACCTCCTGGCCGGACGCCACCGACCCTCCTCGGGGAGCGTCGAGACCGGGCCCACGGTGGTGGTGGGCACTACGACCAGCTGGGGATGGACCTCGACCCCGGGGCGCGGGTGCAGGAACTGGTGGCCGGACCCCACCGGTCGCCGGGCTCCCTGGCCGACGTGGCCCTCATGAAGCGGTTCTGGTTCACCGGCGAGCTGCCCTTCGCCCGGGTCGGCACGCTGTCGGGCGGGGAGCGCCGGCGGCTGCAGCTGTTGTTGGTCCTGGCCGGAAGGCCCAATGTGCTCTTCCTCGACGAGCCCACCAACGACCTCGACCTCGACACCCTTCGCCTCCTGGAGGACTTCCTCGAGGAGTGGCCGGGCGCGCTCGTGGTGGTCAGCCACGACCGCACCTTCCTGGAGCGCACTACCGAGCGACTGGTGTCCGTGGAGCCCGACGGCTCCGTTCGGCCGCTACCGGGGGACCTGGACGCATGGGTGCTTGGGGCGGGGGGAGTCGGCCCCGGCCGGCCGGCCCCGCCGGTCCCCGGACCTTCGGCCCGGGCCACCCCGACCCGGGTCCCCGCCACCGGCGGTGGCTCGGGGGCGGCCTCCCTGGGCCGGCTGCTGCGGGAGGCCGAGAAGGACGTGGTCCGCCGGCAGCGGCGACGCGACAGGATCACCCAGGCCCTGACCGAGGCGGCCGATCACCAGACGATGACCCGACTGGGGACGGAGCTGGACCACGCCCAGCAGGCCCTGGACGAGGCGGAGGAGCGGTGGCTGTCGTTGGCCGAGGAGGCCGAGTCGCGCCACTGAGAGGAAGGTCGGGTTCGCTCGCCCCGTTCGCCGCCGGGCCGGCGTCGGCTGGTCCGGTCTCGTCACATGGTCCTGTCCATCACGATGACCGGCTCTTCGGCCAGCGCTCGACCGCGGCTCAACCGTTCCCCGACTGCATCAGTCGCCACTTCTTGGGGCACCGTGGTGCCTCCGGCCCGGGGAGTTTGGACCCCGATCGACCCCAGGTACGTCGGGCGGTGCTCCGATTCCGGGTCGGCATCCCGGCTCGAGTGCGGGCGATGGGTGAAGCTGGAGGGCTGATGTGTCGATAGGGAGGTACACGCATTCATCGCGTTCCCACAAAGGAGGGCCATCGATGCAGGCGACGTCCGGAACGGTGAACAGCTGGGTAAAGGCGTTCGGAGCGGTGATCCTTCTCGTGACCTTGGTCGGCTCGTCGTTCTGGTTCGACGGGTCCCGCGCTGCGGCCGCGACCGAGGGTGACCAGATCGTGGCGTACGCCTCCTCGCAGGCGGGCGTGCCGTACTGCGACGGCGGCGGGGGCATCAACGGACCGAGCAACGGAGGCGTGGTCGAATCCGGGTGCGGGCCGGGCGTCCGGGGATTCGACTGCATGAGCCTGGTCCAGTTCTCCGTGTACCAGGCCACCGGGATCGTCCTCCCTGGCGATGGGAGCCAGCCGAGCGGTGTCGGGGTCTTCATCCCCCCCGAGGCCTCCATCGCCCAGGACACGGCGGGCCTGCTGCCCGGCGATGCCGTGTTCTGGGGCGGCGGGGGCGTCGACTCCTTCGCCCATTCGGGGATCTATGCCGGGGGCGGAGAGGTCTGGGATGCCATCGGTGTCAACCAGCCCGTCCAGACGCACACCATGACCTACCTCAGTGGGATCTACAGCTACGACGGTGCCGTGCGCTTCTGGGGAGGGGGGGCCACCACGACGGGAGGACTGGTCACGCCCGTGGTCGGGATGGCCTCGACGCCGGACGGCGACGGTTACTGGTTGACCGACGCGGCGGGTGGGGTGTCGGCCCACGGATCGGCCGTCAACTACGGCTCGATGGCGGGTCATCCCCTCAACGCCCCGATCGCCCACATCGTGTCCACCGCGGACGGAGGCGGTTACTGGCTGGTGGCCTCCGACGGCGGGATCTTCTCGTTCGGTGATGCGCCCTTCTACGGCTCCATGGGCGGTCAGCACCTCAACGCCCCGGTCGTGGACATCGCCCCCACCTCGGACGGCCGGGGCTACTGGCTGGTGGCTGCGGACGGCGGGATCTTCTCCTTCGGCGACGCCCAGTTCCGCGGGTCCATGGGAGGTCGACATCTCAACCAACCCGTGGTTGGGATCAGCACGGATGACGCCACCGGGGGGTACTGGGAAGTGGCCACCGACGGCGGGATCTTCGCCTTCGGTGCGCCGTTCCTCGGGAGCACCGGTGGCATCCGTCTCAGCCGGCCGGTCAACGGTATGGCGTCGCTGGCCGACGGCCGGGGCTACTGGTTCGTCGCCTCGGACGGCGGCATCTTCTCCGAGGGCACCGCCCCGTTCCGGGGGTCGATGGGCGGGTCGACGCTCAACGCCCCCGTGGTCGGGATGGCCGTCGATCCAGCCACCGGGGGCTACTGGCTGGTGGCCTCCGACGGTGGTGTCTTCAGCTTCGGCGCTCCGTTCTACGGTTCCGGATAGAGCGACCACGGGGGCCGGGTGGGTGGCCGTGATGGCGGCCGGTCGCCTGAGGCCGGAGGGACGCCGGATCCCAATGGGGGCCCGCCCGGCCCGGGTTCATGACTGCGGCACGGCCGGAGACCCAGGGGCTGGCTATAGTCCGGCACCATGCCGGAGCGCGCCTCGGACCTGTGGCGAGTGCTCGGATCGGCGGCCCGGATCTGGGCTCGACCCGACCTCCTTCACGTGGACGACGAATGGTGGACGGCCTTCAGTGGCCAGAGGAACGTCAACTACAACCTGGCCTGCTGCAGTTCGGCCCGCTCCGATGTGCTGGTCGAGCACTGCCTCCAGCCGACCCTCGATCTGAAGAAACCCGCCATCATCATGCTGGCCGGACCGGGTCTGGCCACGGCCCAACGGCTGGTCGACAGCGGATGGATCAACGTCGGTGCCCTCCCGCTGATGGTGCTCGACGGGCCGGTGCTGTCGTCAGCCGGTCCCGACGGAGCGCGGCCGCTCTCGCTCGACGAGTTGCCACTGGCCCGGGACGTACTGGGTGAGACCTACGGATTGGACCGGGCCACCGCCGAAGCGGCCATCCCCGATGCCGCCGTCGAGGGGCCGGACCGGTCCGTGTGGGGACTGTACGCAGACGGGGCGCTCGTCTCCTGTGTCACCACGGTCCTCGACGATGGGCTCATCGTGATCTGGTCCATGGCCACCCGCACCGATCGTCAGGGTCGGGGCTACGGCCGCCGGCTGCTCGAGGCGGTCTTCGTCCGGCAGTTCGCGGCAGGGGCAACGGGATCACTGCTGCACTCCTCGGTGGCCGGGGAGGGCCTCTACCGCCAGCTCGGCTTCCGCGTGGTCGAGTACCTCCAGCTGTGGTCCCGTCCCCGCTGGGTCCTGGGCGCCGCGTAGCCGGTCCGGGGGCCCGTGATCCGGCGTCGCCGGCGGGCTCCGATCACGCCGAGCGCGGCGTGGTGGCCGGTGCGACCTGGCCGACGGGACCGTGGAGGCCCGCCTCCCGGAGCAGTCGACGCTCGTCGAGCTTGCTCGATGTGGTGAGGGGGAGCTCGCTGACCAGCTCGATCCGATCCGGGAGCATGGAGTCGGGGAGCCGCTGGCTGGCTCCGTGACGGAGCCGAAGCACCGGGACCGGACGTTCGGTCACCACGAAGGCGGCGATCCCGACCTCTCCCTCGTCGTCGAAGACGACACAGGCGGCGTCGGCCACGTCGGGCAGGTTCCGCACCGCACCGGCCACCTCCAGCAGCGAGATGCGCACGCCGGACCGCTTGATCACCCGATCGGCCCGCTCCACGTAGACGTAGTCACCCCGCTGGTTCCGGTAGACGAGGTCGCCGGTGCGGTACAGGGTCTCTCCGGTGACCAGGTCGGTCCGCATGACCCGGTCGGTGAGTTCTTGGGCTCCCCAGTAGCCCGTCATCAGCTGGGCCCCACCGATGTACAGCTCGCCGACCCGGTCCGTCTGGTCGACGAGGAGCCCCCGTTCGTCGACGAGATGGAAGGTGACGCCTGGGTGCGGGCCTGCCGAGGGGCACCGTGCCGTCGGCCACCAGGTCCTTGGTCAGCTCGAGGTGGGTGACGGCGATGGTGGTCTCGGTCGGGCCGTACCGGTTGAACACCCGGAGTTGGGGCGCGGCCGCCCACAGGGCCTGGATGTCGGCCAGGGAGCTGGCTTCGCCGCCCAGGGCGATGACCTCGACGGTGCTGTCTCGCAGCTCGTCCATCTGCGGGCTGGCCAGCAGGAGCTTCAGGTAGCTGGGCGAGAAGCCGGTATAGGTGATGCGCTCCCGCTGGACGGCCCGGAAGAAGGTCCGCGGGAAGAGCAGCGACTCGCGGGGACGGATGATCACGGTGCCCCCCACGAACAGGGTGGGGAACAAGGTGCCGAACGAACCGTCGAAGTGGAACGGGGAGACGCACAATGTTCGGGTACTCCGATCGAGGCCGAGCACCTCGGCCGTCGAGCGGACCGCGGCCAGGAAGGCACCGTTGCCGATGAGCACTCCCTTGGGCGACCCCGTGGTCCCCGACGTGTAGATGGCGTAGACCACCCGGTCGGCAGGCCCCTCCCGAATCGGGGGCGGCGCCCCGCCCGAGTTCCTGAGCTCGGCGTACCGCACCCGCGCCGCACGGCGGACAGGGAGGGTCGGACCAAAATTCTGGTCGTCCTCGTCACCGGTCACCACGACGACCGGGGAGCAGTCGGCCACGATGGCGTCCACTCTGGCCTCGGGGTCGGTGACCGCCAGTGGGACGAACAGTGCCCCGACCCACACGGCGGCTAGAGCCGCCACCACGAAGTCGACGGAGTTGGGGAGATGGAGCGCCACCCGATCCCCCTCAGCCACCCCCAGAGCGTCGAGCCCTCCGGCCAGCCGGCCGACCTCGTCGAGAAGTTCGCCGTAGCTCAGGAGACGATCCAGATCTCCGACTGCCGGAAGGTCCGGTCCGCGATGGGCCTGCCCGACGATCGCCGACAGGACGTCGGTCTCCACGGGTGCAATCATCGGATCGGTGCGGGCTGAGCCCCGCGGACCAGCTGCCCGGGGAGCTGACCGGTGGGTGTTCCGTCGTCAAAGGTGACCGTCCCGCGCTTCACCGTCCACCGGTAACCCCGAGCCGCCTGGAGCAGCCGCCGCCCGCCGGCAGGGAGGTCGGCGACGATCTCCGGGGGGGCGCACTCCAGGGCGGCCAGATCGATCACGTTGAGGTCGGCGAGCAGGCCGGGAGCGACGACTCCACGGTCGAGCCAGCCGAAGTGCGCCGCGGGCCGACGGGTCATCTCGTGTACCACGGCCTGCACGGGAAGGCCGTTCCGGCCGGCGAGGTCCCTGGCCCACATCGAGAGGTAGGTGGTGGTCATGCTGCCGTCGCAGATCTGGCCGCAGTGGGCGCCGGCGTCCGAGAGGCCGAACATGGAGGCGGGCGAAGTGATCATCTCGCGGACGGCACCGAGATCCCGATGGGCGAAGTTGTAGAGGGGCAGGTAGATGAGCTGGCGCCCGTGATGTCGCAGCTGCACGTCGTAGGCCAGCTGGCGGGGGTCCTGCCCGGTGCGGCGGGCGATGGCCCCGAGAGACTGGGAGCTGTCGAAGTCGTAGTCCACCGGGTCGTGGAGGATGTACATGTCGTCGAAGCGGCCGAAGAAGGCGTAGCCGGCGAAGGCATCCGGTCCGGACGTCAGGTGGGCGTGGCCCTCCACGATCCTCCGGCGACGGTCCGGATCCTGCAGCGCGGTCACCCGCTCGGCCAGAGGGAGTCCGGCGATCTTGCCGTAGGCGCGCGATGGGGTGAAGACGTTGGCCGACGCCTCCAGCCCGAGCAGCACCCCGATGGGTCGGGGCGCCACTTGCGCTTTGACATCCAGGCCCTCGGCCTGGAGGGACATGGCCAGCCCGATGAGGTCCCGCCACCGTTCCGGAGCCTCGATGTCCTGCTGCACGGTGTAACTCACCGGCCGCCGAGAGGTCCTGGCGAACTGGGTCACCAGAGCGAATTCGGCGTTGGCGAAGTCGTCGTCGGTAGTCCGGAAGCAGTCACTCAGGAACTGGAAGACCCCCTTTCCCGACGATCGAAGGGTGGAGGCCAGGGCCATCAGCTCGGGCTCCCGGGCTCGCAGGGTGCCCAGGTTCTCACCACTGCTGGAGCGGTGGCGATCAGTCCGTGACGTCGTCACGCCGAGCGCTCCGGCGTCGAGACCTTGGCGGAGGAGTCGGGCCATGGTCTCGAGTTGGGTCGGGTCGGGATGCTCGTCGAGGTCGGCACCCCGCTCGCCCATGACGTAGGCCCGCAATGCCGCGTGCGGTACGTGGGTCCCCACGTCGATGGTTCGGGGCTGTCGTTGGAGGGCGTCCAGGTACTCGGGGAAGGACTCCCAGTCCCACTGGAGGCCCTCGTGCAGTGCCGTGCCGGGGATGTCCTCCACCCCCTCCATGGTGGCGACGATCCAATCGTGGCGCTCGGGCTCGACGGGAGCGAAGCCCACCCCGCAGTTGCCCATGGCCACGCTGGTCACCCCGTGGTGGGACGACGGCGCCAGCTGCGGGTCCCAGGTGGCCTGGCCGTCGTAGTGGGTGTGCGGGTCGACGAAACCGGGGGTGACCAACAGCCCTTCGGCGTCGAGCTCCCGCCGACCCCGGGCCAGGTCCTCACCGACCTCGATGATCCGGTGTCCGGCCACGGCGACGTCGGCGCGCCGCAGCGGGCCGCCGGTGCCGTCGGCCAGCATCCCGTTCCGTATGACCAGATCAGCGGGCATTCGAGCGATCGCCCATCTCAGCCGGCCAGGGCCCATCGGCGCAGGGGCTTACGCGCATCGACCAACGCCTCATACTGCTCGTCGGAGAACGAGACCTTGCCGGCCCCGCAGTTCTCCTCGAGGTGGTCGACCGACGACGTGCCCGGGATGGGCACCATGACCGGGGAGCGACGGAGCAGCCAGGCCAGGCACACCTGGGACACAGTTGCGCCCACCTCGCGGGCAACCGTATCGACAGGGCCACCGCCGCGGGACAGCTTGCCGCTACCCAACGGGAACCACGGGATGAAGCCGATCCGATGGTGCTCGCAGTAGTTGATGACGTCGTCAGCGCCGCGCTGCGCGATGTTGTACTGGTTCTGCACCGTGGCCACAGGCACGATCCGCCGGGCTTCCTCGATGTCGGCCACACTGACCTCGGACAGCCCGACCTCAGCGACCTGGCCCGCGTCCCGCAATTCCTTCAGTGCGCCGTACTGGTCCTCGGCGGGAACACGTGGATCGACCCGGTGCAACTGGAAGAGATCGATGTGGTCGACCCCGAGGCGCTGAAGGCTCCCCTCGCACTGGCGCTTCAGGTACTCGGGTCGACCGCACTCCTCCCACTGGTCGGGGCCGGGGCGCAGGAACCCGGCCTTGGTGGCGAGGACGAGGTCCGGCGGGTAGGGATGGAGGGCCTCCCGGATGAGCTCCTCGGCGATGTCGGGGCCATAGGAGTCCGCTGTATCGATGAGGTCGACACCGAGGTCCACCGCCCTGCGCAGTACCCGGATGGCACCGGCGCGGTCCGACGGAGGTCCCCACACACCGGCCCCGGTGAGTTGCATGGTGCCGTATCCCACCCGATGCACCTCGAAGGCACCCAAGTCCACTGTGTCGTAGGCGTCCGCCATCGTCCCCTCTTTCGTCCGGCCGGGCGCGGCACTCCAGGCCCTCATGACAGTTTCCCTCGCCGAGCGTTCGGACCATTCTACCGATGAGGCGGTGATTTGGACAGGGTCTTGTGCAAGTGTGAATGCGGCACCTACCGTGGTTGATACACCGGTGAGGGCTGATTCGATCCGGTGTGCATGTTCTCACTGCAATGGTGAAGAAGGGGCAGCAGTACCCATGGTCTTGGCGCGTGCATTTTCATCAACGCCTGTGGCTGACTGGTATGCCGATCCTCGTCGTACCGACACAATCGACCTGGCCATCGTGGGATTGGGCTCGTGGGGCGTGTGCGTGCTCGAACGGGCCGTGGCCCAGGCCCGGCGTGTGGAAACCACCGTGCGGGTGCATGTGATCGAGCCCGGAGCCCTGGGTGGAGGGGTCTATGCCATGGGACAGCCCGACTATCTGGTGCTGAATAACCCCTGCGGCCAATTGTGTCTGTACGCATCCCCTGACGGCGAGGAGGATCCTCCCTATGCCGTCGGTCTCTTCGAATGGGCCGTCCAGCGTGGCTACCGATGGGCCGGACACGAATGCCGTATCACTCGTTCGGGCCGGCCGATCCAGCCCACCGACTACCTGCCTCGCCGTCTCATGGGGGAGTACCTGGTGTGGTTCTACGAATCCCTCGTGACCAACGCTCCCCCGAACATGGAGGTGATACGGCACTACGCCACCGCGGTCGACATCACCTCGGTCGCCGGTCGGGAAGCCGTCGTGCTGGACAACGGCCAGACGCTGTGTGTCAACCATGTGGTGTTGACCTCTGGGCACACCTGGAACGACGAGTTCGCCGGCGGCCATTCCGCGGTCCGCTACCTGCGTCCCTACCCGGTCGAGTACTTCGACGACCCCGTGCCTCCCGGTGAGTCGGTCGCCATCGCCGGAATGGGGCTGGTCGGCTTCGATCTCCTGACCGCCCTGACCGTTGGTCGCGGCGGGACCTTCGAGGATGTCGGGGACCGGAAGCGTTACCGACCCAGCGGGAACGAGCCGTTGATCCACTTGTACTCGCGCTCGGGAGTTCCCTACTGCGCCAAGTCGGCCCACGGAGTGGACCCGTACGGGGAATATCACCCCGTGGTGTGCACGCCTGAGGCCATCGTGGGTCTGACCCACCCGGGGGGGACATCGGTCCGTCGACAGGTGGACTTTCGACGGGACCTCCTGCCCCTGCTGTTCGCCGAGATGCAGTCCCGCTACCTCACTCACGCCGCCTTGCTCAAGGGCGGGTCGGACGAGTCGGCCGATGTTCGGGACTGCCTCACTCGTGCCTGGAGGGTCGGGGCCTTTGACGACGCGGTCGCTGGCTATGAGCCGGTCTACGGCCGGTTCGATCCGAGCAGCCATCTGTTCGCCGGGTCGGGACGCACCTACGCTTCGGGTGCGGACTACCAATCGCAGGTCTATGACATGGTCGAGGCCGACCTCGAGGAGGCGCTCGTCGTCGGGGGTAGCCCGGTGAAAGCCGCTCTCGAGGTACTGCGCATCCTCCGCGACCAGCTGCGGCTGGTGATCGAGTTCGGTGGACTCACCCACGAGTCGTACCTTGACTTCCAAGCCAACGTCCGGGGTCGGATCAACCGCATGGAGGCCGGACCACCACCGCTCCGTTCCCAGCAGCTGTTGGCTCTGCTCGACGCCGGCGTGGTGCAGGCCTCACTCGGGCCGGATCCGGCGGTGGTCGCCGGTCCCGACGGCCGCACGGTGCTCCGTTCCACTCAGCTCGGCGAGGAGACCACGGTCACGGTCACCGGTGTGGTCCGCGGCCATTTGGACCTTCCGTCCCTGGCCCGGTCCAGCTCGCCCCTGCTCAACCGGTTGTATGCCAGTGGCCGGTTGACCCAGATGAGCTACGGCGACGAGCCGGTCGGCAGTGTCTCCATCAGCCAGGACTTCCATCCCTACGATGCCTGTGGCCGGGTCCAGCCCCATCTCTCCCTGCTCGGCGTGCTGACCGAGGGGGCCCGGTACTTCACGCACTACCTACCGTCCCCCCGGAGTCGGATCCGGGCGGTGCTCGACGCCCAGGAGTGCATGCAGGCGCTCATCGGCGGGCCGTGAGGTAGCCGACGTCCTTCAGGCCGTGGCTCTGGTCAGCGCCTGGTCGAGGTCCTCGACCAGGTCGTCGATGTGCTCGAGTCCGATGGACAGCCGGATGGTCTCGGGCCGGATCCCCGCTGCGGCCCGCTCCCCGTCACTCAGCTGCCGATGGGTGGTGGAGGCGGGGTGAATGGCCAGCGACTTGGCGTCTCCCAGATTGAGCAGCCGTTTGAAGAGCTGCAGGGAATCGAAGAATGCCAGACCGGCCCGGTAGCCTCCCTCGGCGCCGAAGGTGATGATGGAGGGAACGCGTCCCTTCAGATAGCGCTGGGCCAGTTCGTACGAAGGGTGTCCGGGGAAGCCGACGAAGCTCACCCAGTCCACCCTGGGATCGTGGGCCAGGTAGTCCGCCACGGCCCGGGCATTGGACTCGTGTCGTTCGAGACGGACGGACATGGTCTCGAGCCCCTGCAACAGCTGGAACGCGGCCAGCGGTGACAGGGTGGCACCGGTGTTGCGCAGCTGGACCGACCTGGCTCGGACCGTGAAGGGCCGATCGGGAAAGTCACGGGCGAACACGACATCGTGGAAGGCCGGCTCGGGCTGGTTGAACAGGGGGAAACGCTCGGCGTGCCGGCTCCACGGAAAGGTCCCGGCGTCCACGATGGCACCTCCCAGCGTGGTGCCGTGGCCGCCCACGAACTTGGTGAGGGAGTGGACCACGACGTCGGCCCCGTGACGGATCGGCTTCAACAGGAGCGGGGTAGCCACGGTGTTGTCGACGATGAGGGGCACTCCGCCGTCGTGGGCGGCAGCGGCTACCGCTTCGAGGTCGACGACGTTGCCGGCCGGATTGCCGATGGTCTCGCAGAAGAAGGCGCACGTCTTGCCGTCCACCAACGCGGCGAGGGACTCGGCCCGGTCATCTGGCGCGAATCGGACCTCGATCCCGAGGGTGGGGAGCACATGGGCGAAGTAGGTGAACGTTGCCCCGTACAGCTGCGGTGCCACCACCACGTTGGACCCCGCCGTGGCCACGGTGAGGATGGCATAGCTGACCGCGGCCATGCCTGACGACACCACCAGGGCGGCCGTTCCCCCCTCCAGGGAGGCGATGCGCTTCTCGAGAACGTCGTTCGTCGGGTTGTTGATCCGGTTGTAGTGGAATCCGGGCACCTCGAGGTCGAGCACCGCCCCGGCATGTTCGGCGTCGATGAAGTCGTGAGCCACGGTCTGGTAGATGGGCACGGCCACCGCGCGGGTACTGTCCGGGGTGTACCCGCCGTGGATGGCGATGGTTTCGTCGCGCACGGCTCAGTGGCTCCCGGCCGGGACCGTGGCCAGCCAGTTGGTGTAGAGCCGGGTGGCCACGGTCTGCCAGGTCCAGGGGGCCCTGGCCTCGATGTCGGGGAACGGAAGGGACTCGAAGAGCCCTGGGTCCCGCTCGCCGGCGGCGATGCGCCCCTGCAACCGTTCCAGAGATCGGGCGTCCTCGGGTGCCGAGCAGTCTCGGGGGAGGACGGGGATGTCGTTCCGCTCGCCGCGGACGTACCGGCGGACGTCCCGTTGGTACTCGCGGAGCAGGCTGGTTGGCCCGTACTCGGGGTGGGCCTGCATGAGCACCACGTTGGACTCCCCGGACGCGTCTCGTGGCCACGCTCCAACCGCCCTCCTCCGATCGCAGCGGAACGTGGTAGCCGGCCGCCCGCACCCGGTGGGTGGGGACCGTGCTCACCCGGGAGTGGGGGAGGGCGACGCCCGATCCCAGGCCCAGCGTCAGGGGGTCGTCCGGTTCGACCACTTGGGGAAAGACGCCGGTGCACTTCGTCGGCAACGGTTGCCGCTCCAGACCGTCGAAGACGGTCAGGGCGGCATGGGCCGACAGGCAGGACAGGAGCATCGACGGCACGGCCTGGCAGGCCCAGGCGAGGAGCCGGACCATCTCCGTCCAGATCGGCTCGCCCTCCAGGGTCGGCTCGACCGGATTGGACCCGGTGACGATCAGTAGTTGGGGTGGGTGGTCGAACAGTGCGGCGAACGGTGTGTACCGCTCGGCGATCCGTAGTGCCGCGGCCTCTCCTCTCGGGACCCCGGCCATGGTGTACAGGCGGACGTCGAGGGGCTGCCGGCCCGAACCGACGTGGAGAAGGTTCAGGAACTGGCGTTCGCTCTGCACGAAGGCTCCGTCGGGCATGTTGTTGACCACCGCGCACGTCCATCGGCTCACGGGGGAGCCGGCGTCGGCCGCGCCCGGGGGGCCGGTCAAGGGTGAGTCGAGGTGCAGAACGACCATGACCAGGTATCGGCAGCCGCCCGACTCTTCCTAAGGAACGGGTCGGATTGTGTCGATACCGGTCCGGGCGGCCCCGCCTCGGAGCGGGATCGTCGGCACCGGGAGAAGGGATCGCCATGCCTGTGGAGATCGTTGGGATGGTGGGCACAAGGGATGCCTCGGAGATCAAGGGGCCGCTGGTCGACGGCCCGGTGGTCGACTGGATGGACGGTCCGGTCATCGATCCGGACTACCTGGCCGGGATCTCCCGCGCCCACGAACAAGCCGGATTCGACCGGGTGCTGGTGGGCTACGGGGCGGTGGGACCCGAGGGATGGGCCGTGGCCGGCGCGGTGCTGCACCACACCGAGCGCCTGAAGGTGCTCGTGGCCCATCGCCCCGGCTTCGTCCAACCGGCCCTGCTGGCCCGCAAGGCCGCCACGCTCGATCACCTGACCGGTGGGGGAAGGATCGCCGTCCACTTCATCACCGGAGGCGACGAGGCCGACCAACGACCGCGAAGGCGATTTCGTCCCCCACGACGCCCGCTACCGGCGGACCGGCGAGGTCATGTCCATCGTGCGACGCATGTGGGAGGAGAGTGCGCCGTTCGACTACGAGGGAGAGTTCTTCCGGTATGAGGGTGCGTTCACCTCGGTCAAGCCGGTGTCTCCGGGCGGAATTCCGCTCTACTTCGCCGGAGCCTCGCCTGCCGCCATCGAGGTGGGTGCGGCCCATGCCGACGTGTATGCCTTCTGGGGTGAGCCCCGGGCTGCCGTGGCCGAGCGGATGAGCTCCATCGTGCCGGTGGCGGAGAGGGCCGGACGTTCCCTCCGGTTCAGCATCTCCCTGCGTCCCATCATCGCCGACACCGAGGCGGAAGCTTGGGAGAAGGCGGAGTGGATCGCCGAGACCACCGCCGAGCGGATCGACCTGGCCAGGGAGCGAATGGCCGGCCGCCAGGATTCGTACCGGGGCCTCGGTGGAGCAGCCAATGCCACGCTTTCGGTCGACCGCGACACCGGAGGCACGACGTCGGTCGGGCGGAAGCGCCTTATCGCCATGTCCGCCGAGCGTGAGGTCTACGACGAGCGACTGTGGATGAAGGTGGCCAACCTGACCGGCGCGGCCGGCAACTCGACCGCGCTGGTGGGCACGCCCCAGCAGGTGGCCGAGGCCATGCTGCGCTACTACGACCTCGGGTGCACCACACTGCTGCTGAAAGGATTCGATCCCGTGCCCGATGCCGTTGAGTTCGGCAAGGAGCTCCTGCCCATGGTGCGGGAGGGTGTCGAGGACCGATCCCGGTCCCGGCCGCTCACCGCCTGACGGCCTCCGGCCACGTGGCCAGCACCATTCCCAGGCCGATCACGGGCGACCTCGCCCACCGACCCACCCGGGAAGTCGGCCCGATCGGACCCTTCCGGGGAGCGGGGACCGATCTCGGCCAGCCCCGGGAGTATCTTCCCGAAGAACATCCCATGCCCCCCTCCGAAGACGAGGTCGGTCGCGGGGCCCCTGATTCAGTCGGCCGGGGGAGCCGAGCGCGGGGCGGGTAGGAAGGCTGCAGGGAGGTCTGCGTACTCCGCTGGACGCTTCTCGCGCAGAGCGGCCACCCCGTCGCGGTAGTCAGGGCCGGCCATCATGGGATCCAGGAGTGCCTCGGCCGCCCGCACCGCCTCGGCCGCCGTGGAGTGGAAGGCCTCGTATACCTGTCGTTTCGACGCCGCCATGGATGCGGGCGAGACCGAGGTGGCCAGCGCCCGGGCATACTCGCCCACGCGGTCGGAGAGTTGGTCGGCGGGCACCACCGCGGTGACCAGGCCCAGGCCCAGAGCCTCTTCGGCGGTGAAGGTGCGGCTGGACAGGATGAGGTCGAGGGCCCGCGGGAGCCCGATCAGTTTGGGCAGCAGCCAGGCCAGCCCGAAGGCGCACGGGAGCCCGAGTCGGCCGTGGGCCGTGGTGAACTTGGCCCCGGCGGCGGCGAACCGTAGGTCGCAGTAGCAGGACAGGGCGAAGCCGATGCCGGCTGCCGGTCCATTGACGGCGGCGATGATGGGCTTGGGCACACCGAAGTGGTACGCCAGCTCGGCGTCGAATTCGGGCCGCACCCCGTAGCCCGGCCGGTCGAGTTCGTCGGTGTCCCAGGTCCGGTAGGCACCCCGCTGGGCGTGGCCGGCCAGGTCCTCTGCCTCGGCCCCGGCGCAGAATCCCCGACCGGAGCCGGTCACCACGATGACCCGCACCCCCGGATCGTCGCTGGCCTGCCGCAGGCAGGCGCGGTACTCGGCATTCATCCGGGCCGTCCAGGCATTGAGCCGCTCGGGTCGGTGGAGGGTGATGGTGGCCACCCGCTCGCCGACCTCGTAGCGCGTCGCCTCGAGGTCGGCGAGGTCGATCGGTGCCATCAGTGCGCCCTCCCTGGCGGGCCGGCGGGCCGCCCCTCCCGGGGCGGGGCGACGTCCGGAGGCCGTCGTCGGGGCAACCTCAGTAGCGGTAGGTGTCCGGCTTGTAGGGACCGTCCACCGGCACGCCGATGTACTCGGCCTGCTCCTTGGTCAGTGTGGTCAGCCGGACCCCGAGGGCGTCGAGGTGGAGGCGGGCCACCTTCTCGTCGAGGTGCTTGGGTAGCACGTAGACCTTGTTCTCGTACTGGTCGGCGTTGTTGAACAGCTCCATCTGGGCCATGGTCTGGTTGGTGAAGGAGTTGGACATCACGAAGCTGGGGTGACCGGTGGCGTTGCCGAGATTGAACAGGCGGCCCTCGGACAGGATGATGACGGCATGCCCGTCGGGGAAGACCCACTTGTCCACCTGGGGCTTGATGTTGACCCGCTCGATACCGTCGATCTTCATCAGCCCGGCCATGTCGATCTCGTTGTCGAAGTGCCCGATGTTGCCCACGATGGCCTGATGCTTCATCTTCGGCCCATGTGGTCGGCGGTGATTACGTCCTTGTTGCCGGTGGTCGTGACGAAGATGTCGGCGGTGTCCACCAGGTCCTCGAGGGTGGCCACCTGGTAGCCCTCCATGGCGGCCTGCAGGGCACAGATGGGGTCGATCTCGGTCACCACAACCCGGGCGCCCTGGCCCCGGAGCGACTCGGCACAGCCCTTGCCCACGTCGCCGAAGCCGCACACCACGGCCACCTTGCCGCCGATGAGCACGTCGGTGGCCCGGTTGATCCCGTCGATCAGCGAGTGGCGGCAGCCGTACTTGTTGTCGAACTTGGACTTGGTGACGGCATCGTTGACGTTGATGGCGGCGAACAGGAGCTCACCGGACTGCTCCATCTCGTTGAGCCGGTGCACGCCGGTGGTGGTCTCCTCGGAGACCCCCTTGATGCCGTTGGCGATCGTCGTCCAGCGGCCGGGGTCCTCGGCCAGGCTCCGGGTCAGGACGGACAGGACCACGGCGAACTCCTCGGAGTCGGCGGTCGCGGGATCGGGGACCGCATCCGGCCTTCTCGAATTCGACGCCCTTGTGCACCAGCAAGGTGGCGTCCCCGCCGTCGTCGAGGATCATGGTCGGGCCCTGGCCCGGCCACAGCAGGGCCCGCTCCGTGCACCACCAGTACTCGTCCAGGGTCTCGCCCTTCCAGGCGAAGACCGGCACCCCGGACGGGCTCTCCACGGTGCCGCCGGGTCCCACCGCCACCGCGGCGGCGGCGTGGTCCTGGGTGGAGAAGATGTTGCAGCTGGCCCACCGCACCTCGGCGCCCAGGGCGGTGAGCGTCTCGATCAGCACGGCGGTCTGGATCGTCATGTGGAGGGAGCCGGTGATCCGGGCGCCGGCCAGGGGCTGCTCGGCGGCGTGCTCGGACCGCATGGCCATCAGGCCGGGCATCTCGTGCTCGGCCAGCTCGATCTCCTTGCGGCCGAACTCGGCGAGGGAGAGATCGGCCACCTTGAAGTCGGTGGGCGTGGTGCTGGTCATCAGGACTCCTTGGCTGTGGTCGACCCATCGGTCGGGCCGGTCGGATGGGACGGGATGGGATGGCGGACCCGCCCTGGCCGGTTCCGGAACGGGCTGACCCCCGGGGGGAGACGTGGCGATGCCCCAGAGCCGACCCGATCATCGTAGCCCACGGGACCAGGGCGTCCCCGGGTGGGGAGATGGGAGACTGGCCCATTGCATCGGACCCCCGGCATGCACTTCGTCCCGGATCGCCACGGTGGTGGTCGACCGGTCGCACCACCGGCCGGATCACGGTGGCCCAGGTCCCGAATGTGGCGCTGACACGGGCTTCGGGACGTGCCCGACCGGCGCCGTGTACCCGGCCCGCACCGGCGTGGTCATGCACCCGCTGCCCCCCCAAGGGAATCCTCTCCCTGCCCGACCCGTGCGCCGGAGTGCCGGACAACCCCTGGGGCTCGGGGGGCAAGCCGATCTGAGCCGACGTGAGCCGATCATGAACGGGTCCCCGGGGGCCGAGGGCGGGTCGGCCCGAGGTATGCCGACCGTCGCTCGGCCTCTCGGCCACCGTGGTGTCCCGTCTCCTCCTGCTGGGATCGGAGCGGTTCGGCACGACCGGCTGGTCGATGCCCCGGGTCCCGGCCCCACCGACCCCCTGGTCCGAGCCGCGGGAGTAGGTCGGCGGCAAGGGACAGTGGCGGCCCGACGTCACGGGGCGGTCACCGACACGGTCAGCGGAAGTGCGGAGGAGGACTGGCCCACCGAGAGCGTGTAGGTGCCCGGCACCGTGGTCCACCCGCCTCCGAGGTAGACCCGGAACGACGAGGACGGCACGTCCAACGCCACCGTCCGGGACTGCCGCGGGCCCAACGTCACCGGCGTGAAGGCCACCAGCTGGGCCGGGGGCTCACCGGCCGCCGGGGGGTAGGTCAGGTAGGCCTCCGGCACCGCCACCCCGGCCCGGGACCCGGTGTCGGCCACCCGGACCCGCAGGGCGAAGCCGTCACGGGAGCGGCTCAGCGTGAGGTGGGACAACGAGAACCGGGTGTAGGCGAGGCCGTAGCCGAAGGGGAAGAGCGGCTGGGTCCCGGTGGAGTGGTCGTAGCGGTAGCCCACCTCCAGTCCCTCCGAGTACGTCGAGGTCAGGTCGATCCCCGGCCACTGGCCGGCGGTGTCCACCCCGGTCAGGGTGTCGGACGCCGGGAAGGTCACCGGGAGGCGACCGGAGGGGTCGGCGTCCCCGTAGAGGAGGGCCGCGATGGCGGCACCGTCCTCCTCGCCCGGATACCACGCTTCGAGGACCGCGCTTGACCTGCCCCAGCCAGGGCATCAGCACCGGCCCACCCGTATTGAGCACGACCACCGTCCGCGGGTTGGCGGCGGCCACCGCCGAGATGAGGGCGTTCTCGTCGCCGGGCAGAGCGAGGGAGGGACGGTCAAAGGCCTCCGAGCTGAAGCTGCCCGCGAAGACCACGGCCACGTCGGCCCGTCGAGCGGCCGCCACCGCGGCGGCGATCCGGCCGCTCACGTCGGCCCAGCCGAGGGTGAGCGAGCTGGGCACGATCGACGACTCCCCCGACGGCGTCAGCCTGTCGATGGGTTCCCAGTTCAGCTGCAGCCGGTAGGGGTGGCCACCGCTCAGCGGCACGGTCTGGGCCCAACGCCCGAGCCCGTGACTGAGCGGGTCGGAGACAGCGGTCACGCCGTCGAGGGTGAGGGTGGCCGCTCCCACGCCCTGCAGCGAGAACGTGTAGAGGCCGCCGTGGGGCGGTGTGAGGGTTCCGGACCAGGTGGCCGAGACGTCGGTCCACCCCGGGGGGAGGACCACACGGGTGTGGTTGGGGGAGACCTGGCGACCCAGGGAGAAGGCACCGCTCCCCAGAGTCAGTGGATTGCGGGTCCGCTCCACCGGCGCCCTGGCCCCGGCCGCCGCGGTCGGAAGGAGCCCGGAGGTGGTGGGATGGGGGCTGAGGGAGACGTCGACGGTCGGCTGGACCGACTGGACGGACACCGGGCCACCGCCGGGGTCGGGATCGGTCTGGGTCAGGGTCAGGGTCAGCCCGTGGCCGGTTCCCGACGCCGGGGTCAGCAACCTCGAGGGTACGGCGGGCAGATTCCCGGTGGTGCTGCCCCCGTCCGGCGTAGCTGACCGGAGTGTGACTACCGGCCCGGCTGCGTATGGCCACGAGCGGCGAGGAGGTGAACGGTGGGGTGACCCGGGAGCTGCCGTAGCCTGACGTGACCGGAGCGGCCGAGGAGTCGGCGCCGATCACGGCGACCGACCGGTGGGCCGACGCCTCCAGCGGCAGCAGGCCGCCGCCGTCCTTCAACAGGACGGCCGATCGCTCGGCGGCGGTCAGGGCGAAGTCGGTGTGCGAGTCGGAGTCCACCGCCATTCCCGGCGAGCCGGCGTCCGGCCGGTCCACCAACCCGTGGGCGAACATCACGGTGAGGATCCGGACGACCGCCCGGTCCACCGCCGCCATGCTCAACCGGTGTTCTCGCACCAGGAGGTCCAGCCGGGCGACGGACGAGGGCTTGATCAGGTCGGTGCCGGCGTCGATGGCGGCCACCGGGTCGTGGACCGACCCGAGGTCGGAACGGATGAATCCGGTGAAGCCCCACCGGGCCAGCTGGTCCAGCAGGGCCGGGTCCTGGCACTGGTAGGTCCCGTTCAGTTGGGGATAGGCGCACATGGCCGTGGCCACGTGGGCCTGGGTCACGGCGGCCTCGAAGGGTGGGAGGTAGAGCTCCTGCAGGGCCCGTTCCGGCACGTCGACATCGAGGACGCCCCGGTCGGTCTCCTGGTTGTAGACGGCGAAGTGCTTGGCCATGGCCAGGGTCCCGGTGGACTGGATCCCCTCGGTGTCGGCCACCCCCATGGCCGACACCAGCCGGGGGTCCTCCCCGAACCCCTCGTACGAGCGCCCGTTCTCGGGGACCCGGTCGATGTTGAGGGTGGGGCCCTGGATGACGTCGATGCCCTGGCCGGCCGCCTCGGATCCGAGTACCTGGCCGTAGGTCTCCGCGACGCCGGTGTCGAAAGTGGCGGCGATGCCGATGGGCGAGGGCAGCTGGGTGACGCCGAGGTCGCCGTAGGCCAGGCCCTGGGGGCCGTCCTGGAGGGTCAGGGCCGGGATGCACAGGCGAGGCACGCCGGCGTTGATGTTCTCGTAGGGACCGGCGTGCACGAGGACGATCTCCCCGAGCTTCTCGCGCACGGTCATGCGCCTGATCACGTCGGCGGCCAGGGCAGCCGGCGCCGCATTGCGGTCGAGCCCTCGCTGCAACCATGGGCACCGGGCCACATCGGCGGTGGTCGCCGGCACCCGGGGTGGCGACGAGCCGTGGTCGCCGAAGGCGAGGTCGGCGGCTCCATCGGCCACCGTGCCCGGCACCGGGGTCAACAACACCAGCGTCCCGAGGACCACCGCACCGACCGCCACCGTCACGGCCAGGACGAGCCAGGTCCGGCGTGTCCCGGGGCGTCTCCCTGGCGCCGATGCCGTTCTGTCCGAGGTTTGAGACACGTCCGACGGTCAACATAGTGACGACCGGACCCCGAGTGGCGTCACATCCGCTCACCCACTGCGGCGCCAGGTGCCCCGGCGCTCGCCGACCCGGGCCCCACGACTAGTTGACCAATTCACTCGGGTTTGCCAAGCTGGGGACCGGAGGACGCCGATCCGTGCTGTCGAACGACGCACAGGGACCGTCTCCAAGGAGGCCACTGCCATGTCCGACTGGGGATTCGAGACCCGTCAGATCCACGCCGGAGCCGTGCCCGACCCCACCACCGGGGCCCGGGCCGTGCCGATCTACCAGACCACCAGCTACACCTTCCGCGACACCGCCCACGCCGCCGCCCTGTTCGGGCTGGAGGAGCTGGGCAACATCTACACCCGGATCATGAACCCGACCCAGGCCGTCTTCGAGGAGCGGGTGGCCGCCCTCGAGGGCGGGGTGGCGGCGCTGGCCGTGGCCAGCGGCCAGGCGGCCGAGACCATCGCCCTGCTCAACCTGGCCGAGAACGGCGGCCACGTGGTCTCGTCGGCCTCCCTGTACGGCGGCACCTACAACCTGCTCCACTACACGCTGCCCAAGCTCGGGATCGAGGTCACCTTCGTCGACGACCCCGACGACCTCGACGCCTGGCGGGCCGCCGTCCGGCCCAACACCAAGGCCTTCTACGCCGAGACGCTCGGCAACCCCAAGGGTGACGTCCTCGACTTCGAGGACGTGTCGGCCATCGCCCACGAGCACCGGATCCCCCTGGTGGTGGACAACACCGTGGCCACGCCGTACCTGTGCCAGCCCCTTCGCCACGGCGCCGACATCGTGGTGCACTCGGCCACCAAGTTCATCGGCGGCCACGGCACCTCCATCGGCGGGATCATCGTCGACGGCGGCACCTTCGACTACGAGGGCAGCGGCCGGTTCCCGGGCTTCACCGAGCCCGACCCGAGCTACCACGGCCTGGTCTTCGGCCAGCTGCCCGAGGCCCTCTTCCCGGCCCGGTTCGTGCTGAAGGCCCGGCTGCAGTACCTGCGGGACATGGGCGCCGTCCATCGCCCCGCTCAACTCGTTCCTGTTCCTCCAGGGCCTCGAGACCCTCAGCCTGCGCATGGAGCGCCACGTCCAGAACGCCACGGCCGTGGCCGAGTGGCTCGAGGCCCGCGACGAGGTGCCCTGGGTCGCCTACCCCGGCCTGGCCTCGAGCCCCTGGCACGAGCGCCAGCAGCGGTACCTGCCCAACGGGGGCGGGGCCATCCTGGCCTTCGGCATCGACGGGGGGGCCGAGGCCGGCAGGACCTTCATCGAGGGCCTCGAGCTGTTCAGCCACCTGGCCAACGTGGGCGACGTCCGCAGCCTGGCCATCCACCCGGCCTCCACCACCCACTCGCAGCTGACCGAGGCCGAGCAGGTGACCGCCGGGCGTCACCCCCGACCTGGTCCGCCTGTGCATCGGCCTCGAGTCGATCGAGGACATCCTCGCCGACCTCGAGGCCGGGTTCCGCGCCGTCAAAGGGACGTGACCCGGGCCCCGCACCCGGGGGTCGTGGGAGCCGGGTGACGAGCCGGGCGGGCGCCGGTTCGCCCGGCTGTACGGCGACGGCGCGCCCGGTCTCGACCTCGAGGGCGGGTGGCACCTGCCCGAGGTCACCGTGGCCTACGAGACCTGGGGCGAGCTCGACGCCGGACCGGGGCAACGCGGTGCTGGTCCTCCACGCCCTGACCGGTGACTCCCACGCCGCCGGACCGGCCGGACCGGGCCACCCGACGGCCGGGCTGGTGGGACGGGCTGATCGGCCCGGGCGCCGCCATCGACACCGACCGCTACTTCGTGGTCTGCCCCAACGTGCTCGGCGGGTGCCAGGGCACGACCGGCCCGGCCTCGCCGGCACCCGACGGCCGCGCCGTGGGGCTCGCGCTTCCCGGTGGTGACCATCCGCGACCAGGTGGCGGTGGAGGCGGCCCTGGCCGACCACCTGGGCATCGACCGGTGGGCCGGCGTGGTGGGCGGCTCGATGGGCGGCATGCGGGTCCTCGAGTGGTGCGTGGGCCATCCCGACCGGGTCGCGCGGGCCGTGGTGCTGGCCGTGGGGGCCGCGGCCACCGCCGAGCAGATCGCCCTGTGCTCGCTGCAGATCCGGGCCATCCGGTCCGACCCCGCCTTCGCCGGCGGCGACTACTACGCGACCGGGGCCCGGCCCGGCGGCCGGCCTGGCCCTGGCCCGGGGCATCGGCCAGTATCAGCTACCGCACCGACCTCGAGCTCGAGAGCCGGTTCGGCCGGAACGCCCAGGAGGAGGAGGACCCGCTGAAGGGCGGCCGGTTCGCCGTCGAGTCCTACCTCGAGCACCACGGGGACAAGCTGGCCCGGCGCTTCGACCCCAACTCCTACATCGTGCTGAGCGAGGCCATGAACCACCACGACGTGGGGCGGGGGCGCAACGGGGTGGCCCGGGCCCTGGCCGGGGTGCGGGCCGAGGTGACCGTGGCCGGCATCGACTCCGACCGCCTCTATCCGCTCGGACTCCAGTACGAGCTGGCCCGGCTGCTCCCCGGGGACCGGCCGGTCACGGTGATCGAGTCCGCGTCGGGCCACGACGGGTTCCTGCTCGAGATCGAGCAGGTCGGTGCGGTGGTGGCCTCGACCCTGGCCTGAGGACAGCGCCCCGGCCGGTCCGCTCGACGCCCGCCCGGCCGACCCCCCAACCTCCCGGGTCCCGCCTCGCCCGATTGCGACCTCCGCCCTAGCCTGTATATTAGTTAGTATTGTAATTACGTAACTAGAGATCTGGAGGTAGGCCATGGAGCACGGAGCGAGCAGTGGACGCCGGGGCCGGGGCCGGCCCCGCCGGGGGACTGGCCGAGGAGAAGCCGTCGGCCGACGGGCTGGTGGGCTGGTTGGCGGGCCGGCTCCCCGACCCGTGGTTCGAGGAGGCACCGCACCGTGGTGGTCGACCGCGACGAGATCCTGATCGTCGGGAGGGTGTCGTCGCCCGAGGTCCCCGAGGACGCCGACGAGGTGACAGTGGCGGCAGCCGAGGCCGGACGGATCTCGCGCTTCCGTGAGGAGACCCGCGAGGAGCGGATGGCCGTGGCCCGGGAGGCCGAGCACCTCTTCGGTCGCAACATCGCCTGGGGAGCCGAGGCCGGGGACACCCGGCAGGTGTTCACCAACCTCTCGGTCCCGGTCATGACCCGGCTCCGCCAGCCGGAGCGGGTCGTGCTCGACACCCTGGTCGACAGCGGCGTGGCCCGGAGCCGCTCCGACGCCCTGCTCTGGTGCGTGAAGCTGGTCGCCACCAACGCCGACGACTGGCTGGCCGACCTGCGGGCGGCCATGGAGTCGGTGGAGCACCGTGCGGCAACAGGGCCCGACGCGTGGCCTGAGCCACTGGCCCGGGCTGGGTATCCTGGCTCGGGTGACGAGTTCCCGCCGGCCGGGCGTCGAGCCGAGGTCCGCGGCCGTCCGTATCCTGGCCGTCACCGCCTTGTGGCTCTCGGCCGGTGCCGGCCTCCTCCACACCCCTCCGGCAGGCGCCACCACCACGACCACGGGGACGGACAGCCGGTGACGCGGGGTGGACGGTGTACCACCACGACCCGGCCGGGAACGGGGTGGCCAGCGGCGTCACCACTGTGGACACGGCTACGAGGGCGTGGACCTCGCCAGCGCTCGACGGCCAGCTCTACGGGGAGCCCCTGGTGGTCGGGGGCCGGGTCTATGTGGCCACCGAGAACGACACCGTGTACGCCCTGTCGGCCATCACCGGGGCCGTGGTCTGGTCCACCCATCTGGGCGCCCCGGTCCCCGCCTCGAGCCTCCCCTGCGGCGACATCGAGCCGACGGTGGGGATCACCGGCACCCCGGTCATCGATCCGAGCCGGGGCGAGCTCTTCGTGGTGGCCGACGAGCTGGTCGGCGGGCGACCCTCCCACCGTACTGGTCGGGTCTGAGCACGAGACCGGTACCACCGAGCTGACCCAGGCCGGTCGGATCCACCCGGTGCCGATCCCGCCGCCCTCCTCCAGCGGACCGGCCTCACCCTCGCCTCTGGTCGGGTGGTCTTCGGCTTCGGTGGCAACTACGGGGACTGCTCGACCTACCGGGGCTGGGTGGTGGCGGTGCCCGAGGCCGGGGGCACGCCGGTCGACTTCGGGATCGACACCGGCGCCGGCCAGTCCCAGGGGGCGGTGTGGATGGGCGGGGCCGCCCCCGCCGTCGACGGGGCGGGCAATGTCTGGGTCGGCGGTCGGGAACGGGTCGGTGACCTCGGCCTCCACCGCCCCTACGACTACAGCGACTCGGTGCTCGAGCTCTCGCCAGCCTCCGGCTGGTGCAGTACTTCGCGCCGTCCTCGTGGGCCGCCGACAACGCTGCGGACCTCGACCTGTCCATGGCCCCGGCCCTGCTGCCCGACGGGCAGGTGGTCATCGCCGGCAAGGCGGCCATCGCCTACCTGCTGGACGGCTCCCGGCTCGGCGGAATCGGCGGGCCAGCAGGTCTCGGTGGGCCCGGTCTGCCGCGACGATGTGGACGGGGGCAGCGCCGTGGTGGGGACCGTGGTCTACCTGCCCTGCCTGAGCGGCATCGTCGCCGTCCGGATCGGCACCTCCCCGCCCGTCGCTCCGCGTGGCGTGGAGCTCCGGGGTCGGCGGCGGACCACCCATCGTGGCGGCCGGCCTGGTGTGGACCATCGGACAGGACGGCACCCTCTCCGGCCTCGACCCGTCCACCGGTGCCGTTCGCCAACGGGCCGCCGTCGGCGCCCCGGCCAACCACTTCCCGACCCCGAGCGTGGGCGACGGGCTGCTGCTGGCGGCCTCGGCCGACCCGGGTGGTGGCCTTCAGCGCCTCGTCGTCCCCCCCTGCGATCTCGCCGAGCGCGTCCACGTCGAGCCCGTCGGGCACGGCCGCTCACGCTCCCACACGCCCCGCGCCGCGGCGGGCTCCGCGGACGGCCTGTCCGCCGGAGCGCTGGTCGGCATCGTCGCCGGCGGCTTGGTCGTGCTCGGCGTGGCGGGAAGGCTCGTGGTCGCGCCGGCGGCACGGGCGGCACCGGCACGGGCCGCCGTGCAGGGGGTCCCCTTCGGCCGTGCCATACTCGGCCGATGGCCGGGACCGGGGAGCGAGACAGCCGTGCCAGTCGCCCGAGCTCTGAGAGCGCCGACCTCTACTTCGAGGTGACCGGGTCCGGCCCGAGGTTGCTCCTGGCCAACGGATCGGGCATCACGCTGCAGACGCCGGCCTCATCGCCGCGGCCTTCTCGCCTCGATTCGAGGTCCTGGTGTTCGACTATCGGGGGTTGGGCCGGAGCAGCGAGGTGGTCGGCGGCTACGCCATGGCGGACTGTGCCGCCGATGCGGCCGCGGTGATGGATGCGGCCGGATGGGACATCGGCCCGCGGTGGTCGGGATCAGCTTCGGCGGGATGGTGGCCCTGGAGTTGGCGGTCTCCCTGCCCGTCGCGGGTCGAGCGGCTGGTCCTGCTGTGCACGTCGGCCGGAGGCGGCGGAGGCTCGTCCTACCCGCTGCACGAGCTGGAGGGCCTCGACTCGGCCGACCGCCGGCGCCGGCGCCGCACGCTGATCGACTCGAGGTTCGACCCGGCAGTGGCTGGCCGCCCATCCCGACGACCGGAACCTGGTGGCGATGATGGAGCGTCCGTGCCCCGGGGCCGGACCACCCCCGCCGGACGGGGTACTCACGAGCAGCTCGAGGCCCGGAGGACCCACGACACCTGGGACCGGCTCCAGGCCATCGCCTGCCCGACGTTCATCGGGTGCGGTCGCTACGACGGGATCGCCCCCATGGCGAACAGCCGAGGCCATGGTGTCTCGGATCAGGGAGGCCGAACTCCACGTCTACGAGGGCGGCCACGCCTTCCTGGCCCAGGCCCCGGAGAGCTTCGAGGACGTCGTCGGCCTTCCTGCTAGGCCGGACTAGCTGGCTTACCGATCAGCGGTCCGGGCCGGTGATCCGAGGGTGCCGGGGGGGCGGCCACCCATCGGAGCGCGGTGCTGAAGGCCCGGGCCGCCGGTCGCACGGCCAGCCGGTCACCCGGCCGGGACCTGGGCCAGGCGCAGCTGGCGTCGGGCCCAGGGGGGCAGGACCCCCTGGGCGGCGGCCACCAGTAGCCCGTAGGTGGTGATCTCGTGGGGCCACCGCCCGACGCCGCGCAGAACGAAGTTGCGGGCCGTCCGGGCCTCGCTGGTCAGCCGCAGCTCGGGGTCGCACCGCGTCGAAGTAGGCGTCGAGCTCGGGCACGCTGCGGGGGACATCGACGGCGCCGAGGGCCAGGGCCACCCGGGCCATCTCGTCCACGTAGCGGTCCTGGTCGTCCAGGGTCAGGGGTCGGGGCCCGTAGGCCGACGAGGCATCGAGGAAGCTGCGGATCTCGGCGGCGTGGACCCAGGCGATCAGGCCCGGGTCGGCGGCCGAGTACGGCCGGCCGTCGGGCGCGGTGCCGGCCACCTGCTCGTGCACCGCCCGCACCCGGGCGATGGCCGCCCCGGCCTCGTCCCGGGACCCGAAGGTGGTGGTCCCGAGGAACGCGGCCGTGCGCTCCAGGCGACCCAGGGGATCCTGGCGGTAGTTGGAGTAACTCGGCGACGCCGGCCATGGCCAGGGGGTGGAGCATCTGGAACAGCAGGGCGGCCAGGCCGCCGATCAGCATGGAGGGGAGGTCGGCGTGGATCTGCCGGGTGATCGAGCCGGGCGGGAAGTAGGCCTCGTCACGGTCGTCGCAGGCCGGCCGGGCCTTCCCGGTGATCCCGAGCGAACGGCGCACCCGGTGCTGCACGTGTCTCCGCACCCGTCGGATGGACTCGGCGGTGACCAGCTCGCCGGCGGCCCGGGCCTCGTCGATGGGAGGGAGGCGGTACATGCGCTGGGACCCTACCGGGCCGGACGCCACGCGGACCCTCACCCCGGCGTGTGCTACAGAGTGCAAATGGTGGCGCGACGTCATTGGCCCCAGCTGGACGGCGTACGGGGAGTCGCCATCGTCCTGGTCGTGGCATACCACCTGGGACTGGTACGCGCCGGCTGGCTGGGTGTCGATGTGTTCTTCGTGCTGTCGGGCTACCTGATCACCGGGATCCTGCTGGAGCCCGAACGAGCGCCTGGCCGGCTGCGGTCCTTCTGGGGGCATCGGGCCCGTCGCCTGTTGCCCGCCGTACTGGTGCTGGTGGCGGTGCTCTCGGTCTACGCCTGGGTCGGCGGACCCGGGCTGGTGCCGGCCCAACTCCGGGATCCCGCGCTGGCCACCCTGTTCTACGTGGCCAACTGGCAGCAGATCGTGGCCGGCCACGGATACTTCGCCCACTTCGCTTCGGTCAACCCGATCCAGCAGGTCTGGTCGCTCTCCATCGAGGAGCAGTACTACCTGGTCTGGCCCCTGGTCGTGGTGGCACTGGCCCTGGCCGCCCGCTCGAGCCAGCGTCGGGGGACCTCCCTGCTCCTCCCGGTCACCGTGGCCCTGACCGTCAGCTCCGCGGCGTGGATGGGCGTGGCCGCCCATCTGTTCGGGCCCAACCGTGCCTACCTGGGCACCGATACCAGGGCCTGGGAGCTCTTGCTCGGCGGGGCGGCCGCCATGCTCTGGCCGTTGACCGGCCCGTCCTCCCGGTCCCGCCTGTGGTCGGGGCTCACCACCCTCGGAGTGGTCGCCGTGGGCTTCGGGGTGGCCACCGCGGCCGGCCCGCCGTGGTGGATCTGGAACGGGGGCCTCGTGGTCATCGCCGGCGGCGCGGGCCTGGTCGTCGTGGGGAGCGTGCGCGCACCCGACGGGATGGTGGCGCGTGTGCTCGCCCGGCATCCCTTGCGGTGGTTGGGGATCATCTCCTACAGCCTCTACCTGTGGCACTGGCCGGTCATCGCCCTCATGACCGGCCAGACGACCGGGCTGTCGGGAGCGGCCCTGCTCATGGCCCGGGTGGCCACCATGGTGTCCGTCTCCTGTGTCAGCTTCTACCTGGTCGAACGACCCCTCCGGCGAGCCCACTGGTCGAAGGCGAGCGGGCGGCTCCACCTCCCGCCCGTCGGGGTCGCCTCCGCCGGGGTGCTGGTCACAGCGGTCGTCGCCCTCCTCGGGACGATCGGGCCGCCCCTGGCCGAGTCCGCCCCGGTGGCGGGGTCCGTGCCGGGCGCGACCCAGGCCGCCGCCGTCGCCGACGTCAGCCTCCCGGCGACCGAATCCGTACATCCGTATCGGGCCTGGATCCTCGGTGACAGCGTGATGGCCGGTGGGTCGCCGGGCGTCACCGCCGCGCTGCAGGCCACCGGCGACGTGTCGGTGGTGGCCGACACGAGCTCGGGGGGATGGGGGCTCACCACTGCTCCCCACTGGCCTGACCAGGTGCGCCAGGTGGTGGCCCAGGACCACCCCCAGATCGTGATCGGCACGTGGTCGTGGGACGGGCGGGAGGCGTTGGCCGACCCGGCCGGCTACCGGGTGCTGTTGGAGCAGTTCCTGGCCACGGTGCTGTCTCCCGGCGACGGCGTGGCCCTGATGGTCCTGCTCCAGTTCCCCCAGACCGGTCCCAACATCTTCCTCCCCAGCGCCGCGGACAGCCGGTCCGACTGGCGTCGTCAGACCGAGCAGGAGGCGGCGTGGGACGACATCGCCCACCAGGTCGTCGGCTCGTTCCCGGGTCGAGCCGTCTTCCTCTCCACCGAGCAGCTGTTCGCACCTGGAGGCCGCTTCCACGTCTGGCTCCGGGCGGGGGACGGGAGGTGGGTCCGGGCCCGCATGGTGGACAGCGTCCACCTCTGTCCGTACGGAGCGGCGCTGTTCGGCGCGCTGGTGGCGGACGATCTGACCCGGGTGCTGAAGCTGTCCGCCATGGCCCCCCGGTGGGAGTTCGGAGCCTGGACCAGGGATCCCCGGTTCGACGAGCCCCCCGGCTCGTGCCCAGACGATCAGCCGCCCTCCGGCTACCGAGGGTTCGCGGTCCCGCGGGTCGGGGTCTGACCCGCGGGGTCGGCGAGGGGGCGGGTCGGGGTCGACGATCACCCCTCGCCGGCACCGGTGGCTGCGGCCCCGCCGATGGCCGTGAACGACCCGATGCCCGACACCGTGATGGGCGTTCCGGCGGGGTCCGGTCGAGGGACCGTCAGCGCCGGCGCCGTCATGCAGCACCAGTCGAGGTCAGCCTGGAGGCGAACGCCGAGGCGGCGCGGCGGACGGTGGAGACACCGAGCCACCCGCAGAACCCCCCGGGGCGGGACAATGGACCGATGGGACCCGAAGCCGGCGTCCAGCACGATCGCCCATGCGCCGGTGGCTACTCGGTGCGACGAGGGCCGGCCATCGGCGTGTTCCTCGTCTTCCTCGTCGCCACCATGACGTTTCCGCCGATCGGGCACCGGCCGGGGCCGTCGCCCTCCGTCCCGGCCGCCCCTCAGCGAGCGATCGGCTCCGGCCGCCTCCTGGCCTCCCGTGACCCCACCTGCGGCCTCCAGTCGCTCCTGCCCGCGTACTTCTATCCCGGACCTCCCTGGCAGTCGGCCTTGGACGATGCCGCGCCGGGGTCGACCATCATCGTCAACCCCTCGAGCGGTCCGGGCAACGGTCCCGATCCCCAGTACGAACAGGTGGTCGACGCGGCACGGTCCAAGGGGGTGCACCTGCTCGGCTACATCAACACCTTCTACACCGCCACACCCCTGGGTACTGTCGAGCAGCAGGTCGACGAGTACCGGACCTGGTACGGAATCACCGACATCTACTTCGACGACGTCTCCCGCGGAGCGGTCGAGCTCGGGTACTACCAGTGGGCGACCGGCCTGGTGCGTTCGGTCACTCCCGGGGCCGAGGTGATGCTCAATCCCGGGACGTACCCCGACCAGTCGTATCTCAGCCTGGGAGACGTCATCGTCGACTTCGAAGGTACCTCCGGCGCCTTCATGAGCCAGCGACCGCCGTCGTGGGTCTACGACTACCCGGCGACCATGTTCGCCAGCCAGATCTCCGCGGTGCCGCAAGGGCAGGTGACAGCGATGCTCGACCTGGCCGCGGCTGATCACTCGTCCTACGTGTATCTGACGGACGAGACCGACCCGGCGGTGCTGTATGAGCAGTTACCCAGCTACTGGAGCACAGAAGTCGGTGACCTGACGTCATCCCTCTGCGCCTTCGGAGACGGCGGCGGCTACTGGCTGGTGGCCTCCGACGGCGGCATCTTCTCCTTCGGGGACGCCGCCTTCCACGGCTCCACCGGGGCCATGCACCTCAACGCCCCGATCGTGGGCATGGCCGCCACGCCCGACGGCGGCGGCTACTGGCTGGTGGCCTCCGACGGCGGCATCTTCTCCTTCGGGGACGCCGCCTTCCACGGCTCCACCGGGGCCATGCACCTCAACGCCCCGATCGTGGGCATGGCCGCCACGCCCGACGGCGGCGGCTACTGGCTGGTGGCCTCCGACGGCGGCATCTTCTCCTTCGGGGACGCCGCCTTCCACGGCTCCACCGGGGCCATGCACCTCAACGCCCCGATCGTGGGCATGGCCGCCACGCCCGACGGCGGCGGCTACTGGCTGGTGGCCTCCGACGGCGGCATCTTCTCCTTCGGGGACGCCGCCTTCCACGGCTCCACCGGGGCCATGCACCTCAACGCCCCGATCGTGGGCATGGCCGCCACGCCCGACGGCGGCGGCTACTGGCTGGTGGCCTCCGACGGCGGCATCTTCTCCTTCGGGGACGCCGCCTTCCACGGCTCCACCGGGGCCATGCACCTCAACGCCCCGATCGTGGGCATGGCCGCCACGCCCGACGGCGGCGGCTACTGGCTGGTGGCCTCCGACGGCGGCATCTTCTCCTTCGGGGACGCCGCCTACGAAGGCTCGACAGCATCAAGAGGGCTTTCGTCGCCCATCGTCGCGGTCGGCTGACGGCGACGGCCCAGAGCCGATCCGACCCTTGGATAGGGTTCCTGCATGGCCGCCCACCATGGTGCCTGGCTCCGCTACGGGGAATCTCTGGACGACCGTCAGGTTCGGTTCGCCATCGACCACTACGCGGTGGCCGTACTCCAGCCCTGGGAGATCAAGGCCGCCGAGACGATCAAGCGGGAGCGCCCCGACCTGGTGGTGCTGTGTTACAAGTGCCTCTCCTCCGCTCGTGAGTACGAGACCGGCCCCATCCGCAGCTCGGGTGTCGGGTTCGATGAGGCGGAGGAGGCGGGCGAGCACTGGTTTGCCCACCGATCAGACCGTGAGACGCGGATCGAGTGGGATGCCTATCCGGGTCATTGGCAGATGGCCGTCTGGGAGGAGGAGTACTGCGAGCGGTGGTGCGACAACGTCACCGACGAACTCGAGGGGTCACCATGGGACGGGGTGATGGCGGACAACGACGTATTCGATGACTACTACGGGCTGCGGCCACCTCTCGAGGGCGATCGGACCATGCCGGACATCCGCCACGCGCTCGACGGGCTCATCGCCATGGCCGGCTCCCGCATCAACGCCGCCGGCAAGCTGGTCGTGCCCAATATCGCCGAATCCCATCGGGAACCGGGGCGCTGGGACCGGCACGCCGCGTACGGGGGAGGGTTCGAAGAAGTCTGGCTGGCCCACGGTCCCGACGACTACTTCGATCCAGAAACCGTACTGGCCCAGGTCGACGAGGCGAGCGGGCCGGGTCTGACCATCCTGCGGGTGGCGTCCGACGGAAGTGACAGCCACAGGAACTTCCTCTACGGCCTGGCCGCCTTCTGGGTGTTCGGGGGTGGCCAGGGCGGGGCGATGACGGCCACAGCCCACAACGACTATTCGACAACCCCGTACATCCCCGAGCTCGACTTCGACCTCGGTACGCCGCTCGAGGAGCCCCGTCGGAAAGGCAACGGCTTCGCTCGAGCCTTCACCAACGGCTGGGCCGCGGTGAACATCAATGACAACCCGAGGCGCAGCGTGACCCTCCAGGTGCCGAGGGCGATGGGACGATCCAACGGCAGCACGCCGTGGCCGGCCAGCGTCAGGCTGGGTCCTCACGAGGGCATGGTCTTCGTCCGATAGCCGGGAGCCTCGGACGGGCCGCACCGTGTGGCGGCCCCGGAATGCCGGGGGGCCGACCGGGCCGGTGAACCGCGGAGCGCGGCACGGTGACGATGACCCTGAGCCGACCCATCCGCCTCAAATTGCTACAAATAGTGACCGTGCGTACGCGTTGCGTACGAATTTGGAAAAGGGAAGATGGTCATTGCGTGAACAGTGCGCGACCGGTCACGCTAAGCGTCCGCCAGCTCGGTACAGTCGCCAGTAGCACCGGCCGGTCGGTGCGCGAGAGGGGGCTGCGGACGAGCACCACGAGGACGGGCGATGGGACACGCGAGCCGGGACGACGACCAACTCGGTCCTCGGCTCCGGCATCCGCCGCCACTCGCCCGTCGGTGGACCGATGGGTCTGGTCGGGGGCTCCGAGGCGGTAGTCACCACCTCCGGCCGAGTCAGGGCGCTGCTGACACCGATTCTGGATGTGGATCCCGATGAGCATGGGGATGCGGGTCCACTCGCCGAAGCCGCGACCCCCCCGGATCTCCTCGATCGTGATCGCGGTGTCCGGACTCATCTGTGGCGACGCCCTGTTGGTCTCCGGACGGGCCCGGGTGGTCGGTGCCGCGGTGGTCCTCGTGTCGCTGGTGCCGGTGGGTCTGGCGTCCCGGAGGTTCCTGTTGACGGCCACCGGCGGGACGAGGCTCCTGATGCGGCTCCGGGACGCCACCGGACTGCTCCTCTACCTCTCGCCGATCGTCATGCTGAGCATCGCCTATCCGATAGCCAGCCGACGGTTGACGGGAGCCGCCATCGGGGGAGTGCGGTTCACCACGCTTCTGCTTGGCGTGTCGGTGACCGTGCCATGGCTCACCCAGGCCGTCTGCCTCCCACTCTTTCGGGCCGTGGCCCCTCACGTGGCCGCCGAGGAGCCGGACAAGATCCTCGGACGGCTGTGCGAGACGTGGCCCGTAACCTTCGGTCAGTGCCTGCCTGTCGTGCTCGTGTTCGCGGTGCCCATCAAGTGGTCGATGCACTGGTCACCGGCGGCCATCGGCGCCTACATCGGATTGACCACCTTGTACGTCGCCTTTGCCCAGTCCCTCATTCCGAGCATTGCCCTTCGCCAGCGAGGACGATGGGCCATCGGCTGGGCCGCGGTCGCAGCCGCCCTGGTGCTGTTCCCGTTCGCCTGGTTCCTTCCCCCGCTCGTCGGGCTGGCGACCCAGCTGCTGTTCATGCGCCGGCACTGGGCACGGCTGACCCGCCCGGCGCGCCTGGCGGTCGGCGATGTCGTCGTGGATGTGGGCCGGGGGCTGCTGCTCGGATCGGTGCTGTGGTCCGACAAGTACTTCTTCTTCCTGCGGGCAGGTGACCAGTTTGCGGTCAGGTCCATCTATGTGGCCCTGCTCCCGGCGGTCCTCGCCTACAACTACTACTTCGTCCGCCTGGCCCCGCGCTTCGACGCGTCGATCGTCGACCTGAGACGGGCCATGGAGAGTGCGTCCTATGCAGTGCTGATCCGCCGTTCGCGCACCGTGTACCGCACCGTGACCCGATCGCTCAGTCGCAGTGCCCTGGTCGGAGCGGCCTTGGCCGTTGTGGTGATCCTGGTGGTCGCGGTGGCTGACTGGATGTCACTGCCGTTGGTCGTGGCGGTCACCGCCTCTTCGTGGTTGGCGATGATGCTCACTCTCTTGTGCTACAAGCTCGACTACATCGGACAGATCCGGACCGCGCAGGTCCTGAGCGGGTGCTATCTGGTCGGTTGCGGGATGGCCTTCGCCCTACTGCCTCTGGGAACGGCGACCTTCGTTGGACTCATCGGGGTCGATGCCCTCCTCGTGACGCTCGCTCTCCGGGCCGCGCTGGAGCACTGGCGATCGCCCGAGTACAGCCTCTTCTGGCGTCACGCCACGGCCTGGTAGCTGGTAGCCCATGAAACGGACCTCACGATCGCAGGCGACAGAGGTCCAGGGTTCGGAGGCGGCATCTGCTGAAGGGGCCGGGACGAACGATCACGACCCCCGCCTGGCCCCCCGCTCACTCGGTCAGTACGAGCCCGTCGACGTGGGGATCGTCGCCGAGTCGACCTACCCCTACCTCAAGGGAGGGGTCTCCGCCGTCATGCACGACATCATCTACGGCAATCCCGAGCTGACCTTCGGCATCATCCACATCGCCTGGGACTCGAAGGGTTCGATGAAGGATCTGTACGGCATGCCTCCCAACGTTGCGTGGGTCTGGCACGTGTACCTCAGCATGCAGGAGCATCGCGACGACTTCATGCTGGTCCGGCCCGGCTCACTCCACATGCGGCCGCGCCAGCGGAGACGGCTGGCCCATCGAGTGTTCGATGCGCTGAACGCATTGGCCAAGGGCGACTATGCCCCCTTCTGGGCGCTGTACGACGATGGCATGAATCCCCGTACCCGCACGTTCTCGATCTGGCCCATTCTCGGCACCAAGGAGTTCATGGTCGTCACACTCCAACGGTTACGGGCCCTGGGACTGCCCTTCACCGACACCTTCTGGCTTCTCCGCGAGTTCTTCTCGCTCGCCCACGCCCTTCTCAGCGTCGAACTCCCGCCGGCCCGGGTGTATCACGCCCACACCACCGGGTACGCCTCATTGCTCGGCGCGGTCGGCGCCCGCCAGAACGGGGCCAAGTTCCTTCTCACCGAGCACAATCTCTATGTGAGGGACACGGTCAACTTCCTCCTGGACCGCAGTCTGGCGCTGCCCCTCACAGATCGCGACTGGCGCATGTTCGACGTGCCACCGACCGAGCGGGCCTGGATGGCTTGGTGGATCGAGATGGCGCACCTCTGTTACCCCAGCGCAGAGGTCATCACCTATCTGTATCCTGCCGCCATCGCCGAAGCCGCCGATCTCGGCTCGCCGATCGAGAAGTCGACCATCGTTCCCAACGGGATGCAGGTCGACGAGTTCGATGAGGCCTTCGCCCTCCGTCGCCAGGCGCTGGCCTCCCTGAAGGATGGAAGAGACAGACAATGGAGGCTGGCCTACATCGCCCGTGTCGTGCCCATCAAAGGCCTTGTCGACCTCATCTCGACGATCGTGTTGCTCGTGTCCCGGGGCCTTCAGAACTTCCACCTCGATGTCCTCGGACCCACCGACCATGTGCCCGACTACTACCAGAGCTGCCTCGAGAAGGTGCGGGATCTCTCCCTCGAGGACCAGGTGACGTTCCATGGCACGGTCCCGGTGCGGGATCGCCTCGGTGAGATCGATCTATTGGTGCTACCGAGCTACAACGAGGGGCAACCCATCGTCGTCCTGGAGGCCATGACTGCCGGAATACCGATCGTCGGCACCGATGTGGGCGGCATGGCCCAGCTGATCACCGATCCCCTCGTAGGGCAGCAGGGCGACACCTGGGGGCCGTGCGGGCGCCTGGTGGCACCGGGCGACCCGGTGGTCATGGCCGATGTGCTCGCCGAGGTGATGGCCGACCGGGAGGCGTACGCCGGGTACTCGAGGAACGCCCGGGGGAGGGTCGTCAACTTCTTCCAGCTGAGCGACGTCCTGGACTCGTACCGCCAGCTCTACCAGGAGTTGGGTGACCTGTCGGAGGTTGACGTACCGGACCCCTTCGAAGCCAATCGGGTCACCATCGACCTCATCTACGGGGATTGCCGCGCCGGTGCAGCGACGGTCCGGGACCCGGTCGAGCTCAATCTGGCCACCATAGATCTCATCTACGACGACCTCTGCGGTCCGCCGGACATCGTCGAATGGATCCCCCATGCGATCGACTCCAGGCAGGCCAACCACAGAGTGGCGAGCATGGAACCGCCGTCGTTCTCGGCCGACGAGCTGTGAGCCCTCTCAGGGCGGGCGGACATACCGGTCCCCCATACGATGGCGACCACAGGCCTCAAGGCACCAGGCGGACGGCGGACGGACCAGGGCCTGACACTCAGCCGGGCGAGTTGACGCACTCGGGCAGGGGGTCGCGGAGAAGGTCGAAGGCCTCGTCGAGCAGCACCATCAAGTCGGGATAACCCGTGTCATCGGCCCAGTGGGCCATGACCTCCTCCACGGCGAGCAGGGCTGCGCCGGCGGCCAGGTGGGGAGCGAGGGGATGGGTGCCGGCGGTAAACCACGGCCGGAGCGCTTCAGCGAGACGGTCGCGGCTCCTGCGCTGCTCCTCCAACCACCGGCCACGTAGCACCGGCGTGTCGCGCAGCATGATCTGGAAGGCCCGGGAGGAGGCCGGATCCATGTAGACCCGGGAGAGCGACGCCGTCATCAGAGCGCGAAGTACGTCGCCCAAGGGTTCGCTCGGGTCGTGCTCGGCCAGGTGGTCGAGGCAGTCGTCCATACTCAGACTGGCGATGGCCGTGACCACGTCCTCCTTGCACGGGAAGTAGCGGAAGAAGGTCCTGGGTGAGACGTCCACCGCGTCGACGATGTCCTGCACCGTGGTCGAGGAGTAGCCTCGCTCCATGAACAGGCTGGACGCCGCCTCGGCCAACTCGCGCCGGGTGCGGCTCTTGTTTCGCTCGATGAGTCCTCCGGCCATGGTCCCCCTTGTCGTCGCCCTGCGGGTGCCGGCGCCAGAGTAGCCGTTTCGATCTGGTTTGACAGAAGCTGCCATAGTGGCATCGTCCGACACAAAGGACGAACCGGACCGACGCCCTCCCCGCCCTCAGATCCACCTCGGCCACGCCCCAGATCTTGGATGACGCTGGTCGCCATGTCCAGGGCGTGATCTCCAACTCTGCTCACCGTGGGGGGTTGCCAGCGGACTCGGGCCCGTCGGTCGGGTTCCGGGACAAGTGGGCTGCCAACGGCACTACGGCTCCGTCGGATTCCCTCCACCGGCCTCGGACGGGGCGCCACCAGCCCCTACTGAGCCACGGTCGTCCGTGTCGGCGCTCACCCTCTCCCTTGATTCGCGCCTCTGGGCGACGGCTTCCCGATCGCGAAGGATCACCTCGGCGGCCGTGAGCGACAGATCCTCGGGTCGGGGTCCCTCCCAATCGAGATACCAATGTCTGTTCAGACTGGCGATCCACGTGTCGCCGGCGGGGACCAAGCTGAACCGGGAGATCGTCCGCTGGAGGCCGACCTGGTCGGAATAGAGCAGTTCCACCGCGATCGACTGGCCTGTCTCGATCTCGTCAACGATGCCGGCGCGCACCTGATCGTCCGGGTGGCGCAGAGCCCCTTGCCACATGCCGATGTCCCCGGCAGGTACGTAGAGGTCCCGCGACTGAAGATGGAAGTCCTCGAGCGGAGCATGGGTGAGGAACTGAAGATCTAGTGCTTGCTGAGGAGAGTCGGGTAATGGACGCACCCCTGGCCTCAGCACCCAACCCTGGCAGACAGCGATTCCGCTTCCAACGTTTCTGAGGCTGATAGCCAGATACACGACGCCGTCGACATGCTCCACGGCAGCACGACCACCTGAAGCGCTCACCCAATTCCCTTCGAGGAACATGATCTTCTGAATCGGATCCTCCAGCCGGGAGGGGGCCAGCAGAGGTCGTCGCTGTTCTTGCAGCGCTGCTTCGGCGATTCGCGCCGACCGGTTGGAGGATCGCACTGCGGCGAACGTGGCCAAGCCCAGCACCAAGGTGCCTACTGCGGTGCCCAAGGAAGCAATCGTGGCCCAGTCAACCGTGAGGAATACCATCGCCCACCAGTCTGGCAGCGGAGATGGCCGCATGAGTCCAATCGTGTGGGCTGCTTCTCACCGACAGAATCGACCCAGAGAACCGGCCCAGGACGGGTGGATGGTCATCCTCGGAGGGCGTTGAAGAGGTCATCATCGTCCGCGGGGAGCGTGAGGACATCGTCGACCTGCAAGGCGAACATCGAGTCGACCCCCGTCCCGGAATCGAGGCCCGACCGGCCCAGTAGAGGGCCCGTCCTCGGTGGCACTTCATCGTCGGGTCCTTCGGTGCCGCCCGTCTCCTACGACTTGAGGTACGCGACCTCCAGCTCGGCTCCATCTGGATCCCGAAAGAAGACGGACAGCAGGGCCGGCCCAAACTGGGTCACCTCTCCGGGAGACGCTCCCCTCGCCACCAGACGATCTCGGATCTCGAGGAGCTTCTTCTCTGATTCCACCGCCAAGGCGTAGTGGTCGATTGGACCGCGCCGCCCATCGTGGTTCGATCCCCGACTATTGAATCAGCGGGGACTTCGAAGACGTTGAGGGCACCACCGCCACCCATATTCACGACGGCCATCCGTGGGTGGTCATCGTGGGCCTCCATGATGGAATTGACCTCCGCCCCGAATACGTCTCCGTAGAACTCCAAGTAGCGATCTAGATCCGCCGTCATCGTCGCCACGTGATTGAAGCCGCTCGTCTCTGGGTGGCTGGACATGAGAACCTCCGACTTGGACCCTGATCAGAGGCTAGCGAACTAGTTCACGCCGAACCAGACCGCGTCAGCGAGGGCACGACGCAGTTCCGATCTCTTGAGGCGGTAGAGATCCCCGGACAGTTCTGTGGGCCCAGCCCGGTGGTTCCCGGGAGCAGCCGAGGCATCAATGTCGAGGTCTAGCGCCCGGGCCGGCAAGCAAACCTGTGGCCGCTCGGCGCCCAACTGACACGGTCCGATCAAACAGGACGCATCCGTCATCGGCCGGGAAGGCCGAATGGGGTCCGTCCGGATGCAACGTGGGCGGTGGGCCGAGGAAGCTCGGTTCGAAGGCACGAGACGAACCTCCCACGCAGTCGTCGTAGCCCCCTGGTCGGCTCTTCGCCCCGCTCGGATCCCCGACGTCCGACTGCGGCCTCCACGGTCGCGGGATGGAGGTGGCGCCAGCCGGAGGTGTCTGCGAACCGGAAGCGGCGAGCAGGGACATGTTTGACCCCAGGCTAGCCGTCCGGCTACCTTGGCCGTGGCCAACCGGCCAGTCGCCCACAAATGGAGGTCCCGTCATGGCAGACATCGACGACAACGTGAAGGAAACGTTGTCCGACGTTCGGAGGGTCGGCGCCAACTACGAGGAGCACCAGCAGGTGACTGGTCTGGACATACCAGTCGATTTGATTCACTTCAAGAAGTTCCCGGTTGTCGATCCGCCTGGCAAGTACAAGAAGGTGGGCCACGATACGCGGTCCGATATCAGTCCTGGAGACAGCCTCGAACTGCCGGACTACAGCGGCCCGTTCCAGGGGAACCTGAGGTTCTCGGACTTCTCGAATGATGCGCTCATCAACATGCTGGAGATGAGCGACGAGTACTACAGGGTGTGCATCGAGGGCTGGGCGGACTCAGTTGCGAAGCGCTATGGCCAGGAGGACATGCTCCGAATCCAGTCGGAGGCCTGGCGGGACATGATTCTCCCCCAACTGCGGGTGATGATCGACAGTTGGATGGAACTCACCGACGACGAGGCCGAGGCCCTGATCGCGGAAACGCAGGAAGAGGTCATGGCCCAGGTCGAAGCGGACCGCACGGTCCTCGTCAACCCCTACAAGCCGGGGCCCGGTTGGGCCCAGTACTCCAAGGAACGCCTGGTGAAGCTGGCCCTGGGGAGCCATGAATACTTGCTGGCGGCCATTGAATCGTGGGCCTTGGCCATTGTCATGCGGGACGGCCTCGACGAGATGTTCGCCTTCCAGTGGACCCTCTGGAGCGAGAAGCTGTTGCCGGCGGCCAAGGACATCAAGGCACGCTGGATGAACATCTCCAGCGGCACCGTCGAGTCCTTCATGAAGGACATCCAGGTGGACGCGACCTCCTTCCCCGGTAAGGCCTTCGAGCTGACATTCGAGATGCCCGACGAGGAGGTTGGAATCTTCACGTTCAACAAATGTGTCTCCGTCGACCAGTGGGAGGCGATGGGCCGCCCGGACATTGCCGAGAAGGCCTCTCACACCTCGTGTCCAGCGGCCATCATCGAGACCGCGAAGATGTACAACCCGAACATGAAAGTCGAGATCCTGGCTATTCCGCCTCGTGTGAGTAAGGACGATGTCTGCTGTAAGTGGCGGCTGTCCATTCGGGACGAATCAGATCCTGAGTATGTTCACACCGAGGAGTCCAGCTAGCCGGCAAAGGCCTATGACGCTCCTGGTTTCACACCAGCCACCCACCCGAGCGGGGGAGAGCTGGGTCCTCGGTCGCTGCCCCTGGTGACAGCACAACCCGGGCAGCCTTCAGAGGGCCGGACTACGGTCCAGTCCCGATGCCAGATCGCCGTACTCCACTCAATTCGACGGGCGAGAAAGAGACACTGCTGGAGTTTCTCGACTACCTGCGGGAGTCCTTGATCCTGAAGGTCGAGGACCTGAATGAGGAGTCCGCTCGTGTATCAGCGGTTCCCAGCGGCACAAGCCTCATCGGGTTGGTCAAGCATATGACTGGAGTCGAAGTGGCCTGGTTCCAATTCGCCTTCGCCGGGCTCGACCCCATGATCCCTGCCGAAGCCATTGAGCCCACAGACACCGTGGCTTCCGTGGTGGACTCCTACCGTGCCGCTACCGTCACCAACAACGGGATCGTGAACGACTGCAACGGTGTCGAGCACCTTTGCGCCCGGGCACTGACGACACCGGAGCCGCTGTCACTGCGCTGGCTTCTCGTTCATATGGTGGAGGAGACGGCGAGGCACGCCGGGCATGCTGACATCCTGCGCGAGCAAATAGACGGTCAGACCGGGCGATAATCCGTGGGGAGTGGCCCCACTATCAGCAGGCCGTCGGTGGTGTGACGACGTCTGGCGAAGTCCCTGAAGATCAGAGGGCCAGTTTCGACGACCATTCCGACGTGGAGGACCCAGTGGATGTGGTCGTCGCCGTGGCGGACTCCTGAGCCCTTCTGCCTGGCCGGCAGCGCTGAGGTTGTGACCTATCCGCTTCTCGTTCATGACGTCTTGCCAACACCGCCATGGGCGGCGCTACCCTGCGTGAATGGTGGATCCTCCCGTCGAGTTCGTCATGTTCGACCTAGGTGGCGTCCTGATAGAGCTGGGTGGCGTTGCCTCATTGCAGGAGATGATTGGGGTGGCTGCCGACGAGGATATGTGGCATCGATGGCTGGCGAGCCCATGGGTACGACGGTTCGAAAAGGGCGAATGCTCGGCCGCCGAGTTCTCGTCCGGTTTTGTGTCTGAGTGGGAGATCGCCATTTCTCCCGAGCAATTCTTGGAGATCTTTCGGAATTGGCCGATAGGCCCGTTCTCTGGAGCGACAGATCTGCTCGCCGAGGTTCAACGTTCGGTGCCGATCGGTTGCCTGAGCAACACAAACGCCATGCATTGGGAAGACCAGATATCGCGGTGGCCCATGTTGGGCATGTTCGATTTCCGGTTTCTCTCGTTTGAGCTGGGGCTTGTGAAGCCCGATGCCGACATTTTTCAAGCTGTATGCGACCAACTCTCGATCAGTGCCGACCGAGTGCTGTATTTGGACGACGTCGGACAAAACTGCGATGCAGCTCGAGAGTTCGGAATTCGGTCTGAGCATGTCCGGGGAATCGGAGAGGTCCGGGAGGTACTCCTGAGGGTAGGGATCATCCCATCGTGAGACACCGTTCCCGCCACTGCAAAGTGTGCTCTGGCGCGTGGCAATCTGGGATGGTGATTCGGTCACGATCGGCTTGGCCTCGGGTGCTCGGTCAGCTCCCCAATGTTCAGACCGGCCGATGGGCGATCGGAGGGAGCACCGCACTTGCTCTTCACGCCCTGCCGGTAGTTCCCCGGGATCTCGACATCATTGCCGACGAATCCGCCGCATCAGAACTGATCCACAGCCTGGGCGACGCCATCCGAACGGACGAGTCCCCATGGGATCGGGGCGATGTGAGGGCGGAACGGCGAGCCGAGGGCGTTCTCGGCGATCTTGGCCTGGAGATACTGGTCGGCGTCGAGGCCACGGCGAACGGTGTCTGTCTCCTTGGACCGCCGGATCTCAATGAGGCGGTGCCAATCGTGGTCGGTGATCGCTGGTTCCCGGTCCTGTCACTGCCCACAATGCTCACCCTGTCCAACGTGACCGGCGACGTGGAGAGAGCAGAGATGGTCACCATGGCGATTGGCGGGGACCACTGATTTGACGGGACGCTCACCCTTCACCTATGGCGTTGGGTGCGCCGGAATGAGGCGGGAGGGATCGGACCAGGCGTATCTGTGCCCCAGGGCTCGGCCGCCACCCGGGAAGGGGCCTCGGAGTTCGGTCTCGACACGAACTCCTCCTCGTGCGCCGTAGAACGCCTGGGCTGACTGGTTCTGGTCCAGCACCCAGAGGTAGAGGGATCCCGACGGTCTGGACCGAGGTAGCTGGCCCGCTACCGCGGACAGCAGAAGGCTGCCGATGCCTTGGCGCTTCCCTTCGACGACAACGTGCAGATTCTCAAGGAAGGAACCCCATGTCGGATCGTGATCAATGATGAGGTGTGCGAATCCAACAACTACGTCCGCCTGGTCGGCAACCAGGGTGATCTGATCCCGGGATGGCTCTGAGAGACGTTGCACCCATACGTCGAGACGATCGGCGACCACGTCTCCGTCGAGATACGAGTCGAGGTAGGCGCCGCGGTAGTGCCTTCGCCAACTGTCGGCGTGGAGCGCGGCGATGGCTTCTGCGTCACGGTGTGATGCCAGCCTGCAACGGACCGAGTGAGAAGACGACACCCCTTCGTCCGGGGCATGGGAATCGGGCATTGTTCCCCCTCATCGTTACGGGCTTTGCCGCCGGCGTCGTCATGGACGGGTTGGCGGAGAGTCTGCCACTGCCGGCTCAGACCTGATGCCGGGTGGCCGCAGACCGAGTTCTCCACCCACCGTCTCGGAGGGCCGTCCCGTGGCGTCATGGCCCAGGAAGACGGCGCCACCCTGCGTCCGTCAGACTTTCGCTCCCAGAGGATTCCCTCGCGGTTGGCTGCTGGTCCGATCATGTCCGTCCCGGTTCAGCCCCAAGGCTGCACCTGCGGCTTCGGCGGCATGACGGCTCGACGGGTCCAACGACCATTGGGCCTTGAACTGCAGTTTCGAGTGGACTTGTTCGAATTCCTTTGGGTGCTCGATGAACCGGAGCCGGAACTCCAGCACCGCACCTCTCACGTCCCTCCAAACAGATGCACTCATCAACTACTCTCGACGGCCGTCAGGCTCAGGCTCCGGTTTGGCTGCCGGACCCGGACACGAATGTGGGCTGTTCCTGCACACTTGGGACGGTCCCGGCACGAT
>CAVQXB010000006.1:0-44999 GCA_963717885.1 uncultured Acidimicrobiaceae bacterium | reverse complement strand
CAAGAAGATGCCGATTCGGCCCAGGCCACGGGAGCGCTCAAGCAGGCCACTGCGGTGTGCGACGCGACGGTCTCGGCAGCAGATACTCCGCCGGCAGCGGGCACCTCGAGCACACCCGCCGCCCCTCCGGGCAGGCAACCGCCGACCGGTCCCCCGACCGGGACAGGTTCGACGGAACCTGCAGTGGCGCCCTGGCACAGGCATCATCGGCACAGTCCAAGGTGACCGCTGACATCAGGACGGTCGATCAGGATGAGAGCGCGCTCAATGCTGCGCTCGGGTCGTCGTCGGGAGCGGGTGGGGGCGCACCTACCGGTGGTTCCAGTGGCGGCGGTGGTTCCAGTGGTGGCGGTGGCACGGGCGGTGGAGGCGGTACACACCGACCGGTGGCGCATCGGGTGGAACGACATCGGGCGGTTCTTCGAGCTCCACGGTGCCGGCCGTCGCGAGACGTCGCACCACGACGGCGGGAGCGAGCGCCGGCTCTGACACCGCTTCGACACCCAAATCGCAATCGAGCAGTGCCCCGGTCAAGAAGGCCACCCCTCAGCAGCTGGCGGTCGACCAGGCGTCCATCGATACCGCCCAGGCCAATCTCACCGATTCGCAGCAAGCCCTCGGTGGGGCCAACCTGGTCAGCACCATCGCCGGCACCGTGGCGTCCGTGGTGATCGCCGCCGGTGATTCGGTGACCGCCGGGTCGACCTCGGGCGCCGCACAGATCGTCATCATCGGGACCGGATCGTCGTACGAGGTGACCACCGACGTGCCGGTGTCGTCCGTCGGCGAGGTGGCCGTCGGCCAACAGGTCCTTATCACGCCGGACTCGACCAACACGGTCCTGAATGGTCAGGTCGAGTCGATCGGGGTTCTGGCATCCAGCGGATCGACCAGTACCACCTACCCGGTCACCATCTCGCTGCAGTCGTCCGATCTCGGACAGCTGTCGGGCGCCGATGCCAATGTGGCGATCATCGTCAAGAAGTCGGTCGCTGTCACCACGGTCCCTTCATCGGCGGTCCGTACCGTCGGCTCCGTCTCCCTGGTCACGGTGGTGGACAGCAACAACACGGCAAAACCGGTTCGAGTCACCCTGGGAACGGTCGGTGCCACGCTCACCCAGGTGACCTCGGGTGTGTCGGCGGGTCAGATGGTTGCCCTGGCCGATCTCAACCAACCGCTTCCGTCGACATCGAGTACCACCACTCGATTCGGCGGCGGACTGGGTGCCGGCGGCCTCGCCGGTGGCGGTCTGGGAGGCGGCGTGGGGGGATTCGGCGGCGGAGGAGGCGTTGCCAGATTCGGCGGATGACCTCGTCAGCCGCTCGGAAGATCGACGTCGCGGTGGCGGGGCATGACAGCATCGTGGAATGCCGCTCCTGGTGGTCCGCCACGCGAATGCCGGAAGACGGAGTGCCTACAAGGGCGACGACCGCCTGCGTCCGCTGTCCCCAGGGGCACGCCACGGGCCACGGCCCTGGTCCCCCTGCTGACCCGGTACCAGCCCGAACGGATTCTGAGCAGCCCCTTCGTGCGCTGCGTCGAGACGGTGGCACCCCTGGCCGAGGCCCTGGGTCTGGCCGTCGAGTCGGTCGACGCTCTGGCCGAGGGGCACGGGGCCGACGCCGTTCCCCTGCTGCGGCGGATGGCCGGGGAGTCGGCCGTGCTCTGCACCCATGGGGACGTGGCCCTCGCCATGCTCGAAGCCTTGGTTCCCGACCCGGCGCCGCCCTTCGGCCCGAGCCTGCGGCTGCAGAAGGGGGAGGTCTGGGTGATCGAGTCGGACGGTGACGCTCTGGCCATCGTCGAACACATCCGACGGGCCCGCGGCGGCGTCCGGCTCGCCAGTAGTCGATGGCGAGGCGGAGGCGGCGCCACTACGCTGTGGACGAGATGAGCGACCCGGACCGGTTCGATCCGGGTTCCGTCGGTACCTTCCGGGTGACCGATCGGTCCTTCGACACGGCAATCCAGGACGCATCTCTCTCAGCTACGCCTTCGACCATGACCGGTCGTTCGTGGAGACCATCACCTTCGAGACACCGCCGCCCGATGAGATCGGTCGCGGTCGCACCCGGTCTGGCGCGGGCCCTGCTCCACCTGCACGTCGCCGCCGGCACCAGCTACTACAAGGCGGCCGCCCCGCCGGTGGTGATCGTCGAGGACGAGACGCTCAGCCCGGCCGAGCTGGCCATTCCACCAGCCATCTCTACGACCAGGGCCTCCGCGAGTTCGCGGTCACCAACGGCCTCGCCGTGCCCCGGCCGGTGGTGATCCGGGCCGCGGCCATCCTCGACCATCCGGCGGCCGCCGACGCCGGTCGGCCCGCCCGGGGGCTGCTCGTCCCCATCGGGGGCGGCAAGGACTCGATGGTGCTGATCGAAGCGCGTCAAGCCACCTGCGGCCCCGGCTGTTCGCCGTCAATCCCCATCCCCTGGTGGTCGATCTGGCCGACCAGACCGGCCTCGACCTGCTGGTGGTGCGCCGCCCGCTCTCGCCCGGTCTGGCCGCGCTCAACCGCGCCGGGGCGCTCAACGGCCACGTGCCCATCACCGCCATCCTCTCGCTGATCGCCGTGGTCGGCAGCTTCCTCTACGGGTACGACACCATCGTCATGGCCGTCGAACGCTCGGCCAGCGAGGAGACGGCGACGGTCGACGGGGTCCCGGTCAACCACCAGTACTCGAAGAGCCTCGACTTCGAGCGGCCGCCTGGCCGACCTGATCTCGGCCACCATCGACCCCGACCTGCGTCTACGGCTCGGCCCTGCGCCCGTACTCGGAACTGGCCATCGCCCGCGCCTTTGCCCGGCTCACCCGCTACCACGCCACCTTCTGCAGCTGCAACACGGTGTTCCGCCAGTCGGGCCGCGGCCGACGACGGGTGGTGCGGCAACTGCCCGAAGTGCCGGTTCGTCGGACTGATGCTGGCCCCGTTCCTCGAGCCGGCCGAGCTCACCGCCATCATCGGGCGTGACATGTTCGCCGATCCCGATCAGGTTCCCGGGTTCGCCGCCCTGATGAGCGACGACGACAAGCCGTTCGAGTGCGTCGGGGAGCGGCGCGAGTCGGCCGCCGCCATCAGGATCCTGTCCGACCTCCCGGCGTGGAAGGACGCGGTCGTGGTGGCCGCCCTGGCCGACCGGGCCCGGGCCATGGTGTCCGACTGCCGACGTCAGCGATCTGCTGACCGCCCAACGGGACCTCGCCTTCCCCGACCCGGAGGTGGCCGCGGCGTGGACCGGCTGCTGACGGAGGCGGCGTGACCCTCGACGAGCTGCTGCGCCCGACGGGTGGCGGTGTGGGGGATCGGGCACGAGGGACTGGCCATGGTCCGCCTCCTCGGCGGCGCGGGGTGGTCCCCGTCCTGATCGACGACCGCCCGGAGCGCAGGCCGCCGGCACGCCTCGGTCCCGGCACCGGCCGTCAGGTCATCCGTCCCGACCAGGTCGACTGGGCGCGACGTCGACGTGGTGGTGCGGGCGCCCGGGGTCAGCCGGTACCGCGCCGAGCTGGCCGTGGCCGCCGCCGCGGGCGTGTCGGTCACCACGGCCATGGCGGTCTGGCTCGAGGACTTCGCCGACGCCCGGGTGGTGGCCATCACCGGCACCAAGGGCAAGAGCACCACGGCGGCGCTCACCGCCGCCATCCTCCGAGCCGAGGGCCTCGAGGTCGCCCTCATCGGGAACATCGGGGTACCGGTGACCGACATGTACGGGCGGCCCCGGTCGACGCCTACGTGGTCGAGGTCTCCTCGTACCAGGCCGCCGAGGTGACCGTCAACCCGCCGGTGTGCGTGCTGACCAGCCTGGCCCCCGATCATCTCGACTGGCACCGAGGAGAGGAGGCCTACTACCGGGACAAGCTCCGCCTGATCGACGCCGGCCCGACCGGCGCCCTGGCGGTCAACGCCGCCAGCGGCGAGGCGGTCAGCCGCACCCGCACGCCACCCCGCACCGGACGCTGTTCGGCCCGTCCGGCCGGGTCCGGGTGACCGGATCCGGCATCGGTCGTGATCGACGACCAGCCGATCGTGGACGCACGACCGCCTGGCCGTGCCGGGCCGGCACAATGTGTGGAACCTGTGCGGCGCGCTGGCCGGCGCCCTGCTGCTCGACGGGCGAACGTCCGTCGACGGCTGCGGTCGAGCCACGCCGTGGAGGCGTTCGAGGGCCTGCCGTCGCGCTGCCAGACCCTCGGGGAGAGGGATGGGATCACCTTCGTCGACGATGCCTTGGCCTCCAACCCGTTCGCGGCGATGGCATCCATCGGCGCCTTCCCCGATCGGCCGCTGACCGTGATCCTGGGAGGGGCCGACCGGGGCGTGGACCCCTCCGAGTTGGTCGAGGCGTTGGCTACCCGCAGGCCCGTTCCCCGGGTAATCGTGCTCGAGCCCGACCCCCAGAGGTTGGCCGAGGCGCTCGATCACGGGCGACCGGCGGATCGATCATTGCGGTCGACCTGGTCCCGGACATCGAGGAGGCGGTGATGCGTGCTGTCGGAGCGACCCCGCCGGGCGGTGTGGTCCTGTTCTCCCCCGCGGCCCCGACGTTCGACGGCGAGGGTGGGTACTCCGAACGGAGCCGCCGATTCGTGCGGGCGGTGGGACTGACCGGGACCGGAGACTGACCACGACACCGGTGGCTCCGCGACGCCGGGAGCACCGGCTCCGAGGCGCCCGGCGATGCGATTCGCCTACGTTGGTCGCGATGATCCGCTACGAAGTCGGTGAAGACAGTGTCGCCCGCCTGGTGCTCGACCGTCCCGAGGCCAAGAACGCCCTCACCGTCGAGATGCGCGACGAGATCGTGGCCCGGGTTCGCCAGGCCCGTGCCGACCCAGACGTCCGCTGCCTGATGATCACCGGAGTCGGGGATGCCTTCTGCGCCGGCATGGACCTGCGCCAGTCGACCGTGGCCGACTCGGGTGGGACCGACTTCAACCCCCGGGCCACCAGCGAGGCCCTGCGCAACGGCGTGCAGGCCTTCATCCGCGAGCTCTGGGAGCTGGACAAGCCGACGGTCGCCGCCGTCAACGGGACGGCGGTCGGGCCCGGGGGCCCACCTGGCTCTGGCCTGCGACTTCGTCCTGGTGACGCGAGCAGACCCGCTTCGTGTGGTCCTTCGCCCGATGGGGGCTGGTGGTCGACGCCGGCGGCGCCTACCTACTTCCCCGCCTGGTCGGCCTGCCCCGGGCCAAGGCCATGGTCATGCTGGGCGAGGGCGCACGCGGGGCCGAGGCGGTCTCCATCGGACTGGCCTACCGCTGCCTCCCCAGCGCTCGATGAGCTCGAGCCGAGGCGACCGGACCTGGCCGCCCGCCTGGCCGCCGGTCCGGTGCGCTCGCTCGGGCTTTCCAAGCAGTCTGCTCAACGCCACCTTCGAGACCGCAGCCTGCCCGACTCACTCGACCGCGAGGCTCAGGCGCAGGCCATGGCGGCGGTGTCGGCCGAGATGGCCGAGGGGATGGCCGCCTTCGCCGAGAAGAGGAGCCCCGACTTCCGTTCGGTCAGCTGAGCGGTGGACCGCGGTCGCTGTGCGGGCGCGGCGCTCTCGTGGCCACGATAATCTTCTGCTGAAAAGCTGATTCTCAGGGTGGCCAGTGGCGAGGCCCGAGCGCAAGGGGCCGACATGGACGACGACGATCTGGCAGACGGATTCATGGATGCGGACGATCGCCGCCGATCCCCAGCCGTTCTACCGCCGGGCCCGGGCCGCCGGGGCGGTGGTGCCAGGGCTCGTTCGGTCCCCAGGTCGTCCGGCGGGGTGCCGTCGAGTACGCCCTCGCCCATCCCGAGGAGTTCTCGTCGGGCATGGAGGCGGTCGACCTCGGACAATCGGTGCCGCTCATCCCGCTGCAGGTCGATCCGCCTGAGCACCGCAAGTACCGGCGCCTCCTCGACCCCGATCTTCGCCCCCCGCCGGATGAACCTGCTCGAGCCGGACATCACCCGGATGGTCAACGAGCTCATCGACGGATTCATCGACTCGGGGATCGTGCGATTTCGCCGCCGACTTCGCCGTGCCCCTCCCGTCCTCGGTGTTCTTGCAGCTGGTGGGCCTCCCCCTGTCCGAGCTGGACACGTTCCTCGAGATGAAGGACGGCATCCTGCGCCCGGCGGCAACGACCTGGACGAGATCCAGGCCAGCCAGAAGGCGGCGGCCCGGCGGATCGAGGAGTACTTCGCCGAGGCGGTCAAGGACCGTCAGAAGCAGCGGCGTGAGGACGACCTCCTGAGCCTGTTCCTCGACGCCGAGGTCGGCGTCCCACCGCCTGACCGTGGACGAGATCCTCGGCATCTGCTTCCTGTTCATCCTGGCCGGGCTGGACACGGTGACCGACACGCTGGAGTGCTTCGTGGCCCGTCTGGCCCAGCACCCCGACGAACGCCGCCAGATCGTGGATGATCCGTCGATCATCCCCTCGGCGGTCGAGGAGCTGCTGCGGTGGGAGACCCCGGTGACCACGGTGGCCCGGAAGGCCACCCGCGACGTCGAGCTCGGTGGTTGTCCGATCCGGGCCGGCGAGAACGTCGGGTTGGTCATCGGCTCGGCCAACACCGACGAGGAGAGCGTGCCCGGTGCCGACGTGGTCGACCTCCATCGGAGCCCGAACCGCCATCTGGCCTTCGGGGGGGGCGTGCACCGCTGCCTCGGGTCCCATCTGGCCCGGCTCGAGCTGCGGATCGCCCTGCGCGAGTGGCACCGGCGCATCCCCGAGTACTCGATCGTCCCCGGCACCGAGCTCGACTACCAGATGGGGCTCCGCCAGATCGAGCGCGTTGCCGCTGAACTTCGGCACGTCCGGTGAGCCACGCTCGGGGCACACCGCAGGAGGTCGCGTGCCCCAAGTCATGAGGGGCTGACCATGGACCTCGAGCCTCACCGACGACCAGGAGCTGTTCCGGGAGACCACCCGCAAGTTCCTCGAGGACACCTGTCCCTCTGGACACCGTGCGCCAGATCGCCGAGGAGCGAGCCCGAGGGCTTCGACCGCGGACTGGTGGCGGCGCGGGGCCGAGCTCGGCTGGGTCTCGATGCTGGTGGCCGAGGAGCACGGCGGCGGCTGCGTCTCGGGCACGGGCCTCGCCGACCTGGCCCTGGTGGCCGAGGAGATGGGCCGGCTGGTCTCCCCCGGTCCCCTGATCCCCACCAACGTGGTGGCCGCCGCCCTGTCCCGGGCGGGGCACACCGGCCCAGCTCAAGCACCTGGCCGGCCTGGTGAGCGGTGAGCATCGTTGCCACCTGGTGTCCGGGGGGCCCTCTGCCCGGCATCGGCTCCCGACCGGCCGGAGCGGCGGAGAGGTGCGCGGCCGAGCCGGCGGCGACGGGTTCGTGCTCGACGGCACCGACCCGACCGGTCGAGGCCGGAGGCCAGGCCGACCTGCTGTTGGTGACCGCCCGTCCGATCGACGGCCTGGCCCAGTTCCTGGTGCCCGTCGGACACCCCGGGGCTGACCGCGGTTCCGGCCGAGCAGCATCGACCTGGTGCGCCGGTTCGCCTGCCTCCGGTTCGACAGGTGGAGGTGGCCGGGGACGCCGTGCTCGGCGAGCCCGGCGGCTGCGGACGCCGACGTCGAGCGCCAGCTCCAGGACGCCGTGGTCCTCCAGTGCGCCGAGATGGTCGGCGCCATCGACCGGGTCTTCGACTTCACCGTCGAGTACGCCGAGGACCGCTACTCGTTCGGCCGGCCGCTGGCCTCGTACCAGGCGCTCAAGCACCGGTTCGCCGACATGAAGATGTGGCTCGAGGCGTCCCACGCCACAGCCGGGGCGCGCGGCCCGGGCCGTCGACACCGGGTCGCCCGATGGCGCCCGAGCTGGTCAGCGTGGCCAAGTCCTACATCGGGGACCACGGACCGTTCATCCTCCAGGAGTGCGTCCAGCTCCACGGGGGCATCGGGGTGACCTGGGACCACGACCTCCATCTGTACCTGCGGCGGGTGGTCCAGGACCGGGCCCAGTTCGGCACGCCGCGCGACCACCGCGAGCGGGTCGCCGCGGCTGATCGGGCTCTGAGGGGGATCGTGGACGAACCGAGAACCGGCGATGGAGGACATCGAGGCCTTCCGGCTGCGGGCCCGGGCCAGTGGCTGGCCGAGACCATGCCCCGCCTCCCCGAGGGACGGACAACTGCCAGCTGGCCGCACGAGGACGAGATGGGCGTGCGGGCCCGCCAGCTCCAGCGGCTGCTCTTCGACGGGGGCTTTGCCGGCATCTGCTTTCCCGTCGAGTACGGGGGCCAGGGTCTGACCCGGGCCCACCAGCGGGCCTTCACCCAGGAGTCGATGCCCTACCAGATGCCCACCCTGTTCAACGTCCCGACCCTGACCATCCTGGCCCCGACCCTCCTCGACTTCGGCACCGAGGAGCAGAAGCTGCGGCACATCTCCGGCCATCCTGCGGGGCGACGAGCTGTGGGTGCAGTTCCTGTCCGAGCCGAGCGGCGGTTCCGACCTGGCCGGCCTGGTGACCCGGGCCACCCGGGACGGCGACGTCTTCGTGCTCAACGGGTCGAAGATCTGGAGCTCGGGCGCCTTCCGCGCCGACTACGCCATGTGCCTGGCCCGCACCGACCCGCAGCGTGCCCAAGCACCAGGGCCTGACCATGTTCATCCTCAAGATCCACCAGCCCGGGATCGAGGTCCAGCGGATCAAGCATGGTCAACGGGACCGCCGAGTTCTGCCAGGAGTTCTTCGACGACGTGGCCGTCCCGGTCGCCGACGTGGTCGGCGAGATCAACGACGGTTGGACGGTGGCGTCCCGCCTGCTCTTCCACGAGCGGGACGCGGTGGGCGGCGGCTCGCCCTACGTCGAGTGGCGTTGGCGGCGGGCGACGCCGGCCAGGGCGGGCCAGCGCATCCGACCTGGCCGATCTGGCCCGGGACACCGGCCAGGCCGACGATCCCGGTCGTCCGCCAGCTGGTGGCCGAGGCCCGGGTCAACGACCGGGTCCAGCAGCAGCTCACCGAGCGGGTGACCACCGGCATCCGGACCGGTGCGCTTCCCGGCCCGGCCGGAGCCCTCCCCCGGCTGTTCGCCGCCACCAACACCGAGCGGCACTTCGACATCGGACTCGAGATCGCCGGTCCCGCCGCCGGTGCGTGGGCGAGGGCGACCCGGCCGGCCGGTGGGGCGACCTCTACCTGTCCCGTCAGAGCAACAGCCTGGGCGGCGGGAGCAACGAGATGCAGCGCAACATCATCAGCGAGCGGGTGCTGGGCATGCCCCGGGAGTATCGCCGCCGACCGCGACCAGCCCTTCGACGAGGTGCGGCACAACCGTTCACCCCAGCAGCGGCGCTGAGTCGGTCACCGACCCGCCACCCGGTCAGTGGGCGGGCAGCGGAGGTCGGAGATCAGGCCACTTCGAGCTTCATCAGTCGGTTCAGGTTGCCGCCCATGATCTTGGCCACGTCGTCGTGGGGGAGTGAGGACAGCTCGTCGACGAAGCTGATCGGGTCGGCCATGCCCTCGGGGTGGGGGTAGTCCGATCCGAACAGCACCCGGTCGGCGCCGAGCAGTTCGACCAGCCCGATCGGGTCCTCCTCGTGGAAGGGGTGGACGTAGATGTTGCGCTTGAACACCTCCACCGGGTTCTCGTCGAAGACCTTGGGTGGCCGACCCGTAGGCGTGCTCCAGGTCCCGCAGCAGGGGGCGGACCCAGTTGCTGCCGTTCTCGACCGGGGCGAACCGCAGATCGGGGAACCGGGTGCACAGCCCGTGGCCGATGAGCGAGGCCACCGTGTCGGTGATGGGCCGGCTCATGTGGGCGACGATGGCCATGAACCCGGATCCCGCCCTTGAACGGGGTCATCTCGTCGCCCGGCACCCCCTCCCACTCGTTGATGTAGCGCTGGTACCCGCTGTCCGAGGCGTGCATGCCCACCGGGATGCCGGCCTCGGCCACCAGCTTCCAGAACGGGTCGAACTCGGGGAGGGCCGGCGAGCGGGGCCCCATGAATCCGGACGACCGGCGCCGGCCGGATGAGCACGATCCGGGCCCCCCGGTCGAGCACCCACTCGAGCTCCTCGATGGCCTTGTCCACGATGCCCAGGTGGATCACCGGGGTGGGGAAGATCCGGTTCTCGTAGTTGAAGGTCCAGTGCTCGTGCATCCACTGGTTGAGGGCGTGCACCACGGCGTGGGTGGACCGGGGGTCGCCCCGCAGCCGCTCCTCCAGCAGGCTGGCCAGCGTCGGCCACATGAGGGCACGGTCGAGGCCCAGCTCGTCCATCAGCTCGAGACGGGGTTCGCGGCTCCCTGAAGGCGGGCAGCGCCCGGATGGGCTTGCCCATGATCTCGCGACGGGACTTTCCCTCGGGATTGCCGCTGCTTGAAGTACTCCTCCTGGGCGCCCGGGGCTGCCACCACCTCGAAGGTGGGATTGGGGATGTACTCGCTGATCTGTCCCTTGACCGCGATCTTGGTGCGTCCCGTTGACCTCGACGTACTGGATCAGGCCCTCGTACTCGGGCGGGAGGAACTTGGTGAAGGCGTCGGTGGTCTCGTACATGTGGTTGTCGGCGTCGAATACCGGGAAGTCCAGCGATCGTCGTGGCCATGCCCATTCTCCTCGTCTCGTCTTCGTCCGCACGTTTCGATCGCGGGCTACCCAGCCCGGCACCGGCCTGCCTCGGCTGGCGTCGCTGCTCGCCCAACGCTAACACCACCGATTGCCGGGCGGAAATGACGTTTGCGCTACCATCGCAGCGGTGCGAGTGATCGTCGATCGGGAACGCTGCGAGTCCAATGGACGGTCGATGATGGCGCTCGGTCTGGTCGATTGACCGAGGACCTGTGGGGTTCACCGAGGCCCGGTTTCCCCTGTCGGGGTGCCGGAGGATGACCGTGTCGGCCCCCGCGGCCGAAGAGGGCATTCCCTACGGGACCCGGCTGGGTCAGGTGGCCGAGTCGGGGGGGGATGGCACCGCGGTCGTCTTCGTGGCCGAGGATGGTGGCAGAGCAGACCATCACCTGGCGCCAGCTCGACCTCCGGTCGAACCAGTTGGCCCACGTCTTCGCCCAGCGCGGCCTGGGGGTCGGTGACCGGCTGGCAGTGTGCCTGCGCAACTCGCTCGAGCACCTCCTGGCCGGATTCGCCGGCTGGAAGGTGGGCGCCACGGTGGTCCCGGTCCGCTGGGACCTACCCGAGTGGGAGCGGAACCGGCTGCTGGCCGTACTTCGCCCGGCCTCGTGCTCGACGCCGACCAGCTCGACCTGGTCGACTCCAGCCGGTCGGCGTCCGGACACCCCGTTGCCCGAGGTGGTCTCGCCCCACGGGCTGGGGGGTGTGCAGCTCGGGTTCGACCGGAACCCCCAAGGTCATCGTGCAGAAGGACCCGGCCGTCTTCCTGCATCCACCAACGTCACCTCCACGGTGGTCGCCTCCTACGGGCCGATGTCGCCGTCCCAGCTGGTGCTCTGTCCGGCGCCGATCTACCACACCAACGGATTCACCGCCTTCCGCACCCTGCTGGGCGGGGACCCGATCGTGCTGATGGAGCGGTTCAAGGCGCCGCTGGTGCTGGACCTCATCGAGCGCCACCGGATCACCGGGTTCATCGCCGCCACCCCCATGCTGCAGCGGATGGCCCAGGTCCCCGGCATCGAGGACCGCGACCTCTCCAGCCTGAGCTGGGTCCAGCAGGGGGCGTCGCCGCTGCCGGTCTGGCTGGGCCACTTCTGGATCGACCTGGTCGGGGCCGAGCACTTCTACATGTCCTACGGGGCCTCCGAGAGCATCGGCATCGTGGTGTGCCGGGGGGACCAGTGGCTGGCCCACCCGGGCACCCTCGGCCGGGGGATGGGCGAGACCGAGATCCCCATCCTCGGAGCCCGGGGCCAGCCGCTGCCCCCCGGCGAGGTCGGCGGCATCTACCTGCGCACCCCGACCGGGCCGCTGGCCGACTACGTGGGGCGCGACGTGACACCGATGGACACCACCGCCGACGGCTTCACCTCGGTGGGCGACCTGGGATGGCTCGACGAGGACGGGCTACCTCTACATGGCCGACCGCCGGGTGGACATGATCGTCACCGGTGGCGTCAACGTCTTCCCGGCCGAGGTCGAGGCGGCCCTGAGCGAGCACCCCGGCATCGCCGACGTGGTGGTGGTCGGACTGCGGGATCCGGAGTGGGGCCGTCGGGTGCACGCCATCGTGCAGTCCGTCGACCCCCTGCTCGACGCCGACGCGGTCATCGCCTTCGCCCGGGACCGCCTGGCCCCCTACAAGGTGCCCAAGTCGGTGGAGTTCGTGGCGTCCATCCCCCGCAGCGAGGCCATGAAGTTCAACCGGGCCGCCCTGGTGGCCGAGCGGGAGGACAGCCGAGCTGCGGAAGCGGATGCCGGACGGCCGAGCGGACCCGATGAGCGGATTGGGTCCCGGGCGGCCGCTCGGGCCGAGCCGAGGTATAGCGTGGCCGGGCCGCCGGTGCTCGGCCGAGCGTAGACGAGCGAGTCAACGGCGTCGTAGAGCGTGAGACCAGACGAGGGGTAGTAGAGCCATGCCCGACGGCAAAGTACATCAGCTACGAGGAGCTCGACGACGGGCTCCATGGTGCGCATCCTGCTCAACCGCCCGGAGACCCGCAACGCCCAGAACCGCGGCCTGCTGGTCGAGCTGGACGAGGCCTTCCACCGGGCCGAGGAGGACGACAGGGTCCGGGTGGTCATCCTCGGCGGCGTCGGCCCGCTCTTCTCCTCGGGCCACGACATGGGGTCCAAGGAGGCCGCGGCCGAGCGGCCCCCGGGCCCGACCAGCACCGGTCGGCCACCATCAACGGCGCCACCCGCAAGGGGGCCGAGGACCGGATGCTCCAGGAGTGGCACTACTACTTCAGCAACACCCTGCGCTGGCGCAACCTGCGCAAGATCACCGTGGCCCAGGTGCAGGGCACGGTCTACGCCGCCGGGCTCATGCTCATGTGGGCCTGCGACCTGATCGTGGCCGCCGACAACGTGTACTTCGCCGACGTGGTCGGCACCCGCCTCGGGCATGTGCGGCGTCGAGTACTTCGGCCATCCCTGGGAGTTCGGGCCCCGCCGGACCAAGGAGCTCATGCTGACCGGTGACGCCATCGACGTCCACGAGGCCCACCGGCTGGGCATGGTGAGCAAGGTCTTCCCGGTGGACGACCTCGAGGAGCGCACGCTGGCCTACGCCCGCCGCATCGCCGAGCTGCCCACCATGACCGCCCTGCTCATCAAGGAGTCGGTCAACCAGACCGTGGACAACATGGGCTTCTACAACTCGCTGCAGGCCTGCTTCACCCTCCACCAGCTCAACCACTCCCACTGGGCGGAGATCCACGAGAGCAAGTACCCGGTGGCCGAGGAGCAGGACGGCATTCCCAGCTGGCGGAGCGCCCCGCCGATCCGGCTGTCGGTGAAGGACGCAGTGGAGGGACCCGTCCCGGCCGCGTTGAGCCGCGCTGGTCGGGACGTGACCACGTGAGGCTCCGCACCACCTACCGCCAGCCCGACGCGGCCCGTTACCGGCAGCCCGGGGGGCGCCTGGGACGTGCCCACCCTCGACGCGCTGCTGTCCTCGCCCCGGCCTGCCGGCCGCGTTGGCGGTGGTGGACGGGGACGTGCGGATCGATGCCGGCACCCTCGAGCGGCTGGTCGCCTCAGCGGCCGGCGGCCTGCGGGCGGCCGGGCGTCCGGCGCGGGGACGTGGTCACCTGGCAGCTGCCCAACTGGTGGGAGGCGCTGGTGCTGTTCCGGGCCTGCTGGCGTTGTGGTGCGGTGGCCGCCCCCCTCCACCACCAGGTGGGGGCGGCCGAGGTGGCCCGGGTCCTTGGCCGACCTCGACCGGCGGTGGCCTTAGCACCCCGGGCCTGCCCTTGGCCGATCTGGTCGACGCCATCGGGGTGCGCGGCGGCGACGCCCGGTTCGACGCCCTGCTCAGCGGCCCACCCGTGCCCGCCGGCCCTGGCCAGAGGGTCGGACATCGCCGTGGTGCTGTTCACCTCGGGCTCGACCGGGCACCCCAAGGCCGTACTCCACACCCACCGGGGCCTGGCCTACAAGGCCCGGTCGATGGCCCGGGCCCACGGCCTGGGCGCCGGCCGACGTGGCCCTGATGCCGTCGCCCCTGGCCCACGTGTCCGGGCTGCTGAACGCGGTGCTGGTCCCCGGCACCGCGGCCATGACGGTGGTCCTGATGGAGAAGTGGGACGCCGAACGGGGCGTCCACCTGGCCGGCGAGCACCGGGCCACCTTCATGATCGGCCCCCCCACCCTGTTCGTGGGGATGATGGAGGTGCCCGACTTCCGCTCGCGGGTCGGCAGTCTGCGGGTGGTGTCCTGCGGCGCCATGGGGGTGACCCCCGAGTTCATCGACTCGGCCCGGCTGGGCTTCGGGGCCACTGGTCAAGCGCACCTACGGATCCACCGAGGCGCCCACCGTCACCACCAGCACCTGGCAGGACAGTCCCGACCGGGCCCGCGACACCGACGGGCACTCGGTCGGCGAGGCCGTGCTATCGGTGGTCGACCCGGCACCGACCGCCCGCTCCCGGCGGGCGAGCGGGGCGAGGTCCTGGTACGCGGGCCCGAGCTCTTCGTCGGGTACGGAGAGGAGTACGCAGACCCGCGCGGCGGTCCGCCGGGGCTGGTTCGCCACCGGCGACCTCGGGACTCTCGATGCCGAGGGGTGGCTGACCATCGTCGGGCGGCTGAAGGAGCTGATCATCCGGGGGGGCGAGAACATCGCCTCCGCCGAGGTGGAGCGGGTCCTCGAGCACCACCCCGAGGTCCGCCAGGCGGTGGTGGTCGGCTGCCCCGACCGCCGGCTGGGCGAGCGGGTGGCCGCCTTCGTGGTGGGCAGCGCCCGGATCGACGTCGACGAGTGCCGCCGATGGTTCGCGGCCCAGGCAGTGGCCCGATTCAAGACCCCCGAGGTGGTGGTGCACCTGGACGAGATCCCCCTGCTCGGCGTGGGGAAGCCGGATCGCCCGGTCCTCAGGGCAGCGGCCGGCCGAGGCTGGGCCGACGGTCGAGTCGATGAGATGACAGAATCGCCGGAATCCGAAACGACGGGAAGGGATGGTCTGGTGGGAGCGGGAATCGTGTCGTGGGGCGTCTATCTCCCGTACTGGCGTCTCGAGCGCCGGCTCATCGGTGAGGCCTTCGGCACCGCCGCCGGGCGGGGCACCCGGGCGGTGGCCTCCTACGACGAGGACACCACCTCCATGGCGGTGGAGGCCGGCCGCCGTGCCCTGGCCGTCCCCGGGTACCCCGCGGCCCGGCAGCCTCTACTTCTCCACCCCGGCACCCGCCTACCTGGACAAGACCAACGCCACCACCGTGCACGCCGGCCTGGGCCTGGCGCCGGACGCCGGCGCCTACGACCTGTGCGGCTCGGTGCGGTCGGGGTGGGCCACCATCCAGCTGGCCGCCCTCGGCCGGAGCGCAGGCCCCGGCCCTGGCGGTGGTCGCCGACCTGCGCACCGGCCTGCCCGGGGAGCCAGGACGAGACCCAGGGCGGAGACGGTGCGGTGGCCTTCGTGTTCGCTCCGAGCGGAGGGGTGGCCGAGCTGCTCGGCCAGGCGGCGGCCACCGACGAGTTCCTCGATCGCTGGCGGGTCCCCGGTGAGACGGCCTCCCGCCAGTGGGAGGACCGGTTCGGCGAGGAGGCCTATGTCCCCCTGGCCCGCTCGGCCTTCGACCGGCGCTCTGGCCCGGGCCGGGCTGGCGGTCGGCGACGTCGACCACCTGATCGTGACCGGGCTGCACGCCCGGGCCGTGGCGTCGGTCAAGAAGGCCCTCGGGGTGCCGGCCGAACGGGTGGCGCCGGACCACGTCGCCCTGGTCGGCAACCTGGGTGCGGCCCAGGGCGGGCTGGCGCTGGCCGACGTGCTGGAGCGGGCCTCCGCCGGACAGGTGGTGGCGGTGGTGGAGCTGGCCGACGGCGCCGACGCCGTCATCCTCCGCACCACCGACGCGCTGGCCGGTGTCCAGGCGGCCCGGCAGAAGGCCGGCATCGCGCCCGGTGGCCGACCTGGTCGACGAGCGGCCGGTCCGACCTGGCCTATGCCGTCTTCCTGTCGTGGCGGGGGATGCTCCAGCGGGAACCGCCCCGCCGACCCGATCCCGAGCGACCCGACGCTCCGGCCGTCCAGCGGAGCGAGGGGTGGAAGTTCGGCTTCAACGCCAGCCGCTGCCAGGTCTGCGGGTTCCGCCATCTCCCGCCCACCCGGATCTGCCTCTCGTGCCAGGCGGTGGACCAGATGGTCCCCGAGCGGATGGCCGATCTCCGGGGCACGGTGGCCACCTACACGATCGACCGGCTGGCCTTCAGCCTCTCGCCCCCGATGGTCGGGGCGGTGATCGACTTCGACGGCGGGGGCCGTTACCGGGGCGAGATGACCGATGTCGACCCGGACGCCGTGGCCGTGGGCACCCGGGTGGAGATGACCTTCCGGCGCCTCTACAGCGCCCAAGGTGTACACAATTACTTCTGGAAGGCTCGGCCGCTGCCCGAGCACCGCCGACGGGACGGTGCCGACGGTCGACGGAGAAGGAGAACCAACGACATGACCAGCACGGGGATCCGCGATCGGGTGGCCATCGTGGGCATGGGGTGCACCCCCTTCGGCGAGCTCTGGGACAAGGGCACCAACGACCTGCTCACCGATGCCGCCGTCGAGTGCACCGGCTCGGCCGGGGTGGCCATCGACGCCATCGACGCCTTCTGGCTGGGCACCCTGGGCTCGGGCAGCTCGGGCATCACCCTGTCCAAGCCCCTCAAGATCGGCTACAAGCCGGTGACCCGGGTGGAGAACTTCTGCGCCACCGGATCCGAGGCCTTCCGCAACGCCTGCTACGCGGTGGCCTCGGGCGCCTACGAGCTGGCCATGGCCATCGGGGTGGAGAAGCTGAAGGACTCGGGCTACTCGGGCCTGACCGGCATCCACCGGGTGGGGGACGGCACCAACGCCGCCCTCAGCTCGCCGGCCGCCTTCTCCTTTCTGGTCCCGGCCTACTGCCACAAGTACGGCGTCGACCCCGAGGAGATGGGGTCGGTGCTCAACCGCATCGCCTGGAAGAACCACCAGAACGGCGCGGTCAACCCGAGGGCCCAGTACCAGAAGGAGGTCTCGCTGGAGAAGATCGCCGCCTCCCCGCGGGTGGCCGGCCAGCTCGGGGTGTTCGACTGCAGCGGGGTGAGCGACGGGGCCGCCGCGGCCCTGATCTGCCGGGCCGAGGACGCCCACCGCTACACCGACTCGCCGCTGTACGTGAAGGGGCTCAGCCTGGTGGCCGGTCCGGCGGCCGGGGCCATCGACCCCGACTACGACTACACCAGCTTCGAGGAGGTGGTCCGGTCGGCCGCCGACGCCTACCGCCAGGCCGGCGTCGACGACCCGCGGGCCCAACTGGCCATGGCCGAGGTGCACGACTGCTTCACCCCCACCGAGCTGGTCCTGATGGAGGACCTCGGCTTCGCCGACCGGGGCACGGCGTGGAAGGAGGTGATGGCCGGCACCTTCGACCGCGACGGGGAGCTCCCGGTCAACCCCGACGGCGGCCTCAAGAGCTTCGGCCACCCCATCGGGGCCACCGGCCTGCGGATGCTGTTCGAGTGCTGGCTGCAGCTCCGCCGGCCAGGCCCCGCCGGAGCGCCAGATCGCCACGGTGACCGAGGGCGGTCGCACCCTCGGGCTCACCCACAACCTCGGCGGCGCGCCCGGCGAGTGCGTCAGCTTCGTGGGCGTGGTCGGCACCGAGCCGTCGGACTGAGATGGGGACCGACGCCGACGGCGATCCGTGGGCCGAGGACGAGGACCAGGCCGCCCTCCGCCAGCTGGCCCGGGACGTGGCCGCCCGGGAGGTCGCCCCCCGGGCCGCCCACCACGACGAGTCCGGCGAGGTGCCCAGGGAGGCCATCGCCGCCCTGGCCGCCGCCGACCTGTTCCGGGTGACCATCGGTGAGAAGTGGGGCGGTCTCGGGATGGGCGACGTGGAGGCGGCCATCGTGCTGGAGGAGATCGCCCGCCACGACGTGTCCGCCGCCATCTGCTGCCAGCTGGCCTACAACGGTCCGCCCCGAGGGATCGAACACCTGGGTTCCGATGCCTCAAGGACCGGTGGCTCCCCGCGGTGGCCGACGGCGAGGCCATCATCAGCATCGGGATCACCGAGCCCGATGCCGGATCGGCGGTGCAGGAGCATGCGCACCGCGCTCAAGCCCGACGGGGCCGGGTGGCGGCTCGACGGCTACAAGAACTACTCGACGCTCGGCCATGCCGCCTCGGGCGTGCTGGTGTGGTGCCGGTGGCCGGGCGGCGAGGGTGCCCGGGGGATCGGGGCGGTGGTCGTCCCCATGGACCGCGACGGGGTGGCCCTGACCGGGCGTCACCGGGGCATGGGCATCCACGCCGCCACCGAGTCGGAGATCGCCTTCGACGGGGTGGCGGTCACCGAGGACGACGTGCTGGTGGCCGGCGACCCGTCGTCGGGCGAGCCGTTCAAGCTGCTGCTGTCCCACCTCAACCACGAGCGGTGCGGCAACGCGGCCATGTGCGTGGGGGCGGCGCAGGGGGCGCTCGAGCGGTCCGTCGCCTACATGCGGGAGCGGGTGGTCGGCGGGCAGGCCCATCGCCGAGCTGCAGGGTCTGCAGTGGAAGCTGGCCGACATGGCCGTGGCCCTCGAAGGGGCCCGGCTGCTGCTGGGCCGGGCGGTGCGGCTGGCCGGCCCGGGCGGCACCCCGCCGGCCGATGGAGACGGCCATGGCCAAGACCGCCGCCAACCTGGCGGCCAAGTTCGTGTGCGACGAGGCCATCCAGATCCACGGCGGCTACGGCTACAGCCGCGAGTACCCGCTGGAGCGGGCCTACCGGGACATCCGCGGGCTGTGCATCGGGGCCGGCACGGTCGAGGCCCAGCGCAACTACATCGGCTCGAGCATGGCCGCCGGTCGGACCACCTCGTCCCCGGGTTGGATCACGCCGGCCGGCTGAGAAAGCCTTCGGCCGGGACCGATAGTGTGGCTGCCGTGTCCCCGGTGGTTGCCGACGTGGGTGTCCTCGATTCCCCACCCGCCCCCCAGACCGGGACCGAACAATGCCGGCTGATGGATGCCGCCCTGCACGTCATGCGGCGCAACGGCTTCCAGGGGGCCAGCGTGCAGGACATCCTCGACCATGCCGGGCTGTCGACCCGCGCCTTCTACCGCCAGTTCCGCTCGAAGGACGATCTGCTGCTGGCCATGTTCCGCACGGCCTCGGATCCCGATGTGGCCCAGGTGGCGCGGTGGTCTCCGAAGCGCCGGGCGCCGCTCGACGCGGTCCTGGCCTGGGTCGACGAGATGGTGTCGTTGGCCTTCGACCGGCGCCGGGTGCGGCGGCTGGTGATCTTCAACGCCGTGGCCCGCCAGGCCGACGGGTACGAGGAAGAGGAGTCCTCGCTGCGCTCACGGTCTCGACCGCACCCCTGCTCGCCGCCCTGCACCGGGGGTCCGTCGACGGCTCCTTCCCGGACACCGACCCGATCGCCCGACGCCAGCACCATCTTCGACCTGGTCTGGAGTGTGGCCCACCCGCAACGTCGGCCCCGATCGATGGACCGGTCGGCGGCCAAGGCCCTGGTCCTGCGGTTCTGCCTTCCCGCCCTCGGGGTGTGCGACTCGGGTTGAGCGGCACGCCGGTCATCAGCTCCCGGTCGGGGTGCAGGAGCGTCCTGGACGAGTGAAAACGGCATTGTCGGGGTCGCTGGCGCCTGGTGTACCGTGAGGCGCCACGACGGCGGAGCGGTCGTGCAGTGCAGCGCCCAACGATCAGGAGAGCCCGTGGAAATCGACGCTGCGACGCCCACTCGGCCTGGCCGAGTTCCGGCGCGCCCTGCAGGAGTGGCTCGGCGACAACCTCACTCCCGAGGTGGTCGAGTGCCGGGTGGGAGGGATTCGAGGACGAGGGCGCCCTCGAGGTCCTGCGCCGGTGGAACCGGGCACTGGCCGACGCCGGGTGGGCGGCGGTGGCCTGGCCGGAGCGAGTACCGGGGCCGCGATGCCACCGTCGCCGAGCAACTGGCCTATCACGAGGTCATGGCCGAGGCCGAGGCCCCCGGACCGATCAACGTCATCGGGGTGGCCAACATCGCGCCGGCCATCCTCGAGGTCGGCACCCAGGACCAGAAGGACCGGTTCCTCGCTCCCCATGCTGCGGGGCGACGAGATCTGGTGCCAGGGCATGTCCGAGCCCGATGCCGGCTCCGACCTGGGCTCCCTGCGCACCTCGGCCGTGCTCGACGGAGAGGAGTTCGTGGTCAACGGGCAGAAGACCTGGAACAGCCTCGGGCCACTATGCCGATTGGTGCCAGCTCTACGTGCGCACCGACCCTCGCCGCCCAAAGCACAGCGGGCATCAGTTGTCTGCTGGTGGACATGAGGACGCCGGGCATCGAGGTCCGCCCACTGCGCACCATGACCGGCGAGGTGACCTTCTCGGAGGTCTTTCTTCACCGACGTCCGGGTGCCCACCTCCTCGCTGCTCGGACCGCTCAACGAGGGGTGGAAGGTGGCCATGACCACGCTCAGCTACGAGCGGGCCGGGGTGGCCAAGTTCCACCTCAGCCTGAGCGCCCGCTTCGCCGACCTGATGGAGGAGACCCGCCGCAGCGGAGTGCGCGGTGACCCCAGTCGACCGCGACCGTCTGGCCCGCCTGTACAGCCGGATCGCCTGCCTGCGCTGGTCCACGGCCCGTGAGCTGGAGGTGGTCGGGCGAGGCGGCCGGCCGTCCCCGGCCATGGGCAGCATGGCCAAGTTGATGTGGGCGGAGATCTCCCAGGAGCTGGCCGGACTGGCCGTGGGGCTGCTCGGGCCGGCGGCGCTCGAGGCCGCTGGTCGAAGCGTCTGTGTGCCTCGCCGGGTTCTCGATCGCCGGAGGCACCAGCGAGATAAACCGGAATATCGTGGCCGAGCACGGTCTGGGGCTGCCCCGGTGACCACCGACGCCGGCCTGAGCCGGAGAGGGGAACGGACGTGACATCACTGCATCGACCTACGAAGGACGGCGGGTGGTCGTCAGCGGCGGGGGAGGCGCCGGCATGGGGGCCGCCGTGGTCCGCCAGCTGGAGCCGCTCGGCGCCGAAATCCACGTGATCGACCTGAAGGAGCCGCCCATCGAGGTGGCCGGCTATCACGCCACCGACCTGCAGGACCCCGACGCCATCGCCGCCGCCGTCGACGCCATCGGCGGCCGGATCGACGCCCTGTTCAATTGCGCCGGCCTGCCCGGCGGGCGGTTCTCGGACCTCGACACCATGCTGGTCAACTTCGTCGGCCAGCGCCATCTGGCCGACCTGGTGGTCGAGCGCATGGAACCGGGAGGGGCCATCGCCAGCATCTCCTCGGGAGCCGGGGCCAGCTGGCTGGCCAACGTGGAGAAGTGGAAGCCGCTGGTCACCACCGAGGGATTCGCGGCCGGCAGGCAGTGGCTGGAGGACCACCCCGAGGAGATCGCCAGCGGCTATGCCCCGTCCAAGGAGGTGATCATCGTGTGGACCGTGTGGAGTCGCTGGCCCTGGCCGAGCAGGGGCATCCGGATCAACTGCACCCTGCCCGGGCCCACCGACACGCCGATGATGCCCGACTTCGAGGAGCAGATGGGCAAGGAGTTCATGGACAACTACCCGATCCCCCTCGGTCACCGCCAGACCCCCGACGAGCAGGCCGCGCCGCTGGTCTTCCTCAACTCGCCGGCCGCCTCGGCCATCACCGGGGAGAGCATCCTCACCGATGGCGGCACCATGGCCGCCCTGTCCGTCGGCACCCTCGACGTGTCGGCCTTCGGCTTCTGAGCGAGGTGACCGACGACCGAGCCGGCGAGGCACCGCGACGCCTCACGCCAGGTCGGCTTCCGCCGACCTTCCGACGCTTCGCCCTCGAGCCGAGCCGGCGGACGGCCGCTACTCGGCCACCAACATCGGCGACCCCGGGGTCCGGGACGTGGTCTACGGCGGCCAGCTCCTGGCCCAGATGATCCTGGCCTCGGACCGGGTGGCCGAGACCAAGGACGTGGCCTCGATCCACACCCTCTTCGCCCGCAGCGCCACGGTCGGCCAGCCCCATCGAGACTCGACGTCGACGTCATCCATGACGGTCGGACCATGGGCAGCCACTCGGTGACCGTCGCACCAGGGCGAGCGGGTGTGCGCCCAGGGGCTCGTCCTGCGCCGCGCCGACGGCCCCGACCTGATCCGGCACCAGCCGACCATGCCCGACGTCGACGGGCCCGACGGCTCACCGGCCCCGGCCAGGGCGGGCTGGTCGGCCCCGGGGAGCGAGCTGCGGGTGGTGGGTGGCGTGGACACCGGGGACCCGGATCGCCGGTGGGCCCGGCCGAGCTGTTCGTCTGGATCCGGCTGCCGGCGGTCACCGACGATCCGGCCCTGGCCCAGGCCCTGTTGGCCTACGGCACCGATGGGTTCCTCATCGGGACGGCCATGCGGCCCCACCCCGGGATCGGGCAGAACATGGCCCACCGGGACATCGCCACCGGTGTGGTCTCCCACACCCTCACCTTCCACGAGCCGGTCCCGACGGGGAGTCTGGCTGCTGATGGCCCACGAGAGCGCCTAGGCCGGCCGGGGGATCGCGCTACGGGCGGGCGCACGTCTTCACCCGAGGACGGCACGCTGGTGGCCTCGTTCGTCCAGGAGAGCATGATCAAAGACGCCCGAACCGTCTCCGACCTGAGGAGGAGCACACCATGACCACGACCCTTGACCCCGCCGCCATCACCGGCGAATCCCGGATGCTCATCGACGGCAAGCTGGTGGAGGCCGAGAACCGGCCGTCGCTTCCCCAACGTCAACCCGGCCACCGAAGAGGTGCTCGGCGAGACGGCCGACGCCGGACACAGGACATGGACCGCGCCATCGCCGCCGCCCGCCGGGCCTTCGACCACACCGACTGGTCGACCGACAGAGAACTGCGCAAGCGGTGCCTGTTCCAGCTCCAAGCGGCGCTCGAGGGAGAGGCCGAGCTGCTGCGGGCCGAGCTGGTGGCCGAGGTGGGCACTCCGGTCCTGCTCACCTACGGCCCCCAGCTCGATGCCCCGCTGGCCGATGGGCTGACCTGGCCGGCCCAGTTCATCGACGAGTTCGCCTGGGAGCGCGACCTCCCCGAGGGCACGGCCTTCGGGATGCGCAGTTGGCGCAGGGTGCTCAAAGAGGCGGTAGGCGTGGTGGCGGCCATCGTGCCGTGGAACTATCCCTTCGAGGTGTCCATCAACAAGATCGGCCAGGCCCTGGCCGCCGGCAATACGGTCATCTTGAAGGCTGCCCCCGATACCCCGTGGAACGCCACCCGGATCGGCCGGCTGGTGGCGGAGCGGACCGACTTCCCCGACGGCGTCCTCCAGGTGGTGACCACCACCGACAACCAGGTGGCCGAGGATCTGGTCACCGATCCGCGGGTCGATCTCATCTCCTTCACCGGCTCGACCGCAGTCGGCCGGCGCATCATGGAGAAGGGGGCACCGACGCTGAAGCGCCTCTTCCTCGAGCTGGGCGGCAAGTCCGCCGACATCGTGCTCGACGACGCCGACCTCGAAGCGAAGCTCAGCTCGGCGTGGGCGGTATGCGTGCACGGCGGGCAGGGATGCGTGATGCTCACCCGCCTCCTGCTGCCCCGGTCCCGCTATGACGAGGGGATCGCCCTGATGGAGGACGGGCTTCCGCACCGTGGCCTACGGGGATCCCACCGACCCTTCCAACTTCCAGGGGCCCCAGATCAACGCCTCCCAGCGCCAGAAGATCCTCGGCTACATCGAACAGGGATCGAACAGGGCGCCCGGGTGGTGGTCGGGGGCGGACGTCCCAGCCACCTGCCCAAGGGTTACTTCGTGGAGCCCACCCTGATGGCCGACGTGGACAACTCGATGACCATCGCCCAAGAGGAGATCTTCGGGCCGGTGCTGGTGGTCATCCCCTTCGAAGACGACGACGACGCGGTGCGCATCGCCAACGACAGCCCCTACGGGCTGGGCTGCGGCGTGACCTCGGGCTCGGAGGAGCGGGCAGTCGCGCGTGGCCCGGCGGATACGCGCCGGGTCGGCCATGGTCAACGGAGGTCTCTGGTATGGAGCCGACGCACCCTTCGGCGGGTACAAGGCCAGCGGCATCGGTCGCCAGAACGGGATCGAGGGGTTCGAGCAGTACACCGAAACCAAGACGATCGCCGGCGGGCTGCCACCCCTACCCGGGTGAGGTGAGCCGGGCGAGCCTTCAGCGCAGGCGCCAGTCGATCCGGCTGCCCGAGGTGAACCGGGCCTGCCCCTCGGCCAGCAGGGCCGGGTCGGTGCCCACGTGGGTGAAGAGGAAGGCCTGATCGAGGGCCTGGCGGCGGGAGAGCTCGAGGCCGCTCCACAGCGCCCGAACCGTGCCTCCCACCGCCAGCGCGGGCTGGTCGGCGATGACCTGGGCGGCCCAGGCGGTCCGGTCGCGCGAGCTCGTCCTTGGGCACGACCTCGCTGACGAAGCCGATCTGGTGGGCGCGCTGTGCCGACAGGCGCTCGTGGGCACCGAGCAGCGCCAGGCGCATGACCTCCTGGAACGGCATCTTGTGCAACAGGTTGATCGGCTCGAACGCGGCCGGCATGCCGTAGGTCACGTGGGGATCGAAGAAGGTGGCGTGGTCGGCGGCGATGATGAAATCCACCTCGCCGAGGATGTAGAAGGCTCCGCCGCAGGCCATACCGTTGACCGCGGCGATGACCGGCTTCCACAGATCGTTCGACTTGGGGCAGACGCTCTTGCCGGGATCATCGAAGTCCCACGGGGTGTTGTAGCCGGGGAGCTTGCCCGGCGGCAGGTCGTCGAAGGACCCGATTCCCTCGCGGTCCAGACCGGTGCAGAACGCCTTGTCCCCGCTTCCGGTGACCACCACGCAGCGAACATCGTCGTTGGTTCGGAGCATCAGCCACAGCTCACGCAGTTCGCGCTGCATGGTCGTGTCGAAGGCGTTGAGCGCCTGAGGACGGTTGAGGGTGACCCATGCCACGCCGTCGGATTCGTCGTACAGGAGGGACTCGAGGTCGGGCATGGCGGCCATGGTATCGGTCCGGATCGGGGACGCCGCAGACCGCCCCGGCCCGATGGCGTATCAGTCGCAGTGGGTGGACGGCGGGGGGACGTCGAGCGTGGGGTTGGAGTCGAAGAAACCCACCGGCATCAGATGGAACCCGCAATACTCCACCGGCATCACCGGCCAGTCCTCGGGCCGGGGCGAGTGGGAGACCCCGAAGGTGTGCCAGGCCACGATGTCGGTGTCCACCAGCGAGCGATCGGCCGACGTCCACCGGGGCAGCCCGTCGCCCCCGGGGTGTTGATTCGGATAGTCGCCCGCCGCCCGCCGCTCATCGGGTGAGTAAGGGGTCACCCAAAAGTTGTGCCGTGCGAATCCGGCCCGTCGGCCGATGCTCGAGTCGGTCCAGCGCGCACAGAGTGGGGGTGGGGCCCGGAACCAGTTTGTAGGCCACCGGTGCTCCCAGGCCGTTGGTGGCCGACGGGTTCACGAACCGCCAGTGACGACCACTGGCCGGGTCCACGTCACGTTTGGCCATCCGCTCCGAGTCCAACCGGGTGGCCCGCTGACGGAACCCGTTGCCCCAGGGGTTGTCGGCGCCGGCGGGCATTGCCTCGAAGCACACCTCGTAGGCTTCGTTCACCGGTCCGTCGACGGCCAGATCGAGCCGGGCGCAGAACAGGTGCTGGTGGATCGGTGCGGCCAACCCGGGAGCCACCACCGATCCGAATGGAGTCTCCTCTCCGGGCGCCACGGCCTGGGTGGACATGATTCCGGTGAGCTTGACCTCGAGCTGGATGGACCCGTCGAGGTAGAAGTACCAGTAGAAGCCGTACTCGTAGTTCCCCACCGTAGAGATGGACGAGACCACGAGGCGCCGGGACCGACGGACCTCGGTGTGCCCGATGTTCATGTCCTGGTGCTTCCACAGGATCCCGTAGTCCTCCTCGTGGATGCAGATGGCGTTCTCCACTACATAGGGCTTCCCGTGCTCGCTGGAGAAGACGGCGTCCAGGTAGGCGATCTCCCCCAGGCAGTCGCAACCCAGTGCCAGCGAGTTGACCATGCGACCGAGACCCCATTCGCCGACGTCGAAGGCGTTCTTCCAACCGTGCATCGGTCCGGGATCGCCGTAGGGAACGACCATCTCGCAGATCGACGCCCGGTGGAGGATGGGTCGGATCATCCCGTCCTCGTAGCCGATGGTGTGGAGGACCAATCCCTCCAGCGGATCCATCGACACCCTCATCGACCACCGCTGCCAGGTGAGCAGATTTCCATCGAGGACGAAGCTGGGCCCCTCCGGCTGCACGATGTCCAGAGGACGCAGATCGCTGCGTTGGGGCTGGTTGTCCTCGGCCCGATAGCTGCCCCGGCCTTCGGGCAAGGGGACCACTCCCAGGTCGAGCAGTTCGAGAACCTCGCCGCGAGCTCCGTCCACGGTGGCCAGGACTCCCTCCACCGGCCGGGCGTAGCCATTGTCCCCGGGCTCCTCGCGGTAGAACGAGATGCACCGGGCGATCCGGCGACCTTCTTCCAGCGGGTTTCCGAAATTGCCGGTCGGCCAGGGATCGATCTGCACCTTCTCGAAGTCGGTGATGCCCCGCCGCCGCATGGCCTCCTGCCACTCCGGGTCGGCGCGGAGGGCGATGATGGCACGGTAGGAGTCGTCGAACAGAAGGGCCGGCCGGACGTTCTCGTGCACGGTCCATTCGATGACCTTCCCGTCGCCCGTCGCTCCGTCGTCCGGCGGTCCGTCGCCCAGCGACACCACGGCTTCCACCACTGCGGCCTCGGGACCGGGGACGATGATCATCCGGACCCGTCTGTCCACGGTGTCCCCATCCCGGTGGGCGGCGAGCACGCTCTTGGCCGGCTCGTCGAGGGTGACCGTGGAGAAGAGGGCCGACTCCGAGATGCGACCGGTGCTCCGAACTGCCGCCACGGCCCGGCTCACCTCGTCGGGGCGAAGGGAATCGAGCGGATGGGTTACCGGTGTCACCGGGGCGGTATCAACCACGTCGACCACCACCTGGGAGCGACGGGGTCGCCCTTTCTCGGGCGGGCGCATTGACGGTCCTGTCGGCCCGGGTGGTCACCTCGCGCATGGTCCTCCTCCGATCCGCGCCCCGTTCGTGCGGGGACGTCGGTGCCGGGCACAGTAGTCTCTGCGGCGATGAAAGAACGTAGCCCGGCTCCGGTGCGAGGGGTGACCGGGCATGCCCGAGCCGATCCCGGCCGAACGGCCCTGATCATGGGCGACGTGTCCCGCACCTATGGCGAGCTGGACCAAAGGGCCGGTCGGCTGGCATCGGTGCTCGGGGACCGTGGCGCCGGCCCCGGACAGCCGGTCGCCGCCGTGCTACCCAACGGAATGGAGATCTTCGAGGTGGCCACGGCCGCCGCCATGCTCAACGCCCCATTTCTTCCGATCAACTGGCACCTCAAGTCGGACGAGCTCGCCTATATCCTGGCCGATGCCGACGTGGCGGTGGCCGTCGGCCATACCGGCACCGACCACCAGCTGGACGAGGCGCTCGCCCATCGAACCGCCGGTCTCCTCCAGGTGGGAGACGACTACGAGGACCTGCTCGCCGGCGCCGCCCCGGCCGCGGATGCAGACAGTGGCTCCGGGCCCGAGCTGATGTTCTACACCTCGGGTACCACTTCGCGCCCCAAGGGGGTGGTCCACACCAGCCTGGTCGACGAAGGAGGTCGGTCACAGGGCATGGAAGGGCAGGTTGCCCTGTGGAATTGGACCCCCGAAGATGTGTACGTGATGAGCGGACCGGCCTATCACGCTTCCCACATGGGGTGGGCGCTGTGCTCCCTCTTCGTCGGCGCCACCACCGTGATCACCGACCAGTTCGAGGCGCGAGGGTTCCTGGCCGAGGTCAGCCGGCGCCGGGGCACCCGGTCCTTCATGGTGCCCGCCCATTTCATCCGAATCCTCGAGATCCCCGAGGTCGAACGGGCGGAGATCGATGTGTCCAGCCTGTCGCTGATCGTGCACGCCGCAGCTCCCTGCCCGGTTGCCGTAAAGTTCAAGATGATGGAGGCGTTTCCCCACGCCGAGATCCACGAGCTCTACGGTGCCAGCGAGGGGGGCGCCACCAAGATCTCACCCGACGAGTGGCGCGCCCGCCCGGGGAGTGTGGGCCGCCCGTGGCCGGGGGTCGAGATCCGGATCCTCGACGAGGAGGGGAAGCCGGTGGCCACCGGGGAGTCGGGAATCATCTACATCCGTCCGCCAGGACAGAGGCGCTTCCGTTACCGCAACGACGACAACGCCACCAACGCGGCGTGGCACGACGACGCCTTCACCGTCGGTGATATCGGGTACCTCGACGAGGATGGTTATCTCACCATTACCGACCGGGTGTCGGACATGGTGTTGTGGGGTGGAGTCAACATCGCACCGCGGGAGATAGAGGAGGTGCTGTTCGATCATCCGGCGGTGGTCGACTGTGCCGTCTTCGGGGTTCCCGATTCCCGCGATGGGGAGCGGCTCAAGGCCATGGTGCAGTTGCGGACCGAGGTGACCACCGACCAGCTGGCCGACTTTGTCGGTAGCCGATTGGCGCGCTACAAGGTGCCCAAAGACTGGGAGGTGGTGGCGGAGATCCCCCGTGACGTCAACGGGAAGGTTCGCAAGCGGCAACTGCGCGAGGCTCACCTGGCAGCGGAGAGGGTGGACACCCAATGATCCGGGTCGAGATCGACCGTGAGAAATGCGTAGGGTCGGGAAACTGCGTCTTCTGGGCTCCGGCCACCTTCGATCTCGATGATGAAGGGCTGTCGGTGATCATCGACCCGGCCGGCGACACCGCGGACCGGATCCGGGTGGCCGTCGACGGCTGCCCCTCCAATGCGCTCTCGATGGAGTTGGTGGAGGAGCCTGCTGACCACGATGAAGGAGAGGGGGGCCATGGCGATCGCCTTGTCCGATGAGCACCAGGCGCTGACCATGTCGGTGCGAGGTTGGCTCGAGTCCCACTGCCCGCCGAGCGTGCCGAGGGCGCTGCTCGACGTCGAGGTCGAGGAACTCCAACCAATCTGGAAGGAGATGGCTGCCGAGGGGTGGCTCGGAATCCATCTTCCCGAGGAGTTCGGGGGTCAGGGCTTCGGGCTCTTCGAGCTGGCGGTTGTGCTCGAGGAGACCGGGCGGTCGATGGTCCCGGGCCCGCTCCTGCCCACGGTGGCCACCTCGGCACTGGTGTCCGAATCTGCCGACCCGGCGGTGAAGGCACGGTTCCTGCCCGGCTTGATCGACGGCACCTCGCCGGCCACCCTCTCGCTGGGAGAATCGGCTCTGACCGTGGACGACCGGGGCACTGCCGGGGAGATCACCGTCTCGGGCACCCTGCGGCCACTGCTGGGGGCCTCGACGGCATCGTTGGTATTGGCTCCGGCTCGAGAAGTCGACGGCCAGCCGGTCTGGTGTCTGTTGGCGGTACCCGAATCGGACCATCGGCTGTCGGTGACCTCCTTGTCCAGCCTTGATCCCACCCGCCGGGTGGGGGAGGTCCACGTGGAATCGGTCACCGTTCCCGCCGAGCGGCAACTCCGCGCCCTCACCACGGATCGGGTGCGTGAGGTGGTGATGTGTCTAATGGCGGCCGAGCATGCCGGAGGTGCCCGCTGGTTGCTGGACACCGCCACCGACTATGCAAAAGTGAGGGTCCAGTTCGGCCGACCGATCGGGCAGTTCCAGGCGGTCAAGCACCGGCTTGCTGACATGGCCATCCGGGTGGAACAGATGACCGCGGTGGCCTGGGATGCGGCACTTGCCGTGGGAAGCGACGAGGAAGACAGCGGAGTCGGCTTGGCCGCCGCCACCGCCGGCGCCCTAGCCCTCGACGGGTACGCCCGAGGGGCCACCGAGTGCCTGCAAATCTTGGGCGGGATCGGTTTCACCTGGGATCACGACCTGCACCTTCACCTGAAGCGTGCGATGGCCGACCGGCAGCTGATGGGGGAGCCCGACGACTACTGCGTCGAGGTGGCCGCTCGGGCCGAGGGCGGGGCCCGTCGCACATTGGCTGCCGACCTACCCGCCGAGGCCGACGTGGTCCGGTCGGAGTTCGCTACCGTGGTCGCCGCGCTGGTGGCCACCGATGACCGCGGCCGCCGGCGGGCCTTGGTCGATGCCGGATTGGTGGTGCCACACTGGCCACGGCCGTGGGGCCGGGACGCCGGCGCGGTGGAGCAGGTGGTCATCGACGAAGAGCTGGCCGCGGCGGGCATCGAGCGTCCACACATCAGCATCGGCGCGTGGGCGCTCCCCCCGATCATCGCCCGCGGCACACCCGACCAACTCGCTCGCTGGGTCGAACCCACCTTGATGGGCGAGCTGCGCTGGTGTCAGCTGTTCTCCGAGCCCGGAGCGGGCTCCGATTTGGCCGGCCTGTCCACCCGCGCCGACCCCACCGATGGTGGCTGGTTGCTCACCGGTCAGAAGGTGTGGACATCCATGGCCCGAGAAGCCGACTGGGGGATCTGCCTGGCCCGGACCGATCCGTCCGCACCCAAGCATTCGGGCATCACCTACTTCATCGTCGACATGCACTCATCGGGGCTGGACATCCGGCCCTTGCGCGAACTGACCGGGGCGGCCATGTTCAACGAGGTGTTCTTCGACGAGGTCTTCGTTCCCGATGACTGCGTGATCGGCGAGGTCAACGGTGGGTGGGCCCTGGCTCGGATGACCCTGGCCAACGAGCGGGTCTCGATGTCCTCGGGGTCCACCTTTGGCATCGGCGTCGAGTCACTGCTACGCCTGGCCACGCGTCGGGAACCATCGATGACGCCGGCCCTCACGGTGCGATTGGGCAGGCTGCTGGCCGAAGCCCAATCGCTGCGCCTGATGACCCACCGGGCCACGCTGGCTGCTCTGGCCGGCACCGACCCGGGTCCACAGGCGAGCCTGCGCAAGCTGCTTGGTGCCGAGCACGAGCAACGGGTACAGGAGCTCGGCCTGGCCATGCTCGGCCCCGAAGGTGCGACCATGGAGGGAAGGGCGCAACGGTGGACCCAGGGAATGCTGGCCACCCGGTGCCTGACCGTGGCGGGTGGAACCAGCGAGGTGCAGCGCAACGTGATCGGCGAGCGCCTCCTCGGCCTGCCCCGGGATCCCGAGCCGGCATAGACGCTGGCTCGGCTGGCGGAAATGTAACGTCCGTTGGCGTCGTCGTCCCCAAGGTGAGGCCCAAGGTTCCGGCCTGGGCATTGATGGCGAACAACCAGTCCCTTCCGCCTGCTGCCGTTGTGATTCGTTCTCGAGTCGCCGATTTTCGACTCCTGGTCGGCGGCTGAACCACCGTCCACGCCCATGGGCGTCGCTGGTCCCGATATCTCGACCGGGCTCGCCGCCTCTTGCGCTAGATGAGCCCCGCCCGACATGCCGAATGCAAAGTGATTGAACTCACGGGGCCATACCGCTGTCGACCCAACGTTGAAGGACTTGCACTCGCTCGGACGGCCACGCTCCGTCGCATGGCATCGAGCCCCTCTTCACTTGTTCCAAGATGTCGGAAGCGTGAGCCCGCACGTCGTCGAAGGACCAGAGATCAAATGCTCTTTCCATTGACTGGCGGTCATGTTGCCTGAAGAGCGGCTTGATGTCCGTCGCGAAGCTCAAGCGGTCATCGCTCGAAGAAGGAGGAGAAGAAGAAGAAGAAGAAGAAGAAGAGGACCCATCGCACGCAAATCTAGCCCGTCGGGATGCCCGGCTCGTCTCCGTCCGTGCCCAGGTCCCGGCGATCTGGCGGTGTTCTGTGTGGCAGAAGGTGGGTGCCCTCAGCGGGCCAGGATGGTGACGGCGGCAATGCCTGGGGCCCCGTAGACCTGGGCGTAGCCGACCCGCGGGTCGCCTTCGACCTGGCGGTCGCCGGCCTGACCGCGGAGCTGGAGCACAAGCTCGTGGACCTGGCGCAGGCCAGAGGCGCCGATCGGCTCACCGTTGGCGATGAGCCCGCCATCAGTGTTGATCGGCATGGAGCCGGCGATCTCGGTGGCGCCCGCGGCGAGAAGCTTCTCCTGCTCGCCGTTGGCGCAGAAGCCGTTTTCAGCCATGTGGATGACCTCGGCGCCGGCATCGGTATCCTGGAGCTGGATCACGTCAACGTCCTCGGGCCCGATCCCAGCTACCTCATAGGCGGCGCGGGACGCGTACACGGTGGGGGCGACATCTTCCTCTACAGGGGCCCATGTGGTGTTGACCTCATAGGCGCCGTAGTTGCGTGTCCGGATGGCAGTGGCTTTCACGTACACCGGCGTATCGGTGTACCGGTGGGCGATGTCGGCCCGACAGAGTACGACCGCCGCGGCGCCCTCGTCGGGAGCGCAGAACATGTACGAGGTAAGCGGGTAGTTGAGCATCTGTGAGCTGAGGATCTCCTCCTCGCTGATCGGCTTGCGGCGGAAGGCCTTCGGGTTGAGAGCGCCATTGCGGTAGTTCTTGGCCGCCACCTTGGCCAGCGTCGCAGAGGACACGCCGTAGTCGTGCATGTACTTGTTGATCTTCATGCCGAAGAACTTGGTAGTGACGTATTGGCCGTTGTCGCCGTACCAGGCGGGCACGTTGGTGAGCGCCGGGTTGCCCTTGAACGAGCCCCGAGCGTGCTTGTCCGTTCCTACCGCCATGACGATGTCAGCGGTGCCGGCGAGGATGGCATTTGCGGCCTGCTGGATGGTGGCGGCTCCAGTCGCACACGCGCTGAACACGTTGATGAACGGGATGCCGGTGAGGCCGATCAGACTGGTGACCGGGTCGGTCCAGACCTCCCAGCTCCCGCCGAAGGCGCGCTGGACGCCACTCCACGGCACGCCAGCGTCGGTCAAGGCCAGCTCCACGGCATCGGCGGCCATTTCGAACGCGGACTTGTCGCCGTGGCGGCCGAAGGGGTGGAGGCCGACCCCGATGATTGCGACGTCGTCCATTTAGCGCTCCCCGTTGTTCTGGACCCCGACCGGGGCGAAGGCGAAGGTGATGATCTCATTGCCGTCGTCGTCGACGTAGAACGGGACGATTCGCAGCTCGACCTCCATGCCGAAGTCGAGTTTCTCGGGATCGCTTTCGGTGAGCCGCGACTCGACCCGCACGACGTCGCCAAGCTGCACCAGCCCTACCCCAAAGGGCTCGAAGGAGGCCCCTGTCGGACCGCCCTTATAGTCGAAGCTCGGCGGGAACCCCTGGGTCGTCCAGGACACAAGGGTGCCGTGGCGTGGCAGGGGTAGTTCGGCCATGTCCGGGCGGCTACAGCGCGGACACCGCGATTGCACCGGGAACGTGACCGCCCCGCAGCCTTCGCACCGGCTACCGATCAGCTGCGGGTCATCCGCCGGCCAAGTGAACACGTCCGCGATCGGCTGCTGCATCAGCGCTCCTCCACCCTCAGATTCACCCCGGTCACGCTAGTCGGCGGAGATACAAACATCCAAAGACATTGGGCGGCAACCCTCTTCGCGGGCCGACTAAAGGTCAGGGACCATTTGTTCGACAACTAGGTGTGGCAACGATTCCACATGCAGGGAGGAGGACTCTCGCCAGCTCCGCCCTTGTTGCGATCATTGCTGTCAATGCCGCGTCCTGTGGCTCAACCACAGGAGCGCCTTCAACGGAACAAATGGCGCCGGCCTCTATCGCCAAGTTGGCAATGGACAACGCCCTCGCTGCGGGTTGGGTCCACGAAGTCGTTCATGCCAATGCCCGAGGAAAGAGCCTGTCGATGGTCAATGACATCGGAACCTCCGATGGACGACAGGTCGTGGATGCGAACGGAGCCAAGGCTACGGTCATCGTCCTCGGCTCGGCCGCATACATTCAGGGCGACGCGAATGCCGTTACCAACTACTTCGGACTGTCCAGTGTTGATCCACAGCAGGTCGCCGGCAAGTGGTTATCCCTAGACGCCAGCGATCCCAACTACTCAGCCGTTACCGCGTCAGTCACACTCAACTCCGATTTCAGCAACCTCGTCGTGGGACCGTTCACCAGGGGCCAGGTAACCACAGTGGCAGGCCAACAGGCGATCCCCCTCTTCGGACACTCACCGGTGCAGGCTGGTAGCCCTTCGGTCCCGACGACCTTGTATGTCACGGCAACCGGAAAGGTGTTGCCGATCGGGTATCAAGCTTCCTACCAAGGTACGACGGAGACCGTGAATTGGTCTGCCTGGGGCCGAACTGTGAGTCTTGCGGTACCGCCCAACCCGATTCCGGAGTCTTCGATCACCACTCAATCATCAAGCCCGTCCGGAACGTCCAACGTCTAAGGGTTGGGCAACCGAGGTTATCGGGCATCCGACGGCAGCTCGGCGGGGTCACCTGGGCAATCTCGCCGTGAAGTGAACACGAGCGCCGCGGTGGTTGATCGGGTATAACTGCCGCAACAAAGTAGAGGAGGCAGCGATGACTATGGCCAACCCCTATCTAGAGGGCAACTACGCCCCGGTCGCCAGCGAAGAGACGGTGACCGACCTATCAGTGACCGGAACGCTTCCGAGCACGTTGAACGGTCGCTACCTGCGCAACGGCCCCAACCCGATTACGCCGCCGGATCCCGCCACCTACCATTGGTTCACGGGCGACGGGATGGTCCACGGGATCCGAATCGAACATGGCAAAGCCCGCTGGTATCGGAATCGATGGGTCCGCTCGGCGGACGTGGCCGCTGCGCTCGGCGAGAACCCGCACCCCGGGCCAGTCGTAGACGGGATGGATTTCTCGTCGAACACCAATGTCATTGCCCACGCGGGCAGAACCTATGCCATCGTCGAGGCGGGTGCCCGGCCCTACGAGATGACGTACGAGCTGGACACCGTCGGACCATCGGATTTTCAGGGTACCTTGCCAGGCGGCTATACCGCCCATCCCAAGCGCGACCCGCAAACCGGTGAGCTGCACGCGATCTCCTACTACTGGGCTTGGGGAAACCAGGTGCAGTACAGCGTCGTCGACGTCGACGGGCGGGTGAGGCGGACCGTGGATATCCCTGTCGGAGGGCCGGTATCGATCCATGACATGTCACTCACGTCCACCTTTGCCGTGATCTACGACCTTCCGGTCGTGTTCAGTCCGGAGGCCGTGGCCGAGGGCTTTGCATTTCCCTACCGGTGGTCGGACGACTACGAGAGCAGGGTCGGGCTCCTTCCGCTCGAAGGCAATGCGGAGGATGTGGTGTGGTGCGATGTCGACCCTTGTTACGTCTTTCACCCAATGAACGCCTACGACGAGGACGGAGCGGTCATCGTTGACTTGGTGCGGCACCCGAAGATGTTCGCCACCCACCTCATCGGTCCCGACGAGGGTGCGCCGGTGCTGGAGCGGTGGCGCATCGACCCGGGGGGCGGCAAGGTGGTCACTCAACTGCTCGACGACCGTCCCCAAGAATTCCCGCGGGTTGACGAGCGCGTCGTTGGACGTCGAAACCGCTACGGGTACAGCGCCGCGCTCGACAACGAAAGGACGAAGCCGGACTCTCCATGGGTGGGGCGCTCATCAAGCATGACCTGTCAACAGGAGCGAAGGAAACCAGAACCCTCCGAGGCGGAGCCGGAGAGGCGGTCTTCGTGCCGGAGAACACTGCATCAGGAGAGGACGATGGCTACGTTCTCAGCCTCGTATACGACACCGAGCGAGAGGCAAGCGATCTCTTGGTGCTGCACGCCCAAGACTTCACCGGCGACCCAGTGGCTGTTGTCCACTTGCCAGTGCGGGTGCCGTACGGCTTTCACGGTAACTGGGCCGCCGACGCCCCATAGCCGGTCTGTGGCAGAAAAGGTAAGAGCTCCCGGGTATCGCCCACCCTCTTGGGTCATTGAAGCAAGGGGTAGTCCGGCTTCGCTTTATTTTCGGTCAGCACTAGTACTGTTCGAACTGGCAGGAGGCCAAGACCGAGTCCGAGCGCTACGCCAAGAACGATAATGATGTTAGGCATGGCCGTACTCCATCCGACGACGCCATATAGCGTCGCCATCAAGCTCACGCCGATGCCGAGGAGAAAACCGGCGATGGTATCGGCAACAACGTGCCTCGCTCCGGTGTACTTCATCCTTTCTCCCTGATCGTTCGTTCGGACCCGGACGGGCCTGGTCCACTTCGAGATGCCGAATACGAAGAGCATGACCAGTCCAGCGATGATCAAGATCAACGCCAACCACCACAATGGATTGTGACCGGGGGGGTCCAATACTCTGACCGATATGGTTCCCGTGCAATTAACTCCACCATTGCCAGTCACGGTGAAGCCGATCTCGTACTTGCCGGGGAGGGTGACCGGCTCGATGGAGCTAGGAGTGAACGAGTTGGTGAAAGAAGTATCACCCTGGCCGCTGTTGAAGGTGCCGGTCAGCCCATGGAGATGGCCGGTCACAAGTTCACCCAAGACGAAGAGCCAAGAGGCATTGTGCACGGTGAGTCGCCAGGTGCCGTCAGTCATCGGCGCATAGGTCTGCCCGGTCCAGGCGACAGGGTCTGCCCAGTAGAGCTGGAACGGATCCGCATTCGTCCCACCGGATCCCGGGACCGTGATCTTGTCGAGAGAAGGGTTCTGACTACTGGATGAGTAGATGGAGCCAACGCAGCCCTGGCTAGTAGCGGCATCGGCGGGAGTCGCCAATGGTCCCCACAGCAGTGCGGTGGCTATCGCCACGAGGGCAAGGGCCCTTACCTTCATCTCGGAGTTATCGACGGCTTCCTTGTTCTCCTGAAGGGTCGAGAATGGCGCTTTGCCCTGCTTCAGGAATCCCGCACCCGTGGTATCCCACCGACCCGGTCAACCAGGGGCACCCACGCGAACGTATGTGGTGCCCAGATCTTGCAGCAGGTGGGGGGGACCAGGCGAGGAGGACGTTGCTCAGCGTGGCGCTCGTGCACCCGGAGCTCTCCAATATCGCGATTCATGGTTCCGGTTCGCCAATACAGTGGAGGCATCACGCTGGGATAGGTGAGCGAGAGAACGGAGCCCAATGGATGACGGCACGACCCCTTCCGCCGTCGACCTCCAAACCCTCGTGCGCGAAGCGCCGGGAACATGGTCACTCGATCCTGCTGCTTCGGCCGTGGAGTTCCACGTCAAGCACTTCTGGGGGGCGATCACCGTACACGGCCATTTCGAGCGGATCGAAGGAGAGGGGACCGTCGACGAGGCGGGGAACATCTCGGGCGAACTGCGCATCGATGCAGGCTCGCTCACCACGAAGAACGCTAAACGTGACCAGCACCTGCGCACGGCGGAGTTCTTCGACGTCGAGCACCACCCGACCGTGGTTGTGACGGTTCGGCGCCTCGTCCCCGAAGGGCGCAGCGTCTTGAAGAGCCAGGTGACTCTGGAGGCCTCAGGACACAGCGAGGACCTCGCATTGATCGTCGAGGTAGTGGGAGCGACATCTAACGCCGTGAGCCAGCGGGCAGAGGTCGTAATCGACCGCACTGCCTACCGGATGACCTGGAGCCCGCTCAAGATGGCGTCGAGCGAGGCGCGTGCCGTCGTCAATGCCAGGTTCGTCCGGAGCTGAACTCGAGATGGCGTCGGTTGTTGGAGCTCTCGGTTCGTCGGTGGAGCATCTTCGGTCTGTCGTGGAACCCCTGACCGATGCCCAGCTCGACGAGCCCGCGTATCCGGCTGAGTGGACCATCGCCGACGTCCTCTCGCACATCGGATCCGGGGCTGTGATCATGCAGCGGCGACTCGATGACATCGTCGAAGAGAACGCAACGCCCGATGACTTCGCTCCGGGGGTGTGGGAAACTTGGAACGCCAAGGCGGCACGAGCCAAGGCGGGCGACGCGCTCGTGGCGGACCGGGACCTACTGGAGCGTATCGAATCGCTTTCGGACGAGGCTCGCTCGATCTTCCGTTTCTCACTGGGTCCGCTGGAGCTGCCCTTTGACGGCTTCGTCGGCATGCGGCTCAACGAGCATGCTCTGCACACGTGGGACATCGAGGTCACCATCGATCCGACTGCGACGTTGCCAGCCGAGTCCGCGGCGCACATTGTGGACAACCTTGAGCTCATCGCCCGCTTCACTGCACAGCCACCGGGAAGCACCCAGGCAATCGCCGTGCGCACTGACCAACCGAGGCGGGACTTCTCCATCGAGCTCTCTCCCGATGCGGTCACTCTCGAAGTGGGAGATCAATCGCGCCAGCCCGATCTCGAACTTCCAGCCGAGGCGTTTGTCCGTCTCATCTACGGGAGATTGGATCCGGCTCACACTCCGAGCACCGTTCGCGGCTCCGGAGCGTTGGATGAGTTGCGCGCGGCCTTTCCGGGTCCCTAGAGGATCCGTCGGCCGGCCACGACGACCTCGCTGAGCAGCCCCACGTTTCCGACGATCGGCCAGCCACCGACAAGTCCAGGAGTCTTCCAAGCTCTGAGCGCCCTCTGCCCCACCGATCTGGTGTTCGGGGTCACCCAACTCCCAATGGTAGGAACTGTGTCGTGGAAGGCGTGATCGAACTCACAGACGGTCGTGTGGTGGGGTTCGCTACCTACGGAAGCCCAGATGGAATCCCCGTTGTTTGGTGTCATGGTGGCCCAGGCAGTCGACTGGATCCTGTCCACCGGAACGCCGAAGCCGCGGAAGCCGGTCTTCTGCTCATCGGCATAGACCGGCCCGGATATGGGATGTCGACGCCGTTACCCGGCCACACGATCGCCGACTGGATACCTGACGCATTGGCTGTCATCGATGAGTTGGGCGTCGACAAGTTCCTGACCGTGGGTGAATCGACCGGTGGTGCTTATGCCCTGGCGCTCGCCGCACTTGTGCCTGACCGGGTGCTGGGGGTGGTCGCCTGCTGTTCCATGACCGACATGCGTTGTGAAAAGGCACGGTCCACCATGAGCCGTGCGCACTGCCAGGCCGTGTGGGATGCCCCCGACCGCCCATCTGCGCTTGAGGCCGCCATCGATGCGCACGGCGAAAAAGGGAGCAAGATGCAGGGTGGTGGAATGAGCGAGGCTCTTGCTCCATCTGATGAGGCCCTTTTCCGGGACCCCGACTGGCTGCAGGAGGCGACAGCCATCTTTCCAGAGTGGTTCGCTCAGGGCTTAGAGGGGTACACCGACGACCGTTTAGCTGACGGTGGAGGTTGGCTGACGTTCGATGTAATGGCCATCACCTGCCCGGTCACCGTGCTCCATGGAGAAATGGACAAGATGTGCAACGTGGTCAACGCCCACTACACCGCTGAGATCGTCCCCAACGCGCAGCTTGTCCTTTACAAGGACCTCGGGCATTTCAGCATTGAGGTCAAGCTAATAGCGGCGATCAGAGAGCTGCTAGCCCACTAGAGAATCACCGATGTGCTGGTCAGCCACGGTCGATAACCGCCTCGCTCCCAGTGTTCGGAGACACCCTCAGCAAGGTTGACGACGCTCGTTATGGGGCACCTGCCGCTCGCCAGATCCGTCGTTCGGGCGCGTTAGCAGCCGTGGCTCGCCGGTCTCTCTGCGTGGCAGTTCTGGGCCCTCATCGGCACCAGAAGGGCACTCTTTGGTTTCACTCCAGGGGGTAACAAGACAACGGTGAGGGAATAGGAGTCAGCCGTCGACGGGGACGGACTCGATTAGTAGGTCGGCCTCGACGGCGAGGCGGAACCGCCCTCGGCCAGTCTTGTCGATGCGGATCGGGGCGTGCCGTTCCTCTAGCCGTCGTTTCAGCAGCACGAGGCGGCTCTCGAAGTTGTCTCGGAACTCGGGCAGCTCGAGCGACGGGTCGAGGCGGACTTCCCGATTCGTGAAATCGATCCGCCCCTCGTTTTCGTGCTGTTGGAGTAGGGACCACAGCAGCCGCCCTGCAACTCCTTTGATCAGGTAGTCCCCGTCGATGAACACGCTGCCGTCGACCGGGAAGTAGCGAATGCGCGTGGTCCCTGCTCCAGCCGCGGCCCGTGCCGGGGCAGAGGCGCGGGCAGCGGGGCCGACCACGGTGGCGGGCCGCCGCGCCCGCTCGCCCTCGACCGCCCCGGCGACGAGCGCGGCCACCACGCCGAGGGTCGATTCGTCGTTGTGGTCGAACGCGACCGGCTCGGGGCTTTCCGCGACGAGCACCCCGACCAGGTGGCCCATGGCCATGGCCGGCACGACGACGCGGCTTTGGATGTCGGTGAGCATCGGCATAGGGATGTCGTGGCCCGGTCCGATCCCTCGGCCGGCGTAGGCGCGACCGACAGCCCTAGCGTACTTCCGCACCTGGAAGAGGTTGCCGAGGCGCTGCGGCGTGCAGCGCAGCGCCGCTATGCCTACCATGCCCTCGCCGACCGCGACCTCGGAGCCGACCCCCTCGTTGTCGTAGCCGTGGCTGGCAATCGTGTACAGCCGCTGGCGCTGCTCGTCGACCAGCAGCAACATCGTGTGTTCGTAACCGAGCAGTTCGGCGAGACCATCAACGGTTACCTCCACGAAGGCGTTTAGGTCCCCGCTGCGGCTGAGCCGGGCGCTCAAGTCGGCTAGCCGGGCAGCGGCCGCCGGGTCGGGTCCGGCCGGGCCGCGCCGCAGGGTCTCCTCCGAGACCGGCGAGCGGTGCACCGTCTGTTCGATGCTCACGACGCGGTAAATGTCGGCGGCGCGCAGAGAAAAGACGCCCTGCATGCCGTGCATCACCGCGACGCTGTCCACGTCATCCCGAAGCCGCTCGAAGGTCGGCCCGCGCCGCTCCGTCCGCTCGAACACCAACCTCAGCCGGTACTGGTCGAACGTACACGGGTCGATCACAAGCACGCTGCCCTGCGGGTTCTCGGCGAGGTTGCGCGCCGTCTTCGAGAAGAACTGGTTGGACAGCGCCACCCGTTCACCATCGACCATCCTCACCCGGGAGAGGTAGGTGATATTGGGCACCCCGTCCGCGCTCGCCGTCGCGATGACGGCCGGCACAGCGCCCTCGAAGCACAGATGCAGGTCGCGCAGGTCGAGCTCGTCGCTCATGGGTCTCTCCGCAACGGAGAGCCGGCGGCCGGTCCTGGTGTTTGTTCGTAGACCTCGGTGACCGTCAAGGTGCACGCGGCGAAGGCAGTCGGCCGCAGGCGCTCGAGGAAGGCTACGGGAGTTCCCTCGATGCTGCTGACATCGGCGAAGAAGCTCTCGCAGTGGCGGGCCGCACGAGCGATGTCAGCGGCGTCCGACGTCTGGACAGGCTTGTCCGCCTCACCCTTGAGCTGGACCGCCCTCAGCGTCGGAACGGCGACGCAGGTTACTGCGATCACTCCACCGCCGGCCAGGTTGGCGAGGGTGATTCGGTCGTCGGCGTCGAGAAGTAGCCGGACGCGGATGGCGTCCGAGAGGACGGTAATGCTCCACCCGCGGGATGCATACGGTGCACCGTCGGGGCCGACGGTGGCGACGCTGATCGAACAGCCAGACTCGAGCAACGCCCCGGTTTCTGGGTCGAACACGCTCTCTCCCGCTCCGTCGGACGGTAATTAGCAAAAGTTTAGCGAACGGTTACGAACTTCTCAGGAGCGAGACCTTGGCGGATCCTTCATCATTTCATTGACAGCCAAATACCGGGGGCGTAGAGCCTCCGGGCGCTACCGGAAGGACACCATGACCATCATCGACCAATACCCACATCTTGCCCCAGAGCTCAGCGTTGAGCCGGCGTCAACGATCGCGTTCGACGCCTACCGCGACGTCCACAAGGGCGTCCGCGCCGAGCTATTTGCCGTGACCGTGAGCGCTGGCAACACCGACCCCGGCGATAGGCAGGGCCGCGCCGCGTTGTCCGCTCACATCCTTGACCTCGTTGAGCTTCTCGTCGACCATGCCGGCCACGAGGACACACACATCCTTCCCGTGCTCAAGGAACACACTCCTACCCTGTTCGACCGCAACGCGACCGAACACGCCGCCCTCGACGCCGGGGTGGCCCGCATCGTCGAACGGGCCAGCGCCATGACCGACGCCCTGTCCGGAGGGCAACGCGCTCGCATTCACAACCTGTACCTAGACCTTGCGTCGTTCACCGGCGCGTACCTCGCGCACCAGGAATTCGAGGAGCGAATCGTCATGCCGGCACTCCTCGACGCTATCGGCGTCGAGGGCTCCGTCGGAATCCACAACGCCATCGTCAGCAGCATCCCGCCGCCAGTAATGGCCAAGACCCTCGCCTTGATGATCCCAGCGATGAACGTGGACGACCGGGCCGAGATGCTCGGCGGCATTCAGGCTAGCGCGCCGCCTCAGATCTTCGAGGGCATTTGGGGACTAGCCAATTCCGTCCTGAACCCCGCCGACGCTACGGCAGTCGCCCGCCGCATCGGCCTTCGATAGGGGGATGTCATGGAGATCGACGACGCAGTCATCATCATCACCGGGGCCGGCAGCGGCATCGGCGCCGCCACTGCCCGCGCCGCCAACGCCGCAGGCACCTGTGCTCCGTCCCGACCAGAAAGTAGACAAGACAATGCATGCAAGTAAAGAATCCCGGCGATTCGGCTCCAAACTCCGATGGATCGGCACGCTCAGCGTGATCGCCTTGACCGGAGCTCTCGTGGGGGCCTTTGTTTCTAACGGCGGCGACGCTGCTTCTACGCCAGATAGAGGCGCAATCAGCAGGCGTCTCGACCCGTCGACGCTGGCCAAGGTCCGGCGCACCGTCCTTCAGTTCAAGGAGACGAATCACACTCCCGGAGTGCTGGTCGGTATCTGGAGCCCGAAGGGAGCCTTTGTCAGCGCGACCGGCGTTGCCGATCTCACCACCGGCGCGCCACTTCGTACCGACATGCAGTTCAAGATCGCCAGTCAGACCAAGGCCTTCACGGCCGATCTCATTCTTCAGTTGATCGGCGAGGGCAGGGTGTCCTTCGACGACCATATCTCCAAGTGGGTAGCAGGAGTGCCCAACGGGAACCAGATCACAATCCGAGAGCTCCTCAACATGACCAGTGGTCTCCAAACTGGCTTCCTCGTCGAGGAGGCCAACGTGAACAAGCTTGCCACCGGGTGCACTGAAGCGGATGTGCTGGCGGCCGGCGCGGCCCAGGCCCCACTTTCACCGCCTGGCACCAAGTGGTCCTACAGCAACTATGGGTACGACCTGCTGGGGCGGGTCGTGGAGTTGGTCACGGGAGAAAACGTGAGCACGGTGATCCAGCAACGCATCGCCCGACCCCTCGGCCTCCACCGCACCTTTCTTCCGACCACGGGAAACGGCCTGAGCGTGCCCTTCACACACGGGTACGGTACCGGAGGGGTCATGTCCACCCAGGCGCCGGGCGTTGCCTCAGACGATGCCACCGCCTTGCAGCAGTCGTGCGTCGGGGCGTCCGGCGGTATGGTCTCCACGCTGTCGGACCTGCGAGTCTGGTCTCAAGCGCTGGGGACCGGTGCCCTACTCAAGCCGGCGGTCTGGAAAGAGGCACAAAAGGACATGATCCCCTACGCCTTCTCCGACAATTACAACGGTCCCGGCCGGTGGTACCAGGGGCTGGGGTTCGTTGAGTCCGGTGGGTTCATCGGCAAAGAAGGCAGTTTCCCTGGCTACGAATCGATCACCATGTACTCGCCTTCCCGCCACACGACTATCGAGGTCGTATCGACCAAGCAACCCAATGCCGTCACGCCCACTCGGATGTTCCAGGCACTCGCCATGGATGTCTACGGCCCCAACATCGGCTTCGGGCTCACACCCTCTCAAGCCATCGCTCCCAGCTATACGGGCATGCCAGCACAGGATTGAGGACTGGAAGCGTGGGCGTCCTCGTCGTCGAAGGGCCGGACGACGCGAAGCAAGATGGTCCGGGCCAACGCTTCGCGTCGCAGCCATGCAGAACTCGGCGAGGAGGACGGCCATCCGCTGGGACGGTTCGTGTCGAAACAGCGAGGGAGCAAGCTCCGGGGTCAACTCAAACCGTTAGGTGCTCGGGCAGCAGTTCAAGGGAACTGTGCAGTTGGGCGAGTCATGAACCATCTGACGCGGGGAGGTACCTCCGATTGGAAAGGAGAACAACATGGATGTTCGTTGCACAAGGAGTCCTTCGAGGCGTCTCGGTCTCCAGAGTGGTGGTCTCGGCCATCGCATTCCTAAGCGCAATCGTTGGCATGATCGGATTCTCCAGTCCGGCTCAGTCGGCGGGAGACACAACGGCACCGGCCACCGACTTTGCAAAGGTCTTCCCAGTGGACGGTCACGGCGTCTTCGTCCATTGCGTGGGCCGGGGCTCTCCGACGATCGTTCTCATCTCGGGGGCAGGTGTCTCGTCCGCGAGCTGGGACTACGTGGGGGACACAACAGATACTGTTCACCCGCCACAAAAGAGCCCTCAGGCGGTAGAACCACAGCTGGCGAAGGTCACCCGCGTGTGCTCCTATGACCGACCGGGAACGACCGGATTCGACGACTCGCCTTCGCGTTCGAGCGCGGTATCGCAACCAACGACGGCACAGGGCGACGCCCGCATCCTGCACGATGCGCTACGAGTCGCTGGCGTGTCTCCCCCGTACCTATTGGTCGCCCACTCTTGGGGTGGCTTTATCGCGACAACCTACGACCGCCTCTACCGAAGCCAGCTGGACGGCATGGTGCTGATCGATCCAGGATCGCGGTACTTGCAGACCGTACTGCCTCCAGATGTCTGGATCGCGTGGACGCACGCAATAGAAGCTAGCGGGGCCAAGAACCCCACCGGTGAGCGGCCGGATTACCCCGCGAGCATTGCCTTTCTCTCCACCCTCCCACCGGTGAAGAAGGTTCCTACCGTCGTACTGACCTCCGACAAGCCGATCGACTTCTTGGGGGACGGTGATGCCCCTAAGTCTCACCCGGGATGGGTCAAGGCTCAAACCTTGCTGGCCCAGAGCCTCGGTGGCAAGCAGATCACCAACACCCATAGCGGGCACTTCATCCAAACGGAGAACCCTGCGCTAGTCATAGCCCAGACGAAGTCCATGCTGGCCGCCGCCAGACGATAACGCCCCACTTTGTCGCTGCGGAATCCGAATGGGACGCGCCATCAAAGT
>CAVQXB010000005.1:0-566903 GCA_963717885.1 uncultured Acidimicrobiaceae bacterium | reverse complement strand
ACGGCTCGTGCGGATCGAACTCGTCGACGAACAGGAAGAAGCGGTCGTGGCGGCCGGCTTGTCGTTTCCAGCCAGCGGCGGCGGCCGCATGGTGCGCGGGCCGGGAAAATCGGCCTCGCCGCGGAACCAGCCGCGGGAGTTGTCGTAGGCCATCGGCCGCTCGAAGAACTTCGGCGCCCGATCCAGCTGGGGTCCGGCCGGGTGCGCCACGGGTCGCTCTCGTGCCCCGAGGTAGTCCCAGGCCGTGAAGTCGACGTGGTAGTTCTCGCCGCCGACCTCGAACAGGTGCGGATGGTCGCGACCAGCTGGTGGCGACGCCGGCGTCGTGCAGCTGGCGGGTGATGGCGTCCTCCCAGAGCTCGATCGAGCCCCAGGGCTTCCAGAGGAGTCGAGCGCGCCGCAGAGGATGTCGTGCCTGGCCGGCATGCAGGGCAGCGAGCCCACGTGATGGCCGGAGAACCGGAGGGCGTCACGAGCCAATGCAGCCACACGGGGTGTCCGAAACTCGTTGCTGCCGTAGGCCTCCAGCAGATGCCGGTTCAAGCTGTCGAGAACCACCGGGTCCCCGTTCTTCGGACGCTGCTCGGACATGGTGTGCCTCCTGGCGTCGGGCCGGGCCCGGTCGGTGGCCGGAACGGTCTCCGGCGGCGCTCAGCCAGCCACGTGCTCGTGGCCCCCAGACGCTACGTCAGCGATGGGCCGCCGACCTCGGTCGCCGGCGAATCTGACGCGGCAGGCCCCGACCGGGTCGAGCACGCGAGCTCGGCCAGGCGCCAGAGGCGATGGACGTCCAACTCCGGCCCGCCGATCCGGCGCGGCCGAAGCAGGCTGAACTGTCACGGCACGGCCGTCGACCGCCCTGAGGCCGCCGGCGGGGCGCCACGACGTCCGGTTCCCGACGGGCTGGAGCGGAGCGTGTCACTCCGACCAGCGGAGGGCGAGGACCGCGATGTCGTCGTCGGTCGACTCGGACGTCATGGCGTCGATCACCGTGGTCAAGAGGTCGTCGAGCGATCGGCCGTCGACGGGGGTGGCTCGTCGGAGACGCTCCAGGCCGATGTCGAGGCTCTCGCCACGTCGCTCGACGAGTCCGTCGGTGAACGCCAGCAGCGTGGACCGACGTGGGGTCGAAAGGGTGACCGTGTCGTAGGTCGACTCCGGAACGCCCACGGGTACTCCGACCTTCGTCGTCACGAACTCGGCACCGTCCGGGGTGATCAGCAGAGGGTTGAGGTGGCCGGCGTTGGCCAGGGTGACCTCCCGGGTGCCGACGTCCGCGATGCCGATGAGGACCGTGGCGATATGTCCCCCGATCAAAGGCATGACCTGGGTGGAGCACTTCTCCAGGACCTCCGCCGGCGAGTTCCCCTCGACGACCAGGGCCCGGATGGTGAAGCGCAAAGCGGCCATGACGCTGGCCGCCTTGATGCCGTGACCGGAGACGTCGCCGATGACGAAACCGAAATGGGTGTCGTCGAGGGCGACGACGCTGTACCAGTCGCCACCGATGTCGACTCCGTGAGCACCCGGCACGTAACGGACTCCGAACTCCATGCCGTGGATCTCCGGGTTGGCCTGGGGGAGGAGGGACCGTTGGAGGGTCTCGGCGTTGGTGCGCTGTTCGCGATAGAGATGATCGAGTTGCCCGTAGAGCCCCCTGATGTGGGAGGCGTCCCGTTCGGCGTCCTGGCGCCTCCGGACCAGCCCGTGGGTGACCCAGGCCGCGAAGCCCGTCAGCAGTAGGCCGAGGATGGCGAAGATCCAGGGCAGCCGTCCGGACAGGCTGCCGCCGAGCTGACCCATCGGAGCGGTGACCAGGGTGAGCGCGGTGTCCCCGAACGGCACGGTGATCCGGTCGGTACCGGAGAAGGGGAGTGGATCGGAAGCTGGTCGTCAGCAGCTGGGTCGGGGACGTGGTGGAACCGAGGAAGATGGCGTAGCGAAGATCGACGAAGGCCGAGTTGTTGGCCACCGAGGACCGCCGGTCCGCCGGGATGGTGTGTTGGGCGAAGACCACGTACCGCGGCTCGGGACCCGCGAGCGCATAGGCGTAGTCCAGGCGGGGCGGCCCTCCGGTCAGCTGGCCCGCAACCACGAAGGTCTTGGCGAGGAGGGCGCGCCCAACCAGCGGGCGGGCCTTGGCGGGGTCGACGGCAGCACCGACGCCGGCGACCTCGGTGACGACATCTCCCTGCGCCCGCCAGAGCGAGGTCGACGCGAACATACCCTCGCGGCCGACGAGGGGAGTCATCAGCGCTACGAACCGGCTCGGATCGCCGCCGGTCGCCGCGGCCACCTGGGCCGCCGTGGTGAGCGGAGTCTCCGTGCTGGGTACCGCAGCGAGGAGTACCGTGCCCGCCTGCTGGGTCTGGACATGGAGTAGCCGCTGCTCGGTTCGGTGATTTTGGTTCAATGCCGTCCAGGTCACCGCGGCAGTGATCAGTAGCCCGACCGCCAGTACGACGACGGTGGCGCCGCCGATCCGGCGGGATCCGGACGCCGTGGCCTCCTCGCCGGGGCCACCGGGGGCGGAAAGGCCCCCCCCTCGGCCTGCGAACTCTCGGCCATGTGGTCTCCTGAAGGCGGTTGCGTGCCCGCCTCTTCCTGACGGGCACTCCGGATACGCCGGCCTCAATCTACCGGCGACCCGCAGGGACGGAGTGGGTGTGGTCGGTGAAGGTGTGGGATGGGTCGGGAAAGGTGCGCATCCCGACCAGTCGCCGCCTGGCCCGGAGATCTGTCTGCCATGCCCGTGCATCCGGTAAATTGTCCTGGTGCATGACGAAAGATGCCATGCTGGTCCCCGCCCCGTCGGGCGTGCGCCCGAGAGACCGGAGTGAGTGTGGAAGTACAGGACGAGAGTTCCGCCACGGTCACCGGCGCCCGCGGTGATCCCGCGGCGCCGATCCTGGCCATCTCCGGCGAGCTCGACCTGGCCAGCGTGGACTCGGTCAGGGAGGGCATCGAACCGTATCTGACCGCCGGCCCGAGCCAGGTGACCTTTGACCTGGCCGGCCTCGAGTTCATGGACAGCTCCGGGATCGCTCTACTCGTGCAGGTGGCGAACCGCGTCGAGCACGTCGAGCTGACGAACGTCTCGCCCATCGTCCGGAGGGTGCTGGAGGCCACCGGTCTCGGTCCAGCGTTCGGACTGGATCAGTGAACCGCCGGCATGCCTTCGAGGCGGTTCCGGCCTCGGTGGCCGCCAGCCGGCGATTCGTCCAGCATCAGGTGAGCGACCTGACCCCCGAACTCCAGAGCTCGGCCGTCCTCATGGTTTCCGAATTGGCCACCAATTCGTTGACCCACGCGTCGAGCGGTTTCGAGGTCAGCGTGGACCGGACCGAACGCCACCTGCGGGTGCAGGTGGCCGACCGCGGTGACGGTCGGCCGTCGCTCCGGCAGCCGGCCGCCACCGAACCTCACGGCCGGGGACTCCAGATCGTCAGGGAGCTGGCCGACGAGTGGGGGGTGCTCGAGGGGCCGGGCCGGGGCAAGACGGTCTGGTTCCAGATGAGTACGGCGCCCGATGGCAGCTCGGCGGCAACGGTGGATGGAGTCGGGCTTCGCACGACCAGTGGCGAGACTCCACCGGGCGCACGCGTCGAGCAGTCCGCTCCCCGGTCTGAGCGAGCACGCGACCGGTCGGGCGGGCGTCGCCGACGGGATTCCGACGCCGACGTCGAAGCGCGGTCGGGGTCGAGGGCCAGAAGGCGGGCGGCCCGCTCGCCGCGCTCGATTCCCGAACCGGTGCCTTTCGTCACCAATCGGCCCGGAGCAGAGACGGCCGCGCCCGGGCCGACCCGCCGCCGAGGAGCGGCCGTGGGCTTTGAGGCTGCCGGGCCAGGAGCCATGCCGAGCAAGGGCTCCATCCAGCTCGGGCCTGATGCACCACCTCGCGCCCGATGGGCGTACAGTGGGAGGGTCACCCTCGGTCCGGAGACGTCAGGCCTGTCGTGCCTGATCCTCCTTCTCGACTGACGGGTTCCGTCGTCGCCCCGACAAGTGCAGCGGTCGACGGTGCCCTGACCGTTCCCCAGCTCGCCTCCCCGGCGCCGACCGAGAGACTCACCATGGACACGACGTTGGAGGCTCCTCACCTGGCGCTCCTCGGCCGCGAGGACTTCGCCGAGCTCTCCCGCCGGGTCCGGGACAGCGGACTCCTCGCCCGACGTCCGTGGCTACTACTCCGCCAAGATCGCCACCTCGGTAGGGGCCCTGTGCGCCGTCGCGGTCGCCGTGGTGCTCCTCGGGAACAGCTGGTGGATACTCGCCGTCGCCGTCGGTCTGGCCTTCGTCCTCACCCAGCTGGGCTTCATCGGCCACGACGCCGGCCACCGCCAGATCTGCGCCCAACGCCGTGGCAACGACCTCATCGGCCTGGTGGTCGCCAACCTGTTCGTCGGGTTCAGCTTCGGCTGGTGGCTCACCAAGCACAATCGTCACCACGCCCACACCAATCGCCCGGACAAGGATCCCGACCTGGTGCCCGGGAGCCTTGGTCTACACCCCGGACCAGGCCGGGGGCCGTGGTGCCTTCGGGCGGCGGTTCGCCCGGTCCCAGGTGGTCGCTGCTGGTGCCGCTGCTGTTCCTCGAGGCGCTCAACCTCCACGTGGCCAGCGTCCGTCTCCCTGGCCCGTCGCCGGGACCGGGCCGGCGCTCGTCGAGGTGGCACTGCTGGCCGTCCACGGCCTGCTGTTCTTCGTGGCTCCCTTCCTGTTCCTCTCCCCGCTCCGGGCCGTGGGATTCATCGCTGGTCACCCAGGCACTGTTCGGCTTCTACCTGGGCGTGAGCTTCATCACCAACCACGTGGGCATGCCCACGCTGGCCGGCACCGACGAGCTCGGCTTCCTACGCCGGCAGGTCCTCACCTCGCGCAACCTGTCCGGCCCCTCGTTCACCGGCTTCCTCTTCGGGGGGCTCGACACCCAGATCGAGCACCATCTCTTCCCCTCCATGCCCCGGGCCAACCTGCGCCGGGCCCGGAAGCTGGTCCGCCCGTTCTGCGCCGAGCACCGGATCGCCTATGCCGAACAGAGTCCCTGGCGGGCCTACCGCGAGGTGCTGGGCCACCTCCGGAGGGCGGGCACGGGCCGCCCGATCTCGGTCATCGACTGAGCGGATCCGACCCACGGAGACCAGTCCTGGTAGGGTCGCCGAAGCAGTACAGAGGCAGCACCTCGGGGAAGCCGGTCGAAGTCCGGCGCTGGTCCGCAACCGTAGGTGGTGGGTGGAGACACCCGCCACGAGCCGGGATACCGATGCGATGCCTGGTTGAGTCCACCCGTCGAGAATTGCGGCAGGGACTCGGTCGGTCACGGCCCGTCGGGGTGCGTGGCACTTCCGGGTCGTTTGCCCGGAAGTGAGGAACGACCCATGTCCATCCAGCGTTCACTGGCGACGGCAGCTCTGGGGGCCTGCCTGCTGATGGGGATCGTCGCGGCACCGTCGATCGTCGGCGCCGCCAGTCCGTCAGTGTCGGCGGCGACCCCGTTCCCCCAACCTGCGTCGGCCCGAGCGGGTGCCGGCTGGCTGGCCAGCCAGCTGAGTCCTGGTGGGTACATCCCGGGCAACGCGCCCGGCCAGGCCAACCTCTCCTTCACGGCCAACACCGTCCTGGCCCTGGCCGCCGCGGGCGTCGATCTGCACCAGGCAGCCACCGCCCTCGACTATCTCGAAGCCCACGTCAACGAGTACGTCATCGTCTCGGGGGCCGACGGGGCCAGCCAATTGGCCCTGCTCATCCTCGACGCCCACGCCCTGGGCGCCAACCCCCGCGCCTTCGGAGGCACTGATCTGGTCAGCCGACTGCAGGCCACCGAGCAGCCGAGCGGGCTGTTCGGTGCCCAAGATCCCACCTATGACGGCTCGTACCGGCAGGGGCTGGCGCTGGCCGCGCTGGCCGCGGTGGGGATGACGGGTCAGGCCCAGACGGGGCCGGCCACCGCCTGGCTGCTGGCGCAGCAGTGCCCGAACGGCGGCTGGTCGAGTGACGTGGCCCTCAATCCCTGCACCGGCGACCCCAACTCGTTCCAGGGAGCCGACACCAACTCCACGGCCCTGGCCGTCCAGGGACTCGAAGCCCAGAGCGCCCTCGGCGCCACGTCCTCCGCCGGAGCCCTGGCCTACCTCACCGCCACTCAGGACGGCGACGGGGGATGGGGGTACTACGCCAACCCCTCTGTCGTGCCCGGTCCCACCGACCCCGACTCCACCGCCCAGGTCATCCAGGCCCTCGTGGCCATGGGCAAGGCGCCCACGGCCGTCCCGTTCGTCCGATCGTCAGGTGACCCGGTGTCGGCCCTCACGTCGTTCCAGCTCACCTCCGGAGTCGACGCCGGGGCCTTCCAGTTCTCCCTCGGGGGAGGGGCCGATCTGACTGCCACCTTCCAGTCGGTACCGGCTCTGGCCGGCGCCGTCGACCCCGTCGAGGTACCCGACGGGTACCTGCTGGCGGCCAGCGACGGTGGGGTCTTCACCTACGGGGACGCCACCTTCGAGGGCTCGCACGGCGGCTCCCACCTCAACGCGCCCATCGTGGGCATGGCCGCCACCCCGGACGGGGCCGGCTACTGGTTGGTGGCCAGCGACGGTGGCATCTTCAGCTACGGGGACGCCACCTTCGAGGGCTCGCACGGCGGCTCCCACCTCAACGCGCCCATCGTGGGCATGGCCGCCACCACGGACGGGGCCGGCTACTGGTTGGTGGCCAGCGACGGTGGCATCTTCAGCTACGGGGACGCCACCTTCGAGGGCTCGCACGGCGGCTCCCACCTCAACGCGCCCATCGTGGGCATGGCCGCCACCCCGGACGGGGCCGGCTACTGGTTGGTGGCCAGCGACGGTGGCATCTTCAGCTACGGGGACGCCACCTTCGAGGGCTCGCACGGCGGCTCCCACCTCAACGCGCCCATCGTGGGCATGGCCGCCACCACGGACGGGGCCGGCTACTGGTTGGTGGCCAGCGACGGTGGCATCTTCAGCTACGGGGACGCCACCTTCGAGGGCTCGCACGGCGGCTCCCACCTCAACGCCCCCATCGTGGGCATGGCCGCCACCCCGGACGGGGCCGGCTACTGGTTGGTGGCCAGCGACGGTGGCATCTTCAGCTACGGGGACGCCACCTTCGAGGGCTCGCACGGCGGCTCCCACCTCAACGCCCCCATCGTGGGCATGGCCGGTAGCCCGGCGCAGGTGGGCTGATGGTCGGCGGCCAGGGCGCCCTCCGGGGTGCGCTCAGGGCCATCCTGTTCGTCGGGGCGGCGTCGGCGGCCCTGGCGGCGGCCGGACCTGACGCCTTGTGCCCCTTCAAGGCCGTCGCCGGGGCTGCCACCGAGGTCAGCGTGGCCTTCGTCGTCGACTTCGGGGGTCTCGGACCACCGGTGGTGGGGTGTGTCCAGGTCCCCTCGAGCGACAACGGCTACGAGGCGTTGGGTGCGTTCACGGCCCAGCACGGTGAGGCCGCGCCGATCTACAACAGTGCCGGCCTCCTCTGCTCGATCAACAACCTCCCGGGGAACGCCCCGACGGTCTGCGGCCAGCAGGTCGCCGGCGGGTACGACTACTGGTCCTACTGGCACGGCACCACCGGGGCCTGGGTCTATGCCAACACCGGCGCCTTCTCGACCGTCCAGAGCGGCGACGTCGAAGGGTGGCGCTTCGAGACTGACGGGCAGTCCAGCCCCAGCGATCCGCATCCGGCTCCGGCTCCCAGCTACGCCACGATCTGCGGGTCGGTGGTCTCGACCACGTCCACCGTCCCCACGGTCACGACGGCCCCTCCCGCCACCCCCTCCCCGGTCCCTTCGGGCTCGGGGAGCGGTGCCGTGGCCCCCACGGGCGTAGCCGGGGGCGCCACGTCGTCCCCGTCGGCCACGGGGGCGGCCAGCGGTTCGTCATCGCCTTCGCCCCTGGCCACCTCGAACCCGCCTGCTCCCGTTGGTGGCGGGCACCCGACCCAGACCACGCCCCCGGCCTCGGTCGGCGCAGGTCCCGAGGCCCAGTCGCTGCGTGCCGCTCCCACCGCTGAAGAGCGGGCCGGCTCGGGGAGTGGCGCAGTACCTGGCCTGATCGGTGCCCTGCTGGTGGTGGGACTGGCCGCCGGGGGCGCCGTCCTCGGCTGGCGACGCCGCTCCCGCACGCCGTGACCCGCCGGTCCACCGCATCCGGCCGCCGCGGCCTCCACCCAGCCGCCTGGTGGTTGTGGGCCGGCTGTCTGGCCGGCGCGGCGACCCGGACGACCAATCCGATCCTGCTGGCCCTCATCGCAGCAGTGGCGGCCTTCGTGGTCTCGGGCCGACGGACCTCGGCTCCCTGGTCACGGTCGATCGCTCTCTTCTTCCGGCTCGGGTTGATCGTGATCGTGGTGCGGGTGGTGGTGCAGGTCGTGTTCGGCAACCGGCTTCCGGGCCACGTCCTGTTCACTCTGCCCCAGGTCCCCCTGCCGTCGTGGGCCGCCGGGGTCAGTATCGGGGGACCAGTCACCGCCGAGGCCATCGTGCAGGCGGCCGTCGAAGGTCTTCGCCTGGCCGTCATCCTGATCTGTTTCGGGGCGGCCAACTCCCTGGCCAGCCCCTACCGCCTGCTGCGGTGCCTGCCGGCCATCCTCTACGAGGCGGGGGTGGCGGTTACGGTCTCGCTGGCCTTCGCCCCCGAGGTGGTCATTGCCATCGCCGGGGTGCGGGACGCCCGTCGGCTTCGGGGCCGGCCGACCCGGGGGATAGCCGGGCTGCGGGGCATGGCCATCCCGGTGCTGGAGAGTGCGTTGGACCGGTCTCTGCAGCTGGCGTCGTCGATGGATGCCCGGGGCTACGGACGGAGGGTGGAGGTTCCCTCGGGAACCAGGCGCCTCGGGGTCGGATCGACCGCCACCGGACTGCTGTTGGTCCTGGTGGGCGTGTACGGCTTGCTCGACACCGGTTCCCTCCCGGCCGGGGGGGTGCCCTTCGTGGCCGTCGGTGCCGTGCTGGTGGGGGTGGGAATGGCTTTCGGCGGCCGCCGCAGCACCCGTACCCGCTACCGACCCGACGTCTGGTGGACCGCCGAGTGGTTGGTGGTCGGGTCCGGAGCCGTGGCCTTGGTCAGCCTCATCGTGGTCGGGATCCTCGACGTGCCCGGCCTGCATCTCACCGTCACACCCCTCCAGGTACCCCAGATCCCGCTTCTGGCCATGGTCGGGATACTGGTGGCCCTGACCCCGGTCGTCGCTGCCCCCGCACCACCGACGCTGCCGGTACCGGTCCGGGCCACCCCTCTGGTCGACCGGACCGCTGTGACCGGGTCGACGGTCGAGAGGAGTCGGGCATGATCCGGTTCTCCGATCTGACCTTCACCTATGAAGGGGCCGACCGCCCCACCCTCCAGCACGTGGACCTGGCGATCGACGAGGGGGAGTTCTGCCTGGTGGTGGGGGAAACCGGATCGGGCAAGACCACCTTCCTCCGATCCGTCAACGGGCTCGTGCCCCACTTCACCGGGGGCCACGTCTCCGGTGACGTCAGTGTCGACGGCCGCTCCACCCGAGAGCACCCGCCCCGGGAGCTCGCCGACCTGGTGGGTGTGGTGGGACAGAATCCGGCCTCGAGCTTCGTCACCGACACCGTCGAGGACGAGCTGGCGTACACCATGGAGAACCTGGGCATCCCGCCGGATGCCATGCGCCGTCGCGTCGAGGACACACTCGATCTTCTGGGGCTGCACGAGCTCCGCAACCGCTCACTGGCCACCCTGTCGGGCGGCCAGCAACAGCGGGTGGCCATCGGTGCGGTCCTGAGCGCCTCCCCGCGTGTACTGGTTCTCGACGAGCCGACCTCGGCCCTCGATCCGGCGGCCGCCGAGGAGGTACTGGCCTCCCTCACCCGCCTGGTGCACGACGTGGGGATGACGGTGGTCCTGGCCGAACACCGGCTCGAACGGGTCATCCCCTTTGCCGACCGCGTGGTCCTGGTTCCGGGGCAGGGGGAACGACTCGTCGTCGGGACGACCGCCGAGGTCATGACCGTTTCCCCGGTGGCACCTCCGCTGGTCGAGCTGGCCCGCCTGGCCGACTGGACACCGATGCCACTCTCGGTGCGAGACGCTCGGCGCCTGGCCGGGCCGCTCCGCCGCAGATTGGCCGAGGCCCCGCCGCTCGAGTCGGTCACGACCGTCGCATCCTGCCCCGACCCGGTGGTCCGGACCGACGCCGTCGGAGTGGCCTACGGCCCGGTGATGGCCCTCGACGGAGTCTCCCTCGAGGTGGGCGTCGGCGAGGTGGTTGCGTTGATGGGTCGCAACGGGTCAGGCAAGTCCACACTTCTGGCCCAGCTGGCCGGGCTGCGCCGGCCCTCGGCCGGCCGGGTCACCGTGCTCGGCCACCCTCCGACCGGACTGCCGGCCCGGAAGCTGATCACCGTGGTGGGGCTGGTGCCCCAGGACGCCGGCGCGCTTCTCTACGGGCAGTCGGTGGCGGACGAGTGCGCCACCGCCGACCGGGAGACCGGCCTCGATCCCGGCACCACGGCGGCAATGTTGGAGCAGATCCTGCCCGGGATGCCCCGGGACCGGCACCCCCGCGACCTGTCCGAGGGACAGCGGCTGGCCCTGGCCCTGGCCATCGTCCTCGCCCCGGCCCCGTCAGTGGTGCTCCTGGACGAGCCGACCCGCGGGTTGGACTATCCCAGCAAGGAGCGATTGGTGGGGGTGCTCCGGAAGCTGGCGGCCGGCGGCGACACTGTGGTGGTGGCTACCCACGACGTGGAACTGGTGGCCCAAGCGGCCACCCGCGCCGTGGTGTTGGCCGAGGGCGAGGTCGTGGCGGACGGGAAGGCGCGTGACGTGGTGTGCCACTCGCCGGTCTTTGCTCCCCAGGTGGCCAAGGTGTTGGCCCCCGAGCCGTGGCTGACCGTGGACGAGGTCCGGGCCACCTTGGGGAGGGAGGCCGGTGCGCACTAGGGACACGGCCCGTCACCAGGCCGTCCGACTGCGACCTCGTGCCTCGGTCGTCTTGGCCGTCACTTCGCTGATCGGCCTGGCTGCATTCTGCTGGCCGCTGATCGTCCACGGACACGCAGTGTCCGGACAAGCCCATGCCGCTGACGCGCCGTGGCTGTTCGTGGCGGTCCTGCCGCTCCTGTTGGCCGTGGTGCTCGGCGAGATGGCCGAGGGGTCGCTCGACGCCAAAGCGATCGCCCTCCTCGGGATCCTCGCCGCCTGCGGCGCGGCGCTGCGCATCCCCAGTCCCGGGGTAGCCGGCTTCGAGCCGGTCTTCTTCCTACTGATCCCCGCGGGCCGGGTCTTCGGGCGGGGTTTCGGCTTCGTCCTCGGTGCCGTGACCATCGTCGCCTCCGCACTGATCACGGGCGGGATCGGTCCGTGGCTGCCGTTCCAGATGTTCGGCGCGGCCTGGATGGGATTCGGGGCCGGCTGTCTACCACCGGCGAAGGGTCGGGCCGAGCTCCTGCTCTTGGCCGGTTACGCCGCCGTCGCCGCGGTGCTCTACGGCACGTTGCTCAATCTGTGGTTCTGGCCGTTCGGTGCCGGCACGACCACCAGCTTCTCGTTCTCCCCTGGAGCCGGCGCCCTGGCCAATCTGCACAGTTTCGTGCTGTTCGATCTCACCACCTCGTTGGGGTTCGACTTGACCCGGGCCGCGACCAATGCCGTGCTGGTCCTGCTGCTGGGCCGACCGGTGATGGCGGCGCTCAGGCGAGCCTCCCGCCGGGCGGCCTTCGATGCTCCGGTGACCTACCACTGAATCGACCGATCCGTAGACGGTTTCACGCCGCCGGCGGCGGGTCCCAGGTCACCCAGACGATGGTGGCGTCGTCTCGGAGGCGGCGATCCTGAAAGTCGAGGACGCCGTTGATGGCTGTCCGCAGGATGAGGTCGGACGGGGTGCGGGCTGCCGAGGCGCGCTCGATGATGTCGACGAAGCGGTCGATGCCGAAGGGCTCTCCGTTCGGCGCCCGCCCCTCGATCACCCCGTCGGTGTAGAACACCACCGAATCCCCGGGCTCGAGGGCCTCCTCGGCCTGCTCCTCGAGACGACCGTCGAGCCCCCACGGCAGCGACGGGCGGCAGGGGAGGGCACCGACCACTCGGTCCTGGCGGACGTGAAGGGGGAGCGGGTGGCCGGCGTTGACCCAGGTGAGGTGGCCTGAGTGCACGTCGAGCTGAGCCAACTGACCGGTGACGAATCGCCGGCCTCCGAAGGCCTCGGCGAGGGTGCGGTCCAGACGGTCGTGGATCACGTTCAGGGGTTGCCCTTGGCGGCGGTCGTGGCGGTAGCTTCCGACGGCCAGACACGAGATGATGCTCGAGTCGAGCCCATGGCCCATGGCATCCATGATGGCGACGTCGACCCCGTAGCCGTTGACCGAATGATCGAAGAAGTCGCCGCCCACGTCGTAGGCCGGCTCGAGCACTCCGCTGGACGAGGCTTCGGGCGTCCTGAGTTGGAGGGGAGGCAGCAGATCCCACTGGATGCTGGCCGGGAGGCTCATGGCTTTGCGCCGTCGGACCAGGTTGAACAGGTCGGTGTAGCGGGCGGCGATGGCAATCGCGGCGCCGGCCAGCATGCCCAGTTCCTCGCTCCGTCGGCGTACTCCTTCGTCCACTTCGCCGGCCACCGTAAAGGCGAGCACCCCGGTACAGTCCGACCCCTCGAGTATGGGTACACAGACGCGAGAGGGTCCGTCGACTTCCTCGTGTACCAGGCGTCGCTCGACGAAGGACCGACCCTCGAGCGTTCCTTGCGCGGCCACTCCGACGGGGGAGTTCACGTGGGCCCCACGGTCTGGGATCGGGAACAGCGTGGACTGCTCGAAGTCGATGAGGAAGGCGGTCATGTCGTAGGCCCCTACCCGCCGGGCCAGTCGGGCCAGGCTGTCGGTGACGTCCGAGGGGGCCAGGTCGTGGAGGGCCCGAAGGGTCGAGCCGAAGTCGGGTGTGTCCAACTCAGATCCCTCGTGACCGGGGGCCATTCGAGGCCTTGGCCTCACGAGGGCGACGGGGACGGCCGCGGAGCAGTGGGCTCACCTCGTGAGGCTACCGGGGAGTGGGTGACCTGATGCCCAGGGGACCCCGGTCTCAACCAGAGTCGCCCGCTGGACAGAGCGACTGGGCGGGGGAACGTCTTTCTGGGCTCCCTCGGCGTCCCGGGTGACCGCGCCCCGTGCGTGGGCCTCGGAGCCGGGGGAGGCCTGGATGAGCAGAGGGTCCATGAGAAGGCCATACCCCGTCCAGCACCCGGTACACCTCGGGGTGGATTCGATCCGGCGAACCCGAGCGTCTCTCAGGCTCGGTGGACCATGCGATCGACGAACGCCAACTTACGGATCACATTCGGGGCCAGAACGAATGGATAGAGGTCGTCGTGACCCATCGACCGGTTGATCTGGTTGAGCGCGTAAGAGAGCTCGAGCCAGCCGTCGACGACCTCGCCGAAGGATCTGATCCGATCCGGACTGGTGGGTTGGACTCCGGTGCGATGGGAGCGCCCCTGACCCGTGATGGCGGCACCCAGGCCGAAACTGTCCGCGGTCTGGAGCGTGTCCACAATGTGCAAGTAGTGGGCGAATGTCTCCGCCCAGTCCTCGTAGGGGTGCATGGTGGCGTAGCGGCTGATGTGGGTGGACGACCAGGAGTTGACGGGATCAGGCGGCGAATCGTAGTGCCGCTTCAGCTCACCCGCGTAGTCCTCGCGGTCGTCGCCGAACAGGGCCCGGCAGGCATCGAGGACATCCGGCCCATTCACCAGGAGGGGCCAGTAGTAGTGACCGATCTCGTGCCGGAAGTGTCCGAGCAGAGTCCGGTAGGGCTCGCTCAACTGCAGGCGCAGATGCTCCCGGTGCTCGGGATCTGCTTCGGCCAGGTCGAGGGTGATCACTCCATCGTCGTGTCCCGTGATCACTTTGGTCTCGGAGCTGGACAGCAGGTCGAAGGCCAATCCCCGGCCGGCCGCCTCATCCCGGGCGACCACGGGAAGGCCGAGCTCGGCGAGCTGGAAGATGAGCCGACGCTTGGCCATCTCCGCGTGAACCAACTCGGCCATCCCCTCGGCGTCGTCGTCGGCAGGCCGTGTCCGGGTCAGCCTGCAGGAGTCACAGCGTGACGAGGTGCCGGCGGGCACGAGCCAATTGCACCCGGTCTCCCGGCTCGTGGCGCACCGTTCCCAAGCTCGTAACGGGCTGTTCGTGTCGACCAGCCGATCGGGGCCGACCTCGGTCAGCGCGACGAGGTCACGTCGCTCGTGCACATAGCCGAGGGGTGAGTGGCAGCGGAGGCACCGACTGTTCTCGAAGAAGACCAGCTGTTCGCAGCTGTCGCAGATGAAGACACGCAAAGAGTCGCTCGTCTCATGAGGAGGGCTCACGCCACAGCCCTCTCGTCGGTCGCTCCACGGCGAGGATGCCCTTGACGTTACCCGGCGGGCCATCGACGGAAACGGCAGGAATCAACCCAGCCCGTTCCGGTCAGGGTTGTTCACGGTGCCGGCGACTTCGGCGTCGAGACGATCGTCTGCTCCCGACTCTGACACCTTCTCCATTCGAAGGAGCAGTGCCACGATCGTGAGCGGCGAGCTCAGCCGCGTCCGACCGCCACTTCGAGCTGAGCCTTGTTCATGGTGGACCGGCCGGGAATTCCCTTTCGCCGGGCCTCCTCGTAGAGCTGATCCCTGGTCCTCCCTCCTCGCCCCTGGTGCGAGCGCAGCCCACCTCGGCGGCTCGAAGAGAGGTCCCGGAGCGACGTCGGTGAAGCCTCGGCGGCCTCTCCACTGCGGGCCCGGGACTTGTTGACGGTCCGGGCGGCAATCTCCACGGCCTCCCCAGCCGGAGTTCCCCGGCCCTGCAGACCGTCACGGATGTGCTCGTACTGGCGTTCACGCTTGTTGCTCCAACGCCGCTGTGGCATGGCTGGTTTCCTTTCCGGACAGCACTTCGTTTCCCTCGGTCAGGACCCGATACCCAGGTCACCGCCGATTCATGCCTTTCCGGTCTGGGCCTGCACCGGCAAACGGTTTTACCGAGAGGGGTCTCGGGTAGACAACCCCCTGCGATGGTGCAGACCAGTGATGCGGGCACCCATGCCCAAGGCGACCCGGGTCGGGACGAGACCGAAGAGGAGCGGGAGGACCGCAACCTCGGTGAACTGCTCCAAGAGTTGCGGGTGGCGAGCATCGGAGTGCAGGTACTGTTCGGATTCCTGCTTTCGTTGCCCTTCACTGCCCGATTCCGCCTGCTCGGGGAACCTCGAGCGCGGCCTGTACCTGGCGACGGTCCTGCTGACCGTGCTGGCCATCGCCGAGCTCTCGGCGCCGGTGGCCTATCACCGAATGGTGTTTCGTCAGCACAAGAAGGCTCGGCTGGTCAGGACAGCCAATGTGCTGGCACTCAGCGGCCTGGCCACGGTGGCGGTCTCGCTGACGGGCGCGGTCTTGCTGGTGGCATCGGTGATCACCTCTGGGGGTGACGTTCCGCTGATAGGGGCCTGTGCGCTGGCCTTCTTCTTGGGACTGTGGTTGGCACTTCCGCTGCGCAGCCGTGAGGTGGCGCGCTCGCAGAAGGGGAGGAACGTGCCTCACAGGCGGGCGGCAGCCGTCCGTCGCCCTCCCCCGGGGGCCCGCACGTTGTGACCGCATGACCGGTCGGATCGAAGTCCAGTGGAGGCACGATGATTTGGCGAAGTCGATCGAGGATGCGACGGGAGCAGGCTGAGGTTGTGCTGGTGGAGGAGGCTGAGGCGTTCCTCACCGGGCGGTACGAGGCCGCGGTGACGCGGGGAGCGAGCGGAGTCCCGGTGTGGGCTCGGGTGAACTGGCTGGCCCATGCACCCCCGTCAGACCTGACCGCACTGACCCTGGATGGCCGGCTCGAGCCGACTCCACGGGGGTCGTGGGCATGGGCCGTGCACGAGTTGACTCTGGAGATCGTGGAACTGGCCCAGGGGAACCGTTCCCTGATCGAGCGCCTGCAGCGGGAGTGCATGATCCCCCTGGAGATGGCGCTGCTCGACCCGCATCTTTGGTCGGCGCTACCCGCCGAGGTGGTGCTCCTGGCGCTGAACCGACTGCGCTCCCACCCGGTCGCCAGGGCTTCTCCCGGGGGTTCGGCCCCAGGACCGACGGGGGACCCGTAGAGTGCGGCGCCTCGGTTGGTACGAACGTATGTTCGAGTAAACTGGGAACGATGACATCGTGGCAACGGTCGTTGTTCGACCCCGGCGAATCGGCGGAGCTCGACCCCGGCCTTCAGGGCGTGTACCGGACTGAACTGGGAGGACGGGCGTGGATCGACCGACTACCCGGCTGGATCCGTCGGCATGACCTTCTCTTCGACGACTTGCTGGGCACCATACCCTGGCAGGCAGAGCGGCGCCCGATGTACGAACGCACGGTGGACGTACCCCGCCTAGTGGCCTCCTACCGAGCAGGAGAGGAGCTGCCACACCCACTATTGGTACGGGCCCGTGAGGCACTCGATGCCCGATACGGTGCCATGTCCTCGGGGCCGGTGGTCTCCGTGAGCACCTGTCTCTATCGGGACGGTCGGGACAGCGTGGCCTGGCATGGTGACCGCATCGGACGGGGGACCGGCGACACCCTGGTGGCCATCCTCGCCGTGGGCGAACCACGGCGATTCCTCCTGCGACCGGCCGGGGGCGGGCCCTCCATCCGCATCCAGCACGGCGCCGGGGACCTGTTGGTCATGGGTGGGCAGTGTCAACAGTCCTGGGAGCACTCCGTGCCCAAGACGGCCGCACCGGCGGCCCCGCGCCTCAGCGTGCAGTTCAGGAGCCGCGGTGCCGGCTGAGACGCGCGACGGACATGGGGGCCTCCGCTGCGCCTCGACGGTTCGTTGTGGACGACGATCGGCATGGGCTCCTCGCTCGATGGTGTCCGCCGGAGGCTGGGCCTCCCCCGCGGCCTCCCCGCCTCCCGCGGCCTCGCCGCTCCACGCGGCACCAAACCTCGAGGTCCGTGGTCCTCTGTGGGCCCGCAGGTTTGCCGACCCAGTGGTCCGGAAATGATCTGTTCCGTGACGTCGTCAGAACAGGGCGGGCTCGTCGTCGGGGGCAGACCGGACCTACTGGCAGAGCTGTCCCGGGATCATGCTCAGATCCAGCAGTACGCCACCGCCCTCGTCACCAGCCCGTTGGTGGCTCTGGTCCCACAGTTCTGGCGGTACGGCGACCGACTGATTCGGCACGAGGTGGCTGAAGAGGCTGTCGTGTATCCCGTCCTGGTCACCCTCCCCCAGGGCGAAGAAACGGCTCGCGCCCTTGTCGAGGAACAATCCGCCCTGGAGTCCGCTCTCGTGGCGGCCGAGGACGTCGCGGGTGGGTCCGAAGAGGCCATGGCGGCGCTCGACGTGGTGATCGGCGCGGCGCGGGCTCACCAGCGGGCCGAAGAACGGTGGGTGTGGCCCATCCTCGCCCACGGTCTCTCTGTCGCTGATCAGCGCGACCTCGGTGTCCGGTATGCGGAAGTGAGGGACACGCCGCCCGAGCTGAACCATCTTCCCGATGCCAGGCCGACCGTGGTGGGCCGTTTTTCGGCCCTGGTGACCTGGTTGCGGGACTCGTCAGGGGCAGCCTCTCCCGGGCCCTGATCCCGTCCGACCACCTTCCGCCTGTCAGCCCCACCACTGTCGAGGTCTTCGCCGATGCCCGGGACTGAGCGTGAGGATTGCCCCTCGAGCCGGACGGGTCCGTGGGCGCCTCCACCGGTTGATCGAAGCTCCCGACACCGTTACCGTTGGCTGATCGATGGCGGCGGCAGGAGGAACCATGGCCCAGAGCGCTGGACTGCACGAGCCGGGTGACAGGCTCTCACCGTCCACGATCGATCGACACCGTGCCGTCGTCTCCATCCAGGAGGAGCTGGAGGCGGTCGACTGGTACGACCAGCGGGTAGATGCGACCGACGACGCCCAGCTCGCTTCGGTCTTGGCCCACAATCGGGACGAGGAGAAGGAGCACGCCGCCATGACCCTGGAGTGGCTGCGTCGGAACGACTCGGTGCTCGATCGACATCTCCGCACCTACCTGTTCACCTCGAGCCCCATAGTGGGCATCGAGGCCACATCGGAGGATATCGGCCCGTCTGGCGGGACCGGGGCGGGGGGAGGATCGTTGGGGATCGGGGACCTTCGCCGCTAGTCGGGCCGATCACAGGCTCCGTCCCGGGGGGAGAAGGCGCCGGTCGCCAGGCCTTCTGGGTCGCGACAACCGGGTGACGTGTCCGGCCACCGCGTCCGCCTGGTGCTGGATTCCAAGCATTTCCTCTGATCTGTACTGACCGGAACCGAGGACGGCCGCTCCCGGTAACCTGTTGTAGCTCCGAGGCTCTCGGTTCCCGTAGTCCGGTGCCTGAGGCGAACATCAAGGCTTCGTCGGTCGGACCTGGGTACCGCACCAGTCGGACGCGGGTCGAGCGCCCGTCGGAGGAGACGGAGAAGGAGAGTGATGTCGTGCACGACGCGTTCCAAGGAGCTGACCGGTCCACACCGGTTCCCGAGGTGATCTCGGTCAGGGGTGAGCTCGACGTGGCCACGGCTCCGGATCTGCGCTCCCGGCTCGAGGCGGCCATGGACCGGTCCCAGGGCTCAGTAGTGGTCGATTTGCTCGACGTCACGTTCATCGACTCGACGGCGCTCGGAGTGCTCATTGCGGTCCACAAGGAGTGCGAGAGCCGCGGTCTGGCCTTGCGCCTTGTCATCGCTGAACAACGTATCCTCAAGGTCTTCGAGATCACCGGTTTGAACGACGTGTTCTCGATCGGTCCCACCGTCGACGACGCCTCGGGTGAGGACCAGTCGTGAGGGGCGGAAGAGCGGCAACCCAGGGTCGTCGGTCATGACTGATCTCGTCGAGCTCAGCATTCCGGTACAGGCTGACCTCGTGATCTTGGCCCGGCTGACCGCAGCCACCGTGGCGTCCCGCGCCGGGTTCGACGTCGAGGAGGTCGAGGACCTCCGGCTGGCGATCGACGAGCTCTGCCTTTTGACGGTGGGTGGCAGCACACAGGGACGCCTCTCGATCACCTACACCACCGACCCTGACTGGATCGAGGTCTCGTGTTCCCTCGTACCCTCGCCCGACCAGACGGATCCCGAGTTGACTGAACATACTTCTGATGGTCTGTCGGTGCGGATCCTCGATGCTCTGGTCGATGAGTACGGCGACGAATCCCACGGTGGCCGCCGGCGAACCTGGTTGCGCAAGAGGCGTACCAGGCAAGAGGCCTGATGGCCACTTTGGGCAGCCCGGAACGAGCCACTACCGAGCAGTTCGTCGAGCTGGCGCGCACCGCCGACCCGGGGCTCAGGAACCAGTTGGTCGAAGCCCATATCGGCCTGGCCCACCAGTTGGCCCGGCGGTTCACCAATCGGGGCGAATCGTACGAGGATCTGGTCCAAGTGGCCTCCCTGGCGCTAGTCAAGTCGGTCGACCGATTCGACCCGGGGCGCGGGGTGGAGTTCAGCACGTTCGCCACCCGTACGGTCATCGGCGAGTTGAAGCGTCACTTTCGTGACAAGGGATGGGCCATCCGCGCCCCTCGACGGGTGCAGGAGCTCTACCTCGAGTTGGGCCCGGCCATGGAGTCGCTCGGCCAGGAGCTGGGAAGGCCGCCCACGGTGAGCGAGCTGGCCGCCTCAATAGGCGCCTCCGAGGAAGGGGTCCTCGAGGCCATGGAGGCCGGACAGAGCTACCGCACCACCTCGATCGATGCTCCCGGCCCGCAGGAGGGCACCATCGGCTCTCGTCTGGGCGAGGTCGATGCCGGATTCGCCGGGACCGAGGACCGGATGCTGCTGGCCATCTCGATGGCCGACCTGCCGGAGCGCCAGCGCACCATCCTCCACCTCCGCTTCGTGGAGGGTTTGACCCAGTCGGAAATCGCCGAGCAGGTCGGGGTGAGCCAGATGCACGTCTCCCGCCTGTTGGCCGCCAGCCTCGAACAGCTGCGGGCGGCCTTCTCGGTCGACCGCTGACCTCTGGGTGCCGCCGGCCTCCTCGCCCAACGCCCCACCGACCCCCAACCGGGGGGGGTGCACTCCAGCCGGAGGACCGCCGGATGCCGACGCTGGCGCCGCGGTGGGACGCTCACGCCGTGGCTGGATGTCCAGGTCGGAAGTCAGGGGCGCTCCGGACCGTCAGCAGGCCGCGGGCCGAGCCGGCACCGCCGGCTACCGGTCGCACCAAGAGGGCCTGGTGGTCACCGACGCTCCAGCGGTCCATGACGGCACCCTCCAACCACACCGCGCAGTCGCTCAGCACGGGCGCGCCGGTCACGCCGGCGGTCCAATCACAGCGAGTGAACTTGTCGACCGTGTCTCCCGACTCCTCCCCGAACAGCGAAGCCACCTCGACCTGATCCTCACCGAGCAGGTGGAGGGCGATGGCGTCGGAGCCCTCGGACACGAAGTAGGTGTGGTTGACCTTGGAGATGCAGACCAGGAATCGGGGTGGTGCGATGCTGCACTGGGTGACGAAGCCGGCGACACAGCCGCCGAGTTCGCCCTGGTCGGAAGCGGTGGTCACCACATGGAGGGCAAAGTCGACGCCACGGCCGTAGGCAGCCATGGCGGCACTGATGGCCTCGGCCATGGCTTCGGCGCCGACCGTGCCTTCGATCACTCCGATGTCGTACCTCTGACGGCGGCGCGCCACCCCGACCCCAGGGCTCAGTGGGTGACCGACCGAACCGCGTCACGGGCGCGATCGACCACCCCGGACACGGCGTGGGAGACGACGGCGGCGGGCGGCTCATCGGGGCCCCGCCGGTGGGGGCGGGTAGGGGCCAGGAGGCGGGCCCGCTCGAGCGTTGCTCCCAGTTCCAGGAGCTGGGCTCGGCTCATGGCCCTCCGGAGCGAGGGAAAGAGATCACCCTCTTCCTCGCGGACATGGTGACGGACGTTCTCGATCAGGACCGAGACCTTGGCGTCGAACCGCTCGTCTCTCGGATCGAGGTCCTGCAGCTCGTCCAGCTCCCACTTGACCACGTGGTGCTCCTCGAGGGCCTCCAGCACCTGTGGCGAAACCCCGGGATCCTGCTTCCGGGCCGTCGGGTAGAGCGCCTCCTCCTCGATGGCGGCGTGTTGCGAGAGGGCGGTGATCATCTGGTCGACCAACCTCCGCTTGCTCTTGTACGCGGTGGGACCGCTCCGCTCGAAATCCTTGAACAGCTTTTCCACGGCACGGTGATCGGCCTTGAGTACGGCGACGGCGTCCCCAGACGGGGAGTTCCGGGCGGAACGGGCGGTGCCGTTGGACCGCGCCGAACGGGTCGACGTCGCCTTCGGGACGCGCTTGGTCGTTGCTTCGGTCTTCGTCGGGGGCATCAGCGTCTCCTCATTGGCGGGCTCTGTCCACCTACCCGGTCGCCGCCCGGGCAAACAACCTGAGCCATCCGGCCACCGGGAGTATCAGGCCAGCCCCGCCTCTAGTGTCGAACCGTGACCAACCCCCTTCCCGCCTCCGAGACGACGGACCCTCGGCGAGCGCCGTTCGACCCGGGTTCGGTGTCCCTGCGCCTCTATCCCCACAACGAGCTACCGGCGCCCGAGTGTGGTGACCGAGCTGTGCGCGCAGGCCGGCCTGGCCCTCGAGGGCGGCTTCGACGGAGTGATGACCAGCGAGCACCACGGCGGTTTCCCCGGCTACCTGCCCAACCCGCAACAGGTGGCGTCGTTCGTCCTCGACGACCACCCCGACGGGTGGGCGGCGGCCTCGCCCCTGCTGCTCCCGCTGCGACCCACCGCCCTGGTGGCCGAGGAGACGGCCTGGCTGGCGGCCCGGCATCCCGGCCGGGTGGGTCTGGGCGTGGCCGCCGGAGCCCTCCCGTTGGACTTCGAGGTCGATGGGGGTCGATCGGTCGTCGGGCCTCGGCCCGCTTCGCGGCCGAGCTCCCCAGGCTCGTGACCATGCTGCAGGGCCGGGAACTCGGTCCGTCTCGGCGGCGATCCGGCCCTGGCCCGGTGCGCCGAGCATCCGGTCCCGGTGCTCAGTGCGGCCGTGTCGCCCACCGCGGCCCGGCGGGCTGCCGCGGCCGGGGCCGGTCTGCTGATGGAGGGGATGTCCGACCTCGACCGACTGGCCCGGCTGACCGTCAGCGTACGACCGGGCGGGCGGTGCGGGGGCCAAGGTCCTGATCCGCCGGGTCTGGCTCGGGTCGGTGTCCACCGAACTGGTCGACCGCCAGCGCCGGGTCTACGACACCGTCGTCGGAGACTCTGCCACCTTCGGCTCCGACCAGACCCTGGCCGACCACGACCCGGCGGCGCTGGCCGACCGGCTGGCCGAGGCGGTCCGCCGGTCCGGTGCGACCTCGATCGACCTGCGGGTCCACTTGCCGGGCATGTCGCCGGAGTCGGTCCGCGAGCAGATCGACCGCCTCGCGGCCGGGAGGTGCTTCGCGGCCTGAGGAGTGGCGATCGGACCGGCTGGGAGTCGAGGAGGCGGGAGTAGGCGGAGGCCTCGTCCTCGAACCGCAGCGACGCCTCCTGGCTCACCGATGGCCGGGTCAGATCGATGGCGGTCAGCACGTCGTCGGCCTGGATCTCCGGGACCCGCCGGTCAACGCCCGGTCGAAGGCCAGTTGGGCGCTCCGCTGCGCCACCAGGGCGAAGTCGGCCGGGCGTGAAGCCGGCTGTCCGGGCCGGCCACCTCGCCGGGCTCGCCGGCCGGCAGGAACTCGGCGGCCAGGTCGGCCCGCTCCGGCTCGTCGGGTGCCCCCACCGGGATGACCAGGTCGAACCGGCCGGGTCGGAGCAGGGCCCGGTCGATGGCGGCGATGGAGTTGGTGGCCATCACCATCAGACGGTCGGGCCGGGACTTGAACACCGGAATGGCCTTCAGGAGCTCGTTGACCAGCGGCTGGCTGTCGGGTCGCTCCGACCGGTCCGAGGCGATCTCGTCGGCCTCGTCGATGAAGCACACCAGCCGGTCCACCCGCCCCAGCTCGGCCAGGCCGTCCCGCAGGGCCCGGGCCCCGTCGACCCCCTGGCCCAGCAGGGAGGGGTGGAGCTCGACGAACGCCCACGACAGACGGGAGGCGATGGCCCGGGCGAACGAGGTCTTGCCCGTCCCCGGAGGGCCGAAGAGGAGCACGGCGGCAGGGGGCACCAGCCCGAGCTGGTCGGCCAGCTCGGTGTGGGCCAGCGGGGCCACCACCCGTCGGTCGAGGATGCCCTTGGCCGTCGAGAACCCCTTCATCGACTCCCACAGACCGGCGGCGGGGCACCTGGCCCCCGAACCGCTCCACGATGGCCAGCTCCTCGGGCACCATCGAGGCGTCCCGGAGATAGAGGTCCAGCCCGTCCCGACGGGTGAACCCCTGGTTGGCGAAGGCCGACTCACCGACCTGACCGGGGACTGATCAGGGCCAGCAGCCGTCGGCCACCCCGGTGGATGATCTCCTGGTCGAGCTGGCGGAGCAGCGCGGAGCCGATCCCCTGGTGGCGCCAGTCGGGATGGAGGGCCAACGCCATGAGGTGGGCGTCGGGCCCGTCGACCCGGGCCACCACGGCGCCGACCACCGCGCCGTCGGCCGAGACGGCCACCACGACCGGGCTGGTGCTCGTGGAGCGCCTCGACCACGTCGCTCCGGCTGTAGGCGGCGCCGGTGGCCGCACCGGACAGGTCGATCAACCGGACGATCTCCTCGAAGGGGATCGGCCGGGTCGCCGGTCGTCGAGGGTCAGTGCCCGCCATTGGTGCGTCACCGCGTGGAACCTCCCGATCGGGCTGGACACGATGCTAGCGGCCGGTGCGCCGGCCGACCCGGTCGACCCGGTGACGGGGTTGACCAGGGAGGCGGCGGCCCCACACTGAGGGCCGGCCCAAGGGGGGCCAGGAGGAGCCGGTGCCATGGGACAGTGGAGCAGGGCCGAGATCGAGGCGGCGTTCGCCGAGTACCAGCGGAAGGCGGCCGACGCCGGGGCGTCGGGGGACTGGCGGGAGTGGGCCGACCAGTTCACCGAGGACGCCACCTACATCGAGCACCACTACGGGCGAGTTCCAGGGGCCGGGAGGCCATCCACGGTGGATCAGCTCGACGCATGTCCGAGTATCCCGGCCAGCGACATGCCCGAGTTCCCCATCGAGTGGTACATGATCGACGAGGACCGCGGGCTGGGTGGTCTGCCAGGTCTGGAACCGCATGCGGGATCCCGGGCGACGGCACCGTCCACCAGGAGTACAACTTCACCCTGCTCAAGTACGCCGGAGACGGGACAGTGGTCCTACGAGGAGGACATCTACAACCCCATGCGGTTCGGCGCCATGGTGGCCGGCTGGGAGGCGGCGCGCACCACGGCTGGCGACTGACGTCCCGCCACGGGCTCCGGGGGCTCCGATCCGACCACGGCCCTTCCCCGCCGCGGCTGACCGCACTACGGTGCAGCGCGTGGAGCAGCGGCGACTGGGACGGACCGGCCATCGGTCGTCGGTGGCCATCCTGGGGGGTGCCGCCTTCTGGGACGGCGACCCCGACACCACAGCCGCGGCCTTCTCCGCCGCGCTGGCCGCCGGGGTCAACCACCTGGACGTGGCGCCCCAGTACGGCCGGGCCCAGGAGCTGCTCGGTCCCGTCGCATCCCCGCGGTCCGCGACCGCCTCTTCGTGGCCTGCAAGACCCTGCGCCACTCCGCCGAGGGGGTGCGGGCCCAGCTGGAGGAGTCCCTGGCCCTGCTCCGCTGCGACCGGTTCGACCTCTACCAGCTGCACGCCGTGACCGACCTCGACGAGCTCGACGCCCGGGCCGGGGCGGTCGAGGCCATCCTGCCGCGCCCGGGACGAGGGGCTGTGCCGATGGGTGGGCATCACCGGCCACGAGCTGTACCGCGCCGGCCGCCCACCTCGAGGCCCTCCGTCGCTACGACCTCGACACGGTGATGTTCCCGGTCAACCCCCAGCTGTGGTCGGACCCGACCTACCGCCGGGATGCCGAGGCCCTGCTGGCGCACGCCGACCGAGCACGACGTCGGGGTGATGGCCATCAAGGCGGTGGCGGCCCGCCCGTGGGCCGGCCGCGACCGCACCGCGGGCACCTGGTACGAGCCCTACACCTCGGCCGAGGAGGTGGCCGCGGGGTGTCGACTTCGCCCTCTCCACCCCCGGGGTGCACGCCTTCTGCACGCCCGGGGACACCGCCGTGCTCCGGACGGCTCTGGCCGCCGCCGAGGCCCACGCCCCGATGAGCCCGGAGGCGCGGGACGTCGGCCGTCGGGCCGCGGCCGGCGAGCCCAGCATCTTCCCCATGCCGGCGGCGTGAGCCCGGCGGCGGACCGGGCCGGCGGGGCGACGGTCGCCGGCCGGCGCGGGACCCGGCTGTCCGTCGGACGCGCCGGTCCAGGGCACCGTGGTGCTGGTCCCGGGCAGGGTGGGCGACACCGGTGGCCGAGGGCTCGCCGCTTCTGGTCCTCGAGTCGATGAAGATGGAGCACGTGGTCCGGTCCCCGGTGGCCGGCGTCGTGCGCTCGCTGGCCGTGGAGGTGGGTGCGCTGGTGGCCGTAGGGGACCGGCTGGCCGTGGTCGAGGCCGACCGGCGACGCCGGCGCCGTCTGGCCGCCGGCGATCTCGACTCTCGACCTCGACGCGGTCCGCCCCGACCTCGAGGAGGTCCTGGCCCGGCAGCGGGCCACGCTGGACGCCGGCCGCCCCGAGGTGGTGGAGCGGCGCCACCGCCAGGGCCGGCGGACCGCCCGGGAGAACATCGACGACCTGTGCGACCCGGGAGCTTCACCGAGTACGGCTCGCTGGCCATCGCCGCCCAGCGCGGCCGCCGGCCGTTGGCGGAGCTGATCGAGCGCACGCCCGGCCGACGGGCTGGTGGCCGGGGTGGGACGGGTCAACGGCGACCGGCCTTCGACGACCGACGGTCCCGGTGCGCGGTGCTCTCCTACGACTACACCGTGCTGGCCGGGACCCAGGGTGCCCAGAACCACCGCAAGAAGGACCGGATCTTCGAGCTGGTCCGACGGCTCCGGCTGCCGGTGGTCCTCTTCGCCGAGGGCGGCGGGGGCCGTCCCGGGGACACCGACTACGCCGTCATCACCGGCCTGGACACCATGGCCTTCGCCGAGTTCGGCGCGCTGAGCGGCCTGGTCCCGCTGGTCGGCGTGGCGTCGGGGTGCTGCTTCGCCGGCAACGCCGCCCTGCTCGGCTGCTGCGACGTGATCATCGCCACCCCGGGCACCTCGATCGGCATGGGCGGCCCGGCCATGATCGAGGGTGGGGGCCTCGGGATCGTGCGGCCCGAGGAGATCGGTCCGCTCGACGTCCAGGTGGGCAACGGCGTGGTGGACGTGGTGGCCGAGGACGAAGCCGACGCCGTCCACCTGGCCCGGCGGTACCTCTCCTACTTCCAGGGGCCGATCGACGAGTGGACCTGCGCCGACCAGCGCCTGCTGCGGTCTGCCGTCCCCGAGGAGCGGCTCCGGGTCTACGACATCCGCCGCCTGCTCGACCACCCTGGCCGACACCGACTCGGTCCTGGAGCTCCGGCGGGGCTTCGGAGCCGGAATGGTCACGGCCCTGGTCCGGGTGGAGGGCCGCCCCCTCGGCGTGGTGGCCAACAATCCGGCCCACCTCGGCGGCGCCATCGACCGGGACGGCGCCGACAAGGCGGCCCGGTTCCTCCAGCTGTGCGACGCCCACGACCTCCCGGTCCTCTTCCTGTGCGACACCCCGGGGTTCATGGTGGGACCCGAGGCCGAGGCGACCGCCCAGGTCCGCCACTTCAGCCGGCTCTTCGTGACCGGGGCCAGCCTGACCGTCCCGTTCTTCACCATCGTCCTGCGCAAGGGGTACGGACTGGGGGCCCAGGCCATGGCCGGAGGGAGCTTCCGGTCCCCGATCTTCACCGTGGCCTGGCCGAGCGGCGAGTTCGGGGGCATGGGCCTCGAGGGGGCGGTGCGCCTCGGGCTTCCGCCGGGAGCTCGAGGCCGTCGAGGACCCGGTCGAGCGGGAGGCCCTCTTCGCCTCCATGGTCGATCGGGCCTACCAGCACGGGCAAGGCCGTCAACGTGGCCTCGGCCTACGAGATCGACGACGTCATCGACCCGGCCGACTCCCGGCCGCAGGATCGTCGAGGCCCTGCGGGCCGCACCGCCACCGCCCGAGCGGACCGGCAAGAAGCGGAGCTGCATCGACACCTGGTGAGCGGCGTGCCAGACCCATGGTCCGATCGGGTCAGGAGTGCTCGTCCCGTGCCCGGGCGGGGTCCGGCCGGCCCGGATCGCCCGGGTCGTCCCGATCGCGGTAGATGACCACGGGCGAGTGCGGCATGGGACGCGCAGTGCTGGCTGACCGAGCCGAGGAGCATGCCGGCGAAGGCCCCGTGGCCGCGGCTGCCCACCACCAGCAGGTCGGCGTGGCGGGACGCCTCCACCAGGGCCTCGGCCGGGTGGCCCTCGACGACCCGGGCCCGGATCGGTCACGGTCGGGTACCGGTCGGCGACGGTTCGCACGATCGCCTCGAGCATGGTCCTGGGCGTCGCCGCCGGGGTCGTAGTCGATCGGCGATGGGCACCGCAGGGCCCAGTGCTCATCGGCCACTGCCAGGTGGTGATGGCCTCGACCGAGGCACCGGTGGCGGAGGCCAGATCGGCAGGCCCAGTCAGGGCAGCACACGGAGGCGTCGGAGCCGTCCACCCCGACCAGGATGGTGTCGGACCGGTCATGTCGTCGCTCTCTGGACAAGGTCGTCACTCCGTTCCTGCTCGATCCGCGGTCGCTGGTTCGTCGGGCACCAGTGTCTCGCAGGCGGGACCACGGTCCACCATGCCACGACCGGCTCTGGCCGCTGCACTCAGCTCTGCCGGTCGAGGCCCTCCCGTCGCCGCGAGCGGCCACCACGTCCAGCTGCTCGCATCCCCGGGCCCCCCGACGACGGCGACTCCACCGGCTCGGCCGCGCCCGACCAGGGCCCCGAGGGTGGCCGCCACCGAGGCAGCGCAGGGCGTCGAGCTCGTAGCCGCCCTCGAGGAAGAAGACCAGGCGCCCGGGCGCGGGGGCGTAGCCGGCCACCGTCCTGGCCAGCTCGGCGAAGTCCCCGGCGGTGAGGGCCAGATCGGCCAAGCGGGTCGGCCCGGTGGGCGTCGAACCCGGCCGACACCAGTACCCATGTCGGTGCGAACTCCGGCCACGGCCGGCGTGACCAGACGTTCGAAGGCCCGCCGGACCACGTCGCCGGTGGCCCCGGGGGGCAGCGGGCACGTTGAGGGTGGCGCCCCGGGCCCCGGGTCCGCCCGACGTCGGAGGCCCGGCCGGTGCCCGGGTAGCAGGGCCACTGATGGGTCGAGACGTACAGGACGTCGGGCTCGTCCCAGAACAGGGCCTCGGTGCCGTTGCCGTGGTGGACGTCCCAGTCGACGATCGAGACCCGTTCGCCCGGCGGCCACCAGCGCGGCCGCGGCCACGGCCACGTTGTTGATGAGGCAGAAGCCCATCGACCGGTCGGCCAGGGCGTGGTGGCCGGGCGGTCGGGCCGCCACGAAGGCCAGCTCGGCGCGGCCGTGCCGGAGCCCGTCGACGGCCACCAGACCGGCCCCGGCGGCGCTGGGTGGCGATCTCCCACGACGCCGGCGTGGCGTAGGTGTCGGCGTCGAGCGAGCCGCCGCCCTGGCTGGCAGAACTGGCATGAGGTAGTCGAGGTGTGGGTCGGCGTGGACCCGCCCGAGTTCGACGGGACCGGCGACCCGCGTGGGCACCACGACCAGGTCGTCGCCGAGGTGGAGGTCGGCCACCCCTCCATCACCGCCGCCACCCGGGTCGGTCGCTCGGGGTGGCCGGAGCGGGCGTGCCCGGGCCGGCCCTCCTCGTCGCCCCCGACCGGGCCCACCACCATCAGCACCGGCGGCCCGCCCGATCGTCGAGGCCCGTAGTCCGGTGGTCGTTCACGTGCGCTCCTCAGGGGTCTCAGGCGGCTGCATCCTCCGGTCCGTGGGACGTGCCCCTCCGAGAGTCTGCCCCACGGCAACTCGGCCCGCGGGCTGCACGCCTGCACCGGGCCGGGCACCCGAGGCGGCCGGGTGGGACGCCTAGAGTGAGCCGATGTTCCAGTCGCCGCCGGCGGGAGGGGGAGCGTGACGGCGGCATCGGTGGACACCCTGGTCCTGATCGCCTTGGCCGCGGTGCTGGCACCCATCCTCTCGGAGCTCACCGGCCCGCTGGCCGTCCCCGAGATCGTGATCCAGATCGGGCTCGGGATCCTGATGGGCCCCTACGTGCTGGGCATCGCCCACGTGAGCAGCGTGGTCACCGGACTCTCCGACCTCGGCCTGACCTTCCTCATCTTCCTGGCCGGCTACGAGCTCGACCTCCAGAGGATCCGGGGCCGACCCCTCCGACTGGCCGCCGCCGGGTGGGCCATCTCGCTGGCCGTCGGGCTGGCCGCTGCGCTTCGCCCTGGTGCAACAGGGTCTGGCCCGGGACACGGTGGTGGTCGGCCTGGCCCTGACCACGACCGCCCTCGGCACGCTGGTCCCCATGCTCCGCGACGCCCACGTCTTCGACACCCGGTTCGGCGCCTACATCTCGGCCATCGGCACCGTGGGCGAGTTCGGCCCCATCGTGGCCGTAGCCCTCCTCCTGACCAAGAAGGAGCCCCTCGCTGACCTCGCTGCTGCTGTTGGCATTCATCGCGGTGGCGGTGGCCACCGTGCTGCTGGCGGCCCGGGCCCAGCCGCCGCGGTTGGTGGCCCTGCTCGGCCGCCACATGGAGTCCAGTGCCCAGCTGCCGGTTCGGGTGTCGCTCCTGTTCATCGTGCTGCTGGTTCTGTTGGCCGAGACCCTGGGCCTCGACGTGCTCCTCGGGGCGTTCGCCGCCGGCATCGTGGTCCGTCTGTTCTCGGCCGGCGGGGAGATCGCCGCCGTGCGAGGCAAGCTGGAGGCCATCGGATTCGGATTCCTCATCCCCATCTTCTTCGTGGTCAGCGGGATCCAGTTCGACCTCCACGTCTTCATCCAGCGATCCCCGCTCCCTCTGGAGGGTCGGACTGTTCCTGGCCCTGATGCTGGTGGCCCGGGGTGTTCCCGTGTTCCTCCTCTACCGGAAGGTCCTGAGCCCGCCCGAGCGGATCCCGATGGCCCTCCTCTCGGCCACCGGGCTGCCCCTCATCGTGGTGATCACCAGCATCGCCCTGGCCGAAGGGAAGATGCTCCCGGTCAACGCGGCCTCCCTGGTGGCGGCCGGATGCTCTCGGTGCTGCTGTTCCCCGCCCTCGGGCTTGTGGCGGATGCGCGAGGCAGGACTGGCCGTCGCCATCACCGACGACGGGCCCGACGACGGGGTCGAGCCCGACCCCGGCGGCGCCCGTGGAAGGGAGGGGCCGGAGGTCTCGTCCGGCTGAGGGGTCCCGCCTGAGGCTCACGGAGTGGGGCGCTGCGACCGAGAACCAGTCCCGGGCGTCGAGGTAGGAGGAGAACGCCTTGGCGATGGTGTCGATGTCCTCGGCCCGCTTCGGGCGCTGGACCTCGTAGACATGGGGGAACTCGAGCCATCCGGTCACCAGCTGCCACAGGCGCACCGCGGCTCCCCGGTGGGGGGTCGACCAGCACCGGCCCGAACAGGGCCTGCCCGTCGTCGAAGACCAGCGTCGGCACCCCGAACCCACCCTTGGACACCACCCGGTCGTGCTCGGCGTGCACCTCGTCGCCGGTGGAGGGGTCGTCGATGGCCGCCCGCGACCATGCCCGGGTCGAGCCCCATCTCGGCCAGCAGGGCCTCGGCCACGTCGGGACGGTGGGGCTTGCGACCCTCCTCGTGCAGGGCCCGTCCGGCCACCAGGTACCAGCGGTCGAGGAGCTCGGGGTCCTGACGGCGCAGGTAGGCGCCGATCCGCATCATCGACCAGCCGTAGGACCACTCCCGCTCCCAGGGGTGCTTCTTCCCCTCGGCCCGGTTGATCTCCTCGAGACTGAAGAACCGCCACCGCACGTCGAGGCCGATCCGGTCCCGGACCTCCCGCATCCACAGGGACGTCTGGTAGGCGTAGGGGCACATGATGTCGAAATGGAAGTCGACCGACCGGGGCGACTCGTCTGGTGGTCACACTGGTCATGGGACACCTCCGGATCAGGTCGGCCTCCCGTGCTCACCGACTCCAGCACCGTACTCCCGTCGGTCGGGTGTCCCGCCTCCGTCAGCTCACAGCCCTGGGCCGAGGGGGACCCACCATCCAGGAGATCGGCCGCCAGCCGTGCGGTCTCCCCACTCCGAAGCCTGCGGGCGCGGTCGTCAGAAGTGCCCGAGCACCGGGTGGGGCACGTAGGGCTCCTCGAGGCGCGCCACCTCGTCGTCGGTCAGCGTCAGCTCCTCGGCGGCCAGGGCGTCGGCCAGGTGCGACGGCTTGGTGGCCCCGACGATCGGGGCGGTGACCCCGGGCTTCCCGAGCAGCCAGGCCAGTGCCACCTGGGCCGGGGACACGCCTGCGCTCGGCGCCACCTCGGCCACCCGTTCGACGACGTCGAAGTCGGTGGGCTGGCTGTAGAGGTAGTCGGTGAACCCGTCGGTGTCCGACCGGGTGGTGCGACGCTCGCCGTCCCGGCTGCGGTTGCCGGCCAGCACCCCCCGGGCCAGCGGGCTCCAGGGGATGACCCCGACGCCCTGGTCGATGCACTGGGGGATCATCTCCCGCTCCTCCTCCCGGTAGATCAGGTTGTAGTGGGGCTGCATGGAGACGAACCGTGGTCCAGTGGTTGCGGTCGGCGACGTGCTGGGCCTTGGCGAACTGCCAGGCGAACATGCTGCTGGCGCCGATGTAGCGGGCCTTCCCGGCCCGGACCACGTCGTGCAGCGCCTCCATGGTCTCCTCGATCGGCGTCCGGGGGTCCCATCGGTGGATCTGGTAGAGGTCGACGTACTCCATGTCCAGTCGGGACAGGGATGCGTCGATGCCGGCCAGGATGTGCTTGCGGGACAGGCCGCCGCCGTTCTCGCCCGGGGTCACCGGCATGAAGACCTTGGTGGCCACCACCATCTCCTCCCGGCTGAGGTACTTGGGTAGCAGTCGACCGGTGGCCACCTCGCTGGCGCCGCCCGAGTAGGTGTCGGCGGTGTCGAAGAAGGTGATGCCCCCCTCGACCGCCGCCCGCACGATGGGCTCGGCCTGGTCCTCGTCGAGCACCCAGGGACGATCGCTGTCGTTCCCGAAGCTCATCATCCCGAGGCAGACCCGCGACACCCGCAGGCCGGTCCTTCCCGAGATTCACGTACTGCACGGCCACCTCCACGAGCTCGACGGCGCCACCGCTCCCGACGCGGTGGTCGGTGGACGACCCTAGGCGTCCGAACGGCGCACCGTGGCGCCCGGGCCCGGTCCCGGCGCGCCGCTCGGAGCCGAGCGTCCGTCCCGACCGGGCACCCCGGTTGAACAGGCATTTCTCCCTGGTGGTCCTCTCAGAAACCTCACAGGTGGCTGTTGCCTGGCGTAAATGTTTGCTGGTTTGGATGGCCCGGCCGACTCGTGTACCGGCGCGTCAGCTGCCGCGTGGCCGAAGCGCTCCATCCGGCGGGCGACCGGGTGACGAGACAGCAAGCGAGGCGATCGTGGGATCCAAGCTGAAGAAGTGGTTCACGAAGAGGACCGCCATCGTCCCGGCGGTGGCGGTCGTCGTGGCCGGTGCCGGCGTCGGGATCTGGTCGGCCACCAGCAGCTCCGGTGCCTCGCCGCTCATCACCACGACCACGACGGTCCAGACCGTCTCGACCGGGACGATCACCCAGACGGTCTCCTCCTCGGGCACCATCGAGCCCGCCGCACAGGCCAGCCTCAACTTCGGCCAGTCCGGGCGGGTCACCGCCGTCGACGTGGCGGCGGGGCAGACCGTGACCGCGGGGCAGGCCCTCGCCACCATCGACGACACCTCGCTGACGCGCATCCCTGGCCCAAGCCCAGGCCGCTCTGGCCAACGATCAGGCGCAACTGTCCTCCGACCAGGCCGACGGGGCCTCCGCGGCCCAGATCGCCTCCGACGAGGCCAGCGTGGACGTGGCCGAGACACAGGTCACCAGCGCCCAGAACGCATTGGCCGAGGCCACGCTGACCTCGACGATCGCCGGAACCGTGGCCTCGGTCAACCTGACCGTCGGCCAGCAGGTGACCGGCTCATCCGCTTCGGGCTCTTCGGGCACCAACTCGCCGAGCGCCGCCTCGGGATCGGGGACCGGATCCACGGGCTCGTCCGGCGGGAGCTCCTTCGCCGGAACCGGGTCCGGGTCCGGGACCTCCTCGGCCTCCTCGTCCTCTCGTCCTCGTCGAGCTCCTCGACGGGCTCAGGTCGTCGTGGTGTCCACGGGCTCGTACATCGTCAACACCACCGTCGGCAGCTCCCAGGTCAACCAGCTGAAGGTGGGCGACCAGGCCACGATCACCGTCTCGGGCTCGACCACTCCCATCTACGGAACCGTCGGGTCGATCAGCCTTCTGGCCACCACCTCCTCCGGGGTGGCCAGCTTTCCCGGTGGTGATCGACGTGACCGGCAGCCCGGCCGGCGTCTACGGGGGTTCGACGGCCACGGTCTCCATCATCACCGAGGAGCTGCAGGACGTCGTCGTGGTGCCCACCGCCGCCATCCAGTACAGCGGGGCCGGCACCACCGTGTCCCTGGACTCCCAGGGCCAGAAGGTCGGCCGGTCGGTGACCATCGGAGCCGCCTCCGATGGCGACACGCAGGTCACCAGTGGGCTCTCGGTCGGAGACAAGATCTACGTGACCGAGGTCACCTTCCACGGTGGCGCGGGCGTCGGGCAGTGGCCGGTCTGGCATCTTCGGACGGCCCGGGGCCGGCGGCTTCGGCGGGGGCGGCGGTTCGGCGGCGGGGCGGGGGCTTCGGCGGGGGCGGGGGCTTCGGAGGATGACCGGACTCGAGCGCGTCGGCGAAGGACCGATCGGAGAGCACCCTCGAGACGGCCGAGGTCTGGATGGAGCACACCGGCCGGCATCCGGCGGTCTACGGGGACATCGAACCGGCGCCCCCCCGGCGGTCATCGAGGTGCGCGACGTCCGCAAGATCTACGCCACGGGAGCAGTGGAGGTGGAGGCCCTGCGGGGCGTCTCGTTCGACATCGAAACCGGGGAGTACGTGGCCATCATGGGTCCCTCCGGATCCGGCAAGTCGACCCTCATGCACATCCTGGGTTGCCTCGACGTCCCCACTTCGGGCCGGTTCCGCCTGGCCGGCGAGGACGTCAGCTCGATGTCCGAGGAGGAGCTGGCCCACGTGCGTAACCGCCAGATCGGGTTCGTCTTCCAGCAGTTCAACCTGCTGGCCTCTCTCCCCGCCTGGCGCAATGTCGAGCTCCCCCTGATCTACGCCGGCCTCGATCGCCGGGTCCGCCGGGATCGGTCCATGGCGGCCTTGGACACGGGTCGGGTCTGGCCGACCGGGTCGAGCACCGACCCGGTGAGCTCTCCGGGGGCCAGCAGCAGCGGGTGGCCGTGGCCCGGGCCCTCGTCACCGATCCCGCTCTCATCCTGGCCGACGAGCCCACCGGCAACCTCGACTCGGTCTCGGCCCACGAGGTACTCGACCTGTTGGACGAGCTTCACAACAGCGGGCGCACCATCGTGCTCATCACCCACGATGCCGATGTGGCTCGCTCCGCCGAGCGGATCATGCGGATCCGGGACGGGGCAGGTGTCCGACGCGGTGATGCTCGCCCATGGCACACCCGCCCCCGACCGCGCCAACAGCGCCCGGGGCACCGACGGGAGTGGACCCCGGTGAACGTCCTCGAAACCTTCCGGACTGCGGTCGAGGCCGTCGTCACACGGCGACTCCGGTCCGGACTGACCGTGCTGGGCATCATGATCGGCATCGCCGCGGTCGTGCTCACGGTGGGTCTGGGCGAGGGGGCCCAGCAGCAGGTCACCTCCGAGATCACCGCGCTCGGCTCCAACCTCTTGACCGTTTCACCGGGGAGCACCACCTCCAGTTCGGGCATCCGAGGTGGCTTCGGCTCCGCCTCCACCCTCACCGTCGGTGACGCCACCGCCCTGGCGTCGAAGACGGTGGCGCCAGACATCGACGCCGTGGCCCCGACCACCTCGGAGTCGGAGACTCTGGTGGCCGGCACGGCCAACTGGACCACCACCGTGGTCGGGACCGATCCCTCATGGCTGACGGTCCGGGGTAGATCCATGACCGAGGGCCGGTTCGTCGCCGGCCACGACGTATCCACACGGGCCGACGTGGTCGTGCTGGGCTCGACCACCGCCGAGGAGCTGTTCGGGGTCCGGGATGCCATCGGGCAGTCCGTGACCATCGGCGGGGTCCCGATGTCGGTCATCGGCGTCCTCAACACCGTGGGCTCGTCCGGGCGGGCCTCCTCGTCGACCACCGCCGACCAGGACGACCAGGCCATCGTCCCCATCACCACGGCCTCCACCCAGCTCTTCGGGGGGAGCGACCGGAACTCGGTCGGGGAGATCCTGCTCCAGTCCACCTCGTCCTCGACCCTGTCGGCCGCCTATCAGGAGGCCGACGCCGAGCTCACCAGCCTGCACGCCATCACCAGGGCGTCCGACGCCGACTTCACCATCACCCCGGAGACCTCACTGGTCAGCACGGCCACCTCCGTGGACCGGACCCTGACCGTCCTCCTCGGTGGGATCGCCGGGATCTCACTGCTGGTGGGTGGCATCGGTGTCATGAACATCATGCTGGTCTCGGTGACCGAACGGATCCGCGAGATCGGCCTCCGCAAGGCCCTTGGGGCAACTCCCCGGGTCATCCGCCGCCAGTTCCTGGTCGAGGCGTCGGTCCTCGGTCTGGCCGGCGGTGTCCTGGGGGCCGGACTGGGCCTGCTGATGGCCTGGATCCTGCCCCACTTCATCTCCGATCCGATCGCCATCTCACCGGTGGCGATGGCGGCGGCCATCGTCGTCGCCATCGGTATCGGTGTGGCCTTCGGTGTGTACCCCGCCGGACGGGCCGCCAAGCTCCCACCCATCGATGCCCTGCGCAGCGAATGAATCTCCTCTTCGCCGTACGTGAACTCAACAAGGAAGGCCTGTGAACATGTCAGATCGACTCCCGTCAATCCCGCGAGTCCCGCTCCGTCCGGAGTGCCACCCGGTTTCGCCGAGCGGCGGCCCTCTCCGGCCTCGGACTGGCCGCCATCGCCCTGGCCGCGTGTGGATCGTCCTCGTCGGCCTCGACGACGTCCACCACCACGCCTTCGTCCAGCGCCAGCCGGGCGAGCGGTGGGGCCAGGACGTTCCCCGGCGCCTCGGGCACCATCGCTGCAATCTACGGGATCGTCGCTCGAAGTGCAGAACCCCACGACGGGCCAGACCACCGTGTCGTACGCCCCGACCACCACGTTCGATCAGACCGTGACCGGCACGGCTTCGTCCGTGACCGTGGGCTCCTGCATCTCCGCGTTCGGCAAGCCCACCTCGGGCTCGTCCACCCCGTCAGCCTTCGGCAGGCCGGTGACGGCCACGACGGTATCCATCTCCCAACCCACCTCGGGAACGTGCACCGGCGGGTTCGGCGGCGCGGGTGGCTTTCCCCGGAGAGGGCCCGGCGGAACGGGTCGGCCCCCGGGCGGTGGCGAGTTCCCCGGGGGCGGTGGGAGCGCCGGCGGCTCGGGCGCGGCAGGGGGCCGAGCCCGGTTCTCCGGGCAGTTCGCGGCGGCATCGGGCTCAGTCACCGCGGTGAACGGCTCCGCCGTGACGGTCAGTGAGACCAACCCCACCACCAAGAAGACGACCGCCGTGATGGTAACGCTGACCTCCACCACCACCTTCACCGAACGGCAGGCGGCCACTGCCTCCGATCTGGCCGTCGGGAAGTGCGCCTCGGCGGTGGGAACTGCCGACTCCACCGGTGCCGTGGCCGCCCGTTCGATCACCATCTCCACCGCCGGCCCCAACGGGTGCACGACCGGGTTCCGGGGCTTCCGGGGCGGCTTCGGTAGTGCCGGTGGTGGGGGCGGTGGGGCGCCGGGAGGCTCGTTCGGTGCTTGATCCGGCCCCATCGGACCCCGCCCCGGACCCGGCGGCCGGGGCGGTTGCCGCCAGCGACCTCGAGTCCGTCGGTCCCGAAGCGGTGGTGGACTCGATCGACGGCATCCCGGCGCCGCGGGCGCCATCGGGCCCGGGATGGTTCTCGCCCTTCCGGGCCATCGTGGTCGTGGTGATCGTGGTGGCGGCGCTGGTGGCCTGGGGTCTCACTCGCAGCTCGTCCCCGGCCTACCGGACCACCGAGGTCGGGACGGGCACCGTCGAGGACACCCTCGATTCGGTGGGGACCATCACACCGGTCAACCAGGCCAATCTCAACTTCAACGTCTCTGGGACGGTCAGCGACGTCGATGTGTCGGTGGGCCAGACAGTGGGCGCCGGCCAGACACTGGCCTCACTCGACGTCGCCGACCTCAATGCCGCCGTGCTGTCGGCTCAGGCGTCGTTGGCCTCGGCTCAGGCCTCCCTGGCCAGCGCCGAGGCCAGTGAAACGGCGACCACGACGGCGTCCACGCCGACCACGTCCCATGCTGCTCCCACCACGACGACCACTGTCCCCGGGGGCTCAGGACGAGGATCGGGCCCGTCCTCCGGAAGCTCCTCCATCGCCACGTTGCAGGCCGAACTGACTTCGGACCAAACCCAGTTGGACACCGATTCGGCCCTGGCCGGCACCACTCTCCAGGACGCCACCTCGGCCTGCGGCTCGTCGTCCTCGACCACGTCGACCAGCACCTCGACCACCGCCCCAGCCGCGGGCGGTAACGGCGCCCCCTCCTGTTCGGCGGCCCTGACCCAGGCCTCGCAGGCCCAGGCCCGGGTGGCGGCAGACGTCAAGCAGGTCGAGCAGGACGAGAAGGCCGTTGCCGCCGCCATCGACGCCACGTCCGGTTCGTCGGCTGCGCCGGCCACGACACCGTCCGTCTCTGGTGGATCCAGCGGATCGGGGGCGTCCTCGGGTAGCTCGAGCAGCGCCGCCGGGAGCGGCACAACGGGCTCGACCGGAACGACCGGCTCCAACGGCTCGGCCGGGGTGTCCACCAGGAAGGCCACGCCCCAACAGGTGGCCGTGGACCAGGCTGCTGTGGACACGGCTCAGGCCAAACTCACCGATACCCAGGAAGCGGTGGCCGGTGCCAACCTCGTGAGCACGATCGCCGGCACGGTGGCCTCGGTGTCCATCGCAGCCGGGGACGCCGTCACGGCGGGCTCCACCACCGGTACGGCGCAGATCGTCGTCATCGGCTCGGGTTCGTCGTACCAGGTGAACACCGCCGTCCCGGTGGCGGAGATCGCCAAGGTGGCCGTGGGACAACAGGCGCTGGTGACCCCCGACTCGACGACCTCCGCGATCGATGCTCGGGTGTCGGCCGTCGGCGAGGTGGCCACCACCGGATCGACCTCGACTACCTACCCGGTGACCCTCACCCTCGACTCGCCCGACCTGGGTGGCCTGTCCGGTGTCGACTGCGATGTGAGGATCGTCACCCAGCGTGCCGTCGACGTGACCACCGTGCCGTCGTCGGCTGTTCGTACCGTGGGCACGATCCACCTGGTGACGGTGGTGAAGAACGGTACCGCCACTCCGGTCCGGGTGACCTTGGGCACCGTCGGTGACGTCCTCACCCAGGTGAGGACGGGCGTCTCCAAGGGACAGGCCGTCTCGTTGGCCGATCTGAACGAGCCCCTCCCGTCGACCTCCTCAACCACCACCCGGTTCGGTGCCGGGGGCCTCGGCTTCGGCGGCGGCTGGCGGCTTCGGCGGGCGCTTCTCGGGGTGATCTCCCCGGCGACGGGTCCCGGTTCGGGGCCCTGAGGCCGCCCGCGAACCCGAGCCCAACCCCGCGTCCGACGCCCGGGCCCGCCCCGGTTCGTGACCGGAGAACGGATGCTGACGAGGCTGGGCCGGACGGTGCAGTCGGCGGGGCGGTAGCGTTCCGGCGTGATGGACGACGAGTTGGTGGCGGAGGCGGTCCACGACAGCGGGTTGCGCCGGCTGCACTACGCCTACGCCGACGTGGTCAACCGGCGGGCCTGGCCCGAGCTGGTTTCGCTATTCCAGCCTGACGCCACGGTCACGCTGGACCTGCGGAACGACGCCCCACTCGTGCTGACCGGCGGACCGGCCGTCGGACGGTTCATCGGGGAGTCGATCGAGCGGTTCGAATTCTTCGAATTCGTCGTCCTGAACCTCCACGTGGCATTCCCCGAGGGTGTCGCTACCGGTCAGGCGGTCGGTCGGCTGTTCATGAACGAGGTGCGTCAGGAGCGGGAGAGCGGCCGGTGGACGATGGTCTACGGGCTCTACCACGACCGCTATGCCTTCCGGGAGGGGCGCTGGCGGATCGCCGAGCGGCGCTACCACTCGCTGGCCCGCAGGTCCCGGGACCTCGACGCGTACCCCTTCCCGGCCGACCCGGGGATAGTGGTCCCGGGGATCGGCCCCTGACCCCGGTCCGGCCCCGCCGGCCCGGGCATCATCGTCACGGCCGGGCTGGCATGGCACCATCGTGAACATGCCGCTCTTGGTGGTTCGCCACGCCCACGCCGGAAGACGGAGCGCCTACCGGGGCGACGACCGGCTCCGTCCGCTGTCGCCACGGGGCAAGGCCCGGGCCCGCGAGCTGGTGGCGCTGCTCAGCGACTACCGCCCTCAGAGGATTCTGTCCAGCCCGTATGTGCGTTGCTGCGCCACCGTGCAGCCGTTGGCCGAAGCCCTCGGGCTCCCGGTCGAGTCGATCGATGAGCTGGCCGAGGGGCACGGGGACGACGCCGTCCGCCTCCTGACCACCATGGCCGGGGAGTCGGCCGTGCTCTGTACCCACGGTGATGTGGCCGCCGAGCTCCTCGAAGCCCTCGTACCCGATCCGGCACCTGCCGACCGGAAGACCCTCCGGCTCCAGAAGGGCGAGGTGTGGGTGGTGCAGTCGACCGGGTCGTCCCTCGCCATCGTGGACCACCTTCGACGCCTTCCCGTGCCGGCCACGAGGCCACCGGAGAGTGGCTGACCACTACGCTGGCGGGGTCATGCACGCCCCGAACCGGTTCGATCCGGCCTCTGTCGGGGTCTTTCGGGTGCTGGACCGGACGTTCGACCGGGACTCGGGGACGGTCTCGCTCCACTACGCCCTCGACGATCAGATCGCCTTCGTCGAGACCGTCACCTTCGAGACCCCGTTCGATACCGGCCTCCCGCTCGGCGGTCCAGGCCTCGAGCGGGCGCTGTTGCACCTGCACCTCGCGGCCGGAACCAGCTACTACAAAGCCGCCGCGCCTCCGGCGGTGGTCATCGAGGGCGACGGTCTGGACCCCTCGGAGCACGGCTTTCACACCCACCTCTATGACGAGGGTCTGCGGGAGTTCGCCGTGACCAACGGACTGCCGGTGCCCCGCCCGGTTGCGATCGGGCCGGTCCTCGGGGATCGGCAGTCGCCACCGGCTCCCGGCGCCACGAGGCCCGGCGGCCTGATCGTGCCCATAGGAGGAGGGAAGGACTCGATGGTCCTGATCGAAGCGGTCGCCGGCCTCCGCCCCCGTCTGTTCGCCGTCAATCCCCATCCTCTGGTGCTCGACCTCGCGCACCGGACCGGTCTGGACCTGATCGTGGCGCGCCGCCGCCTCGACCCGAGGCTGGTTTCGCTCAACGCCTCGGGCGCCCTCAACGGCCACGTCCCCATCACGGCCATCGTCTCCCTGATCGCCGTGGTGGGAAGCTTCCTGTACGGCTACGACTCCATCGCCATGGCCGTGGAGCGGTCGGCCAGCGAGGAAACGGTGATGGTGAACGGGGCGCCCGTGAACCACCAGTACTCCAAGAGCCTCGAATTCGAGCACCTGCTGGCTGACCTCATCGTCACCTCCGTCGATCCGGGCCTGTCCTACGGCTCGGCCCTCCGTCCCTACTCCGAGCTGGCCATTGCCCGGGCGTTCGCGCGGCTCCCCGATTATCACGATGCCTTCTGCAGCTGCAATACCGCCTTCCGCCTGTCGGCCGCCAACGGGGACCGGTGGTGCGGACAGTGCCCGAAGTGTCGGTTCGTCGCCCTGATGCTGGCCCCGTTCCTCGGTCGGGAGGAGCTGTCGGCCATCATCGGAGCGGACCTGTTCGCCGATCCCGGCCAGATCGGCGGCTTCGCCGATCTGATGAGCGACGAGGACAAGCCCTTCGAGTGCGTCGGGGAGCGACGTGAGTCGGCGGCCGCTCTCCGACTCCTCTCCTCCCGTCCCGCGTGGCGGGACACGGCGGTGGTGGCGGCCCTGGCCGACCGGGCCCGGGCTCTGGTCGACGACGGCGATGTCCGGGACCTGTTGACTCCGAGCCAGAGCTTGCAGGCCGACACACGTCTCGGTGCCGACGTGATGGCCCGGGTGCGGGACCTCTTGGAACCGGAGCCATGACCCTCGACGAGCTCTGCGAGCGGAAGGTGGTGGTCTGGGGATTGGGCACCGAGGGCCTGGCCATGGCCCGGCTCCTCCATGATCGGCAGGTGGAGGTGTGGTTCTTGGACGACCGCCCCGAGGAGGCGTCCGAAAGGCTCGCGGCGGAGCTGGGCCGTGCGTGCCGGGTGCTGAGCCCTGCCGAAGCCGACTGGTCGTCGGTCGAGGTGGTCGTCCGAGCCCCTGGCGTCAGCCGCTACCGCCCGGAGCTGGAGGCAGCTCGTGCCGCCGGGGTCACGGTGACTACCGCCATGGCACTGTGGTTCGAGGATTTCGCCGACGCCCGGGTGGTGGCCATCACCGGCACCAAGGGGAAGAGCACCACGGCCGCGCTGACCGCCGCCATCCTGAGTCGGGAGGGAAGGAGGGTGGACCTCATCGGCAATATCGGCGTGCCGGTGGTCGAGACCTACGGGAGGCCGCTGGCCGATGCCTACGTGGTGGAGGTGTCGTCGTACCAGGCGGCCGACGTGGCCGTCACCCCGGGACTGGTGGTCCTGACCAGCCTCGCCCCTGACCATCTCGACTGGCACGGGAGCGTGGAGGCCTACTACCGGGACAAGCTTCGTTTGGCCTACGCCGGTCCGCCCGGCCAGTTGGCCGTGAATGCCGGGAGCGAGGAGGCGGTCCGACGCACCGCGGGCCATCCCGGACGGACGCTGTTCGGACCGGAGGGTCGGGTCTCGGTGGACACCTCGGGCGTGGTGAGTGTGGACGGGGCACCGGTGGTGGACGCCTCGGGCCTGCGGCTCGCCGGCCGACACAGCCTGTGGAACCTCTGTGGCGCGGTGACCGGGGCCACCTTGCTCGACGGGCGTCCTCCGAGGTCCGCCACACTCGAAGCCGTGGTCGCCGAGTTCGAGGGCCTGCCCTCGCGTTGCCAAACGGTGGGGGAGCGCGGCGGTGTGACCTTCGTCGACGATGCCTTGGCCTCCAATCCCTACGCCACCGTGGCGTCGGTGGCCGCCTTTCCCGATCGGGAGCTCACCGTCATCCTGGGAGGCGCCGACCGCGGTGTCGATTGCCGGGGGCTGGCCGAAGCCCTGGTCGTCCGCCGACCGGTGCCCGGGGTGGTGTTGCTCCCACCCGATGAGGACCGGCTGGCGGCCGCCCTGGCCACCGTCGGTACGGGGGGCGCGGGGTCACCCACCGTGGTCCGGGCCGGTGATCTGGCCGAGGCCGTGGACGCCGCCGTGTCGATGACCTCCCCGGGGGGCGTCATCTTGTTCTCGCCCGCGGCTCCCACTCCCGACGGAGAAGGTGGGTACCAGGAGCGCAGCCGGCAATTCGCGACGGCGGCCGGTTTCGGGGACGCGGGTCGGACCCGCCGGCACCGGAGGGATCGGGGCCGCTCCGGTGCCGGCGGTTGACACGGCACGGTCCGACGGTAACGGTGGCATCCGTCGGGAGCTGCCCATCACCATCAGGGACCGAGGAGTGCAGGTGTGACCCAGATCACCATCATCGATGCCGGTTCACGCCGGGTGGAGGCGACCGCCGACCCGGACCGGGGCAGCTTTCTCGTCTCGCCCGACCAGCTTCCCGAAGCCTTGGGCTGGGAGCTCAAGCCGTCTGGACTGTGCCGGGAGAGCACGTGTGTGCCGGTAGGCGACGTGGGGTCCCTCAGGGTGGGTGACCAGCTGGACCTGACGGCGGTGGCCCGGGCGCTGGGCCGGCCGGCCGTGTCCGATGTCGACGCCGGCCTGATGGCGGTGGCCCTCCCGGCCGAGCTCCGGCGCCAGGCCCTGGAGGACCTGAGGGCCCCAGGGTTCGAACTCCCCGACGTCGACGGGAACCTTCACGGCCTCTACGAGTGGGCCGGCCTCAAGAAAGCCCTGGTGACCTTCTCCAGCTGGTGCGGCTGCCGCTACGACCTGCCGGGGTGGCAGGCCCTCCACGACGAGCTGGGGTCCGAGGGATTCACGGTGGTGGCGGTGGCCATCGACCAGTCGGCCGAGGACGTGCGGCCGTGGATCGACGGGATCACGATGCCGGTGCTCTACGACCCCAATCACGTCCTCACCGAGTCCTACGCCATATCCAACGTTCCGACGGTGGTGTGGATCGACGAGGAGGACAACATCGCCCGGCCCAACGGCGTGGCCTTCGGGAGCGACCTCTTCGCCGAGTTCACCGGCGTCGAGTCTGCGCCGCATCTGGAGGAGCTGCGACGGTGGGCGCGCCACGGTGAGGTGCCGGTCACCCAGGACGAGGCCCGCCAGGCGGTGGGAGACCTGTCCGAGGACGAGGTACTGGCCCGTCTGCACTTCCGCCTGGCCGCCGAGGCGCACCGGCAGGGCGACGAAGGCGCCACTCGTCGTCACGTGGCCACCGCGTCGGCGCTGGCGCCCGACGACCTGACGATCTGGAGGGCCGGCATGCCCCTGGTGGGAGAGGACCCCTTCGGCGACAGGTTCCTGGCCAAGTACGAGGAGTGGCAGCAGAAGGGGATGCCCTACCACGGCCTTCCCCCGGTGGCCGGATCCAACACCTGATCACCTGGGTGGGGCCGATGAGCGTTGGCTTCACGGTCCTGCTCGGGCGGCGACAGACGCCGGACGAACAAGCGGCTCCGTCGAGCTTCCTGAGTTCGCCGGCCGCCTCGGCCGATCACCGGCGAGAGCATCCTCACCGACGGCGGCACCATGACCGCCTTGTCGGTGGGCACCATCGATGTGTCGGCCTCCGGTTTCTGAACCCACCTGACCGCCCTGAGCCCGTTGGGACGCGGGGAGGCGGCTGACTTCTGTCGAGGAGGACCGGGCTCGTGCCGTTGTGGCCGGTCAGACCCTGCGGTTCGCCGCAGAGGCCGGGCGCGCTCGGGTGCCCGCGCTCTGACTTCGGAGCCGGCTCGGAAGGACGTCTCCGGTCAGAGGGACTGGAGCGCGGTGACGTAGTGGAGGCACTCCTGGTTGGCGCAGTCGATCCGGGTAATGCGGACTCGAGGGGGCGCGTTCGCCGTGAGACCGTGGGTCGTCTCGAGGAGAGCGTCGTGGGCGCACGAAGGGCAGGATCCGTACTCGAGGCGGACCGTGGTTCTCACTAGGGGAGCTCCCTTTCCTCTACCGGCCCGTTCGCCATCCGAATTGTAGGCAGTACGCCGGGGCGAGGTGGAAGAACCTCCCTCGCGGATCGGTCCTCCATCTGTGCCGCACCCGGTGCCGCCGAGCCGACCGGCACCCGGATCAGGGGCAGTGCTCGGAAGGAGGGAGATCGAGCGCCGGATTCCGATCGAAGAACCCCACCGGAACGAGGTGGAACCCGCAGTACTCGACCGGCATGACCGGCCAGTCCTCGGGCCGGGGGAGGTGGGTCACCCCGAAGGTGTGCCACACCACCAACTCGGCGTCCAGCAGGGACCGGTCGGCCTGCGTCCACCGGGGCAGACCGTCCCCACCGGCGTGCTGGTTCGGGTAGTCGCCGGCGGCCCGACGCTCGTCGGGGGCGAACGGCGTAACCCAGAGGTTGTGCCGGGCGAATCCGGCTCGCTGACCGACGCTGGAGTCCGGCTGGGCCAACAGGGTCGGCGTGGCACCGGGAACCAGCTTGTAGGCCACCGACCGGCCCAGGCCGTTGGCCGATGCCGGGTTCACGAACCTCCAGTGCCGGCCGCTGGCTGCATCGACCTCCCGCTGGGCCTCCCGCTCGGTCTCGAACCGGACGGTACGCTGGCGGAAGGCGTTGCCCCACGGATTGTCCGGCCCGGTCGGCACCCTTTCGGCGCTGACCTCGTGGACCTCGTTGACCGCCCCGTCCACCGCCAAGTCGAGCCGGGCGCAGAACAGGTGCTGGTGGAACGGGGCCGCCAGTCCTTCCGCCACCACGGAACCGAAGGCCGGCTGCTCACCGGGGCTCAAGCCCTGGGTGGACATGATCCCGGTCAGTTTGACCTCGTGCTGGATGGTGCCGTCCAGGTAGAAGTACCAGTAGAAGCCGTACTCGTAGTTGCCCACCGTGGCGATCGACGACACGACCAGGCGACGCGATCGGCGAACCTCCGTGCGGCCGGCATTCATGTCGTTGTGCTTCCAGAGGATCCCGTAGTCCTCCTCGTGGATGCACACGGCGTTCTCGATGACGTACGGCGTACCGTGCTCGCTGGAGAAGACGGCGTCGAGGTAGGTGATCTCGCCGAGGCAGTCACAGCCCACAGTGAGCGAATTGGCCATGCGACCGAGGCCCCACTCTCCGACGTCGAAGGCGTTCTTCCATCCGTGCATCGGGCCCGGGTCGCCGTAGGGTACGACCATCTCGCTGATGGCAGCGCGGTGGAGGATGGGTCGGACGCGCCCACCGTCCTCGTATCCGACGCTGCGCAGGACGAGGCCCTCGAGGGGCTCCATGGCCACCCGCATGGTCCACCGCTGCCAGGTGAGCAGATTGCCCTCGAGGGTGAAGCTCGGGCCGGCGGACTGCACGATCTCCAGGGGGAGCAGGCCGGTGCGGAGCGGCTCGTTGTCTTCGGGGAGATAGCTTCCCCGGCCGGGGGGAAGGGGCACCACGCCGAAGTCTTCGACTCGGAGGACCTCGCCGCGAGCCGCATCCACCGTGACCAGCACACCCTCCACCGGTCGGGCGTACCCGTTGTCGGAGGGCTCGTCCCGGTAGTACGAGAGGCACCGTGCGACCCGCCGGTTCTCCTCCAGGGGATTGCCGAAGTTGCCGGTCGGCCACGGGTCGATCTGGACCCGCTCGACGTCGGTGATACCTCGCTTCCGCATGGCTTCCTGCCACTGGGGGTCGGCCCGCACGGCCAGGATCGCCCGGTACGAGTCGTCGAACAGCAGGGCGGGGCGCACACCCTGGCGCGGCGTCCAGGTGATGATCTGTCCGGTGGTCAGCGACACCACCACCTCGACGACCGAGGCCTCCGGGCCGGGCAGGATGATCAGTCGAACCTGACGGTCAACGGGATCGCCCGGCCGGTGGGCCGCCACGACCTCGCGGCCCGGTTCCTCCAGGGTCACCGCGGCGAACAGGACGCCGTCGCCGACCCGACCGCTCGACCGGACCATGTCCACCGCGGTCCGGATCTCGCCGGCGGCCAGGGAATCGAGCGGGTGGGCGAGGGCCGGGGCCAGATCAACCATGCGCGGTCACGCCCTTCCGCGGTCCGGTAGCCCGGATGGTGGTCCCGACTTGCTCGTTCCTGGCACGCATGGCCTCTCCTTCGCTCTCGAGGCCCCAGGCAAGGGCCCCCAGGGCACCCCGGGTTTCCGGCGCAGTAGTCTCAGCGACGATGACAGAACGTACCGCGGGTCCGACGCGGGGGTGGACGGGCCAGGTCGACAGGGGCAACGGTCGTTCCGCCCGCGGCCCCTTGGAGCACCGGATCCGCCGGCTCGGGCGGTCCGGGGCAGGCCGGACGGCACCGGGCTCGTGTCTCGGGAGGTGGGGCAGTGGGCATCCGGATCGCGATCGACCGTGAGCGCTGTGTAGGCTCCGGGAACTGCCTGTACTGGGCCCCGGGGACCTTCGACCTGGACGACGACGGGATCTCGGTAGTGGTCGACCCACGGGGTGACGACCTCGAGCGGATCCGGGTGGCGGCGGAGGGCTGCCCCACCCGGGCCATCTCCCTCGAGGTCCGAGACGGGCCGGACGATGCACCGGGAGCGGGCCGACCGGGGCCGAACGACACGCCGAACGAAGGGGAGCCCGATGGCCATCGCACTGAGTGACGAGCACCAGGCCCAGCGCCTGTCGGCGCGCCGCTGGCTCGACGCCCACTGCCCGCCGACGGTGCCCCGGGCCCTGCTCGACGCCGAGGAGGAGACCCTCCAGCCGGTGTGGAAGGAGATGGCGGCTCAGGGCTGGCTGGGCATCCACCTTCCCGAGGAGTTCGGCGGGCAGGGCTTCGGCCTGTTCGAGCTGGCCGTGTTGCTGGAGGAGACCGGGTGGTCGGTCGTGCCCGGACCCCTCCTGCCCACCGTGGTCACCTCCGCCCTGCTGGCCGAGGCCTCGGCCGGGCCGAGTGCGGCCACCGCCGCCGCGGTCCTGCCCGGTCTGATCGACGGGAGCCGTCCTGCCGCCCTCTCCCTGGGGGACACGTCCTTGGATGTGGTGGACCACGACGGAGGGGGCCGGCTGGTCGTCTCGGGCACGCTCCGGCCCCTGCTGGGCGCGGCGACGGCCTCGCTGGTGTTGGCGCCCGGCCCGCCACACCGACGGCGCGGAGACCTGGTGCCTGCTCGACGTGGCCGGGTCCGCAGGCCGGGTGCGAGTGTCGGGACTGCCCAGCCTGGACGCCACCCGCCGGGTGGGCACGGTCGAGGTCGACGCCCTGGTCGTGCCGGCCGACCACCAGCTCGGGGCTCTGACCACCCGGCGGCTCCGACAGGTGGTCACGGCTCTCATGGCCGCCGAGCATGTGGGCGGGGCCCGTTGGTGCCTGGAGACCGCCACCGACTATGCCAAGGTGAGGGTGCAGTTCGGTCGGCCCATCGGACAGTTCCAGGCGGTCAAGCACCGTCTGGCCGACATGGCGGTGCGGGTCGAGCAGATGACCGCGGTGGCCTGGGACGCCGCGGTGGCCGTGTCGGTGGACGCGCCGGATGATCCGCTCGACACCGTCGAGCTGGCCACCGCCACCGCCGCGGCCCTCACCGTCGACGGGTACGTCCGATCGTCCCAGGAGTGCCTGCAGCTGCTCGGCGGGATCGGCTTCACCTGGGAGCACGACCTGCACCTCCACTTCAAGCGGGCCCATGCCGACCGCCAGCTGCTCGGGGAGACCGATGTGTTCCGCCGCGAGGTGGCCACGGTGGCGGCCCGTGGTGCGCGGCGGGAGCTGACCGCCGACCTGCCCGATGATGCCGAGCAGGCCCGAGCGGAGCTGGCCCCGCTGATGGCCGAACTGGCCGCACACACCCGAGGAGGACCGTCGGGCCGCCCTGGTCGACTGCGGGGCTGGTGGTGCCGCACTGGCCCCGGCCCTGGGGCCGGGATGCCGGGGCCGTGGAGCAGGTGGTCATCGACGAGCTGCTGGCCGAGGTGGGGATCGTCCGTCCCCACATCGGGATCAGCGCCTGGGCCCTTCCGGTCATCATCGCCAGCGGCACGGCCGACCAGTGCGAGCGATGGGTGCGCCCCTCGCTCCTCGGCGAGTTGGCCTGGTGCCAGCTCTTCTCCGAGCCGGGCGCCGGCTCCGACCTGGCCAGTCTGACCACCCGGGCCGTCCGGACCGACGGAGGCTGGCTGCTGACCGGCCAGAAGGTGTGGACGTCGATGGCCAAGCAGGCCGACTGGGGCATCTGCCTGGCCCGCACCGACCCGTCGGCACCCAAGCACGAGGGGATCACCTTCTTCATCGTGGACATGAGCTCGAGCGGGCTGGACATCCGACCCCTCCGGGAGCTCACCGGGGCGGCCATGTTCAACGAGGTCTTCCTCGACGAGGTCTTCGTCCCCGACGACTGCGTGATCGGCGAGGTCAACAACGGCTGGGCCGCCGCCCGCATGACCCTGGCCAACGAGCGCATCTCCATGTCGTCGGGCTCCACCTACGGGATCGGCGTCGAGTCCCTGTTGAAGCTGGCCGACCGGCGCGGCGATGCCATCTCTCCCGGTACGGTGGTGCGCCTCGGGGGCCTGCTGGCCGAGGCGCAGTCGATCCGGCTGATGACCCACCGGTCCACACTGCTGGCGCTGGCCGGATCGGACCCTGGACCCGGAGCCGGCCTCCGCAAGCTCTTGGGCGCCGAGCACGAGCAGCGGGTCCAGGAGCTGGGCCTGTCCATGCTGGGGGCGGAGGGAGCGACCACCGAGGGTCGGTCGGAACGGTGGATCCAGGGGCTGCTGTTCACCCGGTGCCTCACCATCGCCGGCGGCACCAGTGAGGTGCAGCGCAACGTCATCGCCGAGCGCATCCTCGGCCTGCCTCGCGACCCCGAGCCCGGAACCTGACCACCAACTCTCGGTCCGGTGCCCTCGGGAACCTAGATGACACCGTCCCGCCGGAGCTCCTCGAACTCGTCGGCCGACAGCCCGACCTCGTCGCACCAGACCTCCCGATTGTCCGCCCCCAGCCGGGGAGCCCCGGTCGGGACCGGGGTGGGGCGGCCCACGATCCGGGGGAACGGGGCCTGCTGTCGGATCGGACCGACCACGGGGTCATCCACCGTCACGAGATCGCCGCGGGCGGCCATGTGCGGGTCGCGGAAGATGTCGTCGGCGCTGTAGGCCGTCCCTACCGGGACGTCATGGGCGATGCACTCGGCCTCGATGTCGGCGGCCCGGCGAGAGCCCGTCCACTCGGCGACGATGCCGTTGATCTCGTCGGCCCGCTCGGACCGGTGGGCCAAGGTGGCGAAGCGGGGGTCGTCGATGAGGTCCTCGCGGCCCATGGCCCGGCACAGCCGGGCGAAGTTGGCGTCCGAGCCGCCGACGATGCAGATGTAGGCCCCGTCAGCCGTGGGGTAGTTGTCCAGGGGAGCGGAGTTGGCCAGGCGGTTGCCCTGCCGGCTCCGCACCGTTCCCAGTTGGTCGTAGCCGGCCAGGGTCCATTCGAGGATGCGGAGGATGGACCCGTAGAGCGGGGCGTCGATGACGGCCCCCCGACCGCCCCCGACACCGTCCGCTCCCCGATCCCGCTGGTAGAGGCCGGCCACGGCGGCCATGGCGGCGAAGACGCCGGTCAGGTAGTCCGAGATGGTCACGCCGGGTCGCACCGGGGGACGGTCGGGCTCTCCGGTCAGGTGGAGCAGCCCCCCGTACGCGATGCCCAGCCGGTCGAGGCCCGGCCGTCGCGAGTACGGCCCGTCCTGGCCGAACACGCTGATCCGTACGTAGACCAGGCGGGAATCGAGGTCATCGGGACCTAGGCCCCACGCCTCCATGGTGCCCGGACGGAAGTTCTCGCACACCACGTCGGCTCCGGCGGCGAGGCGACGGAACAGTTCCTGGCCCGCCGGCGTCCGGAGGTCGCAGGTCACGCTCCGCCGGCCCCGACCCTCCACCGCCCAGAACAGCGAGTACCCCTCGCCCTCGTCCGACCGGACGAACGGGCCGATGGTACGCATGAAGTCCCCGCCACCGGGGAGCTCGACCTTGATGACGTCGGCACCGAGCTCGCCGAGCAGTCCGGCGCAGAACGGCGCCGAAATGCGGGTCCCGACGTCGAGGACCCGCAGTCCGGCCAGGGGACCGTGGTCCCGACCGCCGGAGTGGGTCTCGGTGGGGTCGGTGCTCACCCGTCGGGCCGATCACCCCGGTCACGGTCGGCGAAGACCTCCTTCATGGAGGACTTGGCCTTGCGTTGGTCGAGGGCCTGGGTGGCGGTGGCCGTGTTGTGCATCCAGTGGTGGGCCATGAAGTGGTACTTCCACGAGTCCGACTTGCCCATCAGATCGCCGGTGTGGTTGAGCGTGTCCTTGACCAGCTGGGCCGTGGCCGGGGGCACCAGTGAGATGCGCTCGGCCAGCTGGTGGGCTCGCTCTGACAGCTGGTCGCGGGGCACCACCTGGTTGACCAGCCCGAGCCTCCAGGCCTCCTGGGCGTCGATGATCTCCCCGGTCCAGAGGAACTCCTTCGCCTTTCGGATTCCGATCTCCCAGGGCTCCACGAGCAACTCCACCCCGGCCCCGGTCATCCGCAGCACCGGATTGGAGAAAGCTGCGTCATCGGCCGCCACGATCAGGTCGCACATGCACGCCAGCATGAGGCCGGCGGCCACGCAGCTCCCCTGGACGGCGGCGATGGTGGGCTTGCGGAAGTCATGGATCCGCTTGCAGCGGTCGTAGTACATGATCTTCTCGTGGTACATCTTTCCTTCGGGGGTCTCCCGAAGGAGCCGCCACTTGTCCGGCTCGCCGTCCCCGATGATGGACTTCAGGTCGTGACCCGACGAGAAGTGCTTCCCGGCGCCGGCCAGGATCACCACCCGGACCGAGTCGTCGGCATCGGCCTCGTCGAAGGCCGCATCCAGCTCGTCGATGAGGCGGGTGTCCTGGGCGTTGGCCATCTCCGGGCGGTTCATGGTGACGGTGGCCACCGCGCCGTCCACCCGGTAGAGGATCGATTCGTACTCCATGGCACTTCCCTTCCGATGCCTCCGACCCGCCCGGTCCACCCGGCGGAGCCCGTGCCGCTGACCATCACCCGGGCCCCGGGCCCCCGGGCCCCGGGGTCGACCCTTGGTCGACGCGGCCTCATAGTAGGGCTCGGATCCCGACTGCCCGCCAGTCCCCGGGCCCGGGGTCAGCCGAGAGCGGTGTCCTGTTGGATCTCGACGGTGTTCCCGGCCGGGTCGACGAACCAGATCTGCACCGTCGAGCCCTGGACTCCCTCCACATAGGGGATCCCGGTCGCCTCCAGCTCGGCGACGGCCGCCGCCAGGTCCTCGACGGCGAAGCAGACGTGAGGTCCCGTGGGCGAGATGGCGTTCTGTCCGGCGTCCGCGTCCACCAGGTGGAGCTGGCTGGCACCGGCCCCGAACCAGTGTCCCCCCACCCCGGGGATCTGGGGACGGGCTTCGTCCGGCAGCTCCAACAGGTCCCGGTAGAAGGCCACCGTCTCGTCCAGCCGACCCTCCACGTTGAAACTGTGGTGCAGGGTGCGGGTGACCTTCACTCTGGCCCCTCCTCCGGGGAGACCGACCCGGTCACCGTGCCCGGATCGACCGGCCGATGGGAGTTCCTCGCCTGGTAGACGGAGTGACTTTGCTGGAGGGCCTTGGCATTCGCCGCGGCGATGTGGCCCGTCCCCACCCTGGCGATCCCGGGTCCGTCGGTCTTGGTGGTCATGCGGTCACGATAGCGTCGACAGGTCGACGGACCGCCGGCGCCCCGGCCCCGCCATCGGCGCCAAACGGCGTGGGTGACGGGTCAGTGGGGTGCTGACCGGGTGCCGGACTCCTCGTCCCGACGCTCGGCGAAGCGCTGTCGGAGCTGTTCCTTCAACACCTTGCCGGTTGCGTTCCGGGGCAGCGAGTCGACGACCTCCCACTGCCGGGGCACCTTGTACTTGGCCAGACGCTCGAGGGTGTGGTCCCGCAGTTCATCGGCGCTGGCCTGGTGGTCGGGCCGGAGCGCCACCACGGCCAGGAGGTCCTCCCCCAGCACCGCGTGAGGGATGCCCACGACGGCGACCTCGCGGACCGCCGGGTGCATCGCGATGGCATGCTCCACGTCAGTGGGATGGATGTTGTTCCCGCCCCGGATGATCACGTCCTTACTCCGACCGACGATGTAGAGGTAGCCGTCGTCATCGATACGGCCCAGGTCGCCGGTGACCAGCCAGCCGTCGACCCAGGTGCGGGAGCTGGCCTCAGGATCGCCGTAGTACTCACGCGGGCGCCCGGGGATCCGCAGCTTGACGTTCCCGACCTCGCCGGCCGGAGTCGGTCCTCCGTCGTCGTCGGCGATGAGGATCTCGGCCGGAGGTGCCGGTTTCCCCACCGAGCCGGGCCGTTTGACCGCTTCGCCCGGTGGCATCAGACAGTAGACCGAGCCGGCCTCGGTCATGCCGTAGTTGTTCGACACCAGGGCGGTGGGCATGCGGTCCTGGAGGCGCTCCAGCACGAACGGGGCCAGCGGCGCGCTGCCCACGCTGCAGAGTTGGACCGACGTGAGGTCGGCTTGGTCGAAGCGCGGATGCTCGAGGAGGAGGGCGGCCATGGCCGGGACCAGGAAGACCGAACCGGGTCGCTCGGACTCGACGGTCTCCAGCCACAGCCCGGCATCGAATCTCGGCATGTAGATGGCCCGGAGACCGAGCTTCATCGGCGTGTAGACGAAGGAGATGCCGGCGAAGGTGTAGGGCGGACTGGCGTGCATCCAGCCATCGCCGTTCCAGTTGGGCTCGCTGAAGGGCATGAGCGAGTAGTTGTCGTGGCGCACGGCCACCGCCTTGGGCTGCCCGGTGGTCCCGGACGTGTAGAGGATGTCGGCCAGGTCCTCGGGCGACCGGGGTACCTGCAGGTAGGTGCCGTCGTCGCTCAGGGCCTCGGACCAGGCCCGGGCGTCACCGGGCTCCGTTCCCCCGATCAGCGGGCCGTCGATCCCCTCCGGGACGGCCACCAGGAGACGGGGGCGCTGGCCCTCGTAGCGTGGGAGCAGGCCCGCCTCGGTGATGGCGGCCGCTGCGCCGGAATGGGTCACCATGCGCTCGACCTCGGGTCGGGTGAGCTGGGGATTGAACGGCACGGCCACCGCCCCGGCCCGATGGACGGCGCTGTAGCTGGTCACCCACTGCAGCGCTCTCGCCGGCTCGAGGTGGATGGCCACCCGGTCACCGGGCCGGACCCCGCCGTCGATCAGACCACGCGCCAGCCGGCTGGCGTCGGTGTCCCAGCGGTCGAAGGTCATCGAGGGCCCACCCACCACCACGTATGCGGTCTGGTCCCCGAAGGCCAGGGCCATGGCGTGGAGCTGTTCGGGGGGCAGTTGGAGCGAGCGGCTCATCGGGGCGGCGTCCTCATCCCCGGGTGGAGCACCACCTGAGGGCGTGAGACTGCCCCGTCCCGGCCCCCCTGGTCCCTTCGATCCATACCCGTGTTCCCCCTGCTCGTCGGTGGGTCGGTCCTCCCGGGCATGACCCGGTCGGGGTTCATGCACCGGGCCACTGTACGCGAACGCCCCGGCAGTGGCCGCAGCGGTGGGACCGGACTCGGCGCCGGGCGCTAGCATCGCCGAGTCGTTGCCGGGACCGCTCCCGGCCGTTCCCCCGAGGAGACCTTCCCATGAGCCACTGGCTGGAGGAGTCGCCGACTGGCGGCGGATCGCAGGCGGACCTGCCGCGATGAACGGGGGTCGGCCCTGATGGCCGCGAAGGCAGCCGCACCCGACGGCGGTCTGGTGCGGGACCGACTGGCGGCGCTGGGTCTGACGCTGCACGGGCCGCATCCGCCCCACGACCCGCTCGATGCCGTCGTGGTGCACGGCGGGGTGGCCCGGACGTCGGGCCAGCTGCCCCGGATCGACGGTCGACTGACCTGCGTCGGGACGCTGGGCGCCACGGTGACAGTCGAGGAGGGTGCGGCAGCCGCCGCAGTCTGCGCCCTCAACGCCCTGGCCGTGCTGGAAGCGGAGCTGGGCTCGCTCGACCGGGTGGAGCGGGTCCTCACGGTCACCGGGTACGTGGCGTCGGCCCCCGACTTCCACCAGCAGCCGGCCGTGGTGGACGGGGCCAGCGCCATCCTCCACGACGTCTTCGGGGCCGCGGGCCGCCACACCCGGTCGGCCGTGGGCGTGGCCGCACTGCCCGAGAGGGGAGCGGTGGAGATCGAGGTCATCGTGGCCGTCCGTGACTGAGCACACGACCAACCAGCTCTCCGAGCTCCTGACCCGGCCGGCGCGACATCGCATCCGACCCTTCACAGGGCCACACGCCCTCCGACCGCGTGGAGCGTGATTCCATGAGTACCGAGCAGATCGCGGCCGTCCTCCGTGAACTCGGAGCGGCCACCCTCGGGGAGAGTCGGCGGACGAGGCATGCCCCCGAGGATCCGGCCGGCCTGGGCCGGGGCGCACGGTGGCCGCTCCGGCCTACCCGGTGCGGTGCACGCCGGGGGACAATCTCGCCGTCCATGTCGCGGTGACCACGCGCCCCGGCCGGTTCCGTCCTGGTCGTCGACGTGGGGCGACGTCCCCGACCGAGGCTACTGGGGCGAGGTGCTGACCACCGGGGCCCTGGCCCGCGGCCTGGCCGGCCTGGTCATCGACGGAGGCGTCCGCGACGTGGGCGCCCTCGAATCGCTGGGCTTCCCGGTCTTCTCCGCGACCATCGCCCTCCCCGGGGCCACCAAGCGGTCCCGCGGGCACGGTGGGCGTCCGACCACCACCGTGGCCGGGGTGCCGGTCGGCGAGGGGGACTGGGTGGTGGGTGACGTCGACGGTGTGGTGGTGGTGCCCGGCAGAGGCGTTGGACCAGACCCTGGCAGCCGGCCGGCGACGGGCCGAGGCCGAGTCCGGCTACTTCGCCGCGCTCCGCGGGGGGTCGACGACCGTCGAGCTCCTCGGGCTGGACGCCTCCCTCATCGAGGTCGGCCCGAAGGACTGAACACCCGGCGCGGCCGATTGCGTCTGGTGGAGGTCCACCGCCGACGCCGTGCCCGGGTCGGGGTCAGTGATTGGTGTAGTCGATGGGCCCGGCTCCCTTCACCCCGATGGCGAAGCAGAAGCAGTGGATGGAGGCGTTGTCGCTGACCGGCCGGAGGCTGTGGACCGCATCGGGAGGGATGTGGACCAGGTCGCCCTGGCCGACCGGGCGGTCCTCGCCCGCAATGGTCATGATGCCCCGTGCCGCGGAGCACGTAGTAGAACTCGTGGGTCGGGTGGGAGTGGGGGTCGACGTACCCGCCGCCCTCCACGACGAACTCGTTGACCAGCTCGAGGAAGCCGCCGTCGGTGGCCTCCTTCATCTCTCTGCGAGTTGACCATCCACCACACCGGAACGGTGCCGTTGTGCTCGACGACCGGTGCCACCTCCTCGATGTTGCGGACGTCCATGGCCATGGGGCCTCCTCTGCCTTCGTGGGACTCTGGTGCCGATGTTAGGTTGCGTCGACAGAGTAGATCCCCCCTGGAGCGTTCGACATGGGTGAGGCAGTCCGCCAGATCACGCCGGTTCCCCTGACCCGCGACGGCTGGGCCCCGTTCGGATGGCTTCCGGTGCGCCGACACCGACCCGGGGGACGGCGACCACCGGCTCGAGTTCGCTTGGCAGGACGTCCACGTCAACCGCATCGGGCACCGCAGGGACGAGGTGCCGTCGGTCCCCGGCGGGCTGCGCTGCGAAGTCCTCTTCCGCCATGCCACCCACACCCAGGTGGTGATGCCGCTGGACGTGGCCGCCGTGGTGGTGGTGGCCCCGGCGGGGCTGGCCATGCGCGCGCCGGCCGACGTAGACCAGGTCCAGGCGTTCGTGCTCGATCCCCTCGAGCCATCGTGCTGCACCGCGGCACCTGGCACTGGGGGCCGTACCCGATCGGCGCCGACTCGGTGGAGCTCTTCAACGTCCAGGGCCTTCGCTACCGGGAGGACAACGACCAGCGTCGACCTCGCCGCACTGGGCGCCCCGGTCGACGTGCTGATCGACTGACCGCACCGCCGCTGCGGCCGGCGGCTCGGTAACCTGCCCGTCCATGACCGCCACCTCCGTTCCCCCGATGCCGGGCCGGCGATGACCGAGGTCGGCGTCTCCGCTCAGCGACGCCGTGGAGCGCCACGTCCGGCCCGGCGACGCCGTGCACGTCATGCTGGGCCACAGCCGGTGGACGGCCGCCGCCCGGGAGCTGGCCCGCCAGCAGTGGGGGACCGACGCCGGGCTCACCCTGATCATGACCAGCCTGGGCGCGCTCTGGGCGCGCTGTTCTTCCGGGGGGGATGGTGCGCCAGGTGGTCACCGCCTACTCGGGCAACAGCTTCCCGTCCTATGCCCCCAATCCCATCTTCCAGCAGGGCTACCAGTCCGGCGAGGTGGAGGTCGAGCACTGGTCGATCCTGACCCTGGGCCAGCGGCTGGAGGCGGCCGCCCGTGGGCTGCCGGCCCTGGTCACCGGATCGCTGGCCGGCTCCGACATGGCCACCAACGACGCCTTCACCACGGTCGACACGCCGTTCGGGCCGTGGGACTGGTGGCCCCGCTGGTTCCCGACGTGGCGCTCCTCCACGGCGCGGTGTCCGACCGCCACGGGCAACCTGGCCGTCTCCGAACCGCTGCTCGAAGGGGTGTGGGGCGCCTGGGCGGCCCGCCGGGGCGTGGTGGCCACCGTCGAGTCGATCGTCGACGACCTCGACGAGCTGGGCCACCGGGTGCGGATCCCGGCCCACCGGGTGCTGGCGGTGGTCGAGGCGCCCTTCGGCGCCCACCCCGGCGGGTGCTACACGCCCGGCCTGCCGGTGGCCGGGTACGGCGAGGACATCCCCTTCTGGATCGATGCCGCCGCCGCGGCCCGGGGGGACTTCGACGCCTGGGCCCGGGAGCACGTCCTCGACCCGCCGGACCACGCCGCCTACCTCCGGCAGCTGGGCGACGATCGGCTCACCGGCCTCCGGCTGCTGTCCGACCCCGACTCGTGGCGACGCGACGCCGAGGCCAACACCCGCTGCCGGTGGACGAGCCGATCAGCGACTGGGAGGTGGCCGCCAGCCTCGGGGCCCGCGAGGTCCTGGCGCACGGTGGCCGACCACCGGGCCGACGCCGTGCTGGCCGGCGCCGGCGTGGCCAATCTGGCCGCCTGGGTGGCGGTGGCCCGGGCCCGGGCCGCCGGGAAGCCGGTCCACCTCACCGCCGAGCTCGGGCTGTGGGGATACACCCCGACGCCGGCCGACCCCTACATCTTCAACCACCGGGTCTTCCCCGGGACCTCGCTCCTGGCCGATGCCTCTACCGTGCTCGGCATGGTGGTCGGCGGTCCGGGGACCACCACCGTCGGATGCCTCGGGCGCGGCCGAGGTCGACCAGCAGGGCAACCTCAACTCCACCCGCCTCGGGGACGGCCGGTTCCTGGTCGGGTCGGGGGGCGCCAACGACGTGGTCAGCCGGGCCGCGGCCTGCGTGGTGGTCACCCTGGGCCGACCGCGGCGACTGCCGGCCACAGGTCGGCCTACGTCACCGCACCCGGGGACGCGGGTGACCAGCGTGGTCACCGACCGGGGCGTGCTCCGCCGCATCGACGGCCGCCTGCGGGTGGCCGCGGTGCCGTCGGGGCCGGACCCGTTCGACGAACGGGTGCGGGCCATGGTGGCCTCCTGCGGATGGGAGCCCGAGGTGGCCGTCGACGTGAGCGACCTCGACCCGGTGACCAGTTCCGAGGTCCGCGACCTGCGCGAGTTCGACCGGACGCCGCCAGTTCCTCGGCGTGACCGAAGGGCAGCCGTTCGCCGGATTGTCCAGCACCGTCAGCGATATCGCCTGTACCATGCTCTGAGCAGGCAGGGCAGACACGGACAGACTGGTTGACATCACGTCACGTCTGTGGTCTAAGAACTGGCTCGACATTCGGCCGTCCAGGGGTGGGTCGCCACGGCGACGACGCCACGGGGCACGGTCGGCTACTAGGGAGGGTGGACATGGGGAAGCACCGGGGGATGTGGGTGTTGCCAGGGGTACTGGCCATCGGGATCGCGGTGGCGGCGGGGACCGTCGTCGTCCGGGACGGCCGGAGCGGCCAGCCCCGGCACCGGGGGTATCGGCCACGCCAGATCAACATCGGGGCCATCTCGACGCTGTCCGGCCCGCTGGCCGGCCTGTTCGGCGGGCTGGCCCCCGGGATGATCGCCTACTTCAACACCCTCAACGCCAAGGGCGGCATCAACGGTCGCAAGATCGTCCTGACCAACAACCTGGACGACGGGGGATCACCCAGTCAGTTCACCCAGGACGTCCACACCCTCATCGACCAGGACCACGTCTTCGCGGTGGGCGCGTCCTCCGCCTGGTTCACCCCGGGCTACTTCGTGTCGACCAAGACGCCCACCTACGGCTACAACGTCTCGGCCAACTGGGCAGGGCGCCCCCAACCTGTTCGCAGTGGGCGGCTCCACCCAGATCTACGCTGCAGGCTTTCCCCAGATGTCGTATTTCATCAAGAAGGTCGGGGCCCAGAAGGTGGCCTTCATCAGCTACGGGCCGTCCATCGCCTCGTCCTACGACGCCTGCAACAGTTACGCCACCGGACTGAAGAAGGCCGGAGTCAACGTCAACTTCGTCGACGTCGGGGCCCAGCTCGGTGGGAGCTTCTCCTCCGATGCCCAACGCATGCAGCAGGCCGGGTCCCAGCTGGTCGTCACCTGCATGGAGGACACGGACAACGTCACCCTGGCCCGGGCCATCCAGCAGTACGGGCTGAAGATCAAGCAGCTGTGGCTCAACGGCTACGACCAGACCCTCCTCAACCAGTACTCGCAGCCTCATGCAGGGGGTCTACCTGAACAACACCGGGACGCTGCCCTTCGAGTCGGCCGACACGGCGAGGTACGGGAACACCTACTCGGGCATGCAGGCCTACATCGCGGCCATGAAGAAGTACGAGCCGGCCTACACCTACAACGGGGTCGCCCTCCAGGGTTGGCAGTCGGCGGCCCTGATCGCCGCCGGGGTCAAGGCGGCCGGCAGCAACGTCACCCAGGCCAACGTGGTCAACGCCACCAACAAGATCACCAACTTCACCGGCGCGGGCATCTCCGCCCCGGTGGACTGGACGGTCCTCCACACCGGAGTCACCTGGCCGAGCTGCAGCGCCTACATCCAGGTCAGTGGGAAGAAGTTCGTCCCGGTCTTCGGCAAGGGCAAGCAGGTCTTCGTCTGCGTCGGCAAGAGCGTGACCAACCCGGTGCCGGTCACGGCGCCGGCCGGCACGCCGGGCGCGTGATCCAGCTCGACGTCATCCGGAATCGATAGGGGTAGACAGGGGAGTGGAGCACTTCCTGGGCTTCGCCATCCCCGGCATCCCCTACGGCTGCACCTACGCCATCGTGGCCGTCGGGCCTGGTCCTCACCTACCAGGCCACCGGGGTGTTCAACTTCGCCTACGGGGCCCAGGCCTACATCTGCGGCGTTCGCCTTCACCAAGCTGGTCCAGAACGAGCACCTGCCCGGTGGGCCTGGCCTTCCTGCTCTCGGTGGTGGTCCTGGCGCCCGCTCCTCGGCCTGGCCTTCGACCGGCTGCTGTTCCGCAAGATCCCCAACTCCAACACCATGGCCAAGCTGGTCACCGGCATCAGCCTGTTCGTGGGGATCCCCTCCCTGCTGCTCGGTCCTCTTCGGGAGCAGCAACACCTACAACCCGCCGAGCATCCTGTTCAACCCCGACACCGTCTACTTCCGCGTCGCCGGCACGCCGGTCAACGGGATCTACATGACCACCGTGGTGACCACGGCCGTCGATCCTGGTCGGCCCTGGTCGGTGCTGATGCGGTTCACCAGCCTGGGTCTGCAGATGCGGGGCGCGGTGGAGAGCCGGCGGCTCATCGAGCTCGACGGGGTCAACGCCGGTCGGGTGGTGGCCACGGCCTGGGCCATCTCCGGGCCTGATGGCCGGGCTGGCCGGCGTGCTGCTGGCCCCCATCTACGGCGAGCTGCAGTTCAGGACTACGCCGCCCTGATGGTGGCGGCCTTCGCCGCCGCCGCCTGGGCGGTGCTGCGCTCCATGCCCATCGCCGCCCTGGTGGGCATCCTGATGGGGGTGGTCGCCACCACCCTGCAGGGCTACCTGCCGGTGAGCAGCGTGTGGTCGTCGGCCGCCCTGACCTCGCTGCCGTTCATCGTGCTGGTGGCGGCCCTGCTCATCGTGCCCGGGCTGCGCACGCTCGGACAGCAGCCAAGGACCCGCTCGCCTCGGTCGACCCGCCCACCCCGCCGTCCGCCGCCACCCTCCGGGCCCCCCAGATCGACCGGTTCAGCCGGGTCGGGTGGTACGTGCTGCTGGGGGCGTTCGTGGTGTCCATGCTGACCTGGATCCCCAAGACCTGGGAGAACGTGTTCAACGCCGGGCTCGTCTACTCCGTCGTCTTCCTCTCCATCACCCTGATCACCGGCATGGGCGGCCAGCTCTCGCTGGGCCAGGCCACGCTGGCCGGCGTGGGCGCCTTCACCGCCGCCCAGCTGGCCAACCACCTCGGTCTCAACCTGCTGCTCGGCGGACTGGTCGGCGCGGTGGCCGCGGCGCTGGTGGCCGTGGTGCTGGCCTTCGCCTCGGTCCGGCTCCGGGGCCTGGGCCTGGCCCTGATGACCATCGCCGCCGCCCTGTTCTTCGACAACACGGTCTTCCCGCAGCTGACCAGCTCCAACGGTGCCGCGCTCAACGTCAAGTCCGAAGTGGGTCGGCCTGGGCATCACCAACCCCAACGGCCACGCCTTCTTCGTCCTGGCCATGGCGGTCCTGCTGGTCTGCATCGCCGGTGGTCAACCTGGTCCGCCAGGGCACCACCGGCCGGTTCCTCGGGGCCATGCGGGGGAGCGAGACGGCGGCGGCCGGCCTGGGCATCAACCTCACCTGGCAGCACGTCGCTGATCTTCGGCCTCTCCGGCGCGGTGGCCGGCATCGGCGGCACCCTGCTCTCCATCCAGCAGCAGCAGGTCAACCCGCAGCTGTTCGTCTACGAGATCTCCCTGGTCTTCGTGGTGGTCGTGGTCACCACCGGGGCCAGCACCGTGGAGGGGGCCATCCAGGCCGGGTTCGGCTTCGTGGTCCTCCAGCAGCTCCTGACCTACGTGCCGGCCCGTTTCGGAGGGAACAGCCTGGTGGTGGTGTTCTTCGCCTTCGGGGCCCTGACCTACGCCGCCCATCCCGAGGGCATCCTCGAGTACCAGAAGCGGCGCTGGACCCTGCGGATCCAGGGCGTCCTGTTCAAGAACACCGGTGTGCGACCCGGCCCGCCCGTGGGAGGGGCTCGCTCGGCGGTGGCGGTACCCAACGGGAGCCCGCCCGGTGGCGTCGGGATGGAGTCGGCGGCACCGGCCGGGGCGGGCGACCATGGCTGACGCCTGGGCGCCGCGGCGCCGGCCAATGGAACTCCCTGCTCGAGGTGGACGGGGTCTCCAAGTCCTTCGGCGGCATCGCCGCCGTCAGTGAGGTGACCCTGTCGGTGCGGGAAGGGGAGAGCGTCGGGCTGGTCGGGCCCAACGGGGCCGGCAAGACCACGCTGTTCAACTGCGTCGGCGGCCAGCTCCGGCCGGAGCAGGGGAGCGTGGAGCTCGAGGGGGTGGACCTGCTCGACCTGCCCACCTACAAGCGGGCCCGCCTGGGCATCGGCCGCACCTACCAGCGCATCGAGGTCTTCCCCGACATGACCGTGTGGGACCACCTGCTGGTGGCGGTGCGGGCCCGTTGGTGCACGGGCCGGCTCTGGAAGGACCTGTCCGGACGCAGCGCGCCGACCGCCGAGGAGCGCCGGCGGGTGGACGACGTCCTCGAGCTGGTCGGGATCGCCCACCAGGCCGAGACGGCGGTGGCCTCCCTCGGGATTGGGCTCGTGCCGGCTGGTGGAGCTGGCCCGGGCCCTGGTGTGCGAGCCGGTGCTGCTGATGGCCGACGAGCCGTCGTCGGGTCTCGACGTCCACGAGACCCGCGAGCTGTCCAACGTCCTGCGGATGCTCCAGCGCGAGCGGGGGATGGCCATGCTCCTGGTCGAGCACGACCTCGGCATGGTGGGGGAGGTGGTCGACCGCACCGTGGTGATGAACCTGGGCGCGGTCATCGCCGATGGAACCTTCGACGAGGTCATGGCCGATCCCGTGGTCCGCCACGCCTACCTGGGGGTGTCGGCATGACCCCGTCCGGTGAGCCGGTGGTGGGGGCGGCTGCCCTGGTGGACCAGCTCGGGGGGCCACGGAGCCCGCGTTCCCGAGCCCGCCGCCCCCAAGACCAGCAACGGCGGCCAGAGCCGCAACGGGGCTCCGGCCCTCGAGGTCGACCACGTCAGCGCCAGCTACGGTCCCTACCGGGCCCTTTCGACGTCACCTTCACCGTGCCCGAGCGCGGGGTCACCGCCCTGATCGGCTCCAACGGCGCCGGCAAGTCGACCGTGTCCCGGGTGGTGACCGGGCTGCTGGCCAGCACCGCCGGCACCGTCCGGCTGAGCGGGCGGGACATCACCGGCCTCCCCGCCTACAAGATCGCCCGGGCCGGAGCGGCCCACGTGCCCGAGGGCCGGGGGGTCTTCGCCAGCCTCACCGTGGAGGAGAACCTGAAGCTGGCCTTCCGCCAGCGTGGGCGGCCGCCAGAGCGTCGCCGAGTCGCTGGAGCAGGCCTACGACGCCTTCCCGGTGCTGGGGGAGCGCCGGCGCCAGCACGGGGGCACCCTGTCCGGCGGCGAGCAGCGCATGCTGTCGTTGGCCAAGGTGCTGGTGGTGCCGCCCCGGCTGCTGGTGGCCGACGAGATCTCCCTGGGCCTGGCCCCGGTGGTGATCGACGCGGTCTACGACGGACTGCGCGAAGATCAACGAGGCCGGCACCGCGCTGCTGATCGTCGAGCAGCAGGTCGACCGGGTCCTCGAGATGGCCGGCACCGCGGTGGTCCTCGAGCACGGTTCGGTGGCCTACGACGGGGGCGCCGCCGGCGCCCTGGCCGCGGTCGAGCAGGTGCTGGCGTCCCGGGGCGAGCGGACCAGTGCTCGCCGTCGATCCCAACCAGAACGGGACGGCACCCGCCTAGGGCTACGAGAGCGGAGCGACCGGTCCGGGGACGTCGGGGTCCGCCGGGGGCCCGGTCCAGACGGACGGCGGAGGTGGAGGCACGGTCCCACCGGTAACGTCACCGGTGGCCGATCCAGAGACTGGGGACTCGGACTGGAGCCGAGGGAGAGGAACGACCGTGAGCAACGAGCGAGCGCGACGCCGTCATCGTCGACGTGGTGCGCACCACCCTGGGCAAGCGGGGCGGGGCGCTGTCCAACTGGCACCCGGCGGACCTGCTCGGCTTCGCCCTCAGCACCCTGGTGGAGCGGACCGGGATCGACCCGGAGACCGTCGACGACGTGATCGGCGGATGTGTCACCCAGTCGGGCGAGCAGAGCACCAACGTCACCCGCAACGGCTGGGTGGCCGCCGGCCTGCCCCAGAGCGTGCCGGCCACCACCGTCGACCGGCAGTGCGGCTCCTCCCAGCAGGCGATGCACTTCGCCGCCGCCGGGGTGAAGGCCGGCCACTACGACCTGGTGGTGGCCTGCGGGGTGGAGTCGATGAGCCGGGTGCCGCTGGCCTCCAACGCCCGGGGCGGCACCGGCCCGTTCCCCCCGTCGTTCCTGGAGGTCATCGACGGCCGGCTGTGGGCCCAGTTCCGGGTGGCCCAGGTGCTGGCCGACCGGTGGGACGTGAGCCGGGAGGAGATGGACGAGTACTCCCTCGAGAGCCACCGCCGGGCCGCGGCCTCGTGGGATTCGGGCCACTTCGCCAACGAGGCGGTGCCGGTGCCCATCAAGGGCGAGGACGGCGCGCTCACCGGTGACGTCCCTCGACCGGCGACGAGGGCATCCGCCGCAACGGCTCGATGGAGGCCATGGCCGGGCTGCCGCCGGCCCAGAACTGGGAGCCGGACACCGCGCCCGACATCACCGCCGGGAACTCCTCCCAGATGACCGACGGGGCGGCGGCCATGCTCATCGCCGAGCGGTCGGTGGCCGAGCGCCTCGGTCTCCCCATCCGGGGCCGCTTCGCCCACGCCACGGTGGCCGCCGACGACGCCGCCGTCGTGCTGTCGGCTCCGGTTCCGGCCACCCACCGCCTCCTCGAGCGGTCGGGGATGAAGGTCGAGCAGTTCGACGCCATCGAGTGCAACGAGGCGTTCGCCGCCATCCCGCTGATGTGGAACCGCGGCCTTCCACGCCGATCCCGAGCGGCTCAACCCCCGCGGCGGCGCCATCGCCATCGGCCATCCGCTGGGGGCCAGCGGGGTGCGCCTGGCCTCGACCCTGCTCAACCACCTGGAGGCCACCGGGGGTCGCTACGGGTTCCAGACCATGTGCGAGGGCGGCGGCCAGGCCAACGCCATGGTCATCGAGCGGCTGGGCTGACGGAGCCCGGCGCCCCACCGGAGTGGGCCGGCGCCGGGCAGCTACCCGTCCGGGGCGGCGTGGTCCCGAGCCGCCACGTAGGCCGCCGTCCCGGCCAGGAACCCGTCGACGTCCTGGGCCTTGCTGGAGGCGAACTCGGCGAAGTAGCCCGGCACGTAGATGGAGAGCGATCCGGCGGCGATGCCCTCGAGAATGGTGGCGGCCGCCTCCTCCACGGTGATGGAGGGGACGTCGCCGGTGAAGGGGTCGTTGTCGGGCAGGGTGAACAGCTCGGTGTCGACCACCCCCGGGTAGACCACCGCCACCTTGACGCCCGGTGGACCACAGGTCCACGGCCATCGACTCGGAGAAGACCGACGAGTGCGGCCTTGGAGGCCGAGTAGGCCGACTCGCCCGGGGGGCTGAGGGTGGCGGCCACCGAGGCCACCGACACGATGGTCCCTGATCCCCGCTCGACCATGTGGGGGAGCAGGGCCAGGGTGAGGCGCACCGGCGAGAAGTAGTTGATGGCCATCACCGCCTCGACCGTGGCGGGGTCGAGGGCGGTTACGTGCCGCCGCTTGGGGATGCCGGCGTTGTTGACCAGCATGTCCACCCCTCCCAGCTCCTCCACGGCCTGCCGGGCCAGCCGGTCGACCGCCGCCCCGTCGGACAGGTCCACCGCCCACATGGTGGAGTCCGGGGCTGTGGACCCGGCAGCGCTCCAGCACCTCGGCCAGCCGGTCGCGGCGCCGGGCGGCGATCCCCACCGTGGCGCCGGCGGCGGCGAAGGCCTCGGCCAGCCGGCCCCGATGCCGGAGGAGCCCCCGGTGATCAGCACCCGTGCCCCGTCGAATCGGTCGGGTGGGTGCGGACGTGGTCTCGGACATGGCTACTGGTCTCCCCTTGTCGGCTGCCGCAGCCTGGTCGGCGGCGTCAGCGGTTCTTCCATACCGGCGTGCGCTTCTCGGCGAAGGCCCTGGGCCCCTCGACGGCGTCCTCGCTGGAGAACACCTCGGAGGACAGTGGCGGACTCGATCCGGTAGGCCTCCTTCATGTCCACGGCCAGCCCGGTGAGCACCGACTCCTTGGTCTTGCGCACGGCGAAGGGGCCGTTGGCGGTGATCCGCCGGGCGTAGTCGAGGGCCCGCTCCATGACCCGGTCCGGGGCGCAGACCTCGTTGAGCAGTCCCATCTCGTAGGCCCGCCGGGCCGGGACCTGGTCGGCGCAGAGCAGGAGCTCCATGGCCGCCGGGAAGGGGATCTGGCGGGGCAGTCGGACGGTGGTGCCCCCTCCGGCGAACAGTCCCCGCTTGGGCTCCATGACCCCGAAGGTGGCGGTGTCGGCCGCCACCCGGAGGTCGCAGCCGCCCAGCATCTCCATGCCCCCGGCCACGCAGGTGCCGTTGATGGCGGCCACGATCGGCTTGTACAGCTTGCACGTTGCGGAGGACGGCCTTGGTCCCGTCGTCGAGGCGGTAGCCGTCGATCTCGGTGACCCCGGCCTCCTTCATGCTGGCCTGGAGCTTGGTGATCTGGGGGATGTAGGTCTTGAGGTCGGCGCCCACGCAGAAGTCGGGACCCACCCCGGTGATGACGGCCACCCAGGCGTCGTCGTCGTCACCGAACCGCTCCCAGGCCATCCGCAGCTGGGCGAAGTGGTCCATGTCCAGCGAGTTGCGGGCCTCGGGCCGGTCGATGGTGATCCGGACGATGTGGTCGTCGCCGGGCTCGTAGTGGATGGTCATGCGCTGGATCTCGCAGTTCTGGTCGGTCGCGGCTCCGCCGGAGTCGGTTCGTCCGGGTCAGAGGCTGGGCGGTGGTGGCTCCCCGGTTGTCCCCCGGCGCGTCAGGGTGACCGTCGGCGCCCACCAGGTCGTCGTCGGCCGGGATCGGCTCCTCGAGCCGGGCGTAGGAGCGCGACCCGTCGGGAAGGTCGCAGATGAGCGCGGTCCACTCCGGGTCCCTCGCGGGTGTGGACGGTGGAGAAGGTGACCACCCGGCCGGGGCCGTCGGCCTCGGCCGGTCACCGGCACGGTGGGGAGCGGGTCCGGCCGGCGGCGTGGGGACGAAGGCGCCCGGGCGGGTCGACCACAGACTGGCCGAGTGGCTGGTCATGTGCATCCCGATCCCGGACACCAGGCCGTACGAGCCGGGGTCTTCGCCGCAGCAGCCTCGGCCATGGCGGCCAGGGCGTGGGTGGCGTAGTTGCTGCCCGGTCCCCCGTGGTAGGGGAGCCCGCCGGTGACGGTCAGGCTCGCGCCCGGTCGGCGATCCCGAGCGCATCGCGGGCGAACGACAGCGAGCTGGCGAAGCAGGAGTAGAGGTCGAGGTGGGCCACCTCGTCGAACGACGCCGGCCCCGAGGGCGGACCGCATGGCCTCGGCCATGGCCGGCGACCGCCACGGCTCGGGCCGGGCCGCCATGGTGGAGGGCTCCTCGGCCAGCCCGCTCCCGTGGAGGTAGACCCGCCGGCTCGGCCGGCACGCCGAGGGCATCGGCCCGCTCCTCGGTGGCCATCAGCACGGCGGCCGCCATGTCCACGTCCATGATGGCGGTCATCAGCTTGGTGTAGGGCGTGGCCACCATCCGGTTGTCGGGAGTGGCCGTGCTGATCTCCTCCGGCGCCCGGGCCACCGGGAACCAGGCGTGCTCGGGTTGGGCGGCGGCCACCTCGCTCATCGGGGCCATCAGCCGGCCGAGCTCCTGACGACGGTCCTCGACGGACTGCCCGAGATGGCCCCGCCGGGCGGTGTCGAGCAGGGCGAAGGTCAGGTAGGCCTGGAAGATCCCGTTCTTCCGCTCCAGGCGGTCGATGGTGATGGGGTAGGGCTGCGGCTGCTCGGGCGGGTACGACCAGGCCGGGTCGGGCAGGTGCCGCCGGGTGGCCAGGGCCTCGCCGCCCACGACGAGGGCCAGGTCGAGCTGGCCCCGGGCCATGGCCGCGCCGGCCTCGAGAAGCCAGCCGGACCGGTACCGATCCGCCCAGGCCGGAGTAGGCGGACTGGGCCGGGGTCGGCCCCCAGCCGCTCGGCCAGCCGGGCGCAGGGGTCGTCGTACTCCCACGACTGGCTGAAGACGACCTGGAGGCTCTGGAGGCCGCCCAGGGCGTCCGGGCACCCGGCGTCGTCCGCCGCCTCTCGGGCCATTGACTCCCACATGTCGAGCGGCTCGGGAGCGGGCTCCTGGCGCCAGGTGCGGCGGGCCACGCCGATGATGCACGGCGCGTGGGGATCGACCGGCACGTCAGGAGACGCGGGCCTGACCGGGGAGCTTCACGGCCCGGTCGGCGATGATGTTCTTCTGCACCTCGGAGGAGCCTCCGCCGATGGTGCTGTACCGCTGGAACGAGTAGAGCCGGGTCCACTTGCCCCGGTCGACGGCGTCGGGACCGCCCCGGGCCAGCACCCCGGCCGGGCCCAGCAGGTCCACGGACAGGGCGGCCAGGGTCTGGGCCAGCGTGGACCACATGAGCTTGGCGAAGGGGACCTCGGGCCAGTTCTTCTCACCCTTGATGATCTTGCTCAGGGCCCGAAGGGAGAGGAGCCGGGCCAGTTCGATGTCGGTCCACGCCCGGGCCAGCCGCTCACGGATGGCCGGGTCCTCGAGGGCCGCCGGGATTGACCGAGCGGGCCGCGGTGACCATGGCGTGGAGGTCGGCGCCGAGGATGGAGATCTGGCCGGCGATGCCCACCCGCTCGTGGCCGAGCGTGCCCATGGCCACCATCCAGCCCTCGCCCTCGCCGCCCAGCCGGCTGTCGACCGGGATGGAGGCGTCGTTGAAGAAGACCTCGTTGAACATCTCCTCGCCGGCCATGTCCCGGATGGGCCGGGCCTCGATGCCCGGGGTGTGCATGTCGATGATGAAGGCGGTGATGCCCTCGTGCTTGGCCCCGCGCTCGATGGCGGTGGGGTCGGTCCGCAGGAGGAAGAGCCCCCACCGGGCCAGGTGGGCGGTGGAGATCCAGATCTTCTGACCGTTGACCATGTAGCGGTCGCCGTCCCGGATGGCGGTGGTCCGGAGGTTGGCCAGGTCGTTGCCGGCGTCGGGCTCGGAGAAGCCCTGGCACCAGTGGTCGGTGGCGTCGAGGATGGAGGGCAGCCATCGGGCCTTCTGCTCGTCGGTGCCCCAGGCGATGATCATCGGGCCGATCTGCCAGAGGCCGTTGGGGTTGAACAGGCCCGGGCGTGCGGTACTCGGCCATCACCTCGGAGTAGATGATGCGCTGCATGGCGGTGGCGTTCCGCCCCCCGTACTCCTCCGGCCAGTGCACCGCGGCCCAACGGCCCTCGTTGAGCACCCGCTGCCAGGCCGCCCGCCGCTGCTGGGACTTCTCGCCGGAGAGCGAGGAGTCGTCGGCCAGCTCCTCGCTGGCCAGGAACGGCGGCAGGTGCTCGTCGAGCCAGGCCGCGCAGTTCGTCTCGGAACGCTTCGTCTTCGGGGGCCAGTGCGAAGTCCACGGGTCGGGAGGTTAGCCGCGGCGAGCTCGACAACGCCCATTCTCGAATCGGGGCCGTCGGGACCGGCCGATCGGTCCCGGCTGTCTCGACCGGCGCCGGGCTGTCTACACTGTCGCCAACATCAGCGATGCCACTCCGGGGGTGGACAGTGGATTTCACGTTCGATGCCGAGCAACTTGGCCTTGCAGGACGTGGCCCGGCGGGCCATGGGCGAGGTCGGGGGCGAGACCCTGCGCGAGCTGGCCGACGACCCGGTCGGGATCACCCCCGAGCTGTGGGACCGGTTGGTGTCGATGGGCTGGACCGGCATGCTGGTCCCGGGCGAGGGGGCCGGGCTCCTCGAGATGTGCATCGTCCTCGAGCAGATGGGCCGGGTCCCGCTGCCCGGCCCGTTCTTCTCGTCCTCGGTGATGGCCACCCTGGCGGCGCGGGCCCTCGGGGCCGACGAGCTGCTGGCCGGGCTGGCCACCGGTCTCACCCGGGGCACGGTGGCCCTGCACGAGCAGGGCCACGGCCACCCGCTGGGGACGGTGCGGGCCCGGGCCCGGCGCAAGGGCTCCGGATGGGTGGTGACCGGGACCAAGCCCCTGGTGGTGGACGGACACACCGCCGACTGGGCCATCGTGGTGGCGCTGGCCGAGGAGGGGTATCCGGTCGTTCCTGCTCCCGGCGCCCAAGGCCGAGGCGGTCCCGAGCCTCGATCCGACCCGGAAGCTGTCCCGGCTGGTGCTCGACGAGGAGCCGGTCGAGCCGCTCGGGCCCTCCGGCGACCAGGCGCCCTTGTGGCGCCGGGTGCTCGACGACGTCTCGGTGGGCCTGGCCGCCGAGCTGATCGGGGTGGCCGACCGGGCCCTCGAGGAGGCGGTGGAGTACGCCAAGGTCCGGGTGGTCTTCGACCGTCCCATCGCCTCGTTCCAGTCGGTGAAGCACCGGATCGTCGACATGTACCAGGCGCTCGAGATGGCCCGGGCCGGAGTGCACTTCGCCGCCTGGGCCTCGGACACCGGATCGCCCGAGCGGTCGCGGGCCGCCGCCATGGCCTCCGCCTACGCCTCCGAGGCCGCCGTCAAGGTGACCGGCGACAACATCCAGGTCCACGGCGGAGTGGGTTTCACCTGGTCCAACGACGCCCACTTCCTCTTCAAGCGGGCCAAGCAGAACGAGGTGCTGATGGGCGGGACCGGGCACCAGTGGAGCCGGCTCGCCGACATGCTCGTCGATCACGCCTGACCTCGCGTCCGACCAGGGCGCACCGGCCCGGACCTCCTCTCGGCGGTCGGCGGCGGGTGGTCGGCGGGGTCAGGGGGGAGGTTCGGGCTGGAGGAGGGCAGCCATCTCGTCGGCCCGCTCCCGGAACACGGCCAATGGGTCCCGGTCCCCGAGTACGCCCGCCACATGCTCGAAGAACAGGCCCACCAGCAGGCTGCGGAGCATACGGGCCAAGGCGGCCTGCTGCTCCGGGGTGCGGGCATTCGGTTGATGCTGGCTCAGCCAGAGCTCGAGGGAGGCCTGGGTGGCGTCGAACAGGTCGTTCCCCACGGCGAAGGCGGTGTCGTCGCCCCGCATGACCTCGCCCATCATGAGGCGGATGAACTCCTCCACCTCCAGCATGGACTGGAGGATGTCGTGCAGCAGGTCGGCGAGTCCGGCCGCCGGATCCCGGGACAACGACGGTCGGGACGCCTCCGGACTGTCGACGAATCCTCGCTCCTCCAGGACCGCCACCAGAAGGTCGCGCTTCGACGGGAAGTAGTGGTAGAGCGACGCCACGTTGAGGCCGGTGGCCGCGGCCAGATTGCGCATGCTGGTCCCGTCCACACCCTGGGTGGCCATGAGGGAGAGGGCGGTGGTCAGGATGTGCTGGCGCTGATTGGAGCCCTCCGGACGGCTGGCGGGACCCTGGGGACGCGGGGAGGGGCCTGACGGGGGAGGTGGCACGCACCCATTGTGGACCCTGGAGTCGGCGGCGGCGCCGGACCCGGCCCCGGTGGCTCCGTTGCCGCCACCCAAACGAACGTTTGGTCTATACTGCCGCGTAGCGGCGACCGGGCCGTGCGGCGAGGGAGTTGGTCGAATGTCACTCGAGATGCAGGAAGCCGCGGCGGAGGAAGCCCAGCCGGTCCCGTTCGACCCGTTCGAACTGGAGGATACGGTCTCGGGTGACATTCGGGACCCCTATCCCCGGATGGCCGAGCTGCGCAGGGAGTCCCCGGTCCATGTCGGGCCGATCGACCTCGGTGACGGGGCGACCGACGTCGACCCGTCCAAGCCGCAGCCGGTGACGGTCTTCGGGTTCGACGAGTCGGTACAGGTCCTTCGCGACAACGAGACGTTCTCGTCCACCGTGTACGAAGGGATCATGGGGGCGGTCATGGGCCGGACCATCCTCCAGATGGACGAGCCAGAGCACCGACTGCACCGGGCCCTGGTGTCGCCGACCTTCCGGTCCAAGGTGCTCGAGCAGTGGGAGGGGGACCTGGTCGAACGGGTGGTCAACGAGCTCATCGACGGGTTCGCGGCCCGCGGCACCGCCGACCTGGTCCGCGAGCTGACCTTCAACTTCCCGGTCCAGGTCATCGCCCGCATCCTCGGACTGCCCCGCTCCGGACTTCCCCATCTTTCAGCGCTGGGCCATCGAGATCACCTCGGTGGCCTCCAATTGGGTGCGCGGCATGGCCGCGTCGGAGGCACTGCGCGACTACTTCGCCGGGGTGCTGGCCGATCGCCGCCGTCAGCCAGCCGACGACCTGATCAGCGAACTGGTGGTGGCCGAGGTGGACGGGCGGACCCTCGACGACGAGGAGATCTACTCCTTCCTCAGGTTGCTGCTACCCGCAGGGGTGGAGACCACGTACCGCGCGTCGGGGAACATGCTCTACGGGCTCCTCACCAATCCCGAGCAGTTGGAGAGGGTGCGCGCCGACCGATCGCTGCTGCCCGACGCCTTCGAGGAGACGATCCGGTGGGAACCCCCGGTCACCGTGATCCTCCGCCGGGCGACCCGCCCCACCGAGATCGGGGGGGTGGCGATCGAGGAGGGCGCCGACGTGGCGCTGCTGCTCGGCTCGGCCAACCGCGACGAGCGGAAGTACGAGCACCCCGACGCCTTCGACGTCTTCCGGGCGTCTCGCCAGAGTGTGGGATTCGGTTTCGGCGTACACGTCTGCCTCGGCATGCACCTGGCCCGCATGGAGACCCGGGTGGCGGTGAACACCCTGTTCGAGCGGCTGCCCGACATGCGACTCACACCGGCCCCCGGGCAGGACATACACATCAAGGGCATGGCCTTCCGGTCGCCCATCGCCCTTCCGGTCACGTTCACTCCCACCTGATCCGGACGGCTGTCGCCACGTGCGACAATGCCCGTTCTCGCGTCGCGGCCCTTTGTTAGGGTGGCCCGATGCCCGTCTGGTTGAGCGAACAGGAGTACGCCGTGTTGTCGGCGGCGTGCGACCGCATGATCCCCCCGTCCGACGCCGGTCCCGGGGCCGCGGCGGCCGGCGTGCCCGACTACATCGACGGGCTCCTCGGGGCCTTTCTGTCCGATCCCCCGAGGATCTGGGCGGGCGGGCCCACCTCGGGCCGCTTCGGCGGGGCCCCCGCCTTCACCACCTTCCTGCGGCTGACGCCGCTCGACGAGCTGGCCTGGCGGATGAGGATCGAAGGGTCCTGCGGCCGGCCGGAACGTGAGTTCAACGGGCCGGTGATCGGCTATCAGCAGCGGTACCGCGAGGGCCTGGCGGCGCTGGGGGCCGACTTCGTGACGCTGGAGCCGACCGACCAGGAGGCCCGGCTGCGCTCGCTCGATGAGTTCGCCGACCTCCTGTACGGGCACGTGTGCGAGGGAATGTACGGAGCCCCCGAGTACGGCGGGAACCGCGATCTGGCCGGGTGGAGCTCGATCGGGTTCGACGGCGACGTACAGCCCCGGGGCTGGACCGACGCCGAGGTGTCCAACCCGTGACCGTCGACGCCGTCATCGTCGGGTCGGGACCTGGGGGCGCCACGGCCGCCGACGTGCTCACCCAGGCCGGCTGGACGGTGACCATCGTCGAGAAGGGCCGCAACCACCTCCTGGACCCCGACGATCTCACCCGTCCGGCCTACGACTACTCCAACGACGAGATCAAGTTCCACAACCGGTACTTCCTCGGTCCCGACCCCCTGGTCGAGCCGCGCACCTTCCGCACCCACGAGGACGACGGGGAGAGGCTCCATGTGGGCGAATTCAACTCGGTGCCGACGACGGTCGGGGGAGGGGGCACCCATGCCGATGGGAAGGTGCCCCGGTTCCGTCCCGACGACTTCAAGGAGCTGTCCGTCTTCGGCCCCCAGCCCGACGCCGACGTCGGCGACTGGCCCCTCGACTACGACGAGCTCGAGCCGTACTACGCCGAGGTCGAGAGGGCCATCGGGGTGGCCGGCACCGATGGGGCCAACCCCTTCGCCGCGCCTCGTTCCGGGCCGTTCCCCATGCCTTCGGGGGCCCCGATGTTCGGAGCGACTCGGTCGGCGGCCGCGGCCGAGCGGCTCGGCTACCACCCGTACGCAGCTCCCACCGCGGCCAACAGCGTCCCCTATGACGGCCGGCCGGCCTGCAACAACTGCGGGTTCTGCGCCTTCTTCGGGTGCCCCATCCACGCCAAAGGCGATCCCGTCGCCATGCTGCTGCGGACCATGGCCAGCGGGCGGGCCGAGCTCCTGAGCGAGACCTTCGTCTCCCGGATCCGGTTCGAGGGTCGGCGAGCCACCGGGGTGGACGCCATCGGCCCCGACGGGGTGGAACGCTTCCTGCCCGCCCGTCACGTGGTCGTCGCGGGGGGCGCAGTCGAGACCCCCCGGCTGCTCCTGTTGTCCGGAGTGGAGCACGATCTGCTGGGCCGGTACCTGATGGTCCACTTCCAGACCATCACCGCGGGGTCCATGCCGTTCCGCACCTTCGGCGAGCGGGGCCGGTCCGTGACCCATGTGCACGACGACATGATCGTCGGGGACGAGGCCTCCCGGGCCGCGGCGGCCGAGGCCGGGCTGCCGTGGCTTCGAGGCGGACTGGTGGAGCACGGGGGCGGTGGACTCCCCATCATGGAGGCCACGCACTTGCCCTGGGGCGAGCATCTGCCCGGCCTCATGGCCGACTCGCCCATCCGCCGGCGGCTCTGGGCGTTCATCATGCAAGGGGAGGACCTTCCCTACCCCGGCAACCGGGTCGACCTCGACCCCAAGATCAAAGATGCCCGCGGCTTCCCGGTGGCCCGGGTGACCTACCGGCCCGGTCGTCACGAGCTGGTGGCCTCCGAGCACTACGGCCCCCGCCTGCTGGCCATTCTGGACGAGATGGGCGCCCAGTGGTCGGCCAGTACCACATCGCCCGGCAGAGGCAACGCCTCCTCGCCCCAGGCCATCCCCGAGAGCCGGCACAACATGGGCACGGTTCGGATGGGCACCGATCCGGTCACCTCGGTGGCCGATCCCTCCGGGCGACTGCACCAGGCCGACAACGTGGTCATCGCCGACTCGTCGGTCTTTGTGACCTCGGCCGGCTACGGGCCGACTCTCACCCTGGCCGCACTGGCGGCCCGGGCCGCCCACCTGATGGTCTGATCGCTCGTCTCGGCGGGACCGTCGGGCCGGCGCCCCACCCGTCCCGAGTCGCGGTGGGTACGGTCCAGCCCGTACCTCAGCCCTCTCCGCGGGTGAGCAGCAGGGTGCCGGCTATGGGTCCACCCCCGTTGCTCACGGCCGCCACCTCCGGCAGGCGCCCTCCGCTCCGGTAGACCTGGCGGTCGCCGCCCTGGCCCCGGAGCTGCACGCAGGCCTCGTGGATCAGTCCGAAGCCGTGCAGGCGCCCTCCGGACAGCTGGCCGCCCGCGGTGTTGAGGGGCAGGACGCCCTCCCGGGCGATGGCCGTGCCGCCCTCGACGAAGCTGCCGCCCTCGCCCCGCCCGCAGAACCCGAGCGCCTCCAGCCACACCATGGCCAGGATGGAGAACCCGTCGTACAGCTGGGCCACGTCCACGTCGGTGGGGCGCAGCTCGGTCCGCTCCCACATGGAGGCGGCGGCGTCACGGGCCGCCATGGTGGTGGGGTCGTCGAACTGGTCCCAGCTGGCCCGTCCGCGCAGGGCGGTCCCCACCGCGTTGACGTGGCAGGGCGTACGGGGGGCGTCGGGCGCGTAGTCGCGGTGGGAGACCACCAGAGCCGTCGACCCGTCGGCCGGGGCGTCGCAGTCGAACAGGCACAGGGGGGTGGAGATCATCCTGGCGGCGAGGTAGTCGTCGAGAGTCATGGGGTCCCGGTAGATGGCCTTCGGATTGAGGCCGGCGTTGCGCCGGGCGTTGATGGGGATCTGACCCAGTTGCTCCCGGGTCAGGGAGAACTCGTGCATCCGGCGTTCGGCCACCAGGGCGAGCCAGTTGACGGCGGATACGGCGCCGAAGGGGAGCGACCACTGCAGGAAACCGGAGAAACGGGGAGCCCCGCCGCCCCCACTCCCGCTACCGCCGATGCCCTGGCGGCCGCCTCCACCCTGGGCGGTCGACTCCGACACCGTCCGGTAGACCAGCACGTGACGGGCCAGCCCGGCGGCCACGGCCAGGCAGGCGGTGATGACGGCCCGCATCTGGCCCGGGCCCTCGCCTCCCCCGTCGTGCCAGTTGAGTCGGAGCCGGAGCGCGTCCTGGACCTCCGGGGAGCTGGGCCCGGCGAAACCGGCGGTGCCCGCCCCCATGCCCGGATAGGTGGCCAGGCCGTCGATATCGTCTCGGGTCAGGCCGGCATCGGCCACGGCGGCCAGGCACGCTTCGACGGTCAGGTCCATGTCGGATCGACCGAGGTGCCGTCCCACCGCGGACTGGCCGATACCCGATATCACCGACCGGCGTTCGAGCGGCGGCTCCCCCCCGGTGCTCACGATGCCGACCTGTCGGACCGGACGGCCGGGACCGGGCGGAACAGGGGGAGGAACACGTCGTCGTTCTCCTCGAAGACCACCTCGACCGGCATCCCGGTACGGACGTCCCCGGGCTCCACCTCAACCAGATTGGTGGTGAGGCGGACGCTCGGCTGCTCGTCGATGGCCACCAGCCCGATGATGTAGGGCTCGCTGCCCGGGATCCATCCGTGGACGTTGACCGTGTGGGCCACCACCGTGGCCCGGCCGCTGACCACCTCGGGGGCCACCTCCTCGGAGAGGCACTCGGGGCACCGTGGCGCCGGCGGATGCACGAAGTACCGGCAGTGCCGGCACCGCTGGAATCGCAGCTTTCCGTCGGCGCCGCTGGTCCAGAAGAACTCGTTGTCCTGGTCCAGCCGCGGGAGGAGCCGGAAGGCGGGACCCCGCGCCGTCACCGGCATACGCCACGCGGGGCGCCGACCGCGGCCCGGCGGTGCCGGCCGCGGTCCCGCGACTCGGTCGGCGACGGCCCAGAGCCGGTCACCGCCCCTCCAGCACGGCGGGGTTGACCACGTGGAGGGGTCGGGCGCCGGCCAGCAGCCGGCACAGGTCCTCGGCGATGATCCGGGTGTGGTTGGCCTCGACGTTGTAGGTCGCCCCGCCGATGTGGGGAGTCAGCACCACCGTCTCGAGTTGGGTGAGCGGATGGTCGACGGGCAGCGACTCGCCCTCGAAGTGGTCCAGACCGGCGGCCGACAGCTTTCCCGAGCGCAACGCCTCGACCAGGGCGTCAGTGTCGTGCAGGGCGGCGCGGGCCGAGTTGATGAACACCGCGCCGTCGCGCATGGCGGCGAACTGCTCGGCACCGATCATTCCCATGGTTTCGGGAGTGACCGGGGCATGGAGGGACACCACGTCGGATCGCTCCAGGAGCTCGTCGAGCGACACGGTGGCCTCAAGGGCGTAGGGGTCGTAGGCGATGACCTCCATGCCGAGTCCGCGCAACCGCCACTGGAGGGCCCGACCCACCGCGCCGAGGCCGACCAGTCCCGGCGGTGCGCCCCGCCAGCTCCCAGGCTCGGTACCGCTGGTAGGGGATGGTGCCGTCCTTGTAGATCTCCCCGGCCCGCACGTCGGCGTCGGCCGGCACAACGCCTCGGGTCGCCGCGAAGAGCAGGGCCACGGCGATCTCGGCCACGGCGTCGGCGTTCCGGCCCGGGGCCCGGATCACCGGGATGCCGGCCGCGGTGGCCGCGGCTACGTCCACGTTGTTCGGATCGCCCCGGGTGCTGCACACCGCCACCAATGGCAGCTCGAACAGTGGTCCGGCACAACGGTCGGTCTCCACCACCACGATGGAGGCCCCTGTCTCGGCCGCCCGCTCGGCCAGCTGCTCGGCGTTGTAGATCCGGAGCGTGGGCTGTTCGAGCCAGGAGTCGAGAGTGAGATCCGCCAGTTGGCCGAGCAGGTCGAGCCCCGGACCGCGCACCGCCGCGGTCACCAGTGCCCTCGGTCGTTCAGTGGGCATGGTGGCGCTGGCTCCTTGCTCGAGCTTCCCCGTCTGGAGCGGGGTGGTACGGCCGGGTGGGCCGGTTCGCGTACATAATGGCGTCTCATGACGAGCTTGTCAGATCTATGAGCCGGCCCCGGGGGGAGGAATGCACCGTCGGGGTGGACGTGGGCACCACCTCGGTGAAGGCCGTGGCGGTGGACGCCGAGGGCACCGTGATGGCGCGGGCCCGGGTGGCCCACACGGTGGGTACTCCGGCCGCCGATCTCCTGGAGCACGACGTGGCGCGGGCCTGGCGTCGGGGCCCGCGGCGGCGCCTTCGCCGAGGTGACCGGGGCCCTCGACGGACCGGCCGCCGGCGTGGTGGTCACCTCGATGGTGCCCTCGATCACCGCCGTGGACCGTCGGGGCACGCCCCTGCTGCCCGGCCTGCTCTACGGGGACGCCCGGGCGGCCGGCGACGCCGACCCGGAGGCCGACGGCCAGGCGTCCGAGCGGTATCAGGGCCGTCGCATGCTGACCTGGGCCGTCGGTGAACGACCTGGGGCCACGGGCTATTGGAACTGTCAGGCCACGGCCACCCACGCCCTCACCGGCGTGCCGGCGGTGGACCAGGCCACGGCGACCTCCTTCGGTGGGCTCTACGAGGGGGGCCGCTGGAACAAGGAGGCACTGCACGACCTCGGGGTGGACGAGGCCCAGCTGCCGGTGGTGGGCGGCATGGGGCAGGGCCTCGGCACGGTGCCCGACTCGCCCACCGTGTTCGCGGGTGGGTCGATCGACGCCTTCTGCGAGCAGATCGTGGCGGGCGCCAACCGTCCCGGCGACGTCCTGGTCATCTTCGGGGCCACGCTGATCGTGTGGGTGGTGGCCGAGGAGTGGAGGGACGTGCCCGGGCTCACCACCCTGCCCACCATGACGGCCGGACAGATCATGATCGGGGGGCCCAGCAACGCCGGCGCCCTGTTCGCCGATTGGGCCCGCGGTCCTCACCGGGGGCCCGACCCGCCAGAAGACACCGTCCCACCCGGCGGACGCTCCCGAGGCCCCTCGGGAGGGGAGTCCCTCCCGGATCCCGGTGTGGCTGCCCTATCTCCGGGGTGAGCGCACCCCGTTCCACGACCCGACGCTGCGCTCCAGCCTGCACGGGCTGGACATCGCCCAGGGCCCCGCGTCCCTGGTCCGGGCGGCCCATGAGGCCAGCGGTTTCGTCATCCGCCGCATCATCGAGCGGGCCGGCTTTCCGACCCGTCGGATCGTGGCCACCGGCGGTGGATCCCGCTCGGTCCCGTGGATGCAGGCGGTGGCCGACGCCACCGGCCTGCCGGTGGACACCGTGGCCGTGTCCGAGGGGGCAGCCCTCGGGGCCGCGTTCCTGGCTCGGATGGCCGCCGGCATCGAATCATCGCTCGACGCCGCCGATGCCTGGTCCAAGATGGGGCGCAGGATCGAGCCCGACCCGGCGTGGACCGCGGCCGCCGCTCGCCGGTTCGAGCAGTTCGAGACCCTCGGTCCCGTCGGCTGAGGGCAGCCGGGCCGTCCGGATCAGGATGCTCAGCTGATCCCCGGCCCCCCGTTCGGGGCGAAGGCGGCCTTCAGGACGCCGCTCTCCTCCGGGCGGGCCAATGCCTTCAGGGCTCCCCACCAGTCCTCGAGGGGGTACCGGTGGGTGACCATGGTGGTGAGGTCGATCCGGCCGTCCTGCACCAGGCTCAGGTAGTGCTCGATCGTGTGCCGGCGTGCTCCTTCGAACTCCTCCATGGCGAAGGCGTTGGACCCCACGATGGTGAGCTCCTTGAAGTAGACCGGCGTCCACTCCCAACGGCCCGGCACGGCGACCCCCGTGTACACCAGCCGTCCCCGCTCGGCCAGCACCCGCACCCCCACCTCGAAGGTCTCGGGCTTGGCCACCGTGTCGTAGACCACGTCGATGTGGCCCGGGTGGGCCATGGGCAGGCCGTCGAGGGCCGCGTGCAGTACGCCGCCGGACCACTCCGCCAGGCTTTCGACGAGCGCTTCCCGGGGCTCGTGGGCGAGGACGACCGAGGCCCCGAACGCCTTGGCCTCGGCCACCTGGGCCGGGAAGCGGGCCACCACCGCCACCTCCAAGCGCGGGTACAGGGTGTGGAGGATGGCCACGCTGGCCAGGCCCAGCGCGCCGGCCCCGAAGACCACCACCCTGCCTTCGGACGGCGGAGGGTTCCGCACGATGCTGTGGAACGACACCGAGAAGGGGTCGGCTAGTACGGCGGCCTCGTCGGAGACGTCGTCGGGCACCGGGAACAGCATGGAGGAGTGGGTGGCGAGGAGCTCGGCCCACGCCCCCGGAGCCCCGGTCACCACTCCGATGTGGACGCCCGGGCTGATGTCCCCCTCGGTGAACGACCAGCACAGGTTGAGGTCCCCGGCCCGGCAGGGGGGGCAGAGGGGCGTGATGCCCCGAGGGGCGCAGCTCAGCCAGGGGTTCAGCACCACCCGTTGACCCACCTCCACGCCCCGGGCTTCCGGGCCCAGGGCCACCACCTCGGCCACCACCTCGTGGCCCGGCACGTGGGGCAGGGAGGAGAACGCGGCCATCGGGTTGTCGATGTCCCCGTCGTGGAAGTCTCCGAGCACCAGCTTGGCGTCGGAGCCGCACACTCCGGAGAGGATGGGCCGGGTGACCACCCAGTCGGGATGGATGGGACGGGCGTCGTCCATCTGGTGGAGTCCGAAGGGCAGGGTGGCCAGCTTGGCTTCGAGCTCGTCGGCCGGCTCGGGGCGCGGCTCGGCCGGATCGGGTCGGGTCCCGAACACCAGCGCCTTCATGAGGGCTCCTCGGAATGCCCGTCGTCGGCGGCATCGGCCATGGCCCGCATGCCGGCCATGAACGCCTCGATGTCCTTGGTCTTCATCTCCACCACGGCCTTCATGTCGGGGACGTAGTGCTCGAATCGGTCGCTGTCGATGGCCGCGACGATACCGACGGCTCCTTCCTCGGGCGGGGCCAGCGGTCCCGAGTAGGGAGCGGTGTCGTTGTCGGGCTGGTCCCAGATCTCGGTGTCGAACGCCCCGGGCAGGACCAGCCTGACCGACACGCCGGTCCCGGTCAGGTCGACGGCCATAGACTCGCTCCACCCGGCCAGGGCGAATTTGGAGGCACTGTAGGCGGCTTCCCCGGTGATGCCCAGCCGGCCGCCCATGCTCGACACGTTGACGATGATGCCCGAGCGCCGCTCGAGCATCCTGGGCAGCAGAGCGAGGGTGATGGCCACCGGCGAGTAGAAGTTGACGGTCATGGTCCGCTCTACCTCGGCCAAGGTGAGGCGCTGGGTGGGGCGACGCATGGGGATGGCGGCGTTGTTGACCACCACGTCGAGAGGACCCAGCTCGTCCCAGATCCGCAGCGCCAGCGCGGCGGCCGCATCGGTGTCGCCGAGATCGGCGGCCCACGCCCGCGACCGGGGAGCGGTCAGCCGACAGTCCTCGGCCACCTCCTCCAGGCGGTCGGCCCGACGGGCCACCAGTGCCACCGTGGCCCCGCCGGCGGCCAGCAGGCGGGCCGTGGCCGCCCCGATGCCCGAGGACGCCCCGGTGACCAGCGCCACGGTGCCCGGGCCGGTGGAGGGGCCCGGTCCGGTTGCGGTGTCGGTCACCGGCGGGAGGGCCGGGGGGTCGGGCCCGGATCCGGTGTCAGTGTCCCCTGCTGGGTGGTCGGCGTCATTCGGCTGAGGTTAGGCCCTCCCAGCCTGGCGGTGGGGGGCTCAGCCGCCAGTACTGCTCTGGGGTGTTGGCCGCCAGGCGCTCCGACAGCAGGTGGTCCTGCTCGAGGGGGCCGATCTGACTGGCGTAGAGCATGATGGCGGTGCGCTTGCGGTCCATGTCCGGCCGGACCGGCACCACCGAGGGCGTGGGCCACAGGCCGCTCCGGAACAGCTTGGACACCCTCCAGGCGAGCATGCCCGGGAGGTGCTTGTAGCCGGCGTCCTCGTAGCCGAACCAGGCCGGCTCTCCCATGGCGGTGCCGCCCGCCCCGTCGGCCAGGGCGGCCCGCACCAGGAGGCCGGCGTCGTGGGTCAGGACATGGTCGGGGTTGGCCAGGCCCATGGGCAGGAAGACGGCGGTGGGCCGGGCGGCGAGGACGGCCTCCTGGAGGGTCGGGGCCACGTCGGGCGGGGTGGGGCGGTCCGGCGGATCCAGGTACTGGTGATCCGGGAAGTCCAGCCACACGGGTTCGGCCCCCAGGGAGGCCATGGCGGCGCGGTCCTCCTCCTGTCGGGTCCCGACCACATCGTCGCCGGTGACGAAGCCTCCGGCGGCGTCCCACTCCGTGACCTCGTCCGGGTAGGCCGGCGGCCGTCCGGCCAGGACGGTGATCACCGTGCTGCCCGGGTAGGTGGAGAGGAGATGGGCCGCACCGAGGGCGGCGTCGTCGAAGTGGGGGGAGACGACCACGATCCGGTCCAGGACCGATCCGTCGAGGAGCCCCCAGAGTTCCTTGTCCATGGCCATGGTGGCAGCGTAATGAAGATCCGGCGTCCTGAAGGCGTGGGGAAGTGGCCTACCCGAGGGACCGTCGGATGAAGCCGATCATCCCGACCACCATCAGGATGGCCAGGGACCCGACAGCCACCACGAAGCAGATCCAGGTCTGGATGTGGGGCACGCTCGGCGCCATCAATCCCCGGAGGCCCTCGCTCACATAGGTCATGGGATTGAGGGCCGACACCACCTGGAACCACCGGATGTGCTGGAGGGAGGGCCACGGGTACTGGCTGGAGCCGGTGAAGATGAGCGGTGTGAGGACCAGGGTCAGGGTCACGCTGATCCGGTTGGGCGGCACATAGGTGCCGAGGATCAGACCCATGGCCGCGCCGATCAGCGATCCCAGCACGATCATCACCACCACGGCGGGGGCCGTCGACGCCTGCCACGGGATCGATCCGAGGATCCATACCCCCACCGGGAACATCACTGCGGCGGCCACGCAGGCGCGCATGGCCGCGAATACCACCTTCTCCACCGCCACGGCACCGGTGGGGAGCGGCGCCAGTAGCCGATCCTCGATCTCGTTGCTGTACGAGAACTCGATCACCAAGGGCAGGGCCGTGCTCTGCAGGCCGGTCAGCACGGCGGCCAGGGCGACCAGCCCGGGGAAGAGCACCAGCTCGTACCCGGGGCGGGCGTACCCGAGCTCGGTGAGTACCTTGCCGAAGACGAAGAGGAGGAAGAGGGGTTGGAGGATGACCTGGGCCAGGAAGGTCGGGAACTCGCGGCCGGTGACGAACAGGTCCCGGCGGAGGATGGCCAGGGCCGTCTTCCACGGTCCCCATGGCGGGAGGAGGTCGAGCGGGCTCAACGCTTCGGTGCGCTCGGCGGTGGTGGTCATCGGAGAGCCCTCCCGGTCAGGTGGATGAAGACGTCCTCGAGGTTGGGCTCACCCAGCCGGACGTCGGTGAGCTTCCCGCCGCCCGTGCTGATGGCCTGGGCCACCGGTGCCACGAACGGCGCTGCCTCGCCCTCGACGTAGATCCGGAAGCGCCACCCTGACCCGCCCGGGTCGTCCAGGAGGTCGGCCTGGCTGACTCCGGTCAGGGCGTCGAGGGTCCCGCGCAGGGTGGGAGCATCCGCACCGGGTCCCGGTTCGACGGAGCAGTCGAGGGTGCGCTCACCGGTCATACCCTTGACCAGCGCCCCGGGCGTGTCGAGGGCCAGGAGCGTCCCGTGGTCGATGATGGCCACCCGGTCGCTCAAGGCGGCGGCCTCGTCCATGTCGTGGGTGGTGATGACCACGGTGGTCCCCGCCGCCTTGAGTTCCGCCACCTTCTCCCAGAGGAAGAGGCGGGCCGCGGGATCGAGACCGGTCGACGGTTCGTCGAGGAACAGCACGGCCGGCGAGTGCATGAGGGCCCGGGCGATCATCATCCGCTGGATCTGGCCTCCCGAGAAGTCGTCGGGTCGGCCGCCAGGCCGATCGGCCAGACCGAACTGCTCGAGGAGCGCATCGGCCAGCTCGGTGCGTCGGGCCTTGGGCACTCCGTGGTAGCTGGCGTGGAACAGCAGGTTCTGGCGCACCGAGAGCGAGCGGTCGAGATTGTTGATCTGAGGCACCACACCGAGCAGGCGACGGGCCCCCACCGGATCGGCCACCACGTCGACGCCCGCCACCAGGGCCCGCCCCCCGGTGGGTCGGATGCGAGTGGTCAGGATGCCGATGGTGGTGGTCTTGCCGGCTCCGTTCGGCCCGAGGAATCCGAACACCTCGCCCTGCCGCACCTGGAACGTCACTCCGGCCAGCGAGTCCACCGGGGCCTTGGGGTACCGCTTGACCAGACCGGCCACTTCGACCGCCACTGGGCCGGGTGGTGTGATGACGGCGGAGGTGAGATCATCCCCGGATCCCGGATCGAGGAGGCTGTCACCGGTCCGATCGGGGGGTGATGCGTTCATGGTCCCTGCGCTCCTTGGTCGGGTCCTCCCCGATGTGTCGTCGACCGGCGGAAGAGCCGTCTCCCGGCCCTCGGCGGCCCGGGACAGCCCCCGGGACCGGCACCAAACCTAACCAACGGAGGCGGATCGCCGACATTCCGCCCGCCCGCACTCCCAACCGTCGATGCGGATACGCTCCGGTCGGCAAACCAAGGAGCCGCCGTCATGGATGGGTCGAACCGCTGGAATCCGCTGAGAGGCGCCGCCCGCTCGTGGGGCCATTTCGCCCGCCGACCCCGCTCCACCCAGATCCGGACCGTGGCCATGGTGGGAGCGGTCGTGGTCGGCACGTGCGCCTGGGTGGCCACCGCCCCTTCCAGCGCCCCGACCGCGGGGGCCTCGTCCGGCCAATCCTCGGGGGGTTCGGGATCGGGGCCCACGCCGGTGACCGAGGCCAGCACGTCGTCGCGCGGCGTGTCCCCGCACACCATCAACGTGGTGTTCCCGGTGGTGTCCCTCAACTCGCTGGCCGGCAAAGAGGGATTTGCCACCGACGCCGAGTTCGGCGAGCAGACCAAGGCCATCCTGCTGTTCGTGAAGCAGATCAATTCGTCCGGGGGGATCCACGGACGGCGCATCAATCCGATCATCACCACCTTCGACCCGGCCAGCGAGACCGACATGCGGTCGCTGTGCAAGACCTGGACCGAGGGCTCGCCCGCCGCCTTCGCCGTGCTCGACGGCGAGGGGGACTGGACCGGGGACAACCAGCTCTGCATCACCCAAGAGGGCCAGACCCCGATGATCGCCCAATGGACCACGGTGACCAACTGGACCGACAAGGGCTCGCCGTATCTGTGGTGGACCGGACCGGACCAGGCCGTCATGCTCCAGACCGTGGTCAACTGGGGTCTGAGCTCGGACCTGTTGGCGGGGAAGAAGGTGGGGGTGATCGCCGGCGACCGGGCCTCCGACCAGCTGGCCCTGACCCAGTACCTGCTCCCGGACCTGAGTCGGGCCGGCGTGACCCCGGTGGTGGAGACCATCGCCTCGGATCCCAACGACACCGCCACCACCGACACCCAGGCCCCCCTGGTCGTCCAACAGCTCCGGAGCGCCGGGGTCACCTCTGTCATCCCCTTGATCGCGTTCAACGTGTTCTATCCGGTGCTCCAGGCCGAGACCGATCAGCAGTACTTCCCCCGACTGCTGCTCAGCGACTACGAGTCCAGCATCGAGGCCTCCCTGGGGCTGCTGCCCGTCCCCTACGCCAAGGCTCTGGACGGTCAGGAGGGCGTGACCACCGAGACGCTGAGCGGGATCGACGACGACCGGCCTGCCAGCCAGGGCGGCTACGACTCGGCGGTCCGAAGCTGCTGGGTGGTTTGGCACAAGGCCTACCCCCAGGTGCCGCCGGGCAACCAGTCCGACTTCATCGAGGAGCAGGGGCCCATCCAAGGGTGGTGCCAGGCCATCCGGCTCTTCGCCGCCGCTGCCAAGGCCGCCGGTCCCGACCTCGACCGGCGCACCTTCGTCACGGCCATGTCGAGGATGAAGTTCCTCCCGGGCACCAACACCCCAGTCCTGAGCTACGGCCCGAACAAGCGGTACGGCCCCACCGAGTACCAGGTGGTACGGCTGCACGTGAACAACCCGGTGTCGACCCAGTGCAAGATGCCCGAGAACAACATCCCGCAGTTCACCTGTTGGGTCAACGTCCAACCGTTCGCGCCGCTTCCCACCGGCTGACCACCGAGCGCCGGCGGCGGCCCGGTGCGCTCCCTGGTAGACAGAACCGATGCCCCCTCCACGACGCCGGGCGGTTCCTGACGTGACCGATCCACACCGGGCCGAGGTCGAGGAGCACTGTCCGTGGTGGATGTCGGGAGTCCTCTACCAGGTGTACCCCCGGTCGTTCGCCGACTCCAACGGGGACGGTACCGGCGATCTGGTGGGCATCATCCACCACCTCGACCACCTGCAGTGGCTGGGAGTGGACGGTGTCTGGCTGAGCCCGGTCACCCTCTCGCCCAACGCCGACTGGGGATATGACGTCAGTGACTATCTGGCCCTCCAGCCTGACCTGGGTACGTCCGAGGACCTGGACCGCCTCATCGCCGAGGCCGGGAGCCGGGGCATCCGGGTGTTGATGGACCTGGTCCCGAACCACACCAGTGACCGGCACCCGTGGTTCGTCGACGCCCGCACCTCGAGGGACGCCGCCCACCGCTCGTGGTACGTCTGGGCCGATCCCAAGGCCGACGGGACGGCTCCGAACAACTGGGTGTCCAGCTTCGGGGGTCCGGCCTGGACCCTGGACGAGACCGGCCAGTACTACCTCCACAACCACCTCGTCGAACAGCCCGATCTCAACTGGTGGGAGGACGAGGTTCGCCTCGAGTTCGACCGCATCCTGACCCACTGGTTGGACCGGGGGGTGGCGGGCTTCCGCATCGACGTGTGCAACATCATCATCAAGGACGCGCTCCTTCGGGACAACCCGCCGTCCACCGACAGCGACCCCCCCGACGTCCAGCTCTTCGGCCAGCGACCGGTCTACAGCGGCAACCGCCCCGAGGTCCACGAGGTGATCCGACGGTGGCGCGCGCTGGTGGACCGGTATCCCGGGAGCGTGCTGGTGGGGGAGACGCCGGTCGAGCCGGCCGAAGCCCTGGCTCCCTACTACGGCAACGGGCACGACGAGCTCCACCTGGCCTTCAACTTCCCCTTCATCAGCGCGCCGCTCGAGGAGCCGGCCATGCGAGCCGTGGTCGAGGCCACCGAGGCGGCCCTGCCCGCCGGGGCATGGCCGGTGTGGACCGGATCGAACCATGACATGTCGCGCTTCGCCACCCGCTGGGCCGCGAACGACCCGGCGCGGGTCCGGGCGGCTCTGGTCCTCCTGCTGGGCCTGCGGGGCACGCCGGTCCTCTACCAGGGGGACGAGATCGGCCTGGGGGACGTGGTGGTGGCCCGGGAGGATCTGCGCGATCCCCTGGGCGTCCGGTACTGGCCGCACTATGCCGGCCGCGACGGCATGCGCACCCCGATGCCGTGGCGGGACGCACCGGGGGGAGGGTTCACCGATGCGGGCGTCCGTCCCTGGCTGCCGTTCGGGGACCTGGCGGCCTGCAACGTCGAGGATCAGCGGGGAGACCCGGGGTCGGTGCTCCACCTGGCCCGGGACCTCATAGCCCTGCGGCGGGAGGTGGCCGATCTGGCGCTGGGTGACTACCGAAGGATCGGGACCGAGGCCGGCACCTGGGCGTGGAGCCGGGGTGAGCGAATCGTGGTGGCGGTCAACATGACCGACCGCCCCGGGGAGGTGGCCGGGGTGACGGGACGGGTGTGCATCGCCACCGACCGCCACCGTGACGGGGAGCCGGTCGCCGGCACCCTGCGCCTGGAGGGATGGGGGGCCGTAGTGGTGGAGCGGGCCGACCGGTCATCGGGCCCCGAGGCGGGGTGACCCGGCCACGGGTGGCCGGGCGGGATGACGTGGTCCCCGCCCCTACCCTGGGCCGGTCGAGCCGCTCCGGTGGCTCAGGCGGGCGCGGTGAGCCAGGCCAGACCGCCGCGGAGGTGACGGAGGTAGTCGAGGTCCTCCCAGGCATGGGGGAAGTGGCCCAGTGAGGTCGAGAACACTCGGCCGTCCCCTTCGCTGAAGCACCACGACAGCGGGTAGCCGATCGCCGGCCTTCCGGCGGCCCCGTCGCCGTTCCCGTCGTCGCCGAGGGGAAGTTCGTCGGCCCGGGCCCGGAGGAGGACGGTGGCGTCGGGCCGGAGGTCCGAGAAGGTGTACACCTCGTCGTGCCACGACCAGGTGCCCCCGAGGTGGGAGACGGCCGGATGTCCGGGATGGGCCACGTCCAGGGTGAGGCGCTTGGTCCAGGGGTGGCCGGCAAAGCGCGCCCCGACCAGCAGCCGGTAGTCGTCCCAGCCGTAACAGGCATCGGTGGCCGAGTGCACCGCCAGCACCGAGGTGCGACCGGAGCGCACGGCATCCAGGAGTACGGCGCGTTGCTCGTCGGACCAGGGGGTCTCCCCGATGGTGAACAGGGCCACGACCGCCGCCGGGTCGAGGTCGGCCGGACCCAGGGTGCGCACGTCGGACACCCGGCGGAAGCCCAGGCCGGCCATCTCGGCCAACTCGGCCATGGCAGTGGCCGACTGGTCCAGCACACCGTGGGCACCGGCCGGGCCGTCGTGGTACGGAGCGACCTGGGTGACATAGACCAGCTCCCGGGCGACCATGGCCGAATCCTACCGTCGGGCGGACCGGTCCCCAGTGGTCCGGCGGTCTGCTCACCGGCCACGTGGGCCGCAGGTCGGCGCCCTGTCCCCCGGACCCCAGTGCACCAATTACTGTGGCCGACATGGTGGAGGGGGCTGAGGCCCGATCACCGGCGGCCTGGACGCTCAACCGTCGACAGCTGCTCGGAGGAGGACTGCTAGGGGCGACGGGTGCGGCCCTGGCGTCGTCGGTCACCGGGGGGGGCACGAGGCGGCCCGACGCCGGGGCCATCGTGGCAGGGGGCGCCGCGGGCGGACCCGGGCCCCCCACCGCGTTGCGGGTATCCGGACTGGCCGCGCCGCTGGGGCTCGGCGCCGACGACGTCTACTTCTCGTGGCAGCTGCAGGACACCCGTCGGGGGGCCCGCCAGAGCGCCTACCGCATCGTGGTGTCCGGCCCGGTGGCCGGATCGGGCGGCGGGCCGGTGGTGTGGGACACCGGACGGGTGGCCTCGTCCGAGCAGGCCTTCGTGCCCTATGCCGGTCCGACCCTGGCCTCGGACGCCGCCTACCACTGGACCGTTCAGACCTGGGACGGAGCAGGACGCGCCGGTCCGATCCCGGCGGTGTCCGTGTTCGAGACGGGCCTGGCCAACCACGAGTGGCGGGCCGCCTGGATCCGCAGGACCGAGAGCGAGACCGCCGAGCCGGACCAGTACACCTACCACCGGCGGGAGTTCACCCTCGGCCCCGGCCCCGTGGAGCGGGCCCGGGCCTACGTGTCGGGCGATCAGCAGTACGAGCTGTACGTCAACGGGGTCCGGGCCGGCAAGGGCCAGGCCTACAGCTATCCCGACTCCATGTACTACGAGGCGCTCGACCTGACCGGACTGGTCCGGCCCGGCTCGGCCAACGCCGTGGGGATCGTCTCGAACTGGCAGGGACCGACCAAGGGGCACCCGGCCGGCAGCCCGGGGGTGATCGCCGAGATCGTCGTGCACCACCGGAACGGGTCCGTCGAGCGGGTGATCACCGACGGAGCGTGGAGGGTGGAGCGAGGAGCCTGGCTCCCGGGCACCCAACGCGACCTCGAGGGGGACCTGGTCGACTTCACCGAGAACATCGACGGTCCCGCCCAGCCGGCCGGCTGGGACCTTACGGGCTTCCCCGACCACACCTGGGAACCCGCCGTGGTGGTCGGCCACCACCCCACGGCGCCCTGGACCCATCTGGTGGCGGTCCGGACCCGAATCGTCGAGGAGCCGGTGCCCGCCGTGTCCCTCACGACCCTGTCCTCGGGTGCCGTGGTGGCCGACTTCGGGAAGGTCTACGCCGCCGTGCCCACGGTCCGCTTCCACCACGGGGTGGCCGGCCGCCTGGTGACCATGCGGGCCGGCTTCCTGTTGGACCAGCCAGAAAACGGCCAGCCCTTCGAAGGCGTGCCGGGCCAGGTGTCGGTGGCCCACGGGACCCAGCACACCGACATGAGCTACAGCTACGTGCAGCGGGGAGGGGAGGAGCAGTTCCACCCCTTCGACTACCTCGGATTCCGCTACTTCCAGATCGACGACCCCGGGGAGGAGCTGGCGCCTGCGGACGTGGTGGCCCTGGCCCGCCACTCGGCCATGCCGGAGCAGTCGCCGGCGACCTTCTCCTCGTCCGAGGCCACGATCGATGCCGAGTTCCTCCTCGGCGCCCACTCGGCACTCTTCACGGCCCAGGAGCAGTACATCGACACACCCACCCGGGAGAAAGGCTCCTGGCTGTTCGACGGGTTCAACGAGTCCCGCACGGCCATGGCCGCGTTCGCGGAGCAGAACCTGACCCGCAAATCGCTGACGGAGTTCGGCCAGTCCCAGCGTCGGTACTGGCCGAACGGCGCCGTCAACAAGATCTACCCGACGGGTCTCGGCGCGTTGGACATCAACGAGTCGACCGAGGCCTACGTCGAGTGGGTGTGGCAGTACTGGATGCACACCGGCGACCGGGCTCTGGTGGAATCGGTGTACGGAGTCGTGCAGCGCATCGCCGACTACGTCCAGCGGGCGGTCGCTCCCGGCACCGGGCTGGTGACCTCCCTTCCCGCCACCAACGTGTACTACGACTACCCGGTGGTCACCCGGCTGAACGTCCTGGGCGTGAACGTGTTCCGCCGGGCCGCGGCCCTGGGGCAGGTCCTCGGGCGGGCCAGCGAAGTCGCCGTCCAGAACCGCAGGAGAGCCGCGCTGACCGCCGCGGTCAACCGACGTCTGACCCGTCCCGACGGAACCTATGTCGACGGGCTGCAGGACGACGGGACCCAGACCCCGACCGCCTCGCAGACCGCCAACGCCTGCGCCGCCGCCTACGGCGTGGTGCCGACCGCGGCCGTCGGCACGGTCGGCCGCTATGTGGCCGGCCTCGGTATGCAGGCCACCCCCCAGAACGCCGGCGAGGTCCTCCGGTCCATGGCCCTGGCCGGTCTGTACCCCGACCTGGTGTCCCTACTGGTGGACGCCAGCACGGACGGATGGGCCAACATCCTGGCCCGTGGGGCCACCTTCACCTGGGAGGTCTGGAACCCCTCCGACATCATCGGAGACAGCATGTCCCACGGCTGGGGCTCCACCATGGTCCCCGAGATCCAGCGGTCACTGCTCGGCGTGCGGCCGACCGGACCGGGCTACGCCACCTTCGCCGTGGCCCCGCCCCCGGACGGGCTCGACTGGGCCCTCGGGACGGTGCCCACGCCGCGCGGCCTGGTCTCGGTGGCCTGGCGCCGGCCCACCGCGGCGGATCCCCGGTTCTCGGTGGACCTCCAGGTGCCGCCCAACAGCTCAGCCACCCTGACCGTCGCCGCCCGGGGCCCCGGCGGGATCACCGAGGCGGGGCGCCCCATCGAGAGGTCGCCCGGCGTCAGTCTCCGGGACCTGTCGGGTGGCACGGCCCGACTCGACCTGAGTGCCGGCACCTACCGGGTGCGGAGCCGGGCTCCGGTGTGAGTCGCGCCCCGGTGCCGGCCCGGTCCCGGGTGCCAAGCCGGAGGACGGCCGCCCGGGTCGTCCGGCTGTCGACCGCGTCGACCGCGTTGACCGTGTTCTTCGGGCTGGGCGCCGCGCCGGCGCCGGCGGGCGCCTCGCCGCTGGGACCGCTGGGCACCCAGCAGCTCGACTCCGGGGCCGCCCACGCCTGCGCCGTCGGCGGGCCCCCCACCGTCCGCTGGTCCGGGCTGGCCAACCCGATCCTCTCGGATCGGTCGGCCGGGGTGAAGGACCAGGCCCTCGTGTGGGTGAACGGTCGGTGGCACGCCCTGGTCAGCTTCGTGACCCACGACCGCGCCCTCCCCGACGGCGTGCGGTGGGACGTCGCCAGCGCCACCAGCCCCGATCTGGTGCACTGGTCGACCGTGGTCCCGTGGGCCGCGCAGCCGGGGGCCCTCGGCGTGGCCTCGCCGGACGTGGTGCGCGACCGGGCCGGCCAGTTCGTGGTCACCTATCAGTCCGATCCGGGCGGGTCACCGCCGAGGACCACACAGGCCCGGCTGTTCTACCGGACCTCGGCCGACTTCCAGCACTGGTCGGCGCCCCACCCCTTGGCCCAGCAGCTGGCACCGCTGGCCGGCGACCGGATGATCGACGGGGCCCTGGTGGTGACCGGCCACCAACTCCTCGTTGGGTTCAAGTTCTCGTCGCCCTCCCAGCCGGACGTGTTCGAGATCGCCCGCTCCACCTCCGGCCAGCTACGGGGACCGTGGGTGCTGGTCGGACGGCCGGACATCACCGTGAACGGCGGAACCGTCGAGAACTACGAGTTCGTGAGGCTGGCCGGCCGGTGGCGACTCATGGCCACCTCGGACAACCTGGACCAGCCGTGGCTGTTCACCCTGACCGGCGACCCGGGACGCGCCCAGGGCTGGTTGCGCTGGACGGCCGGGTACCAGCTGGAGGTACCGGGCCAGGCGTTCGATTCCGGTCCCGGCCTCTCGAGCGTGGGATTCGAACACGCCAACTCGGCCTATCTGTGCAGCACCGGGTCGTCCGCGGGACGTGAGATCTACCTCTTCTACGCCGGGAGCCGCGAGCTCACCCAGTTCGGGGGATGGGGCCATGCCGCCATCGGCGTGGCCCGGAGCACGGACCTGGTCCACTGGCAGGTGCCCCCGGGCTGACACCCCTCGAGGTGCCGACGCGCCTGTCGGCTGGGCCCGGGAGGGCTGGCGACGCGCCGACCGTGGCGGCGACCCCGGCCGGACGACCCGGAGCGGTCTGCACGCGCCGCCGCACCCCGTCGACCGGTGGACCGGCTGGGTAGAGTGTCCGGGACGGGCCGCAGCCAGCTCGGGCCGGACCAGGGGGACCTACCACCATGCAGATCACCATCGTCGGCGGCGGCAGCTACCAGTGGACGCCGGAGCTCCTCGCCGACCTGCTGGGCACGGCGTCGCTCCACGGTGCCCATTACGTCCTCGAGGACATCGACCCCGTCCCACTGGACAAGATGGCGTCGCTGGCCGGTCTGCTCAACGAGTCGATGGGGGCGGGCGCCACCGTGTCGACCACCACCGATCAACGCCGGGCGCTGGACGGCGCGGACTTCGTGATCGTCACCATCTCCACCGGCGGGTTCGACTCCATGGCGTTCGACCTGGAGATACCGGCCCGCTTCGGGATCCGCCAGTCGGTCGGGGACACGGTCGGCCCCGGGGGGATCAACCGGTCCCTGCGCAACATCCCGGTCCTCGTGGCGGTGGCCGAGGACATGGGGAAGGTCTGTCCCGACGCCTGGCTGCTCAACATCACCAACCCGATGACCTGCCTGACCCGGGCCGTATGCCGTCAGACCTCGGTCCGGGCCGTGGGCCTGTGCCACGAGGTCGGGAACTGGTCCATGGACCTGGCCATCGCCCTCGGTCTCCCGGCGGAGTCGGTCCGGCCCACCGTGGCCGGGGTGAACCACTTCCCGGTGGTCACCGCGCTGGACGTGGACGGTCGCGACGGTTTCGCCATCATGGCCGAGATGGTGGAGGAGGCCGGAGGCCTGGCGGCCCTGGCCCCCCATCCCGGACGGCCGAAGGCCGAGACGTTCTCCCGTCTCGATTTCGTTCAACGACATGCCCTCAAGCTCACCCTGCTGGACAGGTGGGGCGCCCTCCCGGCCGCGGGGGACCGCCACGTGGCCGAGTTCCTGCCGTGGGTCCTGACCGAGGACTCGCACTGGGGGGCCGACTTCAACCTCGAGCTGACCTCGATCGCCACCCGCAAGGAGCACCAGGCGGGTTACGTCGCCGACGTCGACGCCTGGCTGGGCGGCACCAAGGAGCTCCAGACCTGGTTCTCGGGCGAACTGCCGGCGCTGGTCATCGACTCGCTGGTCACCGGCGAGCGCCGCGAGCTCCCGGTCAACATCCCCAACGCCGGGCAGGTTCCCGACGTGCCCGCCCGACCGTGGTGGAGTCGATCTGCGTGGTCGACGGCGACGGTGTCAGGGGCCGGGACGTGGCCCCGCTGCCGGCGCCCTACGACGAGCTGGTACGACGTCACGTGGCGGTGGCCGAGCTGACCGTGGCGGCCGCCGTGGAGGGCGACCGCTCGTTGGCCGAGGCGGCCTTCTTCCTCGACCCGCTGGCCGGCCGGGGAGACTTCCACCGGACCGAGTCCATGGTGGCGGAGCTCCTGGCGGCCACGGCGCCATGGCTCCCGCAGTTCGCCGCCTGAGCGACCGACCCACCAGGAGTTGCCCCAGGGCCCGCCGGCGAGGGACCCTCGACCGGTCCGGACATCGAGGAGGAGGGATCCCATGCAGATCGGCTTCGTCGGACTGGGGGCCATGGGGCTGCCCATGGCCCGGCATCTGGTGGAGGCGGGCCACCAGGTCACCGTCTCGTCCCGTAGCCCCGGCCCGGTGGCGCGGGCCGTCTCCCTTGGCGCGCGTCGACGGCATCGGTCCACTCCAGGTCGCCGAGGCCAGCGAGGTGGTGATCCTGTGCGTCCCGAGCTCACCCCAGGTGGCCGAGGTGGTGGACGCCATGCTGCCCGCCCTCGTAGCCGGCAAGGTGGTGGTGGACTGCTCGACCATCGACCCCGAGGTGGAGCGGGCCCAGCACCGGCGGGTGGCCGCCACCGGCGCGGCGTTCCTCGACGCCCCGCTCTCGGGCGGTACCGCCGGAGCCGAGAAAGGCACCCTGACCCTGATGGTGGGCGGGACCGAGGCGACACTGGAGGAGGTACGCCCGGCCCTTGACCCCTTCGCCGGACTCATCGTCCACGTGGGTGGCCCGGGCATGGGGCAGGTGGTGAAGTTGTGCAACAACCTGATCTACGCGGCCCAGATGGTGGCCACCGCCGAGGCCTCGGCCCTGGCCGTCCGATCGGGCGTGGACATGGACAAGCTGCACCAGGTGCTGCTCCACTCCACCGGGGACTGCGTGGCCGTCAGGACCCGGCTTCCGGTGGCCGGGGTGGTGCCCGAGAGCCCGGCCTCCAACGGATGGAAGCCCGGCTTCATGACCGATCTCATGGTCAAGGACCTCGACCTGGCCCTGCACTATGCCGCCGCCGCCGGGGTCCCGCTGGCCACGACCGGGGTGGCCCGGGAGGCGCTGGGCGCAGCCAGTGAGTCGGGCTACGGCCGGGAGGACTTCTCGGCGGTGGCCAAGGTGGTCTTCGCCCGGTCCGGCCTGGAGTGAGCGGGGTGGGCACCACCGGCCAGGGAGGCGGGCCACGGACGGAGGCCACCGGAGACCGTCGCCGGACCGTCGCCCCCCCGCCGGCGACCCCGGTCCTCGTCCTGGCGGCCGACCACCGGGCCCGCGGGGTGATGACCATCGAGGGCTACGCCGACTACCTCCGAGCGGCGGGCGAGGCCCTGGCCCACTGCGACGGCATCCTGGCCACCGCACAGCCGCTCGGCGACCTGGCCCGCAACGGTGCCCTCCGGCCGGGTCACCGGACCTACCTGTCGATCAACCGGACCGGGCTGGCCGGCTCGGCCTTCGAGCTCGACGATCGGCTGGTGGCCAGCGTGGCCCGGGCCGCCGACGACGGGTGGACCGGGATCAAGCTCATGACACGCATCGACTACTCCGACCCCGGCGGTGCCGCCGCCCTGGCGCTGCTGGGCCAGGTCCTGGAGGAGGCCCGGGCGGCCGGCCTGGAGGCCTTGATCGAGCCGGTGATCTGGCGTCACGGGGCGATGTCGAAGGAGACCGACGACGTGGTCCTGGCCGCCGTGATCGCGCACGATCTCGGGGCGCCGCTGCTCAAGGTCCCGGTCCCCGGGATGCCACCGGGGGGGCCGCGGGTCGAGGCGGTGGGACGGGTGGCGGCCAGCGTCGGGGTCCCGGTCCTCTTCCTCGGGGGGCCGCACCGATCCGATGACGCCGACGGGGTCCTGGACGAGGCCCGTGACGTGATGGCGGGGGGAGGGGCCGGGCTGGCCATGGGCCGGGCCATCCTCGGGGAGGCGTCGCCGGCCGAGGCAGCCCAGCGGTTGGCGGCCGTCGTGCACGCCGGGTGATCCTCACCGTGGACCTCGGGTCGAGCGTCACCAAGGTGGCCGTGTGGGATCCCGACGGCCTGGTGGCGCAGGCCGGCCGCCCGGTGGGTACCACCCATCCGGGGCCCGGCCGGTCGGAGCAGGATGTCGACGAGTGGTGGGCCACGGTGGTGTCGGCCTGTTCGGAGGTGAGGGCCCTGGCGCCCGAGGCCTACGCCGCGGTGGAGGTGGTGGGCTGTACCGGCGCCCGCCAGACGCTGGTGGTGGTCGATGCCGACGGCCGGGCCCGGGGACCGGCCATCGTCTGGTCGGACCGACGGGCCGGAGCCGAGGCCCGACGGCTGGCCGAGGCGGCCGCCAGCCGGGGAGCGGCCCCGGCCCCCAGCGGAATCCCCCTGGACGCGGCGTCGGTCGCCGCCAAGCTGGCGTGGTTGCGTGCGAATGCTCCCGACCACCTGGCCGCGGCCTCCTGGGTGCTCACCCCGAGGGACGTGGCGGTGCACCGCCTCACCGGCGTGGTGGCTTCGGACCCCACCATGGCCTCGCGCACCGGGCTCTACGACCTCGACGGCCGGCTGGACCCGGCCCTGGCCGCGGAGTCCGCCGACCTGCTCCCGCCCCTGGTGCCGCCGGACCGGGTCACCGGGCCGCTCACCCGGTCGGCGGCGGACGCCCTGGGCCTCCCCGGCGGACTGCCGGTGGTGACCGGGGCCGGAGACCGAGCCTGTGAGGTGCTCGGCTCCGGGGCCGCAGAGGTCTGTCCGATGGTCAGCTGGGGCACCACGGCCAATGTCTCGGTCCCGCTGGGTCACCCTCCGGCCCGGGCACCGGCCGGTGTGGTGCTGTCCCGGGCGGCCGACGGGGGGTGGCTGCTCGAGGGCGGGCTGTCGGCGGCCGGGTCCCTGGTGGCGTGGATCGGACGTCTCACCGGCCAGTCGGCCGAGACGCTGGCCGGTTGGGCGGCGACGAGCCCGCCGGGCGCCGGGGGCGTGGTGGCCGTCCCGTGGCTCGAGGGGGCCCGGGCCCCGTGGTGGCGGGACGACGCCACTGTCGGATTCGTGGGGGTCCAGGCGGGTCACGGCCCGGGTCACCTGGCCCGGGCGGCGTACGAGGCGGTGGCCTGGGAGGTGCAGCGCTGCCTGGAGGCGGTGTCCGGGCGGCGCCCCCCGGGCCCGGCGCCGACCGAGCTGACCCTCGGGGGATCCGGGGCAGGAGTCGACGTGTGGACCGAGGTGCTCTGCGGGGTCACCGGGCTCCCGGCCCACTCCCGGCGCTCGGGGCAGGCGGCCTCGGCCGGGGCCGCCCTGCTCGCCGCCCGGGCCGTCGGGATCGAGGTCGGCCTCGATCGACTCGACCCCGTCGGGCGTCGGCACCGGCCGGACCCGGAGGCCGTCCGGGCCTACCGGGCCCTGCGGGAGCGGTCCGACCGCACCGTGGCCGCCCTGTTGCCGTTGGGGCAGCCCCTCGGTCGGGAGGCCTCGGCGTGCGAGTGAGCCTGGCCTACGGCACCGAAGGCCTGGTCGTCGAGGTGCCGCCCGACGCCGTCGTGGTCGAGGCGGCCGGCTCGGCGCCGCTGGCCGACGAGCGGGGCGCGGTCGAGGAGGCTCTCCGGGCGCCGCTCTGCGGCCGGCCCCTCGCCGAGGTGGTGGCACCGGGCGACCGGGTGGCGGTGGTCTTCCCCGACATCACCCGACCGATGCCCAACACCACCGTGCTGCCTCCGCTGCTGGCCGAGCTGGAGCGGGCCGGGGCCGGACCGGACTGCGTCGACCTGCTGTGCGCCACCGGTACCCACCGCTCGGCCACCCCCGCCGAGCTGGTCGAGCTGCTCGGGCCGGCCATCGTCGAGCGGTACCGGATCCACCAGCACCGGGCCGACGATCCCGACCACGTTGCCGTCGGAGTCGTCGACGGCGTCCCCGTCCTCCTCGACCGGCGCTATGTGGAGGCCGATCGCCGGATCGTGACCGGGTTCGTCGAGCCCCACTTCTTCGCCGGCTGGAGCGGAGGGCCGAAGGGGACCTGTCCCGGTCTGGCCGCCACGTCGACGGTCATGGAGGCCCACAGCCCGAGGCGCATCGCCGACCCCCGCTCCACCTGGCTGGCCACCGAGGGAAATCCCGTCCACGAATTCGTGAGGGCCGCCACCTCGCTCTGCCCACCTGACCTGGTCGTCGACGTCACCATCGACGAGGAGCGCCGTCTGACCGGCGTGTTCGCCGGCACCCTGCCACACAGCCACCGGGCCGCCGTAGACGCGGCGTCCCGGTCCGTCACCCGTTCGGTGCCCGGCCGGTTCGACGTGGTGCTGACCACCAACGGCGGCCACCCGCTCGACCGGAACCTGTACCAGGCGGTCAAAGGGCTGGCGGCGGCGGAGCGGGTGGTGGCCCAGGGCGGGATCATCGTGATGGCGGCGGCGTGCCCCGACGGCGTCCCCGAGGACGGGGCCTTCGCCCGGATCCTCCAGGCCGCCTCCTCCGTCGAGCAGCTGGCCCGGCCGGGCGGACCCGGGGAGGTGGACGGGTGGCAGTCCCAGGTGCTCGGCCGGGTCCTCGGACGGGCCCAGGTATGGATGCACTCGGAGGGCCTCGCCGACGAGTGGGTGAGGGCGGCCCGGATGCTTCCGGTCACCGACCCGTCCGCCGCCGTGGCCGAGGCCTTGGCGACCCGGTCCCGGCTCGAGGGCCGGCCGGCCCGGCTCTGCGTGCTGCCCCGGGGGCCACTCACCGTGGCCACGTCACGAGGACCTTTCCCGGCGCCCGGACTGAGTCCTCTTAACGGTTCAACCCGGCGGCGGGAAACAGCCGTGTCCCGCCAACCGGCCAGGGATAGGGTGACTGCTCAATGGCCGACCAGGTGGTGTTCGACTTCGCCGTACCCGACGAACTCCTCAAAGAGGTCGTCGCCAAGAGCAGCAACCCCGGGGCGGTCGCCGACCTGGCCTCCATGCCCGGCACCGGCGAGGGCAAGCCCCCGCCCCTGGTCGGCATCCTCAACAAGTTCGGTTACTCGCCCCTGGTGCTGCTCACGCTGGCGGCGCTGGTGCCGGGAACCGTCGGGAACGGCATCGCCAACATCGGCACCAATCTCGAGGCCTCCTTCCACATCCACGACGCCGCCCTCGGCGCGGTGACCTTCGTCGGATCGGCCGCCCAGCTGTTGTGGGCGGTACCCCTGGCCCTGTGGGCCGACCGGGGGAGCCGCAAGGTGGTGGCCGGGGTGGCGCTGATCATCTTCTCCGTGTTCACCCCGCTGATGGCCCTGTCTCCCAACGTATGGGTCTTCACCTTCCTCTACCTCATCGCCTCGATCGGGTCGGGAGTGAACAACACCGTCCACAACTCCTATCTCTCCGATGCCTATCCCACCGAGGGCCGGGGGCGGGTGTTCAGCTGGCACAACCTCTCCGACCCGCTCTCGCAGACCGTGGGCATCCTCATCTTCGGGCTGGTGGTCACCGTCGGACACAACTGGCGCTGGGGGATGCTCATCGCCCTGGTGGGGATCCCCATCGGGCTGTCGCTGTTCACCCTGAACGAGCCGGACAAGGGCCAGAACGAGTCCAGTCACATCCTGAAGGCCTCGGGCATGGACCTGCACTCCCAGCAGAGCGACGCCCCCCGGGTCCTGCTGGGCTCGGCCATCACCCGCCTGCTGCGGATCCGCTCCATCTACTACGAGCTGGTGGCCGTGGCCATCCTGGGCTTCGCCGGGACGGCCGCACCCCTGTTCGGGAACCTGTACTTCGTGCGGGTGTGGGGACTGGACACCGCCCAGCGGAGCGAGGTCTACTCCGTCATCGGACTGGCCGCCTTCCTCGGCCTCCCTGTGGCCTATGTCCTCGGCGACCGGTACTTCCGCCGGGCCCCCCAACGTCCCCTGGTCATCGCCGGGATCTGCATCGCCGCCTACGGGGGCCTGTACGTGGCCTCGCTGTACATGCCCGAGCTCTGGATGGTGGTGACCCTGCAGTTCCTGGCCAACGCGGCGGTCTCGCCGCTGGCCATCTGCATCTTCTTGACCCTGGCCGCCACGGCGCCGGCGGAGATGCGCACCATCTGTTTCGCCATGTTCGGGGTGTACTCCCTGGTCTTCGGGGGGTTCGCCGGTGGCGTCCTCCTCGGGGCGGTGAGCGACGCCGTCGGCTACCGGAACGGACCCACGGCGGCTCTCACCCTGATCGGTCCGGTCTGCGCCATCGGGGGGATCATGTTGCTCGTCGGCTCCCGCTACGTCCGGCGTGACATCACCCTCGTGATCGAGGACGTGCTGGAGCGCCACGCCGAGGGTGCCCGACGCCAGGCCGGGGGCGACCTCCCCGCCCTGCAGGTCCACAACCTCGACTTCTACTACGGCACCAACCAGGTGTTGTTCGACCTCAACCTCGAAGTGGCTCAGGGCGAGATCGTGGCCCTCCTCGGCACCAACGGCGCCGGCAAGTCCACGCTGCTGCGGGCGGTGGCCGGGCTGGACCATCCCCACCGCGGGGTGATCCGCATCTTCGGGACCAACTGCACCTACCTCGAGCCCGAGCAGATCATCCGCCGGGACGTGGCCCTGCTGGTCGGCGGCAAGATGACCTTCACCGGCCTGACCGTGCGGGACAACCTGATGGTCGGGAGCCACTCCCTGCGGGGCCAGGGGTCACGGTCCCGTGCCGCCTTGGACGAGGCGGTCGACCGGTTTCCCGAGCTGGCGCCGCGCCTCCACCAGCCGGCCGGCACCCTCTCGGGCGGTGAGCAGCAGATGCTGGCCCTGGCTCGGGTCATGATGACCGAGCCGAAGCTCCTGATGATCGATGAGCTGGCCCTGGGGCTGGCCCCCATGGCGGTGGACCGGCTGATGGCCATCGTGCGGGAGGTCAACCGCCAGGGCACCACGGTGGTGCTGGTGGAGCAGAGCGTGAACCGGGCCATGAGCCTGGCCGAGCGAGCGTTCTTCCTCGAGCGTGGGGAGGTCCGCTTCGACGGTCCCATCGCCGACCTGCTGGAGCGGAACGATCTGTTGCGCCCGGTCTTCCTGGGCGCGGCCGTGGACGGACTGGGCTAGGGGTCGGCCGTGTCGATCCCCAGCTTCGTCCTGGTCCAGGGCGTCATCACCGGCCTCGGGTACGGGTTGCTGGCCATGGGCCTGGTCCTGATCTACCGGACCAACCGGGTGCTCAACTTCGCCCAGGGCCAGCTGGGGGTGGTGGCCGCGGTGTTCCTGGTCAAGTGCTTCTACGACTTCGGGTTCAACTACTGGTTCGCTCTGGTCCTGTCCCTGCTCCTGGCGGCTGCGGTGGGAGCCCTCTCCGAGCTGCTCCTGCGCCGGCTGTTCAATCGTCCGCGGGTGCTGGTGATGGTGGCCACCATCGGACTCAGCCAGGTGCTGTTCGTCTTCACCGCCCTGCCCTTCGTCCGCCCCAAGAACCTGTTCAAGCCGTTTCCGGTGCCGGTCCATTTCTCCTTCCACATCGGCACCTACCTGTTCACCCCGGGCGAGGTCATGACCCTGGTGGTGGCCCCCCTCGTCGCCATCGCCCTGGCCGCCTTCGTCAAATGGTCGCCGTGGGGCCTGGCCATGCGGGCCATGGCCGAGAACGCCGACTCGGCCCGGCTGTCCGGTGTGTGGGTCCGGCGCACCTCCACGGTGACCTGGACCCTGGCCGGCGTGCTGTCGGCCTTCGCCGCCATACTGGCCGCCCCGGGGCAGACCTCGTCCCTCACCGAGGTGCTCAGCCCGGAACTGCTGCTGTTGGCCCTGACCGCGGCCATGGTGGGGGCCATGGTCAATCTGACCGTGGCCTTCGTGGCCGCCATCGGGGTGGGGGTGATCCAGGAGGTCCTGGTGTGGAACCTGTCCAGCACGGCCCAGGTGGACCTGGTGCTGTTCGCCATGGTGCTGCTGGTTCTGCTGGTCCGCATCGCCGCGCTCCCCAGCGGAGGGCGGCGCGAGGACCGCTCGACCTGGCTGGAGACCTCTCGCGACCAGCGCCATCACGACGGGCCGCTCCGTCGGCGGGTGGGCGCCACCGGCGTGATGGTCACGGTGGTGGTGGTGGCACTGCTGCCCTTCGTGATCAGCACCGGCCGCTCGTTCCTGCTGTCCCAGATCTGCATCTACGCGGTGATCGCCCTCTCCCTCACCGTGTTGACCGGGTGGGCCGGCCAGGTCTCCCTGGGCCAGTTCGGCCTGGTGGCCTGCGGCGCGCTGATGGCCGCCCATCTCGGAACCAGCGTCCCGCTGGTCCTGCTCATGCCGTTCGCCGGTGCGGTCACCGCGGTGATCGCCGTGCTGGTGGGCCTGCCGGCCCTCCGGGTCCGGGGCCTGTACCTGGCCGTGAGCACGCTGGCCTTCAGTCTGTGGCTGATGGGCTCGGTCCTCTCCACCCCCTGTTGGACCCTGCCGTTGGTAGGCAGGTCGCTCTGTACCGGCCTGCCCAACCCCCAGTCGACCCTCATCGCGCCTCCCAGCTTCCTCGGCATCCAGCTGGCCTCGGCCCGTTCGTTCGCCTGGTTCTCCCTGGCCGTCCTGGTGGTGTCGGTGCTCATGGTCCGGGTGTGGCGGGATCGGGGGGTGGCCCGTCGCCTGATCGCGGTACGGGACAACGAGACCGGGGCCGGGGCCGCCGGCATCCCCCTGGCCCGGACCAAGCTGCTGGCCTTCGCCCTCTCGGGATTCATCGCCGGCTACGCCGGGGTGTGCCTGGCCTTCGCCACCGAGCGCTTCTCGACCTCCACCTTCGATCCGTCCTTCTCGATCCTGGTGGTGTCCATGGTGGTCATCGGCGGGCTGGGCTCCATCGACGGGGCGGTCCTCGGCGCCGTCTACCTGGTGGGGATCCCGGCCATGCTCGGGACCACGCCGACCATCCAGTTCCTGACCAGCGGGATCGGTCTTCTGGCCTTCATCCTGTACCTCCCCGGCGGGTTGGCCGAGCTGCTCCACCAACTCGGCGACCTGGTCACCCTGGGTCTCGAACGGCTCCTGGCCGCCCGGAAGCCTCCACCCGGGACGGACGGGGGGACCGGGGCCGGCGACCCCGAACCGGTCCTGGGCTCGGTGGCGGGGTGATGCCGGAACCCGCCCGCCCCGAGGCCCACGGCGACCACCGCCCCGGACCGGCCCGCCTGGACGTCGAGGGGGTGGTGGTGGACTTCGGCGGGGTGCGGGCCGTGGCCGGCGCCGACCTGTCGGCGGAGCCCGGGTCCATCGTGGGCCTGATCGGGCCGAACGGCTCGGGCAAGACGACCCTCCTCGACGTCATCTCGGGCCTGGTCACGCCGGGGTCGGGCTCCGTCCGCATGGACGGGGAGAGCCTGGTGGAGTATCTGCCCGAGGAGCGGTCGTCCCTGGGCCTGGTGCGCTCGTTCCAGGACTGCCGCCTCTTCCCCGAGCTGTCGGTGGAGGACGTGCTGATGCTGACCCTCGACGCCCGACGCCCGGTCGGGGTGGTCGCCTCGACGCTCCAACTGCCCTGGGCCCGGCGCTCCGAGCGGGCCAAGCGGACCGAGGTGGACGGGGTCGTCGCCTCGTTCGGCATCGACCGCTTCCGCCGGCACCGCATCGCACAGCTCTCCACGGGGACCCGACGGGTGGTCGACCTGGCCTCGATGGTGCTGGCCCGCCCCCGTCTGCTGCTCCTCGACGAGCCCACCGCCGGCATCGCCCAACGGGAGGCGGAGGCCTTCGTGCCCCTGCTCCGGCGGCTGCACCAGCTGGCCGACACCACCATCGTGCTGGTGGAGCACGACGTGCCCCTGGTCTTCGCCCTGTGCACCAAGGTGGTCATGATGGAGACCGGTTCGGTGGTGTCGACCGGCACGCCCGAGGAGGTGCGACGCGATCCCCGGGCCCTGGCGGCCTACCTCGGGGCCAGCGAGGAGGCCCTGGCCGTGTCGGGTGCGCGGCCCACGAGGTCGGCCCACGGTGCGGCGCCAGAGGGTGCCGGAGGAGCCGGGCTGCCCGACGACCCGGCCCCCCGGTGACCGGTCGGCGCCGGGCTCGGGCCCCTCAGCGGCGGGGCATGGCCGGTCCGTAGGGGACGTCTCCCCGAAGGGTGACCCGGTGGGCGACCCGGGTGGCGTCCCCGTAGTCGTCCAGGGCGTAGTGCAAGGTGGCCCGGTTGTCCCAGAAGGCCACCGAGCCCGGCTGCCACCGGAAGCGGCAGGTGAGCTCGGGCTGTTGGCAGTGCCGGTAGAGCACGTCGAGGATCCCGTCGCTCTCGTGTTTGGACATTCCGAGGATGGACTGGGTGAACTGGGGATTCACGAAGAGACCGTTGCGTCCGTTCTCGGGATGGGTGCGCACCACCGGATGGAGGGCGGGGAGGAGCTTCTCGTAGTGCTGGCCCTCCCACTCGTACCCGCCCCGGGCCTGGACGTCGGCGGCGAACCACGGGTCGAAGTGGATGGCGATCAGGGAGTCGCACAGGGTGCGGACCGGGTCGGAGAGCCGATCGTAGGCGTCCTGCAGGCTGGCCCAGGTGGTGTCGCCGCCCACCTCGGGGCACTCGAGCATCGAGAGGATGGACCCGAACGCCGGGGCCTGGAGGAAGGTCACGTCGGTGTGCCACCAGCTGGCCCTGTCCTCACGGCCGTCGATGGCCAGCACCTCGGGGTTCCCCTCGATGGCCGGGATGACCGGGTGACCCTCGGTGACCTCGCCGAACTGACGGGCGAAGTCGGCCTGCTGGGTGGGGGTGAGGTCCTGGTCGCGGAAGAACACCACATGGTGGGTGTTGAGCGCCTGCCTGACCTCGGCCACCACCGAGGGGCTGAGCGCACGGGACAGGTCGATGCCGTGGATCTCGGCGCCGATGATCGGCGAGAGCGGCCGGATGTCCAGCTGGGTGGCGAGCACCATCGGTCCAGTGTGCCCCACGGGGGTGCGCTGCTCAACCGGGGTGGTCGGTCCGTCGCTCGGGGCGGTCACCCGGTCCGGTGCCGGGCCCGGCGCCACGGCGAGCATGTGGCAACGTGGGAGGCGGCCCCCGTCGGTCGCAGGGGGGCGCCTCGAGCGGGAGTCCCCCGGAGTCCGTGCCACCAGCCGAGAGGAAGTGCGATCCGTGATCCAGCTGCCCACCCCCCGACGCAACTTCTCACCCTGGTATCAGGCGGTGAGCCGGTTGATGGCGGTCGAGGAGTCCGACGGACTGCCTGAAGAACCGGGGGAGTTCGAGCCGTGGCGCGGGAGGTTCCAGGAGCGCCTCCATCACACCCTGGCCCCGTGGCCCGGTCCGGTGCCGCCCGAGCCCGAGACCTCCGACCAGACGGCCTGCGACGGCTACCAGCGGTGGCGGATCGTCTTCGACACCGAGGTGGACATGTCGGTCCCCGCCTACCTGCTGGTCCCCGACGGCCGCCGGGAGCCCGGCCCGGCGGTCCTGGCCGTCCACGGGCACGGACCGGGCAAGTCCCGTGTCTGCGGCCTCGACCCCGACGCCCCCGAGGGCAGTGACTACGCCGCCGAACTGGCCCGGCGCGGCCACGTGGTGTTGGCCCCGGACCTCCGGTGCTTCGGTGAGCGGGCCGACTGGAATCCCGACGACCACTACGCCTGCGACACCAACCTGGTTCATCAGGTCATGGCGGGATGGAACCCGTTGACCCAGAACCTCTGGGACCTGGCTCGGGCCCTCGACGTACTGGAGGCCCATCCCCTGGTCGACCCCGACCGGATGGGTGTGGCCGGGTTCTCCTACGGGGGCACCATGGCGCTGTTCCTCGCCGCCACCGACCCCCGGGTGGCCGCCGCCGTGGTGAGCGGCTACTTCTCCTCCTGGTCGGAGGCGCACAAGGTGCCCTGGAACATGTGCGGCTCACAGGTGCTGTTCGGAATGCTCGGCCGGATGGAGCACGCCGATCTTGGCGCCCTCGTCGCGCCGCGGCCGCTGCTGGTGGAGAACGGTCGCGACGACCTGCTCTTCCCGGTGGCCGCGGCGGCCGCCTCGCTGGCCAAGGTGCGACCGCTCTACGAGCGCAGTGGTGCCGGCGAATGCCTGGTCCACGACGCCTTCGACGGCGAGCACCAGTGGCACGGCGAGCTGGCCTATCCGTTCCTCGACCGCTGGCTGGGCCTTTAGGCGGCGGGACCGCCCGCCCGCCCCCGCGCCGTCGCGCTCAGGAGCCCGGCCGACTCGGGGTCCAAGAAGACCTTGGCGTGGGGGGTGCGTTGGAGGATCGAGGCTGGGCACGCAGTGCCGATCGGGCCCTCCAGGGCGGCCCGGACCGGCTCGGCCTTGCGGGCCTCGGGGACCATGGCCAGCACCCGCCCGGCCCGGAGCAGGGCCGGGATGGTCACCGTCATCGCCTCGGCCGGAACCTCCCCCACCGTGGGGAAGTGGCCCTCGTTGACCTGCTGGCGACGGCACCCGTCGTCCAGGGTGACCACCTTCACGTCGAGCGGGTCCTCGAAGTCGGCCACCGGAGGATCGTTGAAGGCCAAGTGGCCGTTCTCCCCGATGCCGAGGCAGCACAGGTCGAGGGGGTGGTCGCGGAGCAGTCCGGCGTACCGCCGGCACTCCTCGTCCGGGGGAGCCAGCCCGTCGAGGTAGTGGGTGGCCCTCGGGCGGGCCCGGGCCTCGATCCGGTCGTGGATCCAGTGGCGGAATCCGGCCGGATGGTCCGGTCCCACCCCCACGTACTCGTCCATGTGGAACACCACCGTCTCCGACCAGGGCACGTTTCGCTCGGGGGCGAACAGGGCTTCGACGAAGGCCAGCTGGGAGTTGCCGGTGGCGAACATGGCGTGCGCCACACCGTGGCGGGCCACGGCATCCTGCAGGATGGCCGTCGCCTCGTCGGCCGCGGACCGGGCCAGGGCCTCGGAGCTCGGGAGGACCACCACCTCGGCGGAGTTCATGCGATGCACTGTAGGGGCACGGCTGGCCGGCGGCCCGAACCCGACGGTCCGTGGGGGAGCCCGCCATCGAGCACCACCGAACGGTCCGAGCGGACCGGCGGAACTTCCTGGTGGCGGGAGTGGCGCGCTACGGTGCGCAACGGGCACCCTGGGGCCCCATCCGTCGGAGGCCGCGCCGGCCGCCGACGCCGAGACCGTTCGACGACAGGCGTCCGACGACAGGGCGTCCGACGACAGGACGTCCGACGACAAGGGAGGACCATCAGGTGGCAGACGACATCCTGACCACGATCATCGGGAAGCCCACCGGGACCACCGTGGTCACCGTGGAGCGAGGCCAGCTGGCTCTGTTCGCCGACGCCGTGAAGGATCCCAGCCCGGTCTACCGCGATTCGAGGGCTGCGGCCGAGGCCGGCCTGGCCGGCATCCCCGCCCCCCCCACCTACCCCTTCGTGATGGGCAGCTTCGGGGCCTACCCCGAGCTGCAGACGGCCGAGGCCCCGTCGGACAATCCCATGTTCGAGCTGCTCGGGCCCCTCATGGCCAAGGGCGGGCTGATCCTCCACGGGGAGCAGGAGTTCACCTACCACCGACCGGTACTGGCCGGGGACGTGCTGGTGGGGGAGGGCACCGTGGTCGACGCCTACCAGAAGGAGTCCAAGGGGAAGACCATGACCTTCATCGTGGTCGAGACGGCCTGGAGCGAGCAGGCGACCGGTGCTCCGGTGTGCACTTCGCGGATGAACCTCATCCACCGCATCTGATGTCCGAGGGGACCAGAGGGCCGGGAGCGCCCGCGCCCACCGGCGACGCCGTGCTGCGCACCATCGAGGCTGGGGTGGCGTGGATCACCCTGAACCGCCCCGAGGCCGGCAACGCCATCACGCTCGCCATGCGGGAGCAGATCATCGCCTGGCTCGAGGAGGCCTCCGCCGACCTGGCCGTCCGGGTGGTGGTGCTGACCGGGGCGGGAGTGAAGGGGTTCTGCACCGGGGCCGACCTGCGTTCGTCCGGCCCCGGGCCCGCCCGGCCCGAGGGTGCGCCGGACCGGGCCGCCGGCGATGCGGCGCGACTGATCCGGACCGGATGGCAGCGTCTGGTGTCGGCCGTGCTGGACTGCGAGAAACCGGTCATCGCGGCCGTGAACGCCACTGCCGCCGGGGGCGGGATGCACCTCGCGCTGGCCTGCGACCTGGTGCTGGCGGCGGAGGAGGCCAAGTTCATCGAGGTCTTCGTCCGCCGCGGGATCGCCCCGGACGCGGGTGGGGCCTACCTGCTTCCCCGGCTGATCGGACCGCAGCGGGCCAAGGAGCTGTTCTTCTTCGGGGACGACCTGTCCGCCCCCGAGGCCGAGCGACTCGGACTGGTGAACCGGGTGGTCCCCCGGGATCAGCTGCTGACCCTGGCCGGCGAGTGGGCGTCGCGGCTGGCGGCCGGTCCGACCCGGGCCATCAGCGTGACCAAGTACCTGACCAACCGGTCCCTGGAGTCCGACCGGGCCACGGCCCTGTGGGACGAGGCGGTGGCCCAGGAGCTGGTGACCGGCACCGACGACTGCCGCGAGGGTCTGGCCGCCTTCGCCGAGCGCCGCCCCCCGGAGTTCCGGGGCTGGTAGCTGGGGTGCCCGGGGGTAGAACCGGTTCTGGTCCGGGGAGACCGGGATGGTAGAAACTCTTCCGTGCCCTCCCCCCCTCTGATCGTCCGGCCGGCCGGGTCGGGCCCGGCTCCCCGGATCGGGGCCTGACCGTGCCGATCGGCATCCAGGACGAGCACGAGGAGCTCCGGTCCTCGCTGCGACGCTGGATGGAGTCCGCGCTGCTCTCCCGAGGTGACCCGGGCCGCGCTCGACGCCGCTACCGACACCCTCCCTCCGTTCTGGGAGGAGCTCGGGACCCAGGCCACCCTCGGCATCCACGTGGGCGAGGAGTTCGGCGGTCAAGGGGCCGGCCTGCTGGAGCTGGCCGTCGTGGCCGAGGAGCTGGGCCGGGCCGCGGCCCCCGGCCCCTGGGGCTCCACGGCACTGGTGGCCGCCGTGGTGGCCGAGTGCGGCCCACCCGAACTCATCAAGGAGCTCGTGCCCCGACTGGTGGATGGAAGCCGGCCCGCCTCCTTGGCCGTTCCCGCCGCCGCCCCCGACGGCGCGACCGTGGCCCCGGCCGGCCTGACCGGACGGTCCGGGCCCGACGGCTCGATCCAGGTCTCGGGCTCGGTCGGACCCCTCCTCAACGGGGCGGTGGCCGCCCTGCTGCTGGCCCCGGTGGCCACCGACGGCGGGGTGCGCTGGGTGCTGGTGGAGCGCGGGAGCGGCGGTGCGGATCGAGCCGCTTCCCAGCTTCGACCCCACCCGGCCCTCGGCACGCTGGACGGTGGACGGGATGGCGGTGTCCCCCGAGCGGGTGCTCACCGGGGCATCGAGCGACCGCATCCGGGAACTGGCCCTGGTGGTCGCATCCGCCGAGGCGGCCGGTGGAGCCCGCTGGTGCTTGGACACCGCGGCCGAGCACGCCCGGACCCGGCACCAGTTCGGTCGTCCGATCGGTCAGTTCCAGGGGATCAAGCACCGGTTGGCCGACATGCTGGTGGCGGTGGAGCAGGCGGTGGCGGCGACCTGGGACGCCGCTTCGGCCCTGGACCACGAACGGGCGTCGGGCGGGGACGGCACCCAGGCCCGACTGGCCGTCCAACTGGCGGCGGCGTTGGCCCTGGACGGCTACGTCGAGGCGTCCAAAGCGGCGATCCAGGTGCTCGGGGGCATGGGGTTCACCTGGGAGCACGACGCGCACATCCATCTGCGCCGGGCCACCACGCTCCGCCAGATCCTCGGGGGCACGGCGCCGCTTCGGGCGGCGGCGTCCCGGCTGGCCCTGGAGGGCGGGCGCCGACGGCTGTCCATCGACCTACCCCCCGAGGCCGAGCGCCTCCGCGAGCAGCTGACACCGGTGGTGGCGTCCATCGGCGCGCTCGAGGATCCGGCCGAGCAGCGCCGGGCCCTGGCCGACGAAGGTCTGCTGGCCCCGCACTGGCCCGCGCCGTGGGGGAGGGACGCCGGGGCGGTGGAGCAGCTGGTCATCGACCAGGTCTGCGCCGGGGTGGGACTGCGCCGTCCCAACCTGGCCGTGGCGGCCTGGGCCCTCCCTACGATCATGGCCCACGGCACTCCGGAGCAGACCGAGCGCTTCGTGGAGCCGACGCTCCGCGGCGACATCATCTGGTGCCAGCTGTTCAGCGAGCCGGGGGCCGGATCCGACCTGGCCGCGCTCTCCACCCGGGCCATCCGGGTGGAGGGGGGCTGGTCGCTCGAGGGGCAGAAGGTGTGGACCTCGGTGGCCACCCGTGCCCACATGGGGATCTGCCTGGCCCGGACCAATCCGGACGTGCCCAAGCACCGCGGCATCACTTACTTCCTGGTCGACATGCGGTCGCCCGGGATCGAGGTCCGTCCCCTCCGCGAGATCACGGGTGACGCACTGTTCAACGAGGTCTTCTTCAACGGTTGCTTCGTGCCGGACGACTGCGTGGTGGGTGAGGTCGACGGCGGGTGGCGGCTGGCCCGGACCACGCTGGCCAACGAACGGGTCTCGCTGTCGACCGACTCGGCCTTCGGAGGAGCGCTCGAAGGGGTGGTGGCCCGGGTGACGGCGGACCGTGCCCTCCAGGATCCGGTGACCCTGGATCGGCTGGGCGAGCTGCTCGCCGAGGCCCAGTCCCTGGCCCAGCTCGGGATGCGGGCCACGCTCCGCTCCGTGGGAGGGCTGCAGCCGGGTCCGGAGTCCAGCGTGGGGAAGTTGCTGGGAGCGGAGTTCGAGCAGCGGGTGCACGAGTTCGGTCTCGATCTGGCCGGCCCCGAGGGGGCGGTCACCCTCGGGGATGCCGCAGTGTCGGCTCATGGCGTGCTGCACAGCAAGTGCCTCACCATCGCCGGAGGGACGAGCGAGGTCCAGCGCAACGTGATCGGGGAGCGCCTGCTCGGCCTGCCCCGGGATCCGGAGCCCGGGCGATGAAGGTGCGGGACAATGAGAGTATGAACGACCAGACGGGCCGCCGCTGGTGGCCCGGGAAGGGAGGACGGGACCATGTCTGACCAGGTTCTGTATTTCGAGGACGTCAAGGAGGGGGACGAGGCGCCTGAACTAGCTCGCGTCCTGACCCGAACGGATCTGGTGATGTACGCCGGCGCCTCGGGCGATTACAACCCCATGCACCACGACGAGGTGAAGGCCATCCAGGCCGGCCAGCCCAGTGTGTTCGGCCACGGCATGTTCTCCATGGGCTTTCTCGGGACAGCCCTGACCGACTACGTGGGCGTCGGCCACGTCCGCCGCTATCGGGCCCGGTTCGCCAAGCAGACCTGGCCCGACGAGGAGCTCCGTACGAAGATCGTGGTCACCGGGAAACGCACCGAGGGTGCCGACCACCTGATCGACCTGGACGTCCGACTGCAGAACGCCGAGGGCGAGGAGAAGGTGGTCGGCGAGGCCACCGCGGTGGTGCCGTCCAGGGCCTGACCGGCCGACCCCCGCCCCGGGTGAGGGCTCAGAAGAAGCTGAATTTGGGTAGGCCCGAGGAGACCTCCTTGAACAGATCACCCTTGGCCCCGGCCAGCTCCTCGGGTGTCCACATCGAGTCGCGGTGCAGCTCGCCCACCGGGTGGAATCCGCCCATGGCCCAGACGTTCCCGCCGAACACCACGAAGTTCTGACCGGTGACGTCGGAGGCCGCGTCCGAGGCCAGGAAGGCCACCAGCTGGGCGATGTTGCGCGGGTCCCACTCGTCGAAGCCTTCGTCGGACTTGGCCATCTCGCCGAACAGGGTCTCGGTCATCCGGGTACGGGCCCGGGGCGAAATGGAGTTCACGGTCACCCCGTACCGCTCGAGCTCCCGGGCCAGGACCCAGGTCAACGAGGCGATGCCGGCCTTGGCGGCCGAGTAGTTGGCCTGGCCGGCGTTTCCGTACAGCCCGGCCTCCGAGGACGTGTTGATGATACGGGCGCTGACCGTCTCACCGGCCTTGGCCCGGTTCCTCCAGTACACGGCGGCGTGGTGGGACGGGGCAAAGTGACCCTTCAGGTGCACACGGATCACGTCGTCCCAGTCGGACTCCTCCATGTTGAAGCTCATCTTGTCCCGTAGGATGCCGGCGTTGTTGACCAAGATGTCGAGCTGGCCGAACGTATCGACCGCCTGATCGATCAGCTCCTTGGCCCCCTGCCATGAACTGACGTCCGAGGCGTTGACCGCTCCATCGCTGCCCGCGGCCTTGATCTGCTCGACCACCTCCTCCGCGGGGTGTTTGTCACCGCCCTGGCCCTGGAGGGACGCCCCGACGTCGTTCACGATGACCCTGGCGCCCTCGGCGGCCAACAGCAGGGCCTCCTCCCGTCCGATCCCCCGTCCTGCTCCGGTGACGATGGCCACCTTGCCGTCGAGTACTCCCATGATGTCCTCCTGTGTCTGATCGCTGTGTCTGATCGCTCTGTCGATCGTTGCCGGTCTTGGCCGCCCGGCTCCCTGCCGTCCGAGCGGAGCCCCGCGGCCGGCGGCCGGCGCCCGAGGTGCCCGTCCACCGGTCCGCTCGGGACCGGGTCCCCCGGTCTCCACCACCGTCCGTGGCGCCGGGCGTGAGGTGGAGTGTGGGAGCGGGACCGGGGAAGCATGGCCGAAACCGGCCCTGGTCGGCAAGACCGGCCGGGGCAGAGCGGTCCGACCGGCGGGGGGTGGGGGAACGCGATGGTACATTCGCTCGGGTCGGCACAGGGCGAACGGAGACGATGTGAGCGGTCATGACCCGGCGGTGGACCAGGTGGACCACCCGGACCAGTCGACCGAGGGATCGGTCGGACGGGCGCTGCGGGGGGTGGCACCCCAGCTCCACCGGGTCGAGCGCAAGGCCAAGCGCGAGGCCACCCGCTGGGCCGCCCTCTCCTTCCAGCAGCTGCCACCTCGCGAGGCCGTCCGGATGGCCTACAACGTGCTGCTCCGCCGCGAGCCCGACGAACCGGCCTGGACCGAGCAGGCCGAAGGCATGGCCAGAGGGGAGCTGACCCACGCCGACCTCGTCGACCGGGTGCGCGCTTCGAGTGAGTACCGCACCCAGGTGCCCATCCTGTCCGCCGGCCTGCACGTGTCCCTGCATGCCAGCCGGAGCGAGTTCATCATCGGGCTGCCCCCGGCCCGGCGCATCGTCGACCTGGGCGGGGGGGCCACGTGGGATGCCCGCGGTGCATTGGTGGCGTTGGGCTATCCCTACGACTTCGAAGAGTTGGTGATCGTCGACCTTCCCCCCGACGATCGGCACCCGCTGTACCACTCGGAGCGCTACGGGACCAACCGGACCGATCGGGGCCTGGTCCGCTACGAGTACCGGTCCATGGCCGACCTGTCGTTTGCCGAGGACGAGTCGGTGGACCTGATCTACAGCGGCCAGTCCATCGAGCACGTGACCGTGGAGGACGGGGACGTCGTCCTCAAGGAGTCGTTCCGGGTGCTCAGGCCGGGTGGTTTCATGGCCATCGACACCCCCAACGGAGTGGTCTGCCGCCTGCAGCAGTCCTCATTCATCGATCCCGATCACAAGGTGGAGTACACGCTGCCTGAGCTCCGGGACAAGGTCACCGCGGCCGGTTTCACCGTGCTCACCGAGCGCGGTCTGAACTGGGGCGGGTCCGCCGTGGCCCGCGGGGAGTTCGACCGGACCGCCCTGGCCGCCAACCGGGGCATCTACTACGACGCCGTCGGCTGCTACCTGCTGGCCCTGGTGATCCAGAAGCCGGCCTGAACCCAGTCCGGTTCGGGTCGGAGCCCTGACCCCGATCCGGCTCTACTCCAGGACGAAGACCGGGATCTGGCGATCGGTGCGGCCCTGATAGTCGGCGTAGTCCGGATAGGCGGCCACGGCCCGGTCCCACCAGATCGCCTTCTCGTCCCCGGTGACCTCGCGGGCCGTCCGGTCGGACTTCTCCGGACCGTCCTGGAGCTCGACGTGGGGATCGGCTTTCAGGTTGAAGTACCAGAGGGGATGGGTGGGGGCACCGCCCTGCGACGCCACCACGGCGTAGGTGCCGTCGTGCTCCACCCGCATCAGCGGCGTCTTGCGCAGCTTGCCGGAGGAGGCTCCCCGGCTGGTGACGATGACCACCGGCAGGTCGCGGAGCGTGGTCCCCTCGAGGCCGCCCGACCGCTCGTAGAGGTCGACCTGGTCGCGGACCCACTGGGCTGCGCTCGGTTGGTACTCACCGTCGAGAGGCACGCACACCAGCTAACACCGTGGGCCGCCGCTCGACAAGGGCCCAGGAGGCACTCGGAATCGAACGTGCGGGCGAGAGGATTCGAACCTCCATCCCCGAAGGGACCGGGACCTAAACCCGGCGCGTCTGCCAATTCCGCCACGCCCGCGGCATCGCCACCCTACCGAACGGCACCACTGCGCTTGCGGAGCCGATCGGCCACCGGCGCGGGTGCCATCACGGGGATCGGGTGGGCCCTGGCTATAGTCACCCTGTGCCACCAGCGCAGCCTTCGACGCCCTCGGTGGTCCCGGACCGGCCCCTCCCGACCGCCGGCGGGCCGGCGGACGATCCTCCCGACCGGGTCCGTTATCTGGATGAGGTGATGGCGGAGATCGACGCCGAGGTCAGACGTCGCCGGGCGTCGGGTGACCTTCCCGCCGGCCTCGAGCAGGAGCTCGACGAGCTGTTCCTGGAGTTCTCGCCGATCGGGCTGCACGGCAAGGCCCGACTGCGCGAGACGCTGTCGCTGGTGGACCGGTCCGCCTACGTGGACATCGCCGTCCCGGTGGCGTCCCAGAAGGCGGTGGGGTCCTATGTGAAGCGCCTCATCCGGAAGTCGATGGGCTGGTACATCGGGTTCATCGTCCACCAGATCGTGAAGTTCGCCTGGTCGGTGTCGCGCATGCTCCATGTGGTCGTCGACCACGTGGAGGACCTGGAGGCGGCGGTGGAGGTCCAGCGCACGCCGCCGCTCCCGGATGCGGTGGTGCCCACGTCCGACCCCGGCGCTTCGTGGTGGGCCCCCGACGCCCTCGCCGCACTCTCGGGAGTCCGGGGACGGGTGCTCCACGCTGATTGCGGAACCGGGACCCTGCTCGACGCCCTTGTCGCCTCGGGTGTCGATGCCTACGGCGTGGACCCCAGTGAGTCGGCGGTCGAAGCGCCCCTTGAGCGAGGGCTGGACGTCCGGGCGGAGGCCCTGCTGGCCCATCTCGAGGTGGTGGCCGACGACGCCCTGTCCGGGATGGTCGTGACCGGGTCGGTCCAGTGGCTCCACGCCAACGAGCGGGATCGCATGGTGCGGTCGACAGCGGCACGCCTCGCCGTCGGTGGGGTGCTCGTCCTCCACTCCGCCACCCCGGAGTCGTGGATGGCCGGCGTCTCGCCGGTGATCAGCGACCTCGCCCCGGGCCGTCCGCTCCACGCCGAGACCTGGACCCGACTTCTCGCCGACCAGGGGCTCCGGGTGGATCGGGTCACCTACGGGGGCACCGACCGCCGGCTGGACCAGGTGGCACCGGCCAACCCCGACGCCGCGGCCATCAACGCGGCGATCGACGTCCTCAACCAAGCATTGCTCGGGCCGGGCGAGTACCTGCTGGTCGCCGTCCGCGAGCGGTGATCGCCGTCGGCGCCGGGCGGCCGCGGGCGGCCGGGGGACCAAACGGCTCGTGAGGCTGGCCTTCGTCACGCCGCGCTACGGGACCGAGGTGATCGGCGGCGCCGAGACCGCGGCCCGGATGCTGGCCGAGCGCCTCTGCCAGCGGCCAGGGTGGCAGGTGGAGGTCCTCACCAGCTGCGCCATGGATCATCTCACCTGGCAGAACACCGAGCCTCCGGGCACTTCCGCCCTCAACGGGGTGACCGTGCACCGGTTCCCGACGGCCGGACGGCGGCAGCTCGACTACTTCGACCTCGACGCCAAGATCCGCCTGGCCCCGACCGCCGTCGGCCTGGCCGAGGCGCGGCGCTGGGTGGCCCTCAACGGCCCGATGTGCCCGGGCCTGGTCGACGCGGTCTCCGCCACCGACGCCGATGTGGTGGCCTGCTATCCCTATCTCTTCGCCACCACGGTCGACGGGATCGCGGTGTCCCCGGTACCCGCCGTGCTCCACCCGGCGGCACACGACGAGCCCGCCCTCTACCTGTCGGCATTCCGCCAGAGCTTCCGCCACGTGGACGGTTTCGTCTACCACACCCAGGCCGAACGGGATCTCATGGAGTACGCCTTCGGCAACGGGGCCGCGCCCCAGGTCGTGCTGGGGCTGGGGGTCAACCACCCGGCCGGCGCAGGGCGGCCGGGTGGGGAGATCCTGGGGCTCGGCGACCGCCCCTACCTCTGCTATCTCGGCCGCGTGGACGAGCACAAGGGGTGCGGCATGCTGGCCGAGTACTTCGCCCGGTTCAAGGAGCGCCACCCCGGCGACCTGGCCCTGGCCATGGTCGGCCCCATCTCGGACAAGGCCCCCGGGCACCCGGACATCGTGGCCACCGGGACGGTGTCGGAGCCGGACAAGTGGGACATCCTGGCCGGGGCCCGGGCCATGGTGAACCCGTCGGCCTACGAGTCCTTCTCGCTGGTGCTGCTGGAGGCGTGGTCCCTCGACCTCCCGGTGCTGGTCAACGCGTCCTGCGCCGCCACCATGGAGCACTGCCGGCGCTCGGGCGGCGGTCTGTGGTTCGAGTCGTACCGGACCTTCGAGGTCGCCGTCGAGCGTTTGGCGGCCGACGAACGGCTCCGCCGCGCCCTCGGCGAGGCCGGCCGAACGTACACCGAGCGCTTCTACCGCTGGCCGTCCATCATCGACCGGTACACGCAGTTCCTCGCCGGGGTGGTCGAACGGGGCCCTCGCCGGCCGACCGGGGTGAAGCGGTTGGTGCCGCCGGCCTCGGGCCGGGAGTACGTCCGCTCCGGGTGATGGGGCGCCGGGTGACCACCCGCCGGTGATGGGGCGCAACCGAAGCTCGTCCGGCCGGCCGGATGGACCCGGGACCGGTCGTGGCCGGGAAGGCCAGGTCAGGGTGTCGTCGACGACCGGCCCCGGCGGCCCGGCGGGCCCGTGGGTCGGGCCCCCATCCAGCGCCCCGAACCTCTGCCCTGCGCCCGCCGAAAGGTCCCAGCCACTAGGCTTTGCACCCATGGACGCTACCCGTCAGCTGTTCGCGCATGCCCGCACTCCAGACCCGGTGGGAGGCTCGCTGGAGATGAAATCCGGGGCTGACGTCGGGCCCGGCTCCGACATCTTCCAGCGCCTCCTGAAGGAGCGCATCGTATTCATCGGCTCCGCCATCGACCAGAACACCGCCAACCTGGTCTGCTCCCAGTTGATCCTTCTCGAGGCAGAGCACCAGGACCGCGACATCTCGGTCTACATCAACTCGCCGGGGGGCTCGGTGACAGATGGCCTGGCCATCTACGACACCATGCAGTACGTGCGCTGCGACGTGCGAACCATCTGCGTGGGACTCGCCGCCTCGATGGGCCAGTTCCTTCTCTGCGCCGGGACCCCGGGGAAGCGGTTCGCCCTCCCTCACAGCCGGATCCTCATGCATCAGCCCTCCGGTGGGATGCAGGGGCAGGCGTCGGACATCGCCATCCAGGCCGAGCAGATCATGTACCTGAAGCGGATGATGGCGGAGCGGATCGCCTTCCACACCGGCCAGCCGGTGGAGCGCATCGAGGCCGACTCGGATCGCGACCGTTGGTTCACTGCCGACGAGGCCCGTGAATACGGGTTCATCGACGAGGTGATCCAGAAGGATGCCATGGAGGTCCCGACGGCCGGCGCGGGAGCCGCCAGCTAGTGAGCCTCGGCGTGGAGAAGCCCGCAGCCGCGGAGCCCGAGCGGGTCTCCTCGATCGGCGGCAGCACCCGCTTCGTTCCCGGCCAGAGCCATGACCAGATCACCGTGGTCAACGGGAAGGTCCAGCTGGGCCAGAGGCTGAGGGACCTGTGGACCAACCGTGAGCTGCTGTTCCTCCTCATCAGGACCGAGCTGAAGGTCAAGTACAAGAATTCGGTCCTCGGCTACGTCTGGTCCATGCTCAACCCAGCCCTGGTGCTGACCATCTACTACGTGGTCTTCAAGATCATCGCCCGGAACCATCAGCCCAACTTCGCCATCTGGCTGTTCGCCGGCCTGCTGGTGTGGAACCTGTTCAACGTGGCTGCGATGTCGTCCACCTCGGTGGTCGTGGGCAAGGCCGGCATCGTGAAGAAAGTGGCCTTTCCCCGGGAGCTGCTGGCGCTCTCGGTGGTCGGGGTGTCCATGGTGCTCTTCGCCATCCAGGCCGTGGTGTTGGTGGCTGCCCTGCTGTTGTTCGGGATCGCGCCCGACTTCACCTTCGTCGCCATCCTGCCGCTCGCCATCGTGGCCCTGGTCGTGTTCACCAGCGCCGTCTCCATCTTCCTGTCGGCCGTCAACGTCTATCTCCGGGACACCCAACACCTCACCGAGGTACTGTTGATGGCCTGGTTCTGGGCCACCTCCATCGTGTACACCTACGGGCAGATCTTCCTCTCCGGGGAGCAGAAGAACCACCCCTCACTGAACTGGCTGCAGTACGTCTTCCTGTGCAATCCCATCACGCCCATCGCCATGACGTTCCAACGGGCCATCTACGGTGTGACCCAGTACAGCTACCAGGGCAAGGTGTACCACGTGCTCCCCACGTGGGGCGTAGGCACGTACGCCGGCCTGGTCGGCATCGTCCTGGCCGCCAGCGTCGGGCTGTTCCTGCTGGCCCTCATCGTGTTCGGCCGGCTCGAGGGCAACTTCGCCGAGGAGCTCTAGATCGTGGCCGTCGCCATCGAGGTCCGGGACATCTCCAAGCAGTTCCGCCTCTACAACGAGAAGCACACCTCGCTGAAGGAACGAGTCATCCATGGCGGGAAGATGCCGTTCACCCCTTTCTGGGCCCTGCGCGACGTCAACGTCGACATCAACCAGGGGGAGACGTTCGGGATCCTCGGCCGCAACGGGTGTGGGAAGTCGACCCTGCTCAAGTGCATCGCCGGCATCCTCAAGCCCACCTCGGGGGAGATCCGGGTACGGGGAAGCCTGGCCGCCATGTTGGAGCTGGGTGCGGGCTTCCAGCCGGACTTGTCGGGCCGGGACAACATCTTCCTGAACGGCTCACTCCTCGGCCTGTCGCACTCGGACATCGAGAAGCGGTTCGATGACATCGTGGCCTTCGCCGAGCTCGAGGACTTCATCGACAACCAGGTCAAGTTCTACTCCTCGGGGATGTATGTCCGGCTCGGCTTCGCCGTGGCGGTCAACGTCGAACCGGACGTGCTGCTGGTGGACGAGGTGCTGGCGGTCGGGGACGCCAATTTCCAGCGCAAGTGCCTGGACCACGTCAAGAAGTTCCAGCGTGAGGGTCGGACGATCGTGGTGGTGAGCCACGGGACCGACACCATCCGCCAGAACTGCGCCCGTGTCATGGTCATGAACCACGGCCGGGTGATCACAGTGGACGAGGCCGGCGAGGGAATCCGGGTCTACCTGGCGGACCTGTTGGGGGTGGGCACGCTCGAGGGCTCCGAGACCGGAGGGATCGTCGGCAACGTCTTCGCCATCGGAACCGTGCAGGCCGAGCACGGCGGGAGCGGATCCCGTCAGCATCTGTATCCAGGAGAGTCGCTGACCGTGACGGCCGATCTGGACAGCTTGGCCGCCGTGCCCAACGCCATGGCCACCATCGCCATCCATGACGATGCCAACGAGCTGGTCTTCGCCTCCGATCCCGACGATCCCCTTTGCGCGCTGGACGTTCCCGAGGGTGGGGGGGTGGTCCGGTTCTTCTTCCCCGAGGTGCCGCTGTTGGACGGGACCTACTCGGTCAGTGTCGGGGTCCGCAGCGCCACCGACACCGCTGTGTACGACTGGAAGGACCAGGTCACCCAGTTCGAGGTGGCCAACAACGGACGGTCCACCGGCCGGGTGCGCCTGCCCCTCGACGTGAGCTTCCGGCTCCGGTCGGGTTCACCCACCGGCGAGGTCCCGGCCGTGAGCGGTGCCCAATTCGCGCCCCTCGCCGGGTGGGAAGAGTCCGCCTCGTGATGGACCGGTGACGGACGGCCACGTCGACCGCATCGACCAGGTCATTCCCACGCTGGCCAGCCGTGACGCCATCGGCGGCCACACCGTCCAACTGCGGGATCTACTCCGTTCGCGCGGGTACCGGTCGGACATCTACTTCGGCAATGCCTCGCCGGACCGGCTGGAGTTCGGGTACCCGGTCAGCCGGCTGAGCGACCACTCGGCGAACGGCCGGGTCCTCCTGTACCAGCTGTCCATCGGGAGCGGCGTAGCCGACATCTTCCGCCAGCGGCCAGAGCGGAAGTTCGTGAACTACCACAACATCACTCCGGCCGACCTCTTGGAGGCATGGATGCCCGAGGTGGGAGAGGAGGTGCGCTGGGGCCGGGCGCAGTTACGGGACCTGGCTCCGGTCACCGAGTTCGCCATCGCCGACTCCCGGTTCAACGAGGGCGAGCTCCGCTCGGCCGGGTACCGGTCGACCAAGACCGTCCCGCTGCTCGTCGATCTCGACAGCTTCTCCGGCGCAGCGGATCCTGCCTTGGAGGCTCGGTTGGCGGATCAGAAGTCCCGCGGCGGAGCCGATCTGCTGTTCGTGGGCAAGGTCTCCCCCCACAAGGGCCAGGACGACCTGATCAAGGCTCTGGCCACCTACCGTCAGCTCTACGACCCGGACGCCCGGCTCCATGTGGTGGGGGGATCGATCAGCGAGGAGTACTCGGTGGCCCTCGATCGGTTCATCGAGGAGCTCGGACTCACCGACGGGGTGGAGATGGCCGGCGTGGTCACCCACGAGCAGCTCATCGCCTACTACGCCGCCGCCGACGTGTTCTGCTGTCTCTCCAACCACGAGGGGTTCTGCGTTCCCCTGCTGGAGTCGATGTACCACCGCCTGCCGATCGTGGCCTACGCCAACACGGCCGTACCCGAGACCGTAGAGGGTGCGGGCCTGGTCCTGCCGGACAAGGGGCCGGCCCGAGTGGCGGCCGCCATCGACCGGGTGATCCAGGACGAGCACCTCCGGCGGGTCCTGGCCGATGCGGCCGCCGAACGGGTGGAGTCGTTCGCCCTGCCCAGGGTGAAGGAAGGCTTCGCCGCTGCGCTCGAAGCGGCCTGCGCCGCCGAAGTGGTCGGTCCCGCGTAAGGACGCCGGACCGGACCCCTACCCGTCCGGTCCCGGTGGTGGCCGCTGGTTGCGGGCCCGGTTGTGGAAGCCGCACAGCAGGCGGCCGTTCTCCTGGGTGGTGGGTCCCCCCTGGGCCCCGGGCTGGACGTGGTCGACCTGGCCGCGGGGGGCGGGCAGGTGCAACGACGGCGTCGGCCCGCCGCTGGCCCGGGGTTCGACCGAGGTGGGCGGGGGTGGGGTCCCTCCCCCGGTGCGGATGGGCCTCGGCCCGGTCCGACTCGGACAGCGCCCGCTCGAGGCGTTCGAGCTCACCGCCGACGATGGCCCCCGACGCCGGGTCCAAGGTCAGCTGGCCGAGCCAGGTGCCGTGCACGCTCTCGACCAGGTAGGCGCGGCGGCGGGGGGCGTGTCACCGCGCCATGCCTCCTGGGTTACGACGATCGGTTCACCATCGGGGCGAACCTGACGAAAGAAGGGGCTGCAGCCACCGGGCCACCGTCCGCGGCGAAGCAGGATGGTGGCGGTACTGTGCCTCTCGAGGTGCAGGTGAATCCGGATCCAGTCACGAAGCGACACGGGGGCGCCGCCAGGCGGAGTCGGATGGGGACGTTCACGGCCGGCGTCCTCCTCGCGGCGCTGGTAGGGGTGGGCCTGACGGCCCCGCCGGCGGCCGCCTACCCGTCCTCGTCGGTGGCCATCCAGGGACACGGCTATGGCCACGGTCAGGGCATGGGGCAGTGGGGGGCGTTGGGGTATGCGCTGGCCCAGACACCCTATTCGTCCATCCTCGGGACCTACTACGGAGGGACCAGCCTGGCTGCCCTGTCCGGACCACAGGAGGCCCACGTGGTCAGCGTGGCCATGACCGAGAACAACGGGAACAACGTCATCGTCTCCTCCACCACCGGCTTCACTGCGGCCGGTGTGTACTTTCCTCCCGGGCAGGTCGCCCTGATGACGCAGATCCCCGGACCGGCGTGGGCTGTGTGGACATCGTCTTCGTGTGCCGGCAATCCCGACGGCACGTGGACGAACGTCGTGGCCTCGACCGTCAACCCGACGGCCACACCCAGCCCCGACGACGGTTCGCAGACCCTCACGCTCTGCCTGGGGGGAGCTAGCAACGTCACGATGCACGGTTCGATCCTGGCCACCTACAACTCGCTGAACCAGGCCCGGACCGTCAACGAGGTGCCCCTCGAGCAGTATGTGGCCGGCGTCGTCCCCAGCGAGTCACCCGCCGGATGGGGATCGCTCGGCGGAGCCGGACCTCAGGGACAGGCCTGGGGCTTCCAGGAGTTGGAGGCCCAGGCGGTGGCGGCCCGTTCGTACCTCATGGCCAGCCCGAATTCCTACGGGGGGTACGCCGACACCTGCGACCTCGCCTGCCAGACCTACCGGGGCACCCTGAACGAGAGTGCCATCACCGACCTGGCGACCTCGGCCACCGCCGGGCAGGTCATGGAGTTCCCCGGCGGGTCGGTGGCCGCCACTCAGTACTCGGCATCGACGGGTGGCTGGACCAACCCGGGGGCCTTCCCAGCGGTGCCCGACGCCGGCGACTCGGTCTGCGTCCCGGGGGCGTGCAATCCCAATCACAACTGGACCACCACCGTTCCGGTGTCCACCATCGACGCCACCTGGCCTCAGCTGGGGGACCTGCAGTCCATCACCATCACCGGACGGAACGGCTACGGGGACTGGGGTGGGCGGGTCACGGCCATGACCCTGGTGGGCTCCAACCAGAACGTATCGCTGACCGGTGATGCGTTCGCGGCCGCCCTGGGCCTGAAATCCGACTGGTTCACCTCCACCACCGCGCTGGACAGCCCGGCGGTGGCCATGGCCCGCACCTCGGACGGCCATGGCTACTGGCTGGCCGGCAACAACGGCGGGATCGAGGCTCTCGGCGACGCCAACTACCTGGGCTCGGCCGAGGGTCTGCCGCTGAATCGGCCGATCGTCGGGATGGCCGCCACCCCCGACGGCGGCGGCTACTGGCTGGTGGCCTCCGACGGCGGGATCTTCAGCTACGGCGATGCCGCCTTCCGCGGATCCATGGGCGGACAGCATCTCAATCGGCCGATCGTCGGGATGGCCGCCACCCCCGACGGCGGCGGCTACTGGCTGGTGGCCTCCGACGGCGGGATCTTCACCTTCGGCGATGCTGGGTTCTTCGGGTCGACCGGGAGCATGAGCCTGAACCAGCCGGTGGTGGGCATGACCCCCACGCCCGACGGTCACGGCTACTGGCTGGTGGCGGCCGACGGAGGCATCTTCACCTTCGGCGACGCCACCTTCTACGGCTCGACCGGCAGCATGCATCTCAACCGACCGGTGGTCGGGATGGCCGCCACCCCCGACGGCGGCGGCTACTGGCTGGTGGCCTCCGACGGCGGGATCTTCACCTTCGGCGACGCAAACTTCTACGGCTCGACCGGCAACCTGGCCCTGGTCAAGCCGGTGGTGGGCATGACCCCCACGCCCGACGGTCACGGCTATTGGCTGGTGGCGGCCGACGGAGGCATCTTCACCTTCGGCGACGCCACCTTCTACGGCTCGGGAGCGGCGTAGAAGGCCCGGGGGATCCGCGTCGGACCGAGGGTCACATGAGCCCGAGGGGCCGGGCCGGCGAGTGGGCCCCGTTCGGCCCCGGCCGACGCGATGAACCACCCGATCAGAGCCACGCCGTAGTGTTCAGATCGAGATGGAACCCGGGCGCGAGGATGGGGCAGGTCGAGCCTTCGACGAGAGTGGGACCGGTACTGGGGCCGACGAATCCGCCGCGGTGTCCGCCCCTCCGGTCCCGGGCCGCGCCCGTGCCGATCCGATGCTCGCGGACCTGGGAGAGTCCGATGGTTCGCGGGCCAGCGGTGCGGCCCGATCGAGGCGGGCCAGCGTCGAGCCGGAGCCGGGGTCGTCCGGCAGTCCACGCCCGACGTCGTGGCGGAAGAGGGGGAGGCGGTGGCGAGCCATCGTGTTCGCGCCGGTGGGCGACGGTCAGACCCGTCGGCGAGGGTCGGACGCCGTCAAGCTCGGCCTCGCGGCAGTGGCCCTACTGGTGTGCTGGCTCGGCACCAAGGCCAACACCAACCTCGAGCACACCGTCGCCACCACGCTGGGTTCGCCGCCCAACGGTGTGCGATGGCTGATCTCGTCTCTGTGGTGGGTCACGTCCCTCGGGGTGATCTGCGTCATCGCGTTCATGACCCTCGTGTCGAGACGTCTCTCGGCCATCAGGGACATCGCCGTCTCCGGAGCGGCTGCCTGGCTGCTGTGCATCCTGTCGGCCGTGGTGCTGGGGACCGACGGTGGACGACCGCAGACCTCCGCCTATCCCCACGTCGATCTGGCCTTCCCGGTGGCCCGGGTGGCCGCCACGGTGGCCGTGGTCACCGCGGCGCTGCCCTACCTCAGCCGATGGCTCCAGATCTGCTTCGAGACCGCCATCACACTGCTGGCCGTCACTGCCGTGGTCAACGGGTCCGGGGTGCCCTTGGCCGTGTTGGCCAGCCTCGCCGTCGGGTGGGGGGTCACCGCCGCGGTGCACCTCGTGTTCGGATCGCCGCTCGGGCTTCCGTCCACCGGCGAGGTCCAGCTGCTGCTGGACGACCTCCGGATCAACGCTGTCGCCGTGAAACCCGCTTCCAAACAGGAGTGGGGCGTGGGTCGCTTCGGCGGAACGGTCGACGAGGCCCCGGTCGACGTGTGGGTCTATGGACGCGACGCGTCCGACGCCCAGTTGCTGGCGAAGACGGTGCGGTTCCTCTTCTACCGGGACTCCGGACCCACATTGGCCCTGACCCGTCGCCAGCAGGTCGAGCACGAGGCCTATCTGACCCTGATGGCCGATCGAGCCGGAGCCCGCGTGCCGGCGGTACTGGCGGCCGGCCCGGCCGGCCCGGCGAAGGACGCACTTCTGGTCACGCGACCACCCACGGGCCGACCGCTGTCGACGTTCGCCACCTACGAGCTTCCTCCGAGCCCCGTCGCAGCCGGGACCACGACCGGTGCCCAACCCGAACAGGAGGAGCGGCCCGACGCCGAACCACCCCGGGCCGCCGGGGCGTCCCGGCCGGAGCCGTCGGGCCCGGTGGTCACCGACGGGGCGCTGGACAGCGTCCTCGGCGAGCTGCTGATCCTGCGTTCCGCCCGCATCGCTCACGGCGCTCTTTCCACCGAGACCATCGTGGTCGACGAGGACGGCTCGGCGGGTTTCGTGGACTTCCGCACCGCGTCCACGGTGGCCACCGCCGACCAGCTGGACCGGGACGCGGCGGCGACCCTGGCTGCCCTGGCGGTGGTGGCCGGACCGGAGCGTACGGTGGCCGCCGCACTCCGGTCGGCGCCCCCCGAGACCATCGTGGGGGCCCTGCCCCATCTGCAGCGGGCCGCTCTGGACCCGGTGGCGGCGAGGACCCTCCGGGGCAAGAAGGCGCTCCTGGTGGCCCTCCGGGAGCAGGGTGCCGCCGGCGCGGGCGTCGAGGTACCCAAGCTGGTCGAGCCCCGGCGGATCAGCTGGGTCAACCTGGCGCTGGTGGCGGGGACTCTCATCGGGGGATGGGCCCTGATCGGCGTCCTCATCAACGTCGGGAAGTCGTGGAGCACCATCACCGGCGCCGACTGGGGCTGGGTGGTGGCGACCTTCGTGCTGGCTCAGGCGGCGTACCCGGCCATCGCCCTGACCACGGTGGGGTCGGTGACCAACCCCCTTCCCTACGGCCGCACCCTGGCCCTCGAGCTGTCCGACACCTTCGTGGCCCTGGCGGGGGGATCGATGGCGGTGCTCGCCACCCGGGTCCGCTTCTTCCAGCAGGAGGGGTACACCCCCACCGTGGCGGTGAGCTCGGGCGTGCTGGCCAGCACGGCCAGCTGGATCGTGAAGGGCGTCCTCTTCCTCGTCGCCCTGCCCCTGGCCATCGGGAACCTCCACTTCGACTCCTCGCCGACCAGCGACTCCAGTTCGTCCAGCTCCAATCTGGTGTGGCTCATCGTGGTGGCCGTCGCAGTGGTGGGGGTGGCACTGGGCCTGGTGTTCGCCGTCCCCCGCTGGCGGAGGCTGGCCGCGGCCAAGCTCCGTCCGAAGGCGTCCGAGGTCTGGGACCACCTCAAACTGCTGGCCGGACACCCTCGCAACCTGGTGGAGATCTTCGGCGGCAGCGCCGCGGCCCAGATCCTCGTGGCCCTGGCCCTCGGCACCTCACTCCATGCCTTCGGAGACCGCCTCGACTTGGCCACCCTGATCGTCGTGCTCACGCTGGGATCGATGCTGGGTGGGATCTCGCCGGTTCCCGGCGGCATGGGCGTGGTCGAGGCCGGGATGATCATCGGGCTCACCGCAGCGGGAATCAATGAGACCGTCGCCGTGGCTGCGGTGTTCGTCCAGCGTCTCTTCACCGCCTACCTCCCCCCCATCTGGGGTTGGTTCGTCCTGGTGTGGATGAGAAAGAAGGAGTACCTCTGACCCCGGGACCGGCGACGGGGTGGCGGGTCGGTGCGTGGACAGGCAGGACGGGCAGGACAGGCAGGAAGAGGGGTCAGGGACCCGGTGGCCGCAGAGCCGGTTCCTCTCCGACCCCGCTCCCGCCCGGACCGGTGGACTCACCTTCCGGGGGCGTCCGCTCCAGGCCGGGGTAGGCGCGGAGCCGGCCCAGGCGGCCCAACCGGCCCACATTGATCCCCACGTCGGCGGCCTCCAGCATCGGCAGGTCGCCCCGGCTGTTGCCGTAGGCCCACAGCCGGTCGGGATGGTCGGCACCGACGTCGTGCATCCAGGCCCGCAGACGCCGCAACTTCTCCTGGCCCCGGCAGTTCGCCCCCTCGTACCGGCCGGTGAGACGGGTATGCCCGTCCACGGCCAGGCGGGTGGCCACCACCCCGTCCGCTCCCAACAGCTCCCCGACCACCCGGACGTAGACCTCGGGGGAGGCCGACACCACGACCACCCGGTCGCCACGCTGGCGATGCCACTCGAACCGCTCCAGCACGTCGGTACGCAGGTGGCGGTCCAGGTGCCGGCGGGCGAACCGCTCCGAGACCTCCTCGACCCGCGATGCCGCCTCCCCGGCCAACACCCGCTCGAACAGCTGCTCCTTGGTCTCGTCGGCCACGGTTCCACCGACCAGGGCCCCACGGGCCAGACGGGGAGCGAGGGCCGCGATGGCGCCCAGCGTGGCCGGGCGCCCGACCAGGGCCACCAGGAAGTCCATGACACTGCCACCGTGGGTCAGTGTCCCGTCGAAGTCGAAGGCGGCCAGGTCGGGCACCGGGGCGAACCCGGCCTCAGCGGTCGGTGCCGACGACCGAGCCGCCCCGCCCCGCCCCCGAGGAGAACCGGGTGGCGCCGGCCGCGGCATCGGGCGAGGCCAGGCTGTCCCGCCCGAACCGGTACTCGGCGCGCAGGGCGTCCTCGATCGAGAGGCCCCACTGGGACAGGGTCGAGCGTCGGTCGTTGCGCAGGCAGGTCTGGGGGAGGGCGGCCAGCTCGTGGCCCCACGCCACCGCCCGGTCCAGTGCCGAGCCGGTCGGCACCACCCGGTTGACCAGACCCATGGCCAGGGCCTCCTCCGCGCCGACCTCCCGTCCGGTGAGGATGAGGTCGAGGGCCCGGCCCTGACCGATCAGGCGGGGGAGTCGGATCGTGCCACCGTCGATCAGAGGCACGCCGAAACGTCGGCAGAACACCCCGAAGGCGGCGTCCTCGGCGGCCACCCGGAGATCGCACCAGACGGCCAGCTCCAAACCGCCGGCCACCGCGTACCCCTCGACGGCGGCGATGACCGGCTTTCCCAGGGCCAGACGGGTGGGGCCCATGGGCCCGGGACCGTCCTCGGTCGACACGGTGTCGTTGGCCCTCGGCCAGGGACCTTCAGGTCGGCGCCGGCGCAAAAGGTGCCACCGGACCCGGTCAGCACCGCCACCGCCGCGTCGTCGTCCCCTTCGAACCCGATGAACGCGTCGAGCAGGGCCGTCGGCCGTGGCCGGGTCGACGGCGTTGCGGCGCTCCGGCCGGTCGATGGTCACCACCGTGACCGGTCCGGCCCGGTCCACCTGTACGGTCGGGCTCATGTCCCCAAGCATGCAGGAACCAGCGGGGGAGAGCCAGTGCGGTCCGGAGCGCGGCCCGGGTCCATAATCACGACTAACTCGGTCGACAATTGGAGCCGGGTCGTCTATCCTGGCCGCAACGGGAGATGGCAGCGGTCGCCGGAACCGGTCGCACCGTCCCGTCGAGCGTCCCGAACGAAGTACCTGTCAGCATCACCGCAACCCCTCACAGCACAACGAAGGAGCAATCCATGGCAATCCGTCTGGGCGACGAAGCCCCCGACTTCACTGCGGAGACGACCGAAGGCACCATCAACTTCCACGAGTATCTCGGGGACAGTTGGGGCGTGCTCTTCTCGCACCCCAAGGACTTCACCCCGATCTGCACCACCGAGCTCGGTGCCTTCTCCGCGGCCAAGGCGGAGTTCGACAAGCGGGACACCAAGCTCATCGGCCTCTCGGTCGACGACGTGGCCTCGCACGGCAAGTGGGCCGGGGACATCGAGGAGACCCAGGGCACCGCGCTGAACTTCCCCCTCATCGGTGACGAGGACCGCAAGGTGGCCGACCTCTACGACATGATCCACCCCAATGCCAACGACACCGCCACGGTGCGCTCGGTGTTCATCATCGGGCCGGACAAGAAGATCAAGCTGACCCTGACCTACCCGGCCTCGACCGGCCGCAACGTGCAGGAGATCCTCCGGGTCCTCGACTCGCTCCAACTCACCGCGGACTACAAGGTGGCGACTCCGGTCAACTGGAAGGACGGCGACGACGTGGTCATCGTTCCGGCCGTCTCCGACGAGGAGGCCAAGGAGCGGTTCCCGAAGGGGTTCAACGCCGTCAAGCCCTACCTGCGCATCACGCCGCAGCCCAACAAGTAGCCCCGGCCAACCACCGGGGGTCGGGTCCCGGCCTGACCACGGGCGGCCGGTCCCCGACCAGGGGCCGGCCGCCCGTCGCGCCCAGGACCATCCAGGGGCGCCCTCCAGGGAGAATGGGGAGGGGTCCCGGTGCGGGCGGGGTTCCTGCTACCATGGCGGGGCTGGCGTGTTCCGTCCGCCGGCCCTTTCCGAGGACATCAGAGGTCGACTCCCCCCATGCCAGACAAGCAGGCCACCATCTCCGAGTACCGGCTGCACGAAACCGATACCGGATCCCCAGAGGTGCAGATCGCCATTCTGAGCGAGCGCATCATCCACCTGACCGAGCACCTCAAGGTGCACAAGGGCGACCACCACACCCGTCGTGGCCTCCTGAAGCTGATCGGACGCCGTCGGCGACTTCTCGACTACGTCCGGAACAACGACGTCGAGCGCTACCGGGAGATCATCGGTCGCCTCGGGCTCCGCCGCTAGGCGCACATCGTTCGCTCCGCCCGGCTCCGGCCGGGCGGTCGCAATTTCTCCCCCGGCGCCATGCCGGGGGACCGCAGGCCGGCACGGTGTCGGCGTGCACAAGCAGCGGCCCGCCGCACCGACGGTGGGTCGTAGACAACACACAATTGGGCTCCCGACGAGGTCAGTCACCAGTTGCCGATCACCCCGCCGCCGAGTGCACGAGCCGGGTGGTCGACAACTGGGAACTGGCTCGGGGGGTCCCCGAACAGACCAAGGAGCGTCATGTCAGACGCCATAACCGTTTCGGCGCCCATCAGCGGCACCGATCGCACACTCACCTTCGAGACCGGAAAACTGGCCCAACTGGCCGACGGGGCCGTGCTGGCCAGGATCGGTGACACCGTCCTGCTGGCCACGGCCACCGCGTCCCGGTCGGTCCGGGAGGGAGCCGACTTCTTCCCGCTGACCGTGGACATCGAGGAGCGGGCCTATGCCGCCGGCAAGATACCCGGCTCGTTCTTCCGCCGGGAGGGCAAGTCCTCGGACCAGGCCATCCTGACCTGTCGGCTCATCGACCGGCCCCTGCGCCCCTCGTTCCCCAAGGGTTTCCGCAACGAGGTCCACATCGTGGGCACCATCTTCGGCGCCGACCAGGTCAACCCCCACGACGTCCTGGCCATCAACGCCGCGTCGGCCGCGCTCATGATCTCGGGCATCCCCTTCGAGGGTCCCATCGGGGCGGTCCGGGTGGCCTACTCCACGGACGGCCAGTGGATCCCCCACCCCACCTTCCAGGAAGGCGACGAGTCCACCTTCGAGCTGGTGGTGGCCGGCCGGGCCCTCTCCGAGGCCGCGGACGCCGAGATCGCCATCATGATGGTCGAGGCCGGTGGCTCCGAGCGCTCGTTCCAGTACTACGACGAGGGTGCCCCCCAGGTCACCGAGGAAGTCCTGGCCGACGGGCTGGAGGCGGCCAAGAAGTGGATCCGCGAGTCGATCGTGCTCCAGCGCCAGATGGTGGACGCCTACGTGGCCGCCCGTGGTCCGGTCGAGACCATCGAGTACTCGACGTTCTCCGACTACGAGGACGACGTGTTCGAGCGGGTCCAGGCCGTCGGCTCGGATGCCATCACCCAGGCCAACAAGATCGTGGCCAAAGCGGACCGCAACGCGGCCCTGGACGCCGCCACCGCCACCGTCATCGAGACGCTGGCGGCCGAGTTCCCCGACCGCGGGGGGGAGGTCAAAGCGGCAGTGCGGGGCCTGACCAAGAAGCTGGTGCGCAGGCGCATCGTGGAGGAGGGCCTCCGCATCGACGGCCGGACGACCAGCGAGATCCGGCCGCTCTCCGCCGAGGTGGACCTGTTCCCCACGGCCCACGGTTCGGCCCTCTTCCAGCGGGGCGAGACCCAGGTGCTCAACGTGACCACTCTGGGCATGCCCCGGATGAACCAGCTGCTCGACACCATCACCCCCGACGACCACAAGCGCTACATGCACCACTACAACTTCCCGCCCTTCTCCACCGGGGAGACCGGGTTCATGCGTGGTCCCAAGCGCCGGGAGATCGGGCACGGCCTGCTGGCCGAGCGGGCCCTCCTGCCCGTTGTCCCCTACGAGGAGGACTTCCCCTACACCCTCCGTCTGGTCTCGGACGTGCTGGCCTCCAACGGGTCCACCTCGATGGCGTCGGTCTGCGGATCGACTCTCTCGATGATGGCGGCCGGAGTGCCGCTGAAGGCCCCCGTGGCCGGCATCGCCATGGGTCTGGTCTACGACGGTGGCACCTACGTCACCCTCACCGACATTCTCGGGGCCGAGGACGCCTTCGGGGACATGGACTTCAAGGTGGCCGGGACCAAGGATGTGGTCACCGCCCTCCAGCTGGACACCAAGATCGACGGGCTGCCGCTCGACGTGCTGACCAAGGCCCTGCTGCAGGCCAAGGAGGCCCGTCTCACCATCCTCGACGTCATGGCCGGCGCCATCCCCGAGCCCCGCAGCGAGGTGGCCGAGTCGGCCCCCAAGATCATCTCCTTCGAGATCCCCATGGACAAGATCGGGGAGGTCATCGGGCCCAAGGGCAAGGTCATCAACGCCCTGCAGCAGGAGACCGGGGCCGACATCGCGGTCGACGACGACGGCATGGTGGGCACCGTGACCATCGGGGCCAAGGACGGCCTGGCCGTGGAGGAGGCCCGTCGCCGGATCTCCACCATCCTCGACCCGCCACTGGCCGAGGTGGGCGCCACCTATCAGGGCAAGGTGGTCAACATCACCAAGTTCGGCGCCTTCGTCAACATCCTCCCGGGCCGGGACGGTCTGTTGCACATCTCCAAGATCGGCCAGGGCAAGCGGGTCGAGCGCGTCGAGGACGTGTTCGAGCTGGGCCAGCCGGTCGAGGTGAGGGTGGACGACATCGATCCGCAGGGGAAGGTCTCCCTCTCCCTGGCCGGCGAGGCACCCGCCGCCGCATCATCGTCGGGTGGCGAGAGCCGCAACGGCCGCAGCGAAGGCCGGGGTGACGGGGGTGGCCGCAACCGCCCCCGTGGCGACCACGCCGATCCGGGTGACCGCGGCGACCGTCCCGACCGGGGTCGTCGTCCCGCCGAATCGAGCCCGGCCCCGACGGGTGCGGCCTCGTTCGAGGCCGCCTTCGAGGAGGAGCTGGTCCAGGAGTTCGGGGACCTCGGCCCGTCCGTGGCGGAGTCCTCCGACCGCCCCAGCGGTGGTGGCGGTGGCGGCCGGGGTGGTCGCCGTCGCCGTTGAGCGCGCCTGAGCACCGGGTGACGGTCATGTCGGTCGTCACCCGGTGATCCGGACCGAAGTCCTCCCCTCAGGGCTGGCCCTGGCCACTGAGCGCATGGAGGACGCCCGCTCGGTGTGCATCGGGTTCTGGATCGGCACGGGTTCCCGCGACGAGGAGGAAAGCCGGGCCGGGTCGTCACACTTCCTCGAGCACCTGCTCTTCAAGGGCACCGCCGATCGTTCGGCCTCGGCCATCGCCGAGGCCGTGGACGAAGTGGGAGGCGACTTCAATGCCTTCACCACCAAGGAGTACACCTCCTTCTACATCCGGCTGCTGGCCGAGCATCTGCCCCTGGGACTGGACATCCTCTCGGACATCATGTGGCGACCGGCCCTGAGGCCTGCAGACCTCGAGGCCGAGCGCCAGGTGATCCTGGACGAGATCCTCATGCACGCCGACGAGCCCTCGGACGAGGCGGCCGAACAGAGCTCCGCCCTGCTGTTCCCCGATCATCCGCTGGGCCGGGAGGTGCTCGGCAGCCACGACTCCGTGACGGCCATGACCGCCGACCGGATCGCCGAGTTCTTCGGCCACCACTACCGACCGGGGAACATGGTGGTGGCGGTGGCGGGCGACCTCGAGCACGGGGCCGTGGCCGAGGGCGTGGGGGACCGGTTCGCCGGATCCGAGGGGGGTGGCACCCCGGAGCGATGGGCGCCCGGCGACAAGGTGGAGCCCCTGGCGGTCATCCACCGGGCCACCGAACAGACCCACCTGGTCCTGGCGGCCCGTTCGGTCGACCGGCTGGACCCGCAGCGCTATGCCCTGGCCGTGGTCAACCACGTGCTGGGTGGCGGGCTGTCGAGCCGGCTGTTCCAGGAGATCCGCGAGCGACGGGGGCTGGCCTACTCGGTGTGGTCCGAGCGTGTGGCCTACCAGGATGCCGGTTCGGTGAGTGTGGGGATGGGGACCGCACCCGAGCACGTGGCCGAGGTGCTCGACATCGTCTCCACCGAACTGGACCGATTGGGGGAAGAGGGCATCACCGGACGGGAGCTGGCCATCGCCAAGGGCAATCTCCGGGCCGAGACCCTGCTGGCCTGTGAGGACTCTGGCGCCCGCATGAGCCGGATCGGGGCCGGCCTGCTCCTCCACGGCGAGATCCTCACGGTGGACGAGGTGCTGGCCCGGGTGGAGGCCCTGACCCTCGACGAGGTGCACGCTGCGGCCACCGAGTTGGTGGCCGCCCCCAGGACCCTCTCGGTGGTCGGGCCGTTCGACGAGTCCGACTTCGATCCCGGCTCCCTGCGCCTGGGTTGAGAGGCTGGGCGGCACGCCCGCGGGTGGTGTCCGGGCCGACTGACCCGCGACGGTCTGTCCGGGGCCGAGGACCCCGCGACGATAGGGTGACTCGCATGCGAGTCGGGGTGGTCGGTGCTGGGGGCAAGATGGGCCGGGAGGTGTGCCGGACCGTCCTCGGCCACCCGGAGCTCGAGCTGGTGACGGCGGTGGACCCCGGATACGGCGGCGCCGACCTCGGCGCCCTGGTCGGAGTGGATGCCGGCTCGCTGACCGTGACCGGCGGGCTGGAGTCGCTCGGCTCCGCGGGGGCCGAGGTGGCGGTGGACTTCACCCGCCTGGAGGTGGCGCGGGAGACCCTGGCCTACTGCGCCGGGGCCGGGATCCACGCCGTGGTCGGCACCACCGGATTCGCCGCCTCCGACCTCGACGACCTGGCCCGGCGTTTCGCCGGACCGGAGGAGGGCTCCCCCAACTGTGTGGTGGCGGCCAACTTCGCCATCGGAGCCGTGCTCATGATGCGTTTCGCCGAGATGGCCGCGCCGTTCTTCGGCGGCGCCGAGATCGTGGAGTTCCACCACGACGGCAAACTCGACGCCCCGTCGGGCACGGCCATCAGGACGGCCGAGCGGATGGCCGCAGCCCGAACGGCTGCGGGGTCCGGCGGGTTCCGGCCCGATGCCACGCTGACCACCGTGCACGAGGGGGCCCGGGGAGGGGAGGGTCCGGGCCGGATCCGCATCCACTCGGTCCGGTTGGCTGGCCTGGTGGCCCACCAGGAGGTCATCTTGGGGGGGATCGGACAGAGCCTGACGATTCGGCACGACTCCTACGACCGCTCCTCGTTCATGGACGGGGTGGTGTTGGCCGTCCTGTCGGTCCCGGAGCGTCCCGGGTTGACCCTCGGTCTCGAGCCGTTGCTCGGGCTCTGAGGCTCCGTCCTGATGGACGACACCCGTCAGCGGATCATCGTGGCCACCTACGCCTGCGTGGCCCGCTCCGGTCTGGCCAAGACCACGGTGGAGGACGCGGCACGGGAGGCCTCGGTGTCCAGGGCCACCGTGTACCGGGCCTTCCCCGGAGGCCGGGAGGAACTGCTCAATGCCGTGGTGTCGTGGGCCATGCTGGAGTTCTTCGGCCGTCTCTACGAGCACGTCAAGGATGCCGAGGGGCTCGAGCAGGTGATGGAGCGGGGCATCATGTTCGCCCACCGGTCGATCATCGAGCACGACGTCCTCCAGCGGGTGATGCAGACCGAGCCGGAGAAGCTGTTGCCGGCCCTGACCGTCGAGAGCATCCGGATCCGGCAGGGTATCGCCACCTTCCTGGTGCCCTACCTGGCCGAGCGGGGAGTGGCCCCGTCGGTGGACCTGGAGGAGGCGGCGGACTTCCTGGCCCGAATGGTCCTCTCCTACATGTCGGCGCCCGGGAGGTGGGACCTCGACGACCCTGAGCAGGTGGCCCGGCTGGTGGAGTCGGAGCTCTTACCCGGGGTGGTGGCCGGCCCCGGCCTCGACCCCGGCGCCGGGGGCCCCTCGAGGGGTGGCTGGACCGGAGGCCGTTGACAGTGAGACAAAAATCGACGTAGCGTTTCACACGTGAGCGATGAGCGGGCTGCACTCCACGTCGTGGGGGTCGAGGCGTCCAGCCCGGGTGCCGGCCGTCCCGGCTCGGCGGACCGGGGTTCGCCGCACCGGGTACGGATCATCGACGGCACGCTGACCTGCCTGGCCCGTTACGGCACCACCAAGACCAGGGTGGACGACATCGCCCGCCAGTCGGGGGTGTCCCGGGCCACGGTGTACCGGGTGTTCCCGGGCGGCCGGGACGAGATCCTCTCCGCGGTGGTCGACACCGAGATGGCCCGGCTCTTCTCCGCCCTCGGGGTCCGGCTGGGCGAGGCCGGCGATCTGACCGAGGCCCTGGTGGGGGGGATCGTCGAGGCATCGTCCCGTCTCCGGAACCACGAGGCCCTGGCCTACCTGGTGGCCAACGAGCCCGAGATGATCCTCGGCCACCTGGCCTTCGACGAGTCCAACCGCCTGCTGGCCACGGCTTCCCGCTTCACGGCTCCGTTCCTCGCCCGCTGGATGGCCCCTTCCGAGGCTGAACGGGTGGCCGAGTGGGCCACCCGCATCGTTCTGTCCTACGCCATCGCCCCCTCGTCCCGCAGCGACCTGACCGATCCGGTCGACACGGAACGCCTGGTCACGACGTTCGTCATGCCGGGCATCGAGGCCCTCCACCAGGCCGCCACCCAGACCTCGATCGACATCACGCCGTTCGGCTACCAGGAGAGCACCGCGACCGACGCCGCCGCCACGAGGGGTACGTCGGGCGCCCCCCGACCCACCTCCAGCATCCATTCGACGAAGACCCAGCGTGTCAAGGGAGACAAGCCATGACCACCGAGATGAACAGCACCGAGGAGATCATCGGCCGGGCCGAGATCGACGACTTCGAGACCATCCTGTCGGTGGTGGGCACCGAGGAGGACAACGGCCGCCACGTGGTCCACTCGGAGTACGACTCCATCTTCACCTGGGACTACGAGAAGGGGGCCCGCCCCAGGCTCAACAAGCTCTACGAGAAGGCCAAGGGGGCCCAGTGGAACGGGGAGACCGACCTTCCCTGGGAGACCGAGGTCGACCAGGAGAGGATGGTCAAGGAGCAGGCGGAGGCCACCGGCGGCTTCGGCGCCGGCTTCGACCTCTCCGGGACCCCGGTGGAGAAGTGGTCGGAGAAGGAGTGGGTGCAGTTCGGCGTGGAGAGCCAGAACTGGACCCTGTCCCAGTTCCTCCACGGCGAGCAGGGGGCGCTCATCTGCACGGCGAAGATCGTGGAGTCGGTGCCCTGGATCGACGCCAAGTACTACGCCGCCACCCAGGTGATGGACGAGGCCCGCCACGTCGAGGTGTTCGGCAAGTACCTCGAGGAGAAGCTGTCCGGCCACTATCCCATCAACGCCCACCTGCGCATGCTGCTCGACGACATCATCGCCGATTCGCGTTGGGACATGACCTACCTCGGCATGCAGATCATGGTCGAGGGCCTGGCCCTGGCGGCGTTCGGTCTCATGCACGCCATGACTGCCGACCCGCTGCTCAAGCAGCTGCTCCGCTACGTGATGGCCGACGAGGCCCGCCATGTGGCCTTCGGCGTGCTCAGCCTGCAGGAGTACTACGAGGGGCTGAACGCCGCCGAGCTCCGGGAGCGGCAGGAGTTCGCCTTCGAGGCGGCCGTGCGGATGCGGGACCGGTTCCTCCAGCAGGAGGTGTGGGACAGGATGGGCGTGGACCCCAAGGCCATCGTGCCGGTGGTGCAGCAGGCGCCCGAGCGGGGCGAGTTCCAGGCCCTGCTGTTCTCCAAGATCGTCCCCAACTGCAAGAAGCTGGGCCTCTTGGATGCGGCCGACGGTTGGCTGCGGACCAAGTTCACGGAACTGGGCGTCATCGAGTTCGAATCGTGGGTCGACACCTCCGAGGAGTACGACGCCATGGCCTCGGTGCCCCCGAAGGATCGGCTCGCTTCCTGAGCCCTGCCAACCGGCCTCCTCCCGGGTGACGGAAGCTCCCTGAGCACCCGGCGAGCGGCCTGGTGGCGCGTCGCCCACCCCGGTGCCGGCACCGGCCCGACCGGTGGAGGCTGGTAGCCTGCGGATTCGTGACGTCCTCCCTGCATCCCGTGGCGCCCTCGGCGGTCTGAGGTCCGATGTCACGCTTCGGCACGGTGATCACGGCCATGGTCACGCCCTTCGGACCCGACGGTTCATTGGATCTCGCCGCGGCCGCTTCCGTGGCCCGCCACCTGGTGGCCAACGGGAGCGACGGGCTGGTGGTGGCCGGAACCACTGGCGAGGGACCGGTGCTCACCGACCCCGAGCGCATCGACCTTTTCCGGGCGGTGGTCGAGGCGGTCGACGCACCGGTGATCGCCTCCACCGGTACCAATGACACGGCGCACTCGGTCCTCATGACCAGAGAGGCCAAGGCGGTGGGTGTCGACGGGATCCTGGCGGTGACCCCCTACTACAACCGACCTTCTCCGGCCGGGCTCTCGGCCCACTTCCGGGCCATCGCCGAGGCCTCGGACCTCCCGGTCGTCCTCTACGACATCCCGGTCCGCTCGGGGAGGCGGATCGGCTCACAGCTCACGCTGGCCTTGGCCCGCGAGGTCCCCACCATCCTGGGCGTCAAGGACGCCACCGGGGACGTGGCCTCGGCGGCCACGGTCGTGGCCGAGAGCCCTGAAGGGTTCGACGTCTACTGCGGCGACGACTCGCTGACCCTTCCCTTCACCTCGATCGGTGCGGTCGGGGTGGTCAGCGTGGCCGCCCACTGGGCCGGTCGCCTCTTCGCCGAGATGATCGCCGCCCACCGGGACGGCGACGTCCGACGGGCCATGCAGGTCAACCAGCGTCTGGCCGGCTCCTACCGGTTCCAGTCCACCGACGAGTACCCCAATCCCGTCCCGGCGAAGGCCGCCTGCCGTGCCCTGGGCCTGGACGTCGGTCAGTGCCGACTCCCCAACGCTCCGGCCCCGGCGGGGTTGGACGAGCAGGCCCGAACGGTCATCGCCGATCTGAACCAGTGGTACCCGGAGCACCAGTCGGTGGCCTGATCCGGACGGGGCCGTGGCGCCAGGTCCGTCCGTCGACCGGACCCCGAGGCAGCCCCGGCCGCCGATGAGGCCAGTACCGACCGACGCCGTGGAGCACCGACCAGTCGTGGAGCACCGACCAGTCAGAGTACCGAAGCAGCAGAGTATCGAAGCAGCAGATTCGAGGCAGAGACCACCAGTGAACAGCCAGGGAGCACGTCGCGGCACCGATGGGGCCGGCGCTCAGCCCGCCGCCCGGAAGAGCGGGGGCGCCCGGAAGGCGTCCGGGTCCCGGAAGAAGTCGACGGCGACCACCGAGGCCCCGGCACCGCCGACGCGCAACCGCCAGACCCGGAAGGACGGTGGAGGCTCAGGGGGATCGGGTGGTGCCGGCGGTGGATCGTCGGTTCGGATCGTATTCCTGGGGGGCCTCGGGGAGATCGGGCGCAACTGCGCCTGTATCGAGATCGACGGGCGCATCCTGGTCATCGACGTGGGCATCATGTTCCCGGACCCCGACATGCCCGGTGTGGACCTGGTGCTCCCCGACCTCACCTACCTGCGCGAGAACGCCGATCGGGTCGACGGGGTCGTCCTGACCCACGGCCACGAGGACCACACCGGTGGCTTGGCCTACCTGCTGCGGGACTTCCCGGTGGCGGTGTACGGCTCGGAACTCACCCTGGCCCTGGCCCGGAACCGGGTCGACGAGGCCGGCATGACCGAGCGGGCCCAGTTCATCCCGGTGCGGGACGGGGAGCGCCGTCGGATCGGCCCGTGCGACGTGGAGTTCATCCCGGTGACCCACTCGGTGCCGCACGCCTTCGCCACCGCCTTCCACACACCACAGGGGATCATCCTCCACTCCGGCGACTTCAAGATCGACCTGCACCCGGTCGACGGCCGCCGGACCGACCTGGCCCGGATGGGAGCACTGGCCTCGGATCCGGGGATCCGCCTGCTGCTCGTCGACTCGACCAACGCCGAGGAGCCCGGCTTCACCCCTTCGGAATCGACGGTTGGGGCGACACTGCGGAAGGTCTTTCTGGCCCGCCCGGACCGACGGTTCATCGTGACCTGCTTCGCCAGCCACATCCACCGGGTCCAGCAGGTGGCCGATGCCGCCATCGCCGGTGGTCGCAAGGTGGCCACCCTGGGCCTCTCGATGCAGAAGAACGTGGCCCTGGCGAGGAAGCTCGGCCTTCTCGAGATCCCCGACCGCTCGCTGGTGGACATCGAGGACGTCGACCAGCTCCTCCCCGGACAGGTGTGCGTGATCTCCACCGGCTCCCAAGGCGAGCCCATGTCGGCCCTGTCCAAGTTGGCCGCCGGTGAGAACCGGTTCTTCAGGCTGCAGGAGAACGACGTGGTGGTGATCAGCGCCCACCCGATCCCCGGGAACGAGTGGTCGGTGGGTCGGGTCATCGACAGCCTCCACCGGCGCAATGTCGAGGTCATCCACTCCGGAGTGGACTCGGTCCACGTCAGTGGCCATGCCCGCCAGGGAGAGCTCGCCACCCTGATGTCGGTGACCGAACCTGAGTTCCTCATCCCGGTGCACGGCGAGTATCGGCACATGGCCAATCAGGTGCGGGTGGCCGAGTCGATGGGCATCGTCGGCGACCGGGTCCTGCTGTGCGAGGACGGTGACGCCGTCCGCCTCGACGGGAAGGGCCTCCACCGCGACGGCACCGTCCCGGGCGGCTACCTGTTCGTGGACGGCAGCTCCGTGGGCGACATCGGCCACGGCGTGCTCCGGGACCGGAAGGTCCTCTCCGAGGAGGGGGTGGTCATGGCGGTGGCCACCGTCGACCTCAAGCGGGGCGAGGTGGTGGGCACGCCCCAGATCGTGACCCGGGGCTGGGCCTACGACGACGACACCGAAATGCTGCTCGACGAGGCCCGGGACCAGGTCACGCGAGCCCTGGAGCAGGCACTGTCCTCGGGGATCGTCGACCACGAGAACCTCAATCGGGTGGCCCGCAAGGCCCTGGGCCGGCTCGTGGGCGACAGGACCCGCCAGCGCCCGATGATCGTCCCGGTGATCGTCCCCGTCTAGCCACCACGCCTGGTGTCCCCGTGACGGTGACCCTGCGGGAGTAACCTGTTACCCACTGTGACGACCGCCACCAAGCGTCCGGCGGGCCGATCCGGGGCTTCGCGGTCCAAGCGCAGGTCCGCGTCGTCTGCCCGGTCGCGCTCGAGGTCCTCGACGTCGGGTCGGCAGAGCTCTGGCCGCAGGGAGCGGCGGGGCGGACGGGAGCGCTCGAGCGTCATGGAGACGGTCGGTGCGGTGGTGGCGAGTCACGCCACCGACCTGTGGGGAGTGGTGCTGGTCACCGTCGGTGTACTCACCGCCGTGGCCTTCTACGGAGGCTCGCGCTCGCTCGGCCCGGCCGGCCATGGCGCACGGGTGGCCGTCGGTGACCTGCTCGGCTGGGGGCGCTTCCTGGTACCGCTGGTGGCGGTGGCCACCGGCCTCCTGCTCCTGATCGGCTACCGCCTCGGGGACGACGAGACCCGGACCACGCCCGAACCGGCCCGGGTCGTCATCGGAGCCTTCCTGGCTCTCCTGGCCGTGGCCGGGCTGGCCTCCCTGGCCGGCGGCTCCCCCCATCTGCGTGCATCGACCGACCTGCTCTCGTCGGCCGGAGGCTGGATCGGTGCCATCGCCGGCAACCCGCTCCGGTCGGCCCTCGGGGGCTTCGGGGCCACCGTGGTACTGGTGGCCGTGGCCGTGGTGGCCATGGTCCTGTTCACCGGGGTGTCGATCCGGTCCGCCACCGGCGCCATCGTCGGAGCCGTCCGGTGGTCGGCGGCGCTGGCCCGGGAGCGGTCGGCGACTGAGGAGGAGGATGAGTTCGACGACGAGGCGGACGGGGACGAGCCCACCGACCCCTTCGGTCGACGGGTCGGCCCTTCCGACACCTCCCTCTCCGCCGTGGTGCCTTCCGCTGCGGCACCGGACGACGAGGCCGAGGACGATGAGGCCGAGGACGATGAGGTCGAGGACGATCCAGGGGAACCCGAGCCCGAGTCGGTCTTGTTGCCCGCCACGGCGCCCGGCCAGGGGGCGCAGCTGGAGATGAATGTCGGCCCCACCGTGGGCGATTGGCTCCTGCCGCCGGCCACCATCCTCAAGCGGGCCAGGCCCCAGGCAGTGGACGAGCGGGCCGTCGAGGCCGCCGGGAGCGCCCTGGTGGCGGCTCTGGCCGCCCACGGGGTGGACACCCGACTGGTGGGGCGGACGGTGGGGCCCTCGATCACCCGCTACGAGCTGGAGCTGGGGGCCGGGGTGAAGGTGGCCCGAGTGACCTCGCTTTCGAAGGACATCGCCTACGCCATGGCCTCGCCGGACGTCCGCATCCTGGCCCCGATCCCCGGCAAGTCGGCCATCGGCGTGGAGGTGCCCAACCGGACCCGCCAGCTCGTAGCCCTCGGGGACATCCTGGCCTCGCCGGAGGCGGACCGGGCCGTCCACCCCCTCGAGGTGGCCCTCGGCCGGGACATCGCCGGTCGGGCGGTGATGGTCAACCTGGCCGAGATGCCCCACGTCCTGGTGTCGGGAGCCACCGGCTCGGGCAAGTCGTCGTGCATCAACTCCGTCCTCACCTCGATCCTCACCCGGGCCACCCCGGACCAGGTGAGGCTGATCCTGGTCGACCCCAAGCGGGTCGAGCTCGGCCAGTACAACGACCTCCCGCACCTGTTGACCCAGGTGGTGGTGGACCCGAAGAAGGCCGCCAACGCCCTCAGCTGGGCGGTGACCGAGATGGAGCGCCGCTACGACCTGCTGGCCGAGGTGGGGATGCGCGACATCACCGGATACAACGCCGCCTATGACCAGGACGAGCTGGCCGAGTTCGAAGAGGCCTACCGGATGAGGATGCTCGGGACCGGTCCCGACGACGAGGGCGACGAGGAGACGGAGATGGAGCCGCGGTTCGCCCGGCTGCCCTTCATCCTGATCGTGGTGGACGAGCTCAACGACCTGATGATGGTGGCGGCCCGAGACGTCGAGGAGTCGGTGTGCCGGATCGCCCAGATGGCCCGGGCCGTAGGGATCCACCTGGTGCTCGCCACCCAGCGGCCGTCGGTGGACGTCATCACCGGCGTCATCAAGGCCAACATCCCGTCTCGAATGGCCTTCTCCGTGTCCTCGCTGGCCGACAGCCGGGTGATCCTGGATCAGCCCGGCGCCGAGCGGCTGATCGGCAAGGGTGACATGCTGCTGCTGTCGGCCTCATCCTCGAACCCGCAGCGCCTACAAGGTCCCTGGGTGAGTGAGGACGAGGTGCGGGCGGTGGCGGCCCACTGGAAGCGTCAGCGTCCGATGGAAGTGGTGGCGGACATCGAAGAGGTGGTCGGGAGCGACGGGCCCCAGACGGGAGGCGAGGACGGTGACGACGAACTGCTGGAGCAGGCCATGGAGCTGGTGGTCCGGTCCCAGCTGGGTTCGACCTCGATGTTGCAGCGCAAGCTCCGGGTCGGGTTCGCCCGGGCCGGCCGACTCATGGACCTGATGGAGCGCCGGGGGGTGGTCGGCCCGTCGGAGGGCTCGAAGGCCCGCTCCGTGCTCATGACGCCCGAGGAACTGGACGCCCGCTGACCGACAGAGCCTCCCCAGAGTCGGTGGCCGCACCGCCGCCAGCGTCGGACGCCGGCTCGGGCCCACCTGCACCGGGCGCCGTTGCGTCAGGTGTCGCCGCGCCGGAGGCCGGGATCGGCGCCGCGGGTGAAGGGACGGAAGGCGGCACCGCACTCCCGGAGCCGGTGGTCGTGGACATCACCGCCCCGATTTCCGCCTCCGACGAGGTTGTCCTGACTCCGTGGGCCGATCCCGCCGCCGACACCGGAGTTGCCGGAGCCATCGGTCCCGGCCCGGCCCTGGCACCGGCGGCGGCCGGACCCCAGGGACAACAGGCGGTCACGCCCCCCGTCGCCGAGGGGGAACCCGAGTCGGGGGGCGACGACCCGCCGCGAACCGAGCGTCGGGACCGTCGGAAGCGGGGCCACCGGCGCGTCGTGGTGGCCGTGGCGCTGGTGGTGGCGCTGCTCTTGGCCACGGCAGGGTGGGCCGGCGCCCAGCGCATCAACCGTCCCCTGGCCCCGGCTGCGCTCCGGTCCGGTGTACCGGCCGCGATTGCCGTGGGCGGGTCGACCCCAGCGCTGCCCTGGCCGGCCAAGGGTCAAGGTGCCATCGCCATCCCGGCCCTGGGTTTCGCCCAGCAGTCGGGACCCGAGCTCCCGGTGCCCATCGCCTCGTTGACCAAGATGACCAACGCCCTCTTGGTGCTCCGCGATCATCCGGTACCGGCGGGGGCCACCGGCCCGCCGATCACCATCACCGCAGACGACGTGACCGAATACGACCTCGAGCTCCACAACGATCAGTCGACCGTCCCGATCCATGCCGGGGAGGTCCTCACCGAGCGCCAGATGCTCGAGGCCCTGCTGACCCAGTCGGCCAACGACATGGCCTACAGCCTGGCGGTGTGGGATGCCGGCAGCATCCCGGCCTTCGTGCTCAAGATGAACACACTGGCCGCCTCGCTCGGGGCCACCGCCACCCACTTCGTGGACGCCAGCGGATACGACCCCGGCTCGGTGTCCACCGCCGCCGACTGTCTGCGGGTGGCCGCCGCCGGGATGCTCGACCCCACCTTTGCCGAGGTGGTGGGCATGGCCTCGATCGACTTCCCGGGGGTGGGCACCCTCCCCAACGTGGTGAGCGAGATCGGCAAGAACGGCGTCATCGGCATCAAGTCCGGGTACACCTCCAAAGCCGGGGGCTGCCTGGTCCTGGCGGCCAATCGGGTGGTGGGGGACCACTCGGTGCTGGTGCTGGCGGCGGTGCTGGGACAGCCGACGCCGCCACCCATCGTTCCCAAGACCACCACGACCACCGCCCCCCGTCCTCCTCCCCACCACCTCCACCACCACCACCAGCGCTCCGGCCCCCGGGGTGGTGCCCCCGCCGACCACCCCTCCGCCGCCGACCACCGCACCGCCGACCACCGCACCGCCACCACCGCCTCCCACCACCACCACCATCCCGATCGATGATCTGCAGGTGCCCGACCCGCTCCGCTACACCCGTCCGGTGACCGAGGCCCTGCTCCAGGCAGCCCAGTCCGGTGTGGTGCCGGTGGCCGTGGCCACCAAGGGGGCGGTGGTCGGCACCGCCACCGCTGTCTGGGGTGGCCAGGCTCATCGGGTGGGAGTGGTGGCAGCCCGATCAGCCTCGCTGCTCGGGTGGGCCGGTCAGCAGGTGGCGGCCACCACCACCCTCCACACGGTCCCCGCCGGCGGGCCCCAGGGCAGTCACGTGGGGACGGCCACCTTCTCCCTCGGTTCGCAATCCGAGACGGTCCCGCTGACGTTGGCCTCCACCGTGCCCGAACCGACGTGGTGGTGGCGTCTGCTCCACGACTGAGTAACCGGGCCGGGGCCGCCGGCGGGTCGTTCCGACGGTCCGGACCGGGCGAACCCCCCGCGAGTACCGTGTCGGTGTGCGTGCACGAGTCCCCGCGTCGTCGGCCAATCTCGGACCGGGCTTCGACACCTTGGCCATCGCCCTCGACCGGTATGTCGAGGTGGAGGTGGAGCCGGCCTCGAAGCTGATCGTGCGCTCCGAGGGCGAGGGAGCCGGTCTGTCCGACGACCCCTCCCACCTGGCGGCGCGGGTGGCCATCGACGTGGCCGGGACCGATCACCTGGCCATCACCGTCCGGTCCCAGATCCCCATCGCCCGGGGCCTCGGCTCCTCGGCGGCGCTGGCGGTGGCGGCGGCCGCGGCGGCCGGGGCCCGGGACCCCCTGGCGGTGGCGGCCCAGATGGACGGCCACCCCGACAATGCGGCTGCCTCCATGGTGGGCGGGCTGGTGGCCGCCGCCCGGGTGAAGGGAGGCGTCCAGGCCGTTCGGCTCCCCCTGGACGTGAGCCTGGCCTTCGTGGTCATCGTGCCCGACGTCACCTTGTCCACGGCGCGGGCCCGTCAGGCGCTGCCCACCGTGGTGAGCCGGGAGAGCGCGGGCTTCAACCTGTCGAGGATGGCACTCCTGATCGCCGGACTGGCCGACAGCCGGGTCCTCATCCCCGAGGCCACCGAGGACCGGCTCCACCAGGACTACCGGAGCCCGCTGTTCCCTGCCGCACCCAAGCTGCTGGCTGCGATGTCGGCCGGCGGGGCCCTGGCCGTGTGCTGGTCGGGGGCCGGTCCCTCGCTGCTCGGGATCACCCAGGGCCACCACGCGCCGGCGGTCCAGTCGGCCGCCGAGAAGGCTCTGGCCGAGGCGGACGTGCCCGGGCAGGCCCTGATCCTCCACGCCGACATGCACGGACTGATCCTCGACCGCAAGGGGTCGACCGAGCTGTTCGACTTCGACTTCGACGAGTAGCAGCCTCCCGAAGAGGTGTGGTTCCGGCTCTCCGAAGGAACGCTCGGTCCGGTGTCCGGCGCCAGGGGCCGTATCCTGTGGTGGTGACCACCGCGGAGCAGGCCAGTGGGCCGCGCACCTTCCACATCCGCACGTTCGGGTGTCAGATGAACGACCACGACTCGGAACGGCTGGCCGGGGCGCTGCAGGCCGACGGCCTGGTGGCCACGGCAGACATCGAGTCTGCCGACGTGGTGGTGTTCAACACGTGCTGCATCCGCGAGAACGCCGACAACAAGTTCTACGGCCACCTGGGCAATCTGAAGGCGCTCCGGGAGAGCCGGCCGGGAATGCAGATCGCCGTGGGCGGGTGTCTGGCCCAGATGGACGGCGAGCGGGTCCGGGAACGTGCCTCCCACGTCGACGTGGTGTTCGGCACCCACAACCTCGCCCGGGCCCCGGCCCTCCTCCGGCAGGCGGCCCGGTCGGGGCCGGTGGTGGAGATCCTGGACGGGCCGCCGGCTGAGGACGGGGACGGCGGACCCGGGCCTTCCGGCTCCGGTCAGCAGGTCGCCGCGCTCAACGCCGTCCGCGACCTGCCCTATGCCGCCTGGGTCACCATCCAGATGGGGTGCGACAACTCGTGCGCCTTCTGTATCGTGCCGTCGGTCCGGGGTGGCGAGGTGTCGCGGCCCCTCGACGAGCTCGTCGACGAGGTCCGCACGCTGAGCGGTCGGGGTGTGACCGAGGTCAGCCTGCTGGGGCAGAACGTGAACTCCTACGGCCGGGACCTGACCCGCCGCCGCCCGCTCTTCGCCGAGCTGCTCCGAGCGGTCGGCGCCATCGACGGCATCCGTCGGGTGCGCTACACGAGCCCCCACCCGAAGGACCTGCGTCCCGAGACCATCGCCGCCATGGCCGACACCGACGAGGTGTGCAACCACCTCCACCTCCCGCTCCAGTCCGGCAGCGACGCGGTCCTGGCCGCCATGCGGCGGGGTTACACCGCCCAGCGGTACCTGGACCGCCTGGCCTCGGCCCGGGCCGCCGTACCCGACCTGGCCGTGACCACCGACATCATCGTGGGGTTTCCGGGCGAGACCGAGGGCGACTTCGACGCCACCCTGGAGGTGGCGGCCGAGGCGGCCTACGACAGCGCCTACACGTTCATCTTCTCGCCTCGCCCGGGCACCAGGGCCGCGGCCATGACCGACCGGTTCCTCCCCGCCGATGTGGTGGCCGAGCGGATCGAGCGGCTCCGGACCGTGGTGGAGCGATCCGCCCTGATCCGGCACCGCGAGCGGATCGGCCGGGTGGAGGAGGTCCTGGTCGAGGGTCCTTCCAAGCGGGACCCGGCGGTGACGACCGGCCGGACCGGCCAGAACAAGCTGGTCCACTTCGACGTCGGCGACGGACGGCCGCCGCGGGAGGGGTCGTACGCCACCGTGGAGGTGGTCGATGCCGCCCGCCACCACCTGCGCGGCGTGCTGCGCGAGGTGATCGCACCTCCCTCCCACCGGATTCGACTCGCGGTTGCCGCCGGCTGAGCGGAGGGCCACGGTGGGGGCGGCCGCGACGGGGACCGGGGTGGGTCGGCCGGAGCCTCGAACTCCTCCGGTCGTGGCGCTGGTTGGTCCCACCGCCTCGGGCAAGTCGGGGATCGCCCTCGAGGTGGCCGAACGGGTGCGCCCACCCTCGGTCCCGGGGGACCGGGGGACAGGCGTCGAGCTCGTGTCGGTGGACTCGATGGCCGTCTATCGGGGAATGGACATCGGGACGGCCAAGCCCACCCCCGAGGCGCGGGCCCGGGTGCCGTACCACCTGGTGGACCTGGTCGACCCCGCGGACGAGTTCACGGTGCAGCAGTTCCAGCAGGCGGCGCGTCACGCCCTGGCCGGGATCGCCGCACGGGGGCGCGCCGCCCTGCTGGTCGGGGGGACCGGGTTGTATCTGCGGGCGGTGGTGGACGATCTCGCCTTCCCGGGCCGATTCCCCGAGGTCGCCGCGGAGCTGTCGGCCCAGCTCGACCGGGCCGGGCCGGAGGGCGGCGCCGTGGAGCGGGAGGTGCTCGGACGGCTCCACCGCCGCCTGGTCGAGCTCGACCCGGTGGCCGCAGCCCGGATCGAGCCGGCCAACCGCCGCCGCCTGGTGCGGGCCCTCGAGGTGACCCTCGGCTCGGGCCGGCCGTTCTCGGCCTTCGGGCCCGGACTGGAGCGGTACCCGCCCAGCCGGGTGGTCCTGATCGGACTGGATCGCGAGCCCGACGACCTGGACCGGCGGATCGCGACGCGCTTCGAGGAACTGATGGATCGGGGCCTCCTGGACGAGGTGCGTGGCCTGGCCTCCCGCCCCGGAGGGATCTCCCGGACGGCCCGCCAGGCGCTGGGCTACCGCGAGCTGCTCGCCCATCTCGAGCAGGGCCTGTCGCTGGACGAGGCGGTGAGCCTGGCCGTGCACCGCACCCGGGCCTTCGCCCGACGGCAGCGGGCGTGGTTCCGACGCGATCCCCGTATCGTGTGGATGGACCCCGCCGACGATCCGGTGGGTGCCGTGGCGGCCGTCGTCGGGAAGGACCCGCGGGCCGCCGAAGGGGTGGGAGAATGGACCAGCACGAGATGACCGCCACCCCGTCCTCCCACCCGCGCCTCCACCTGACCAAGCACCACGGTGCCGGCAATGACTTCCTGGTCCTGGTGGACCTGGACGACCGGGCCGGTCTGACCGCCGAGACGGTGCGCGCCCTGTGCGACCGACGGTTCGGGGTGGGCGCCGACGGGCTGATCAGGATCCTGGCCGGATCGCAAGGCGCCGATGTGACCATGGACCTGGCCAACGCCGACGGCGGGAGCGCCGAGATGACCGGCAATGGGATGCGCTGTCTCGCCCAGGCGGCGGCGGCCGCCGGGCTGGTGCGGCCACCCATCTTCACCGTGGCCACCCGGAACGGGGTCCGGACCGTCGAGTACCGGGAGGCCGAGGGGGGAGGGCCGGACTGGGCCTCGGTGGACATGGGGGCGCCCAGCCTGGGGGCCGAGCAGCCGCCCCTCCTGGCCGAGGGCCGGGCCCGCCTGGTCGACATGGGCAACCCCCATCTGGTTCTGCTGGGCGGCGATCCGGCCGGCATCGAGGTGACCGAGATCGGCACCAAGCTCCAAGAGGAGTTCCCCGGAGGGATCAACGTCGAGTTCGTGGCCCTCGGCCCGGAGCCCGACGCCCTCATCCTCAGGGTGTTCGAGCGCGGGGTCGGGGAGACCCTGGCCTGCGGCACCGGCAGCGCCGCCGCCGCCGCCGCCGCCCATGCGTGGGGCCTGGTCGGCGCCACGGTCGAGGTCCACAACCCGGGCGGCACCCTCCGGGTGGAGCTCGGTCGGGACGCCGCCGTGCTGAGCGGCCCGGTGGCCTGGGTGGCCGACGTCGAGGTCGATCCGGCGGCGCTGCTGGCCGGATCCCGCCGGTGACCCCGACCGACTCGGCGTTCACCGACACCCTCATCTCCCGGGCCGTCCGGGAGCGGATCGTACTGGTCGGTGTGACCTTCCCCCACTCCACCCTGGCGGCCACCGAGGCCGGACTGGACGAGCTGGCCCTACTGGTCGGGACGGCCGGCGCCGACGTCATGGAGCGGATCATCCAGCGCCGGACCACGCCCGACCCCGCCACCTATCTGGGTCGGGGCAAGGCGGAGGAGCTCCTGTCGGTGTGCCTGGCCGTCGATGCCGACACCGTGGTCTTCGACGACGACCTCTCGCCGGCCCAGCAACGGAACCTCGAGAAGATCCTGGGCCGGACGGCCATCGACCGCACCGCAGTGATCCTCGACATCTTCGCCCAGAACGCCCGCACCCCCGAGGGTCGCGCCCAGGTCGAGCTGGCCCTGCTGCGCTACCGACTGCCCCGGTTGCGGGGCCGGGGTCGGACGTTCAGCCAGCAGGCCGGTGGCATCGGTACCCGGGGGCCCGGCGAGACCGCCCTCGAGGTCGACCGCCGGCGGCTGGTACGCCGGATGACCCGGCTGGAGGCGGACCTGCGGAGGCTGGACCAGACCCGCCGTACCCAGCGGAAGGGCCGGGCCCGTTCCCGCCAGCGGACCGTCTCCCTGGTGGGGTACACCAACGCCGGTAAGTCCACCCTGCTCAACCGGTTGTGCGGGTCCGACGTCCTGGTCCAGAACCGCCTCTTCTCCACCTTGGATCCCCGGACCCGCCAGCTGGACCTCCCGGGTGGGGAGAAGGTGCTGGTCACCGACACGGTGGGGTTCGTCCGGAAGCTGCCCCACCAGGTGGTCGAGGCGTTCCGTTCCACCCTGGAGGTCGTGGGGGAGTCGGACCTGATCCTCCACGTGGTGGACGGTTCGGCCCCGGACTTCGAAGGCCAGGTCGATGCGGTCCGCACGGTGCTGGCCGAGATCGGCGCCGGCGGCCTGCCCGAGCTGCTGGTGGTGAACAAGGCCGACGCCATCCTGGCCCAGGACCGGGCGGCCGCCAACCACAACGGATCGGTCCCCGACGGCAGGCCGGGCGCCGCCGGGGAGGAAGCCCGTCGCCTGATGGTGGCCCACGAGGGCTCGGTCATGGTGTCGGCCCGCACCGGCCAGGGCCTCCCCGAGCTGCTGGTGGCCATGGGGGACCGGCTCCGGGTCGGCGACACGGTGGTCGAACTGGACATCCCCTGGGCCCGCGGCGACGTGCTGGCCGCCGTGCACCGCGAAGGTGAGATCGTGGGCGAGGTCGCCGGGGAGGAGTCCACCCGCATCCAGGTGGTCCTCGACGAGGTGGGCCGGTCGCGCTTCGCCGAGTTCCTGGGGTCATGAGCGCCGATCCGGGTGCGGGGGACGGGGTCGCCGGCTTCCACCCGCCCCCGTACCCCTATGACCGGCTCAATGCCTTGAAGGCCCGGGTCGAGGGCCGCTTCGCCGACGACGGGGGTCTGGTGGACTGCTCCATCGGCACCCCGTGCGACCCGCCGCCACCCGCGGTGGTGGAGGCCATGGCGACCTCGGGTACCGAGCGGGGCTACCCCACGTCGCCGGGATCGCCGGCCTACCGGCGCGCCGCGGCCGAGTGGCTGGCCCGACGGTTCGGGGTGACCGTCGACGCCGACCGCGAGGTGGCGGCGTGCGTGGGGACCAAGGAGTTCGTGGCGTCCGCGGCCCAGTATCTCCGCCTCCGCACCCCGGGGCGGGACAGCGTCCTCTATCCAGCCGTCTCGTACCCCACCTACGCCATGGGCGCCCTACTCGGAGGGTGCCGCCCGGTCCCGGTGCCCGAGCTGGCCGGCGGCGGACTCGACCTCGACTCGGTGGCCGCTGAGGACATCGACCGCGCCCTGATGGTCTGGGTCAACTCCCCTTCCAACCCCACCGGCGCCCTCACCGACTTGGGGCACGTGGCGGGGTGGGGCCGCCGGTGGGGGATCCCGGTCTTCTCCGACGAGTGCTATGCCGAGTTCACCTGGGACGGTCCGCCGGCCACCGTGCTCGCCGCCGGGGTGGAGGGGGTCGTGGCGGTCCACTCCTTGTCCAAGCGGTCGAACCTGGCCGGAGTGAGGGCCGGTTTCTACGCCGGGGACCCCGACCTGGTCGGCTTCCTGCTCGACGTGCGGCGTCACGCCGGCCTGATGGTCCCCGGCCCGGTCCAGGCCGGTGCCGTCGCCGCTCTCGGCGACGACACCCATGTCGAGGAGCAACGCCACCGGTACCAGGAGCGGCTGGCCTTCGTGGCCGGGGTATTGGCCGACAGCGGCGTGCCGACCCCACGGCCGGCCGGCGGGTTCTACCTGTGGGCACCGGTGCCCGACAGCTGGGGCGACCACGGGAGTCCCGGGTCCTGGGCGCTGGCGGAGTCGCTGGCCCTGGAGGGCGGACTGCTGACCAGTCCGGGCGAACTCTACGGCCCCGATGGGTCGGGCCACGTCCGAGTGGCGGTGGTCCAGCCCCTGGACCGTCTGGAGCTGGTGGCGCGGCGGCTGGCGGGCCGGCCTCTCGGTGCTCCCTCCCCGGCATGAACGGCGGCCCGAGGGGCGGCGCGGCGGTCGACCGGAGGGGCGGCCCGGTGCGGATCGGGGCCGGCCGGACTCGGCGGTAACGTCAGGCCCATGGCAGATCTCCAGTCCCAGATCGGCGAACTGTGGTCCCGCGCCGCGGAGCTCGGCCCGGCCGACTCCGATGCCCTGGCGGTGGTGACCGAGGCCGTCGACCTGCTCGACTCGGGCCAGGCCCGCGTGGCCGAGGTGGACCCGGCCACCGACCGGGTGGTGGTCCACCAGTGGCTGAAGCAGGCCATCCTGCTCCTGTTCCGGTTGAAGGCCATGGAGACTACGGAGGTGGGTCCCTTCGAGTACGCCGACAAGCTCCCGCTCAAGAAGGGGTACGCCGCCTCCGGGGTCCGGGTGGTGCCCGGCGCTTCGGCCCGCTGGGGCTCGTTCCTGGGCAACGGGGTCATCTGCATGCCCAGCTACGTCAACATCGGGGCCCGGGTGGGTGCGGGGAGCATGGTCGACACCTGGGCCACCGTCGGCTCGTGTGCCCAGATCGGGGAGCAGGTCCACCTGTCCGGAGGGGTGGGCATCGGCGGCGTGCTGGAGCCGGCCCAGGCCGCGCCGGTGATCATCGAGGACGAGGTCATGATCGGCAGCCGCTGCATGATCACCCAGGGGGCCCGGGTCAGCCGGGGCTCGGTGGTGGGCGAGGGGACCATCCTCAACCCGTCCATCCCGGTGATCGACGCGGAGTCCGGCGACCAGATCAGCCGCGGGCACGTTCCCCCCTGGTCGGTGGCGGTCCAGGCCTCCCGGCGCCGGGAGTTCCCCGGCGGGGAGTTCTTCCTGCCCTGCGTGCTGGTCATCAAGCGGCTGACCGAGGGGGAGCGGCACGACAAGGCCAAGCTCAACGATATCCTCCGCCACCACGGCGTCTCCACGTGACCGCGGAGGCTCCGCGGGCGCACAGCCCATGCCCGACGGGCTGTTCGGGCTGACCACGGCACTGGTGGCCATCCCCTCGGTCAGCCACGCCGAGGGACCGATGGCCGATGCGGTGGAGGCGGCCGTACGGCTGTGCCCGTGGCTGGAGGTCGAACGGGTGGACCACAACGTGGTGGCCCGGACCCACCTCGGTCGGCCGCACCGGGTGCTTCTGGCCGGCCACCTCGACACCGTCCCGCCGGTGGGCGGGAACGAGGAGCCCCGGATCGAGGACGAGACCCTCTACGGGGTGGGCTCGGCCGACATGAAGGGCGGTCTCGCCGTCTTCCTCCACCTGGCCGGGACCATCCCGGAGCCGGCCGTGGACGTGACCTGGGTCTTCTACTCCGGCGAGGAGGTGGCCCAGGAATTCAACGGGCTCCGCCTGCTCTGGGAGCACCGGCCCGACCTGCTGGAGGCGGACGCCGCCATCCTGGGTGAGCCCACCGCCGGGGTGGTGGAGGCCGGCTGCCAGGGCACCCTGCGGGTCCTGATCTCGGCTGGCGGGACGCCGCGCCCACACCGCCCGGCCCCAGGCCGGTCGCAACGCCATCCACCGGTTGGCGCCCCTGCTGGACGCGGTGGCGGCCTACCCCGGCCGCCGGCCCGTGCTGGACGGCTGCGAGTACGTCGAGCAGCTCCAGGCGGTCGAGATCGCCGGCGGGGTCTCCGGCAACGTGGTCCCGGACGAGGCCTCGCTCGTGGTCAACCACCGGTTCGCGCCAGACCGGACCCCCGAGGAGGCCGAGGCCTCGGTGCGGGAGCTCCTGGGGCCCCACCTCGAGCCGGGGGACCGGTGGGAGGTGACCGACGCCGCCCCCGGCGCGCCGCCCGCGCTGGGCCATCCGGTGCTGGCCGCGCTGGTGGCCGCCACCGGCTCCCGTCCGGTGGCCAAGCAGGGCTGGACGGACGCCTCCTCGCTCTGGGCCCACGGTGTGCCGGCGGCCAACTTCGGCCCCGGTGACCCCTTGGTGGCCCATACGCCCGGCGAGCACGTGACTGCGGGCGCCCTGGAGCGCACGGCCACGGTGCTGGGCACGCTGCTCCGGACCGGCCGGTAGGGTCGGGGCTGTGACCGTTCCGACCCGCACCCTGGGCTCCACGGGGCTCGAGGTCTCGGCCGAGGGTCTCGGCTGCATGGGGATGAGCGAGTTCTACGGGGCGGGCGACGACGACGAGTCGATCGCCACCATCCGCAGGGCCCTCGACCTCGGGGTCACCTTCCTCGACACCTCGGACATGTACGGCCCGTACCTCAACGAGCAGCTCGTCGGTCGGGCCATCGCCGATCGCCGGGACGAGGTGGTGCTGGCCACCAAGTTCGGGATCTCCCGAGGTCCGGACCCGGCTGTCCGCACCGTCCGGGGCGACCCGGCCTACGTGCGACAGGCGTGTGAGGCGTCCCTCGGGCGCCTGGGTGTCGACCACATCGACCTCTACTACCAGCACCGCACCGACGGGAACGTCCCCATCGAGGAGACGGTGGGCGCCATGGCCGAGCTGGTGTCCGAGGGCAAGGTCCGGTTCCTGGGCCTCTCCGAGGCACTGCCCGACACCATGCGCCGGGCCTGTGCCGTCCACCCCGTCACCGCCCTCCAGAGCGAGTGGTCGCTGTGGAGCCGCGACCTCGAGGGACCGGTGATCGAGACGGCCCGGGAGCTGGGGATCGGGATCGTGGCCTACAGCCCCCTCGGTCGGGGTTTCCTGACCGGTGAGATCACCTCGCCGGACGGCTTCCCCGAGGGCGACTTCCGGGCGCACCTGCCCCGGTTCACCGGGGAGAACTTCGCCCACAACATCGAGTTGGTGGACAAGGTGCGAACGCTGGCGGCCGAGAAGGGCTGCACACCGGGCCAGCTGGCCCTGGCCTGGGTCCTCTCCCGGGGCGATGACGTGGTCCCCATCCCCGGCACCAAGCGCCGTACCTACCTCGAGGAGAACGTGGCGGCCTTGGACGTGGAGCTCGACGATGCCGATCTCGACCGCCATCGAGGAGGTGTTCCCGGCCGGTTCGGGAGCCGGGGATCGATACCCGGACATGAGCTCGGTCAGAATCACCACTCCGAAGGTGTAGCCGGCCTCACCCGGGAGACCCAGCCTCAGAGCCGGCGCAGCACCGTCACCACCCGGCCGTAGATGGTCACCTCGCCGGGCTCGAACTCCATGGGGGAGAGCCGCTCGTTGGCCGGGGTGCAGGACAACCTTCCCGTCACGGGTGGAGAGCCTCTTGACGGTGGCCTCCCCGTCGGGGATGCCCGCCACCACCATGTCGCCCTCGTCGGCCGTGGGCTGCTGGCGCACGACGACGAAGTCACCGTCCATGATCCCGGCGTCGATCATCGAGTCCCCCCGCACCGTCACCATGAACAGTGTCCCCGTGCCGGTGAAGTCCTCGGGCAGGGGGTAGAGCTCCTCCACGTTCTCCTGGGCCAGGACGCCCGTACCGGCGGCCACGTCGCCGACCAGGGGGACGTGGCGGATCGGCCGGGAGTCCACGATCACCTTCGAGGAGGGGTCGTAGCAGACCTCGATGGCGCGGGGCTTGGTCGGGTCCCTCCGCAGGTACCCCTCGCGCTGGAGCACGGCCAGGTGGGCGTGGACGGTGGAGGAGGAGGTGAGACCGACCGACTCGCCGATCTCGCGGACGGACGGGGGGTAGCCCCGCTCCCTGACCGCCTCCGAGATGCAGTCCAGAATCTGCTTGCGCTTGGTGCTGAGTACCTGGGCCATGGCTCTCCTTGGTCGTCACGGGCGTCGCCGCCGGGGTCGCCCGACATCCGGCCGGACGGCGAACGTCTGTTTGCAGAAGCTAGCCCCGAGCGGCCAGAAGCAAACACCCGTTCGAAGAACCGCTTGACAACGAACAGGCGTTCGTGGTGACATTGGCCCATGGCGAACACAGGTTCGATCGAGACATCACCGGCGGAGGGCCCGACCGGGGCGGCGCACCCGCCGCCCCGACGGCCCCACGAGAGGGCATGCCGTCGGCGCCGGACCGAGCGACGGTGCACACCACCAGTGACCGTGTCCATGGACTCACCCATGGAGACGACGACCGGCCGGCGTCGCCGCACGCCCTACCGCGAGAGGTCAGCCCGATGACGGCACTCTGGTCGGAGCCCGGACGCCGGACCGTCGGACCGACCGGTCGCGGGCCCCGGACCTGCGCTGGTCGGATCGGCACCCGATCCGCTCGGGGTGGGAGACCCCCGGTGCGGTGGCCCGGCCCCGGCGGCTCCGGTGCCCGACCGTGCCGGCGGGCCCGTCGCCGCGGAGGTCGCGGCCGCCGGCCGGCACCCTGCTCGCCGCCATGGCCCTGCCTGGCCGTCCTCTGCTCTTCCGCTGAGCGGAACCGGTGGTCACTCCCACGCCACCGGTTCCGCTCCGGCGGAGACCGCGCGGCGCGACATACACCGTCAGGCCCGGCGACACCCTGTGGACGATCGCCGAGCGGCTCGAACCGACCGCCGATCCGCGTCCGCTGGTGGCCGAGACTGGCCGCGCAGACCGGCTCGGACACGGTGGTGCCCGGGGAACGGATCGTCCTTCCCTGAGGAGTCTGGGGCGTCCCGAGGCCGGGTCCGGAGACCGCCGGCCGACGGACCGCCTGCGGGGAGGAGCACTAGCCTCATGTCGTGCGATGTCCCTGGTGCCTGGCTGACGACGATCGGGTGGTCGACTCGAGGTTGGCCGAGGAGGGAGCCGCCATCCGGCGTCGTCGAGAGTGCGTCAGCTGCGGCCACCGCTACACCACCTTCGAGCGGATCGACGAGATCCCGCTGATGGTCATCAAGCGATCGGGCCTCCGCCAGCCCTTCGACCGGGGCAAGCTGATCGACGGGCTTCGCTCGGCCACCAAGAACCGCCCGGTGACCGAGGAGCAGCTCGAGACGGTGGCCCACGAGGTGGAGGACGAGCTGCGGGAGGAGGGCTCCGAACCCACCTCCGAGCAGGTGGGTCTGGCCGTGCTCGAGCGACTCCGGGAGGTGGACGAGGTGGCCTACCTGCGGTTCGCCAGCGTCTACAAGGGGTTCGAGGGCGTGGACGACTTCCGCCGCGAGGTCGGCCTCCTGACCAAGACGACGGCGCCCGAAGCAGTCCGAGGGCTGATCGGTGGCCGAGCTGATCGACCGACGTCGCCGGCTCGGGCCCTGGCCATCTACGCCCATCCGGACGACCCCGACGTCTCGTGCGGCGGGACGCTGGCCGCCTGGGCCAAGGCCGGCTGCGAGGTACGGATCCTCCTGTGCACCGACGGGGGCAAGGGTTCGTCGGACCCGTCCATCGACCCGGCCGAGCTGGCGGCCCGCCGGGCCGTGCGAGGCGGCCGAGGCGGCCGAGTGCTCGGGCGTGGCCGGTCAGGACTCCCTCAACTACCCCGACGGGGAGCTGGGCGACGACGCCGAGCTCCGGGAGGCGCTGGTGGCCGCAGTGCGCCGGTTCCGACCCGGACGTGGTGCTCTGCCCCGATCCCGACGGCGGTGTTCTTCGGCCACGACTACTTCAACCACCGCGACCACCGGATCACCGGCATGGCCGCGCTCGACGCGGTCTCGCCGGCGGCGGCACTGCCGCACTACTTCCCGCGGGCCGGGCCGGCCCACCAGGTGACCACGGTCCTGCTGTCGGGGACCCTCGAGCCCGACGTCTGGGTGGACATCTCGTCGACGGTCGACGTCAAGGGCGAGGCGGTCGGCCTGTCACCGGAGCCAGTTCCCCGACGGCGTGGAGTGGGCCTCGACGGCGGTGAGGCTGGGGGCCGAGGACGCCGGCCGGCAGGCCGGCGTGGCCTTCGCCGAGGGGTTCCGGAGGCTGCGCCTCGGTGGGTGAGCCGGCCGGGCCCGGCCGGATCCGGGACCGGACGCCGGGGTCGGCCGGCCGTCGACCGGGTGATCCTGCACGTCGACATGGACGCCTTCTTCGCCTCGGTGGAGGTCCTCGACGACCCGTCGCTGGCCGGGCTCCCGGTGATCGTCGGGGGGATCGGGACCCGGGGCGTGGTGGCCGCCTGCACCTACGAGGCCCGCATGTTCGGCGTCCACTCGGCCATGCCGTCGTCGGTGGCCCGCCGGCTCTGCCCGGACGCGGTGTTCGTCGACGGCCGCTTCCACCGCTACGTCGAGGAGAGCCAGAGGCTGCATGCCATCTTCCACTCCGTCACCCCGCTGGTCGAGGGCATCTCGCTGGACGAGGCCTTCCTCGACGTCTCCGGATCCAGGCACCTGCTCGGCGACGGCCCGACCATCGCCACCGCCATCCGTCAGCGGGTGGCCGAGGAGCTCCATCTGCACTGCTCGGTCGGCGTGGGTCGCAGCAAGCTGATGGCCAAGCTGGCCTCGAAGGCGGCCAAGCCCACCGCCACCGCGCTCGGGCATCGCCGAGGGTCCCGGCGTGGTGGTGGTCGATCCCGACCGGGAGCTCGAGTTCCTCCACCCGCTGCCCGTCCGGGCCCTGTGGGGGGTGGGCCCGGTCACCGGGCGGCGGCTGGAGTCCCTGGGCATCACCGACCGTCGGCGACCTGGCCGCGGTCCCGCCCGGATCGCTCGAGCGGCTGCCTCGGGACGGCGCAGGGGCGCCACCTGGCCGAGCTGGCCCGCGGCGACGACCCGCGGCCGGTGGTCCCCGAACAGGAGGCCAAGTCGATCGGCCACGAGGAGACCTTCCCCTCCGACCTCTGGGACCGCGCCGTGCTCCACGGTCACCTCCTGCGCATGGTGGACGCCTCGGCCACCGCCCTGCGCCGATCGGGTCTGGCGGCCCGGACCGTCAGCGTCAAGGTCCGCTTCGGCGACTTCTCGCATGATCACCCGGTCCCACTCCCTCGCCGTCCCGGTCGACGCCGTCGCCGGCCATCGGCGTCGGTGGCGGCGGCCTGCTCGACTCGGTCCAGCTGGACCAGGGTGTCCGCCTGCTCGGGGTCAGCCTCTCCGGGTTCGGCGAGGCCCAGGCGGGGCCGCCAACTCAGCCTCGACCTCGACCTGGGGCCGGCCGACGGCCGGCGAGGCGGCCGGCACGCGGCACGACGAGCGCCGATGTCGGCGGGGCCACCGGTGCGGACCGACTGGTCCGGGCCGAGGAGGAGGCCGAGCGGATCCAGGGCTCCTGGGGCACCGGTCACGCGGCCGTCGACGCCATCCGGGCCCGGTACGGAGGCTCCTCGGTGGGCCCGGCCTCCCTGGTGGGGGCGGACGGCCTGCGGGTCAGGCGCCGGGGGGAGGCCCAGTGGGGCCCGAGCGCCCGAGGGGAGCCCCGGAATGGATGAAGATCGACCGTCAGCCTTGTAATATGGTTCTGGTGTCTGGTCAAACGGTGCAGCGTCCGGCGGGGGAGTGTCCGTGGGGATGCGGCGTGTATTCGAGTGGGGGATGCGCGAGGATGATGGTAGCGATCACCGCTGGACACGAAGTTGGGTGGAGGGGACGAGTTCGTTGCCGCTCTCTGAGCACGAACAGCGCATACTGCACGAGCTGGAGCAGTCCCTCTACCAGGAGGACCCTGGCTTCGCGGAGCGGGTGCGCTCGGAGACGGTCTACCGGCATGCCGGCCGCTACTGCATCTGGTCGGCCCTGGTGTTCGTGGCGGCGCTGGTCTTCATGATCCTCACCTTCTCGAGGTCGGTGGTCCTGGGCTTCGTCGGGGTCGTGGTGATGTTCCTGTCGGGTGTGGTGTTCGCCAACAACGCCCGGCGGATGGGCAAGGCCGGGATCGACGACATCTCCCGCTCGCTCCACAGCCGCAACCTCAGCAACACCGTGCACGACCCGCGGGACTGGATCCGTGGCCGTTTCCACCGCGACGAGTGACCGCACCGGCCTGACCGGACCTCCTGACCCGCCGTTGAGCATCGACCGCCCCGAGGGCCGCGTCGGCCGGGGCGCTGCCGTCGGCGGGGGCGGCCCGGTGGTGCTGGCGGTGGACATCGGTGGGACCAAGATGGCCGCCGCCGTCGTGGACGGGTCCGGGGCCATCCAGTCGGAATCGCGGGCAGCCACACCGGCCACCACCGATCCCGAGGTGGTCTTCGGGGAGCTCGCCCCTCTGATCCGGCCGGCCCGCTCGGAGACCCCGTCGGAGCCCGTCGTGTGCGGGGTGGGGTGCGGAGGACCGATGGCCGCCGGCGGGGAGACGGTCAGCCCGCTCAACATCGCGGCCTGGGTGCGGTTCCCACTGCGGCGCGGCTGGCCCGTGAGGTGGCACTACCGGTGGCCGTGGACAACGACGCCAAGGCGCTGGCCCTCGGGGAGGGTTGGCTGGGCGCGGCCCGCGGCCGGACGGACTACCTGGCCATGGTGGTGTCCACCGGAGTGGGGGGAGGCATCGTGGTCGACGGACGCCTGCTGGACGGGTCGGACGGGAATGCGGGGCACATCGGTCACCTGGTGGTTGAGCCCCAAGGACGGCGGTGCGTGTGCGGTGGCCGTGGCTGTCTCGAGGCCGAGGCCTCCGGACGGTCGATCGAGACGATGACCGGCATGCCTGCCGCCCAGGCGCCCGACCCCATACGCCGACGCACCGGGACCCTGGTGGGCCGGGCGGTGGCCTCGGTGGCCAATCTCCTCGACCTCCAACTGGCGGTGGTGGCGGGGTCAGTGGCTCTCGGCTTCGGTGCGGTGTTCTTCGAGGCGGCCCAGGAGGAGATCGCCCTCCGCTCCCGTCTCGACTACTCCAAGGGAACCCGGATCGTCCCCGGCGGCCTGGGGGCCGCGGCCCCCTCCTGGGGGCGGCCGCCGTAGGACGACGGGCCCTCGCCGAGAGATCTGGGCCGGGGGACGCCACCTGATGCCGGGCCCCCCAGAGCCGCCGGCCGGGCCGTCAGGCCGGGCCGTGGCGGCCTTGGGCCTGGCGGTGGCCAGCCGGCCCGACCTCTGGTGGACCGCCTTCGGAGTGCTGCGGCGGCTGGCCGCACCCGGCTGGTGGAGGTCACGGCCGCCCCTTCCCCTGCCCAGCGGGCGCCTGTGGGCGTTCCGGATGGTCACCGCGTACGGTCGCCCCGACCGGGTCCCGGACCGGGCCGATGTGATCTCCTACCTCGAATGGTGCCGCTCGACGGCCGGGGCCGCCCGATAGCGGTGTGACCCCGCCCTCCGGCCGACCATGGTCGCCGGTACCGGCCCCGATGGGGCTAATTTCCGGACTGATGGATCGACGGTCGAAGCACGCGGCGAAGACGAGGGCCTCGGGGGGATCTCCGGACGCCCCGGTCGCCGTTCGGTCGCCCCGGTCCCCGTCGCGCCGGGCCCTGGTGCTCAACGCCACCTTCGAGCCACTGGGCATCGTCTCCTCGCGACGCGCCGTCCTGCTGGTGCTCGACACCAAGGCCGAGCTGGTCCACACCACCGATCGGGTCTTCCGGGCCGAGCGCCTCACCGTCCCGGAGCCGTCGGTGGTCCGCCTGGTGCGCTACGTACAGATCCCCCGGCACTACCGGGTGGCGGTGAACCGGAGGACGGTGTTCGCCCGGGACGGTTCCCGGTGTCAGTACTGCGGCTCGGCGGCCGAGAACCTGGACCACGTGATCCCTCGGAGCAAGGGTGGGCCTCACACGTGGGAGAACGTGGTGGCCGCCTGTCGACGCTGCAACACGCGCAAGGAGGATCGCCTGCCCCACGAGGCCGGCATGGTGCTCCGCTCCACACCGGTCGCCCCCAGGCACCGCGTCCAGCTGCTGGCCCTGTGCGGGGGCGCCAGCGAGGACTGGAGCACGTACCTTGGCGGGTCCTCGGTGCCGCGCCAGCAGCTGTCGGCCTGATCCCGCTCGGCACGGGAACGGGAGAAGGCGTGGCGGGCCCCCGTGCCTGGAGGGTGGAGGAGCGGGTGGGCGGTGCCGGAGCTCTTCACGCCTCCTGGCCCAGTGTGGCCGCAGCCCCTGGCCGGCGCACCGTGGCCGTCTGCCGGGTACCGGAGACGGCCGTGGTCCTCGGCTCGACTCAGCCCGGGGAGGCGGTGGACCGGGACCGAGCGGAGGAAGTCGGGATACCGGTGGTCCGCAGGAGGTCGGGCGGAGGGGCCGTGCTGGTGACCCCGGGGGACCCTGTATGGGTCGACGTCTGGCTGCCGAGCGGTGATCTGCTGTGGGACCGCGCCGTCGATCGGGCCTTCCACTGGCTGGGCCAGGCCTGGGTCGACGCCCTCGGTCGCGCCGGCCTGGCTGGGGCCACCGCCCACCGCGAGGGCTTCGTGGCCTGCACTCGTTGGTCGTCCTTGGTCTGCTTCGGAGGGGTGGGGGCCGGTGAGGTCGTCGCCGCCGACGGTCGGAAGGTGGTGGGGCTGGCCCAACGCCGGACCCGGGACGGGGCCTGGTTCCACGGTGCCTGTGTTCTGCGGTGGGATCCTGCGCCCCTGGTGGAGCTGCTGGCGCTGGACCCGGCGGAGCGCCAGGCGGCCACCGCGGGGCTCGGGTCGGCCGTGGCCGGGGCGGCCGACCTGGCCGACGAGATGGGGGTTCCCGCCCCGGACGGCCCGTCGCTGGCCTCCGCCTTCCTCGACTCCCTCCCCTAGGGCCCGGGCGAGGGCCTCGGCACGAGGCCCTCGACTTCACCGCCCTGGCTCCGGGCCCTCCACTTCGCCCCACGGCTCGTTCCACTTCCCCCCACCGGGGCCCCGGGTCGGTCCCTCCGGGCCACCGGCACCGGCCTGGACCGGCGTTAGCCGCGTCTGAGCTGGGCCTTCGCCCGGCGATCACTCGATGGCCGCTCTGTCACACCAGCGACGCGGCTGCCTCCCCGCCGGGCCATGCCCGCAACGGAGCGCCCGGAACGGGCAAATTTCGTGGCTCGGTGGTTGACCAGTGGGGGGGTGGGGCGTAAAGTGGCGCAAAGTGGTGTGAAAGGGAGGAATCCGAAGAGTCGGGTTCCGGGCACTGCGGGGAGCATTGTGGGAGCAATCACCAGTGGCACGGTTCTTCGGCAGGTACGAGCACTCGCTCGACGACAAGGGAAGAGTGATTCTCCCGTCGAAGTTCCGCGCTCACTTCGACCACGGGGGCTACCTGACGGAGTTCACCGACGGCTGCCTCTCGCTCTGGACGCCGGACCAGTTCGAGCAGCAGATGGAGTCGATGCTGGAGCGGGCGTCCACGTCGAAGAGCGAGCGGAACCTGGCCCGGCTGTGGGCATCGACGTCGCACGAGATGGAGATCGATCGGCAGGGCCGGATGGCCATCCCTTTGCGGCTCCGCGAGTACGCCGGCCTGGTCGGCGACGTGCTGGTACTCGGGGCAATCGATCGGGTGGAGCTGTGGAATCGCGATTCCTGGGACCAGAAGGTCCTACCCGAGGAGGAGCGACTCACCCAAGGCGACGACGACTGAGTGCCGCCATGCGCCTCCACCTCGTCCGCCACCCAGCCGAAACGCCACCCCAGCTCATCGGCTGCGCCCCCCGGTCCGCCGAGGCACCCGACGCGGTACCGGACCGCGGACGGGTCAGCCCGGACCATCCGAGTGTGGACCACCCCACCGACCTCCGGCCCGGAGCGGCCGATGCCCCGGCGCTCCGTACGCTGGGACCAGGGAAGATCCCACCCCAAGCTGTCGCCCCTGCACTCCAGGAAAGGAGGCTCATCACCTCGGCTCCGATCCCACGGGCGCCGTCGCCGTTCCGGGGTTCGGACGGCTGGCACCGACCGTCCCCTTACGAGTCCGGCCTGGCCGCCGTGGCCAGGCACGAGGTGCACATCGAACGAGTCTGGCCCATGCGCAGTCCCTCGACCGGATCCCTGGAAGCATCCTCCTCCGCCTACTTCCAGAGAGATCGGCGCGGCACTCCACCCGCGAGCATCATGCCGGTCGAGGGACTGCGGATGAACCAGGACTTCCCCCACGAGCCGGTGATGGCCGGGGAGGTGGTCGGGCTGTTCGCCCCGGTGCCCTCCGGTCTGATCCTCGACACGACCGCTGGGCGGCGGCGGCCACGCGGCCGCCATCCTGGCCGCCCCCCCCGAGGTCCGGGTGCTCGGGATCGACCGCGATCCCTCCGCAGTGGCCGCGGCCACGCGAGGTACTGGCCCCCTTCGGCGGCCGGGCGATCATCCGCCGGTCCCGGTTCGACGCCCTGTCCCAGGTGGTCGGCCGACGTGCAGGGCCGGCTCGGGACGCCGCTCGGCGAGCGTGGACTGAGCGGGGCGCTCTTCGACCTCGGCGTCAGCTCACCCCAGCTCGACGTGGCCGAGCGGGGCTTCTCCTACCGGCGTGACGCCCCGCTCGACATGCGGATGGACCCGACCTCGGGTCGCACCGCGGCCGACGTGGTCAACGAGTACGACGAGGACCCGCTGGCCGAGCTGTTCTCCGACAACGGCGAGGGTCGGTTCGCCCGCCGCATCGCCCGGGCCATCGTGGCGGCCCGACCCCTCACCACCACCGGGCAGCTGGCCGACGTGGTCCGCGCCGCCATCCCCGCCGCCACCCGTCGCACCGGCGGCCATCCGGCCCGCCGGGTCTTCCAGGCCATCCGCATCGCCGTGAACGAGGAGTTGGACCAGCTGGAGAGGGCACTCGACGACGCCCTGGCCCTCTTGCGCCCCGGGGGCCGATGCGTGGTCATCGCCTACCACTCCGGGCGAGGACCGGCTGGTCAAGACCGACCTTCACCCGAGCCGCCACCGACGACTGCCACTGCCCGCCCGGCCTGCCCTGCGTCTGCGGTGCCGATCCCCAGTTCCGCCTGGTGACCCGCGGCGCCCGCCGGCCCTCCGAGGACGAGGTGGCCCGGAACCGCCGGGCCGAGGCCGCCCGCCTGCGGGTCATCGAACGCCTCCCGGCCGCCCGCGGACCGCTCCAACGGCGAAGTGGCCTGATGGCGCCGCCCGCCAGTGCCACCGCGCGCCGCCCGCCGGGCCGCGGCCGCGCACCCGGCTCCCGCCGGCCCCCGTCGCCCGCCACTGCGGCTGTTCGAGCCGGCACCCCGTCGGAAGGCCCGGGCCCCGTGCGTCCAGCGCTCCACCATGTGGCTCTCGGGGCTCCTGGTCGTCGGGAGCCTGCTGGCCGTGGTGGTCGGTGACGCCTTCATCACCCAGGGACAGGTCCGCCTGGCCGCCACCCAGCACGCCCTGGCCGCCGCCGAGGCCGACCAGAAGACGCTCCAGATCGCCGTGGCCTAGAAGGCGGCGCCGCCGGTGGTGGTGAGCCAGGCCAAGAGCGAGGGCCTGGTGGCCGCCGGCCCAGGTGGTCGACCTGCCCCAGGTGCCCCTCGACGTTCCCCTCCCGCCGCCCCGGATCGTCCCGGAGCCGGCCGGCACCGCCCCGGCCCCGGCGACCCCCCCGCCGTCCAACGCCACGCCCCCGAAGCCGAAGGCAACGGCCGAGCCGGCCCGGACCACGGCGACCACGCCCCCGGCCCGGGTCGCCGTCGTCTCGCCTCCCCCCCGCCTCGTCGACCACTGCGACCACGGCGCCGCGGTGAGCCCCTCGGTCCTGCTGGGTCGGCGCTCCCGCGCCATGCGGCTGGCCCTGGTGATCGTGTTCCTGGCCATGGTCGTCCAGCTGATCAACGTCCAGGAGTTCTCCCATCGGCGCTACGCCTCGCTGTCGGCGCCGGAGCTGACCCAGACGGTGAGCGTGCCCGCCGTGCGGGGCGGGATCTACGACCGCAACGGGGAGGTCCTAGCGGAGTCGGTGACCAAGCAGACCGTGGTGGCCGATCCGCTGCTCATCACCCGTCCTGCCGCCGCGGCCGACGCCCTGGCCCCCGTGCTCGGGCTTCCCGACGCCAAGCTCCGGGCCCAGCTCACCGAGCACTCCGGATTCGTCTACCTGGCCCACCGGGTGCCGGACGCCGTGGCGGCCAAGGTCACCGCCCTCAACCTGACCGGCATCAACCTGGTGCCGGAGCCCCAGCGGGTCCAGCCGGACGGCCAGCTGGCCCTGCCGGTGGTGGGTACCGTCAACTGGAACGGGGACGGGGCCTCGGGGCTCGAGTACCAGTACCAGTCGCTCCTGGCCGGCAGGGCCGGCACCAAGAGCCTGATGCAGGCGCCGGACGGGGTGGCCATCCCCGGACCGGCAAGGCCTCGGCCGCGGCCCAGCCCGGCACCGGGCTGGAGCTGACCATCGACGAGTCCGTGCAGTACGTGGCCGAACAGGCGCTGGCCGCCGAGATCTCGGCCTCCCACGCCTACAGCGGCACGGCGGTGGTCATGGACGTGAAGACCGGCGACATCCTGGCCATGGCCGACCTGCAGGCCACCCCGGGCCGGCCACCACCGGGGCCGGCCGCCGCCACCGCCGGAGCGGTGACCGTCGCCGATCCGACCAGCCCGCCCGCAGTCGACTTCGGGGCCGACCCTGGTGTCCCAGGCCGACACCCTGCCCGCCGGGGTGGAGGAGGCGCCCTCCAACACCGCGGTGACCCAGGTCTACGAGCCGGGGTCGGTGTTCAAGCTGGTCACCTTCTCGGCCGCGCTGGCCGCCGGCGTGACCAACCCCAACCAGCCCATCGAGGTGCCGGCGTCGCTGCCCATGGGGACCTACACCTTCCACGACGCCGAGCAGCACGGCACCGAGCGCCTCACGGCCACCGGATCCTGGCCCAGTCCTCCAACATCGGCACCATCGAGGTGGCCCAGGCGCTGGGCGAGAACCGGCTGCTCGCCCAGATCGGCAACCTGGGGTTCGGCAAGCCCACCGGGCTGAGCTTCCCGGGTGAGTCCCAGGGCCTGGTGCCGGGGCCCTCGGCCGTGGACCGACACCTCCATCGGCTCCACGCCGATCGGCCAGGACGACGCCGTGACCGCCCAGCAGATCCTCGACGCCTACAACGCCGTGGCCAACGGCGGGGTGTTCGTCTCCCCCCGCCTGGTCCGGGCGACGGTCACCCCTTCGGGCGGGGTGGCGGCGGCCAAGCCGTCGCCGTCCCACCGGGTCATCGACCCGGCCACCAACGCCCAGCTGGTCCAGATGCTCGAGGGGGTGGTCTCGTCGGGAACCGGGACCAGCGCCGCCATCGACGGCTACACGGTGGCCGGCAAGACCGGAACCGCCCAGATCCCCGACCCCAACCACCTCGGGTACATCCCCGGCGCCTACGTGGGCTCCTTCGCCGGGTTCGCCCCGGCCGAGGACCCGGTCCTCTCGGCCGTGGTGGTCCTCGACCATCCCACGCCCATCTACGGTGGGGCGGTGGCCGCCCCGGTGTTCTCCACGATCATGGCCTACGCCCTGCACCACTACGGCATCCCCACCACCGCCGCCGCCACCACCTCGGCCTCGAACTCGGCGGTCGGGGGCACCGGTACGCATCTCGGTGCCGACCGGAGCGACCACGGAAGGGCCCTAGGTGGGCCCCCGCTGGTCACGCCGGCATCCTCCACGCCCACTGAGCCCCTGGACCACGCCTCCGTGCAGATGACCACGTTGATCCACGCCATCGACGCTGCTCGAGGTGCGCGGCGACCCGGCGTCGACCGACATCCGCTCGGTCGAGTTCGACAGCCGTCGGGTGGGGGCGGGTTCCCTGTTCTGCTGCGTGCCCGGCGCCCACACCGACGGACACCTCCACGCCGCCGAGGCGGTGGGCCGCGGGGCCACCGGCCCTGCTGTGCGAGCGGATCCTCGACCTCGACGTGACCCAGGCCCGGGTGGCGGCCGGGACGGCTGCGCCCGGCCATGGCCGCGGTGGCCGTCGGCCTTCTACGGCCATCCCGGCCGAGGCCATGGCCATGGTCGGGGTCACCGGCACCAACGGCAAGACCACGGTGACCCACCTGGTCCAGGCGGTGCTGCGAGCACGCCGGGATCGCCACCGGGGTGATCGGCACCCTGGCCGGGGAGCGCACCACCCCCGAGGCCCCCGACCTCCAGCGCCGCCTGGCCGAGTTCCGCGACGGGGCCGCCGGGGCGGTGGCCATGGAGGTCTCGTCCCACGCCATGACCCAGCACCGGGTGGACGGCATCGTCTTCGACGTGGCCGCCTTCACCAACCTGAGCCGGGACCATCTCGACCACCACGGCTCCATGGAGGAGTACTACGCGGCCAAGGCCGGGCTGTTCGCCCCGGACCGGGCCCGGGCCGCGGTGGTGGCCGTGGACGACCCCTGGGGCCGCCGGCTGGCCTCGGAGCTGGGCGGTCCGACCCTGGTCCCGGTGCGCCGCGACGAGGCCACCGACGTGGTCTCGCCGTCGGGCGGACCTCGTTCCGTGTGGCGGCGGCCGGCGGGTGGCCCTGGCCCTCACCGGGCGGTTCAACGTGGACAACGCCCTGGTCGCCGCCTCGGTGGCCACCACCCTGGGCGTGGACGAGGACCAGGTGGCCGAGGGCCTGGCGTGCCGCCGGCCCGGTGCCCGGCCGGATGGAGGTGGTGGCCACCGGTGGCCCGGTCGTCGGTCCTCGTCGACTACGCCCACACCCCGGCCGGGCTCGAGGCGGCGCTGACCGCGGCCCGCGGCCTGGCCGGATCCGGGCGCCTGATCTGCCTGTTCGGGTGCGGGGGCGACCGCGACCCGGGAAAGCGTCCCGAGATGGGCGCGGTGTCGTCACGGCTGGCCGACGTGGTCGTCCTGACCTCGGACAACCCGCGGTCCGAGGACCCGCTGGCCATCATCGGCGAGATCCGGTCGGGCCTGGGTCGCCGGGGCCGAGGTCGTGGTGGAGCCGGACCGGGCCGAGGCCATCGGGCTGGCCGTCGGGCGGGCCGGGCCCGGCGACGTGGTCCTGCTGGCCGGCAAGGGGCACGAGGCCACCCAGACCGCCGGCGGACGGTCCTGGCCGTTCGACGACCGTGAGCAGGCCCGACGGGCCCTGGCGACGGCTCGATTCCGGCGGGACCCCCGGCGTGATCTCGCTGATGACCGTCGGGCGGCGTCGCCCTGTGGGTGGCCGTCCTGTCCACGCCGGTGCTGATCCGGTGGTTGATCAAGAACAACATCGGCCAGCAGATCCGCGAGGACGGCCCCCAGGTCCATATCGCCAAGGCCGGCACCCCGACCATGGGCGGCATCGGGATCGTCGCCGCCGTGGTCATCGGCTACCTGACCGCCCACGCCATACCGGGGGTGCACTTCTCGCGCTCGGGCGCTCCTGATCATGCTGGCCATCGTGGGGGCCGGCCTCGATCGGATTCGCCGACGACTGGATCAAGGTGCGACACCGCAGGAGCCTGGGGCTCAACAAGCGGGCCAAGTTCGGCGCCCAGATCGGGCTCGGGCTGCTCTTCTCGCTCCTGGCCGTGTACTGGGCCCACGCCTCCACGACCCTGTCGTTCACCCGCTACGACTCCATCGGGTTCCACATGGGCACCGGCCTGTGGGTGGTGTGGGCCACGGTGATCATCGCCGCCGCGGCCAACGCGGTGAACCTGACCGACGGGCTCGACGGCCTGGCCGCCGGATCCTCGACGTTCTGCTTCGCCTGCCTGGCCATCATCGGCTACTGGCAGTACCGGCACTTCGCCATCTACCACGTGCCCGACGCCCTGGACCTGGCCCTGGCCTCGGTGGCCCTGGCCGGCGCCTGCCTCGGCTTCCTCTGGTGGAACGCCGCCCCGGCCAAGATCTTCATGGGCGACACCGGCTCGCTCTCCATCGGCTCGGGTCTCGCCGCACTCTGCCTCCTGATGAACCTGGACCTGCTGCTGGTGGTCATCGGGGGCCTGTTCGTGATCATCACCCTCTCGGTGGTGATCCAGGTGATCAGCTTCCGGGTCTTCCACCGGCGGGTGTTCCGGATGGCCCCCCTGCACCACCACTTCGAGCTGTTGGGGTGGCCGGAGACCACGGTCATCGTGCGGTTCTGGATCCTGGCCGGGCTGTTCGCCGCCCTCGGGCTCGGCATCTTCTACGGGGACTTCCTCTCGGTGGGGAAGGTCTGAGGGTGGCCCGACCCGTCCGCTCCCCGCCCCGCCGCGGGAGCCGCCCCCGGCGCGGTGGGCCTTCGGTTCCGGGGGTTCCACCACCCTGCCTCCCGGGTGGTGGAGGCTAGGGCCATGTGTCGGACCGGCCCCGGAGTTCCCATCTGGCGTCGCACTCCCATCGAGCCGAGGAGTTCCCTGTGGCTGACCGAACCACTGTCCCCCGAGCGGCGACCCGACCGCGTCACCCCTCGAGCGCCCGCGCCGCCTCCGGGGTGACCGTTGCGGAGCGCCCGACCGGCCGCACCACCGCCGGACCCCGACAGAGCCCCCGGGCGGCAGGCCCGGCCGCTGGTCCGAAACGCCGCCCGCGGTGGCCGTTGCGCCGCCGCCCTGCCGCGCCGGTCTCCGCCGCCACGCCGGCACCCGAGCGCCGGGCCGCCCGGGCTCCGTCCCGGCGCCGCGCCACGGGTTGGTCGGCCAGGCTGGGGACGGGTCCGGCCATCGCCCTCCTGGTCGTGGTGCTCTGCGCCTTCGGGCTGATCATGGTGGGCTCGGCCTCCCCGGTCATCTCCCTCGGTCTCTACGGGTCGCCCTGGGCCATCTTCATCCGACAGGTGCTGTGGATGGGGGTGGGGACCGGCGCCCTCCTGATTCTGTCTCGGGTCGACTACCGGAAGTGGCGGGCCGTCCGGGGCCCGTTGGTGGTGGTCACCATGGGGCTGCTGGTCCTGGTCCTGGTCCCCCACTTCGGGGTCACCGCCGGGGGCTCGTCGCCGGTGGATCGGGTTCGGGATGTTCCAGATCCAGCCGTCCGAGCTGATGAAGCTGGCCCTGGCGGTCTTCGCCGCCGACCTGCTGACCCGCCGGGCCGACCGTTCGGCCGAGCCCAAGATGGTCATCGTGCCGGTCCTGGCGGTCCTCGGCATCTCGGGGGTCCTCATCCTCAAACAGCCGGACATGGGGACGGCCCTGGTGCTCAGCTGCATCGCCTTCGGGATCCTGTTCATGGGCGGGGTCCCCATGGCCCCGATCATGAAGATCATGGGGGCCTTCGTCGGTCTGGCCTTCATCGTCGGTCTGGCCGACCCCTACCGGAGGGACCGCATCCTCTCGTTCCTCAACCCCGGCGCCAACCGATCCGGCTCGGGATACCAGGTGTGGCAGTCGCTCATCGGGCTGGGCTCGGGGCACGTCTTCGGCCTCGGCCTCGGCGGTGGGCGGCAGAAGTGGGGCCTGCTGCCCAACGCCCACACCGACTTCATCTTCTCCGTGGTGGGGGAGGAGCTGGGCCTGCTCGGCGCGGTGGTCCTCCTGGCCCTGTTCTTCGCCCTGGCCTGGTTCGGCCTTCGGGCGGCCACCCGGGCCCCCGACCGGTTCGGGAGCCTGCTGGCGGTGGGCATCACCACCTGGATCACCAGCCAGGCGGTGATCAACATCGGCGCGGTGATCGGCGTCCTGCCGGTCACCGGCATCCCCCTGCCCTTCATCTCCTTCGGCGGCTCGTCGCTGATCATCACCATGGCCGCCGTCGGCATCCTCCTCAACATCGCCTCGCACGAACGGACGGTGCCCACCGCGGGCCGGCGACGACGACCCTCCACGGCGTGACCGCCCAACGGTATGCCCTGGTCGCCGGGGGTGGGACCGCCGGCCACCTCCAGCCGGGCCTGGCCATCGCCGAGGCGCTGGTGGAGGCGGGCCACGATCGTGGCACCATCGAGTTCGTGGGCTCGTCACGCGGCCAGGACCGCCTCACCCTCGAGGGTCGGGGCTTCCCGTTCACCCTGCTGCCCGGGCGGGGCATCGTCCGCAGCCTGCGCCCCTCCGACCTGGTGGCCAACCTCGGGGCGATCGCAGGGCTGGCCGCGGCCGCCGTGTTGGGGATCGCCGTGGTGATCAGGGCCCGGCCCCGGGTGGTCGTGTCGGTGGGCGGCTACGCCAGCCTGGCCGCCTCCCTGGGTGCGGTGGTCAGGCGGGTCCCCCTGGTGCTGGTCAACGTGGACGCCGTGCCCGGGGCGAGCAACCGCCTGCTCGGGCGGTTCGCACGGGCCAGTGCAGTGGGGTGGGAGGGCAGCCCGCTGCCGCGGGCCGTGGTGACCGGCACGCCGGTGCGGGCCGGGATCGCCCGGGTGGGGAGGGCCGCCGACCAGCGGAGGGAAGCCCGCCGCGAGCTGGGCCTGCCGGCCGACCGGCCCACCGTGGCCGTGTTCGGTGGCTCGCTCGGGGCCCGCCGGATCAACGGTGCCGTGGTGGAGCTGGCCCACCGGTGGAAGGACCGGGACGACCGCTCGATCTACCACGTCGTCGGCCGCCGGGAGTGGGACGAGGCCCTCCGGGCCGGGGGCGAAGGGGCGGTGGGCGGCCCGACCCGGGGGTTGGCCCTCGTCCGGGTGCCCTACGAGGACCGCATGGACCTGGTCTACGCCGCCGCCGACGTGGTGGTGTGCCGGGCCGGGGCCATGACCGTGGCCGAGCTGGCCGTGGCCGGGGTGCCCTCCATCCTGGTACCGCTGCCCGGTGCGCCGGGCGACCATCAGACGGCGAACGCCCGGGTGCTGGAGCAGGCCGGGGCGGCGCTCCTCCTGCCCGATGGCCGGTGCGACGCGGCGTCACTCGAGATGGCCCTCGACGGCCTGGTGTCGGAGCCCGGTCTCCTCGACGCCATGGGCGCCGCCGCCGCCGGGCTCGGTCGCCCCGACGCCGCGGCCGCCGGGGCCCGGGTGGTCGAGGCCAGCGCGGCGCCGGCTCCGTCCCGACCGGGGGAGGCGGCGTGAGCGATCCGGTCCGGGCTGAGGTGCTCCGGAGCGGCGACCACCCGGCTGCGGTGCACATCGTCGGGATCGGCGGTGCCGGGATGAGCGCCATCGCCACGGTGCTCCACGCCATGGGACACGTGGTCACCGGCAGTGACCTGAAGGCGTCGGGGGTGACCGAGCGCCTTCAGCGGGCCGGAATCGGAGTGGCCATCGGCCACGCGGCGGCCAACGTGGGCGCGGCCGACCTGGTCACCGTGTCCTCGGCCATCCCCGAGACCAACCCCGAGGTGGCCGAGGCCCACCGCCGGGGCATCGGCGTCCTGTCCCGCGCCGAATCGTTGGCTGCCCTCGCCTCGCTCCGCCGGTGCGTGGCGGTGGCCGGCACCCACGGCAAGACCACCACGGCCTCCATGCTGGCCCTGGTGCTGGTGGAGGCCGGACTCCGGCCCTCCTTCCTGATCGGGGGCGACGTCAACGAGATCGGCACCAACGCCGTCTGGGACGAGGGGGAGTGGCTGGTGGTGGAGGCCGACGAGAGCGACGGGACCTTCCTGTCACTGGTGCCCGACATCGCCGTGGTCACCAACGTAGAGTCCGACCATCTCGACCACTACGGCTCCTTCGCCGCCGTCCGCTCGGCGTTCGAAGCCTTCCTGGCCAGCGCCCGGGGCCCGCGTGTGGTGGGCGGGGACGATGCGGTGGCCGCCCAGATCGGCCTGGCCACCGGGGCCGAGATCGTCGGGACCGGCCCCGGCTCCACCATGCGGATGGTCGACGTCGAGCTGGCCCGCAGCTCGCTGGCCTTCGGGCTGGTCGACCCCTCCGGCATCGGGCTGGGTCGGCTGGCCGTGCCGGTCCCCGGGCTGCACAACGCCCGGAACGCCGCCGTGGCCGCGGTGGCGGCCCTGGCGGTCGGGGTCTCCTTCGAGTCGCTGGCCCGGGCCCTGGCCCGATTCGCCGGGGTGGTCCGCCGGTTCGAATTCCGGGGAACGGCCGACGGGGTGACCTTCGTGGACGACTACGCCCATCTGCCCAGCGAGATCCGGGCGGCGCTGGCCGCCGCCCGCGACGGCGGATGGCCGAGGGTGGTGGCGGTGTTCCAACCGCACCGGTACAGCCGGACCGCCGACCTGTGGGCCGAGTTCGGGAGTTCCTTCGCCGATGCCGACGAGGTGGTGGTCACCGACGTCTACGGGGCCGGCGAGGCCCCGGTCCCCGGGGTGTCCGGTCGCCTGGTGGCCGATGCGGCCCGCCGTCAGTCTCCCGGGAAGCCGGTGCACTACGCGGCCCGGCGGTCCGACCTGCGCGCCCTCGTGGGCAGCCTGCTCCGGACCGGCGACCTCTGCCTCACCCTCGGGGCCGGCGACCTGACCTCCCTTCCCGACGAGTTGCTCGCCGATGCGGAGGGGTGAGGCCGCGGTGAGCTCCCGCCCCCAGGGGTTGGACGCCCTGGCCCGGACCCTCGGCCCCGGTGTGGAGCGGGACCACCCGCTCGGCGCACTCACCACCTACCGGGTCGGCGGCCGGGCGGCCCTGTTCGAGGTGGTGTCGGACGAGGACCGGCTGGTGGAAGTGGCCCGGTGCACGGCCCGGACCGGTCTGCCGGTCCTGGTCCTCGGGCGTGGGTCGAACCTGCTGGTGGCCGACCGGGGGTTCGACGGTCTGGTCCTCGCCCTCGGCCCCGGGTTCGACACCCTCCGTGTCGAGGGCGCCCGGGTCCGGGCCGGCGCCGCCCTGAGCCTCCCCGTGCTGGCCCGGCGGACCGCGGCGGCCGGACTCCGGGGGCTGGAGTGGGCGGTGGGGGTTCCCGGCTCGGTCGGGGGTGCCATCCGGATGAACGCCGGTGGGCACGGCTCGGACACCGCCACCACCCTGGTCGCCTACCGCTGGGTCGACCTGGCGGCCGGGACGGTGACCGACTCGGCCGCCGACCGGCTCGAGCCCGCCTACCGCCACACGACGGTGGGGCCGGATCAGGTGGTGGTGTCCGGCACCTTCCAGCTGGAACCGGGCGACCCGGCCGCGGGGGCGGCCTCCATCGCCGAGATCGTACGGTGGCGCCGCGCCAACCAACCGGGGGGCTCCAACGCCGGGTCGGTCTTCACCAACCCCCCGGGAGACTCGGCCGGGCGGCTCATCGATGCCTGCGGGCTCAAGGGGTTCCGGGTCGGCAGCGCCTCGGTCTCCACCAAGCACGCCAACTTCATCCAGGCCGACCCCGGGGGCTCGGCCGACGACGTGCTGGCCGTGATGGAGCACGTCCGGGAGGTGGTGGCCGGGGTCACCGGCACCGTCCTGCGCACCGAGGTCCGGCTGGTCGGGTTCCCCTCGCCGGGGGAGGGAGGCCGGTGACGCCCCCCGACCCGCCCGAGCCGCCGGAGCCGCCGGAGGCCTTCGAACCGCCCGAGCCGCACCTCGAACCGCCCGGAGGCCTTCGAACCGCCCGAGCCGCCCGAGTCCTTCGAGCGCCCCACCATCGACCCCCGGATCCGTGAGCGGCGGGTGGCCATCCAGCGCAGCCAGGGACGGAAGCGTCTCTTGTGGATCGGTGGGGCGACCGGGGCGCTGGTCCTGGTGGTCCTGGCCGTGGCCCTGGCGCACACCCCCTGGTTCGGGGCCCGGGCCATCAGCGTCACCGGCTCCCATCCCCACACTCCCGAAGCGGCCATCGTCGACGCGGCCGGGCTCCAACGCCACCCGCCGCTGATCAGCGTCAACCCGGGGCTGGTGGCCCGGCGGGTCGAGGCGCTGCCCTTCATCGCCACCGCCCAGGTCCGCCGGCACTGGCCGGACGGTGTCCAGATCGAGGTGACCGAGCGGGAGCCGGCGGTCCAGATGGCCGGTCCGGGCCCGTCCTGGTCCCTGCTGGACGGCTACGGCCGCACGCTCCAGGTGGTGGCGACCCGACAGGCCGGAATGGTGGCCTACGTCGTCCACACCGCCACCTCCGCCATCGCTCCCGCCCCGGTCGGGGGGTCGTTGCCTCCGGCGGCCGGGCCCGGCCTGGGGGTGGCGCGGACCCTGCCCCCGGCCTTCGCCGGCCAGGTGTCCTCGGTCACCGTGGCCGCTGACGGCTCCATCAGCATGGCCCTCGACTCGGGCATCACGGTGCTGTTCGGGACCGATGCCGACCGCACCGCCAAGTACAAGGACATCGCCGCCATCCTGGCCAACGGGACCCTGCACGCCGCCTCGACCATCGACGTGTCGGTTCCGGAGTCGCCGACGGTGAGCGGCTGACGGCGACCGGGGTCCGACATGCAGGTCCGATGCCCGGCTCATGCCGCTTCCAACGCGTTTGGAGCCTGCTTGACCAGGTACTCCGCTGACCGTATCGTGGGCACCAACTCGCCGGTTGGAACGGTTTCAACCTTTGGTCGAGGGTAAGGGATTACATGACCGTTCCGGCGCAGAACAATTATTTCGCCGTCATCAAGGTTGTCGGGGTGGGCGGCGGCGGAGTGAATGCCGTCAACCGCATGATCGATGCCGGGCTGCGGGGTGTGGAGTTCATCGCCACCAACACCGACGCCCAAGCTCTGTTGATGAGCGACGCCGACCTCAAGTTGGACATCGGTCGACAACTCACCCGGGGGCTCGGGGCGGGCAGCGATCCCGAAGTGGGCCGCCTGGCCGCCGAAGAGCACCGCTCGGAGATCGAAGAGGCGCTGAAGGGCGCCGATATGGTGTTCATCACGGCGGGCAAGGGTGGGGGCACCGGTACCGGGGCCGCACCGGTGGTGGCGGAGATCGCCAAGTCCCTCGGGGCCCTGACCATCGGCGTGGTCACCCGTCCGTTCACCTTCGAGGGGCGTCGGCGCTCGGTCCAGGCCGAGGCCGGGATCCAGAATCTGAAGGAGAAGGTCGACACCCTCATCATCATCCCCAACGACCGGCTGTTGACCGTCTCGAACGAGAAGACCTCGATGGTCAATGCCTTCAAGATGGCCGACGAGGTGCTGATGCAGGGGGTGCAGGGGATCACCAGCCTGATCACGGTTCCCGGCCTCATCAACACCGACTTCGCCGACGTGAAGATGATCATGAGCAACGCCGGCACCGCCATCATGGGGATCGGCTCGGCCACCGGCGAGGGGCGATCGGTCAACGCCGCCCGGGCCGCCATCACCAGCCCGCTGCTCGAGGCCTCCATCGAAGGGGCCCGTGGCATCCTGTTGAACATCGCCGGCGGCCCCGACCTGGGCTTGTTCGAGGTCAACGAGGCGGCCGAGATCATCCACGGCGTGGCCCATCCTGACGCCAACATCATCTTCGGCAGTGTCATCGACGAGGCCATGGGCGAGGAGGTGCGGGTCACCGTCATCGCCGCCGGGTTCGAGCGCTGGGAGGCCCAGTCCCGCGGGGGCGCCGCCCCTACCGAGTCGACCGGCCCCCAGGAGACCCGGAGCAAGGTGCTGGGGGTGGAGGCGGCCCACGAGGACATCTTCGCCACGCCCACCGACGACGAGCTCGACCTGGGCGACGACGACTTCGACGTCCCCTCGTTCCTTCGCTGACGCCTGCGCCCGACCCCGTCCTGATCGTCGGACCGGTCCGTGCCGCCTGGAGCGGCTCCTCGACGGGGGACCTGCGGCCCTTCGGTGAGCGAGCCGGCCGGGCCCGGGCGCTCGAGGAGTGGGTGGCATCGGCCACCGGTTCGGCCGGCGAGCCGGTCCGCACCGTTCACTGGGCGCGACAGGTGCATGGCACTGCGGTGGTGGTGGTCCCGGCCCTCGTCCCCCCGGACCAGGCCGGAGTCGCCGGGGTGCGGGCGATGCCCGCCGGCGTCGGGGACGCCCTGGTGACCACGGCGGCCTCGACCGCCATGGCCGTGCTGACGGCCGACTGCGCCTCGATCGCCCTCGGGAGCCCCGAAGGGGTCGCCGCCGCCGTCCACGCCGGATGGAGGGGGCTGGTGGCCGGTGTGGTCGATCGCGCCGTGGACGCCATGGCGGCCCTGGGCGCCACCGACGTGGCCGGCGCCCTCGGCCCGTGCATCCACGCCGGATGCTACGAGTTCTCCGAACCGGACCTGGACCAAGTGGCCGCCTCCCTCGGCGATCAGGTCCGGGGCCGGACCGACGCCGGCCGCCCGGCTCTCGACCTCCCGGCAGCGGTGGCGGCGGCCCTGGCCGCCGCCGGGGCGCGCCAACGACCGGGCGTCGACGCCTGCACCGGGTGCGCGGGTGGGTACTTCTCGCACCGGGCCCGGGGCGACGTGGGGCGGCAGGCCCTGGTGGTCTGGTCGACGCCCTTGGCCGGGACCGGATGACCGGGCCGCGGGCCGCCGGTCTCGAGGGTTTCGACGGGCGGCTGGCCGCGGTCCGACGTCGGATCGCAAAGGCGTCGGCGGACCCCGGCTCGGTGCGAATCGTGGCCGTGACCAAGGGATTCGGCATCGAGGCGGCTCAGGCGGCCCTGGCCGCCGGCCTGACCGACCTCGGGGAGAACTACGCCGACGAGCTGGTGGCCAAAGCCGGCCTGCTCGCCGCCGAGGGAAGCGGTGTCGGCCCACCCTCCGGGGGTGGCGTCGGCCCCTCCGCCGCGCCGACCTGGCACTTCCTCGGCACCGTGCAGCGGAACAAGGTGGCTCGGCTGGCCCCCGTCGTCTCCTGGTGGCAGGGTGTCGCCCGGGTGGAGGAGGGACGGGCCATCGCCCGGCGCCGCCCCGCTTCGACGGTCCTGGTCCAGTTGGACGTGGCCGGTCTGCCCGGACGGGGGGGCTGCCCACCCGATCGGGTGCCCGAGCTGGTGGCGGCCCTCCGCCAGGAACAGGTCGTCGTGGGGGGCCTGATGGCGGTGGGGCCGCCCGGTCCCCCCGAGCTGGCCCGACCCGGGTTCGCCCTGCTGTCGTCCATCGCCGACTCCCTGGAACTTCCGGTCCGGTCGATGGGCATGACCGATGACCTGGAGGTGGCCCTTTCGGAGGGGTCGACCATGGTGCGCCTGGGCCGGGCGCTCTTCGGCGACCGGTCCCCCCGGACTCGGTGAGCGCGGCCGCGGACCGAGGTCGAGGATCCGTGCCTGGGCGGGGCGCCGGGTCCGTCCCGTGCCCGACCCGCTATCCACCAGGCCTGGAAGCCACGCACTACGCTGTGGCGAGGAGGAGACGATGGCAGCTTCGTTCATGAAAAAGACCATGGCGTACCTTGGTCTTGTCGACGACGACTACGACGACTACGACGAGTACGACCCGAGGTCGCCCTCCGCGGTCGGACGGGCGACCCAGCGGTCGGCCGGATCGTACGACGACGTCGACGAGCCTCCGCCCGTGACCAAGCCGCGCATCCGGACCCTCACCCCCAACGAGACCGCCGGCACGGCCACCGCCGCCGCGGCGCCGACCGTGAGTTCGAGGCCCACCATGGGGTCGTCGTCGGTCCGGCCCATCTCGTCGGAGTCGGCCGGGGCCAGGGTGCACATCGTGGCCCCCGGGCGCTTCGCCGACGCCCAGGAGATCGCCAATCGGCTCATGAACAACCAGCCGGTCATCGTCAACATGCAGAGCGCCGACCGCGACCTGCAGCGCCGGATGATCGACTTCTGCAGCGGCGTGACCTACGCCCTGTCCGGAGGCATGGAGCGGGTGGCCGACGAGGTCTTCCTCCTCACGCCCTCGAACGTCAAGGTGTCCGACGAGGAGCGCCAGCGGCTGGCCGACCGCGGTTTGGTCAATCCCTGAGCCAGGATGGGGGCTGCGGCGTCGACGGTCGGCCCCGCGGACCGGAAGGGAGTGAGTGGGCATGATCGGACTGATCGTCGGGATCCTCGAACTCTTCATCCTGGTTCTGCTGGTCTACTCCATCCTGAGCTGGTACCTGGCCTACGCCCGGGTTTCCTACGACTCGCCCGCCTACAAGCTCAACCGGGTCCTGTCGGCCATCTGCAATCCGGTGCTCAACCCGATCCGGAGGATCATTCCTCCGGCCCGGATCGGGGGGGTGGGGTTGGACCTCTCGGTGCTCATCCTGTTCCTGGTCATCCAGGTCATCCTCATCCCGGTGCTCCGCGGCTAGTACCGAATTTCTCGAGCGAATTCCGTGGAGCGGCTGGGTTGCGCCGCTAGCATGACGGTATGGACGCTTCGCAATCTGCCCTCGATTCGCTCCGTACCGTCGAATTCCGAGAGACCCTGAAGGGGTACCACCGGGACGATGTCGACGAGTACCTCGAGAAGGCCGCCGTCGAGGCGGAAGGCCTCCAGGAGCAGCTCCGCCAAAGCGGTGAACGGCTGCGTCAGGCGGCCGAGCGCATCTCGCAACTCGAGACACAGCTCGAACAGCAGCCGGCGCCCGCGGCTCGGGTCGACGCTCCGGCGCCCGACGACACCCTCCAGCGAACCTTGCTGCTGGCCCAGAAGTTCGTGGACGAGACCAAGGCGGACTCCGAGGCGCAGGCGTCACGGATCATCGCCGAGGCCGATGCCAAGGCCCGCCAGATGACCGAACAGGCGCAGTCCCAGGCGAGCCAGCTGGCCGCAGAGTCCGAGCAGCGCCTCCGAGAGGAGATCTCCCGGTTGGAGGACTCCCGGGGTCGGCTGGCCCACGAGGTCGAGACCATGAACCGGCACCTCGAAGGGGAGCGGAGCCGACTGCGCACAGCCCTCAGCGAGATCCTCCGCTGGGTGGACGAGAACGTCCAGCCCGGCACCTCGGCCGAGCCCACCCGCACCGGCCCCGAGCGCATCATCCCGCCGAACGGCCCGATGCCGTCTCCGGCGCCGCCGCCCGCCCACGCCGCCCAGGCCGGCAACCGACCCGCGGTGGCCCCCCAGGGTTCGGTGGCCCCGGGCGGCACCGGCTCCTCCGGTGACGTCACCCAGATTCGACCCGCCGGGGTCGCCACGGCGCCGGCCGGCACCAACGCCCCCTTGGCCCACTGACCCCGGACCACCGAACCGACCGGCGTTAGCCGTTCGGTTCGCGCCAGAAGACCTCCCCTCCGGAGGCGTGGCGGGTTCGGAGGCGGCCGGGAGACGCCCCAGGTCATCGACCTGGTGATCGGAGCAGTGCGCTCCACCGCTATGGTCCGGGGACCGGATCGCTGGCGGGATTGCCGCCGTGAGCCCGGCACGGTATCGTCACCCGCCCGTCGGATGTCGGGAGCCTTCCTGGACCACCGCGTGCCGGCGCTGGTGGCCCGGAGGCGGCGCCAACCCTGAAGGAGATCATTGTGACGGCAGCGAAGAAGGCGGCCCCGTCCGCGCCGAAGAAGTCCTCGACGCCGAAGAAGGCCGCCACGGCCGCCAAGAAGAGCGTGATCAAGGCCACCACCCGGGCCGGGTCGAGGAAGGCCGCTCCGACCAAGAAGGCCGCTCCGGCCAAGAAGGCGGGACTCGCCAAGAAGGCGGGTACCGCACCGAAGGCCGCCACCTCTGCAGCCAAGAGGGCGGCCGCGACCAAGAAGACGACCCCGCCGAAGAAGTCCGCCGCCCAAGAAGGCCGGTACCGCCCCGAAGGCCGGTACCGCCCCGAAGACGGTCACCGCCGGGCCGGCCAAGAAGACCGCCGCCCCGGCCAAGAAGGCGCCCCAGGCCCCCAAACGACCCACGGTGGGCCCCTACGCCAAGGAGCCCAAGTTCCTCGAGGAGCAGCGGCAGCTCCTGTTGGACGAACGGGGGATCTACAAGGGCCAGGCGGTGGACCTCCGCGCCGAGGCGGACTCCCTGGCCCTCGAACGCGAGCCCGGTGATGTCCAGTTCGACGAGGAGTCGGGCGAAGGGGGCACGGTGACGGTCGACCGGGAGCGGAACCTGGCCCTGTCGGCCCAGGCGTCGGCGGCGGTCGAGGAGATCGACGACGCCCTGCGCAAGATCGAACGGAAGTCCTACGGTGGGTGCGAGCGCTGCTATCAACCCATCCCCAAGGCCCGGCTCCGAGCCCTCCCCTTCGCCCGTCTGTGCGTGGCCTGCAAGAGTGGTGGGCTGTCACGGCGCTGACCGGTGAGCCGGCAGTGACCGAGCACCACGGTGGGTCGCCCACCGCGGTCCGGCGACTGGCGGTGGCCGTGACGGTCGTGGTGGCGGTGGTGGCCGCCGACCAGCTCACCAAGTGGTGGGCCGTGTCCCGTCTCACCGGCCGACCGATCCACGTGATCGGCACCCTCGACTTCGAGCTCTCCCGGAACACCGGTGCTTCCTTCAGCCTGTTCCAGGGCCAGGCCTCCGTGCTGGTGCCGGTGGCCGTGGTCCTGGTGGCGGTGCTGCTGGTGATGGCCGGGCGGGCCCCGACCGCCGGTCGGGCCGCCGTCCTCGGCCTCATCCTCGGCGGCGCCCTGGGCAATCTGGCCGACCGGTTCTTCCGCGGTGACCACGGCGCGGTGGTGGATTTCGTGGCCCTCCACTTCTGGCCCACCTTCAATGTGGCGGACGCCTCGATCGTGGTGGGCTGCCTCCTGTTGCTCGTCTCCCTGGTGAGAGGCCCCCGACCGTCGTGACCGTCCTGACCGTGCGGGTCCCGGCCTCGCTGGACGGGGTGCGGGTGGACAAGGCGGTGTCGTTGGTGGCGGACCTGTCCCGGGCCACGGTCAACGCCCTGGTCCAAGAGGGGAGGGTCCGCATCGACGGGACCACCGTCCGGAGTCGCAGTACCGCCCTCCGGTTGGGCCAGGAGCTCGAGGTCGACCGGCCCGAGCCCGAGCCACCGGCGGCACCCACCGGGGACCCCGGGGTCGACTTCGAGGTGGTGTACGAGGATCCCGACATCGTCGTGGCGGACAAGCCGGCCGGGGTGGTGGTCCACCCCGGGGCCGGTCACCACACGGGGACCCTGGTGCAGGGCCTTCTCGCCCGCTATCCCGAACTGGGCTCGGTGGCCGCCGCGGTGGGGGCGGACCCCGATCGTCCCGGCATCGTCCATCGGCTGGACCGGGGGACCTCGGGCCTGCTGGTGGTGGCCCGCACCCCGGATGCCTACCGCTCCCTGGTGGATCAGCTCAGCCGGCGCCAGGTGGCCCGCACCTACCGAGCGCTGGTGTTCGGCACGGTGGAGGGCACCACCGGTGTGATCGACGCCCCCGTCGGCCGGTCGGCCAGCTCACCCACCCGGATGGCGGTGTCCCGGAAGGGCAAGGAGGCCCGTACCCGGTACCACGTGGACCAGCGGTTCACCGGACCGGCCCCCACCACCCTGGTGACCGCCACGCTCGAGACTGGCCGCACCCATCAGATCCGGGTCCACCTGGCCGCCATCGGGCATCCGGTAGTGGGGGACGAGGCCTACGGACAGGGCCGCTCCCTGCCGGGCGCGGTGCTGGGCCGGCCGTTCCTGCACGCTTCGGCGCTGGCGCTCGACCACCCTCGGACCGGGGAGTCGATGGCCTGGACGTCGGACCTCCCCGACGACCTGCGCGTCCAACTGGACCGGCTGGAGGACTGAACCCGGCAGACCTCGGACGATCCCCGGCAGGGCCCTCAGCGCCCGGGGCGCCTTCGGGCGGTGAGGACCCGGGGGCCGAGGCTCAGGCGGCCTCGTGCGCCGCTTCGAGCATCTCGCTGTCGCCCAGCAGCTCCAGCGCCTCCGCCTCGGCCTGGCGGACCTTGCGGACACCGATGCCCAGCCGCTCGGCGGTGGTCTGGAGCGACGCCGGATCGCTCCCGTCGAAGCCGAACCGGTGGCGGATGACCTCGCGCTGCAGGTCGGTGAGGCGGTCCACGGCTTGGCGGACCAGGTCCAGGGTGAGCTCGGAGGCGACGTCGTCCTCGAAGTCGCTCAGGTCGGTCGAGACCAGGTCGCCGAGGGTGGCCGTCGAGTCCGAGGTGGCGGGCTGGTCCAGGCTGGCCACCACCCGGGCCACCTGGGAGAGGTCCGCGCGAACCTCCGCCGTGGTGTTGGTGGCGTTGTCCATCTCGTCGTCGGTCGGCGGCCGCTGGAGCTGGTGGGTCAGCTCCCACGGTGGCCGCGTCCACCTGCTGGTTGCGCTCGGCCACCTCCATCGGGAGCCGGATGGTGCGACCGTGCTGCTGGACGGCCCGCTGCAGGGCCTGACGGATCCACCAGGTGGCGTAGGTGGAGAACCGGAAGCCGCGCTCCCAGTCGAACTTGTCGACGGCCCGCATCAGGCCGAACGTGCCCTCCTGGATGAGGTCGGGGAGGTCCACGCCCCGGTCCTGGTAGCGACGGGCCCAGTGGACCACCAGTCGGAGGTTGGCGGCCACCATCTCCCGGCGGGCGGCGTCGTCCCCGGCCGCCACCCGCTTGGCCAGCTCGGTCTGGGCGTCGTGGTCGGGCAGGGGGTGGTGGTCGAGGTCGCGGAGGAACAGGCCCAGGCTGTCGGCGTCGGAGCTCCGGCTCCTGCCGCCGGGCGCGGCGTCCTGGCCCGTCCGGCCCGGCGAGGCCGACTCACGGCCCGCGGCCGGTCCGGCCGCGCGGGCGGGCGCCGTCCGAACCCCTCGTTCCTTCTCCCTGCTCGACCGTGCGAGTCGTCATCCCTCTCCTCATTCATCGTCTTGGTCGGACCAGAAGCTTTAACGCCCGATCGGGCCGGGACATTCCATGGTTGTCATTCCGAGCGGTTGCAACCCCTCTCACCTGGTCGATCGGGCTGCGTCGCTTGCGTGGGAGGTGTTCGGAGTGCTCGGCTGTGCGGATGACCGCTCCCGACCCAGGCTGCGTCCTGGTCCGCCACGGCGAGACGGAGTGGAGCCTGGACCGGCCGCCACACCGGCCGGACCGACATCTCCGCTGCTCCCCGACGGGGAGGCCCAGGCCCGGGCGTTGGCCCCCGCCTGTCGGCCTTCGACTTCATCGCCGTCCTGGCCAGCCCCCTGTCCCGGGCCGGACCGACCGCCGAGCTGGCCGGCCTCGGGGACCGCATGGCGATCGAACCCGACCTGGTCGAGTGGGACTACGGCGCCTACGAGGGGGTCACCACCGCGGCAGATCCGGGAGGAGCGCCCTGGGTGGGACCTGTTCGCCGACGGGGTCCCGCACGGTGAGTCGATCCAGGAGGTGGCCGCCCGGGTGGACCGGGTCATCGCCCGGATCCGGGCGGCGCCGGGCGACGTGGCCTGCGTGGCCCATGCCCACGTGCTCCGGGTTCTGGCCGCCCGGTGGATCGGGCTCGATCCGGTCGTGGGCCGGAGCCTGATCCTGGATCCGGCGGCCGCAGCGTGCTGGGTTCGGACCGCGAGCAGCCGGTCACTCGACGCCTGGAACACTCCGATGCAGTCTCCGCCGGGCCGCTGACGGGGAACCGCCGGTCGGGACCCCGGGGTCCGGGCCTGCGTGCCGGACCGGTGCCCGGGCCGGCGGCGGGCTGACGGTCGACCGGTCGGACCGGCTCGAGCTCCTCGGCCGCGGAACAGGGTGCGCGGCCCGGTCCAGCGGGCCGGCGGGGCGTCGAGGGTGGTGGCCAGCGCGTAGGCCACGGTCTCGTAGTTGACCCGCCAGCCGCGGAAGTGGGGCCATGCCTCCTCCAGCGGCCGGGACGTCGGGAAGTCCGATGGCCTGGAGGTGCCGGTAGGCGCCGTCGAACTCCTCCCGCGGCAGCTGGATGGGATCGTCGGGACTGGGGTCGGGGTCGAAGGGGATCCGGGTGGCCTCGGCGATGTCCCGGAGGCAGGTGAACCCCATGCGGATGCACATCCGGGCCTCGATGGGCGCCCCGTCCGGGTCGACGGCCAGGACCAGAGCGGCGGCGTCCATGACGGCGATGAGGCTGACCACCCACGAGTTCTGGGGCCGGGGGGAGCGCAGGTAGAGCAGGGACGGGTAGGTGGTGTGGCTCTCGGCCACGTCGGCGGCCCACCGCTCCCACTCGGCGAACAGGCTGGGCAGGTTGTCGATGAGCCCGACCAGCTGGTGGCGGATGAGCAGTTCGGGCCCCCAGGCCGGCGAGCCGGCCCGGCTCTGGAGCAGGGTCACCAGGGTCTCGCGGCGGTTGTAGGCGCCGTAGAGGGTGGGCAGGTAGGCGATCTGGAGGGCCACCAGGACCAGCCCGACCCCCGCCGCCACGAAGTCGACCACCCGGGAGCCGCCCGAGTGGCTGAAGGTGAAGCCGAGGGTGAACACCGACGAGCCCGCCTCGGAGAAGGCCTGGGCCAGGGTGGTCCCGTCGACGCCGTAGTTGACCAGGGTGAACCCGACGATGGTGACGGCCAGCCAGGTGGCCAGCAGCGTCACCAGGGCCACGGGTTCGCTGACGGCCAGGATCCGGTCCATGGCCGGGTAGCTCCGGGCCAGCCGGGCCACCCGCCGGAAGCCGTCCGCGGACGGCGCGCATGGGATAGGTGACCATGGAGGAGCCGGATCGGGGGACGATCAGGACCACGATCACGCTCACCGCGTTGACCAGGTGAGCACGGCGACTCCGGCCACCAGGGCGATGATGCGGGCGGCGTTCACGCCACCGGGCTCAGGACGGGGGCGGGGAAGGGACGGCCCGGTTCAGCCGGCACTCTGGCGCAGTGCGGGCGCCCGTCCCTGGGCCCGGGCCACCATGTCGGCCAGGTTGAACGAGTCGAGATGGGTCCGCATGTGCTCACCGACGTCGGCCCACACGGTGAGGAGCACGCACTGCCCCTCATGGTCGCAGGCTCCGTTCTCGTGGGGAAGGCCGAAGTCGCCGGCCACGATCGGCCCGTCCACGGCCGAGACGATCTGGGACAGGGTGATCTCCTCGGGCGGGCGGGCCAGCACGTACCCGCCGCCGACCCCCCGCTTCGACCGGACCAGGCCGGCTCCCTTCAGGGCCAGCAGGATCTGCTCGAGGTAGGGCTGGGGCAGCCCGGTGCGCTCGGCGATGTCCCGCACCGCGGTGGGTCCCTCGCCGTCGGTGTGGAGGGCCAGGGACAGCAGCGCACGGCTGGCGTAGTCACCTCGGGTCGAAACCTTCACGGACCCATGCTATTGCCTGTCCCGGCCCTCGTGGACGTGTTCCCCGCCGGGCCGCCGGCACCGTGCCGACCCGGGTGGGTCGGACCCGACTACCGTCCGCCCAGCTCGCCCGCCGGCCAGGTCCTCGGCCATGGCCCATCCGAAGGCCACCAGCCGGCCTCCGGCCGGGGCGTCCACGTCGGCGAAGAAGGCGCACACGCCCTCGTCGGCCGCACCCTTGGGGCTCACGAAGTCGAACCCGCCGGATTCGCAGCCGTCACCGACCACCACGAAGGTCCGGTCGTCGATGCGCCCGTCGGCCCCGAACCGCTTGGCCAGGCGCCGGCCCCAGGCCCGCTCCTCGCCCGTCGCCTTGTGACCCGGACCGGGCACCACGTCGGTCAGCCCGGCGAAGGCCCGGAATCCCTCGGCGGCCAGGAGACGGGTTCCGACCAGGACGTCCTCGTCCGGGAAGGCCAGCAGGGCCCGCCGGTACTTGTCTCCCATCATGGCCCGGAGCACGGTGTCGGCCCGGGAGGTCCGGTCCACGGTGGCCAGTCCGATGAGCAGGGACGGCGTGCCACCGATCCGCTCGAGCGTGGAGAAGGAGTAGCCCCGCAGCTTCGACCCCTCGCGGGCCCGGGTGACCAGCACCCACTCCTCCCGCTGTTTCGACAGGAAACCGATGTCGAATCGGGGTTCCCGCTCAGCGCACAGATCGGCCATTTCGGCCAGCTCGGCGTCACTGATCGATGTGCAGTCCTTGGTCTCCACCTGGATGGACATATGCCGTTCCGTACTCCTCGGTCTCCCTGCGGTGTGCACCGCCGGCCCCGGTCTGCCGCAGACACCCCCGCACCGCCCGCCCCACGGGCTGGACGGTGTGTGGGCCTCCACGCCAGGAGCCGTATCGGAGATTTTACGGGATTTGGAGCCGCCTGTCGTATCCGCCCCTTCGGAGCCGACCCGGGCGGCGACCTCGGTGGGGTCGAATCACCACGTCAGGGCCTCTTCGGGGCCGCGAGATTGCTCACCGGGGAGTGCGGCCGTCCGCCGAGCCGGGCCGGATTCACCCCTGGATGGCGTTGGGACCGAGCAGGACCCGGAGCTCGCCGACCAAGCCCCGCCGGCTGTCCACGTTGAACTCGGAGGGCAGTCGGAGGATCTTCTCGCCGACGTGGAGGAACACCGGCGAGTCCCCGGGGTGCTCCCGGCAGCAGGCGCTTCAGCCCCTCGACCTTGCGGTCGGTGAGACTGTGCAGCGGCAAGGAGATCCGCAGGTCGCAGAGGCCGTCCACCACCAGCTCGGGTCGTTGGACCTCCATGCACACCAGCTTGAGGCGGTCGTCCCGGAGGTCCACCCGCCCCTTCAGGACCACGATGGCGTCGTCGTCCAGGAGGGCGCCGTAGTCGGCCATGGACTTGGGGAAGACGAAGACCTCGATGGAGGCGTTCAGGTCCTCCAGCACGAAGGTGGCCATCAGGTCCCCCTTCTTGGTGTACCGGCGCTTGAGCTCGGTCACCACCCCGCCGACCAAGCGGACCTGGCCCTCGCCGCCGAATCCCGCCGGCCGCGGCGGGGTCGGGGTCGGCGTCGCGCAGCTCGGCCAGGGTGCAGTCGGTCAGCCGGGCCAGCGAGCCCTCCATGCCCATCAGCGGGTGGTCGCTGATGTAGAGGCCCAGCATCTCCTTCTCGAAGGCCAGCCGCTGGCCCTTGTCGAACTCGGTCTCAGGGATGGGGATGCGGGTGTCCCCGAACCCGGTGGCCTGGCCCACGGTCTCGGTCTCCAACGAGGCGAACAGGGAGACCACGCCGGCCTCGTGCTCACGGCGCCGCTCGAGGGTGCGGTCCACGATCTCCTCGAAGACCAGGCACAGCCCTTGGCGGGGGTGGCCCAGCGAGTCGAACCCCCCGGCCTTGATCAGCGAGTCGAGGGTCCGCTTGTTGAGGACCTGGGGGTCGACCCGCTGGCAGAAGTCGTAGAAGTCGGCGAAGGGCCCGTTGGTCCCCCGCTCGGCCACGATGAGGGCCACCAGGCCCTCGCCCACGTTGCGGACCGCGGCCAGGCCGAAGGTGATGGCCCCGGGCGCGTCCCCTGGGCCCCCAGGGTGCCCTCCCCGTCGGAGAAGTCGGCGGAGAACTCGGACAAGGAGCGGTTCACGTCGGGGACCAGCACCTCGATGCCGAGGGCCCGGCACTCGGCCAGGTACACCGCGGTCTTGTCCTTGTTGTCCTTGACCGAGGTCAGCAGGCTGGCCAGGTACTCCACCGGGTAGTGGGCCTTCAGCCACGCCGTCTGGTAGGCGATGAAGCCGTAACCGTAGGCGTGGGACTTGTTGAAGGCATAGTCGGCGAACGGTTCGATGATGTCGAACAGGTCGGTGCCCAGGGACTCCTCGTAGCCGGTGGCCACGCATCCCGCCACGAACTTCTCGCGCTCGGCCTGGATGAGCGCCCGGATCTTCTTGCCGCACGCCTTGCGGAGGTTGTCCGCCTCGGCCAGGTCGTAGCCGGCGATCTTCTGGGCCACCCGCATGACCGACTCCTGGTAGATCATCAGGCCGTAGGTGTCCCCGAGGACCTCCTCGAGGTCGGGATGGAGATAGGTCACCGACTGGCGGCCGTTCTTCCGGTCGGCGTAGTCGCGGTGCATGTTGGCGGCCATCGGCCCCGGCCGGTACAGAGCCACCAGGGCGGCGACGTCGTCGAAGGTGGTGGGGGCGAGCGAACGCATGAGCGACCGCATCGGGCCGCCCTCCAGCTGGAACACCCCCATCGAGTCGCCCCGACAGAGCATGGCGAACGTCTCGGGATCGTCGAGGGGGATGGCGTCGATGTCGGGCCGGTGGCCCGTCGAGACCTCGATCAGGTCGAGCGCCCGTTCGATGACCGAGAGGTTGCGCAGCCCGAGGAAGTCCATCTTGAGCAGGCCGAGGTCTTCGACGCCGTGCATCTCGTACTGGGTGACGATGGGGGCGTCGTCGGGACTGTTGGCGTCCGGCTTGCGCTGGACGGGGACGTATTCGGTGAGCGGCTCGTCGGTGATGACCACCGCGGCGGCGTGGATGCCGTCCTGGCGGCGGAGGCCCTCGAGGCCCTTGGCCACGTCGATGACCCGTTTGGCCTCGGGATCGGTCTCGTACATGCTCGCGGAGCTCACCGGCCGCGGCGAACCCGTCCTCGTGTCCCTCGGTCCGGTCGAGGCAGGCGGCCAGCGGGGTGTCCCGGCCCATGAGGAGCGGGGGCATGGCCTTGGCGATCTTGTCGCCGACGATGTAGGGGTAGCCCAGCACACGGGCGGCGTCGCGCACGGCGGCCCGGGCCTTGATGGTCGAGAAGGTGACGATCTGGGCCACGTGGTCCGAGCCGTACCGGTCGGCGGCGTACTTGATCATGTCGCCGCGGTAGCGCTCGTCGAAGTCCATGTCGATGTCGGGCATCTGGATGCGGCCCGGGTTGAGGAACCGCTCGAAGAGCAGGTCGTACTTGATGGGGTCGAGGTCGACGATCTGGAGGCAGTACGCCACGCAGCAGCCGGCCGCCGAACCCCGCCCGGGCCCTACCCGGATGCCCCTGGAGCGGGCGAAGCGGATCAGGTCCCAGACCACCAGGAAGTAGGCCGAGAACCCCATGTCGCCGATGACGCCCAGCTCGTAGTCGAGCCGCTGCATGACCTCGGCCGGGACCGGGTGCCCGTATCGCTCCTTGGCCCCGTCGATGCTCAGCTGGCGGAGATAGGCGGCGGCCCGGTGCTCGTAGCTGTCGCCGGTGAACTCCTCGGGCACCGGGAAGCGGGGAAGGCTGGGCCGACCGAAGTCGATCTCGACCGTTGGCCCGCTCGGCGATCAGCAGCGTGTTGTCGCACGCCTCGGGCAGCTCGGCGAAGAGGTGGCGCATCTCCACCGCCGATTTCAGGTAGTGCTCCTCGCCCTCGAACTTGAACCGCTTGGGGTCGTCGATGAGCGCCCCGGTCTGCACGCAGAGCAGGGCGTCGTGGGCCACGTGGTCCTCGCGATGGGTGTAGTGGCTGTCGTTGGTGGCCAGCAGGGGGGCGCCGATGTGGCGGGCGATCTCCACCAGGGCCGGGTTGGTCTTCTGCTGCTCGGGGAGCCCGTGGTCCTGGAGCTCGACGAAGAGGTTGTCCTTGCCGAAGATGTCCTGCAGCCGGCCGGCCAGGGTCTCGGCCTTGATCCGGTCGTCGGCCAGCAGGGCCTGGAGGACCACGCCCCCGAGGCAACCGGTGGTGGCGATCAGGCCGGTGCTGTACTGCTCGAGAAGCTCCCAGTCGAGCCGGGGCTTGTAGTAGTACCCCTCGAGGTAGGCCGCCGAGGACAGCTTGAGCAGGTTCCGGTAGCCCTCGGTCGACTCGGCCAGCAGGGTCAGGTGGTAGTAGAGCTTCTCCCCGCCGGCGACGTCACCGCCGGTATCGTCGACCTTCCCCTTGCGGACCGGCCGCTCGTGCCGCGACTCGGCCGCCATGTAGGCCTCGGTGCCGATGACCGGGTTGATCCCGGCCCCGCGGCAGGCGGCATAGAAGTCGAGGACCCCGTACATGTTGCCGTGGTCGGTGATCCCGAGGGCGGGCTGGCCGTCGGCCACCGCCGCCTGCACCAGGTCCTTGACCCGGGCGGCACCGTCGAGCATCGAGAACTCGGTGTGGGTGTGCAGGTGGGTGAACGACCGTGTCGCCAACGGGCGGAAGCCTTCCTCGGTCGGGTTCGGGGTATCGGTGGTCTCGTCCGGAGTTCTCCACAGAGTGTGGACGAGTTACAGCGGTGTCATTCCGACGATAGCGCCTCCCGGCCGCCCCGGGCGACGCCGTGGATCCCCCCTGGTGGGGAGGGTCGGGTCAGAGATAGGTGCCGGGTCGGCCCACGTCTGAGGCTGCCCCTGGGGCAATGAGCGCTGCCGCATCTCGTCCAGCTGGGCCCGGGCCGCCACCTGTTGGGCCACCAAGGTGGCCTGGATCCCGTGGAACAGCCCCTCCAGCCATCCCACCAGTTGGGCGTGGGCGATGCGGAGCTCGGCGTCCGACGGGGTCGGTGAGTCGAACGGGATGGAGATCCGGTCCAGCTCGGCGGCCAGGTCGGGGGAGAGGCCCTCGGCCAGCTCGCGGATCGACTGCTCGTAGATCTCCCGCAGCCGCTCCCGGCTGGCCTCGTCCAGGGGGGCCTGACGCACCTCCTCCAGGAGCTGCTTGACCATCGAGCCGATGCGGAGCAGCTTGGCCGGCCGCTCGATCGACTCGTCGGGCTCGCCGGTGCCGGCGGTCCCGTCACCACCGACCCCCCCGGCGGGATCGGGATCAGTGGCCCCCGGTGCCCGCGAGCCGTCCGCACCGGGCGGGTCGACGATCTCGGGTCGGAGGGGGCCCGACCCGTCCCCGGGGGCGCCCGGGCTCTCGGTCGAGGGTTTGTGGAGTTCGGGTTCCATGGTCAGATGTTGTCACTTCGACCGAGGGCCACCAAGGGGACGAGCAGTTCCGCTGCGGTCAGGGAGCCGTGGCGGCTCTGCAAACGGCTCTCGCCGGTGTCGGCGGGGTCCACGAATGCGATCGGTGCATGGGGGAGGAGGGCCACGTCACCCAACCGGCCGATCAGCTCGTCGCGCAGGGGTCCCCCGAACAGGCCGTCGTCGACGACCTGTTCCCGAGCCATGACCCAGGTGGTGTCCCCGTAGCGTTCGGCCAACGACTGCTCGAGGTCCCGGGCCGCCCCGGGCCGGGCGTGCACCCACCGGAAGCGGCCCTCGCCCGAGAGGAAGGCCACCGAGGACATGACGTCGCGCCCGAGCAGTTCGACCCGGGACCCGACGTCGATCTGACCGTGATCGGCGGTCACCACCAGGACGGCCCCGGGCGTCAGCTGCTCCACCACGTCGGCCACCAGGCGGTCCACCGCCACCAACTCGGCGTCGTAGAGCTCGCCGAGGCCGCTGCTGTGGGCCACCTTGTCGATGCCGTCGTAGTACGCGTAGACCAGCGGTTCGTCCCGGCGCAGGAGCCGACCCACCTCGACGGGCAGCGAGGAGAGGACGCGATAGCCGTGCAGCGGCGAGTTCCCGAGGTGGGCGGCGGTGAACCCCGTGCCACCGAACTCGTACTTGGACACCACCGGGACGGTGCGCGACGCTCCGGCGAACGACGGGTACGGCTGGAGCCGCCGGGCCGGCACGTCACGGCGGACGTCGCGGGCCGCGCCGCTGCCCAGGGTCCAGCGGAGCACGTTGAGGATCTGGTCGTCCAGCGCCAGCCGGTAGCCCAGCAGCCCGTGGTCGCTCGGGGGTCGGCCGGTGGTGATGGAGGTGAGGGCGCAGGCCGTGGTGGTCGGGGCCACCGAGGTGATGGGCCGCTCGCTACCGTCCGCCCCGGCCAGGGTGGGCGCCAGGTGCGGCCGGGACCGAAGTTGCTCCCAGCCCAGGCCGTCGAGGACCAGGAGGACCACCTGCTCGGCGCGGCGGGCGATGGACGGGATCCAGCCGGGGTCGGCGTCGGGCGGGTCCTGCCCGGTGATGAGGGTGGGGACCAGGTTGGCGATGCAGGCTCCCCGGTAGGCAGGGAGGAGCGGCATGGGTGCACCGGAGGGACCGGGGGGCGGCGATGGTGAGTCGGACACAGCTGCCGACACTAGGCGACACCCGTCGGGGGTCGGTCCCGGGGGAGCGGCGCGGTCAGCTCCGTGGCAGCAGGGCTCGGACCGTCTTGTAGCAGTGGCCCTCCCTCGGCGTCGAGATCGACGCCACCAGGTAGTGGGGCTTGTACCCCAGGGCGGAGGCCAGGTCCTTGCCCATGAGTCGGTCCCGCCGGGCCACGTCCAGGGCCCGCTCGGCCCGGGGATCCTCGACGGGAAGCCAGTTGTCGCTGCGGCCCCAGCCGAATCGCACCCAGGTGGTCCGGTCCCCGATCCGTCGGAAGAGGACCGGCCCCTTGGTGGGGACCACCAGGGCCAGCGACGGGCGGAACCCCCGGAACTCCCAGTACGGGGCGGACGCCCCGGGGAACCCCAGGACGTGCTCCTCGACCGGCGCGGTGAGCTCGTGGAGGAGCCGCCGCACCTTGCGGCCGTGGAGTGTTCCGAGATGCCGAGGGAGGCCGGTGGCGGTCACCGCTTCGGGCTGGGCCAGGTCGTCGCGCTCGGGCTCCTCGGCCAGGTGGGCCTCGACCACGTCGAAGGGGGCGAGGTCGGGGCCGTGATCGTCGGGCCAGGCCACCCGGACCCGGACCAAGGTCCCCGACGCCAGGTCCACACCCGTGGTGTCCTCGGCGTGGCAGGCCAGCACCAGGACCGTGAGTGACGTCCCGCCGGCCACCTCGATCTGGCTCCGGGGTCGGATGCTGCGCATCACGTCGCGGGCCGTGCCACTGCGCGGGATCCGGGTCCTGGGCTTGCTCACCCGATCTCCCCGGCCCCTTGCGCCTCCTGTAGTTGTGCCAGCAAGACGTCGGCGTCGCCGGCAGGCAGCCGGCACGAGTAGTTCCGGCACACGTAGGCCTGGGCCGCCGTCCGGCCCTCCCACAGAGGCGACGGCGTGGGCTGTCCCCAGGCCAGTACCACCCCGGGCCACCATCCGCTGCGGACCGTGTCCACCAGGTCGGGACGATCACCGACCACGACCACCTCGGTGAACCCCTCCATCAACAGCGATGCGGTCAGCACGGTGTGGGCGAAGGCGGTCGGATGGCGGCTGAGCAGTTCGCCGAACATGTCCACCACCTGGCGGGCCGCCTCGGTGTAGCGGGAGACCCCGGTCAGCGCGCCCAGCCGGGCCAGGGCCAGGGCGGCCACCGCGTTGGCCGACGGGGTGGCCCCGTCGAAGATCTCCTTGGTCCGCACGATGAGGGCCTCGCGCATCGTGCCCGGTGGTGAAGAACCCACCCTCCGGGTCGTGGAACAGGTCCAGCAGGCCGTCGGCGGCGGCCTCGGCCCGCTGGGTCCACCGCGCCTCTCCGGTGAGCTCACCCAACCGGGTGAAGCAGTCCACCACCCAGGCGTAGTCGCCGGCGTAGGCCAGGTGCCGGGCCCCGCCGTCGGGCTGCCAGCTTCGTCTCCAACGACCGTCGTCCCCGAGGAGGTTGGCCACCAGGAATTCGCCGATGGCCACGGCGGCATCCCGCCACTCGGGATTGCGGGTGCCGGCGGCCGCCTCGGCCAGAGCCGACGCGTACATGGCGTTCCACTCGGTGAGGACCTTGTCGTCGAGGCCGGGCCGGACCCGGTGATCGCGGGCCTCGGCCAGGATCGCCCGCCCGGCTTCCACCGCCTCGTTGCCCATCAGGGCACGGCCCACCGGACGGTGCAGGATGGTGCTGCCCTCGAAGTTCCCCTCCTCGGTGACCCCGAAGAAGCCCATCAGGGCATCGGCGACGAGGGACCCGGCGGACACGTCCCTCGGGTCCACGCCGGCGTCCACCGCTGCGGCGATCTCGGCCGGCGTCCACACGTAGAACCGTCCCTCCACCCCTTCGGAGTCGGCGTCCTCGGCCGAGCACACCCCGCCGGAGGACGCGCCGGTCAGATACCGCCCCACGTAGGCCACGATGCCCTCCATGGTGCGCAGGTAGTTGTCCTGCCCGGTGGCCTGCCATCCGTGCAGATAGGCGCGCAGCAGCCCCGCCTGGTCGTAGAGCATCTTCTCGAAGTGGGGGACCAGCCACCGACCGTCGGTCGAGTAGCGGGCGAACCCCCCGGCCAGGTGGTCGTGGATCCCGCCGGCGGCCATGGCGTCGAGGGTCAGGGTCGCCATCTCGGCGGCATTCCGGCCCTCGGGGCTCCCGGGTCGGCGGCGGGCCTGGCACAGGGCCACGTCCACCAGGGTGGGCTGGGGGAACTTGGGCGCACCTCCGAAGCCCCCCCATTCGGGGTCGAATCGAGCGGCGAGCTCGGTGACCGCCGCCTCGAGCAGTCGAGGGTGGCGCATCGGCAGCCGGCACCAGCCGGGTCGAACCGCGAGGTTCCCCCGGCCCGGCCGGGGACCACCGACCGGGAGCGGACGGCATCGGCCAGCTCGTCGGCCTGCGTCTCCACCTCGTCCCGCCGCTGCGCCCACACATCGGCGAGTGCGGTGAGCACGGTCCGGAACGACGGCGTCCCGGCCCGGTCCTCCGGGGGAAAGTAGGTCCCCCCGAAGAACGGCCGTCGGTCCGGGGTCAGAGAAGACGCTCATCGGCCACCCCCCGGAGCCCGTGATCGACTGGACGGCCTCCATGTAGACGGCGTCCACGTCGGGACGCTCCTCGCGGTCCACCTTGATCGAGACGAACGAGGTGTTGAGGGCTTCCGCGGTGATCGGGTCCTCGAAGGACTCGTGGGCCATCACGTGGCACCAGTGGCAGGCCGAGTAGCCGATGGAGAGGAAGATGGGCTTGTCCTCGGACCGGGCCCGCTCGAAGGCGTCGTCGCCCCACGGGTACCAGTCGACCGGATTGTCGGCGTGTTGGCGGAGGTAGGGGGAGGTCTCGTCGGCCAGGCGGTTCGGACTCACGGCGGTCAGCGTAGTGACTGCATGCCCGGAGCCCCGTCGGGGTCGGGACCCAGGTTCCGGCGGGGGGTCGGACGAACCCTACCCTCAAGGCCTGGATCGGGTGTGTCGATGGAATTCCGGCCGGGCCCGTTGAGTACTAGGCAGGACTCCGGGCCCGGCTCTTTCCATTGACCGTCTCGTTCCGCTGGCGGACTCTGCCCGCCATGACGGGGATGGGCCCGGACAGGCGCTGCCGCTCAAGCTGCTCCGGTCGACGTTCCGATACCAAATTGCCAGGCCCGGAGCGGGGCTTCGGGCAGCGCTCCGGGCCTGGTGCCCGCGGACCGGGCCCGGGACGCCGATCGGCGTGCCGGGAAGGGCACCCCGACGGCCCGACCAGCGTCGGTTCAGAGCAGCGGTGGAACCACTGCCTCCACCAGGCTCGGCCCCGGTGTGGCCAGGGCCCGGGCCAGCTCCTCGGCGAAGGACTGGGCGCTCTCGGCGCGGACGGCGTGGAGGCCGAATCCGCGGGCCATCTGCACGAAGTCCATGGACGGGCGCCCGAGATCGAGCATCTCCCGGGCCCGAGGACCGGGGGTGCCGGCCCCCACCCGGTCCAGCTCCATGTTGAGCACGGCGTAGGAGCCGTTGTTGAGCAGGATCGTGGTCACGTCGAGCCCTTCGCGGGCCATGGTCCACCACGACTGGAGGGTGTAGAGGGCGCTGCCGTCGGACTCGAGAGCCACCACCCGGCGGCCGGGTGCGGCCACGGCGGCGCCCACCGCCACGGGCAGGCCCTGGCCGATGGCCCCACCGGTCAGGCACAACCAGTCATGGGGGGGCGAGCCGGCGGTGGCCCCGGGAGCGAACAGACCCGCGGTGTTTCCCTCGTCGGAGACGATGGCCCCCTCCGGCAGCAGGGCGCCGAGGGCCTGGCAGACCGAGGCCGCGGTAGAGCGGACCGGTGGGTCGGCCCGGGGGGTCCGCCGGCGCCCGCGGCGCCGAGCCCGCCCGGGCGTCCACCGTGTCGGCCAGCGCCAGCACGGCCGCATCGACGTCGTCGGCCGGTCCGGCCACCGGGTGCACGGCGCACCCCTCGGGAACCAGGTCGCCGGCCTTGCCCGGATAGGCGAAGAACGAGACGGGCGAGGCCGCGTCGATCAAGACCAGGTGGCGGACGCCGTCGAGCTGCATGGCGGTGAACTCGGACAGGTAGGCCAGCCGCTCCACCGGCGGTCGGCCCGCCCCGCGATCGAGCCGGGCCGGGAAGGTCTCGGCCAGCAACATGGCCCCGCAGGCAGCGGCTATGTCGGCGGCCCGCTCGAGGGTGGCCCCGGTGCAGGCCCGGCCCCCGACCAGCAGGGCGGCCTTGTCCCCGGAGCGAAGCGCCGACGCCGCGGCATCCAGAACCAACGGGTCGGGTGGGGCACCTCCGCCGGGACGCGTCGTCGCCCCGCCCCGGGGCCCGGGCGACGACGCCACCCTCTGACCATGACACGTCGGCCGGGAGGATGAGGGTGGCCACCGAGCCCGGGGGGCCGAGGGCGGCCGCCACCGCCTCGGCGGCGTCGGAGCCCAGGCCGGCGGTGGACTCGGCGGTGCGGACGAAGGTCGACACGTTGCGAGCCACGGTCTCGATGTCGGACTGGAGCTGGGCATCGTAGGCCCGATGGCTGACGGCGTGGTCACCCACGATGGCGATCACCGGGCTATGGGCCCGCCGGGCGTTGTGCAGGTTGGCCAGCCCGTTGCCCAGACCCGGTCCGAGGTGCAGCAGGGTGGCCGCCGGCCGGCCGGCCATCCGGGCGTAGCCGTCGGCCGCCCCGGTGGCCACCCCCTCGAACAGGGCCAGCACCCCGTGCATGGCGGTTACGTCGTCGAGGGCTGCCACGAAGTGCATCTCGGACGTACCCGGGTTCATGAAGCAGGTGTCCACGCCGTGGTCGACGAGGGTCGAGATGAGGGACCGGGCCCCGTTCACCGGTCGGCTCCGACCGGAGCCGCCGGCACCGGCTCCCCGAAGATGGTGCCGGGGTTGAGGATGCCGTGGGGATCGAAGGCCGACTTGATGCGTCGCATGAGATCGAGCTTCACGGGGTCCTCGAGCTCGTCGAGGAAGGGTCGTTTGAGGGTGCCGATCCCGTGCTCGCCGGAGATGGCCCCGCCGAGGGCCAGCCCGGTGGTGATCAGGTCGTGCAGCAGTCGGTGACGGGCTTCGGGGTCCGCCTGCCACACCGAGAGGTGGACGTTGCCGTCGCCGGCATGGCCGCACCCGACGATCAGCGAGGAGGTCGTGGCGGCCAGCTCGGCCACGGCCTCGAGGTAGGTCGGGATCGAGGCCCGGGGGACCACCACGTCCACCAGGTCGTCGGCCCCGTTGGCCTTGGACAGCCAGAAGGCGCGCTCGCGGGCGGAGACCAGTTTGGCACCGGCCTGGTCGGGCAGCACGTAGACGTCGAGAGCGCCCAAGCGCGTCGATCTGCTCGGCCAGGGCCTGCGGTGTCCTCGTCCAGACGGGCCGGGTGATGGTCCTCCAGGACGATGACCAGATAGGCCAGGGCCCGCTCCCGCACATCGTCGGGGATGCCGAGGTCGATGCCGGCGTCGGCGGTGATCCCCGCCATGGTCACCAGGTCGATGTACTCCACCATCAACGGGCCCACCCCACTGGCCACGATGGGGGGCACGGCGGCGGCGATCTGGGCCATGGTCGAGAACGGCGCCAACAGGGTGGTGTGGTGCTCGGGCCGGGGGTGAAGGCGGAGCGTGGCCTCGGTGACGAGGGCCAGGGTGCCCTCGGACCCCACCACCAGTTGGGTGAGGTCGTACCCGCTGGTGGACTTCACGAATTTGCCCCCGGCCCGGACCACCTCGCCGGTGCCCAGCACCGCCTCGATGCCCAGCACGTGATGGCGGGTGACGCCGTACTTGACGGCTCGCATCCCACCGGCGTTGGTGGCCACGTTGCCCCCCAGGCTGGCCGACTGCTCGCCGGGGAACACCGGGTAGATGAGCCCGTGGGGGGCGAGCGCGGCATCGAGCTCGGCCAGGGTCAGGCCCGGTTCCACCACGGCCACGTGGTTGTCGGTGTCGATTTCGAGGATGCGGTTCATCCGCTGGAAGGACACCACGACGCCGCCGTCGGAAGGCAGGCAGCCACCCGAGAGTCCGGTGCCCGACCCGCGTGGCGTGAGGGGCACCCCTCCGGCCACGGCGGCGCGGACGACAGCGGCCACCTCGCCGGTGGAGCCGGGACGCACCACGGCCCGGGGACGGACCGGGATCTCCCCCAGGGCCTCGTCGTGGGCGTCGTCGTCGCTGACCCGGTCCCCGACGTCGAGATGGGCCGTACCGACGATGGCGGCGAGCTGCTCCTCGATCATCGGCACCACTCAGGCCCCGGGCAACCCGAGGGCCTCGCCCACCGCGACGATCCCAGGTCGGTCGGCGAAGGCGAAGCTGAAGATCACCTCGTCGGCCCCGGCTGCCACGTGCCCGGCCACCAGGTCGGGCACCTCCCCGGGTTGGCCGACGATGAAGGCGGCCCGTTCCTCGGCCGGCGCGCTGGCGGCCAACATGTCCTGGACCTCCCGGGTGTTCTCCTCCGACGTGGTCAGGATCAGGGGCGCCATCCACGTCACGTCGATCTCGCCGGGGTCCCTGACCCACCTCGGCGCAGTGACGGTGGAGCACGTCGATCTTGTGGGCCAGGGTCGCCGTGTCGCCGGTGACGTTGCACTGGTCGGCGTACGTGGCCACCAGCCGGAGGGTCCGCTTCTCCCCCCCGCCACCGATCATGATCCGCGGGCCGCCGGGCTGCACGGGCCGGGGCAGGTTACGGGCGTGGTCCAGCCGGAAGTGGTCGCCTTCGAAGCTCACGTCGTCGCCGGTGAACATGGCCCGACACACCTGGATCGCCTCTTCGAGCATGTCCAGCCGTACTCGGTCGCTCGGATAGGTGATGCCGAGGCCCCGGTGCTCCACGTCGTACCAGGCCCCCCCGATGCCCAGGATGGCGCGGCCCTTGGAGATGACGTCGAGGGTGGTGACGATCTTGGCCAGGATGCCCGGGTTCCGGTAGGTGACCCCGGTGACCAGCGTGCCCAGCTGGATCCGCTCGGTGCGGGCGGCCAGGGCGCCGAGCAGTGTGTACGCCTCCAGCATGGGCTGGTCCGGTCCCCCGAGGGGCTCCAGCTGGAAGAAGTGGTCCATCACCCAGACCGAGTCGAACCCCGAGGCCTCGGCCGTGGTGGCCAACCCGGCCACGTGGTCGAAGAGGTCGACGGAGTCGAATCCGGAAAAGTTGGGGAGTTGGACGCCGAATCTGGTCATGAGGGCACGGTACCCCCAACCGGGCGGCTCAGGCGTCCCGCCGGACCAGCACCCAGGCCCCGACCGCGACGAAGGCGGCGGTGTAGAGGGCCAGGGTCGCCACCGCGGCCCAGGGCGACATGAGCACGCCGGCGAAGTCGGTCTTCCGGGTGGTCACCAGGATCATGGCCAGACCCAGGTTCGAGGGCAGGAACCGCTCGATGGGATCGCTCAGGCTGGAGGGCAGGATCTGGACGATGAGGGGGAGCACCAGCAACAGGCCGACGAAGAGGGAGATGGCTCCGGCGGTGTGGCGCACGATGAAGCCGATACCGAATGCCATCAGCGTGAGGAGGGTCAGGTAGACGCCGCAGAGGAAGACCGCCCGCAGGGCACCGCCGTTGGTGATGCTGACCACCGGTATCTCCGAGCTCCTCACCTGGGTCAGGATCGAACTGCCGGCCGGAAGCGTCCGGCCCCCGTGGGCCGTCAGGACCAGCTGCCCCACGAAGAAGGAGGCGAAGGCGGTGACCTCGGTCACGACGAAGATGACGGCGGCGATCACCACCCCCTTGCCCGCCTGGACCGAGGTCCTTCGGGGCAGGGAGGCCAGAGTGGTCCGGATGGCGCCGGTGGCGTACTCCGAGGTCACGATGAGGGCGCCGAGCACGCCCACCACGAACTGGGAGATGAACTCGCCGGTCTGGGAGAACCGCACCGGATCGAACTGGGCCCGATCGGCCAGGCCCAGCGAGCCCCACCGGCCGGCCTCGATGTTGGAGACCAGGGCCGACAGACCGATCCCGGCCACCGCCACGACGGCCAGGGCGATCCAGGTGGACCGCACCGAGCGCAGCTTGGTCCACTCGGACGCCACCGCCTGGGCCGCCCCGGCCCGGCCGGGCCCGGCGGCGGTCACCATCGTCGGAGGCGAGGACGTGGCGGCCGTGGTCACGAGGTCACCGCCATGCCGTCGGTGCCGTGAAAATCCACGGCGTCGGCGGTCAGCTCCATGAACACGTCCTCGAGGCTGGCCTGCTGGGGTCGGAGCTCGTGCAGCACGACGCCGGCGTGGTGGGCTGCTTCACCGATCTCCGCCGGGGTGGCCCCGGTCACCAGGAGGCTGCCGTCGGTCGAGGCGGTGACCCCGTGTCCGAGAGCACTCAAGGTGTCGGCCAGCCTCCGCGGCTCGGGCGACCGCACCAAGACCGTGGCCTCGGTGTTGGAGGCGATGAAGTCGTCGACCGTGGTGTCGGCGATCAAGGTGCCGCGACCGATGACCACCAGGTTGGTGGCGGTCAGGGCCATCTCGCTCATCAGGTGGCTGGACACCAGGATGGTCCGGCCCTCGGCGGCGAGCGACTTGAGCAGGTTGCGCACCCAGAGGATCCCCTCGGGGTCCAGGCCGTTGATGGGCTCGTCGAAGAGCAGGACACCGGGATCGCCGATCAGGGCGGAGGCGATGCCCAGGCGCTGGCTCATGCCCAGCGAGAACTTGCCGACCCGGCGACCCGCCACCGCGGTGAGACCCACCTGGTCCAGCACCTGGTCGACCCGGCCGGCCGGGATGGCATTCGACTGCGCCAGGCTGAGGAGGTGGAGGCGGGCCGACCGGCCCGGATGGACCGCCTTGGCCTCGAGCAGGGCCCCTACCTCCCGCAACGGCCAGGGAAGCTCGCGGTAGCGCCGCCCATCGATGGCGACCCGTCCGGCGTCGGGTCGGTCGAGGCCCATGATCATCCGCATGGTGGTCGACTTACCCGAGCCGTTGGGCCCGAGGAAGCCGGTGACCAGGCCGGGCCGGACCTCGAAGGTCAGGTCGTCGACGGCCAGCGTCCGCCCGTAGCTCTTCGAGAGCCCTACGGCTTCGATCACGTGGACATCCCGGCTGTGGGCACCGACCGACCGTACCAGCGGCCCCGGTGGAACGGTCCTCGGCCCCGTCGGCGGGGTCGGCGGTGTGGAGGTGGCTCAGCCCACCCCGCTGGCCCGGACCGTGAGCGAGCGTCCGTTCTCGACCATGATCGTTCTGATCTCGTCCTCGCCGAACCGATGGCGACGGAGGTCCCGGGCGAAGGCGGTGGGCTCGGCCAGGCCCTCGGCGTGGGGCCAGTCGGAGCCGAACAGCAGCCGGTCGACACCCAGTACCTCCTTCAGCACCGCCAGGTCGTCCTCGTAGAACGGCGCCACCCAGACGTGGCGGCGGAAGGCCTCCACCGGATCGGAGGCGAAGGCCGAGGGCATCTGGCCGTACGCCTTGGCCAGCTTCTTCACGCAGGGCCGGCACCCACTCGGCCCCGGCCTCGATGCTGGCCACCCGGACGTTGGGAAACCGGTCGAACAGGCCCTGGCACACCAGCGCGGCCATGGTCTCGAACGGGGGCCGGTCGGAGCTGATGACCGATCGGAGCGGGGAGTGGCGGAACGCCTCGAGGCTCCCGTAGGGCTCCCAGTCGTTGATGTAGCGGCCGTAGCCGGCGTCGCCCGAGTGGATCCCGACGGCCACCCCGGACTCGTTGACCAGGCCCCAGAACGGGTCGAATCGCCGGTCGGCGGGGGAGGTGAGGCCGCTCGGCGTGTGGGCCGGCCCGCCCTTGATGCAGATGAGTCGGGCATCGGCCTCCAGCACCCGGGAGAGCTCGCGCACGGCGGCGTCCACGTCCACCAGGGTGATCATCGGGGCGGCGAAGATGCGCTCCCGGTAGGCATAGCCCCAGTCGTCCTCCAGCCAGCGGTTGAAGGCCGAGAAGGCCGCCACCAGCGCCTCGGGGTCGTGAGCCAGCGCCTCCTCCATGCCCACGCCGAGGGTGGGGAAGAGGAAGCAGCCGTCGAGGCCCTGCCGGTCCATCACGGCCAGCCGGGCGTCGCGGTCGCGGTATTCGGGCCGGATCGGCTCGAGCTCGCCGAAGAGGGACCGCATGTCCTGAGCCTTGGGATTGCGGCCCCGGAAGTACTCGTCGAGGCTGCCCGGCTTCGCCACCGGGTCGAAGGTGGGATTGGGGATGAACCGGTTGACCCTGCCCCCCACCAGCAGTCGTTGCCGCCCGTCGATCTCGGCCCACTGCATGGCCCGCTTGGCCATGGCCGGGTCGATGTGGCGGGTGTAGGCGTCGGTGGCCTCGTAGTAGTGGTTGTCGGCGTCGAAGGTGGTGTAGTCGACGTCCCGGCCCCCCGCACCCGGGCCACCCGACCCTTCGCTCGAACCGGTCGGATCAGCTGTCTCGACGGTGGCCACGGTCAGTCCAGTCCGAGGACCCGCAGGGCGTTGGAGCGGAGGAACTTCGGCCACACCTCGTCCTTGAACCCGACACCCTGGAGCTCGGTCATGACCCGCTCCATGGACAGGCCCATGGGGAAGTAGCCGGCGAAGATGATCTTGTCGGCTCCCCGGGTGTTGGCGTAGTTCACGATGTCCTTCGGGTAGTACTTGGGGGCGAAGGCGCTCGTCGAGTAGTGGAGGCCCGGCCACTTGAGCATCAGCTTCACGGCCAGCTCGGTCCAGGGCTCGCAGCCGTGGCGGGTCACGAAGACCAGGTCGGGGAAGTCGAACATCACCTCGTCGATGAGCTCCACGTGCTGGCAGGCGGCCTTCAGACGGGGCCCGGGGATCCCGGCGCAGCAGAAGACGGGGATGCCCAGCTCCACGCACTTGGCGTAGATCGGGTACATCTTCTTGTCGTTGATGGGCACCTGGGGGAAGGTACCCGCCGGGAACACGCCGACCGCCCGAACGCCGTAGGTCTCGTACTCACGGACCAGGCGCTGAATTCCCTTCATGCCGTCGTTGGGGTCGGCGGAGGCCGAGGGGATGAACCGGTCCGGGTGGCGCTGCAACGCCTGGCTGCCGATCCCGGCGGGATCGCCCACGCCGATGAGGCCCTTCTCGATCCCCCACAGGTCCATCTCCCGCAAGCGTGACCCCGACCGGGTCCTCCGCGCCCTCCACTGCCTTCCCGGTGCCGTCCTTGAACATGTACTCGACCGGGAAGTCGAACTTCTCCTTCGACTCGGCGTCCTTGGTCTGACGGGTGATGAACCGGTAGACCTCTTTCATGTCGGGATGGGGGAAACCCACCATTGTGTCGACGACCCCGATGTCCTTCGGCATGCCCATCGTCACTAGCTCCTCCCCGGACCCGGCGGTCCGGCCCCTCGGCCGGCACCGGACCACGACGGTACTCGCGGCTCGGTCCGGTCGCCGCACGGCGCCCCGTCCGGCGGCCGTTCGCCGCGCCGGACCCAACCGGATCGCCGCACGCACGGCTGTCTAAGGTGTCCGGCCATGGAGCTCCGACTGGACGGGAAGACGGCGTTGATCACCGGCGCCTCGAGGGGGATCGGCCAGGCCATCGCGACCTCCTTCGCCTCGGCGGGGGCATCGGTGATGATCTCGTCCCGAAAGGCCGACGCCCTGGACCGGGCCAAGGCCGAGATCGACGAGGTTGCGGGCCCCGCTGCCGGCGAGGTGGCCTGGCACGTGGCCAACGCCGGGGATCCCCGGCAGGCCGAGGCCTGCGTCACGGCCACGGTGGAGCGCTTCGGCCCACTCGACATCCTGGTCAACAACGCCGCCACCAACCCCTACTACGGACCGATCATCGAGCTCGACGGCGCCCGGGCCGACAAGACCGTGCGGGTCAATCAGACCGGCTACCTCGAGTGGGTGCAGTCCGCCTGGCGCTCGGGCATGTCGGAGCGGGGCGGCGTGGTCCTCAACCTTGCTTCGATCGGGGGGCTCTCCGTGGAAGGTGGTATCGGTTGGTACAACGTGACCAAGGCCGCCGTCATCCATCTGACCAGCCAGCTGGCAGGGGAGCTGGGTCCCGCGGTCAGGGTCAATGCTCTGGCCCCGGGCCTGGTCAAGACGGAATTCGCCCGGGCCTTGTGGGAGTCGGCCGAGGAGTCGATCTCCGGCCGGCTTCCCCTTCGCAGACTGGGCGAGGCCGAGGACATTGCCAACGCCGCGCTGTTCCTGTGCTCCGATGCCGCCTCGTGGATCACCGGCCACACCCTGGTGATCGACGGCGGGGCCCTCTGCATCGCGGGAGGGGGTCTGTCCTGAGACGACCGGAGACGGCCCGAGTCGACCGGCCTGCCTCAGCCCCACCCTGACCGGGTCGCGGCGTGCCGCGCCGGGACGGCAAGGTCAGGACAGTTCGGCCCGCACGACCTTGCCGCTGGCGGTCCGGGGGAGCCGATCCATGATCACGAGCTGACGGGGTGCGGCCCAGCGAGGCAACTCGGCGGCCACCAGCTCGCGGAGCTCGTCGAGGCCGGGGGGCTGGGCCGGGTCCAGCGGGACGACCCAGGCCACCACCCGTTCCCCCCACTCCCGGTCGGGGCGCTTCCACACCGCCACCTGGTCGACGGCGGGGTGACGTCCCAGTACCTGCTCCACCGGAGTGGGCCAGACCTTCTCCCCCCCGGTGACGATGACCTCCGCCATGCGCCCGAATACGGCGAGCATGCCGTCGGTCCCGATCCGACCCGCGTCACCGGTGGGCAGCCACCCGTCGCCCACCCGTGGATCAGTTCCGTCGCGGTAGCACCGCAGCAGCATGGGCCCGCGCACCAGTACCTCACTCAGCCGGCCGGTGGCCCCGTCGCCCGTGCGCAGCTCGACCCCGTCCAGAGCCCTGCCGTCGTAGACGATCCCCGAGCCCGTCTCGGTCATGCCGTAGGTGGTGACGACATTCCCGGGCAGGGGCCCGGGTGGCGCGGCGCCGCCCAGCAGCACGGCCCGGTACCCCGAGGAGTCGGTCCGCCGGAGGGCCGTCGCCACCAGGGAGACCAAGGTGGCTCCGGCCGCGGCCTCTCGTTCCACCTCCATCGCCTCGAACCCGGGCAGCACGGTGCAGCGCGTCCCCGTGACCAGGGACCGGGTGACCACCGACAGACCACCTATGTGGGCCAACGGGAGGCAGGCCACCCACCGGTCGGTGTCCGGGTCCACCGCGAGACGGGCGGACGTGGCCCGGGCCGACGCCTCGACCGCGGCATGGTCGAGGACCACACCCTTGGGCTGTCCGGTGGTGCCGCTGGTGGCCACCACCAGGGCGTCCCCGGGCTCGGTGGGCAGGCCGTGGGGGCGTCGGTGCCGGCCCGAACGGTCCATCACCGCCGACGGTCGCAGAGCGGCCAGCATCCTTTCGGCGGCCGGGCCGGGAAGCCGCGGATCGATCGGCAGGACGGCGTCCCCGGCCTCCCAGGCGGCCCGGAGGGCGTCCACGAAGCCGGGACCGCCCGGGAGATCGAGCGCTACCAGCTCCGGCATGGGGCTAGCCTAGGCGACCGTACGAGTAGTGACTCTAGGAGTGAATGGTCGAATGGTTGCGCCAGAGCCAGATGAGCACGGTGGGGTCGGGACGGCGGCCGAGGTCCAGACGGTGATCACCGGTCCACCGATCGACCCGGTGGACCGGTTCCGCAGCCTCCCCCTTCCGGTCTGGGAGCGGCGCGGCGAGTACCGCGACATCACCTTCGAGGTCGCCGAGAGCATGGCCAAGGTCACCATCGCCCGCCCCGAGGTCCGCAACGCGTTCCGGCCCCAGACCCTCTTCGAGCTGGCTGATGCCTTCAACGCGGCCCGGGACGACCCCTCGGTGGGCGTGGTCATCCTCACCGGCCGTGGTCCCGACGCCTTCTGTTCCGGAGGCGATCAGAGGATCCGTGGTGACGACGGCTACCTCGGCGACGACGAGGTGGCGCAGCAGGGGATCGGCCGGCTCAACGTGCTGGACCTCCAGATCCAGATCCGCCGCCTGCCCAAGCCGGTGGTGGCCATGGTGGCCGGCTACGCCATCGGGGGCGGGCACATCCTCCATCTGGTGTGCGATCTGACCATCGCCGCAGACAACGCCCGGTTCGGCCAGACCGGTCCCAAGGTGGGCAGCTTCGACGGAGGGTACGGGGCCAGCCTGCTGGCCCGCACGATCGGGCTCAAGCGGGCCAAGGAGATCTGGTTCCTGTGCCGGCAGTACGACGCCGCCACCGCCCTGGAGTGGGGGCTGGTCAACGAGGTGGTCCCGCTGGCCCAGCTGGAAGCGGAGACCGTGGCCTGGTGCCGCCAGATGCTCTCGCTTGTCACCCTTGGCCCTCCGCATGCTGAAGGGCGGGCTCCACGCCGCCGACGACGGTCTTGCCGGACTGCAGCAGTTCGCCGGAGACGCCACCATGCTCTTCTACATGACCGAGGAGGGGCAGGAGGGCCGCAACGCCTTCCAGGAGCACCGGCCGCCAGATTTCGGCCGCTTCCCCCGCCGGCCGTGACGAACGGCCAGGGCGACCGGTCGACGTCGTGACCGTCGACGGTTCCACCGCAGTCAGCCCGGTTCCGGGGCCGCTCAGGCGATGGGTGCTCGGGGCCCGGCCCCGGACCCTGCCGGCGGCGGTCGTCCCGGTGCTGGTGGGCACGGCCGCTGCTCATCCGTGGAGTCACCGGGTGAGCGGCCTCGCGGTCGGGCCCGCACCCCGGGTCGACGCGTGGTGGTGCGCGCTGGGTGCGCTGGTGGTGGCACTGGCCATCCAGATCGGCACCAACTACGCCAACGACTACTCCGACGGCATCCGGGGCACCGACGACGTCCGGGTGGGCCCCGTGCGCCTGGTGGCGACCGGCTTGGCCTCCCCCGGAGCCGTGAAGCGGGCGGCGCTCCTGTCCTTCGGCGTCGCCGCGGTGGTCGGGTCTGGGGCTGGCCTGGGCCACGTCGTGGTGGATCCTGGTGGTGGGCGCAGCCTGCCTGCTGGCCGGCTGGTTCTACACCGGGGGGCCCCGTCCCTACGGCTACGTCGGGTTGGGCGAGGCCTTCGTCTTCGTCTTCTTCGGACTGGTGGCAACGGTCGGCACCTTCTACGTCCAGACCCTCCGCCTCGACGTGCCGGTGGTGTGGTTCGCCGCCACCGGCGGTGGGCCTCCTGGCCACGGCGCTGCTGTTGGCCAACAACCTGCGTGACATCGCCTCGGACGGGGAGGCCGGCAAGCGAACGGTGGCCGTCCGGGTGGGCCGTCGACACGGCGGCCGGCTCTATGCGGCCTGCGTGGGCCTTCCGTTCGCCGGGGTGGCCGTGTGGGCCCTGCTGTCGGTGAGCGGGGTCCTCCACTCGGCCCGCCCCGCCAGCGCCCTGCTGCCACTGGTGGCCCTTCCCCTGGCCCTGGGACCGATCCGCCTGGTCCGGAGCGACGCCGAGGGTCGGGCCCTGCTGCCGGTCCTCGCCGCCACCGGCCGGCTCCAGATGGCTTTCGGGCTCCTTCTGGCCGCCGGCCTGTGGCTGTGGATACCGCTCCCGCTGCTCGCCGGGCCGCGGATGACCGGCCGGTCCGCCGGTCGGGCTCAGCCGGGGGCGCCCCGATCCAGGTGGGCCCGGACCAGTCCGGCCACGGCGTCGGGGTCCTGCAGGTGGGGCGAGTGACCCGTGCCCGGCACCACGGCCAGTGTGGCGTTCGCTCCGATGGTCGCCGCCATCCGGCTGCCCAACGCGGTGAACTTCGTCGTCCCGTTCGCCGCAGACGACGAGCACCGGCATCGCCAGCCGGTCCAGCATCCCCCACAGCGGGAGCTGAGTCCCGGTCCCGGCCCGACGCAGGCTGGAGGCCAGGCCGGCCCCGGTGTTGCGGAGCCGCTCGTCGAGCCCGGCCGCATCGGGGCTGATGTCGGCGAACAGCGGGTCGGCCATCCACTGGTCGAGGAACTCCTCGACCGGGAGGGCGGTGGCAGCGGGCGCCCCGGGTCGAGCCGGTCGGCCAAGACCTCGTCGGACCGCCGGCGGGCCCGGCGCTGGTCGGGGTCGTCGATACCGCCGGTACCCGAGATCAGGACCAGCGAGTCGACCATGTCGGGGCGGGCCAGGGCCAGATGGAGGCAGAACCGCGCTCCCATCGAGTACCCGAGGTAGCTGGCCCGGCCACCCACCCGGGCCAGCTGGAGCGCCCCGTCGACCAGCGTCGAGGCCAGCTCCGAGGAGCCCCCGTGGCCGGGCATGTCCACGGCCACCACTTGGTGCCCGCCGGCCAGGGCCCGATCGAGTGTTCCCCACACCCGCGAGGTCTGGGTGAAGCCGTGGGCCATCACCAGTCGCGGTCCGGCTCCTTCGACCCGATGGTGGAGCGTCGGCGGTGGCGGCGGTGGGGTGGGCATGGGATTTCCCGGTGAGCGTAGCGAGCGACTCGTCCGGGCCCCGCGGGGCCGACGTCCAGGCGGCCTTCGCCGCCACGCTGGTGGACGAGTGGGCCCGCGACGGGGTGACCCATGCCGTGGTGTGCCCCGGGTCGAGGTCCTCCCCGCTGGCGGTGGCACTGGCGGCGCACCCGGACCTGGCCGTCCACGTCCGGCTCGACGAGCGATCGGCCGGATTCACCGGGGTCGGGCTGGGTCTGGCCACCGGCCGCCCCGCCGTGGTGCTGACCACCAGCGGGACTGCCGCAGCCGAGCTGCACGCCGCCGTGGTGGAGGCCGACCTGGCCCGCGTGCCCCTGATCGTCTGCACTGCCGACCGTCCCCCGGAGCTGCGTGACGTGGGGGCGCCCCAGACCATCGACCAGCTCCTCCTCTACGGCGGGTCGGTGCGCTGGTTCGCCGACCCCGGCGTGGCGGCCACGGCCACCAGGGCGACATGGCGTTCGCTCGCCGCCCGGGCCGTGGCCGAGGCCACCTCGGGATCCTCCGGTCCGGGACCGGTCCATGTGAATCTCCCCTTCCGCGAGCCGCTGCTGGGTGACGCTGCAGCCGGTGGAGGGCTCAGCCCGGGTCGCCAGCACGGGGCCCCCTGGCACGTCGTGGGGCGCGCTCTCCGCTCCCCCGACGAGTGGTGGATCCGCCGGCAGGTGGAGGCGGGCCGGCTCCGGCCCGGCACGCGGGGCCTGGTGGTGGCCGGCGCCGGGTGCGGGGAGCCCGGCGCCATCCTGGCCATGGCTGGGGCCCTCGGATGGCCGGTGCTGGCCGACCCCCGGTCCGGTCTCCGACAGCCGGTGCCCGGGGTGATCGGGGCGGCAGACGCCATACTGCGGTCGCAGCAGTTCGCCGACCGGCACGTGCCCGAGACCATCGTCCGGCTCGGGGACCGCTGGGTGTCCAAGGTGGTCAACCAGTTCGTCTCGCGGTCCATCGACGAGGGCGCTACGTGCGTGATGGTCGACCCGCTGGACGGGTGGTCCGATCCCGAGCACGAGGTGGCCGACTTCGTCCGGGCCGACCCCGGCCTCTTCGCCGTCGAGGTGACACGGCAGGCGCGCGCGCTGCCTCCCGCGGCGGCGCCCGCCGGTCCGTGGTCGTGGCCCGCCGAGTGGCAGGAGGCCGAGGAGCGGGCCGGCGCCGTCATCAGGGATCGGCTCGGCCGCACCTCGGGCGCTGGCGGCCTCACCGAACCCTCGTTGGCCCACCGGGTGTACGCGGGTCTGCCCGACGACGCCACCCTGGTGGTGTCGTCGTCCATGCCCGTGCGGGACATCGAGTCCTTCGCCGGGCCCCGCAGCCGGCCACCCCGGGTGCTCTCCAACCGGGGCGCCAACGGCATCGACGGAGTGGTATCGACCGCCATCGGCGTGGCGCTGGCCGGAGGGGGACCGACGGTGGCCCTCGTCGGTGACTTGGCCTTCTTGCACGACGTCTCGGCGCTGGCCTCCGCGACGGGCCGCGGGACCGGCCTCACCGTGGTGGTGGCCGACAACGGCGGCGGGGGGATCTTCTCGTTCCTCCCGCAGGCCGGGGCACTGCCCCTGGAAACCTTCGAGCAGCTGTTCGGGACCCCCCAGGACCCCGACATCGGCGCGGTGGCCACCGGGTTCGGCTGGCCGGTGGACGAGGTGGGGGGCGACGCCGGCCCCGGGGCGCTGGAGGAGGCTCTGGCCGCCCGGATCGCGGACGGGACCCGTTCGGTGATCCGGGTGCGGTTGCCGGGGCGTCCGGCCAACGTCGAACGTCACCGTGAGCTCAACGACGCCATCGTGCGGGCCGTCGACGGCCCGGGGGGCCCTGCGTCCCCGTCGGTCAGCTAGGTCCCCCTGCCCGCCCGGGCCGTCGGGCCGGGCTCTTCAGCCTGCCTCCGGCCGTCGGGCAAGGCTCCTCAGCAGGGCCTGGGGTCGTAGGACGGGATCGTCGACTGCGCCGGGGCCGGGGCAGCGGCGGTCTTCGACGAGGCGGACGGCGCGGTGGTGGCCGGAGCGGCCGTCGGCGGCGCGGTGGTCGGCACCGTCAGGGTGAGCGAGTTACCGTCGGCGTCGAGGGGAGGGGTGGCGATGGCCCCGAACGGGCCCCCGAGGAATTGGGTGATGGTCTGGGACGCTTGGTCGGGTTGGACCACCTCGACATCGGACCCCCCTGAGGTCGTGGCCGGTGTGGTGGGGAGGGTATAGGCCTGCAGCTGGGATCCGGAGAAGGCGTGGTAGCGCTCGGCCAGGGAGAAGAGGTCGCCAGGGGACAGCCCGTTGTCCTTGGAGAAGTCGTGGACCACCGAGCTCAGCAAGGAGTTCAGGCGGAGCGGGTTGTAGGTCGACTTGGCCTTGTTCAAGGCGGCGGAGATGATCAGGTTCTGTCGCTGGATCCTCCCGATGTCCGACGAGAGGTCGGAGTGCCAGTAACCGTTGACGTAGTACTGGTAGTAGCGGGAGCGGGAAAGGGCCAGGGCCTCGGACCCGTTGAGCACCTGACACCCGGCCGTCGGGATGCTGAGGCCCGAATTGTTGTAACAGACCCCGGTGGAGCAGTCGTGGTCGCGTACCGGATAGGGGAAGTCCATCGAGATCCCCCCGAGGGCGTTGACCGCGTCCTGGAGGCCGAAGAAGCTGATCTCGATGTAGTGGCTGATGGGGATTCCGAAGGTGTTCTGGATGGTCTGGATCAGCGCATCGGGCCCACCGGCGAACGAGGCGTTGATCTTGTTGTCGGAGGACAGCAGGGTGCTCGAGGGCAGGCCCGAGAGGGTGACGTAGGTGTCCCGGGGGATGGACAGGGTGGAGGCGGTGCCCGACGCCGGGTCGACGTGGACGATCTTGATGGTGTCGCTCCGCTGACCGCCGGCGTTGGTGGCGTTGCCGAACTGTTGGGCCTCGGCCGCTGTCTCCCCGGCCCGGCTGTCCGACCCGATGAGCAGGACGTTGTACGGCGCCCCGTTGGCGGCCGCCACGCAGGTGGCGCAGGCCGCCGAGGACACCTTGCTCCACTGGTAGCGGAAGTAGCCGTAGCCCAGGGCTGCCACGACGACCACGGCCACCACCAGGCCCACCAGGCCCCGGAGGATCCGCTCGGCCGGCCGACCGGCGCCTCTTCATGGCCCGGCGGCGCTCCCGCTTCGAGGGGATCGCCACCTGCCCGCTCAGGATGGGCCCGGGGAATTCCGGCGTCGGCCGCGCGGCCCGTCCCGGGGGCGGGTCCGAGGCGCGCGGATAGCCGGTCGGACGACCGGACGATCGTCCGGTGGGACGAGAGGCGCTCGATCTGGGCGGGTCGTTCGGGGGCACGATGGGGGGGGTGTGGCCGATCGGGTCTGGGTGTGGCGGGTCGACGGGTGACGTCGACCCGCCTCTGAGGGGGACGGGTCAGTTTCCCACGGGGGAGCCCCCCACTGGTGTCACCCTCGGCCGGAGCACCTGCTCACGAGTCGACCGGCAGCCACGAACCGTGGAACCCGAACGGGACCCGGCCGGGCAGGTGGACGGTGGCCACCGGCGGTCCGGCGAAGGCGGTGGCGTCCAGAATGACCAGGTCGCTGGCGTCGGTCGTGGCGTCGTAGACCACCGAGAGGACCCAACCCTCGTCCTCGGCCCGCCCGTCGGCCGCCCGGACGAAGACCGGCTCGCCCGGGTACCGGTTCGGTCCCGGGTCGAATCGCGTGGACTCGGTCGCGCGTCAGGTCGTACTGGACCAGGCCCAGCTGGCTGGGCTCGTCGGCCCGGTCACCCAGTCGGACGCAGTAGCCGTACCGGTGGGGAAGTCCGGCCACCGCATCGTCGATGCGCGGGAACTCGACCGGGACGTCGTCGAGGCGCTGCTCGGCGATCCGCCCCGCCATGAGATCGATGGTCCATCGGGCCAGAGACGGAAGGACCGACGAGATGGGCTCACCGGGAGCGGTGTCGAAGGCCCGGTCGTATCGGATGACGTCCATGACGACGGTGTCGCCGTCGTCGTAGGCGTTGAGGACGTGGAAGACGTAGGCCGGGTCGATCCCGATCCACCGGATGTCGGGGCCGCCCCCGGCGCGGGGCATCACCCCGATCCGGGCCCCGGCGTCGGGGACCCAGCGGTAGGGCAGCGACCGGCCCACGGCCGCCATGTCCAGGTCGAAGAGGACCGGGAGGTCGAGGAAGACCACCCGGGAGGCGGTCACGCCGAAGTCGTGGACCATCGTGGCCCGGGGGATGTCGATGGCCTCGGTGCGGACCAGCGCGCCGCCTTCGTCCACCACGTGGTAGCGGAGGAACGGGGGCCCGAAGACGTCAGACCCGAAGAGGAGCAGCTCGCCCGTGGTTGGATCGACCTTGGGGTGGGCGGTCATGGGCGAGGCCAGGTCCCCGTCGAAGTCGTGGATCCGGGCGCGGCTCAGGTCAGCGGAGACGGCGTGGGGGAAGCCGGACTCCACCAGGGCCAGGGTGGTGCCGGCGTGACGGATGACGTGGGTGTTGGCCGGGCCGTCGATGGGTTCGCTCGGACCTGGCGGCGGGGGCGTCTCCACCTTGGCCGCCAGCGCCCGGGTCCGCACCCAGCGGTTCCGGTACCCCTCGGCCCGGCCCTCGGACAGGGTGACGGCATGGATCATGCCGTCACCCGCGAACCAGTGGTAGTCGGACTCGTCGGCGGGGACGGCAGCGGGATTGGGACCGTTGCGCAACAGACGGCCGCAGAGGTCGGGGGGGATCACCCCGGTCACCGGCAGCGGATGGTCGTCGCTTCGCTCGACGAGCACCGGTGCGTAGTTGCCGTGGAGGTACGGGTTGGGCAACGGAGGCTCCTGGCTGGGGCGGTGGACGGGTGAGGCTCCCGGGACATCGCCGGGCCGGAGCCGATCGTAGTGTGGGCCGGCGGCGCGACCGACGGCGCGGTGGGGCGGAGGACCGAGTGCACGGTGGTGACGTGGCAGGCTGAACCCATGGCCCAACTCGCCGAGGACCTCCGCTTTCGGGGACTGGTCCACCAGATGACCGACCCCGGCCTCGAGCAGCGGCTGGACACCGACCAGCTCACCGCGTACGGCGGGTTCGACCCCACTGCCGACAGCCTGCACGTGGGCCACCTCCTGCAGATCTGCAACCTCCGCCGCCTGCAGCTGGCCGGTCACCGCCCCATCGCCCTGGCCGGGGGCGGAACCGGGTTCGTCGGCGATCCGGGGGGGAAGTCCGAGGAGCGGGCCCTGCTGGCCCAAGACGAGCTCCGGTCCAACCTGGCGGGCATCCGTGCCCAGCTCGAGCGGTTCCTCGACTTCTGCCGGGAGGCCGGCCGGCGCCCTGCTCGTCAACAACGCCGATTGGCTCGAACCCATGCCGCTGTTCGAGTTCCTGCGTGACGTCGGGCAAGCACTTCACCGTCAACCAGATGGTGGCCAAGGACTCGGTGAAGTCCCGACTCGAGCGCGCCGACCAGGGCATCTCCTACACCGAGTTCAGCTACATGCTGCTGCAGGCCTACGACTTCCTCCACCTGTTCGACGCCTACGGGTGCCGCCTGCAGCTCGGGGGCAGCGACCAGTGGGGAAACATCACCATGGGAATCGACCTCGTGCGCAAGGTGCGCCAGCAGGAGGTGTGGGGCCTGACCACCCCGCTGGTGGTCAAGGCGGACGGGACCAAGTTCGGGAAGACCGAGTCGGGCACGGTGTGGCTCGACGCCGAGCGGACCAGCCCGTACCAGCTCTACCAGTTCTTCCTGCGAACCGAGGACGCCGTGGTGGGCACCTACCTCCGCTACTTCACCTTCCTCGACCACGATGCCATCGAGGCACTCGACGCAGGCCACCGGCCTCCGTCCCGAGCGGCGCGAGGCCCAACGGGAGCTGGCCCGCCAGGTGACGCACCCTGGTGCACGGCGGGGACGAGACCCGACGAGCCGAGCAGGCCGCCGACGCCCTGTTCGGCGAGGACGTGACCCGACTGGACGAGGGGTCGATCCTCGACGTCTTCGCCGACGCCCCGTCCACGACCCTGTCCCGTTCCCGTCTCGACGGCGACGGCGTGCCACTGGTCGAGCTGCTGGTGGAGACGGGGCTGGCGCCCTCCCGGGGACGGGCCCGGACCACGGTCGAACAGGGGGGCGCCTACGTCAACAACCGACGGGAGACAGACGTGGAGCGCATCCTCGGGAGCGGACGACCTGGTGGCCGGTCGCTATCTGGTGCTCCGGAGTGGGAAGAAGCACTACCACCTGGTGTCGCTTCGCCTGATCCACCGGGGCGACGCCGAACCGGGAGCCGGATCCGACGGTCCTACACTGACCGCCATGAGCAGCCCGGAAGGACCGTCGTCGCAGTTCTCACCCGTCCGGCTCACCTCGGGGCTTCCCGAGACCGTCCTGCCCGAGGAGCCAGAGCCGGTGCGGACCGGGCTGGAGGCGGCCCTGGCCCAGCCGGCCGACCGCCGTCGGCACGCGGTGGCCGACGTGGTCCGGTCCGATCCCGCGGTCCCGGCGGCCTGGGCCGCGCTCGGGCTCGCTGGCCCGCGACGACGTGGAGGCCTACGCCTGCTTCCGGGTGGGCTACCACCGGGGCCTGGACGCCCTGCGGGGGGCCGGGTGGAAGGGCTCGGGCCTGGTCCGGTGGGCCCACGAGTCCAACCGTGGGTTCCTGCGGTGCCTCGACGGGCTCCGGTCCTCGGCGGGGGCCATCGGCGAGCACGACGAGGAGGAGCGGTGCGGGCAGTTCCTCCGTCAGCTGGACCCGGCCTGGCGCCCCGACTGGACGGGTATCCCCGCCTAGTGGCCGCCAAGGTCACCCGCGGAGTGGGGAGGCGGATCGGCGCCGCCTCCCGGCCCCGGGGTCGACCGGTCCTGGTACTGATGGCCGTGCTCGCCGGATCGTGGCTCCTGGCGGGCTGCGCCGGACAGGAGCAGTCGGGGACGGCGTCGGCCCGCGTCTCCACCTGGGTGTCGGGAGCAGCCGGCGGCGCGGCCATCGGTGCGCTCGAGGTCGACAGTGCCAACATCGACCAGGCCCTCCTCCACCACGACCCGGCGGCGGCCATCAAGACGGTCTGCGCCCTGCTGACCAACGACGCCGAGACGGCCATCGGCAACCTGCCGACCCCGGACGACCAGCTCACCAACGACCTCAACAGTGCCTACGAGAAGGGCGCCGCCGCCGGCGACGACTGCTACCAGGGTGCCGGAGGGAACCGGTCGCTGCTCCGCCGCTCGGCCGCCGAGCGGATCGAGCTCCTGCCTCTCCTGACCACGGCGATGGACCGCATCCGGTCCGATCACCGGCCACACCCCGTCGACGTCGACCACCCAGCCGAGCGGAGCATGCAGCGATCCGTTCGGCGGATGCAACTAGACGTGGCCACCGGAACCGAGACGGCGCGGGGATGATCGTCGACGGCGCCGTCATCGGACCGGTCCCCGAGGGCCAGGACCCCGACGCCTACGACCGGCTCCGCCGGCGGGTGCTCTGGTCCCTGCCCACCGGGCTGTTCGTGGTCGGCAGCCGCGCCGGCGAGCGGCGCAACCTGATGACGGCCAACTGGGTGATGCAGGTGGCCGTCACGCCGAAGCTGGTGGCGGTGTCGGTGGAACGGGGTCGGTGACCGGCGGGCCTCATCGCCGAGTCCGGTCGGTTCTCGGTGAGCGTCCTGTCGCGGGCCGACCGCGCCGCTGGTCCGGCGCTTCGTCAAGCCGGTGGAGGAGGTCGAGACGGACGGCGGCGGGCGCGGCTGTCGCCATGCAGGGAGAGCCGGTCCACGAAGTGGCCGGCGGCCTCCCCTGCCTCGGACGGCGGTCTCCTGGCTGGCCTGCCGAGTGCGGCACGACCGGCGACTGGGCGGCGGCGGACGGTGCTCCTGCCAGCCACGTCCTGTTCGTCGGCGAGGTGGTCGACGCCGGCGAACGGGTCCGAGCCGATCGGGACGGCGACCAACCCGGGATCCTGCGGATGGAGGACACCCGGATGAACTACGGCGGTTGAGCCCGGGGATCCGGTCGGTGACGGGCTCAGCCCTCGCCGGCCTCCGCTCGGACGGCCGCAGATCGACCCGCAGGGTGAGCACGCCGTCCTCGATGGCGGCCACGGCGTCGCCCAGCATGGCGAAGTCCATGAAGTCCACCCGGGCCTGCTCCTTGAATCGCTCCCGGTCGGGCCCCTCCACCGGGGGGAGGCCCCGGGACCGGACCGCCTCGGCCCGGGCCCGGAAGCGCTCCACCATGGCCTGGGGGTCGAATTCGTCGGGCATGACCCGATGGTACCGGCCGCTGCCGGTGCGCCACGACTGGGGCACCCCGCACTACACTGGACGCATTGGTGATCGGTGATCACCCCGGGTTCGCCGTGTCGGGGGAATGCCACCGCTGGTGGGGCAAGGAGTTGTTTCCGTGAAGAAGGGACGCCATCGCCGCTTCGAAGAAGCGCGCAGCCTGAAGCGTTCGGTCGCGACCGCCAACCGGCGCTGCCCCGAGTGCGGCGCCGAGCCCGACGACAAGCACGCCTCGTGGTGCCTGGCCACCGAGGACGACTACGACGAGATCCTCGGCACCGCCCCGAAGGACCCGTCCTTCGCCGACGACGATCCGCTGGCCGAGTAGCCGCTCCGACCGCGATCGGCGTGCCGTCGATGTGACGGTCAGCGCCGCACCGTCGGGTGGGGCAGGAGGGCCACCGGGGTGCGCGGTGCGGTCCGCTCGTCGAGGTAGGCCGCCAACCGCCTGTAGACCTTCTTGCCCGGCCATCGTCTCGAGCTCGGTCCGCATGCTGACGTAGACCGGCTCGTGGCCGACGAACGCCGCGGGGTCCTCGGTGCACCACCAGTGGAACTCCTCGCCCGCCCTCCCCCCAGTGACGCCGGTCCCACTGACGCACCACCGAGGTGACCCGTCCGTCCGCCGCGGTCTCGTCCTCGCGGCGGAGGGGAAGCTGCCAGCACACCTCGGGCTTGAACTCGACGTGGCTGCGCCCCTGGGCCTCGGCCGCCTTGTGGAGGGCGCAGCCCGGCCCGGCCGGGAACCCCGGCCGGTTGAGGAAGATGCAGGCGCCGTCGACCAGTCGGGTCCCGAGGTCCCCGTCGGGCAGCTTCTTGACCACCCCCTTCTGGCCCTGCTTGTGGAACTGCCACAGCTCCGGGCGAGAGCCCCGCGGCGGCCCGCTCGACGGTCCGGGCGTCCTTCTTGCCGGTGAAGTGGGCGCCGTAGGAGCAGCAGCCCTGGACCAGCTCGGGTGCCGGCCCGGTGAGCACTCCCTGGCACCCCTGGCCGAAGATGCACATCCAGGCGCTGGCCAGGAAGGTCACGTCGAACAGCCAGGTGCGCTCCTCGTCGGGATCGTCGAAGCTGACCCATTCGTGCGAGTCGGCCGGTACGTGCTTGTGGGATGGCGACACGCCCTTATGATGACAGGCATGAGCGAAGACCGTGACGACATCCAGCCGGTGCTGACCATCACCCCCGAGGCCACGGGCCACCGTGTGCGAGGTGCTGGCCAGCGAGTCCGACGCCGAGACCCTGGCCCTGTGGCTCGAGATCAGCGGCGAGAGCAACGGTGCGTACGCCTACGACATGTACTTCCAGGCCCTGGCCGATGCCAGCGCCGGCGACGTGGTGCAGCAGGACGACGACCTCCCGGTGGTGGTGCCCCAGGCCAGCGTGGACCGGCTGCAGGGCGCCACGCTCGACTACGTGACCGACGACTCGGGCGAGGGCGGTCTGGTCATCGTCAACCCGAACACGCCTCCGGCCCCGACCCTGCAGGGACTGGCTCCGGGCCCGGACGTCGACCTCAGCCGATCCCCTGGCCCAGCGGGTGGTGGCGGTCCTCGATGAGCAGGTCAACCCCAGCATCGCCGCCCACGGCGGCCGGGCCGATCTGGTGGCCGTGGAGGACGCCTCGGTCTACCTCCGCCTGAGCGGCGGGTGCCAGGGGTGCGGCATGGCCAAGGCCACCCTGTCCCAGGGCATCGAGGTCATCCTCCGCGAGGCCATCCCCGAGATCGCCAACATCGTGGACGTCACCGACCACGCCGACGGGACCAACCCCTACTACGAGCCCGCCCACAGCTGAGCCGCCCGCCGGGTGATCCACCTGGCAGGGGCCACCGCCCCGGCCCGCTGAACGCCCACATGGCGGACGATGCCCGATCCGGGACGATCGGTCCAGTACGTTGCGTGGCGTGGACACGCTCCTGGTCGCCGGGACCACCGTGGCCGGCCTCATCGTCGGAGCGGTCTCGACCCGGTCGGGCAGCGGGAGGCCGAGCGCAGCCGGTCGGAGGACGAGCGTCGACGGGCGGAGCGGATCGCCGAGTCAGCCGGCGAGACGTCCGCGGGGGTGAGCGGGACGGGCGCCCACGCCGGGCTCGACCATCTGGAAGAGGCCGTGGAGGAGGCCCTGGCCGCCGCCGAGGCCGACGACACCGACGACCCGGCCCCCGAGGACCGGACCGTGGCCAACCTGCTGCCCGCCGGCCGGTCGCCGGCCCGGACGGCGGGCGCCGCCGTGATCACCGCGGCACTGTTCGGGGCGGCGGCCGCCCATTTCGGGCGGCACCTGGTCCTCGCCCCCTTCTGCGTCTTCCTCGCCATGCTGGTGGTGGTGTCGGTCACCGACCTCACCCACCGCCTGGTTCCTCGCCGCCTGATCTACGGCGCGCTGGCCCTCATCGTGCCGCTGCTGGTGGCCACCTCGGCCGTCGACCACAGCTGGCACAGCCTGGCCGGTTCGCTCATCGCCGGAGCGGTGGCCTTCGGGCTCTTCTTCGCCGTCTGGTGGTTCATCCCCCGGGGCATGGGCTTCGGCGACGTCCGCCTGGCCGGGGCCATCGGGTTCACCACCGGCTGGCTGAGCCTCCTCCACGCCTACGTGGCCTTCCTGGCCGGCTTCGTGGTCGGGATGGTGTTCGGCCTGGTCCTGATGGTGGTGACGTCGACGGGCCGGAAGACCCGGATCCCCTTCGCACCGTCCCTGGCCGTGGGTGCGGTGATCGCCGTCCTGTGGGGCGGCCCCATCGCCCACGGCCTCTTCCACCCGGGGTCCTGACCCGACGGGCGGTGCGGGTCACCCACCGGGTGCGGGGCACGCCGGACCCCCGAGTAGATTTGCCGGGATGCTCCGCTTCCTGACCGCCGGTGAGTCGCACGGACGCGCCCTCGTGGTCATCGTGGAGGGGATGCCGGCCGGACTGCTGGTCACGGCGGAGGACATCCAGCGAGGCCTGGCCCGTCGCCGCCTGGGGTTCGGTCGCGGTCCGCGGATGCGGTTCGAGGCCGACGAGGTGACCCTGGTCGGCGGGATCCGCCACGGCCGGACCCTGGGCTCGCCGGTGGCCATCGAGATCGCCAACACCGAGTGGCCGAAGTGGGAGACGGAGATGTCCCCCGGCCCCGGGCTGCCCTCCAAGGTCCTGACCCAGCCCCGCCCGGGTCACGCCGACCTGTCGGGCATGCTCAAGTACGGGCTCGACGATGCCCGCGACGTGCTGGAGCGGGCCTCGGCCCGGGAGACGGCGGCCCGGGTGGCGGCGGGGACCCTGGCCAAGCTGCTCCTGCAGCAGATCGGGATCGACGTGCTCAGCCACGTCGTCCAGCTCGGACCGGAGCGGCTCCGAGCCCGGGGCCCTCCCCACCGTGGAGGAGTTGCTGGCCGTGGACCGGTCCCAGGTCCGGTGCGTCGATCCCGAAGCCGAGGCGAGGATGGTGGCGGCCATCAAGGCGGCGGCCAAGGCGGGAGACTCGCTGGGAGGCGTGGCCGAGGTGATCGCCTACGGGGTCCCGGTGGGCCTGGGCAGCCACGTGCACTGGGACCGCCGGCTCGACGCCCTGGTGGCCCAGGCGCTCATGAGCATCCAGGCCATCAAGGCGGTGGAGCTCGGGCGACGGCTCCGAGCTGGCCGGCCGGCGAGGGTCGGTAGCCCATGACGCCATCCGCATGGCCGAGGTCGACGGGGGCGGTGCACCCGGCGGCGATGCAGGCCGACTCTCCGGGGGCTACGTCCGCGACACCCACCATGCCGGCGGGATCGAAGGCGGCATCTCCACCGGCTCGCCCATCGTGGCCCGCGCCTCGATGAAGCCGCTGGCCACCCTCAACCGGCCCACCCTCGGCACGGTGGACGTGGTCACCAAGGAGTCGACGGTGTCGTTCAAGGAGCGCACCGACGTCACCGCCGTGCCGGCCATGGGCGTGGTGGCCGAGACGATGGTCTCGTTGGTGCTGGCCTCCGAGGCGCTGCGCAAGTTCGGCGGCGACTCGGTCGAGGAGTTCCGGCGCAACCGCCTCGGCTACCTGGCCGCGCTGGGCGAGACCCCCTCGGCCGCCGTGGCGCCACCGACCGATGGTTGACCGGCTCATCCTGGTCGGGATGATGGGGGCGGGGAAGACGACCATCGGTCGACTGCTGGCCGACCGGCTGGGCTGGGCGTACCTCGACTCCGACGACCAGGTGATGGCGGCCACCGGGCGCAGCGTTCCCGAGCTCTTCGCCGAACGGGGCGAGGCGGCCTTCCGGGCCGAGGAGGAGCGGGTACTGGCCGAGGCGCTGTCGAGCGACGGTCCGGTGGTGGTCTCGGCGGCCGGGGGAGTGGTGCTGTCCCCGGCCAACCGGGCCCTGATGGGCCGGTCGGGCACCGTGGTGTGGCTCCGGGCCGATCCCGGGGTGCTGGCCGGACGGGTGGGCGACGGCACCGGCCGGCCGCTCCTGGACGACGACCCGGCCTCGGCCCTGGCCGAGCTGGACGGGGTGCGCCGTCCTCTCTACGAGGAGGTCGCCGACGTGGTGGTGGACGTCGACCGGCTCGACCCGATGGAGGTGGTCGACGCAGTGCTGGACCGGACCGGGCTCGGCGCCGGGGGTCGGTCGTGAGGGCGGTCCCCGTCGAGCTCGGCGACCGTCGCTACGAGGTGACCGTGGGCCCCGGAGCCCGCCACCTGCTGGCCGATGTGGTGGCCCGCCAGTCCCCGGTGCGGGCCGGGCCGCCGTCGTGACCCAGGCCGGCATCGGCGTCGAGGTCGACCCTGGCGTCCCCGTCGAGCGCTTCACCGTGCCCGACGGCGAGGGGGCCAAGTCGCTGGCCGTGGTCGAGGATCTGTGCCGGGGGTTCGCCCGGGTCGGGCTCAGCCGGGCGGACGTGATCGTGGCGGTGGGCGGGGGAGTGGTCACCGACCTGGCCGGGTTCGCCGCCGCGTCGTTCCACCGGGGAACGGCGTACGTCAACGTGGCCACCACCCTGCTGGCCCAGGTGGACGCGGCCGTCGGTGGCAAGACCGGCGTCAACCTGCCCGAGGGGAAGAACCTGGTGGGGGCGTTCTGGCAGCCCCGGGCCGTGCTGTGCGACACCGAGGTGCTGGCCTCCCTTCCGCCCCAGGAGTGGGCGTCGGGTCGCGGGGAGATGGCCAAGTACGCCTTCCTGGGCGGGGTCCTGGACCAGGGGGCCGATCCCGATGCGTCGCTGCTCGACCTGCCCCTCGACGAGCAGGTGGCCCGGTGCGTGGCCATCAAGGCCGAGGTGGTGGCCTCCGACGAGCGCGAGGGCGACCGCCGGATGCTGCTCAACTACGGCCACACCCTGGCCCACGCCCTCGAGGCCGCCGCATTCGATCCGGGTATCGGCTGGGACCTCCGTCACGGGGAGGCGGTGGCGGTCGGCCTGGTCTTCGCCGGCCAGCTGGCCCGACGGCTGGGCCGCATCGACGACCGACGGGAGGAGCTGCACCGGCAGGTGGTCGGGGGGTTCGACCTCTCTCCCCTGCTGCCTCACGACGCCGACCCCGAGCGCCTGGTCTCGTTCATGGCCCGGGACAAGAAGGCCCACCACGACCTGACCTTCGTGCTCGACGGACCCGATGGGGTCGAGGTGGTGCATGGCGTGGACCGGGCCGAGGTGGTCGCTACCCTGGCAGCCATGGAGCGGACCACATCGGACGACCGGGCATGACCGACGACCGGCTCATCGTGCTGCTGTCGGGGCCCAACCTCGACCTGCTGGGCGAGCGGGAGCCGGCGGTCTACGGCACGGCCACCCTGGACGACCACGTGGCCACGGCGACCGCGGCGGCTGCCGGTCTGGGCTACGCCCTCGAGCACCACCAGACCAACCACGAGGGTGATCTGGTCGAGGCGGTCCATGCCGCCCGGGGACGGGCCGCCGCCATCATCGTCAACGCCGGCGCCCTCTCCCACACGCTCCTGGTCGCTGCACGACGCGCTGGCCGCCTTCGACGGAGTGGTGGTCGAGCTGCACCTGTCCAACCCGGCCGCCCGCGAGCCGTTCCGCCACACTTCGGTGATCGCCCCGGTGGCCGACGGCTGCATCGCCGGCTTCGGGGGGATCGGCTACGGGCTGGCCGTCGACGCCGTCCACCGGCTCCTGACCGCCCCGTCGGTCCGGTGAGCGCCGGTGTCCGAACCGGCTCTGGCCCCGCTGGAGGTGGCCGGCCGCCTCGACCGGCTCCGGGCCATCCTGGCCGAGCCGGGCGACCAGAGCGGGCCGGTGGACGGCCTGCTGGTCACCACGCCGGCCAACATCCGGTGGTTGACCGGGTTCACCGGCTCGGCCGGCCTGCTGCTGGTCACGCGGGACCGTGCCCTGCTCACCACCGACGGCCGGTACCGGACCCAGTCGTCCGAGCAGCTGGCCGAGGCCGGCGTGGACGACCAGGTCGAGGTGGCCATCGGCGGGGTGCAGGCCCAGCGCGAGGCGCTGCAGGGCGGAGCGCCGGGCTCGCCGAGCTCGGGCTCGAGGCCGACCACGTGACCTGGTCGGCCCAGCGGTCCTGGGCCGAGTTCCTGGCCCCGTCGTCGCTGGTCCCAACACCGGGGGCTGGTCGAGCGGCTTCGGGTGGTCAAGGACCCGGGCGAGGTGGCCCGCATGGCCCGGGCCGCGGCCATCGCCGACGAGGCCCTGGCCGCGGTGCTGCCCCTGCTGGCCGCGGCCGGCGCCTCGGCCGCGGGGTCCGGTCCGCTGGGGATTCGCTCACCGAGTCACGGTTCGCCGCCGCCCTCGACCACGCCATGCGGGAGCGGGGGGCCGAGGACCGCGCCTTCGAGACCATCGTGGCCTCGGGGGAGAACTCGGCCAAGCCCCACGCCCGGCCCGGTCGCCGCCCCATCCGCCCCGGCGACCCGGTGGTGGTGGACTTCGGTGCCGTCTTCGACGGCTACCGCTCGGACATGACCCGGACCTTCTGTGTCGGCGGACCCGCCCACCGGCGAGCTGGCCACGGTGTTCGAGGTGGTGGCGGAGTCCCAGCGGCGGGGGGTGGCCGGGTGGAGCCCGGGGTGGCCGCCGGTTCGGTCGACCAGGCCTGCCGGGAGGCCATCGCGGAGGCCGGGTGGGCCGAGCGGTTCGAGCACGGCACCGGACACGGAGTGGGCCTCGACATCCACGAGGGGCCGTCGGTCGGGCCGGGCTCTACTGCTATCCTCGAGCCCGGCACCGTGGTCACCGTGGAACCCGGCGTGTACCTGCCCGGGACCGGTGGGGTCCGCATCGAGGACACCCTGGTGGTGACCGAGCACGGCAGCCGCCCGCTCACCCAGTTCCCGAAGGAAGTCGCCGTCTGATGGCCGTCTCCACCAACGATCTCCGCAACGGCATGACCCTCGACCTCCCCGAGGGCCTGTTCGCCGTGGTCGAGTTCCAGCACGTCAAGCCGGGCAAGGGCGGCGCCTTCGTCCGGACCAAGCTGAAGAACCAGCGCACCGGGGCGGTGATCGAGCGGACCTACCGGGCCGACGAGAAGCTCGAGCAGGCCATCATCGACAAGCGCGAGATGCAGTTCCTCTACCGCGACGGCTCCGACTACGTCTTCATGGACACCGCCTCCTACGAGCAGCTCCAGGTCGACACCGCCCTCCTCGGTGACGCCGCCAACTACCTGAAGGAGGGCGACGACGCCGTGCTCCAGTTCTTCGGGACCGAGATCGTCGGCGTCGACCTCCCGGCCGCCGTCGAGCTCACCGTGACCGACACCGAGCCCGGGCTCCAGGGGGACCGGGTGTCGGGGGCCCGCAAGCCGGCCACGCTGGAGACGGGCCTGGTCCTCCAGGTTCCCCTGTTCGTCAACCCGGGCGAGAAGATCAAGGTCGACACCCGCACCGGCGAGTACCTGACCCGGGCCTGACCGCCGGCGGCAGCCGCGTCCCGGCCGACGGTCGTCCTGGGCCACCGCCGGCTCGCCCCAACGATCGAGTGACCATGGAATCCGCACCCCGCCACCAGGCCCGCGAACGGGCCCTCACCCTGCTGTACGAGGCGGAGCTGAAGGGCAGCCCGCCGTCGGCGGTCCTGGACGAGCTGGCCGTGGCCCCCGACGCCTACACCGCCGCGCTGGTCGAGACGGTGGAGTCGCGGCGGGCCGAGATCGACGGGCTGATCGACGACGCCGCCATCGGCTGGGACCTCGACCGGATGGCGGTGGTGGACCGCAACGTGCTCCGCCTGGCCGTGGCCGAGCTGCTGGACCGTCCCGACGTCCCCACCGCGGTGATCCTCAACGAGGCGGTGGAGCTGGCGTCGGCCTACTCGACCGACGACTCGGGTCGGTTCGTCAACGGCGTGCTGGCCACCCTGGCCACCCGGATCCGCCCCTGACGCAGACCAGCCGCGCCGGAGCACCGGCCGGCGGCCGCCGCGGCCGTCGAGCGGGTATAGTCGGATCCTGACCGTGAAGCGGGTCCCGTGAGGCCCGTACGGACAGGAGGAAGCGTGGCCGAACGTGAACGCAGTCATACCCGTCCGCGGGGTGCTGTGTTCGTTCCCCGGGCCCAGGTGATGTCGGCAGCCGACGTCCACCGGGCCATCACCCGCATGGCCCACGAGATCGCCGAGCGCAACCGCGGGCTCGAGCACGTGGTGCTGGTCGGCCTGCAGACCGGCGGCGTGGCCATCGCCGAGCGGCTGGCCGCGACCCTGGCCGAGGTGGAGGGTGCCACCATCCCGGTGGGCACCCTGGACGTGGCCTTCTACCGGGACGACATCGGGCTGCGCCCGGTCCTGCCCGAGGCGGCCACCGACATCAGCTTCGACCTGACCGGGGCCACCGTGGTGCTGGTCGACGACGTGCTGTTCACCGGGCGGACCATCCGGGCCGCCCTCAACGCCCTGGGCGAGTACGGGCGGGCCCAGGTGGTCGAGCTGGCCGTCATGGTCGACCGGGGCCACCGCGAGCTCCCGATCCGGCCCGACTACGTGGGCAAGAACCTGCCGACCCGCCGGGACGAGATGGTCGACGTCTCCGACGACGGGGTCTCCCTGGGGGAGCTGGTGAGCCGGTGAGCCCGTTCCCCGCCCACCTGCTCAGCATGGACGACCTCGGCGCCGAGGACATCGCCGAGGTGCTGCGGGTGGCCGACTCCTTCGCCGAGGTGGGGCGGCGGGCCAACCCCAAGGTGCCCACCCTGCGGGGCCGGACGGTGGCCACGCTGTTCTTCGAGGACTCCACCCGGACCCGCATGTCCTTCGAGACGGCGGCCAAGCGGATGTCCGCCGACGTGCTCTCCTTCGCCGCCGGGTCCTCGTCGCTGAAGAAGGGCGAGTCGCTGCGCGACACCGTCGAGACCATCGAGGCCATCGGGATCGACGCCGTGATCATCCGCCACGCCTCCTCGGGGGTGCCGGCCCGGGTGGCCGGGTGGGTCGACCACTGCTCGGTGGTCAACGCCGGCGACGGCTGGCACCAGCACCCCACCCAGGCCCTGCTCGACCTCTACACCGTCCGCCAGGCGCTCGGCGGGGGCGACGCCGGGCTGACCCGGCTTCGAGGGGCTCCAGGTGCTCATCGTCGGGGACATCCGCCACAGCCGGGTGGCCCGCTCCCAGGTCACCGCCTACGCCGCCCTGGGCGCCGAGGTGACCCTGGTGGCCCCGGCCACCCTGCTGCCCCCGTCGCTGGAGGGCTGGCCGGTCGCCGCGGTCAGCCACCGCCTCGACGACGTGCTGGAGAAGGCCGACGTGGTCTCGCTGCTCCGGGTGCAGTCGGAGCGGGGGAGCGGCGCGTTCGTCCCCACCCTCCGCGAGTACACCGCCGGGTTCGGGCTCACCGCCCGACGGGCGGCCATGCTCCAGCCCGAGGCCCTCATCCTCCACCCGGGCCCGATCGTCCGCGGGGTGGAGATCGCCTCCGACGTGGCCGAGCTGCCGGCCGCGCTGATCACCGAGCAGGTGAGCAACGGGGTGGCCGTCCGGATGGCGGTGCTCTTCCTCCTGCTCGGCCAGGGCCCGGTGGACGGGGCGCACCGTGGCTGAGCGGCGGCACGCGGCCGGCGGCCGGCCGCCCGCCGTCGTGCGTCCGGGGCGGCACGGTGGTCGACCGGACCGGCGAGCGGCGGGCCGACGTGCTGGTGGTGGGAGACCGGGTGGCCGAGGTGGGGAGCGATCGCCGCACCGCCCGGGGCTCGCTGGTGCTCGACGCCGGCGGCTGCGTGGTGGCCCCCGGCCTGGTCGACCTCCACACCCACCTCCGCCAGCCCGGGCGGGAGGAGGCCGAGACGGTCGAGACCGGGACCCGGGCGGCCGTCGCTGGGCGGGTTCACCGCGGTGGTGGCCATGCCCAACACCGAGCCGGCCCTCGACTCGGCCGAGGCGGTCCGCAACGTCTTCGACCTGGCCGCCACGGCCACGGCCGAGGTGGCGGTGGCCGGGGCCATCACCGTGGGCCGGGCCGGCGAGCGGCTGGCCCCGATGGCCGAGCTGGCCGCGCTCGGGCGTCCGCCTGTTCACCGACGACGGCGCCGGGGTGCAGTCGGCCGGCCTGATGCGGCGGGCCCTCGAGTACGCCACCGGGCTCGGGGTGACCCTGGCCCAGCACTGCGAGGACGCCACCCTGGCCGCCGACGGCGCCATGCACGAGGGGGCCTGGTCCAGCCGCCTGGGCCTCCCCGGGCATGCCGGCGTTGGCCGAGGAGGTCATGGTGGCCCGGGACCTGGCCCTGGCCCGGGCCACCGGCGGCCCGGATCCACTTCCTCCACCTGTCGACGGCCGGCTCGATCGAGCTGGTGCGCCGGGCCAAGGCCGAGGGGCTGGCCGTCACCGCCGAGGCCGCCCCCCACCACTTCACCCTGACCGACGCCTGCGCCGCCGGCTACGACCCGGTGTTCAAGGTCAACCCGCCGCTCCGGCCGGCCGTCCGACGTGGAGGCGGTGAAGGCGGGGCTGGCCGACGGGACCATCGACGCCATCGCCACCGACCACGCCCCCCACGCCCCCGAGCTCAAGGACCTCCCCTTCGACCAGGCGCCGCCGGGGATGCTGGGCCTGCAGACGGCCCTGTCCCTGGCCCTCACCGAGCTGGACCTGCCCCTGGCCCGGATCCTGGCCCTGATGAGCTGGCAGCCGGCGGCCATCGCCGGGCTCGACCCGGCCCACGGCGGGGACCAGGGCGGCCCGGTGGCCGCGGGGTCGGCGGCCAACCTGTGCGTGATCGACCCCGCCGCCACCTGGACGGTCGACCCGGCCGCCCTGGCCAGCCGCAGCCGGAACTCGCCCTACGGCGGGCGGACGCTCACCGGCCGGGTCCGCCACACCGTGTTCCGGGGCGAGCCGGTGGTCGTCGACGCCGAGGCCCAGCGGTGAGCGGGCGGCGCGGGCCGCTGCACCGGGACGAGGCCTGGCTGGTGCTGGCCGACGGGACCGTCTTCGAGGGCGAGGCCATCGGGGCCGGTCCCCGACGGACGGCGTGGCCACCGGCGAGGCCGTGTTCAACACCGTGCTCTCCGGCTACCAGGAGGTGATCACCGACCCCTCCTACGCCGGCCAGGTCATCGCCTTCACCTATCCCCACATCGGCAACTACGGGGTCAACCCGGCCGACGACGAGGCCCCCCGGCCCCACTGCCGGGGCGTCATCGTGCGCGACCTGGCCGACCGGCCGAGCAGCTGGCGGTCGACCGAGACCCTGGAGGAGTTCCTGGTCCGGTTCGGGGTGCCCGGCATCACCGGGGTCGACACCCGCCGGCTGACCCGGCACCTGCGGGACCACGGGTCCATGCCGTGCGCCTTCGGCACCGCCGGGCCCGCCGAGCTGCTGGCCGCGGCGCCGAGGCCGCCCCGTCCACCGACGGCCGGGACCTGGTCTCCGACGGTGACCACGCCGACCGTGGTCACCCGGGGCACCGGGCCCTACCGGGTGGTGGCCTACGACTTCGGGATCAAAGAGGCCATGCTGCGCCAGCTCGGTGAGCTGGCCACCGTCACCGTGGTGCCCGCCTCGACCCCGGCCGAGCAGGTGCTCGGCCTCGAGCCCGACGGGGTCTTCCTGTCCAACGGACCGGGCGACCCGGCCGCCCTGCCCGGCATCGTCGGCCGAGATCCGGACCCTGGCCGACGACGGGCACGGTCCCGGTGTTCGGGATCTGCCTCGGCCACCAGCTGCTGGCCACCGCCCTCGGGCGCCACCACCTACAAGCTCCCCTTCGGCCACCACGGCGGGAACCATCCGGTGCGCCGGATCGCCACCGGGCGGGTGGAGATCACCTCGCAGAACCACAACTACGCGGTGGCCGAGGACTCGCTGGCCCGGTCGCCGAGGTCACCCACGTCAACCTCAACGACGGGGTCATCGAGGGCATCCGCAGCCGGGACGCCCCGGTGTTCAGCGTCCAGTACCACCCCGAGGCCGGCCCCGGCCCCCACGACGCCCGCTACCTGTTCGACGAGTTCCGGGCCCTGATGGACGCCACCGGCGGCCCGGGCCGGGCCGCGGAGCGTGGGCTGATGCCCCGGCGCGACGACATCGAGTCGATCCTGGTCATCGGGTCGGGCCCGATCGTGATCGGCCAGGCCTGCGAGTTCGACTACTCGGGCACCCAGGCCTGCCGGGTGCTGGCCGAGGAGAAGTTCCGGGTGGTGCTGGCCAACTCCAACCCGGCCACCATCATGACCGACCCGGCCATGGCCGACCGCACCTACGTCGAGCCCCTCGACCCCGACGTGCTGACCGCCATCATCGAACGGGAGCGGCCCGACGCCCTGCTGCCCACCCTCGGGGGCCAGACCGCCCTCAACCTGACCATGGCCCTGTCCGAGCGGGGCGTGCTCGACGCCTACGGGGTCGAGGTGATCGGGGCCAACGCCGAGGCCATCGCCACCGCCGAGGACCGCGAGCGGTTCAAGGCGGCCATGGAGGAGATCGGCCTGGCCGTCCCGGCCTCGGGCTTCGCCCACTCCCTGGACGAGGCCCTGGCCATCGGGGAGTCGATCGGCTATCCCGATCATGGTCCGGCCCAGCTACATCCTGGGCGGGGCGGGCACCGGCATCGCCGCCGACCGCGACGCACCTGGTCCGCCTGGCCGCCGAGGGGCTCGACGCCTCGCCCGGTCAGCGAGGTGCTGATCGAGCAGTCGATCGCCGGCCAGAAGGAGTTCGAGCTGGAGGTGATGCGGGACGACGCCGACAACTGCGTGGTCATCTGCTCCATCGAGAACCTCGACCCGATGGGGGTCCACACCGGCGACTCGATCACCGTGGCCCCGGCCCAGACCCTCACCGACGTCGAGTACCAGGAGATGCGGGACGCCGCCTTCGCCTGCATCCGGCGGGTGGGGGTGGAGACCGGCGGCTCGAACGTGCAGTTCGCCGTGGACCCGGCCGACGGCCGCCAGGTGGTCATCGAGATGAACCCCCGGGTGTCGCGGTCCTCGGCCCTGGCCTCCAAGGCCACCGGGTTCCCCATCGCCAAGATCGCCGCCCGGCTGGCGGTGGGCTACCGGCTGGACGAGATCACCAACGACATCACCGGGGCCACCCCGGCCTCCTTCGAGCCGACCATCGACTACGTGGTGACCAAGATCCCCCGGTGGGCCTTCGAGAAGCTGCCCGGCGCCACCGACCGGCTGGGCACCCGGATGCAGTCGGTGGGCGAGGTGATGGGCATCGGACGGACCTTCCCCGAGTCGCTGCAGAAGGCGGTCCGCTCGCTCGAGCAGGGTCGGTCACGGCCTCAACGCCGACCCGGCCGAGGCGGCCGTCGAGCCGCGTGCCCACCGACGAGCTGCTGGAGCGCGGTGGCCGCGGCCACCCCCGAGCGCATCTTCCAGCTCGAGGCGCTGCTGCGCCGCGGCGTCTCGGTCGACCGGCTGGCCGCGGCCACCGGCATCGACCCGTGGTTCCTGTCGGCCGATGGCCGAGATCACCGACGCCCGGATGGCCCTCGACCTGCAGGTGACCCTGGGGGTCACCGTCGACGACCTCGACCGCCGGGCGTGGCGCCGGCTCAAGCGGCTGGGCTTCTCCGACGCAGCAGCTGGCCCACCTGTTCGGCGGACGCGGTCACCGCCGACGACATCCGGGCGGCCCGCACCGCCCTCGGGGTCGGGGTCACCTTCAAGACGGTCGACACCTGCGGCGCCGAGTTCGAGGCCCACACCCCCTACCACTACTCGACCACCGAGGACGAGGACGAGGTCCGGCCCTCGGACCGGCCCCGGGTGGTCATCCTCGGCTCGGGGCCCAACCGGATCGGCCAGGGCATCGAGTTCGACTACTGCTGCGTCCACGCCTCGTTCGCCCTGCGGGCCGCCGGGTACGAGACGGTGATGGTCAACTGCAACCCCGAGACGGTCTCCACCGACTACGACACCTCGGACCGCCTCTACTTCGAGCCGCTGACCCCCGAGGACCTGGCCAACGTGCTCGAGCGCCGAGCAGGCCGCCTCGGTCGGGGAGGGCCGGCTGGTCGGGGTCATCGTCAGCCTGGGCGGCCAGACCCCGCTCAAGCTGGCCGCCGGCATCCCCGCCGAGCTGGTGCTCGGGACCTCGCCGGCCTCGATCGACCTGGCCGAGGACCGCGAGCGGTGGAACGACCTGTGCGCCCGGCTGGGCATCCCCCAGCCCCCGGGGGGCACGGCCACCACGGCGGCCGAGGCGGTGGCGGTGGCCGCGGTCGATCGGCTACCCGGTGCTGGTCCGGCCCTCCTACGTGCTCGGCGGCCGGGCCATGGAGATCGTCTACGACGACGAGCGGCTGGTGGCGGCGGTCGAGGCCATGTCCGGGGTCGGGCGGCTCGCTCGGCCGCGAGGGCGGGGTGACCGCCGACCGGCCGGTGCTGGTGGACCGGTTCCTGGAGGACGCCGTCGAGGTCGACGTCGACGCCGTGCGCGACGCCACCGGCGAGGTGGTGATCTGCGGGGTGATGGAGCACGTCGAGGAGGCCGGCGTCCACTCGGGCGACTCGGCCTGCGCCCTCCCGCCCCAGACGCTGTCGCCGGCTCGGTGGTCGCCGAGCTCGAGCGGCACGTCCGGACCATCGCCGAGGCCCTCCAGGTCCGCGGGCCTGATCAACGTGCAGTTCGCGGTGAAGGACGACCGGGCCTACGTGCTCGAGGCCAACCCCCGGGCCAGCCGGACGGTGCCCTTCGTGGCCAAGGCCACCGGGGTGCCGGTGGCCATGGTGGCGGCCCGGGTCATGGTCGGGGCCACCCTGGCCGAGCTGCGGCAGGAGGGCCTGCTCTGACCGAGCCGGTCACCGGCCACGTCTCGGTCAAGGAGGCGGTGCTGCCCTTCAACCGGTTCCCCGGGGTGGACACCCTGCTCGGTCCCGAGATGCGCTCGACCGGCGAGGTGATGGGGATCGGATGCCACCTTCGGCCTGGCCTTCGCCAAGAGCCAGATCGCCGCCGGCAACCGGCTGCCGATGGGCGGCACGGTCTTCCTCTCGCTGGCCGACCGGGACAAGGCCGCCGGGCTGGAGGCGGCCCGCCAGTTCGCCGCCCTGGGGTTCGACCTGGCCGCCACCTCGGGCACGGCGGCCATGCTGGAGGCCGACGGGCATCCCGGTGGCCACGGTGGTGGCCAAGGTGGGCGAGTCGCCACCCCGGGCGTGGTCGACGCCGTCGACCTGATCGCCGGCGGCAAGGTGCAGCTGGTGGTCAACACGCCCCGGGGCCGCGGCCCGCGGGCCGACGGCGCTGCACATCCGGGCCACCGCCCTGGCCCACCTGGTCCCCTGCCTGACCACGGTGGCGGCGGCCCGGGCGGCGGCGGCCGGCATCGCCGACTGGATCAGCCACCCGCTGTCGGTGCGCTCGCTCCAGGAGTACCACCGAGCGGTGAGCCGGTGAGCGCCACCGCCCCGGCGCCGACGCTCGGTCCGGCCCCGTCGGGTGCGCCGGGCGTGGCGGGCCGTCCGGGCCGGCGACGTCGACCTGTCGGTGCCGGTCGGGCTCGCTGGTGCTGCCCAACCCGGTGATGACGGCGTCGGGCACCGCCGGCCACGCCGACGAGCTCGCAGGCCTACTTCCCCCTGGCCGCGCTGGGGGCGGTGGTGGTCAAGTCGCTCTCGGTCGAGCCCTGGCCCGGCAACCCCGCCCCCCGGGTCCACCAGACCGCCGTCGGGCATGCTCAACAGCGTCGGGCTCCAGGGCCCCGGGCTCGAGGCGTGGGTCGGCGACGACCTGCCCCGGCTGGCCGCGGCCGGGGCCCGGACGGTGGTCAGCATCTGGGGCCAGCGGGTGGACGACTTCGCCAAGGCCGCCGGCATGCTGGCCGGCGTCGACGGGCTCGACCGCGCGTCGAGGTCAACGTCAGCTGCCCCAACGTCGAGGACCGGCGCCGGATGTTCGCCCACTCGCCGGCGGCCACCGCCGAGGTGGTGGCCGCGGTGGGGGAGCGCTGTCCCGGCCTGCCCCTGTGGGCCAAGCTGAGCCCGACGGTGGCCGATCTGGCCGAGGTGGCCGGTGCCGCCCTCGGCGCCGGGGCCGAGGCCGTCACCCTGGTCAACACGGTGCTGGCCATGGCCATCGACATCGAGCGCCGGCGGCCGGTGCTGGGGTCCGGCCCGGGCGGCGGGGGCCTGTCCGGCCCGGCCATCCACCCGGTGGCCGTGCGGGCCGTGTTCGACGTGCGGGCCGCCCATCCGGACGCCGCCATCATCGGGGTGGGCGGGGTGATGACCGGCGCGGACGCCGTCGAGCTGCTGATGGCCGGGGCCGACGCCGTCCAGGTGGGCACGGCCACCTTCCGGGACCCGAGGGCGCCGGTCCGGATCCTGGACGAGATCGAGCGCTGGTGCTGCCCGGCGGGGAGTCCGCCGGGTGGCGCGAGCTGAGAGGAGTGGCCCATGGGTGAGCCGGGCGACCGAGGGCAGCTTCGGCTGCCAAGGTGGCCGCCGCCGGTGGCCGGCGACCGGGCCGCTGTGCGCCGGCATCGACCCGTCGGCGGCCCTGCTGGCGGCAGTGGGGCCTGACCGACGACGGCCGGCGGCTCCGCGCAGTTCGGGCTGCGCTGCGTGGAGGCCTTCGCCGGGGTGGTCCCGGTGGTCAAGCCCCAGGTGGCCTTCTTCGAGCGGTGCGGCTCGGCCGGGATGGCGGCGCTGGAGGCGGTGCTGGCGGCGGCCCGGTCGGCCGGGCTGCTGGTCATCGCCGACGCCAAGCGGGGCGACATCGGGACCACCATGGAGGCCTACGCCTCGGCCTGGCTCGACCCGGCCAGCCCCCTGGCCGCCGACGCCGTCACCGCCCCGCCCTACCTGGGGCTCGGGGCCCTCCAGCCCATGATCGACCTGGCCGGCGCCGACCGGCCGGGGGGTCATCGTGGTGGCCCGGAGCTCCAACCCCGAGGGCCGCTCCCTGCAGCAGGCCCGGACCGACGAGGGATCGGGCCCGGCGGTCGAGGACCTGCTGCTGGCGGCCATCGCCGCGCTCAACCACGGGCGGCCGGGTGCCCGCCGGGCACGGTCGGGCGCGGTGGTCGGCGCCACCCTCGGCCCGTCCGAGTTCGACCTGGCCGACCTGGGCGGGGTGATCCTGGCCCCGGGGCTGGGCGCCCAGGGGGCGACCGCCGCCGAGGTGGCGGCCCTGTTCGGCGGCTGCCCGCCGGGGTCGGTGCTGGCCAGCTCGTCCCGGTCGCTGCTGGCCGCCGGCCCCGACGTGGTGCCCTGGGCGACGGCCGCGGCGCAAGGCCCGCGACGAGATGGCCGCCGCCCTCGGCTGAGCCCGGCGTCCCGGTCCGGTCCGGCCGGTCAGCGGTCGGCGGTCGGGAGGTCCTCGGCGAACTCGATGAACGGGGGCGGGGGGAGGTACTCGGCGGGGATGTCGGCGGCGTGCTGGTAGCAGTCGACGTCGAAGATGTTGGACACCCCGGGGTCCTCGACCGTTCCGCTCAGGCCCGCCTCGGTGGCGGCCAGGAAGGCCTGCCGGCCGTCGATGGCCCCCGAGGCCAGGGACTCGTAGGTGTCCTTGGTCACCCGGGCGACCAGGCTGTAGACGCAGCCGTCGGGGTGGCCCCGACCCGGCGGCCGATCATGCAGTGCCGCGTGCCGTCGTCGATGGCGTAGACGGCGGCGTCGCCGCTCCCGACGCACACCCGGATCCGGTGCGGGTGGCCGAAGAGGTGGAGCAGCTGCTCGTGGCGCCGCTCCTTCATGGCCCACAGGGGGCTGGGCGGGATGACGCCCTCGGGCTCGTCCTCCTCGAGCGGGGTGGCGTTCTCGGGAGCGGTCACCGGGAAGGTCAGGTCCTCGGTGCCGGGCAGGAAGTGGAGCTGGCCGTCCTCCCTCGACTGGAACAGGCCTCCGTCGTCGTCCCCGGGTCGTTTTCCGTCGGCCACAGCTGGTTCCTCTCGTTCGATCGGCCGCCGACCGGCGCTGGGCTGGCGGTACTCGTCCCCGACGTCCCACTCTGGCAGATCCATGACCGGGCAGCGGGTCGGCGCTCGAGGTCGGACCAGGTGCGGGGCCGGCAGAATCCGGTGGTGCCAGCGTCGTGGCCCGGACCCGGACCCGGGCAGTGGGGGCGATCGCCCGGCCCGGATGCCGGCCGTTGTCAGGTGCCGGCCGCGGTCGGGAACCACCCCGACACCCGTCGGTCCATGGAGCGCTCCCAGCGCTCCCGGGCCTCCCGGGCGGTCTCCGCGGTCGACCTCGATGAACGCGACGGTGTCCCCGGGACCCAGCTGCCCGAGGACCGGGAGGTCGGCGGAGATCACGCAGCAGGCCACCGGGTAGCCCCCCACGGTGGCGTGGTCGGGCATCAGGACGATGGGGTTGCCGTCCGGCGGGAGCTGGACCGCGCCGGTGACCATGCCGGTCGAGGGGATCTCGCCGGGATGCGACACGGTCGGGCCGTCGGCCTCGGGGTCGCCGTCCGAGCGGCGGGTGCGCACCCGGTCGGGAGCAGGCGGACGCCGATCCGGTTGGAGGCCGTCGCCCACCTGCCAGGTCCGTGACAGCAGCCGTCGGGCCAGACCCGGCGGCAACCGGTGGGGACCGGGCAGGACCCGGAGCCACCGACGGCCCGCCGGCCCGATCCGCCCTGGCCGGGGGAGCGAGCAGCCCGTGGGGCGGCGACGGCGGGCCGAGGGCGAGGCGGTCGCCGGTCCGGAGCGGCACCGGGGCCCAGCCCGCAGAGCATGTCGGAGGACCGCGAGCCGAGCACCAGCGGGGTGTCGAACCCGCCGGCCACGGCCAGATAGGCCCGGAGACCGTGCCGGACCCGGCCCACCGCCACCACCTGGCCGTCGCCCACCGGGACCACCACGTCGGGGCCACCGGTCCGGCCGTCCAGCCGCACCTCCACGGCGTCGGGGGCCACCCCCACCACGGCCAGGTGGGCGGCAGCCGCTGAAGCGGAGCGACGGGCCCGACGGCGGTCACCTCGACGGCCGCGGCGCCGTCGGGATTGCCGACCAGGCGGTTGGCCAGTCCGCATGGCCTCGGGGTCGGCCGGGCCGGCCCGGGGCACGCCGAGCCCGGCGCACCGACCGGCGACCCCGGTCCTGGACCAGGCTGAGCAGACCCGGGCTCGACCACCTCGGCGAAGCGGGCGCCCCGGTTGACCAGGAGCGGTCGGTCAGGCCGCGGGGACGGCGCCGGGCGGTCGGGCCCGGCTCCCGCAGCCCCGCCTCGGGCACGGTGGCCGCGGCGTCCGCCGACGAAGCGCACCGCGTCCCCGGCCCGCAGCAGGGCGTACGGGGGGCGGTCGGGGTCGAACAGTCGGAGGGAGGTCCGCCCGAGCAGCATCCATCCCCCCGGGGTGGACTGGGGGTAGACCGAGGCGAACCCTCCGGCCACCGCCACCGACCCGGCCGGCACCGAGGGCCGGGGCGTGGCCCGGCGGGGGACCGAGGCCAGGCCGGGGGGCAGTCCGACCAGGTAGGGAAAGCCGGGGGCGAAGCCCACGAAGGCCACCCGAGGTCCGACCCGCACAGGGCGTCCACCACCGCGTCGGGGGCGGTGCCGAGGCCGGCGGCCACCTCGCCGAGGTCGGGGCCGTCGAAGACCACCGGGATCACCGCCTGGCCTCGCGGCCGCCTGCGCCGGTCGTCCGGGTCGGGGATGCCTCGCGGCCAGATCGCGGAGCCACCCTTCGACCACCTCGGGCGGGCTCCCGGCCCGGGTCCAGGTGGACCACCACGTTGCCGAAGCCGACCACCGCCTCGCCGACGGCCGCCGGCGCCCGTCCATGCGGCACGCTCGGCGGTCGACCGGCCGCCAGTCCGTGGGCCGCGGCGACATCGCCCACCTCGACCAGCAGCGCCGCGTCCCCGAAGGCGGTGACCGGGCCATCAGCGCACCGGCCGGGCGACCACCGGGCTCACGGCGTCCCCGGCGCCGGCCGGCGGTGGGCCCGGACGGCGAACGGCCTCGCGCGATCCCCTGGGCTCGAGGGCCGCCCGCACCGCCCGGGCGGTGGCGGCGGCACCGGGGCGAGTCGCCGTGGATGCAGAGGGTCTCGGCCTCGACCGCCGTCCACGTCCCGTCCGTGGCCTCGGTGCCACCGTCGCCGGGCCAGCGACACCGCCCGCCGGCCCGCCGCGGCCGGGTCCTCGACCAGGGCCCCGGGCTCGGAGCGGGGGGCCAGCCGCGCCGTCGGCCAGGTAGGCCCGGTCGGGGAACCCCTCGGGCACCACCCGGAGCCCGGCCCGGCGGGCCGGGGCCACCACCACCGTCCCGGCCTGGGCCACCAGCGTCCCGCCGCCGACCTGCCCGACGGCGTCGACCACCGCGGCCGCCACCGTCGGGTCCACCCCCATCTGGTGGTAGAGGGCACCGTGGGGCTTGACGAAGGCGATCGGCGCCCCCTGCCGCCCCTACCTCCTCGGCGAGCGCCTCCCACTGTTCCACGATGTCGGCGGCCAGGATCTCCGGCGGGACGTCGACGGCCCGCCGGCCGAACCCTTCCCGGTCGCGGTAGGAGACGTGGGCCCCGATGGCCACCCCCCGTTCCACGCAGGCCGCCGCCGTCGGCCCGCATCAGGTCGGGGCCGCCGGCGTGGAAGCCGCAGGCGAGGCTGGCGCTGGTGACCGACGTCCAGGACCGCGAGGTCGCGCCGGGAGAGTGCCTCGCCCTCGGCCAGATCGGCGTTGAGATCCACGACCAGCATGGACCCAGTATTGAGCATCGCGACGCCGTCCGGGGTGGCCCGCGGCGGCCGACGGCCGGTTCGGTTCCGTCGCCGGTCCCGGGACAGGCCCGGTCACCGCTCCTGCCGGAGAGGCATGACCTGGGCCCGCAGAGGCGCTATCGTCTCGACCATGCCGCAACCGCCCGCACTCACGCCCGAACAGCGCCAGGCCGCACTGGCCAAGGCCGCCAAGGTCCGCCGAGAGCGGGCCGAGGTGAAAGAGAAGCTCAAACTCGGATCGATCACGCTGTCCGAGCTCTTGACCATGGCCGACTCCAACGAGACCGTCGGGAAGATGAAGGTCCTCTCGGTCCTCGAGTCGCTTGCCGGGTCTCGGGCAAGGTCAAGGCCCGGCGCCTCATGGACACCGTCGGCATCAGCGAGAGCCGTCGGCTCCAGGGCCTGGGCAGCAACCAGCGCGAGTCGCTGCTGCGCGAGACCGCTCGCTAGCACCGACGGCGACCGCCGCCGGGCGCACGCGTCGGGCCCACCCCGTTGATCTTCGTGCTGTTCGGCCCCGGGGGGGCCGGCAAGGGCACCGTCGCCGCGCGCCTGGTGGCGGACGATCCTGCGCTGTGGCTGAGCCGGTCCTGGACCACCCGGGCGCGCCGGCCGGGTGAGCCCGACGACGCCTACGTGTTCGTGGACCGACCGACGTTCGAGGACGCAGATCCGGGCCGGCGGCTTCTTCGAGTGGGCCGAGTTCCTCGGGAACCTCTACGGCACCCCGGTCCCCGATCCGCCGGCCGGGCGGGACGTCCTGCTCGAGATCGACCTCCAGGGCGCCGAGCAGGTCCGCCGCCTCCGCCCGGACGCCACGCTGATCCTGCTGCTCCCGCCCTCGCCGAAGCCCAGGAGGAGCGGCTCCGGGCCCGGGGGGACGACGAGGCGCACATCGCCCGGCGCCTGCAGGCCGGGGCAGGCCGAGGAGCGCGAGGGTCGGGCCATCGCCGACGCCGTGGTGGTCAACCACGACGTGGCGCAGGCCACCGCCGATGTGGCCGGTATAGTGGGTGGCTACCGATCGGCCACCTGACTGGGGTGGCCGTCCGCTCGGAGGGACACGGCGGCGGCCCGCTCCGACCGAGCCTCCGACCCGCACCCGACGCACCTAACCGAAGGATCGTGATGGCCCAGCACCAGACCACGCTCATGGACCCGCCCATCGAGGAGCTCCTCGACAAGGTGGACTCGAAGTTCACCCTGGTGGCGCTGGCCTCCCGTCGGGCCCGCCAGGTGAACAGCTACTACAACTCGCTCGGCGAGGGCCTCGGCGTGGTGGTGCCGCCCCAGGTGGCCTCGGCGTCGGGCAAGCCCCTCTCGATCGCCTTCGAGGAGGTGGCCGCGGGCAAGGCCACCTACACCCGCCCGGACCCCGAGGAGGTGGCGCCAGGCCGAGGCGGCCGCGCTGGCCCTGCTCGAGGGCGAGGGCGAGGGCGAGCGGCCGGCGCCGATGGCCGTGACTCCGGACGAGACCGCCGAATAGCCGCCGGACCGTGCCCGGCGTCGGGGGGCGGTCATGCGGGTCCGGGACGGAGGTAGGGCCGGGTGACCGGACGACGGTGGAGCACCCTTCGTGGTCCTCGGCGTGTCCGCCGGGATCGCCGCCTACAAGGCCGTCGAGGTCTGCCGCCGGCTGGTCGATGCCGGCGTCCACGTGGCGCCGGTGCTGACCGAGCGGGCCACCCGCTTCGTGGGCCGGGCCACCTTCGACGCCCTCGGCTCCGAGCCGGCCCAGGCTCAGCCTGTGGGACGAGGCCTCGCCCATCCCCCATACCCGCCTCGGGCCAGCGGGCCGACCTGGTCGTGGTGGCCCCGGCCACCGCCGACCTCCTGGCCCGCTACGCCGGCGGGCTTGGCCGACGACCTGCTGACCGCCACGCTGGTGGCCACGGCCGCCCCGGTGGTGGTCTGCCCGGCCATGCACACCGAGATGTGGGAGCACCCGGCGGTCCAGCACAACCTGGACGTGCTCCGGGCCCGCGGGGTCACGGTGTCCCGCCCGAGGACGGTCGCCTGGCCGGCGGGGACTCGGGGTCGGGTCGGCTGGCCGACCCGTCGGTCATCGTCGACACGGTGCTGGCCTGCTCGGTGGCGGACGGGCGACGCCGTCGCGGCGGGCGGGCCGACCTGGCCGGGGTTCGGGTGGTGGTCTCGGCCGGAGGCACCCGGGAGCCCATCGACCCGGTGCGGTTCATCACCAACCGCTCCTCGGGCAAGCAGGGGCACGCCGTGGCCGCCGCGGCCCGCCGGCGGGGCGCCGAGGTGGTGCTGGTGACCACCAGCGCCGCAGCCGGTCCCGCCCGGCGTGGTGGTCGATCGGGTGGAGACGGCCGCCGACATGGAGGCGGCCATGCTGGCCCGGGCCGGCCAGGCCGACGTGGTGGTCATGGCCGCCGCGGTGGCCGACTTCCGCCCCAAGGTGGCCACCGACACCAAGCTGCACAAGGCCGACGGCGTGCCCGACCTGGTGCTCGAGGCCACACCGGACATCCTGGCCGAGCTGGGCCGGCGGCGCCGGGCCGGCCAGGTGCTGGTGGGGTTCGCCGCCGAGACCGACGAGGTGGCCGAGCGGGCGGTGGCCAAGCTGGTGGCCAAGGGCGTCGACCTGATGGTGGCCAACGACGTGTCGGCCCCGGGGTCGGATTCGACCACGACACCAACGCCGTGACCATCTTCGGGGCCGACGGACGTCGGTCTCGGCGTGGCCCTCCGGTCCAAGGACGACGTGGCCGACGCCATTTTGGATAGGGTGGTGCGCGCTGTTGCCGCCACGGTGAGCCCGGGCGTCGCCGCCGGAGGGCCTCGCTCGCTCCCGCGATCGAGGCGTCCCGCTCGCACCCGTCTGTCGCCCAGGGCCTCCGCCCCCAACCAGAATGGAACCAGCCGTGAGCACCCGATACACCTTCACCTCCGAGTCGGTCACCGAGGGCCACCCCGACAAGATGGCCGACCAGATCTCCGACTCGGTCCTCGACGCCCTGCTGGCCGACGACCCCGACAGCCGGGTGGCCTGCGAGACCCTGCTGACCACCGGGCCTGGTCCTGGTGGCCGGCGAGATCACCACCACCACCTACGTCGACATCCCCAAGCTGGTGCGCCAGACGGTGCTCGACATCGGCTACGACGACGACGCCTACGGGATCGACGGCAACACCTGCGGGGTCATCGTCTCCCTCGACGAGCAGTCGCCCAACATCGGCCAGGGCGTCGACAACGCCTTCGAGGTCCGGGCCGGCACCGGCGGCGAGGACCTGCTCAACGCCCAGGGCGCCGGTGACCAGGGGATGATGTTCGGCTACGCCTGCGACGAGACGCCCGACCTGATGCCGCTGCCCATCTGGCTGGCCCACCGGCTGGCCCAGCGCCTGGCCCAGGTGCGCCGGGTCGGCGTGCTGCCCTACCTGCGCCCCGACGGCAAGACCCAGGTCAGCGTGACCTACGAGGACGGCCGGCCGGTGGCCCTCGAGACCGTGCTCATCTCGACCCAGCACGACCCGGGGGTCGACCTCGAGACCCTGCTGCTGCCCGACCTCCGCGACAACGTGATCACCCCGCTGCTCCCGCCCGAGCTGGACGCCTCCAACCTGCGGATCCTGGCCAACCCCACCGGCGTGTTCGAGCTCGGCGGTCCCCACGCCGACACCGGCCTCACCGGCCGCAAGATCATCGTGGACACCTACGGCGGCATGGCCCGCCACGGCGGCGGGGCGTTCTCGGGCAAGGACCCGTCCAAGGTCGACCGCTCGGCCGCCTACGCCGCCCGCTGGGTGGCCAAGAACCTGGTGGCCGCCGGCGCCGCCACGCCGGTGCGAGGTGCAGGTGGCCTACGCCATCGGGGTGGCCCGACCGGTGTCGGTGCTGGTCGAGACGTTCGGCACCGAGCAGGTCGACCCGGACCGGATCGCCCGGGTGGTGGACGAGGTCTTCGACCTCCGTCCGGCGGCCATCGTGCGCGACCTCGACCTCAAGCGCCCGATCTACCGGAAGACCGCGGCCTACGGGCACTTCGGCCGGTCGGACAAGGAGTTCACCTGGGAGGACACCTCCCGGGCCGACGACCTGAAGCAGGCGCTCGGACTCTGAGCGCCACCGCCTCGGCCGGACGGCACGGCCGCCGGGGCCGACGGACGCCGACCCGGGTGGTCCGGGTGGTGCCCGACGTCCCGGCCATCCACCGGCGCTTCGACTACTCGGTGCCCGCCGCCCTGGACGCCGAGCCTGCGGGTGGGCAGCCGGGTCCGGGTCGAGCTGCACGGACGCCGGGTCGGCGCCTGGGTGGTCGAGGACGACGTGGCCGCCCCGCCCGGGGTCCGGCTCAAGCCGCTGGCCGCGTCGAGCGGCGACGGCCCTCCGCCCGAGGTGGTGGCGCTGGCCGAGTGGGCGGCGTGGCGGTGGGCCGGCCCGCTGTCGTCGTTCCTCGGGACGGCCTCGCCGCCCCGGGTGGTCGCGGGGCGCCTGGGCCGGGGCGACCCACCCGATGCGGCGCCGGGATCGGACGGGCGGGACCGTCGACCTCCGGCCTGCCACCGTCACCCGGCGGTGGGTTCGGTGGCCCTGGTCGACGGGATCCTCGGGCCGGAGGCGCGACGCGGCCGGCCGCCGTCGTCGTGCGGCTGGCCCCCTCCCTCGACGCCGGGCCTGGTGGTGCTGGAGCTGATCCACCGGCTGGGGCCGGACGGGATCCTGGTGCTGGTGCCGTCGCGCGGCCGGGCCGCCCAGCTGGCGGCCCGGCTGCGGAGCGCGGGCGTCGACGTGGCCCTGATGCCCGACGGGTGGGAGCAGGCCGCCACCGGCCGGGTGGGTGGTGGTCGGGACCCGGGCGGCGGCCTGGGCGCCCTGCCCGGCGCCTGCGGGCCGCGGTGGTCCTGGACGCCCACGACGAGGCCTACCGGGAGGAGCGGTCGCCGACCTGGTCGGCCGTCGACGTGGTGGTGGAGCGGGGCCGGCGGGACGGGGCACCGGTGGCGCTGGTCACCCCGTGCCCTCCGGTGGCCCTGACCGAGGGCCGGCCCGTGGTGACCACCGCCCGGTCGGTGGAGCGGCGGGGCTGGCCCGTCGTCGAGGTGGTCGACCGCACCGGCGACGATCCCCGCACCGGGCTGTTCTCCGAGCGCCTGGCCCGCCTGCTCCACTCGGTCCTGGACCGGCCCGAGGGCCGCGTGGTGTGCATCCTCAACCGGACCGGTCGGGCCCGGCTCCTGGCCTGCGCCCACTGCGGCGCGCTGGCCCGGTGCACCCGGTGCGGGGGGGCCATGGCCCAGGACGAGTCCGGCGACGGGCTCCGCTGCCGGCGGTGCGACGAGCACCGGCCGACCGGTGTGCGCCGAGTGCGACGCCGACCCGCCTGAAGTCCCTCCGGATCGGGGTCACCCGGGCCACCGAGGAGCTCTCGGCCCTGACCGGCGTGGAGGCCGTGGAGGTCACCGGCATCCTCGGGCCCCGCCGACGCCGCCGAGCCTGTCGCGAGGCCCGCCTGGTGGTGGGCACCGAGGCGGCCCTCCACCGGGTGGCCCGGGCCGACGTGGTGGCCTTCCTCGACATCGACCAGCACCTGCTGGCGCCCCGCTTCGGCGCCGGCGAGGAGACGCTGGCCCTCCTGGCCCGGGCGGCCCGGCTGGTCGGGACCCGGGACGGCGGCGGCCGGCTGCTGGTCCAGACCCGCATCCCCGACCACGAGGTGCTGCGGGCCGCGGTGCACGCCGATCCCGGCGCTGCTGTCCGAGCCGGAGCGGGTGCTCCGCGAGACGCTCGGGCTCCCGCCGTTCGGGGCCCTGGCCGTGCTGCGGGGCCCGGGCGGCCCGGCCTATGCCGAGGCCGTGGCCGGCGGTCGGGGGGCTCACCGTCTCGTCGGACGGCGACCGCTGGCTGGTCCGGGCGCCCGACCACGCCACCCTGTGCGACGGGCTGGCCGCGGTGGCCCGTCCCGCCGAGCGCCTGCGGGTGGAGGTCGATCCCGACCGACGCCTGAGGCGCTGCCCGCCGCGCCGGCGACCGTCGGCGTCCCTGGTGCGTGCCCGTCCGGCGCGACCCGTACACTGGAGCCATGTCCGCGTACGCCGTCCGGGTCTACGGCGACCCGGTGTTGAAGCAGGTGGCCCGCGAGGTCGACGAGGTCGACGGCTCGCTGGCCCGCCTGGTGGACGACATGGTGGAGACCATGTACGACTCCGAGGGTGCCGGCCTGGCCGCCCCGCAGGTGGGCGTGCAGAAGCGCCTCTTCGTCTACGACGTCGGCGAGGGACCCCAGGCGATGATCAACCCCGACCATCGTCGAGACCGACGGCGAGTGGTACCACGACGAGGGCTGCCTCTCCATCCCCGGCCTGCGGCTGGGGATCGTGCGGCCCGACCGGGTCCATGCTCGACGGGGTTCGACCTCGACGGCAACGAGGTCTCGCATCGAGGCCGACGAGTTCCTGGGGCGGGTGTTCCAGCACGAGGTGGACCACCTCGACGGCGTGCTCATGGTCGAGCGGCTGGAGGACGACATGCGCAAGCAGGCCCTCCGGGTCCTCCGCGACCGGGCCCTCGGGCTCGACACCTCGGCCATGGAGGCCAAGCTGGTGTCGGCCGGCAGCCAACGCGAGGACTGACGTCTGATCCCGTGGTCGGCGGCTCGACCGACTGAGGCGATCGACCCCCGCCGGCACCGCCCGGTAGCGTCACAGTCCATGGCCCGCCTGGTGTTCCTGGGGACCCCCGAGGCGGCGGTGGAGCCACTGCGCACGCTGGTGCGGGCCGGCCACGACGTGGCGCCTGGTGGTCAGCCGGCCCGACAAGCGCCGGGGGCGCGGCGGCGCGTCTGCTGCCCAGCCCGGTCAAGGCCGCCGCCCCGAGCTGGGCCTGGAGGTCGCCGACTCCCTCGACGCCGTCGCTCGAGGTCGGAGCCGAGCTCGGCGTGGTGGTGGCCTACGGCCGGATCATCCCGGTGGCGGTCCTGGACCGCCTGCCCATGGTCAACCTGCACTTCTCGCTGCTCCCCCGATGGCGGGGCGCGGCGCCGGTGGAGCGGGCCATCCTCGAGGGCGACGCCGAGACCGGGGTCTGCCTGATGGCGGTGGAGGCCGGGCCTGGACACCGGGGGATCTACGCCGAGGCCGCCACGGCCATCGGCGACGAGGAGACGGCCGACGAGCTGCGGTCCCGCCTGGTGGCCATCGGCTGCCGACTGCTCGACGAGCATCTGGCGGAGGGGTCGGGCCGGTCTGCCCCTCCCCCGGGACCAGGTGGGCGTCGCCCTCCTACGCCGAGAAGATCCTCCCCGGCGAGCTCGAGCTCCACTGGGACCAGCCCGCCGCTCCAGATCCGCCGGGTCATCCGGGTGGGGCGGGCCTGGACCACGTTCCGCGGCCGTCGGCTCGGGGTGGCTGGCGGCGGCCCGGGTGCCGGAGCCGAGGGCGGTCCGGGCCGGAACGGCGCCGGAGCCCGGGCACGCTCGACGGAACCGAGGTCGATCGCCGGGGACGGGTCCCGGCTGCGGCTGGTCACCGTGCACCCCGAGGGGAGGCGGCCCATGGACGCCGCCGAGTGGATCCGCGGCGTCCGGCCCGGCCCGACGAGCGTCCTGGGGCCCGGTGACCGGACCGACCCACCGGTAGGCTCACGGGCGATGGCGACCCCAACCCACCGACCCCCGATGCGGGTGGCCCCGTCCATCCTGTCCGCCGACTTCGGCAGCCTGTCCGAGGCGGTCGACTCGGTGGCGCCCGGGCACCACCTGGCTCCACGTCGACGTCATGGACGGGCACTTCGTCCCCAACCTGACCATCGGGCCGCCGGTGGTGGCCTCCCTGCGCGACCACACCGACCTGTTCTTCGACACCCACCTGATGATCACCGACCCGGCCAGGTTCCTCGAGGCGTTCCGTGACGCCGGCGCGGACGGGTGCACCGTCCACGTCGAGGTCGGGCACACCGCCGAGCTCATCGCCCAGATGCGCGAGCTGGGCCTGCGGGTGGGTCTGGCCGCCAACCCCGACACGCCGTTCGAGGCGGTCGAGCCCTATCTCGACCAGGTCGACCTGATCCTGTGCATGACCGTCTTCCCCGGGTTCGGGGGCCAGTCGTTCATCGCCGACGTCATGCCCAAGGTGCGCCAGGTCCGTGCCGCGGCCGACCGGGCCGGCCTGAGCCCTCGACGTCGAGGTCGACGGGGGGATCGACGAGCAGCACCGTGGTCGAGGCGGCGCGTTCGGGGGCCAATGTGTTCGTGGCCGGTTCGGCGGTGTTCGGTCGGGCCCATCCCCTGGCCGCGGCGGAGGACATCCTGCGGGCCGCCGTCGACACCGTGGCGGGCGATCCGTCCTGAGCGGCGACTCAGCGAGACCGCCGAGCCCGGCGCCCCGGAGCTCGGGGCGGACGCCGAGTGGATGGCCCGCGCCGTGGCCGTGGCCGAGCGGGCTCCGGGGCCGCACCGCGCCCAACCCGTGGGTGGGAGCGGTGGTGGTCCCCGCCGCCACGAGGTTCCGGGAGCGTCCGGGAACCGCCTGGTTCGAGGGCGCCACCGCCCCCCGGGCGGGCCCATGCCGAGGTCGCCGCCCTGGCGGCCGCCGGAGCGCAGGCCGGGGGCGGCACCCTGTACGTCACCCTCGAGCCCTGCTCGCACCACGGCCGGACCCCGCCCTGCACCGAGGCCATCGTGGCGGCGGGGATCCGGCGGGTGGTGGTGGGCGTGCTCGACCCCGACGCCAACGTGGACGGGGCCGGAATCGCCGCGCTCCGGGCCGCCGGGCTCGAGGTCGAGGTCGGCGTGGGCGAGGACCAGGTACGGGAGCAGCTGGCCCCGTACCTCAAGCACCGGCGCACCGGGCGACCCTGGGTGGTGCTCAAGCTGGCCGCCACCCTGGACGGCCGCACCGCCGCACCCGACGGGACCAGCCAGTGGATCACCGGGCGAGGCGGCCCGGTCCGACGCCCACCGGCTCCGGTCCCGGTCCGACGCCGTGCTGGTGGGGGCGGGAACGGTCCGGGCCGACGATCCCGCTCTGACCGTCCGGCTCCCGCCGGAGGACCCGTGGTTCCGGGGCCCCGACGACCAGCCCCTCCGGGTGGTGCTGGGATCGGTGCCGTCCGGTGCGGCGGTGGCCCCGGCCCTCGAGCTGCGGGGCTCGCCGGGCGAGGTGCTCGACGAGCTGGGTCGCCGGGGGTTGTCTGCAGGTGCTGGTGGAGGGGGGCGCCACGGTGGCCCACGCCTTCCATGCCGCCGGGACTGGTCGACCGCTACGTGCTCTACCTGGCCCCGGCCCTGTTCGGGGGAGGGGATGCCCGACCGCTCTTCGACGGTCCGGGGGCGCCCACCATCGACCGCCTGTGGCGGGGAGCGGTGCACTCGGTGACTAGCCTGGGAGGCGATCTTCGGGTCGAACTGTCGCGCCACCCGGCGAGCTGACGGACCAGGGCGTCCGACCTGGGATTGCCTGAACGACCGCGTGGGCACGAGAACGAGCACGAGAAATTGCCTAAGCGCCGGCGCACCGCTGCGGCGCCGACAGCCAGAAGTGAAGCCGAACAGAGGGAGACAGGGGTCGATGCCCTTTTCAGCAGTTGAGGATGCCATTGCGGCGATCGGCCGCGGCGAGATCGTCGTCGTGGTCGACGACGAGGACCGCGAGAACGAGGGCGACCTGATCATGGCCGCCGACGCGGTCACCCCCGAGAAGATCGCCTTCTTCCTCGCCCACACCTCCGGTCTGATCTGCGTGCCCCTCACCCCCGAGCGGGTCGAGCACCTCGACCTCCCGTTGATGGTCACCTCCAACACCGAGGTCCAGCGGACCGCCTTCACCGTCAGCGTCGACTACCGGCACGGGACCTCGACCGGCATCTCCGCCGCCGACCGGGCCGCCACCATCAAGGCCCTCGTCGACCCCCACATCCGGCCCACCGACCTCAACCGTCCGGGCCACATCTTCCCCCTCCGCTACCGGCCCGGCGGGGTGCTGAAGCGGGCCGGCCACACCGAGGCCGCCGTGGACCTGGCCCGGGCCGCCGGCATGTCCCCGGCCGGGGTGCTGTGCGAGGTGGTCAGCGAGGACAAGACCGGCATGGCCCGGCTGCCCGAGCTGACCGAGTTCGCCGCCAAGCACGGTCTCCACCTGATCTCCATCGCCGACCTCATCCGCTACCGCCGGCACAAGGACAAGCTGGTACGCCGGATCGCCGACGCCCGGGTCCCCACCGACTTCGGCGAGTTCACCGTGTACGCCTACGAGTCGGTGCTCGACGGGGAGCACCACGTGGCCCTGGTCAAAGGAGAGGTGGCCGGAAAGGAGAACACGCTGGTCCGGGTGCACAGCGAGTGCCTCACCGGCGACGTGTTCGGCTCGGTGCGGTGCGACTGCGGTCCCCAGCTGCACGGGGCCATGGCGGCCATCAACGAGAACGGCAGCGGCGTCATCGTCTACCTGCGGGGCCACGAGGGCCGGGGCATCGGCCTGGCCCACAAGCTCCGGGCCTACAACCTGCAGGAGGAGGGCTACGACACCGTCGACGCCAACCTCGAGCTGGGCCTGCCGGCCGACTCCCGCGAGTACGGCATCGGGGCCCAGATCCTGGTCGACCTGGGGGTCACCACCATGCGGCTGATGACCAACAACCCGACCAAGTACGGGGGACTCGAGGGCTTCGGCCTCGACATCGTCGAGCGGGTCAACATCCAGCCCGCCCCGACCCCGGAGAACATCGAGTACCTACGGACCAAGCGGGAGCGGATGGGCCATCTCCTCGAGGGCCTCGATGACGTCCTCTGACCTGACTGTCCTCCCCGACGACGCCAAGGACCGGGCCTCGGCCCGGGTCGGCACGCTCGATCGACGGGACGGCCCTGGCCCACGTGGACGTGCCCCGCCCCGAGGTCCGGGTCGGGCTGGCCTGCGCCGAGTTCAACGGCGGGATCACCGACCGGCTCCTGACCGGGGCCCTCGACGCTCTCGACGAGGCGGGCTGCGACCTGGCCCGGGCCATGGTGGTCTGGGCTCCCGGGGCCTTCGAGCTGCCGGTGGTGGCCCAGCGGCTGGCCACCTCGGAGGCGGTGGACGCGGTGATCTGCCTGGGAGCGGTGATCCGGGGCGACACCGGCCACTACGACTTCGTCGCCGGCGAGTGCGCCTCGGGCCTGCAGCGGGTCCAGCTCGACACCGGCATCCCGGTGGTCTTCGGGGTCCTCACCACCGACACCGTGGACCAGGCCCTGGTGCGGTCGGAGGACGACCGGACCAACAAGGGGCGGGAGGCGGCGGAGACCGCCCTGGCCATGGTGGCCGCACTGCGCGGCGTGACCGCTTCGTCCACCGGACCCCGGGTCGGATTCTCCGTCGGGAGGCAGTGATGCTCCGGCTGGTACTGCCCAAGGGCTCCCTCGAACGGGCCACCCTCGACCTGTTCGCCGCGGCCGACCTCACCGTCACCCGGTCCTCGGAGGTCGACTACCGGGCCGCGATCGACGATCCCCGGGTGGACGAGGTTCGCATCCTCCGACCGCAGGAGATCCCCCTCTACGTGGCCGACGGGCTGTTCGACGTGGGCATCACCGGGCGCGACTGGGTGGAGGAGCGGGGGAGCGAGGTGGCCTCGCTCGGTGTGCTCCAGTACTCCAAGGCCACGGCCAACCCGATCCGGGTGGTGCTGGCCGTCCCGACCGACTCCGACGTGACCTCGGTGGCCGACCTGGCCCACGCCGGCACCGGACCTGGCGGCGCGGTGCGGGTCTCCACCGAGTACCCCGAGCTGACCGCCCGCTACTTGGCCGACCACGGGGTGAAGGCCGAGGTCAGCCTGTCCTACGGCGCCACCGAGGCCAAGGTGCCCGACATCGCCGACTGCGTGGTGGAGATCACCGAGACCGGCCGCGCCCTCCGGGCCGCCGGACTCAAGATCGTCGAGACCCTGCTGGTCTCGCACACCGAGCTGATCGCCAATCCCCTGGCGGCCGAGGACACCGCCAAGCGCCACGCCATGGAGCAGCTGCTCACCCTGTTGCAGGGGGCGCTCGAGGCCCGCGGCAAGGTCCTGGTCAAGCTCAACGTCCCCGCCGAGCAGCTGCCCGGGGTCATCGAGGTCCTTCCCTCGCTGCGGTCGCCTACGGTCTCGGAGCTCTTCGGCGGGGGAGGCTTCGCGGTGGAGACGGTCGTACCCAAGTCGGAGATCAACGTGCTCATCCCCGCGCTCAAGGACCGGGGGGCCACCGACATCATCGAGCTGGCCCTGGCCAAGATCGTCCACTGAGCCATGGCCGCCGAGTCGACCACCTGGAGCGGACCGGCAGGACTGGTGCCGGTGGGACGAACCCCGCTGGTGGGTGATGTGGCCGAGTTCGACGACCCCAGAGGGCTCGGCGTCATCGAGTACGGGACCGGCCATCGGATCACGTTCCACTGCACGGCCATCACCGACGGGTCCCGTCGCATCGAGGTGGGCACCGTGGTGGCTTTCGAGGTGGCGGCCGGCCGCCTCGGCCGGCTCGAGGCCCGAACGGTCCGCCCGCTGCCCGGTGTCGCCCACCCGGGTGCGAGCCTGCACCACGACGGGCAGGCCGGCGATCCCGTCACCGACGAGCTTCGCGTGGCCCCCGCTGCGCACGAGGAGCTGGGCCACGACGACGTCGCCTTCGAGCTGCCCGGGCGTGAGGCGCTGCGACAGGAGCTCGAGCGCCACGCCCGGGGCGTAGGAACCTCCCGCCGCGAGGCCACCCGGCCCATCGATCCGCCGACCTCGGAATCGTCAGCAGCGGCCCCGGGTGCGCCGGTGGGGCCATCGGCCGGGGCAGCGGCGTTCGCGGTCGGACGGGGTCCGGACACCGAGGCCCAGATCGGCGGGAACACCGGTCCGGCGGTCGAGGTCGACCCGGCCACCCCCGGGGTCGTCCCCACCGGTACTCCCGGGGACTCCCCAGCCAGCCGCGCCACGGCCTCGGCCGTTCCCGCCGAGGCCGTGGCCTCGCCGGCTCCGGCCGCGCCGAGCGAGATCCTGCCGGGAGACACGGTTCCCCCGAACAGCTGGCCGCTCGGGGGAGGGGATGCACACCGCCCATCGAGCGGGACGACCGGTCCAGGTCATGGGAGCCCTCAGGTGGCTTGGCCGGCGGCGGCGACCGAGCCGGCGCCGGAGCCGGGTTCGGTGACGGAGGCTTCCCCGGGGTCCGACTCACCAGTGGTTCGCCCGTGGCACCCGGCGTCAGGGTTGGTCGCACCTCAGCCCGTGGCGGGTCCTCCGTCCGGCCCAGACGGGGTCGGAGCCGAAGTGGATGGTCCAGAAGGGGGAGGGGGCTCCGACGCCACCCCGCCACTGGGCTCGCCGGCCGCGTCCGCCGCGTCGGTGCCCGAGCCGGCCGCATCGGTCGCGTCCGCAGCGTCGGTGCCCGAGCCGGCCGCATCGGTCGCGTCCGCAGCGTCGGTTCCCGAGCGACCGGACCCGCCTGCTGATCCTGCGCCGGCCCCGGAGGTGCCCTCTGCGCCGGCCGCCCCACCGCGTCCCGACTTCTGGTCACCCTTCGCCCGGCCGTCGTCGGGACCCCCCCCGACCTGGCGCACCCCGGTCACCCCGAGGACCCCGCCCCCGTCCGAAGGCGACTGAGTCCCTGGCGCTCCAGCCTGGCCACCTCCCGGGAGAGCGTCGTCGGGTCCGTCCAGCTCGTAGGGGTTGCCCAGGATATTGCGAGCCATGTCGATCACCACAGCGCTGTCGGCGTCCTCTTTCGTGACCACCCCGAGGAGGGGGGCCGCCAGCAGGCCGGTCACGATCCCGGTTTCGGCCATGGACTCGGCCTGCACCACGCTCCACTCCCACAGCCGGCCGACCATGTCCGGACTCGTCGCCTTCCGCGGCGGGTACTTGAGCCAGCAGTTGACGACGGCGTGTGCCAGCCCGGTGGCGGCCGGGAACAGCCAGATGAGGCGGTAGTTCCCGGTGGCATCGATGACAACGGCGGCGATGTAGGCCAGGATCACGCTGCACAGGTTGAATGGGGCCAGGAGCACGCCCAGGCGCTCGCCCAGGCCACCGGCCCTCGGCAGCAGCTGCAGCAGCAGCGGGGCCATCACGATGATGTAGGCACCGATGAAGGGGGCGCCGATGTAGCTCAGCACGACCGCCTGCCACAGGTGGGTGTCGAAGTACTGCACACCGGCCAGAACGGCCCCGATCAGTGGGGCGCCGATCGCCAGCTGCATCGGGGAGAGCTTCCGGCTGAGCGGTATGCCGAGCCCGATGCCGATGAAGAAGACGGGCAGGCCGGTGACCAGACCGGCGATGGTCTGGGCGCTCGCCCCGGCGTGGAGTACCCGTTGGAAGAAGAGGATGGCCACGTACGCCGTGGAGCCCACCCCGGCCCAGAACAGGAGCGATCCTGCCACCAATACCTTGGCGTTCGGTCCCGACAGGATGTCCCGCAGCTCGTCGCGGGTCGGCCGGGCCCGCTGCTTCCGATCGGCCTCGGCACCGAAGGTGGCCGTCGGGGCCTCGCGGACCAGCACCAGGACCACGATGCCCACCGCGACCAAGATGACGGCGTCGATCTGGAAGGGAAGGTTCCAGGTGGACGGATCGCTCTGCTTCCAGGTGGCGATCGCCGTGCCCTTGATGACGAGGCTGGCCAAGGTACCGAGCACCGTGGTGAGCAGAAGCGCCTTGATCCACCGGCTGCGTCCGAATACCTCGGGCACCACGGCCACATTGGTGAGGGTGAAGATGGCCGACGCCTGCCGGGCGATGCAGGATCAACAGGACCAGCAGCCAGTACCCGCTGACCACGGTGAACATCCAGGTGGAGACGCCCATGAGGATGAGGCTGCCCGCCATGTACGGGGTCCGCCGGCCGACCCGGCTCTGGGTCCGGTCGCTCAGCCGACCGGCCACCGGATAGGTCAGCCAGCTGACCAGCCGGTCGGCGGTCAGGGCGAAGGTTACGGCCAGCGCCCCCGACGCCCGCTGCTGCACGAAGAGGGTGATCAGCACCCCCGAGACCGCCAGGTTGGCCCGCGGGCCCACCAGGCCGATGGACAACCCGATGAAGCTCCGGACCCGGGAGGCGTCCACCGGTCCCGCCGGGGCCCGGGGGATGGGCCCGGTGGACCCGGGCGAGTCGATGGGCCCCAACGGGCCGGTGGATGGCTCGCCGGCGGGCCGGCCGCCCGAGTGCGGCAACCCGGACCCGGAGTGGCGGTCCGGTGGCTGCGCCGGGAGGGGCGGTTCCCCGATGCCCCCGTTCACCCGTCGCCGTCAGCGGGTGGTTCGCCGTCCGGCTCTGACTCGGTCGACGACGGGTCGGTGCCGGTCTCCCCGGCCACCGATCCCCCGTTGACGCCGGCCGCCGAGGCCACCTCGGCGCCGGCCCGCTGGGCCCCGTCGATCTGGACGTAGGCCAGCCGGAACTGGCTGAGACCGTCCTTCAAGGGCTCCTCGGCCTCGCCCAGCCGCCCCTCGAGTCCGGTGACCAGGCTGCCCAGCGCGTCGATGGCCACGCGGGCCTGGCTGAGCATGGCGGGCTGCTGGGAGAGGTACACCGCGGCCAGCTCGAACAGCCCATAGCAGTGGTTGGCCACCACCACCTCGACCGGGGAATTGGCCAGCTCGGCCCGCATGGCGGCCACCTGTTCGGCCAACTCCTCCTCGCTCGGCTCCTGGGACGGGCCATCTCCACTCCCACCCCCGGGACCAGACCCCGGCGGCCGGGGTCCGGGCCGTTGGGACGCCCGCCACCACCGGCTTCGGAGGGCCTTCCGACCGGTCGTTCGCCATCAGGTGTCCACAGTGAGCTCACGACTGGTAGCCTAAAGCACTGATAGACGAGGAAGCGGGGTCTCGCAGTTCGAAACCCCCACCCGGCCACGATGCAGTCGTCACGATGCAGTCCGTTCGTGTGCGCCGGGTCCATGGGACCGGTTGGCGACTTCGGTGGCCGGCGGTCGGTGGTGGCTCCGCTCCTTTCTCATCGGCCACGGGAAGTCCGTGACCCGAAGACAGGGAGTGAAGTCGAATAGCAGCCACCGTTACCACCAATGAACCTCGCATCAACGACCGCATCCGGGCCCGTGAGGTCCGCCTGGTCGATCCCGACGGCGAGCAGCTCGGCATCAAGCTGCTACCCGAGGCGCTGGCCATCGCCCGGGACCTCGACCTCGACCTGGTCGAGGTGGCACCGGGGGCCAACCCTCCGGTCTGCCGGATCATGGACTACGGGAAGTTCAAGTTCGATGCCGCCCAGCGGGCCAAGGAGTCGAGACGCAAGGCAGTCCATGTAGGGATCAAGGAGATGAAGTACCGGCCGAAGATCGGCGACGGCGACTTCGACACCAAGACCCGTCAGGTGGCCAAGTTCCTCGAGGAGGGCCACAAGGTCAAGATCACCATCATGTTCCGGGGCCGGGAGGTCTTCCACCCGGAGCTCGGCAAGAAGATCCTCGACCGGATCGCCGAGCAGATGGACGGGATGGGCAAGTCGGAGTCGGTTCCCCGGCTCGACGGTCGGAACATGGTCATGGTCCTGGCGCCGGACAAGCGGGCCAAGCAGTCGGCTGCGTCGAGGGATCCCGGCCACAACGGCAACGGACCCGGGTCCAAGGCCGGTGGGTCGAACACGGCGGCCGCCGGATCTGGGGCTGCGGCGACATCACGGGTCACGGCCCCGCCGGCAACCGCAGCACCAGCAGCACCAGCAGCACCAGCAGCACCAGCAGCACCAGCAGCACCAGCAGCACCAGCAGCACCAGCAGCACCAGCAGCAGGAGCAGCATCAGCAGCAGGAGCAGCACCAGCAGCACCAGCAGCAGGAGCGACCACGCCGACGGCGGAAACGCCACCGGCCACCGAGGGCGGCGACCCGCCGAAGGCCGCACCAGCCGAGCAGGCAGGGGACACGTCCCCCGCCCCGGAGACGAGCCAAGGAGAGGGTTGACGCCATGCCGAAGATGAAGACCGACACGGGGGCGCGCAAGCGCATCAAGGTGACCGGCACGGGTCGCCTGCGCCGCCGGAAGGCGTTCCGGTCCCACCTGCTCGAGAAGAAGTCGAGCCAGCGGAAGCGCCGCCTCGGGCGGGAGACCGACATGGCGCCCGGCGACGCCCGTCAGACGAGGCGAATGCTTGGGATGTAGCACTCCCGGCCGCTGCTCCCGAGCAGGGGCCCGTCCCGGCTGATCCAGCCGATGCGACGCCTTCACCGTCTGCACCGCAGCGACCCCTGAGGGGCCCATCGGTTTCGGGATGCTATCGCTGCACCCGTGATCGATTGGCCCACCGTCACCACCCACCTGACACTTCGACCGCCAGTCCGTTCGACAAAGCCCCCACGTAAAGGAGTTCCCAATGGCCCGAGTCAAAGGCGCCGTACACGCCAAGAAGCACCATCGTGCCGTTCTCGAGCAGGCGCAGGGTTACTACGGCAACAAGAGCCGTTCGTTCCGCGCCGCCAACGAGCAAGTCATGCACTCGATGCAGTACGCCTATCGGGACCGGCGTGCCCGCAAGGGCGACTTCCGGCAGCTGTGGATCCAGCGGATCAATGCCGCCGCCCGTCTCAACGGGACCAGCTACAGCCGATTTATCGCCGGTCTCCACCGGGCCGACGTGGAGGTCGACCGCAAGGTGCTGGCCGATCTGGCCGTGACCGAGCCCGAGGCCTTTGCCAGCCTGGTGCAGGTGGCCAACGAGGCGCTGGCCGCCGCGCCGGCGGGTGCCGAGGCCGGTTCCTGAGCCAGATCGGGCTCGCCTACACCCACCAGCGGGTCCGCCGGCTCCGGCAGCTCCTCCGCAAGCGGAGCCTGCGGAGTGCCGAGGCCGCCCTGGTGGTCGAGGGACCCGAACTTCTGTCGGTGGCCATGAATGCCGGATCGGTGGTCGAGTCGGTGTACGTGGCACCCGAGGGCCGGGCCAACCCAGGCGCAGCCGCAGTGGTCGATCGGGCCTTCGCCTCGGGGATCCGGGTCTTCGACCTCGGTCCTGGGGTCATCGAGCGGGTGGCCGACACGGTCCATCCCCAGCCGGTGCTGGCGGTGGTCGCCTTCTCCCCAGCACCCCTCGAGTTGGCCCAGGACCTCTCCATGGTGGTGGTCCTGGTCGATGTGCGGGATCCGGGCAACGCCGGCACCATGATCCGCACCGCCGATGCCGCCGGGGTCGGTGCGGTGATCCACTGCGACGGGTCGGTCGACCCCACCAACCCGAAGACCGTCCGGGCTTCGGCGGGTTCGATCTTCCATGTGCCGGTGGTAGCCGGTGGCGGTGCCTCAGATGTGATCGAGTCGCTCAAGGGTTGGGAGTTCGTGACGGTGGGAACGGCAGTGAGGGACGGGGTCGACTATGCCGGAGTTCGACTGGCGACGCCGGGTGGCGCTGGTGTTCGGCAACGAGGCCGCCGGGCTCGACGATGACCTGATGGACCGGCTGGACAGCCGGGTGTCCATCCCCATGGTCGGCCGCGCCGAGTCGCTCAACGTGGGCGTGTCGGCCTCCGTGCTGTGCTTCGAGGCCTTGCGCCAGCGCCGCGCCGTGGGTGTTGGCCTCGGGCCCGTCCCGGAGGCACGGCACCCAACCACGGGTCCCCCGTCCGTGGGCTCTACCATCTCCGAGATGACGCCGGAGCAGCTGGGAACGCCGGGAACGGCGGAGGAGCCGAGGGAGCCGGGCACGCCGGGGGAGCCGGGAACGCCGGGGGAGCCGGGACCATGCTTGAGCCGGCTGGACATCGACGACCTGGTCGACCGGGCGCGCGCCGGCAATCGCCGCCGCCGGCTCCACCGAGGAGATCCGCGAGGTGGCGGCTTCGGTGGCCGGCAAGAAGTCCGCCATCGCCCAGGCCGGACGCCGAGCTCGGCTCGCTCGAGCCCGACGCCCGCAAGGAACTGGGTCCAGGCTGCATGAGGCCCGGACCACCGTGGAGCGGCTGCTCGAGGACCGACGGGCCGAGATCGTCGCCGCGGAGCGGGCCCGGGAGATGGCCGAGAGCCGCATCGACCTCACCGAGTTCATCCCCGGGTCGCTACCCGCATCGGCGGTCCGAGGCCACCTCAACCTGGTCAGCCGGACCCAGGCCGCCCTCGAGGACGTCTTCGTCGGCATGGGCTTCGAGGTGGCCGAGGGTCCCGAGATCGAGACCGACTGGTACAACTTCGGTGCCCTCAACATCCCGCCGGCCCATCCGGCCCGCGGCATGTGGGACACCTTCTATCTCGACCTGGGCGCCCCGGAGTCGACGCTGCTGCGGACCCACACCTCGCCGGTCCAGATCCACCTGATGGAGCAGGCCGTGGCCGACGGGCAGCTGCCCATCCATGCGGTGATGCCGGGTCGTTGCTACCGGCGTGACACGCCCGACGCCCGCCACCTCCCGGTCTTCCACCAGATCGAGGGGCTGGTGGTGGACGAGGGGATCACCTTCGCCGACCTGGCCGGCACCATCGAGGTGTTCACCGCCGCCTACTTCGGGCCCGACATCCACTCTCGCCTGCGCCCGGCCTACTTCCCCTTCACCGAGCCGTCGGCCGAGTTCGAGGTGACCTGCACCATCTGCCTCGGGGTCGGGCTGCCAGACCTGCTCCCAGACCGGCTGGATCGAGCTCGGCGGGTGCGGGATGGTCGACCCGGCCGTCTTCGCCGCCGTGGGGATCGACCCCGACCTGTGGTCCGGCTTCGCCTTCGGCTTCGGCATCGACCGGTGCGCCCAGATGCGCCACCAGATCGCCGACATGCGGGTCCTGACCGAGAACGACATCCGCTTCCTGCGTCAGTTCTGATGCGGGCACACTGAGAGGACGGTCGTGCGCGTACCGCTTTCGTGGCTTCGAGACTTCGCCCCCTTCGAGGGGGACCCGGCCGACCTGGCCGCGGCCCTCGACGACCTGGGGCTGGTGGTCGAGGGGATCGAGCAGGTCGGCGAGGGCCTGTCCGACGTGGTGGTGGTCCGGGTGACCGAGATCGCCGCCATCGAGGGGGCCGACCGGATCCGCCGGGTGGTGGTCGACGACGGCACCGGTCGCACCGAGGTGGTCTGCGGGGCCTGGAACTTCGAGGTGGGCGACCTGGTGCCGTTGGCGCCGGTGGGGGCCGTGCTCCCCGGTGGGTTCGCCATCGCCCGGCGCAAGATGAAGGGCGTCGTCTCCAACGGCATGCTGTGCTCGGGCCGGGAGCTCCGGCTCTCCGACGACCACGAAGGGATCCTCCGCCTCAACGACGTCGAGGGCGCGGCCCCGGGCATCCCCTCACCGACGGCGCTGGGGATCGAGCCCGACGTGGTGTTCGACGTGGCCGTGGAGGCCAACCGACCCGATGCCTGGAGCATGGCCGGCGTGGCCCGGGACCTGGCCGCCCGGCTGGGCCTGCCCTTCACCGTCCCCGAGCCCACCGGGCTCGGCTGCCGACGGCGGTGACGGCGAAGGCTCCGCGGGGCCGGTCGACACCCTGGCCACCGTCCGGGTGGACGACCTCGAGCTGTGCCCCCGCTTCACGGCCCGGGTGATCACCGGCGTGGAGGTGGGCCCGTCGCCCGAGTGGCTGGCCCGGCGGCTGGTCCTGGCCGGCATGCGGCCGATCAACAACGTGGTCGACGCCTCCAACTACGTGATGCTCGAGCTCGGCCAGCCCACCCACCCCTATGACCTCGACCGTCTGCCCGGTCACGGCCTGCTGGTCCGGCGGGCCGAGCCGGGGGAGACGGTGACCACCCTCGACGGCGTCGAGCGTACCCTGGGTCGCCCGGGGCCCGGCCTCGGCGACACCGGCCAGGACTGCCTCATCTGCGACGCCGAAGGATCGCCGGTGGCCATCGGCGGGGTGATGGGCGGGAGCGTCCTCGGAGATCGACGGCACCACCTCCCGGGTCCTGCTCGAGGCGGCCTACTTCGTCCCCATGGCCATCGCCCGGACGTCCAAGCGGCTGGGCCTCCGGACCGAGGCATCGGCCCGGTTCGAGCGGGGCTGCGATCCGGCCGGCATCGATCGGGCCGCCGCCCGGTTCTGCGAGCTGTTGGCCCTGACGGCCGGACCGGCCATGCGGGTGGCCGACGGCGTCATCGACGTCGTCGGGGACCTTCCCCGACCCGGTGGTGCTGACCGTCCGGCCCTCGAGGATCAACGCCCTGCTGGGGACGGAGTTCACCGCCGTCCGAGATCGCCGACCTGCTGGGTCCGCTGGGCATAGGCGTCGCGGCGCCTGCCGACAGGGACGGCGCCGAACCGGGGGTCGGGGGCGGCGATGAGCTGATCGTCACCGTGCCGACCTTCCGTCCCGACATCCGTCCCGCCCCCATGGGCGAGGCCGACATCGCCGAGGAGGTGGCCCGTACCTACGGCTACGCCCGGATCGCCCGACGGATGCCCGTCGTGGCCCCAGCCCGGCCGGCTCACCGACCGACAACGGGATCGCCGGCTGCTCAAAGAGGTCCTGTGCGATCTGGGTGCCAGTGAGGCCTGGACCGCCACCTTCGTCTCCGAGGCCGACCAGCTGGCCTCGGGGTTCGCGGGGCCCTACGTGAACGTCGCCAACCCCCTGGTCGACTCGGAGCGCTTCCTCCGCACATCGATGGTGGCCGGCCTCGTGCGGGCCGTCCTTCACAACACCGAACGTCAGCAGCGCAACATACGGCTCTTCGAGGTGGGCTCGGTCTTCTGGTGGGACCGGGCCGCCAACGGCGGGCTCGGCCGAGGCGTCCGAGCGGCTCAGCGTCGTCTTCGCCGCGGAGGGTGACGACGCCTGGACGGCGGTGGCGGCGTGGCGGTGGATCGCCGAGGCCCTCGGGCTCGCCGACTGGAGTCTGGGGGACCTCACCGGGCCGGAGCCGGTGGTGTCGGCACTCCACCCGTTCCGTTCCTCGGCGGTGCTCGCCGGCTCCGACCCGGGTGGGTCGGCAGATGCCGGCGCACCCACGGTGGGCGCGGTCGGTGAGCTCGATCCCTCCGTAGTCGAGCGGTTCGGTCTGGTCGGTCCCGACGGGCGACCGCCGACGGGTGGGGTGGCTGGACCTCGATCTCGACGTACTCCTCGATCAGCGGCAGGTTCCCCGTCGGCCCGAGAAGTCCCGTCCGATCAGCCGGTTCCCCTCGTCCGACATCGATCTGGCCTTCGTCGTTCCCGATGCGGTGCCGGCCGGATCGGTGGAGCGGACGCTCCGCCGCGCCGGTGGGGACCTGCTGGAGTCGGTCGAGCTGTTCGACGTCTACCGAGGCCCGACGCTGCCCGACGGGACCAGGAGCCTGGCCTTCCACCTGCGCTTCTGTGCTCTCGACCGCACCCTCACCGATGAGGAGACAGGAGCCCTGCGGGCTGGCTGCATCGCCGCCGTGGAAGGGGAGTTCGGGGCGTCGCTTCGATAGTCAGCTCCTCGGGAGCCCCGGGCGCCGCCGGGCCCCGCATCCCCCGTCGTCCCTGGTCACCGGTCCGTCCCGGGTGGGTGATACACCCGCCTGGTCCACTGGCCCCATGGCGTTGGTGGCCCCGGAGACCGGACGGACCCGAACGGGTGGGCGCAGCGGTCCGGTCCCCTGACCCCGACTTCGCCGAGGCCGAGGGGGCCGGGGCCGTCCTGGCCCGCTTCGTGGCGGCCCTCGAGGCCGAGCGGTACTCGGGGGACGACTCGGTCACCCTGGTCACCTTCTTCACCCGGATGGAGCGCCTGTGCGGGGCGGCCAAGGCCCTGGCCGCCCGACGGGTGGAGGAGGCCCGGAGCCACCTGCGCTCCGGCCACCGCTCCACCGCCGAGCTGCTGGCCGCCCGGACCGGGGACTCCCTCGGGGAGGCGAAGGACCTCCTCCGCCTGGGCGGGCACCTCTCCGACCAGCCCACCTTGGACCAGGCCCTCCGGGACGGGAGGCTCTCCCGGCGCCGGGCGGCCCTGGTGGCCGAGGCGGCCCGGGTCAACCCGGCCCAGGAGGCCGAGCTGGTCGAGGGGGCCACCCACGACTCCGAGGCCCGGTTCAAGGAGCGGTGCCTGAGGGCCAAGGCCCAGGGACGGACCCCCGAGGAGGAGGCCCGCCACCACCAGCGGATGCACGAGCGGCGCCGGTGCCGGACCTTCACCGACACCGAGGGGGCCTTCCGCCTGGACGCCCTCCTCCCCCCCGAGGTGGGGGCCGAGGTGCGCTCGGCCCTGGAGGCCCACACCGACCGGTTCTTCCAGCGGGCCCAGCGGGCCGGGGTCCACGAGCCCCACGACGCCTCTGCCGCCGACGCCCTGGTGGACCTGGTCTGCCGCCGGGGGGCCCTCGGCCCCACCACCCCCGGCCCCGGCCCGGTCCGGACCCGGGACCCCAGGGCCACCGTGTTCATCCGCTGCGACCTCGGGGCCCTGCGCCGGGGGCAGGTGGCCGAAGGCGAGCTCTGTGAGGTCCCCGGCGTCGGCCCGGTCCCGGTCCCCTGGGTCCACGAGCAGCTGGGGGAGGCCCTCTGCCACCTGGTGGTCACCGACGGGGTGGACGTGACCACCCTCTACTCCCCGGGACGCCACATCCCCCTCCCGGTCGAGGGCCGCCCTCGTGGAGCGGGACTCGAGGTGCGTGGTCCCGGGCTGTGACGCCCGGCTGGGCCTCGAGAACGACCACTGGGCCCGGGACTTCGCCCAGGGGGGACCCACCTCCCTCGACAACCTGGCCCGGGTCTGCCACCACCACCACCAGCTCCGCACCCACCAGGGGTTCCAGCTCACCGGAGGGCCGGGCCGCTGGCGCTGGACCGCCCCCGAGCACCCGGTGGTCCCCGCCCGCCCCCGGTCGAGGAGGAGGCCGAGGGCCCCGGCCCCGCCACCCCCGGGCACCAGCCCGCCCCTGTTCACCGACCGGGAGTGACCGGGGCGGAGGGCGGATCGGCGCGGGCCGACCCGTGACCGACGACTGAGACCAAAAACCATCTCTCAGGTTCAGGGATGTCTGCGTCGATAGACACGAGAAGATGCCTCCGAAACGGCGTCTTTCAGGATCCTGGAGGTTTGTTCGCAGTGCCGATCCAAGTGGGCCCCGTCTCGACAGCTTGTGGGAAGAGCGCCAGCTCCGATCTACAGGCGTGCGGCTAGGTCGAGCGCATGTCCCGACGCGGCAAGAAGGACCAGCTCCCGGTGGCCCCATTCGCGGGAGTTCCCGAGTACGCCAAAGAGCTGTTCGAGATCATCGAGATGCGATCACTGACCCCGGACTACTTCGAACGGTTCCTCCAGGGAGGTGCCATTGATGACGTCGAGGATCACTCCTCGTGGGTCATCGGGCTCCTCCACGGCTGGGACCGGCCACTCGGCCTCACCGCCGCCCCGGTCGCCCTCATCCCGGTCATCATGCTGGTGTCCGGCCAGGGTCTGGTCATGTTCGACGAGGCATCGGCAGACGTCGTGCTGTCGACTTCTTGGGACCGAATGTGCCGCATCGACCTGAAGCCCGTCGAACAGGGCAATTACCAAGTCTTCGCACTTTCCTGTTTCACCGCTCCCATTTCGGTCTCCGAACGATTTCCGGGTCACACCTCTGCGCCGCTCGACAGCTCGGAGATCGAGATCCGGCATGTCTACACCCATGCCAATCCGTCGACCTTCGAGGAGATCGACCGGTACTGGAGCCGCATGCACATTCCCCAGGTCATGCACCAGCTCCCCAGCCTCTTGGGCTGACGGGCCGACGGGCCGCCCGCCACCGGCGGCGTCGTCCCGATGCGGGTGCGCTCCCACCCGCGCTGCCGGACGCCATGGCGGAGCCGGAGGTGGAGGACGGCACCAGGCGGGAGCGGTCAGCCGAGTGCTCCCATCACCTCGGACACCAGGTCCACGAAGGCGTCGACGTCCTCCTCGGTGGTGTCGAATGACGCCATCCACCGGACGATCCCCGTGTCCTCGTCCCACACGTAGAAGGGGTACTCGGCCTGCAGCGCCTCGGTCACCGCGGGCGGCAGCACGGCGAACACGCCGTTGGCCTCCACCGGATAGGCCAGAGCCACACCCGCCACCTGGGCGATACCCGTCGGCCAGCCGACGGGCCATGGCGTTGGCGTGGGCCGCGTTGCGGCAGCCAGAGGTCGTCGGTCAGCAGGGCGGTGAACTGGGCGGCGATGAAGCGCATCTTGGAGGCCAGCTGCATGGACTGCTTGCGGATGTAGCGCAGCGCCGACGGCTCTCGCCGGGCAGGAACGACACCACGGCCTCGGCCCCCATGGCCCCGTTCTTGGTCCCCCCGAACGAGAGCACGTCGACCCCGGCCTCCGACCCGAACGCCCCGAGACCCACCCCGAGCGACGCGCAGGCGTTGGACAGCCGGGCCCCGTCCAGGTGGAGCCACATGCCCCGGCGGTGGGCCCACTCGGCCAGCGCAGCGACCTCGCGCCACCGGTAGCAGGTCCCCACCTCGGTGGACTGGGTGATCGACACCACCCTGGGCTGCACGTGGTGCTCGTCCCCGACGCCGCCGGCCGCCGCCTCGACCAGCTCGGGGGTGAGCTTGCCGTCCGGAGCGGCCACCGGCACCAGCTTGCTGCCGAGGAACCGCTCCGGTGCGCCGCACTCGTCGACGTTGATGTGGGCCGTGTCGGCGCAGATCACCGCCTCGAACGGGCGGAGCAGCGACTGCAGTCCCACTACGTTGGCCCCGGTCCCGTTGAAGGCCAGGTAGACCTCGGCCTCGGGGCCGAAGTGCTCCCGGAACAGTGGCCGACGGCCGCCTCGGTGACCGGGTCGGCCCCGTAGGCGGGGGTGTGGTCGCGGTTGGCCGCCACCATGGCCGCCATCACCTCGGGATGGACCCCGGCCCAGTTGTCGCTGGCGAACGTCCGGCCTCGCGGAGTCGCCCATCGCCGGTCTCAGTCGCGCACCAGCGGCTTGTACCGGAGCCGGTGGGGCTGGTCGGCGTCGACCCCCAGCCGCTTCTTGCGGTCGGCCTCGTAGTCGCTGAAGTTCCCCTCGAACCAGCGGACCTCGGAGTCGCCCTCGAAGGCCAGGACGTGGGTGGCGATCCGGTCCAGGAACCACCGGTCGTGGCTGATCACCACCGCGCACCCCGGAAACCCGAGCAGCGCCTCCTCCAGCGCCCGCAACGTGTCGACGTCGAGGTCGTTGGTCGGCTCGTCGAGGAGCAGGACGTTGCCGCCCTCCTTCAGCACCTTGGCCAGCTGGACCCGGTTGCGCTCGCCTCCCGGACAGCTGGCCGACCTTCTTCTGCTGGTCGCTGCCGGTGAAGCCGAAGCTGGCCACGTAGGCCCGGCCGTGGAGCTCACGGTGGCCCACCACCAGCAGGTCCTGGCCGCCGGTGATCTCGTCGAAGACCGTGGCGTCCCCGTCCAGTTCGTCCCGCGACTGGTCGACGTAGGCCAGCTGCACGGTGGTGCCGACCTCGAGGGATCCGGCGTCGGGCTTCTCCTCGCCCACCATCATCCGGAAGAGGGTGGTCTTGCCGGCCCCGTTGGGGCCGATGACGCCCGACGATCCCCCCGGGGGCAGCAGGAACGAGAGCCCGTCGATCAGCAGCCGGTCGCCGTACCCCTTGACCAGGCCCTCGGCGTCGACCACCCGGTCGCCCAGGCGTGGCCCGGAGGGGATGGTGATCTCCAGCTTGTCGGCCCGCCGCTCGGCCGCCTCGGCCTCGGCCACCAGGTCGTTGTAGGCGTTGATGCGGGCCTTGCCCTTGGACTGGCGGGCCCGGGGCGACATCCGGATCCACTCCAGCTCCCGCTGGAGGGCCAGCTGGCGGGACTGGTCCGCCTTCTGCTCCCCGGCCAGTCGGGCCTGCTTCTGCTCGAGCCACGACGAGTAGTTGCCCTCCCAGGGAATGCCCGCCCCTCGGTCCAGCTCGAGGATCCAGCCGGCCACGTTGTCGAGGAAGTACCGGTCGTGGGTCACGGCCACCACGGTGCCCGGGATAGTCCTGCAGGGTCCGCTCCAGCCAGGCCACCGACTCGGCGTCGAGGTGGTTGGTGGGCTCGTCCAGCAACAGGAGGTCGGGCTTGGACAGCAGCAGACGGCAGAGGGCCACCCGGCGGCGCTCGCCGCCGGACAGGGTGGCGACCTCGGCGTCCCCGGGGGGCAGCCGGAGGGCGTCCATGGCGATCTCGAAGGTCCGCTCGAGGTCCCAGGCCCCGGCGGCGTCGATCTTGTCCTGCAGCTCGGCCTGTTCGGCCAGCAGCTTGTCGAAGTCGGCGTCGGGCTCGCCCATGGCCGCGCACACCTCGTTGAACCGGTCGACCAGGGCCTTGGCCTCGCCCACGCCGTCGGACACGTTGCCGAGCACGTCCTTGGCCGGGTCGAGCTGCGGCTCCTGGGCCAGGTGGCCCACGGTGAAGCCGGCGGTCAGCCGGGCCTCGCCGGTGAACCCGTCGTCCTCCCCGGCCATGATCCGCAGGAGGGAGGACTTCCCTGAGCCGTTTCCCCCGATGACGCCGATCTTGGCCCCGGGGTAGAAGGAGAGGTTGATGCCCTTCAGGACCTCCCGGTCGGGTGGGTAGAACCGCCGCAGGTCCCGCATGGTGTAGATGTACTGGGCTGCCATGGTGTCCAGTGTGGCCCAGCCGGAGCCGTCCCGGGGCCAGGGGCCGTCGGGCCTGCCATGGGAATGGCGCAGAGACCTTGGAGGCGGTGCCCCAACGCCAGGCCGGGAAGTAGCGTGGGACCGATGTCGGATGGGGCCCGGGAGGTCGACGAAGAGGCGGTCGGACAGCCTCGAGTTCGCACGGTGCGTCCGGTCGCCACGGCGCACCCGGCGAGTCGGCGAGCCAGTGTGCTCTCCCAACTCGAGCGCATGATCGTGGCCATCCGCAACGGCGACGACGCCGCCGGTCGAGGGCGTCATCTACTCGCCTCAGCCAGCGGAGCCGCTTCCTGGCCCCCCTCACCCTGGTGGTGGGGCGTTCGCCATGCTGTTCCAGGGAGTCAAGCTGCTGGTCACCAACTGGCGCCTGACCCTGATCCAGATCCTGCCCGCCATGCTGATCTGGTTGGCCATGCTCGACCTCAAGGTCCACGCCTTCCGGGGGAGGAGCCTCCACGTGATCCGGGGTCCGATCCTGGTCCCGATCGATCCTGGGCTCGCCGCCGTGACCGCGGCGGCCTACTTCCTCAATGCCGTGTTCGCCTTCTCCATCGCCGACCCCCTCCATCCCGAGATCCGGCCCGGCCTACGCCCGGCCCGCCGCCACCGGGGCACCGTCCTCGGCTGGGGATTCGTCATCGGCCTGGCTCTGGGCTTCGCCACTCATGGTCTCAGCCCGCTGGGGCCGGGGCTGGTTCGCCCTGATCCTCGGCATCGTGGTCGGCGGTGATGATGGTGACCTACGTGGCCGTGCCCGCCCGGATCATCGGCATCAAGTCCGACCGCTCCCGGCGGGACAAGCTCACCGCCACGGCCATCGGCGGCGCCATCGGCGCCGTGGTCTGCTCGCCTCCCTATGTCCTCGGACGGGTCGGGATCATCCTGCTCGGGACCACGGACGTTCTTCGTCGTGGGTGTGATCCTGCTGATCATCGCCGTACCCCTTGCAGACGGGGGCGGTGACGGCCACCAAGGCGGTCAAGTTCAGCGCCAAGCTGGTCACCGGGAAGGCGGTCGTGGCGGCGGACGATCCCGACGAAGGCCTCCCACCGGGTTCCTCGGGTTCACGACCGGAGCCCGTCGGGGGTATCGGGGCGACCCGCCCGGAGCCGTCATCCGTGCCAACTCCAGAGGTGATCGCCGCAGTCGAAGAGACCTGACCCCGGTCTCCACTCGGAAACACGATGTCGGAAGCCCGCGAGACTGAACGCGAGGGGTGCTGGCGACCGCACCGAAGGTGGGCGGCGCACGACGTACCTACCGCCCTCGGAGGACCTGTCGTCTCCCACAGATGACCGATGCCGACCCGACCTGGCCGGTGTCCCGGTCGCCTGGTCGGCTGGACCTCTTGGACCTTCGCCGGTCAGTCAGTGCTGTTCCTGCGATCAGCGGGAAAGCGTTGTGCGGCAATGGATATCGCCGACACGTGAACCGCGAGCCCCTCAGGTTCACTCAATCGGCAACGACGCTGCAAGGTCGGTGCCAGGCCGTCGGCAAGGTCGCCGATCGACCATCGGATGGTGGGTGACCGCGATCCAGCTGCATCTGATCGGCTTGCCGAGTCCCGTCGCGCCGGAGCGTCCTCGGGCCAAAGTGGTTGCAGTCACCGTGCACGTCACATTGCATCGCGGCTGGCCGGTTCGTATCGTCCGCTCCCCATGGAGCACTGGTCCGATCGCCGGTCGAGGCGGCTGTCGTCAGACGCGGGGAGCATCGCGTGGTTGATCGTGGCGGGCGAGGTCGTGCCGTCGTCGTGTGGCCGCACGCCCGGGGCGGTGGCGAGCCATAGCGCCGGCGGCCCGCCGGCGGACGGATTGGCTCGCACCACCGCAGTCGATGTCGACGACGCCTACACTCCCGGTGGGCGGCCATGACGGGGGCTCACCAACTGGGGTGGGCCCAGTCGATCTCGGCGCAGCCGTCGGCGGTTGGTGAGGGGGCGCGTGGCCCCCTGGAGTTCGGCCGTCCGAGCGTGGTCGATGGGGCCGGGTCCACCGCCATCGTCTGTTCCCGCCCGGACGACCGGGAGGTCGCCATCTCCGAGGCCACCGGGTGGCCCACGCCTTGTCCCCCAGGCGAGTCGGAGCCCGTGCTGTGCGCTCCGATCGTGCTCCGCACCGGAACCAGGTGGGATCTGGCTGACACGGATGGTTCGAGCAGCCCGGTGTCAGGGCGCATGAGGGCGCTGGGGGTGCTCGGCTCCGCAATGGCCGGTGCGCTGGCAGTTTCGCTGGTGGCCGCCGGCCCGGTTTGGGCTGCGGCGACCTGGGGCGAAGGCCCAGGCGGGACGATCTCGGTCGGGGCGTCCGACGGCGCTTCGGCACCCGGCACACCGGGTACCCCGGTTGAGTCCGGTGCTGCAGGAGGGTCCGGCTCGGGGATCGGAGGCGGGAGAGGCGCTGCCAGCGGCGGCCCGTGGGTCTGCACGTACACGTCGCTCCTCCTCAACGACGTGGGCGGATTCGCCCCCGGGGGACCGACTCCGGGCGGTTGGTACTCGGTGACCTGCTTCAACCGGGTCACCGGTGCCGGCACGACGCAGACCGAGTGGATCACCCAGGGGGTGGCCGCCGCCCCGGCCACGCCGGCCACCCCGGCCACGCCGGCCATCGATCCCCGCGTCCTCGCCGTCCAGGCGGAGAACGCACTCAAACTGCCGCCACCGTCATTGCGGTTCAATCCGGCAGCGTCCTCGGTCGTGAACCTCCCGACCTGGCTTTGGATCGATGGGTCGCTCTGGCACAACTACTCGGTGACCGCTTCCGCCGGGGCAGTCCGTGCTGACCGCGGTGGCCACTCCGGAATCGGTGACCTGGGAGATGGGGGACGGTGGCGTGGTCGTGTGCTCGGGCCCGGGCCGGCCCTTCGACCTATCCCTTCCTGCCCAGGAGCAGCAGACCGGGTGCGAATACACCTACCGGGTCACCTCCCTTGGTCAGCACTCGCCCGACGGTGACGCCAACGACGCCGCCTTTCCGGCTCGGGCCAGCGTCACCTGGGCCGTCTCCTGGACCGCGGTGGGTGCGCCGGGCCAAGGGGACCTTCCGCCCCTCGTCACTACGGCCCAGGCCTGGGTCCGGGTAGTGCAAGTGGAGAGCATCGACTCTGGCCTTTCCGCCTTGCCCAGTCTGCCTGTTCCGGCAGGAGCGACCGGCTCGGCCCGGCCCACCACAGGCGGAGGGCGGATGTGAGTTCCCTACTCGACCGCCCGATGGCGGAGTCGCCGAGCGGCGGCCGCCGTGAGCTCGGCCTTCCGATCGCACCGCGGGGTCGTCGACCGATGATCACGGTGGCCTCGGCGCTCGTGATCCTGGCCAGCATCGCCATCTTCACCCGTCTCTACCAGTCGGCCGACCACCGGATAGCCGTGCTGACCGCCACCACCACCATCCGACAGGGTCAACCCATCGAGACCAGCGATCTCGGAGCTGCAGACGTGGCCACATCTGGCGGAGTGGCGACGATCTCGGCTTCGAGCGCCAGCGAGCTGTCGGGAAAACGGGCGGCCGTAACCATTCCCGCCGGCTCACTCATCACCCCCGGCGATGTCACTTCGGGCCGAGTCCTGACTGCAGGGACCGCCGTCGTGGGCCTGGCGCTCAAGGACGGACAGCTGCCTTCGAACGGAGTCGAGCCTGGGGACCAGGTCATGCTCATCCAAACCTTCGGCGTAGGTTCCGCCCTTCCGGTGACCGGCTCAGCGACCGCCGGCCCGTCCGATCCCGGCTCCGCGGCCGGCACCGGCTACGGGGTGTCGACCGGGGTTCTGGTGGCTCAGGCCATCGTGTTCGAGACCGCCAACCCGGCGCCGTCCTCCTCGTCCGGCGCCTCGGAGTTGGTCTCCGTCGAGGTTCCCTCGACGTTGGCCGCCGCCGTTGCCACGGCTGCGGCGGCATCGCAGGTGAGCCTGGTGCTCCTGCCGGCAGGTACCGCAGACGCGTCGTCGGGGTCCCCGTGACGGTTGCCACCCTCGTGTCGGTCAAGGGGGCCCCGGGGGTCACCACGCTGGCCTGCCTGGTGGGCGCGACCTGGCCCGACGGTCGCCGCGTGGCCGTCGTGGAGGCCGACCCCTTTGGCGGAGACCTGGCCGCCCGGTTCCGCCTTTCGACTCTGCGGGGTTGGTCGAGCTTCATGACCGCGGCGCGTCGTTCGGAGGGGATGGTGTCGCTCGGCGACCATCTCCAGACGCTCCCCGGCGGCCTGGATGTGTTGGTCCAGCCGGGCGCCGACCGGCAGGCCGTCCATCGGGATGCGGTGGAAGACCTGCTGAGAGGGCTCGGTGCCTCCGAGGGAAGCGGGTCCCCGGAAGGTGATCGGAGGGACCTGGTAGTGGACGCCGGTCGGTTACTCCTTGGGTGCGCGGCAAATGACCTCCGCGCTGACGTCGGCCTCTGGCTCGACCGTTCCGACGTGGTGGTCGTGGTGGTCCGCCGAGACCCGTCCTCCCTACTGAAGGTACGCGAGCGGCTTCCCCCGCTGATGGATCGCTGTGCCGATCGCATGTGCCTCGTGGTAGTCGGCCCCGGCTCCCACGGTGGTGCCGCCATCGAAGGGTTCACGGGTCTGCCCGTCGCCGGCGAAGTGCCGTTCGATCCCTCGGCGGCCCGGGTGATCACGGGGGAAGGTGGGAGCCGTCGCCGCCTGTCGCGCTCCATGCTGGTCATGTCCTCCCGTCGGTTGGCCATGGCGCTGGCCGAACGGAGCGCGGAGCCCGGTGGGGTGCACGGAGCCCGGCGCCCGACCGGGAACCCGACCGTCGCCATCTCGGATGCGGCCTCCTCCGGAGCGAAGGCCGGGTTGGCCGGGTTCCTCGACCGAGTGCTGCCGCGGGGTGCTCGGCAGCCGACCGTCTGCCCCTCCGACGCCAATCCTGTGCCGTGCGACGTTGTCGACGAAGGCGACCACGGGAGCCCTCGCCGGCCGGTGGCACGATGAATCGCGCCCTAGCCTCCGAACTACGGGAACTGGTAGCTGACGATCTGGCTGGCGCCGATGCGTCCGCATTGACAGGAGAGCATCGCCGGGAATTCGCCCGCCAGAGGATCTTCGTTCACCTCGACCGAATGTCCGACGAGGCACCAGCCGGCAGGTACCGGTCGTCACCCGACGGCTCCGCACCCAGGACTTTTGTCCGCAGACCATGAGGGGTCCATCGCGACTGGGCGCGTCATGCCGGCGGGCACCGGCGAGGAGCGTCTCCTGGCCCAAGCGGTTCTCGATGCCTTGTTCGGGATGGGAGGACTCCAGGGACTGATCGACGATCCCGACATCGAGAACATCGACATCAACGGATGTGACCGGATTTGGGTGACGTTCGCCGATGGCTCGAAGCGCCTGATGCCTCCCATCGCCGACACCGACGACGAAGTGGTGGAGATGGTGCGGTCGGCCGCCAGCCGGTTCGGTCTCGCCGAGCGGAGATTCGATCTGGCTCGCCCGGAGGTCGACCTCCGTCTGCCGGACGGGAGCCGGATGTCGGCCCTGATGGCGGTGACCGCCCGACCTGCGGTCTCCATACGTCGTCACCGCTACACCACGCTGACTCTGGGCGATCTGGTCGAACTGGGATCGCTCGACTCCGACGTGGCCGCTCTCCTGGGTGCTGCGGTGAGGTCGAGGAAGAACATCGTGGTTTCGGGTGCGATGAACTCGGGCAAGACCACGTTGCTCCGGGCGCTTGCCACCGAGATCCAACCTCGGGAGCGGATCGTGACGATCGAGCAGGCCCTCGAGCTGGGACTCGACGCGGACCAGCATCGACACCCCGACATGGTGGCGCTCGAAGCCCGTCCGGCCAATGTGGAGGGTGAGGGTCTCATCACCGTTGCCGACCTGGTCCGACGAGCCCTACGGATGAACGCCGATCGAGTGATTGTCGGAGAGGTCTTGGGAGACGAGGTGCTTCCCATGCTGAATGCCATGAGCCAGGGCCGATCGGGTTCGATGTGCACGATCCACGCCGACTCATCCGCCGGTGTGTTCCGGAGGATCGCCTCCTACGCCGTCCAGGCCCCGGAACGCCTTCCACTCGAGGCCAGCAACCTCTTGATCGCAGGCGCCGTCCACTTCGTGGTCCATCTCGACAGCGAGATCCATGACGGCGCTCACGATCCCGACGACCAGGTCGGAACCGATGGTCCGGGCTCCGCACCCAGTGGGTACTTCCCCGCGGTCCGGTCGCGACGAAGGTTCGTCTCGTCGATCCGGGAAGTGGTGGACGCCGAGGGGGTGCAGGTCATCTCCAACGAGGTCTATCGGGCCGGCTCTGACCGTCGCGCCGTCCCGTCGTCACCACTCCGTCATCAGACCGTTCGAGGAGCTACGACGCTTCGGCTTCCGTCCGACCGGCGCCGAACGACACGGAATGTCGGCGTGAAACCGGCAGTGGTGGTATGTGCCATAGGTCTCGCTGCGGGCCTGGTCGGTCTGGCGTGGTCGTGGTGGGGAGGTCGAGCGGTCGGTGGCGTCCTGGATAAAGGGCGGTACCGTGCTGGCCAAGGGGGGGCTGCGGTACCGTCCGAGCCCCCGGGTGGAGTGGGACCGTCCGGCAATGGCAGACACGGGGGAGCCAGTACCTCCTGGTGGCAGCAGGCCTCGTCGGCGGTGTGGCGGCCGTGACGGTGACGGGGTGGCCGGTGGCGCTCCCGATCGCGGCAGCAAGCATCGTCGGTTTGCCCAGGTTGTTCCGCCAGACATCGACGACGGCAGCCATCGTCCGGATCGAAGCCATCGCCACGTGGACCGAGATGTTGCAGGGGACCCTCCACGCATCAGCGGGACTCGGGCAGGCCATCATCGCCACTGCTCCATTGGCGCCCCTGCCCATTCGGCCTGCAACGACCCGGCTCTCGGCTCGACTCACGGCGGGCGTCCAGCCGCGAGAGGCCCTCTTACAGTTCGCCGATGAGCTCGCCGACCCCAGCGCCGATCGCGTGGTCTGCGCCCTCCTGCTGGCAGCGGCGTCTCGGGCCCAGAAGCTCGGAGACCTTCTGGCTGCACTGGCCGATTCGACACGGGACGAGGTCGCCCTCCGCCTCCGCATCGAAACCAGCCGGGCATCGGTGCGCAGTGGGGTCCGTACGGTGCTGGTGTTCTCGTTGGCCTTCGCCGTCGGACTGGTGGTGGTGGCGCACAGCTATCTCGCTCCTTTCGGGACCAACCGTGGGCAGCTGGTGCTGATGTCCGTCGCCGTTCTCTATTCGGTCGGACTTACCCTGATGGTCTCACTGGCCCGACCACCGGCAGCGGTGCGGCTGCTTGGGCCGCGAGGTGGCTGTCCGGTGACCGCCGGAATCATGGTCGGAGTCCTGGTCGGTTTGGGCGTACTCGGGATGCTCCGCGGGCTTGCCTCCGCTCCTCCCACCCTCGATTCCCTGGCCGCCACATTGGACCGACCGATACCGGTCCGACGTCCTGCCGAGGCTTCCGCGCCGCGGTTCGAGGTTCTCGGCGCTCTGGTCATTGCGCGTGTCGAACGGACCGCGGCGGCTGGGCATCCTCGCTGGGTTGCCATCGGCTCCAGCTTGGCTGTCACCGGTGAGACTGCGGAGCAGCTGGGGACCAAGATGGTGCTGGCCGGGGCGGCGGGACTTCTCGGCCCACCCCTCCTGTGGGCCCTCACGCTGCCGTTGGGAGCGGCTGTTCCCCCTGGATGGGTCGTTGCCTCCGCCCTGCTCGCCACCCCGATCTGCGCGGCGGCCCCGCGATGGGGCTGATGAGACGGGCCAAGGAACGCCGCCGACACTTCCGAAGTGTGGTCGGCTCGTTCGTCGATCTGGTGGTCCTCAGCCTGGCCGGGGGCGTCGGCGTCGAGGGCGCCCTGCTCGCTGCCACTCAGATCAGTTCGGATTGGGCGGTCAACCAAATGGGGCGAGTCCTGCTCCGGGCCCGGGAGAGCGGAGCGTCGCCTTGGGAGGCGCTGGGTCGTCTCGGTCGTGAACTCGGGGTGTCCGAGCTCGAGGAGCTCGCGTCGTCGCTGCAGCTGGCCGGTACTGAGGGGGCTCGAATCCGCCAGTCCCTGAGCGCCCGTGCGGTATCACTTCGGCGTCACGAACAGGCGGAGGCGGAATCGTCTGCCAATGCCACCACCGAGAGACTCTTCCTCCCCGGAGCGCTGCTGCTGGTGGGCTTCCTGCTCTTCGTGGGATACCCCGCCTTTAGTCGGATCCTCGGGGGCTGGTGATGGCGCTGCCAGCGGACCCACGCCTCGGGCCAGCGCCGGTCGCACCGGACGGATGGGAAAGCGCACTCGGGCCGGACCCAACAGACCCAACAGACCCAACAGACCCAACAGACCCAACAGACCCAACAGAAAGGAACCCTCATGCTCCCTCACCAAGTCGTGCTCCTCTGGTCCTACCTGCAGGCTCGGACCCGAGCCGCCGGTGGATGGAACGAATGCGGCACCGTCGTCGAGAAGGTCATTCTGACGGCGATCTTTGCTGCACTGGCTATCGCTGTCGGCGCCATCATCGTGACCAAGGTCACCGCCAAGGCCAACTCCATCAATCTGAACTAGATCGTGGATCGGCGACGATCGAGGCGGTCGTGGTGATCCCGGTCATGATGCTGATCATCTTGGTAGTGGTCCAGTTCGCCCTGTGGGCCCATGCCTCCCAGGTGGTCCAGCTGGCCGCTTCGGAGGGTGACCGTGCGGCACGTGTGGCAGGTGGCGGAGCGGCGGTCGGCCGGAGCCGGGCCGAGGCCGTGCTGGCAGGGTCGGGCTCGACGGTGACGTCGTCGTCCATCGTTGCGTCCGTACTCCCAGCCGGTGTCGTCCAGATCAATGTGACCGGTTTCGCGGTGAGCGTGCTGCCCTGGCTGCACCTGCCCGTGTCGGCGACCCAGGTGGGCGCCATCCAGCAGTTCCGGACGTCGGGTTGAGGAGTCGGCCGGTCGACGAGCGGGGCAGCATCACCGTGGAACTGGTGGTCCTGACCCCGGTGCTGCTGGTCCTGGCCCTCGCTGTGGTGGCTTTCGGACGGGTGGCCGAGGCGCGCCAACAGGTGGTCGAGGCGGCCCGGGCCGGGGCGGAAGCGGCTTCGGTGCAGCAGGACCCGGTCAGCGCCGCGGCAGAGTCGGCTATCGACGGAGCCATTGGCACGTCCGGTCACGATCAGGCCTGCGCGGGACGCCAGGTCCTCACCGATGCCAGTCACTTCTACCCAGGTGGCTACGTGACCGTCACTGTCGTCTGTCAGGTCCCCCTGGCCGATGTCTCGTTGCCCGGGATGCCCGGTTCGACGACCGTGAGAGCCTCGTCGACTGCCCCCATCGATCCCTATCGCCAGGTGGGCTGACGGTGGTGCGGGGGGACCTTTGGGAGGAGAACGGGTCCATCAGCGCCTTTGTCGTGCTCCTCCTGGTGGCCCTGGTCGCTCTGATGGGTCTGGTGGTGGACGGAGGTTCGGCGCTCTCGGCGCACCAGTCCGCCGCCGATGAGGCCGAGCAGGCCGCCCGCGCCGGCGCTGGAGCGCTGTCGGTGGAAGCCCTTCGAACAGGCTCCCTCCAGATCGACCCTGTTGCTGCCGTGACCGCTGCCGAGGCGTTCACCCGTGCCGCGGGTCACCCTGGCGTCGCGTCGGTGGTCGGTGATTCCGTGACCGTGCAGATTCGTTACCGGATCCCGACCGAGGTGCTCGGCCTCATAGGCATCGCCACTCTGCCGGTGTCGGCCGAGGCCACTGCGGTCGACGTCGAGGGCGTGACGGTAGGTACGCCGTGAACCGGCCCTTCATCCCACCAAGGCGCCGCCGGGGTTGGATCGCGGCCATGGCCTCGCTGTCGACCCTGATCGCGGTGGTCGTCGTGATTCCGGCCGTGCTCATCGAGGTCGGGGGTATTCCCTTCTCCCGCGGCGGGTTGGGGCAGCTGAGCCGATCATTCTTCGCGGGACGTGCCGCCGATCCCGGTTTGGCGATCGGGTGGGTGGCCGGTAGTGCGCTCGTCCTCGCCTGGCTGTTGTGGGCCTGGATGGCTGTGTGTATCGCCGTCGAGCTCCGCTCCTGGGCCACCGGCCGGACTCGGACGCGGCTCCCGGCCAGCCGGACCGCACAGTCGGTGGCGGCATTCCTGGTCGGCACAGCCCTGGCCGTGTCGCTCGGTCGCGGCGTATCGGTGCCGCATCCGCGGGCTCCCGCGGCCGAGATGCGGCTGACACCCAAAGGTCTCTCGGATCCCACCGACAGCGATGTGGTGTCGATCGACGATCTTCTGATGGCGGTGGGCGGTCAGTCAGGATTGACCCAACGAGCCGGACCCGCACCGTCCGGCCTCGCAGTCGGACCCTTACTGGCGCGACAACTAGGGCGAACGGGAGGGTCGGCCAAGCCCGCGAGCGGATCCGGACTCCCGTCGGAATCCTCCGGAGGGACAGACCGGTCGTTGCGGGGACTCCCCAAGGGACCCGGGTCTCCGTCCGATCTCACCGGCTCGGCGGCAGCCGTGGTCAATTGGTTGCCGCCCGTGGGATCGGCGTCGGAGACCGTGGACGCGTTGGTGGTCCCGAGGACCCATCTGGTGCGGTCCCGAGAAACCCTCTGGTCCATCGCCGAAGACGAACTGGGCTCCGCCCTCCGCTGGCAGGAGCTGGCCGAGATGAACTACGGGGTGACGCAAGAGGACGGTTGGGCCCTGGACCGGGACCACTGGATAAGGCCGGGGTGGAGGCTCCTGCTTCCGCCTTGGATTCCGTCGGCAAGTGGGACACCCATGCCCTCGGCACCACGGCGGGCGGGGCCATCGGTGCTCGACAGCCGTGAGTCGGGGCCCGGCGCCGATCTTCCTCAGCCTGGTACCGGTCGTCATTCGCAGGAGTTGGAGATCCATCGTGGAACACCGTCCAACTCCGGACACGACATCGGCACGGACGGGGGGGCGGTGGCGGGAATCGGCACTGGCGCCGGACCAGACAGCGGACTCACCCCCAACCGCGGTCCGGCCCTCCCGGTCGTCCCTGTGGGTGCCGGAGTGGTCGGGGCCGGTGTCGTTCGGTTGCTGGATCGGATGCGACGGGCCCAGCAGCGGCATCGGACGGAGGGCGGGTTGATCAGATTGCCAGACGCTCCCGGCCGCCGGTTCGAGCAGCGACTTCGGGTGGGCGAGGGCTGGGAAGTCACCCGCGAGGTGGATGCGGCTATTCGGAACCTCGGCTCGGTCCGCGGGCTGGATGGCGAGTTCCCGCGGGTCCTGGGCGTCCGGGTCCACTCGGAGGCCATCGAGGTGGTCGTGGCCGACACCGACGAGCTGCCCAGGGTGGAGAGGAACACGGTGTCATCGACCAGGCAGCCTGAGCCGCTCCCTGAGGACGGCGCGCCACCCAGAGACAGGCATCACGCCGTCGCACCGCTGATGGCTACGGTCGGGACCGGCCCGTCCGGCCTGGTCATGGTCAATCTCGAATCCATCGGGTCCCTCATGGTCAGTGGGAGTTCCGCCGATGCCGACGGTGTGGTTCGCGCCTTGGCCCTTGAGTTGGCCACGTCCTTCTGGTCCGGGCAGTTCTCAGTGGCGGTGGTTGGATTCGGATCGGAGCTGGAGCGGTTCGAGGGAGTCCGTTCGTATGCCAATTCCACCGAGCTGGTCCATAGGTTGGTGCGTCGGAGAATCAACGGTGCAGCGCTCTTGAGGGACGGGCCCTACCGGTCCTTTGCCGACGCCCGTCGGGTCGAGCCCGGGGATCGGTGGGCGCCGTTGGTGGTGATCTGCGGTCCCGATGTGGAGGAGGAGGATGTGGTCGAGATCGTGGAGATGGCCGCAGACCCGGTCCACGGGACGACGGTGATCGGAGTTGGGGAGCGCGTCGAGGCCCAGTACGCGGTGCGCGTGACCGGTGGCGACTGGGCCGACTCCCTCGAGTTGCTCGGTGCCGCCGTCTTCCCTCAACGAGTCGGCAGCGAGGAGATGTCGGCGGTCCGGGCACTGTTGGACACTGCCGCCTCGCGAGGCTCGGTCTCTCCGGTCCGAGGATCCGTATGTGAACCTTCCCATACGGATGCCACTCGTGGCGGGCGGTGAAGCGTCGTCGCCGGACTCGGCTCCGAGTGCTGGGGCGGCCCTGGGTGTACCAGCGACTTCGGCCGCACCGCCCGCACCCGGCGGCTCTACGCGGTCGGCCGCACCGCCTCGGTCGGCCGGCCCCATGACGGACTCACCGGACCCAACGGGTACATCCGTTCAGCGGAGGGTGGACGTGGAGGTGGCCGTGCTCGGGCCTATCGAGATCCGCGGTGCGCAGCGATCGACCTTCACCCGTGCCTGGGCCGAGGAGCTGGTGGTGTACCTGGCCATGCATCCCAATGGCGCCTCCAACGAGGCCTGGGCCACGGCCTTGTGGCCGGATCGCCTGATGGCCCCGTCCAGCCTCCACTCGACGGCGTCCGTGGCCCGGCGTTCGCTGGGCCAGCGCGGCCGACGGCACCGACCACCTGCCCCGTTCACACGGCCGGCTGGAGCTCGCATCCACGGTGGGCACTGACTGGGATCGTTTCGTGGCCCTGGCCGGATCGGAGGAGCCCGAGCAGTGGCACCAGGCACTGGCGCTGGTTCGGGGAAGGCCGTTCGAAGGTCTCCGGTCATCGGACTGGCCGATCCTCGAGGGGATCGCCCCCGCTATCGAAGCGGCGGTGGTCGACCTGAGCGGACGGCTGGCCGGCGCCTACCTGAGGGTGGGGAATAGCCAGGGAGCCGAGTGGGCCGCCCGGCGGGGGCTGGTCGTCAGCCCGTACGACGAGCGCCTGTACCGGATGCTCATGCGGGCCGCCGATCTCGGGGGCAACCCAGCGGGGGTGGATGTCGTTGATGAGCGAGCTGCTCACGTTGGTGGCCGACGGGGTCGAGCCGTTCGACGCCGTTCACCCGAGCACCATGGAGCTCTACCGGGAACTCAGCCGGAGGAAGAAGTTCTGGGTCCCACCCCGTGAATGAGCCGATCTGCCAACGGGATCCTCTCGGCCCGCCGCCTCGTCGGGGCCAAGGGGCCGGCCCCTGTGGGCCGAGGCCCTCGGAGTTCGCAGCCGGTCTCCCCGGAGCGGGGCCAGCCCGCGCACGACCTGCCAGGCTGCCCGCCGGATCCTCTAGAGCACCAACTCGGCCATCATCTGCAGGGTGTCGGGTCCGCCGGCCACCAGCAGAGTGGTGGCGATGGACTCCTTCCACCCCTCGAGGTCGTCCCGGATCTTCTCCTTGGGTCCGATGAGGGCGGTGTCCTCGATGAGCGAGGTGGGCACGGCGGCGGTGGCCTCGTCCTTGTGGCCGGCCAGGTAGAGCTCCTGGATCTTGGTGGCCTCGGCCTCGTAGCCCATGCGGGCGAACACGTCGAAGTGGAAGTTCATCGACTTGGCCCCCATCCCGCCGATGTAGAGGGCGACCGACGGACGCATCAGGTCGGCGGCCCGCTCGATGTCGTCGTCGATGATGGTCGGGGCGAAGGCGATGACCTCGAAGTCGTCGGCGGTGTGGCGGGCACCGGGTCGGGCGAACCCCTCGGCCAACGCCGGCTCGAAGGCCTTGACCGCGTTGGGGGAGAAGAAGATGGGGAACCAGCCGTCGGCGATCTCGGCGGCCAGGGCCACGTTCTTCGGGCCCTCCGCCCCCAGGATGATCGGGATCTCCGGTCGCAGCGGGTGGACGATGGGCTTGAGCGGCTTGCCCAGTCCGGTGCCCCCCGGGTAGGGGAGCGGATAGTTGGGCCCGTCGTTGGTGACCGGCGCCTCCCGGGCGACGACCTGGCGCACGATGTCCAGGTACTCGCGGGTGCGGGCCAGGGGCTTCTCGAACGACTGGCCGTACCAGCCCTCCACCACCTGGGGCCCGGACACCCCCAGCCCGAGCACGAACCGGCCCCCGGACAGGTGGTCGAGGGTGATGGCGGCCATGCCCATGGCCGTCGGGGTCCGGGCCGACAGCTGGCAGAGGGCGGTGCCGAGGCGGACCTTGGTGGTCTGGGATCCCAGCCAGGCCAGCGGGGTCAGGGCGTCGGAGCCGTAGGCCTCGGCCGTCCACACCGAGTCGAAGCCCAGCCGCTCGGCCTCGGCCACCTGCTCGGCGGCGTTCACCGGGGGGCCGGCGCCCCAGTAGCCGAGCTGCAGTCCGAGCTTCATGTCCTTCATGGATATCCTCCCTGTGGCGTAGTGCCCGACCCTAGTGGCGAGGGCGCCGGGGAGGGCCCCCGGGACCTCGGATCCCGACACCGGATCGGTTCCGGCCCACGTCCCGGGGTGGGTGGTGCCCCCCGTGCCGCTCCGGTGCAGAATCTGACCACGAACCGCCGTACCGTGCGGCGTAGGGAGCAGCGAGGGAGGAGGAGCGTTCCGGTGACGACGATCAGTGTGTTCGACGGCGCCAGGCCCACCCGAACGGGCGACCTGACCCTCGAGACGGCCGGCATCGTCCCCATCCCCGAGGACGGCCGCTACGGGGCCAACTGGCGGAATTTCACCGTATGGTTCGCTCCCAACATGGAGTTGTCCGGGGTGTTCACCGGCACCCTGGCCGCCACCCTGGGACTGGGCCTGGCCACCGGTATCGCCGCCATCGTGATCGGCGTCCTGCTCGGGGCGGCCCCGGTTGCCGCTCTCTCCCTCTGGGGCCCGAGGACCGGCATGGCGCAGCTGCCTCTCGCCCGGCTCCCGTTCGGCAAGTCGATCTCCGTTCCGGCCCTGGTCCAGTGGATCTCGGCCGTGGCGTGGGATGCCCTGGTCGGCCTGTTCGGCGGCCAGGCCGCCCAGATCCTCTTCCACGTGCCGTTCGCCGTCGGTGTGCTGGTGGTGTTGGCCCTGGAGGGCCTGGCCGGCTTCCTGGGCTACGAGTTCATCCACCGGCTGGAGGTCTGGGGGGCGGCCATCCTGACCGTGCTCTTCGTCCTCCTGACCATCAAGATCCTCGAGCACCGAGACTTCCCGGTGCACAACACGGTGCACGGTGGCGTCGCGGTGGCGATGTTCTTCCTGATGGTCACCATCGCATTCTCCGGGGGTTTCAGCTGGGCCACCTATGCCGCCGACTACAGCCGCTACATGGCCATGGACACTCCCCGCCGGCCCCTGTTCTGGTTCACCTTCGCCGGACTGGCCGGGTCGTTCCTTTGGGTGTACACCATCGGCCTGCTCGGAGCCAAGACGTTGTCGAGCCAGACTGCGGCCGGGGTGCAGCACCTGATGGGCGGGGGGCTGCTGGGGGGTCTGGCGCTGTGCGCCATCATGTTCGGGGCCGTGACCAGCAACGCCCTCAACGACTACTCGGGATCACTGGCCGCCCAGGCCGGCGGGGTGCAGATCAAGCGCCACGTATCGGCGCTCATCGGAACCGCGGTTGCCTACGTCCTGATCCTCTGGCTCGATACCGGCGACGTCTCGGCCAAGTTCCAGAACGTCCTGCTGTTCACGGCGTACTGGATCGCACCGTTCCTGGCCGTGGTGGTGATCGACTGGCGGGACCGCCGCGACGGGGTCAACCGGGCGACCCTGGTCCACATGCTGGAGTGGCGGAACCTCCGGTCGGGCTGGCCGGCCCTGCTCTCCCTGGTGGTGGGCTTCGCCGCGATGGTGCCGTTCATGGACACCGGCCTCGTGGTGGGCCCGGTGGCCAAGTGGCTCGACGGTGCCGACCTGTCCTTCGCGGTGGGCTTCCTGGTGGCCGGTGCCCTCTACTACCCGCTGCGCAGGCTGGCCGCCCACCCGCCCCAACCGTCGGATGCGGCACCCGACGCGACCGACACCTCCGACCATGGACAGGCCGGGATCGAGGCTCCGTCACCCGTCGTCACCTGACGGGCCGAGCCCCAGCCAGGGTCCGCTCAGCCCATCGCGGCGATGAAGTGCTCGGCGAACTGCTCGCACAGGGCCAGCCGGGCGGCATGGACGGACTCGGGCGTGTCGCCTTCGGTTACCTGCACCCCCATCCACGGGGCGCAGAGCAGATCGGTTACCCCGGCATCCTCCAGTCGCCGGTAGAGATCCAGGTCGGGGAAGGCCTTCACCGCCACGTAGATGGAGAAGGCGTCGCCCTCCCGGCCCGCCCGCTTGACGGCGTCCTTGATCTTCTCCACCTGGGCGAAGGCCTCCGTCGGGGCTGGCCGCCCCGGTGTTCACCCACCCGTCGCACAGGGTCGACGCCCGTCGCAGGGCGGCGTCGGAGTCCCCGCCGCCGATGAACGGCACGGGCTCGGTCGGCGACGGGTTCATCTGGCAGGCCGGCACGTCGTAGTACTCGCCGTGGAATTCCACCCAGCCGCCCGCCCACAGCGCCCGCAGGGCAGGGATCATCTCGTTCAGGCGCTTGCCGCGGGTGTGGAAGTCCTGTCCGGTCTGGACGAACTCCTCCTCGCACCACCCCACCCCGACACCCAGGCGTACCCGGTTCCCGGACAGGACGGCAGCGGTGCCCACCGTCTTGGCCACCGTGATCAGGTCCCGGACCGGGGCCATGTAGATGCCGGTGGTGAAGGTGAGGTTGGTGGTGACCGACGACAGGGCCGAGATGAGGCACATGGGGTCCGGCCAGGACGTCTCCTTCTCCCAGAACGGCGACCCGTCGGGCGCCTTCGAGTAGGTGTAGCGCGACTCCAGCTCGCGGGGGTTGAACAGGTGGTCGGAGAGGTAGATCCCCGAGTAGCCGAGCCCGTCGGCGGCCCGCGACAGGCTCACGACCTCATCGAGGGGGAGGAAGGTGACGGCCTGGTGGAAGCGCATGGGGGCGTCCGCTTTCTGCTGATGGGCGGTCAGCGCCCGACCGGGGCCGACGGGGCGAACGCCACCGGGATGTGCTTCACCCCGTTGATGAAGTTGGAACGCAGGCGCTGTACCTCGCCGTCCAGGCGGATGTCCGGCATGCGGTCGAGGAGGCGGTCGAACATCACCCGGATCTCCATGCGGGCCAGGTTGGCCCCGAGGCAGAAGTGGGGACCCCCGCCGCCGAAGGCCATGTGGTTGTTGGGGGTGCGGGTGATGTCGAAGGTGTCGGGGTCGGTCGAAGACCGACTCGTCCCGGTTGGCCGAGACGTGCCAGAACACCACCTTGTCGCCCTCGGCGATCTTCTGCTCGCCGATGACCACGTCGGCGGTGGCCTGGCGCCGGAAGTGCATCACCGGCGACACGTAGCGCAGCATCTCCTCGATGGCCGAGGGGAGGAGCGACCGGTCGGCCCGGAGCTTCGTCCCACTGGTCGGGATGGTCGAAGAAGGCCACCATGGCCCCCGAGATCAGGTTGCGGGTGGTCTCGTTGCCGGCCACCGCCAGCAGCATGAAGAACAGGTCCAGCTCGAGCTGGGAGAGCTGGTCCCCCTCGATCTCGGCCTGGGTGAGGACGCTGAACAGGTCCTCGTGGGGGTCGAGGCGCTTCTTCTCGCACAGCTCGTCGGCGTAGGCGAACAGCTCCATCGAGGCCTGGGCCCCGGCATCGGCGTCCAGCTGGTACTCCGGGTCGTCGGAGCCCACCATCCGGTTGGACCAGTCGAAGACCAGGTGCCGGTCCTCCTGGGGCACGCCCATCAGGTCGGCGATGACCTGGAGGGGCAGTTCGGCCGAGACCTGCTCGACGAAGTCGGCCGACCCCTGCTCGCACACCGTGTCCAAGATGGCGTCGGTGGCCGCCACCACCTTGACCTCGAGGTCCCGGATCATCCGGGGGGTGAAGCCCTTGTTGACCAGGCGCCGGTAACGGGTGTGCATGGGAGGGTCCATGTTCAGCATCATCATGCGCTGCTGGCCCAGGACCTCCTCGTCGAAGTCGTGGAAGAGGGTGGCGGCCCGGTAGGACGAGAAGTGCTCGTAGTCCCGGTTGACCCCCACGCAGTCGTCGTAGCGGGTCACCGACCAGAAGCCGTCGGCGAAGCCCTCCGGGTCGGGGTGCCACTGGACCGGCGCCTCCCGGCGCAGGTAGGCGAACCACTCGTGGGGGACCCCTCCACGAAGCTCCCGGGGTCCCCCAGGTCGATGTCGGTGACTTCCATGGTGTCTCCCCCTGGTCGCTCGGGCCCGGCTCCGTGCCACGGCACTCGTGCCCACCCCTCGACGGCAGTGGCGATTGTCGCCGATGACGTTTCTAGAACGTGTATCAGTTATCATAGGCCAGTCGTGTCCGAGGCTCCACCATCGGTGGGCCGGGGAGCACCCGGCAGGACGGTGGTGCCGCACCGGGGGAGCGAGGCCTGCACCGGGGAGACGGCCGCCCTTGGCTTCGTCAGCTCCTCCGAGCTGCCGGACGTGAGGTCACGCCAGTGCAGGATCGAGTCACGGCGCCAACGAGTGGAGGGATCATCCGACATGTACCTCGAAGAGACTCGCCGAGCAGCTGGCGCTGCGGGCCGAGCTGCGGGCCTACTTCGCCGACCTCCTGACCGACGAGGCCCGGCGGTGCGCTCGACAGCGAGACCGAGGGCGGGGCCATGCACCGCACGCTGGTCCGCCAGATGGGCAAGGACGGATGGCTGGGCATCGGCTGGCCGAAGGAGTTCGGCGGGCCAGGGTCGCCCGGTCTCCGACCAGTTCATCTTCTTCAACGAGGTGCAGCGGGCCCGGGCGCCGTTCCCCTTCGTCACCCTCAACACTGTCGGGCCCGATGCTCATGCGCTACGGCACCGACGAGCAGAAGAGCTACTTCCTCTCCGGCATCCTGGCCGGCGAGATCAGCTGCGCCATCGGCTACACCGAGCCCGGTGCCGGCACCGACCTGGCCTCCCTTCGAACTCGGGCCGTGCTCGACGGTGACGAATGGGTGATCAACGGCAACAAGGTCTTCACCAGCGGCGCCGACCAGGCCGACTTCATCTGGCTGGCGGCCCGCACCGACCCCGACGCCCCCAAGCACAAGGGCATCTCCATCTTCCTGGTGCCGACGATCGGACCCCGGGTTCTCCTGCACACCCGATCGTGACCGTGGGCAACGTGGTCACCACGGCGTCGTACTACGACAACGTCAAGGTTTCCCGCAGCGCCCTGGTGGGTGAGCTCAACGAGGGGTGGCGCCTGATCACCGGGCAGCTCAACCACGAGCGGGTGGGCCTGGGGGCGATGAGTGCCCTCCCCGTCCGGCTCTGGGCGGAGACGGCCCAGTGGGCCATCGACGAGGGCCTGGCCGACGTGGAGTGGGTCCAGGCCGACCTGGCCCGCACCTACGCCCTGCTGGAGGCCCAGAAGCTGCTCAACTGGAGGATGGTGGCCGCCGTGGCCGACGACACGCTGGGCCCGGCGGATTCGTCGGCGGTCAAGGTGTTCGGCACCGAGACCACCCTCGAGGTCTACCGGCGGCTGCTCGGCATCGTCGGATCGGCCGGCTATCTCAACGCCTACAACCCCGGGGCGGCCATTCGGGGCGACCTCGAGCGGGCCGGCCGGCAGTCCCAGATCAACACCTTCGGCGGAGGCGTGAACGAGGTCCAACGTGAGATCTTGGCCATGGCCGGTCTGGGGATGAAACGGTCCTCTCGGTGAACGCAGCCGAGACAGCCACCGAACCCGCCACCCTCGAGGAGCGGCTCCAGGCCTTCGTCGGCCTGTCCACCGGTCCGGCGACCCGGGCCCCCGACCCGGTCAATCTCCCCATGATTCGCCACTGGGTCGAGGCGATGGGCGACCACAACCCGGTGTACGTCGACGAGGACGCCGCCCGGGCCGCCGGGTTCGGAGGGATCATCGCCCCTCCGACGATGCTCCAGGCCTGGATCATGCGGGGTCTGCGGCTGTCGCTGGCCCAGGACGAGGCCAAGGCCAAGGGAGACACGGCGGGGGGCTCACCCATGGACACCCTGACCGCCATGCTGAACGAGGCCGGCTTCACCTCAGTGGTCGCCACCAACTGCGACCAGCACTACGTGCGCCCGCTGGTACCGGGAGACCAGTTGGAGGTGACCTCGGTCATCGACGGCGGTGAGCGGTGAGAAGGCCACCGGCCTCGGGGCCGGCCACTTCATCACCACCCGGCTGGAGTTCACCGACCAACGTGGCGAATCGGTGGCGACCATGGTGTTCCGCATCCTCAAGTTCAGGCCCCGGGAGAAGGCCCCGGAGACGGCACCCCGTCCGAAGCGTCCCCGACCGGCCCTGACCCAGGACAACCGGTTCTTCTTCGACGGGGCCAACGAGCACAAGCTCCTGATCCAGCGGTGCACAGCTTGTGGCACGCTGCGGCATCCCCCCAGGCCGGCCTGCGCCAACTGCCGTTCGTTCCAATGGGACGCGCTGGAAGCCTCGGGCCGGGGGACCATCTACAGCTTCGTGGTCAACCACTACCCGAAGGTGCCGGCGTTCGACTATCCACTGGTGGTGGCCCTGATCGAGCTGGAAGAGGGCACCCGCCTGGTGGCCAACGTGGCCGACATCACCCCGGAGACCGTGGCCATCGGGATGCCGGTAATGGCCACGTTCGTGGCATTCGACGACGATCTGACCCTGCCGGTGTTCCGGCCCCTGACGCCCTCCGGTGGCGGCACCGATGCGACGCCCACCGGCACCGACGATTCGAGGAGGACCTGATGGACTTCACCTTCAACGAGGAGCAGTCGGCGGTGAGCCAGGCCGTGGACGGCATCTTCTCCGGGCTGGTGACCCCCGACCGGGTCCAGCGGGTCGAGGCCACCGCGGACCGGATCGACCGGGAGCTGTGGGCGGCACTGGCCCAAGCCGACCTGGTGGGACTGTGCCTCCCCGGGGCGTACGGGGGCGGCGACTACGGCATGGTCGAGTTGGCCATCCTCCTCGAGGGCCAGGGACGGTCGGTGGCGCCCGTCCCGTTGTGGGCGACGGTGGCCCTCGGGGCCATGCCCATCGCCGAGTTCGGCTCCGAGCATCTCAGGTCGGCCGTCCTCCCTGCCGTGGCTGCGGGCGACCTGGTGCTGTCCGCCGCACTCGCCGATGTGGCTGACGACATCGCCCGCGGCGGTGAGGGGCGGCCGGCGGTGGCCGCCAAGCCCGTGCCCGAGGGAGTGGTGCTGTCCGGCACGGCCTTCGCCGTGCCCTACGGGCACGTGGCCGGTCGGGTGCTGATCCCGGCGGCGATGGACGACGGTGTGGTCATCGCCGCGGTGGACCCTTCGGCGGAGGGCGTGACCGTGGAGCGTGCGGTGACCACCAACCGCGAGATCCACCCCCACCTCCATCTCGACGGAGTGGTGGTGGGCCCCGATGACCTGCTGGCCGGAGGTGACCCGTCCCGTGGGCACGACGTGCTCTTCTGGATCCTCAATCGGGCCTGGACCGGGCTGTGTGCCCTCCAGGTGGGTGTGACCGAGGCCGCCGTAGCCCAGACCGCCGAGTACCTCAACACCCGCGAGCAGTTCGGCCGGCCCCTGTCGACCTTCCAGGGCACCATGCTCCGGGCGGCGGACGCCGCCATCGACACCGAGTCCATCCGCGTGACCATGTGGCAGGCGGCCTGGCGCCTCGACCGCGGGCTGGACGCCGCCCTGGCCGTCAGCGTGGCCTCATGGTTCTCGGCCGAGGCCGGCCAGCGGGCGGTGCACGCCACCCAGCACCTCCACGGCGGGGTGGGTGCCGACATCGAGTACCCCATCCACCGATACTTCCTGTGGGGCAAACAGATCGAGCTCATGCTCGGGCCGCCCAGCGCCCAACTGGCCCGACTGGGCCGCCAGGTGGTGGCCGAGCTGCGGGCCGGCCACCGGGTGACGGTATGACGGACGGCTCGGCCGCCGCCGCGTTCAGGACCACCACGCTGGCCTTCGGGGACGTCGCCGTGGGCGACCCGCTCCCCGAGCTCGCCATACCGCTCACCCGAACCCTGATCGTGTCGACGGCCATCGCCTCGCGTGACTACCAGGACGTACACCACGACTCGGTGCTGGCCGTGGAACGCGGCTCGAAGGACATCTTCATGAACATCCTCTCCACCAACGGGATCGTCGGCCGGTACGTCACCGACTGGACGGGCCCCGGAGCCGTGCTCACCGACGTCAACATCCGATTGGGGGCGCCGAACTATCCCGACGACACCATGACGCTCACCGGGTCGGTGCAGGAGCTCGACGGCGCTCCGGACGACGCCGGCGGGGACGGCAAGGGTGCGGTGGTGGTGAGCGTGCGTGGCGCCAATGGGCTGGGGGACCACGTGACCGGCACGGTGCGCGTCCTGCTCCCCCTGAGTGCCGGAGGGGCCCGGTGAGCGGGGGACGGCCACTCCTTCACCGGCAACACCGCCATCGTCGGCATCGGGGCCACCGAGTTCTCCAAGGAGTCCGGTCGCAGCGAGCTCCGTCTGGCCGCCGAAGCGGTGGACCATGCCCTTCGCGACGCCGGCATCGAGCCGGCCGACGTCGACGGCCTGGTCACCTTCAGCTCGGACACCAATCCCGAGATCGAGATCGCCCGGAGCCTGGGAATCGGCGAGCTCACCTTCTTCAGCCGTATCCACTATGGGGGGGGGGCGGGATGCGGCACCATCCAACAGGCCGCGCTTGGCCGTCCAGTCCGGGGTGGCCGACGTGGTGGTCTGCTACCGCGCCTTCAACGAACGGTCGGGCAACCGGTTCGGGGCCGGGGTCCAGGACCGGGCGCCGGTCCCCAACGCCGAGACGGCCAACTTCGCCTGGTATGCGCCCTTCGGCCTGCTCACCCCGGCCCAGTGGGTCGCCATGGCCGCGCAGCGGTACCTCCACGTGACCGGGGCCACCTCCGAGGACCTGGGCCGGGTGGCGGTGGCCGACCGCAGGCACGCCGCCACCAACCCGAAGGCGTGGTTCTACGAGAAGCCCATCACCCTCGAGGAGCACCAGGCGTCGAGGTGGATCGTCGAGCCGCTCCACCTCCTCGACTGCTGCCAGGAGACCGACGGCGGCCAGGCCCTGGTGGTCACCTCGCTCGAGCGGGCCCGTGACCTCCCGTCCACCCCGGCGGTCATCGAGGCGGCCGCCCAGGGGTCCGGGCCGGGGCAGGAGATGATGACCTCGTACTACTACGACGATCTCACCGGTCTGGGGGAGATGGAGTCGGTGGCCCGCCAGCTGTGGCAGACCTCCGGTCTGTCCCCGGCGGACATCCAGACCGCAGTGCTCTACGACCACTTCACCCCCTACGTGCTGTACCAACTCGAAGAGCTGGGATTCTGCGGCAAGGGCGAGGCCAAGGACTTTGTTCGGGACGGCAACATCGAGATCGGCGGCGGACTGCCGGTCAACACCCACGGCGGTCAACTGGGCGAGGCCTACCTGCACGGGATGAACGGCATCGCCGAGGGGGTCCGGCAGGTGCGCGGCACCTCGGTGAACCAGGTACCCGAGGTGGACCACGTACTGGTCACCGCAGGCACCGGCGTGCCCACCAGTGGACTGATCCTGGGCGTCGACCACTGACCAGTCGCCGAGCCACCGGCACCTGAACAGGTCTCCGACCCGGAGCGGGGCCGGATGGTGCCGTGTGGGGTCCCGGCCGTTGGGGGCCGGGACGACCGGTGGGGTCCCCTCCGGTCCCTGCCGGGCCCAGGCCGACTCAGCGCTCCGCCACCGCCCGGTCCAGGGCGTCGGCATCGGCATCGGTCAGCGGCTGGTAGGGGGCGTCCTTCTCCGGTCGCCACCACACCGGCTCGGGGCAGCGCCAACCCTCGTTGCGGAGGACCCGCTTCAGCACCTTGGTGGTGGCGGTCTCGGGCAGGTCGTCGGTCACCCGCACGTACCGGGGCGCCCATTTGGTGCCGAGGTCGGCTTCGCCGGCCAGGAAGCCGGCGAAGCCCACCGGGTCGAAGGAGGCGCCGGGCCGGAGCAGGACGGTGGCCATGACCTGGTCCCCGACCACGGTGTCGGGCACGGCGTAGACCGAGGCCAGCACCACGTCGGGGTGGCGCTGGAGGATGCCCTCGACGGGAGCGGCGGCGAAGTTCTCCCCGTCCACCCGCAGCCAGTCGAAGTCGCGGCCGCCGAAGTAGAAGAAGTCGTCCACGTCCCGATAGGCCAGATCGCCGGTCCAGTACCAGCCGTTGCGCACCCGGCTGGCCTCCGCCTCGGCGTTGTGCCAGTACCCCTCGAAGCCGGCCCCGCCGGTCTCGTTGACCATCTCCCCGATGGCCTCCTCGGCGTTGAGTAGCCGCCCGTGCTCGTCGAAGACGGCCCGAGGGCACTCCTGGCCGGTCTCGGGATTGACGACCATGGTCCCGGGCAGGGCCCGGCCCAGTGCCCCCCGGGGGGTGTCGGGGGTCCGGGTCACCGAGGCGCCGCCCTCGGTCGAGCCGTAGGCGTCCTGCACCGTGCAGCCGAACCGTTCGGCGAACCGGGCCACGTCGGCCTCGGCCGCCTCGTTGCCGAACGCCCGCCGCAACGTGTTGTCGCCGTCGTCGGGGCGCTCGGGTGTGGCCAGGATGTACGACAGCGGCTTGCCGACGTAGTTGAAGTAGGTCACGCCGTAGCGGCGAACGTCGGTCAGGAACTGTGAGGCGCTGAACCGCTCGCGCAGGGCGGCGGTGGCCCCGGCGGCCAGGGACGGGGCCCACCCGGCCATCAGGGCGTTCGAATGGAACAGCGGCATGGCCTGGTAGCAGACGTCGTCCTCGGTGATCTCGAACATCTGGGCCACGATCGTGCCGATCCGGGCCAGACGCCCCTGACTGCAGAGGCAGGCCTTGGGGGCCCCGGAGGTGCCGGAGGTGAACAGGAGTAGGCCGAGTGAGTCCTCGGTGATGGCCGTGGCGGCCGGGTCGGGGAGGGGCGCACCCGCGGCCTCCCCGAGCAGTCCCCTGATACGGGGGTCCGGCGGACAGGTCGCCACAGGCATCGTCGATGACCAGGATCCGTTCCGGGGGAAGGGCCGGTCCCAGGTCGTACCCGTCGACCAGGCCCCGGTAGTCGGTGTCGGTCACGAGGAGCTGGCACTCGGTGTGGGAGAGGTCGCGGGCCAGTTCGTCGCCCCGGTGGGTCGGATTGCCACCGACCAGCACCGCGCCGGCCAGGGCGGCCGCGCCCATCCAGAACACGTACTCGGGGACGTTGTCGAGCAGCAGGGCCACGTGGAACGGTCCGGGCTGCCGGAGGGACTTCAGCACGGCGGCCCGGTCGGCCTGGGCTCGCACGACCTGGTCGTGGGTCCAGCTGCGATCGGCGAAGAGCAGGCCCGCCCGGTGGTCGCCGGACCGCTGGCGGATCAACTGGTCGATGGTCTGCATCGCTTCCCCCTGGTCTCGCCGTCGACAGTAGGTGCTTTTGCCCCGGTTGAGGGCAAGCTAGGCACAAATCTGGAACACGTTGCAATTTATCAGAGCCCCGTGTTACCGTGACACCGCGCCCCGCAGCGCGGAGCGAGAGGAGCACCACCGCCATGGAGTTCGGAGTCTTTCTCAACGGCTACCTGCCCGGTCAGGCCGCACACGATCCGGCCTGCGAGCACGAGATGTTCAAGCGGGAGATCGCCTACGCCGTCGCCGCCGACAAGTACAACTGGAAGTACGCCTGGGTGGGCGAGCACCACTCCCTGACCGAGTACAGCCACATGTCCGCCCCCGAGGTGGTCATGGGCTATCTGGCCCACGCCACCGAGCGGATCCACATCGGGACCGGCATCATGAACCTCTCGCCCCGGGTCAACCACCCGGTGCGCTCGGCCGAGCGGGTGGCCATGCTCGATCACCTGTTCGAGGGCCGGTTCGAGTGGGGAACCGGACGCGGGGCGGGCAGTCACGAGATCGCCACCTTCAACAACCTCGACAAGAACTCCACCAAGGCGGAGTGGAACGAGGTCATCCGCGAGATCCCCCGGATGTGGGAGGAGCAGGACTACATGTACGAGGGGGAGAGCTTCACCGTCCCCTACCCGCACAACATCCTGCCCAAGCCGTACCAGCGGAAGGGCCACCCGCCGATCTGGGTCGGATGCGGCAACCCCGGGACCTTCACCCAGGCCGGTGAGCTGGGCATCGGCGCCATCGCCTTCAACTTCGAGCCTGTCTACAACCTGAAGGGCCGGATCGACGCGTACAAGGAGGGCATCGCCAACTGCACCGACCCCCTCGGCCAGTTCAAGAACGACAACGTGATGATGACCAATGCCGTGATCTGCCTCAACGACCGCAAGCGGGCGCGGGAGGTGGCCCTTCGCCGGGGCCGGGGCTACCTCTACTCGCTGGTCTGCAACTACCACGACACCATCCCCCATCAGGAGGGGGTGCCCGTGTGGCCCGAGCGGCCCCACACCATCGGCGACGAGGCGCAGCTCGACTACCTCATCGAGAATGGCTGGCTGCTCTGCGGCGAGCCCGACGAGGTGGCCGAGCAGGTCGAGCCCGCTACCAGACCGTCGGCTGTGACCAGCTGGTGTTCGGGCTGCCCTCGGACTCGTTGATGGAGGACGAGGTCCACGAGATGCTCGAGGTCTTCGGGACCAAGGTCATCCCCCAGTTCGACACCGACCCGCTGCACTCCACCACCCGGTACCGCCAGTCGGCCCGGCCCAGGTACCAGCCGTTCAACTTCCCGATCCCGGACATCACGGTGGAGGAGCTGCCCACCAACGCCATGATCCAGCTGGACGGCAGCCGGACGCTGTAAGCCGGCCGCATGCGTCCGGTAACGACGGGATGCGGTCGGGACGCTCAGCCCGGCACCAGCCGGTCCGTTGCCGGGTGAGGGGCCGATCGCCGACGCAGACCCTTAACCTCCACCTGAGCCTTACCCAAGATGTCCCAGGTCAGGACGGTAGAGCGGCCCAGGCCTGGAGGAGATCGTCGACGGTGGTCAAGGTGCTGATCAGCGGGAAGGTGTTGGCCAGGAGGGCGTCGGCATAGTCCGCAGGAATCCCGGCGACGGTGTCCCGGGCACCACCACCCGGTAGCCCAGGTTGACCGCCTCGATGGCCAGCCCCAGGACCCCCAGGTTGACCGAGACCCCGGTGGCCACCACCGTCTCCACCCCCAGGCTGCGCAGCCAGGTGTCGAGGGAGGTGCCGGTGAACGGGGACACCCCGTGCAGACGGTTGGAGACCAGGTCGCCGGGCTCCGGCCCCAGCGCCGGCGACCAGCTCGGCCGGAGGGGTCCCTGCCAACAGATGGTCGGGGTTCCGGACCATGGCGGCGATCAGTGGCAGTTCACGGCGGACCCGGCCCGGTCGGCCCGGAACTCCGCCGTGCAGTGGACCACCCGCACGCCCCGAGCACGGGCCGCGGCCAGCAGTCGGGCCGTGTTCGGCACCACTCCCACCCGTTCGGCCTCGTCGGCCAGTTGAGGGAAGGAGCTGAGATCTCCGATCACCCCCCGCTGGATCTCCTGGGTCAGGACGGCGCACCGGCCCGGTGCGGCCAACTCGGCAAGGTCGACGGGCACCGGTCGGCGCTACCGTTCGCCTGTACGGGCCGCAGGCCGGACCGGGACCGGATCCCTCGTCCTGCCGTCGGCGGGTGTCACTGCCCCGACGAGGTGCGAAGGCCGCCGCTGTCGGTCTCCTCGGCGTCTCCGGCCACGATCTTCTGCCGCCCATCGGTAGTCGGGCTTGCCGCTCGGGGACCGCACGATGGTCTCGACGACGTGGAGCTGCCGGGGGACCTTGTAGCCGGCAATGGCCTCGCGGCAGTGGATCTGGATGTCCTCCAGCCCAGGGTGCTTGTCGGCCCGGGGCTGGATGATGGCCGCTACCCGCTGGCCCCACCGGTCGTCTGGTGCCCCCACCACGATGGCGTCGAACACCTCGGGGTGGGACCGAACGGCGGACTCCACCTCCTCGGGGAAGATCTTCTCGCCACCGGAGTTGATGGACACCGAGCCCCGGCCCAGCAGGGTGACCGACCCGTCGGCCTCCACCGTGGCGAAGTCGCCGGGCATCACGTAGCGCACCCCGTCCACGTGGATGAAGACCTCGGCCGTCTTGACCGGGTCGTTGTAGTAGCCGACCGGGATGTCCCCGTAGCGGGCGATCTTGCCGATGACCCCCGAGCCGGGCTGCACCAGCTTCATGTCCTCGTCGAAGACCACGGTGTTGCCCAGTACCGAGACGGTGGGACCGCTCTTCATGGCGGTGTTGTCCTTGTCCATGGTGACCATGCCGTTGTTGCCCGACTCCGAGGAGCCGATGGCGTCCACGATGTAGATGGAGGGCAGGTGCTTGAAGAACTCGTCCTTCACCGGGGCGGAGAACAGGGCGGCCGAAGAGGTGATGGCCAGGAGGGAGGAGAGGTCGTACTCCGCACCCGGGTCGTCCAACGCCTCCACCAACGGCTTCCCCATGGCGTCACCGGTGATCATGACGGAGTTTGCCCGCTCCTTCTCCACCAGCTTCCACACCTCGTGGGGGTCGAATCTGGGTACCAGGATGGTGCGGTTCCCCACGAAGCTCTGGCCCATGATCGACCACTGGGTGGCTCCGTGCATCAGCGGGGCGATGGGCAGCAGGGTGAGCTGGCCTCCCTGACCCTTGGCCACCATCTCCTCGGGCCGCTCCACCCGGGTGTTGGTGTGGGGATCGACGCCTCCGCCGAGCGCGTAGAAGACGTCCTCGTGACGCCATACCACCCCCTTCGGCATGCCCGTGGTGCCCCCGGTATAGAGGATGTAGTGGTCGTCGTTGGACCGGGGGGCGAAGTCCCGTTCGGGGCTCCCCGAGGCCATGGCCTCTTCGTAGGGGACCGCCCCTTCCGGTGGCGGCTGACCCGACCCGTCGTCGATGGTGACCACCAGGCGCAGGTCGGGGAGCTCGGGCAGCAGCTCGGCCACCTGGGGCCCGTAGCTCGCCTGGTGGACCAGGGCCACCAGATCGGCATTGGTGAACAGGTAGCGGAGCTCGTCCTTCACGTAGCGGTAGTTGATGTTGATCCATACCGCCCGCAGCTTGAACACGGCCCAGGCCGTCTCCACCCACTCCACACTGTTCAGCGAGTAGATGCCGACGTGGTCGCCGGGGCCGATGCCCTGGGCGGCCAGGAAGTGGGCCAGCCGGTTGGCCCGCGCCTCCATCTGGGCGAAGGTGCGGCGTTCGCCCGCCGCCACCAGGTACTCGCGGTCCCCGAAGGCGTCGACCGCCGCCTCGAACAGATCAGCCAGGTTGAACGTCATCGGCCAGTCAGTAGAACACGTTTCTGTTGGGGCGGCAAACCTCCCAGCCGCGGGGCAGTGAGCCTCGTTGTCGGCCGGTGTCTCGGCGGGCACCAGCAGCTAGTGCGGGGGCCACGGTCCTCGTGCCGACGTCAGTCGGGGGTCTCCTGGGCCGTGACCTTGGACGGTCGGACCGGGACGGGAGGCGGAGACCGGCGGTGCCGGTGACCGGCCCGGGCCGCGCCGCCACGCCTCCCGTACGGAACGGGCCACCCCGGCGGCGTCGAGACCAAGGCGGGCCAGGATGCGGTCCGGCTTGCCCTGGGGGATGTAGGCGCGGGGGATCCCGAGGAAGATGATCGGCCGGGGCTCCGACCCGGGGGAAGCGACGCCCGCAGCGCCTCGGCGATGAACATCCCGGCCCCGCCCTGGCGAACGCCGTCCTCGACGGTGATGACCACGTCGTGCCGTCCGGCGTCGGCCAGCATGACCGGATCGGGATCGGATACCACCCGCACGTCCCACACGGTGAGGTCGATCCCCTCGGTCGGCCAAGCATGACGGGCCGCCTCCTCGGCGGCCGTGACCATCTTGCCCACGGCCAGGAGACAGACCGAGCCGTCCCCGGTCCGCACCTGGCGGGCGTGCAGGCCCGTGCCCACCGTGCCCGGAGCGACCCAGGGGGCCGGGGTCTTCGGGAAGCGGATCATGGAGGGTCCGTCGAGGGCCAGGGCCTCGGCCAGCATGACCTCGACCTCCTGGGCCGAGGACGGGGCGAACACGGTCATGCCCGGAATGGACAGCCCGAGTGCCATGTCCAGCACCCCGTGGTGGCTGGGGCCGTCGTCTCCGGTGATGCCGGCCCGATCGAGCACCAGGACCACCGGCAGGCCGTGGAGCCCGACATCCAGGTTGGCCTGGTCGAAGGCCCGGCTGAAGAAGGTCGAGTACACGGCCACCACCGGCCGCATCCCGGCCATGGCCATGCCGGCCGCCGCGGTGACCGCGTGCTGCTCGGCGATCCCGACGTCGACGAACCGGTCGGGGAACCGGGCCTCGAACGGCAGGAGGCCGGTAGGTCCGGGCATGGCCGCAGTGATGGCCACGATGCGGGGGTCGGCCTCGGCCTGGCGGAGCAGGGAGCGGGTGAAGGCGTCGGTGAAGGTGGTCACCGGCAGCTCGGCGGCCACCCCGAGCCCGTCCTCGGGAACGGGGTCGGGGGAGACCGATCCCTCGTCGCCCGACGCCATCGCGGGAAGGCGGTCGCCGACCGGCAGCGGTTCGGCGGGCACCACTTGGACCTTCACGTCGTGGAGGCGCTGGACGTCGTCGTCCTCGGCCGGTGCGTAGCCGCGGCCCTTCTGGGTCACGACGTGGACCACGATCGGCCCGGGCCACTCCGAGGCGTTGGCCAGCGCCTGCTCCACACCGGCGATGTCGTGGCCGTCGATGGGCCCGGCGTACCGGATGCCCAGGGCTTCGAAGAAGGTGTGGGGGGTGACCACCTCTCGCAGGCGCGCTGGTCAGGCCGTGGACTCCCGAGTAGGCGAGGTCGCCGACGCCGGGCAGCTCCCGGATCAGATGGCGGATCCGCTGGCGGGCCTGGACGTAGGCCGGATTGAGCCGGAGGTGGGTCAGGCTGAGGGACAGCCGGGAGACGGTGGGGGCGTAGGAGCGGCCGTTGTCGTTGAGCACGATCACCACCGGGGTACCCGAGTGGCCCAGGTTGTTGAGGGCCTCGTAGGCCATCCCCCCGGTCAGGGCACCGTCGCCGACCACCGCCACCACCCGTCGCTGGCTGCCCTGGAGATTGAAGGCGCTGGCCAGCCCGTGGGCATAGCTGAGAATGGTCGAGGCGTGGCTGTTCTCCACCCAGTCGTGCTCGGACTCGGTTCGGTTGGGGTACCCCGACAGCCCGTCGGCTTGGCGGAGCTGGGGGAAGGACGTCCCGCCGTCCGGTGACCAGCTTGTGGACGTAGGCCTGGTGCCCGGTGTCCCACAGCAGCACGTCGCGGGGAGAGTCGAAGGTCCGGTGCAGGGCCAGGGTCAACTCCACCACGCCCAGGTTGGAGCCCAGGTGTCCACCGGTGGCCGTCACCGCGTCCACGATGAACTCTCGGATCTCGGCGGAGAGGACGGCCAACTCCTCGGGGGTGAGGGAGCGGAGGTCGGCGGGGCTGTCGATGTGTTCGAGGATCATGGGTGTGTACGAGAGGTCCTTTCCGACGAGGCTACCAGCGCCTCGCCACGGGGGCCTGTAGGCCGAGCGACTGGCGGGCGGGGTCAGGTGGACGCCGGGTCCCCGACGCGGCTGCGGGAGGGAGCAGACTGAAGGGGCCCAACCCGGAGCTCCCGTGCCGGTCAGGCTCGCACGAAGAGGAGAGGCCATGCAGGTCGACGTCAAGGGCACCACCATGCCGCTGTTGGAGATGCTCCTCGACCCGGGAGAGTCGGTCATCTCGACCCACGGGGAGCTGTCGTGGATGTCGCCCAACGTGCAGCTGACCCAGACCACCTCGACCGGCGGGCAGAAGGGGACTCATGAGCGGTCTGAAGCGGGCCGTGGGCGGCGGGGGGCTCTTCCTCACCAAGTACGAGGCCCAGGGGGGCCGGGGATGGTGTCCTTCGCGGCCAAGCTGCCCGGCCAGATCTTCGAGATCGCCGTCGGCCCGGGTCAGGGCTACCTGGTCCACCGGCACGGATGGGTGTGCGGGACCGACGGGGTGGTGCCGACGATCGGGATGCAGCAGTCGTTCCGTGGCGGCATGTACGGAGGTGACGGCTTCGTCCTGCAGCGGCTGGAGGGCCAGGGTCAGGCCTGGATCGAGCTCTCCGGCGAGATCACCACCTACGAGCTGGCCGAGGGCCAGTCCCTGCTGGTCCATCCGGGCCACGTCGGGCTCTTCGAGGACGTGGTCAACTTCAGCATCACCCGGCTGGCCGGGATCAAGAACATGGCCTTCGGTGGCGACGGCTTCCATCTGGTGTCCCTGACCGGTCCCGGCCGGGTGTGGCTCCAGAGCATGACCGTGCCCGTCCTGGCCCAGGCCATCGAGCCCTACCTGCCCCGGGGGGACGACCACCCGGCCGCCGACGCCGGCATCGGCGGCGTGCTCGGCGGCATCATCGGCAAGAACCTCTGACGGCGAGGGCTCCGAACCGGGTGCCGGGAGAGGGACGAGCGGTGCAGGGGCGCCGTGACGGACCCGCTGCGGACCTCCGCAGCCACGACCTCTGACGGACCGTCAGCTAGGCTCGGGAGTCGGCCGGGGCCATCCCGGGCGACGAGACGCACTGGGCGGCGACGAGGGAAGGGGGAGCCAGCCGTGGCCGATCACCACCCTGACGACGAGTTCCACCCGCCCGACCGGTCCGATCCGTACTGGACCGAGACCTGCTGGTTCACCTTCACCGTGCCCGAGCGTCGGCTGTCCGGCCAGTTCTACCCGTTCTTCCGGCACCACCCAGGGGGTTCTGCTCGGCCGGGGCCTTCTTCTGGGACGACACCGGCCACACCCCGGCCGACATCCTCTACGCCCGGCACTTCTGGCACCTCCCCATCCCCGAGCAGCCGCTCTCCGACATCCGGCTGCCCAACGGCATCGCCTACCGGTGTCTCGAGCCGCTCCGACGCTACGAGCTCTCCTACCGTGACCCCGACTCCAGTCCGGCGACCGCCAGGGCGACGAAGCAGACGCCACGGACGCCGTGCGGGCCGACCTGACCTTCACCGCCATCGCCCGACCCAACTACCTCGGCGACTCCCACCTCGACCAGCCCGGCCGCTACCAGGGCACCATCGCCCTCGGCGGCGAGGAGATCCCGGTGGACTCCTTCGGGTTCCGCGACCGTTCGTGGGGACCGCGATCCCAGTTCGGCCGCGGGCATCCACGGCACCCCGGCCCGCTGCGGGGGCTACAGCTACGCCACGGCCTCGGACCGCGACGCCTTCCACGCCATCACCATGGACTTCGGCGGGGCACCGGCACGGCAGCATGGCCATCCACGGCTACCTCCTGCGGGACGGCGAGTGGTCCAAGGTGGCCTCGGGATCGACGGACGGTGCTCGAGCGCGACCCGGCACCGCCTACCCCACCGCGGTGGCCGTCGACCTGGTCGACGAGCTCGGGCCGACCGGCTGCACGCCGAGGGCCGCTGCCTGAACGGGCTGGGGCTCTTCCTCAACCCCAACCTGTACTCGGTCAACTGCCTGACCGAGTGGACCTTCGACGGGGTCAACGCCTACGGCGAGGACCACGACAACTGGAGCGCCACCGGGATCCGGCACTTCCTCCGGTCCCGGGGGTCCGGCTGACCCGACCCGGCCTGACCCGACCGAGCCGACCTGAGCAGACCGACCGACACCCCGAACCACGAGGAGCACCAATCATGACCATGACCGACGGACCGAGCAGCGAGCGGCCCCAAGACGTCGACCCGCGACTACGACCAGCTCCGGGCCCAGCTCGAGGCTGGCTGCAGGAGCGGGTGCCCGGCGCCACCGTCTCCGAGCTGATCGTGCCCGAGTCCAACGGGATGTCCTCGGAGACGGTGCTGTTCGATCTCACCGTGCCCGGCGAGCCCGAGCCCCGGGGCCTGGTGGCCCGCATCGCCCCCGACCCGGCCGCCGACCCGGTGTTCCAGACCTACGACATGGAGCGCCAGTTCCGGACCATGCAGATGGTGGCCGAGCACACCGACGTCCCGGTGCCCGACGGTGCTCTGGCTGGAGAACGGCACCGAGGTCATCGGGGTGCCCTTCTTCGTCATGGAGCGGGTGGACGGCATCGTCCCCCCCGACGTGCTGCCCTACACCTTCGGCGACAACTGGTTCTTCGAGGCGGAGCTGGCCGACCAGCAGCGCCTGGAGCGCACCGCGGTCGAGGCGCTGGCCGCGCTGCACGCCGCTCACGGCGGACGGACCCGGCCGCCTTCCTGGCCGGTCCGGACGACGGGGCCAGCCATCTGCGCCACCACGTCGACGAGCAGCGGGCCTACTACGACTGGGTGGCCGCCGACGGAGTCCGCTCTCCGCTCATCGAGCGGGGCTTCGAGTGGCTGGAGGAGCACTGGCCCGACAACGAGGACGACGCCGTGTTCAGCTGGGGCGACGCCCGGGTGGGCAACATGATGTTCGAGGACTTCGCGCCGGTGGCCGTGCTGGACTGGGAGATGGCCTCGGTCGGGCCCCGCGAGATCGACCTGGGGTGGATGATCTACATCCACCGGTTCTTCCAGGACCTGGTGGAGGACCTCGGCCTGCCCGGCATGCCCCACATCCTGCGGCGGGACACGGTGGCCGACCTCTACGAGTCGCTCACCGGCTACCACCCGAGGGACCTCGACTTCTACACGGCCTACGCCGCCCTGCGCCACGGCATCGTGATGTTCCGGATCACCCGGCGCTCCATCAGGTTCGGCGAGGCGGAGATGCCCGAGGATCCCGACCACGCCATCCTCCACCACGCCCATCTGGCCCGGATGCTGGACGGGGTGTACTGGGGCGAGGTGAAGGGCTGAGCAGCGCCGGCCGGCTCCGGCCGCTCACGGCACCGTCGAGCCGGCCGGCTCAGCGGACGTTGGACAGGAAGGCGTCCCGGTCGACGACGACCCGGATCAGCTTGCCCGCGGCCACCAGGCCGGCGCTCTCGGAGACCGAGAGGGTGAAGACCAGGCGCCGGCCCTCGATCCGGTCGAGGGTGGCCTCGGCCCAGACCGTCCCCCCCACGCCCACCGGGACCAGGTGGTCGAACTGCAGCCGCTTGGCCACCGACGTGCACTTGTCGGGGAGCTCGCCCTCGATGGCCTTGCAGCAGGCCTCCTCGCACAGGGCCACCAGCCGGGGAGTGGCCAGGACCGGGACCGTCCCGGAGCGGAAGGCCTCGGCGGTGTCGGCCTCGGTCACCTTGCAGTTCGATTCGGGCCGACAGACCGGTGCGGGGAGCCACGCCGGTACGATACGTGACGCAGCAGGCATCGGCCACCTAGCGCCGAGCAGTGGAGCGAGGAGGCTGTGGTGATCGATACCCCCGTACTCGAGCGGGTGCTGGCGGAGGCCCTCCGCCATGGCGGCGAGTTCGCCGAGGTCTTCGCCGAGGACCGGTCGACCTCGTCGGCCCTGTTGGACGACGGGCGGGTCGAGGAGCTCTCCTCGGGGCGCGAGCGGGGTGCCGGCATCCGGGTGGTCTCGGGGGACACCACCGGATTCGCCCACACCGCCGACCTGACCGAGTCCGGCCTGCTCCGGGCGGCCGAGGCGGCCTCGGCCGTGGCCCGGAGCGGGGGCGGCGGGACCGGCACGGTCGCCGTGGGGCCCCTTCGGACCGGCGGCTCCGGCGCCGGTGACGGCCGATCGGCCCCGATCACTGGCGCTGGCCTCCAAGGGGGACTCGCTGGACCTGCTGCGGCGGGCCGACGAGGCCGCCCGGGCCTCGGACGGCGCCATCACCCAGGTGCAGGCGGGATGCGGGGGCTCGAGGCGCCAGGTCCTGATCGCCAACTCCGAAGGGCTCTACGCCCGTGACGAACAGGCCCGCACCCGGTTCTCGGTGTCCTGCGTGGCCTCGGGCGACACCGGGCTGCAGACCGGGTTCGAGACGGCGGCCCGCACCCTGGGCTTCGAGCTGTTCGACGAGGTGTCGGTCGAGGAGCTGGCCCAGTCTGGCCGCCGGCCGGGCCATCTCCAAGCTGTCGGCCCGACCGGCCCCCTCGGGCGAGCTGCCGGTGGTGCTGGCCGGAGGGAGCGGCGGCATCCTGTTCCACGAGGCGTGCGGGCACGGCCTCGAGGCCGACCACATCGTGAAGGACGCCTCGGTCTACACCGGCATGGTCGGTCAGCAGGTGGCCAGTCCGCTGGTCACCCTGGTCGACGACGGCACCGTCGGGCTCGGAGTGGGGGACCTTCGCCGTGGACGACGAGGGCCGGCCGGCCCAGCGCAACGTCCTCATCGACCAGGGGATCCTGACCGACTACCTGTGGGACTACCTCCGGGCCCGCAAGGAGGGCCGCGCTCTCGTCGGGCAACGGCCGGCGCCAGACCTACCAGCACCTGCCGATGGTGCGGATGACCAACACCTTCCTCCTGCCCGGCACCGAGGACGCCGACGAGATCGTGGCCCAGACGCCCGAAGGGCGTCTACGTGGCCAAGCTCGGCGGCGGCCAGGTCAACACCACCACCGGCGACTTCGTGTTCGGGACCACCGAGGCCTACCTGATCGAGGGGGGCAAGATCACCGAGCCGCTGCGGGACGCCAACCTGATCGGCAACGGTCCCGAGATCCTCAAGCGGATCGACGCCGTGGCCACCGACTTCGCCATGACCCCGGGCACCTGCGGGAAGGACGGCCAGAGCGTCCCGGTGGGGTGCGGACAGGCCACCATGCGCCTGACCGGCGTCACCATCGGGGGAACGGCCGAATGAGCGCGGTGACCGACGCCGCGGTGAGCAGCCGGCGGACCGCGGGCGCCGGGACCCGACGACCTGGTGGCCCTGGCCGAGCGGGTGGCCGGATGGGCCCGGACGGGGAGGAGCTCGAGGTCTACGTGGCCCGGGGCGACGAGACCGACATCCGCGCCTACTCCGGCGAGGTCGAGTCGCTGACCTCGGCCACCTCGGCCGGCATCGGGATCCGGGTGGTGGTCGACCACAAGCTGGGGTTCGCCTGGGCCGGCTCGCTGGAACGGTCGGTGCTGGAGGAGACCCTGGCCGAGGCCCGGGACAACGCCACCTACGCCACCCCCGACGAGCACGTGCAGTTGGCCGTGCCCGACGGGGTCGCCGCCGTCCCGGTCGATCTGTGGGACGACGGGCTGGCGTCGGTGCCCACCACCGAGAAGGTGGCCCTGGCCCTGGCCCTCGAGGCCCAGGCCCGCGGCGCCGACCCCCGGATCCGCCAGGTCGACCACGCCGACTACGGCGACGGATCGCGTCGAGGTGGCCCTGGTGTCGACCACCGGCATCCGCTCGTCGAGCCGCAAGACCTCGGGATACATCTCGGTGGGGGTCATCGCCGGCGAGGGCGAGGCCAGCCAGACCGGCAGCGGCTTCAGCGTGGACCGCGGCTTCGCCGGTCTCGACCCGGACCAGGCCATGTCCGACGCCGTGACCCGGGCGGTGCGGATGCTCGGGGCCACCAAGGGCCCGTCGGGACGGTCCACCGTGGTGTTCGACCGGCGGGTGGCCACCACCTTGCTGTCCGTGGTGTCCTCGGCCCTGTCCGGCGAGGCGGTGGCCAAGGGCCGCTCCTTCTTCGCCGGCCGGATCGGCGAGCAGGTCGGCGGATCCCGGCCTGACCCTGGTGGACGACCCCACCGACCCGAGGGCCTACGGGGCTGCGGCCTACGACGCCGAGGGCCTGGCCTGCCGGCGCAACGTCCTCATCGACCGGGGTGTGCTGCGCGGCCTTCCTCTACGACACCGTCTCGGCCTCGAGGGCCGGCGTGCCCTCCACCGGCTCGGCGGTCCGGGGCGGCTTCTCCGGTACCCCCGGTCCGGGCTGTCGGGCCCTGACCCTGGCCGCCGGGCCCGGAAGGGCTACGACGAGGACGGCGTGCTGGCCGCGGTGGGGGAGGGCCTGTTCGTCCAGTCGATGACCGGGGTCCACTCCGGGGTGAACCCGATCAGCGGGGACTTCTCGGTCGGGGCGGAGGGCCTGATGATCCGGGACGGGCGCCTGGCCGAGCCGGTCCGCGAGATCACCGTGGCCTCGACCCTCCAGCGCATCCTGCAGTCACTGGTGGCGGTGGGCGCCGACGTCGAGTGGCTGCCCGGGCATCGCCGCCGGCCAGACCCTGGCCGTGGGCGACATGCAGATCAGCGGGACCTGACCGAGCCGGATCCGGTCGAGCGCCGGCCGGACAGTGCGTCTAGTGGACGGCGGCCGTGGCCTTGGTGCAGGCGTCCAGGGCGCTCGGCGTCGACGTGTAGTAGATCGAGCCGGGATGGCCAGGGTGTAGGGCCCGGCGCTGCCGGCGCGTGGGCGTGCCGCCGACCCACAGCGGGGCGCCGAGGCCGGACCGACGTCGCGGCGCTGCCGGAGCTCGACGACGCCGTGCGGCGCGGCGGTCGTCGGTGCCGAAGGTCAGCATGAACTTCTGGATCACGAACAGCCGGGGGAAGCCGTCGAGGTCGTCGATGAACGCGTGGATCTGGCCGTAGTTGCCGGTGACGGCCAGCGTGGTCGGCACGGCCACCACCCCGGCCGGCGAGTCGCGGCGGTGCCCGGCGGCCGGCGTGGCCTGGGCCGTGGTGGCCGGGGCGAACCCGCTGAACTGGGTCAGTGTCACGCCCGATCCGGCCGTCAGTCCGTTGAACTGGTTCTCGAACGACGACTCCTCGGCGTCGATATCGGTCGGGCTCTGGACGCTCGGGATCTGGGTGGCGATCTTCTGCAGGTCGGCGCAGCTCGAGGACAGCTTCTGCTGCTCCGTCTTCAGCGAGGCCAGCTTGGCCTGGAGCGCGGTCTGCTGTGTCTGGAGCGTGGTCTGCTGGCTCTGCAGGCTCGACAGCTTGGAGTTCTGGGGCGAGACCAGGATCGCCCACAGCAGGAGGGCCACCACCAGGGTCCCGCCGGCGATCATGAGCGGAATGCGGTACTCACGGACTTGGTTCATTTCAGGCTCGCATTCTTGGAGAGGCTGGCGTTGGGAGTGATGGAGACGGTGAAGGGGAACGAGATGGTCGCAGTCGGGGTTGGCCGTCGTCGCCCCCTGCAGCGGGTTGGCGAAGTACTGCGACGAGGAGACGGCGTTGATCCACGCCTCGGAGATGGTCGAGGCTCGGGCCCGGGTCCGGTCACGCCGAGCTGGATGGTCCCGATGGCCGCCGACGTGGTGGCGCTGGAGCTCCGGCGGTCGCGCTCGGCGCTGCCCCGATGGCCGTGGTGGTGGCTCCGGCCGCGTGGATGCCGCCGCCGGCGGTCGCCGAGGCGCCGTTGAACGTCTGCACCTCGGCCCCGGCGGGCGTGATGGCCATCAGGTTGTTGAAGACCAGCGGCCAGTCGATGGCGGAGTTGAGCACCGAGGCCCGTCGGGCCACCCCGGCCGAGTAGGCGTTGTTGGCCGCCACCACCAGGTCGTACTTCGGCACCTGGGCGTTCAGGGTGGTGATCTGGGCCTGCAGGGCGTTGACGTTGTTCTGGGCGTTGTGGACCTGGCAGGAACTTCCAGGCGCCGAAGGCCACCAGCAGGACGAGCACGGCGACGCACCCGACCAGGGTCCGCTCCTGGATCCGCTTCATCCGGGTCCGCTTGGCCACCTCGGGCGGGAGCAGGTTGAACTTCTTGACCGCCTTGTCCGGCTCGGGCAGGGCCAGGCCGATGGGCGTGGAGAGCACGGGGCCGACCTCGTTCATCTGCTCCTCGGTGAGGTCGAGCTTCGACGTGTCGAGCCGGGCCAGCGGCGAGACCGGCAGCACCGGGAGGCGGACCTGGTCCTCGAGCATGGGGAGGAGCCCGTAGAGGTCCGAGCCGCCACCGGTCACCAGCACCCGCGACACCGGCAGGCGACCGGGCAGCGAGGCGAAGTACTGGATCGAGTTCCGGATCTCGCCGACCAGCTCGGTCATGCTGGGCTGCGCGGCCCGCTCGGGCCGCCTGCATCTGGGCGTCCTCTTCGCCGAGCCGGCGCTTCATGCCCTCGGCGTCGGAGAGCGGGAATGTCGAGCGCGCCGGAGATGGCCGCGGTGGTGGCGTTCCCGCCCGAGCCGATGGTCCGGACGAACTGGGGCCGACCCTTCTGGTGGACGACGACCACGGTCAGGCCGGCGCCGACCGACACGATGGCCTCGGGCTGCTCGGACTCGGCGTGCGCCTCCGATGGCCCGCACCAGGGCCGACGAGATGAGGTCGACGCCGACCGACGGTCAGCCCGGCCTTCTCGACGGTGTCGATCACCCCGTTGACCAGGTCGATGTGGGCCGCGGCCACCAGGACCCGGCGCATCTTGTCGCCTTCCGGCGATGTGTAGTCGGCCAGGATCTGGGACGAGAGGATGGTCTGATCCGGAGGGAACGGGATGACCTCCTCGGACTGGAAGCGGACCGCGCTGTCGACCTCGTTGTCGGGCACGAAGGGCAGGTCGATCTCCCGGGTGATGGCCCGGAGCCCGGCGATGCCGACGATGACCGAGGAGCCGGAGAACTGGCCGTTCTCCCACAGCTTCTTGATGGCCTCGGTCACCGAGGAGCCGTCGCGGATCTCGCCGTCGACCAGTGAGCCCGGAGGCAGCCCGACCTGACCGTAGGTGAGGAGGACCGGGCTGGGCATGGCTGATGTCGAGCTCGGCGGCGCGCACCGCGCTGGTGCCGATGTCGAGTCCAACGACGAGCTGTGCCATGTCAGCGCCCCCCTGCGATCATGTGGATCGGCATCGCGATGCTCGGCCGGTCCGTCCGTGCGGTCCCGATGCAGGTCCCGCGTCAGAGCCGGGGTGAGCGCCACGCCTGGCCTCCGTCACGATGTTCACGGTTGTGTTCTCCGGTCCTTCTGCGATCGCCGGTAGGCGATCGATGGTTGTGGACGGTGCCCGAGTGCAAGGGCACCAGACTGTACGAAGATCTATCGGACGAAACGTCGGCCGACCTTGAGGCACTCTGTTGCATCCGCCGAGGCACGGTGCGACGGACGTCGTTGGAGGCGTCGCGTCCAGATCAGGGGACGCGATGCGCGATTCGATCACGGCTCGACGGCGACCGGCCGTCACCGGGCGGGAGCGGTGGTTCAGGCGAAGCTGGCGGCGGCGAACTGCCCGGTCTGCATGATGCCCTTGCGCTCCAGCATCACCTTGAGGTCGTGGGGGTTGGTGGCCGTGTTCATGGCCTCCTCGAGATCGATGGTCCCGTCGGCGAGCAGGGTGACCAGCGACTGGTCGAAGGTCAGCATCCCGTAGTACTCGCCGTCGGCCACGATGCCCTCGATGTCGCCGGTCATGGAGGGGATCGATGATGGCCTGCTGGATCCGCCCGTTGACCACCAGCAGCTCGAGGGCCGGCACCCGGCGCTTCCCGTCGGCGGTCGGGATCAGGCGTTGGCAGATGATGCCCTTGAGCGACCCGGCCAGGCTGACCCGCGATCTGGGTCTGCTGGTGGGGGGGGAAGAAGTCGACGATCCGGTTGATGGTCTCGGTGGCGTTGATGGTGTGGAGGGTGGAGAACACCAGGTGGCCGGTCTCCGCGGCAGTCAGGGCGGCCGAGACGGTCTCCTGGTCCCGCATCTCGCCCACCAGGATGACGTCGGGGTCCTGACGGAGGACGACCCGCATGGCCGAGGAGAAGGTGTCGGTGTCGAAGCCGACCTCCCGCTGGTCGATGTCGGCCAGGTCGTCGGTGTGGAGGTACTCCACCGGATCCTCGATGGTCACGACGTGGCAGGACCGGGTGTGGTTGATGTGGTCGACCATGGCGGCCAGCGTGGTCGTCTTCCCCGAGCCGGTCGGTCCGGTGACCAGCACCAGGCCCCGCATCTCCTCGGCCAGCCGGGTCACCACCTCGGGCAGGCCCAGCTCCTCGACGGTGGCGGCGTTGGCCCGGACCCGGCGCATGGCCAGGGCCACCGAGCACCGCTGGTAGTAGGCGTTGACCCGGAAGCGGCCGGTGCCGGCCAGCGAGTAGGCGAAGTCCACCTCGTGGCGCTCGCGGAAGGTCTCGAGGATCGGCCGGCTGCATCATCGACTCGGCGATGGCCAGGGTCTCCTCCTGGGTGAACTGGGGCTCGTCGTCCATGGTGCGGAGGGCGCCGGCCATCCGCATACGCGGCGGAGCGCCCGCCTTGATATGGAGGTCCGAGCCGTCCAGCTCGGCGAGCATTACCAGCAATCGGTCGAGATCTGCGGTGTCCACGTCTCCATACGTAAGATGCAAAACACCCTTTGGCCAGGGGAAATTCGAAATTAAATTATGCTCAAGGTCGCGGTGCGAAACTGGTCGATATACTGGGGTTGGATCGACAGTCAATGACTCTATGAGCCCGATTCCTTTGAGGATGTCTTGGCCGGAGTCTTCGGTGGCCGGTGGCGTTGACGGAGCCTTGGTCGGAATCCGAGGTCGAGGTGGTCGAGGCTCCTGTCGCCGGTCGACGTTGCGGCCGGAGTGGCGCTCTCCGCCACCCGAGCCCTCCGAGCCGGAGGATCCCGACGCGGCGGCCGTCCCCGGTCGGAGCCTTGGCGAGCACCGGGCCGGCTGTCCGTCTTGTAGAAGCCGCTCCCCTTGAAGACGATGCCCACGTTGCCGAACACCTTGCGGACCGGGGAGCCGCAGGTGGGACAGGCGGTCAGCGGGTCGTCGTGGAAGGACTGGACCACGTCGAAGTTCTTCTCGCAGCTGTCGCAGCGGTACTCGTAGGTGGGCAACCGGGTCATCCTCTCGATCCGAGACCTTCGTCTAGCTGGCAGTCTACCTGAGCGAGTGCCAATGCCGACCTGGGGGTCCGGTGTCCCGTACACTGGGGCGGTGAACGACGGCCTCGCCCCATGACCGACCGGAGCCTGAGCCACCTGGATCCCGTTCGGCGGTACCCGGATGGTCGACGTCTCGCCCAAGGAGGCCACGCACCGCCGGGCCCTGGCCCGGTGCAAGGTGGCCATGAAGCCCGAGACCACCGCCAAGGTGGCCAACAACGCCATCACCAAGGGTGACGTGCTGGCCGCAGCCCGGGTTGCCGGCATCCAGGCGGCCAAGCGGACGGCCGATCTGGTGCCGATGTGCCATCCGCTGCTGGTCGGAGCGGTCCAGGTCGACTTCACCATCGGCGACGACTTCGTCGAGGTGGAGGCCAAGGTCGAGGCGGTGGACCGGACCGGGGTCGAGATGGAGGCCATGACGGCCTGCGCCATCGCCGCGCTCACCGTCTACGACATGTGCAAGACCACCGACCGGACCATGAGCATCGGCCAGCTGATGCTGTGGGAGAAGACCGGCGGCAGCTCCGGCGTCTGGAAGCGGGATCCGCTCGCCTGAGGGCCAGGGACGTCTCGAGTCGCCGTCTGTATCGGGGTGACCGGCCCGACCGACCTGGGCCGTCCATCCTGGTGCGGGGACCGCGTTCTCAGGCATCCTGCTACCGGGCGAACCTCCAGATGCGCTTCTTCGACTTGACCCGTGACGATGAAGAAGTCCGGAGCCATCGGTGAACCCGCGGTCGGTTCCGCGGACTGCGGACGATGTCACGTCGAGATCCGGCACCGGCTGGGGTCTCAGCGACCGTCGGTGGACCACGACGGGAACATCGATCTCCTCCGTCGCCGTCGGTTCCCAGCGACAGAATGTCCTTGGCCATGGCGGCGCTGGCGGCGAAGTCTGCCGTGGCTCTCGGCCGAGATGGCGGCGGAGGTGGCGGAGGTGGCGCGTCGCTGTCCAAGAGCGGGCACGCGGCTTGCGGCCGCGACGCTGTTGCCGCTCGAAGTGATGGAGTGGTCTTGGCTCATGTGCGTGATCGTCTTTGCCCCGTGATCGGCCGCTGATGGCTAGAAGGTGCTCAAGTACAGGGTACCGGGTGGGAGGGACGGTACGACAGGGGATCTTCCTAGAATTCCGGACGACGAACGACGTCGGCACTGATGCCACGGCCGGCGACCGCCGTCGACTGGAGCGAATCGCGCTCGACGCTCCGGAGGCAGCTCAGCCGCGAACGGCAGAGCGGAGATCTCGGAGCGAGAGCTCCGAGGTGGCCTCGCCGCCGCACTGGGAGCAGTGCTCAACGTGCCTCCAGCTACGCAGCAGCCGGGTGCCTTCCGGATTCAACAGCACCACGAAGGACTCGGACAGCGGATCGATCTCCACGCCGTAGCACGGCTGCCACTCGGTGGAGGCGGTGGTGTGATGATCCGAACCTTTGACCAACCGACGGAACCGCGAATGGTCCATGTCGATGATCCAGGTGCTGTGGCACGACTCGATGACGATCTGTTCCACGAACGTCAGTATCCCATAATTTGGGGAGATTCCCCCATCGATTTGATGTCGGTTCAGTGACAGTTCGCTCTGCGCTCAGCGCCGGTGGACCTCGGCTGGAACATCTTCGCCAGGTGGGAACGGCAGGACGGCAAACGGAACCGTACCGAATGCACTCAGTTCTGGTCGAGAATCGTGGCCGGGACCCAGACGTCCACCGTGGTGCCGACGCCCGGCTCGGAGTGGATGATCAACCGCGAACCGACGAGATGGGCCCGCTCGTTCATGCCTGACAGGCCCATCGAACCCGATCGCGACCCGTCGGAGCCGTCCGACGTGTCGAATCCCACACCGTCGTCCTTGACCAGCAGCCGGAGACCGCCGGCCTCGAAGTCCATGCCGACGGCCACCCGGTGGGCCGCGGCATGTCGCTCGACGTTGGAGAGCGCCTCCTGGGCCATGCGGAAGAGCGCGAGCTCCACGGTCGGGGACAGGCGCCGCTCCGTCCCGGTCACCCCGAAGGACGTGAGCCACTGGTGGCGGTCCCCGCCGTCCGTCAGCATCTGGCTGATCGAGGCCACCAGCCCGAGGTCGTCGAGGATCGATGGCCTGAGACCTCTGGCGATGGACCGTAGCTCGGCCACCGTCTCCTCGGCGATCGTGCGCAGTTCCGACAGAGGCGGCGCGGGATCGGTCTGAGCGCCGGCCCTCGGTGTCGACTCGATGGCGTCGATCTGGCGACAGAGGTGGATGAGGGTCTGCAGCGGGCCGTCGTGGATCTCCTGGGCGATGTGGCGTCGCTCTTCCTCCTGGCCCAGGACCACCCGGGCCGCGTAGGCCTCCATCAGGTCGTGCCGACGGGTCTCGGCGGTCACGTCCTCGAAGATGACCTGCATCCTCGAGTCGCCGGCTGTCATCCCCAGCGGGGTGGCCGAGGGTCGGAAGAGCACGCGTTCCCCGGCGATCTCGAAGGGAAGCGGTTCGACCCGTTCGGCTCGGACGGTGAGCCGCCGGGCCGTCCCTCGGACGGCAGCCGCCACGAGATGAGCTGGGTCAAGATCCGCGCCGCGGCGTCAGGTCCGATCATGTCCACCAACCGGACGGGAGTCGGCTGCCGGGACGACGCCGGGCGCTCGGCCACGAAGGACCGTTGGGCCGCGGCGTTGGTCTCCACCACGAGACCGTCTGTGTCGATGATGAGGATCGGCGCCTGGTTCGAGTCGAAGAGGTCGCGGTACATGGCCTCGGCGTTGAGATGGGCCAGCCGACTGCCTCGGCAGGCGGCCGGGCATCTCGTTCCGCCGACACCCGCTGGCCGATGAGGAAGGCCAGCGTGTCGAGCAGCACCAACTGCAGCAGCTCCGCCCAGGCCGCGACGTACTGGTGGGCATCGACCGCGGCGAGGAATCTCGGGACGGCCAGCAGGCTGACCCATCCGGAGGTGATCACGGCACCGGCGAGGCCGTAGTTGAGGGCGGCGTAGACCACCGGGATGATGAAGAGGGCCAAGGTGGAGAACTCGACCACCAGCGACGTGGTATCCAGGTGGAAGGCCACCGTCACCGCCAGCCGGATGAGGTAGAGGGCCAGGACCACCAGCTGGAGGACCCAGAACCCCGAGCTGGCTCCAGGGTGGCGGCGGCGAGGAGTCGCCTGACGATCGCCGAGGTTCAGGGGCCGTCTCCGACCGGCCCGTCAAGCGATGCGGTGTTCCCGACCAGATTCGATGGCGGCACTTCGGAGTCCTGTCGGGGCGGTGCTGGTGCCCGGCGTCGGGAGACCGGAGCCTGGTCACGGCTCGTGCGCCCGTGCCCTCTTGGTCCGGACGAAGAGGCTGTTGGCCAGGGCGTAGTGCACCAATTCGGTGCGGGATGTCGAGCCGACCTTTTCGAACACGTGGTTGAGGTGCCCCTCGACGGTGCGGGGGCTGATGCCGAGCTGGTGGGCGATGGCCTTGTTGGACTCCCCGGGCCACCAGGCCGGACCACCTCCTGTTCGCGGGCCGTCAGCCGCGGTCGTCCGGCGTCGGGACCGGCGATCGGCGGCCTTCTCCCCCCGGCCGATGGGGACCCTCTCCAACAGCGCGCACCGTCGCAGGCCGCCCGGATCGACCGGATCAGCTCGCTGCTCGGCATCGTCTTGAGGAGGTAGCCGGCCACGCCCGCGGCCAAGGCGGCGCGGACGTAGTGCTCATCGTCGTAGGCACTCAGGATGAGTACGGTGATGCCCGGGTGCTCCCGACGATCTGTCGGGCCAGGTCGATGCCGCTGACGGTCGGCAGGCGGATGTCCACCAGGACGACATCGGGGTCGGTCGGCGATGACGGACAGCGCCGCCCCGCCATCGTCGGCCTCTCCGACCACCGTGAAGCCCTCGGCGTCGTCGAGGATCCGTCGGGTGCCGGCCCGGAGCAGCTCGTGGTCATCGACCACCACCACCCGGCGGTTCGACTTCCGGTCTCGGCTGCGGCGGAGACGGCAGGCTTCCGATGGCACGGTGGAGTCGGTGGCACGGGCGGATTGGACCCGATCACTTCACGACCTCACGCTCCACACAGCGAGACCGCCATGGCCGTGACGATGGCCGTGATCAGGGGCGCCGCCACGATCGGGTGAGCCGTGTGATCCGGACCAAGTGAAGCTCCACCTGGGGCACCGTGCGGCGGACCAGCGCCCGCGACCCGCCACGCAGACGAGATAGACCACGATCCAGCAAGCCCGGCAGCGGTGGCGGCCAGACCGAGTCCCCCCGACCAGCATCGAGCATGAGCAGAGCACTGCGGCCGTGGCCGTGGGGATCGGCGCTCGAGTGATCGCGGTGCCGGAGAGGCCATACGCCGCCACGCCATGACCGTGCCGACGAGAGATCCGACCACCGTTCCCACCGCTGCTGCCACCCGCCCCGCACGACGATGAACCAGGGCCAGGCCGGTCCCGACGCCGCCACCGAGACCGGGGCCCGCTGCCCGCCGTACTCGATCAGGCCGACGGCGATCGGTGGCCGCCAGCACGCAGTAGCCGCGGCGATGATCGTGCCGTGCCAGGCCCAGGTGGTCAAGGCAAATGTTGGAGCCGGTCGCCAATTCGACCAGCGGATAACGGATCGAGATGGGTTGGTGGCAGGTCCGGCACCGCCCGCGGAGGGCGGTCCAGGACACCAGAGGAACGTTCTCCCACCAGTCCAGCTGACGCTCGCAGGTGGGCAGAACGACCGGGGGCGGAGACGGACAGACCCCGTGGAGTCCGGTAGATCACGACGTTCAGGAACGAGCCGACGAACAGGCCGACCACGCCGGCCAGCAGACCCGGATGAAAAGATGAAATACCCTGAGAGGTCAGACAGTCTCACAGCCGTTGGATGACCGACCCGCGGGCGTCCCGCAGCGGTGCCCTGATCCGGACCCGGTGGGGGGAAGCTCTTCGGCTCCGGCTCGGATGATCCGCAGGCATCTGCGGGGGTCGTCCACAGGGTATCGGCATCTGCCGGCCCAGCCTTGAGCAGCGGGGGGGCAGGCCCGGGTGATCTCGCGGCCGAACGGAGGGACGGTCCGGGTCATGAGACCTCAGGTGACCCGGACGAAACAATCGGATTGCGGTTCAATCTCAGGCACCAGTCTGCCGATGGTGGTGACATGAGCGATGTCGATGCCATTCGACGGATGGCAAGCGAACACGACCTCGAGTTTGTCGATCTCGACGCCTACGGGGTGGACCCGCCGCGGGCGAGATCCTGCCGGCCTCGTTGGCCCGAGAACACCACGTCGTGCCATCAAACGGAAATTCGGAACCCCGGTGATCGCCACGGCTGACCCGGACGATCTCCCGCCCGGACACTGTCCGGGCATCCATCGGTCGGGACTTCATCTCCGTGGTGGCGGCGCCGGATCAGATCGGCGACTATCTCGATCAGCTGTTCGGTGCCACGGCGAGGCGTCGACGGGAAGGGACGGGAGGCCGACCGGGCCGCCGACGCCGACGGGGAGCCCGCACCCGAGAGGGATTCGTCGATGCCTCGTCGATGGCGACGGCCGGTCCGAGGGCGATCCCTTCGGGGACCTTCTTGCCGACGAGCTCGAGGAGAATCTTGCCGTCCTCGAGGCGGCGGAGTCGGCTGTCGGCCGAAGCCGATCGGGACGGCGTCGCCGTGAGGGGGTCGGCCTGGCGGCCCGGAACCGCGGTGGCGAGCGACCCAGGGACTGGCCGACGAACTCGAACCCGGCAGGTCGGCTCTGGAGATCTCCCCGGTTCCGCCTTCGAGGAGATGACTGGCAGGAACTCCCGCCGGACCGACGAGTCCGCTTCAGAGGGCGGCCACTCGAGCACGCCCTTGCGGACGTGGACCCGGGCCCACGTCGTCGGCTGTGGAGGTGGAGCCACGTCCCAGACCGTGGACGGAGAACCCCGGCCGGGTGAGTCTGAGATCCGCAGCGCTCGATGACCCCTTCGCCTGGCCCCCCTCCGCCCGACCGAGTCGCTCTAGGACCTGTCGCTCGACCCGCCACCCCCGCCGCCTCGAACCGGTCCAGCCTCGAGCCGGCACGAGCCTGCTGCCCACCTTCGGGTCCGCGAGAGCCTGCGGACGCCCTTGCGGACGCGAACGACCTGGCCGCCGTGGCGATCGACTGGAGCAGCTGGCCCGCTCAGTGCAAGGGTCGGGAGGATCGTCGACGCCGACTCGGCAGTGACTGGCCGCCGATCTGGTGGCCGAGGCGGTCGCCACCTTCCAGGAGCAGCACGGCGAGGAGCAGCGCTCCGATCCGGACGATCCGAATGTTCGTCGGCCGACGGCTCACTTCCCGCCCCTGGCCAAGGCCCTGGTCGACGGGGGACGGGTCTCGCTCGAGGCGATGGAAGCCGTGCTCGAGGAGCACCATCACCGGCCAGAGCATCGCCCGCATCCTGACCAACCAGAACCTGGTCACCGAGGCCGACCTCATGTGGGGCATGGCCCAGGAGATGGGCCTCCAGTTCGTCGACCTCGACACCGCCGGGGTCGACCTCGTCGAGGCCGGGACGATCCCCGAATCGACCGCCCGGCACCACAACGTCATGGTCATCGCCAACGACAACGGGTCCCGGTGGTGGCCACGTCCAATCCCACCGACGTCTTCGCCATGGACGACCTCCGCACCATCATCGGGTCGCAACTTCATCGTGGTGGTGGCCACCCGCACCCAGATCAGCGCCTACATCGGCCGGGCCTTCAACAGCGGCGACGACGCGCCGACATGGCCATGGAGGCCTCGCTCGGGATCGAGGGTCCGGCTCCGGACATCGGGCGTCGACGACATCCAGGCGGTCACCGAGGACGCGCCGATCGTCCGCTACGTCAACCTGCTCATCCTGCAGGCCCTCAACGAGCGGGCCTCGGACATCCACGTCGAGCCCACCGAGACCGACCTCCGGATCCGCTACCGGATCGACGGCGTGCTCCACGACGTCTCGACGCGCCCCGAGCCATCGCTGCGGCGGTGACCACCCGCCTGAAGGTCATGGCCGACATGAACATCGCCGAGCACCGGGTGCCCCAGGACGGCCGCATCTCGCTCAATGTCGGGGCAAAGGGCATCGACCTCCGGATGGCCACCCTCCCCACCATCCACGGCGAGAAGATCGTCATGCGGGTGCTCGACAAGTCGAGCGTCGTCCTCGGCTTCGCCGACCTGGGCTTCGACGACGACCTGCTGAAGACCTACGAGAGCATCTACACCAAGCCGTACGGCACCATCCTGGTCAGCGGCCCGACCGGGTCGGGCAAGTCGACCACCCTCTACACCACGCTGACCGCGCTCAACTCGCCCGAGAAGAACATCATCACCGTCGAGGACCCGGTCGAGCTGCCCCTGAAGGGGGTCAACCAGGTCCAGCTGAACGTCAAGGCCGGCCTCAACTTCGCCTCCGCCCTGCGGTCCATCCTCCGCTCGGACCCCGACATCGTCCTGGTCGGCGAGATCCGCGACAAGGAGACGGCGGTCGATCGCCATCGAGGCCGCGCTGACCGGTCACATGGTGCTCTCCACGCTCCACACCAACAGCGCCGCGGCCACGCCGATGCGGCTGATCGAGATGGGGATCGAGCCGTTCCTGGTCACGTCGTCGCTGTCGGCGGGTCCTGGCCCAGCGGCTGGCCCGGCGGCTGTGCATGCACTGCAAGGAGCCCTACCAGCCCACCGAAGCGGACATCGCTGGCGGCCGGCTGGACGCTCGAGGAGGTCGACGCGGTCGGGGCGATCCCCCAGGTGTACCGGTCCGTCGGCTGCTCGGCCTGCGCCAAGACCGGCTACCGGGGGCGGAAGGCCCTCGCCGAACTGATGCCCATGACCGAGGAGATCGAACGAATGATCATCGAAGGAGGATCGGTGGAAGAGATCCATCGGCTCGCCGTGGCCCAGGGCATGGTCACGCTGCGGCAGAGCGGGCTGCGCAAGGCCATCGAGGGCGAGACCACCCTCGAGGAAGTCCTGCGGGTGGTCGCATGACCCCCGTCACCGCAGACACCCGTACCGAATGGACGACCCGCCTGGCCCAGGCCCTGGTGCAGGTCGGGTACGAGACCGAGTCCAACCTGGCCCCGCTGGTGGCGGAGTCCCGGGCCACCGACCAGTCCCTGGCCTACCTGCTGATCAGCAGGAACCTGGCGCTGCCCGGCGTGGTGGTGGGGGCACTGGCCCAGCTGGCCCAGCTCCCCGCCGTCGACCTGGCCGCCTTGACGCCCGAGCCCCGAGGCCCGCGCGGCCATGCCGCGACGCCGTGGCCCAGCAGTACGGGGCCGTGGCGCTGCAGTTCGACGGCAACGTGCTGGTCGGTGGCCTTCGCCGAGCCGCCCTCCCAGCGAGGACGTCGACGCGCTGGCCGTCCAGGGTCGGCCACCGGGTCACTCCGGTGCTGGCCGACCCGGTCGTCATCGCCCAGTTCGCTCGGGTCGCGGAACGGCTCGGTGCCGCCGTCCCGGACCTGCACCCGACTCGCCGCTGGTCGGATACCGTCGGTCCGAGCACCGACGAGCCCGTGGCCACGTCGAAGGTCGAGCAGCTGCTCGAACCGGGATCCCGGCTCAGGCGGCGAACGGCAGCATGCCGCTGCACATCGACGACCTGCTGCGCTACGCCGTGTCGGTCGGCGCGTCGGACCTCCACCTGACGGCGGCGCATGCCCGGCACCATCCGGCTCCACGGTGCCATGCGCCCCATCGAGGGTTGCCCGCCGCTCGACAACGAGACCATCCGGGACATGGTCTTCGGCATCCTGCCGGCCTCGCAGCGGGAGCGGTTCGAGGCGGAGCACGAGCTCGACACGTCGCACTCCATCGCCGGCGTCGGTCGGTTCCGTGTCAACGTCGTCCCTCCAGCGGGGGACGGTCGCGGCCGCCCTCCGGCCCATCCCCCACGAGATGCCGGAGTTCGACCAGCCTCGGGCTTCCCGACTCGATCAAGGCGTTCACCGACCTGCGGCGCGGCCTGGTGCTGGTGACCGGCCCGACCGGCTCGGGCAAGTCGACGACCCTGGCGTCGCTGATCGACATCATCAACCGGACCAAGCCGCTGCACATCGTGACCGTCGAGGACCCGATCGAGTTCCTCCACGACCACAAGCGGTCGATCATCACCCAGCGGGAGATCGGCGAGGACACCGACTCGTTCTCCGAGGCGCTGCGCCGGGTCCTGCGCCAGGACCCCGACGTCATCCTGGTCGGCGAGCTCCGCGACCTCGAGACCATCTCGATGGCCCTGACCGCCGCCGAGACCGGCCACCTGGTGTTCGGCACCCTGCACACCCAGGACGCGCCCCAGACCATCGACCGGATCATCGACGTGTTCCCCACCAAGCAGCAGGAGCAGATCCGGGTCATGCTGGCCGCCACCCTCGAGGGTGTGGTCACCCAGCAGCTGATCGTCGACCGCCGACGGCACCGGCCGGGTGCCGTGCTCCGAGGTCCTGGTGTGCACGTCGGCCATCCGGAACCTGATCCGCCAGTCCAAGACCCACCAGATCTACTCGCTGATGCAGGTGGGCGGGTCGTTCGGCATGCAGACCATGGACCAGGGCCTGGCCGACCTGGTCAAGGAGGGCGTCATCTCCGAGGCCATCGCCTACGACCGGTCCTCCAACGAGGAGGACCTGCGGAACCACCTCAACACGTAATGCATCGCAACCATGACGACTGATCGAGGAATCGGGGAACCGTGGCACTGACATTCGACTACAAGGTCCGGGACAAGTCCGGAGGCCTCGTCGAGGGACAGCTCGACGGCGACAGCATGGCGCTGGTCGTCCGGCGCCTGCGCGAGATGGGCTACATGCCCATCTCGGTCACGCCCAAGTCGGCGGTCAGCCTCAAGACCGAGATCAAGATCCCGGGCATCTCCGACCGGATCAAGCTCCGCGAGGTCGCGGTCATGACCCGCCAGCTCTCGACCATGGTCGACTCCGGGCTGTCGGTGGTCCGCTCGCTGGGGATCCTCGCCGCCCAGGTGGAGAACCCGGCGCTGGCCAAGGTCCTCGACGAGGTCCGCCTCGACCTCGAGCACGGCTCGTCGCTGTCGGCGGCCTGCGCCAAGCACCCGAAGGTCTTCTCCAAGCTGTTCTGCACCCTGGTCCAGGCCGGCGAGGTCGGCGGGAACCTCGACGAGGTCCTCGGCAGCCTGGCCGACACCATCGAGAAGCAGGCGCAGCTGAACCAGACCATCAGGTCGGCCATGACCTACCCGGCCGTCGTCCTGTCGGTCATGGTCGTCATCTTCACGGCCATGATCGTCTTCATCGTCCCGGTGTTCCAGAACCTCTTCAAGACCCTCGGCGGCAAGCTGCCGCTTCCCGACCCAGATCCTGATCAAGATCTCGAACATCATGACCAGTGTCTGGGTGCTGCTGATCATCGCCGTCGTCATCGGCGGCATCATCGGCATGCGGAAGTGGATCGCCACCGAGGAGGGCCGGCGCATCTGGGACCAGTTGATGCTCAAGCCGCCGGTCTTCGGTCAGCTGTTCCACAAGGTCGCCCTGGCCCGGATGACCAGCACACTGGCGTCGCTGATCGGCTCGGGTGTCCCGATCCTCGAGTCCCTCGACATCTGTGCCGACACGTCGGGGAACCTCACCGTCGGCGACGTGCTGCTGGAGGCGAAGGAGGGGGTGCGCGAGGGACGGCCCCTGGCCGATCCGCTCCGGGAGCACGAGGACGTCATTCCCGACGCTGGTGGTCCAGATGATCGAGGTCGGCGAGCAGACCGGTGCCCTCGACGGGATGCTCAAGAAGGTCGCCGAGTTCTACGACCAGGAGGTCGAGGTGACGGTCAACAACCTGACCGCCCTGCTCGAGCCGCTCCTGACCGTGTTCATGGGCGCCGGCGTCGGCGCCATGGTGATCGCCCTCTACCTGCCGATGTTCGACTACATCAAGCTCATCCACAACTGATCAGTCCGTCCCGATCGTCCGCCCGGGGTGTCACCGGTCCGGCGGTCGTCCGGCTCGCACGTCGTCCGGTCAGGGACTCCAGTGCTGATCCGAACCGGCGACCGCACGCGCCGGACCGTTGGCATCTACGGATCGCCAGGGCGGATGGCGTCCAGTGGCCCTCCAGGTCGAGGCTTCGGGCGATGCTCGTGCACTGGATGCAGGCGTACCTGATCCGAGGTCGTCCATGCCTATGACCTGATACATCCCTCCCGTCGCCCGATTCCTGCCGAGCGGGTGGCATCTCATCCATCTGTCGGCCGACGCCAGTCGTCCCTTCGAGCCGGATGGCGATCAGCACTCCCTCTTGGCGACCGTATCGATGCAGCAATACCAATCGGGGAGGCAACACATGCTTTCCAGCGCGTCACATCGCCTCAAGACAGGCGGAAGCAGAGGGCGACGCCGGCGAGGATGCCGGTTTCACCCTCATCGAGCTCATGGTGGTGCTGTTGATCCTGGCCATCCTGCTCGCCATCGCCATCCCGACGTTCCTGGGTGTGACGAAGTCGGCGAATGACCGGGCTGCGCAGTCCAACCTGAACACGGCCCTGCTGAATGCGAAGGCCCAGTACCAGCAGAACAGCCAGGCGTATCCGGCAACGGCCAACCTGGTCACGGCCTGACTTCTGCTGAGCCGACCCTGTCGTTCCAAGCGGGCGCCTCGACCGACCAGAACCACATCTCGGTGTTCGTGACTGCGGACGGCAATGCGCTGGTCCTGGCGGCCTACTCGAAGCCGACAGGAACTGCTGGATCGTGGTCGACACACCGGTGGCAACTGCGTGGCGGCCCCAGTTCGCCGCTGCGCAGGCGCCGGTTGTGGCTGTCGACACGACCTCGCACGGTGGGTGCAGCCAACGGACTTGCGTTCGTGGACAACACCTCGGGCCTACCTACGCTGAGAGAGACCGTCAGCACGGGACAGGCTCGCCACGTGCGCCGGTCAGCCCGTTCGTGCCGGCACGAGCTACCGCTGGTCACGACGGCCTTCCCGAGCATCTGACTGCATCTGACGGAGCCCGGCAGTCAGTTGCTTCCTCGGAAGGCCGTTGCTCACGTGTGTCTCCTCGCTAAATCGGTGGTTGGAGACTCGGTTCCGCCAGAGATCGCGTGAGATGACGAGGGGCCTCGTCTGACCGAGCCGTGAGCGCTCAGTTCCGCAGGCACGCTGAACGCCGACCGGTAGTGGTTCGCTGGTAGCCCGGGCTCGGACCACATCCTCGCGACCAACGAGGCGGCCGCGATACGTGCGCGCCAGTCGGACCGGATGAATCAGCAAATCTTCCTAAAGTCGGCGCGCCATTGGGACGATGGAACAGCGGATGCCCTTTGAGGCGTCCGTCCATTGATGCATCAATAACTACGAGGAGGCAGTACATGTTTTCATCCGCTATCCAGCGCCTCAATGACAGGCGCAACGGAGAGGGAGACGCCGGTGCTGATGCCGGTTTCACCCTCATCGAGCTCATGGTGGTGCTGTTGATCCTGGCCATCCTGCTCGCCATCGCCATCCCGACCTTCCTGGGTGTGACGAAGTCGGCAAATGACCGGGCTGCGCAGTCCAACCTGAACACGGCCCTCTTGAATGCGAAGGCCCAGTACCAGCAGAACAGCCAGGCGTATCCGGCACGGCCAACCTGGTCACCGCCTGACCTCCGCTGAGCCGTCGCTGTCGTTCCAAGCGGCCGCATCCGACCGACCAGAACCACATCTCGGTGTTCGTGACCGCTGACAGCAATGCGCTGGTCCTGGCGGCATTCTCGAAGCCGACAGAGAACTGCTGGATCGTGGTCGACACGCCGGTGGCAACTGCAACGGCGGCTCCGTTCGCCACTGCGCAGGCGCCGGTTGTGGCTGTCGACTACGACCCTCGCAACGGTGGGTGCAGCCACGTGAACCTGCGTTCGTGGACACCACGCTCGGGCCTACCTACGCTGAGATGAAGACCGTCAGCACGGGAGTGACTGCAGTGCGTCGGCCCCAGTCACCGCCGGTGCCATCGCCGGCACGAGCTACCGCTGGTCGAACACGGCCTTCCCGAGCATCTGATCGGGAGCCTGAAGTTCGGATAGCTGGCCTGGTCAGCCGTCCGAGACAACCTAAGGAGTGCCCCCTCCTCCGGGAGGGGGCACTCTCCATGGGTCTGCGCAGAGTCCGTCAGCCGTCAGGTCACGGCTTTCGTGGCCCGGGTGAGTCCTCCTGAAGCAGCCGAGACCGAGCTGCCCAGCTCACGATGCTGCCCCAATCAACCGCCGAGACCGTGCTCCTTCCTCCGGGAGATATATCCTCTGTCCGGCCCAGGTCGAGCACCTGGCGGGAGGTTCGGTGCTCAAGGCGAGGCCCTGTCGTCACGATGGTATGAGGGTGAACGTGTCCCAATTGACAGTCGCTCCGCAGGCGGGTTGGCGGTGCCGCACCGACGTGAGCAGGAATTCGATCATGGTGCGGTTGCCCGCTCGGACGCGAGATGAGCGGCCGGTGTCATCGACCGTCAGGTCGACGGGATCCGGGACCGAGTCACGACAGACGCGCGGGAGCGTGCCGACCGGGCTGAGTCGAGCCTCCTGGATGGTCGAGCATCTCAACGACGACGTTGGCCGTTGGTCGGTGATGCTGAGCTTCGTGATCGTGTCCATGGCCTATTCGCTGTGGTGGAACCCGGTCGTCCACCATTCCCATGTGTGGGTGATCCCCGGGGACATCTGGTCCACATTCCGCGCCGCGCATTGGGTGGGCTGGGGCGACATCGGCGGCATCTATGGAAGCGACACCCAACTGGTCACGTTCCCCGGGATCGCCGTCCTCTTGGCCCCGGTGGCCATGGTCAGCGGCGCACTCGGGCTGGGTGAATCCCACGCCCCCATCTTCAACAGCCAGCCCACGTCGTGGTTGCTGCTCGGACCGGCCATTCTGTTGTTGGGCTCGACGTGCCTGCTGGCCTTCGACGCCATGGCCGAGGAGCTCGGGGTCGATGGGCCTCGCCGGATCGTGCTCAGCCTCATGGAGGCGGTGGTCATCTTCCAAGTCGTGACCATGTGGGGTCACCCCGAGGACCTGTTGGCGTCTGACCTTCTCGTTGTACGCACTCCTGGCCATGTTCCGCGGTCGGTGGTCCCTGTCGGGATGGCTGTGGGGGGCGGCCATCGTGACCCAACCGCTGGTCCTCCTGATGTTCCCTTTGGCCTTCGTCCGCACCCCCAGGCCCCAGCGTCTCCGCCTGTGTCTCTACGGGGCCCTCCCTTCGCTCGCGCTTCTCAGTGCCCCGCTGGTGACGCAATGGCACCGGACTTCGGCAGTCCTCTTCCATCAGGCGAACGCCAGATTCCTCGATCATGCGACGCCCTGGATCGCACTGTCGCCCACGCTGTCACGGACCACGGTCGGCGCCGGACCCGGGCGGACTGATCGCGGTCCTGATGGCCGTCGTGCGTCGGCTACATGGCCTATCGGAGGCCGCCCTCGAGAGTCGGCCTCCTCTGGCTGTGCGCCCTGGCCCTCAGCCTCCGGTGCTTCTTCGAGTCGGTGATGGTCGTCTTCTACCTGGGACCTCCGCTGGCGCTGATCGTCTTGACGGCGGCCACCTGTGCCAGTCGGAAGCGGCTGGTCGGGGCATGGGCGGTCGCCATGCTCGCCACCGTCTATGCCTTCCACCGGCGCTTCGGAGTGGGGATACTGGGCCCCGATGGTGGCCTTCCTGGCCATCGGATTGGCCTGCGCGTGGCCCGGCCGCTCCGAAGTCGGCATCTTCGGTGATGGTTCGACGATCGATCCGGTCACCTCGATACCTGACCGAGCCGGACGGTCGAAGGCCTTCTACAGTCTACAGCGGCCCGACGGTGTGCTTGCGCCCCGGGAGCAGCTCCTTGGCCGTGGCCAGCGTCGAGAGCGCCTCGGCCACCACCGCTCGGGTGGCCGCCGGGTCGATCACCGCATCGACGAATCCCCGCTCGGACGCCTGCGTACGGGGTGAGGAAGCGCTCGGCGTACTCGGCCTGCGAGGTCCTCCCGTTCCTCGGGCCGGGCCCGCCGGTTGAGGATCTGGACCGCCCCTTCGGCCCCCATCACCGCGATCTCCGCCCCGGGCCAGGCGAAGCAGAGGTCGTTGCCGAGGCCCTTGGAGTCCATCACGATGTAGGCCCCGCCGAACGCCTTGCGCAGGATCACGCACACCCGGGGCACGGTGGCCTCGGCGTAGGCGAAGGCCAGCTCGGCGCCGTGCCGGATCATCCCCCGCCACTCGAGGTCCTTGCCCGGCAGGAAGCCCGGGGTGTCCACCAGGGTGACCAGCGGCACGTTGAACGAGTCGCAGAACCGGACGAACCGGGCCCCCTTCTGCGAGGCGGCGATGTCCAGCGTGCCGGCCAGGGCCTGGGGCTGGTTGGCCACGAACCCCACCGTGCGGCCGTCGATCCGGCCCAGGGCGGTGACCAGCTGGGGCGACCACCGGGTCCACAGCTCGGTCACGTCGTGCTCGTCGGCCAGGGCCGCCGCCACCTGGCGCACGTCGTAGGAGCTGGTGGCCCGGGCCGGGATGATCTCCCGGAGCTCGTCGACCTCCCGGTCGGCCGGGTCAGTCCGGGTCCGAGCGGGCGGGCAGCTCGTCCAGGTTGGCCGGGAGCAGGCCCAACAGGTGCTCCACGTGGGCCATCGCGTCCTCCTCGGAGTCGGCCTCGATGGCGCACAGCCCGCTGGACCGGGCGTGCATGGCCGTGCCCCCCAGCTGGTGGATCCCGATGCGCACCCCGGTGAACTCTTCGACCATGGCCGGTCCCGAGACGAAGGCGAAGGCGTCGCTGGTCATCACCACCAGGTCGGCGAGGCCGAGGAGCAGCGCCGGTCCCGAGATGGCCGGTCCGGTCACCACCACGACCACCGGCACCACGCCCGAGCACCGGGCCAGGGCCCGCGCCGCCCGGCCCCAGCCGTGGAGCGAGGCCACGCCGTCGGACACGTCGGCCCCGCTGGAGGCCAGCACCAGCACCACCGGGATCCGGAAGGTCAGCGCCGAGTCGGCCGCCACCCGCATGGTCTCGCCGTCCTCCATCGACAGGGCGCCCCGGCGGAGGCGTCGAGACCGAGCGGACCACCATGGCCGGCCGGCCACCCAGACTCCTCGATGCCGGCCCGCACCGTCCCGGTCACCAGTCTCCGGAAGATGGGGGCGACGGGGCGCCTCGAGGTCACCGGCCCATGCTACGGAGCCGGCGACCACCGGCGCGGACTTCGCGGTCCCAGGGGCTCACGCCGGATCCGGGCCGTCACCGTCGGGCGGGTCGACGCCGCGGTGGCGGCTGGTCGGTGAGATTGCCGACCCGGCTCGCCGGCACCACCTCGGGCCGGGCGTCGCCTGCCGTCCCCGACGGCCGGGTCAGGCCCGGCTCCGGATTGGCACCCTGCCGGTCGGCCCGCTCGAACTGCCGCTCGACGTCGGCCCACACCAGCGGTTCGTCGCGGGCGAACTCCTCCTCGGATCAGCGGGGCACGGGCCAGCACCACCGCCGCCCACGATCAACAGGACCAGGAGCATGGACAGCTTGGAGACGAATCCGGCGATCTGCTGGTCGTTGAGGGGTCGCAGGCCCACCGCGGCGTGGGACCGGGCGAACGTCCGGGTAGAGCGGGTGGTTCGAGAAGATGTAGATGAAGGAGAGGAAGGCCGGCACCACCGCCTGGGCCACCAGGTAGCCGAACCGACCACCGGCTTGAGCCGGGGGATGCCCGGGAATCCGCCCGATCACCGGGCATCCACAGGACGAGCCCGGCCACCACCATGGCCAGGTCCAACAGGCCGCGGGCCCACGGCGACGACGCCTGGGCCCGCACCAGCGCCGGCGTCATCGAGCCCACCACCAGGACCGTCACCACCGGGATGGCCACCGGGGGCCGGTGGAGGCGCAACAGGACGGCATCGACCACCCGGGGCCGGGTCAGCCACTGGATGAGGTCGTAGGGGAGCCCCAACAAGAGGAGCGGAGCCACCACCAGCACCAGCAGGAGGCGCTGGACCACCAGAGCGGTGAGGGACCAGTGGGCCGCCACCGTGCCCAGCGGCCAGGTCACCGCCAGCGCGGCGGTCAGCCAGGCGCCGGAGAAGGCGGTCATCTGTCGTCGCGTCCACGGGATGGGATGCGCGCTGGACCGCTCCAGCCGTCGATGGCCCAGGACCACCGAGCCCCCGGCCACCACCAGCACGGCCCAGGCCACCAGGTGGGGATCCCAGGCGTAGGGTCCGGCGGTGGCCACCACGATCAGCCCTCGGCCCGCTGGGCCCTAGATTGACCTCGATGCAACGCCTCGATCGGCTCGAACGGGTCACCGATCTGCTGTTGGTGCTGCTGGACACCCCGCGCCCGTTGAGCCTGCGGGAGATCGCCGACCGGGTCCCCGGCTATCCCGACCGGCACGGTGCCCGCCGTCAGGCCTTCGAGCGGGACAAGCGGCTGCTGCGCGACGAAGGGGTGCCGGTGCTGGTGGTGCCCATCGGCGGGGAGGACCAGCTGGGGTACCGGGTCGACCCCGGGGCCTACTACCTTCCCGACCTCGGACTCGAGGCAGAGGAGCAGGCCGCCCTGAACTTGGCCGTGGCCGGCGTTCACCTGGGTGAGCCTATCGGCCAACAGGCGCTGCTCAAATTGGGCGCCGGCGGCGAATCGCCCCCGGCGGGACGCCCCGGTCCCGTTGGTGGACCTCCCCTCCTTCGGTGGCCTGCCGGCCCTCCCGGCCCTGTTCGAGGCCAGCCGCCAGGGTGCGGTGGCAGCGTTCGGGTACCGGGGCCGGCGGCGGCAGGTCGACGTGGCCGGTCTCCGCTTCCGCAAGGGCCACTGGTACCTGGTCGGTTTCGACCGCGACCGGCGGGAGGCCCGCACCTTCCGCGTCGACCGGATCGAGGGGACGCCCGAGCTCGGGTGCCAGGGGCTCGGCCCGGGTCCCGGACGACTTCGACGTGGATCGGGCTTTCGCCCTCGACCCGTGGCAGTTCGGCGACGGTGAGGAGGTCGAGGTGGACGATCCGGGTCGACGGGGCCGAGGCCGGACGGGTGGTCGCCGAGCTGGGACCGGAGTGCGGTTGTCGATCGGGCCGGCGACGGAGCCGTCGTGGTGCGGCTGTCGGTGACCGATGTCGGGTGCACTGGTCCTCTGGGTCCTCGACCTGCTGGACCACGCCGAAGTGGTCGGGCCCCGAAGCGGTGCGGGCAGCCGTGGTCGAGCGCCTCCAGGCGACGGTCGCCGGGGCGCAGCCCGGCGGCCGGGCGGGAGCGAAACCGGCCCGGATCCCGCCGGGACCGGCGTCGCTGAGATGGCCACGAACACCGCCGACCGGCTGCGACGCCTCCTGGCCATCCTGGCCTGGCTGGCCCAGGTGGGGGAGGCCCCCATCGACGAGACCGCCGATCGATTCGACCTCACACCCGAAGCCCTGGTCACCGAGTTGGAGATGGCCGCCTGTTGCGGCGTGCCCCCGTACACGCCGGACCAGCTCATGGAGATCGTGGTCACCGACACCACCGTGTCGATCCGGGTGGGCACGTCCCTGGCCCGGCCCCGCCGGCTGAGTCCGTCCGAGGGTCTTCGCCCTGGCCACCTCGGCCCGAGCCCTGCTGGCCGTGCCGGGCAGCGACGAGAGTGGAGCCCTCTCCCGGGCCCTGGCCAAGCTCGACCGGGCCCTCGGGGGCGAGGAGATCGAGGTGGAGCTGGACGCGCCGATCCACCTTCCGCTGGTCCGGGAGGCCCTCGGCGCCCGCCGACAGCTCCGCATCTCCTACTACTCGGCCTCCACCGACCGGGTGACCGAGCGGGAGATCGCCCCCCTCCGTCTCTTCGCCAGCGAGGGTCACTGGTATGTCGACGCCTGGTGCCGGACCGCCGGTCGGACCTGCGTCGGTTCCGGGTGGACCGGATCGAACGGTCGGAGCTCCTCGACACCGGGTTCCCACCCGAGGCCGTCCTGCCGGCGGAGGTCGACGATGCACCCGGGACCGGTGAGCAGGCCGGATCGGAACCCACGCCGGGGCCCGGTCGGTCGGGCGGGTCCGGCCGCCGTTCGGGCGGAGGGACCTTCGACCCGTTCGTCCCCGGTCCCGACAGCCGTCAGGGTCCGTCTCTCCCTCGACCCTGCCACGCCTGGCTGGTCGAGTCGGTTCCCGCCACCGGACCGCCGACCCGGTGGGGGACCGGGTCGAGGTCGAGCTCTTCGTGGGAGGCGAGGCCTGGCTGGAACGGCTGCTCCTCCGCCTGGGTCCCGACGCCCGGGTGGTCGGGCCGCCCGAGTACCGGTCCCTGGCCGCCGAGGCCGCCGCCCGGATCCTCCGACTCTACGGATCGGCGGATGCCGGATCTGCGGATGCCGGATCGGCGGATGTCGAGTCCACCGGAACAGAAAATACTGAAAATTAAATAATGAGCTAGTATTGATTGAAAAATAATGGATGACTACTATCGGCTCGACTCCCGGGAGGAGCGCCGGTGGTACTCAAGATCCACGTCGTCCGGCAGGGCGGCCACCGTCTACTACGTCGACGACCTGGTCCCCGGCCGGGCCGAGGGAGCCTGGTGGCCGGAGAGGAGCCGGGAGTGTGGACCGGGGCCGGTGCCTCGCCCTCGGGCTGGCCGGAGCGGTCGAGTCGGCCCAGATTTCGCCGAGGTGCTCGAAGGGCGCGACCCCTGGTCGGGCCGGGCCCTGCGCCGGCCCGAGGGGGATCGGAGCACCGCCGGCTACGACCTCACCTTCTGCGCCCCGAAGTCGGTGAGCCTGCTCCACCTGCTCGCGCCCCGGGAGATGGCCGCGGCCGCGGGCCGGCCACCATGTGGCGGTGGCCGACGCCCTCGAGTACCTGGGACGGGAGGCTGTCGGGGTCCGGCGCAGCCGGACGGGGCGAGGTGGCCTTCCTCGCCTCCACCGGGCCGGTGGCCGGCGCGTTCGTCCACCGCACCAGCCGGGCCCTCGATCCCCATCTCCACACCCACCTGGTGGTGGCCAACGTGGCCCAAGGCGTCGACGGCGTGTGGTCCGGCGCTCGACAGCCGGCGGCTCCACGCCCACCTCGGCGCGGCCCAGTCGCATCTACCACGCCCGCCTCCGGTTCGAGCTCGGCCGGCGCATGGGGGCGGCATGGGAGGTCCGACCGTCCGGGCTGGGTGACGTGATCGGGGTCGAGGCCAGACTGCGACGGCTGTTCTCGACGGCGGTCGCCTCGATGGACGAGTACCTCCATCGCCGCCGGCGGGACCGGCCGGCCGGCCGGTCCGGATCGTGGCGGCCTTCCACGCCGACCGACCGGACAAGGACCGCACGGCCACCGTCGAGAGCCTGACCGACGAGTGGAGGCAACGGGCCTCCGACTTCGGGTTCGACCTCGGTGACCTCAGTCGCGCCGTGGGGCCCGGCCCGCTCCGTTCCGAGGTCGTTGTCGACGTCGACCGCCTGCGCCACCGGATGGAGGAGCATGGGGCGTGCACCGGCGGTGGATCGGTCTGAACCACCTGGTGGCGGTGGTGGCCGCCTCGACGCCGGCGGGCGGCTCCGGTCATGACCTGGTGACCGCGGCCGGGCGTTTGGCCGAGGCGTGCGGGGACAGCCCCTCGTCGGTCCGCCCGTGCTCGGCGTCTGGTGCTCCGGGGCCTCGGTGGGACCCCGCCGCCGTGATCGGGGTGCTGGAGGGTGGCCGGTTCCGGGCTGCGCTGGACGGGTACGAGGGTCTGGGTCGTCCGGCGGCCCGTGGTGGCCCCCCGGGTATGGATCGGGACGTCGAGAGCCGGTCGGGCCCCGCTCGGTCGATCCGAGTCCACGTCCGGCCCGTCGCCGCGACGGGATCGGACGGTGAATGAGCATCGCTGGAGGGTTGCTGCAGGTGAACGGGGCACGGTGGGAGGGTGGGATACGTCCAGGGGGCTGGCGTGAGGTCGGCGGGCAGAATCCGGTCGTCAGTACCCGGGCTCGATGGTCCGCGGTCCCGACCGCCCTGCGCCGTGCTGGCGATGGTGGGTGCGGCGAGGCCGAGGCCCCGGAGGGATCGCCACGGCTCGACGGCGTAGGAGGGCGCCAAGGGGACCCAGCCGGGCTGGTTGCGGGCGTCGAAGGCCAGCAGGTGTCCGGTCACGCCCCGGGTGATGACGTCGGGCGGGAGTCGACGGCGCCACTGTGTGGTGGCGCTCTCCCCGCGGTGTGGGCGCCCACCGGCCAGAGTCGGTGACCAGGTGGCCGGTGGCGGCCGCGGCCGGCCGACACCGTCCGCACGACGAGCTCCTCGTCGCCGGCCAGCGTGGACAGCGCGTCGAGGGTGGCCACGTCCCCGATGCCGGGCAGCACCACCGTGGTGCCGAACAGCGAGGCGAATCCGTCGGCCCGCCCCGGCCACCGCTGCCGGGCCTGGGACAGGTCCTGGAAGCAGGCCAGGGTGATCACGCCCTGACCGCCGCCCTCGCTGACCATGGCCGGCAGGTCGGGGAGCGGGGCGATGTTGGCCACCTCGTCGAGGGCCAGCAGCAAGGGGTGCCGGACCGGAACCGACCCTGCTTCGGCCTCCTTGGCGTGGTGGGCGTAGGCCGCACGGCGGACGTCCTCGAGGAGTCCGACCACCATCGGGGCCACCAGGGCCTGGTGGTGGGCCGGACGCGGCGATGTAGAGCGTGTCGCTCGATTCCACGAACGCTGCCGGGTCGAAGTGGGCTCGGCAGGTGGTCGGAGGGCCTGATCGGAGCGGAAGCCGGCCAGGCACCCCGAGGCGGTCGACCAGATGCCGCTCAGCTCGCGGGCCTCGGTGGCGGCGATGCCGTCCAGCAGGTTCCGGGCCAACTCGCTGGCGCGGCCGGGCCCGCCGGCCAGCGCCTGCTGGGCCGGCAGCGCCTGGTGGCGATCGACCCAGGTCAGGACGGTGCGCATGTCGCAGCCGTCCAAGGCGGCGGCGTGCAGCAGCGGGGCCAGCAGGGCCTGGGCCCGCTCGGTCCAGTGCGAGCCCTCCCCGTGTCCGGCGCCGGTGGATGACCGGCCGAACCCACCGCTACCAACGACCGGGCCGTGGCGAGGGCGCCCGGCCACGTGCCACACGACTGCAGAGGCGACCAGCGCAGCGGAATCAGCTCTCCGCTTCGGCGCACCGAGCCGGCAGGGTCGAACAGGTGGCATCGCCCGAGGGACTGATCGCGCCGCGACGGTGGCGTCGAGCACGTCGGGTTTGGTCGACGTGGTGACCACCGGACCGTTGGCCGACAGCACGTTGGGGATGATCAACGACGACGTCTTTCCCGAGCGCGGTGGACCGAGGACCATCACCGAATGTTCGGGCGGAGCGAAGCACCAACCGCGTGCATCGTGGCCGAGATAGAGGCCGTGACCGGCGCGCGCTACGGCATCCAATGCGGCGCGATGACGGCGTTGTGACGTGTCGTGGAGGTGGTGACGCGAGAAATATTTCTCATCGGTCATCCATCCCGTCATCCGCTGAGTTGCTGGTGATCGTGTGGGCGGACGATGGTCTCCGCGAGCCGAACGGCGCGGCGTCGATGCCGAATAATCCTTGCAAATAAACGGTTTTCTGTCCATGGCCTCGCGTGCCCGACCGCGCGACACGGCGCCGCATCGGGTCGTCATCGACGGGCCATGTCGATGGAGCGCGTGCGAGGGCGTCCACGCGTCGCCGCTCGCGGCGATTGGTGCTTGACCTGGAGGTGAAAAGCCATTTTGCTTGTAGTGGTTACGTATCGCTGAGGAGGTGATCGTGAACAAGTCTCAACTCGTCAAAGCGGTGAGCGATTCGACAGTGTCGACTCGGCGAACCGTCGAAGACGTGGTTGATGTTCTGTTCGACACGATCATCACCGAGGTTCGGTCCGGACGGAAGGTCACAGTGGTCGGGTTCGGGTCATTCACCCCGATCGACCGTGGTCCCCGGGTGGGTCGAAATCCACGGACTGGTGCAGTGGTACCCATCCCGGCGTCGAAAGGTGTCCGGTTCGCCACCGGTTCGACGTTCAAGACGGCGTTGAACCCTAAGGAGGGAGTATCAATGGCAGTAAAGAAGGCAGCAGCCAAGCGGACGGTCAAGAAGGCCCCGGCCAAAAAGACCACAGCCCGCAAGACGACGGCCAAGAAGGCGGTGAAGAAGGCTCCGGCTCGGAAGGCTCCGGCCCGCAAGACTGCAGCGAAGAAGGCCGCCGCCAAGCGCACGGTCAAGAAGGCTCCGGCCCGCAAGACCGCAGCGAAGAAGGCCACCGCCAAGCGCACGGTCAAGAAGGCCCCGGCCAAGAAGGCCACCGCCAAGCGGACGGTCAAGAAGGCCCCGGCCCGCAAGACCGCAGCGAAGAAGGCCACCGCCAAGCGCACGGCCAAGAGGGCCCCGGCCCGCAAGGCCGTCAAGCGGACCGCCAAGCGCCGGTAGTACCCGGTCGCGGCGCCTCCGGCGCCGTGCACTGTGCGGTCACCAGGGGCCTTCGGGCCCCTGGTGCCGCGTCCGGGCGGCCCACTCACCCGCTGCGCTCCGGGCCGAGGCGTTCAAAGCCCGCGGGAGACCGAGTCCCAGGTCAGAGGGCGGTGATGCGGTGGAACGCCTCGCCCGAGGCACCGGCCGGCCAGGGAGCCGTGCTCCGCCAGCTGCGGCGCACCTTGGCGGCGAAGGCGGCGGAGCCGTCGTCCGCCTCGGACGGTCCGCGTCGGCCGGGTCGGATCCCGTCGGCCGGCCGCGGCCGCGATCCCCATGGTGGACTCGAACTGGCTGCGGTGACAGAGGAGGGCCTCGACCTTCCGGGTCTCGAATCCGTGCGACGTCCTCGACGTGGTTGGGCAGGTCGGCCTCGAACAGCAGCAGCGACCTCGGGTCGGTGCGGCGCCAGGCCCAGCTCGGGGAAGAAGTGGGGATCGCGGGCGGCCACCAGCGCATCGAGGGTGAGGAAGCCGGCCGCCCGGTGATCGGGGTGGAGCCGGTACCGGCGCCACGGATCGTGGCCCAGCAGCGCGTCCGGCCGGAGCCGGCGGATGATCCGGGCCACCTCCCGCCGCTCGTCGACCGCGTTCTCCAGTTCGCCGTCGACCCGGCGCAGGAAGAGCACCCGGTCGTCGCGCACCGTCGGCGGTTCCGCCGTCCGACCTCGACGGACCGGCCGGCCGTCGATGACCGGCGCCGCCGCCCGGCACTCCGCCTCCCGCGCCGCCACCAGGGCGCCCAGGTCGGCGCCGGGGTCCCAACTGCCCTTGGACCCGTCGGTGAGGACCAGGTGGTGGACCCGGCACCCGGCCGCCGCCCACTTGGCCAGCGTGGCGCCGCAGCCGAACTCGATGTCGTCGGGATGGGCGCCGATGGCCAGGGCGCTGAGGCCGGGGTGGGCAGGTCGACGGTGACCGCACCGGGTCGAGCAGGTCGCCCACCGGCAGGCCGCTCGGACCTCCCGACCGCTCCCGGATCCGACGCCTCACTCCGGTCTCCGATGGTGGATGGCCGGGCCCGGCCCGACCGGTGACGAGCCTCCGGAGCCGGTGTCGGTCACGGAGACGTGCACCGGCCGCCGCCGCGGTCACGTCCACCGGCACCATGTCGCCCGGCTCGTCGACGTCCCAGGCCAGGTCGGGTCGGTCGAGGATCCGCACGGCAAGCCCGAGGCGATGGGCCTCGGCCCGGTGGCGGGCGAAGGAGCCCGGGCCGTAGGAGAACTGGAACCCGGCGTCGGCGGGCAGGGCCATGACGTTGGTCCCGTTGCCGTAGCGGTCGGGCACCAGGGTGATGCCCGGGGCGTCGCCCACCGCGGCCAGGTCCGAGGCCCGGGGCAGATCGGCGTGGGCCACCGTCACCTGGGCTGACGCCGAGGGACGGCCAGGTGGTCCACGCCGGCCTCGACCGCGCCGTTCAGGCCGCGCCCGGGCTCCCAGATGACCAGGGCACCGCGCCGCCGGGCCCACTCGGCCACGTCGTTGTCGTCGCACACCACGGCCACCGGCAGGGGATGGGCGGCAGTCAGCACCCGGTCGGCCATGGCCCGTGACAGGTCGGCCCGCTCCGGTCCGCTCAGGGCCAGATGCAGCCGCCGCTTGGCCTGGTCGAACGCCTTCACCGGGACCAGGACGGCACGGGCCCCGATGCGAGGCGCGGTTCCCGGCCGGTCCGGACCGTGGGGAGGCGGCTGCCACCGCCCAGTGTAGGTGCCGCGTCGGGCCTGCCCGTTCCCCGAGGCCGACGGCAGCCGGTCGCCCGGGTCCATCGTTCCGAGACGGCCGGGCGCCACCGGTAGGGTGGATCCCGTGCCGGACGACCACGACACCGCACGGATCAGGCCCGCCGCGAGGCGCTGGCCCGGGTGCGGCCCGCCTGCTGCGACCTCGGCTGCACCGACGAGGAGATCGACCGGGCGGTGGAGGACGACGTGCTCGACCTCCTGGTGGTCGACCGGATGGTGGTGCCGGCCGAGCGCCGCATGACCCAGGCCCAGGTGGCCGAGACCACCGACATCCCCATCGAGACCGCCCGACGGTTCTGGCGGGCCCTCGGCTTCCTCGACGTGGGGACGACGACCCGGTCTTCACCGACATGGACATCGAGGCCGTCCGGCTGTTCCAGTCCATGGTGGCCATGGGCCTGGTCGACACCGACACCGCCGTGCAGATGGCCCGGGTCATCGGGTCGTCCATGGCCCGGATCGCCGAGGCCGAGGCCGGTCCGGGGTCCACCCCGATCCTGATGCTCGTCGGGTGACAGCATCCTCGACGCCGACGGTTCGCCCGGCAGGCCGGGCACGTCGCTCCCGGCCATGGCCCGGCTCCTCGAGTACGTCTGGCGCCGGCACCTGCAGGCCGCCACCCGGCGGGCCATGCTCCACCGGGCCCGTGGCGCCCGACGAGGGGATCAGCCCGGTCATGGCGGTGGGCTTCGCCGACATGGTCGGGTTCACCATGCTCAGCCAGCACCTGGGCGACGAGGAGCTGGCCGCGGTGGTGGCCCGGTTCGAGGCGCTGGCCCACGACACCGTGGTGGCCCTGGGGGGCCGGGTGGTCAAGATGATCGGCGACGAGGTCATGTTCGTGGTGCCGACGGCCACCGGGGCGGCCTCGATCGGACTGAGCCTGGCCGAGGCCTACGCCGGCGACGAACTGCTCTCCGACGTCCGGGTGGCGCTGGCCGTCGGTCCGGTGCTGGTCCAGGACGGCGACTTCTACGGGCCGGTGGTCAACCTGGCCAGCCGGCTGGTCGGTGTGGCCAACCCGGGCACCGTGCTGGTCTCCGACGAGTTCCGGGTGGCCCTCGAGAACGAGGACCGGCCGACGATCACGGCGGACTTCGAGCTCGGGCCCTGCGGACCCGCAACCTGAAGGACATCGGGCGGATCCAGGTGTGGAAGCTGTCCCGCGCCGGCACCGAGCCCGGGCGCCGACCGTCGCCGGAACATGCGCTGGGAGCGGCTCGAGGGCGTGCTGCGCGAGCTCGACGAGCTCCGCGAGCGGGGGGAGAAGGCGGTCAGCCGCGGGGCCCTCCCCGGGCCGACGGCACGGCTCCCGGGCCGGCCCCGACCGACGCGTCGGTCAGTCGCCGTCGAGCCGGGCGGTGGCGATGCCCTGGGGCCGGAGCTCGAAGCTCCCCTCGAACGGGGCGAGGGGTCGCCCGCGTAGGTCGACCAGCCAGCCCGAGCGCCCGGCGATCTCGACCGTGGTGGCGGTCGGTCCCGGGTTGAACACCCGGACCTCCAGCCGGCCCGCCCTGCCGGCGGACGGCGGAGACCTCGGCGCCTCGCACGGCTGAGCGCCGAGCCGCGGGCGGGCCGGTCCCCGCCGCCGAACGATCCGGTGGTGAGCAGGGGGTCGAGGACGTCGGTGGCCATCCGGTAGGGGTCGACCGTCACCGACGGCCAGGGCGTAGCGCACGTCCACCGGACCGAGCATCTGGGGCCCTCGACGGGCGTCATGGGCCCGGCCGGCAGGGGTCGGAGGGACATGCCCAGACCGCGACAGCATCCCGGTGGCCCGCAGCAGGGTCAGGGCCAGGGTGGCGGGCCCGGCTCCGCCGGCCCGCTCCTCCGGCCGCGACCGTCCTCCAGGTCGACCAGCTCGTACTCGAGCAGCCCCTCGTGGACCACGGTCAGCCCGCCGGCCGCGACGAACCGGCGGGACGGGAAGGTCGGGATGCCGACCTCGTCGGCGCGGCCCTCGGCCACCAGCCCCCGCTCGACCACGGTGAAGGCGCACTCGGCGTGCGAGGTGGCGGCGGGCCGGGGCAGGGGGAGGTGGACCCGGAGCCGGTGGTCCCGGGACGGGTTGACGAAGCGGGTGGAGACCCGCACCACCGGCTCGTCGGCCCGGAGCTCGACGCGTGGTGGCCACCGTGGACCTGGTGGCTCGCCGACCCGCGACTTGGTGTCCTCGTCCACCCGGTCGGGCCAGGTGTAGGTGGCGGTCGATGGTGGCCGCGCGCCCGCACCGGCCCGCGCTCGTCCACGGTGACCGACACCGAGTCGGGCGTGTCGACCACCGTGTCCGTTGGGGGGGGCGAGTAGTTGTAGGTGTCGCCGTGGTCGCCGTCCGTCGACCAGCCGGCCGTACCCGGGCACGCCGTCGAGGGCGAAGGTGCCGTCGGTCGGGGTCGATGGCCACGGTGACCAGCCCGTTGGTCAGGGTGACGGCCCCGGGTCGCCGGGGCATCGTCCTCCGACGCCGCACCGGGTGGGCCAGCGGGGCGGGCGAGAACCGGGACCACCCGAAGCCGGGACCTCGTCCTGGCGGGCCAGCGATGCGCCGGACCGGGGGCTGGTCCAGGACCAACCGCACCTCGGTGTCGGGACGGGCCGTGAGCCGGGTGAACAGCTCCCGCTTGATCTCCTCCACCGGGACGCCCGTCCCGCGGCCTCGGTGCCGATCACCATGGTGATGTCGAGGCCGGTGTCGTCCTCGGCCAGGGAGACGTCGGTGACGTAGCTGTCGTCGCTGATGCGGGCCCCCTGCAGGAGGCCCAGCATGTTGAGGACCGTGCCTCCGTCCAGGGTGATCGAGCCGGGCAGTCCGGCCCGCTCCGACAGCACCTGGACGTCGGGTCCCGGCGGCGCCGTCCGCGGCCACCACCACCTCGACCATGCCGCCGCGGTCGTGGGCGACGGGTTGACCACCACCGGCCCCGGCTCGGCCATGGAGCGGCCCACGGCCTGGCCAGCGCCTCTCGGCCAGGCCCTCGCCGATGTGGCGGGCCTCGGCGTAGCGGTGGAGCACCGCGTCGACCACGTCGTCGACCGAGCAGGCGCAGATGGAGTCGTGGGCGGCGTTGCGGATGATCAGGCGTCCAGGCCAGGTCGATGAAGGGCTCGGGCCACGCCGCCTCCGGCAGGAACAGGGCCGAGAGCGGCTCGGCCAGGCGCTCGAGGGCCCGCTCGGCCCGGGCCGACGCCTGCTTCACGTCGACCCGGTTGGAGCCCACGCCCATCAGCAGGTTGGAGCGGAACCCCGAGCGCAGCTCGCCCGGCCACTCGGGCAGCCCCTCGGTGGGCGCGGAGCCGCAGGTAGTCGGGGAGCGAGGTGACGGCCAGCTCGAACTCACCCTGGACCTGGTTGGCCTCGGCCACCACCCGCCCCAGCCACGGCTGCGGGTCGCAGGTGGTCGGAGCCGTTCATCAGCAGGAGCGGGTCCCCGGGGCGGAGGAACTCCGCCGAACTCCTCCAGGTGGGCCTGGAGCCGGCGGACCAGGGCCTTGGCGTCGTCGGGCAGGGCGGCACCGTTGCCGTACCCGGCCACCAGGTACTCGGCCCGCACGCTGGAGCCGTCCGGGGCCACCCACCGGAAGGCATTGCGGTCGATGGCCGAGGGCACGCCCCGCCACACCACGGCGTGCTCGAACCCGGCCGACGCCAGGATCTGGGGCATCTGGCCGACGTGGCCGAACATGTCGGGCAGGTACCCGACCTCCATGGCCCCGCCGAAGGCGGTGGCCCGCCGGATCCCGGCCTGGAGGTTGCGGATGATGGTCTCGCCCGACACCAGGAACTCGTCCATCAGGATGTACCAGGGCCCGACGGTGATCCGCCCGGCCCCGGTCAGCGCGGCGAGCCGCCCTTCGTTCTCCGGTCGGATCTCGAGGTAGTCGTCGATGACCGCCAGCTGGCCGTCGAGCAGGAAGTGGCGGTAGGAGCTGTCCTGCTCCATCCGGTCGAGCAGGTCGTCGACGAGCCGGACCAGCTTCAGACGGAAGGTCTGGAACGGCTCGTACCACTCCCGGTCCCAGTGGGTGTGGGGCACCACCGCCACCCGGCGGGGGGCCTCCGGCGAGTCTCCTCGGGGTTCACGAACCGATCAGGCCCGTACTCGGCCTCGTAGGCCTTGATCTCCTCCACGATGCGCTCGGCCTGTCTGGGTGTTCTCCGTCGCTGCCCTTGCCCACGTGGTCGGCGTACACGGCGGCGCCCAGGTCCCGCAGCAGGCCGTCGGCCTTGTGCTTGGCCTGGGCCGCGTCCAGCTTGGCCTGCCCGGCCTTGCCCGCCTCGGTGGCCTTGGCCAGCCCGATCTCCGCCGACGCCTTGACCTTGTCCATCAGTCCCATGGCACCCATCCCTTCGGTCCGGCCGACCGGTCGGCCGGACGGGTAGGAAAACTTCCTCCCGGGCGGGGCTCCGAGAACCCCACCCCGACACCTCCGGTGTAGCAGACTTCGTTCCGGGAGCGCATGCCACCGGGCCCCGGGTCCGGGTGGGGTCCGACGGCACCCGGTTGCTCCGGCCGACGGCGATGGAGACAACGGATGGAGAGGGAGATGAGCCCATCGAGGGGTCGAAGAGGGGCCGGGGGGAGTTGACGGGGCCGAAGCCGCCGAACGCCCGCCTCGAGCGGCGCCTCAGCACCGCCGGTCACCAGTGGGTCGCCGGGCTCGACGAGGTGGGGCGCGGCGCGTGGGCCGGTCCGGTGTCGGTGGGCGTGGTGGTCCACTGCTTCGACCGGAGGCCCCCGAAGGGGGTCCGTGACTCCAAGCAGCTCACCGAGCCCCAGCGGGAGGAGCTGTACCCGCGGGTCGACCGAGTGGTGCACGGAGTGGGCGGTGGGGCACGCCAGCGCCCAGGAGTGCGACACCCTCGGCATGACCCGGGCCCTGCGCCTCGCCGCCCGCCGGGCCCTCGACGGGCTCTCTGTCGTACCCGGGGTGATCCTGCTCGACGGCACGTTCGACTACGTCACCGATCCGGACCGAGCCGGGGGCGAGGTCACCGGAGGTCCATACCGTGGTCCGGGGCGACGCCACCGTGCCTGTCCATCGCCGCCGCCTCGATCATGGCCAAGGTCACCCGTGACCGGCTGATGCGGTCCTGGGCCGACAGCTTCCCCCCGTTCGATTTCGACCGGAACAAGGGGTATCCCTCGCCGGCCCACCGGACGGCGCTGTCCGGCTTCGGCCTGACCTCCATCCACCGCCGGTCGTGGTCCTTCGTGGACGACCTGGCCTTCCGGTAGGCCGACCCCCGCCCGGCCCCGGCTCCTCCGGTACCCGCCCGGCCCACACCGGAGGTCCGACCCCGTTCCGTGGTGTGCCGTGTCGTCCCTGGGGTTCCGGCGTCGTTCCCGGTGATGTCACACCACCCTGGTTGGCCGGACCCGATCAGTTGGCGGCGGGCTCCTTGGGCAGACCGAGCACCCGCTCCCCCAGAATGTTGCGCAGCACCTCGTCGGACCCCCCGGCGATCCTCATGCCGGGCACCCCGAGGACGAACTCCGACCACGCGTAGGTGCCCCACGCCCCGGTGTCGGCGATGAGAGCCGGGCCCAGGGCGGACGACAGGAGATCGCAGGTGCGCACCATGTTGGCGGTGAGGGACAGCTTGGCCAGGGACATCTCCGGACCCGGGAGCTGTCCCACCGCGATCTTGGCCATGGCCCGAAGGTTGGTGTAGCGGGCCACCCGCTCGTTGATGATCACCTCGGCCAACTGTTGGCGGATCAGCGGATCCTCCGACCGACCGTGCGCCCGGGTCAGCTCGACCAGCCGGGTGCTGGTGGGCAGGCCCACCCCGCCCCCGCCCCCGCCGATGGCGGCGCGTTCGTTCATCAGTGTGGTCAGCGCCACCGTCCAGCCGCCGTTGACGTCGCCCAGGCGGTGGGAGTCGGGGATCCTGACGTCGGTGAAGAACACCTCGTTGAAGGAGGCGCCACCGGTCATCTGGCGCAGGGGCCGGACCTCCACGCCCGGGGCGTGCATGTCCACCACGAAGCCGGTCAGGCCTCGGTGCTTGGGCAGGTCTGGGTCGGTCCGGCAGATGATCTCCCCGATGTCGGAGAACTGGGCCCCCGAGGTCCACACCTTCTGCCCGTTGACGATCCACTCGTCGCCGTCGCGGACCGCCCGGGTCTGGAGCGAGGCCAGGTCGGACCCGCTGCCCGGCTCGCTGAACAGCTGGCACCCGACGATGTCCCCCCGGTACATTCGCATGAGGTAGGCCTGCTTCACCACCTCGGTGGCGTGCGCCAGGATGGTGGGGGCGACCATGCCGAGGCCGATGCCGTAGGCCGACATCGACGGCGTGGCGTACTCGGCGGCCAACGAGTTGTAGAGGCGCTGGTAGTCACGTGGCAGCCCACGGCCGCCGTAGGCGGGCGGACCGCTGATCCAGCCGAAGCCGGCGTCGAAGACCTTCTGGGCCCAGGACCGGGCGGCCGCGAGGTCGGCTGCGTCCTGCTCCGGAGTCCGCTCCGGGAACAGGCTCACGCCCTCCGATCCCACCCCCCACACGAACGTCTCCTCGGGACGGCGGGTGGCGTTGGCCTCGAGGAAGGCCCGGACATCGGCCTCGAACTGCTCCGGCCCGATGACCCCGGCGCCGTCGGTCGGTCCCGCCGGCCGTTCCGGCCTGCTTCGGTGACAGCGGTCATGAGTGGCGTCCCCCTCGTGGAGTCGGTGGCCGGGCGGGCGGTTCGAGCCACCGAGCCGACCTGGTCGTGGACAGCGTAACCGTGGTGTCCCGTCCCGGGCCCTCCCCGGGCCCCGCCTCAGCCCGGTGCGGTCAGCACCGAGTGGACGGCCTCGGCCAGCACCGGGTGGGCGAAGCGAGAAGCCCGAGGACTGCAGCCTCTCGGGGCGGACCCGCTGTCCCGCCGAGGACCAGCTCGGCGGCCATCTCGGCCCCCAGGGCCAGGCGCAGGGCGGCCCCCGGCACCACCATCATCGTGGGACGGTGGAGCTCGGCGCCGATGGCCCTGGCAGCTCGGCATCGGTGGCCGGCGTCGGTGCCGTGGCATTGACCGGACCGGACAGGCCGTCGTCGGCCAGGCAGTGCAGGACGGCCCCGATCTCGTCCTCGAGGGTGATCCAGCTGCGGTACTGGCGGCCCGAGCCCATCCTGCCCCCGAGCCCCGCCCGGAACAGGGGGAGCTGTTTTCCCAGTGCGCCGCCGTGGCGGCTGAGGACGAAGCCGGTGCGCAGGAGCACGGTCCGGATCCCGCCGTCGGCCGCCGGTCGGGCTGTCGCCTCCCAGGCCCGGCACACATCGGCCAGGAACCCGGTCCCACCGTCCGAGGCCTCGGTCAGCTCCTCGTCCCCGCGGTCGCCGTAGAACCCGACGGCCGACGCACTCACCAGCACCGGTGGGCGCAGGGACAGGCGGAGGAGGGTGTCGACCAAGAGCCGGGTGGCGTCGGTCCGGCTGTCCAGGATGACCCGCTTGCGGTCCGCCGACCAACGCCGGTCCCCGATGCCGGCCCCGGACAGGTTGACGACGCCGTCGAACGGTCCGGTGCGCTCCAGTCCGGCCACGTCGACCTGGCCCCGGTCGGGTGCCCAGGTCACATCGGTGACTGCCCGGTGCCCCCCGCTCCCCGAGCCATGTCGGTTCCGGACCAGGCGGGTGACGCGCGTGACCGTCGCCCCGGAGCCGTTCCACCAGGGCCGTCCCGATCAGGCCGGAGGCCCCGCTCGACCAGGATGTTCACGTCGTCGATCCCACCGGGTAGCCGGCGCGGGCCACCGCCGATCGCACCATCGAGGCGAATGCGTCGGGGTGGGTCAGGTGGGCCCCGTGCGAGGCCCCGGGATCTCCACCAGCTCGGCCGCCCGGGACGTGCTCGGCCAACCAGTCCACGGTGGCCCGGTGGCGCGGGGCCGAACGCTCACCGGTGCCGAAGGTGGCGGGAACGGCCAGGGCCGTGACGTCGAACGGCTGGTCGGTGACCCGGATGGCCGAGAGCTCGGCCTCCAGGGCCGGCCCGTCGGCCCGGCGGTCCGCCTTGGCCGCCTCCGACAGCCGTTCCCAGGCCGCGTCCCCGACCATCCGCCGGAAGAAGCGCTCGGCCTCTGCGCCACTGTCCCCGGCGGGCGGCCCGACCCCGGCCGTGGCCGCCGGTCGCCGGTCGGCCCGCATGGCGGCGGCACTGGCGGCGCTGCGGGCCCAGAACCCCAGCCACGGCATCGGCGGCTCGTAGACCGCCACCGAGACGATCCCCGATCCCACCCCGGTCGTGAGGGCGGCCCCGAGGGCCACGTCCCCTCCGTAGCTGTGCCCGACCACGACCGAGGTCCGCCCGCCGATCACGGCCAGCAGGTCGTCGACGTGCCCGTCGAGCGTGGCGTTGAGCGGGAGGGCGTGGCGGGAGCCCTGGTAGCCGCGCCGGTCGTAGGCCACGGTGTGGCAGGTCGTCGAGCCGGCGGACCACCCGGGTGAAGCTGGCGGCCCGGTCGAGCGACCCGTGGACCAGCACCACCAGCGGGAGGTCGTCCGACCCGCCGGCCGGGACGTGCTCGGTGACGGCCAGCGGAGGGGGGTCGGGCATCGCCGTTCCAGCCTGTCAGGTGCCCGATGGCCACGCCATACCGGCCCCGACCGGGCTGCCGTCCGGCCGGGGCCGTGGGGGACCGGATCCCCCGGAATTCGGCGGCTTCGCGCACCCTAATGCACACATGGCACGCTCAGATCGTGCATTGTTGTGGCTTCCGAAGACGAAGGAGAGACAGTGCCCCTTACCAAATCCGATCTCATCGCGGCCGTGGCCGCCCACACCGGATCCACCTCCAAGGACGTGGCGACCGTGCTGGCCGGCATCGAAGATGTCGTTGTGGCCAATGTGGCCAAAGGCGAGAAGGTGGTCATCACCGGCTTCCTGACCTTCGATCGGGCCCAGCGTGCGGCTCGCACCGGCCGCAACCCGCAGACCGGCGAGACCATCAAGATCAAGGCGTCGAAGAGCCCCAAGGTCTCGGCCGGAGCATCGTTCAAGAAGGTCGTGAACGGTCAGGCCCCGGCACCGAAGCTGGCCAAGGCCAAGTAGTCGACCGACGGCTGCGCCGGCACGCGGCCGAGCCGTGGGTCGGTGGGCCGTGGCCCGGGGTGACCCGGGGCCGCGGCCCGCCGTCGCGCCACCGCCTGCCCCGGTCTCGTACCCGCGGTCGCGGCGGCGGCGTCCGGGACGACCCGTGGGCCGGGGTCGGCGTCCCAGTAGGCTGGACGGTCTATGAGCGTCGACGACGAAGGAGTGAGACGCCGGGACGGCGAGCCACGGCCGCGCCGGCGCCGGGGCGTTCGGCCCGAACGCCTGGCTGGTCGAGGACATGTACGACCGGTTCCTGGCCGACCCGACCTCGGTCTCGGACTCCTGGCGCGAGTTCTTCGCCGACTACCGGCCGGCCGGGCGCCCCGGCCCCCACGTCGCCGCGGCCGCACCGGCACCCGCCCCGCACCGGCCCCGGCGGCCACCGGGGTGCCAGAGCGAGCCCACCACGCCCCGCACACCCCTGGACGGTACCCGCGGCCACCGCCGGTCCGCCGGTGCGCCGCGGCGACACCGTCCCTGCCGGTCCCGTCCCCCGGGGCCGGGGCTCCCGACGCGGTGCCACGCCCTCTGCGGGGTGCCGCCGGCCGCATCGTGGCCAACATGGAGGCGTCCCTCGGGGTGCCCACCGCCACCAGCGTCCGGGTGGTGCCGGCCAAGCTGCTCGAGGTCAACCGGACCATCGTCAACAACCAGCTGTTCCGGACCACCGGGGGCAAGGTCAGCTTCACCCATCTGATCGGGTACGCCGTGGTCAAGGGCGCTGATGGCCGTGCCCGGCCATGAACGCCGTCGTTCGTGGCCGACGCCGACGGCAAGGGCACCCCCGGGGTCATCCGGCACCGGCACGTGGGCCTGGGCCTGGCCGTCGACGTCGAGAAGGCTCCGGGGCAGGCGGACGCTGCTGGTCCCGTGCATCACCGGACGCCGACACCCGCGACTTCCGGAGCTTCGTCGGCGCCTACGAGGAGCTGGTCCGCAAGATCCACACCAACAAGATCGCCCCCGACGACTTCGCCGGCACCACCGTGACCCTGACCAACCCCGGCACCCTCGGCACGGTGCAGTCGGTGCCCCGCCTCATGCCCGGCCAGGGCCTCATCGTCGGGGTCGGCGCCCTCGGCTTCCCCGCGGGGTTCGAGGCCGCCGACCCCCGCACGCTGGCCGAGCTGGGCATCGGCAAGACGGTGACCCTCACCTCGACCTACGACCACCGGATCATCCAGGGCGCCGAGTCCGGCCTCTTCCTGGCCCACGTGTCCGAGTGCCTGATGGGCGAGCACGGCTTCTACGACGAGGTCTTCGAGTCGCTCGAGATCCCCTACGAGCCGGTCGCGGTGGGAGGACGACGTCAACGCCTCCGACGACGAGGGCGACGGCGCCCACCTCCGGCTGATCAAGCAGGTCCACGTGCAGACCCTGATCAACATGTACCGGGTCCGCGGCCACCTGATCGCCCACCTCGACCCGCTCGACGCCGAGCCCCCCGAGCTCCACCCCGAGCTCGACCCCCTCCACTACGGGCTGACCATCTGGGACCTGCCCCGCCACTTCGTGGCCGACGGCCTGGCCGGCAAGGACACTGGCCACGCTGGACGAGATCCTCCACATCCTGCGCGACGCCTACTGCCGCACCCTGGGCGTCGAGTACATGCACATCCAGGACCCCGAGCAGAAGCAGTGGATCCAGCAGCACGTCGAGGGGGTGTCGTCGCTCCTCGCCGCCCGACGAGCAGCGCCACATCCTCGGCCGGCTCAATGCCGCCGAGGTGTTCGAGCGCTTCCTCCACTCCCGCTACGTGGGCCAGAAGCGGTTCGGGCTCGAGGGGGCCGAGTCGGCCATCGTCCTGCTCGACACCATCCTCGACGAGGCGGTCCGCGAGGGGCTCCACGAGGCGGTGATGGGGATGGCCCACCGGGGCCGCCTCAACGTGCTGGCCAACATCGTGGGCAAGTCCTACGGCGAGATCTTCGAGGAGTTCGAGGGCAACCTCGACCCCGACTCGGTGCAGGGCTCGGGCGACGTGAAGTACCACAAGGGGGCGTCCGGCACCTTCGTGGCCCGCAACGGCGGCTCCATCCCGGTGACCATGGCCTCCAACCCCTCGCACCTCGAGGCGGTCGACCCGGTGGTGGTGGGCATGGCCCGGGCCAAGCAGGACGCCCTGGGCGGCGAGCGGGGGAGCGGGCCGCGACTTCGAGGAGGGGGTCGGCGATCCCTTCCCGGTGCTCCCCATCCTCCTCCACGGCGACGCCGCCTTCGCCGGCCAGGGCGTGGTGGCCGAGACCCTCAACCTCTCCGGGCTGGCCGGCTACCGCACCGGCGGGACCGTCCACATCGTCATCAACAACCAGCTCGGCTTCACCACCGCGCCCGAGGCCGCCCGCACCTCGGTGTACCCCACCGACGTGGCCAAGATGGTCCAGGCCCCGATCTTCCACGTGAACGGCGACGACCCCGAGGCCTGCGCCCGGGCCGCCCGGCTGGCCTTCGGCTTCCGCCAGGCGTTCCACAAGGACGTGGTCATCGACATGGTCTGCTACCGGCGGCACGGCCACAACGAGGGTGACGACCCGAGCTACACCCAGCCGCTGATGTACGCCCTGATCGAGGCCAAGCGGTCGGTGCGCAAGCTCTACACCGAGTCGCTGGTCCGGCGGGGGGACATCTCGCTGGAGGAGGCCGAGCAGGCGCTCGACGACTTCTCGGCCCGGCTGCAGGCCGCCCTCGACGAGACCCGGGCCGAGGCCGAGGCCGAGGCCGTGACCTCGGGCCGGGCTCCGGTGCTGCCCGCCTACGTGGTGCCCGACCTGTGGATCCCGCCGGCTCGAGACCGGGGTGGATGCCACCGTGCTGTCCCGGCTGGCCGCCGAGGTGCGCACGGTGCCCGAGGGCTTCGTCATGCACCCCAAGCTGGCCCGCCAGTTCGAGCAGCGGGACAAGGTGGTGGCCGACGGCGAGATCGACTGGGCCCTGGGCGAGGCGCTGGCCATCGGCTCGCTCCTGCTGGAGGGGACCAACGTCCGGCTCACCGGCCAGGACACCCGCCGGGGCACCTTCTCCCAGCGCCACGCCGTCCTGGTCGACCACGCCACCGGCGCCGAGCACGTGCCCCTGGCCGGCCTCGCGGGCGGCCGGTTCACCATCCGCGACTCGCTGCTGTCCGAGTACGCCTGCGTGGGCTTCGAGTACGGCTACTCGGTGGTGGCCCCCGACGACCTGGTGGCCTGGGAGGCCCAGTTCGGCGACTTCTGGAACGGCGCCGAGATCATCGTGGACAACTTCCTGGTGGCGGCCGAGGACAAGTGGGGCCAGACGTCCGGCCTCGTCCTGCTGCTGCCCCACGGCTACGAGGGCCAGGGCCCCGAGCACTCCTCGGCCCGCATCGAGCGGTTCCTGACCCTGTGCGCCCGGGGCAACCTCCGGGTGACCGAGCCCACCACCGCGGCCCAGTACTTCCACCTGCTGCGGTCCCAGGTCCTGAGGTCCGACCGCAAGCCGCTGGTGGTGTTCACCCCCAAGTCGCTGCTCCGGGCCCGCCAGGCCCGCTCGCCGATCGCGGCGTTCACCTCCGGCTCGTTCGCCGAGGTGCTCGACGACCCGGCCGCCGGGGACCGAGGAGTTCGACCCCGACGCGGTGGACCGGGTGGTCCTGTGCACCGGCAAGGTGGCCTACGACGCCCTGGCCCGGCGGGACGAGCTGGGCGAGGCCGGCCGGAGCGTGGCCGTGGTCCGGGTCGAGCAGCTCTACCCGTGGCCGAAGGCGACCATCGAGGACATCCTCGAGGGCTACCCCCAGGCCGAGGAGGTGGTGTGGCTGCAGGAGGAGCCCGAGAACATGGGGGCGTGGAACTTCGTCCACGGCCGCCTCCACAAGCTGCTGCGCGAGCTCCCACGTCCTGCGCCACGTCAGCCGGGCCGAGTCGGCCAGCCCCGCCTCGGGCAGCGCCGCCCTGCACCGCCTCGAGCAGGACGACCTGCTGGCCCGCGCCGTGGGCTGAGCCTGAGTCGGCGACCTCGGCGGGCCGGCCGAGGGCGCATCGCGGACGGAGCGCGGCCCGGTGGCAGCGGCCCCGTCCGGTCAGACCAGGAAGTCGTGGGCCAGGGCCATCCACATCTCGGTGGACAGGCGGAGCGACTCCACGTCCACCCGCTCGTCGATCCCGTGGAACATGGCCCCGTACTGCTCGAAGCCGATGGCCGGGCTGTGCAGGCCGAACCCGTAGGCCACGCTGCCGAGGGCCCGGTGGAACCGGGCGTCGGTGGCCCCGACGGTCAGGAAGGGCACGGTCCGGGCCCCGGGGTAGAAGAGCCGGCTGACCCGTTCGAGGGCGTCCCACAGCGGGGTGTCGATGGGGGAGGTGGTGGACGACCTGCTCGGAGCCCATCTCGATCTCACGTCGTCGGCCAGGTCCCCGATGACCTCCTCCAGCATGGCCACGAACGTCGGCGGTGTCCCACCCGGGCAGCGACCGGATGTCCACCTCGAGCTCGACCCGGTCGGGGATCACGTTGAGTTTGGTGCCGGCCCGCATCATGGTCGGGGCCATGGTGGTGTGGGTGCAGGCGTGGGCCTGGCGGGCCAGGCCCACCAGGGGCAGCTCGTCGCAGAAGTCGTCGATGCGGTCGGGGTCGAGGAGCGGCTCGGCCAGGTCGGGCGGGAATCCGATGCCCTCGATGAAGCGGGTCCACGCCTCGTGCAGCTGGGCCTGGGGCCGGTAGCGCGTCGATCCGCCGGACCACCTCGGCCGCCTTGACCAGGGCGTTGTCCGTGCGCAGGGGCTGGCTGCCGTGGCCCGGGGTGCCCTTGACCACCAGCCGGCACCAGTAGACCCCCTTCTCGCCCACGATCACCGGCAGGCGGGGCGTCCCGTCGGCGCCGCCCATGGGGAACCCGCCGGACTCGGTGATCACGTAGTCGCCGTGCACGGCGTCGGCGGCGTGCCGGCACGAGCCACTGGGCCCCGTGGGTTCCGAGCGCCTCCTCGTCGGCCACGGCCACGTAGGTGAGGTCGCCGGCGGGCCGGAAGCCCGTCAGGGCCAGGTGGCGGAAGCCGGTGGCCATGGTGGCGGTGAGGTTGAGCATGTCGATGGCCCCCCGGCCCCAGACCTCCCCGTCGATGAGCTCGCCCCCGAACGGGTCGTGGCTCCAGTCGTCCGGGTTGGCCGGGACCACGTCGGTGTGGCCGAGCAGGGTCAGCGAGGGGGCCGTCGGGTCGGAGCCGTGGATCTTGGCCACCAGCGAGGTCCGGCCCGGGCTCGGGCTCGTAGGTCTCGATGTCCGCGCCCGAGCCCTCGAGGTAGGTCAGGAGCAGGTCGGCGCTGCGGTGCTCCTGGCCCGAAGCGGCCGTGCCGTCGTTGACGCACCGGTTCCGGATCAGGTGCTGGAGGAGGTCGGTGGCCTCGTCGGTCCGGGGGGTCTCGGTGGCCACCGGGCCATCCTCAGGGTCGCCGTCCCCGCCGCAGAGGGTGGGTATGGTCGGGGACATCCTGGTCAGATGGTTGACTGGTGACTTCTATGGAACAAGATCTCCCCGACGCCGGCGCATCGTCGTCGACGGGTCCAACATCGCCACCGAAGGACGCACCCTCCCCAGCCTGGCCCAGCTCGACGAGGCCATCCAGGCCTTCCTGGAGGAGTACCGGGGCTTCACCAGCTCGGACGTGACCGTGGTGGTCGACGCCTCGTTCGGCGCACCGCATCGACCCTTCGGAGGTGCCGGCCTTCGAGCAGGCCGTGGAGCACGGCGAGATGGTGGCCCCGCCGGCCGGGGCGGTGGGCCGGGGCGACGGGTTCATCCTGCGTATCGCCGAGAAATCGGGTGCGCTGGTGCTGTCCAACGACTCGTTCCAGGAGTTCCACGCCGAGCGGCCCTGGCTGTTCGAGCCCGGCCGGCTCATCGGCGGCAAGCCGGTGCCCGGCGTGGGCTGGATCTTCACCCCGAGGACCCCGGTACGGGGGGCCAAGAGCCGATCGGTGACGGCCAGAGTCCAAGCGGGACGCCAGGCCGGGGTCGGACGAGCCGGGGTTCGGAGACGAGGTAGAAGCGTCCGGGTCCAGGTCCGGGTCAGGTCGAGGCCGACGACCTCCAAGGCCGCCAAGTCCACCGAGTCGGCCGCGGAGACCCCCGAGCCGGCCGCGAAGACCACCGAGCCGGCCGCCGGGATCACCAAGGCGGCCAAGGCGGCCAAGGCGGGCAAGGCCGACAAGGCCGGTAAGGCGGGCAAGGCCGCCAAGGCGGCCAAGGCGGCCAAGGCCGGCCAAGTCGGCCAAGGCGGCCAAGAGGGCCGACGCCGGCAAGGCCACCGACGGCCGGAGGCCAAGGCCACCAAGGCGGCCAAGGCGGGGAGAACCGCGAAGGCCGCCAAGGCCGACAAGGCGGCCAAGGCCAGGCCAAGGTCGGCCAGCCGCCAAGACCGGGTCCGCCACCAAGGTCGCCAAGACCAACAAGGCAGCCAAGACCGACATGGCGGCGACGGACGCCAGGACGACCACCGAGAAGGACGCCAGGGGAGTCAAGGCCGCGGGGGCGACCAAGCCGGCTCGCTTGCGGCCTCATCCGACGCCCCGTCCACTGCCAGGGGTGAGGCCCTCAACGACCCGATGACGTTCCTCACCTTCGTGGCCGACCATCCGGTGGGCAGCACGTTCGACGGCACGGTGGTCGTCGTTCACCTCGCACGGCGCCCACATCGACGTGGGCGGCATGCTCTGCCACGTGCCGCTGCGGCTGTTGGCCGATCCGCCGCCGAACAAGGCCCGCCAGGTCCTGACCAAGGGCGAGACGCGCCCGTTCACGCTGGTGTCGCTGGATGCCGCCCGCCGCCGGGCCGAGCTGGCGCTGCCCGGCATGGCGGGCTGAAGGCGCGGCCCAGCTCCCGCCCCCACGGCCGCACCCGGCGCCGGCAGCGGCGGAACGTCACCAGGACCGGTGCGACCGGTAGCCTCGGCGTTCGTGCGAGCCGAGGACTACCTGCCCCACCGCGACCCGTTCCTCTTCGTCGACCGGCCTGGACGCCGTCGAGCCGGGCCAGTCGGCCCGCGGGCATTGGCAGCTGACCGGCGAGGAGGCCTTCTTCGCCGGGCACTTCCCCGGCCGGCCCACGCTGCCCGGGGTGCTCATGGTCGAGGCCCTGGCCCAGCTGGGCGGCGTGGCCGTCCTGGCCGATCCGGCCTGCGCCGGCAAGCTGCCCCTGTTCGGCGGGATCGAGAAGGCCCGGTTCCGCCGGCAGGTGGTGCCCGGGGACCGGCTGGACCTCGAGGTGACCCTGGGCCGGATGTCGGCCCGGGCCGGCAAGGGGACCGGACGGGCCACCGTGGGCGGGGAGCTGGCCTGCCAGGCCGACCTGCTCTTCGTCCTGGTGGACGCCGAGCCCCGTACCCGGCGCGAGACCGACCCGCCGTCGAGCGGGCCGGGACCTGAGGGCCGAGCACCGTGCGCATCGCCACCTGGAACGTCAACTCGCTGACCGCCCGCCTGCCACGGGTCGAGGAGTGGATCGGCTACGCCCGGCCCGACGTCCTGTGCCTCCAGGAGACCAAGCAGGCCGACTCGGCCTTCCCCCACGCCGCCTTCGCCGCCCTGGGCTACGAGACGGCCCACCACGGGGACGGGCGGTGGAACGGGGTGGCCATCTGCAGCCGGGTCGGCCTCACCGGGGTCACCCGGGGAGCTGGGATCCGAGGACGACGACCAGGGGCCGAGGGCCATTGCCGCCGACTGCGGAGGGGTGCGGGTGGTCTCGGTCTACGTGCCCAACGGTCGGAGCCTCGACAGCGAGCACTATCCGGCCAAGCTGGCCTGGCTGGCCCGGCTGCGAGCCGTGCTGGAGGAGACCACCTCACCGGACCGGCCGGTGGCCGTCTGCGGCGACTTCAACGTGGCCCCCGAGGACCGCGACGTCTGGGACCCGTCCCAGTTCGAGGGAATGACCCACGTCAGCGAGCCGGAGCGAGAGGCTCTGGCCGAGCTGCGGTCCTGGGGACTGGTCGACGCCTTCCGGCGGCTCTACGACGAGGACCGCCTGTTCACCTGGTGGGACTACCGGGGCGGCTCGTTCCACCGGCACCGGGGCATGCGCATCGACCTCATCCTGGTGACCGAGGTGCTGGCCGCTCGGACCACCTACGCCCTCATCGACCGGAACGCCCGCAAGGGGGAGAAGCCCTCGGACCACGCCCCGGTGTTCATCGACGTAGAGCTGGACTGACGAGACCGGTCCGAAAGCCAGCACCGGAGTCCGGGTCCGCGCCTCGCGGCAGCCTTGGGCCCGGCGGGCCCGGGCGTCAGCGGCCCGAGCCCGGCCCGCATCTCGGCGATCATCCGGTCGGCGTCGGGACGGGGCGCCCGCCCGGTGCCGGCCCTGGACACCCGGGCCACCGCGGCCAGCCACGGGAGGGCCGCCGGTCCATGGAGCGGCCGTTGGCCATGCGACGCGAGCGCGCCCACGAGCAGTGGAGGTCCCGGGAGGCCCGGGTGAGGGCCACGTAGAGCAGGCGTCGCTCCTCGTCCCGGGCCTCCGAGGACTCGGCGTAGACGATGGGCACGAAGCCCTCCTCGAGGCCCGACGACGTGGACCGACTCCCACTCGAGCCCCTTGGCCCGGTGGAACGTGGCCAGCTCCACGACGTCGCCGTCGGACCGAGCCGTCCGACAGCGCCGGTGGGTCGGCCGCCGGCGGCCCTGCCTCGGACCGGTCCGAGGGCCCGCCGCGTCCGGGCGGGCCCCGCCGGAGCACCGCGCTCCCCGGGCGGCGATTCGGGACCCGGCGCCATGCGGTGGGGGATCCCGGCCCGGGCCAGGGCCCGGGCCACGGTGGCCAGCTGGTCGTGGGTCCGGGCCAGCACCGCCTGGTCCGACCACGCCGCCCCGTCCTCCGACCGGTCGAGCAGCGACGCCACCACCGCCTCGGCCTCGGCCTCGTCGTCGTCGAAGGCCGTGACCACCGGCATCGGGCCGTCGGCGGCCACCGAGCGGGGCGGCGGCCGAGACGGTGCGGCCCAGGGCGGCGGTGGCCGCCGCCACCACCTGGGGCGTCGACCGGTGGTTCTCGTCCAGGCGGACCACCTCCATTCCCGCCGACCAGCTGGGGGAGGCGGGCCAGCAGCGTCGGGTCGGCCCCGTTCCAGCCGTAGATGGCCTGGTTGGGGTCGCCCACCGCGCACAGGTCGTCCCGGCTCCCGAGCAGGGCGCGGATCAGCCGGAACTGGGCCGGGTTCACGTCCTGGAACTCGTCCACCGACAGGTGCCGGTACCGCCAGTGCATCCGCTCGGCGAAGCCGGCGTCGTCGTGGAAGAGGTCGGCGGCACGGACCAGCACGTCGTCGAGGTCGAGGGCGTGCCGTCGAGCCAGCGCCGCCTCGTACTCGGCGAAGACCTCCTCCACCCGGTCGGGCGTCACCGACACCACCCGCTCGGCGCTCGGACGGCGGCCTCGGCGTAGGTCCCGGGCCGGAGGCAGCGGGCCTTGGCCCAGCCGATCTCGGTGTCCACGGCCGAGGCCGTGGCCGGGTCCCCGACGATGGCGGCGATGGTCCGCCAGCGGTGCTCGGCCACCAGGGGAGGGGGCTGCCCGGTGTCGAGGGCGTGGCGGCGGAGCAGGGTGAGGCCCAGCTGGTGGAGGGTGCCGGCCCGGACGCCGGGCCCGGGCACGCCCGCCGGAGGCGGCCGGGGTGGACACCGGCACCCCGTAGAGGCGCAGGCGCCCCCGCAGCTCGTGGGCGGCCTTGCGGGTGAAGGTGCACACCGCGGTGTGGTCGGCGTCGGCCGACCCGTCCCGGATGCGCCGGGCCACCCGGAGGGTGAGGACCCGGGTCTTGCCCGATCCGGCGCCGGCCACGATGCACAGGGCCCGGGCCGGCGAGCTCACCGCCTCGCAGCTGGAGCTCGGTGAGGGAGGCCAGGGCTCCGGGTCGCACACTCGTCGCCCGGCACCGGATCTCGCACGGGGAGTCCGAGAGTACCGGTCGGGTGCGCCGCTCACCCCGCGTTCATCGGTGCCGTCCGGCGGCCCGCCGGCGATCGCGGCCCGACGGTGGGCGGCGGGTCCCGCCCGGAGCCGGCCCCGAGCCGGCTGTCGTCGACGGCGCGGGGCCCGCTTGGCGCCACCGCGGCCGGGCCGGTCGGTAGTGTGTGCCGGTGCTGAAGTCGTTCGCCGGCGGGTGCCCTGTTCGGCGGCGCTGGGGTGACGGCGCGCCCACGGTGCTGGCCCTGCACGGATGGCGGCGCACCCACGAGGACTTCGCCCCGGTGCTCGCCGCCGCGTCCACGCTCCCCGGCAGGCCCGCTCAGCGCCGTGGGCCTCGACCTGCCCGGCTTCGGGGCCACCCCCCCTCCACCCGAGCCCTGGGGATCCGAGCAGTACGCCCGCCACCTGCTGCCCCTCTTCGACGAGCCCGGTGTCCTGGCCGAGCGCGTCGTGCTGGTGGGCCACTCCTTCGGCGGGCGGGTGGCGGTCCACCTGGCCCCGCTGGTGCCCGGACCGGATCGAACGACTGGTGCTGACCGGTGTGCCCCTGCTCGACCGCGAGGGTCGACGGGCCCGCCCGGCCCGGTCCTTCCGGCTGGCCCGACGGCTCCACCGGCATGGGCCTGGTCGGGGAGGAGCGGATGGAGGCCCTCCGCCAGAGGTACGGCTCGCCCGACTACCGGGCGGCCCAGGGGGTGATGCGGGGGGTGTTCGTGAAGGTGCTGGCCGAGCAGTACGCCGAGCAGATGGCGGCCATCCGCTGCCCGGTGGACCTGGTGTGGGGCGACGGCGACACCGAGGCTCCACTGGAGGTGGCGGTGCGGGCCCGGCCCCTGTTCCCGTCGGCCCGCCTGGTGACCCTGCCCGGCGTCGGGTCACCTGACCCCGACCGAGGCCCCCCGGGCGCTGGCCGAGGTCATCCTGGGCCGCGCCGCCGGTCCCGCGTCGACGGGGGCTCGCCCGGTGACGGCTGCCTCCGCCGTCCGGCGGACTCCCTCGCCGGCCTGGCGGCGTCGGCCCGGGCCGGCTGCACCAGGGGTGGCCTGGATCGCCGTGGCCCGTGCGTGCTGGCCTGCCGTCCCGTCCGGCCTCCGGTGGCTCCGCGTGGCCCAGCGGGAGCACTACCTGGCCGGATCGGTCGTCCCGGTTCGCCGGCCGGTGGTGGCGGACCACGCCGGCCAACGTCGCCCTGGCCGTCGTGGTGATGGCGGCCGCGGTGGCCTCGGCCTGGTGGCCCGTGGCCGGGGTGGTGGTGGCCGGCGGGGTGGCGGCCGGGCCCGATCGGGCTCTCCCTGCGGGGCCGCACCTCGGCCCTGGCCTGGACCCGCCGGCTCCGCACCCTGGCCGTGGTCTGGGCGGCGCTGGAGGTCGTCGTGGTGGGGGCCGGCGTGGTGCGTGGGCCCGGCCGCCCCGTTCGCCGCCCTGGCCGCGCGTTGGCCGTGCCGTTCCTGGTCGACCTGGCCTGCCTGGTCACCTCCCCGGTCGAGCGCCGGCTGTCGCGCCCACTTCGTCGACGAGGCCCGCGGCCCGGCTGGCCCGGGTGGATCCGACGGTCGTGGCCGTCACCGGGTCGTACGGCAAGACCTCCACCAAGGGCCACATCGCCCACCTGGTCCGTCCCTCCCGGACGGTGGTGGCCACCCCGGCCAGCTTCAACAACCGGGCCGGCCTGGCCCGGGCCGTGAACGAGCACCTGGCCGACGGAACCGAGGTGTTCGTGGCCGAGATGGGCACCTACGGCCCCGGGGAGATCGCCGACCTGTGCCGGTGGTGCCCGCCCGACGTCGCCGTGATCACCGCCATCGGGCCGGTCCACCTGGAGCGGTTCGGCTCCGAGGAGCGGATCGTGGAGGCCAAGTCGGAGATCCTGGTGGACGGCCGGCGACGTGGTGCTGGCCGTGGACGACCCCCGGCTGGCCGCGGTGGCCGACCGGGCCGCGGCCGGAGGGAAGCGGGTCCGGCGGTGCTCGGCGCGTCGACCGGTCCGCCGGCGTCTGCGTGGTGCGGTCGGCCGACGGACGGCCACGGTGTCGGCCTATCGCCGACGGCTCGGTGCTGGCCGAGGGCGTGCCCGTGCCCACCGGCACCCAGCCCACCAATCTGGCCTGTGCCGTCGCCGTGGCCCTGGTGCTCGGCGTCGATCCGGCCGACATCGGGCGCCCGCCTGGCGACGCTCCCCTCGGTGGACCACCGGCTCCAGGCGGTCCGCTCGGGGTCCGGGGTGGCCATCCTCGACGACACCTACAACGCCAATCCGGCCGGGGCGGCCGAGGCGCTCGAGGCCCTGGCGGCGGCCCCGGATCCGGGCGGCACCCGGTGGCCGGGCGGGCGATCGGCCCGGCCGGGCGGCCCCGCCGGGTGGTGGTGACCCCGGGCATGGTGGAGCTGGGCGCCCGCCAGGCCGAGGAGAACCGGCGGTTCGGCGCCGCCATCGCCGCCGTGGCCGACGACCTGATCGTGGTGGGCCGCACCAACCGACGGGCCCTGGTGGCCGGAGCGACCTCCGACCGGGGTGCCGGCCGTCACGGTCACCCTGGTGGACCACCGCGACCAGGCGGTGGCGTGGGTCCGGGAGCACCTCGGGCCGGGGGACGCGGTGTTGTACGAGAACGATCTGCCGGACCACTACCCTTGACAAGTTGAGGCGGCCGGCCCGACCCCGGGCCGGTCCTCCAGCCCCGCAACCCGCTGCCACCGCCCCGCCACCGATCGGAGGAGTCCCCCACCGTGCCCGACGTCGCCGTCATCTTCGGAGGACCCTCTCCCGAGCACGACGTGAGCGTGCTCACCGGCCTGCAGGCCGCCCGGGGCCTGGCGGCCGTCTCCGGGAGCCGTCCCGGTCCCTCCGGGCCACTCTTCTGGTCCAAGACCGGGGACTGGTTCGAGGTGGACCCGGCCCTCGAGGCGGAGGCCTTCGTGGAGGGAGTGCCGAGAGGGGCGACCCGGCTCCAGTTCTGACGCCACGCCCGACGGCGGCTTCACCGAGCCCGGGGGCCGACTGGGTCGCTCCCGGGCGCTCGAGATCGACGCCGCCCTGGTGTGCTGCCACGGGGGACCCGGGGAGGACGGCACCCTCCAGGCCGCCCTGGACCTGGCCGGTATCCGCTACTCCGGGCCCGACGGTGTCCGGCGCCGCACTGGGCATGGACAAGCTGGCCTTCGGAGCGGTGGCTGGTGCCGCCGGGCTGCCCACCCTGCCCCGGGTCGCTGCTCGCCCCGGACGGCCAACCGCCGCCCTTCGACGGGCCCTACATCGTCAAGCCCGCGCTTCGGGGGCTCGTCCATCGGGATCGACGTGGTCGAGGACTTCGGCCACCGCCTCGGCCCGGCTCCGGGCCAACCCCCACCTCCGGTTCGGGGCCGTCGCTCGAGCCGTACCGCCCCGACCTCTTCGACCTGCAGGTGGCGGTGCGCAGCTGGCCGACCCTGGAGCTGTCCGCCGTCGAGCGTCCCATCCGGGCCTCGGGCGCCGCCGACATCCTGGACTACCGCGACAAGTACGTGGCCGGCGAGGGGATGGCCGGCGCCAACCGGGAGCTCCCGGCCCGGATCCCGGCCGAGCTGGAGAAGGACTCTGACGGGCCGCCGAGCGTGGTGGCCGGGCTCGCCGGCGTCCGAGGGGTGGCCCGCATCGACTTCCTCTCCGACGGGACGCAGTTCGTGGTCAACGAGGTCAACACCATCCCCGGCTCACTGGCCCGCTACCTGTGGGTGGACCCGCTGGTGCCCGTTCGCCACCCTGCTCCACGACCTGCTGGACGAAGCCCGCCAGCGGCCCACCCACGCCTACTCCGCCGCCGGCGCCGACGGGACGGTCCTCCGCTCGGCCGGATCGATCGCCGGCAAGTTGGGCTGAGGCCTTTGGCCGTCCGCCGGCTTCCAACTCCTGCCGGGCGAGAAGGTCCTGGTCGACATCCGGCCGCACTGGACGTACCTCTCGGGCCCGCTGGCGGTCGCCGCCGTCGCCATCGGCATCGGGGTGGCCCTCGACGTCGGCTACCCCCACACGTCGGTGACCGTCCACTGGATCGAGGGACTGGTGGTGGCGGTGCCGTGCGTGTGGCTGGCGGTCCGGACGGCCCGATGGTGGACCACCAGTCTGGTCGTGACCTCGGTGCGCCTCGTCGAGCAGTGGGGACTGTTCTCGCCCCGCCACGCCGAGACGCCACTGGCCTACGTGGTGTCGGTGCTCGGCGGTACAGTCGCTGCTCCGACGGTGGTCGGGACCGGGCGCCTGGAGCTCGAGATCCGCGGGCGAGGACCGGGTCCGCTGCATCGACGACGTACGCAAGCCGGTGATCCTGCAGAGGATCATCACCCGCCGCCTCCAGCCGTACCCGGGCGGACCAGGACCAGCTGGGCTACGGATAGGGCGCCCCCGCGAGCCGGGATCGGGCGGGCGAGGCCGCCGGGCGGCCACCGTGCCGTCAGACGCCTGCACCCGCCACGCCGGGGTCGGCCACGCCGCCGGGTCGATGGCGCCGGGTCGGGCCAGGGCCACCACGCACCCCCCGAACCCGGCCCCGGTCATCCGGGCCCCGAGCACCCCGGGACGGGAAGCCACCTGCGCCACCAGAGCGTCGAGGACCGGGGTGGACACGGCGAAGTCCTCGGCCAGGCTCCGATGGCTCTCCGACAGGAGGGCCCCGGCCCCGGCCAGGTCGTGCCCGGCCAGGGCGTCCACGGTGGCCCGCACCCGGGCGCACTCGGTGACCACGTGGCGGGCCCTCGAGCGGAGGACGGGGTCGCGTAGCGCCGCCAGGTCGTCGCTCCCGGCAACGCCCGAGGACCCCCACCACCTCGGCGGCCGCCCGGCACTCGGCCACCCGGGCGGCGTAGCCCGACGTCCGCAGGGTGCGGCGCTGCCCGCTGTCGATGACCACGATCTCGGCGTCGTCGGGGAGGGGGACCGGCCGGACGGACAGGGTGTCGAAGTCGATGAGCAGGGCGTGGCCGGCCCGTCCCCCGGCACAGACCAGCGGGTCCATGAGGCCGACCGGGACCCCGATCCGGTGCTCGGCCTGCTGGCACGAGCCGGGCGATGTCCTCGGGGGCACCGGCCACCCCGAACACCTCGGCCAGGGCCACGCCCAGGGCGGCGCTGGAGGACAGGCCCGATCCCACCGGCAGGGTCGACTCGATGGCCAGCGTGCCGCCGGTGCCGACGGCACCGAGGAGGGCCACGGCCGCCACCAGCCGGGCCCAGGCCGGCTCGAAGGCCGTCGCAGGTCCGGCTCGGGCCGCAGGCCCACGGTGATCGTCTGCCGTCGCCGGCGAAGGCCGATGAGGTGACCACCAGCGTCGGGCGCTCGGGTGGGGGTGAAGGTCACCGTGACTCCGAGATCGATGGCCAGGGGGAGGGCCAGGCCCTGGTTGTAGTCGGTGTGGTCCCCGATCAGATTGACCCGTCCGGGACCCATCGCTCGTCGGGACTCGGGCAACGGCGTCGCCCCCCTCGGGCTGGCTGGGCCCGGGCGGGGCGGATCCGGCCCCTCCGGCAGGGTACCCGGCTGCCGGGCCACTGCATTTGACCCCCGGGGTCGCGAAGGGCCACCATCCGGCCATGACAATCACCCTCGTGCCGCCCGGCCGCCTACCGGACGACTCCCGGTGAGCGGACCCCTCGAGGGCGTCCGCATCATCGAGCTGGCCGGCCTCGGGCCCGCCCCGTTCGCCGGCATGATGCTGGCCGACGCCGGCGCCGACATCATCCGCATCGACCGGTCGGACCGGGCCACCTACCCACCCAACAGCGAGCCCCACGTCGACCTGATGAACCGGGGCCGGCGGTCGGTGGCGGTCGACCTCAAGCACCCCGACGGGGTGGCGCTGGTCCTCCGGCTGGTGGAGGAGGCCGACGGGCTGATGGAGGGCTTCCGGCCCGGGGTGGCCGAGCGCCTCGGCCTCGGACCCGACGTCTGCCTGGCCCGCAACCCCAGGCTGGTCTACGGCCGGATGACCGGTTGGGGCCAGGAGGGGCCGATGGCCCCGACCGCCGGGCACGACATCGACTACATCGCCGCTGGCCGGGGCCCTCGAGCCCATGGGCCGGGCCGGTCAGCGCCCGTTTCCCCCGCTCAACCTGGTCGGCGACTTCGGCGGCGGCGGCATGCTGCTGGCCTTCGGGATGTGCGCCGCCATCATCAGCGCCCGCCAGACCGGGATCGGCCAGGTGATCGACGCCGCCATGGTCGACGGCGCCGCCTCGCTGATGACCATGACCTACACCCTGATGTCGGCCGGCATCTGGAAGGACCAGCGGGGGACCAACCTGCTGGACACCGGCGCCCACTTCTACGAGGTCTACGAGACCTCCGACGGCGGGTACTTCGCCGTCGGGGCCATCGAGCCCCAGTTCTACGCCGAGCTGATCCGGCTGCTGGGCCTCGAGGGTGCGGACCTCCCCGACCAGATGGACCGGGAGGCGTGGCCGCAGATGAAGGAGCGGTTCGCCGCCCTCTTCGCCGCCAAGACCCGCAAGGAGTGGGAGGTCGATCTTCGAGGGCAGCGACGCCTGCGCCGCCCCGGTGCTCTCCCCGGTGGAGGCACCCGACCACCCCCACATGCAGGCCCGCGGGACCTTCACCGAGGTGGCCGGCGTGGTCCAGCCGGCCCCGTCACCACGGTTCCTGGGCACGCCGGGCGCCATCCGCCGTCCCCCGCCCAACCCCGGTCAGCACACCGACGAGGCGCTCGGCCGACTGGGGCCTGGACCCCTCCGAGGTGGCCGGGCTCCGGGCCTCGGGCGCCATCACCTGAGAGGCGCCGTCCGGTCCGGTCCCCGTCCGGTCGGTCTCCGTCCGGTCGGTCAGTCCGTTCCCGCACCACCGCGGCGGGCGTCAGAGATTGACCACCGGGCAGGTCACCGTGCGGGTGATGCCGTCGATCAGCTGGATGGCGCCGACCACCATCCGGCCCAGCTCGTCGACGGTCTCGGCCTCGGTCCGCACGATGACGTCGTAGGGGCCGGTGACCCCCTCGGCGGCCAGCACGCCGTCCAGGGCGGCCACGGTGCGGGCCACCGTGGCGGCCTTCCCCACCTCGGTCTGGATGAGCACGTAGGCGTTGACCGGCATGGGACTCCTCCATGGCGCTGGCAGGTGGGCGACGTGCCGATGGTACCGCCGCACGGGCCACCGGCGACCGGCGGCGCCACGGGCCCATGAGCAGGCCCGGGAGTGCCGGACGCCTACCATGCCGTTGTGGGAGTTCGGGAGCGCAGCGACCAGTTCAAGCGCCTGGCCCGGTCGGCCATCACCGACCTGTTCGACCAGCGCAGGCCCTTCGGCCGGCTGGCCCTGACCCACGTGCTGATGACGGCGGGGGACACCCTGTTCGCCGTCTCGCTGGCCGGCTCGCTGTTCTTCTCCATCTCGCCCACCGCGGCCAAGGACAAGGTCCTGCTCTACCTGCTCCTGACCATGGGCCCGTTCGCCGTGGTGGCCCCGGCCCTCGGGCCCCTCATCGACCGCAGCCGGGGGGCCCGGCGGGCCATGGTGGTGGCCTCGGCGGTGGGCCGGGCGGCGCTCTGCCCGTTCCTGGCCCGGGACATCCACTCGCTGCTGCTGTTCCCCGAGGCCTTCGCCATGCTGGTGCTGTCCAAGGTGTACCTGGTGACCAAAGGGGCCCTGGTGCCCGAGATGGCCGCCCTGGGCATGCTCGACGAGGCCGGCGGGGCCACGGCCAGCGGGCCACGGGGCCGGCGGGGTCACCGGGGCGACCACGGAGCCACTGAGGCCAGGAGGGCCGACCCGGCCACCCTGCCGCCGAACACCGGGTGGCGTCACCGGGGCGGGCCATCGATCGGGAGGCGGCGCCGGCGCCCGGGCGCCCGATCCCACCCCTCCCTACGGCACGCCGGTCATCCACGTGCGAGGATCCTGGCACCGGCGAGAGCCTGGTCGAGCCGGACCTGGCCACCCTCAACGCCCGCCTGGGCCTGCTGGCCTCCCTGGCCGGCTTCGCCTTCGCCGTTCCCGCCGTGATCATCCTCAAGCTGGGCGGGGCGTCCAGCGTGATCTGGACCAGCATCGCCGTGTTCGCCGCCGCCGCCGCGGCCGGCGCCCGCCTGCCCGTTCCCCGACGACTGGCCCGGAGGACGGCGTCCGGCCGCCGCGCCCGCCGGGTCGGCTCCGAGGAGCGACGGAGCCGTCCCTGGCCCCGGCGTCCGGCCGGAGTCCAGATGGCGCCGGACTTCGATCCCGAGTGGGTCGGCGACGAGGAGGACCTGGCCGCCTTCCGGCCCATCGCCGACACCGAGGTCACCCTGGCGCTGATGCCGATGTCGGTGCTGAAGGCCCTGGTCGGCTTCACCACCTTCCTGTTCGCCTTCGGCCTGCGCCGGACCGGGGCGGCCACCTGGTGGTTCGGGTTCGTGCTGGGCGGGCTCACCGCCGGGGCCCTCATCGGGGTGCTCTGGTGTCGACGGATCCGTCGCTACCTCGACGAACAGCAGATGCTGACCGGCTCACTGCTGCTGGTGGCGGCGGTGACCGTGGGCGGAGCCTTCTACACGGCCCGGTGGTTCTGGGCGGTGATCGCCCTGGTGGTCGGGCTGGCCAGTGCGGTGGCCAAGCCGTCCTTCGACGCTCTGGTCCAGCGCCACGTGCGCGAGTCCAACCAGGGCCGGGCCTTCGCCCGCTTCGAGACCAGGTTCCAGCTGATGTGGGTGGTGGGCTCGTTCGTACCGGTGGTGCTGTCCCTGCCGGTACCTGCGGGAAGCCTGGTCATGGCGGTCGTCGCCGCGATCGGAGCGGTGTCCTACATGAGCTCCCGCCGGGCCGTGCGAGGGAGCCAGAGCGCGTCCGCACCGAGTGCGGAACGCCACCTGAGCCGCCCGGCCGGCTCCGGCCGTGCCCGATCCCGTCAGCCCAGCCGTTGCTCCAGCCGGTCCACCTCGGCGGCCAGCTGGGCCGGGAGCTTGTCGCCGAAGATGGCGAAGTGCTCGCGGATGCTCGGCACCTCGGCCCGCCACTCGTCGACGTCGACCGTGAGCAGCTTCTCCATGTCGCTCGGCCGACACGTCCAGGCCGTCGGTGTCGATGGCCCCCGGAGCCGGGATGAACCCGATGGGGGTCTCGGTGGCCTCGCCGGTCCCGCTGACCCGCTCGAACACCCACTCGAGCACCCGGGAGTTCTCGCCGTAGCCGGGCCACAGCCAGCGTCCGTCCTCGTCCTTGCGGAACCAGTTGACGTAGAAGATCTTGGGGAGCTTCTCCGGGTCGGCGCCGGCCCCGATGCTCAGCCAGTGGGCGAAGTAGTCGGCCATGTTGTAGCCGCAGAAGGGCAGCATGGCGAAGGGGTCGCGCCGCAGGTTGCCCGACCGCGCCGGCGGCCGCCGCCGTGGTCTCCGAGGCCATGATCGAGCCGAGGAACACGCCGTGCTCCCAGTCCCGGGACTGGAACACCAGCGGCACCACCGAAGCCCGGCGCCCGCCGAAGAGGATGGCGTCGATGGGCACGCCGGCCGGGTCCTCCCACTCGGAGGCGATGGCCGGGTCCTGGGCGGCCGGGACGGTGAACCGGGCGTTGGGGTGGGCGGCCGGTGCGCCGGACTCGGGTGTCCACTCCTCGCCCTTCCACGACGTGGCCTGGGCCGGCGGCTCGTCGGTCATCCCCTCCCACCAGACGTCGCCGTCATCGGTCAGGGCGGTGTTGGTGAAGATGGCGTTGCCGTCCAGGGTGAGCATGGCGTTGGGGTTGGTGTGGCTGTTGGTGCCCGGGGCCACGCCGAAGAAGCCGGCTTCGGGGTTGATGGCGTAGAGGCGGCCGTCGGGGCCGAACTTCATCCAGCAGATGTCGTCGCCCACCGTCTCCACCTTCCAGTCGGGGAGGGTGGGGATCAGCATGGCCAGGTTGGTCTTCCCGCAGGCCGAGGGGAAGGCGCCGGTGACGTACCGGGTCTCGCCGGCCGGCGAGGTCAGCTTCAGGATGAGCATGTGCTCGGCCAGCCAGTTGTCGTCGCGGGCCATGACCGAGGCGATCCGCAGGGCGAAGCACTTCTTGCCCAGCAGGGCGTTGCCGCCGTAGCCCGAGCCGTAGGACCAGATCTCCCGGGTCTCGGGGAAGTGGACGATGTACTTGTTCTCCGCATCGCACGGCCAAGGCACATCGGCCTCGCCGTCGGCCAGGGGTGCACCCACCGAGTGGAGGCAAGGCACGAAGTCGCCGTCCTCGCCGAGGACCTCGAGCGCCCCTCGACCCATCCGGGTCATGATCCGCATCGAGACGGCCACGTAGGCCGAGTCGGTGATCTCCACGCCGATGTGGGCGATGGACGAGCCCAGCGGGCCCATGGAGAAGGGGACCACGTACATGGTCCGCCCCTTCATGGATCCCTTGAACAGACCGGTGAGCACGCCCCGCATCTCCGCGGGGTCCCGCCAGTTGTTGGTCGGACCGGCGTCGGACTCGAGGGTCGAACAGATGTAGGTCCGGTCCTCCACCCGGGCCACGTCACCCGGGTCCGAGTGGGCCCAGTAGCTGTTGGGCCGCTTGGCCTCGGACAGCTTGGTGAAGGTGCCGCTGTCCACCAGAAGCTGGCACAGGCGGTCGTACTCCTCGGCCGATCCGTCGCACCACTCGACGGTGGTCGGGCTCGGTCAGTGCCGCGATCTCGTCCACCCATGCGATCAGCTTCTTGTTGGCGGTGGGGGGCATGGGCTGGGTGGTCCTCCTCGGGATTCTTCCGGTGGGGCGCTGCCGGCGGACCGGGCCTGGTGAGGCCTGTCCACCGGTTATCCACCGATTGTAGTGGGGGTGCCGCCCCTCAATGGTAGGCAAGGGGGGTGCAGAGTCCCAATTCCGGGGTGCCCCGGACCGGTTGCCGCGGGCCGACCGGTGCGGTGGACGAGTTCGAGTCATCGCCCGGCTGCGGGTCCGGTTCGAGGCGGCGGCCCGGCTCCGCACGCCCGGTGGTCAGGTGCCCCCGGTGGGTGACACCTGGATCGGGGACGACGCCGCGGTGGTCGGCCTTGCCCTCGGGAGACCGGGTGCTCTTGGCCACCGACCTGGTGGTCGGGCGGTGTCCACGTCGACCTCGACCTGTCCGGACCCGAGGACATCGGGTACAAGGCGCTGATGGTGACGGTCTCCGACTTCGCGGCCATGGGGGTACGGCCCGGCCACGCCCTGGTCTCGATGGCCGCGCCGGCGGGCACCGATCTCGAGCGGCTGGGGGACGGCCTGGCCGAGGCCGCCGAGGAGGCCGCCTGCGTCGTCGTGGGCGGCGACCTGGCCGAGTCGCCGGTGCTGGTGGTCTCCACCGCGGTGTTCGGCTTGGCCGAGCCCGGCGGCCCGGCCCCGCTGCTCCGCTCGGGGGCCCGCCCGGGCGACCGACTCTTCGTGACCGGGCCCCTCGGGCCGGTCGGCCGCCGGCCTGCGGGCTCCTGCGGGCCGGCCGGAGCGGGTGCCCACCCTCGGCCGTCCGATCCCGACCTGGTCCGGGCCCACCGGCGACCGGTGGCCCGGCTGGCCGAGGGCGAGGCGGCCCGGCGGGCCGGCGCCTCGGCCGCCATCGACCTCTCCGACGGCCTGGCCGCCGACCTGGCCCACCTGGCGGCGGCGTCCGGGGTCGGGGTCGCCCTGGACGCGGTGCCGGTGGCCGACGGGGCCACCGCGGAGGAGGCGCTGGCCGGGGGCGAGGACTACGAGCTGCTGGTGGCCACCGGTGCGCCCGGACGCCCTGGTGGCGGCGTTCCGGGCCGCCGGCCTGGCGCCCCCTCCCGGTCGGCCGGTGCACCGACCACCCGGGCGAGCGCACGCTCGAGGGCGAGCCCCTGCCGCCGGGCGGGTGGCGCCACCGGTTCTAAGCAAACCCACAGCTCGCATCCGTCACCATGGTGGGATGCGTGGAGCAGTCGACCGGGGCGGCTGCGGGCCAGACGGGCCCGCCAGGCGGGAAACGAGGCCCGCGGGCGACGACGGGTCCGACGATGACCACCGCCGAGCACCGCATCCTGGTGGTCGACGACGAGAAGAGCATCACCGACCTGGTGACCATGGCCCTGCACCTGCAGGGGGCCGAACGTGGAGGTGGCCCACACCGGGAACGAGGCCCTGCGGGCCGTGCAGGACTTTCCGGCCCCACCTGGTCGTCCTCGACGTCATGCTCCCCGACCTCGACGGCTTCACGGTGCTCGAACGCATGGGCCAGGACCGGCGCGCCGCCGACATCCCGGTGCTCTTCCTCACCGCCCGCGGGGACCTCGACGACCGCCTCCGGGGTCTGGCGCTGGGCGGCGACGACTACATGACCAAGCCGTTCAGCGTCGAGGAGATGCTGCTGCGGGTCAACGCCATCCTGCGCCGGTCCGAGGGCTACGAGGAGGTCGGTCCGCGCCTGGTCGGTGGCGGACGTCGAGCTGGACGAGGAGAGCCACGAGGTCCGGCGAGGGGGCGTGGTCGATCGATCTGACGCCCACCGAGTTCCGGCTCCTCCACTACCTGATGATGAACGCCGGCCAGGTGGTGTCCAAGGCCCAGATCCGCGACCGGGTCTGGGACTACAGCTTCGACGGCAAGGTCAACATGGTGGAGGTCTACGTGAGCTACCTGCGCAAGAAGCTCGACGCCCTCGGCCCGCCCCTGATCCGCACGGTGCGGGGCATCGGCTACAGCATGCGGGCCCGCCCGGTGTCGTCCGGGCGCCCCGCGCCGGGTCGGGTCCCGATCAGGGAAGTGGCCGGTGACCCTCCGCCTCCGCCTGCTCCTGCTGCTGGTGGGGATCGTGGCCGCCGGGCTGATCATCTCCGACGTGGTCACCTACAACGCCCTGCGGTCGTTCCTGACCACCCGGGTCGACCAGCAGCTGCGAGGTGGCCGCCTTCCCCGTGGGCCGGGCCCTCCTCTCCTCGTCCGGCCTCGGACCCCAGGTGCCGGCAGCTCCCCCCGCCGTTCGGACGCCCGGCGCCGCCAACCCGTTCCGGTCCTCCAGGTGCGTTTCGCAACGGTGGCGGCCTCCTCGGGCCCACCCGCGGATCCGACCGAGGAGTGCTGGTGCCGCCCGGGACCTACGGCCAGCTCGGAGCACCAAGGGCGTCGTCGAGGCCCACCTGTTCTTCGACTACGGAGGTAAGGCCCCCGTCGCCTCCGGTCATCCCGGCCAAGCTGCCGGGGTGTGGCCTGCCGGCCGGTCGGGACCTACTACTTCACCACCTCGGGCACGGGCCCCACGGCCGTGGCCTACCGGGCCCTGGCCAAGCCCTTGGCCAACGGGACGGCGGTGATCGTGGTGGCCGTACCGCTCAGCGACCTCGCAGTCCACGCTGCGGCACCTGCTGTGGATCGAGCTGATCGTGTCGGCCCTGGTCCTCCTGGGGCTGGGCGCGCTGTCGTGGGTCATGGTCCGACGGGACCTGCGGCCACTCGAGTCCATGACCAGGACTGCCGGCGCCATCGCCCAGGGGGACCTGTCCCAGCGGGTCTCCCGGTGTCCTCGGGCGGGACCGAGGTCGGGCAGCTGGGCCAGGCCTTCAACACCATGATCGACGAGATCGAGGTGGCTTTCGCCCAGCGGGCGGCGTCCGAGGACCGGCTCCGGCGCTTCCTGGCCGACGCCTCCCACGAGCTACGCACGCCGCTGACCTCGATCCTCGGGTACTCCGAGCTGTTCGATCTCGGCATGCAGGACCGGCCGGCCGACCTGGCCGATCGCCCTTCGTCACATCCGGGACGAGGCCGGTCGGATGGCCACACTGGTCGACGACCTCTTCCTGCTGGCCCAACTCGACCACGAGCGTCCCCTCCGCTTCGAGCCGGTGGACCTGGTCGGGCTGGTCCGACCGTACGGCGGAGGGCCTCGCGGTCGCCGCTCCCGACCATCCGGTGGTCGTCGAGGCAGGCGCACCGGTGATGGTGGAGGGGGACCCCGACCGGCTTCGCCAGGTGCTGGACAACCTGGCCCGGAACGCAGTCAGCCACACGCCCATCGGGACCGCCATCGGCATCACCGTAGCTGCGGAGACCACTCCCGACGGAGCCAATGGCCGGGCGGGGGACCCGGCATGGGCGGTGGTGATCGTCCACGACGACGGACCGGGCATCGACCCCGACGACGCCCCCCGCATCTTCGAGGCGTTCTACCGGTCGGACCCCTCCCGGTCCCGCACGTCGGGCGGTGCCGGCCTGGGCCTGGCCATCGTGGCGGCCATCGTGGAGGCCCATGGGGGCACCGTGGCGCTGCTGCCCGGTCCCGGGGCCACGTTCGAGGTACGACTGCCCACCCGGAGGCCACGATCGGACCCGGACCCCGACCGCGCGCCGGTCAGGGCGTCCTCGTCCGGGTCGGGCCCCTCCTGACGGTCCCGACGAGAGGTGCACGACGGGAGATAATCGGCTTGTGAGCACGGCGGGTGACCCCGACCATCGCCCGGGGACCGCAGGACCTGGTGGTGCGACTCTCCGGTGGAGAGGGGCGCGACCGGCCTGGACGCGTCGGTGGCGGGTCCCCGCTGCTCAGGCTGGGATGTTCCGGATCGGCCGCTTCACGACCTTCCCGGACCGGATGCACGAGGTGCAGACGTTGAGGCGCTTGGGCGAGCCGTCCACGAGGGCCCGGACCCGCTGGATGTTGGGATCCCAGCGCCGCTTGGTCCGACGGTGGGAGTGGCTGATGTTCATACCGAACGACGGCTTCTTGCCGCAGACCTCGCACACCGCTGCCATGACACTCCGACTTCCTCGTAGGATCCTCTGGGTAAGGCACAAAGGTTAGCATCCTGGCCATGGTGGTCCTCGACGCGCTCGGAGCGGCGGAGCTCGGTCGATGTGATCACCGTGTTCCGTGACGGGCTCCGTTCCCATCGGGAGTTGATCAACCGGCTCAACGTCTACCCGGTCCCCGACGGCGACACCGGCACCAACATGGCCCTCACCATGGAGTCGGTGACCGACGAGCTCGCCGGCCTGGACTCACCAGATCTCGACGCCACCTGCCGCGCCATCGCCCACGGTTCCCTGATGGGGGCCCGGGGCAACTCGGGTGTCATCCTCTCCCAGCTACTCCGGGGCCTCTCCGAGGGGCTCAACTGCTCCTCCAGCCGACCGGGCCCGGTCGAGCTCTCCGAGGCACTGACCATCGCCGACAAGCTGGCCCGGGAGGCAGTGATGCGACCGGTGGAGGGCACCATCCTGACCGTGGCCCGGGGGGCGGCCGAGGGTGCCAGCTCGGCCGCCGAGGCCGGTCGACCCCTGGTGGAGGTGGTCGAGGCCTCCCGGGCGGCGGCGGCCGACGCCCTGGCCCGCACTCCGTCGCTTCTCCCGGTGCTGGAGCAGGCCGGCGTGGTCGACGCCGGGCGGCACCGGCTTCCTCCTCCTGCTCGACGCCCTGCTGACCGTGGTGGACGGGCGGGCCATGCCACAGCCGCCCGAGCCGCCCGACACCGTGTTCGGTCCCTTCAACCCCGAGGCCCCGGGCACGGCGTCTCCCGCTCTCGAACCATCTGATGAGGCGGGGGCCGCCCAGCGGGTCCTGGCCGGGCTCCGCTACGAGGTCATGTACCTGCTCGAGGCCCCCGACGACACCATCCCGTCGTTCAAGGAGGTCTGGGCCGGCATCGGCGACTCCATCGTCGTGGTGGGCGGCGACGGGCTGTGGAACTGCCATATCCACACCGACGACATCGGGGCGGCCATCGAGGCATCGCTCGACGCCGGTCGGCCCCGCAACCTGCGGGTCACCGACCTCCTGGAGCAGGTCGAGGAGGAGCGGTGGGTGCGCGAAGGGGCGGGCACGGTGGGCACCGGACCCGTCCGCCACCCCGCCGGGCCCGCCCCCGACCACCGGGGTGGTGGCGGTGGCCACCGGCGACGGCATCGGTCGGATCTTCCGCTCCCTCGGTGTCCAGGGCCTGATCGCCGGAGGACAGTCCATGAACCCGTCGACGGCCGAGCTGGTCGAGGCGGTGGAGGCGGTCCGGTCCGACTCGGTCATCATCCTCCCCAACAACGGCAACATCCGACCGGTGGCCGAGCGGGTGACGACCTCATCGTCCAAGTCGGTGTGGGTGGTCCCGACCGATACCATCGCCGAGGGGTTCGCCGCGCTGCTGGCGTACGACCCCGAGGCCGACGGCTCGGTCAACGCCCAGACCATGGAGGCCTCGGCGCGCAGTGTGGTGGCCGGCGAGGTGACCCGGGCCGTCCGGGATTCGGACAGCCGGGTGGGCCCGATCCCACCGGTGACTGGCTCGGGTCTCTCCCGCAACGGCATCGAGGTGGTGGGCGACTCCCTCGCCGGTGCGGCCTGCTCCCTGCTCGAGATCCTGGTGGAGCAGGGCCACGCCCTGGTGACCATCATCGAAGGGGAGGGATCGGGCGCGGCCGACACCCGCCGGATCACCGAGTGGCTCCGCGACCACCGGCCCGACGTGGAGACCGAGGTGCACCACGGGGGCCAGCCCCTCTACCCGTACCTGTTCTCCATCGAGTGAGCGCCCGCCGGCCCGAGCCGAGGGAACCGGCGAGGATCGGGCGCAAGCTCCGCCAGTTGGCGGAGCTCCCGGTGGCGGAGCTCCGAAGGTGGGGCCGAGGACGGTGGCGAGAGCTGGCCGAGCTCGGGATCGAGTCGGTGCTCGACCTGCTGACCCACTATCCCCGCCGCTACATCGACGGCACCCGGCTGCTGCCCATCGCCGAGCTGGTGGAGGGGGAGAAGGCGTCGGTGCTGGCCCGGGTCGTCCGGGTGAGCCAGGCATCCTCGGGCTTCGGCCGGGGCCGCCGACGAGGGCCCGTCCAGGGTCGAGCTGGAGATCGCCGACGACAGCGGCCGGCTCCGGGTGGTCTTCTTCAACCAGGCCTGGCGGGCCAAGCAGCTGCCGGTCGGGACCCTGGCCCTGTTCTTCGGGTCCGTCGGCACCTACCGGGACGCCCTCCAGCTCACCAGCCCCACGGCCGAGGTGCTCGAGCTGGCCGGCGCCGAGGGCGGGGACGGCGGCCAGGAGGACGGAGCAGGACGGAGAGCCGCTCCGGGGCCGGGTCTATCCCGGTCTACCCCCTGACCGACAAGGCCAAGCTCACGTCGGCCCGGCATCGGCCGGATCATCGGCGAGGCCCTCGACCGGGCCGGGGACTTCGCCGATCCGGTGGAGCCGTCCTGGCGGGACCGCTTCGGCCTGGTCGACCGGACCACGGCCTTCAACCACATCCACCGCCCGGGCGCCTCGGACGAGACCGAGCCGGCCCGCCGCCGGCTGGCCTTCGACGAGCTGTTCCGGCTGCAGCTCGCCCTGGTGCTGCGCCAGGCCCGGCTGCAGCGCGACGCCCGGGGCATCCGCCACGTGGTCGACGGGGCGGAGGGAGACCGAGTCCCCGACCCTGGTCGAGCAGTTCCTCGACCGGCCTGCCCTTCGAGCTCACCCGGGCCCAACGGGACGCCATGGCGGCCATCCGATCCGACCTGGCCGGGCCGCTGCCCATGCACCGCCTGCTGCAGGGGGACGTGGGCTCGGGCAAGACGGTGGTGGCCCTGGCCGCCATGCTCACCGCCAGCCAGGGGGGCCACCAGGCCGCCCTGATGGCCCCGACCGAGGTGCTGGCCGAGCAGCACGCCGAGGAGGTACGCACGACTGCTGGCGGGCCTGACCGTACCCGACCCGTCGACCCTCGAGGGCCACCGTCCCCTGGGTGTGGCCCTGCTGACCAACCGGGTCGGCGCCGCCGAGCGGAGCCGCATCCACGCCGGGCTGGCCGACGGGCACGGTCGACATCCTCATCGGCACCCACGCCCTCCTCACCGACCGGGTCGGCCTTCCGCTCCCTCGGTGTGGTGGTCATCGACGAGCAGCACCGATTCGGCGTGGAGCAGCGGGCCGCCCTCCGGGCCAAGGGCCGTGGAGAGGACGGGACCGGCCGGGACCCCGACCTGCTGGTGATGACGGCCACCCCCATCCCGCGCACGGCGGCCATGGTGGTCTTCGGCGACCTGGACATGACCATCATCGACGAGCTGCCCCCGGGGCGGCAGCCGGTGACCACCCGGTGGCTGCGGACCCCGCTGGAGGCCGAGGAGGCGTGGTCCCGGGTGCGGGACGAGGTGGCGTCCGGCCACCGGGCCTTCGTGGTCTGCCCGCTGGTCGAGGGTTCGGACCGGGTGCAGGCCACCTCGGTCGTGGCCGAGGCGGAGCGGCTGGCCGGCGCGGAGCTGGCCGGCCTGCGGGTGGGGCTGCTCCACGGTCAGCTGCCGTCGGCCGAGAAGGAGCGGGTCATGGCGGAGTTCCGGTCCGGCCGCCTGGAGGTGCTGGTGGCCACCACGGTGATCGAGGTGGGCGTGGACGTCCCCGAGGCCTCGGTCATGGTCATCGAGGACGCCGACCGGTTCGGGATCGCCCAGCTCCACCAGCTGCGGGGCCGGGTGGGCCGGGGGAACGAGCCGGCCTGGTGCTACCTGCTGTCGGAGAACGAGGCGCCCGAGGCCGAGGCCCGTCTGTCGGCCATGGAGGCCAGCACCGACGGCTTCGCCCTGGCCGAGGTGGACCTGCAGCTGCGCGGCGAGGGCACCATCCTCGGGGCGCGCCAGAAGGGGCGAAGCGACCTGCGCCTGGCCAAGCTCATCGGCGACCAGGATCTGGTCGTCCGGGCCCGGGAGATGGCCGTGGCCCTGGTGGCCGAGGACCCCGGGCTCACCGACCACCCGCTGCTGGTCGAGGAGCTCCGCATCTTCATCGACGACGAGGAGGCCGAGTTCCTGTTCAAGAGCTGACCGTGGGCCGACGGGAACGGCGGGGGCAGGGAGCGCGGGCGGCGGCGAGGGCAGAGAAGTTCCCGACCCTGCCGGTGGTGGCCGGGCGGCCGGTAGGCTGCCGGGGTGCGCGTGATCGGTGGGGAGCTGCGGGGACGCCGCCTGTCCGCCCCCTCGGGCACTGCGGTGCGGCCGACCTCCGACCGGGTCCGCGAGGCCATCTTCGACATCCTGTTCAGCCAGGGAGGCGTGGTCGGGGCCCAGGTGGTCGACCTGTTCGCCGGGTCCGGGGCGCTGGGCATCGAGGCGCTGTCCCGGGGGGCGGCGTCGGCCACCTTCGTCGAGCGGGACCCAGCGGCCCTGGCCGCCATCCGGGCCAACCTGGCCTCGGTGGGGCTGGCCGACGCCGAGCGGGACGGCGACGCCACCGTGGTGCGGGCCGACGCCGAGTCGTGGGTGGCCACCACCGCGTCGCGCTACGACCTGGCCCTGGTCGACCCGCCCTACCGGTTCGAGGGTTGGGAGGCCCTGGTGAGCCGGCTGCCCGCCGACCTCGCCGTCCTCGAATCCGGAGCCGAGATCACCGCCCCGGATGGGTGGGTGATCATCAAATCGAAGCGGTATGGGGGTACCATCGTCACCGTGGCCCGTCCGGAACTGGTCACCGAGACCCATCCGGAAACGGCCGCAGAGAAAGGTGCCTCGTGAGGATTGCGCTCATCCCTGGGTCCTTCGACCCGGTGCACAACGGACACCTCGAGGTGATCGAGCGGGCCACCCGCCTGTTCGACGAGGTGGTGGTGGCCACACTGCGCAATCCGCAGAAGAGCGGCGCCCTCTTCGAGCTGGACGAGCGCCAGGAGATGCTCGAGGAGTCCCTCGCCCACCTGGCCAACGTGCGCATCGTCTCGCTGTCCACCTTGGTGGTCAACGTGGCCCAGGACGTCGGGGCCAGTGTCATCGTGAAGGGTCTGCGGGCCGTGTCCGACTTCGAGAACGAGATGCAGATGGCCCAGATGAACAAGCAGCTCTCCGGGGTGGAGACCCTGTTCATCCCCACCAGCTCGACCCACTCCTTCATCGCTTCCAAGCTCCTGCGGGAGGTGGCCCGGTTCGGCGGCGACGTGACGTCCTTCGTTCCCGAGGTGGTGGCCCAGCGCCTGAAGGAGAAGTTTGCCGATGAGTGATCTCTTCGAGGACCTCGACCAGCAGCGCCCGGCCGGCGAGGAGCACGACGCCGAGGCGCTGATCCGTAGCGCCCTGGACCTGGTGCAGACGGCCAAGGCCATGCCCCTGTCGGCCTCGGTGCTGGTGTCGCGCGAGGAGCTGGCCGATCTGCTGCAGGCGGCCCTCGACCGCATGCCGGACGAGCTGCGCCAGGCGCGGTGGCTCCTCAAGGAGCGGGAGGAGTTCCTGGCCGAGAAGGGCCGTGAGGCCGACGCCCTGCTCGAGGAGGTGCGGGTCCAGGCCGAGCGGATGGTCCAGCGGACCGAGATCGTCCGGCAGGCCAACCACGTGGCCCAGCGCATCCTCGACGACGCCAACGAGGAGGCGCGGCGCATGCGCCACGAGGCCGAGGACTACGCCGACCAGAAGCTGGCCAGCTTCGAGATCGTGCTCGATCGGACCATGAAGACGGTGCAGGCCGGGCGGGAGAAGCTCCAGGTCACACCCATCCCCAACATCGACATCGGCGAGGGTGGCCTGACCTCGGTGGCACCCGCCGCCAACGCCAACGGGGCCGAGGGCCGAACCGACGAGCCCGAGGGTTTCTTCGACCAGGACCTCGCCTGAGCCGAACCGAGACGGTGCGGAGCGACCCCACACTGGCCGGCCCGGGCCGACGAGGCGCACGCGCCGGGTCTCGCGTCCGTTCATGGTGCAGGTGGCAGCGTTGCGCAAGGTGGCCGGCACCACCCGTCACGAGATCCGCTGTGGGGCGATCGACGGCCTGGCCGCGGTGGGGGTCCTGGTGCCCGAAGGGGCGCCGATCTGCGCCGACGTGGAGCTGTCCTCCTACCCCGGGGGGATCATGGTCTCCGGCACGGTCGACGGCGCCCTGGCAGGGGGAGTGCCGCCGGTGCGGGGGCCCGGTCACCGGCGAGGTGGCGGCCAGGGTCCGCGAGCGGTACGCCCCGACCGGTGGCACCGACGCCGACGAGGACGCCTACCTGCTGACCGGGGACGAGCTGGACCTCGAGCCTCTGGCCCGCGACGCGGTCCTACTGGACCTGCCCCTGGCCCCGCTGTGCTCGGAGGAGTGCCTCGGGCTGTGCCCGCAATGCGGGGCCAACTGGAACGACGGGCCCTGCGCCTGTCCACCAGCCTCTGATCCCCGGTGGTCGGCCCTCGACGCCCTTCGGGATCCCTAGTCGGGTCAGGATCGGGGGCTTCCGCGGCCCTCACGGCCGGCCTCGGTGAGAGCGGCTCGAGCCGCATGGCGAGGGCGGGATCAACCGCAGCCCGTCATCGCCTAGGATGCCATCCCTATGGCCGTACCGAAGAAGAAGACCTCCAAGGCGAAGAGCCGCAGCCGCCGGGCATCCAACTGGGTGCTGAAGGCGCCGGCCCGCTCGGTGTGCCCTCAGTGCACCAACGCCAAGCTGCCCCACGTGGTGTGCCCGAACTGCGGTTGGTACAAAGGCCGACAGGCCATCGAAGTCGACTAGTGGCGCGAGGCGTCGCACGGCCGACGGGCGACGCGTTGGCCGCCCTGCCGGTGGCGGTCGACGCCATGGGCGGCGACCGGGCACCCGGCGAGATCGTGGCCGGCGCCCGCCAGGTGGCCGAGCAGACCGACATCAAGGTCGTCCTGGTGGGCCGACCGGGGACGATGGGCGACACCGGTGACCTCCCGTGCTTCCCGGCCAGCGAGGTCATCGGGATGGACGACGACCCCGGCAGGGCGTTCGCCGGAAGAAGGACTCCTCCCTGGTCCGGGCGGCCGAAGCGGTCCGTGACGGCAAGGCCATGGCCATGGTGTCGGCCGGCAACACCGGGGCCACCATGGCCTCGGCCCTGCTCCGGATGGGTCGCCTGCCCGAGCGTGATCCGGCCGGCCATCGCCACCCCCATCCCCAACCTGCAGGCGGTCCTGGCCCACCGTGCTGCTCGACTCGGGCGCCAATGCCGAGTGCACGCCGGCCATGCTGGTGCAGTTCGCCCAGATGGGAGCGGCGTTCGCCGCCAAGCGCTACGGCGTGGAGCGTCCGAGGGTGGCCCTGCTCTCCATCGGAGAGGAGAAGTCCAAGGGTACCCCGCTGGAGAAGGAGGCCCACGCCCAGCTGGCGGCGGGCGCCGGTGGACCCGGACTCGACTTCGTCGGCAACGTCGAGGGTCGGGACTTCTTCGACGACACGGCCGACGTGATCGTGACCGACGGCTTCACCGGCAATGTGGCCCTGAAGACCATGGAGGGTTCGCTCCGATTCCTGATCGGGGCCCTCACCGACATCCTCGGGCGCCCCGAGGTGGCCGAGGCCGCCGCGGCCCTCGTCCCCCACCTGCTCCCGCTGGCCGCCGACCTCGACCCCGACAGCACCGGCGGGGCCATGCTGCTGGGCATCGACGGCGTCTGCGTGATCAGCCACGGCTCGTCGTCGGCGGCGGCCATGGTCAACGCCATCACCGTGGCCCACGATCTGGCCGTGGCGGTCTGGTGGAAGCGGTCGCCGCCTCGGTCACGCCGGCGTGGTACCCGACTGATCGCTCACGACCGGCCGAGCCCCAGGTCGGGTCCGAGGCCGAAGCGGACCGGGGAGAATGGATCTGGTCGGCCGTGGCCCCGGGCCAGTCCGCTCCTTCAGCTCCGCAAGGCGGAGGTCAGCTCCAGAATGCGGACAGCGTCCCGACGTCGTCCGAGGCCTGTCTGGCCCCGAGGGCCAGGGCCGCGGGTACGGCGGCGGGCCCATCAACGTCATCAGGTCGACTTCAGACGGAACCCGCAGGATCACCTCGGTCCCCGACGCCTTCAGATCCTCGAGCTCCTGGAGCCCGTCACCGGGTTGGGCGGTCATCATCCCCTCGGTCACGTCGCTGCCGTCGGTGAGGGCCAGGATCAGGACCCGGCGAGCCCCACCGAACAGGTCGAGATGGGTGCCCGTTCCGCTCACCCCGCCGTCCATGCACCGACGGTCACCGATGGGTTGGGGGAGAACACACCCGGAACCGCACTGCTGGCGGCCACGGCCCGCGGCAGACTGGTCAAGGAGCGCTTGGTCACCACGCACCGTTCGCCGGAGTAGGCATCCACGCAGGTGATCTGCAGGGCATCGGAGGTCCAGGGCCTGTGCCCACCACCAGCGAGATGTTCCGACGCATGAACTCAGGCTTGGGTGCCGATGCGGCCAGGGCGGCGTGCCCGATCTCCTGGACAGTGGCGGGCTCGCCGTCGGTGGCCTTGATGAACAGGTCGAGCGCCCGCTGCTGGCTCGGGCTGAGGATGGAGGCCGGGGCCAGGGCCGAGACCAGCGCCGGGACCTTGGCGAGCAAGGAGACCTCGGTGTGGAGGCGCTTGAGCTTGCCGGCCCACGAGGGCCGTGCCCACCATCGAGCCGGCCGACGTCCCGACCACCCGGTCGGCGTTGTCGAACCGGATCCCGTGGTTGGCCAGTGTCTGCAGGTAGGCCGCCTGCCAGGCCACGAAGAACAGCCCGCCGCCCCCCAGGCAGAGCCCACGATCGACGTCCCGGCCGTAGGCAGCCCCGAAATCCCGGGGACGGGCCAGCTGGAGGGAGGCGGTGGAGCGGCGGCTGTCCGGTCGCGACGGGGCATCGACCAACTGTACCGGTGGGCCCGGGCGGGCGGGATCGGCCAACTCGCCGACGCGCCGGAGCACCGCCCCAGCCGGTCCGGTCGCTACCTCCTCCGGCTGGCGGTGGCGGGGCCGGGAGGGGCCGGCCCCGCCGTCCCGCGGTCAGCGGTTGAGCAGGTCCTTGGCGATGTGGGTGACCTGGATCTCGTCGGTCCCGGCGTAGATCTGGAACACCTTGGCGTCCCGGGCCAGCTGCTCCACCCGGAACTCGGCCATGTACCCGTTCCCGCCGAAGAGCTGGACCGCCTCCATGGCCACCTCGGAGGCGGCCTGGGCCGAGTAGAGCTTCATGGCCGAGGCCTCGGCCAGGGAGAGGCTCTTGCCGGCGGCCGGACAGCTCGATGTGGCGGAACACCAGGTTCTGGACGTTGAGTCGGGCCACCTCCATCTTGGCCAGCTTGAGCTGGATCAGCTGGCGGTCGCCGATGGGCTGGCCCCAGAGCATGCGGTTCTTGGCGTACTCCACCGAGAGCTTGAGGCACTCCTCGATGAGCCCGAGCGACATGGCGGCCAACCCGGCCCGCTCGGTGACGAAGTTGCCCTTGGCCGAGTCGCGGCCGCTCCCGGCCCGCCTCGTCCTCGGTCTCGCCCAGCAGGTGGTCGCGCCCCGACCCGGACGTCGGTGAGGAAGAGCTCGCCGGTGGGCGAGGAGTGCAGGCCCATCTTGCGGAAGGGCTTCGACTGCTCGAGGCCGGGCATGCCCTTGCTCGAGGACGAAGGTGAGCACCTGGCGGTCACGGACCGGGGTGTCGGAGCCGTCGTCGAGCTTGGCGTAGAAGACGATGGTGTCGGCGTAGGGGCCGTTGGTGATGAAGGTCTTGTTCCCGTTGAGGATGTACTCGTCGCCGTCCCGGCGGGCCATGGACTGCATGCCGCCCAGGGCGTCCGACCCGGAGTTGGGCTCGGTGATGGCCCAGGCCCCGACCTTCTCCGCGGTCAGGAGGTCGAGTCCCCACCGCTCCATCTGGGCCGGGGTGCCCTGCTTCATGATGGTCCCGCCGGCCAGGCCCAGGCTGACCCCCATGGCGGTCACGATGCCCGGGCAGTAGTGGCACAGCTCGATGATGGGGATGAGGGTCATGGCCGCCGCCCCGCCGTCGCCGCGTCCGCTCGGTCCCGTTGGTCGTCGGACTCGCGGCCGGGCGCCGGACGACCTTGCGCTCGAGCTGCTTCTTGAACCGGTCCCGGGCCATCTGGTCCATGCCGAAGGTGGCGTACAGCTTGCGGATGATGTCGTAGGGGGGCAGGTCGCCGTGCTCGAGGGCCTCGATGTTCGGCACCACCTCGGCCTCGACGAACCGCCGGACGGCCTCCCGCACCATCAGCTGCTCTTCGGACCATTCGAACACGATCGACCTCCGTGACCGGCTCGACGCCGATCGGGTCGTGGTGGCTGCTCCGAGGCTAACCGAGGTCGCGCCTACAGTCGGTACGTGCGACTGATGGGCCAACCGGAGCAGACGGCGTTCGAGCGCTGGGGGGGCGAGCCGTTCTTCACCGGGCTCATCGAGCGCTTCTACCAAGGAGTGGCGACCGATCCCCTGCTCCGGCCCATGTACCCCGAGGACCTGACCGACGCCAAGGCCCACCTGGCCCTGTTCCTCATGCAGTACTGGGGTGGTCCCCGGGACTACAGCGACCAGCGGGGCCACCCCCGGCTGCGGATGCGCCACGCCCGCTTCCCCATCGGCAGCGCCGAGGCCGACGCCTGGCTCCGGCACATGACGGCTGCGGTCCAGGCCGCCGAGATGGAGCCTGACGACCAGGAGGAGCTCCTCGACTACCTGGCCATGGCGGCCCGGAGCCTGATCAACCAGCCAACCTGATCAGCCCCCTCCTCCCCAGGTCAGGTCGACCGGGGCGCCCGGCGGCGCGAGGACGTCGCCGGGCGAGGACGTCGACCGGTGGGCGGTGGACGGAGCCGGCTGCGAGGGGGTCCTGTGGCCGCTTCCACCCCGACTGCGTGATCGGTCGAGGGCTTGCCCGGCCATCGGCCCTCGCGTCCGGATCAGCGACCGCCCACGGCCGCCGACCGGGTCACGTCCACCGACACCGAGAGCGAGTGGGAGTCGCCCCCGCCGAACACGATCCCCTTGAGCGGGGAGACGTCGGAGTAGTCGCGGCCCCACGCCGTGGTCACGTAGGTCGACCCGACGATCTGGTCGTTGGTGGGATCGACGTCCAGCCAGCCCCAGCCGGGGACGTACACCGACGGCCAGGCGTGCGAGGCGTCGGCACCGATGAGCCGCTCCTCGCCGGGGGGCGGGGCGGTCTCGAGGTAGCCGCTCACGTAGCGGGCGGCCAGGCCCATCGACCGGAGGCACCCGATGGCCAGGTGGGCGAAGTCCTGGCACACCCCTCGCCGGAACTGCGAGCACCTCGTCGAGCGGGGTGGTGACGGTGGTGAACCCGGGGTCGTAGACGAAGTCGTGAAAGATCCGCTCGGTGAGCTCGGCGATCGCCGTCCACCAGAGGTCGCTCCGGCAGGGAAGGACGGCTCGGCGTAGGCGCGCACCCCGAGCGAGCGACGGGACCAGGGGGGACTCGAAGCAGAACTCACGGGCGGCCAGCACGTCGGGACTGAGGTCGTCGGCCAGCAGGTCGCGGACCTGCTCCCACGTCCGGGCCCGTGGTCGGCGGGGGCTCTCGCCCGGAGACCGACACCGAGCTGGTCGACACCACGGTGAGCTCGTCGAAGGGACCGTCGACGGCGAAGGAGACGACCGGGTTGCCGAAGAAGTCGGATCCGTTCGGTCCAGCTGGTCGGCGTGGGTTCCACGACGAGGTCACTGGTCAGGCAGTGCTGGCGTTCGGTGTCCCGGGGCCGGAGGTGGGCCTCGTTGCGGCACCGGGACACCGGCGCGCCGTAGCGGTAGTCGGTGCGGTGCACGATCCGGTACATCATGGCGTCCGCCCCAGCGTTCGTGCTGCCGACCGGCCAGCACCGACAGGCGCTCGTGGGCGAAGAACGTGGAGCGCAGGCTGTCCAGCAGTTCGGCCAGCAGGTCGTCCACCGTCCCGAGCACGGTGTCGAGCTCGGCGCGGCGCCGGGTCTCGGGGTCGACCTCGGCCAGCCGGGCTGGCGTCGGTGAGCCGCAGCATGGTGGTGGTCTCGAGCACCAGCTGCTCCCCGTCGCCGAGGCGCTGCGCCGGTGACCGCTTGGGCAGGTCGGCCAGGTGGTCGAACAGCCGGTCGAGCTGGAAGATGACGCTGCGCGGATTGGCGGCGTCGTAGACCAGCAGGTCCACGGCACCGGCCACGTGCATGATCGACCCGGACCGCCGCCGGAAGATGATCAGGCTCTCGGAGGTCTTGAGCAGCGACTCGAGCAGGAGGTCCTCGACCACCCCGGCCCGCTGGCGGACCAGCACGGCCCGGAGCAGCCGGACCAGCGACTGGGCCCGCTCGAGCCGGCGCCCGGCGTCGAGGAACGAGCCAGGCCGAGTCCCGCTCCATGTTCTCGGCGGACAGGCCGGCCAGGGCCAGCAGGGCCTGGAGCAGGCGCTGCAGGCTGGATTGGACCCCCACCAGCTGGGTGGGCGGCCGGCTGCGCAGCCGGGCCAGCTCCTCCTCGACGTCGCCCACCAGCTGCCAGGTATCGCTCGAGAGCTGCTCCCGGACCGAGTAGGCGGCGTCCACCAGCAGCCCGAGGGACGAGACCAGGCTGCCGTCCACGCCGGCGTCGAGCAGCAGGGCGAGTGCCCGCCGGTCGGTGGGGACGTCGGAGCCCGGCGACGACCCGGGTCCGGCCTGGGGCTCGGCACCCGGGTGTCGCGGTCTCGGGACCGGGGACGGACCCGGGCCGAGCCCTGCGCCGGGAGTCCCGCGGGCTCCCGGTCGGACGGACTCCTCCTCGTCGGGCTCGGACACCGGGTCGAATCCGGAGACGGTCCCGAGCGCCGACGAGCAGCACCTGGAGCGACTCGGCGCCGCCGTCCACTCCGACGGCCGAGCGGCTGGTCGAGCCGGGCCAGGACGGTGCGGATGAGCCGGATGACCGAGTTCGGCGTGCTCGGCGGTGCGGCCGAGGACGAACAGCTGGGCGGCCACCCGGCCGGGCAGGGGGGTGGAGGCGTCGGCCGCCATCGGAGGCCGCGACCGTCGTCCGGGCCGAGCGGAGCCACGTGCTCTGCTGGAGGGCCGGCTCGGCGGAGGCCACCCAGGTGTCCTTGCTGGTGCCGTCGCTCCGGCTCGAGATGATCAGGGAGTCCGGACTCGGCGCCCACCCGGGTCAGCCCGCCGGGCAGGATCCGGTAGCCCGTGGTGCCCGCCGGTGCGTCGGAGTGCTCGTCGGCCACGGCGAAGGTGCGGATGACCGCCGGACGGGGCTCGAGCGCCCCGGTGTCGGTCACGGTGGGGACCGTCGACGGCTCGATGATCTCCTGGCCGACCCAGTCCCCGGGCCGGGCCCGGATCCGGTCGCGGAGGCTCGGCCAGTCCGTCGGCGGACAAGCGTCGAGGCCACCACCGGGGGCTGGGACGGCGACGGGCCGGACCGGGCAGCAGGAGCAGGTCGTTCGAGGTGGGCCAGCACGTGGCTCGAGGCCGTCGGGCCGGCCGCACCACCAGGTCTCCGGACCGCGGAGGGCCAGCTCCTCCCCGAGCAGGACCGGGGCCAGCGTGCCGAGGAGCCCGGTCAGCGCCGGGTTCTCGATGACCCCGGTGCCGAGCGGGTTGAGGACGGTCACCCGGCCCCGGCGGGCCACCTCCAGCAGGCCGGGCACGCCCAGCAGCGAGTCGGCCCGCAGCTCGACCGGGTCGCACCACTGGTCGTCCACCCGGCGGATGACCACGTCGACCGGGTCGAACCCGGCCAGCGGTCCGCAGCCAGACCCGGTTGTTGTTGACCACCAGGTCCCGCCCCTCGACCAGGGCGTAGCCGAGGTAGGAGGCCAGGTAGGCGTGCTCGAAGTAGGTCTCGCTCAGCGGGCCCGGGGTGAGGATGACCACCCGGGGCTCGTCGACCCCTTCGGGGGCGGCCGAGGCCACGCCGGCCCGGATGGCCCGGAAGAACCCGGCCAGCCGCTCCACCCCCGACTCGCGGTGGAGGTTGGGCAGGACCCGGGACAGGATGGTGCGGTTGACCAGGGCGTAGCCGAGTCCCGAGGGCGCCTGGGCCCGGTCCCCGATGGCCCGGAACCCGCCCGTCCGCGTCCCGGACCACGTCGACGGCGGTGAGGAACAGCCGCCGGGGCGCCGGGCGAGTCCGATGCCGGCGCAGGCCCGCAGGAAGGCCGGGTGGCCGAGGACCAGCTCGGCGGGGACATGGCCCCGCGGCCACCAGCCGGCGGTCGCCGTAGAGGTCGGCGAAGACCAGGTCGAGGAGCCGGACCCGCTGGGCCACCGCCGACTCGAGGGCCGACCACTCGGACTCCTCCACGACCAGCGGCCACGGGTCGAGGGACCAGGGCCGGCGCCGGCTCTGGCTGTCCCGGGTCACGTTGTAGGTGGCGCCCTCGTTGCGGAGCAGCCGGGCCATTTCGGAACGTCGGGCCACCAGCCCGCTCGGTCCCAGGCCGGCCATCTCGGCCGCCACCTGCTTCCACCGGGCGCGCACCGCGCCGTCCGGCCCGAGGTACTCGTCGGTCCGGCCCGGAAGGCCGCGGTACTCGGGGACGGCACGCCCGGTCTCGGGCAGGTCGCCCACCCCCGACGCCCGGCGCTGGTGGCCGTCGTCACGGTGGTCACCAGCAGGCACGAGGCGCTCGACGGTCACGGGAGTCCGGCGAGTCACGGTCACGAGGCGCACGGACGTCGGGCTGCCAGCCGACGAATGTCGGCCGGAAGTAGGTCTCGTCCACCTGTCGGTGGATCTCGGCCAGCGCCACCTGCACCTCGTCGAGGAACTCGCTCAGGCCGCCGAGGGTGAGGCGGGGCACGGCGGCCGACGCCACCATCATGGACGCATGGCGCAGGCATCGAGGGCGTCCTCGGCCCGGGCCAGGCCCTTCAGCTGGGCGCGGGCCTCGGTCAGGCAGGCGCTCACCGCCCGGGGGAAGCGGTCGTCCTGGAGGAGGAAGCGCAGGGTGGAGCCGCCCTGGGGCCGGGCCGGCATGGCCCGGCGGAACGGCTGGTAGGCGGCCAGCGACCGGAGCACGGCCATCCAGTGGACCACGTCGTAGGGGTCGTCGCCCTGGTTGGGCCGCAGGCTCTCCGACCGCACGTCGAGCACCCGGGTGGTCAGGTCGGCCCGCTCGAGGTTCTGGCCGATGGACAGGAACGACATGGCCTCGTCGCGGCTCATGGTCCCGAGCAGGATGCCGTTGATGCGCTGGCAGCCGGCGATGACCCGGCGCAGCCAGTGCACCCGCCCCTCCCGGGTGGCCGCCTCGGCGAGGTTGTCGGAGCAGGCCAGCCACAGGTTGTTGCAGGCCTCCCAGGCCTCCCGGGGGACCACCGGTCGGGCCGTGCGGAGGTTCTCCCGGGCCGCGGTGATCGACGCCAGGATGGACGAGGGGTTGTCCTCGCCGTGGAGGAGGAACTCGATGACGTCCTCCTCGGCGGCCCCACCGTCGCCGGCGTCGCCCGGCGGCCGAGTAGCGCTCGGCGAACTCGCCGTCGACGCCGGCGATGGCCAGCAGCGGCTCCCACCCCACGTCCTCGCCCACCGGCATGTCCACGTGGGCGTCGGTGTGGACCTGGACGATCCGGGCCGTGCCCTCGGCCCGCTCGAGGTACCGCCCGGCCCAGTAGACGGCTTCGGCCATTCGTGCGAGCAGCATGGTCGGCTCCTTCCGCTGCGGTTCGATTCGGGTGGGCGTCGCCTGGACCGACGGGTCGGCTGCTCCCGGGGGGTCCGGGCCGTGGCGCCGGTCCGGCGTCGGGCTCGGCCCCGTCCGAGGTCGGTCATGGACGCGCCCCGATCGACGTCTGGAGCGGGTCGGCGTGGCGCGCTCGGGCGGAGGGCCGGATCGACGGATGCCGTCGAGGCCCGGGCCGCGGACCGGGACGGCTCGACGGGTGTCGACCACCCAGGTGTCCTTGCTCCCGCCGCCCTGGGAGGAGTTGACCACCAGGGAGCCCGCGCTGTCGGGCCACCCGGGTCAGGCCGCCCCGGGTGACGTAGGCCCCGTCGGGACCGAGCAGGGTGAACGGGCGCAGGTCGACGTGCCGGGGGGCGATCGCGCCGTCGCACAGCGTGGGGGCGGTCGACAGCGGGATGATCGGCTGGGCCACCCACCGGTTCGGGTCGTCCTCGATCTGCTTGGTCGCGCCGGCCAGCTCGTCCTCGGTGGCCTGGGTGCCCACCAGCACGCCGTAGCCACCGGACTCGTTGGCCGGCTTGACCACCAGCCGCTCGAGATTGCCGAGCACGTAGTGGCGGGAGTCCGTCGTCGCTGCACCGGAAGGTGGGCACGGTGGCCAGGATGGGCTCCTCGTCGAGGAAGAAGCGGATGATGTCGGGCACGTAGGAGTAGACCTTCTTGTCGTCGGCGATGCCGGCCCCGGGTGCGTTGACCAGGGCCACCCGTCCGGACCGCCAGGCCCGGATGAGGCCCGGGCACGCCGAGCAGCGGAGTCGGGCCCGAACACCTCGGGGTCGAGGAAGAGGTCGTCGATCCGGCGGTAGATCACGTCGACCCGTTGCGAGGCCGTCGATGGTCCGGGCGTAGACGCAGTCGTCGTCGAGGACGACGAGGTCGCCACCCTCGACCAGCTCCACCCCCAGCTGCTGGGCCAGGAAGGCGTGCTCGAAGTAGGCCGAGTTGTAGATGCCCGGGGTCAGCACCACGATGGTCGGGTCGCCCGTGGACGGGGAGACCGAGGCCAGCATGGCTGGCCAGCCTCCCGATGTAGGGGTCGACCGGCTCGATGCTGTAGTGGCGGAACATCTCGGGGAAGACGTGCTTGGCCACCATCCGGTTCTCGAGCAGGTAGGAGACGCCCGACGGCACCCGCAGGTTGTCCTCCAGCACGTAGACGGTCCCGTCGGCGTCGCGGATGAGGTCGCTGCCGCAGATGTGGGCCCAGATGCCGCCCGGCGGGTCGACCCCGACGCACTCCGCGGCGGAAGTTGGGCGAGCCGGACACCAGCTCGGACGGGACCACCCCGGCAGCTCACCGACCGCTGGTCGTGGTAGACGTCGTCGATGAACAGGTTGAGGGCGTTGAGCCGCTGGACCAGCCCGGACTCGACCATGTGCCACTCGTCGGAGGTCATGACCCTCGGGATGATGTCGAACGGCCAGGGCCGGTCGACCCCGGTGGACCCCTCGTAGACGGTGAAGGTCACCCCGATGGCCCGCATCTCGCGGTCGGCGGCCGTCCTGGCGCTCGGCCAGGGCCTCGGGCCCGAGGTCGGTGAAGTGCCGCCACAGGGCCTCCGCCGCCGGCCGGGGCTCCCCGGCGGCCGTCACCATCTCGTCGTAGAACAGCCCCGGATCGTAGGAGGGCCACGGCGCGGCGCGGTCGTCCGGCCGCTGACCTGCGAGTCCATCCTTCCGACCGGAGGCGGACCTGCTCGACCGTCTGCCCTGGCGACCGGCCCGCGGGTGCCCCGAGGACGTGGAGCGGTGCAGTTGGTCCACACCCATGTGATACGTCGGCCGATGGGTCAGACGGGTTGCCAGAGTGTTTCGACTCCGTGAATGTCCCGTTCGGATATGCTCATGCCCAGGTGAGAGGTACCAGCCTGGGTGGGAGCAGGGTGTCTCGGCGCCGTGCTGTCCGCCGGGTCGTGCTGACGCGAGCCGGTGTCCGCCCGGTGGCGGGGAGACCACGCTGCGTCCGGGCCATGGTTCGCCACCGACGGGCCGCCGGATCGACCGGCCCCGCGGCTGCACCCGGCGTCTCGTCGTCGACGGAGCGCCCGGGCCGACGAGACCACTACCCACAGGAGATGCCGTGCCCGCAGAGACCCACGTAGAGGAGGGTCCGCTCGACCGAAGCAAGGTGCTGGAGCTCATCCGCGACCTGCTCGCCGACATCCTGGAGATCGAGCCGTCGGTGATCACCGAGTCCTCGTCCTTCGCCGAGGACCTCGATGCCGACTCCCTGGCCCTGATCGAGCTGGTGGAGGGCCTCGAGGAGGAGCTGGGCGAGCGCTCGGTCGGCTTCCGGATCGATGACGAGGACCTGGAGGAGCTCCGCACCGTGCGGGACGCGGTGGACTACGTCTACGCCAAGCTCGGAGGGGCCTGAGGCGCCCGATGGCGCCCACCGACGACTCGGGAACGCCCGGGGAGGTCCACTGGTCCGACGGTCGCATCGGCTACCGGTTCGAGGACCCGGCCTGCTCGACCAGGCCATGGCCCACCGTTCGTGGTGTGCCGAGCAGCCGGGCGGTCGTCCAACGAGCGGCTGGAGTTCCTCGGGGACGCCGTGCTGGGCCTGGTGGTGGCCGAGTACACCTACCGGAACCACCCGGAGCTCTCCGACGGGGTGATGTCCAAGGTCCGGGCCTCGGTGGTCAACACCCGGGTCCTGGCCGAGGTGGCCCTGGAGCTGGGCATCGACGAGCACCTCCGCCTGGGGCGGGGCGAGGACCTGTCCGGGGGCCGGGCCAAGGAGTCGATCCTGGCCGACGCCACCGAGGCGGTCTTCGGCGCCGTCTACCTCGACGGGGGCCTCGGCCGAGGCCGAGCGGCTGATCCTCTCCCTGCTCAAGGGCCGGATCGCCCTGGCGGTGGGCGAGCCGGGCGAGTCGGACCACAAGAGCCGCCTCCAGGAGCTGACGGTGCGGCTGGGCCGGGGTGTCCCCCACTACGAAGTGGAGGGTTCCGGCCCCGATCATGCCCGTCGGTACCTGGCCACGGTGTACGTTGCTGGCCAGCGCCTCGGCACGGGGGAGGGGCGATCCAAGAAAGACGCCGAGCAGATGGCCGCCCAGGCCGCCTGCGGATCGTTGGAAGTCGAGAGAGGCGGGGGGAATGCCTGAGCTTCCCGAAGTCGAGACCATCCGGCGCGACCTCCAGAGCGAGGTCGTGGGCCGGAAGATCAAGTCGGTCGAGGTGCGCAACGGCCGGACGGTCCGGCGCCATCCGAGCGCCAAGCACTTCCGCGCCCGGCTGGAGGGCCACACCATCAAGTCCATCGACCGGTCGGGGAAGTACCTGCTCGTGGGCCTGGACGACGGCGCGACCCTGGTGGTCCACCTGGGCATGAGCGGCCAGCTGCAGCGGGCCAAGAGCGCCAAGGAGCCCAAGGCCCCCCACACCCATGCCGTGCTCACCTTCACCCAGGGAGGCCAGCTCCGGTTCGTCGACCCCCGTACCTTCGGCGAGCTCTTCGTCTCGGCCGCTCCGGCCGAAGGGGAGCGGGCCCTGCCCGAGCTCGCCCACCTGGGCTTCGACCCGCTCGAGGACGTCATGAGCTGGGAGAAGTTCTGGGTCCTGCTGTCCTCGCACAAGAGCGGGCTGAAGGCCCTCCTGATGGACCAGGAGTTCGTGGCCGGCATCGGCAACATGTACGCCGACGAGATCCTGTTCGCCGCCGGACTCCGCTACGACCGCCTGTCCAACTCCCTCTCGTCCCAGGAGGTGCGGCGCCTCTACCGCTCCATGGTCGAGACGCTGGCCGAGGCGGTCAAGCGGCGTGGCTCGTCCCTGGCCGACGAGCAGTACCGTGACCTCTTCGGTGAGGTCGGTGACTATCAGGACCAGCACCAGGCCTACGACCGGGAGGGCCAGGCCTGCCGACGGTGTCGGGCCACCATCGTGAGGGTCAAGTCCGGAGGACGGTCCACCTTCTTCTGCGAGCACTGCCAGGTGTGAGCAGGTACCGACGGCCGCTCCGGGGGCACCGTCAGGCGCGGAGGACCCTCCCGCGACCACTGCCGGGCATGAGCCTGGAGGCGAACGGTGCCCAGCGTGACCGGGGTCTCCCCCGAGGGTGGCGGCGACCGATAGGGTGAGCGCGCCGTGTTCCTGAAGTCTCTCTCCCTCAAAGGATTCAAGTCCTTCGCCGATCCGGCGGTGCTGGAATTCGAGCCCGGCATCACCGTGGTGGTCGGCCCCAACGGGAGCGGCAAGTCCAACGTGGTCGACGCCGTGGCCTGGGTGCTCGGGGCCCAGGGACCCCGGACCTTGCGGTCGGCGAAGATGGAGGATGTCATCTTCATGGGCACGGCCAACCGGCCGGCCCTCGGGCGGGCCGAGGTCACCCTCACCATCGACAACAGTGCGGGCAAGCTGGCCACCGACCTGGCCGAGATCACCATCACCCGGACCCTGTTCCGATCCGGTGACAGCGAGTACTCCATCAACGGGGCACCGTGCCGGCTGCTCGACATCCAGGAGCTGCTCTCGGACACCGGGGTGGGACGCCAGCAGCACGTGATCATCAGCCAGGGCCACCTCGACGCCATCCTCGAGGCCCGTCCCGAGGACCGCCGGGCGGTGATCGAAGAGGCCGCCGGCGTCCTCAAGTACCGCCGACGGCGGGAGCGGTCCGAGCGCCGGCTGGCCTCCACCGAGGAGAACCTCGAGCGCCTCTTCGACCTGGTGAGGGAGGTGAAACGACAGATCCGGCCACTCGAGCGCCAGGCCGCCGCGGCCCGCTCCTATCACCGGGCTGTCCGACGAGCTCCGGACGGTGCGGCTCTTCGTGGCCGGCTCCGAGCTCCGGGCCCTGGACCAGCGGCACGACCAGGGGGCCCTGGCCCAGACCGAGCTCACCGACACCGAGGCCCGGCTCCGGGGGTCGCTCACCCAGCTGGACGCCGACACCGAGCGGACCGCAGACGAGATGTCCGCCCAGCGGGAGTCGGACCTGGCCTCGGCACTCGGCCGGGCCGAGGGGATGGTCGAGCGGGCCAGGGGTCTGTCCGGGGTGCTGCGGGAACGGCAGCGGTCGCTGGCCCAGGCCCTCGACGCCGCCGCCGATGCCGACGTGGTGTCCACCCTCGAGGCCGAGGGTGCCCGCCTGGCCGGCGAGCTCGAGGCCACGGAGGTCGAGGCGGCCACCCTGGCGCCCGAGCAGGAGACGGTGGCTCGCGGCCGAAGTGGCCGCCGGGCCGAGCTCGAGGCCCACCTGTTGGCGTGGGGGGACGGGGCCGAGCTCCGCCAGGCCGAGGAGGCCGTGACCGTGGCCGAGGGCCAGGTCCTCTCGTTGGAGCACGCGCCTCGAACGCGACCGTCGGGCCCTGGCGCAGCTCACGGCCCGTCTGGCCACTACCGAGCGGCGCTCGGGCCTCCTCGAGGGCGAGGACCACGAGCTCGCCGAGCGTGTGGCCGAGACCGAACAGCCCGCCACCACCTGCAGGCCGTGGTGGCCGAGACCGAGGCGGCCCACGGTCGGGCCATTCGGCGGCTGGAGTCGGCGGAGGAGGCCCTGCGCCAGGCGGAACAGGAGCTGGCCCGCTCCACTGCCCGGGCCGATGCTCTCGAACGGGCCCTGGACGAGGCCCGAGGGGCCGCCGGGGCCGAGCTGCTGGCCGGGATCGAGGGGTGGTGGGCACACTGCTCGATGTGGTAGACGTCGACCCTGGATGGGAGGACGCCTTCGAGGCCGCCGTGGGCGCCTCGCGTGGCTGCCGTGGTGGTGTCGGGGAGCCGGCCGGCCAAGGCCGCGCTGTCCCGGCTGCGACAGGGTGGCGCCACCGGGGCCGTGTTGGCCCTGACCGGGCCGGCGGGCCCGCCGGCCCGAGCCGTGGGGTCCCCGAGCCGGGGGGCCTTCTGCCCCCGGGCACCGAGTCCCTCCGGGGGCACGTGCGCCCCCACGCCGGGGGCCGGGACGTATCCGGCCTCGACGCCGTGCTCGACACCCTGTTGCGCGGATCGTGCTGTGCGAAGGGAGGGTGGTCCGAGGCCATCGACCTGGCGCTGGCCCGCCCCGACCTGGTGGTGGTGACCCGCGAGGGCGACCGGTTCTCGCCGAGTGGTTGGCGGGTGCGCGCCGCCGGCGGCGTGGTCACGGCGGCGCTGGTGGAGGAGGCCCGTTCCCGGGCCGACGTGGCTGTCGTCGCCGCCACTGAAGCGGCCGAGGAGCGCACCCTGGCCCGGGCCGAGGTGGAAGCGGCGCGGACGGCAGCAGCAGAGGCGCTGCGGGTCGACGACCGGAACGAGGTGGCCCACCAGACGGCTCGGGTGGCCCACCAGCGCGTGGCCAACGACCTGGTGGGGCTGGCCGCCGAGCTGGACGAGGTCAGACGGGACCACGCCGAGCTCGACGAACGGATAGCCCGGGACACCAACCGGATCGTTGCCCTGCGAGCCGAGCTGCCTCGGTTGGAAGAGGTCCGCGCCCGGGCCGAGCAGCGAATGGCGTCGGTTCGCCTGGAGCGTCAGGCCATCGACGAACGGATCGCCGAGGCCGCGCTCGCTGCGCAGCGAGTGGGAGGTGCGCTCGGCCGGGCTGGTCGAGCGCCGTCGGGTGCTGGCCGACCGCCTCTCGGAGGTGGAGCGGAGGCTCACCGGGCATGCGGACGAGCGCCGACAGGCCGCCGAGCGGCGAACGAGACTGGAGGCCGACGCCACCGCCGTGGCCCGGCTGGTCGATGTGGTGGGCGAGGCCCAGTCCCGGTTGGACTCGGCGCTGGCGGACCTGCGTGAGCGATACCGCCTCCAGCTGGAGGCGGTCAAGGCCGGCGGGGCCCGGCTGGAGGAACTGCGCCGACAGCGCTCGGCGGGTGAGCACGAGCTGGCTGCTGCCCGCAGCCGCCTGCAGAAGATCGAGCTGGACCTGGTGGAGGCCACTATCCGGCGTGAGACCCTGGTCGAGAACCTCCGCCATGATCTGGGCTGCACGCCTGACGACGCCCTGGTCGCCCCCGCCCCGGAACTGGCTGAGGGCACCGACCCACCCTCCCGCATCGTCGAGCTCGAGACCGAACTGGCCGCCCTGGGCCCGGTCAACCCCCTGGCGCTGGAGGAGCTCTCCGAGCTGGGCGAGCGCCACCAGTTCCTCGAGGCCCAGGTGGACGACGTCCGCAACGCTCGTCGGGATCTGCACCATGTCATCCGGACCCTCGACGAGGAGATCATGCACGTGTTCGACTCGGCCTTCGCCGATGTCAACGAGCACTTCTCGACTCTCGTCAACTCGCTTGTTCCCCGGGGGGACGGGCCGACTGTCGTTGACCGACCCCGAGGACCTGCTGGACACCGGGGTGGACGTAGAGGTCCGTCCGGCCGGCCGCAATGTCCGACGTCTCTCCCTGCTCTCCGGTGGCGAGCGGTCCCTCGTGGCCTTGGCCTTCCTGTTCGCCGTGTTCCGCAGCCGGCCCTCGCCCTTCTATCTGATGGACGAGGTGGAGGCGGCGCTCGACGACGTGAATCTCCAGCGGTTCCTGGGTCTGGTCCACGAGTTCCGGGGCGAGGCCCAGCTGATCATCGTGAGCCACCAGAAGCGCACCATGGAGGCGGCCGACGCCCTCTACGGCGTGACCATGGCCCCCGGGGGGTCGTCCAAGGTGGTCAGCCAGAAGGTCCCCCGGGGCCATGTCGGCCCCGACGGTCGGGACGGGGACCTGGTGGCCATCGATCCTGGCCGCGAGGGCGACAGCGATGAGGACGCCCGGGGAGACGACCACGACGGCGTTGACGGCGCCGAGAGCAGGGGAGACGACCAGACCGCCCATCTGGCTCCGGAGGGGGCCTCCTGGACCATGGCCGACCCGCTCCCCGACTTCGACTTGGTGGACGCCCCCGACGTTGCCGAGGATCCGGCCCCGGCCGATGGGGCCGATCAGGCCGAGACGGGCGGGGCTCCGGCGACAGGAGTGGATCATCCGGGCGAGTCGGAGCTACGCAGGGGTCCGGTGCCGGTGCCCGACTCCGGGTTCTCGGCCGAGTTCATCGCCGAGCTGACCAGCGAGGAGGGCACCCCGACGGAAGGGGAAGCCGCACCGACGGACGGGGATCCGACGGACGACCGACGGCGGGATCCGACGGCCAGGAAAGCACCGTTGGCGCCGTCCGACGTGGAGGGGGCCACCGTGGCCCCGTCCGACGAGCTCGGTCTCGAGGACGCGCTCGGTGAGGAGCCGTCCACCGGAGGTTCCGGAGAGGACGGCACGGGGACGAGCCGCCGGGAGCCGGGGATCGGGCCCACGGGCTGGAAGCCGCGGGTGGTCCGGCCCGAGAGGGTCGGGGGAAGCGAGTCGTGATCGAGGCGTCGCTCGTGGCGTCCGGCTCCGAGGTGCTGGTCGGCCTGGCCATCGCCGTGCCGGTCGTGCTCATCGGCGCCGGCGTCGCCGTCGGCATGCGGCTGCGGGGTCGGGGAGCCAAGAGTCATGTCCCGCCCGGTGAGGTGGCCAGTGACGCCCCGACCGACGTCGAGTTGGCCCGCAGCGCCGAGGCGGCCCAGGCCGCCGAAACCACGGACATCGCTTCGGGGGCTGTTGTTGCTCCACCGACCCCGGTCCCGGCACCTCCGAGCCCGGTCACGGAGCCGGTTGCCGAGCCGGCCACCTACCGGAGTCGGCTGGGCAAGGCCCGGGGCCTGTTGTCGGGCTACCTGGGCTCCGTCCGGTCCCGGGGCAAGATCGACGCCTCCACGTGGGACGAACTGGAGGAGGCGCTCATCCGGGCCGATGTCGGCGTAGGAGCTACCGACGGCCTGCTCCAGGACCTGAGGGGAAGGGTCAAAGCCGGAGAGATCGGAGGACCTGACGCCCTGGTCGATGCGCTGAAGGCGGACCTGGTAGCCATGCTGTCGACGACCGACGCCCAGCTGGCGGTGCCGGCGGAGCGGGACGACGCCACCTCGGGCGAGGACGGGCCGGCCACCGAGCCGGAATCGGTCGATGGGCAGGGTCCTGTCGACGTCTGGCTCTTTGTGGGGGTCAACGGAGTGGGCAAGACCACCACCGTGGGGAAGGTGGCCAATCGCCTGTCCGCCTCTGGTACCAAGGTCCTGCTGGCGGCAGGAGACACCTTTCGGGCCGCCGCCGGCGAGCAGTTGGCCATGTGGGCTTCCCGGGCCGACGCCGACATCGTCCGCGGATCGGAGGGTGGCGACCCGAGCTCGGTGGTGTTCGACGCCGTCCAACGAGCCGATGCCAAGGGGCACGCCGTGGTCCTGGCCGACACCGCCGGCCGTCTGCACAACAAGGTCAATCTGATCGAGGAGCTGAAGAAGATCCGGCGGGTGGCCGGCCGTCCTCCCGGCCGGGTGGTCGAGGTCCTCCTGGTGCTCGACGCCACCACCGGTCAGAACGGGCTGGCCCAGGCCAAGGTGTTCCTGGAGGCGGTGGAGGTGACCGGGGTGGTGCTGACCAAGCTGGATGGCACGGCCAAGGGCGGCATCGTGGTGGCCATCCAGCGCGAGCTGGGGTTGCCGGTGAAGCTGGTCGGCCTGGGCGAGGGCCCGGACGACCTGGTCGACTTCGATGCCGGCCGCCTTCGTCGACGCCTTGTTCTGACCGTGTGGTCACCTGCCGGTTCGGTCGGTCTCGTCCGTCGGGCGGCAACGGTGCAGCGGAGCCGGGGGAGGGGGCGGGGCACGGTTCCCATCCCCGGTCCTGTAGCCTGAGGCACCCATGTTCGAGAGCCTGTCCGACCGATTCGAGGGGATCCTCAGCCGTCTTCGCAGCCGGGGGCGCCTGACCGAAGCCGACGTCGACGAGGTCCTCCGGGAGATCCGGACGGCACTGCTCGAGGCGGACGTCGAGATCGCCGTGGTCCGCGGGTTCACCGACGCCGTCCGGGCGCGCTGCGTGGGCCTGGAACTGTCACAGTCCCTCAGCCCGGGTCAGCAGGTCATCAAGATCGTGAACGAGGAGCTGGTCGCCATACTCGGCGGCGAGACCCTCCGGCTGACCTACGCCAGCCGCCCGCCCGACCGTCATCCTGCTGGCCGGATTGCAGGGCTCGGGGAAGACCACCGCCTCGGCCAAGCTGGCCCGCTGGTTCAAACAGCAGGGCCGCAATCCCCTGTTGGTGGGGGCGGACCTCCAGCGGCCGGCTGCCGTGGAGCAGCTCCGGGTCCTGGGGGGACAGGCCGGCATCACGCGTCTTCAGCGAGCCCACCGATCCGGTGGCCGTGGCCGCCGCCGGCCTGACGGAGGCCCGGCGCCTGGGCCGAGACGTCCTGATCGTGGACACCGCGGGACGTCTCTCCATCGACCAAGAGCTGATGGAGGAGATCCGCCAGATCGCCGGCGCCATCGAACCCGACTACACGTTCCTGGTGATCGACGCCATGACCGGTCAGGACGCGGTGTCCACCGCGTCAGCCTTCCACGAGGCCCTCTCGCTGGACGGGGTCATCCTGACCAAGCTGGACGGGGACGCCCGCGGCGGAGCGGCCCTCTCGGTCAAAGAGGTGGTGGGCCGGCCCATCGCTTTCGCCTCCACCGGCGAGAAACTGGACGACTTCGACCAGTTCCACCCGGACCGGATGGCCGACCGCATTCTCGGGATGGGCGACGTACTCAGCCTGATCGAGCAGGCCGAACGGACCATGGACAAGGACGTCGCCACCAAGGGCGCGGCCGCCTTGATGGAGGGTCGCTTCACGTTGGAGGACTTCCTCGAGCAGCTCCAGCAGGTCCGCAAGATGGGATCCGTCTCGAGCATGATGTCGCTGATCCCCGGGGTGCCGAAGGACCTGAAGCAGGCCTCGTCGGCCATCGACGATCGCCAGATCAGCCAGATCGAGGCCATCATCCAGTCGATGACCCCCACGGAGCGGGCCGAGCCGGCCATCATCGACGGAGCTCGCCGGGTTCGCATCGCCAATGGCAGCGGCACGGCCACATCGGACGTCAACGCCCTCCTCAAGCAGTTCAAGGAGATGCAGAAGATGATGAAGGGGCTGGGGAAGGGGGGCATGGGCGGTGCCCTCGGCGGCCTGGGCGGGTTGTTCGGCAGGGGCGGCCCGAAGCTGTCGCCCCAGGCCATGGCGGAGTTGGCCGAGAGGGGAGGCCCCGGTGGGGATCTGGCTGGGCTCGCAGATATGGGCGGCATGGCCGGCGATCCCGCCGGGTCAGGGGCCGGCGGATGGGCGCCGGCCGGTGCCCGGTCCGGCGGTGGGGCCCGAGGTTCGACCAAGTCCAAGGGTAAGGGCGGAAAGAAGGGGAAGGGCGGAGGACGGGTCACCCCCAAGGCCCGCTGACCGGACCGGTTCGGCGTCCCGCGCGGCCCCGGATCGGGCGGTCGTGCACGCTTCCCTCGCCAATGGTGGGAGACTATCGGGCGCTATCGACAGAATGCAGAGGAGTTCACCGTGGCAGTAAAGCTCCGCCTCGTGCGGATCGGGAAGAAGAAGCAGCCGACCTACCGACTGGTGGCGGCGGACAGCCGTTCGCCCCGCAACGGCCGCTTCATCGAGATCGTAGGGACCTACGCCCCCCGTGGGAAGTCGTTGGCCGAGCCCGACGCCGTGATCGAGATCGACAACGCCAAGGCGGTCAAGTGGCTGTCGCAGGGGGCCACTCCGACCGAGCGGGTCGAGAAGCTGCTGAAGAAGTCCGGCGCGCTCGATGAGTTCGCCTCGGCCAAGGCGGCCAAGTGAACGACGAGCTGGCCGTGGACTCCGCCGACGACGTCAACACCATCGACGACGACGAGGGTCACGAGGACGACGACGCCGGCAACCGTGTCTCGGGAGGAACGCCCCTGGCGGTGGTGACCTATCTGGTCAGCTCCATCACCTCCGACCCGGACGCCGTGGTCATCAACACCGAAGAGCGGGGTGACAGCGTCCGTTTCCGCATCCACGTGGCGCCGGACGACATGGGGCGGGTCATCGGGCGACGTGGTCGGGTGGCGCAAGCCATCCGCACGGTAGTGGCGGCGGCCGGGGCTCGTGACGGCATCCAGACCAGCGTCGACATCGTCGACGACTGAGAACCGGTCGTGGCGAGCGGACCCGGCCGCCCGGAGGGCGGCGGGGACGCACGGGCGTCTCAGGTAGACGGAGGGTCCGCCCGCGCACCCGTCCCGAAGGACCGTCGCTCACCAGGGAGCACGGGGTCCGACCTGGAGGGCGGCCCGACGTGGCTGCAGGTGGGGCGGATCGTCAAGCCGCACGGCCTTCGTGGCGATCTGGTCGTCTCTCTCACGACCAACCGGGACGAGCGGGTCGCTCGGGGGTCCGTGCTCTCCAGCGCTGACGGCCGGCAGTTCCGGGTGGTCCGCTCCTCGGCTCACCGAGGTCGATTCATCGTGGAGTTCGACGGAGTGACCGGTATCGACGCCGCCGAGGCCCTGCGGGACACCGACCTGTACGCGGCGCCGATGACGGATCCTGACGCCCTCTGGGTCCATGAGCTGATCGGTTCGATGGTCGAGGACCAAACCGGAGCCGAGCTGGGAATGGTGGAGAGCGTGGAGGCCAACCCGGCGAGCGACCTGTTGGTGCTCGACAGCGGTGCGCTGATCCCCCTTCGCTTCGTGGTGTCGTCGGTGCCGGGAGAACGCGTCATGGTCGACGTGCCCGACGGCCTGCTCGACCTGGCGTGACCGGTCCCACCTCGACGGGGGCGTCGTTCCGGATCGACGTCTTCACGCTGTTCCCCGAGGCGATCGAGCAGTACGCCGAGACCTCGGTCCTGGGCCGGGCCCGGGCCCGAGGCCGATTGGATCTACGCCCCCACGATGTGCGGGACGCCGCCACCGATCCCCGTCGATCGGTGGACGACGCCCCCTTCGGCGGCGGTGCCGGCATGGTGCTGGGTCCCGAGCCGGTGTTCAGAGCGGTCGAGCAGGTGGCGGCATCATCGGACGGCCTGCCCCGACCCCTCGTCCTCCTCACGCCGTCGGGCCGGAGATTCGACCAGGCCGAGGCACGCCGGCTCAGCGCCTCGAAGGCCGGCTTCTCGTTGCTGTGCGGTCGCTACGAGGGGGTGGACCAACGGGTGGCCGACCACCTGGTCGACGAGGAGCTGTCGGTGGGGGACTTCGTGCTGGCGGGGGGGGAGCTGGCCGCCCTGGTGGTGGTGGAGGCCGTGGTTCGCCTCTTGCCCGGCGTGCTGGGCAACGACCAGTCCGCCGGAGACGAGAGCTTCTCGGCCGGGGTCCTCGAGTACCCCCAGTTCACCCGGCCGGCCTCCTTCCGGGGCTGGGACGTGCCTGAGGTCCTCCGCTCCGGCGACCACGGGAAGGTGGACAGGTGGCGTCGGGCCCAGGCCCTGGCTCGCACGTTGCGCCGCCGGCCGGACCTGGTCGAGGCCCGGGGAGGGCTGTCGCCGGACGAGGTCCGACTGCTGGTCGAGCACGATGAGGTGCAGTTGTTGCGCGATCACGGCTACGATTGGTGAGCCTCGTCGGCGCCGGCTGGACCGGTGATCGCCATCGATGGCCCGCAGAGCGGAAAGACTTCCTGGTCAGAGCCAATCGCCAGGAGAATTTCCCGATGGGGCCGCTGGCGGGGGAGAGTTCGAACGACCCGTGGAAAGACGCGCCCCATGAACCCGACCGACATCATCGACCGTGACAGCCTTCGGGACGACATCCCCGATTTCCGCCCCGGCGACACCGTCAAGGTGCACGTCCGAGTGGTCGAGGGCACCCGTGAACGGGTGCAGGTGTTCCAGGGGGCGGTGGTGCGCCGTCAGGGTACCGGCGTGCGCGAGACCTTCACCGTGCGCAAGGTCAGCTTCGGCGTCGGGGTGGAGCGCACCTTCCCGGTGCACTCCCCGGTGATCGACCACACCGAGGTGGTGTCCCTCGGGGACGTGCGGAGGGCCAAGCTCTACTACCTGCGTGACCGCCATGGCAAGGCTGCCAAGATCAAGGAACGGCGGACTGCCCGTCCTTGACCCCGTCCCGACGGCTAACGGCCCCGATCGGGTCCATCTGCCGGCGGGCGGCCCAGGGTGCCCGGCGTCGGGACTGCACCGACCGGACGGGGTCGTCCCGTGAGGCGGCCAGGGGAGCCCACGCCGCCGGGAGCAGACCAGGGCGGTCCCATCGGTGAAGCAGTGCCATGAGTGAAGAAGCAGTGTCATGAGTGAAGAGGATCTCGAACGGTACGAGTCGGAGATCGAACTGGCTCTGGTGCAGGAGTACCGGGCCGTCCTTCCGCTCTTCGCCTACGTGGTGGAGACGGAACGCCGGTTCTATCTGGCCAACAACGTCGAAGTGGCGGTCCGCTCCGACTCGACGCCGGCCTGTGTGGAGGTCAACCTGACCGACGCCTGGGTCTGGGACATGTACCGGCCAGCCCGGTTCGTGCCCTCGGTGCGGATCCTCACCTTCCGGGACGTCAATATCGAACGGCTCCCCGAGAAGGACCTGTGACCAGGGGCGCGTCGGGGCGCCCGCAGTATGACCGGTACCGGCGGGCGCTCGGGGTCGGAGGTGAGGACCTGGCCGCCGGCTGGTACGAGGAGCATGGGTACGAGATCCTCGAGCGCAACTGGCGTCGTCGGGAGGGAGAGGTGGACCTCATCGTCCGCCGGGGGGCCACCGTGGTCTTCAGCGAGGTGAAGGCCCGCTCAACCGACCGATTCGGCACCGGTGCCGAATCGGTGCTGCCGGCCAAGCAACGCCGCCTCCGACGGCTGGCCTCCCGCTGGCTCTCCGAACTGACCCCGGCGGCGGGCCGCGCCCGGGTGGAGCTCCGCTTCGACGTGGTGTCGATCACCGCCGGACGGGTCGACGTGATCGAGGACGCCTTCTGACCCGTGGGGACCGGTCCGGTGCCCGCCCGGTGGCCCGCCACTCGGTGAGCACATCGGATGATCGGGTGGGCTGGCCGAACGGCTCGACCGGGCTCGGGATGGGCCGATGGCGGGCCCGACGTCCGCTGACGAGCACGACCGGGATCGGCCGGCCGGTTCAGACGACGACGATCTCGAGCACGAGCGTGAGGTTGGGGACCTCGTTCGACCTCACGACCCCCAGGTAACGTCCCGGAGGGGTCGAACTCGGGATCTGCGCCGAGACCGCGACCTCCACCGCACCGGCGCCGGGGACGGTCGCCGGTTGAGGACGGAACACCACGCGATCGACCGGGATGACTGCCGACGTGTTCGCCGGCGGGTTCGAGAGGAGGACTCCCACCTCGGCATCGTGCGGAGCGCTGTTGACCAGTGAGAACGATCCGGTGGTCCGACCTCCAGCCGGAACCGGCCCGAGGAGGAGCCATTGGTCGTCGTAGACCGTCGGATCCGGGTCGATGAGCCGCTCGATGGGGCCGGCGAATACTTCGACCATTCGGGCCACCGAATAGGTGACCACCGTCACCGCGTTCCAGACGAGGTCGGCGATCTCACCGGCCCGGGGAGACTCGAACGGCGGGGAGCCGGCCGCCCCTGGGCCTCTCGGCTTCCCCCGGGAGTAGGCGATCGGACCCGGACCTCGGGCCCCCGGGACGGGTCCGACGACCGGCGCCCGGTTGCGGGGGGCGGCGGCCCGGATGGCAACCAGGGCGGCTCTGCGGACGACTCGTTGGAGCTCGTCCAGCTTCCGACCGGACAGGGTCGCGGTGGTGAGGGCTGCCGCGGTACCGAGATGGGCCACGGTCGACGGGGCGTAGCGCGGCGCCGTCCGTGGTGTCCTCGACCCGCCTCCGGCCGGCGGACCGAGCGGGGCACCGGCTTCCGTCCCGGCGGCGTGGTCCGCTCCACTGCCGGTTGAACCGGGAACGACAGCGCTGGCCGAGTGGTCACTCTCGTTCTGTGGCATTGGTGGGTCCTCCATGGTTCACGGACCTTCGAGGCCGATGACCCGGCCCGACTGGTCTCCGACGATCTCGGAAGCGGCGATGAGCCCCGACACGGTCGCTGCCTCGACGCAGCCGGCGTTGAGCCCGCACCTCGTCCAGTCGCCGGCCAGCACCAGGTTGTCGTAGCCGCTGTCGCCAGGGGCCAGACGAAATCGCTCAGTACCGGGCAGGGACAGCACATAGCGCTCGGACGGTGCAACGTTCGCTCGCAGGTGCTGGGAGACGACCGCCGTGCGCCCAGATCCGGCGACGGCACCCACGAGGAGCGGCCAGCGGAATTCGAGCGGGAAGATGTCGACCGCACCTGGAAGGAAATGGCCCACGGCGTGGCTCAGGTACCAGGTGGCGTTGGCTAGGACGAGGGCGTCGGCCCGCTGCTGATAGTCACGATCAGCCGGGCGCGGCGGGTCCGGCAGGGGGCTGCAGAAGTAGTGGATGCTCGAAGGGGCCTCCGCTTGGGGCCAGTCCTCGGCGGTCAGCAGGTGCGACATGTCGGCCCAGGTGTCGAAGGGTTCGATGTAGCCGGCGACCACCGGAGAGGTCGGGTCGGCGCCGAGTTCGCCGCTCGACTCCGAGAGCCAGATCTGCAGGGCCTGGGTGGGCACGGTCGCCAGGTTGTCCACCATGTCGCGCCACGCCGCTTGCTTCGCGATCAGCTCGCCGCAGACCGTGGGGGTCGACCCCACCGACAGGCCGAAGACGATCTGGTCGAAGTCGCGGCCGGCTCGAAGCCGGATCTGTTCGCCGACCCGTACCGGCGCCGGCCAGGGGCTCTCGAAGTCCCGCTGGCGACCGAGGCCCTCGTCGACCAGTTGGTGCCAGTCCGGCTCGGCCGGCCAGCAGGGCAGGCCGTGGACCGAGATCAGGGGCTCGTAGGGTTTGCCGTCCTTCACATGGGCCTGACGTTCGACGACGACCTCCTCGATGCGGGAGCCGTCCTCGGCCGGTACGAGCGAGGCCACCTCGGAGAAGAACTCGAATCGCACCCCGCGCCCCTTCAGGACCTCGTAGTAGGGGGCGAAGACGACATCACCCATCCCCGCCTGCATGCGGTAGGCGAACGCTCCCCGGTACTCGAACAGCATCCGCATGATTCCCCGCAAGCCGACGCCGGCCGACAACGACGGGCGGTCCTTCCGGCCATCCCGGTAGGCGAACACGAGGTCGTAGATGCCTCGCAGGAACCCTCCCTCGACCGTGGAGGTCCGGGCTCCGTGCAGGAGCATCCAATCCCGAAGGTCGAAGGCGTCGAGCGCGCCGAAGCCCCGCTCATCGGTGACCACGCCGTCGCGCATGAGGCCCAGAGCGATCGTGACGAAGGCGTCCACCACCTCGAGGACCCGCTCACTGGCCGGGGTGTCGCCGATGGTGGCGGTGATCCGGTCCTCGAAGCTGCCCATGAAGCTGTCGAGGAGGGACACGAGGGCTGTGCTCTTGCCTCCCTCCCAGTCGGCGACCGACTCCAGGGAAGAGGCGAGCTCGGTGGCCCCGACGAGCAGCATGATCTCCAGCGAGGCGGCCGCCTCGGCCACGGCCGCGACCTCCTGGTTGGCCACGGCGATCACGCTGTCGAACGTGATCCCCTGTCGCCGAGCAACGGCGCGAATGGGGCCGGGATCGGTTGGTGTCGGCGGCGCCGAGGCGACGACGGCCAGCGGGGTGGTGGTGTTCCAGAGGGACCCGACCACCGTTTCGCACATCGCCAGCATCCGCACCAGATAGCTGGCGACGCTCCGAGGGTCTCGTGACGGAGTCTGCGTGCCGGGCACCTCGTCGTTGTCCGGAAACGTCAACACCCAGTCCAACCACCGGTCGAGGCGGTCTTCGGCGACTCCGAACCGCGACGCCGGGTGAAAGGCGTCCTCCAGGGTCCGGATGGGAATCTCGGGCCCTCGGTCGAGCTCCTCGTAGCACTCTCGCATCGCCCGGAAGGCGTTGTCGTAGAACCCGAACCAGATGTGCAGACCGTGCTCCTCGATGCGGTCGTGCACACCCCTCCCCGAGGCGCCCTTGCCGCCGAGCCGCCAGCCGAGCTGGTAGACGGTTACCTCGTAGCGACCGGCCAGTTCCGGCCGCGTCAGTTCGAATGCCGCGGTGATGGCTCCCACCCCTCCGCCCAGGACGGCGACGCGGATGGGCCGGTCCGGGGAACCGGACGGAGGGTCCACCGACGTCAATCCGATACCTGACCCACCGTGATGGACGGAGCCTCACAGTTGGCCCGCCAGAGCTCCTGGGAGACGGTGACCATGAAATCGAAGTCGACCCAGAAGGCGGTGACCGCGGTCACCGGCCCGGCGGCGAATCCCAGCTCTCGGCGTAGCGGCTCGTTGGCCAGTTCCTGGATCTGCACGGAATGGCGGCCAGGGAGCTGCTCGGCGCCGCGAAACCCGAGCACCTGGAAGTCGGCCAGTTGCACGGCCTGGAAGCAGGCGTGCATCGGTGTCTGGGCATCGCGGATCTGCTTCAGGAGAACGATCGGCATGGTTTCGAACGACAGCACCTCGAGCAACTTGGCGTCCCGCTCGGCACGGGACCCTGACGACTGCCCCGTCGTGCCAGAGCTCATCTCGGCCCGGTGGGCCAGCACGACATCGGCCGTGGCGGCCACGCAGCTCTCCCCGTGACGAGAAGGTCCGTGGGGCGTCCGCCGTGTCGACGCCGCTCTCGACGACATCGAGGAACCGGTGGTACGCGAACTCCTGGTCGGGACCCCACTGTTTGACTCCGGGCAGGTCCAGGGCGTACTTGTCCGGCTTGCCGTCGTCGGGCAGCGTGACCACCCCGAGCTGCTTGGGGAATCCGTACACCTCGCGCCCCATCGCCATCGCCCAGGGATGGTTGACGATCATGTAGGGGTTGAACATCGAGAACTGCTGGTGCACCGTGTCATAGCCGAGGGTCCAGAGTGCGACCTCGCGCTCCACCATGTAGCCCATCCGGACGTCCGGTGGCAGCGTCGCGCTGAGGTGGGCGATGTTGGCGAACATCAGGACCACCAGGGAGCCGACCGGTTCGTAGTGGACCGCACCCATGCTCGGCGCGTTGAGATAGCGGTCGAACATCTCGGCGAGCTTGGTCCGATCGGCCTCCAGCATGAAGCAGTAGGCCCGGGTGCCCATGGCCACCCCCGGTGGGCAGAGGGCCGACTTCACCGCCGCGTTCCACGTAGTAGGGCACCGGTCGACTCCTCGTTCTACTCGCCGGCCGGGCCCGACGAGGTCCACTGACCGTCGATGGCCGCGGCCACCGTCCGAGCCCCGACCTCATGGGCGCTCAGGTCGCCGATCAGCCGCTCCAGACGGTGACGCTCCTCGGCGACGGCCTCTCCGGCCCGCTCGAGATCGTGCAGCGCCAGCAGCTCACAGAACCGGGCACCCTGTTCCGCGGCGATCCGCACCGCCAGCCGACGTGCTACTGAGGCCTCGGCCGGTCGGCTCATCCGTTCCAGCAGCCGGCCCCGTGACCGATGGAGCTGTGCGCTCTGGACCCGCTCCTGGTGTGACTCACTGTGTTCGATTCCCTCGTGGACGGTCTGCAGGGCCGCCTCGGGGTCGCCGGCCAACTCGTGGGCCAGCCCGAGCCAGTACTTGTAGTAGCTGCCCATGATCCCTGATCCAGCCGTTCGCCAGGCATCGATGCCGTCGCTCGTCATGGCGATGCCGGTCGCGGTGTCACCGAGGAGTGCGGTGGCAATGCCGAGGTTGATGTAGCCGGCTCCCAGCCAGACGAGGAATCCGTGTTCGGCTCCGATCTCCATGGCCGAGGTGGCGTGGGCCGCCATCGCCGAGAAGTCCCCGACCAGGCTGGAGAACCAGGCCGAGAATACGTGGGCGTAGCCCGCCGTGAACGGACCGAGTCGGCCGGAGGGATGCATCGCGAAGTCCTGCAGCCGCTCGTAGCGCTGTTCGCGGCACCGAAGTCGCCGCTCATCCACAGCAACGGGCCGCTGACCCCGCAGAAGCCCGCGACGGGATGCTGGGGCATGTGGAACTCCATGGGCTGGTCACCGTGCTCGTCGAAGATGAGGAGCCCCCGGTCGATCAGGGCACAGGCTTCGGGAAACTCGCCCTCGAAGGCGAGCGTGGTGCTGAGGGCGGAGATCCCCTCGAGGCGGATGGCCGGATCGTCGGTCAGGCTGGCCAGTTCATAGCTGTGGGCGGCCAGGGCGCGGCGGCGCTTCGGGTCGCTGCGGACCTCGTAGTACTGCCACAGTCCGAGCAGCGCGGGGACCGCCTCGACTGCCTCGAGACCGGCGGCGAGCTCGTTCGCCCGCTGGTAGGCCGCCTCGGCATCGGCGGACTGGTAGCCGAACCGGGTGGCGAGTGTCTGGCCGATGCCGAGTTGCAACGGGAATTCCAACCGCCAGGCGTCGGCGTCCTCGAGGTCTTTGACCAGGGTCAGGCCGCGCTGGAAGCTGGCGATGGACTCGTCGTAGTGGGCGGCGGCGAAGTTGGCCCGGCCGGCCGCCGTCCACCATTCGATGGCCGAGGGCAGCTGGCCGGCCTTCGTGTAGTGGTAGGCGAGCAGCGCCGGCTCCGAGGCGCCCCCTTGCTCGACCAGGGCCGCCGCGACCCTGCGGTGCAGCTCGAGCCGGGGCTTTCTCGTGAGTGAGGCGTACGCGGTGTCACGGATCAGGGCGTGGGAGAAGGCGTAGTCGTGCTGCCCGTTCGGCGAACTGTGCCGTGTGAACAGGCCGGCCCGCACCATGACCGTCAGCTCGTCGTCGAGTGTCCCCCGGTCCGGCGCCACCTTGACCAGAAGGTCCCGGCTGAAGGTCCGGCCGATGGTCGCCGCCACCAGGGCGAGCGAGCGAGACGGGCCAAGGGCGTCGAGGCGCGACATCAGGCTGTCGGCGAGCGACAGGGGCACGTCCGCCTCCAGCAGCGGACCCCGGAGCTCGAGACCGGTCTCCCCCCGTACGAGCAGCTCGGAGCTGGCGACGGCACGGGTCAGCTCCTGGAGGTAGAGGGGGACGGCGTCGCTGCGGTCGAGGAGCTGGGCCCGGAGCTCGTCAGGGACCGCGCCCCCGGCGACCTCGTCGATCAGCTCGCTGGCCGAAGTGTCCGACAGCGGCTGAAGGTCCATCACGTCGACCTCGTCAGCCTGCTCGAACTCCTCCCCGAGTTCGACGACGACGTCGGAAGCCTCGTTCCTCGTACTCATCACGAGGAGGACGGGCGACGTCGTCGGACTGGCCAGGAAGAGCCTGACCAGCTCGACCGTGGTCGGATCGGCCCAGTGGAGGTCCTCCATCACGACACAGCACGGACGGTCCTCCGCCTGACGGACCAGCCACGCCACCAGGACCTCGAGTTGCCGGGCCCGTCGTCGGGCCGGCTCGACGGGGAGATCGGCCTCGTGGCGCGGATCCAGGCCGAGGAGCGTGGCCATGAGGGCGGGAGCGGCTGGTACGTCCACCTGGCCGAACTCGGCGTGAATCCGATCCAGAACGGCCTCAGGGTCGGCGTCCGGCGTGCGGCCCACCATCGCCCGGAGACCACGGAGGATCGGGAAGAGCGCGGTCGTCTGCATCAGCTCGGAGCACCGGAATACCAACACCGATCCGGCTGGACGCACCTGCGCGCACAACTCCTCGATGAGCCGGCGTCTTCCCGAACCCCGGCGGCGCCCGGACGACGGCCGCCCGGCACTGACCCTCGAGGGCCCGTGACCACGACGAGACCAGGCGCCCGAGTTCCTCGTCGCGACCGACGAGCCGGTTGGGCGCGGGGCTCTCCAGATCGTCGGACGGCCGCAGCACGCCAAAGACGTCGATCACGTCGGGAATGCCCTTCAGCGCATGCCCACCGAGGGGGTCGAGCTCGAACTCGTGCTCGATCCGACTCGCCGTGGCGCCGCTCACGAAGAGGGTGTTGGGCTTGGCCAGGGCTTCGATCCTCGTGGCGATGGCCGGTGTGTCGCCGACCACGTCGAAGCCCTCACCGGCCGGGGTGACGAGGGTCAACCCGGTGTGAACCCCGATGCGCACGTCGGGTGTCAGGGAGCCGGAGGAACGCTCCCGAGCGTGGGCCGCCAGGATCTCCAGCCCGGCGTGAACCGCCCGAACGCCGTCGTTGTCATGGGCCCGCGGATAGCCGAAGACGGCGATGAACCCGTCGCCCGTCCACTTCATGATCCGGCCGTCGTATCGACCGACCGCGGCGGTCCACAGGGCCCCCATACGTTGGAGTATGTCGTCAAAGTCCTCGGGGTCGAGCGAACTGCTGAGAACGGTGGAGCCCACCATGTCGAGTACTACAACGGTGAGGATCCGACGCTCCCCGGTCGCGAGCGCCTCAGTCATCGGCCCTGCCCGGTGGAGTTCCGATCACCATGGTCTCAAGAGGGTCATGTCGGCCATCGTCTCGAGCCCACAGGAGTCGCACCCGGTTCGCGAACCGATTCTCCTGGCGTTTCCCCAGGAGTGCTCGTGATCGCTCTGGATCCCTGTCAACGGTGACCGATCACCGGATCGTTCCGCCATGGCTAAACCGATCGTCCCGATGGGCAACTGCCCAAATCGACCTCTCTAGGCGACAAGCTACCTGATCGGACCGTGCCTGGCCACGGGCCGAGCGTCGGGGCAGTCGGCGACAAGCACGTCGGTGGCCACCGTTGTGTTGCCACTCGCATCTGGGCGCTCGTACCAGATCAGATCCGAGTTGGGAAACCGTGGGTGCCGCGGGCGTTGGCTTCGTCCGCCTGCAGTGCCGTGACACCCATCACGTAGGATCACCATCGTGCCGTCGAGAGGCCGCCGGCACCCCGGTGAGCGGCCCTCCTCCCTGTCGCCTCCGGCCCCGGCCCACCTCCAAGAGGCCCGGGCCGGACCGCACCGATCGGAGGGCGCCATGATCGCCTCCATTCCGTCTGCCGTGCTCGTCGGCGTCGACGGCAAGCAAGTCGCCGTCGAGGTCCACGTGTCCAATGGCCTCCCGGGATTCACCGTCGTCGGGCTCCCTGACGCCGCCGTCCGGGAGTCCCGCGACCGGGTACGGGCCGCTCTGCTGTCCAGCGGGCTGCCGTGGCCGCTTCGCCGGGTGACTGTCAACCTGGCTCCGTCCGGCATGAGGAAGGGGGGCGCCGGACTGGACCTGCCCATCGCCGTAGGGTTGCTGGTGGCCTCCGGCACGGTCGACCCCCGTCTGGTCGAACGGGTGGCCTTCGTCGGCGAGCTGGGTCTCGACGGCTCCCTTCGGGGTGTTCCCGGTACCGTCGCCCTGGCCGATGCCCTTCGGCACTACCGCTTGGTGGTGCCGAGCAGTAGTGCCGCCGAGGCCCGGCTGGCCGGTGGACTCGAGTTGCTCACGTCCACCACGCTGGCCGGCCTGGTGGCCGGCTTGGCCCACCAGGAGCAATGGCGCATGGCCTCCCGGGCCCGGGACCGCAGGCATGATGCCGCTGCCCCGTCGGCGCGGCGCGGCACCGGCGCGGCCTCGGGTTCCGTCGGACCCGACCTGGCCGACGTCCGCGGGCACCGACTGGCCCGGCGCGCCCTCGAGGTGGCCGCGGCCGGCGGTCATCACCTCCTCATGGTGGGTCCCCCGGGATCGGGCAAGTCCATGCTGGCCGCCCGACTCCCCGGGATTCTGCCGGACTTGTCGCCGTCGACGGCCCTCGAGGTGACCCGCATCCATTCGGTGGCCGGTCTCCCCCTACCGGCAACCGGCCTGGTGGGGCGGCCGCCTTTCCGGGCCCCGCACCCCACGCTGTCGCCGGTGGCCATGATCGGAGGCGGTACCACCTGGATGCGCCCCGGGGAGATCTCCCTGGCCCACGGGGGCGTGCTCTTCCTGGATGAGATGGGTGAGTTCCCGCCCTCGGTCCTCGATGCCCTGCGTCAGCCCCTCGAAGAGGGCCAGGTGCGGGTGAGCCGGGCCCGCGGCACGGCCAGCTTCCCGGCCCGCTTCATGCTGGTCGGCGCCATGAACTCTTGCCCGTGCGGCGAGGGCGCGTCCTCGGGCCGCTGCCGGTGCAACCCGGTGACCCGGGAGCGCTACGCCCGTCGCCTGTCCGCTCCCTTGCTCGACCGGTTCGACATTGCCGTGCAGGTGGGCCGGCCAGACTCCAAGCAGTTGACGGAACCGATGCCGGGGGAGTCCTCGGCGTCCGTGGCCGGACGGGTGGCCAGGGCTCGTGCACGGGCCAGTGAGCGCGGCGTCCCCACGAACGCCGAACTCCCCTCGGGAAGGCTCGGGGAGCTGGCGCCGATGAGTGCCGATGCCACCGCATTGGCGGCGAGGCAGCTCCGGTCAGGCGCGCTGAGCGCCCGCGGTCTGCATCGCGTCCAGCGACTGGCGCTGACCCTGGCCGATCTGGACGGCGCCGGCCCCATGATCCAGGAGCCCCAGGTACAAGAGGCGCTCCAGCTGCGTTCCCCGCGTGAACTGCTGATCGGTTCATAAGGGGGGATGATCCCTGTGGACTCGGCCAGGGCTCATGCCGCCGCACTTGCCGGCCTACGGGGGATGACCCCGGTACGGCTGGCCCGCCTGCTCGGGGGGCTTTCGGCTGAGCATGCATGGGAAGCACTCCGGGCCGGCACGCATCCCGGTGATCCGAGACGGCGGTTCATCGCCTCGGCACGGGCCACCGATGTGGAGGAGGTGGGAGAGCGCTACGTCCGTGCCCGGGTTTCCGTCCTGTTGCCCCATACGCCCGGCTACCCCAGGGTCCTGGCGGCGGACCCCGGAGGTCCGGCCGTACTCTTCGCGCTGGGAGACCCCTCGGTGGTCGAGCATCGGCCCCGGGTGGCCATAGCGGGTACGGCGTCACCCACGCGTTACGGGTTGCAGGTGGCGTCGGAAATGGCCGCGGAGCTGGCCGACGGGGGAGTGGCTGTGGTGTCGGGCCTGTCCGTGGGCATCGACGCGGCGGCCCACGCCGGAGTGGTCCGCTGCTCCGGCCCGTCGGCCGCTCCGCCCGATAGCGGTGGCCGGAACCGGGCTGGACCGACCGCATCCCCACCAGAATCGAGGGCTGTGGAAGCAGTGGCGGCCATCGGTGTGGTCTTCTCCGAGGCTCCCTTGGGTGCGTCGCCCGGCCCCGGGGGTTGCGGGCTCGCTGCCGGATCATCGCCGGACTCTCCGACGTGGTGGTGGTGGTCGAGAGCCACCGAAACGGCGGATCCGAGTCCATCGTCGAAGCGGCCACTCGGCGGTCCGTGCCGGTCTGCGCCGTACCGGGCTCCGTCCGCAGCCGGGCCTCGCACGGCACCAACCAGCTGCTGGTCGACGGGTGCGCTCCGGTGCGGGACGCCACTGATGTCCTGGTCGCCGTCTATCTGGCCAGAGTCGGTAGAGGAGACGTGATGGTGCCGATACCGGCCGCGGGATCGAGCGACAGGATGGGCGATGACGGATCGCAATCGGCGGGCCGGTGTCCGGACGCGGTCACCGGGGGCGACTCAGCGGTGGAGACGCGAGCACCGGCCCGGCCGGCGCTCGTACCGAGGCCGGGCGGTGGTCGTAGGCCAGGCCTCGTCGGTGGGACCGATCGGGTCCGACCGGTGCCCACGACCCGCACCTCGAGAGCCGCTCAGGCCGCTGGGAACGCTCCCGCCTGCCATCCGATGGCCGATGAGGACACGGATCCGGGGGATGGAGCCGACGTCATGGGCGAAGCCGTGCAGCTGGTCAAGTCGGTCTGGGCTCCGTACCAGGTCACCGATGCGCCTCCCCGCCACACCAACCAACACGTTCCGTCGGACGAGCGGGCTGCCAAGGTCACGCTCCCGCTCTCACCACCTCCACTGGCGGCGCCACTGCCTCCGCCGTCCGCGGCTCCCGCAGCCTCGGCACCGCCCATGGCGGCACCGATGGACCCGTCGCCGGGGACCGTTGCACCTCCCGACCCGCCGGCTGTGCCGCCTTCCAACGCGATGCTCACGGTCGACGCGTCGGTCGTGGGCCCGGAGACGATAGGAGACAGAAGGATCCGACGCGGCGAGCGTGGCGAGATCGAGGGAGCCGTAGCCGCCGGCACTGGCCGCCGCCGTTCCGACCGCGTTCAACGCCGTGGACAGGGACTGCTGGGCCACCATATTGTCGGCCTCGGCCACCCCGGGGGCGTTGGAGATGCTGGTGTCGGAGGTACTTCCCGAGTGCAGCGTCGTGCTCATCAGAAGGAGAGCGAGCACAGCCGTCGCCACCAGGCTGAGCACGGTGGCGATCATCGAGAACCCTTCGTCACCGAACCCCGTGTGAGACGGCGCTGCGGGCCTGCTCCCGGTCCACGCGGCACCCGCGGCGGCACCCGCGGCGGGCCCTCGGAGGCTCGGACCGTCCGGACACGGGCGGGGCGCAGCCCGGCCAGCCAGCTCCCCGCCTCTGCTGGCGTGCGCGTCGACAGGTCCTGTCCCCACTGTTGTTGCATCGTCACTCCGGGGTCGGGACTTGAGTGCCCGTGCCCGCGCAAGGCCGCGCCGCTATTCGGTTCACCGGCGTCGCGCCGCCTTCACGCGTCGGTTCCCTACCGCTCCGACGGGGGGTCGCCCTTGTGCGCTCAGGGATGTGCCGGGATTCGGCGGACCTACGACCGATGGCGGGCCATCGGTACTCTCGTCGCCCGCGAGCACCGATGGTTCCTCCGGCGCCATCGCCACCGGCCGACCTCGGCCTCCGGCTGCGTCGGGCCTCCGCTCGGCCGGGAGGTCGGGACCGGGCCGGGCGGTGGGGGCGGGATGGGTGACCTCGTCACGGCTCGGCGGAACGGCCACCGGGCCGTCGCTGGTGGTGGTCGGCAGGATGGGGCGTCCGGTGGTGGGCCCGGCGCGCCGTCGGCGTCCCGAGCGCGCTCCACCCCATCTTCTCCGATCCGCCCTCCGCCCCGGTCACTCCCGGTCGGTGAACAGGGGCGGGCTGGTGCCCGGGGGTGGCGGGGCCGGGGCCCTCGGCCTCCTCCTCGACCGGGGGCGCGGCGGGGACCACCGGGTGCTCGGGGGCGGTCCAGCGCCACCGGCCCGGCCCTCCGGTGAGCTGGAACCCCTGGTGGGTGCGGAGCTGGTGGTGGTGGTGGCAGACCCGGGCCAGGTTGTCGAGGGAGGTGGGTCCCCCCTGGGCGAAGTCCCGGGCCCAGTGGTCGTTCTCGAGGCCCAGCCGGGCGTCACAGCCCGGGACCACGCACCTCGAGTCCCGCTCCACGAGGGCGGCCCTCACCGGGAGGGGGAGGTGGCGTCCCGGGGAGTAGAGGGTGGTCACGTCCACCCCGTCGGTGACCACCAGGTGGCAGAGGGCCTCCCCCAGCTGCTCGTGGACCCAGCGGGACCGGGACCGGTCCGACCCCGGGGACCTCACAGAGCTCGCCCTCGGCCACCTGGCCCCGGCGCAGGGCCGCGAGGTCGCACCGGATGAACACGGTGGCCCTGGGGTCCGGGGCGGGTCGCGGACCGGGCGGCGGGGCCCGGGCCGGTGGTCCCGGGGCCGGGGCCCCCCGGCCGGCAGACCAGGTCCACCAGGGCGTCGGCGGCGAGGCGTCGTGGGGCTCGTGGACCCCGGCCCGCTGGGCCCGCTGGAAGAACCGGTCGGTGTGGGCCTCCAGGGCCGAGCGCACCTCGGCCCCCACCTCGGGGGGAGCAGGGCGTCCAGGCGGAAGGCCCCCTCGGTGTCGGTGAAGGTCCGGCACCGGCGCCGCTCGTGCAGCCGCTGGTGGTGGCGGGCCTCCTCCTCGGGGGTCCGTCCCTGGGCCTTGGCCCTCAGGCACCGCTCCTTGAACCGGGCCTCGGAGTCGTGGGTGGCCCCCTCGACCAGCTCGGCCTCCTGGGCCGGGTTGACCCGGGCCGCCTCGGCCACCAGGGCCGCCCGGCGCCGGGAGAGCCTCCCGTCCCGGAGGGCCTGGTCCAAGGTGGGCTGGTCGGCGAGGTGCCCGCCCAGGCGGAGGAGGTCCTTCGCCTCCCCGAGGGAGTCCCCGGTCCGGGCGGCCAGCAGCTCGGCGGTCGAGCGGTGGCCGGAGCGCAGGTGGCTCCGGGCCTCCTCCACCCGTCGGGCGGCCAGGGCCTTGGCCGCCCCGCACAGGCGCTCCATCCGGGTGAAGAAGGTGACCAGGGTGACCGAGTCGTCCCCCGAGTACCGCTCGGCCTCGAGGGCCGCCACGAAGCGGGCCAGGACGGCCCCGGCCCCCTCGGCCTCGGCGAAGTCGGGGTCAGGGGACCGACCGCTGCGCCCACCCGTTCGGGTCCGTCCGGTCTCCGGGGCCACCAACGCCATGGGGCCAGTGGACCAGGCGGGTGTATCACCCACCCGGGACGGACCGGTGACCAGGGACGACGGGGATGCGGGGCCCGGCGGCGCCCGGGGCTCCCGAGGAGCCGTTGGGCGGAGACCGGCGTGGTCTCCCTGAAATCGGCCTGGACTACGGTGCTGACATGCGCATCGGAGCCCACGTCCGAGCGGGAAAGGGCCTGGTGCCCGCCCTGCAGCACGGCGACGAGATCGGGGCCGAGGTGGTCCAGATCTTCACCCAGAGCCCGCGGATGTGGAAGCCGTCCCAGTACGGCCCCGAGGTGCTGGCCGGCTACCGGGAGGCCCAGGCCGAGCACCCCCGGGTGACGTCGACGTTCTGCCACGCCACCTACCTCATCAATCTGGCCAGTCCCGACCCCGAGCTTGAACGACAAGTCGCGGGCGTGCCTCAATGCCAACCTGGCCACGGCGGAGGGCATGGGCGTCGGACGGCCTGGTCCTCCATATCGGGAGTCACCGGGGGAGCGGGTTCGACACGGCTCTGCCCGGGATCGTCGAGGCCCTGATCGAGGCGCTTGGACTCGGTCGAGGCCAACCGTGGACCCCTGTCCCATCCTGCTGGAGAATGCGGCCGGGGCGGGCGACACCGTCGGGCGCTCCTTCGAGGAGCTGGCCATGGTCATCGACGCGGCAGGAGGCGACGAGCGTCTGGGCGTGTGCCTGGACACCCAGCACCTGTGGGCCTCGGGGGTGCCCTTCGGCACGTTGGACGAGGCCGACGACCTGGTGGCCCTGGTGGGCGACACGGTGGGCATGGACCGGCTCCGTTGCATCCACCTCAACGACTCCAAGGTGGCCTTCGGGGCCAACAGGGACCGGCACGAGAACATCGGGGACGGCACCATCGGCTCCGAAGTGTCTGGCCGCCCTGCTGGGCCACCCCGACCTGCAGGGCCTCCCGGCCATCCTCGAGGTCCCCGGCGAAGGGGACGGACCCCGGGCCGAGGATGTGGCCACGGCCCGCCGGGTCTGGAAGCAGGTCTGGCGCTAGCGCTCCGGAAGCTGAACCGGATCCGTTCCGGACGCCGCCGCCGGTGACCCTTTGTAATGAGAATCATTCTCGCTTAGTATGGGTAGGTGTCGCCGCCTGCCACCGTCGCCGGGACCCGGATCCGGATACCGCCAACGTCGACGTCCCGTGGGCCGACGCGCCTGTCGGCCATCGAGGCTGCGCCGACCCGGGCCCGTGGTTGACCGACCGTCGGGCACCAGCGGCACGGACACGGGCGGCGGTGGCGTGACGGGCGTGGGCGGCTCGGCCGCACCAGGCCCCGGCGTCATCCTGGAGCAGCCCGCTGTGGTGTTCAGCGACGCCTCCGTGCGCCTGGGCGGACGGACAGTCTGGTCCCAGGTCAGCTTCGAGGTGCACGCGAGCGAGTTCGTGGCCGTCCTGGGCCCGAACGGCGTCGGGCAAGTCGACGCTGATCAAGGCCGTGCTCGGCATCCTCCCGCTGGCCGCAGGACAGGTCACGGTGCTCGGGCGAGCCCCGGGCGACGCCGGCCGGGAGATCGGCTACCTGCCGCAGCGGCGGAGCTTCGACCCCAACATCCGGATCCGGGGCATCGACGTGGTGCGGCTGGGCAGCCGACGGCGACCGCTGGGGACTGCCCCTGCCCGGGGGGTCGTCCCTCTCCGCCGGGGACGGGCCGCGACGGCCGCGGGTGGCCGAGGTCATCGAGCTGGTGGGGGCCGCCGCCTATGCCCACCGGCCCATCGGGCAGATGTCGGGTGGCGAGCAGCAGCGGCTGCTGATCGCCCAGGCCCTGGTGCGCCGACCCCGCATCCTGCTGCTGGACGAACCCCTCGACAGCCTGGACCTGCCCAACCAGGCCTCGGTGGCCGCGCTCATCTCCGAGATCAGCCAGGAGTTCGGGATCACCGTGCTGATCGTGGCCCACGACGTGAACCCCATCGCCTCCGTACCTCGACGGTGTGGTCTACGTGGCCCGGGGCGGAGCGGTGTGCGGGACCGCCCGACGAGGTGATCACCTCGGAGACCCTGAGCCGCGCTCTACGGGACGCCCATCGAGGTCCTGCGAACGTCGCGACGGCCGATGGTGGTGGTGGGGCAGTCCCGAGGCGCCCGCCCACCACGCCGACCGGCACACCGGGCCACGCCCACTCGATGGCACCGTCCACCGCCGCGCTGGCGGCTCTGCGGCTGGAACCTCGGTGCCGACGTCCGTCAGATGCTCGCCCTCCACTTCATGGTCAACGCCTTCCGGGCCGGGACCGTCGTGGCGGTCCTCGCGCGGCGCCATCGGCTGGTTCATGGTGCTGCGACGTCAGAGCTTCGCCGGCCACACCCTGGCCGTGGTGTCCTTCCCGGGGGCCGCCGGGGCCTCTGGCTCGGCATCAGCGCGACTGCCGGCTACTTCGCCGGGCAGCATCGCTGGCGGCGCTGGTGATCGCCATGGTGCCTCGCTCCCCCTCGGGACGGGCCCGGAGCGAGGAGTCGGCGGTGATCGGGACGGTCCAGGCCTTCGCCCTGGCCTGCGGCGCCCTGTTCGTCAGCCTCTACGGCGGATTCCTCGACAGCCTCACCGGCCTGCTGTTCGGCACGTTCCTCGGGATCTCCGACGGCCAGGTGGTGACCCTGGCGCGTGGTGGCGGTGGTCGTGCTGGCGATCCTGGCCCTCCTGGCCCGCCCCCTGTTCTTCGCCACCGTCGACGCCGACGTGGCCGCCGCCCGGGGGGTGCCGGTCGCGGGCCCTGTCGGTGGCCTTCCTGCTGCTGCTCGGCTGCGCGGCGGCCGAGGTCAGCCAGATCACCGGCGCCCTGCTGGTCTTCGCCCTGCTGGTGATGCCGGCCGCCGCCGCCCAGCAGATCACCGCCCGCCCCGCCCTCAGCCTGTGCGCTCACCGTGGTCCTGGCGCTGGTCATCACCTGGGTCTCCCTGCTGGTGGCCTTCTACTCGGTCTATCCGGTGGGCTTCTTCGTCTCGACCTTCGGTTTCGGCGCCTACGTGTTGGCCGCCGGAGGCCGCGGCCTGGTCACCTGGTCGGGCACCCGGTCGCCCGGTTCGGGTCGTCCGGCTCCGTTCGCCGGCTCCGGTGCCGGACCGGACCGGACCGCGTCTCGGCCGAATCGTCCGGCGCGGCGGCAGGCGTATGACGGCCACACTCGACCCCTTCGTCGGCCTGGCCCATATGCTCGCCCACCCGTTCCTGCGCTCGGCGTTCGTGGCCGGCACGTGCATCGCCCTGGCGGCGGGACTGGTCGGCTACGTGGTGGTCCTCCGCGGGCAGGTCTTCGCCGGCGACGCGCTCTCCCACGTGGCCTTCACCGGGGCCCTGGCCGCGCTGGCCTTCGGCATCGACCTCCGGGCCGGCCTCTACGGGGCGTGCGTCGTCTTCGCCGTGCTCCTGGCGGCCCTGGGCCGACGGGCCTCGGCCGACGACACCGTGATCGGCAGCGTGTTCGCCTGGGTCCTCGGACTCGGCGCGCTGTTCCTGTCCGTGTTCACCACGTCGCAGAGCGGCACCGGCGCGGTGGGGCTCGGACGCCGGGGTGAACGTGCTCTTCGGCTCGATCCTCGGGCTCTCCTCGTCCCAGGCCCTCAGTCGATGCCCTGGTGTCGCTGGGCGTGGCGGTGGTGTTCGTGGCCATCGGCCGTCCGCTGGTCTTCGCCAGTCTCGACGAGAGCGTGGCCGCCGCCCGGGGCGTTCCGGTCCGGGCCCTGGGCTACGCCTTCTTCGTCCTGCTCGGGCGTCACCGCCGGGGTGGCCACCCAGGCGGTCGGTGCCCTCCTGCTCCTCGGCCTGGTGGCGGCCCCGGCCGGGGCCGCCCAGCGGCTCACCGGCCCGCCCGTTCGTGGCCCTGTGGCTGTCGGCCGGCATCGCCGTCGGCTCGATGTGGATCGGGTTGACCGTGGCCTACCTGGATCCCAAGGTACCTCCGAGCTTCGGGATCCTGGCCGTGGCCACCGCCACCTACCTCGGGGCCATCGCCGCCACGTCGGCACGGGGCGGTCGACGGCTCAGGAGGCTCGCGGGACCGGGGTCGGCCCGACCCGGCGGAGGCGGTCCGACGTGCTCCCTCCCCCGACCTGGCCGGGGGTCTCGGTGGGAGCTGAGGCGATCCCGGGTCGGGGCGAGCAGGGCCGTACTGTGGCGGGGATGATCACCGCCCCCTCGGTGCACGAGCAGGTCGCCCTGCGCCTGGCCGGCCACGAGCAGCGCTACACGCCGGTGCGGCGGGCCCTGGTGGCCACGCTGGCCGAGGCCGGGCCGCCCGCTCTCGATCCCGGAGATCCTGGCCTCCAACCACGAACTGCCCGCAGTCGCAGCGCCTACCGCAACGTCACCACGCTCATCGAGGCCGGTGTGGTGCGGCGGGTCACCGGGGTGGACGACCACGGCCGGTTCGAGCTGGCCGAGGAGCTGGCCGGCCACCATCACCACCTGGCCTGCGGCCGTGCGGGAAGGTCGAGGACGTCGCGCCGTCGGCCCGCCTGGAGCGGGCCATGGCCGAGGCGGCCCGGGTGGTGGCCGAGGAGCAGGGCTATCGAGGTCACCGGCCACCAGTTCGACCTGGTCGGGGTATGTCCCCGCTGCCGTGTCGGGCGAGTGACCAGCCAGGACCCGCGCCCGGCGCTCCCCGGTGGCCCGGACGCCTACGCCACGGGGCGCACGCACACGGTAGGGTCACGGCGCGCACCGTGGGGAGCCCGCTCGACAAACCGATCGGAAGGACGCCACCATGACCAGCGAGACCCGCACCGAGACCGACAGCATGGGGGCGATCGAGGTACCGCCGACCGGTACTGGGGCGCCCAGACGGCCCGGTCGCTGCACCACTTCCCCATCGGGGACGACCGGATGCCCAAGCCGCTGATCCGGGCCATCGGGATCCTGAAGGAGGCCTCGGCCCAGGTCAACGCCGACCTGGGCAAGCTGTCCCCGGAGAAGTCGGCCCTGATCGTCGCCGCGGCCCGGGAGGTGTCCGAGGGGAAGCTCGACGACCACTTCCCGCTGAGCGTCTGGCAGACCGGCAGCGGCACCCAGTCCAACATGAACGCCAACGAGGTCATCTCCAACCGGGCCATCGAGATGGCCGGCGGGGTGATGGGCTCGAAGGACCCGGTGCACCCCAACGACGACGTCAACATGTCCCAGTCCAGCAACGACACGTTCCCGACGGCCATGCACATCGCCGCGGTGGAGGAGATCACCCACCGACTGCTCCCGGCCGTCCGGCACCTGCGGAACGCCCTGGCCGCCAAGTCCGAGGCCTTCGCCGGTCGATCACCAAGATCGGCCGGACCCACCTGATGGACGCGGTGCCCGCTCACCCTCGGCCAGGAGTTCTCGGGATACGTGGCCCAGCTCGACGCCGACCTCCGCCGGATCGAGCTCGACCCTCGACGACCTCTACGAGCTGGCCGCCGGCGGCACGGCGGTGGGCACCGGCCTCAACACCCACCCGGAGTTCGGGACCCGGGTGGCCTCGGCCATCGCCGAGCTGACCGGGCTGCCCTTCGTCACCGCTCCCAACAAGTTCGCCGCCCTGGCCGCCCACGACGCCCTGGTCATGACCAGCGGGGCGCTGCGCACCCTGGCCGCCTCGCTGATCAAGATCGCCGACGACATCCGCTGGCTGGGCTCGGGACCCCGCAGCGGGCTCGGCGAGCTCAACCTCCCCGAGAACGAGCCCGGCTCCTCCATCATGCCGGGCAAGGTCAACCCGACCCAGAGCGAGGCCATGATCATGGTGTGCATCCAGGTCTACGGGAACGACGCCGCGGTGGCCATGGCCGGGGCCCGGGGCAACCTGGAGCTCAACGTGTGCAAGCCGGTGATCATCCACAACGTGCTCCACTCGGTGCGGCTGCTGACCGAGGCCTCGCTGGCCTTCACCGAGTTCTGCGTCGAGGGGCTCGAGCCCAACGAGGCACCGGATCCGCCAGCACCTCGAGAACTCGCTGATGCTGGTCACCGCGCTCAACCCGCTCATCGGGTACGACAAGGCCGCCGAGGTGGCCAAGAAGGCCCACAAGGAGGGAACCACCCTGCGGGAGTCGGCGCTGGCCCTCGGGTACCTGACCGGGGAGCAGTTCGACGAGGCGGTGCGGCCGGAGTCGATGACCCACCCCTGACGGGGGAGGGCCGACCCCTCCGGCACCGGGGCGGGAGGAGACCATGGACCACACGGAGACCCGTGAGGCTCGGAAGGCCCACGATGCGGATGGCGGGGACGGGGGCCCGTCCGAGCCGGAGCCGAGCCGGCCGGACCTGACCGACCTGGAGCTGTTCGCCGACGGGTTCCCCGACGAGGTCTTCACCCGACTGCGACGGGAGGCCCCGGTGTCCTGGCACCGACCCACCGAGCACACCCCGGACGGGGCGGGCTTCTGGGTGGTGAGCCGGTACGCCGACATCCTGGCCGTGGCGGCCGATGCCGACACGTACTCCTCGGAACGCGCGCCGGGGGCGGAGGGGGGGGGACGATCCTCCAGGACCTCCCGTACGGCTTCGGCCCGGGGTGCTGCTCAACATGACCGACGATCCCCTCCATCACCGAGTTCGTCGACTGCTCACCCCCTCGGTGACTCCCCGGGCGCTGGCCCTGATGGAGGCCGAGCTGGCCGAGCGGGCCCGGCGCATCGTCGATGGGGTCGCCGAGCGGGACTCGTGCGACTTCCTGACCGAGGTGGCCGCCGAACTCCCGCTCCAGGCGGTGGCGTCGCTGATGGGGGTGCCCGAGGCGGATCGTCACGACCTGATGGCCTGGTCCAACACCACCCTCGACTACGAGGGCCGTGAGCTGGGGGAGAGCAACGAGGCGGTGGAACGAGCGGCGGCGTCCATGGCCGACTACGGGAACCGGCTCATCGCCGCCAAGAGGCGGAGCCGGACGGTGGGATGATCTCGAGGGCGGTCCACGCCCGCGTCGACGACGGGGACGGTGCGTCCCGCACCCTCACCGACCTCGAACTGCTCATGTTCTTCAATCTGCTGGTCGTGGCGGGTAGCGAGACCACCCGCAACTCGATCGCCCTTGGCATGGTGGCGCTGATCGAGCACCCCGACCAGCTCGCCGCTCTCCGCGACGACCGGTCGTTGATGCCCCCGGCGGTGGAGGAGATCCTCCGGTGGACGAGCCGCCACCCTCTACAACCGTCGCACCGCCACCCGCCACGGCGAGCTGGGCGGCCGGGCCATCGCCGCCGGGGACAAGGTCACCGTGTGGTGGCCCTCGGCCAACCGGGACGAGGAGGTCTTCGACGAGCCGTTCCGCTTCGACATCACCCGGGACCCGAATCCCCACCTGACCTTCGGGCACCGTACCCACTTCTGTCTGGGAGCCAACCTGGCCCGACTCGAGATCCGGGTGATGCTCGGCGAAGTACTCGACCGTCTCGAGCACTTCGAGCTCCGGGGCCCCGTGGAGCGGGTCCGTACCAACAAGCACGCCGGGGTGAGCCGGGTGCCCCTCGGGTTCCGCCGCCGGGCCTGAGACACCTGACGGATCGTCAGATGCTCGGCCTATACTGCGGCCAGTGTCCGGGCCGTCCGGCCGGGGCCGCATCCGGCCCGGCGGCCGGGCGGGCACACCGATGTCGAAGCCACGGGGAGAGAGCGCGATGACCACACCGCCTGCCGAGTTGACCATCGGCCTGACCGACGGCACGTTCTACGGCGGCGATCCCTTCCCGGCCTTCGCCTGGATGCGGCGCCACGCCCCGGCCTTCTTCGACGAGGCCGCCGGGGTGTGGGGCATCACCCGGTACGCGCGACATCAGGGAGATCTCGAAGGACCCCGACACCTTCTCCAATGCCGGGGGTATCCGTCCGGACAGCGACGCCCTCCCGATGATGATCGACACCGACGCCCCCGAGCACGTCCGGCGGCGGCGGCTGGTCAGCGAGGGGTTCACCCCCAGGCGGATCCGCGAGAGCGAAGAGGGCATCCGGACCATCTGCGACGCCATCATCGACCGGGTCTGCGAGGCGGGGTCGGCCGACTTCGTGCGGGACATCGCCGCCCCGCTGCCCATGATCGTCATCGGCGAACATGCTCGGAGTGGCCCCCGAGGACCGGGACGACCTGCTGCGGTGGTCCGACGACATGCTGAAGTCGCTGGGGTCACCCGACCCCGGGGCCATGGACCGGGCCGCGGCCGCGGCGATGGAGTACGCCGAGTACATCACCGCGGTGGCCGAGCAGCGCCGGCGGGACAGCCAGTCCGACGACCTGATCGGCACCCTGGTCCACGCCGAGATCGAGGGCGACCGGCTGGACGAGGCGTCGATCATCTACGAGTCGCTCCTGATCCTGATCGGCGGGGACGAGACCACCCGGCACGTGATCAGCGGCGGCATGTACGAGCTGCTCCGCCACCCCGACCAGCTGAAGAGCCTGGCCGCCGACCGCTCCCTGCTGCCGGCCGCGGTGGAGGAGATGCTGCGGTGGGTCTCGCCCATCAAGAACATGGCCCGCACAGATGACCCGGGACGTCGAGCTCCACGGGGAGACCCTCCGGCAGGGCCAGAAGCTCCTGCTGCTCTATCCGTCGGCCAACCGCGACGAGCAGGTCTTCGAGGCACCCGAGACGTTCGACATCACCCGGACGCCCAACGACCACATGGCCTTCGGGTTCGGCTCGCACTTCTGCCTGGGTAACCGGCTGGCCCGGATGGAGCTGACCGTGATGTTCGACCGGCTCCTCGACCGGCTCCCCGACCTGGCCCTGGCCGACGACCAGCCGCCGCCCGAGCGGGCCGCCAACTTCGTCTCCGGCTACGAGACCATGCCGGTGGTGTTCACGCCGTCGGCCCGGCTCGGGGCGTCGGCCTAGTGTCCCGGCCGGTCCTGACGAGGCCGAGGTGATCGCGGCGCTGTCCGCCGACGACGGCCCGGACTGGCACCTGATCGCCGGGAAGCTGGTCAAGACGGTGGCCTGTGCCGACTTCGTCGGCGGCGCTGGCCTTCGTGGGGCAGGTGGGGCGGCTGGCCGAGGCGGCCAACCACCATCCGGACATCGACATCCGCTACAACCGGGTACCCTGGCCCTGTGACCCACGACTCGGGCGGGATCACCCGGCTCGACCTCGAGCTGGCCCGGGCCATCGACAGGATCGGGACCACGCAGTCCGCCATCGGTGTCGATCGAGCGGTCCGACGGGCCGGAGCGCTCAGTCCGGTGACGGTGTGCCCGGCTGGCGGCCAGGGCGGCCACGGCCTGATCCAGACGATCCGCGTCCCGCACCAGCAGGTGGTCGGTGTCGAAGGTCGAGAGCACGAAGACGCTGATCCCGGCCCGGGCCAGGGGCTTCGGTCAGGCCGGCCATCACGCCGACCAGGGCGAAGTCCAGCGGGCCGGCCACGGTCAGGGCCCGCCAGCCCGGCTCGACCCGGGCGCCGGACGGGGCCAGATCGTGCCCGGCACACCAGGGACGCGTTCGCTGCCCCGAGTGGAGGTGGACGAGAACAGGGAGCCGTCGTCGGGTGGGGCGGGCCACGGGGCTGTCCGGGCGCCAGCCGGCACACGGACAGGGTCTCCGGCCGGAGTCGGAGTTCCAAGGCCTCAGGCGCTGGGCGGCGGGAGCGGCGACCGGGCGGTGGCCGCGGGTCACCCGACCGGCAGGTCCCAGAGGGGGAACCAGCGGTCGAGGTCCGCCTCCACGGTGAGGTCGTCGGCGACCAGGCTCCTCAGCTTCAGCTCCTGCTCGGTGTCCCGCTTCTCGTGGCCGTGCGGGCACGAACGGGTAGAAGGTGCCCCGCTTGAACAGGTAGACCAGGTAGGCGGTGGAGGGGAGCAGTCGGCCCGGGCCGGCGGTCGTCTCCACCAGGGCGGGCGACTCGGTGTCGACGCCCGTCGGCCGCCGGTGCCTCGCGTCCCTCGGCAGCCGAGCGGTCCCGGCGACGTCGGGAGATCGGCCAGCCCGAACACCGAGCACAGCAGCTGGGGGCCCCACCCGGCGTCGGACAGCGACGAGTTGACCAGGTGGATCCGGGTCACCAGCTGCTCGATGTCGGTGTCCTCGACCACCAGCCACTGGTAGCCGTAAGCTGTCCTCCTGTCTGGCGGAGTCCGCCGGTCCCGTCCATGGTGAGCAGCGAGACCACCTCGGCCTGCATCTCCTCGAACCCCTGGCCGCTGGGGGGCTTGAAGCACACCCCGGCGTGACCCGAGCACGACATCCCGGCCGCGCTCTGGAGGGTGATCGACGCCGAGGGCAGGGCGAAGAGCGCGTCGAGGTTGGACTGGACGGGCTTGGTCTTGCCCAGGATGGAGCTGAACAGTCCCATCAGTCAGCCCGCTCCCGGGCACGGAGCGGGCCCGACCGGTCGGCTGTCGAGGGGCGGCGTGGCGGTTCACGAGGGACGGCCCAACTCGGCCTCGATCTTGGCCAGCTGGGCCAGGCGCTGGTCGAGCGAGGGATGGGTCGAGAAGAGCGTGGAGAGGCTGACCCCGTTCTTGGCGATGGCCGGGGTGAAGTAGAAGGCGTTGAAGCTCTCCGCCGAGCGCAGGTCCCGGGTCGGGATCCGGGACATCTCGCCGGTCACCTTGACCAGCGCCGAGGCCAGCGCCGAGGGCCGGCCGGTGAGCAGGGCCCCGGATCGGTCGGCGGCCAGCTCGCGGTAGCGGGACAGGGCCATGGTCAGCAGGAAGCTGATGGCGTAGACCACCACCGACACCACCAGCACGGCCAGCTCCACCAGGGCGGCGTTGTCTGCCACCCTGGTTGTTGCCGTCGTTGTTACCGCCGCCGAACCCGCCCATCAGCCCGGTCCACAGCATGATCCGGGTGATCAGCCCGGCCACCATCCCGAGGAAGCTGGCGATGGTCATCACGGCCACGTCCCGGTGGGCCACGTGGCTGAGTTCGTGGGCCAGCACCGCCTCGAGCTCGGACTCGTCCAGGCGGCGCATCAGCCCGGTGGTGGCGCACACCACGGCGGAGTTGGGGCTCCGGCCGGTGGCGAAGGCGTTGGGCACGTCGGTGTCGGCGACGGCCACCCGGGGCTTCTTCATGTCGGCCAGGGCGCACAGGCGGTCGATGACGCCGTGCAGCTGGGGAGCCTGCTCGGGCGTGACGATATGGCCGCCCATGCCGAACAGGGCGATCTTGTCGGAGAACCAGTACTGGACGAACAGGATGATGGCGGCGAAGACCAGCACCACGGCCGATGGAGATGCCGAAGGCGATCAGCAGCCCGATCACCGCCCCGTACAACAGGACCAGCATCAGGCCGGTGGTGAACATCCGGAGGGTCAGTCCGCGGTCGTTGGGGATGTTGCGTGCGGTGCTCATCGCTGGACCTCAGCGGTCGTCTCCTCCGTGGCTCTCGCCGTGCTCCGCCAGCAGCGCCCTGGTCTCCTCGAGGGTGGCAGTCGGCGAACGGGACCACCAGGTCGGAGGGGGCGAAGGCGTCGTCGGCCAGGGGCTCACCCCGGAGGAGCGCACCTCGGCGGTCGAGGGCCGCCAGGGCCTCGGCGAACCGGTCCTCGTCCCCGTCGTCGACGGCCTCGGCGATGGCGTCGTCCAGCTTGGCCGAGCGCCGCCCGGCGCTCGTCGGGGACCGTGTACTGCCCCTCGCCCAGGATCCGGACGATCACGACGGTGACTCCTCGTGGGCCTCGTGGCTCCGCCGCCCCGAGCTCGGGGGCCGGGGGCGCACCCGCTGCCCACCTCGGCCTTGAGGGCGGCCAGTTCGGCGTCGACGGTGGAGGTGGTGGAGGCCTTGTCCAGCTGGGCCTGGATGTCGTCCACCGGGTTGGTCAGGTCGGTCAGGGCCCCCGAGGCCAGCAGCTCGTCCATGGCGCCGGCCCGGGCCTGCATGCCGTCGATCTTGTCCTGGGCCCGCTGCATGGACATGCCGGCGTCGCTCATCGACTCCGAGATGCCCGAGACGGCCTCGCCGATCTTGGTCTGGGCCTCGGCCGCCGTGTAGGTGGCCTTCATGGTCTCCTTCTTGGTGCGGAAGGAGTCCACCTGGGTCTGGAGCTTCTGGGCCGTGGCGATCAGCTTCTGCTCCTGGGCCGGCACCTGGTCGTGCTGGGTCTTCAGGTCGGTGAGCTGCTCGGCCGAGAGCGGCCCGCCGGGCCAGCGCCTCGCGGGCCAGGTCCTCGTTGCCCTGGGTCAGGGCCGCCTTGGCCTGGTTCTGGAGCTTGTCGGCCTGGCCCTGGAGCTGGGAGGCCTGCAGCTCGATGCGCTTCTTGGCCGTGGTCACGTCGGCCACGCTCCGCCGGACCTTCTGGAGGCTCTCCAGCTGCTTCTGGTACGAGAGGTCGAGGGACTCCCTCGGATCCTCCGCCTTGTCGAGCAGTTTGTTGGTCTTGGCCTGGAGAATCCCAGACATGCGCTTCATCACGCCCATAGTGGTGGATCCTTCCTCGTTCCTTCGCGACGTGGAGCTTAGGGCTTCCCTGCCCGGTAGCGTGATCGGCGTGCCCGAACCGCTCTGCCTGCTCACCGTCCACGCCCATCCCGACGACGAGTCCTCCAAGGGGGCGGGCTCGGTAGCCCGCTACCACGCCGAGGGGATCCACACCGTGCTGGTCTGCTGCACCGGTGGGGAGGAGGGCGAGGTCCTCAATCCGGCCCTCGACACCCCCGAGGTCCATGCCCGCCTCGCCGACCTGCGGCGGGAGGAGCTGGCCGAGGCCGCCCGGGTCATCGGCTACGACGAGGTGGTCATGCTGGGCTACCGCGACTCGGGGATGGCCGGGTCCGAGTCCAACGCCAACCCGGCCAGCTTCGCCCAGGCCCCGCTGGACGAGGCGGTGGAGCGGCTGGTGGCGGTGGTCCGGCGGACCCGGCCCCAGGTCATGGTGGTCTACGGCGACGAGCAGTCGGGCTATCCACACCCCGACCATCTCCGGGTCCACGAGATCGGGGTGGCGGCCTTCCGCGCCACCGGGGACCGCGGGCGCTTCCCGAGGCCGGGGCAGCCTGGCAGCCGGCCAAGCTCTACTACACCGAGTTCTCGGTGGCCCGCTTCCGGGAGATCCACGAGAAGTTCGAGGAGCTGGGCCTCGAGTCCCCCTTCGACGCCGAGTGGCGCAAGCGCTGGGAGGAGATCCCCGCCCCGACGGTCACCACCTCGGTGGACATCTCCGATTTCGCCGACGTCCGGCAGCCAGGCGCTGCTGGCCCACGCCACCCAGGTGGACCCCAAGTCCCCGTTCTGGTTCGGGCTGCCCCCCGAGGTCATGCGCACCATCCACCCCTACGACGACTACCGGCTGGCCCTGGTGGCCGGCCCGGACGGGACGGTCGCGCCGCCACCCGAGTCCGGACCTGAGGGTCCGACGGGCCCGGTGGGGTCCGACCTGTTCGCGGGCTCCGCCCCCGGTAAGGGTCGCGGGACTCCGCCTGCGGTGACGCCGCCTGCGGTGATGCCGCCTGCGGTGAGGAACGGCGGAGACGTCCGAGGGACCGGTTGATCCGACGCGGCCGTCGGCCCGGCGGCGTCGCCGGTACGATCCGGGCAGGCGGGGAGACCGGGCGGCGCGGCGACAGGCCGTGGCGGTAGTCGACGAAACGAGGCACGGCATGACCAAGTGGCTGTCCGACGGAGTGGTTCGAGCGGGCCCGGTCCCTGGCATCCGGAGCTGCCGGGGCGCCCCGGGCTCACCGCCCGGATCCAACAGGAGATCACCGGGGGCCCGGACGGGGACGTCTCCTGCTACTGGGTGCTCGAGGACGGACGGCCGACGTCGGCAGCGACCGGCGCCGTCGACTCGCCGGACATCACCTTGACCCTGTCGTGGAGCGACGCCGTCGCCATCCAGGCCGGTGCCCTCGACCCCAGCGTGGCGTTCATGCAGGGGCGGATGAAGGTGGCCGGCTCGATGGAGCTGATCCTGGCGCTGCTGCCGGCCTCGCAGTCCGTCGAGTGCCGCGGACCTGCGGAGCCGGATCGGCAGAGATCACCGAGTTCTAGGCGCCCGGGCCCGGAGCGCCCCGGCACCCGAGCCCGACCCCCCGAGCAGGGGCAGGTGGATGGTTCCGGCACTCTGCAGCAGGATCAGGGTGACCACCACCGCCGACGAACACCAGCACCAGGACCACCAGGTAGGGCTGGACCCGGGACCAACCGACCGGCTTCGGGGCCGCTCGGTCGGCCTGCCGGCGTTCGACGTCCTGGCCCCAGGCCACCACCCGGGTCACCGAGAGGCTGCGCTCGGGCCCTGGTGCCGGACGGCGAACTCGGTGACCCTGACGGGACAGCTCGGCGGGATCACCTCCCGGGTAGAGGAAGCGGTAGGTGCCGTAGGGGGTCTGGATGCCGATCAGCGCCCCGGCCTCGACCCGGGGCAGGGGACCGGCCGGCGGGGCCGGAGCAGGCGGGGATCACCGCCCAGGGCTCGGGGCGGAGGGCGTCGGGCTCCCGGCGGAGCCAGCTGGCCGGGATCACCCCACCCACCCACTTCTCCACCGCGTGGGCCGACAGCGAGGCCCAGGGCAGGACCCGGGGCCGCTCGCCCCGGGAGCGGATCACCCCGATCCCGTCGTCGGCGAAGAGGAGGGCCTCGATGGCCACCGGTTCGCGTCCGCGGCGGTGTCCAGCAGGACCAGGCCCTCGAGACGCACCGACCGTGGAGCGGGGCCGACAGGGGAGTGACGCCACCGACGGCGCCGTCCTGCGATTCCGGCTGGTCTCCCTCGGCCACGTCAACTCCCATCGATGGCCCATCAGGATATCGGTGGCCCTCAGGTGGACGCGGACGGGATGTCGGCAGACCCGGCACTCCCGGCCCGGTCCCCGGCCGGGCTCAGCTCCGGCGCATGGCGTCGCGGAGCGGCCGGTAGCCGATCAGCGTCACCCCGGCCTCGGTGACCATCTGGTCCAGGCCCCGGTCCGCCACCAGCAGCACCTCGTCGGCCACCCGGGCCCGCCAGTCGGTGGCGATGGCCCGCAGCTCGGGGGTGTCCACGGCCGGGTCGGAGGGTCAGCTCGGTGAGGCCGGGCTCGAGATGCGTCGAGCAGTTCGAGGAAGGCCTGGCGGTTGCCGACCGGTGGCAAGCGTGCCGAACCGATCGGCGAACAGCACGCCCTCGTCCGAGGCCAGCTGCCGGACCGGGAATCCCACGTTGGGCTCCGACTCCGGCCCGAGCAGGCGCAGGGGGAGGGCGAAGTCCACGGCCAGCTCGAGGTAGACGTCGAAGAACTCCGGGCCGCAGCAGCAGGGCGTCGAGGTGGGCGGTCGAGGTGGCTGATGTCGAATCCCCACAGGACGGCCCGCTCCACCTGGGCGCGGCACTCGCGCCGCACCTCGTCCAGATCGGCGTGGTCCCAGACGTCGGTCACGGTGCGGGGAAACCCCCCGTCCCCGTCGAGCAGCGACGGAGCCTGGGTGATCGGCCCCCATCGGTAACGGTCGTGCTCGGCGTTGAGGGTCAGCTGGACCCCGATGTCGTCGCCTCGGAACCGCGAGGCCGACTCGCGGGCCCAGGGGGCGGGGACGATCAGTGAGGCGCTGGTGCCGATCCCCTCGCGGAGGGCGTCGTAGACCCCCACGGTGGCGGCGTGGCAGAGGCCGAGGTCGGCGCAGTTGAGGATGAGCAGCTTGGCCTCGGGCGGGTAACCGAGGCGCTCGGCAACGGTCGGCATGGGCACGACCGTAGTGGCTCGGGCCGTCAGGCGGCGCGACCGGACGGTCCCCGGCCGACCCTGTCGACCGGCCCGGCTCGTCTCCGCACGTCGGACCGATCGAGCCGGGCCCGGGCCAGGGCCACGCCCCGCAGGCCGATCCGACGGGTGCGCTCGTCGAGCCGCCATTCGTCGTCCGCGGACGGGGCTCGGGCTTCGCCGGGAGTTGACGGAGGGGGAGCTCGGGCTGGACGTGGACGGGAGCGGCGTCGGTCGTGGCTGCGGTCATGGGTACAGCATGCCGGGAGGGTGTATTACGGGAGCCATGGCTGACGACCGAGACCGCTCCGATCGACGGCGCCCCGCTACGGGATCACCGTCCCCTTCGACGGGGTCACGTTGGCCGATCACCGCAGGTGGTACGAGGAATTGCTCCGCCTGGGCTACACCGATGCCTGGTCGGCGGAGACCGACGGGGCCGACGGCCTGACCCCCCTGGCCCTGGCCGCGGCCTGGACGCCCGCCCTCCGGCTGGGCGTAGCCATCCTCCCCGCCTACACCCGGGGCCCGGGCCTGCTGGCCCAGAGCGTGGCGGCCATGGCCGAGGCGGCACCCGGCCGGTTCACGCTCGGGCTCGGGACGTCGTCCGACGTCATCGTGAGCCGGTGGAACGACGTGGCGTTCGACGAGCCCTACAAGCGGGTCCGGGACACCATCCGCTTCCTCCGCGCCGCGCTGGCCGGAGAGAAGGTCGACCACCAGTACGAGACGTTCCGGGTGCGGGGGTTCCGTCTGGCCCGACCGGTGGAGCACCCGCCGCCCACTCTTCCTGGCCGCACTCCGACCGGGCATGCTGCGGCTGGCCGGTCGGGAGGCCGACGGGGTGATCATCAACTGGCTGTCGGCCGAGGACGTGGCCACGGTCACCCCCGAGCTCGGGGCCGACATCCCGGTGGCCGCCCGGATCTTCGTCTGCCCGTCCGAGGACGCCGACGCGGTCCGGGCCGTGGGCCGCCGGATGATCGCCGCCTACCTCAACGTGGGGGTGTACGCCGCCTTCCACCGCTGGCTGGGGCGGGGAGCCGAGCTCGAGCCGATGTGGGAGGCCTGGCAGGCCGGAGACCGGAAGGGGGCCCTGGCCGCCATTCCCGACGAGGTGGTCGACGCCCTGGTCGTCCACGGCTCCTACGACGAGTGCCGGGCCCACGTGGGCCGCTATGTGGCCAACGGGGTGGACATCCCGGTGATGGCGGTCATCCCGCTGGGCGTGCCGCTGGACGAGGCGGTGGCCGGGCTGGCCCCGCCCTGGACGGCGGGCTGAGCCGGCTCCGCCGGCCGGACCGGCAGGCATGGACGACGGGTGGACCGCCCGACGGGCTCACTCCGACGCGGTAGCGGGCCACGATCTCGGCGTCCATGTCCCGCACCTGGTCGGCCAGGTCCAGCGTGAAGCGGTCCAGTTCGGCGGCCAGGCGTGGGTCGGACAGGGCCATGATCCTGACGGCCAGCAGGGCGGCGTTGCGGGCACCGTTGACGGCCACGGTGGCCACCGGGACGCCCTTGGGCATCTGGACCATGGCCAGCAGGGAGTCGAGCCCGCCCAGATTGGCCAGGGCCACCGGCACGCCGATCACCGGCAGCGGGGTGGCGGCGGCCACCACGCCGGCCAGGTGGGCCGCCCGCCGGCGGCGGCGATGATCACCTTGACGCCCCGGGCAGCCGCGCCCCGGGCGAAGGCCATGGTGTCGTCTGGGGTCCGGTGGGCCGACAGCACCCGGACCTCGACCGGCACCCCGAAGGACCGGAGGGTCTGCACGGCGTCGTCCATGATCGACGCGTCGGACGAGCTTCCCATGAGGATGGCAACGGACATGTCCGCATTCTGCCCGAACGGACACGGGCCGGTCACATTGGCCCGCTGCCGGAGCGGCGTCCGGCCGCTACGGTGGGGGGCCAGCTGGTGGCCGGACGTCGCCGGGGAGGCCGCCCGGGCGGCATCGTCCGGGACCACGACCGGCCTGTCCGAAGGAGAGCCACCGTGCGCATCGGCGTGATGTTCGATACCGAGAAGCCCTTCGAGCGAGGTGGCGGCCCAGGTGGCCGGCCTGCGCGACGCCGGGATCGAGACGGCGTGGGCGTCGCAGATCTTCGCCTACGACGCCCTGACCGCCATCGCCGCCATCGGCCGGGAGGTGACCGGCATCGAGTTCGGCACCGCGGTGGTGCCCACCTACCCCCGCCACCCGGTGATGCTGGCCGCCCAGGCCCTGACCGTGCAGGCGGCCACTGGTGGCCGCCTGACCCTGGGCATCGGTCTCTCCCACCAGCTGGTCATCGAGAACGTGTTCGGCCAGTCGTTCGACAAGCCGGCCCGCCACATGCGGGAGTACCTGTCGATCCTGATGCCCCTGCTCGACGGGGAGCAGGTCACCTTCGCCGGGGAGACCCTGAGGCCTCGACCTTCGGGCCGCTCCAGGTCGACGCCCCCGCTCCGCCGGTCCTGGTGGCCGCCCTCGGCACCACCATGCTCACCATCGCCGGGCGGATGGCCTCGGGTACGGTCACCTGGATGACCGGCCCGGCCACCGTCGAGTCCCACATCGTCCCCACCATCCGGGAGGCGGCCGCCGATGCCGGTCGGTCCCGAGCCCCGAGTCGGGGTGGGCCTCCCGGTGTGCGTGACCGAGCGATGCCGATGCGGCCCGGGCCGCCGCCGCCGAGCAGTTCGCCATCTACGGCCACCTGCCCTCCTACCGGGCCATGCTCGACCGTGAGGGAGCGGAGGGGCCGGCCGACGTGGCCATCGTGGGCACCGAGGCCGAGGTACGGGCGCAGGTCCGCCGCCTGGCCGACATCGGGGACCACCGACTTCTGCGGCGCCCCCTTCGGATCGTCCGAGGAGATCAAGGCCACCGTCGGCGCCCTGGCCGGCCTGGTCGGCTCCTGACGGTCACCGACTGCGCCGAGTTCGCCCCGTGGCCCCGGGCAGGTGAGGCGCCAGCCCGCCGAGTCAGCCGGCCAGGCGGGTGTGCTTGAACTCGTTGAGCTCGGGATGGTCGGTGATCAGGCCCAGCACCCGCTCGACGGTGGCCCGTGGCCTTGCCGCCGTCGCCCTCCGGCCGGGCCATCAGGCGGACGAAGACGGCCTGATCCCCGATGATGAAGGTCGGCACGCCGAAGACGCCGAGTCGGGTCACCACGTCCTCGTGCTCGGTCCGGACCTGCTTGGCCGGCCACCCGGCGTCGACCTCGGCCAGCACGGCGTCACCGTCGACGCCGGCGCCCGCCAGGGCTCGGCGCACCACGGCACGGTCGCGCAGGTCGCCCCCGTCAGTCGTGGCGGGCGTCGAACAGGGCCCGGTGCGCGGCCCGGAATGCTCGGGGAACCGGTCCCGCACCACGACCCCTGCAGCCAAGGCCATCAGGTCGGCCTGCTGGGCCGGATCGTCCCAGGCGGGGATTCCTCCCTCGGGGACGTGGGACTGGTTGAGGAAGAAGGGCACGAAGGTCACGTCCCACGGCGCCCCGGCCTCCAGGCCGTCCAGGATGTGCTCGTGGCCGATTCGGGCGAACGGGCACCGATAGTCCCAGGTCACGGCAAAGCTCTGCGGTCTCGTCATGCCTGTGCAACCCCCGAGGCCGGCGATCCATTCCTGGTCGGCCCGCTGACCATCGGCACGCAGCAACGGGCCCGTCGGAGGACGGGCGTCACTCGAGGGGAGGCCTCAGAGGAAGCGCCGACCGATCAGGCCCAGGGCGACGCCGATGGCGGCCCCGCCCAAGACGTCGGAGGCGTGATGGGCCCGCAGGTGCAGGCGGCTGAGCCCGACCAGGGAGGCGCTGGTGAACAGCAGGGCGTTGCCGGGCCGGTCACCGCGATGGCTCATGACCGTCACGGCACAGAAGGCCGCCAGGGTGTGCCCGCTCGGAAAGCTGCTGGACGTGGGAGCCCGCACCGGGACACCGGCGGCGGTGAGGACCAAGTTCCCCGGGTCCGGCCGCGATCGGCCCACCACTGCCTTCAGGGTCCGGTTGACGATGGTCGACTCGATGCCGGCAATCGCCAGTGCCCGGACCGCGCGGGCCCGTCTCCGGCCCGGTGTGCCTGGCCCGCCACGCCGTGGTGGCCGCCCACATGATTCCGTGGTCGCCGAGACCGGTGACCACCTTGGCCAGACCGTCGACGGCCGGCTTCCCCCGGAGCGGCTCGAACCAGGCGTCGACCCGATCGTCCACCATCCGGACCAGTCCGGTCACTCCGGTCGGACCTGGCTGGAGTTGGTCAGGAGGGAGCCCCTCCCGACGGGCTCCCGAGGGTCCCACCTTCGGCTCCGGTCCCGGCTCGGGGTCGAGGGCCTGTCCGATCGGCGCCGACGTCACGCCGCCCCTTCCACCGGACCTCCGAGCACCACCGCCGCCTCGTCCGGATCGCCCCCGTAGGCCGGGCAGAAGGCCTGGAACCGGCAGAAGCGGCAGAGGGGGGAGGTGCGGGGTCGGAAGTCCTCGTCGCGGCAGGCACGCTCGATGGCCGACCAGACGGCCAGCGTCTTCTGGCGCTGGCCCCGCACCGCCTGCTCCGAGGGCTCGGCGATGATGGTGGTCGGCTCCTTCAGATGGAGCAGCCTGACCTCGACCGGCCGCCGGCCGAGCACCTCCTCACAGAGCAGGGCGTAGATGTGGACCCCGATCAGCTTCGACGTGCTCGAAGGCCGGCGACGGGCGCCCGGCCGGTCTTGTAGTCGATGACCACCAACTCGCCGTCGGGCGTTCGGTCGAGGCGGTCGAGGATGCCCCGGAGACGCATGGTGCCCACTCGGGCCTCGAGCAGGAGCTCGATGCCCACCGGGGTGACCTCGTTGGGATCCTCGAGGGCGAAGTAGTTGTCCACCAGGGTCACGGCCTCCGCCCGGAACTGCTCGGCCTGGTCCGGTGTCAAGCCCGAGGGCCAGGTAGTCGGGGTCGGTCTGGAGATCGGACCAGGCCCGCTCCAGCTGGGCCGCGGGCTGCCTGTGGCGTCCGCTGCCCCGGCTCGTGGTTCCAGAACAGCCCCTCGAGCACGCTGTGGACGAAGGTGCCCCTGACCGTCCAGATGGTGGGCAGTTCGGGCAGGTGGTCGATGGCGTTGAACCGGAAGGCCAGGGCGCAGTCCCGGAACGAGGTCACCTTGGAGGGGGAGAGGGTCCGGGGGAGTTCGAAGGGCACGGGTACAGACTACGACGGGGGTGTGCCATCGACGGGTTCCACCGTCCCGACCAACGCCCCGATGACCGACGCGGCCACGGCGGCCGGGTCCTGGAGGGGCCCGAAGTGACCCATGCCCGGCAGGACCTCGACCCGGCATCGGGGATCTGGTCTGCGTCGGCCTCGCATGAGGCGGGCCCGAAGGCATCGGTCTCCGCACCACAGCACAGCGTGACCGGGCAGGCGACCTCGTGGAGGTGGGCGAAGGCATGGTGGTCGGCGGCCGCGGCGAAGTGTCGGCCTCGTCCTCGCCGACGGCACCGCAGCCGGATGGCCCGGCCGTCACCACCCTCGTCGGCCGGGATGAGCTCGAAGCCGCCGTCGACGTAGCAGCTCGAGGGCCTCCGGGTCGAGGTCGGCGATACGGGGGCTTGGAGGAGTAGTTGGCCAAGGCCTCCTCGGCCGAGGGGAACGTGTCACGCCGTCGCCGGGCCGCCTCGGCCAGCGGGTTCGTCCCGGCGATCCAGCGCCCGGGCGACGTCGGGCATGACCACCGGCTCGAAGCAGTAGAGCGAGCGGAACAGGCCCGGTCGGGCCTGCTCGGCCAGCAGCACGGCGGCGCCGCCGCAGGAGTGGCCGAACCCGAACGGCCGGACCAGCCCCAGGTGGTCGACGACGGTGAGCACGTCGGTGGCGAAGCCGGACCAGGCGAAGTCGCCGTCGGACGGCCGGTCGGACCGGCCGTGGCCCCGGAGGTCGAGCCCCCAGCAGCGGAACCTGTCGGCCGAGGCTGACGGGCCAGGGGACCGAAAGGCTCGGCGCAGAAGCCGGTGGCGTGGACCAGCAGCAGATCCGGCCCCTCGGCCCCCGAAGTCGTAGACGGCGATGTCCAGTCCGTCGGGCGTCGTGCACCGTTGCCGCCGGAGGGGCCCGTGGCCGTCGGTGGAGGTCACGCCGGTGACCGTATCGCACGGGGAGAGGGTTCGGTTCCCGGGCCGGGCCACCGACGATCGTCCTTGGGCCGAGGCGGCCGTCAGGGCATGGCCCGCCGGGCCCGCCGGCTACATGGCCCCGGGCCGGGCCCGAACGGACTAGACATTGATGGCTTATGGAGCATTTTCTCGAAACCTGGGGCTACCTGGCCGTCTTCGTGCTGAGCTTCATCTCCGCCATGGGCCTGCCGGTGGGGGCCGAGGTGGCCATCATCTACGGCGGGGTGCTGGCCAGCGGCCAGATCCCCAACGAGCCCCACCACCTCAACCTGGTGGCGGTGATCGTGGTGGCCACCCTGGCCGAGGTGCTGGGCTCCCTGGCCGGCTACCTGATCGGCTACTTCGGGGGCCGGCCCCTGGTGGACCGGTTCGGCAAGTACGTCCTGCTCACCCACAAGGACCTGGACCGGGCCGAGGCCTGGTTCGCCCGCCGGGGCGAGCCCTTCGTCCTGTTCGGCCGGTTCATCCCCCTGCTGCGCTCCTTCGTCTCCTTCGCCGCCGGTCTGGGGGAGATGGCCATCGCCAAGTTCCTGGTCTTCACCGTGATCGGCTGTGCCATCTGGTGCACCGCCCTGACCAGCCTGGGCTACTCCCTGGGGGCCAGCTACAACCATGTGCTGAAGGCGTTCAGCTACGCCGGGTACGTGGCCGCCGTGCTGGTGGTCATCGCCGTGGCCGTCCTGTTCTGGCACCGGCTCCGGGTGGTCCGCGAGGAGCGGCGCTGAGGCCGGTCGGCGGCCGACGCGACTCGCGGTCGGTGGCAGTGAGCCGGTCGGGTGCGGCCGCTCGGCGCGCCGCCTCGAGGCGTCTGGCCACCTCGAGCGCTCCGAGACGTGGAACGGCTTGCGGTCCGGGCGACCGGGTGGTCGTCTCCGGCCTCCCCTCCGGGCGCCGAGTGGCGGTTCCGGGCCCACGTGCTCAACCGGAACAACGGGACGGAGTCCATCGAGGTGGTCGGCGGGCGCCCCGGGGAGAACAAGATCCGGTCGTTCGGCCCCGAGCGGATCTTCGCCGTCAGCGGGAAGCAGAGGGGAGGCCGGAGCGGCGGACGCGGCGCCACCGCCGGCGAGCTCTCATTGGCCGAGGCCCCCCAGCTCCGCTGGACTGACCGGTCCGGGCAGGAGGCGGCCCGACCGGCGCACCCTGCCCGGGCACGGTCGGCGGCCGCCGAGCCCGCAGTAGGGTGCCCGTGATGGCCACGGTCGTGTTCTTCCACGCCCACCCCGACGACGAGGCCATCGCCACCGGCGGGCACCATGGCGGCCCTGGCCGAGCAGGGCCACCGGGTGGTGCTGGTGACGGCCACCCGGGGTGAGTTGGGGGAGATCCCCGACGGCCTGCTGGCCACGGGCGAGTCGCTGGCCGAGCGCCGGAAGATCGAGCTGGACGAGGCCTGTCGGATCCTCGGCGTGGCCCGCCAGATCTACCTCGACTACCTCGACTCCGGCATGGCCGGCGAGGACACCAACCACCGGCCGGGCAGCCTTCGCCGCCGCCGACGTCGACGAGGCCGGCGCCGCCCTGGCCGCCCTCCTCGACGCGCGAGGCCGCCGATGTGCTGGTCATCTACGACGAGCACGGTGGGTACGGTCACCCCGATCACGTCCAGGTCCACCGGGTGGGCATGGCCGCGCGCCGAGCTGGCCGTCGACGCCCGATCGTCTACTTGGCGACCATGAACCGCGACCTGGTCGGGGAGCTGATGACTCAGATGCGCCGAGACCGACTGGGAGCCGCCCGAGGGGCAGCACCGACGGGCTGGGAGGACATGGGGGAGCCGGCCAGCCGGATCACCACCGCGGTGGACGTGCTGCCCGTGGATCGATCGCAAGCGCCAGGCCATGCAGGCCCACGCCAGCCAGATCAGCGAGGACAGCTTCTTCCTCTCCATGCCCGATGACGTCTTCGCCGTGGTCTGGGGTCGGGAGTGGTACATCCGGGTCCGACCCGAGCCGCGAGCAGTCCGGTCCTGATCACTGGGAGCCGGGCTGCTCATCGGTCGAGAGCCGGACGGTTCCCGCTCTCGGACCGGGAGCGTCGCGCCGTGAGTGCCACCCATCGGGTCCTACGGGTCCACGGTGGCCGCCTGGTGGTCGACGAGCGGCGCCTCGAGCTGGAGACGGGGCTGGACGCCGCGCGGCCGAGGGCTTCGAACTGGTCAACTCGTTCACCGTCGACGACAACGTCTACCTGGTCCTTCGGCGCTCCGATCCCTGAACCGGCTCGTCGTCAGAACTCGGTGAACGCCTGGATGGAGACCACCCGGTCCCGCCCCGACTCCTTGGCCCGGTAGAGGGCCTGGTCGGCCCGTTCGATGAGCGAGGTGATGTCCTCGATGCCGTCCCAGCTGGTCAGGCCGGCCGAGAGGGTGATGCCGAAGTCGGTGGTGGCGTCGCGACCGCCCTCCCGGAGCTTGTCGAGGAGGTGGTGGCCCGCCCAGGATGTCGGTCTCGGGCAGGACCAGGCAGAACTCCTCGCCGCCGTAGCGCACCACCAGGTCCTGGCCCCTGATGTTGGACACCATCAGCGCGGCGATGGAGCGCAGCAGCGTGTCCCCGGCCACGTGACCGAACTGGTCGTTGTAGCTGCTTGAAGTGGTCGAGGTCGACCATGGCCACGGTCAGCGGCGTGTCCGAGCGGAGGGCGTGCTCCATCTCGATCTCGATGCGCTCGTAGAGGGTGCGACGGTTGGCCAGCCCGGTCAGGGGGTCGGTGCGGCTCTCCGCCTGCAGGCCGCTCACGAAGTTGGCCCGGCTGGTCACCCGGAGGAAGGCCGCGGCGATGAGGGCGGCACCTTCGTCTGTCCGCTGCTGCGCACTGCCGCCGGTGTCCGTGCCTGGACACCACCAGGACCAGCTCGCCGTCGGCGCAGTACCCGATGGGGATGACGCAGTGGGTGGGGGTGACGACGACGCGCGTCGGTCCGGAGGGCCTCGGGTCAACTCCGGAAGCGATGCCAGGTCGGGGGCGGCATCCCGGAGGTCCGGCCACGTTCCGAGATTGGTGAACCGGCCCGTCCGCCCGTTGTAGGCGAACACGGCCACCCGATCCGCGGGAATGATGTCCGAGACCAGGGGAAGACCGCGCCGGATCATGTCCTGGATGTCGTCGGCATTGGTGGTGGCGTGGTCGGGATCGTCACCGTCGATAGCCCCGTTGAGGGTGGCGATGGCGTGGCGGAAGTTGACGTTGTGATTGAGGGATCCGACGGTCCGAGCGGTGATCCAGGTGATGATGGCGATGGTGGTTGCGTAGACCAGCACCACGGCCAGGAGGTCGGTACCGCGGACGCCCCCGATCCAGCTGACCACGGCGATGAGGCCCACCGAATAGGCGTCGATCCCGATCCGCATCCACCGGTCTCCGATGATGCTGATGAAGATCACCCCGACCAAGCACCGCCGGGAGATAGGTACCGAAGGTCGTCGACGATCCGAGCTCGATGAAGCCGAGGGCCGCCAAGGCCAGGCACACCATGACGAACACCATCCCGGCATGGCTGACGATGTCGAACTTCTTGCTGGTCATGACGGTGAACAAGGCGGCGTAGACGACGGAGACCAGAACGCAGGCCACCGCGGCGTCGATGTAGGCCCAGCGCACCGGTCGGTGGCCGATGAAGTTGACCGTGACCAGGAGCGGGATGATGATCGAGACCGCGATCAGCCCGGAGATCAGCCCTTCTCGGAACTGATGCTCCGTGGGACGGGTGATGTCGAACCTCACCCTCCTGTATCGGCCCTCGCTCGGCATTGCTTGAGCCGACCTGTCCGCACCCGAGTGCATTTTTGCCGCAGGGGTGGCGACCACGGGACCCTCGGCCGGCCGGATGCCCTGGGTCCGGGGAACGGTCCCCCGATCGGCGACCAGTGAGCACCGGGGCGGATCCCGATCAACAGGACGACCGCGATGAGCAGGGCCACCGGGCACGGCGCACTACGAGAGATGAGCGCCGCCTGCTCAGACGACGGGCGGACCACCGCTCGGGTGGAGGCCACGGAACATCCGGGCCGAATATCCGGTCAGCACAGCATCCTCGGAAGCCCGGGCCGAGGCGCTGCGCGGCAGGTTCAGCAGAGGACCCAGCTCGCCGCAGTAGTTGCCCGGGCCCACGAGAGTCAGATGCTCCTCGGTGCCGTCGGCCCTCTCGCGATAGATCTCGATCTGGCCGGATTCGACCATGTACACCAAATCGCTCGGATCGCCCTGATGGAAGAGCATGTGCCCGGAGGGCAGCATCACTGCTGAGGGCTGGCGCTCGATGTCGGGGAGATGGGGAACCAATTCCACCACGTTGTCGGCCAGTTGAGTGATCCGGTCGTCATGGGTGGCGACGATGACCATGCGCCCCGGCGCGGCGATGCCCCGCAGTAGCCGGAGGATCCCCTCGACCTGGATGTAGTCGAGGTGGGCGGTGGGCTCGTCGGCCAGCACCAGGGGTGGGTCCTGGACCAGCGCCCTGGCGATGGCCACCCGTTGCTGTTGGCCCCCGGACATCTGGTCGGGCCGGTGGTGGCCCCGCTCGTCCAGTCCCACCTCCTCCAGGAGGGCGTCAGCCCGGCGGCGGGCCGCCGTGCGGCCCACACCGGCCAGGCGGAGGGGGACCATCACATTGGCCCGCGCACTGAGGCTCGGTATCAGATTGAAGGCCTGGAACACCACGCCGACGGCGTGGCGCCGGTAATGGGAGAGTTCTCCCCCGCCGAGGCCGGTCACTTTCGTCCCGTCGAAGGTGATGGTGCCTTCGGTAGGGGTGAGCAGACCGGCCAGACAGGAGAGAAGGGTGGTCTTCCCGCATCCGGAGGGTCCGAGGAGCACCACCAGTTCACCATCGTCGGCGCCAAAGGAGAAGTCGTGCAGCGGGCGCACCTTGTATCCGCCGCTCGTGAACTCCATGGTCAGCCGGTCGGCGGCGAGGGTAGCCACCGCTCAGCCTCCGAAGGCGGCGGCGGGATCGGCACCGGTGGCCTTCCTGAGGGCCACCAGGCTCGACAGCAGGCCCACGATCACCGCGATCACGGGGAGGGAGTAGTAGGCGGAGTCCGGGATGTCGACCGGCTGCTGGAACACACCGCCCATGAAGTTGGAGATGACGGCTCCGAATGCTGCCGCGGCCAGGGCCACCACCACCGCCTCCGCGGCCAGGCTGCCCAGTAGTCCAGCCGAGGAGGAGCCGAGCGCCTTCAGTACGGCAAAGTCCCTGACACGCTGGAGCGCCGACACGTAGAGGAGCGCGGCGATGATGAGGCCGGCGATGGCCCACATCAGGATCTTGGAGTTGTTGACCGAGGAGACGCCGGGACCCAGAGCTTCGAGGGTGTTGTGTTCGACCTGCTGGTTCGTCAGGACCTCCAGTCCCGGCGGGACGGCGGAGGGCACGCCTTTGGTCACCACCGAGGTGACCAGGGCCCGCCCACCCAGGGTCAGGATCTGCGCGTCCCGGATCGGAAGGTAGACCACGGATCCGCCACCGAGGAGCGTCCGGCCGCTGACCTGGCCGACGACCCGGAAGGTCGTCGTCCCCATCCGCACCGAAGCGCCGTTCTGGATGCCCAGGCTCTGGTCCACCACCAGCTGGTCGTTCCCCTCCAGGGGCCGGCCCGAGGTGACCCGGGGATCACCGAGTCCACCGATCCGAACTCCCATGACGTTTACCGTGAGGTGCATGCCTCCGGCCGAGACCACCTCCTGGGGGAGAAGGGCCACGGGATCGGCTCGGACCACGCCCGGCTCGTGGGCGAGCCGATCCACGTCGGACTGGGGCAACACGTCGACGGCGGCGATCCGGCCACCCGAACCGACCGCGAGGACCCAGCGGTCGGCACCGACGCCGCCGACGGTGTTCGTGGTCTCGACCGTGAAGCCTTGCGCCAGCCCGGCCATGAGCAGGGCCATGGCCATGACCATCCCCGCGCCGAGCACGGCGATGAGGAACTGCCGATACCGATAAGCCAGATCCGCCAAGGTGACCGCCACCATCGGGGCCATGATGGCATAGCCCCCAGTAAAGCGCGGCGTGGGGTCACCGAGGGTGGTGGACGAGTCGTTCCTTCTCGGACGACGGGCGGCCTGGTCGGGTTCTACTCCTGGGCCAGGATGGGGACGCCCGACCGCGGCCTGGAACGCGGTGATCGATCCGCGGGCCGAGCCGGTCGGGGCAATGGCCAAGGCCATCGGGGCATTCCTCCCCGGCTTCTCCGGGCGGGGTCGCAGGTCCGGCGATCGGTCCAACAACACCGAGGGTGTTCACCGGCCCGAGAGCAGAACGCGAGGGCCCCGCCCGTCCCGGCGGCGGCACGGGACCGGGTGGCTGAGAGCGGCTGAAGGGGATCGAACCCTCGTCATCAGTTTGGAAAACTGAGGCTCTACCATTGAGCTACAGCCGCGGACGGTACGGGTCGGGCAGTCACCCCCTCCCGGGGACGCCACAGGTTAGCCCGGCCCCCACAGGGGCCGGTCGACGGTGAAGCCCACCGGCGGGCCCCACCGGTTCCGGTAGGAGACCTCCTGGACCGGGCGCCGCGGGGCCACTCCCCAGCGGCCGGTCGGGTAGCCGAAGCTCACGCAGCAGGCCATGACCCAGTGCTCGTCGGTGGGGACGCCCAGGATCTCGAATATCTCGTCGGGGTGGAAGAAGCCGAGGACCACGGTGAGCGAGCTACCCACCCCCTCGGCGCGCGCCGCCAGCTGGGCGCTCCACACGGCTGGGAAGATCGAGCCCCCGGTGGGGTCGGCCTGGACGAAGGCGAACAGGAACAGGGGCACCTCCTCGAAGTGGTCGGCCAACCACTGGGCCGAGCGCTGGACCTTGATCATCTCGATGCTCTCGGGAGCGTCGGGGTCGGCGGCCGCGGCAGCCAGCCGCTCGGCGTAGATGGTGGTCCAGAGCTGCTCGATGGAGTGGCGGTAGAGGGGAGCGATCCGGCCGACCACGTCCCTGTCGTCGACCAGCAGGAACCGCCAGTTCTGGGTGTTGCCGCCCGTTGGGGCCCGGATGGCGGCATCGAGGATCCTGGCCTGGATGCCGAGGGGATCGGATCCGACCGCACCCGTCGCATGGCCCGGGTGGTGTAGAGCGCTTCGCTGATGTCCACGAGTTCCTCCCCTGCGACTGGTCCGACGGTGGACCGGTCCGATCCGCTCACCGTACCGCTGGCCCCGGCGCCCGGACGGGCGTGCCGGCTCACCGGCGCCACTTGGTAGCCCTCCGGTCCCGTCCCTGCCTGCCACGGTGCTAAGACCGGGCCATGGTCCCCCGCACCGGTTCGATCATCCGAAGGACCCAAGGGTCGTCGGACCGGGCCGGCCGGCCCGGCGGCCGGGGTCGCCGGCGAGGATGGAGGTGGTCACCGGGGCCATCGCCGCCGGCGGAGGGTGCGTGGCCCGGGCCGACGACGGCCGGGTGGTGTTCGTGCGCCATGCCCTGCCCGGCGAACGGGTGGTGGCCGAGGTGACCTCGGAGACCACGTCGTTCCTCCGGGCCGACGCCGTGGAGGTCCTGGAGCCGTCGTCCGACCGGGTGCGCCCGCCGTGTCCGTTGGCCGGTCCCGGCCGGTGCGGGGGATGCGACTGGCAGCACGTGTCGCTCCCGGCCCAGCGGACCCTGAAGGCGTCGCTGGTCGCCGAGCAGCTGCGCCGGCTGGCCGGCATCGAACGGACGCGTGGCCGGTCGAAGAGGTGCCGGGCGCGCCCGACGGACTTGGGATGGCGTACCCGGGTCCGGTTCGCCGTCGACCGGTCCGGACGGGTCGGGCTGCACCGGCACCGTTCCCATGACATCGAGCCGGTGCGAGCACTGCCCGCTGGCCAGCGACGGGGTCGACGCGTCGGGGGTGGGCAAGCTGCGGTGGGCGGGTGCCCACCACGTCGAGGTCACCGCCTCCCCTGACGGCGGAACCCCGGTGGTGGCGGTGGAGACCGGCCGGCGGGCTCTGGCCGATACCCCGCCGGTCGACGCCGGCCTGGTGGTCAACGGCCGGACCCGTCGCCGCCCCGACCGGATCCAGTTCCGGCGTGGGAGGGCGAGCGGTTCCAGGTCAGCAGCCGGCGTCTTCTGGCAGGTCCACCCGGGAGCCGCCCCTGTCCTGACCGCGGTGCGTCCTGGAGGGTCTGGCGCCGCGACCGGGGGACCGGGTCGCCGACCTCTACGCCGGCGCCGGCCTGTTCACCGTGCCCCTGGCCCGTGCCGTCGGTCCGCGGGGTTCGGTCGTGGCCGTGGAGCGGAGCGGCCGGGCGTGCGCCGATGCGGTGCGCAACGCCGACGGACCTGCACCAGGTGGAGATGGTCCGGTCCGACGTCAGACGCCGGAGGTGGTGGCGCGACGCTCGGGCCCCCTGGACCTGGTGGTGCTCGACCCGGCCCGCCAGGGTGCCGGTCGAGCGGTCATGGAGGCCCTGGTCTCGCTCGGTCCGGCACCCCGAGGCATGGCCTACGTCTCGTGTGACCCGGCTTCGTTCGCCCGGGACCTCCGGGTGGCGCTCGACGCCGGGTGGACCCTGGGATCCCTTCGGGCCTTCGACCTGTTCCCGATGACCGAGCACGTGGAGCTGGTGGCCGTCCTCCGTCCCCCGGGGCAGGCCGGGCCTTCCTGACCTGGAAATTCGTGAACGCGCTGGTACTCTCGCCCCGTGCGAGGACGGGGAGCGGCCGGAGCGGCCCTGGCGATGCTGTGCCTGATGTTGGTCGGTGCCGGGTGTTCGGGCGGCAGCGCCGCCACCACCTCGTCGACCCGGGCCCCCGAGCCGGCCGGCCCCACGCCGTCCCCGATCTCGGTCATGGTGTGCGCTCGCGAGGCGGTGAAGGAGATCGACTCGGCTCTGGGCGAGTCGGCCGCCGTCACCAGGCCGACCTGGATCGACCACCGCTACGCCTGTCGGTACGGCTACCCGGCCGGATCGATGGAGCTGTCGGTCAAAGAGCTGTCCAGCTGGGCCCAGACCAAGGCCTACTTCGATTCCCTGGCCACCACCATGGGGAAGTCGAGGGACCTCTCCGGCCTGGGCCAGGGGGCGTTCCAGACCACCGACGGCTCGGTGGTGGTGCGCAAGGACTGGAAGGTCCTGGTGGTGGACACCAGCGGCCTCCCGACCCAATTCGGCGATCCCGCCGACCAGCTCGGGGGACGTCGCGGTCACCGTGGGCGACGTGATCCTGGGTTGCTGGTCGGGCGACTGATCGACACCCGCCGGGCTCGACGGGAACGCCCTCTGCAGCGGGCGGCCGGCGTCAGTCTGACGAGGCGCCCGTGGAGTACGAGGCCTTGGCCGTGGCCGACACGGTCTGGACGAGGGCCAGGCACATCTCGTCCGACGACCCGTCGCCCCACGTCACGAAGCGGGGCGGGAGCTTGCGGAGTTGGGGCAGCTCTTGGCGAAGTGTCGGGTCGTAGGTGCAGGTCACGCCGATCTTGTCGCCCGGACTGGTCTGCACCGGTGTTTTCAGGGTGTACGAGCGCTGGTAGTTGAAGTTGTAGTTGGTCACGTTGAGCAGGGTCTGGGCCCCGGGGGTGCCGGGGTTGAGGACGATCTTCATGCCCCGTCCCAGCAGGTGCATGTGGACCCCGAGGCGGACGATGTCCCGCCCGCCCTGCACGGGCCAGGTGCACGAGGTGGTGTCCCCGGTCGGAGGGTCGGTGGCGTTGCGACCGCAGAAGGACTCGAGGAAGTCGACGAAGCCCACGGCCTCCCCACCGAAGCGCTGTCCGAGATCGGTCAGCGAGGCCGTCCGGTCGCACAGGGGCCCGGTCACAGTGGCCGGGCACGGGATGTCGGGAGGCGCCGGCATCAGTTCGAGCGAGAGGGGCTTCAGGGGGGTCGAGGAGGGTACGGTGTGAAGGGTCAGCTTGGCCTGGACGGGCTTGTCGCCGCGGAACAGGTTGTAGTGGATCTGCATGATGACCATGCTCCCGGCCGGGAACTTGACCCCGGTCCCCGTGGGCAGGATGTCCTCACCGTGGCCCGGGGCCCAGGCGGTCAGCCACGGGGTCTGGGCGATCTGGGTCAGTCCAGTGCCCGGCAGTGCGGTCTCGCCGAAGCAGGTCCAACCCTTGCCGCCCGGATTGGCGGCGTTGGCCGCCGCCACCTCGCTGGGCGGGACCAGGAAGAGGATGGCATGGTGGACTTCGATGCTGTTCGGATAGAACTGGCTCGAGACGATGAACGAGTTCTGGGTCACGTGGGGATTGACCAGGGTGCAGTGGTAGTCGTCGGTAGCCCCCGGGGGGGCGTGGGGGGTATAGGCGCTGGCCTGCATGCTGATGGTGGATACCTTGGGCGCGGCGGCGCCGGCGCCGCCGCTGGCACCGATCACGCCGGTCGCCGCGGCAGCAGCCGCCAGAATCCCCACCAAGGCCAGACGAATCCCCCGAGCTGTCATGGGGCGAGCCTATCGGCGGAAGTGGGCCGATGTCGGACGCCGGTGCCGGTGCCTGGTCAGGTCCCGGACCACCCTCACCGGGGGACAGAGAGGGAGATGGTGAATGAGAGGGGCCTGGATCCGTACGGCGTGGTCACGGCGAACCGCCAGGGACCAGGGGTGAGGACCACCACCTCGCTGAAGTGGCCGGGACCCACCTTCAGCTGACGGAGCAGCCGGGGCTTGCCACCCTCCGGTGCTGCGGTGACCACCGGGTGGACGGTGGCCAGATCGGACGCGGCCCCGCTGAAGATGATGTGGAACTGGTTGACGCCCACCCGGCCCGGCTCGAGGTAGGTCTCGACCGACCCGCCGTTCGGAACGGCCCGGGTGGCGATGGTGGGGAGGTCGGGCAGGAGCGACTGGCCCCGCGCCGGCGAGACCATCTGGGTCACGATGGTCAGTCCGGCGAACAGCACGACCGGGAGGGCCAAGGCGGCCAGGACCCCGCGGCGTCCCCGAAGGACACGGGGCGGTCGGATTCCGGCCAGTCCCGACCGGCCCAGCCGGGTCAGGCGAAGGCTGTTCAGGACCACGATGATGCTGGACAGCCCCATGGCCAGGGCGGCCACCAACGGGTCGAGCAGTCCGAAGGCGGCCAGGGGCAGGGCGGCGAGGTTGTAGCCCATGGCCCAGCCGAAATTCTGCACGATCACCGCATAGGTGGCGCCGGCCACGCCCACGGCTGACGGGACTCCTTCCAGGTCGCTGCGCAGCAGGGCCACGTCGCTGGTGGCCAGCGCGGCCTCGGACCCGCTCCCGATGGCACAGCCCACCTCGGCGGCGGCCAGAGCGGGGGCGTCGTTCACCCCGTCGCCGACCATCATGATCCGTCGGGCCGCGCTTGGTCAGCTCAGCTCAATGCGGCCAGCTTTCCGGCCGGGCGTGAGGGCGCTGCGTGCGTCGGCGATGCCGAGGGCTCCGGCCACGGTGGCACCGCCGGCTCGCTGTCACCGCTGAGGATGACCGACTCGAGGCCGATGGCCGACAAGTGGGCTGACCGCCGAACCCGCCTCCGGGCGAAGGGGGGTGGTAAGGGCGATGGCGCCGATGGGCTCCCCCGTCCCGCTCCACCGTCACCACCGTCTCTCCGAGTGCCTGACGGTCGGTCCACACCGGTCCGCAGCGAGGGCGGGAGGCCGGCCGGGACCATCCGACCCACCCGGACCGACCGACCCCCCACCGTGCCGGTCACCCCAACCCCCGGTAGCGAACGCACGTCCAGGGCCGGGGGCAGGTCCTCCGGGTCGCCGGCGGCCGTGAGGATGGCCCTGGCGATGGGATGGTCGCTCTCCGCCTCGACCGCCGCGGCCAGGGCCAGTCACCTCGTCGGCCGTGGTACCTGGAACCACGGTGACCGAGGTCACCTCGGCGTGCCGCTCGGTGAGGGTACCGGTCTTGTCGAAGGCCACCCCGTCCACCTTGGCCAGCCGTTCCAGCACGTCACCGTTGCGGATGAAGATGCCCAGGGCCGCTGCCCGGCCGCACCCGACCATCATCGCCACCGGGGCGGCCAGGCCCATGGCACAGGGACAGGCCACCAGCAGGACGGCCAGGGCGCTCAGGACCGCCTGTCCGGTGTTGCCGGCCGCCAGCCACCAGGCCAGGAAGGTGAGGGCGGACCCGGCCAGCACGGCCGGAACGAAGACGGCGCTGATGCGGTCGGCCAGTCGCTGGAGGGGTGCCTTGTCCCGTTGCGCCTCGTCGACCAGGCGCTGCAGCCGGGCCAGCACCGACTCGCCGGCGACCGTTCCCACCCGCACCACCAGGACCCCTTCGCCGTTGCGGGTGCCGCCGGTGACCGGCTGGCCCGGACCCCGTTCCACCGGCAGGGGCTCGCCGGTGAGCATGGACTCGTCCACCGGTGACCATCCCGCAGACCACCGTCCCGTCCAGCGGGACCCCCTCGCCGGGCCGGACCCGCACCAGGGCACCCACCGGGACGCTCTCGGGCGCCACCAGCTCCCCCGTTTCGTCCTCGGTGTCGGCGACCACCCGTGCCGCCGGCGGCCGCAGGGAGAGGAGCGAGTGCATGGCCCGGGCCGCCCGGGCCCGGGCCCGGGCCTCGACGGCCCTGCCGGTCACCAGGATGGCCACGATGAGCGGGGCCATCACCCCGTGCAGTCGGGCGGCGAAGGCCCCGCTCCCTCCCAGATGGACGTGGCGTCCTCCGAGGGCGATGGCCTCGACGGCGCTGACCGCCAGGGCGGCCAGGGTGCCGAGGGCGATCAGGGTGTCCATGCTGGTGGCGCCGTGGCGCAGCAGTCGGGCGCTGTCGCGCAGGAAGGGCCACCCACCGGCGAACTCGACGACCACGGCCAGGATGCAGCACGGTCCATCCGGCGGTGGCTCGACTCCGGAGCGGCCAGGGCCACCACCAGGGCGGCCAAGGCCAGCGGCCACGAGATGGCGGCCCGCAGCAGCCAGTGGTCGGGGTCGGTGTCGGCGTGCCCGGGCTGGTCGTCGATCGACCGGGGCTGCCGTGTAGCCGGTATCCGAAACGGCGCGACACAGCTAGTGCGGTGTCCAGCCTCGTCCGGGTCGTAGGAGACGAAGGCCCGCGTGGTGGCCAGGTTGACCGATGCGCTGGCCACGGCCGGCAGCCGGCCCAGGGACCTCTGGATCCGGGTGGCGCAGGCGCTGCAGTGCATGCCGCCGATCTCGAGCTCCGCGGTGGCGAGGGGGCGCTCGTCCTGCTCGGGTGGTCGGCGGGGCCACTCCCGGTGCGGTCGTCATGGTGCTGGACTCCCGGCCTAGCCGACCACGGCGGCGGTGTACCCGACCTCGGCGATGGCGGCGAGCAGCTGGTCCGATCCGATCACGCCCGGGTCGTACTCCACCACGGCCCGGGCCGACTCCAGGTCGACATCGGCCGACTCCACCCCGGATTGCTCGGCCAGGACCTCCTCGATCAGGGCCACGCACGACCCGCAGTGCATGCCCTCGACCCGAAGCTCGGCCGTGGCCCCCTGGTCGGCGTGGTGGGAGTCTGCAGGCCGGTCGGCGCCGGAGGAGGAGGTCCAGGTCACACTGCCAGCGTATTCTTCGATCGGGTCGAGCGTGCGCCGGCCCGGTGGGGGCGGTCGGTCACCCGTCGACCAGTCGTTGGAACTCCTCGTCGTGCCGGCCGGCGGCCTGCTTGTCGGCCAGGTCCTCGAGCCACTGGCGGGCCGGTTCGCTGGCCATGGCCTCGACCATCTGCTTGGGGATCGCCCGCATCACGTAGTCGGGTGGCATCACCGGGCTCCACACGGTTGCGGCGGGCCAAGGCGGCCTCGACGAAGGGCTCCCACCGGGCCGCCTTGGCCCGGACGGCCTCCTCGTCCCGCTCGACGAACTCGGGGAGCACCTGGGTCCCGAACAGCTCGATCGACTCCATGATGTCCTCGTGACGGTTGTGGCCGGCCTGCATGACGAAGATGAGCTGGTCCACGCCGGCCTCCTCGTAGCGCCGGAGAAACTGGCGTAGCTGGTCCGGAGTGCCGATGGCCCCCCGCAGTCCGGTCTGGTCCCCGGCTGCGGCCTTGGCCCCCAGGGTCTGGTGGCGGGTGGCCAGCGCGGCCTCGGGGGAGTAACCGGTCGAGCCTCGTCGGCTCGAGGAACTCCTCCCAGACGTCGGTGGCGGCCGGGACGTGGTCGCCGAACACGTAGTAGTGGGCCAGCGAGTACCCGAAGAAGTTGGCCCCCTCCAGCCCGCGGGCCAGGGCGTCCTCCTCCCGCGGCGCGCACATCATCGGGGTCACGCAGGCCACCTGGGGATTGACGGCCAGTCCGACCGGGACGCACCGGTCCCGGAGCACCGCCTCGTAGTCCTCCACCCACTGCCTGGCGTCCTCGGGCTCGACGAAGGCGAAGCTGAGGGCACCGATCCCCTTCTCGGCGGCCAGCAGGATGGTGTCGCGCCGGCTGCAGGCCACCCACAGCGGGGGGTGCGGCTTCTGGACCGGCTTGGGCACCACGTTGCGGGGCGGCATGGACGACGAACCGGCCCTCGACGCCGCCGAAGGGCGTCTCGGTCATGCACCGGATGGCCACCTCCAGGCCCTCCAGCCAGGCCTCCCGCTTGGTGTCGACGGTCGACGCCGAACCCGCCCAGCTCCGCCTCGGAGGACGACTCACCGGTGCCGAACTCCACCCGGCCGTTGGAGACCAGGTCGAGCATGGCGATCCGCTCGGCGATCCGGGCGGGGTGGTTGTAGCGCGGGGCGGTCTGGACCACGCCGTGACCGATGCGCATGCGACGGGTTCGCTGGCTGGCCGCGGCCAGGAACACCTCGGGGGCGCTGGAGTGGGAGTACTCCTCGAGGAAGTGGTGCTCCACCTCCCAGAGGTACTGGACGCCCAGCCGGTCGGCCAGCTCGATCTGGTCGAGCGCGTCGGTGATCAGCCTGCTGCTCGCTCTCCTCGGTCCAGGGCCGGGGCAGCTGGTGCTCGTAGAAGATCCCGAACTTCATGGTGCAGCCCTTTCGCCCGGAGCGGAGGATGCGTCGGTGGCTCCGGTCAGCCCAGCACCAGCGTGCCGGGCGGATCGGACAGGGTCCCGTCCTGGCGGCGGACCACCGAGCCCAGCGAGAGCATCTCCTCGACCAGGTCGTCGGCGTCGGGGCGCCCCGAGAGCGACACGCTCGATCTCCCCCATGGTGAAGTGGAGGTTGTCGCGGCGGCGCAGCAGGAGCGACTCCCTGCAGCGCCCGGTCCCACAGCCGCCCGATCATGTCGGTGCCGGCATGGCGACGGCCGTCGGTCCCCACCCAGGTCCGGTCACGCATCTCGGACAGGGCGGTGCGGAGCCAGGCCACGTGGGGCGTCTCGTCGCTGCGGATGTAGGACACCAGGGTGGCCGCGGCACCGTCCCCGGCCACCAGGTCGGCGTCGCCCAGTACCTCCTCGGCCCATCGGAAGCCGTGGAAGGCCGAGATCTCGATCAGCAGGAGGCCGATCATCCGGCCGACCACCATCTCCAGGGTGAAGTCGATGTCGTCGGGCAGGACCCGTTGGTCGATGGCCGCCCGACGCAGCCGTTCGAGCTCAGCCGGACCCTTGGGCCGGGGGTCGATGCCCATCCGGCGCCAGCATGGTCGCCGTCTGGTCGTCGGTCACCGGGTGCTCGAAGGCGATGTCCCGGGCGACGAACCACATGCGGTCGTGACCGGCCTGGTCGCCGAAGCCCGACTCGTCCCGGGCGTGGGCCTCGAACAGCCCGCGGCCGATGTGGGCGATGGCGGTGCCGGCCGATGTCCTCTTCGAAGGCCCGGGCGACGTCGGGGACGGGCAGGTGCCGGAGCATCCCCCCGAACCCCTCCACGGTGCCGATGCGGGTGAGGGAGCTGATGATCGGCCTGGGGCGCCCCGGCGCGGATGAGCAGCTTGGACTGGGCCACGTTGGGGAAGTTCTCGGGCCAGGTGTCGAGGGGCACGTCGAGGATGGGGGTGGCGAACTGCTCCCGGCGCTGCTCCTCCCAGGCCTCGATGGCCGGCCAACGGTTCTTGGTCCGGGGCGAGACGTAGCGGCCCTTGTCGTCGAAGCCGCCGTGGCAGCGCACGCCCGCCGACCAACAGCGGCTCGACGATGGCGTGGTCGGCCAGCAACTCGGCCTCGGTGAACTCGGTCTGGGCCGTGGTCATCGAAGGATCCCCCTGGTACCGTTGACGGGCCATCGCCGTCGAGTGTAGGGGAGTGGAGGACCCCGGGACGTTCGAGGGGCCGTCCGGTCCCCGTCGGCGGTCAGCCCGTGGTGACGCTCCCGGCGTACTCGGTGACGAACGTCACCGCATCCTCCTGGCCGAGGGGTCGGGCCATCAGGAAGCCCTGGCCGCGATGGCATCCCAGCTCGACCAGCCGGTGGAGCTGGCTCTGGTGCTCGATGCCCTCGGCGATGACTTCCAGCCCGAGCGTTCCGGCCAGACCGATGATGGCAGTGACCAGGGCCGAGCTGTCCGGTCGTCGTGCAGGGCGAGCGGATCGATGAAGGACTTGTCGATCTTGAGCACGTCGACCGGGAACCGCTGGAGGTGGCTGAGGGACGAGTAGCCGGTTCCGAAGTCGTCCACCGCGATCCGGATGCCGAGAGAGCGGAGCTCGGAGAGGGCCTGGGTGGCCCGGATCGGGATCCTCCATGAGCACGCTCTCGGTCACCTCGAGCATCAGCTGGTGCGGATCGACGCCACTGAGGGCCAACGCCGTCCGCACCTCGTCGGCCAGATGGGGAGAGATCAGCTGCCGCCTCGACAGGTTGACCGAGAGGGTGAGGCTGCTCCCCGGACTCGGCGCTCCAGGCGGCCAGCTGTTCGCACGCCTCGACCAGCACCCACCGCCCCAGGGGCACGATGAATCCGGTCTCCTCGGCGATGGGGATGAACCGGAGGGGCTCGACCTCGCCGAGGTGGGGATGGTTCCAGCGGACCAGGGCCTCGAAGCCCACGCAGCCGACCGTCGGCCAGGGAGACGATCGGCTGGTACTCGAGGAAGAACTCGGAGCGTCCGAGCGCCCAGCGGAACCCGTTGGTCAGATCGAGCCGTTCGAGCATCCGCGACCGCATGGAGGCCCGGAACACCTCGACCCGGTTCTTGCCGGTCTCCTTGGCCTCGTACATGGCCGAGTCGGCCTCGCTCAGGAGCTGTTCGGTGGTCTTGCCCGGCTCGCCGTAGGCCACCCCGACGCTGATCGACAGCCCGACCTGGGTGCCTTCGAAGTCGGGCGCGTCGCGGAGAACGCCGACGATGCGGTGGGCGAAGTCGACCGCGGCGTCGCGGGCGCCCCACGTCGACCATGAGCACGGCGAACTCGTCACCGCCCAGCCGGGCCACGGTGTCGCCCGGCCGCACGATCGAGCGAGAGCAGCCGGCTGGCCCGGACCAGGACGTTGTCGCCCACGTGATGGCCGAGGGTGTCGTTGACGGTCTTGAACCCGTCGAGGTCGCCGAAGCAGAGCGCCACGGTCTGCCCGGTGCGCTGGGACGAGGCCAGAGCCTGCTCCACCCGGTCGTGGAGCAGGGCCCGATTGGCCAGGCCGGTGAGCTCGTCGTGGAAGGCCAGGTGCCGGAGGTCGGACTCGAGCGCCTCGCGCTGGCGCAGCGACGCCTCGAGAGCTCGGGCGTGCACCTCGATCTCGTTGGTCTGACCGGTGATGGTGCCGATGAGCCACATCATCCGCAGGTAGATGAGGGCGAAGACGGCGAGGCAGATCCCCGACATGACCGGCACGTTGACGTCGGCGCCGAGACAGCTGGCCACCAGCAGCACGCTCGGCGGGACGAACCCGGCGAACGCCACCACCGGGATCCGGTGCCGCCCGTCGTTGTCCCGGATGTAGATGTTGGGCGGCGGCTGGGGCGGCGGGGCCACGGCGTCGGCCATCGACGGATGGAGGGCCGCCGCGCCGATCAGCACGTACACCAGGAGGAACAGGGCGTCCACGGCGGTTACCGATGCCGGTAGCCGTCGCGGCGCACCAACAGGTCGTAGACGAAGTCGGCACCCAACAGGACGGCCAGGGTGACGGCCAGCAGCTTGTGGGCGGTCTGGGTGACCCGGCCGAACAAGAGGGCCCGGAACACGATGAAGACCAGAACCACGTCCATGACCGGGTAGGCCAGGGTGCACCAGCTTGGCGCTGAGGGCCAACGAGCTGTCGTGGGCGTAGGAGTTCATGAGGAACTGCCACCAGATGGTCAGGGCGGCCAGGGCCAGGATGGCGGCGTCGGCGTTGTCCTCCCGTACGGGTGGGCCGGTTCGGGCTCCGGGTCAGCCGGAGGATCCCGATGAAGACGAAGGGGTAGCCGACCAGATGGAAGGCGTCGACGATCGAGGGGAACGGCACCGGCTGGTGGAGGATCGAGGTCGTAGGCGGTCCGACCCGCCTCCCCGATGGCGAAGCACGCAAATCCCAGGGCCACCAGGTACCAGCCGAGGCGGTCCGGCGGACGGTGGAGTGCCGTGCCGAGCAGGATGGCGGCCACCGAGCCGATCCCGACCACCAGAGTGACGATCGTGCTGGCTGGTGGTCCCGGGAGCGCGAAGTAGCCGGCGATGGCCATGGCCCCGCTGATCATCCAGTACTTCCAGGCGTGTGCGCCTCATCCCTCGGATCCCTCTCGCCGACTCGATTCCCCTGTATCGGCCTTCTATCGGCTCCGAAGGCGCTCGGATTGAGCGCTCGATCGCCCACAGGGGCATCTCGGTGGTGCCGGAGGGTGGGAGGTACCCGGTGCGGGAAGAGGGTCGGGTCCCCGGGCCGGGAGTGCGGCACGGTTCGGGAATCGGCTGTCCTCCTTCCCCTTGGTCCCGGGTCATGTCCGCCTGCCGCTACGGTGGTCCCCGTGGCGACCATCGTGGACCGGGACCGGATCGTGGGGCTGCTGGTCGCCGAGTTCGCCGCGGTCACCGACCTGGCTGCGAGCGCTCGACGACGACCAGTGGGGTCGGGCCACCTGCCTGCCCGGTTGGTCGGTACAGGACGTCCTGAGCCACATGATCGGCACCGAGATGATGCTGTCCGGCAGCCCCGCGCCGGTCGCCGACATCTCCCACCTGGACCACATGAGGAACCCCGTCGCCGAGGCGAACGAGGTCTGGGTGGAGTCGATGCGCCCGCTCGGCGGACGGGAGATGGTGAGTCGTTGGGAGCGCGGTGACCGCCGGCCGACTGGCGGCACTGGACGCCTTGGACCAGGCGGGATTCGACGCCCCTTCGTGGACGCCGGTGGGGAACGACGAGACCTATGGGCGCTTCATGAGGATCCGTCACTTCGACTGCTACATGCACGAGCACGACATGCGGTTCGCCCTCGGGCTCCCGGCCCGTTCGGACGCCGACGGGGAGGCCTCGTGCCTGGACGAGGTGGCCACCGGGCTCGGTTACATCGTCGGCCGACGGGCCGGGCTGCCCGACGGCTCCCGAGTCGACCATCGAGTTGACCGGCGAGGCGGCCCGGACCTTCTGCGTCGAGGTGGACGGCCGGGCCAGGTGGTCGACGCCCTCGACGGACCGGCGACGGTCGGGATCGAACTTCCGGTTGGCGCTGTTCCTGCGTCTGACCGGCGGCCGCCAGGACGGGTCGTCGGGGCCGGGGGGCGAGGTGAGGCTCTCCGGTGACCCCGACCTGGCCCGCCGGTTGGCCGCCAACCTGGCCTTCACCATCTGAGTCCGACGGGACCGCCGGCTGTGAGGGCGGACGGCCGGACCCCGGGTTCACCCGTCCGCGGGATCAGCCGCCTGCGGCCATGGCGGCCAGCGCCGGACCGGACAGCCGGTACCCGATCCACTCGTCGAGGGGTCGGGCTCCGAGGGACCGGTAGAAGCGGAGGGCCCGACTCGTTCCAGTCGAGTACCGACCACTCGACCCGGGCGTACCCGGATCGTCGGGCGATCGCCGCCAGTTCGGCCACCAGGGCCCGACCCACGCCGTTGGTCCGCGCCTCGGGCCGAACGTAGAGATCCTCGAGGTGGATGCCGTTCCGACCCGGTCCAGGTGGAGAAGTTCAGGAACCAGATGGCCATGCCCACCGACCCGGCCCTCCTCGTCGGCCACATGGGCGAACACCGTGGGGGAGGGGCCGAACAGAGCGTCGTGCAGCCGCCGAGGGGTCGATCTCCACCGAGCCAGGGGAGCGCTCGAACTCGGCCAGGTCGTGGATGAGCTGTACCAGGCGTGACCACGTCGTCGGGCACGGCAGTCCGGATCATCGGCCAAGGCTAGCCACCACCGGCCTTGTGGGAACGTGGACGCACGGGGTGCCCGAGGGTGCGGTCGGCCGGCCCGGGATGCCCCGACGGGTGGGCCGTCGGGGCTGTGAGGCCGCGAGCCGGCGAGGCGGCCGATCAGCTCACGGGATGAGGAGGACCCGCCCGAAGGCCTGCCGGCTCTCGATGTAGGCGTGGGCCTCACCGGCCTCCTCGAGGGTGAAGGTCCGGTCCACCACCACCTGCAGGCGGCCGGCCGCGAGGTCGTCGAGGTGCCCAGCGATCACGTCGTGGGCCCGGTGTCCGAGGAACAGCTCGGCGCCCAGGAAGTAGCCCACCAGGGTCTGGTTGTTCCCTCGCATCGTGGCGATGTCCAGTGGACTGGGCGCTTCGCGCCCGGCGTCCCCGAAGGAGACGCACCGGCCGCGGTAGGCCAGGCAGTGCAGGCTCTTCTGAAGGTTGGAACCTCCCACCGAGTCGACGATTACGTCAGCGCCCCGACCGTCCGTGGCCTGCCGGACCGCATCGACGAAGTCGACGGCGGTGTAGTCGATCCCGTGGTCGAGCCCCAGGGGCGTGAGGCGCTCGAGCCGTTCGGGACCGGACGCCGTGGCGAGCACCCGAGCCCCGACCCGCTTGGCCAACTGGATGGCGGCGATGCCCACACCACTGGCTCCGGCGTGGATCAGGGCCGTCTCGCCCGCCCGTAGACGCCCGAACTCGAACAGGCAGTCGTCGGCCGTGCCGAAGGGGACTGGCACGCAGGCCGCCGCCTCGGTGGTGAGTCCGGGCGGAACGATCCAGCAGAACGACTCGCCCACGGCCCGGAGCTCGGCATGGGAGCCGTCGAGGCCCACCGTCACCACCCGATCCCCCACGGTCACGCCGGTGACGCCCGGGCCGGTGGACAGCACCGTGCCGGCGCACTGGTAACCGACGATGTGGGGCACGGTGGTCAGATCCCCAGCCAGCCGGTTCAGGGTGTCACCCCCCTCGATGCTCACGGCCTCGACCCGCACCAGCACCTCGTCGTCCCCGACGACCGGATCCGGCACCTCCTCGTAGCGGAACACATCCGGACCGCCGGTCTCGTAGTACACCGCTGCCTTCATCGTTCCTCCTGGTCGGTGGACGAGACCAACCTTACGCAGGGTCGACGCCGACTTCTCCCGACCCGAGGCCCGTGAGGCACCGCGCCTCATCCGGAGCAGGTCCACTCGGATCCGGCGCCGCCCGGCCCGACCGGCCTGCCTCGAGCGGGCCCGGGACCGGGCCGACCGGGTCGACGAAGGGGCCGGCGGCGCGTTGGAGCCGAGCGGGCGGAGGGGAACCCGCCCGTCGCTCCGCACCGTCGTCGGTCGGGGAGGGGTAGGTCTTTACCTCAGCTTGAGCTTCATACTGCAGTCAACCTAAGGTAGAGACTGAGAGTCTGGCCCGGTCGGCTGGCCGGGGCGGCGTCCTGAACACCCCTACCGCCGGCCCTCGCTTCGATCTGGCCGGTGGCCAGGCTGGCAGGACGGCTCAAGGCGCCCATCGCCGGTGCCGATACAGCATTGTGGGAAGCGATCCCGGGGGCGGCGTAGTGCAGGAACGACGATCCCACCCCGCCGGGGTCGAGTCGGTCGAGATGGGTCCGGTGGAGCACACCGGGACCCCGACGGCGACGGCCGGCCTTTCGCCGATGGTGCTGGCCTACGTGGTGGGCCCGCTGGCCCTCGGCCTCCTCTTGGTCTTCCGGTACTTCGGACTGGTGGCGCAAGTGCCGATCTGGGCCTACCTGATCGCCATCGGCGGCTCGGCGCTGGCGTCGATGGCCGTCGAGCCGTGGCACAGCGCCCCAGCCGGCTCGGTGAAGCTCCACGCCCGCCTGGCCATCCACGTGCTGGCGGTCACCGCGGTGATCTACATGTCGGGATGGGGCCCGGCCCTCGGCATGGCCTACGCCTTCGTGGCCTTGCAGGAGCTGCAGACGTGGGGGGCCTTCCTGTGGCGATCCGGTGTTGGGCTGGTCGCTCCTCAACATCGCGGTGGCCCAGGTGCTGGTCTGGTACGGACTCCTGCCATCCCTCCTGAGCCGCTCGCAGGCAGAGACCATCGGTGCCCTCGGGGCATTCGTGCTGGCCATCGTGATCCGGATGGCCGGCGCCACCGGCGAGAAGAAGGAGCGGGCCGAGGCGCAGCTCGCCCATCAGGCTCTCCACGACACTCTCACCGGACTGCCCAACCGGGCGATGTTCTACGACCGCACCGAGGAGGTACTGGCCCGCGCCGACGCCGACGGGTCGTCCAGCGCAGTGATGCTCTTCGATCTCGACCGCTTCAAAGAGATCAACGACACCATGGGCCACAACTACGGCGACCGGGTCCTCACCGAAGTCGGTCCCCGGGTGACGTCGGTCCTGCGGGACGGCGACACCTTGGCCCGCCTGGGGGGTGACGAGTTCTGCGTGCTCCTGCCCCGCGTGCACGGCGAGTCGGACGCCGTGCAGGTGGCCAACCGGATCATCGCGGTCCTCGAGTTCCCCTTCGAGGTGGAGGGGACGATCCTCGGGATCGAGGCCAGCTGCGGGATCTCGCTGGCGCCGGCCGACGGGTGCAGCGCCGACTTGCTGCTGCAACGGGCGGATGTGGCCATGTACGTGGCCAAGGAGTCGCAGGCCCACGTGGTGGTGTATCGGAACGAGCTCGACGTCAACACGCCGGACCGGCTGGCCCTGCTCGGCGACTTGCGCGCCGCGGTGGCCCGGGGCGAGTTCCTCCTGCACTACCAGCCCAAGGCCTCACTGCGGACCGGTCGGGTGGAGGGCGCCGAGGCCCTGGTCCGCTGGAAGCATCCGACGCTGGGGCTCCTGTACCCCGACTCGTTCATCCCCGAGGCCGAGAGGACCGGGCTGATCGAGCCCATCACCCACTGGGTGCTCGACGAGGCGCTGCACCAGTGGCGCCGCTGGATGGACGAGGCCGACCCGGACGACCCCACGGAACTCTCCGTGGCGGTCAACCTGTCCACCCGCAGCTTGCTGGACGCGTCGTTACCCGAAGTGGTCCAGGCCGCTTTGGGCCGGTGGCAGGTTCCGGCCCATCTGCTCGATCTCGAGATCACCGAGACCATCATCATGACCGACCCCGCCCGGGCCAAAACGGTGCTGACCGAGCTGGCCGACATGGGGGTGACCCTGTCGATCGACGACTTCGGCACCGGGTACTCGTCGCTGGCCTACCTGAGGGATCTGCCGGTCCACCAACTGAAGATCGACAGGACCTTCGTCCAGGACATGGGGGGCGACTCGGACGACGAGGTCATCGTGCGGGCCGTGGTGGACCTGGCGCGCAACCTGGGGCTGCGAACGATCGCCGAAGGTGTCGAGGACCGGGCCACCTGGGAGCAGCTCAGCCGACTCGGATGCGACAGTGCCCAGGGCTACTTCCTGGCCCGCCCCATGCCGGCCGGGGAGTTCCGGGCCTGGATCCTGGGCGTTGCCGGCCCGGTGGCGGATGCCCGAGTCCGGCACCGATCCGGACAACGTCGTGACCCGGGGTGGGCCGACCCGGGTGCTGCGCTGATGGCAACCGGTGTCGTCAAGTTGCCCGGCACGGCTGCCGAAGGAGACGGGTATGGATCCCCTCACCCGTACTGAGCCCGATAGCCGGCCGGACGACACCCCTGCCGGACTCCGGTCGGACCGGGGCGAAATGGGTGGCGAAAGCAGATCACCGGGCGCCGCGGTGGGCTCGGAGCGAAAGGAGCTCGGCCGGGCCCTCCTGGCTCGAGCCGACGAAGTGGGCCGGATGGTCGACGAGCAGTTTGCCGACGACCTGCGAGGAAACGCGTATGTGACGGCGAAGTTGGGCACCGAGTTGATCGGCCGCTGGCTCGCCACCGACGAAGCGGCCTCCGACGAGGAGGTGGCCACGTTGTCCCAGCAGGGGGAGCAGGCCATCCTGGAGGACGCCGTGCTGGCCAGCGTGGCCAAGGCCTACTTCGCCTGGCGGGACATCACGGTCGCCGTGTTGAAGGAAGAGAGTTACCGCTTGGGGGTCGACGACCGCCTGCTGACCCTGGCCACCGATGTGGTCCGGTTCAGCTGCGACGGGAGCCTGGTCCGAATCATCCGCCAATTCGACGACACCCGTCGCTCGCTCCAGCAGCTACTCACCGAGGAGCAGGACCGCCTGGCTCACCGCGCCCTCCACGACCAGCTGACCGGTCTGCCCAATCGGTCGCTGCTGGCCGATCGACTGCGCCAGGCCGCCGCCGCCCAGGAGCGGCGGGGCACCGGTGCCGTGCTGCTCTACCTGGACCTCGACAACTTCAAGGCCATCAACGACCGGTTCGGGCATCCAGCCGGGGACTGTCTGCTGGTGGCGGTGGCGGAGCGCCTCCAGACCCTGGCCCGGTCGGGCGACACGGTCGCCCGCCTGGGTGGCGACGAGTTCGTGGTGCTGGCCGCCGACCTGACCGACCCGGAGGCGGCCGCCCGCTCGCTGGCCGAGCGGATCCACCTGGCCATGCGGGAGCCGGTGCCGGTGGGGGAGCGCCAGTTGCACACCTCGGTGAGCATCGGAATCGCCCCCGTGCTGTCCGACACCGATCCCGAGGTGTGCCTGGCCCAGGCCGACGCGGCCATGTACCAGGCCAAGCGAGGTGGGCCGGCCCGCTACGAGGCCTACAGCCCGGTGATCGGCGAGGACAAACGGCGCAGCAGCCAGCTGACCCACGAACTGCGGGTCGCCCACGAGCAGGGCCAGCTCTCGATCCACTACCAGCCGGTCTTCACCGTCGGGGGTGGGATGGCGGGCATGGAGGCACTGCTGCGGTGGCAACATCCCGAGCTGGGTCCGGTGGCCCCCGACGAGTTCATCCCCTTGATGGAGCGGAGCCGGGAGATCGTGCCGGTCGGGCGCTGGGTGCTCCACGAGGCCGCCCGGCAGTGCCGGGCCTGGCAGGACGATGGGCTATCCCGAGCTCACCATGTCGGTCAACGTCTCGGCCCGTCAGTTGCAGGACCCCGACTTCGCCGACGACGTCCGGCCACGCCCTGGCCCTGGCCGACCTGGCATCCCGGCTGCCTGGTCCTCGAGGTCACCGAGTCCGCCCTGGTCAAGGACATGGCCCGGATCCGCGAGGTGATGCAGCAGGTCCGGGACCTCGGGGTGCACATCGCACTCGACGACTTCGGCACCGGGTACTCGTCGCTCCTCTACCTGAAGGGACTGCCCATCGACCGGCTGAAGGTGGACCGGAGCTTCGTGTCCGGACTGGGCACGGCCGGCCAGGACCCGACCATCGTCTCCACGGTGGTGGACCTGGCCCACAAACTGGGCCTGCAGTGGTGGCCGAAGGCGTGGAGACCGAGGCCGAGCTACGCGCGGTCGGGGAGATGGGCTGTGACGAGGTCCAGGGCTACCTGCTCGGGCCGTCCCGGTCCCGCCGGGGCCTTTCCGTCCTCGGTCCGGGTCCTGACCGAGACCTGACCGGAGAGGCGGGCTCGGCGGAGTCAGGCGTCCGCCGGGATGGACTGCTGGGCGTCCATCATGTCGCCCATCACCATCCTGATGAAGTCGTCGGCCTCCTCGGTCATCCCGCCGGCCACCCCCCGTAGATGGCGCCTGACCTCGGGGCCTCGGCGGCGTGCTCGCCGGCGTAGGCCACCGCATCGGCCAGGTCGGTGGCGAAGGTCTCGGCCACGCCGGGCTGGGTCTGGGGGCGGGTCACCGCCATGTGCAGGGCGTTGGGGTACTGCTGGCCGTTGAACCGCCAGCCCCGCTCCCGCATGAAGTCGTTGACGTGGTAGACGTCGAACTCGTCGGAGGTGAAGCTGAACAGGAAGGTGGGGTTCCCGAGGATGCGCAGCTCGGGATGGGAGCGCACCGCACTCCTGCATGGTGGCGGCGGTCTCGAAGATGTCCCGGGCGTAGCGGCGGTAGCCCTCCCGGCCCAGCTGGACCATGGCCGCCCAGGTGGCGGCGATCAGGCCCCCCGAGCGCGAGCCCTCCATGCCCGGCGAGCAGTACTTGCCGCCGCTCCAATCGGTCAGGAAGAAGTACTGGGCGTTGCGGAGGGCCTTGTCCCGGAAGGTGAGCACCGAGGTCCCCTTGAAGGCGTAGCCGTACTTGTGGGTGTCGGCCGACATCGAGGTCACCCCCGGGAGCCGGTAGTCGAACACCGGGACGTCGTAGCCGAGCTCCTGGCCGAAGGGCAGGATGAACCCGCCCAGGCAGCCGTCGACGTGGAGGCCGACCCCGTGGCGGAGGGCGATGTCGGAGAGCTCGGCGATGGGGTCGATGGTCCCGTAGCCGTAGTTGCACGCCGAGCCCACGATGGCCACGGTGTCGGCGTCGATGTGCCGGTCGACCCACTCGGTGTCGACCTGGGTGGTGACGGGGTCGACCGGGGCCACCCGCAGCTCGATCCCGAACAGGTGGCACGCCTTGTCGAAGGCCGGATGGGCGGTCTCGGGCTTGATCACGTTGGGCCGGTCGGATGCCCCGCTGCGGCGGCGCCGTGCTCGCGGTAGGCCAGCATGGCGTGACAGATGCTGCCGGTGCCGCCGGTGGCGACCAGCCCGACCGGCTCGCCGTCGGTGACCGCCTCGGCGTGCAGCAGGTCCAGGGTCATGGCGATGATCTCGGCCTCGAACTTGGTGGCGCTGGGGCACATGTCCCGCTGGAGCACGTTGACGTGGGCGAACAGGCCGAAGGCCTCGTTCATGAACCGGTAGTGGTCGTGGTCCCCGCAGTACATGGTGCCCGAGCACTTGCCCGACTCCCAGGAGGCGTCCTCCTCGGTGGCCATGGCGTGGAGGGCCTCGAGGACCTCGGCCCGGGGAGTGCCCTGCTCGGGGAGCGAGCGATGGACGGCGAATCGGTCCTCGTAGGGGAACGTGCTCATGGTGGTGGCTCCTTGCCTGGCGGGTCACGCCCCTCGGGGGCGCATGTTGGCTGCACGGTACACGGCGTCGATCACCGTCATGTTGGCCACCGCGTCGGCCGGCGGGGTCAGCACCGGTCCGCCCCGGAGCACGGCGTCGCAGAACGCCTCGAGCTGGTAGGCGTAGGTCGGACGCCGGGAGGACAGCTCGCGGCGGGTACGCCCCCGTGACCGCACGGTGAGCCAGCTCACCGTCTGGGGGGCGATGGGGTTGACCACCCGCAGCTCGCCCAGGTCCCCGGTGACCCGGGCGGCCAGATGGAGGACGGAACGCGACCACATCGAGCAGTGCACCGTGGCGGTGTGCCCGCTGGGGAAGACCAGCTCGGCGTCCATGGCCCGGTCGACCTCCGGGCTGTGGAGTTTGGCCGTGGCCGAAACCACGGTGGGCTCCTCGCCGCCGAGGAGGCGGGCCCAGTGGACCACGTAGGAGCCCATGTCCATCATGGCCCCCCCGGCCAGGTCGGCCTGGTAGCGGATGTCGGACTTGTTGGGGATGGGCGCGCACAGCCAGGCCTCGATGTGGCGGATCTCGCCGAGCTCGCCGCTCTCGACGATCTGGCGCATGCGATGGGCCAGGGGGTGATAGCGGTAGTGGAACGCCTCCATCACCACCAGCCCGCCGTTCGATGGCCCGGTCGGCGGCCGCCGCCACCGCGCTCGGCCTCGGCGGCGTTGGAGGTGAAGGGCTTCTCGCACAGGACGTGCTTCCCGGCCTCCAGCGCCGCCAGGGTCCACTCGGCGTGGAGGCTGTTGGGTAGAGGGATGTAGACGGCGTCGACGGCCGGGTCGGACACCACGGCCTCGTAGCGGTCCACCACCCTCGGGATGCGGTGCCGGGTGGCGTAGTCCACGGCTCGGGACAGGTTGCGGGCCGCGACCACGTCCACACTGGCCTCGGGGTGCGAGGCGGCCGGCCGGAGCAGAGCGGCCGGTGTGATCCGGGCCGCCCCGAGGACTCCGAATCGGACTGTGCTGGCCGGCATGGGAGAGTCCTTCCTGGACGGACGGGACAGGGAGGGAGGATATCGTCGCTTCTGTGCCCGTGCCGCTCCCGGATCCGACGACCGAGGACTGCCAGCCCCCGGACGCCGCTGCGGTGCAGGCGCTCAGCCGGGGGATCCTCGGGGTGGTCGCCCCCGAGGGGGGCCTGACCGGGCTGCAGCGCATCCTCATCGAGGCGGTGGTGTCGGCCATGACCGGGTTCGCCCCCGACCTCGGCGCCGAGCCGGTCCCACCCGAGGAGTTCGCCGAGATGTTGGCCCGCCGGAATCAGGCCTTCCGAACCCGCATCGTCCAGATGGTCATCCTCTACGTCCTGGTCCTCCAACCGGTCCCACTCGACGTCGTGGACCGGGTGGACCGCTTCGCCGCCGAGGCCGGCGTGAACGAGGGGATGCTCTCGGTGGCCCGCGAGTTCGCCACCGGGAGCCTGGGGCTCGCCGCCCTCGATTTCGAGCGCAACGGGTACACCTCGACCTGGAAGGAGGAGGACGAGGCGGCCCTCCACCTCTCGAACCACCTGGCCGGCGCCTGGGACGTGGTGCCCGACGATCTGGTCCTGGCCGAGCAGTGGCGGGGCCTGGAGGAGCTCCCGGACGTTACTCTGGGCCGACGGGTGGCCGACTTCTACCGGGCCCGCGGCTTCACCTACCCCGGTACACCCGACTCCGCACCGCCCTTCCTGGCCCAGCACGACTGGGTCCATGTGTTGGCCGACTACGGAACCACCGTGGAGTCCGAGCTGGAGGTCTTCGCTCTCATCGCCCGGGCCAACGACGACATGCGGGCCTTCTCGCTGTTGGCCATGGTGGTCTCCCTGTTCGAGACGGCCTACCTTCCCAGCGGGGCCGGCCTGTTCCAAGTCAGACGGCGGCCACCTGTCCCAGGCCGGTATGGCCACCCGGCTGGGCGACGCCATGCGGCGCGGCGCCCTCTGCCGCGGCAGCATCGACTTCCTGCGGATCGACTGGTTCTCGTACTGCCCGACCTGCCGGTCGAGGAGGTGCGGGCCCACTTCGGCATGGTGGGGAAGGCCCCGATCGCCGTGGAACAAGGCTCGGTCGGGCCCGTGGGAGCCCGGCGGCATCAGCCCGTTCCAGTGGGAGGCCGGCGAGGAACTCGGCCCGCCGGCTCGAACGCCCCTACGACGCCTTCGGGGCCAGCTGCTAGGTCAGCTCACCGCTGAACGCCGCCGCGAAGGGGCGTGGCCTCGAGGGCGCAGTGGGTCGGGCCGTCGGTGGCCGCCGACGGGGCCGGCGCCGGGCGAGGTCGGGTTCCGGATGCCGATGGCGGCCGCCACTCCGCCGGCCGCACACCAGGCGCCGGCGATGAGCACCGCCCGTTGGAATCCGTGGGCCAGGGCCTGCGGGTGGAGGTAGCTGAGTCCGGTGATCCCCCCAGGGCCGGCAGCACGGCCACGGCGATGAGGCTCCCCATACGGGCCACGTCGTTGTTGACCGCCGAGGCCAGCCCGGCGTGGCTCTCCGAGACCGAACCGAGGGCGGTGGCGGTGAGCGGCGCCACCGTCGCCGCCAGGCCGATCGCGAGGACCATGACGGCCGGCAGGACCCCTGTCGACGTAGGAGCTGCTGTGGGGGGCCCGACCCAGCAGGGCCAGCCCGAGGCCCACCACCACCGGCCCCACGCTCATCTGGAGCCGGGGCCCGATGGTGGCGGCCAGCCGCCCGGAGCGGGCCGAGAAGGCCAGCATGACGACCGTGATCGGCAGCAGGGCCACCCCGGACTCCAGCGGCGAGTAGTGATCGACCACCTGCAGGACGACGGGGAGGAGGAAGAGGACCCCGCCCAGTCCGGCGTAGACCACGAAGGTCACGGCGTTGGTCACCGCGAACTGCCGGTTGCGAGAACAGCCCGAGGGGCAGCATCGGGGCGGTCGACCGGCGCCTCGACCACCAGGAACGACACGGTTCCGGCCACCCCCACCGACCAGGGATCGCCAGCACCGGCGGGCGACGACCACCCCCGGCCGGCCCCCTCGATCAGGGCGTAGGCCAGGCCGGCCAGGGCCACGGTGGCCAGCGCGGCCCCGCTCACGTCGATGCGGCCGGAGGCCGAGGGGTCGTGGGACTCGGGCACGTGGCGGGCCGAGACCAGCAGGACGACGACGCCGATGGGGACATTGATCAGGAAGATCCAGCGCCACGAGGCTGCGGTGATCAGGTACCCGCCGACGAGCGGGCCCGGCCGCGGTGGCCACCCCTCCGAGCCCGGACCAGGCCCCGATGGCCTCGCTCCGGTCGTCGGGGGCGAACGAGGCCTCCAGGATGGCCAGGCTGCCCGGGGTGAGCAGCGCCCCGCCGACGCCCTGGAGGACCCGCAGCACGATGAGCTCGGTGGAGCCGGTGGCCAGCGGCGCACGCCGCCGAGGCCAGGGCGAACCAGGCCACGCCGATGACGAAGACCCGCTTGCCGCCCGAACCGGTCGCCGAGCGATCCGCCCAGGAGGAGGAGGGAGGCCAGGGTCAGGGTGTAGCCGGTGACCACCCACTGCAGGGTGCCCAGGGAGGCATGGAAGTCCCGCCCGATGGTGGGGAGGGCGATCCCGATCACGGTGGCGTCGATGGCCGCCATGCCCGACCCGAGCACGGTGGCGGCGATCACCCACCGTCCCCGCCCCGAGCGGTACCGGAGGCCGGGGCCGGACCCGTCGCCGGCATCCGGCCCGGCGGCAGGGTCGGGCCTGGGGGTCATCCCGACACCGTCCCACATCGCCCGCACTCTCGGCACCGGCGGTGACCGTGGCCCTGGTCACGGCCCCACCCGTTGGGCCGGACCGGCTGGCGGTGGGGCCCCGGTCGGTTCAGGGCCGCCGGGCGTTGGGCATCAGGTCGCCGGTGCCCCACTGGCCGAGCTCGTTGAGCTGGACGTGGTCCCCGGTGGCCTCCACGATCCGATCCCCGCCCACGTAGAGGGCGGTGTGGTACACGCTGGTCCAGTCGGTGGCGCTGGTGCCCCAGAACACCAGGTCCCCGGCGCGGAGGTCGCTCATCGGGACCGGGTCCCGGCCGTGTGGTACTGGTCGTTGGCCACCCGGGCGAAGCGTCACCCCGGCGCCGTGGCTCCACGAGGCCAGGGCCAGTCCCGAGCAGTCGTAGCCCACCGGGCCGTTGCCGCCCCAGATGTAGGGCTTGCCCAGCTGCTGGAAGGCGAACAGCACGGCCTTGTCGCCCGGCGTCGCCGGGGAGAACAGCAGGGCCAGGGCGGGCGGGGTGGACGAACGCTGGCGTCGCCGAAGGCGGTGGCCGTCCCGTTCTGCTGCACCACCCAGTAGCCGTGGCCGGACGGCGTGGCGACCAGGCGCTCCACCGGGTCCCCCGGGGAGCTGGCCGTCGACCCGTAGAAGGCGGCGTCCCCGAAGGTGAACACCCCGCCGTCCGAGGCCACCAGCCAGTACCCCCGGCCGTCGGGGGTGGGGGCCATGCCCACGATGGGCTGGTTGAGGGGATGTTCCCGGTCGAGCCGTAGAAGGACGGCGTCCCCGAAGGTGAACACCCCGCCGTCCGAGGCCACCAGCCAGTACCCCCTGCCGTCGGGGGTCGGGGCCATGCCCACGATGGGCCGGTTGAGGTGGATGTTCCCGGTCGAGCCGTAGAAGACTGCGCTCCCGAAGGTGAAGACCCCCCCGTCCGAGGCCACCATCCAGTAGCCCTTACCGCCCGGGGTGGCGTGTCAGGCCGACGATGGGCCGGTTGAGGTGGATGTTGCCGGTCGAGCCGAAGAAGTGGGCGTCGCCGTAGGTGAACACGCCCCCGTCCGAGGCCACCATCCAGTAGCCCTGCTGGTCGCCGGTGGCCGCCATGCCCACCAGGGGCTGGTTGAGATGGGTCGGAGCGCCGTAGCGAGGGGACGCCGAACCCATAGAGGGCGCCGGCGGGGGTGGCCAGCCAGAAGGCCTCGGTGGCCGGGAGGCCGGAGTCGTGCCCGACGACCGGCGGGACGGCAGAGCCGGCCACGGCGGTGGCGGGAAGCCCGCCGCTCACCCACGCCAGCGCCATCACCGTCAACCCCACGGACCCCGCCGTCAGGCGCGCTCTCCACTGATGCCGCATGCCCTGCCCCTCGGACGACCTTCCGCGCCGATGACGCTGCTGAGTGATGAGTCTGTCACTGAAAGTGGCAATTGCGCAACCGAAGTCCGGGAGGCGGAGGCCCAGAAGTCCTGCGAAACTCGGAACGGCTGTCGTCCACGACCGCCCGGGCCGGGCCATCAGATGCGCCGGCGTCGACGAGGAGGGACCAGTTGTGAGCCATCCCGGTGTGGAGACGATCAGCGCCTTCCTGGCCGAGTCCGGCTTGACCAGCGGCACCGTCGCCGAGCGACGGGCGGCCCTGGACCAGTCGGCGAGGGTCGCCACCTCCCGGGGGGGTCCGGCTCGAGACCGTCACCCTCGGAGGACGTCCGGCCGAGCGGATCACCCCCGACGGGCCACCGCCGACTCGACTGGTGCTCTACCTGCATGGTGGCGGGTACTGCAGCGGGTCGCTCGACAGCCACCGCCAATCTCGCCTCGCGGATCGCCCTGGCCTCCGGTAGCCCGGTGGCCCTCCTCGACTACCGCCTGGCCCCCGAGCACCCCTTCCCGGCGGCGCTGGACGACGCCACGTCGGCCTACCGCAGCTGCTGGGCCTCGGGGACCGCCCCCGGTCGGATGGCCATCGCCGGCGACTCGGCCGGCGGAGGACTGGCCATGGCCGACGCTGCTGGCCCTCCGGTCCGAGGGTGACCCGCTCCCTGCCGCCGCCGTCTGCCTGTCCCCGTGGGTCGACCTCACCCAGTCGGCCCCGTCGTACGATTCGCTGGCCGACCTGGATCCCATGGTGACCCGGGCCGGGCTGGACGAGATGGCCCGGTGCTATCTGGGGGACGCCGATCCCCGCTCGGAGCTGGCCTCACCCCTGTTCGCCGATCTGGGCGGCCTTCCCCCGGTGCTCGTCGAGGTCGGATCCCACGAGGTGCTCCTCGACGACGCCACCGATCTGGCCGCCCGGATCGAGGCGGCCGGGGGGACCGTGGCACTGACGGTGTGGCCGGAGCTCATCCACGTGTTCCAGGCCTTCCCGGCCGAGCTCATCCCCGAGGTCGGACCAGAGCATCGCCGCCGTCGGGTCGTTCCTGGCCCAGCACCTCGGGACGACGGCCGGCGCCCCCGGGATCCGGCCGGCCTGCCGGGCACTGACCGAACCACGTCGATCGTCCGCAAGCCAGGTCCCGAGGAAGGAAACCACCCATGCAGGAGTTCCGAGGCAAGACTGGCCGTGGTCACCGGGGCGGGGAGCGGGATCGGGCGGGCACTCGCCCTGGCCTTCGCCGCCGAGGGGATGCAGGTGGCGCTGGCCGACCTCGACGAGCAGGCCCTCGCTCGACGAGGTGGCGCGGAGCGCTGGCCGAGCGGTATCCCGCCGGTGGAGTCGATGGCTCAGCGTCTGCGATGTGAGCGAGCCGCTCAGGTGGACGCCCTGGCCGACGCGGTGTTCGAGCGGTGGGGCCAGGTGGACGTGGTCTGCAACAACGCCGGCGTGTTCGTCGGCGGGCTGATCTGGGACCGGCCCGCCGAGGACTTCGAGTTCGTCCTCGGGGCCAATCTGTGGGGCATCCTGCACGGGATCCGGGCCTTCGTGCCCCGGATGCTGGCCCAGGACACCGAAGGCCACATCGTCAACACGGCCTCGGTGGCCGGGCTCCTCGGAGCCCCGTTCGAGGCGCCCTACGCCATCTCCAAGTTCGCCGCCTTCGCCGCCACCGAGTCCCTGGCCCACGACCTGGTGGCCTCGGGATCCAAGCTCCGGGCCTCCGCTCTGTGTCCCGGGATGATCCACACCAACATCCTCGACTCCGAGCGCCACCGGCCGGAGCGACTGGCCACCGAGTTCACCGAGGACCAGAAGTTCGTCTCCGACTTCCTGGCCCAGGCGGTGGCGGCCGGCATGGATCCGGCCGAGGTGGCCCGGATGGTGGTGGACGGGATCCGGGCCGAGCAGTTCCTCATCCTGACCCATGACGCCTACCCGCAGAAGCTGCTGGACCGGGCCGACGGCGCTGGTGGACCGGCGGCTACCCGACCTCCCCGAGTTCGACTGAGGACGCCGGGAGGTGCGGTCGGCGGGGCCGCGGCCGGCGGGCTGGGTCGGTCAGGCGGTGGTGGCGATGCCCCCGTCGACGGGGATGACGGCACCGGTCAGATAGGCCCCGGCGGCCGAGGCCAGGAAGATGGCCACGCCGGCCATGTCGTCGGGACGGCCGATGCGCTTGAGGGGGGCGGAGGCGGCGATCTGCTCGCCGAAGGCCTCGAGGGTGGCGGCCATCATCTTGGATTCGAACGGACCGGGGGCCACGGCGTTGACCGTGATGGTCGGGGCCAGGCGCTTGGCCAGGTGGCGGGTCAGCTGGTGCACCGCGGCCTTGGAGGCCGAGTAGGAGTAGGACTCCAGCACCGGGACGTGGATGCCGTCGATGGAGCCGATGTTGATGACCCGCGACGGCGCCTCGGCGGTGGCCTCGGCCTCCAACAGCGGGAGGAAGAACTTGGTGGTGTGGAAGATGCCCTGGACGTTGAGGTTGAGGACCCGGTCCCACGAGGCGGTGTCGTGCTCGGCGAGCGGTGCGCCCCAGGTGGCTCCGGCGTTGTTGACCAGGACGTGGACCGCGGGATGGTCGGCACCGACCGCTTCGGCGAACCGGCGGGCTCCCTCCTCGCTGGAGAGATCGGCGGCCAGGCCCGAGCAGGCCCCATAGGCGGACAGCTCGGCCACGGTGGCCTCGACGGCCTCGGCTTCCGGGATGCCACGACCACCCTCGCTCCGGCGGCCACGAATCCGCCGGCGATCATCCGGCCGATTCCCCGGGTACCCCCGGTGACCACCACGGTCTTCCCGGCCACCGAGAAGAGCTGGTCGGGGGGAGTGGGGGCAGGGGAGCGGTCGGCGGCGGAGACGTCGGTCATGGGAGGCGACGGTAGTGCATGCGGCCGGTGGCGGCGCGGGGACGTACGGTCGTACCCGGTCCCACGCCGCTCCGCCCCTGCGTTCGGCGCCGGTGTCGGAGGGATCCGGGCCGGTGGTTGTTAGGGTGCGGACGGACACGGGAGGACGACGCATGCACCTGGCCCTGACGGAGGAGCAGCAGGAACTGCAGGACCGGCTGCGGACCTACTTCGCCGGTCTGGTGCGACGACGAGGAGCACGTCGACGACCCCGAGCCCTCCTACACCCGGCTGATCCGCCGCATGGGCGAGGACGGGTGGCTGGGCCTGGGCTGGCCGGCGGAGTTCGGGGGCCAGGGCCGAGGGCCCATCGACCAGATGATCTTCGTCGAGGAGTCCCACTGGGCCGGCGTGCCGCTCCCTCTGCTCACCCTCAACAGCGTCGGGCCGACCTTGATGTCGTCGGGCACCGAGGAGCAGAAGGAGCGCCTGCTTCCCGGGATCCTGCGGGGCGAGGTCCACTTCTCCATCGGCTACACCGAGCCCACCGCCGGAACCGATCTGGCCTCGCTGCGGACCCGCGCCGTACGGGACGGCGACGAGTACGTCATCACCGGCGAGAAGCTCTACACCAGCGCCATCCAGTACGCCGACTACGTGTGGTTGGCGGCCCGAACCGATCCCGGACGCCCCGAAGCACAAGGGGCTCTCGGTGTTCATCGTCCCCACCGACTCGCCGGGCTTCCACTGGACTCCGCTGCGCACCGTGGCCGGCGAGTTCACCAGCGCCACCTTCTACGACGCGGTGCGGGTGCCGGCGGCCAACCTGGTCGGAGCGGAGAACGAGGGATGGAAGCTGATCACCAACCAGCTCAACCACGAGCGAGTGGCCATCTGCCCGGTGTCGGGGATCCTGCGCAGTATCGCCGACGTCGAGGCGTGGGCCCGGGACGAGAAGCTGCCCGAGGGCGGCCGGGTCATCGACCGGCAGTGGGTCCAGGTCCACCTGGCCCGGCGTCCGGGCCCGGGCCGAGTTCCTCAAGCTGCTCAACTGGAAGGTCGCCTGGGCGGCCGACAAGGGCCTGAATCCTGCCGATGCCTCGGCCACCAAGGTGTTCGGGACCGAGTTCGCCCTCGAGGCCTATCGGCTCCTGTTGGAGGTGGTGGGCCAGGCGGGCTACCTCCCCGAGGGCTCCCCGGGGGCGGTGCTCAGGGGCCGGCTCGAACAGGCCTCGCGGAGCCAGACCATCTTCACCTTCGGGGGCGGGACCAACGAGGTCCAGCGGGACATCATCGCCATGATCGGGCTGGGCATGCCCCGTTCCCCGCGGTGACGGTCAGCGGCCCTCTCGGCGCCCGGACCGCTCTCCCGGGCCGGCGGACACGGCGGCACCAGGTACCCCTAACCTGAGGGCGCCGGGCCGGAACACCGGTGAACCAAGGAGGAAGCAGTGGACGACCACGAGATCATCGCCGCGGATCGGGAGACTGGCCGACGAGGAGAAGCGTCTCGAGGAGATGCACGTGGGGGAGGGACTCTCCGAGGAGGACACGGCCCGCCTGAAGTCCCTCGAGGTCACCTTGGACCGGATGTGGGACCTCCTGCGCCAACGCCGGGCCCTCCGGAGCACCGGCCGGAGCCCCGATGAGGCCGCACTGCGGACCGAGGGGACGGTCGAGGGCTACTGGCAGTGAGGGGTGGCCCGAAGCCGGGCCACCGGGCAGCTCCGGACCGGTTACTGCGGCGTGAGGCCGGCTGCGACCGGCAGGGAGATCCCGATATGGGTGAAGTCGACGGAGCCGCCCAGCCGGGGCTGGGCGAAGGCCACGGTCGTCGCTACCAGCTGTAACTCCACGGAGGCGTGGGACCGACCGGCGAACACCACCATCTCCATCGGCACCGTGGCGGTGTGGGTGCGACCGTCCAGGGTGACGTCGATGGGCGTGACCTGGTTCCCGAGCACCAGACCGGTGGCCGGATCGACCAGCTGGGCGAAGACCCGGGTGGGGCGGGGACCGGCCGCCACGGTGCCCCGGTAGGTGAGGGTCAGACCGGGTGCCCCGACCACCACGGCAGATCGGTCGCCGAAGGGGATCGGGACGTCGACGGCGTGGGCGGCCCGAGCCGGCGTGATCGGGGCCACCAGCCCGGCCAGCACCTGGGTGTTGCCGGACACGGTGGCCGGGCCTGACCGGCTGGCGGCCACCAGGTCCAGGGTGCCACGCCCCGAGCCGGTCACCGGACTCCCGGGGGTGGGCGGATAGCTCGGAGTGGAGTACTGGGCGCCTCGCTGGTCCACGAACCGGAAGCCGGGGCCGGTCACCACCGACCGGTCGTCCTTCACGTAGCGGTCCAGCCAGGCCAGCGTGGCCTGGAGGGGCTGGTCCTGGTCCCCGGCCGGCGTCAGGCACACCCCGTGTCCCCCGCAGAACCAGACCATCGACGTCGGGACGCCATCGCCTTTCAGCACCTGGTAGTTGGCCACTCCCTCCCGCAGACGTGAACAACGTGTCCACCGTGCCCTGGACGACGAGCGTGGGGACGTGGATGCGGGCGACCAGAGGTCCCGGTCCCCGGTCGACGAACCACTGCCGCTCGGCCGGAGTGATGATCCCGGTGCGGTCGCCCTGAGCACGGGACGAGATGACCTCGGGGTCGACGTGGTCGGTGGCACTCAGGGAGGAGAGCAGGTCGGACCAGCCGATCTTCACGGTGTCGTTGGTATCCAGGCTGCTGACCAGGGAGTGCCAGGCGATGGTGGGCACGATGGCGTCGACCCGACAGTCGGTGGCCGCGGTCACCAACTGGATCCCACCCCCGTAGGAGCCGCCCACCATGCCCATGCGGGGATCGCCGGGGCCGTCGAGCTGGACACCGGGCTGAGCGGCCACCCAGCTGATCACGGAGCTCACGTCGCGGGCCTCGTACTGCGGGCTGTCGACCTCGGCCACCCCGCCGGACCGTCCGAATCCCCTCGGGTCCCAGGTCAGCACGTTGTAACCGGATGACCGCAGGTCCTTGATGGGCACCGCCCCGAGGATTCCGGCTCCTTCGGTGTCGGTGTCACCGGCCAGACTCCATCCCGGGCCCATCAGCACCGTCGGGGCGCTGGCGGTGCCCGGGAGGGGAGGGGCCGGAAACCAGTGCACGCGGATCCGGGTGCCGTCGAACGAGGTCACGTCCCAGTCGCTCGGGGCGCCGGGCACGGGGGACGACGCCGGCACCGCCGTCGTCTTCGGACGGCAGGTGGAGGCGCTTACCTCCCGGGCACGTCCGGGCGGGCGGTCCGGCCGTGCAGATGGGCTCGAGCAGCCCGCCAGGGCCAGGGCCAGTACGGCGACCACGGGCGCCATCAGCGCCAACCCGCCCCTCGTCCCTCCCCCGAACCCCTCCTGCGACACCGGGGCAGTGTGGCACCTGGGATGGACCGAATCAATCACCGGGTCGATCGGGGACCGCAGCCCCTGGCCGTTCGATGTTCCACCCTGCCCTGACGAGGGCGAGCCCCGCTCCCCGTCACCCTCTGGGTGGCGCTCGCTACGTCGCAAACGTCGACGGCATCAGCTCAGGACGTCGCGGCGCTGGAACACCACGGCGGCCGCGGCGAGGAGGACCACGGCATAGACCCCCTGCACCAGGGCCAGGTGGGACAGCCCGCTCCAGTCGGTGGGTTGGAAGAACAGACCGTTCCACACGTCAGTCCCCTTGTCGGTCAACGGCAGCCAGGGAGTCAGGGCATGGAGGCCGGGGATGTTGTCCAGCGACCGGGACACCAATCCGAACAGGACGCCGCCGGCGACGGCGGTGAAGGCCCGGTCGGTCAGGGTCGAGCAGAAGAGGGCGAAGGCAAAGGTGCTGACCATGGTCCCGGCCACCACGACCACCGCGGCCAGCCGATCGTCCGAGGGCCACTGCGGGGGCCATGGTGGACAGCCCGGTCGAGAACGGGAGTACTGCGCTGCAGGTCCAGTACCGACAGCGGGTGCCACCCGAAGGCCACCAGCCCTGAGAGCACGCCGGCCGCCACCACGACGGCCACGGCGACGACGGAGAAGAGCCCGGCCACGACGGCCTTGCTGGTCAGCACCCGCTGCCTCGAGACCGGACGGGCCAGGATGTAGCGGAGGCTTCCCCAGCCTGCTTCCCCCGCCACGGACTCACCGGCGAAGATGGCCACGGCCAGGGGGATGAGGAAGAGGAGTAGGGCGTTGAGCCCGACGAGCCCCATGGTGAAGCCTGACGAGTTCGGCACCACCGAGCCCCAGTTCGCCGATGCGCTCAGGGGTAGCGGCACTGGTGGATGCGATGATCACGGTCACCAGCACGCGCCACGGCGGCCAGGACGGCCGAGCACGATCCACGACCTCGGCCGACGGAGCTGCTTGGCCAGCTCGACGGAGATCACTCGAGAATGTCCTTGCGGGTGAACCACCACTGGGCCAGCCCCATGAACACGGCGAAGTAGGCGGCCTGGACCACCAGGAAGTGGAGGAACCCCTCCGTCGCCACCGGTCGGACGAAGAGGTGGTTCCACAGGTCGATGTCGTTGTTCGGCATGTAGCCGTTGACCACCGAGACGCCGGGAAGGTAGTCGCCGTTGAAGACACGGGAGATCACCGTCAGGGCCGATGCCGCCGGCCACCGCCAGCAGCGGCCGGCGAGTGGTGGTGGAGAGGAAGAAGGCCACGGCGAAGATGCTGGACATTCCGGCGACCACATAGAGCGCTGAGAGGCCCAGACTCGCCGAGGAGAACGCCGGGCGGAAAGGTGGCACCGGCCGGGTGGCCCGGTGACGGAGCTGCCCCCGTCGATCACGTGGAGCGGATGCCAACCGAAGGCCAGCGAGCCGGCGGCGACCGCGGCGAGGGTCAAGGTGATCACCGCGGCCATGGACAAGAGCGCGGCCACCGACGCCTTGGACCACAGCACCCTGGCTGCGGGACACCGGTCGGGCCAGGACGTAGCGGAGACTTCCCCACCCGGCCTCGCCGGCCACGGCCTCGCCGGCGAAGAGGGACACCGCCAGGGGGAGGAAGAACTTCATGGTGCTGGAGAGGGCGATGATCGGCACGCTCAGGCCGGACGTCCTGGGCACCATGACCAGGGGGACGTCGCCCGACGAACTCCACCTGTCCCGACCCGGTGGCGGCCAGGGCCACGGTCAACAGCACCGAGAAGCCGGCCACGACGCCCAAGGTCACGTAGGTCGTGGACCGACGGAACTGCTTGGTCCACTCGATGGCGATCAAGGCGAGTCGGGAGGTGGGCCGGTCGACGTCGACGACTCGTCGTCGACGAGGGCCAGGTAGGAGTCCTCGAAGGTGCGAGCCGGAACCCGGCCACGGCGATTCCGGCGGCGTCCAGGGCCACGACCAGGTCGACGCCCCGGAGGGAGACCCCCTCGACGATCAGCGTCTCCCGGTCGACCGCGGCCACCGCGGGTCACCCCGGCCTGGGACTCGAGTACGTCGACGGACCGTTCGGCCTCGGTCGACCTCACCCGCATCCGGTGGTGGCGCTGGACCAGGTCGGCCATGGGGCCGGCCGCCAGCAACCGTCCGGCCCGCAGCACGGCGGCGTGCGTGCAGACCAGTCTCGACCTCCGAGAGGTGGTGGCTGGAGAGCACCACGGTGGCCCCGGCGGCGGCACTCGTGGCGATGGCCTCGCGGACCTCGATCACCTGGGCCGGGTCCATGCCGGTGGTCGGCTCATCGAGCAGCAGGAGGTCGGGACCTCCGAGCAGGGCCTGGGCCATGGCCAGCCGGTAGCGCATCCCGTGGGAGTACCCCGAGTAGGGCCGGTCGATGGCATCCCCGAGCCCGGTCGTCGATGACGGCGCGTCCGAGGTCGGGCGTGCCCGCCGGACTTCCGGATCTGCCGGCAGGCCAGCTCGAGGTTCTTGCGGCCCGACAGATGGGGGACGAATCCAGGCCCATCCACCAGGGCACCGACCCGTGCCAGCTCCCGGGCTCCGGGTCCGACCGGCTCGCCGAAGATCGAGACGCGTCCGGAGGTGGGGCGGACCAGGCCGAGCAGGACCTTGAGGGTAATGGTCTTGCCCGACCCGTTGGGGCCGACCAGGCCCAGCACCTGGCCCCGCTCCGACGGTCAGGCTGAGGTCGTCCACAGCGGTCACGCCGTTGCGGAGCCGCTTGGTGAGGTGCTCGATCCGGATGGCCGGTGGGCGGCGGCTCGGTCGCGGGTGTCGACGATGCCGGGTGGCCGCGGGTCGACTCAGGCCCCATCGGAATCACCACCGTTGAGCGCCTCCTGTTCGCCACCGGGGATCATGGCGGCGATGTCCACGACCTTGGCCCGGGGCGGTTTCGACGCATGCACGGCCGATCCGAACCGGTGAGGATGACGTCACCGTCCCGATGCCGGCCCCAGGCGGCGTGACCCGGGCGCCGACCAGTCGGCCGGACCCGTCCGACCCACACGTCGATGGGGATCGACACCGACGACGTGAAGGCGTTCCCGCCCGAGGCCGCGATCTCCGCGGCGATGGCCTGGGCGAAGACCGCCGCCGCCGGGCCGGTGGCGTGGGCCAGGGCCTGGTCCGAGGTTCGACCCGGGCCCGGTAGTGACGGGTCGGGACACCGTCGAGCGGCGTCGGGCCGTCCGAGGCGGCCGTGGTGGTCCCCCAGGCCAGCTCGTCCAGGACGAGGGCGGGATTGACGCTCTCGGTCTGCACGATGTACGGGGGAAATTTGACGTTGTACTTGGCGATATCGGCGAAGTTGGCGAAGATCCACGGTCGTCCGGGCTGGAGGGGAGGCTCGACGACGGCGGCTTGACGAACACCGTCCCGGGCAGGAACACCATCTGCTCCCGGGACCGACGGCCCGCCGGGCAGGTCCAGGGTCATGGTTCCGGCCGGGGCGCTGAAGTCCTCCAGCTCCGAACGCGCCCGATGGCGTGGACGAGGCGGCCGTGGGCGTGGTCCGGGTCGGAAGCTCATCGTGAAGGCGGATCGGAGGGCCGAGGTCTTCTCGGCGGCGCGACACCACCTTGGCCCCCGTGCGCCGTCGTGGCCGGGGCGCCGGTCCGGTGGTGCCGGCGCGGCGGCCGACGGCCGCACGCCGCCAGCCCCAGCCCCACCACGATGCCGGCGGTCAGCGGAGCCCCCCACGACCGAGCGGGCCTCGGTGCCGGCTGGAGGCGAAGGCGCGCTCGACGAGGGTCCTCTGCATCAGGGCTCCACCGGTCGGACGATAGCAGTCCCCGCTTGCCCGTCCTCGGCGACCCGCCGGCGGACTCGAGAATCACCGTGGACGGATCAGTACAGCCCGACCACGTCCCCGTTCTCGTCGATGTCGATGTGCTCGGCGGCCGGATGCCGGCTCAGCCCGGGCATGGTCCGCATGTCGCCGCAGATGGCGTAGATGAACCCGGCTCCGGCCGAGGCCCGGACCTCGCGGACCGGGAGGCGCCACCCGGTCGGGGCCCCCTTGAGGGCCGGGTCCGAGGAGATCGACAGGTGGGTCTTGGCGATGCAGACGGGAAGCCCGCCCAGTCCGTTGGCCTCGAAGAGGTCGAGGCTGCGGGCCGCCGCCGGCAGGTAGTCGACGCCGTCGGCGCCGTAGACCTGGGTGGCGATGGTCTCGATCTTCTCGCGCAGCGACGCCTCGGACGGATAGAGGAAGCGGAAGCTGCTGGGCTCCTCGGCCGCGGCCACCACCGCCTCGGCCAGACTCGGTGGCCCCGGCCCCGCCGTCGCGGAAGTGGGTGGACACCGCGACGCGGACGCCCATGGAGTAGGCGATCTCCGCGATGGCGGCATACTCGGACTCGAAGTCCTCGGGGAAGGCGTTGATGGCCACCACCGGGGTCACCCCGTGGAGGAGCACGTTCTCGATCTGCTTGCGGAGGTTGGCCCCTCCGGCCCGCACCTCGTCGGGGTTCTCGCGGAGCAGGGCTTCGGGCAGCGGCCTCCCGGCCACGATCCGATGGGCCCCCGAGTGGGCCTTGAGGGCACGCACGGTGGTGACGATGACCGCGGCGTCCGGGACCAGGCCCGACACCCGGCACTTGATGTTGAAGAACCGCTCGGCGCCCATGTCCGCTCCGAAGCCGGCCTCGGTGATGAGGTAGTCGCCGGTGTGGATGCCGATGAGGTCGGCGATGACCGACGAGTTGCCGTGGGCGATGTTTCCGAAGGGCCCGGCGTGGACCAGGACCGGCGTGTTCTCGAGGGTCTGCAGCAGGTTGGGCTGGATGGCGTCGCGCATGATCACCGCCATGGCCCCGGCTGCCCGCAGCTGTTCGGCGGTGACCGGGGTGCCGTCGGGGGTGAATCCGACGATGATCCGGCCCAGCCTGCGGCGCATGTCCTGCAAGCGACGTCGACAGGGCCAGGATCGCCATGACCTCGCTGGCCGCGGTGATGTCGAAGCCGCCCTGACGGGGCACCCCGTCCTCGCGGCTGCCGAGGCCCGACCACGATGTTGCGAAGCGCCCGGTCGTTGACGTCCAGGGCCCGCCGCCAGGTGATGGTGGACGGGTCGAGATCGAGCTCGTTCCCCTGGTAGAGGTGGTTGTCGACCATGGCGGCCAGGGTGTTGTGAGCCGCGGTGACGGCGTGCATGTCCCCGGTCAGGTGGAGGTTCAGGGCCTCGAACGGCGCGGCCTGGCTGTACCCGCCGCCAGCCGCCCCTCCCTTGATCCCGAAGGTGGGGCCCATCGAGGCCTGGCGGATGGCGGCGGTGGCCCGGCGGCCCACGTGGTGCATCCCCTGGGCCAGGCCCAGCGTGGTGGTGGTCTTGCCTTCCCCGAGGGGCGTGGGCGTGACGGCGGTGACCACCACGTAGCGGGCCTTCGGGCGGTCGGCGAGCGCCTCGACGGCGTCGAGACCGATCTTGGCCACGTACGCTCCGTACGGCTGCAGGAGCTCCTCGCCGATGCCCGATCTCCCGGGCCACCGAGGCGATCGGTGCCAGCGTCGCCGAGCGGGCGATGTCCAGAGCGGTGCGTGCACCCCCGGCCGTCACCGTCGTGACCGTCCCCTGGGTGTGGTCGGCATTTCCGCCCCTCGCTCGTGGTCCCCGGGGGTTCGCAGGCCCGGCCTGACGGTGCATCGTAGTGCCGCCGCTCTGGGTCGGGCACGTGGATCGGCCGGCGCACCCGGCCCTCAGGCCAGGATCTTCGCCCAGCCCTCGTCCACCCGGGCCATGACCACGGTCGTCAACTTCATCGACCGGTGGAGCCAGACGCCGTCCACCCGGGCGTACTCGTCGTCCTCGTACCCGCACATCCACCATGACGATCCGTCCTCCCGACGGCAGGGGCTGAGGAGGTCCCACCGGCCGTGGGCCCGGTCGCCCGTCCACCTCGATGCGGGGCTTGACGAACAGGTGCCGGGCAAACGTGAGGGTCGGCGCAGCCAGGCGGGCGGCGATGGCCGGACGACCGATGTGTCGCCCGAGACCGGGGCCACCGTCCCAGATGCCGTCTTCGGTGAACAGAGCGGCGGCCGCCTCGGTGACCTGCCCGAGGGTGTCCACATCGACCAGCGCGCCCCTCGAGAACCGCTGGTCCACCAGATCGCCGTAGCGGGCCTTGAGGGCTTGGATCTCGAGCACCGCCTCGGCGGCCTCCACCCTCCGCTGCAGTCCGGCTACCTGGGTGGCCAGCTCCTCGATGGTGGGCATGTCCCCTCCTGGTCGGCCGGTTCGATCGGAGGGCCCGGCCCGGGTGGCCGGTCCCGAGGCTACCGTCCGGCTCCGCCCGACCGTCGGTCTCCTACGGGACCCGGCCTCGGATCGAGGACCACACGATGGAGGGAGAGGTCGCCGACGGCCGGGCCATCGGCTCCCGGACTCCCCGCCATTGGTCCACGCATCGTCGTGCGGGGCCCGCAACAGCAGCCCCCAGCGTTGCGTTTCGATGACGATGAAGACCCTCTCGAGCCAGCGGCGGCGATTCTCAGGTCAATCTCAGATTGACTGGATATGTTCGCGCCGTTGGGTCCACGGGGCGAGGAACCGCCGTCCAAGCTCCGGGCCCAACCCTTTCTCGGGATGACCGGCGTCCGAGCGGATCGACAGCTCCGGTCGGGGCTCGAAGCGAATGTCCGGTGAACCCGAGAGCGTCGGGAGGGAGCCGCTCAGATCTCGTCGACGGTCCTCGGGGTACGGAGGATCATCACCGAGGCCGCCACGAGGAGGCCGGCACCCACCACCGTGAAGACGAAATGCCACCAGCTCCAGCTGAACTGACGGGTCACCGCCACTGCGGACGGAGCCGAGCAGCTCTGGTAGGTGGGGCAGGTGGTGGTGGACGGTATCGAGGTGATGACCGTGCTGGTGAAGCGGTTGATGGTCCACAACACCCACATGGCCCACAACCCCACGACGACCACGATTCGCAACGGCTGATTACGGATACCCACACGCTGATCTTGACAGATCTGGCTCTCAGCTGACTCTCGGTAGCCGGATTCCGTCGACGGACGGCCCTCCGTTTCCGCCTCATGGCGCCACAGAGAGTGGCTGGTGGCCTCGGCTGTCCTCACCCGACGGCCACCTGGCCGCCGGGCCCGGTGGTCAGGTGGTGACGGGCGAGCGTACGGCGGTGATCGTCGTCGGGCGTGGTGGTCGTCGTCGTGGTGGTCGTCGTCGTCGTGGTGGTCGTCGTCGTGGTGGTCGTGGTGGGCGGCACCGTCGTCGTGGTGGTCGTGGTGGTGGGCGGCACCGTCGTCGTGGTCGTGGTGGGCGGTGGGAGCGGCTGGGTGGTGGGCGTCGTCGACGGCACCGGGGTGGTGGTCGGCGGCGGGGCGCCACCCGCGGGCGGACGTCGGGGCCGGTGCCGGGGTCGCCACCGGCGGGAAGGCGAAGGGCAGGGTGACGAAGGACGGCAGGGCGGAGACGGCCGGCTTCCCGTTGGCCGGATCGGTGGCCGGCAGCAAGGGGAACAGACGTGGATGCCTTGGACTTGGGTGCTGTGGTGGGAGTGGTCGTCGGCGTCGGAGGTCCCCGGTGCGGGGTCGGGGCTGGCGGCGAAGGGCAGGTTGCTCTCGAGCGGTGTGGTCGTGGCCGAAGCCGCAGAGGTGTTGGCGCTAGAGCTCTTTCCCACGAGGAGGATGGCGCTCACGCCGGCGACGATCACCACTCCGGCGATGATCATCGACCAACGCCAGAACGCCTCGTCTCCACTCACTTCGTCAGCCACTGGACCTCCTCTCTCGCTCACTCGCTACGACGCTAGGCCATCCCGGCGGCGTGCTCCGACGCACCGGCGCCGAACCAGGTCGATCCCGCATCAGCGGCTCCGACCGTTCGACCCCGTCCTCCGTTCCACGGTCCCACCAACCAGTGGCTGCCCAGCTCGACGAGGCACCGAAGCCAGACGCATCTGGCGGCCACCTGTGACTCGGAACCGCCGAGAACCCGACTCGATGGTGGCACGTCCCGACCGGCGTGGCCAGGCGATCACGTCGGGTGTCATCGCTGGTGGCACAGAGCGCGAAAGCGGAGGACGGAGCCGCGGCGACCGCTGGGTGGCCGGACGCCGAATCGCGTCGACAATTGGCAGTTCAGCTGCCAGCTGGATCAGCCTCCGGGGAAGAACCGAGGCAGGAAGTGGCGGTTGGCCTCGACAGCAGGGTGTCGGCCAGCCGCTCGGCCAGCGGGTACTGACCGACCAGCGGATTGGCGACCAGGGCCCGGATCATGGTCTGCCGGCTCCCGGAGCAGGGCGGCCTCCACGGCCAGACGCTCATAGGCCTTGCAGTGGGCCACCAGCCCCGCCATGTCCGGAGGCAGATCCCGTTGGGGGAGCGGGTGGGCGCCGGCTCGGTCGACCGTGCACGGAATCTCGACCACGGCGTCGTCGGGCAGGCCGGGCAGGGCTCCGGCGTTGCGGACGTCGACGACCTGGACGTCGCCGGTGCCGGCGTGGAGCGAGGCGATCAGGCGCACGGCCGCCTCGGAGTAGAAGGCGCCGCCGCGGTACGAGAGCTTGTTGGGCTTGGTGTCGAGCGAGGGATCACGGTACTGGGCGAGCAGCTCGGTCTCGAGCTCGGCCACCACTTCGGCCCGTCGATCGCCATCCGGGCGCGGACTGCTCGGCCAGGTCGTGGTCGAGGCAGTAGTAGTAGTGGAGGTAGTAGGAGGGAAGGGCGCCGAGCAGTCGGAGCAGCCCGGCAGGCACGCCACTCTCCAGCTCGAGCTCGGGACCGAACCGGTCGATCAGTTCGGGCAGCCGGTCGGTGCCGCCCACCCGGGCCGAACGGACCCAGGTCAGGTGGTTGAGTCCCACGTGTTCGATCGTCACCTGATCGGGGTCCACCTCGAGGTAGTGACCGATGCGCCGCTGGACGTGGATGGCCACGTTGCACAGACCCAGGGCGCGGTGGCCGTCGTCGAGCAGGGCCTGGGTCACGATCCCGACCGGGTTGGTGAAGTCCACCACCCATGCCCCGGGCGCCCCCCGTGTCGGCCGTCTCCTCGGCGATCTCGAGGACCAGGGGCACCGTGCGGAGGGCCTTGGCCAAGCCGCCCGGACCGGTCGTCTCCTGGCCCAGGCAGCCGAAGCCGATCGGCAGTGTCTCGTCGGTGTGGCGGGCCGCCTGGCCACCCACCCGGAGCTGCACGATCACGAAGTCGGCACCGTCGATGGCCCGGTGCCGATCGTCGGTGGTGACGAGGTCCCCGGCCCAGCCTCGTCGACGGAGCATGCGCTCGGCGAGGCCCCCTACCGCCTCCAGCCGATCCCGGTCCGGATCGAGGAGGACGAGTTCGTCCACCACCATCCGGTCCTCGTGGTCGCACAGGCTGTCCACCAGCTCCGGTGTGTAGGTGCTCCCACCCCCGACCACGGTCACCTTGGTTCCCACGCGCTGAACGTAACATCCCTCCGTGGGCGCAAGCGAGGGTCGAGGGTGAGCGAGCGGTCGGGGCCCGACGACCTCATCCTGGCCGTGGACGGCGGTGCATCCAAGACCGATGTCTGGCTGCTCGCCACGAACGGAACGGTGGTCGGGATCGGCACGGGGCGGCGGTTCCAACCACCAGTTCTCCGGGCTGGATGCGGCCATGGACTCGCTGGGATCCACCATCCGGTCGCGCCGCGGCGACGCCGGCCTCGAGGGCGACGCCGGCCCCTGATCGGCTGTGGTGTGTACTGCCTGGCCGGGGTGGACCTGCCGGTGGACGAGGTGCGGCTGTCCGAAGCCGTCGTCTCTCGGGGATGGAGCCGCACCGACCACGGTCCTCAATGATTCGTTTGCCGTGCTCCGGGCCGGGGTCCGGTCCGGGTGGGGAGTGGGCGTGGTGTGCGGATCCGGGCTCAACTGCGTGGGACTGGGGCCCGACGGATGCAGTGGTCCGCTTCCCCTCACTCGGCGAGCTGTCCGGCGACCTGGCCGCGGGAGGCTCCTGGCTGGGGGTCCGGGCGCTGGGCCTGGCCCTGCGCTCCCGAGACGGACGCGGCGCCCCGACCCGACTGGCCGAGCTGGTTCCGGCCCATTTCGGCCTGAGCGATCCCGAGTCCGTGTTGGCTGCGGTCTATGCGGGTGAGCTGGCCTTCGGCCGGCTCTTCGAGCTGGCCCGGGTGTGCATGGACGCCGCTGCGACCGACGACGTGGTGGCCGCCGGCGCCGTGGGGTTCCTGGCCGACGAGGTGGTAGCCATGATCACAGCCACGGCCAGGCGCCTGGAGGTGGTCGGTCAGGAGGTCGAGGTGGTACTCGGGGGCGGCCTGTTCGAGGGGGCGTATCCGACGTTCTCCGGATCGGTCGAGTCCGGTGTGCGGGAGGTGGTGCCGAAGGTCGTCTTCCGCCGCCTGGACGCAGCTCCGGTCCTCGGCGCCGCCCTGTTGGGGATGGACGCGGTCGGTGCTGCCGAACGGGCCAAGGAGGCATTGCGCGGATGGAAGCCGCGGCACGGCGCGGGCGGTGCCGACTGAGTGGGGCGGTGCTTGGCCGGCGGTGCCCGAAAAGCGCCCTGACCCGCGGGAGTCAGATCAGTACATCGTGCCGGTGTCCTACGGGGCGGCGAGGGTCTCGGACCTGCGGCGATGATCCGAGCGATGGGGGCAGAGGGTTCGGTCGCCTGGGCAAGCTCGTCGGGCTGGCCGGTGAGCCTCTCCTGAACGCCCGGAAGGGTGACCGACGAGCAACGGTGGTCCATCCGCCGCGAAACGGGGAGGTCGTCTTCCCTGGCGGCCCAACACCTTTCCCAATCCGGGGCCTGCCAGTCGAATGCAACCGGCCGCGCTCGCCGGGTCGGCACGCGACGAGGGGGCGGGGATTACCCGCCCCCTCGTCGGCCAGTCCGAACGATGCCGTTGCTACGGAGCCGCCGTCAGCGTCGAGCCGGAGCCACTCGAGATGACAATCTCCTTCAGCCCCTTCGGTCCCTTGAGGGTCGCCGTCGTGCCGTGGGAGTTGGTCTTGACCTTCAAGGTCGGCTCGCACCCGAGGGAGGTATAGCTGTTGGCCTCGGCCTGGGCGCCGGTCTCCTGGGGCTGAGTGACCTCGGCCACCAGGGACGGTGGCACCACCCCGAGCGAGGAGACGGATCCACCGGCAAACGATCCGGTGACTGTCCCGCCTGTGAAGGTGAAGCCGATCGGGGAGTAGCTCGTACCGATGACCGAGTCGGTGACCACGGTGTTGGCAACGCTGTCCGAGGTGCTGCTCCACTCGATCGTCGTGTCGAATTCGGCAGTGCTACCCGCCAGCAGATTGGCGCACGTGGCCTCGGCCGAACTTCCGGGATGGGCCGGGTCCACGGAAATGGTCAGCTTCTTCACCCCGGTGATGGTCGTCGAGTTCGTGCCGTCCGTCGCCGTTCCGGTGCAGGTTCCAGTGCCCTTGGCCGAAGTCACCACCGGCCCGGGAGATGCGAACGGTGTGTTCGGAAGGGCTGCGACCGCGGGAACCGAGTCCCCGGGCGAGGCCGTCCAATCGTTCTTCAAGGCCGGCGACAGCTTGGCGGTTGCCGCAAGATCGCAGGACGCACTGCTGCCGGTCCCGGCGACGATGGTGATCTTTGCCGCCGACGCCGGAATGGCGGTTATGGCTATCACCCCACCGGCGGCCAAACTCGCGACCAGCGCGGTTCGTATGACGCTCTTCAACATGGATACTCCCCCTAGTAGTGCCCCTCTTCCCGGCGAGGTTAACACTCCGGGTTGCCCCGGGCACCCGCTGGACCTAGGTCCCACCGGTCCCTTCGAGCTGCGATTCTGGACAGAACAATGCCCTGACCTGCGGGAAAACAGATCAGGGCATCGTGGAGGTGGCGGGAATCGAACCCGCGTCCTCCGGCTTCTCAGTAGGTCTTCTCCGAGCGCAGCCGGCCGTAGGTTGTCGGGACCGGCTCCGCTACCGGCAGCAGAGCCGTTCCGTATCCGACTGAGTTGTCCCTGACCGCCCGTCGGCGCAGCAGTTCAGGTAAGTCCCACTAGATGGCGCCCGGCTCCGGCCCGTAGGACTGAGACCGGTCGGACGTCGCAGTTTCTAGGCTGCGAGCGCGAGCTGAGGCTCGGCGTTTGTTTTTTGTTCCGGCTCTTTAACGTGGCTCCGGAGACCACGGCTCGCTTCTCCTACCTCGACGACCAGAGTCGAAGCCTGTCACCCCCTGGGGTTGGTCTGTCCCGATCGGGCCGTTCGCCGACCGAACCGCCATTGTACCGTCCCGGCGTGGCCCGGCCGTCCTCAGCGATGAGACCCGCCCTTGGCCGCCGCCCGGGCCTCCCGGGCCGCCTCCCGGCTGGCGTCGCGGGTCGCGATGGCATGGCGTTTGTCGTACTGCCTCCGCCCCCGGGCCAGGGCCAGCTCCACCTTGGCCCGGCCCTCCTTGAAGTAGATGGAGAGAGGGACCATGGTCAGCGACTGCTGCTGCGAGCGACCCATCCACTCGTCGATCTGGCGCCGGTGCAGCAGGAGCTTGCGCCTGCGGTCGGGCTCGTGGGCACCGAACCCGTTGGCTTGGGCGTAGGGCGGGACATGCACCCCGAACAGCCACATCTCCCCGTCGATGATGCGGGCATATGCGTCCTGGAGTGCGATCCTGCCGGCCCGTAGCGACTTGACCTCCGAGCCCTGCAGCACGATGCCGCACTCGGCCCTGTCGATGATCTCGTAGTCGTGGCGGGCGCGTCTGTTGGAGGCCACCACCTTGTTGGCCTCCTGCGCGGGCTTCTGACCCGAGCCCTTGCCCGACCCGGGCGGACCCGACCCCACGGCCGTCGCCTTCTTCTTCGCTGCCGTCATCCCTAGGCGACGGTAGTCGCCCGGCCCGGGGGCGGCTTCCTCTAGCCTGCACAGCACCATGCTCCGACTCCCGAAATTGGTGCACGACCAGATGGTGGCCCACTGCCTGACCGGCCTGCCGGACGAGGCGTGCGGACTCCTTGGCGGCGATCTGGAAACTGGCGAGGTGATGACCTGCTATCCGACACGCAACCTGGCGGCCTCGGCCAAGCTGTACACCGTCGACCCCAAAGAGCACCTGCGGGCCGATCGGGATGCCGAGTCGTCGGGCCACTCCATCATCGGGGTCTTCCACTCCCATACCCATACCGAGGCCTATCCGTCCCCGACGGATGTGGCCCAGGCGCCGGATCCGAACTGGCACTACGTGCTGGTCTCGCTCCGGGACGTGCAGCCGGTGGTGCGCAGCTACCGCATCATGGACGGCGCCGTCACCGAGGAGCCGGTCCGGCTGCAGCCCCAGTAGAATCCTCACCGAACTCGTCAACATTCGTGCGAGTCCCGGAAACCGAACCAGAGGAGCCGCCGTGCCCGTCCAAGTCAACCTGCCGACCGTCCTGCGGGCCCATGCCGGCGGGGCGAAGGTCGTGTCGGCGGAGGGAGCCACCGTCGGTGAGGTCCTGGTCGCCCTGGCCGGCCAGTTCCCTGGGCTCTCGGGCCAGGTGATCGACGACGACGGGACTCTGCACAAGTTCGTCAACGTCTACCTCAACGACGACGACGTCCGGTACCTGTCCTCCCTGGACACGCCCGTCGCCGACCGGGACGAGATCTCCATCCTGCCCGCCGTCGCCGGAGGGTCCGCCACCGGGGTGGCCCGGACAAGATGACCGTCCACGGCTCCGTGCTCGAGCTGATCGGGAACACCCCGCTGGTGGACGTCAGCCAGCTGAGCCCCAACCCGGACGTGCACATCCTCGTCAAGTTGGAAGGCCAGAACCCCGGAGGCTCGGTCAAGGATCGGATCGCCCTGTCCATGATCGAAGAGGCTGAGAAGGATGGCGTGCTGAAGCCGGGACAGACGCTCATCGAGGCCTCCTCGGGCAACACCGGGATCGGCATGGCGCTGATCTGCCGGGTGAAGGGCTACCACCTGAAGGTGGTGCTGGCCACCAATGTGTCGATCGAGCGCCGACAGCTGCTCGAAGTGTGGGGAGCCGAGATCATCGAGTCCCCCGGATCGGAAGGATCCAATGGAGCCGTTCGCCGGGCCCGCGCCATGGCCGACGACCATCCCGAGTGGGTCTTCCTCTACCAGTACGCCAACCCGGCCAATCCGAAGGCCCACTACGAGGGAACCGGCCCCGAGATCTGGCGGGACTGCCCGGAGGTGACCCACTTCGTGGCCGGACTGGGCACCTCGGGAACACTGCTCGGGGCCGGTCGGTTCCTGAAGGAGCGGAACCCCGACATCAAGGTGCTGGCCATCGAGCCCCCGGCGGGGGAGATCGTCGACGGCCTGCGAAACCTCGACGACGGCTACATTCCGCCGATCTTCGTCGACAACCAGGGTTCCGAACTGTTGGACGGGAAGCGGATCGTGCGTCCCCGTGAGTCGATCGAGTGGACGAGGCGCCTGACCGAGGTGGGGATCTTCGCCGGAATCTCCTCGGGGGCCGCGCTCGCCGGTGCGGCCAAGACCGCAGCCCGTCTCGAGTCGGGGACCATCGTGGTGGTGGCCGCCGACGGCGGCTGGAAGTACCTGTCGACCGGAGCGTGGACCGACGACCTCGACGTGGTCGAGGAGCGGGCCAAGGCCATCACCTACTTCTAGGACCCGCGCCGGGGCCGGCCTACGCTGGGGCGATGTCACACGGCTCCCTCGGACCGGACGCGCCGGCCGACAACGGGGGCGGCGACCACCCCGAAGTCACTCTGCTGGTCCTGGGCTGCGACGGCAGCTGGGCCGGACCGGGAGGGGCGGGCAGTGGGTACCTGGTGTCGTGCGGGGGAACCCACCTGCTGGTCGACCTGGGCCCGGGGACGTTTGCCGCCCTCCAGACCCGTCTCGACCCGGCCCTGATCGCTGCGGTGGTCATCAGCCATCGCCATCCCGATCACTGGACCGACCTCCATTCCCTGGTCACCCACGCCCGGTTCGCTCTCCACCGCGAGTCGATCCCGGTCTACGCCCCGGGCGAGCTCGGCGATCACAGCGGCCTGGCCGGATCGACGGCCCTCGATTGGCACCGGGTGGTCGGTGGCGGGTCCGCCCGCGTCGGCGCCCTGGACCTCACTTTCCGTCGCACCGACCACGGCGTGGAGACCTTGGCCGTGCGCATCGACGGTGCCGGTCGGACCCTGGGGTACTCTGCCGACACGGGTCCGGGTTGGTCGCTGACCGAGCTGGGCACCGGACTGGACCTCGTGCTGTGCGAGGCTTCCTACACCGTCGACCACGAAGGGACTGCCGGGCACATGAGCGGACGCCAAGCGGGTGAGCAGGCGGCCCGTGCCGGCGCCGGGCGCCTGGTGATCACCCACCGATGGCCCACCGTGGAGGCCTCTGTGGTGGGGGCCGAGGCCGCCGCGGCGTTCGGACGGCCGGTGGAGCAGGCCGAGATCGGAAGGGTGTTCACACTGTGACTGCGCAAGCCAACGGCCGGGCCGTCCGGCGAGGAGACGGTAGGGCCACGGACGAACTGCGCCCGGCGTCGTTCGAGCGGGACTTCACCGTCTTCGCTCCCGGTTCGGTCCTGGTCTCCATGGGGCGGACCCGCGTCCTGTGCACGGCGTCAGTCGAGGAGCGTGTGCCGCCGTGGATGCGGGGGAGCGGCAAGGGATGGGTCACGGCCGAGTACTCCCTCCTCCCCGGGTCCACCGGCGAGCGTGTCAGTCGGGAGGCGGCCAAGGGCAAGCAGTCCGGCCGCACCCAGGAGATCCAGCGCCTGATCGGGCGTTCCCTCCGTTCGGTCTGCGACATGGTCGCCTTGGGCGAGATACAGATAACGGTGGACTGCGACGTGCTACAGGCCGACGGGGGGACCCGTACGGCGTCGATCTGCGGAGCGTACGTCGCCCTGCACGACGCTCTCTCCCGGTTGATCCAGAAGGGCACGCTCCGCGTCAACCCCCTCACCGAGGCGGTGGCAGCAGTGTCGGTCGGGGTGGTGGACGGGGTGTGCATGCTGGACCTCCCCTATGAGGAGGACAGCCGGGCCGAAGTTGACATGAACGTGGTCATGACCTCGTCCGGCCGGTTCATCGAGGTCCAAGGCACCGCCGAGGGCATGCCGTTCACCAAGGGTGAGCTCGACGAGATGTTGAGCCTGGCCGAGCACGGTATCGCCGACCTGCTCGACCTGGAGGCGAAGACACTGGCCGTGCCGCCGGCACCGCGTTGACGAGGTCGATCTGACGGTGGCCGGGTTGCAGCTGGTCGTGGCCAGTGCCAACCCCGACAAGGCGGCGGAGATCGCCGCCATCCTCGGACCGGTACCGGGCGTGCAGCTCCACTCCCGACCCCCCGAGGTGCCAGACGTGGACGAGACCGGGGTGACGTTGGTCGACAACGCCCGCCTCAAAGCCGTCGCCCTGATGGAGGCCACCGGCATGGCCGCCGTCTCCGACGACACCGGGCTCGAGGTGGACGCCCTCGGCGGGGCTCCTGGGGTGTACTCGGCCCGGTTCTCGGGGGAACGCGCCACGTACGCCGAGAATGTGGCCAAACTCCTGTCCGAGCTGGAGCGGGTCGGGGCCACCGCTCCGGAGCTCCGGGAGGCCACATTCCGCTCCGTGGCTTTCGTGGCCTATCCCGACGGTCAGGAGGTGTGGGCCGAAGGGATGGTGACGGGAGTCATCACCCGACGGCCCCTGGGCCGGGGGGGATTCGGCTATGACCCGGTGTTCGCCCCGGACGGTTTCGACGGCAGGACCTTCGCCCAGATGGGAGCGGAGGAGAAGCACCGAATCTCCCACCGGGGCCGGGCTTTCAGGGCCCTGGCGCTGGTCTTGAGCGAGAGGAGTGGGTCCTCGTGAGGGGACGGGCAGGCGGCTAGCGTCGTGAACCTGGAGACCGGGGAGGGTCCGTCGTGAGTCAGGTGTCACAGGGGCCGGGGTGGTGGCTGGCTTCGGACGGCCGGTGGTATCCGCCCGAGCAGGTGCCGGGTTACCCGGCACCGGGCCCCGCGGCCGAGAGCGCCTCCTCGACCGGGGACCAGATCCCTTCGCCGGTCGGGGGGGCCGATCCGGCCCCGACGCCGGCCTCCGATCCCGGGGTCCCGGCCTTCCCACCGGAACCCGACTGGTCCGGCCAGGCCATCTCGCCGGCCACCGGGTACGGCTCCGAGGCCTATGGGTCGGGCTACGGTCCACCACCCGGGCCCGGATACGGACCGACGGTAGGGCCGGGCTACCCGCCGCCAGCCGGGTCCGGCCACGGTCCACCACCTGCACCGCCGGGCTACCTTCCTCCGGTCGATCCGCTGTACGGCTATCCACCGGCGGGTCCACCGTACGGCTACCTACCGGTGCAGAGGACGAACGGGCTGGCGGTGGCCTCCCTCGTGTGCTCCCTGGTGTGGTTGGGAGGGCTGGGCTCGATCCTGGGCATCGTGTTCGGAATCGTCGCCCGGTCCCAGATCAGGAAGGCCGAGGGGAACGTCCAGGGCAACGGCTTGGCTCTGGCCGGCATCATCATCGGAGTCGTCGGGCTGGTGGCGATGATCCTCTTCGTGGTCCTCGTGGCCGTCGTGGTCAATCATTGCGACCAGAGCGGCAACTGCACCACCAACACCTACAATTTCGGGAACTGAGGCCGCTGCCGTCCAAGGTGGTCGGGACGATCAGGCCACGCCGTTGTCGCTGGCGCTGGGCGCCTCGATGGTGGGTGTCCACGGATCGTCCGCGATAGGCGGAGGCATGATGGCCACCTCGGCCAGGTTGTCCTGACCTTCCTCACCGCCCGAGACTCCCTCATCCGAGGGGGGCGGGGAGGAGCTCAGGCTCTCGACGTCGTCGACTCCGGTTCGAGCCAGGTCGGGAGGGGCCGGGAGGGAGGTGAGGTCCGCAACATGGTTGTTCTCCGACGCGAAGACGAGCTCGGGATCCGGGTTGCCGCGGACCGGTGCGGAGTCGAGCTCGATGAGACCCACCGCATGCAGATCTCGCAACGTCCGGAGCCCGACGATCTGCTCGCCTCCGATCTGCTCGAGGACGTCCCCGACCGATTGCCCGCTGGTGCCGACGGTGGTCAGCACCCGCCACTGATCGCTTCGGATCTGGACGTCCTGTCCCGGGGGGTCGGGGGCGAGCGTCACGACGGCCTCGAGTGGGACGTCACGGCGGATGTCGCGCCACTCGTCGACCTGGGGCCGCACCTCGTTGAGCACCGCGAGCACCGGAACCGTGGGCTGGCCGCTGGAGGAGACCACGCCCACGGTGAAGTAGAACCACCCCTCGCCCACGCAGGCCAGCTCGAAGACGGCCTGGCCGACCGTGGTGGCCGATCCGACGTGGGCGTTGGAGAGCTCACCGTCGGCCAACCAGACCTTGCCGTCGGTGTCCTCACTGACCACCTGCAGCTCACCGGTCTGCTTGGTCGCAGCCAGCATCGACAGGATGTCGGACAAGGAGAAGGCCTCCAACGACCCCACCAGGGATGCCGCCGGTGCCTCCTCGGAGGACTCGTGTTGGTTCATGCTGGTTTCCTTCCCCTCTGTGATGGTGTCGGGCAGGGACTCGGTCGTCGGCACGGCCCCGTCCCTTCCGCCAAGCCCGGCCGGATCGGACGCCACCGCACCCTGCCCGAACGCCTGATCGATGGTGCTCCCCTGCTCGTCCATGGGTGATCCTTCCGAGGACCGGCGTCTCCAGGCCATCTCCGTGTCCTTCGTTCGCGACACCTTCTGTACCTACAATAACCGCTATAAGTGAAACACTCCACACTTTAAGTGGTTTTTTTCCGTATACCGGGGCGGGGGCGGCGCCGGGCCCAGGCTCGGTCCCGAGCCGGGCCGATGGGGCCCGTTCGACCGTCGACCAGGTTCGGGCCATGATCGGTTCCATGGCCGCAGACCGATCCCTCCGTCGCTACTCGTCGTACGCCGACTTCCGACACCTGCGGTTCGACCGGCCGCGACCTGGGGTCGTCCTCATCACCATCGACCGCCCAGCGGTCCTCAACGCAGCCAACGAGCGGCTCCACCGGGAGCTCTCGGAGATCTGGCCCGTGGTCGACGCTGACGGGTCGGTGGCGGCCTCGGTGATCACGGGGGCCGGTCGGGCTTTTTCGGCCGGCGGCGATCTGGACATGGTGGAGCGAATGACCACCGACCACGGTGCCGTGGTGGAGCAGTGGGAGGATGCCAGGGCGGTCGTGGGGGCCATGCTGGCCTCGGTCAAGCCGATCGTGTCGGCCATCAACGGCGTTGCCGTCGGGGCCGGTCTGGCGGTGGCCCTTCTGGCCGATGTCAGCATCATCGCCCGATCGGCCCGGCTGTCGGACGGGCACACCCGGCTGGGCGTCGCCGCCGGAGACCACGCTGCCATCCTGTGGCCTCTGCTCTGTGGCATGGCCAAAGCCAAGTACTACCTGATGACGGCAGACTTCGTGGACGGACCGGAGGCCGAGCGGATCGGCTTGGTGACCAAGTGCGTCCCGGATGCCGAGGTGGTCGACGAGGCACTGGCCATCGCCGGGCGGCTGGCCCAGGGGAGCCGGACCGCGGTGCAGTGGACCAAGCGGGCCCTCAACCAGTGGATGGTCACCAATGCCTCGGTGTTCGGCGAGTCGCTGGCGCTCGAGATGCTGGGCTTCCTCGGACCCGACGCCGCCGAGGGCGTGGCCGCGGTGCGGGAGCGTCGATCCCCCGAGTTCCCGTCGGCCCGTCCGGGGCCGGCCTAGCCTGGGACGGGCCGACTCACGACACCGTGACCAGGGTGCCGATGGGAGTCAGGGGATAGACCACCGCAGCGTTGGCCGGAGGCATCTCGACGCATCCGTCGCTCTGCGGGTAGCCGTAGCTGCCCCGGACGAAGCCGTGCAGGGCATCGCCCCCATTGAAGTAGCTGACCCACGGGATGCCAGGATCGACGTACTTGGAACCGTCAGGGTTGGTGCCGGACATGGTGGTGACCTTGTAGCGGAGGTACACCGGGAAGGTACCCGAGGCCGTAGGAGCGGCGGCCACCCCGGTATTGGCCCTGGTGGAGTAGACCGCGGCGCCGTTGCTGTAGACCGTGGTGGTCTCAGGGAGGGCCTTACTCACGTACACGTAGTCGTACGGCGAAGCGTTGACGGTGCCGGAGGCGGCGTCGGCGAGCAGCTGTTGCCAGACGGCGGGCCCCGCCGTTCCGTCGGTCTTCATCCCGTGCTGGGATTCGTAGGCCATGACCGCGCCCTTGGTGATCTCGTTGGCGGTCCCCACCGTCCACAGACCCACCAGGGAAGGGGGCTCGGCCCACCGCCAGCTGAACGAGCCCTCCTGGGCCTGCGCGGCCTCCTGGGGGGCGCTGAGGGGCCGGGCCGGCGTGAAGCCGACCGGCAGGTAGCCCAACTGGGCCAGGAGCTGTTGCAGCCGGAGGGTGGTCCCCGCCGCCACGGTGAAGGTGGCCGCCCATGACTGGGCGAGAGACTTGCCGGTGACGCTGGTGACCCCGCCGGAACCGCCGGGGACGGTGACGGTCTCGGTGGCCAAGGGCACGAACGGGGCCGAGGCGACGAAGGCGAAGGTGTCCGGGGTGATCAGGTGCCACGCCCCGGACACCGCCGGGCTAAGGGACGGGGTGGGGGAGTGGGGGTCGACCGGAAGTGAGAAGTGCACCGAAACGGTGGCGTCCGTCGGTACGTCGGTGGCACCGGCGGCGGGGCTGCTCGAGGTCAGGTCGAAGGGTCCCTCGTGGACCGCCGCCTCGAGGGCCGGAGCCGCCGTGGTGGTGGGTGCTGCTGCGGCGCCATTCCCCGCTCCGTGCAGCGACACCGCCGCCGCGGACACGCCCACCACTGCCACCGCCACCAACGCCACGAGGAGAGGGACCGTCCCGCGTCGCGACCGGGCGCGCCGGGTCGGTGAGGCCTTCGAGTGTGCGTGAGCGGACGGCATGCATCTCCTTCGGTCCGACCAATCTACCAGTCCAAAGGGTGTTTACGGTGTTGGATGCCTTGAATTGTCGGCCGGAACTCGATGAGTCTCCAGCCGCCAGAGCCGCCAGAGCCGTCAATCGCCGGGCGCGCCGGGGTCGCTCGGCTCGATCCGCTGGCGGATGGCCGCCTCGACGTCGGCGATCAGCTGCAGGTCGATGAGCTTCCCACCGTCCGGGCCGTTGACATAGAAGGCGTCGACGACGGCCGAGCCGAAGGTGGAGACTTTGGCCGAGTTGACGTCGAGCCGGCAGTCGACCAGCGCCTGGGTGATCCGGTGGAGCTGCCCCACCACGTCTTCGGCGCGCACCTCGACCACGGAAGCCGTGGCCGAGGCGTTGTTGTCGACGCTCACCTGTGTGGACACCAGATGGGGGGTGACCGGCCTTCGCTCGTTGCGATAGGTGTTGGCCCGCTCGGCCAGTTTGCGCTCGATGGGAAGAGTGCCGTTCATCACGCCGGCCAGGTCGTCGGTCAGGCGGACCACGGCCGGCCACCGACCCCGGGACGGCTCGACGGTGAAGATCTCGACCGCCACGCCGTCCTCCCCCGCCACGACGGCTGAGCGCACATTGAGGCCGTGGAGGGCCAAGACGCCGGTGACCTCGGCGAACAGACCCGGTCGATCCGGAGCGACCACGGTTACCGTCGGGTCGTCGATGGAGAGGGCGGGCACCTGGTGGTGTCGCACCGTATCCATGATCCCCCGTAGGTCGTCGGTGATCCACGGCGTCGGGGGCGCCACCGGCTCACCGGCCAGCAGGCGCCCGGTCCTCTCGACCAGCTCGGCCACCAGACCGGCCTTCCAGGGTCCCCACGCCGAAGGGCCCGTGGCCTGGCTGTCCGCCTCGACCAGGGCGGCCAGGAGCTCGAGCGTGGACCGGTTGCCGACTTCCTTGGCCACCCGCTCGGCAGTGGCCGGGTCATCCAGGTCTCGTCGGGTAGCCGTGTCGGGCAGGAGCAGGTGGAGCCGGACCATGGTGACCAGGGTCTCCACGTCCTCGGCCGGCAAGCCGAGCCGGTTCCCGATCTCTGCCACCACCGTCATGCCCACTTCGGTGTGGTCGCCGGTGAACCCCTTGCCGATGTCGTGGAAGAGCGTCCCGAGTAGCAGCAGATCGACCCGTCCGACCCGGTGGGCCAGCGTGGCCGCATTGGCGGTGGCCTCGAGGAGGTGACGGTCGACGGTGTAGCGGTGGTAGGGATTGCGTTGGGGCTTGTTTCTGACCGAAGCCCACTCCGGCAGGTACCGCTCGAGTAGGTGCCGCTGATCGAGGGCCTCCAGAGCGGCGATGGCCGGCGGCCCTGTGGCCAGCACCCGCACCAGCGTGGCCCGCAGTTGGTCGGTCCAGGGCTCCGGTGGGGCCGGCGCCTTTCGACCCAGCAGGTTGAGCGCTTGACGGGCGATAGGAAGGTTCTTCTCGGCGGCCACCGCGGCGAGTCGGAGCGAGAGGGACGGGTCGCCGGTCACATCGGCGGCTGGGGTGAGCACCGCCTCGTCCTCGGTCACCCCGATGCCGGGGTCGCTGGGCACCAGCGTGATTCCCGGGTCGGTGGTCGTACCCCGGCCGCGTCCAACGGACCGCCTCCGGCCACGCCCCGGCTTCTGGGAGCGTTGCCAGGCTCCCCGCCGCCGCCAGGCGTCATCGCCCTCCCAGGCCACGGTCCGGCCTGCGGTGGCCACGCCCCGCATGAGGGAGTCGGAGTCCGGTTCTCCCAGGGCTTTGGCCACCTGGTCCTGTTCCTGCAGGAGCAGTCGGTTCTGCTCACGGCCGGCCCGCCGGTGCAGCTCAACCCGGGTAGAGGTCAGGACGGCCCTGGCGCTCTCGATGGCCACGGTGTCGACGTAGTCGGACAGCACCGGCACCGCCTGCATCATGGCGGTCAGAGCGGCGACGTCCCGCAGGCCGCCGTGGGACTCCTTGAGATCCGGCTCGAGCAGGAAGCCGACGTCGCCGTTGGACCGCCGGCGCTCGTCCACCAGGTCGGCCAGGACACCGAGCCAGGGCGGCTTCTGCCTGGCCCACCGGTCCCTGGCCCCTTCGATCACCGGTTCGGCCACCCTGGAATCGCCGCACACCACCCGGGCGTCGAGCAGGCCCAGGGCCACCCGCAGGTCCTCACCGGCCATCTCCAGCGCCTCACCAGGCCTTCGGACGCTGTGATCGAGGTTGATCCCCTCGTCCCATACCGGGTACCAGATGCGGTCGGCGGCGGCCGACACGTTGCGCCGCCCCTTGTGGAGGAGGACCACGTCGAGATCGCTGAACGGGCAGAGTTCGGATCGCCCGTAGCCCCCTACCGCTACCAGGGCCAGGCCCCGGGTGTCACCTCCGGTGGCCTGGTCGAAGAGTCCGGTCAGCCACTCGTCGGCCGCGTCGGAGTAGGCCCGGCAGAAGGCGTCGCCGTGCAGATCGGTGCGCTCGATGAGGCTCTGGCGTCGGGCGCGCAGGGACACGGCCGGACCGTACCACCGGGTCGCTCCGGCGTGAATCGACGGCCAACCCGAGGGGCGATGTCCGAGTGCGGGTCCGGACCATTAGCCTGGGGGCATGGCCGACGACGAACGAACCGGACTGAGCTTGTTTGATGGGGTGCTGATCGTCGGGGGCGGGATCATTGCCGTCGTCGTCGCCTTCGCCGTCCTCAGCTTCGTGGCCGGGATCGTCTGGTTCGTGGTGAAGGTGATCGTGGTCGTGGCGCTGGTGGCGCTGGTGGCCAAGCTGGTCTTCGGTCGCAGATCCTGATCCGTCGGCTCAGGCCATCATCGACTCGAACAGCTCGATGTGCTCAGCCACCATGCGGTTGGTCGAGAAGTAGCCCTCCACCGCCAGCCGGCAGTCGCTGCGATGGAGCCCGTCGAGCCGACCGATGGCCTCGACCATGGCCTCGTCGTCCTCGCAGATGAATCCGGTCCGCCCCGGGTCGACCACCTCGGGAGCGGCCCCCTCCGGGAAGGCCAGTACCGGGGTGCCGCAGGCCATCGCCTCGATCATCACCATGCCGAACGGCTCGTTCCACCGGATGGGGAAGAGCAGGGCCGAGGCGTCGGCCAGAAGCTCGCAGCTTGCGTTCGTGGGAAACCTCTCCCAGGTAGACCGCGTCGGGCCCGAGGAGAGGCTCCACCTCCTCGGTGAAGTAACGCATCTCCCATGGCTCGCGCATCTTGGCCGCCATCAGGATCCGTATGCCGGCCTTGCGGGCGATCCGGATGGCCCGGTGGGCGCCCTTGTCCGCCGCCATCCGCCCGAGGAATACGACGTAAGGGCCCGTCCTCGTCGCCGTGGCCATCGCCGACCGGGAAATGCGAGGCGTCGACGCCGTGATGGATGACCCGGGCGATGGGGATCTCGGGAGCGGCGCGTCGTTGGGCATGCGAGATGGCCACGATCGGCACCCGGTCGGCATTGGCCCGGTAGATGTCGGAGAGCTCCTCGTTGAAGGGGCCGTGGATGGTGGTCGCCACCGGTAGACCCGGGTAGTGCTCCGAGTGGAACGGTCCCATCACCGTGTGATCGTGGACCACGTCGCAGTCCTTGACCGCCTCGTAGGCGTGGATGACGTGCCGGATCTCGGGCACTGCGCTGCCGATCCGGGTGCCTTCGGCCGCGGGAAGCACCCACTTGCGGGGGACCGGGCATGTCGAATCACCGGTAGCGAAGAGCAGAACGTCATGACCGGCGTCCTGCAACCCACGGGCGAGCTGGTCGACGACCAGCTCGATTCCCCCGTAGAGGAGGGGAGGGATGGGGGTCCAGGGTGGGGCGATCATTCCGATCCGCATGGAGAGATTCAAGCATCCCGACGGGGAGGGTAGGATCGCCGGACGCCACGGCGGCGTGGCCGAGTGGTTTAGGCAGGGGCCTGCAAAGCCCCGTACGGCGGTTCGATTCCGCCCGCCGCCTCCAAGTTTTCCCACCTGCACCCACGGGGCGGGAGGGGTGGGCTTCCTCTGAGGGGAGCCGCCGTGTCCCCGGCGTCCGAGGGTTGGGGAGCTGAGCGGTCGGGTAGGGCTTCACCGTGGCTGGATTTCCCGATGGCGGACTCCCCGCGTCCCGTCCCTCCCGGTGGACGGAGTGGTCTCGGCGGGACCGCATCGCTCCCCGGACCCGGCATCTCTCCTCGAGCAGCCGTCTGCTCTACCGGATCGACCACCTGAGCTCGCTCCCGGGCTCCGCAGTGGCCGTGGCGGCCACCCTCCTCGGTGCCGTGCTGCTGGGCGTCTGGGTGGGCTTCTCGGCCGCCTGGGAGACGGGATTCGCGGTCGGTACGTCAGCGGTCACCTTGATGATGGTGTTCGTCATCCAACACACCCAGGGACGAGAGCAGGCCGCTACCCAGCGGAAGCTGGACGAGTTGCTCCGCGCCCTGCCGGAGGCGGAGAGCGGGCTGATGATGCTCGAAGAGGCCCCCGAGGAGGAGCTACGGGAGGTGGAACTGATCCAGCGCGAGACGAAGGACCAGGTGCAGGACCGGCAGGGCCAGGCGCTTCCGGATTCCACTCAGGCGGGCGGTTCGGCGTAGTCCCAAAGGAGATGGGTGTCTTCGGACCCCTGGAGGAGGAGGTTGGCCGGGATCTGCTTGTCGATGTGTCCGATCAATCCCCGATACACCCCGAAGCCCACCAACTGCTGCAGCCTGGGGCTGAAGCGCCGCACCGTGTCGAGGGGCAACCCCAGTTGCTGGTTCTCCTGCTGGCGGAGGTAACCGGCGCAGTAGTTCATGGCGATCCCCACCCGCCGGTCGCCGGTGCTGTTGGCGCCTCCCCCGTGCCACAGGCTCCCGTGCCAGACCAGCACGCTGCCGCGCCCCATCTCGGCGGGGACGGAGTCGTAGCCGCGGGTGAGATCAGGTGATTCGGGCGCCAGGTGGGAACCGGGGATGATCCGAGTAGCGCCGTTGGCCTCGGTGAAGTCGGTCAGGGCCCACATGGTGTTGCACACTGTGGCCGGATGGGGTTTGGGCAGGGGGATCACCTGGTCGTCCGCGTGAATGGGCTGTGGGCTCTCCCCAGGTCCGATGGCGATCGAGGACAGGGAGGAGACGAGCAGTCCCGGATCCAGCACCTGCTCGCAGATGGGAAGAATGCGGGGGTGGACGGGGACCCGTTCGAAGTTGGAACCGTGGGCCAGGAGGTTGTAGACGCGGGTGGTGTGCAGCCCCTCGAAGGTGTTGTTGGCGGGGACCACTCCGAGGTCGCGCTCCAACCGATCCAGATCGGCGAGCAAGGTGTCGACCAGGTCGGGCTCCACGGCGTCCTCCACGATGGTGTAGCCGTCACGCTCGATGCGGTCCACGTGGGCATCGACGTCGATCTCCATGGCCTCCCCCTTCACGGTTCCGTCAGAGTCCGAGCCTATGGTGCTGGGGTGGCACGGAAGAAACGGACGAAGCGAGCCAGGCGACCGGACAACTTCTACGAGCTATTGACCTGCGGATGGAAGGACCATGCCCTGGTCGGGACAGACGTGGCCCAGGTCGGGCCCGAGGACTCCATGCTGGTCCGGGAGGCGGACGGGCTCAGGTGGTACCGGTGCCTCCGTTGCGACGCCTGGATCGTCGACACGCCCCCCGAGACGCCGACCCGGGACCGGATGCCGGGCCGCGGCGAGATCTCGGTGCCCCTGCGGGGGCCGATGCTCCGCGACCGGTACGTCCTGCGCCTCATCGCCGTCGATCGGGCCGTCCACGTTCTGGTGCTGACGGCGCTGGCGCTCATCCTCTACACCTTCGCCCGTCACGACGCCTCGCTCCATCGGGACTACGTCAACATCATGAGCGACCTGTCGGGCACCACGCCGGGCGAGTCCCAGGTGCGAGGGGTGCTCGGCTACCTCGGTCGTGCCTTCAAGTACTCGCCGACCCGGCTGATCCAGCTGGGCCTGCTCGTCACGGCCTACGCCGCCCTCGAGGCGACCGAGATGGTGGGTCTGTGGTTCTCGAAGCGGTGGGCGGAGTACCTGACGCTTGTTGCCACCGCGGCGCTCATTCCCATCGAGATCTACGAGCTGTCGCTGAGTGTGAGCATCTTCAAGGTGATCACTTTGGTGATCAACGTGGCCATCGCCGTCTACCTGCTGCTGGCCAAGCGACTATTCGGGCTGCGGGGCGGCCACGCCGTGCAGCAGGAGCGCCACCGTCAATTCAGCGGATGGGGAGCCATCGAGCGGTCCACGCCGGATTTCACCCCTGCGGTGACATAGGCCGTGGCGCGGAGGGAGACGTGGTCGGGTGCACGGGAGACCGGTCAGCGGGTGGGTTCGGAGCTCCCTGGCCCAGAGGGTCGTCCCGGTGGAGGGTGGTATCGTCGTGCGCCTCGGGCCGTTGGCGCAGTTGGTAGCGCACTTGCATGACACGCAAGGGGTCGTGGGTTCAAGTCCCGCACGGCCCACGTTTGTTCTGTCCCATGACATCGCGGACAGACGAACCCACAAAGGGTAGATGATCAGGGACTACAGCCCAAGGGTTGATAGTCCCTGGAGGGGTCCAGTGTGAGATGCCGGAGGAGTTCGCCCTCCTCGCTCAGGACCCGGATGTCGAGGTCGCAGACGAGGGCGATGATTCGACGCCCACCCGACCGCCCTTGCGGTCGAGGTCAGAGAGCCGACTCACCCCATGGCACTGGAGGACCCGGTGGAACGTGGATGCAGGCACCCCGACCCTCGCCAACCGGGCCGGACCGAGCTGGTGGCGCCGTCGCAGCTCGACGATCCGGCGCTCCACGCGGTCCGGTGTCTTGGTCGGACAACGCCGGGCCCGGCTCGAGCGGTCCTCCAGGCCGGCGACCCCGGCGTCCCAATAGCGCCTCCACCACTTGTGGGCGGTCTGGCGGGAGATCCGCATGGACTCGGCGGCAGCAGCCATCGGCCAGCCCTCCTCGATCATGTTGCAGAGGCGCAGTCGGCCTTCTGGGTGAGCGGAGCCTTACGGTGCATGGTGAGCCTCCCGGTGGCTGTGTGGTTGTGTGAACAGCTCCACACTGCCTCGGGGGCTCACTTCACCTGGGGGATCTCCGCGTCAACAAGGTCTGTGGGCAGAACACGTAACCGTCGGACCCATGATGCGTAGCGGGCCAGTGAAGTGTCCGCTATGGGGTGAGAGCGCCTACCAGACCTTCCAGATCCCGCACCGTGACTGTCAAGGCTGAGTGGCCATTCCGGCTGAACAACGACGGCACCTTCTCCTTGAAATGGACACAGACCCCGGCGTGGTTGTTCGTGCCGAAGGTGAGGCCGTCGTCAACCCACGACATGCGGGCTCCGATGGCGGTCCACCATCTGTAGTCGGTGGTGACGTGCGCATCATCGACATTGGACATCGGCGTTGAAAGATGGAACCAGCCGAAGGTCGCAGAGAACCGATCGCCTTCATCCACGGTGACGCCATCAGTCTTGGCTCGCAGACCGAACGGGATGAGGACGGGAATGAACCTTCGGTCAACTGCATACAGGTATCGGTCAGCCATAACGGCCAGGATAGAAGCCGGGTAGCCCGAGACTCACTCCAACCTCCCAGCCGCCTACTGACACGGACAAACCAGCCCCAGCAGGCGGATCCTGAGTAACCTCTGACCTGCGGTGGGCGGAAGGGATGGCGGATCATGAACCGCAAGGGCACTGCGAAGTACACGCCCATGTCATCTCCTCACCCGGATCGAATGCGGACCCTGGACGTAACCCTGCTGCGCAATAAGAAGGAGGTTCGCCTCGTCCAGGAGATCGCCACCGCAGCCCGGCAGCACTTCAAGGAAATCAAGCGGCCAACGGGCAGCGTCGGAGGGAGCCAAGCACTGGGGATGCTGGAATACCGACTCGTCAACCTGATGAACCCCGGTGAGGAGCAGAAGCCACCAAGTGCGCCGGGGATCGTTGCAGGAGCCAGGCTCGGCTACGTGATCGGTGTCATGGAGAACGGTAGCGGGATCGCCCACGACGGGCAGTGCGAGGCCCACTACACGAATGCCATGGTCGTCATCAGCACGGAGTTCTCCCGGGTTCTCCCTCCGACTGCCATGTCCGAGTTCGCCACTGAGTGCGGCTACTACCTTGCCCGTACCCATGACCAAACCCTGGACGGCCTGATGGAGATCGCCAATCAACACGCAGTGAAGCTCGGCGGAATGCCCTTCGTGCAGAAATCCGAGCTTCACTTCATTGACGATGGGTATCCGTGGGGGGTGGGATGGTGGGAGAACGCCCTTATGAGTGGCGAGGACGGTGCCATCACGACAGGGCGGGACGGCCTCGCATTCTTCAGCGGGTACGACGCTCCCGAGGTGCAGCGTCAATGGGATTACTCCTGGGACCATGTGAACTCAGCGGTCGTCACGAAGGTTGATGACCTGCCCGCTCTTACGGCACACCCCGACCTGTCACGGGACGTTCTTGACTACGCCATCATCGTCGGCTGTGACGATCCCCTCTCGGGAGTCTCCGAGTCACACTTACTGGTCATCCTTATGTCTAAGTCCCATCCACTGGACGCATGGAAGACCCTCTTCGCCGATCATCAAATCAAGCTGATAGACACGACTGAGAGCGCTCCAGGAACCCCTGAGAACGATCCCGCTATGCCTGAGGACCCCCAACCCGCCAAGTGGGCAGTCCCGTCGGCTGGCTTGCGAGAGCCTGAGCCTACGGCAGCACCAGGATGGTGGCGGTCACCAGATGGTATTTGGAACCCACCCGAAGGTGGATCGCCCAACACCTGACTCCCGTCCCGTTTCGCCACTATCTGGCAGCCGGATCGGGTCCAGGCTCGTTGAGATATGGACCACCGTCCCCGATCACCGGGTCAGTGGCGGTTATTGACCGTGGCCGACCGGCAGTTCGGTGACGGTGCGAGAGCTCGGCTAGGCCGGTTGATTCGGCTTGTGTATTGCCACGTACGACTCAATCTCGGAATGGACGAGGGACACCAGATTGCCCATGGCAACATTTGGATCGTCGACATGCAATCCCCACCGGGCATCGGGGTAGGCCGTCAGTACTGGAGCACCCTCTTCTCCTTTGACAATGAGTACGTGTGCTCCGTTGCTGGTCACGCACGATCCGGTGTACTGGCTGTCGTATTCAACCCACGGGGTTGCAACCACAGGAGGATGGCCCATGAGGACGCCTTCCGTGGAGCTTCCGGCCACTTCTTCGGTAGGAAGCTGGGTGCGGTACATGGAGATCAGCCTGCCACTGCCGCCACCGAGGTCAGACGGGTTCGTACACAATGATTCAGCCTTCTGACCGTCAATGACGACCGCTGGCTTCACCTTTCCAAACATTGAGTTGGAGGGAGGGGCCTCCGAGAAGGCGTTGAAACCGACGACACAACCAGTCTGAGTCTCCGATTCACAGGGACCAACCGTTGCGAACGGTCCCAGCCCAGCTTCGGTCACGGGAAGGTCCAGTCCCGTGATGATGGCCGACACGAGAAGCGTTCGGACGGTCGGGAGCCGGTCCATTCGGTCGACTATGAGGGTTGCTTCGCCCGATCCTTCCGAGTGGCCAATGAGCACAATCCCCCGTCCATGGTTGTCGTGGGCAAGGTAATCATTCCAGGCGCTCATCACGCTGCGCTCGGCGACCTCTTGTGCCGTGTGGCTCGTCGGATCGAGACCAGTGTCTTCTCGGTACATGGGGGCGAATACCCGGCAATCTTGGGAGAACGGAGATGCTTCGAGTTCTGCGATGGCCGTCTCCTGGGGATCAACGTGGAGGTTGGCGTTGGGAGAGCGCTGTTCACTCACATTCGGATAGAGATAGAAGCAGTCCACCGGGGGGTCTGTTGCTGGTTTGTAGGCGACGATGTGTCGTGTGCTCTTGGAGCCGATCACAGTGGTCGTGAGCGGTGCAGTGCAGGGGTCATTGGTCTGACCAGGACGGCAGAGCCACGTCGTTCCGGCGGAATCAGGCTTTGGCTGTGACGCACCTGCCGCCGTCGAAGGGACAACCACACCGACCCAGCAGCTCAGAGCGATGAGACCCACGCCAACAAGTGGTCGAAAGTGCTTCGATATGTCCTGCCAAGCCACCTGGCAACCTTGTCAGATTTAGCGCCGGACGGCCCGTGTTCGGTGTTGGACGGTGTGAGACAGGGTGACCCTGAACAATGGCTCGGGGCGGTTTATCGACCCGAGGGTGCTTGCCGAGTGCTAACGCCCAGGCGCTTATGCGGCAGCCCTCATTTGCCATCCGAACCCACAGACCCAAAGCGCAACGCCCGCCTACTGAGGCCGAAGCGTATGAAGAACCCGACCTATCACCGTCCCGGTGCCAGGCCCCGTTACGTTCTCGCTCCTGCCACCCATCCCATAGGCCCGTATTCCCAGGGTGGGGATGTCATAGAAGACGAGCCCGGCTGCGTTAGAGCTACCGCAGGGACCAAAGTAGACCCTCAAATGCATTAATTTTGATCGCGCACTGCGATCGGTCAGCCGTGCCAGCCGGTATCGGCGTGACGGTGACCGAGTCGCCCTGGCCGATGGGATCGGGACAGTCAGGAGTGTCCTCTGGCGGCCCGAGATAGAGCGTGCCGACCGACCTCGAACCAACACAGAGGTAGTCGCTTATGACTGCCCAATCGCTCGGTACGGAGATTTGGGCCTTGCCGTAGGTGTAGGTCTTCCAGCCGTGAGGTACGGCGGCGGTGCTGCGGGGTGGAGGTCCTCCAGAGCGTGTCGATGATGCACTGCAGGCGGCGGCGAGGAGGATCACGACTCCAACAGAGATGACCACCTTGACCCGCCTGAAGGTTGGAAACGGCATCCGGGGGCCTCCTATCTGGCCGGCCGTCGAATCGAGCGGCACTCTCCGCCTACAGTCCTAGACGCACAGGACAGCCGATACGTTGGACGCAGTGAGGTGGCTGCTCCGGAACAAGTTGCCGGATAGGTGCGCACGTCAGATCTGAGCGACGGTTGGATCCCAGTCCCACAACGAAGACCTAGGGCTACGCGGTCAGGGAGTACTGCCAGATGAGTAGGGATGACACGGCAGCAAGCAGGTGAACGTGAGGAACCGCGAGGGCTTGGCGAGACACGACGACTTCGATCTGAGGTCTGAAAGATCCCTTCAGGCGGTATTCGACCATCCGATTGCCTGATCCATCTACTGCCGACATCCTGTACGGGATTTCCCCTGTTATCGGAAACGTGAATTCCCTGTCACCGAAGACCATCGTGGTGCCGGCGTGACCATTGAAATGAACGCCGCTCATCCGGAGCGCCAACGAGCCCGTTCTGACATTGACGAGGTCCCTCACTCGACGGCTGGCAAGGAGCTTCCTCTTGCCGACCCGTCGCCACTCATAGGTGGTGCCCTGATAGGAGAGGGAGCTTGGAAGGCGCGAAGTAAAGACCGAGATTGGAAGCCGCGAAGCGAAGTTCGAAGAGAACCCGATCTCCACTGTGCCGGTAGTCTCGTTGATGTATTCCCAGGACTTCCGACCCGTCTTCCTTAGGCAACGCAGTTCTCCCGGGAGGTCTGATTCTGGGGGAGCAGGGGTCAGCTCGTGATACGAAGGAACTGGTTGTGGGCCTGGGTCAGAAGTCATCTGGATTCGATCCCCCTCGCATCAAGAACCAATTAAACCAGCCGCAGGGGTTCCTTTGACCACCGGCACGGTGTGGCACTCCGGTACGCTCGGTGGTGAATCGGAATTCGGAGCCATGAAACCGAACCCATCGGAAGTGCTGGCATCGGCCGGAGTTGGCGCAAGTGTGGAAGATTGACGGACTCGAAGATGGCGAATCGGTTGTGGCGGTAGCACCGATTCTGGCTACGGGCCAGGAGTTCACTTGTCGTCTCGTACTGTCGGATCGGAGGATCATGACGATCCGTTCGCCCTACTTCGCCTCGATCTTCGGACTTGCCAGATTCGCCCATTCGAGAATCGAAAGTTCGATACGCCTTGATGAGGTCAAGTCTGCCGCGTTCGAGGGAGGCTTCTCAGGTTCTGTACGGATCGAGACTCGAGACGACGTGCGCACTTATGGGTCAACCGGAATCGGAAGCAGGTGGCTCCGACAATTGGCCATCCAGATTCCTAATCGGTAGGGGGAATGGGCCCCCGGGCCAACAGGCTTCGGCCTGACCAACACCATCCCTAGACATCGGGTCAGCGGCGGTTATCGACCGTGGCCTACCGGCACATCCTGACGTGTGGAAAACTGAGCGTGCCAGACTGGTCTGTTTGCGAGCCATTATGGTCGCTCAATCACACTTGCAAGGAGTCTGATCCGTGGACGATATATCATCCTTGCCCCAGGCCGACCAGGACGCAATCGGAGTCACTCTCACCTCCTTGCTGACCGGGTTCCGGGAGCGAGATGCAGACAAACTGGTGAATGTGTACAGCGCCGATGCCGATTGGGTCAATGCATTCGGAAGTGTCAAGCGGGGTGCCGACGAAATCGTCGAGTATCTGCGGGGTCTGTTCGCCGACGACAACTTCAACGCAGGGACCTTGAAGGCCACGCCTGAAACGAGCTTCCGGGTGCTGACTCCGGAGATTCTCCTGGTCAACGCCCACCTTCAGGTGGAGGGTCAGAAGCTGGTCGGCGGGGGCGAGATCCAAGTGCGGGACAATCACTCGCTGCGTGTTCTTCAACGTCAGCCCGATGGCAGTTGGCTCATCGTGTCGGAGATGTACAACGACGCCAACCAAGAGACGAGCTACGAAGGCCATTCGTAGTCGGCAGGGTGCCCCCGAATACCGGGAGCGGGTCACTCACAGCTGCTCTGAGAAGCGATCACGGGCAGCCCGAGCAATCCGATTGACATCTTCCGATTGGGGTGAATCACCAGCGGCGAACATCGCCGTTTGCAACTGAGGCCCGTGAGCACCAAAGATCGACATCTGCTCCTTGGTTACTGGCTGGACGACGTAGTGAATGTGCATCGGCTCGCCGCCCGCATGTGACCAGAGACAGTTGTAGACCTGGTCAGCACCGGCGAGCTGGTTCACGATCATGGAAGTCTGCCTAAGGAGCGGCCCGAGTTCGAGCGCCTCGTCATCCAGAAGGGCCCCGACCGACGTCACGTGCCGCACCGGCTTCACGATCAGTGTGCCAAGCCCCAACGGCCCGATGCAGTGTTCAACTCGCCAAAGCGGAGTTCCATGAATCAATCCCCCCGGCAGATAGCGGTCACCGTTTGCAAGTTGACATGCCAGGCAGTCGGCCATGGCCCATCCTCCCACTCCAACAGCGAATCGATCAGGCTGTCTCCGACCGCCGGATACTCGATCGCATCGGATACGACGTTTTCGGCTCCCTGGCCGAAGTACTTCAAGACCTTCCCGGCCGGAGAGTCCCTTGGCCGACCGTCCGCCTCCGATACGCCTCACGGTGGTAGAAGTTCAGCTACAGGGGCGGAACCAAGGGGGAGACATGAGCGACACTGCACAGGGTCCAGGCTGGTGGCTCGCAAGCGACGGCAAGTGGTATTCACCTGAACAAGCGGCTGGCACACCACCACCCCAGACCGTCACTTCCAACCCGGTTCAAGTTCAGGCTGCTTCGCAGCCGAAACAAACCAATAGCATCACGATCGACGGCGCAGCCGTTCCGCCTCTGGTGGCGATCGGTGCTGGCAGTCTTGTCGTGTTGGGCTCCTTGCTCGCATGGGCGACAGTGTCCGCAGGCATTATCAACGCAAGTGCTGCTGGCACCGACGGCGATGGCAAGGTAACGCTCATCTTCGGCCTTGTCGCCATTGCTGCAGTAGCCATCTTCATGAAGATTCGAAGCGTCTGGCTACTGATTGGAGCGGGAGTTGCCTTCCTGGTCTGTCTGGGAGTCAGCATCTACGACACGATCAACGTCTCTTCGACCCACATTGGCAACTCGGTGATTCAGGCCCACGTGAGCGTCGGTATCGGGCTGTGGCTCTGTCTGATCGCTTCAATCCTGGGCGCGGCGACGGTGGCCTACATGTTCGCCAACCAGCGAAGCAAGGTGGCGACCTGATCCGTTCACATCTGGCCATTTTGGAAGCCGCCCCCGGACGTCAGGTAGATCAGCTCAGGAGATCCGTCACCACGGTCGCCGCTGTTGTGGCCATGGACCAGCGTTTAGCCTCGCAGCGAGATGAAGCGGCAGTTGTCGCCCGGGGCACTCGCAATCGGCCCGCAACTGCTGGCCCGGCAGGCAAGGGGAACGCTGTGAGACCCGCCATCTTCGCGCCGCCCCAAAGGCGAGGGGACTCCGGCAGGTGCCAGTTGGAGCCAAGACGAAATCGGTGAGCACTGCAACACCATGGGCACGAAGATCGATTGTTGCGTTCCCCCCACCGGAATCCGGAGGGTACTGCTCATGCCTCCAAACGAAGTGAGGTTGATGAGCGACTCCGCTTCCGACGCATGGGTGTGCCGTCGGTGCGGCGGATGCAGGCCCTGCCGGAACGCCCGCCTGGGAACGCAACCAGGAGCCCAGCTGCCTTACCCGCCCGACATGACCCGAACGCACTGACCCTTGGCCTGTGCCGGAGGTTTCTGCGTTGGGTTGGACCGATGGTGCGGGGGTAGGGCATTGTTCACGCCTCGGGGTCGTCATCCTGCCCCTCGTACGGCCCCGAGGCCTACTCCGGGATTAGCCCGTCCAGAATCTGGGTAGGGGCGTTGGTGGCGCCCAGAGAGTTGACCCCAAGCGGCTCACCGGGCGCTCATGTGGGGCAGGTGGCTGGCGTCGGCACCTTCCGGTCCCCGACGCCAGCCACCACCTACTTCCATACTGGCGGGGTGCTGCGGAAATGCGTGGCGGCGGCAGGGATCGTGGCCGCAGCGATGCTTATGGCTGCCGTGCGGGTCAGTCGGCGTGGCGGTACCCGGTGGAGCGGATCTCTGCTTTCATCAATCTCGGCTAGGAGGTTCGGCGTCCGTTGGGGTGTTTCGGACCGGGGTGGCTGGGGGTAGATCAACGGCGTTTCTTTCGGTGACTCGGGGACGCTCATTGCGTCCAAAGGGGGAGTATGGATCAGCGACGAGGTCTGAACGGCACTCGTGGATGGTGGGGGGCTTCTCGGGGCGACTCGGGCGCCATTGCCCGCCGCACTGGTCGGGATCACAATGGGTCTATGTACTGGTGCGATCACTGCGGCCATGCGTTCGACCCTCCCAGTGCAGATGATCTACGACCGATGCCGCACCTACAAACGAATCCCCATGAGGTCATCCCGCTGGCGATCGTCTGTCCAACCTGCGACACGGTGCACCGGATCGTGTATCCCAGCTGGACCCGCCCAGGACCACCGGAGGCGAGCTAGACGGAACCGTTCAAGGGTTGGAGCCAGCGGCCCGATGTAATGAAGAGAGGGGCGCTCTTCATCAGGGGGACGCCGTGGACCACGATCCAGAAACCTGCACCATCTGCCTTCGCACAGAACGGGTGCGGTTCGATTCAGCTAACGGATTTCACTTCGTGCCGCATGATTCCGAGGCTGCATTTCCGCTGTTCAGGCTCTACCCGGTAGTCCCGGAGTCTGCATAACTGGCTTTGGCTAACCACGTGCTACCTACAGGCACATCCGGGCCAGGGCTGGTCGACGTTAGGAAGCGAGGCCGATCAGGGCCCCACGACCGGCGGGCCCATCTGGATCGAACTCAAACGTCAGATCGGATGTTACGAAGGCCGATTCGTATTCGGACAACGAGAACAGGGTCAACTGATGAACCTCAACAAAGTGCTCGACTCCCGACGGCGAGCCAACGAGATAGTGCATTTCAAGAATGGACTGAGATTCGTCGAGCCTGCTCGTCGTCATGCGTACGAGGTGTATTCCGTCAGCCTCCTGATTGAGCACCTGCACATGGCCTCCGATCCATTGGTCAGGCCTCAACCATGGCTCGACGACAAGGACACCGCCGGGATTCAGATGACGAGCCATCGAATTAATAGCACCCGGTAGATGGCTTGTGTAGCCGATCGAGGAAAAGAGGCACACGACGGCGTCAAACTTCTCGTCGATGTCGAACGAATCCATCGAAGCATCGTGAACCCTCACTCCGGTTCGTTGCCGTGCGATCTCCACGAACTCAGGGTTGAGATCGAGTCCCTGGCAGTCGAAGTCCCCACTGAGGTGTTCCAGGTGCTTGCCCGTTCCGCACGCAACATCGAGGAGGCTTCTGGCCTGAGGGACCCGAGAGTGAACGTTGTCACGAACCCAAGCCGATTCGGCGGCATAGTCCTTGAAGGAATAGGCCAGATCGTAGAGGTGGGCTGATTTGTCGAACATTCCAAAAGTCTGGCAGGCGGAGTGAAGTTCCTGGCGCCCTCGAGTGTGCGCCAAGAACCGGAGATCTTCTGCTGAAGCTTCACCATGCGGATGTCGCGCTCGGCCTGGTTGTTGTCGAACGGCACATTGAAGTCGGTGACGAACCGCAGTACGTCGGTGCGTTGGGTGTCGAGGCGGACGAGCAGGTTGAACGCCTTCTTCACGTAGCCCGACCGCTTGCCGACGTCGGGAGCCGGGTTGAGGCTGAACCCCTTCGCCACCAACTGTCCGTAGCGAACCCGGATCGAGTGCAGGGTTGCATCATCGAGGTGGTCGCTTCCCTTGGCGCGGGCCGCTTCGACGGCGTGCTTCGCCTCGACCAACAACCCGGCCAGGTCGTTGGCCCATCCCTGGTCCCACCCGATGCCGACGGCCTTCAGCTCGCGCAGGTGGTGGGCGTTGCAGAGGGCGTGGTCGACGTCGTAGTGGCGATAGGGCTTCCAGCCGTCGTGGACGGCGACACCGGTCATGCGCCGATCACCCAGGTCGTCCATGGCCTACCGGCCCCGCTTCGGGTGATAGTCGTTCAAGATGAGTCGGGCCATCGAGGCCGAGTGAACCCAGTGCAGCCGCCCGACTCCCCGGCCCCCGGTCTCGTCGAAGTGCACGACCTGGGCGTCGTGGAGCACGAGCGGGTGACATCGAGGAACGGTGTCGTAGCTTCGGCAGCCTCCTCACCATCTGGGCCAGAGCCCCGACCGACACCGGGCTCGGAGCACCTCAGAGAACAACTGGGCCATCCGGTCCATGGGCAGGTGCTGGTGGACCGCCAGTAGGCAGCCGGCTCGGACAGAAGGCCCGTAACAGGCTGGGGCGATGGCTGCTCTCGGTTACTCCGCCTTGGTCGTGCATCCACACCTGCACCGCCGGCGCTCCGCTTGCCCTCGGCCAGGCACATTAGGGAGTGTGGGCAACTGAGGGCTTCAGTCAAGATCGCCCTAGCCAGCGAGCAATCCAAGGTCTTGGAGTACGGCCCTCACCTCATCGACCTCCGTTCAGTGGCCGGTTATTGTCACGATCCCTGATCTGTAACGTCGCTTCGACAGACGATCAGCCGCCGCCGTTACGCTGGCCTGCCGCGGGTCCATCGCCCTCGGCATCGCCCGGGACCTCTGGCGGTTCACCCTCGGCCGTCCGGCCAATAACCACTTCAGTGGGGTGTCCATCGGGTTCGGCCTCGCCGTCCTGATCGGTTTCTGGTGCGTGGCCTATCTCTTCCTCTGGCTGGTCGGACGCACCAGCTCGGCAGTCGCCACCATTCGCCTTCACTACTGAGCATGGCGGCCCGACGTCGAGAGCGATAAGCAATGTTACGACTCATGACACCGGCTTGCCTTGGGAACCTGATTGGCATCGACATCAGCATCGGGATGCAAGTCAGGAAGCCGCATCCTCCCCACGTCGTTGTCGTGAGACGGAGGGAGGGTCGACAGCGTTGAGCCGGTAACTGGAGTAAGGCTCGGCGGATTCCTGGCACAGATCGATGACTTGTTGCCGGCGGAGGAAGCGGAAGGTGGCCGAGCACCCACCCAGGATGAGGAAGCCGCCTAGGAAAGCGAACGAGAGAGCGGTTTTCGCTATCCGCTGAGGGAGGTTTCGGCCAACTCCCCCGAATGACTCGGGACTGGGCACTGCGGCCTCTGGCATACAACATCTATACCTCAACCCACCTTATCACGTCGGCATTGGTGTCCCACTCTGGGGCATCATCGATGCCGCACGGCGACCCCCTGAGTCGTTTCAGCGGATAGGGAGCGACAAGACCCGGTGGATCGTCCTCCTGGCAGTCCTGGCCGTGTTCCTCAATCTTGCAGGAGTGATCGCAAGCATCGTCTATTTGACTTCTGTGCGACCTCGCCTGCGGAAGTCGAGTGCCGCGCCGATCGATAAGGGTCTTCCTCCGCACACGTTGGGCGAAGATCATCGATCAGATGTCCTGGCTTCGGATGAGGACCGTGAACGGGTGACCCAACAACTGCATCATCACTATGCGACCGGCCGATTGACCCTTGAGGACCTCGATCAGCGTGTCGACATGACGCTCCGAGCAAGGACAGTCGGTGACCTGACCAATATCACGAAGGATCTGCCTCAGGTCTGAGGAGAGTGCCTCATTTCACCGGGTTTGCGCCGGTTGTCAGCCGCCTTCGACGGTCATGGTGATTCACCCAAGGAAACCCGAGTCCGGTGGTGCCACACTGGACTCCAGCCAACCGGGAGGAATCGTGAGGATGGAGGTCTGTCGGATCGCTGCCAGCCGGATAGTGCGTGCTCATCCATCGAAGATCTTTAGAATCCTCTGCGACCCCAGAATGCAAGTCGAGATCGACGGTTCGGGAATGCTCCAAGCAGCGCCTGAGGCGAAACCGGTCGAGGCTGTCGGCGATACCTTCGTCATGGAGATGGACCGGGAACCGCTCGGGGACCTCCCGATGGGCAAGTACAAGGCCCTGAATACAGTGACCAAGATCGTTCCTGACGCCTTGCTGGAATGGAGTGTGGGCAACAAGGAGCGACCCTCCTTCGGCCACGTCTATGGGTGGGAGATCGCCGCAGTTGACAGCGAGCACACCGAGGTGACCAACTACTGCGACTGGACCGATACCCCTGAGAAGTGGCACGACAAATTTCCGGTCGTTCCGAAGGGGATGATGGAGAAGTCAGTGGACAAGCTAGTCGCCTTGGTCGAGGATCCGTAACCGACGCCGGTCCGGCGGGGCAGCTGTCAGCAGAGTGGTACGCCGGACGCTGCCTGTACCGGGCAGATCAACCCGCCGCCAGGTATCTCACGGCCTTGGTCCCAGGTCACCGATCGAGCCAGAGCGGCGGGGAGCCTGCCAATGGCCTTTGCCATGGCATCGGCCTCGACATCAGCTCCCTTGTTCTCGGGTAGGTGGAGCAGCAACACATAACGGGTAGTCCGCTCAACCAGGGTGCTCACCGCTGAGCTCTTTGATCCCAAGATCAAGTCTCCCTCCCAGTCGCTGGGACTGCCCGGTCGTCCACTTCGGAGGGCCGTTCGTTGGTCATCACCATGCCGGGAATCCGACCTCGTCGGTCCGTCCTCGAGCGAGATCGGCGCTGGGTGCGACCGGTCCGCAGACACTAGCGACGAACTCCTCAGAACTGTAAAACCGGAACAGCACTTGCCAGGTTCGAACGGACAGACGGCCTCGGTCTGCGCCCCGTGCAGCCCCATCAGACGAACGTGCCGACGGCGGACTAACTACGCAACCGCCCGCGCGGTCAACCCACAACGCAGCGCGGTGGGCTTTCAGTTCACAAACACAACAGGGCTTCCAGCCAGGCTGGCATCACTGAACGAACTGACCGTGAAGGTGATGGGGACCGCCTGGGGACAGTCACCGAATCCGCCGTAGAACTGGAACGTATTCGTGAAGGTGATGACATTGGTGGTGTTGTCGACGCTGCCCGTGAGAGTCGGAGCGTTGTACAAACACTGAGTCTGGAGGCCCAATATGGTGACCTCCGCCGCCATGTTGCTGATGGTCACGGGCAGCCCAGGCGCATCCGAAAAGGTGACCGGGTAGGGCAGACCGAGGAAGCTGACCTGTGCGAAGTCTCCGAAGACCGAACAACCACTGAAACTGAGGCTCGTCATAGAACCATCGGCCGTTCCCGGGGCTGCGGGATCCTTGGACACCGTCACGCCCGTCGTGCCAGAACCACAGGAGAACTCCCCCTCCACGGTCGGAAGCGTTCCAGTCAGATCGTCCCCAACTCGCACGTTCTTGCCAGTGAGACTGCCCGTCGTGAGCACGTCTTTCCCGGCAGTGGCGAGGCTATTGACCGGATCGAAGCTGACTGCTCCGATTGGCGCTGTCGTTCCACTCGCGCAGTTCTGCAGTGCGCTGGTGGATGCCTGATCCAGGTAACTCGTCGTTGTGATGTCCCCGGCGAACGACTTGGTCGCAGTGCCCGTTGCTTGGAGTCCCTGCTCTCCATCGACTACAGGATCAGGCGGCAGGAGGGCGTCGACAGAAAGGACCTCCTTGGTGCTCTTGATGCCGTTCGGCCAGTTGATCGTGCTCTTTACCGTTGCACCAGCCAACGACGCGTCGATGGTCGTGCAGCTTCCGGCGATCTTCGTGCGGCCCACGGTCGTTGCCTTTATGTTGATGGGCTTGGTGACGACTGAAGAGGATTGGCTCGGTACCAGTCCGGGCGACGTTGACGTACCAGTGCAACCGGTAAGGGATTCGGTCGGAGTCACAACCTCCTTACCCACCCCGGCCGTCCCATTCGGGGTCAAGGGGGGATTGAATGCGAGTCCCCCGGTGATCTGACAGGTCAACGAACCCACCGGTTCGGGTGTCCCAGCCGATGCTGGATTGGCGTCAGCCACCACCGCGGTCAACAAGGCAAGCATCAACGCTCCAGCCATGATGACCCGGAAAAGTGGATGATGCCGCCTCGCATCAGAGATCGCCAACGCAGGGTCAACAGCAACTGTCCAGGCTCCCATAGGACCCACCTCCCGCACGCCCGCTCATGGGCGTTCCACCGTCGACACGGATGTTGGCAGGCCGCGAGGAATGTGTCAATCGAGACACTGACTCGGTGATGGAGACCCGCAGCAAGGATGATTCCGACAACGATGACACTGGCTGTCAGTGCAGCTCAGGGTCCTCATCGGATCTTGGTACCTCACGGTCCGCCATCGGTCACCAGTGGACGGGGCAGGTAACCGCCTCCGAGCCGGTGACGAGTGGCACTACTGGCGCTTGCGGGCTTCGATCAAGAATCGACTCGCATGAGCAACGTACTCTCCATCCCGCTGAATCTGTTTATGCAATGTCCAAAGTCGATCCCGATAGCGCTGAACGCTGAAGTCGGGCACGATCCAGACCACTAGCCGCAGGAAGTAGACGACAGCTCCGATGTCATAGAACACCGTCCGGAGTCGCTCCTGGCGGAGGTCTGTAATCACGAGTCCTGCCTTGACGGCTTCCTGCTCGGCAAGCCCTGGATCTCGTGCCGATCCCTTGGGCCAGCGTCCCATGATGAGCTCGCTGAGATCCCTCACGCTGTCCGGCCCGACCTGCTGAGAAAGGTATGACCCGCCCGGAAGCAGCACTCGTTCGATCTCAGTCCACCAGGTAGAGATCGGATGACGGCTCGTAACCAGGTCAAACGTCGCATCGCAGAATGGGAGCAGTTCGTATTCGTCATCGGTCCCGACGACGAATACTCCACGCTGTCGCAGTCGATCGGCAGCGTGGATCAGGTTTGGGACATAGCCCTCGGTCGCTACGAGCAGCGGCGGCAGGTGGAGAAGGGAGGCAAGCATCTCGCCCCCACCAGATTGCAGATCCAATACTCGCCTTGATCGTTGAAATCGCTCGGCTAGTAGCTTTGAGTACTGCCAGGATGGCCGCTCTTCAGTCGCTCGACCATCGAGCCACTCGAAGTTCCATCCCTTGATCGGGGCGGAGTTCGCCTCAGCAACGAGAGCCTCAAAGGATCGGTCCACGCCCCATATTTGCATCCCCAGGTGTGCAGAACTCGGCTCGGTCGATCCATTGGACCGTCACCTCTGGGCTGTGTCCGGGGCACCTGCCTGAGGCCCATCGGGCGAGCGCCGGTGGACCGCAAACGGTTGAATCCAGAACGGCGGACTGCGCGAGCCTCCCGAGCCATCAGGTGCGGGACCGGCGTGTCCCTGACCATCGGTTCGGTCCGTATGACCCACTGGATTGCGCCTCGGTGGCGGAACTCGACGAGGTGTCCGGTGCGATCTCATACGTCGTCGGCTGGCCAATGGCTCCCGGTGACCTGGCGGCTGCCTCGGCGGTCTGGCGGTGTCAGGCGGCTGCCCTCCCACAGCGAGGGCAAGGACGGAAACACTGACCCGGATCGCCGGGAGCTGAGCATTCCAGCAACCGAAACCTGCACCAAACGCCTGACCGGATGGGCTAGCCCCCATCGGACGCCACAGGTGCCATGCCGGGATGATCGCCACCCTTCCAGTTGACAACCGAGCGGCGAGGAAGCGAGGGCACCAACCGGATGGCGGCATAGGCCACGATCGACCCCAGGAGAATGCACCAGCAGACCATGGCGATGAGGGGATTCGAGGTGTCGTAGGTGTGCACGCTGGGGACGTCGGCGAAGCACGCAACTGCTGAAAAGGCCAGGAGCATTCGCAATGTCCAGGCCTCCGCTACCACTGCTAGGAAGACAAACCCCCAGGTCTCGTACCAAGGCCAAATCACTGGTCCGAGCACGACAAAGGCAAGAAGACTCCAGCCCAGTGCTTGCACCGTCTCCATCCGACTGGAACGCAAGACCAAGCCGACCGAGATGACCGCAGCCAGCCCGAGTCCCGCGGCCCTGGTGCTCTCGATGTAGGCCGCCTGATGGGTCCCGAAACCCAAGGCATTGGAAATGTGACTGAGCGAGAGTCCAGCGGCCGTCACCGGATCGACCCAGGACACAACCGTGCCTGAACTGTTGAGGCCGTCTATCCAGCGCCAACCGAGCCCGGAGAGGAGTCCGATGGTCGCCATCATGGCCATCGCAATGAGGACCGCTCCGGCTACTCGGGGAAGGCGGTACCGCCAGCTCGGTGCTTCATCGCTCCACCACCAACCAATGAACAAAACGCCTATCAATGCCGGGATCTTCACCTCGGCAGCCAATGAGCACATCAATAGACCGATCAAGACGTGGTTACGTCGGGCGAACGCACAGCCGGCTACAAGCAGTCCCAGCATCAACGCATCGTTGTGAGCGCCGCCAAGCAGGACCAACAGCACAAGAGGATTGAGGACCGCCAGGGCAAAGGCAACTGTGGGATCTCGTCCGACAGACCGAGCCAAGACGGGAACTCCCCAGGCGATCAATCCGACTCCTACCAGAGCGACCACCCGAAAGCCCACGAGGGCTCCCAATATGTTGTGATTGGTCACCTGAACGATGCCACCCGACAGACGTTCCCATGCCGGACCATAAGGGACCGCGCCGTGTCGCCATTGAGGATCGACGAGGCTTAGAAATCGGTTCTGGCCGAGCACACTTACACCGTGGGCGTAGGGGTTGAACCCCCGTGCGACCATTTCACCCTGGGACGCATAGCTGTAGATGTCCCGGCTGAACAGCGGAGGCATGATCATCACCGGCATCGCCCAAGCGACCCCGATCGCCACCACCGGGCCAATGTGAGTCATCGGAGCTCGGCGCAACGTGCGAACGACCTCGTACCAAGCGCCAATCATGAAGTGACGCCGACGTACACCAGCATGATTCCCAGGAAGGTGCTGTTCTGGCTCGCACCCGACACCCTTTGACCAATGCCGAAGAACCACGCACCTGACATCTTCGACACGAAGGGCGAACCGGTTTGTGCCACGCCGACCAAAATGCAGAGGGATCCAACGAAGCCCGTCGCCCCGGCAACCGACAGGGGAATCTGGCGGAGGATGTGATGCGCCTCCATTTCTGCAGGTACCATCGGATCCCTCATCGCCGTCGGCCCAGGAACTGATGGGGGAGGGCCAGAACACTTCCACCGATGGCCGAAGCCTGCGTCAACACCGTCCAAACGTACCGTACCGGCCCACTGTCGGACACGAAGGTAGACGGGCTATTCCCCAACGAGCCAACCACGGTGCGCCTCGTCGCTCTGCGGGCTCTTCGGCCCAGGATCCTCCCTGTGGGGCGATCGGCCCGACGGACTCTGGTCCGTCATTGTGCACATTGCCCACGTCCTTCCCCACCGGGTGATGGAGGAGGGTCCCCTTCGGTAGTGGGGTACCAGCAGGGCGTCAGTTCCACAGGATTCGGAACGGTCTGATCGAGCCACGCTCCCTTGTCGATGCCTTCGCCCTGAGACCTCCGCACGGCCGATCTGGCTGTCAATGGCGTGGGTCGAATCGCACATCGGGAATGGATCCAACAGCACGGATTGGATCCGGCATGGTCCACCTATTTGCGAGAAGATTCTGATGTGCAAAATCTGAGCGGGATGCCAACACACCGACAATGAAACTCGACCTCGTCACCCTCGTCGTCGATGAGTACGACCGCGCCATCCAGTTCTTCGTTCATACATTGGGATTCGACTTAGTAGAGGACTCACCCGCCCAAGCCGAGGATGGCGAGCCGAAACGCTGGGTCGTTGTGAGACCACCAGGCGCGGAGACGGGGATCTTGCTGGCCCGTGCCGACGACGAGAGCCAGGCTTCGGTCATTGGAGCCCAAACCGGTCGGCGGGTCGCCTTCTTTCTTCGGGTCGACGACTTTGACGCTACCTATGGCCGATTGACTTCAGCTGGCGTGCGTTTTCTGCGCCTTCCAAGGAGCGAACCCTACGGTCGAGTTGCCGTCTTTCTCGACTGCATGGGAAACCGCTGGGACCTCCTCGGGCCTGGCTAGACGAGCGAGAACTGCCATCCGGCCCCTGGGTCGCTACCCATTCCGTTGCGCCGGATTGATACGCCGAGCCGATCGGTGGTCCAGTCGCCGTTTTCCCGACATCTATACTTTTCGCTCCTTCGATTAGCTCCTGCTCAAGAGCTCCGACATGAGAGGCAGTGGCCAGGTCGAAGGTGTCCATCCCCGAGAGCCACCTTCTGTGTGGATTCGCTCTACAGGCTGTTCAGCCCAGGATCTCCCTGTAGGGCGATCGCCTCCACCAAGTCGGGGCCGTCATTGCGCACGTTGCCCACGCCCTTCCCGACCGCGTGGTGGACGAGGGTCCCCTCGATAGTCGGCACCAACATGCTTTTCAGCTCCTCTGGCCTCGAAGCGGTCTCATCGAGCCAGTGGTCCCAGTCCGTCCGCTCCAGCACCACGGGCTGTCGATTGTGAATGGGCATATCTGGCCCAGCCTCGGTGGTGATGATCGTGGCGGTATTCAGCTCAGTACCGTCCTCAGCCCGCCACCATTCTCGAAGTCCGGCAAAGACGATGGGCTCGCCGTCGGCCCGCCGAAAGGCGTAGGGCTGCTTTTCCTTGGCACCGAGCTTCTCCCACTCGTAGAAGGCATCGACCGGCACCAGTATCCGGCCCGTTCTGAACGCAGCTCTGAAGGCGGGTTTGGTGGCGACGGACTCCGCCCGGGCGTTGAAGGTTCCCTTCATCTGTGGCGTCTTCGACCAAGAGGGCACCAGGCCCCAGCCGTAGGACCGGAGGGTTCGCTCCCCATGGCGCTCGGATACCCCCAGTAGGGGGTCGGTCGGAGCGACGTTCCAGGCCGGTTTCCAGTCAGCGAGAAGCTCTGGATCGACACCAGCGGCGAGCAACCGGGCCAGATGACCCGGGTCGTCGTAGAGGGCGATTCTTCCGCACATGGTGGGGGAGCCTATGTCTGGAATCACTGCATCGTTCACTGGACAATGTGTGAGTCCCGATCCACGTCTAACTCTGGGACCAACATGCTGACAGGGACCTTCACCATCAACGGTGGGACCGGCAAGTTCGCTGGCGCGACCGGCGGCGGCACGACGGACTCCACACTCACGCTTCATGCCACCCCGCTGGGATCGCACGGACCATTCGTGCCTCACCGTCTCGGCACCATCACTCCGGTCCACTGACCGCCTGTGGTCCGACCCACGCATCGACGCCAAATGTCGTCGACCGGGTAGCTCGAAGATGCCGGTCGGCGGCAGGGCTGCGACTATGTCTGTCGACTCATCGACTCCCATCATCGATCACCCAGTGGTCTGCTACAGCCGCCCCCCGGGAAGATCACTCAGCCTCTGGTGGGCACGCAACCCCCGCCATACTCATGAGCTGAGAGAACGTGGATCGAGCCATCTTCCACGTTTCGCCCACGAGGACGGCCTCTCCTGGCTGCCCCCCAAGAAGCAGTCTCTCTCCCATCGAGATGGAAAATAGGACAGCCGCTCGCCCGGGACCGTAGAAGTAAATCTCATCGGCAGAGATGACCACATTCGATCCGTCGCCGATGATGCCAAGATGCCGCTCGTTGGCCAGGATGAGGGTTGGGCCAAGAGTGTCCCCCTTCTCCACTGTCGGTACCGACCGGCCGTCATCACTTGGTACACGGCTGGCGAGAAACGCCGCTCTGATCTCGGCCCTTGCGCCTTCGGCCCCCTCTGGCTCAAATCCTGTGGGAGGGGTATCCGACGCCGTCCTCGACACCCGGGTTCGAGGAGGACCTGTCGAGCGAGGACCGAGGCGCATCGACCACTGGCGAACGCAGGTCTCACAGATGAACGCATTGTTCCCCGACACCAGTTTGCCCGATGCCGGAGGAGAGCGTCCGCAGAATGAGCACGCTACGACCTCGCCCCGGGGGACGTCGTTATCTGCAGCAGAGTCATGAAGCCTCGGTTCGGAGGTCTCCCCTGAGGCTGGCCGCTCCGTTACCCGCTGACGCACCGAGGCGAGGTCGATGCCAAGGCCCGCCAGCACCTGAAATGCAACACCCTCTCCTTCTCGGATTACTCCCAGGAGAATGTGCTCAGTGTCAATGTTGGGGCTTCCAAGCTGCACCGCCTCACGGAGTGCCAATGCCAGTACTTTCTTTGCTCGGGGCGTGAAAGGGGGTGACCCCGATCCTGGACCCCCGACAACTCCGATTGTCTCCGCGACCTGCTCTCGGACTGCGGAAAGCGATGCACCCAGGTCGGTGAGCAGGTGGGCAGCCTCGCCATCTTGGTGGAGAAGCCCCAACAAGAGGTGCTCAGTGCCTATGAAGCCATGGCCGAGTAGGCGTGCCTCCTCCTGGGCCAGCACAAGGACCTGGCGGGCGGAGTCGGTTAAGCGCTCAAACACGCACCAAGCCTTGCACGGCAGTCGGCTTGCCTCCACAGGGCCAGCCGGTGGGTGGTTTCGGAGGCACGAGGCGGAGATGACCTTCCACGATCTACTCGTGCGCGGATCCTCAGTTGCCAGGCGGCCCACCCGGTCCTGCAACCGTTTGGGCGCCCCTTTCGTCTTAGCGTGTGAAGGGCCGAGGACCGTTCGGTTCGATGGGCAGAGGGAAGGAGGCAACCAAGGATGTCATTTTCGGCCCTCGGGCGAGTCCAGGTTGCGCTCGCCGTCGGCAGCGTGGCAATTGTCGCAGTTGCCTGCAGCCAACCGGTCTCGGAACCGAAGCCGCAGGCGACGCCCCCGGTCAGGAAGGTCATCCAAGCACTGCCAGCCGTGGTGAACGGTGTTCCGCTGCTTGTCCTGGCGAAGCGGGCGCTCGGGGCAGCCGAGGCCTATTCGGTAACCAAGCCGGTGGGCGTTCGAGCTGTGCTCACCACGCAGGCGGACCTATACGCACAGGTGCCAGCCACAGGAGGCGCAACCGGACCGGAGTATGTCGTCGTCCTGCAGGGTCGCTTCGGTTGTGGGTCTTGTGGAACAGCTGCACCGGGATCGACCACGACGACTGATCCTTCGTCGGTCCGTGTCTCGACCATGGTGCTGCAGCTGCCGCCGCCCCTCGCCGGCAGGGCTACTACGGGCGTCGCCGTTGAGGTAGGCACTCCAAATATGGCCAAACTCGGACGGGTCTACGACCTTGACCCCTACATCAAGTCATTGGCCGGGACCGCGGTTCCGATCGGCCCGGTCCCCGGCTAGGGCGGTCGCGTCCGGGTCATCCACACGCCCGGATGTGCCGTTCGCCACGGTCGAGAGCAGAGTCCAACCGGTGATCAGGGCACCCTTCAGAGGGAGCCCACGGATCGGCCGACGTGGCTGAAACGGAGAAATCGTCGCCTTGCCGTCCTACGATGGCTGCCGGTGGGACCTCGACAGACCGACCTGGGCGTCGGTCGGCATCGTTACGTGATCGGGCAGCAACGGTCATCCTGGAAAGGGTGGCTTGCGGTTGCTGCCGTAGGGTTCCTCTGTGCCACGTTGGCTGGATGCGGGGCAGGTGGGCCTGTATCGTCCCCAGGGGAAGGAAGCCCTCATCCGGTTCTCATGGCGGACCCGCTGCGGGAGACCCCGGCCGGGCACCAGCTTGCCTGGCTGCTCCAGGCAACCGTGCACCCTCCCGCGAATCCAGTGGCAGTAGTCGCCGACCACTTCGATCAGGAATTTCTCCAACAGGTTCCGGCGGCTCAGCTGGTCACTGCTGTCTCGGAGGTGAACGGCCCGACGGGTATGCACCTGGTCCGTGTCGTTCAGCAGAACCCCACTGAACTCGTGGCCCTCGCCAGGGAGACCAGTTCGGAGCTGACCATCACGCTGTCGGTGGACGGTGCCGGATTGATCAACGGTCTGCTGTTTGGGCCGCATCTATCCCCAGCTCCAAGAAACTGGATCCAGCTCGACCACAGGCTCGCCGCGCTGGCCCCGGACACTAGCTTTCTGGCCTCTCAGATCTCATCTGATGGGAGATGTGTTCCGATTCACGAAGCTTCCGCCACCGCTCCCCGACCTCTGGCATCGATGTTCAAGCTGTTCGTGCTTGGCGCACTCGCCCATCAGATCGCGGCGCGCACGGTGGGATGGAACCAGGAGCTCACGGTCACGAATGCCCTCAGGAGCCTCGGGAGCATTCCAGGTTCGCTGCAGTACAGCCCTACGGGAACTCAGGTCACCGTGCAGGAGACCGCGGACAAGATGATTTCGATCAGCGACAACACGGCCGCGGACATGTTGATCAATCTCGTGGGTAGATCCGCTGTCGAGGCTCAGGTGCGCCGTTGGTCACACAGTGCCACGCTCGACAATCCGTTCTTGACTACCCGCGAGGTCCTCCTTTTGCACTACTACGATATCCGGAGCTCGCTAACAGTTACCTGAGCCTCGATCCGGGCCAGCGAGCCGCGTTCCTTTCCTCCTCTGTCGATCCATTGCCGCTCAGTCGCATCCAAGAGTCGACCGCGCCCCGTGACATCGACTCGTTGGAATGGTTCGCCTCCGCCGATGACATCTGCAGGATCTTTGCCGGTCTGTCAGGTCTTTCGGCGAATCCGAATCTGACTCCTGTGGCCACCGCGCTCTCCATCAACGATGGCGGCCTCGGCCTGGACACTGCGACCTGGCCGACAGTGTGGTTTAAAGGAGGATCGGAACCGGGGGTATCGACGATGGGTTATCTCGCTCGGGACAGCCAGGGTCGTACCTTTGTGGTGTCGGCTCTCGCCTCGAACCCACGCGTGCGGCTCGATGGAGCGTCAACGTGGGAGTTTCATGCCCTGATCCGCTCCGCGTTCAACCTGCTGGGATAGTCAACGATGCTCAGCCGCCTGTCACTCATGTCCCGGGTCGAGACTGCTTGGCAGACGCCCGACCCGTTCGTAGGGTCTCGAGGCCCAGACGATGGTTCTCAACGTGCCTGCCCTCGGCTCCGGCCGAATGGCCTTCTAAGGAGAGGGTTCCTGGTGGGCATGGGCGCGGGTGGTTCGAAAGTGGAACGGGCGCGACATCCCAATCAGGAGCGCCCTCGCGGTTCCTAACCGACCACGAAGGAGGAACCGATGACGGTGATGCCGATCCTCTTCGCCCTGTTGACGGCCTTCGCCAACGCCCTCAACGTCGTCACCCAGCACAAGGCCAGCATCAGTGCTCCGAAGCGGTCCAAGGGCTGGAGGCTCGTCGTCTACCTCCTCCGGAGCCCGTTGTGGCTTTTTGGCTGTGCGGCCCTCGCCGGGGCCTTCGTATTCCAGGCCTTGGCTCTGCACAACGGCCCGATCTCGGTGGTGCAGCCCCTCTTGGTGACCGAGCTGGTGTTTGCACTCGTCCTGCGCTCGGCCTGGGTCCGCCAGACGATCAGGACGGTCACCTGGTGGTCGGCCGGGGTGACGTGCGTAGCACTGGCCGTGTTCATCGCCACTGCCGAGCCCAGCGGCGGCAGCGCCCGGCCCACCAGCGAGGCCTGGGTGTCGGCGTCGGCTGCCACAGTCGCCTGCGTCGCGTTGCTCGCACTACTCGGCTGGCGGTGGACGGGATCAGCGGGACGCCGCGCCGCGCTGCTCGGGGCCTCCGCCTCCGCGCTCTGGGCATTCGTGGCCACGCTGATTAAGACCACCACCGACACGCTGACCCAGTTCGGCGTGGCGGGGATGTTCACCCACTGGCCGGTTTACGCGCTGGCCGTCGCTGGCCTGATGGCGGAGATCTTGAACCAAGCGGCGCTCCACGTCGGCCCACTTAGCGTCTCTCAGCCCTTCATCGTCATCGTCGACCCCATCGTGTCCATCGTGCTGAGCCTGTGGATCTTCGGGGAGACCTTCTCCGCGGACACTTTGCGTCTGGCCCTCGGTGCGGCCGCGTTCGCGACGATGTGCGGGGCCGTGGTCGTCTTGACGCGGACGACCCCGGCGACCATGGACCCGGGGTCTCAGCCGGCGGCCGCCGGCGCGTGAGGTCCCCCAATGCCGGTGACGTAACAGCCGCCCTGACCTGGTTGAAAGAGCGGCATGCCCCAAACCCGTCGGCACTGGATCCGGGTGTCCAACGTGGGGGCGCCATCCGTGCTAGAAGTTCAGGGCCGTTTCGGCTCGGTCTACGGCGGGTGTCATTCGTGGACCAAACGGAGATCACAGCAGTCAAGAAAGAGGGGGAAGAATGCGAATTCGCCACAGGGTTGCCATCGTCGTGTCCGGAGCGGTCCTGGTGGGCACGGCGTCCCTCCTGGCCGGCCTTCCGTCGGGTGTGGCCGGAGCGGCCAAAGGCCTCTCCGCCCCAGTGTTCTCCAGCAAGGCGGTCGCCAAGGCCAAGCAGGGGAAGGCGCTTACCTTCACGGTCAAAACCAAGGCCAACCCGGTGGCCGCCATCGTGGTCACGTCGCCCCTGCCCCCGGGCGTCACCTTCACCGACAACGGCAACGGTACAGCCAGCTTGACCGATCCCACCCCATTGGCGGGTAACTACACCATCGACCTGCAGGCCACCAACACCACCACGCAGCCCAACACCACCGACCAGGCCCTCAGCCTTACGGTCACGTCCAAGCTCCCTCAGATCCGTCACGTATTCGTGATCATGCTGGAGAACGATGGCTATGCCTCCACATTTGGCAGTCCGTCGGCCGACCCTTACCTGGCCACGACCCTACCGAGTCAGGGGGCCCTGCTGGAGAATTACTACGGGGTGGGGCACTTCTCCAACGACAACTACACGGGCTTCGTTTCCGGCCAGCCGCCCAACTCGGACAGCCAAGCCGACTGCGGCCATTTCGTGGATTTCCCGAACGGCGACGGGCAGGACGCCAATGGCATCCAGCAGGGCGCCGGCTGTGTCTATCCCTCGGCGGTGAAGACCCTGGCCGACCAGCTGGCCGCCGAAGGTTTGACCTGGAAGGGCTATATGGAGGACATGGGCAATGACCCCGCCCGTGAATCTGCCAACTGCGGCCATCCGGCCCCGGCCGCCAGCGATCCCTCGTTCTCGGCCGAGGCCAGCGACGGCTATGCCACCAGGCACAACCCCTTCGTGTACTTCCACTCAATCATCGACAACGCCACCGTGTGCAACCAGAATGTCGTCCCCTTGGGCGACACCAGCGGCAACCTCCCTGCATCCGCCGCGCCCGGCACCACCGGTCTGGTCACCGACCTGGCGTCGGTGGCGACCACGCCGAACTTCAGCTTCATCACTCCGAACCTGTGTGACGATGGCCACGACTACCCGTGCACCAACACCACTGGAGCGGGCCAAGGGGGCGGCTCGTCGGAGGGGGACATCAACCAGTGGCTGGAAACTTGGGTGCCCATCATCCAAGCCTCACCCGCCTACCAACAGGACGGTCTCATCGAGATCACCTTCGACGAGGGAGAGACCCCATCGCTGGACAGCACGGCCTGCTGCGGCGAGACCAACGGGCCGGCGGCCACATCCGGGGGGAACGGGATCACCGGCCCCGGTGGAGGAAAGGTTGGCGCGGTCCTGCTCTCGCCGGACATCACTCCGGGACTGGTGGTCACCAAGACGTCCTACAACCACTACTCCTCGCTGGCCTCCATCGAGGACCTGTTTGGCCTGCCCCGCCTGGGCGAGGCCCAGACCGTCACCACCACCTTCGACAAGAAGATCTACAACCCCTAGGCCGGCCCTGGGCAAAACCCCCAAGGCCGTCGACGGGGTCGTCAGTCGGCGCCCTCGTACGGTGCACCGAAGCTGAAGGTCCCGCCGTCTGAGGCCGCCGATGGCCGGGTGGCGGCCGACGCCCACGAATGACCGCGGCTTCGGTGGCCAACACCAATCTGTTAGCCCGAGAACTCATGTTGGTGCGGCTTGCTGCGTTGGCCGCTGTCGACGCCCCTCCGGACTCGTATCTGTTGAACTTGGCGGCGGCTGTCGACGCGGGTATCTCGGTGGAGGATGCACGAGGCGTCTTGATTGCCGTTGCGCCGATCATCGGGACGCCCCGCACGGTATCGGCGACCGGGGCGATAGCCAAGGCCCTCGGGTTCGCCCTAGACGTCGAAGAGGCCATCGAAAAAGGTCAAGTCTGAGCCCGACGTACGCGAGAAGGCCCCCTGGCTGGACCAGGGGGCCTTCTGCGCCAACCTCTCTGAACGGGGTGTCCCTAGGCTGCTGATTCGCGTCCCCCGTAGACGGCCAGGCCATAGATGACCAGAATGCCCACGAAGATGTACGCAAGCGACCAGACAGGGTAGAAGGGCATCCACCAGATGGCGCTGATCGAAAGGACTGCTCCAGCAAAGATGCCGATCCACCGGCTGATCTGGGATCGTGCCACGACTCCGACCGCGGAGAGGATGAGCACGGCAGCGACGATCAGGTACACCCAGCCGTAGGTCTTTAGGCTGTGTCCGAAGATTGCATCCTCGAAGTTCTGAGGAAGCGCACCGTGATAACGGAAGGCCCAGATGGCGTCGAAGATTCGCATGATCCCAGCGACTCCGAGAACGATCGCTGCGAACATGAGCCAGCCTTCACCCTTTTCTTCCATGGTCCCACCCACTTTCTTCGATTGACCGCCCGATGTCTCACTGATGGCGGTGCCCTCCACGCTAGGACCGCAATCCGCTATCCCGGCGGATGCTCGATGGAGTCCGGGCCGGACTTCCGTTGAACACCGGGAGCGCAGTGGTTACTGACCGCGACTGACCGGCACGCCGGAGGACGGTCAGATCACCATTTTCCCTGTTGATGGCTGCGATTACTCCGTGAGCGGCCATCGACCCCGATGGCCGTGTCCTTTCGCTTTCCGGTTCTCCGATTGACCGGATCGTTGCGCACCGGATTCGCTCATTGGACCCTGCCCCTGACCGCTCGGTGCTGCATCAATGGGCTCCGTGACCCTCTGCGAGTCGCCGATCGATCTCGGCCCCCATGATCTTGCAGTCCGTTGCCGGGTGGTCAAACCGGCAGAGCAGCGCCCCTGAAAGGTAGGCCCGGGCCTGATCCAAGGTGGCGATCTGCTCGTCGAGGGCTTTGAGCCGTCTCTTGGCAATGGCCTTCCATTCGCTGACGTCCTCGGCTTCGAGGATCCCGGCGATGTCATCGAGGGCGAGCCCCGCGTCCTGGAGCATCCCAATGAAGACGAGTCTTCGGAGGGTCGCCACGCGGTAGCGGCGCCGCCCGGACGTTCGGGCGTCTGCGACCAGCAGGCCGAGGCGTTCGTAATAGCGGATGGCCGACGTGGCTACGTGCGCCCGTTCGGCGACCTCCCCGATGGTAAGCAGAGGCTCAGACACAGATCCACTTGACTTGAAGTCGGGTTCAACTGTCAAGGTGAGGGTGTGGACAACGAGCAGGCCGCACCCAATCACCACGCCGACTACCCCGGCTTTACCGGAGTCGCTGGGCTCGTCGCTGCGCTCAGCATGGCCTTTGGTCGCAAGGGCGACGCTGGACTCGCCGTACGACTGAGTGACATGAAATCGGACGACCTGGTCGTGGACGTGGGTGTGGCCCCGGTGTCGCGGTCCGCTACGCGGCCCGACTGGGGGCGGAGGTCATCGGAGTCGATCCGGCGCCTGTCATGCTTCGGTTCGCGAGACTCCTTACCCGGCAGGCCGGCGAAGGTGCGATATATCCAAGGTGCTGCTGAGTCGATCCCCCTGCCTGAAGACTCTGCTTCGGTCGTATGGTCGATCGCCACCGTGCATCACTGGTCGGACATCGACGCTGGGCTTCGAGAAGTACGCCGCGTGCTTCTACCTGGTGGTCGTCTGGTCGCCATGGAGCGGAGAGCCCAACAAGGGGATCGAGGTCACGCAAGTCATGGCTGGACCGACGAACAGGCCAATGCCTTTGTGGATCGATGCCGCGAACACGACTTTGCCGATGTTGGCCAGGAGAAATCGACCATCGGGCGCAGATCGACGATCAGCGTATTGGCCACCGCCCCCTGATATTCGAAGGAACCACGGCCGAGCCACGTCGCCGGGCGAGCGGCGTGCCACGAAGCACCCCCAGGCGCCGGTCGTCCGCCGGCCGGGTCGTTGGTCCTGCCGACCGTCCCCTCCATCGGCTCGTATTCCCTCGGTGACGGGCCCCACTACCGGCCGGTCGTCAACTTCCGGCCCTTCCCTCAAACGGCCTCGCCACTCCGTCGCGTAGGGGAAGTGCCGGGCCTGGCCACTCTCGTCCTCGGCCGGCCGCAGCCCGGACCCGGAGGCAGGGATCGGGGTAGGGGCGGGGCGCATGGCCAGGGCGCGCTTCGGGCCAGTTCTCTCGCTCCGTGACCGTTACCACGCGCTTGGTGATGGGGGTAGCGGTTGCGCCGGGCCAATCACTACAGTCCTGGTCATCGGCCATGTCGTACAGCCGGGATGAAAGACGATGGAGGGGCCATGGAAGTTACACGGCGGGCAGGACGTCGACGAGCAGCCTTGGTCGTCGGCTTGATGACCGTTCTCAGCGTGCCGATGGTACTGGGGGTCCCGCACAGTTCCGATGCGGGAGCGCAGACCCATCCGGCCTTCAATTTCGTCGGCATGGCTCCGACCCCGTCGGGCAACGGCTACTGGTTGGTCGCCTCGGGAGGGAAGGTCGAGGCGTTCGGTGACGCGGTGAAGTACGGCGACCTGTACGGGACGCCCCTCAGCGCGCCGCTGGTGGGCATGGCGGCCACACCTGATGGCCTCGGGTACTGGTTGTTGGGTGGGGACGGTGGCGTCTTCACCTTCGGTGACGCCCCGTTCTACGGAAGCACGGGGAACATCCATCTGAACAAGCCGGTGGTGGCCATGGCGGCCGCACCTGACGGCAAGGGCTACTGGTTCGTGGCCACCGACGGAGGCGTCTTCAACTACGGCAGCGCCGGCTTCTTCGGTTCGACCGGGTCCATGCACCTGAACAAGCCGATCGTGGGCATGGCGCCGACCAAGGACGGGAGCGGCTACTGGTTGGTCGCCTCCGACGGTGGCATCTTCAGCTTTGGTGATGCCCGGTTCCAGGGCTCCGAGGGCGGGCACCAAGCTCAACAGGCCGGTCGTCGGCATGAGTGCCGATCACCGCCACCGGAGGGTACTGGGAGGTGGCGGCGGACGGTGGCATCTTCACCTTCAACGCCCCCTTCTTCGGTTCCGCCGGGGCCATCCAGCTCAATGCCAGCATCGTGGCCATGACCAGCACTCCCTCCGGACAGGGCTACCGGTTCGTGGCCCATGACGGCGGAGTCTTCAACTTCGGTGACGCGCCCCCTACCTGGGGAGTGGGGCGTAGGCGAGGCCGTGCGGCGCCGGTGTCGACCCGTTCAGCGGTGGCGGGCCGACCATTCGTTCATCATCTGCAGCGTCTCCTGGATGAGGGCGTGAAGGCCGCGTAGCTCCCGGTCGACCACCTCCCAGCAGACGGTCGGCGCAGACTCGGTCAGCACGTCGAGTGACGTGCCCAGGAAGGCGAACGATCGCGCCACCCGGGCCAGTTGCACGTTCAGGTCCGGATACGGGCCGCTGTGGGACGCCAGCCAGGCGTCGACGTCGCGTGACGCGGCCCGAAGCTGGTCGGCGTGGGAACCGAGGGATGTCGAGCATCGTTCGGTGCACGAGCGGTGGCAGGAGTTCAGCACGTCGATCAAGACGACGAGTACCCCACCGACCTCGGAATCCCACTCACGAAACGACGTCACCGGATGCCCCCCAGCGTCACCGACACTCCCGTTGCCGTCGATCTCAACACGGCGTGTACCGAGGGTCAACCGGGACCGGTTCTTCCGCGTTGCCGACCCGCGGTGCGGGAGGCGCGGTATCCGCCCGTTTCCCCTGGTGGCGAGCGCTGTATCCACCAGTGGTGCTCCCCGGATCACCGGTAGTGGTGACACTCTCCGCGTTGATTCGCCACCGCCTCCCGGTCCGCACCGCAGCGTGGTCACCGGCCGAGCGGGGCGGGCGCCCGCCCGTGCTCGCCGCCTAGATCACCTAGTCAGCTCCCTCGAAGGGCGCTCCGAAGCTGAAGATGCCCCCGTCGGCGGCGACCAGCCAGTAGCCCCCGCCGACGGGTCGGCGGCCATCCCCACCACCGGCGCGTTGAGGGCAGTGGCTCCCATCGATCCGCGGAAGACGGCGTCCCCGAAGGCGAAGATGCCCCCGTCGGAGGCCACGAACCAGTAGCCCGCCCCCGTCGGGACTGGCGGCCATGCCGTTGACCGGCCGGTTGAGGACCAGGTTCCCGGTGGAGCCGAAGAAGGGTGCGCCGAAGGCGAAGATGCCGCCGTCGGTGGCCACCTCCCAGTACCCGCCGGTGGCCTCGTCGGGACTGATCCCGACCACGGGCCGGTTGAGGTGCTGTCCGCCCATGGAGCCGTGGAAGGCGGCGTCCCCGAAGGCTGAAGATGCCCCCGTCGGCGGCCACCAGCCAGTAGCCGCCGCCGTCGCGGGTCGGGCGCGATGTCGACCACCGGCGCGTTGAGGTGCTGGCCCCCCATCGAGCCGTAGAAGGCGGCGTCCCCGAAGGTGAAGATCCCCCCGTCCGCCGCCACCAGCCAGTATCCCCTGCCGTCCGGGGTGGCCACGATGTGATTGATGGGGGCGTTCAGGTGCTGGCCGGCCATCGACCCGTAGCTCACCGCCGAGCCGTGGCTGGAGACCGCCCCTCCGGCAGTCGACCAGCCAGTAGCCGTCTCCCGTCGGGGTCGACGCCATGCCCGGTCACCGGGGCGGCCAGCCCGGGGGCAGCAGCGTGGCCGGCGCCACGAACATGCGCCGGGCCCCTCCGCACGAGTAGTCGGTGCAGCCCGGGCTGCCAGGCGGCGTAGCCGATCATCCAGTTGCCCGAGGCATCCTGGAACAGGGATCCGCCTCCCGGTCCGGCCGCTGAGCCATAGGACGAGAGGATGGGGCTCTGCTGGAACTGGACACACGGGCCGGTCGGACCGGCGCAGGTGGCATAGGTCTCGGAGTACGACGTCGAGTTCCAGATGCCCGGTCGAGAACAGGAGGAAGTAGGTGCCGTCGGCGTACGACCATGTCGGGATTCTCGATGGTGGTCTCGAAGGGAAAGTCCGTCGTGTCCTGGGCCAGCAGCTGCTGGGGTGATCCCACCAGCGACAGGCCGTCGGCGCTCAGCTGCTGGGACCACAGGTACGGCCGGCTGGGCCGAACCGCCGTCGTTGGACTTCCAGACCAGGTAGGCGTGGCCGGTGACCGGGTCGACGAATGGGCTCGGGTCGATGGCGCCGCCCAGTCCGGTCTGGCACAGCAGCGGCTGGGTCGAGTGGTCGGTGAACACCGGGTCGCCGGGGTGAGGGTGGCGGCCGTGGCCACCGACAGGCAGTCCCACCCGGTATCGGCGGCGTGGCCGGCCTGGGCGGCGTCGTAGTAGAGGAGCCACTTCCCTCCCCAGAAGCAGGACGCCCGGGGAGGTCTGGGTGTCGGCCTGCTCCCACGCCGGAACCGCCGGGAGGGCGCTGGACCCGTAGTCTGGCCGGTGTAGGATCGCCATCCCGACTGTCGGCGATCCCGAGGTGTCCACCAGGGCCTGGAGGTGGTTGCCCAAGGCCGTGCCGGTGGTGAAGGCGTAGTAGGTCGAGCCGCTGAGGACCACGTCGGGGTCCGGGGCGTCCTGATCGAAGGCGGGCGTGGACGATGGGCTGGATGCTCATCCCGCCGAGGGACAGGGAAGCAGCGGACCGGCCGAGGACCCCGACTCCGAGCGCCGCGCCGAAGGTCACCACCAGAATCGCCATCGCCACAGACGGCAACAACCGTCTCTCAGAGGCCGCAGCCCGCCGCAACCGCACCCGGTCATTGTGGCGGACGGTGCCGGACATGAGGTGGATCATCGGCCGGTTTGCATGCCGGCCGGATGAATCCCGGTCGGGCGGGTCCGAACCCGGCGGATCCGAGATCCGGTCGACGCCCACCCGACGGCAGCCGATCCGGGTGGCGGGCCGGTACTGTGGTCGAACCGGCCAGGCCCGGGGCGACGCGGTCAGGGAACGGCCGGGGACGACGTGGCATCGATCTCGGCAGGGCGCCGGGGAGGGGAGGGGACCATGACGACGACTGACGGGCGCTTCGAGTTCGGTGGGATCAATCATCTCGCCCTGGTGTGCCGGGACATGGCCCGGACCGTCGACTTCTACACCAATGTGCTCGGGATGCCGCTCATCAAGACCATCGAGCTCCCCGCCGGCATGGGCCAGCACTTCTTCTTCGACTGCGGCGGGGGAGACTCCCTGGCCTTCTTCTGGTTCCCGGATGCCCCCGAGCCCGCTCCCGGCATAGCCGCGCCCACCGGTCGGCCCGACCAGGGCAGTCTGACCAGCGCCATCGGTTCCATGAACCACGTGGCCTTCTCGGTCCCTCCCGAGCAGATCGATGAGTACCGTGACCGCCTGGTCCAAGCCGGTGTGGCCTGCACCGAGGTCGCCAACCACGACGACAGTGAGTGGGGGCTCGCAGACCACGTCCATCCCGGGGTCTTCGTCCGCTCCGTCTACTTCCAGGATCCCGACGGCATCCTCCTCGAACTGGCCTGTTGGACCCGACTCCTGCGGGAGGACGACGTCCGGCACCGACCGGCCCGGGCCGCTGACCGGGTCCCCGGCTGAGCCACGGTGCCGCGCCTGCGCCAGGTGTCGAGGGCCGAGGCATCCGCCCCGGTCGTCACCACCATGTACGACATCATCTTCGGCGAGCGGGACCCGGTGGCCGAACCCGGAGCCGGCGGTGGTACGACCGGCGACTGGTGGACGGTCTTCGCACTGGTTCCCGACGTGCTGGAACACGCCGTCGGGGGGTTCGGCCTCTACCAGAGTCCGAGGCGTCGCCTGGACCCTCGTCTCCGGGAACTGACCCAGGCCCGGGCCGGCTGGGCCGCCGGAAGCCAGTTCGTCTTCTCCCAGCACTGCCGGGCCCTCCGTGATCTCGGGGTGGAAGAGGAGGTGATCGAAGCGGTGCCGTACTGGTCGACGGCCACATGCTTCGAGCAGACCGAACGGCTCGTACTGGCCTACACCGACTGCCTGGTCTACGACCGGGGACGGGTCCCCGACGGCCTCTTCGAAGCCATGCGGTCGCAATTCGAAGACGAGGAGATCCTGGAACTGACCTATATCGGCGCGCTCTACCTCCAACATGCGGTGATGTCCCGAGCGCTCCGAACCGAGTTCGACGACCGACCCGAGCCGGTGGTCGAGAGGTCGACAGCTGCGGACGGTCGCCCCACCGGCGACGGGCCTTCGTGACCGCCCGGGCCGGAGTGGGCGATCACAACGGTGTGGGTGCCGCAACGGTCCGACGGCCCGAGGACCTGACGCCGGAGTGGCTCACCGAGGTGCTCTCCGGCTCCGACCTTCTCGAGGACGGCTCGGTGATCTGTTCCTTCTCCCTCGAGTCGGTGGGGACGGGTCAGATGGGGGATACGGTGCGGGTGGACTTCACGAGCACGCCCCCCGACACCCCTTCCCGTTCGGTGGTGGCCAAGTTCGCCTCCGCCGACGAACAGAGTCGATCGACCGGCCTGATGACCCGGGCCTACGAGATCGAGGTGGGGTTCTACCGTGGGGTGGCCGGAGGTATCCGCACCCGGATGCCGCGGTGCTACCACCGGCAGTGCGAGCCCGACACGGGGTGGTTCGTCCTGCTCCTCGAGGACCTGGCCGGGGCATCGCAAGGTGACCAGCTGGCCGGATGCAGCGCTGATGTGGCGAGGGCGTCCCTCGAGGAAATGGCCAAACTCCACGGTCCGACCTGGGAACGCTCGGACCTGGCGGCTCTGGAGTGGCTGCAGCGAGGGGGTCCGGACGCGGACGAGTTCGTGGCCGGACTGGTCACGTCAGTGTGGCCCGGCTTCGTGGAGCGCTATGGGGAGCGCTTGGAACCCGATCACCTGGCACTAGGCGATCGGTTCATCGGCGTGCTCCAGCCGTGGTTGGCCGACCGACCTCCGGCCACCACGGTGACCCACGGCGACTTCCGTCTCGACAACCTGCTGTTCTGCCCGGGGGACCCCCGTCCTTTCGTGGTCGACTGGCAGACGGCGGCGTGGGGCGCGGCCGCCTCGGATGTGGCTTACTTCCTCGGAGGGAGCCTGACGGTGGAGGAGCGCCGACGGCACGAGCAGGAGCTACTCGACGGGTACCACCGGGCCGTGGTGGCCGAGGGGGCGGTCGGTTTCGACCGGGATCGGCTCGCCCACGAGTACCGCCGCCTGTGCTTCGGGGGACTGGTGATGTCGATCGGTGCGTCGATGCTGGTTAAGCGGACCAGTCGGGGAGACGACATGTTCGTGACCAGCGTGGCGCGCTACGCGCAGCAAGCCCTGGACCTCGAGGCCGAGTCCACCCTGCCCGGGCCGGCCGGCCGGTGACCACCCATCCGTATCGGCCTGTGGACGGGCGTGCCCCTCATGCCGTCGACCCCTCGGACGAGCGGCGGCACGCCCCCGAGGGCGACCCCCTGTGGAACGAGTCCTACTATCTCGACTTCGTGACCGAGGCCGGCGGGATCGCCGGCTATGCCAGGATCGGGCTGTATCCCAACCTCGGGGTCACCTGGTGGACCACCCTGTTGGTCGGCGCCGGCAGGCCGGTCGTGGCCTCGGTTGACTACGACCTCCCGGTGGGCGGGGGGACCGGTCTGGTTCTCGCCGCGGATGGGATCGAGATGGGCGGCGTGGTGGAGGAACCCCTCGTGGCCATGAGCCTCCGGGGCTCCGCGCCGGCCCGCCGGCATGCCGGCCCGATGGATGTCTACCGGGGCTCTCCGGGCGAACCCACCACGATCGCGTTCGATCTGACCTGGATCACCGATGGGGTTCCGTACCACTACGACCTCACCACCCGCTACGAGGTGCCGTGTCTGGTGGACGGAGAGGTGTCCATAGGACCGGAGCATTGGCAGGTGTCGGGTCACGGCCAACGGGATCACTCGTGGGGTGTGCGGGACTGGTGGGCCTTCGGCTGGTGCTGGGCTGCCGCCCGGCTCGACGACGGGACCCGCGTGCACGTCGCTGACATCCGGATCCCCGGCCGGCCGGTGGCCTTCGGCTACCTTCAGCCACCGGGCGGACCGATGGAGTCGGTGACCTCGTTGGGGGTCACCGAGGAGCTGGGAGACGGGGGCCTGCCCGCCGTCGGCCGGGCCCTGGTGGAGCCGGGCGGTCTGGACCTTCGGATCGAGCCCCTGGCATTCGGTCCGCTGGTGCTCACGTCCCCGGACGGGAGAGTCAGCCGGTTCGCCCGTGCCCTGGCCCGCTTCAGGGCCGCCGACGGTCGGTCGGGGCTGGGGTGGATCGAGTGGAACCAGCCCGAGGGAGACGATGTCGCAGGGTAGGTTCATCGGGTGCGACTCTCCCTGAGCCCTTCGGAGGATCCGACCGACTACGCCTTCGTCCATCAGATCCGCACCCGCTTCGCGGAGACCGATGCCATGGGGGTCATCCACCACAGTGCCTTTGTTCCCTACCTCGAGGAGGCCCGCGCCGCACTGCTGCGCCACGAGGGTCATCCCTACGACCTGGTGCGGGCGGAGGGCATCGATTTTCCCGTGCTCGAGGTCTACCTACGCTACCGACGGCCGCTGCGCTTCGACGAGATGGTGGACGTGGCCGTTTCGCTCGGGGAGCTCACCCGTACCACCTTCCAGGTGGGCTACCTTCTCACGGTGGCGGAGGAGATCCGGGCAACGGCGGTCACCGTGCACGGCGCCGTGGACGGCCGGGGAAGGGGGCGGCGCCTGCCGCTCTGGTTGGACGGGTTGGGGGTCATCGGTCGAGTGCCCGGGTGAGCGATCAGGGACCAGACGCGGGGGCGGACCGCCTCGGGAGGTTCTTCCGGTCGGACGTCGCCGGCAGCTGGGTCCTGGTGGTGGCGGTGGGTATCGCCCTGCTGTGGGCCAATCTCCCCTCGGGATCGAGCTACGCCACCGTCTGGGGCCACACTCTGCGTCTGGGCGCCGTCTTCCCCGGTCTCGGCACCGTGCAGGCCTGGGTGAACAGCGGCCTCATGGCCGTGTTCTTCTTCGTCGTCGGCTTGGAGATCGGCCGGGAACACCGCACCGGTGAGCTGGGCCACCTCCGGACCGCCGTGGTCCCGGTGGCGGGAGCGGCCGGCGGGATGGCTGGAGCAGGGCTGGTCTACGTACTCTTCAACCACGGGGGGGTCGGGTCGTCGGGCTGGGGCATTCCCATGGCCACCGATATCGCCTTCGCCCTTGGCTCCCTGGCCCTGCTGGGCCGTCGGGTGCCGGCCGGCCTCCGACTGCTCCTACTGACCCTGGCCGTGGCCGACGACGTCGGTTCGGTGCTGGTGCTGGCGATCTTCTACTCCGTACGGACCCGCCCGGCCGCCCTGGTCGGGGCAGTGGCGGTCACCGGGGCCATGGTGGTGGCCCGCCGGTGGCCGCGCCTGGGTCCGGGCGCGGTCGTGGTGGGCGGCGTGGCTCTCTGGGTCTGTCTGGCCGCAGGCGGCGTCGAGCCGGCCCTGGCTGGGGTGGTGGCCGGGGTGCTGGTGCCGAGCCACCAGGCCGGGAGCGACCGGAATCCGGCCGAGCTCCTGGAGCGCCGCACCGCGCCCATCTCGGCCTTCGTGGTCCTCCCGCTGTTCGCCCTGGCCAACGCCGGGATCGTCTTCCACGCGGATATGCTCTCGCCGCCCGGGGCCACTGCCGTGTTCACCGGCATCGCCGTTGCCCGCGTGGCCGGGAAGCTGATCGGCATCACGGTGGCGTGCTACACGGTGGTCCGGCTGGGCCTCGGACGGCTTCCCGAAGGGGTGCTGTGGAGCCATGTGGCCGGTGGGGCCGCAGTGGCCGGCATCGGCTTCACCGTTCCCCTTCTCATCGCCGAGCAGGCCTTCTCCTCCCAGCCCCCGCTGGTGGTCGCCTCCGAGCTGGGCCTGCTGGTCGGCTCGACGGTGGCCTTCGGGGTGGGGGCGCTGTTGTTGGTGGTGGTGCGCCGCCGTCTGGACTGGTCACGGACGGCCACCGCCGGGCCGTCCTCCGGGCCTGACGGGGAGCCGTTCATCCCGTGGTGATCGGGTCCTCCACGGTGCCCGTATGCTGCACCGAGACCACGCTGCCGCGGTGAGCGCCGCTGCGTGGGCACCGTCGGACGGACCGGGTCACCGGCCGCAACCTGAGTGCAACGAGCGTCACCACACGACCGGTACCAGAACCAACACCGAGGAGACACAGATGGCCATCGCCGTAGGAGACACCATTCCTGACATCGAAGTCATGACGTTCGGTCCCGAGGGGCCGACCCACGTCCGGACGGGCGAGGTGTTGGGCTCGGGCAAGGTGGTGCTGTTCGCCGTGCCCGGAGCATTCACCCCGACCTGCTCCGACTACCACCTTCCCAGCTATCTGATCCGCAACGACGACCTTCGGGCCAAGGGTGTCGACACCGTGGCCTGCATCTCGGTCAACGACCCTTTCGTCATGGATGCATGGGGCCAGGACCAGAAGGTGGGCGACCGGGTCACGATGCTGGCTGACGGCAACGGCGCATTCACTGCCGCCGTGGGCCTCGAAATGGACGGCAGTGGCTTCGGTCTCGGCACGCGGTCCCAGCGCTACGCCATGGTCATCGAGGATGGTGTGGTGACGGCCCTCAATGTGGAGCCGGGCGGGGGTCTCACGGTGAGCGCCGCCGATGCCGTCCTCGAGGTGTTGTAGCCGGAAGGGTGCGGCGCGCCCTAGGGGCCCTTCGTGGTAGCGGTGGCGCCCCCCGCTCGGGCGCCCTTGAATCGGGTGCCGCCGGCGAAGTCGGCCGCCATGGTCTGGGCCAGCGGTCCGACGACGGCGGGGTCGGAGGTGACCAGCCCGAGCTCGCGGTTGTGGCCCAGGCTGTCGTGCGAGAAGTTCTGCGACCCCACGAACGCCATCGTGTCGTCGGCCACCATGGCCTTGGCGTGGATGTACAGCGCCGTCGGGGTGGCGGGGTAGGTGGCCACCTCCACCCCGGCCCGGGTCAGTCCCGCCCAGGCGGTGGTCCACTCCGGGTTGGCGGTCATGGTGACGGTGACCACCACACCCCGGTGGCTGGCCACCTTGAGGGCCGAGATAATGGGCGGCGAGTCCATCTCCTCGTTCTCCACGGTCAGGCTGTGCCGGGCCGAATTGATGAAGCTGACCAGGGTCGATCGCGCTCCCGGGCTCCACACCAGTCCAGCCACCCCCTGGACGTGGGTGGTGGCCGCTCCGCTCCAGTCGCGGTTGAACACCGTCTCTATGGACCCCACCGCTGCGGCACTCCGGTCGACCACCACGAAGTCACGGGTGGTGGGGTAGTAGGCGGACGTGAGGTTGCCGGTCATGATGGCCGATTCGGCGTGGTCGGCAGTGAGGGTCTTCTGATGGAAGTCCACCGAGCTGGGCGCCCAGCGGACCGGGACCATACGCTTCTGCAGCGCGTCGTAGGCGGCCTGGTTGACGGACGCCCCGCTGCCGGCGCGGTCGAGGAGGATGCGGACCTCCACGCCGCGATCGTGGGCCTCGATCAGTAGGAGCTCCAACCTGGGGTCGGCCAGCTCGTACATGGTCATATCGAGACTGCTACGGGCGTCCTGGACCATCCGGTCGACCGTGTCGTACCGGTCGGCGGGCTCGACGGTCAGCGTGAGGGTGGCGGGAGGGAGGGTGCTCGTCGTCGTCGACGGTTCACTCACCGTGGTCGTGGTGGTGCTCTTCGGAGGGGCTGCCGTGGTGGTCGGGGCCGTGGTGGTCGGGGCCTTGTCTGCCGATGAGCCCGAGGAGCAGGCGGCCAGGACCAGGACCGAGGCCATGAGGGCCACTCCGACCGGCAGGCGCCGTGTCGTCGGGAACATGAAGGGCGGACGGGTGGGTGCTTGGGCGAGCTCGTTGCCGGCCACGGTGGTTCACCTCGAAGTGGTTCGGACTGCGGAGGACGGCGGCCCGATGGCGGGCAATGGCCACGAGGGCGGATGACCAGTCAAGCAGGTGTCGGCGGTCCCGTCGACCGCGGTCCACCGCGGCCACGTCCGGGCGACGGGACCGCTACCGTCTCTGACGTGGAACTGATCCAGGCCCTTCGCTCGACCGGAGCGGTGCGCGAGTTCGCGGACACCCCGGTGCCGGACTCGACCGTCTACCGCCTGCTGGACTCGGCCCGCTTCGCCCCCAACGGCGGGAACCGCCAGGCCTGGCGGGTCGTCGTGGTGAAGGACCCCGCCCTCCGTCGGGCCATGCGCCGGGCCTACCTCCCGGGCTGGTACCAGTACCTGGCCCAGGTCTCGGCCGGCCTCACGCCATGGGCCGTGGTCACCGACCGTGAGCTCGAGCGCCAGGCCGTCATGGGAGCCCCGGCCCTGGCCGAGGCGGCCGCCGAAGGACCGGGTGGGTTTGCCGAGCGTTTCGACCGGGTCCCGGTGATGCTGGTACTCCTGGCTGATCTGTCCAAGCTCGCCACCGTCGACCGCGACTGCGGCCACTACACCATGGTGGGCGGAGCCTCGATCTATCCGTTCGCCTGGAGCATTCTCCTAGCCGCCCGGGCCGAGGGGCTGGCCGGGGTGATGACCACCATGGTGGTCCGGGACGAGGAGGCGGTGAAGGATCTGCTAGGGGTCCCCGAGACGGTATCGGTGGTCGGTGTGCTTGCACTCGGGGTGCCGGTGCACCAGCCCACCCGACTCCGTCGGGAGGCGGTCGATTCGTTCGCCACCGTCGATAGCTTCGACGGTCCAGCCCTGGTGGAGTCGTGAGCCCGCCGGGCCGGTGGAGGGACCGGCGTCGAGGACGATGAAGGTTCGCATCGGGGTTGGGACGGGAGTGGCGTCGGGCGGGACCGCCGCATCCTTCAGGCAGTTGGTGGACGACCTCGCCGTTCTGGGGTTCGACTCCATCTGGCTGCCCGAGGTACTGACGGCGTCGACCCTCGATCCTCTGGTCGGCTTGTCGGTAGCCGCGGCCCACAACCCCCGGCTCAAGCTCGGCACCACGATGCTGCTGCCGGGACGTAACCCGGTCCGGTTGGCCAAGGAGCTGGCCACCCTCGACGTCCTCTCCGGCGGCCGGCTCCTCTGCACCTTCGTGCCCGGGCTGCCCCGGCAGCCCGAGACCGGCGCCGCCGGGGTGGCCGGCCCGGACAAGGCCGCGATGATGGACGAGATGTTGCCGCTCCTCCGGGAGCTGTGGTCCGGGGCGGCGGTGACCCACCATGGCCGGTCCGGCCACTTCGACGAGGTGACGGTCGCACCGACGCCGATCCAGCAGCCCCTGGAGTTCTGGACGGGCGGGATGGTCCCGGCCGCCCTGCGCCGGTGCGGCCGCTACGCCGACGGCTGGCTGCCCTCGGCGTGTACCCCCAGGAGGTGGCGGCGGCGCGGGTGGCCATCGACGACGCGGCGGCGGAGGCCGGCCGGTCGATCAGCCCCGAGCACTTCGGCGTGTCTCTGGCCTACGCCACGGAGCCCCTCTCGCCGAGCGCACTCCGCGCCCTCGGTTCGTCTCGCCGAGGAGTGGATCCCACCGAGGTGGTCCCGGTGGGCATGGCCGGGCTGCGGGCCATGCTCGAGCAGTTCATCGCCGTGGGGTTCTCCAAGTTCGTGGTCCGTCCGTTGGCCCAACCGGTGTCGTGGCGAGCAGAGCTCGAGTCGCTGGCCAAGGGCGTCCTCGACCTCCAGACATGACCCGGAGTCGTCCACAGGAGTTCGAGTTCGTGGCCCATGACGATCCGGAGCTGGTCGCGCGACATGGCCGAGGTGGCCGCCGGCGGGACCGGGTGGATCAACATCGTTCCGGTCGTCGAGGAGGACCACCAGCCACCCGCCCCGGGCCCGTTCGCCTTCCTGGGTGGCTCGACCCACCAGGTGCCCACGGTGACCTGGATGCCCGGCAAGGTCCTCCCCGACGGAACCACCCGACCGACCACGGTCGGCGTCCAGCACGCCGCCGGAACCCACCTGGCCTGGAAGTTGGGCGACCTGGGCCTGACCCTGCCCGATGGGTGGCGGATCACCCAGGACCACCCCCGGCGGGGCTTGGTGGCCACGGTCCCGCCCGGGGCCGCCCGGGCGCGGTCATGGACTGGCTGCTGCAACTGGCCGCTGCGGTCTGCACCGTCCCCACCACCGGACGATGGCAGGCCTCGGTTCACGCCGGTCTACCCTAGGCTCGGCTCCGGCGGCGACCTGGCTACGGCCCGCAGGGTCGAGTCGGGGAACCCCCGAGTTGACGAGCCGGGAGATCACCGGTGGTACGAGTCGGCCCGCACCGATTGGACACGAATCAGAACAGTGAACGGGAGCGCCCGTCACACGGTCCAGGAGTTCCTACTGCACCTCGACGCTGACGCCGGTGGCGTCGGGCCCCACCCAATGAACTGTCCCGTCGATCCGATCGGGTCGCGATCCGGTACCCGCCCGAGCTGGGGAGCGATCCACGCGACCCGGCACGGTCCACCACACGGCGGTGGCCGCCACCAGGCCCGCCACGCACAAGACGGCCACGGAGACGAAGGGTAGCCAGGACGCCGCGGCGAAGGCGGCGCCGGCCGCGGCCGCCGACAGCGCGGTGCAGGCAGTCTGGCTGGTGGCGAACATCCCCTGGATCCGCCCAACCTCCGAGGACGCCGAGCCCTGGGTGAGGAGGGACTGTACCGCCGGCATGGCGGCGGCGAACCCCAGCGCCTCGGACGCCCCCAACAGAACCAGCGCCGGCACGTTGTGGATGAACGGGTAGGACGCACACAGCACGGTGGACGCTCCGATCCCCACGATTACCAGGGTCCGGCGGTCCATGTGGTCGGCCAGCCAACCGCTGGGTTTGGCAGCCAGGACGAAGGGGACGGCGAACAGGGTCCAGGAGATACCGATCTCGAGCCCCGTGGCCCCGCGGGCCAGGAGGAGGAGGGTCCAACAGATGTCGTAGACCCCACTGGTCAGGCCCAGGGCGGCACCGCAGATGAGAGCGCCGGTCATCGAACGGTTGATGCGGACCCGGCGCAGGGGGCGAAGCGTGCCGTCGGCGCGGGTCCGGGCGGCGCGCTCCTCGACCGCACCGTGGGACTCGTGGAGGGCCCAGGCGGGCAGGCATGCCCCGATGGACAGCAGGCCCGATGCCAGGAACATGGCCCACATGTAGTGGATGCCGACGATGCTGCCCACCAGGGGGCCGACCGCCATGCCGGCCAGTTCGCCGCCGTAGATGGAGGCAAAGGCCCGACCCCGCCGTTCCACGGCCACTGATCCCGAGATCATGGCCAACGCGGCGACCGTGGCGGCGCCCGCCCCGGCGCCTTGCAGGGCGCGTAGCCCGATGGCCATCGGTGCGTCGATGGGGAGGAGGAAGGAGAAGCTGGCCACGCCGTAGGTGAGCAGCCCGGCGATGAGCACCGGTCGGCGTCCGATCCGGTCGGCCAGCCGGCCGACCGGGTACTGGGAGAGAACGCCGGCCGCGAAGAAGGACGCCATCACCACGCCGGCCAGCGCGTCGGATCCTCCCAGGTGCCGGATGTAGACCGGCAGCATGGGCACGATGGCGGTGGCTCCCATCCACTGGAGGAAGGCGGTGAGCGTCAGGGTGCGGATCAGCCGGCGCGACCCGTCCACCTTCGCCACCTGGCCCACCGAGGCCATGGCGAGGGCGGTGCGTGCCGGGTCGGCGGAGGGCGCCGTGGTGTCCGTCACAGGAGAGGCATCTCCTCCGTACGCCACTTCCGGCGCGTCGGTGTCGGAGCCGGCACCGGGGAATGCGCTCATGACGGTGACCGGGCGAGCTGATCCAGGGCCTCACCCAGCATGGTGCGGCGGGAGGCGGTCGGCGGGGCGAGGCCGAAGAGGTCGCACATCCACAGGCCGTCACAGGCCAGGCGCAGGACGGTGGCCAGGGTGGGGTCGAGTCCGTCCTGTTCGAGGCGGGCCTGCCAGCGGACGGCTGCTTCCTGGAGCGGGACCAGGAGATCGGGTTGGGCCGCGGCGGCAGCGATCAGCGCGGCACCCAGCCGGTCCTCCCGGTCCGGGCGCGGGGCACTCGGCTCCATGGTGGCTCCGATGTAGGCCCGGGTGAAGCAGCCAGGCTCAGAATCGTCTTCCAGGCGGTGCTCGATGTCCCGGTCGAACTCCTCGATGATCTTGGCCACCATGCCCGCCACCAGGGCGTCTCTGGTAGGGAAGTGGTAGAGGATGCCACCCTTGGACAGGCCGGCCTCTGCGGCGGCGGCATCCAGGGTCAGCCGGGCCACTCCGTCACGGAGCACCACCTCCTCGGCGGCGTCCAGGATGCGGGCCTTGGTGCCCCGATCCCGGGCTGGGGCACGCCGAGCGAGGGAGGGGCTGCCGACCATGCCGGAAGTATACCGTCTGGACGGTACAGTTACCGAGCCCGCGTTCCGAGGTGCCAGCCACCACACAGGCCGCAGCGGTAGGGGTCGAGGTCGGCTCCACGCTCGAGGCGCAGTCGGAGGGAGGAGCGGTTGGCTTCGTCCTGAGTGTCGAACCGGGCCTTGGGTTGTCCATCGGCCCGCCAGTGCTCTCTACCGGCGCCCAGCGGAGCCGCGACAGCGGGGTGTCGGGGGCGCTTGCCACCCCGTCGGGCCTTGGTCATGGCTGCTCCACCGGGCTATTCGGTATACACGGGGGGCCGCTTCTGCTTGAACGCCGCTGTCGCCTCGTCGAGGTTGCCGGTGTGACCGGCCAGCAGTTGTGTCCGGTTCTCGAGGTCCACTGCGGCGCGCAGGCTCCCCACCTCCATGGCCGCCCACATCGTGTCCTTGGTGAGGGCCAGGCCGAACGGGCTGAATGCGCACATGCCCTCGGCCATGGACACGGCCCGGTCGACGAGCTCGTCGTCGGGCAGAACCTGGGACACCAGACCGATGCGCAGCGCCTCCTCGGCCCCGACCTTCTTGCCGGTCAGAAGGATCTCGGCGGCATGGGATGTTCCGACCGCCCTCGGCAACAGCCAGCTGACGCCGAGCTCCGTGCCGGCCAGTCCGTTGTTGATGCCCGCGTTGCAGAACACGGCCGACCTCCCGGCCAGACGGATGTCCGCTCCGAGGGTGAGGCACATCCCGCCACCGTAGGCCGGGCCGTTGACGGCCGCGATGACCGGTTGGGGGATGGCCCGGATGGCCGGGACGATTCCGCCCATGTACTCCATGGCCCGCATCCCCATCCGGTGGCGGCCCATGTCCTCGGTTCCCGGCGGCATCCCGGCGTGCTCCAGCTCGAGACCTGAGCAGAAGGCCCGCCCGGTCCCGGTGAGGATGACCACGCGGCACCCGTTGTCCGCTGCCGCCTCGGCCAGCGCGGCGTAGAGATCGGAGACCAGGGCGAAGGAGAGCGAGTTGAGCCGGTCCGGATTGTCGAGCTTCACCGCCCTGACGTGTTCGCTCACGGATTCGGTGGAGACGAGTGCCATGGCCCCAGCCTCACCGAACCGTGGCAGCGGCGCCACTCAGCTCCCCGGTTGGGCCATCATCGGGGGGTGCCGATGGAACCGTTCAGCCCGTTCGAACCCTATGGGGGAGCGGCCCGGCCGGACCAGTTGGTGGGCCACCTGCTGGTGGCCAGTCCCCGTCTGGTCGATCCCAACTTCAGCCGTCGGGTCATCCTGGTGCTCGATCACGGAGGTCACGGTGCCCTCGGGGTGGTCATCGACCGACCCGGTGGCGTGGCGGTCGGGGAGCTGCTCCCACAGTGGCACTCGCTGGCCACCGCACCCGCGGAGGTGTTCACCGGAGGCCCGGTGGCTCGTAACGCCCTCATCGGCCTGGTCCGGCTGACCTCCCGGCCGAGCCCGGACGGCTCCCCGGCGGACGACCCCCCGGCGGACGACCCCAAGTGGACCCGCAGCGGCTGGAGGATGCTGGTGGAGGCCGACCGGCCGGTGGGCATGATCGACCTCTCGTCGGACCCCTCGCTCATCGCCGAGTCGATCGTCGGGGTCCGGTTGTTCTCGGGCTATGCCGGATGGGACGCCGACCAACTGGAGGCCGAGATCGAGGAGGGGTCGTGGTACGTGGTGCCGGCCGAGGCCCGGGACCCGATCTCCGCCGATCCGGAGGGGTTGTGGCGGCGGGTGCTGCGGCGACAGGGAGGCGCCCTCGCCATCGTCTCGGGATTTCCCGAGGATCCGGCGATGAACTGAACCGACGCAGTCGCCGGCCATCGAAGCGGTCTGCCATCCGGGCCGGTCTCGAAGGGTCCCGCGCCGGGGCCAGCCGGCGACCCGACCGGACAGCTACCATCTCGCCGTGGAGTCAGGAGCCGGTCGGCCGTCCGTCCGCCCCGCGCGCAGCGCCGACGTCCCGGTCCTGACCGACGGGTTGGTCCGGGCCTTCGCCGACGACCCCGTGGCCAACTTCATGTTCGCCGGCGATCGTCGGCGCCGACACGGCCTCCGCACGTTCTTCACCTCCCAGATCCGGCGCCAGTACCTTCCGGGCGGGCATGTCTACACCACCGAGGACCTGGCCGGCGCGGCGGTGTGGGGTGCACCCGACCGGCATCGCAACGGCCTGGTCGAGCTGCTCCAGCTCCTGCCGACGGCTCCCTACCTGCTGAGTACCCGTACGGTCCGGGCCCTGCGTCTGCTGTTCGAGGTGGACAGCCTGCATCCCAAGGAGCCCCACTGGTACCTGGCCACACTGGGCACCGTTCCCGAACGTCAGGGACAGGGCGTGGGCGCCGCCCTCCTGGAGCCGGTCCTGGCCCTGGCCGACGAGGACGGCATGCCGGCCTATCTCGAGTCGTCGAAGGAGCGGAACGTGGCCTTCTACGCCCGATTCGGCTTCGTGGTGGTCGAGGAGCTCCACTCGAAGGTGGGCAGCCCGCCCATGTGGCGGATGTGGCGCGAGGCCCGCGTGCCCGAGTCGTAGCGGCGGTCCGAGGCCCGGGGCCGACGGTGGCGGGTGGACCCGCCGGCGACTCAGCTCGGGACGTGGACGCCGTTGGGACGGTCGCCGGGCACCGCCACCACGGCCCGCAGCAGCTCGACCAGGGCTCGGGTCGGGGCCGACGGGAGGCCCCGGCTTCGCTGGGCGACCCCTACTCGACGGCGGGGGAGGCCCTCGATGGGCACCGGATGGAACTGCGAGCGGAGGTACGACGGGATGGCGGTGGCCGGCAGGATGGCCGGTCCGTACCCCTCGAAGGTGAGCGAGGCGATGAGCCGGAGCCCGTCGATCTCGGCCGCCGGCAGCAGCGTGATCCCGAGGGGACGGGTCACGGCGTCGAGCTCGTCGCGGAAGGCGGTACCCGGCAGCGGGAGGATGAGCTCCATCTCGGCCAGGTCCTCGAGGCTGAGGGGATGGTCGGGGTCGGCCATGGCATGGCCCTGGGGGACCATCAGCATGAGGTCCTCCTCGAAGAGGAGACGGGCCACCAGGTCCCGGCCCGAGAGGGGCAGATTGAGGACGGCCAGGTCGAGCTGGCCGCCGGCCAGCTGCGGCTCGAGGCCGGTCCCGATGCCTTCCACCACCACCAGCCGCAGTTTGGGGTGCCGCTGGCGGACCATGTCCATCAGCCGGGGGACCAGCCAGCGGGCCGTGGTTCCGATCATGCCCACCCGGACCGTACCGGTGACCTCGTCCTTGCAGGCGGCCACGTCGGCCACCAGAGCGTCGAGTTCGGAGAGGATGCGGCGAGCCCGGGCCACCACCACGGTGCCCTCCTCGGTGAGCCGGCCATCGGCGCGGTCGACCAGGGGGGCGCCCAGCTCCCGCTCGAGGCGGGCCACGTGGGCCGAGATGTTCGACTGCACCGTGTTCAGGTGCTCGGCGGCCGCCGAGAAGGTGCCGTGATCGCTGATCGCGGTCAGCGCCTGCAAATGGCGTAGCTCCATCGTCTAAGACGATAGCACATATCAATATTAGCTGCTTGACTGATCGGGGGCGGACGTTATAAGATGTCTGCAGACCACAGGACACAGGAATCCCCCTCCTATCTTGTTGCGTCAGTGCGAAGGGACCGCCTTCCCCCCCTGGCGGTCCCTTTGCCGCGTCCGGGGGCATCTGACGCCCTCCGACCGGTGCGCCCGGCGAAGGCCGTTCGGTCTCGTGGTCCGTGGCCTCACCGGCCCGGAGGTGCGGGTCGGACCCCACTGCGACGCTTCCCGATCCGGTGGCCGGACGGTAGCGTGTGGCATGGCTGATCCGACCGGCGCTGTGTTCGTCGACCTCGACCGCACACTGCTCCGCTCGGCCAGCGGGCCCGTTCTGCAGGACGCCATGGTCGCCGAGGGAGTCCTGAGCGGTGGCCGCCGCCTGCCGGGCGAGGGCCTCCTGTACGGCTTCTACAACCGGTTCGGGGAGTCGGTGCCCTCGATCGGTCTGGCCCGGGCCGCCGCCCCCTACATGCGGGGACGACCCGTCGACGCCACTCGGCGGGCCGGGAAGCGGGCGGTGGAGCCGCTGGTCGACCTGGTCCAGCCCTGGGCCCTCGAGGCCTTGCAGGCCCACCGGGCCGAGGGGCTCCGGATCGTGCTGGCCACCACCTCGCCCATGGACCTGGTCGCACCGTTGGCCGAGGCCCTCGGCTTCGACGATGTCATCGCCACCCGGTACGCCGAGCGTGAGGGACGGTATACCGGGCAGCTCGACGGTGGTTTCGTATGGGGTCTGGGCAAACGGGCCGCGGTGGGCCAGTGGGCGGCCGACCACGAGATCGCACTCTCGGCGTCGCACGCCTATACGGACAGCGTGTTCGACCTGCCGCTGCTGATGGCGGTGGGCCATCCCCACCCCCTCAACGCCGACCCGCGACTGGTGGCGGTGGCGCTGGCCCGGCGCTGGCCGCTCGAACACTGGGACCGCCCTCCCGGGATCCCCTCGCTGGTGGGCTTCGAGCCCTACCACCTGGTCCGCCCGTTCTTCCGGCCGGAGGCCTTCCCCTATGCCCGTTTCGACCTCTGCGGCCTGGACAACATCCCGGACCGGGGACCGGTGCTGCTGGCCTCCAACCACCGCAGCTACTTCGACGTGGCGGCGATGGGCATCGTGGCGGCCAGGTTGGGTCGCCCGGTGCGCTTCTTGGCCAAACAGGAGGTCTTCGACGGCCCCGGTTGTGGGCCGGCTGGCCCGTGCCGTCGGGGGGATCGCCGTGGAGCGAGGGGCCGGATCCTCTGAGCCGATGCGGCGGGCCGCCGCCGCCCTCCGGGCCGGGGAGGTGGTCATCGTGCTCCCCCAGGGGACCATCCCCCGGGGCGAGGCGTTCTTTGATCCGGTACTCCACGGGCACACGGGAACGGCCCGTCTGGCGGCCGAGACGGGTGCGCCGGTGGTCCCGATCGGCCTGTGGGGCACCGAGCGGGTCTGGCCCCGGTCCTCCAAACTGCCCAACATGACCACGCTGCCCCATCCGCCCCGTGTCAGCGTCACCGTCGGACAGGCCGTGGCCCTCGGCCTCGAGGACGCCGTGGCGGACACCACCATGCTGATGAGGGCCATCGCCGACCTGCTGCCCGAGGAGTCCCGGGTGCCGCACATCCCGACCGACGAGGAGCTGGCCCGGACCCGTCCCTCGGCGTGAACGATCCCGGCCGCCCGTCGTCACCGGCGCTCCCGCGGCGCGCCTCGCTCGCCGTGTGGGCCCTGCAGGCGGCGAACTGGCTCTCGCGCCGTCTGGGACGCGGCAGCGGGACGGTGGCCGGAGGCCGGGTGGGCCTGGCCCTCGACCCGTCACTCCTGTCCACGCTGGCCCGGCAGCCACTCGGTGGCCTTGGTCACCGGGACCAACGGGAAGACCACCACCACGCGGATGCTGGTGGCGGCGCTCTCCGGCCCGGCCTCTCCCGACGTGGTCTCCAACGTCACCGGGGCCAACATGCCCGCCGGGCACGTCGCCGCGCTGGCCGGGGCCCCGGCGGGCGGGGCCGCCGTGCTCGAGGTCGACGAGGGGTACCTGGGCCGCCTGATCGAGGAGACGGCGCCCAGAGTGGTGGTGCTGTTGAACCTGTCGAGGGACCAGCTCGACCGGATCTCCGAGGTCCGGATGCTGGTGGACCGGTGGCGTTCGGCCCTGGCGGCGATCCGATCCGGTACCGGACCCGACGGAGCCGGGACGGTGGTGGTGGCCAACGCCGACGATCCCATGGTCGCCTGGGCGGCCATGGCCGCCCCCGACGTCCGGTGGGTGGGGGCCGGTCAGGTCTGGCATCTCGATGCGGTCGGATGCCCTTCGTGTGGAGGTCGGATCCTCTTCGACGGAGGCCGGGCGGCTGGGGCTGTGACCGCTGCGACTTCGCCCGGCCGGCCCGGGAGGCCTGGCTGGAGGGTCCCGAGCTGGTGTTCGCCGACGGTCGACGCTTCGCCCTCGACCTGGGCCTGCCCGGGCAGTTCAACCGGGCCAACGCCGCCATGGTGGTCACGGCGGCGTTGGCCATGGCCTCGGCGCCGGACCCCCGGATCCTGGCCGGCCCGTCACCTCCGGGCGCTCCGTCCCGCGAGGTCGACGTCACCGCGCTGCTGGCCCGGGTGGCGTCGGTGGACGAGGTGGCCGGCCGGTTCTCCTCGACGGTGCGCCAGCGGCCGCCCGTCCGGCTCCTGTTGGCCAAGAACCCGGCCGGCTGGACCGCCATCTTCGACCTGTTGGAGGAGGAGGCCGGCTGCCGGTCCGCCGGTGGTGCTCTCGGTCAACGCCCGGACCGCCGACGGGTTCGACACCAGCTGGCTGTGGGACGTGCCTTTCGAGCGGCTGGCCGGGCGGCCGGTGGTGGCCACCGGCGACCGGCGCCTGGACCTGGCCGTCCGCCTTCGCTACGCCGGCGTGGACACCACGGTGGTGGGCGACCCGGTGGAGGCGGTGGACCGTGCCGTCGACCAGGCCATCGATCGGGCCATGCGGCGGGCACCGAACGCGGACCATGGGCCGGCGGGGAGGGTCGACGTCGTAGCCAACTACACGGCCTTCGCCGATCTCCGGACTCGGGCATGACCCTCGGCAACGGCCGCATGTCCCTGACCGTCGCGGTGGTCTACCCCGACCTGCTCGGCACCTACGGCGACGGGGGGAACGGCCTGATCCTGGCCCGGCGGGCCTCGTGGCGGGGCATCGACACCCAGCTCCTCCAGGCCGACTCGGGCGGACCGCTGCCCGACGCAGACATCTACTGCATCGGTGGGGGTGAGGACGGTCCCCAGGTCCGCGCCGCCGAGTCCCTGCTGGCCGACGGTGCCCTGCACCGGGGGGTGGAACGAGGCGCGGTGGTGCTCGGGGTGTGCGCCGGCTACCAGCTTCTCGGCCATTCCTTCCCCGACAGCGGAGATCGGCCCCATCCGGGACTCGGCCTACTCGACGTGACCACCCGCAAGGGGACCGGCCGTCGGGCCGTGGGAGAGCTGGTGGCGTCGTCCACCGCCCGAGGCCCCCCGTCTGTCGGGCGGTCGACAGCTGCCCCGCCTCACCGGCTTCGAGAACCACGGAGGCGTGACCACGGTGGGACCCGGCGTCCCGCCCCCTGGCCCGGGTGATCAGCGGTGTGGGCAATGGAGGGGGGGACGGCACCGAGGGGGCGTGGCAGGGGAAGGTGCTCGGGCAGCTACCTGCACGGTCCCCTCCTGGCCCGCAACACCGAGTTGGCCGACCTGTTGGTGGGTTGGGCCCTCTCCGATTCGCCGGCGCCGGTCGAACTCGACCCCTTGGACGACACCGACGAGGCCGCGCTCCGCCAGGAGCGGTTGGCCGCGGTGGGCGCGGCCGACCGGCGCCGGCGGTGGTGGGGGCCCCGGAAGGCGCCGCGGTGACCGTGGCACCGCCGGGGCGGGCGCCGGCCCGGCCTGGATGGGGCTCAGGCGGTGGGCCCCGGCCGGCACCCTACCCTCCGGGCCGCCACGGGACCGGCCCGAGCTGCTCTCATCGGGAGAGTTTGGGCCACTCCACGTCGACATCGGTGCCGCGGTCCCGCCGCTCGGGTGCGTCGGCCAGCTCCCACGACCGCCGCCAGGCGGAGGCGTCGGGGCCCTGGAGGGCCGGGGTGGTCCCGGCCGCGGCCTGCCGGCGGGCGGTCCACCAGTCGGTGTCGGCCTCGTGGGCCATGGTGGCCACGGCTGCCTCGATGCGGGCGCCGAACCGGCGGGCGTTCTCACCCTCGTCCGGCCACAGAGGCGTGCCGAAGGTGATGGTGGTCCGCGACCGGCGCAGGCCCTTGCCCCCCTTGGGCAGGATGTGGCGGGTTCCGTCCAGGTGGACGGGCACCAGTGCGCTGCCGGTACGGAAGGCCAGATAGGCGGCACCGCCCGTGAAATCCTGGGCCCACCCGTCGGGCGAGCGCCCTCCCTCCGGGAAGATGACCAGATTCCAGCCGTCGTCCAGCAGGCCGGCGGCCAGGTCGGCCGACCGCCGGTTGACCTTGGTCCGCTCGATGGGGATGGCGGCCAGCAGGAGCGAGAAGACGTCCGCCTTCCACCGCCGGTCGAAGAAGTAGTCGGCGGCTCCGGCCACCACGGTCCGGTGACGGAAGCGAAGCGGCAGAGCAGCTCAGCAACAGCGGTGTGTCGATGTGGCTGGCGTGGTTGGCGGCGAAGATCACCGGCGCCTCGAGCCCGGCAGAGCCCCTCGTCACCGCGGATCAGCGGCGACGCCACCACCCGGGCCAGGGGCCGGGCGATGTTGTCGAGGACCATGGCCCGGGCCAGGCGGGCCGGGTACTTCCGCGACCAGTCCGTGTCGTAGTACACGCCGAGATCCGGCGTGGCGGCCGGCCGGGGGACCGACTCGGGCCAGCTCGGCGCGGCCAGCGGGAACGGGCCCTCCCGGCCCGGGTGACCAGGGCCGAGGGGGCAAGGCCGCGGAGGATCCCGATGGCGCCGCCGCCGGCCCGCTCGCCGGAGGACCCGCCCAGCGCGGCGTCGGTGCGCACCGCCCGCCTCGGGCGCAGGGAGTTGGAGGATGCCCTTCTTCGGGATGGCCGGGTCGTCACTGGACGTCGGCCATGAGGATCGGCGGGGCGTGGAGGTGGGTGAGGGTGGGGGAGGGGCCCACCACGTCCTCGGCCATCTCGAGGGCGTCGGCCAGGGTGGAGGCGGCCCGGAACCCGAGGCGGTGCACGGCGGCGGCGTCCCCGCCGACGATGATCACGCCACCCAGGTGCTGGAGGGCGTGGGCGCACCAGTACCACATGTAGAACGGGTGGACTCCGTGGTAGGCGTGGCCGGTGCGGTAGAGGTGGATGTACCACGGGTCGGTGGCGAACGACTCCTCGAACCGGTCGGCCACCTCGATGGGATCGGTGGTCTCGCTCAGCACCTGCTCGAAGAAGTCGATGTAGCTCGGGTGGTGGACGGGGTTGAACTCCCACGGGGTGGGGTGGGTCATGATCAGGACGCCGCCCTCGCGCACCAGGGGCCTGCCCCGGTACATGTTGAACAGGTAGCCGAGGCCCAGGCAGGCCACCAGGATGGGATTGAGGATCGAGTTCACGTTGTAGGGGCTGATGTAGGGCAGGCCCATGGTCAAGATGTCGGTCTGACCCTCCACCACCACGCCCTGCTGGGCCCAGACGTTGTCGGTGGTGATCTTGTGCACCGCCTCCACCTCGCCGGCCTGGACCGAGGTCATCCGGTGGGGGGCCTTCACCGAGTGGAAGATCTGGCGGGCCAGCGGGCCGGGGTGCGGTCGAGGGCGGTGGAGGCGGCCAGGTAGCCCATCCGGTCCTTGGCCTTCCACTCCCACTCCCGCTTCTGGAGGAAGCGGAAGGCGGTGGGGAAGGTGTCGTTGTTGAGGGTGGTCTCGATCTGGAAGACGTTGACCCCGCTCTCGGCGATGAGCCGGCCCATCCGCCAGTTGGCCGAGTGCAGCTCGGAGCGGTGCTGGTCCATGAACGACCGGGACCGCTGCATGGTCACGGGGATTGTGGTGGTGGCGCAGGCTCTTGTAGCTGGCCAGGCCGGTGGCCACGCTCTTGTGGCCCCCGTCCATGGCCACCAGGTTGATGTTGACGTAGACCAACAGGTCGCTCTCGGCGGCCCGTCTTGTTGATCTCCACGTCCTCCCCCTGGTCGGTGAGGCCGAGGTGGGTGAGGGCGTCGGGGTCCTCGGCGTCGTGCTGGGTCAGCAGGCCGTTGGGGGCGAAGGCGTCGTAGATCCGGTCGCCGATGGCGTGGCGGAGCTCGGCCTCGGTCATCCGGCGGTGGAGGGCCAGGGCCACGATGAGGGCCACGTCGTCCACCCCGGCCTCGGCGGCCATGTCCAGCACCTGCTCGATGACCAGCTGGCGGATGTCGGGTCGCTCCATGGGGGGCAGGGGGAGCGAGATGTCGTCGAAGGCGATGGTCAGCTTCATGTCCGGGCGGAGGAGGGCGGGGAGGGGCTGCTGGTCGCCCACCGGGTGGGCCAGGGCGGTCCGGATGGCCGCCGAGGGATCCTTCAGCGGCTCGATGGGCTCCGGGCGCGTAGATGACCCGGCTCCCCTCGGGCAGGCGCTCCAGGCTGAACCGCTCGCCCGCGCCAGAACAGGGTGGGCGGCGTGGAGCGGTCGACGTCGAGCACGAATCCGGGCCTGGGGCTCATCGGGTGCTTCCTTTCGGATTGCGGAGATCGAAGACCACCTTCACCGCGCCCCGGCGGCCGGCGGCCCCGGCGTGGGCGATGGCCTCCTCGTAGCGCTCGAGGGGATAGGCGGCCGACACCAGCGATCCCAGCCCGGCCGAGGCCACCAGCTCGATGGCCAGGGCGAAGGTCCGGTGGGGCTCGGCGCGCCGAGGTCGCCGGCAGTGGCGGCCTCGGTGCCGTAGGCGTAGGCGCCCGACCAGGGTCAGCTCGCGGTGCCAGAGCGGGGCCAGGTCGACGGAGACCTTGGCCGGGCATGCCCACCAGCACCACCCGGCCGCGGGGCCGGACCATGGCCAGGGCCTGGGTGATCGACTCCGAGGACCCCACGCAGTCGAAGACCACGTCGGCGCCGTCGGTCAGCCGCCCGGCCAGCACCAGCGAGCCGGACCGCCGCCGCACGGCCCGGGCCAGCTGTTCGGGGGGGACCACGGTGTCGGCGCCCAGGCCTTCGGCCCGCTTGCGCTGGTGGGGGTGCTTGGCCCCGACCGTCACCGTGCAGGCGGTGCTCCGGCCGGACCAGGTGGTGCAGCGCCGCGGTGCAGGCCAGGCCCGAGCGTCCCGGCCCCGATGACGGCCACCACGTCGCCGTCGTCCACGCCGGCCGACAGCACGGCGTGGACGGCGCAGGCGGTGGGCTCGACCATCACCGCGTCCTCGTCGGTGAACGACGTCGGGCACGGCGTGGAGCTGGGAGGCGTGGGCGCACAGGCGGCGCCGTGGACCAGCCGCCGCCGGTGTCGGCGCAGAACCCGGTCTGCAGGCCGGGCTCGAGGTCGCCGAAGGCCACGTTGCCGCACAGGCCGGTCTGGCCCTCGGCGCAGTAGGGGCAGGGCGGGTGGATGTGCCGCGGGGCGCAGCCGAGCACCGGCTCGATGACCGCCCGGGTGCCGGGGGCCAGCTCGACGCCGGCGTGGTCCTCCCCCCCGGCCTCGAGGGTCCCGACCACCTCGTGGCCGGGGACGAAGGGGAAGCTGACCAGGTCCTCGAAGTAGCGGGAGCTCCGGCCGTCCAGCGTGGCCAGGTCGGACCCGCAGATGCCCGAGAGGAGCGGGGTGAGGTGGAACCACTCCTCGCCGGGAGCTCGGGGGCGGTCGGCGTCGAGCAGCTGGAGGGGGCCGATACCCGCCCCCCGCCCCGAGCCCGAGCAGCGAGGCCACCCGCGACGCGGCGAAGCGGGGCAGGTTCCGCTCGAAGACCAGCGCCTTCATCGCCCGGTCCCGCCTGCAGCCGGCCGGACCGCCCCGGCCAGGGCGGCCGGCGCTGGTCCGGCCCCGCCCGAGCGAGCCCCGGCGGTCGACCGGGCCCGAGGGGCAGGAGGGGCTGGGAGCCCCCGTCGGCCTTGTGCCAGTGCTCGACGTGCCAGCCCCGGCGGCGGGCGATGGCGGCCAGCTTGGCCTCGGGGTTCACGGCCACCGGGAAGCCGACCGCCTCCAGCATGGGCAGGTCGCTGGCCGAGTCGGCGTAGGCCATGGACTCCTCCAGCTGGAGTCCCTCGGCCTCGGCGTACTCCGCCAGCACCAGGGCGCGGGCCTCGCCGATGGGCGGGAGCTCCTCGAGCCGGCCGGTGAAGGTGCCGTCGTCCTCGCCCAGGCGGGCGCAGACGATGGTGTCGAACAGGGGGCGGAGGGGCTCGACCACCAGGTCGAGGGCCCCGGTGATCAGGACGGTCCGGTGGCCGAGGGCCCGATGGCGCCGGACCCGGGCGAAGCCGTCGGGGAACGACTTGGCCAGCAGCAGGTGGTGGAAGAGCTCCCATCCGTCGTCCCGAAGCCGGTCGACCGGCGCCCCCTCGTAGCGGCGGTAGAAGGAGCGGAGGAAGTCCCCCCGGTCCCGGCGGTCGAGCAGGAGGAGGGAGGGGGCCTCGGCCACCAGGTCGGCCACGAAGGCGGCCCGCTCGGCCGGGGCCAGGTGGCGGGAGGCCAGCCAGGCGTACGAGTCGACCACGTTGGAGGCGATCAGGGTGTTCTCGAGATCGAAGGCGGCCAGGTGCCGGTCGGGGGAGAGGATGGCCTTGCGGGCCCGGTCCGCCCGGTTGGGTCTGGGACGACTTCCCCGGCGAGGTGCGCACCCGGGCGTGCTCGATGATGGAGGGGAGGTGGATGTCCCGGACGTAGGTCTCCCAGTCCACCGCGGCGGGGTCGAGGCAGAAGGCCTGGCCGGTCGTCGGCGTCCATGCGGTCCCACAGGGCCAGCAGCCGGTCGACCCGGTAGCGGGCCTCGGTCTCGGTGTAGGCGCCGTAGAGCTCGACGTAGCCGAGGGCCCGGTCGGCCAGCAGGTGCTGCTCCTCCAGGGCGGCCATCCACGCCGCCTGGCGGCCCCGGATGGGGAGGGACCCCACCACCCTCTCGGCCAGGTCCATGGCCTTGGACGCCCGGGTCAGCTGGCGTTGCACCCGGCCCGCGGCCCGGGAACGACCACGCCGGCACCACGATGGGCTGGCCGTCGCTGTCGTACAGCGGATGCTCGGTGAACCAGGCCTGGACCAGCTCCACCAGGCGCCCGTAGCGGAACGGGTTCCGCACCCCGGAGGCCACGTGGTACACCGTCGGGCCGCCGTAGTCCTGGTCGGCGTCGAGCAGGGCCTCGCCGGCCACGGCGATGATGGCCGCCACCACCAGGTCCACCGGGATCACGTCGGTGACGCCCTCGGGGACCCCGGGGAACTCGCGGAGCAGGCCGCGGGCGTAGGAGACGATGATCGGCTCGGCCATCCGGAAGCCCCGGATCCACCCGGGACGGGGCTCGGCCAGCGACGGACTCGATGATCGACGGGCGGACGATGGTCATGGGGACGGTCTCGCCGAACTGGCTGACCAGGGCCCGCTCGCCCAGGGCCTTGGTGTAGGGGTAGGCGTCGGGCCAGCCGAGGGACTGGGCCCGGGCCTGGCCCACCTTGACCATCTGCTTCTTGACCCAGTCCTCGCGCAGCCGCTCGGCCCGCTCGGCCAGCAGGTGGAGACCGGCCCCGCCGAGCTCGACCCGGGCCTGCTTGGCGAATCTGGCCAGTCGTTCCGGTCGCCGGGACTCGGCGTCGGTGTCGCCGCGCTGGCGCCGGGCCGCCGCCACCTCGGTCCTCCAGTCCACCTCCACGCTGAACGGGTTGCCCTCGAGCAGCTCCTCGCGGGCCTCGCCCTGGTGGGTGCCGGCCACGTAGGCGGTGGACACCGGGATGAAGTGGACCGGTCCCCGGCGGCCCTGCTCCGCGGCGAGCCGGACGGCCGACACGATGGCCGCGGCCACCCGGGACGGCCCGAGCAGGTTGACCTCGACGGCGGAGTCGAGGGGGGAGTCGAAGCTCACCGAGGCGGCCGAGTGCACGACCACGTCGCACTCCGACAGCGGCTGCAGGCCGTCGTCGTCGAGCCCGAGCCCGTCGGTGGCCACGTCGCCGGCCACCGCGGAGACCCGGGAGGCCACCTCGGCGTCGAAGCGGTCGCCGAACTGCTGGCGGAGCAGGTCGAAGCAGTCGTTCTTCAGGATCTCCCTGGTGGCCCGCTGCATGGGGGTGGACCGCCGGCCCGGCCGGATGAGCAGGACCACCCGGCTGTCCGGCACGCTGCGGAGGACCCGCTCGACCAGGGCCGTTCCCAGAAACCCGGTGGCTCCGGTGATGAAGAACTGCTTGCCGGCGAGGGCGTCGCGGACACGGGTCACCAGATCTGTCTACCATATGGTAAGTGAGCGAGTCGAGCACTGGTGGCGAGCCGACCCCGGAGCCGCGACCGGAGCCGGCCGCGGGCGGTCGCCGGCCCGGGGCCGGCGGCCGGCGGCCGGGGCGAGCACGTCGGAGCGGATCTTGGACGCCGCCCTGGCCTCCTTCGCCACCCGGGGCTACGACGCCTCGTCGCTCGACGCCCTGGCGGCCGGCCTGGAGATCCGGAAGCAGACCATCCTCTACTGGTTCCCCTCCAAGGAGGTGCTGCTCGAGGCGGTCATCGACCGGAGCGCGGTCGAGCTCTCGGCCGCTCTGGAGGAGTCGCTGTCCACGGCCGGCATCGGGCTGGGCCCGGGTCGAGGCCGTGGTGCGGTCGGTGTTCCGCCTGGCCGCCCGTCGGCCCGAGCTGCTGGGCCTGGTGCGGGAGATGGGTCGCCTGGGCAATCCGTCCGCGACCCGCCTGGTCACCGCCCTGGAGCCCATGGTCAAGCGGGCCTCCGAGTTCCTCGAGGCGCAGATGGACGCCGGCCAGATGCGCCGGCACGAGCCCCGGCTGCTGCTGTTGGCCATCTACTCCACGGTCATCGGCATGCTCACCGAGGTGGAGGTGCTGCGGGCCTTCGGCGAGGAGCCGACGGCCCGGTCCCTGGTGCGGCGGAGGACCGAGATCCTCGAGCTGCTCCGGTCGGCCCTGGTCACGGGGACGGAGTGAGCCGCACCGATCGCCGGCCCCCTCGGCCCCGGGTGGGAGATGGGAGGACGGGCAGAGCCGTTCGGGTCAGTGGGGCAGAGGGAGTGGAGCCTCGTCCTTCGAGCGCCGTCACTCGGTGGCCTGGGCCGCCTTGCGCTCCCGCCGAGAGGGTTTCGGAGCCGGCGGCGGGGGCCGCTTGGGCGTGTACCGCTTGTTGGCCTCCGGCCGGGTCGGGCCCTTCTTCGCGCTGGCCGAGCCCTTTGAGGTCGTCGGGGACTTGGCGGAGCCGCCCCGGTCCCTCGAGCCTCGGGTCCGGGACGAGGTCGACGGGGGACTGTCCGCCATCGCCGTGCGCCGCGCCGCTGCGGCCTCCTTTTGGAACTTGTAGGACCGGTAGAGCAGCCAGACCGCCAGCACCAGGAAGGGTATGCCCGAGAAATACTGGGTACCGAAGGCGAGGAAGGCGAACAGGGCCACGAATCCGACCGGTGCCCGCCGGCCGATCAGCGTGGCGCCGAGGAGAAGGGCCCCGGCCACCAGGCCGATGACCAGGGAGGTCTGGGGGGTCAGCTCGCCCTTACGCAGTCGGAAGTGTGCAATTCTCCGTTTCCACGATGTAGATCAGGAGTCCGGTCAGCACGGCCAATCCGGAGGCGGCGAAGCAGATCCAACGCTCTCGGTCGTCCAGCTGCTCGATGGCTCGTTTGGTGGTGCGTTCGGTGGCGGCCGGCCCGGTCCCGGCTTGCCCACCGGAGCGGATCCGCTCCCGGAGCGTCGGCTTCACCGCGGGGCGCACGGGCGAGTTGGCGCTTTCATCGTCCTCGTCGTCGAAGTCGTCCTCGTCGTCCAGGTCGTCGTCGCGGGATCGGGTGGCCACTCGTCCCAGGCTATCGGCACGGACCCGGCCATTCGATTCCGCCGGTTTCGATCCTGTTCCTCAGGAACCCGCTGCGCCGCCACCACCAGCTCCGCGCCCACCAGGGGTCCAGCTCACCGGAGGGCCGGGCCGGTGCTGGACCGCCCCCGAGCACCCGGTGGTCCCCGCCCGCCCCCGGTCGAGGAGGAGGCCGAGGGCCCCGGCCCCGCCACCCCCGGGCACCAGCCCGCCCCTGTTCACCGACCGGGAGTGACCGGGGCGGAGGGCGGATCGGTGCCGAGGGCAGGCGGAATGCTGTCAGCGTGCGGCAATGACGAGTCGAAGGCCGGAGTTGGACGCGGGGTCGATGACCCAGAACGGCTGGTCCGAACTTTCAGGTTCGAGTCCGAGCGAGCCAACGTCTCCATGGCTCACACCCGGCAGGGTCTCAGGCTCCTCCACTTCGACGAGGAGGTGGTGCACGCGTCCCTGCCGGCCTCCCAGCCAGGCGCGCAGCGGAGAGTGGGAGTCGGTGCCGACGGGGGCGACGAGTCGAAGGCCCAGGGGAACGCCCCAATCGAGGTCCGTCCATCGGTGGTCGGAGAGCTCACCGTCGCCCGTGACGTTGGCTCCTAGAAAGCCGACGAAGAGGTCGGTGGCCTGGTCCAGATCAGCGACGGCGTGGACCACCCGACGAAGCGCCGCTGGTGGCACGGGACCCGAACCGTCCCGCCGCATCCTGCGATCCCTCGGATAGTCGTCGGGTGGGGGACTGGACCACGGGACGGGGGCCTCGGCGACCTGCACCACGACGCCAGTCGCCTGCTTCGGGTGGAGGAACGCCTCCATCCATTCAGGATCGCTCCGGTTGATCCCGATGGGCTCGTAGCCGGCCGACCGAGCCTGATCAATGGCCACTTCGAGGTCGGGAACCTTGAAGGTCAGGTGGTGGGGCCCAGGACCGTGTTGGGCGATGAACCGTTGAAGGAAGTCGTTGACATGAGGGTCGTATGGCATGAGGACCTCGATCCGGGCATCGTTGCCGAACCGGAGTTGGCCCGGTGCGAATCCCGGGCCGGGCCCCCCGGAATTCCACTCGGCCCCAAGATCGACGGCATAACGCGTCCAGGCGTCCTGCCACCGAGGCACGGCATGCGCCACGTGGTCAAGCGTCACTCCCTCGATGGTGGTTCCGGCCATTCCAACACACTGCTCGCCGACGGGCATCGTTGTCGAAACCGCTCGATCCTCGATCCGCTCAGACCGGGTGATCACCCTCGAGTTGCCTGTTCTGAGCCGTGCTCGGCGATCCGATGTCCGGTCATCGGCTGCGGAAGGTGGCGTGCACCACGGAATGCGGCCGGATCGGCCCGAGCGATCCAGGGTTCTCAGGTCGGGCTACCATGTCCCTCTGCTTCGCCGCGGCTCTAGTGAACTCCGGCAGGCACTCGGGCGTTTAGCTCAGTTGGTTAGAGCGCAGCCTTCACACGGCTGAGGTCGGAGGTTCGAGTCCTCTAGCGCCCACCAGGTCAGAGGGGGCAAGGAGGACAGGTGCCCTCCCACCGGACAAAAGCGCACACCGGAGAAGACAGGTGGCCCTATCCCTGGAGTGGAGGGCCGGCGTTTGGCAGCCCAGGACTCGGTGAAGTGGCCGTCTGAAGCCGCCTGGGAGGGACTCAGGGGCTCCTGACGGCCCGGAGGTGTGACACCCGGGTGGTAGTGGAGAGCCAGGTCCGGCCGGATTATGGGGTGCCCCTGATCGGCACATGTGGGGCTTGGAGCCTCGTGCCAAAATGAGGCCTATGCCCGAGAACTACTTCGACGCGAAGATCGCGAAGGGCTACGCGGTCAAATGGCCGGAGATCTATGAGCCCGCCTTCGTTGAAGCGGCCGTAAGCTTCATCGCCGATCTAGCAGGAACAGGCCCCGTGCTTGAACTCGGAATCGGGACCGGTCGCCTCGCATTGCCCCTCAGTCAGCGGGGCGTCGGCGTGCATGGGATCGACCTATCGCCAGCCATGATTGCGGAGCTGCAGGCGCAACCGGGATCAGACGACATCGCCGTCACGATCGGCGACTTCGCCACCACAAGGGTGGACGGAACGTTCACTCTCGCCTATCTCGTGCGTAACACGATCATGAATCTGACCACCCAAGACGAGCAGGTTGAGTGCTTCCGCAACGTAGCTGAACACCTAGAAACCGGGGGGTGTTTCGTGATTGAGGTGGTAGTTCCCGACCTCCAACGCCTCCCGCCCGGTGAAACCGTTCGTGCATTTACGGTGACTTCGACGCATCTCGGATTCGATGAGTACGAGGTCGCGACACAGACCTTGTACTCTCACCACTACTGGAGGTTCGACGGACAACTTGAGACCTTTTCAGCGCCGTTTCGCTACGTCTGGCCCTCCGAGCTGGACCTTATGGCGCGACTCGCAGGAATGACGTTGCGGGAGCGCTGGAGTGATTGGAACCGGGAGCCCTTCACGAGCGAAAGCAGGAGCCACGTCTCGGTTTGGGAGAAAGCCTCGTAGGTGGGGGCCTGCCCCCGAACGCCGGGTGCGAGTCAATCGCTCGGGGCTTCGTCGACGCCGAATCTCTGCTGTGCCGCCTGTCGGGTGACGCCTAAGGCGAACCCGATGGCCGCCCAAGAATGGCCAGCCTTTCGTGCATTGGCTACGTGCCGCCGAAGCATCAACTCTGCGAGCTTCACATCTTGATTGGCCTTGACGACGTGGCTGATTTCCTTGTCCCACTCGGCGAACCTCTCACTCACTGAGTCAAGGTTACCTTGACGGTTGCGACCCCTCCCGAGGCGTCACCGAACACCGGATGGGCGGCGGTTATCGACCGTGGCGGGGACGTGTGTGAGCGGCCATGATAATCCGGTGGCACCTGACCTTCTTCCTCGCTGGGCTGCCGGATTTGACCGGATGGCTCGTGCACTCGGATCGACAGAACCCCCAACCAACCTCAGTCGGCTGCCGGGCGGGCTCGAAGGAAAGACCTTTGCCTTTCGGCTGCACGAACAGCCCTTTGTTCTGAAGGTCTACGCCGCAGATGACGGCCAGGCCAGGACGGAGTTCGACAATCTGACCGTGGTATCGATGGCCAGAGTGCCGACACCTCAACCAGTGCTGGTGGATGCCGACGGTGAATGGTTTCAAACTCCGGCCATAGTGATGACTGCGCTACCTGGGCGACCCGACATGCATCCCGGCGATATCAGTCTCTGGATTCACGGCGCTGCGGAAGCATTGGCCCATATCCATGAACTCCCGTCCGCTCGGGCCGGTCATGTTCGAGCCCCTCGTTGGCAGCGGTGGCAACCCTCGACAATGGGTATTGGGAGCGATTCTGCTCGGGCTGACGCAGTGCTTACCCAACTTTACGACCGAGTTGGACTGTTACCGACTGTCCTTAGCCATGACGACTACAACCCTGGCAACCTGCTCTACGACGGCGGGGGTCTGTCGGGTGTCGTGGATTGGGCCGACATCACCATTGAGCCCCGGCACGCCGCCGTCGCAATGTATCGCCACTTCCTTGCCATTCACCCCGGAGGGGATACACCGGAGATGTTCCTCGACGTCTACGAGCGTGAAGCCAACACTTTGCTCGACGACCTCCCTCTTTGGGATGTCTTGTATGGACTGCGGGGTCTCCGCCCAATAGATCACTGGGTACTCGCTTGTGAGGGTCTTGGACTGGACATCACATCCTCGGAAATACAACAGAGATCACGGGCATGGGTGCTCAAGGGGATCGTTCTCGCCGGAGGTTGACCGAGGGCTGTCCCTGAACGCCCGCTGTGTTCGCGTTACCTGTGAACGGGCACTTGCCGAGCGAGCTGCCACCGACCGGCACCTTGATGCCACCTAGCTCAGTAGGATCGGATGGCACGATGACCAGTCGGATCGAGCGCTTGGGAGCACGGTCCGCCGCCCCATGAATTTCTGGTCACCAGCCGTACACGACCTCCTGCGCTATCTCGATACGGTCGACTTCCCAGCGCCGCGAGTAATCGAGAACGAAGGGCGAAGTCGAAGTCCTCACCTGGATCGAAGGTGTAGTCAGGTCCAGCGGCCTGGGCCAAGGTGGTACCTGAAGCCGGTCTTCGGCGATGGGCGCGCTTCTTGCGTCGCTACCACGACGCTGTCGCTAACTACCAACCGCCGGCCGGACAGCGCCTGGTCGAGCGGGACCGGAACCTGCTCGCCCGGCGAGCTCGATGTGCCACGGCGACTTCGGCCCCTGGAACGGGGTGTGGCAGGGCGACGACATTGTCGGGCTAATCGACTGGGACCACGCCCGGCCCGCACCGCCTCTCTTCGACATCGCCTATGGACTGGAGTACACTGGCGCCGTTTCGTGACGACGAGGAGTGCATCCATTGGCTGCGCTATCCGAGCCCGCCTGATCGCCGACACCGGATCGAGGTATTCTGCGACGCCTACGGCACCGCCGTCCCCAATGATGTCATCGCCTGCGTCGCCGACCAGCAACGTGCCGTACTGAGGACGTGCGAGGACCTAGGAAAGAAGGGAATCGAACCACTGACAACCTGGATTTGTGATGGTCACCTCGACCGGCTCCGTTCTCGAATCGCCTGGACGGAGTCGATGATCCTCTGAGGTCGGCTGGCTTGAATCCATAGATGAACGTGACCCTTTCTTGACAAGTCGAAATGCTGACGGTCACCTGTCCCCGAACGCCGGGTAGCGGGCGTATTGAGTCACGGGTCAGCCCACGTACCCACGATCGCCGGGCATGGGTTGGACTTTGATTCCGGCGGAAGTGAGGAACTGGCGGATCTGGGAGGCGTGCTCAAGGACGTGCAGCGGCATGCTGCCGACAATCACGCCGTACAGCATGCCGTGGTATCGATGGGCGCCAGGGAGTGGCCGGGCCGCCGCGTCCTCGGTGAGCGAGTCAAGCGTTCGGCGCACCCTCCCGCGGCAGTAGTCGATGTAACCGAGGAGTTCGGCCTTGGTGAACACGCGGTTGGGAAAGGCGTAGGTGTTCTCGTCAAAGGGTTGTGGCGGTTCCCACGGCTCGAACTCGGCGGTGAGGTCGTAGTCGAGGGTCGACAGCGCGTGGTAAGCCAGGAACCAGGGGGCTGAGCCGTGCAATCCCCCGTGCGGCGTCGGACCCGTGGGCGCCTCGTCCGGCCACAGGTCCGTCTCCCACAGGTCGTCGGGACAGTCCGTCAGCGCCGCCTCCATCAGCCGCAGTGCTTCCTCGAAGTTGCTGGCCATGCTCTGCACAAACGGGTTCGCCACGCCTTACGTAATAGCGCACATCGACGGATCTGGGGAGCGGCAGCTTGTCCATCACGGTGCATCTCTAGTCCGTTCTGAGGGTGCCTCCGAACGCCGGGTCCATGGCGCATGGACGGCGCAGCGACGCTTAGCTCAGCGAGGGTTCATCTTGGCCAAGGCAACTGGTCGACCATCTGGATCTGCCACCACGAGGAACCGTCCCCAGGTCGCCTCTTGGGTGGGCCAGAGTACAGGCACACCAGTTCGTTTCGCCTCTTCCTCCCAGGCGTCCTCCCCTTGAAGCGGATGGAGCGAAGGTACCTGAGTACCGTGGTCCCTTCGTGGCCGAGGTCCTAGGGAACTTTGGCGGCATGTTTGGATCAGGGCTAAGGGGCGCTCCGATTCCTTCGATGAATTTTCCGTCGGACTATCGCCAAGGGGTCCTGTTCAACGTTCTGTTCCAGCAACCGATCGCTGAAATCGAATCCCTGGCGAATTCTTCAGGTCCGCTGCGGGCGGAGTGGCCGGCAAATGCAGTGGGGTTTACGAACTACTTGCTTCAGCGTGGCGAGGTCTCGCTCTACGAAGGAATGGGACTCCAACAAGCCTGGCAGGTTGTATCCACCAACCAACTGAGTGCCATCGTTGACAACGTTCGTACTCGAATCCTCGAACTGGCCCTTTCTGTTGAAGATGTCGATCCCGGAGCTGGCCAGCCGGACAGACCACCACCTGATCCCGAGAGAATCGGTCCGATTGTGACAAATGTCTACGGGGGGTCTGCCAACATTGCGGTGGCCAGCTCCGAGTTTGAACAATTCAGCGCGCTGCCAGTACCGGGCGACCGAGACGCATTGCTCCGTACGCTTAGGGATCTCGGTGTCCTATCCAATGAGTTGGCGGAGCTTGAAGCAATCCTTAGAGATGGGCCAAGAGATCGGAGCTGACGGCGGACTTGGTCCGAGGACAAGTGGATGGCTCGGCCGAGTAGTTGCTCGGCTCGCTTCCTCCGGGCTAGATGTGATGAGCGGGGCCGGCGGCGTACTGGTGGCGCAGGTATTGACGGCCTACTTGTCAGCACCTCATCCACACTGACCGTCAGGTCGAGCTATTAAGGGTGCAGGATCTGATCTCGCTTGCGCCGCCGTTCCACGATCCAGTACCCGGCGGCCATGATCGTCAGAGCGATCGACGCCGAGAGGATCAATACACCGACGCCTAAGACGATGACTCCCCAGACCGGGGACCTATTGGTGGTGTGGTATTTGCCGTAGGGCGATGCGATCATAAGCCCACCGAGGACAATGACGATGACCCCGACCGCCGCCCCAGACATGTACGTGATCATGAAGGGCCGTGGGCTGTCCTCGGCCTGCTCTTTCCAGTCAGCCCATTTCATAGCCCGAAGTGTATGCGGAGGTAGTGCAGAACTGCCCCACCAAACCGGTGGTCGGGGGCAGGCTACGTTGGCGGCCAGGCATACTCGTCCCATGAGCAACTTGTGGTACCCGTTGGCACTGAGGTTGGAAGAGCGATGAACACTCCCAACGAGCTGGGCGAACGGCAAGAGCTTGTAGACCATCTTCAGGACCGACATGGACCTGGACTGAGAATCCACGATGCGGCAACACTTGATTTCTCTCACAGGAGCACGACCGGCTGCACCATGCTCACGATGGCGCCGGAATCTGGCCGGGGGGTAGCGAAGGCCCGCACAAGAGCGACGACCTCACCTCATGGGACGAGCCAAAGCGGCTGCGTATGCACTTGGATCGCAGACATCATCGGATCGAAACGGTCACCTACCCCGAATCACTCGCCAAACTCAGGGATCTGCATGACCAGGTCCACGATGACGCATACCGCTACCGCACCCCCGAGGAGTACGACAACGCCAAGGACCACGACCGGAGTGATCTCACCTGAGAAAACCGGTCTTGGGTGTCAGGGGATAACCGCCCCCGTCCCGGCGTTAAGGGACACTGCAAGACCTTGCCTTATGAATGACGATCCCGCCGTCGGCTGGAAGCTAGATCCCGAGGATCTCTGACTTCGGTCTCGTTTACCTGCTCCCGCCCCGAAAGACGGGTTCTTGTGCAATACAGCCTTAGCCGGTCTCTGGACATTCGTGACAATGCATGGTAAATCCAAAATGACAACATGTGCTTGTGGGGGTGGATTCGACAAGTGTCAGGCGGCGGCGGAAATGTGGCCAACCCTTCAGTCTTCGGGGATCGCGTTCCGGAATCGCTTTGCCATCAAAAGAGGCTTAGCCGACTCCCCTGAGAGAAGGGAAAGAACATGCTTAGAAGGCGTATCGCGGTACTCGTCCTTACTGCTCTCGTGCTGAGCGGAACTGCCACGATGGTTCCGCTCGTTGCCGGCGGCGGTCCTGCCGGGGCCTCCGCTGGCACTCACAAGGCGGGAAGCTTCATCAGTACCCTTGTTGAAGGCAAGGCCAAGCTCAAGTTCGACTGCTCGTCCGCGACAGGTGTGTATTCGCTGAAGGTGACCAACTTCAACGTTGTGGATTCGACTGGCCACTCGTACGTTGACGGTGACACGAACGTAGTGGTGATGGTCTGGGCCAGCTACACCGACCGGGATTATCTCTACCAGGCGACCCTGAGTCAGAACTCGACCGGACTTTGGGGGACGACAAGTGCCGGCACCATGCAATCCAGCTATTGCCAATCGGGAAACGCACTCGTCATCGTGGACCATGCGACCCAGAGCACCATCTTGATGGAGGCCGGCCTGTCTTGACAAATGGCGCAGGGCCGGGGCACCTGAGCACTAGCGCCCGCCGTTTCCATTAGGCTGCCCCACTTGTGCCGGTCGGCCACGGTCAATAACCGCCACTGACCCGGTGGTATGGATACCCGACCGCCTCGAAGTTCTTAGCGAGAAATGGCGGGTTCCGACGGTGGCCGCTGCTCAGCCCCCGCCACGCTGGCTTGTCGAGCGGAGAAGCTGATGCATGCCCCTACGAGGAAGATCCCCACCAAGAACATGTAACGGGGCATAGCCAGTACACCGATGATGCCGAGAGCCAGGGCTGCAATCGAGACACCCCAGGCAGCCCCCCCGCCTTCAGTTGGTGACTCCCACTTTGTCGATAGAGGAGGAAAGCGACGAGGGAAGTAATGACTACGCCCATGGCTGCCAGCAAGAGCTCCGGTACCCCGTAGGCCTGGAAGTAGGTCCGAGGAAGCAATCTTGCGTTGGCGGGAATGTGGGCGAAGAAGACCAGAACAGTATTCGCAAGGCTCAACAGGAAAGCAAGTGACAGAAAGACTGCCGTGACTCCGTTCATGCGCTTCATGACTGCCTCCTAGGCAGCCATACTCGCACATCGTCTGTCAGTAATCACGGTGCCCCACTCGGCGATATGGGACAGTCACGTCTCTCTCCGCTCATCCCGCACGGGCAGTTGCCCAGACGACGGATTGGTGATAACCCAGTCAACTGAGGGGAGTAGGGGAGGTAGATCCATGAGGGCGGGCTTCAAGATGGGTCTGAGGACGATTTTGGTCGGGTCGCTACTGTGCAGTGGTGCGCTGAGCGCTGCACTCATTGTCGGGGCGCATCCCGCTTCCGCCGCCGTGGTCGTCCGGACCATCAGCGTTGGCTACGATCCTGCTGGCATCTCGTCGGACGGTACTCACGTCTGGGTCGGGAATTCGGACGGCAATTCGATCACCGAGTTGAACGCCTCGGACGGCTCGGTCGTGCAGACCATCGACATGACGGGGTTTGCCGACTCCATCTCGTCGGACGGTACCCATGTCTGGGCGACGAATGACGTGGTGCCCGGCTCGATCACCGAGTTGAACGCCTCGGACGGCTCGATCGTACAGAGAATCAGTGTGGGCAACGCACCCGACGGCGTCTCATCAGACGGCACTCATGTTTGGGTGTCCAATCGGAACGACAACACGGTCACCGAGCTGAAGGCTTCGGACGGATCGTTCGTCCAAACGATTCCTGTGGGCACTAATCCCAGGGGAATCTCGTCGGACGGTACCCACGTCTGGGTAGCGAACACCAATGACAACTCGGTCACCGAGTTGAATGCTTCGGACGGATCGCTCGTCCAAACCATCAGCGCGGGTGGCGGTCCTTACGGCGTCTCGTCGGATGGTACTCACGTCTGGGTAGCGAACACAGGTGGCAACTCGGTCACCGAGCTGGATGCCTCGGACGGCTCGGTCGTGCAGACCATCGGCGTCGGCAGCACTCCCGAGGCCGTCTCGTCGGATGGTACTCGCGTCTGGGTAGCAATTTTGTTCGATAACACCGTTAGCGAGCTGGATGCCTCGGACGGTTCGGTTGTGGGAACCATCGGCGTTGACAATCTCCCCGCGGGCATCTCGTCGGACGGTACCCACGTCTGGGTGTCGAACTTCCGCGCCGACGACGTCAGTGAGATCGCCATCACATTCGCCATTACAACGTCGTCTCTTTCCGCGGCCACACCCGGCTCGGCCTATGGTCCCGTTGCGTTGACCACCGAAGGCGGGGGATCAGTACGAGTCCCTACAACACCACGCTGAAGTGGAAGAAGGTCACGCTGCCCAAGGGGATGAAGCTGTCCTCAACCGGAGTACTGTCAGGGACACCGAACAAGAAGCTGGCCGCTCCGAGTTCGGTCATGGTCCAGGTGACCGAGACGGTAATGACCCTCGACAGCAAGAACAAGCCGGTGAAGACCAAGACCACAGTCCAGGCCACCATCCCGTTTGCCTGAGGTCATTTTCAACACGATGATGCCCAGCTCCGTCCGGGGTCTGTCGAGTTCGGGCCTCGGGCGAGCCCGCGTCGGCGGTTATCCACACGCCCGGATGTGCCGTTGCGGGTCAGGCAACTATCGCGAATGCGGGGGTGGCCGGAACATCGCACCCCGTCGCTCGAAGCACGCCGTCCCCGCCGCCGGTCCGCTGGTCGGCCCTCCCGGGCCGCCGTCGGCCGTCGCCGTTCCTCTGCCCCTTGTCCGGGTTCCGGCCGCTCTCCCGTCCCCTGGCTTCCTTTGTGTCACGAGAAAGACCCGGGCAAGGAGGACAGGGACCCCTCCGGGGACAAAAGCGCACACCGGAGATGACAGGTGCCCTATACCCGGGTCCAGTGGCCTGCGTTAGGGGTCGTCAGCAAACTCGCTGGGTGGCCGTGGCGCGCACCCGGGAGTGCGACACCCAGGTGGTAGTGCGGTGGCTCGCTGGCGGCCGATATGGGTATCCCCGATCAGGCACTTACGCGGTGATCCGCACCTTGGACTGACCACCCGAGAAGCCCCTTCTCAACAGGATGACTGTGGTTCGATAGTCCCCAGTCCAGGGCCCGTGGATCACCCGTGTAACAACACA
>CAVQXB010000004.1:0-512888 GCA_963717885.1 uncultured Acidimicrobiaceae bacterium | reverse complement strand
TCCCTGGGGGCACGATGGCAGCCGGGAAGCTGGGCGCTGAAGTCCTCGAGCCCATCCCGGTTTCCTGTGCGCCGTCGGAGGTCGGTAACGATGCGCAGAGCGAGTGGGTCGCAGCCGACGCTGGCGAGATGTTCACGGAGCAGATCGGTGGCTCGACTGACGTTGCCGGCGGCCGCGGTGCGGACCACCTCAATGTGATGGCGTTCCCAGCTCATCGGGCGGCCACCGGTGGGACGTGGGGGTGCTCCGGTGATGGCGGCGAGATCGGCGACGGCGAGCCCGAAGCCCGGATCGGCTATGACCGCGTGACGGAGCGCCTTTACGGTGACGGACGCGTCCGCGGCCTGTTGGGCTTGGCGATAGAAGGCGGCGGCCTGGATGTTGGCCGTGACCACCCGACCGTGGTCCTCGACCGCAGGACCAGCAGAGGCCGACCGGCCACGGCGGGTGTTGGGCCGTTCTGGGTCGCGATGCATGACTATCAGATTGCGCTTGTGGCCTGAGGCCACCCTGAGGTGGTGCTGAGGTGCCAGCGCCACGGCCTGAGATGGGCCTGCTCGAAGAGGACCCGAGCTGCGGCATTGCTGGTTCAGGTCTCGGTAGGTGTGAGCCGAGTCGCGAGTGCCACCAGATCTGGCTCGTCGGTGAGGGAGCGATGCGAGAGACCTGAGGCTCGCTGTTGGGCCAACGCGACGAAGTTGTCGGTGTTGCGCTGAGTGGGGTCTGCGATCGCGTTGGCTGCGGCCAGGGCGGAATCGGCGAGCAGTTGGGATTCGGGATCCCCGATTGTCTTTGCGGCTCTGACAGCATCTGCCGCGAAGATGACTGCAGCGGCGGGTTGATCTGCACCGATCGCCCACCAGGCCAGTCCCGCAAGCACCCGGGCTTGGCCGGCGGGAAGGTCGGCGTCCCGGTAACGCTCCGCGGCGGTGTCGAGCAAACCTCTCGCCCGTAACAGGTCACCGAGGTGACGGGCGACGGCCGCTTGGCCGACCATGGCGTCGGCCGAGAGCCACGGGTTGTAGCAGCACTCGATCGCCTCTTGGTAGAGATGGTCGGCGGCGGTGGCGTCACCTTGTCTGGCCCGCACACCGGCCAAAGAGACGAGGCAAAAGGGCAGATAGGGGTGCTGCCCGGTAGCCCGGCACCGTTCCAACAGCGCTTCGTACGCTACTGACGCGCCCTCGAAGTCACCCTTTGCCGCGGCAACTCCGGCGAGAGCGTTCAGTGCGTTGACGACCAGCAACACCTCACCTGCTGCGTCGAAGCGCTCAATGCTCGAAAGGGCCGCCGCCTCGGCCTCGTCGAGACGCCCGAACGACGCCATATTCCAGCTGACCAACATGTCGTGTGTACCAAGCAGCCACCCGTGCTCATGAGGCCCGAGGAGCATCTGCGTCTCCATCGTGTCGTGTGTACCGAGCAGCCACCGTTGGTCATCAGGGCCGAGCAGCATCTGTGCTTCCGCCAAAGCCGCCAGCGACCGGCTGAATTGGCGGGCGCGTATCAGTACCGACGCTCCGAGCAGGAGCGCCTCGGCCAGGCGAATAGGGTCGCCACCCGGCCTCAAGACGGCAATCGCCTCTTCACATTCGACGACGCCCGCCGCTGGGCTGAACGACATGCCGACGCAGTAACCGTGCCAGACGAGGGCGGTGGCGTGCAGCTCAGCACGGCGTTTCCCTTCGGCGCCCAGCGCACTGGCTAGCCAACGGGCGCCTTCGGCAAAATCGCTGTTGACGAACCACAGCCAGGCCATTCCGGAGACCATGGAGAGTGCGGCATCGATGTTCCCGGTGCCCAAATGCCAATCGAGCGCAGCTTTCAGATTGCCCAACTCCGGGGTCAGGCGTTCGCTCCACTCGGGCGCTCTGGCACCTCGTAGGCGTTCGTTGGCGTTCTCGGCGAAGCGGCGGTAGTAGGCGGCGTGTCTGGTGCGAACCGTGTCGGCCTCGTCGGAGTCGTCGAGGCGGGTGGTGCCGTACTCCCACAACGTCTGCAGCTGAGTGAACCGAGTCTCGCCGGGTGTCGGGGCCGTGACGAGGGACTTGTCCACCAGCCGACTCATGACGTCGAGGACGTCGGTGCTCGGGAGCTCGTCGTCGACGCAGACGGCCTCGACGGCTTCGAGCTCGCAGCCGCCAACGAAGACCGACAGCCGAGCGAACAGGCGCCGCTCGTCTTCGAAGAGGAGGTCGTAGCTCCAGTCCACGACGGCACGCAGCGTCTGTTGGCGGGGCAACGCGGTGCGGGCGCCGCGGGTGAGCAGCGCGAAGCGGTCGCCGAGTCGCTCGGCCAGCGTGGACAGGGGGAGGGCTCGAAGGCGGGCGGCGGCAAGCTCGATGGCCAGGGGCAGGCCGTCGAGTCGTCGGCAGATGCCGTCGATGATCGCTTTGGCCGGGCCGTCGCCTTCGAATCCTGGCTGGACCGCACGAGCACGATCCACGAAGAGTTCGATGGCAGCCGGGGATGCCAGCCCGGCTATGGGTATGAGGATCTCGCCGGGAACACCGAGTGGCTCGCGGCTGGTGGCCACGAGGCGAAGACCGGGTACCTTTCCGACCAGGGTGTGGGCGAGGCTCGCAGCCTCGTCGATGACGTGTTCGCAGTTGTCGAGGACGACCACGAGCGAGCGGCCGGCGAGGTGGCGGGCGATGAGCTCGGCCGTCGATCCAGAGGGCTGGGCGTCACCCAGAGCAGGCCGTACGGCTCCGAGCGTGCCGGCCGCGGCCGGGGCGACCCCTTCGGGATCGGTGACGCCAGCCAGTTCGATCAGCCAGGTGCCGCCCGGGTGCTGTTCCCGCAAGCGGGCCGCGGCCTCGACCGCCAGACGGGTCTTGCCCACTCCACCGGGTCCGATCAGTGTGACCAAGCGGCTGGAGGCAATCGCTTCGCCCACCTGTTCCAGTTCGGCGTCACGCCCGAGGAATCTGCTCAGTGGTTCGGGCAGGTTGCCTGGCACCGACGGCAGCGCCGGCGCACGGGGCGCTGGCGGTTGCTCGGCGACGAGGGACGGGTCGTGGTCAAGGACGCGGGTTTCCAACTCGCGCAGGCTCGAGCCCGGGTCGACCCCGAGCTCGTCGACCAGTCGGTCACGGATCTCGGTGTAGGCCCGCAACGCTTCGGCTTGGCGTCCCGCTCGGTAGAGCGCCAGCATGAGCAGCTCCCAAAGGCGCTCGCGTAGCGGGTGGTCCCGGCACAGCGCTTCTAGCTCGCCCACCAGCTCGTTGTGATGGCCAAGCTCCAGGTCCGCTTCGACTCGGTACTCGGTTGCCACCAGGGCCAACTCGTTGAGATGGGCCCGCTCGGCGTCGGCGAAGCCGGCATAGGCGAACTCGGACAGCGGCTCGCCGCGCCGCAACCGGAGGGCGTCACCGAGCACGGCGGACGCCCGGGCTACCTCGCCCTCAGTGCTGAGGCGGCGCCCTTCGGCCACCAAGTCCTCGAATCGGGCTGCGTCCAGGTCAGCGGCACTGATATCGAGCGCGTAGCCGGATTCGGAGGTGACGATGGCGGAGGCTCCGAGAGTTCGGCGCAGTTGGACGATCTGGGCCTGCAAGGCGTTGGCCGGCTTCGCCGTCTGCCCGTCGCCCCAGAGCTGGTCGATCAGACGATCGGCGCTGACCGGATTCCCTCGGTTGAGCGCCAGGAGAGCCAGGAGGGCCCGCTGCTTGGCGCCACGAACGGGTATCGCCACACCCCCTCTGACCACCTCGAACTCGCCGAAGAGCTTCACTTCCACGCTCCCACGGTACGACCGATGACCAGGTGCGGCGTGATTGAGCTGACCCGCCCACCTCAGGGCCACGTCAGCGGCACCTCAGGCACCGAGCGCAGGCTGCCTCCAGGACCAAGAACATCGAGGAAAGGAAGCACCATGATCGAGGCAAACCACCTGACCAAGCGCTACGGCAAGACGGTAGCGGTCAACGAGGTCTCCTTCACCGTCAAGCCCGGGCAGGTGACCGGATTCCTCGGGCCCAACGGGGCCGGCAAGTCGACCACCATGCGCATGATCCTGGGCCTCGACACCCCGACCTCCGGTGAAGTCCGAGTGGACGGCAAGCCCTACCACCAGCTGGATGACCCTCTCCGCTCGGTCGGGGCACTCTTGGACGCCAGGGCCATCGTCGGCGGCCGCAGTGCCGCCAACCACCTCATGTGGCTGGCCGACAGCAACGGCATCGCCCGCCGCCGGGTGAGCGAAGTGCTCGGCATCGTCGGCCTCAGCGATGTGGCGGGAAAGCGGGTCGGCACCTTCTCGCTCGGCATGAACCAGCGGCTGGGCATCGCCGCCGCCCTCCTCGGCGACCCCGAGACGGTGATGTTCGACGAGCCGATCAACGGCCTCGACCCCGAGGGCATCCTCTGGATCCGCAACCTGATGAAGTCGCTGGCGTCAGAAGGCCGCACGGTGTTCCTCTCCAGCCATCTGATGAGCGAGATGGCCCAGACCGCCGATCACCTGATCGTGATCGGCAGGGGCCGCATCATCGCCGACGCCGGCACCGATGAGTTCATCAACCGCCACACCGCCCCGAGTGTCCGGGTCCGGGCTGTGGAGCAGACCGACCTGGGCGAGGCCCTCACCCAACGCGGCGCTCTGATCGAGTGCGGATCCGACGGCGCCATGGTCGTGACCGGCATGGACGCTGCCGCCATCGGCGGCGCCGCCTCCGCCCACGACATCACCCTCGTCGAGCTGACCCCACTCGGGTCGTCGCTCGAGGAGGCGTATTTCGACTTGACCAAGGATGAAACCGACTACCACGCCGGCCAGCTGGCCGACTCGACCAAAGGAGCTCTGACATGAGCACTGCGACCTACACCATCGATGCCACTCACTTCACAGCCACCGGCCTCAGCCGGTACGGACGGCTCCGAAGATCAAGCAGAGCTCTGCAAGTCGGAGTGGACCAAGCTCCGCACGCTGCCCTCGACGTGGCGGACGGCTGTCATGGCCATCACCATTTCCATCGCCTTGGGAACGATCCTCTGCATCTCCCAGGTCCATGCGTGGGCCACCATGACCGCCCAGCAGCGCCAGCCACCTTCGACCCGACGGCCTGCTCGCTGGGCGGCATCTTCTTCGTCGGCGCCGTGCTGCTCGCGGCACTCGGCGTCCGGGCCGTCACGGCCGAGTACGTCGACGGGGATGATCCGGTCCACCTTCACCGCCACACCCACCAGACGCCTGGTGCTGGCAGCCAAAGCTGCGGTCACTGCGGCGTTCGTGTTCCCGGTGGCACTGCTCGCTGCCGTGGTCAGCTTCGAGGTCGGACAGCGGGTCTTCGCCGGCAAGCACCTCCAAGTGACCCTCGGGTCATCCCGGCGTGCTCCAGGCCCTGGTCTTCGCCGCCCTGGCGGTGAGCCTTATCGCCATCATCGGAGTCGGTCTCGGCGGCCTCATCCGACACACCGCAGGAGCGACCACAGCACTGGTGCTGGTCATCGTGGGAGGCGTCACGCTCGGCCAGTTGCTTCCGGCCGGCCTTCGTCAGTACCTGCCTGGGACCGCACTCGAGGCCGCCGTCACGGTCAACCATTCGGCGGGCCTTCTGAGGCCAGGAGCTGCCATTGCTGTCCTCGGCGTCTATGCCGCAATCGTCTTGGCCGCAGCATCGATGCGGATGGCGCACCGCGACGCTTGACCCTCAATGAGCCTCAAGTCCCCGAAGGTGCGATGCGCCTTCGGGGACTTGGCGCGTGAAGCAGCATGTCAAGTCGGCAGCGATTGGACCCACGACGTGAGCGTAGTGACGAACTGCGCAGGGTCCTGACCGTGGAACGAATGAGCCATCGACGGTAGCGACACGTAGTCACACGGGTGACCCGTGGTGGCGACCAGGTCACGCGCCCGTGCCGCCTGGAGATCGGAGGCGGCACCCAGAAGTACCCCGGACTGTTCATCGACCATGCGGAAATGATGGGTGAAGAGGACCGGTACCTTCACCGCCGTCAGCATCCGATCTTGCGGGCAGCCCATGCACACGGTCCCCGTCCAGAACGCCTTGGCCCACTCCGGGTCGTATTCCTTGAGGTTCTGCGGAGGCACCTCGCCGTGGGCGAAGGCCGAGGCGACCATCTGCAGGGGTGGAGGAAGTGCCTCCTGCATGGCCTCACCGAGCCCTTCCCAATCGCCGATGCTCCACTGGTCGCCAAGGAATCGATGCATCAACTCGAACACGGGTCCGATGCTCTGACGTACGCCCTGGCCGACGCTGGGGACGAGCTCCGACGAAAAGAGTGGGGGATCTTCGTAGTGGGCGGCAATGATCTGACCAGGTTTCGCATAGGCCGACAGCCACGCGGCAAGCACGCCGCCCGACGACAGGCCCGACACGATGGTCGGTCGACCGATCACCTCGTCGATGAACCGTACGAGATCGCCTCCCATCAGGTTGAAGGTGTAGCGACCGGGAGTTCTCGACGACCGACCCTGTCCGCGAAGATCGACGACGTGGGTGTGGAAGTGCTCGGCCAGGAGCGGGAGTGCTCCCAGGTAGCCCCACCACGACTCGGTCTGGCCGGGAATCAAGAGGAGTGCCGGATTCGTCTCCTGCCCCACGACGACATGGTTGAGCTCGACCTCCCCGGTGTCGAACAGCCGCTCCTCGTGACCATGGTCGACATAGGTCTCTTCCGGCTTCGCTGGACCGAAGGCATTGGCGTATGTGCCCATCCGAACTGTCCCTTCTCCCCTTGCAGGTCCAGCGGGTCGATGCGCCACGCGCACCTCGACGTGGTCACGGCGCCGATGGTGCCATTCGGCATCGACTCAACGGCAGATGCGGCCGCGTCGGCAGAGCGTACCGGAGCCGGCGTCGAGAGTGGAACAGATTCTCGAAGATCTCTCCCACTTTCGTGAATCTATCCACGGTGCTACCGTCCCGATCGTGCCGAAGGATCCACGGATCGACCCGGTGTTCGCGCAACGGCGCGGCGGCATGCTCGCCGGGAGGTTCGTTCCGGGGTCCCGGCTCCGGGGCGCCGACCTGTGCGAGCGGTACGTGACCGGCACGGGGGTGGCACGCGAATGCGTGCTTCGCCTCGTCGAACTGCGTCAAGCCCGGGGCGAGCCGCAACACGGGTTCGGTGGTGTCGCTGTCGACTGAGGGGCTCATCGACCTTGCCGATGCGAGGATCGCGATCGAGTCCGTCGTGGGACGAGTCGTCGGGCAAGGAGATGTCGACTGGCGAGCGGGACTGCTCGCTGCGCACCACCAGTTTGACCGCACACCACTCACCGGCCCGACCGGTGGCAACCCGCCCGGTCGATTGGACGAGGTATGGGTCGCAGCGCTCCGGGATGCAGGCGATCTCCTCTGGGACTGGTCGCTCCCCTTCGGCAGTCCCAACGACCGGGACGTGCGCCAGGAGCGCACGGGACTCGAGACCGCCGCCCTCGATCGGGATGCCTCCCGTGTCGCCCATTGCTCGTGGCGCACCTCCGTCGGACGACGGACAGTCTGCTGGTGTCTCCCGACGGGACTGACCTCATCGGCCGCCGAACCGGCCGACGAAGGCCGTCCGTGATGCCAGCCACCTGGATCGACGTCCATGCGCACTTTCTTCCCGATGACTACCGATCGGCGGCAGAAGCCGCCGGCCACGGAGCGCCGGACGGCATGGATGCCCTGCCGCCCTGGACTGCCGCCGGTCACCTGGCGCTCATGGACCGGCTCGAGATCGGCACGTCGCTGCTCTCGATCTCCTCGCCCGGGGTCTATTTCGGCGATGCCGTCGCGGCCCGCGCGCTCGCTACGGTGGTGAACGACGAGGGGAACCGGTGCGTGCGTGCCCATCCGGGTCGGTTCGGACACCTCGCATCGTTGCCACTCCCCGATATCGAGGGGTCCCTGGAGGAGGTGACCCGATGCTGTGACGAGCTGTGCTCGGACGGTTTCGCGCTCCTCACGCACGTCGACGGCGTCTATCTCGGTGATCCGGTGTTGGACCCGGTCTTCGCGGAGCTCGACCGCCGCGTGCGCGCGTGTTCATCCACCCCACGTCGCCCGTCTGCTGGGATCGAACGTCGTTCGGTCGTCCGCGTCCGATGCTCGAGTTCCTCTTCGACACCACACGGGCCGTCGTCAACATGGTGCTGAACGGCACCGTCGCCCGGCATCCAAACGTCGAGTTCGTGATCCCGCACGCTGGCGCAACACTCCCGATGATTGCGGACCGGGTGACTGCATTTTCGCTCGTGCTCCAGGACGTCGACCCTGCGGCCGACGTGATGGGCGACTTGGCGCGCCTCCATTACGACCTCGCCGGCTTCCCGGTTCCCCGACAACTCGACGCAATCCTGGCGCTGACCACGTTGGAACACCTCCACTATGGCAGCGACTATCCGTTCACGCCCGAATTCGTAGTCGAACTCGCTGCGGGACGACTCGATGCGGCGGATGTATCGGCGGAGTCGATGGTGGCCCGGTTGGCTGCGAACACCGTCGCACTGTTCCCGTCCTTGCTCCCGGCGAGCTGAAGCAGTCGGCCGCGCACCGGCCAGCGACAACGCCGCTCCCTGGACTCGGATGATGTTCAGGATTGGTCGAGCTGCGCGCGGAGCCGGGAGATCAACCGGGGCACGTCGTGGTCACGAGCGGCCGTTCCGTAGATGGCGAAGTCCGGTCGCTCGAGCACCGCGGTGACGCCGTGTTCGGCGAACCACCGGCCGTAACATCCCTCGACATCCTCGACGTCCTCGACGGTCGAGCCGACAGTGACGATGCACCCCCCGATGGACTCGAACCAGGTGGCGAGTTCGATCTCGAGTTCCGGTCTGCTGTTCGTCACCAGGTGCCAACCGGTTCCGACGACATCGTCCAGAAGACCCTCGACCCCGCCGGATCGGACCGTGGATTGGATGAAGAGCTGACCTGACTCCACCGAGTCGGCGAGGATGCCGCCGGAGATCCCAGGCATGGGCGGCGCGGGGGTCTGTCCACCAGGTGGGACGAGCGGCGCCATCTGCTGGTCACGAACTCGGGCCTCCTGCGTGTCCGCAAGACAAATGATCCGCCCGAGTTCGGTCGCCATCTCGATGACCGCAGCGGCCTGCGGAATCCGCTCGGTGTCGTACGACTCGAGGAGCGCCGAGGCCTCCGGGTGATCCAGGGCATAGTCGAGCTTCCACGTCAGGTTGGCAGCATCGCGCAGGCCCGCACACATCCCCTGGCCAGCAAAGGGCGGCGTCTGATGGGCGGCGTCACCGGCCAGGAAGAGCCGACCTTCGTGCCATCGGGTCGCCCAGCGGGCACGGAACCGGTATCCGGCGTGACGGACCAACGTGGCGTTGTCGGGCCGGACATCCCACGGTTGGAGGAACGCCCACGCGGCCTCCTCCTCGTCGAGGGCTTCGAGCGTCTCGCCCGGCAGGCACATGAACTCCCAGCGGCGCCGTCCCGGACCGCCCGACACCACCGTGGTGGGGCGTCGGGGATCACACACCTGGAGGTTCGGGGGATCGAAGACCCGTGGTTCCTGGAGGGCGACATCCACGACCAGCCAGTCGAAGAAGAACCCGTGGTCCTCGAACGCCGTCCCGAGCAGGTTGCGCACCGTGCTGTTGGCGCCGTCGCAGCCCACGACATAGGAAGCGTTCACCCGCCGCCGGGAGCTGCCGTTCGTTGGCTCGAGCTCAACCCAAGCCCCGTCGTTGTCCCAACCCGCCCCCAACGCGGAATGGCCCCACAGGAGCGAGACGCCCTCGGTGGCCCTCACCCGGGCCAGGAGCTGGAGCTCGAGGTCGGGCTGATTGAACATGTTGGCTGTTGGCCATCCCTGTCGGCCCTGAACAGACGTCTCGAAACGGAGCAGCGGGACACCGTCCCCGTTGCGCCACTCGTAGGTGGTGGCCGGTTCCGATATTGCGGACAGGTCGGGTCCGAGCCCACAGGCCTGCAGGATGCGGGCGGTCTCATCGTCGAAGTGAACGGCGCGGGGAAGCGGATAGGGTCCGGCGTGGCGCTCGACCAGGAGGACGCTCCTGCCCCGCAACCCGAGGAGGAGCGAGAGCGCGCATCCGACCGGCCCGGCTCCAACGACAACCACATCGACTGCTCCGGACGACGAATCGCTCACCGACCGGACCACGCCGCCTGGAGCCGGTCGAGGTCGGGTGGCACGATGAACTCGAGGGGCAGGTCGGGACCCCATGAGTTGGCGACGTGCTCGAACTCGAATGGCGTCCGTCCCCGTTGCTCCCAGGCTTCGTCGTCGAGGATCTGATCTAGGTCCGAGTACAGCTCGAGATAGGAGCCAGCGGGATCGCGTAGGTACCAGTAGAAGTTGGAGCCGGCGAAGTGGCGACCGAGTCCCCACGTGTGACGTTCAGAATCCGTCCGCAAGAGCGCGGTCGCGGTGTGACCGACGTGGTCGATGTCGTCGCACTCCCAGGAGTAGTGCTGGAGGAGCGGAACCGGTGATTCAACCAATGCGATGTTGTGGTGGTCCGATGAGCACCGTAGGAAGGCGATGACCCCGTCGATCTCATCGGTCAGCTTGAGGCCCATGCCCTGCACCAGAAGGTCCCGTGTCTCGCCGATAGCCGGTGTGCCGATCACCAGGTGGCCGAGTCGACGGGGCGGCCGAGGCCCGACGAACACCGCAGGGGCGCGCTCGTTGGCACGGACGGTGGCGCCGGGTCCGTTGGGCACGATGAGCACGGTTGGAGTAGGTGCCGGCGCCGGTCCGGCCACCCGCACGACGAATTCGACCCGGCTCGCCCGATCGACCACCTGCACCTCATCGTCGGCGATGACGGGCGTGATGCCCCCGTCTGTGAGGCGGCGCGCTATCGCCAGGAGCTCCTCCGGCCCGTCGCAGCCGAGTTCCACCCGGACCAGCCGCCGGAAGTCACCTTCGTCCAGGATGACCGCGGCACCACCGTCACTGCCGGTGAATCCGGTCGTCGCATTCCCTTCGAGGCCGAGCTCTCCGAAGAACGCGGCAAGGGCCCCCGGGTCAGGGACGGAGGTCGTGAATCCGAGGAGGCGGTGGAGGCTCATAGCGACACCGCCGGCCGACCGGCCACGCAGTGATTCTCGAGCCGCCCGATCTCGGAGATCTCTGAGATGATCACGTCGCCCTCGACAAGGTAGCGGTTCCGGCTCATGCCCACACCTGACGGCGTGCCGGTGAAGACGAGGTCACCGGGTTCGAGTGTGCAAACCGAGGAGAGGTAGGCGATCAGCTGCGGGATCGAGAAGATCATGTGGCTGCTTCGGCCCTGCTGCATGCGCTGGCCGCTGACATCACATGTGAGCTCGAGATCATCGGGTTGCGACAGCCCATCGACCGACACCACCGCCGGGCCGATCGGCGAGTAGCCGGGAAAGCTCTTGCCGAGGGAGAACTGAGGCGGAGTACCTGTGAGCTGCACCTGTCGATCGGAGATGTCCTGGCCGACGGTGAGGCCGGCGATCACCGACCAGGCTTCCTCCACCCTGACATGTCGCGCCTGTCTACCGATGACGGCGACGACTTCGACCTCCCAGTCGACCATTGCTCCCGACAGTGGGATGTCGGCGTGGGGAGCGGCCATCGAGCTCGGGAACTTGGTGAACGTGAGCGGTGCGGGAGGCGGTTCCATGCCGCTCTCCTCCGCATGATCCGAATAGTTGAGGCCGATGGCGAAGACCTGGCGTGGACGAGGCACCGGTGTTTCGAGTGTCAGCCCGGCTGTCGTGCCGAGCGAGGATGCACCCCCTGTGGCTGAAGACAGTTGATGCAGCTCCTCGAATCGCGCAATGGCGACCATCGGGTCAGCCAGGCGCTCATCTCCCGAGAGGTCCGCGAGATCGAACGCCTGACCTCCAACATCCAGGGCGGCCCGACCTGCCGTACTGATGAGTCGGAACATGTCACTCCTTCTGTTATCGGTCGATAACCAGAGTAGTATCACTCGATATGGAAAGTCCATCGGCCGTCGCTGCCGTCAAGGCCCGACGTTCTCCGTCGACGCTCCGTACGGCGCTCATCGACGCGGCGGAGATCGAGTTCGCCACCCACGGCTTCGATGCGGCGTCCACCCGGTCTATCGCGGAGCGTGCCGGGGCCCATCAGCCGCAGATCAACTACCACTTCTCGTCCAAGGAGCGGCTCTGGCAGTCCACGGTCGACCGGCTCTTCGTCGAACTCGACGCCTCATTGGTCGACGAACCCGGCACTGCGCTCGATCGGTGGACGATCGCGCTTTCGATCGCGCGGTTCATCCGGTTCTCCGCCGACCGACCGGCGCTGAACAGGATCATCAATTTGGAGGCCAGCGCACCGACGGCGCGCCTGGACTGGCTCATCGAGCGTCACCTCGCGCCTCGCTTCGACCTGGTTGCCGCCGCCTGGTCGGCGCTTCGCGCCGACGGCCAGGGTGCTGATCTCACCGTCGAAGAGGTGTGGGAGATCATCACCAGCTTCGGCGCACTCCACTTCGCGAATGCGCCGATGCTCCAACGCCTCGGCGACGGTCACGTGGTCACGGTCGACCAGCACATCGATCGGACGCTCTCCCTCCTCGCGCTCGGACCTTCAAGTGACCAGGACCGCCGCCTTGCCGACTGAAGTCATCCTGACCGGGACCGGGGTCCCACATCCCTCGCCCGGTCGCGCGGGTGCCGGGACCATGGTCAAGTCGGACGACGTGGTACTGCAGTTCGATGCTGGTCGAGGTACCGTGCTGCGGATGGCGGACCTCGAGGTGCGACCCCACGAACTATCGGCACTGTTCCTCACGCATGTCCACAGTGACCACGTGGTCGATGTAGCGGACGTGGCCATGACCCGCTGGCTCGAGGACCAGGTGGCGTTCTGCGGTCCTCTCCCGATTGTGACGGCGACAGGAACCACGGAGCCGTTCCTGGATGCGCTGTTCGACCCATTCGCCGAAGACATCGCGCTGCGCATCGGACATGTCCAAGAGCATGCCCCTGAGATCGCGGTGTCCACATTCCCCCCGTCCTCATCCCCACAGCTGGTGTGGTCCAGTCCGAGCGGAGATATCACGGTGAAGGCCGTCGCTGTACACCATGAGCCAGTCGACGCCGTCGCCTATCGCATCGAGACTCCTGACGGAGCAGTCGTCATCTCAGGCGACACCAGGGTCTGCGACGAGGTGGAGGAACTGTCTCGCGGCGTCAACGTGCTCGTCCACGAAGCCTGCCGAACGACAGCCATGGCGCCGATGATCGCCGGGACGTTCTTCGAGAAGATCTTCGACTATCACGCCGACACGGTCGCTCTGGGGGCCATGGCCCAGCGGGCACAAGTGCCGCACCTCGTGCTCACCCACCTCATTCCTTCGCCGACAAACTCAGATGAGGCGACAGCATTCTCGGAGGACGTGTTCAGTGCCGGATATACCGGCGCGGTAAGCGTTGGTTTCGACCTCCTCCGTGTGCCGGTCGAAATGACTTGACGACGCGGAAGGCGATGAGGCCAATCCCCTCGATAGCTGAGATCGATCACCAGCTCCGAGACGAAGGCACTCAATCGGAGACGTCGTGGCCATGCATCAGTATTTGACCTCGCAGAGGAACGAAGCAGTCTTTTTGGCTGGGGCCCTGGCAATCGGACCCCGACTGCTGGCCCGACAGGCGCAGGACAAACCATTGCTGTGACAGCGTCGGCGGAGGGATCCGAAATGTCGATGGACGATCCATTTGGTCTGAACCGTTTCGTAGCTGCCCAGGACGCCGATGGCATTTACGATTTGGCGCTGGAAGAGCTCCGTCAAGGTAGGAAGACCAGCCACTGGATGTGGTTCGTGTTTCCGCAGATCGCCGGTCTCGGGCACAGTCCTATGTCGCAGAGGTTCTCGCTCTCGTCCTTGGAGGAGGCCCAGGCCTACTTGAAGCACTCCGTGCTCGGACCCCGACTGATCGAATGCACGGAAGTGGTTGCCGAGTCCACCGATCGGAGCGCCGAACAGATCTTCGGTGCGGTCGATGCCCAAAAGCTGCAATCCTGCATGACCCTCTTCTGGCGGGCCTCACCTGACCCACTGAATTTCAAGCAGGTCCTTCATCTCTATTTCGACGGTCAGCCCGATCTGGCCACGGACCGTCTCCTGGGCGCATGAGGCATTTGAACCGCCGAGAAGAGCTAGATCAATGTTCCCGTACCGAGGCATGAAGGCGAGCACACGATATGCGTGGGCAAGACTGGTGGATCGTGACCCCCGGAACCCGAGCAGCAGTGAGGGCTGCCAGCAAGCTTGGACTTGAGGCTGGAGAGGCTCTGCTCATCCAGGAGACGAACCACACCGTTGTCTGGCTTCGTCCCCATCCGATCATCGCCAAGGTTGGGACTCGATCGGACAGCGCCGTGGCGCTGAATCACGAGTACGAGGTGGCTCAGGCCCTTGCGGCTGTTGGGGCACCGGTGGCTCGTCCAGTACCCGACATGCGACCCGTTCGAGACCTTGACACTGGATTCCCGGTGACGTTCTGGACCCGGCTGGACAACGATGTGACTGCCGTAGCGGGTGAGTTAGAGGTGGGCCGTTCGCTCCAGAGTGTTCACGAGGCGCTGGCTCGAATCACCGTCGAACTGCCGAACTTCCGGATCGGCCTTGAGCGAACACGAGTGGCGCTCTTCGATGATGCCCGGATGACGGCACTATCCACCGAGGATCGGGGCTTCCTTCGTAGCGCGTTCAGTGACCTCATGCGGGGGCTGGACGACTTCACCTTCCCCGAACAAGGTCTCCACGGTGAACCACACGTCGGCAACTACCTCCCCACCAGGGCAGGACTGCGTTGGATTGATTTCGAGGATGCCTGCCGCGGGCCTCTGGAGTGGGACCTGGCATTCCTGTCGCACGAGGCCCGTGCGCAGTTCGAGCATGTGGACCAGTCCCTTCTTTCACTCCTGACGTCCCTGAACAGTGCGAGGGTGGCTACCTGGTGTTGGGTTCAGGCCCGATTTCCCGAGATGCAGCAGCACGGTGAGCACCACCTCGCACTGCTTCGGACCTGGTCGACCGAACCTAGCCTCTAGCGGGGTCGAAACGGTCGTACCAACTCTCTTGAAAGTCGCCTCTTCGCTGATCAGGACGGATCGAAGTAAAGGTAATCAGTTCATTGCCGCCTTCACCCGAGGGCGGATCGCAACCAGGTAGGCGATTGCTATCACCATGCCGATGATTCCGGTGAAGAGCGTCAGAAGGGCGATCAGGGCGATCCACAGTCCCTTCGATGAACCGGCCGCCTTAAATGCACCCGATGGTCTCGATCCCGCGTCGACGAGCGCCCAGATTGGGATCACGAGTACAACGACGAAGATAATCAGTCCGTCCAAGCCGAATATCTCACCAATCACAATCGGCACCTCCCGCTGGAGTGATGTGAACTCTACGCCCCAGCCGTCCCAGTTAGGACGCTTTCAGAGGGTCCCATGGCACATTCAAGCTCGTTGGCTGGTCGGAGGAGTCGTTCGGGAAGCGATCGTGATCGACAGCTGAGCCGTTGCCGTGTTCTTGGTCGGGGATGACCCCTCGACCTCGGGGTATTGGTGTCCGTGACTTAGACGGCGAAGGAGTAGGGGCCTGGCGTCGTGGCCGTGCCCGTAATCACGCCCCACGACTTCTTCAGTTTGAGACCAGGCGGAAGCGGATTCGACCCCGGAGTCAACGACCACTTGTACGGCGGATGGCCTGCCGTCGCAGCCCGGGAAGCCAAATAGACGATCTTGTCCGACTTACTCCGCACTGAACCATTTGGTAGCGACGCGGTGGTAACCGACAAGGGCATCACCGTCAATGTGAAGTTCTGCGTGGCCGACTCAGGGTCCTGCCGATTGGGGGGATCCACCCAGCAGGCAGAACTCGATACCCTCCGGGTCTGCCATCACACGAATGAGCCATTCGTCGTAAGAGTGCTCGTTAAGCGTTCGCCCGCCAAGACCATGGACAAGGGCGACAGCTGCTGGCATGTCGGTCACCCAGAGATCGAGATGTAACAGAGCCTTGCCTACCTTCGATTCGCCGACAGGTTGAATGTTGATCACTGGCCCGCCGGTAACGGCGGGGCCTATCTGGAACCATCCCGGCTTTGACTGCGGGCGAGCAGGCAGGTCAAGGACGGTGCTCCAGAATGTGGCAGCTCGCTCCGTGTCGCAGCAGTCCAGTGTCATCTCCGCCCACTGGATCAACGGCCTGTCCATACCCCTCCTCGAATTTGTCCGAACCCAGCATCGGGGCGGTGGGAGACCGGGGGTGACCCAGACCGCCGGCTGGGGAGCCCTATCTAGCGACGGGTGCTGCCGCCCGCGAACTGCCACCGACCGGCACCCTGGGGGCACCCCTCTCCCCGCCATAGCACAGGCGTCGTGGGGCACCAGTCCAGGCGCAGACCGCCGAATCCGGCACTCTGGCCCACCGACATCTCGGCTGAGCAACCGGTCGCCAAGGCAAGGATTCCCCGACGCGGTTCGGGCGATCAGAGCAGGGCCGGCTCCAGGTGCTCCGACTCCAGCTGCTCCGTCTCGGGCAGATCCACCGCCGGAGCGGCCGTTCCCCGGTAGGCGGCCCGCTCGGTCCAGATGTCGAGCACGAGCAGGCTCAGGTTCGACACGACCGCCGCACCGATGATCGTCGTGATCAACGCCATGAGCCCGCTGGTCACGTGGAAACCGAGTGCGGCTCCGACCACCGCACCGACACCCGCGGCACCGATGCCCTTTGCTCGCATCGCCTTCGGCGTCCCGGGGCAGACCCAGCCGGCGTAGACCCCGAGCCAGATCGGCACCGCGATCGAGACCACTGACAGCAGCGGGTCGGGGAGCGCCCGGCTCGGCCAGAACCGCAGTACCAATAGTTCGCCGAGGAACCATCCGCCCAGTCCGAACACGATCGGACCGGCCGAACGGATCCATGCTCCCGTCTTGCGGCCGGTACCGCCTCGGCGACGGATCCGGATCGCCAACACCACGAGCCAGATCACTGCCAACAGGGCGAACCCGATCATAAACCCAAGGATGTCCTTAGCGATCGCTGCCTGCGATTGCGGTGTGGCGAAGCTGACAACGTTCGGGGTGTAGCGGGACGTGTCGACCTGGCCGGTGGCGTAGAACGTGGTCAGTAACTGCGTGCTGGCGCTCGGCTCGTAGGCGTCGAAGTCGTCCACGTGCCCGAGCCCGGACAGGATGACTTGATGCCCGTTGGAAAGGTGCGGCAGCAGCTCCTTCGTGGCGTTCTGGGCTGGCGTCTCGAAGTCGAGCATCCCGCCGATGAGCAGCGTCGGGACGCTCGAGTTCTGCACGCTGGTGTACTGGTTCTCGCTCGGGTTGGCCGGCCAGGCGTGAGCCATGCCTCCTGCCCCCCACAAGAACTCCCCGAGGGGATTGCCGATGATCGAGCCCCGGTCCGCGCCGGAGCTGAAGTAGCGCTCGACAGGCCGCGCGTCGGCCATCCCGATGCTTGCCAACTCGCCCCAGGTGAACGACTGGGGGAGGACGACACCGGACAGCCACGAGAGCAGCCACACGCCGCTCGGATCACCACGCGCGGCGGAGATCCACGAGTCGAGGGTCATCGGCCCGGACAGTATCGAACCGCTGTTCGAGTTCGCCTCCGTGAGCCCGAGGAACGTCCCGACCAGGGCGTTGCCCGGCTTGATCGGCAGGGATAACCAACTGCTCGGCATCTGTGCTGCCGTGTGCTTCATGCCCGCGGCGAGGTTGTCGGTGCGGGCGCGGCACGCAGGCTGCTTCGCGGAGAGCGCCGAGTAACGCTCGATCCCCTGATCGATCTCGGCTCCGCTGTAAATATAGTTTCCGGGCGGGTTGACCCCGACCATCACCGAGCGGTCGACCCTGTTTGGGTACCGCCACGCGTAGATCATCCCGAGACGGGTCCCGGCGCTCTCGCTGAGCAGGTCGATGCGCTTGTAGCCGAGGGCGACGCGAGCGGCCTCGATGTCGTCGGCCTGCTCGGCCAGCGTGTAGCCGGCGAGGTCTACGCCGCTCGCTCAAGCCGCTGCGCGCACGAGGCGAAGGCCTGGGAGTACGCGCTCAGCGACGCTTTGCCGAGGTAATCAGCGGAGTTCTCCAGCGCCGCCGTCACCTCGGGACAGTTCAGCACCGAAGAGCCGTCGACGCCGCGGTAGCCGACCATGACGACATCGTGCTGGGCGGCCAGGCGGTTCGCTTGGGGGAACGTCATGTTGGTTATGCCCGGACCGCCGTTGAGGTGGAAGATTGGCGCCAGTGGGTGCGATGAGCGAGCCAGGATCCGGGTCACCGGCAGCGCGATCAGGCGCGACTTCGAGCTCGCTCGGCTCTCCGGCACGACCAACGTGCCGCAGTCCGCGGGCATCGCACCCTGCTCGGTCGCGTAGGTGCACGAGTGCATGGTCAGCTGGCCGGCGTGTGCCCCCTGAGGGACCGAGACCGTTCCCGGGCTGGGCGAGACTCGCAGATAGGCAAGTCCCGTCAATAGGACGATGGTCATCAGCAAGGCAGCGATTCGTGCCCAGGTGAATACCCGGGGTCTTTGGGCCAGCGATACCGGTTGGTCGACTGCCACGGTCCTGCCGTAGCGCTTGGTCGGGTGGTTCTCCTCGATCATTGCTCTTCCTTTCGTCGACCCTCGTTGTGCTATGTAGCGAACCTAAGATGCGATCGCGAGATCGGCATCGTCTAGAGGCTGGATTGCAGCTCCTACCATCCGACGATTTCGACTCCTACCTAGGTAGGAGGCGGGAACGGAGGGGGCGGAGTACGTTCAGTGCGTGAGCCGAATCGAACATCTCGCCCGTACGTACTGGTTCGACCTGCTGATCGCGTTGCTGGCGATCGTGGCGATCCTTGACGTGGTTCTCGGACGCGGCTCGTCCGGAGCTCCAACAGCGACGCTGTGGTTCTGCCTTCCCGCGCTCGCGATCCTGGTGCTACCCCTGTTCTCGCGGCGATGGTTTCCGTTTGCCGGACCGGCGGCGTACTGGCTCCTGGCCGCGGGAATCTCGTTCATTGACCCGCTGTTGATCCCGTACCCTGAGTCCCTCTTCCTAATCGGGCTGGCGGCCGCTTTCCTGCTCGGGAACCTTCGGGACGTCCGACGGGCCGGCCTCGGACTGGCGATCGTGGTCGGCACTTCGGCGACCCTCATCTACAACATCCCCGGACACTCGGTCGACCAGCTCGTTTTCATTCCCGTCGATTTCGCCGTCGCCTGGGTTGCAGGCCTTGCCGTCCGCGCTCGGGTCGAGCGGGCTGAGGTGGCGGAGTCGCATGCGACACAGGCAGAGCAGGAGCGGGATGCAGCGACGCGCATCGCCGTGGCCGAGGAGAGGGCCCGGATCGCGCGCGAGCTGCACGACATCGTCGCGCACGCCGTCAGCGTGATGGTGCTGCAAGTCGGCGCTGTCAGGCACCATCTCCCCGACGCGATGGCCGAGGATCGCGATGCCCTCAGAGGTGTCGAGCAGGCCGGACGCGGCGCGCTGGCGGAGATGCGCCGTCTGCTTAGCGTGATGCGCCGCGACGGCGACGGCCTCGACCTCGCGCCTCAGCCCGGCCTTGACGGCCTCGACTCGTTGATCAAGGAGATCGGCCGCGCCGGGCTGCCCGTCGAGCTGCACCTCGCCGGGGACCGTTTCCCGCTCCCGCCCGGGATCGACCTCTCCGCGTATCGGATTGTTCAGGAGGGTCTCACCAACGCGCTCAAACACGCCCGCGCCAGCCACGCGGAGGTCACCGTCCGGTATGCGCCGGACGAGGTGGGGATCGAAGTACGCGACAACGGTACCGGCGCGACGCCGAGCGACGGCTACGGCCACGGACTGATCGGCATTCGCGAGCGTGTCAGACTCTATGACGGCGACATGACTGCAGGCACGACAAACGGCGGAGGGTTTACGCTCAGCACCCGCCTCCCACTCACCCCGGGCCGGCCATGACGATCCGAGTCCTCATCGCCGACGACCAGTCCATGGTCCGCGCCGGCTTCCGAATGCTGCTCGCCGGCGAAAAAGACATGGAAGTCGTCGCCGAAGCAAGCAACGGACTGGAAGCGGTGGCCAAGGCGGCGCGGTTTGACCCGACCGTGATCCTGATGGACATCCGCATGCCAGAGCTCGACGGGCTCCAGGCCACCCGCAGGATCCTTGCCACCGACAACACCGCGCGGATCCTGATCCTCACCACCTTCGGACTCGACGAATACATCTACGAAGCACTCAGCGCAGGCGCGAGCGGATTCGTTCTCAAAGACGATCCCCCCGAACAGCTGATCGAGGCGGTCCGCACCGTCGCCGCTGGAGAGGCGCTATTGTCGCCCGCGATCACCAAACGCGTGATCAACCAATTCACCCGCATCCCTCGCCACGAGCCGCCGAAAGAACTCGGCGAGCTCACCGCACGCGAGCAAGACATCCTCCGGCTCATTGCCCGCGGCCTGTCCAACGCAGAAATCGGCGCGGAGCTCTACATCAGCGAGACGACCGTCAAGACCCACGTCACGCACATCCTCCAGAAACTCGGTCTCCGCGACCGCGTCCAAGTCGTCGTGCTCGCATACCAAACCGGGCTCGTATCGGGAGCCACGCCCACCTGAGCCTCACAGGGGGCCCGTAGGCGCGACTGACCCCCGGCGCAGGGCGCACACCCCGGTAGTTCACCAGCACCAACGGTGTCTCAAGTTCCACGTGTTAGACCAGGACGGCGGAAAGTCCCTGTCCGCTCCCCCGGAGGTATCGGATGTCAGTCGCCGCCGACGTGTGGATCGATGTCCACGATGAGCGAGAGTCCTTGCTTGGGCTGCTTGAGACGCTCACCCCGTTTGAGTGGAATATGCAATCCCTGTGCGCTGAATGGCGGGTCCGTGACGTGGTTGGTCACTTGATCAGCGAGACCACGATGTCAATCCCCAGGCTCATTGTGGGCACAGTCGGATCAGGGCTCCGAATCAACAAGTTCATTTCTGCCGACGCCTGTCGCATAGGCAGCTCCGCAGAGCCGGAACTGATTAATGCCTTCCGGACTGTGGTGCCTACACGTATTCATCTTCCTGGGCTCTCGTCGATGTCGATGCTCGAAGGCATCATCATCCACTCGCTCGATATCAGGCGGCCGCTGCATCGAGGCCACACGATCCCCGAGAGCCGGATGGTTCTGGTGGCCTCGGATCTCCTGTCCAGCCGCTTCTTTGTCGGCCAAAAGCTCTTCGCCGGTCTTCGAGTGATGGCGACCGATGCTGATTGGTCGTCCGGGGAGGGCAAGGAGGTCAACGGACCTATCGAGGCGTTGGTCCTAGCCATGAGCGGGAGGGTCGCTGGCCTCGATGACTTGCGAGGGGAAGGAATGGACTCGGTGCGCCAGCGGGCGGAGACCGTCTAGAACAAGAGGAGACTGAGTTGTCCGGTGTCGCTGGGGTGCCCCGAGCAGCAATGATGTTGTTGAGCTTCCGTGATCCACCGCCGGTTGGCCGGTCTTTTGTAATTTCGGATGTGCCGGGGTCCGCGGCCTGACTTCAATCAAGCAGATGCACGACTGCACCTGCGACCCGTCGGTCGGAGTCCCCGGACCAACAGAGTCGGGCGCCCCGTTTCAGCGGCTCCAAAGGGCAACCCTGATCGGACCAAGGCCGCGAGCTTGAGACGGCCTACAGATCGCCACGAAGGGGACCGACACAGAGGGATGTGCGAATGGGCGCTGACGTGGGCGGGGATGGGCCATCGGTCCGATTGACGGGGTCCAGACTCCGATGACTGAGCCCGTCGAGGTGCCTGACTTGTGGCAGGCTTCCGACGGCCGCTGGTATCCACTCGATGAGCGGCCCTCACCCACGGAAGCTGCAAACCGTGACCTCGCCTCCGCTGAACCGAAGGAGCGTCCGCAATCGGTGCTCCGGCCGATCCTCCTTGTCCCTATTGCCGTCCTCTTGTTGATTGTCGGAAGAGGCATGGAGTCTACCTTGGCGAGTGCTCGCTCCCAAAGCACCACGACAGCGCAGCCCCGCTCGACTGGGACTACTGGCCGGTCCAATCCGGGTGGCTCACGGGATGGAACGAATGGACCGGGGGTAAACCAGGTGGGCGTCACGACGACCACGGTCGCCCCGGCCGCAGGTCCGGGTTCTCCAAGTGCCTTCCCGACTCCGTCCCAAAATGTGGGCAGCGGGGGGCCTGGTAACTACCGCCGTCGAACAAGATGTCTTGGCCACCACTTGGAGCGGATTCTCGATGGCGTTGGCTCAGGATGCTCGGGGAGCTCTTGGTCAATTCGCCAGCCCAACTGCTGAGGAAGCTGCGATTGGAGACCTCGATTGCGGGTGTATGCCAGGGCCGCCGACCTACTCGTCGGCCTTCTTCAGCGCCCCTCCTCAATCGAGCTACCCGGTGTCATTCCTCGCCGAGATGCACGGAGACTCTGCTCATTCGCCGCCGATCGTCGCTACCGTGGCGGGTACCCATCCATAGCCGCTAGGAGGCGATCAGGCATGGTGCCGATGTCCCAGGATGAGAGCAGACCCCTACCGACGGTGGTCGACCGCACGACGTTCCACGAGCAACTGGAGGAGCTGCGAGCGAGGGAGAAGGCGCACACCCGGGAAGGGGACGCGATCGCCGCCGCCCGCCGCCGGCTGCCGATGGTCGAGGTCGCCGCAGACGCCCCGTTGCTCGGGCCGCAAGGCCCAGTGACCTTGCTCGACGCGTTCGAAGGCCGGCGTCAGCTCATTGCCTACTACTTCATGTGGTGGCCGGGCCGAGCTGCGGCCGAGCAGTGCGAAGGTTGTACGTGGGTGATGAGCCATGTGGGCGAGCTTGCGTACCTGCACTCCCGCGACATCACCTTCGCAGTACTCTGCCAGGGGCGGAACACCGCCTACGGCCCAGGCGATGCGCAGATGTCGTACGACGAGAGTCTTCGGTACCGCACCTTCATGGGCTGGGACATGCCGTGGTACTCGGCCCAACCCTCACTTGACACGCTCCTCGTTGACCGCGAGCACGGTCTGTTCCACCTGGTGTGCTACCTGCGCGATGGCAACCAGGTCTTCGAGACATACTGGACCAAGCGCCGTGGTGCCGAGGCGCTGGAGTACAGCTACGCGCTTATGGACCTGACCGTATTCGGCAGGCAGGAGGACTGGGAGGACTCGCCTGTGGGCTGGCCGCGACGCGGGCACGCGACCCGGACCCTGGACGGGGCCCCCGAGTGGCCGCCCCTGCGGGAGTGGGCAGACGGTCGTCCCACCTCGCAATGGCCACGGCTAGAAGCCGGGTACTCGGACGATCTGGGAGCGGCCGACCCGGGTGCTGCGCCACCTCCGGATCACCGCCACTGACGGGTCTTGCCGTCGCCGATGGCGTCCCCAATCGCCTGTGTGCCCAATCGGATCGACGGCGGTTATCGATCGTGGCCGACCCGCACGAGTGAGGCACTCGAACCGGAGCGGTATTCGGCAATAGGGTGCGTTCGATCCAGCTACGGTCCGGGTGCCCACGTGATCTCCGATCTGTTGCCCTCCGGGTCGGCGACGTACCCCGAGTAACCGCCCCACTCACGCTTGACAGGACCGGCGACAGCCCGAGCCCCGACCGCCAAAGCCGAACGGAACGTCTCGTCGACAGCCTCAGTGCTCTCGACATTGATCCCAAGCATGATCCCGTTCCACTCCCTCGCGGGCATCGGTTCCCCAGGAGCTGCCTCCTGGCCGAGTTGTCCAAGGGGATACAGCGCAAGGAGCACGCCTCCGGTCTCGTAGGTAGCGAAGTCGTCGCTCGATCCGGCCTCTCCTGCCAGCCCAACTCGGCATAGAAGTCTCGGCGGGTCGGCATATCCCGCACCCCTTGTGATGGAGCTGATCCGCTGAGGGAAGGTCACATCGTCAACTCTGCCCGAAGAATCGGCCGCCCGTGATGTGCCGAGACGAGACTGGTTCTGACTGCCCTACCGAGTGTGGGCTGGGAAATCCGGAGGCGGATCCCAGGCTGCTTGCGAGCGGCCCTAGCGATCCCGGCAATCGATCTCTACTCGGCTCGTGACGTCGTCAGCCACGGTGACAGGTCCTGAGGCCTGACAGTCACCCGTACCCCCTTCGAACTGGGGACTCCGTCCTTCGACGGTGTAGCGACCGACGGGCAGGTGGGCCGAGAACCGGCCGTTGGCGGAGAGATAGATGGTGGCGATGTTCCCGTCCGACCCACGGAACGTGACGGAACCAGGGAGCGGTCGGGGCAGCGTCCCCGCCGGACCACCGACAGCCTGGAGTGCGCCGTCAAGCGTTCCCTCGTCCGGATGCGACGAACAGCCGGCGAAGGACATCCCCGCACAAAGTGCTGTGAGTGCCGTGAGGACGGCTATTGGGGCCCGACCAAAGGCAATCTTCGAATTGGCCATGGTGACTACTCGTTCCGGGCGACGTCGGGCCCCGTGATCCGGTCGAGGATCGGGAACGTCGCGGCGATGATGGCCATCGACGCGGCCAGCCCTCCGATCACCGTGGCCCAGTAGGAGATACCCGGAAGGCTGAATGCGAGCCCTACCTGCGAGTGCAGGTAGAGGGCGGCCGCCAGCAGCCCAACGACGATGGAGACCGCAGCGACGAGGAGCAGGGGCAGCGCACTCTCCAGCATCACGACCCGGTGCAGGAGTTTTCGCGGGACCCCCGTGAGTCTGAGCAGGCTGAATGGCCGCCTCCGGTCAGTGAGACCGGCCGCGACGTTGACGGCCAGGCTGCACGCGGCGATGATCAAGCTGGCCACGATGATCACGTCAGTCATGGCCTGGATCATGGTCAGCAGGCGCGCCGTCGACGGATCGAGTGCCTCCACGGTCACCGGTGTGCCCTGGAGCGGGAATGCGCGCTCGAGCTCCGTTCGCACCCGTTCGATGGCGCTCGAAGACCCGTTGGTAGCGACGACGACTGCGCTCACGGGCTGAGTTGCGAGCTGCGTCGCCGACAGGTTCCAAGAGGGCCAGGTCGTGGAGGAGGCGTTGGCGGTGTGACCCAGGACCTTCGAAAGAAAGTATCCGACGGAGGCCACGGTGGCCCGCGGTGCGCACCGGCCGATGGCCGGAGTCTTGGCGAGTTCGTCACACGCGACCAACCCGAACGATCGCCCCTCTTGTGTCTGATTGGGAGCCTCATGGACCACTGCCAGCCCTTGCACCCCCGGCGTCGCCCCTAGCTCGTGAAGGACCGAGGTAGGGACGGAAGTCACCACGGACGCCGTGGGGCAGTCGGAGGTCGAATAGGTGCAGAACGGGTCCGCGAGGGTACTCAGAGAGGCATTGGCACTGTCCCCTCCGGTTACGTGTGTCACCGAGCTGAGGGCACCGATCGCTGCGCTGGCGACGAAGAGGGCAATGACGAGGCCACTAGCAAAGCGGAAGGCAGCCTTGGGGTTGTCTAGAAGGTGTCGACCGGCGATGAGCGTGGCGGGGCGACTCGACCTGTTGGCCAAGATCCGCGACCCAGCGGTTGTAAACCACGGCCCGGCCAGAACCAGACCAACGATCAGAAGCGCGAATCCAACCAGGAGCTCGAGGAGCTGGCTCCCGACGGCCCCGGGCTTCCCGGCCGCGTCGAAGTAGGCGAGGAATGCGATACCGGCCAACAAGGGGGCGATCCGGGCGATCCCCGGTGGGTGCTTCCTGACCCGTCGCGTTACTCCTAGCGGCGAAATCTGTACCCGGTGCAGCGCAAGGCGCGCGGAAATGACGGCGGCGATGGGAACTCCGACCACCGCGATGACGATGTCGACGGCCTGAAGGGAGAGGTCACCCTGGGCCAATGGGGCCCCGGTCAACGGCACGTGGTACAGCAGTGGTCGGACTGCGAAGAAGACTCCGAAACCGACGACGACTCCGGCGAGGGCGGCGATGACCGCTTCGACGGCCGAAATCGCTGAGATCTGGCGAGGGGTGGCGCCGACCAGACGCATAGAGGCGAAGCGCTCTTCGCGCCGCACGGCTGACAGTCGGCTCGCCGTCGCAATGAGGATGAGAATCGGCAGCACGAGCGCCACGGCCCCGCCGACGAGGATGAACTCCAGAACTGGCCCGCTCCCGACCACGCTCTGGCAGCCATAGCAATTCGCCAGGTCGCGGTGGATCGCCCCGATCTCGACGGCGGCCGGTTGCTTCGAGAGTTGGCCGACGCTGTGACCGATGACGATGATCAACGAGTTCGGCGACGGCAGTCCTGCGCTGCCGATGGTGCCCACCAGCCGGCCGGGGTAGCGATCACGCAGCTCGGCGGCGGGCTGGGAGCGAAGCAGGCTCACCAGCTCGGGCGAGGCGAAGTACTGGCTCGGACCAGGCAGGCGGGACATTCCGGGAGGAACGGGCGCTCTAGGCCCGGCCGCCGCGACGTCGATCCGGTCGATGAGCTGACCCCCGAACGAGTCAGTGCTCGGTTCCCACCACAGTCCGCCGGCGGGCGAGCTCGGCGGTGTCGGCTGCACCGCCGAGTTCAGCCAGGCGCCCCGATCGCTTTGAGCGTGAAGACCGTTGATGCCAGCCATGGCGGCTAGCAACAAGCCGACGCCCAGTGCGACCGCAGCCGCAGTGACGAGGACCCGTAGGAGGGCTTCACGACCACTCCCGAGGGTCAGCCGGAGACCGAGTCGGATCATGCGCCGACCGCCACCGGGCTGGCCACCCGACCGTCGCGCACGATCACCTCGCGGTCGGCGTAGGCGGCAACGCGGGGTTCGTGGGTGACGAGGACGACCGTGATCTCCTCTTCGCGGGCCACGCTGGTCATCAAGTTCATGACGAGCTCACCGGTCAGGGAGTCGAGCGAGCCGGTGGGTTCATCAGCGAACAGCACGTCGGGCTGCGCGACCATGCCCCGGGCCAGGGCGACTCGCTGGGCCTGGCCCCCTGACATCTCGCCGGCCCGGTGGCTTTCCAGCCCGTCGAGCTCGAGTCGGGGGAACCAGCTCCGCGCTCGGGCCAGGGCCTGCTGGCGGCGTATCCCGCCCAGAAGGAGTGGGAGGGCGACATTCTCCTCGGCCGTAAGCTCGGGGACGAGCTGGCCGAACTGAAAGACGAAGCCGAAATGGTCTCGGCGGAGCCGGCTTCGCTGGTCCTCGCTCAGTGCGTCGATGCGCTGCCCGTCGAAGATCACCCGGCCCGACGCGGGAACCAGGATGCCGGCAAGACAATGGAGCAACGTCGACTTGCCCGATCCGCTCGGCCCCATGATGGCCACGGTCTCGCCCCGCTGCACGGACAGGCTGGCGTCGCGCAGCGCCGGGGTCTCGCCGAAGGAGAACACCAGGTCCTGCGCCTCGATGGTGGTGCCACCTTGCGGAATGAGTGCAGAATCGCTGGGTATGTTCATGAGACAACCTCCGTGGCGAGTGCAGTTAGGCGAGTGGTCGTGAGGTCGATCCAGCGGAGGTCGGCCTCGAGGTGGAACAGACCGTGGTCGGCGAGGAGCGCATCGATCAGGGTTCCCTTTTGCTTGAGGTCGGTGAGCTCGCGCATCCGGTGCAGGTGGGCGGCGCGCTGGGCGTCAAGGTACTGCTCGGCCCGGCGACCGAGCATCAGCGACAGGACGACCTTCACGATTAGATCGGTCTGCAAGTGGGGCTCGGCGGGGATGGGCTCCGAGAGCCACGCCTCGACTTCGTTCCGGCCGGACTCGGTGATGTTGTACCGCTTGCGATCGGGTCCAGCTCCTGGCTCGGCCTCGCCCACGATCGCCTTCCCGTCTCTCGCCAGGCGGGAGAGCGTGGCGTACACCTGGCCGTAGGGGAGCGGCCGGCCGCGCCCGAAGTAGGTGTCGTAATCGCGCTTCAGGTCGTAGCCGTGGCTCGGTTCGCGATCGAGGAGGCCGAGAAGGGCCATGGGGACACTCATACCTGGAAGCATACGCTGAGTGTATAGATCGAGTCAATAGCCCGCCTACCGGCGCGAACACTCCTTATCCTTCCGTGCACCGTGACGCGGGGGTTCGCGAACGCCTGGACCTCACTCGGTGGGAAAGTGTCAATAACAGGGTCGTGATCAGGGAAGACGTCCCAGGCCGAACCTTGTATTTCCTATGACATCGGTGGGTTTCGGCAGGATGTGAGGGCTCAGTCCCGTGAGCTTGGGCGGAATGTGTCTGCCCTTATAGTCTCAATCCCACGTATCGAGGCGTGTGGATAACCCGTATAACGCCGGTCATGCGTTGGGACACAGTCGAGGGTCATTGGTCTAACGACGCCGGGTTCGTTGGCTGGCGACCTCAGGACTTGGTCGGTCCGGTTCCGTTCCCGCTAGTGTTCCCGCCGTTCCCGGTTCCGGTGACGTTCTGGCCGCTGCCGATGTTGCCAGAATTTCCTGATCTCACCCTTCCACTGCCAGAAGTGGCGCAGTGGACTACCCCGTTGCTTCCGTCGGGAGTCGTGATTGGCACACAGGAACTGGCTGTGGGGGGCGTTGGCGGACCCTTGGTCGATGTCTCGAGAGTTTCGGACATTGTCCCGGAAGCGTTCGTCACCTGCGATGATGTTGCCGCGACGTCGCTGGGCCACCAGGCGAGAAGCCACCCATCGGCCACTGTTGCCACAACATCCTGCCCGTTATCGAGCACGAAGGCGACCCCTGTCACCCCTGACGCGACTCGCCCGTCGACGAGTGTGTACGGGCCATCACCTGTGGAGAGATGCGATTGCACGACGTTTTGAAGATCGCCAGAGGTGGTACCACCTACCGTCACCGTTGACAGGCCCTGCGAAGTGTTGCCGGAGCCAGAGCCGCTTACCTTGAGCACGCCGTTCGAGGTGTCGCCGTCGGAGCTCACCTGGGTCACTTGCGTGAAGGTGGAGCTGGTGAAGCAGCCCATGTAGGCGCTGTCGTTCTGGTACAGCGCCACTGTGAACGGGCCGCGCACATCGGTGAGCAATGGCTGCCAGGGCCCAGAGCCGAGCTCGCCGCCGGCAGGCTGGTCAGAGAGCGCGCCAAGGCAGCTCTGGTCGGCCTGCGACGACGGTGAGGACGAGGCCGCGCTCGGCGCAGCGCTCCAGCCCGCGTAGGCGGGGGCGGCACCACCGAGAGCGAACACCATGGCGGTCACCGCCGCAGTGGCACCGGCAGTGGCGCCGAGCGCAGGCACGGCGCGGCGATGGCGGCGTGGGTGGTAATCGACGGAGCGCAGCTTCTCCGACGCGTCCCCCGGCAGCGCTGCTGCGCGAGCTCTGAGGACGGAGATCAACTCCTCTTCCAACGTCGTCTTCATTTGGTGGTGCTCCTTCAGTCGCTGGTGTCGTGTCTTGTTCCAACTGCGTCCACGTCTGGCCGGGCGTGAGAGAGCGCGGTCGTTCGGAGGGCAGTTAGCCGCGACGAACCGCTGGCACCGATTTCCGGTGTACCGTCCGCCCTGATGTCGGATGCCGCCTCCGTGCCTTCGACTTCCCGACGGAGGCGCCCGAGGGCTCGCGACGCGGTGCTTTTCACCGTCCCCACCGAACAACCCATGACGTCCGCGACCTCCGCTTCACTCAGGTCGTCGAAGTACCGCAGTACGAGGGCGGCGCGTTGCCGCGGTGGCAGCTCTCTGAGCACTCCGAGCAGGTCGGTACCCGTCTCGACGCGTCCAAGGAGGCGCACGGCGGCCTCGTCTTGGTGCGCTTCGAGGAGCCCGGTCGCTTCGGGTCCGAGCTCTGAGCGCCGCTGGCTCCGCCGCTTCCCTTCGTCTAACGCAAGGTGGATAAGCACCGTGCGCGCGTAGGCGACGGGCCGCTCCATCTTCTTGACCCGTGGCCATCGGCGGGCGACCTTGAACAGACACTCCTGAACCAGGTCTTCCGCTTCTGCGAAGTCCCAGGTGATCAGGTAGGCCGACCGCAGCAGGGGCTCAACCGTCTCGCCGACGAACCGGTCGAAGTCAATCTTGGTCTGGTTCTGATGCCGACGTCGGTCCATTATCTACTTCAACCCCTCTGCGTCCTCGAAAGGTTGCCTCCCATTACGGGAAAGCCGGAAAAATGTCCGACACTGATGTGTCGGTAGCGTTCGCCTAGATGGACCGAGGGTTGGCGGTCGGTAGTGGGACCGGCCCGGGCCACCTTGACGCACTGACCTGCGACTTCGGGTTATCCAATCGGCGACTATTGACGCCAGAGCCTGCACCATCTCGCCGGGTGGGTGGGGAACTGTCCGGCGAGCAAGGTTGGCATCCGCTTGCCGGCGCGAGCAGCCACTCGTACTTCCATGCCGGCGACGGGAGGGATCTAGCGCCTGGAACTTCCGCAGTTGGGAAGTCCAATGAAATGGAAGTGCCAATGAAATGATAGCTCTGAATACGGAAACGTCCCCGAGAGGACGTTGTATTTCCTACAGCATCGGTGGAGGCTATGGGACTTGTTAGAACCCCCTTTGCCGAGAGCAGGGCGATCTGCGTGATTCTCCAGCATGGTGCAGATGTCGGCAACGAAGGTGGCGAACCCCTCCCATGGGTCCTGGATTGCGAGTGCCCGCTGGCCTACCTCGACGTAGCGGGTCACTTGCTCGACGAGTGCTTGGGAGATGAGCTGCTCCTTGCCCCGGGGAAAGTTCCGGTACAGGGTGCCGATACCGACGCCGGCGGACCGGGCGTCCTCGAGCGACACGTCGATGCCACGCTCGGCATACAGCGCCTGGGCGGCCGCTAGGAGGGCGGCACGGTTCCGTCGCAGCGTCCGACCGGGGCCGTCGTTGCCGTGGTGCGGATGTCGTGCAGCGCCACGTTCACCACGAAGAGATCAAGTAGCGCCACCTCGTTGGCGATCGCCAACGTGGCTAGCACCAGCCCTGGGTAGCGATGCGTTGTGTCGCCAGACGATGGCATGGTCACGGCACGCTCCTTGGGCGGGTCGTGTCGAATTGAGTCCGCGACGATCTTGCACAAACGTCACTAGGCGATGAAGCGGTGGATTGCCTCGTTCGCGTGGTCCTGAAAAGACGGGTTGGCCAAGTCCGGGTAGATCTCCGCTTGGTCGACCATGGGACCCTTCAACTTGCCTGCCGCGCTGGCATAGAACACGCCACTCGAGAGCTTCGGGTCGGAGACACCGTCGACGAGTCGCTTCGATCCCACGTCAAGTTCGTGGGAAATACCGAGGCGGGGCATGATGTGTTTGGCCGCAAAGCGTAGCGGTGGCGCCGCGCCAGCGGCAGCTTCGGTGCCCGTGGTATTGCCGGGACTCACAGTGATGAAGCGAAGGTCGGGGTATTGGCGCGCCAGGTGGCCCATCCACAAGGCCCCGATGTACTTGACCTGACCGAAGGCGAGGTTCTGGTCATATTTTCTGTCGGCGAAGTAACTGCCGTCGATGACCGAAGTGAGTTCATCGGTGGAGGTTGAGGCGAAGGTAGGCCGTTTGAACCCAAGCTTCGGAATTCCCCTGGCTGCTTCGCTTGCGACGAACACCGCTACTTCACCAAGTCGGTTCTCGGCCAGGAGCCCCTCGAGGAGAACGGCATGACCGAGAACGTTTGTTGCGAACAGCTTGGTGACCCCGTCAGCGGTCAATTCCATCAAGGTCTGGTTGCCGATTACACCAGCGTTCATGACGAGCGCGTCGAGGGATCCGCTGATGGCCGCTACGCCAGCGCGAACCGAACCAAGATCGGTGACATCCATGAGAATGATGTCGAAGATGTCTCGGCCGGTCACGGCTTCGAGATCGGCCTTTGCCGTTGTCGCTCGATCTTGGTTCCGGCATGCAAGGTAGATCCGCGCGAGCTCAGGACGTAATGCCAGTTGCCGGGCCACCTCCTTGCCGATCCCGACGTTTGCGCCCGTAATGAGGGCCGACTTTCCATCGAGCGCGCTCATTCGGAGTCCCCCTGATCCTTTGTGGGCGTAGGAAGGCCGTCGAGCAATCTGAAACGGGCATCCATCGCGATACCTCGAACTTCGATCAGCTGCTGGTACTCGGGCGAGATGTACCAATCCAGTGCCGTCTCATGATTTGGAAACTGCACGACCACCCCTGAGGAGAGTCCGGTTTCGCCATCAAGAATCTCCCAGTTACCAGCGGCGAGAACTTCGGCTCCGTGCTCTTGAGCGGTCTTTCCAGCGTTGCCAGCGTACTTCTCACGGTACATATCTGGGTCCTTAACTGTGAATTCGACTGTTACGTATGCGCTCACGTTGTCACTCCTCCGTAGCTGATTGTTGATTGAGTTCTGGGCCTTCACACTGAAACGTCGCCGTCGGCCGACGGGATTTAGGTAGCTGCTCGGCCTCCATCGACTGCAAGAGTGACGCCGTGGACGAAGCTGGCATCGTCACTGGCAAGAAAGACGATCGCCGCAGCAAGTTCCTCGGGCTCGGCGACGCGCCCTGCTGGTGCGAGTGCTGCGAGCTGATTCACCATCTCCTCGGGGACCGCCACCATCATGCGGGTGCGCGTCGGGCCGGGGGCAACGGCGTTCACCCGAACACCACTCGGGCCGTATTCGGCTGCCCAGGTCTTCGTCAGCAGCTCGAGAGCCGCTCGGCTGGCGCCGTACATGGCCATGCCGGCCTGGCCAAAGCTCGCGACCATCGTGGAGATGTTGACGATCGAACCCCATCCACGTTCAGCCATAGCTGGCGCCAGCGACGCAACAAGGAAGAACGGAACCTTGACGTTCAGTGCAAAAGTCTCGTCGAACTGAGCCTCGGTGGCTGCGTTGCTCGGTCCGAGTAAGGCGACACCGGCGTTGTTGATGAGGATGTCGACGTGACCGCCACCTGCCTCAGTGGCCCACTCGACCAGGTCCTGTGCCGACTTCAGATCGCTCAACGAAGTGAGCAGGAACGTCGCGCTGCCCCCACTGCCTTCGATTTCGCCGACCACGTCTTTGGCTCGTTGTTCGTTGCGTCCGACGATCAGTGCGTGAGCGCCACGGGCGGCCAAGGCGGTGGCCGTGGCCTTGCCAATCCCGCTCGTCGATCCCGTTACCAGTGCTGTCTTGCCGTTCAAATCGGGCATCAGTCGATTTCCTCTCGCTGAAAATGAGTTGTGAAACCCACTATGGGCCTTGAATACTGGGTTGTCAAACCCAGAATCTCTGCTAGCGTTTGAGCATGGTCGATGAAACGAGTGACCGGCCGAAGCTCACCCCCAAGGGAGAGCGCACCCGGGCACGAATAGTGGAGGAGGCCGCCGCCTTGATCCACGAGCGCGGAGTGGCGGGCACCACCTTGGAAGACGTCAAGGTGGCGGCGGAAGTCAGCGGCTCTCAGATGTACCACTACTTTCCCGACAAGGACGACCTCGTGGAGGCAGTCATCGACTACCAGGCCGAGTCCATCGTCAATCGCCAGCGGCAAGCGTTCAGCAGTGCGAACGGAGTCGAAGCCTGGCGCAGCATGGTGATCACCGCAGCGAAGCGCACCAAAGCAAAGGGGGGCTGCCAACTTGGTTCGCTTGTTGGTCAACTCGCCGAGAGTGATCCCGAGGCCCGAGCGCTCATCGCGGCAGGGTTCGATCAGTGGGCAGCCGTCATCAGCGACGGGCTGAGATCCCTTCATGCCGAGGGGAAACTTCCGCCGGGTATCGACCCGGACGACCTTGCAACTACTCTGCTCGCCACGCTCCAAGGGGGACTTCTACTCTCCCAGGTACAGCAGAATCCCCGTCCGTTCGAGACTGCCGTCAATACCCTTCTTGCCCTTGCCATCGGCAAATGAGCCCAAGCCAGGATCAATCTCGGCCGCCAGGGCGGTCGTCTCACAGATCGTGGATTTGGGCTGGCCTCGTCAACGTGAACGGAACGCTGTGACAACTCCCCTCGTGGGGGAGACGTTTCACTTCGACCTCGATGGGTCGGCATTTGCTGGCCGCTTCATCGAAGTAGATCCCCCGCACCGCATGCTGCTGAGATGGGACCGTCAACGAACCGACACGGAGCCTTCGGACCCTACATTCATTGAGGTCACCCTCACACCGGCGGAAGGTGGCACAAATGTAAGGGTGGATTTCTCCGGTCTTAGTGCTGAGGATGCCGCCTTCTATCCGCAGCTCTGGGAGCGTCACCTTGACCGGATCGCAGCTGCCTTGGCTGGGGCCGAATCAGCGCATGGCAACTGAGTCAGAAGCCGCCTCCTCAGAGGTGAACCGTCACCTCCACTACGGGAGTCGCGATGCCACCGGAGCCGATGTCATCAATAGCCGCCCACTAACGGCGAAAGGTCGGGCCATGCGTCGGACGGATCGTAGAGACGGCGGCGGAACTCATGGTTGAGCGGGACGCCATGGCGGTGAGCTTGGATGAGTCACATCCACCAGCAGGTCGCAGATGGAGGAGCCTTGCTCCTGTTGGGTTTCAAGACGAGGAGGTCCGATGACGACGCTCGAGGAAGCAGCAGCACTTGCTAGTCGGGATCACGGATTGGTCGTGATTTCGACGTTGCGCTCTGACGGGACGATCCAGGCGTCCCTTGTCAATGCCGGCGTGATCGCTCACCCAGCCACAGGCGAGACCGTTCTGGGATTGGTCACCGCAGGCCGGATCAAGCTGGCCAACCTCCGCTCCCGTCCTCAAGTGACCGCAATCTTCCGAGACGGCTGGCAGTGGGCAGCAGTAGAGGGGCACGCCGAGCTCGTTGGGCCCGATGATCCCCAGTCGTGGCTTGACGCTGAAGGTCTACGGCAGCTCCGCCGAGAGATCTTCACCGCTGCCGGCGGGGAGCATGACAACTGGGACGAATACGACCGAATCATGGTCGAAGAACGCCGGGCCGCCGTGCTTATCCGACCGGACCGGATCTACAGCAGTCGATGATCTGTGGAACCGCTTTGTCGCGATCTACAACGAGGAGCACCCCCACCAGGCCCGAGTGCCCGCCGATGCAGGCATGGCGGGCACTCGACAAGGCCACGCCGGTCCTCGACGGCACACCCCTACCGCCCACCACCAAGGTGCGCCACGACGAAATCGACACCACCCGTGTGGTCACGCTTCGCCACCGCTCGAAGCTCCACCACATCGGGATCGGACGGGCCAACAAGGGTCTGCGACCTGGACGTTCGGGTCATCGCCGACGACGGCGACCTGCTCCGACGACTGACCCTCGACCCGTCGGTCGACTACCAGGCCATCTCGCTGACTACCGTCTGAGGGTTCGTCTGTCCCAGAAATCCCGAGACAGAACAAAGGTGGAGGCGATGAGACTCGAACCCACGAACTCTTGGCGCAGGGGACCGACAGTCGGAGTATCACGCTTGGGAATCCCACAAGTTCGAGGTGCACCTTTCTCTTCGCAACGCCGACCGGGCGGACTCAGAGACAGAGGCAGAACAGGAACTGATCGAGCAGGGCTACCAGTAGTTCGGTTCTTTACTAATGCGCCCCGAGACTGGCGCCGCATCGTGACCCACCGTGACGGTTAGCCAATCGATGCTGCAGGATTGAAGAAAGATGAATAATCACTTGAAATGGGCTACACCACAGGAGACTGGCGGGAGGTCAAGAAGTTCCACGACAGCGAGCCACCTGGGGCGATGCTCGTATAGCCACTCTTTAATCGGACACACCTCCTGATCAGGAGGAGAGGACTGCCCGTTTCGACTCAGCAAAATGAGTCATAGCTATCAATAGCCATCAGCCGTCTTGGACCAGTACGTGGCCTGTGGAGACGAGGACTGTGGTGCACTCGCATTCGCATTCCTGACCAATCCCACGAGCTGGGCAATCAGGCTGTGGTAGCTGTTCTCAGCCAGGTGGCCCAGTACTTGAGCGATCCAGCTCCAGTAGTGATTACCCACGGTGAGATCCATCCCGGAAATGAGATGGAGACTTCGGAGGGCTGGGTGATTGTGGACTGGGATACCGTTCTGCTCGCCCCACCTGAGCGGGATCTCTGGAGGCTCGTACAAGCCGATGGATCAGTGCTTCGGGAGTATGGGGACTCCACCGGAACCGCTCCTGCCGAATGGCTCGTTGAGATGTATGGCATACGTTGGGAGGTGGCGTCCCCTCACGTGGTGGGCTTTGAGTTGAGCCGGGGCATCCACCAGTAGGTGGGGCCATCGGCGTGATCCTCGGTGTGTTCCTTGCACGAACCCACCAAGAGGAGACACCACCGATGGCCCTGGATCAGTCTGTCCTGTCCGAACTGCTCGATGCATTCCGAACCGGTGAAGGCCTCGACCTCATCAAAGAAGCAGCCGCCCTGGTGTGCCAGGAGCTGATCGAGGTCGAACTGACCGCCCAGATCGGGGCAGACCGCTATGAGCGGACCAGCTCCCGCAGCAACGAGCGCAACGGGCACCGGCCCCGGGTGCTCTCGACCAAGGCCGGGGACGTGGAGCTGGCCATCCCCAAGCTCCGGAAGGGGAGCTTCTTCCCCTCCATCCTGGAACCCCGCCGGCGGATCGACCAGGCCCTCTACGCCGTGGTCATGGAGGCCTACGTCCACGGGGTGTCCACCCGGGCCGTCGACGAGCTGGTCGCCGCCCTCGGGGTCTCTTCAGGGATCTCCCGGTCCGAGGTGTCCCGGATCTGTGCCGGGCTGGACGAGGTGGTCGACAGCTTCCGGGAGCGCCGTCTGGACCACGTGGCCTTCCCCTACGTCTATCTGGACGCCACCTACCTGCACGTCCGAGAGCACCACCAGGTGACCTCCAAGGCGGTGGTCATCGCCACCGGAGTGGCCGCCAGCGGTCATCGGGAGATCCTGGGCATCGACGTCGGGGACTCGGAGAACGAGGTCTTCTGGCGAGAGTTCCTCCGGAAGCTCCGGGCCCGGGGCCTCGAGGGTGTCAAGCTGGTCATCTCCGACCAGCACACCGGTCTGGTGTCGGCCATCAAGCGGTGCTTCCAGGGGGCCTCCCACCAGCGCTGCCGGGTCCACTTCGCCCGGAACCTGCTGGCGACAATCCCCAAAGGGCATCAGCCGATGGTGTCGGCCGCCTTCAAGACGGTCTTTGCCCAGGTGTCCGGCGATGACATGCACGCCCAGTGGGACCAGGTGGTCTCGACCCTGGAGGGCCGGTTCGTCAAGGGTGCGGCCCTCATGGTTGCGGCCAAGGAGGAGGTCCTCGCCTTCGCTGCCTTCCCCACCGAGCACTGGCGCCAGATCTGGTCGACCAATCCGCTCGAGCGCCTCAACAAGGAGCTGAAGCGGAGGTGCCGGGTCGTGGGCATCTTCCCCAACGAGGCGTCGGTCATCAGACTCGGTGGAGCCGTCCTCCTCGATGTCCACGACGAGTGGGTGTCGGCCGAACGGAGGTACTTCTCCGAGGCCTCCATGGCCAAGCTCTACCGCGTCGTGGATAATGACCATGCATCCGTCAAAGAGCTCACGCCCTCTGACTGATCGCCGCCGAGGATTGCAGGCTCAATCCCCACCACTCGGCGGGACGCCACCCGTTGGGATCTAGCCGAGATCACCTCGTTTGCTGCGCAGTTCAGAAAGCCGCATGAAGATACTGGGGACAGCCGTAAGGCTCTGGAAATCCTCCGTTTAGCTGTAGGGCGGCTGGGGGTGTAGGGAGCGACAGCCCAATCTCGGGATCAGCCTCCACAAATGTGGATGCCCATCCCACATCGCCGGTTCAGGGGGATGGGTCGGGCCGGGCACCAACTCTGGCGGCGCAGCTCGCTCTCTGTGAGACTTACAACCATGGCGGCCATCGGGGCCTCATCACGGGGAAAATGGACGAGGCGAAACACCGTCTTGACGCTGTGCTCAGTCGTTACCCTCGTGGCGGCGATTGAGGTGATCCTCTTCGGAGTGATTTGGACGGACGGAGTCTATGGATCGGGGATGGCCTGGCTTGGGGGAGTCGCTTTGCCCCTTCTGGGGATTACGGCCGCTCTGGCGTGGGCTGGGGCAAGACCTGGCCCCACTGCTGACAGCGGTATGGCGAACGGGGTCAGTAGCGCTGGAATGACTCATCGAGATCGTCGAAGCGCTCCGAGGGCAATAGGCATCACGAGCCTCGCCCTGGTTGGGATTCCCGCAGCGTTTTTCTTATTGCTGCTAATGACTTACGGCTTGATCTTTGTCAGCCACTGGTTCACCTGATCGCCGACTGCCCCTGATCACCGGATGGGTGGGGCAGGCTGGCACCTTTGGTGGGACTTGCCGAGAGTTACTCGGAGGATGATTATCCGATTGCCGGGTCGGTGCGGGCCGGTCAAGATGGTCTGGTGGAAGCGGATGCGCTGCGATTTGCAGTCGAAAAGGCGAAGATCAACTGGGGAACGTTATTCCGGGACACGTTGCGAGGTGGGTCGGCAAGTAGCCAGTTCGAGAACTACTCCGGCAGGGGCCCATCGGTGGTTGTCCAGAACGCCAATGGGGAGAAGCGAGTCCTCGAGGTGACCAAGAAGTTGAAAGACGCACAGGACCGTAAGACCGTGATCGAAAAGGACTTCAGGACTCTAAGCACCGAAGATTGGTGCCAGCGTTACGGTGTTCCCGTTTCCTTCGTGACGGGGCGACCCTGATCGCCGGATCAGCAGCGGTTAATGACCATGGCCGAACGACACATGGAGTGTGTCGGAATACCCACTAGGAAGCATGCCAAGCAGCAGGCGTACCTCCTAGCCCTCCGTAAACGAGCGAGATGACAACCTGGGCGACATCGACTCCGTGCGGGATGGTGACGAACTCACAGCCCTCAAAAGACGAGCCAACCGGGATTACCGTGGTCGGCGCATACGGGGGGCAGTCGGACGAATCGCCGCTGACCCCGAAGTAAGCGGTGTGGTTGGTGCCGTAGACGACAACGGTCATTGACGGTTCGTGCCGCTCCATGATCCCAAGGATGGAATCGCCTCCCAGATTCTGAACCGAAAAATCGAGGCCAATCGCCCGACTTCCGGCGACAGGTGGGTTGGAGGACGAGGACAATGTCACAGGATCGATCACCTTTAGCAGGGTGATTCTGGCCGAATCCGTCAGTTTGCTGACTTTCTGAGACGTACCGATAGCAACCGTCGGGATGCTTTGTTCTTGCGCCGTTGGAACACTCGTTGACGAGAATGCGGTCGAAAGTGGTGAGGTCGGCATTGTCGATGCGACAGTGGACTCCATTGTGGAAGGCGACGTGGTGGGGCTGTTGGCAACGGTCGAGGAGCAGGCGCTCAATGCGGTTATCGCCGCCGCTACCACGGTTCCTGCGATCAGCCTCACGCTCGAAGTTTGTCATTTCAGGCACCAGGAGGCCCATTCCAGATGAACCCCTTTGGTGGCGTAGACCCCCGAGGGCCCGTTGAAGCATTGCCCCTGATTGCCGGGTTGGGTGGGACAGTCAGCGATTCTTCGATCGAGAGCTTCGGACTGTCAGGAGGATCCAGACGGTCGCCACCACGGGAAGGGCCAGGATCACGACCACGGGCCAAATCGTAATCAGCCAAGATCCGCCTAAGCGGTAGGGGACCAGCTTTAGGCGAGCAGCCGAATGACCTGGGAGTGGTTTTCTGGTTTGGTCTCCAGGGCATCCATAGTCGGCGGAGCCATGACTTCACCGAGACACGCTCAGCTTCCGGCCAGGTAGCTCCCTCCTTCCTCGGGATTGAGTTTGTTGGTATTCACCCCCCAGAGATTCAGTGATCTCCTGTGGTAACAACACTCTTCTCAATGGTTTAACCAGGTAGAGGCACGTGAGCGGGAGCCGACCGATCGACACTGCAAATGACGAGTTTCGCCACTTTGTGGAACGGACTGAGCCGTCCCTGCGGAGGGCCTTTGTGGCCGCCTACGGATCGGATCGGGGCAGGGAGGCTACCGCCGAAGCGCTTGCGTACGCATGGGAGCACTGGGACCGACTTCGTGAGGAGGCAAATGTCGCCGGGTACCTGTACCGGGTCGGCCAGAGTCGGACACGGCCACGGAAGCAACGGACATTGTTCGCTCGATCGAATGAATCTGGCCACTGGTATGAGCCCGACCTCATTCCGGCTCTTGGCACTCTCTCCGAATCCCAACGTGCGGCTGTCGTCTTGGTTCACGGATTTGGATGGACCATGCAGGAGGTTGCTGAGCTCACCGGGGTCAAGGTGACCAGTGTTCAAAATCATCTGGACCGAGGGCTGAAGAAGCTGCGAGCAGCATTGAAGGTGACGAGTGATGGATGAACTGGGTGAACAACTCCGGCGGGTTATCGACGAAAGTACAGCTCCAGTGACGATGGATGACATTGTCGAGGTTGCGCAAAAGAATGCCGCCCACACTCTGGGAGTTGGAGAGCCGCTGGAACCTCTCCACGGATGGAGACTGACTCGCAAGCGAAACGTGCGAGTCGTTCTCGTTTTCGCTGGCTGCTCCGTGCTGGCCTTGGCGGTTGTTCTTGCGTTGCCTTCAGCAAATCCGCAGCCCCGCCGGACAGCGAGCCCACAGGCTCACGTCACCCAACCACACTGGCGGCTCACGGCGTCTCTGACGGGACCGCAGTTTGTCTTAGCCACAGGAAGCCCCGAGGCGGTCGTCGGGGTGGTCTGTAGCCACCTGCCCACATGTCTTCTTTCGACGGGCTATGGGTCCGGCGGAGCGGCCGCAAACATCGGCTCGACGTATGTATCCTCGGACGGGGGGCATACCTGGGGGCCGTCGGAGTTACCCACCAACGTCACGACGACCACCCTGGCCTCGTGCGCCAGCACTACCTGGTGCGCTGCTGGGGGTGGCCTGCTCGACTATTCGACCGGTGATCCGGCAGCCAAGAAACCATCCCGGGACCCTGAGCTGTTGATTTCGACGGATGCGGGTCACACCTGGACCACCAAAGCCGTGCCGATCCCGGTCGATGTACAGCAGCTCCCTGCGTACGGGCAGCTACCGGCCGAGACGACCTATTGGCCCGGAGTAGTCGACGCCGTTTCGTGCAGCGCTCCGGGAGTCTGCAATGTGATCGGCAGCACCGGGGTCGACAACCCCAACGGGGGCTTGGCGGACGAAGTCGTCTTTCTCAGCACATCGGATGGGGGGGATCATTGGTCCTCGACCGTGCTGCCGGAGCAGGCAGCTGAACGCTCCCTGCAGCTCATTGAGTACGGGGGTGCCTCGGTGTCGATGTCGTGCGCCAGCAGGACTACCTGCGTTGCAGTCGCCTCGTTCTACAGCCTGGCTCCCAATCAAGGAGTGGTAGCCACTTGGGCCACCTCAGACCGTGGAGCCACCTGGGCGGAGCACCAGATCCCAGGGATCACCGGCATGACGGCTGAAATCTCCTGTCCTAATGTCAACGTGTGTTGGGCGGGTCCGACGAACTATGCGGCTACCTATCCTTCGGGTGCCGTTGCCCGATCCGTCGACGGGGGAATGACCTGGACCCTGGTGGCGCTTCCCGTTCCAACCCCAACGACCTCACTTCCACACGGTGCAAGCTGGCAGTCGATCGGTTGTGTCAGCGGCACCAACTGCTATCTCAGCGGCGACGGCATCGATGAGACAACCGATGGCGGGGGAAGCTGGCAAGCGGTACCGCTACCCCCACTGGTCGGGGCAGTGGCGGCTGTCTCCTGCGTGCCATTCGGCAGTTGTGCGGCGATCGCCAATCCCATCACCGTTGGACCGGACTTCATCCAAGGCGGCTCGGTCGTGCTCACAAACTCCTCTGACCAACATGATCGCTGACGATCGGCATCTCAGTCGACCTCGGTGAAGTGAGAAGGCTCACAGCAGCCAACGCAAAGAGCCAGATCGTTTCGGGACCCACCTGGCAGCGTCTGGAATGGTTCACTGACAGAGGAAACCAGGCGCCAAGCGGTCGGGTCGTAACGTGACGTGAAATCGGGCTACCGGAGAATCGGTTCGCCGCACTTCTCGTCATTACATGCGGGGAAGATCCGGGCAACCTCACCGGCGGCAGCTCTCACGGCGCCGATGAACTCCCTCATCCAGCTCTCGGATTCACGACCTGTGCCTCAAAGAGAATCTGGCCACTGTGGGTATCCCGAATGAGGAACAGATAAGGATGGTTGATGGTCATGGACATTCCGGCCAGTCTCGCTGCGGTCGTCATTCCGATACCCGTGGCTGCAGAGGCTTCGGAGCCCCATTGGTCCACGTTGAGCGTGTCCTTCTGGACTACATCCGTAACGAACAGCGGGGTCGTAGTCATGCCCGAGAAGTTGGCGGTGCTCGGATCGAATGCGTCACTGATACCGAGGCCCTTCATCGTCGGCACCAGGTCGTTGGACGAACTCATCGAAAGTGATGGCATGGCCAGATCGACGGTAGTCGATGCCAGTTTGGACACGAGCTGAGCCAGATCGGCTTGGGTGAGCGACGCTGTGAAGTCTGAAATGCCCTCAGAAGTGGGCATGATGACGAGCGCCGCCATGCGTCCCCCCTTGTAGGGCAGTTGTAGGGCATCTACCCCCGGTCCAACGTACGCCGACACATCAAGCGGTCCGTTGGTAGGCGTGTGCATGAAAGGCACCGATGTGGCGCTTCCGTTCGGGAGGTAGAACGAAGCGTTGGAGGTGGTACCAGTGAAGGGTTGTGACCACGCCGCCTTGAAGTACACGGCGTTGGCCAGGATCAGTGCTGTCTGATTGGTAATCGCCCCGGGGTTGAACAGAGTGGCGATGTGGCCGTGTGTCTCCTGGGCCACCCAATGGTTCAGAGCGATGATCGCACCGGTCGGATTTGCTGCGAAGTCCACCTGCCAGACGCCAGAGGCGAAGTAGCGGCTGAGGGAGGACATGAAGGATGGGTCCATGGCCAGTCCTTGCTGCAGCCACAGACTGTTGGCAGATTCGATGGAGATGCCGTCTGCAGCTCCGGCCAGAGCAAGTTCACTGCTGAGAGCTGACCAGCCCGCGGCCTGTTGCTGGGCTGTCAGTCCCTCAGAGCCCAATGCCTGGGCAATCTGAGCCTGGGTATCCCCTTTCGCCCCCAGCTCCAACATGGACAGAGCAGTGGACAGACTGGACGGGGAGATCAGCGTGTTCGATGTTGATGCCCCGGCTGCCGAGAGCTGCTTCAGGAGCGACAGCGAGAACTGCTCCTCCGATTGGGCCACCGCTCCTGTAAATGTGCCCGGTGGAGTTGAAACCCCACGGCCAGTGTCGGAGGCGAGCTGGATCGCCGGTCCCAGCGTGGCGGCTACATGGATTGTGGCGTTCGGCTGCGTCCGGTCCTTCAATCCAATCGGAACCAGGGTGGCCAGTAGCACCACCGCAACCAACGCAAGCCCAATGGTTCCGCCTCGGCGACGTATCCGCCGAATCCTCCCCTTGTGCCGAATCTCCGATGGATGCAACCACGATTCAGTTCCGCTCCTAGCTTCTCTTAGCGAGGCCAGCTTTCTAGTGACCAGTTCATCATTGAGTTCCATGGGTCATCTCCTCCGTGTCGTTGAGTTCGGAGGCAAGGCGTACCTCGACCACGGGACAGCCAGGATTTGACGGTTCCGAGCGGTGCCGAGAGTTCTGCAGCCGTTTCCTCCACTGACAGCCCGCAAACATGGTGAAGGACGATCGCCCGTCGCTCCGACGTCGGGATTCGCCGCAGTGCCTCAATGACCCCTTCTTGTTCACCGGGTAGGTCAAACCGCTCCTGATGGACATCGGCTCGGAGCACGAGCTTCCTACTGCGCCGCCACCGACCAACCGCCAATCGGTACGCCACCCGGCGTACCCAACCTTCCGGGTCGTCATAGGTGGCTATCTGGCCCCATTTGGTCCACGCTCGAACAAATGCCTCCTGGACAAAATCCCTGGCCTCCGTCGCATCGCCACAGATGGCGGTGATTTGAACGACAAGTCGGCCCCGGCTGGTTCGATACAGCTCGTCAAACTCCTCCTCCGCACCCAATCGGCCTCCTTCACTTCAAGACACGTGTGGGATGGGTCTCAGGTTGCACGGGTTTGGGAAAGTTTGAGCGGCGGGGGCACCACATCAGCCTCGGCCATCCCACAGAACAGAGCCATCCGCACATTTTTGGTGCCGCTCTAGGTGGACTATCAACCACACTAAGCGAAGTTCATTTCTGCCGGGTGACCAGGGATAATGGTGGTCTAGACCACTTATGAGAATGGAAATTCTAGCAATTGACTCCATGACCGATCTCCAGCCATTCGATGTGCATGACGACCCTCTTGCCTGTTCCTTTGGGTAACCCCGATCGGCACCCGGTGGCGGTCTACCTCGCCCGGCTCGCACCGGGGTCCCGCAGATCGCAAAGGAGTGCCCTTGAAACGATGGCCAGCCTCCTCACGGGTGGCCGAATCGGGATCGAGGAGCTTCCCTGGCACCGATTGGCTACCAGCACACCCAGGCCCTGCGGGCCGCCCTGGCCGAGCGATACAGCCCGGCAACGGCCAATCGACACCTGGCCGCCCTCCGGGGCGTCCTCCGGGAGGCACTGGCGGCTCGGGCCTGATGTGCGCCGAGGACCTACAGCGGGCCATCGACCTTCCTGCAGTCCGGGGTGAGCGGCTGCCTCGGGGCCGGGCGCTGTCCCGTGGCGAACTGCGGGCGCTATTTGAGTCGTGCCGGAGCGGCGAGCCCTCCGACCTCCGAGATGCTGCCCTCATCGGGGTCCTCTATGCCGCAGGACTACGGCGAGCCGAGGTGGTTTCGCTGGACGTATCCGATTACGACCCCGAGACCGGTGCGCTGATCGTCCGGGGAAAGGGCAACAAGGAGCGCAACGCCTACATCGATGACGGAGCTGCGGAAGCAATGGGGGAGTGGCTGAGGGTCCGGGGGGATGAGCTGGGTCCGTTGTTCTGCCCGATTACCCAAATCGGCGAGATCACGATCCGCGCGGATGACCGACCAGGCCATCTACTCCATTCTCCAGACCCGTGCGAAGAAAGCGAAAGTAAGCCCTTCTCTCCCCATGACCTCCGCCGGTCCTGTGTTTCGGATCTTCTCGACGCTGGGGTCGACATTTCGATCGTCCAGCAGTTCGTCGGACACGCAAATGTCAACACGACTGCTCGATACGACCGCCGAGGTGAGCACGCCAAGAAGCGGGCGGCAAAATCGCTGCATGTTCCATTCGTCATCGACTCGGCATCCGAGCGGGTGTGAGCCTGTGGTTATAGGTGGCCATCCTCTGATGACCATCTATGGCGACCCGCCCCATCATCGAGCACTGTGGTGTCCGACGGGTCCCTGCAGGTGCCATATCGGGCTGAGCCAACACCCTGATCGGCTAACACTACGCACCTGCGCTCGACTATGGCGTCGTCACTTGTGACCAGGTGATTCCTGCATCGTGCGTCTCCAGGAGGTGGACACCTGTACTTCCGTCCTCGCCGACGAATCCGGTTTCTGCATCAGTGAAGTAGATCGGGTACATCTCGTCCGTGGAACCGGGTGTCGTACGGAGTACCTCTGCCCAGCTCCGGTTCGATGTGTCCCACCGCCACAGTTCGGCACCACCGGTGATGTAGAAGAGGACACCGTGACCGTTGGTCGTGATCGCACCAGACCAACCGCTGGATGGCGGTCCGGCGATGAGCGGGTTCCAACGCTGACCGTGGTTGGTCGAGACGGCAAATCGATTGGTGGCGGCAGTATCACCTCCAAGGCACAGTCCAACCAGCGACCCTCCGGCCTAATGATCCGACTGGGTTGCACGAGGACTCAACATTGCGGAGCGGTCCCGTCGAGTGTGGCGCTGTAGGTGTGGCCTGGGAGGGCGATGTAGGCGGTGTGATCGAACGCATCCAGCCGTGACCCGGACTCTTGGCCCGATCCAGACGACAAGCGTCTGGGCCGAGCGCTGCCACGTGGTATCAGAGTCCGATCGGTAGAACAGGTGGAATGAGGCACAGGGAAATCCACCGCAGGAATCCACCAGTGCCCACACCCGGTTTCCTGACGAGGCCAAGGTGGTGACGATTCCGCCCAAGGTGAGCCTGCGACCATCTCCCGCCCCCATCGTTCGTACTCCACAGCTCTACCAGCCTGCAGGTACCAGCCTCGGGTGGCACTGGTGAAGCGCACCTTCACCACTCCGCCGTACTGGAGCCACACCGGTTCGCCGAGAATGGCGGCTCCTGCCATGTTCGGGGGAGGGACGTTGCTCCAGGTGCGGCCACCGTTGGTCGTTCGGATGATGTGCGGGTTCGACTCGTAGCAGTAGGAATCACACCCGGTAGCGATCCAACCGTGGTTGCCGTCGAGGAAATCGATGTCGGTCGGACCGTGCCCGATGGCTACCGGCGTCCCCGTGGAGGCAGGGGCATTGGGGGGCGGGGCGCTTGGTGCCACGGCGTCGCCGGAAGGAGAGGGGAGACTCCGAGCGGCGTTGCCGCCAAACCCTCCGGCCAACCAGGTCACCAGACAGTCCGACCACCAGCACCACGGCCAAGACGATTGCCGTCCAGATCCGCCGCCTCCGGTGGCGGCGCCGGGCCTCCTCGATGAGCGCCTGGGCGGGGTCGACCGACGTAATGCTCGCTGGTCGTACCTCGACCAGGGTTGATCCCTCGTCCTGCATCATGGTGATACTCTAACTATCACTATGTTCAATGTCCAGGTTGATGCCAGCAGCTCCGACGCCGCTCAACGAACAGGTAGCGGGCCTGATCAGGCGGGCCATCGCCGAGGGCGAAGCAGGTCCAGGCGAGCGTCTTCCTCCGGCCCGGGACCTGGCCGCCGTGCTCGGGGTCAACTCCAATACCGTCCTCCGTGCCCTCCGGGTGCTCCGGGACGAGGGGCTCTTGGAGTTTCGCCGTGGGAGGGGGATCACGGTGGCCGGGGACGCTCCGGCCAAGGGCCTACTGATTACCCGGGCACGAGAGCTGGTCGCTTTTGCCCAGCGGCAGGGCTACCGGCCCGATGAAGTCATCCAGATCATCGAGGGCTTCCAGTGAGCCCATCAAGGATGGGGTTGCCGTGATTGAGGTTGAAGAGCGATTTCCCTCGACCGAAGGTCCGGTGGGTGATGCCGAAGGTCTGGCCGCAGCTCAGGCGTTGATCGAAGAGGCTCACCGGCACAAGCGGATCCGACGTCTACGCATCATCGTGATCGGGGCGGTGGTTGCCGTGGTCGGATCGCTGCTCGTGGCCACACAGACCGGCAGAGTTCCGGTTGGTCAACATCTCGATGAATCAGCCACGAAGCCCGCCCCGCCTCAGGTGTTTGTTGAGAGCGGATCTCCTTGGGGGCCACCACAGCAGATCACGAGTGGTGCGGGGGCTGTCTGGGTCACCATGAGTGCACCAACCAAGCCGGGTCAGCCACCAGCCCCGTCGGCCATGGGCGGCATTGTCCGCATTGGATTAGGTGACCGACCCGCCGTCACGAGCTGGGCTTCGGTTGCCGCTCCCCAAGCATCGACTGTGGTGAATGGTTCGATCTGGACCGCTGGATTTGACACTGGCTTCGTCACGCAGATTGGAGTGCACACCGGTCAGGTGCAACAGGAGATCGCCCTGGGTCCACCTCCGTCGTTCCCAGGGTCATTCACGTATCCCGATGGCCAGTTTCTGCCCAGCGCTGTCGCTTCGGCGAGTAGCGGGCTCTGGGTGGTTTCTGCTCGTGGCTATGCCGTGACGATTGACCCACCCACAGGAGAAAGAACCGGCCAGTTCTCGCTCACTCAGGCCGTCGACAACAGTGTCGTCGCCGACCATGCTGGAGCGTGGGCCGCCGAAGGTCCACTCGGTGTTGCTCATTTGACCGGACAATCGAACCTGGCGGTCACCGCCATCCACGTGGATGGAAAGACGGGGGACGTCGAGCGCCTGCTGGAATCCCAGGGGTCGTTGTGGGCGGCGGGGAGGTTGATGGACTCCTCGTTCGGGGGCGGATCGCCGAGCGATGGGTTTGTCGCTCGTCTCGACCTCACGACCGGGAAGGTCCTCGCTGCGGCCCGGGTCGATACCGGAGCCCTCAGCCTGGCGGCTACAGACCAGGGCATTTGGGCGACCAATGGAAAGGGCTACCTCTACCGGGTCACGCCCATCAGCCATGACCGCCTCGGTATCAGGCCAACCCGTCAACTCGGCTACACGAGCTACGTGCTGTCGCTCACGGGAACGGGGAAGTACCTCTGGTCAGTGCCGAGTACGGGCAGAACCATCACCCGACTCGACCCCACCAGTGGAGCCAGGATCGACATCAATCTGTGAGTGCTTACTGAATGCCGGTCACTACGTCCGCACCGACGACCACTGCGCCCCCTCGGGTTGGTCGCCAAGTCAAGGGAACACTGGTCACATTGGGTGCTGGTACATATAACGGAAGAACGGACGTAGCGACGAGATAATGATGTGACTACTGGTGCTGGGCAGAGTGGAAACTTCATCGTGACTGGAACTGACTCCTACAGCGAGATCCTCGGCTCCGGTGGTGTCGGTGACGGCGTCTCTACGGTGCGGCCGACGATCTCCAATGGTGACCAAATCCACTTCTCGGGATTGAGCGCTGTGACATTCATCCCGGTCTCGATCCCGTTCTCTGCTGCGGATGCAACAACGACTTGAGCCAAACCATTCCAGATGACGGTCACGAACCCACAAGCTTGGTGTCGTCCCGGGCAATGACCCATCCAAGGCTGTGTGTCTCAACCGCCATCCGGCAGTCCCGGTGGACGGCGGAGGCCGGTGGCCCAAATGCTTCAGCGTGAAGGAGGTTGACCTCAGCGCCATTGAACTCGCCCCGCCACTCCACCGTTATCGACACCAGCCCAGACGATTACGGTGTCAATAGGCCGGTTTCAGACATGATGAAGCAGTGATTTCGGACATCGCCGTAAGAGACGCTGGAAACAAGGGAAGGGGCATCTTCGCTCTCCGAGACTTCCGAGAGGGCGAGTTCATCTTTCGTCGTCGCCACGGTCGCATTGTTCTTAGCGCCGAGATCCCTCTGCTTTCCGATGCCGATCGCAGTCACCTCTGCGAACTCGACTTTGACGCCAGTGCCGTTTTGCTTGCCCCGGGATGCTTTCTTAATCACGCATGCGACCCCAACGCCATGCGCAACGGTGTGCGAGTCTTTGCGTGGCGTGACATTGATCAGGGGGACGAAATCACCATCGACTATCGGCTGAACGCATTTGACGATTCTGATCATTCGCTGTGTGAATGCGAGTCGTCAAGCTGCCCCGGAGTCGTGACATGGAGTTTTTTTGCTCTGAATGAGGAAAGACAGCAGATGTATCTTCCGTTTGTGCCTCCATTCATCAGGCAGGAATACCGCCGTCGAAAGCAGCAAGCCAGGCTTCGCCGTTAGCCCCCGCTAATCCTTAACTCGTCGCCTCCACAGGTTGGTGGTCCGGCCGTCACTGAAGGACACGATCTCTTGGTACTTGCCGAAGGCTGATTCACCGAGGTTGTCGGCATAGATCGTTCCGCTGGGAGAGAAGGCGAAATCCTGCAGGTAAAAGCAGCATCGACCACTCCCCACATGGCTGAATGCGTGAGAAGGGATGAGTTTGCTGTCGGTAGCTCGTGCGACCGTGTCCCCGTATCCTGCGTATCCAGTGTCCCCTGGCCCGAGTTGAACATCTGCCGTGGTACCACCACTGCCTCGGGCGGCCCCGAGATTGGTGGCCATCCCATTGGGCGTGATTCGGTACACCGACCAGCCAATGAAGGCCGAAGATGCATAGATGTTTCCCCGGCTGTCGACGGCGACCTTCCCAAAGCTCGTGATAACGGCCGGAGCTTGCCCAGTACCAGGGGCGTCGATCGCCTCACCAACAGCCGTGACCGGTTGCAGCTCATTGTTTGAGGTGAGGCGGTAAATCTGATTTGGGGTGGCTGCGTAGACGACGCCGCTTGGGCTCACAGCGACCGAGGCGATCGGGGTGACTGCTGGGGCAGAGCCGGGAGCAGCACTGGCCGTCACGAGACCATTGGTGGTGCTGGGTGAGACGATTGTGCTGATCACACCTTGCGGGTCGATCATTCGGACTCGCCCACCGTCGGCGAGATAGAGATTCCCATTCGGCCCGAACGTAAGGTCGGTCACGTCGGACAGCTCCGCCTTTGTTGCTGGCCCTCCATCTCCGTCGAATCCGCTGGTACCGTCCCCCGCAACGACCCGGAACCTACCGGTGTTAAGTCGAACCAAGATCTCGTGACTCGTCTCATCAGCGACGAACAGCGATCCGGTGGCATTGACAGCGAGCGGTCCCGCACTCACCAGGGATTGGATCCCACCTGTGGGCAGTCCCACTGCCTGGGGAGGTACGGACCTCGGAGGTCTGGTGCGAATCTTCCTCGTACCCGTCGACGAGCCAGTAGTTGCGACGACGGTTCCGATGGTGACCGCAATCACGAGCACGGCGACGCCTGAAATCAGCCATCGCCTCTGCCGCCTCCGACGAGCCTCTTTGAAGAGAAGCTCGGGATCGTCGACGCCGACACTCTCTGGGCGTGAACGAACGAGGGTCATCTAGGAGATCGGTCGTAGCGTTGTGATGCGCAAGCCCGATGCGACCGCATGCGTAAATGCAGTGGTCCCGGTGGCTGCGACTCTGACCTCCGATCGAGGGTCACACCATGAGGTAATCCCAGCATTGACAGTCGGTAACGCCAATGAGGCCGTGCACCCAACCGGCCCGCTGATTTCAAGTGAATCGCCAAGGTGGCTCAACACGATGTCGATGGGTCCACGAGACACAGTTAAGGGGAGATGTGGGTGGTAGACGAGGTAGCCGCCGGTGGTGACATGTGCGTCAAAGGAGCGAGCCCATGTAGCCCGTTCTCTATTCGTCATCCTGGCCGTCCCGTACGAAGAATGAACCATGTCCCCGACCAGGACCACCCATGGACCGAACTGGAAGACCAGGTAGTCCATGTTGGAATAGAGGAGCGGGAATCGTTCCTGGGTTCCGCCATAGTAGGGAACGGCCTGACCGTGCACTCCCTGGTAGACAGCAAGGGGTTTCCCATTGAAGACCGATGCCACGGTCCCGTAGTAGGGGGCAACGTATGTGCCGCAACAGGTCAGCGGTCCGTTCTGAGCAGGCCAATCAACTTGACCACCGGCGGTGAGAGTGGACTGGGCCAGATCCAGTGATTCTGGATAGCTGAGGTCGAGTCCCCGCCCGTCAGGCAGCCTCAGCATCATGCTCGTGACGCCCCTCTTGCTCGTAGCGGGGGGAATGAATCGCTTAGTCCTCGTCGGCACATTGGTCGGATTCCGCAGACCACCCTTCCCACCCGCTGAAACCACTACTCCAATCACGAGGGCAGTGATGACAACGAGGACGATCACAGTACTGAGCCACCTCTGGCGACGCCGACGTCTCGCTTCCCTGAACAGGAGTTGGGATTCGTCAATTTCGACAAGCTCGGCGGGAACGTCTGTGATCGTCATTTCAGTACTTGCCGGGTCGATGCTGAGCGACAAAAGTTGTCCACGGGGTGAGGACGATGCTCTTCCACTAGGAGCCCGGCACCCAAGCAGGTCCCCACACGCCTCGTCTGACGATTGTCGGATGTCCGCCGTTGATTGTCCATCGGTAGAGATCAGTTACGGTGCCAGCGTCATTCGGCAGGCTGCGCTGCTTGATAAGTGCGACATAGTGGCCACTCGGGTCGATCTGCCATTGCCCGCTACTGCCTGGAAGGCCGCCCTCCGACTGTCCGGCAACGACGGGCAGGCGCTTGGCTACCCGACCAGTAGCTACATCCACGACGATGGGCTGAAACCAGTCTCCCTGATCAAGGAAGTTCTTACGGACGAGGACTTCCATCGCCTGAGCAGGGTTCACATAGCCGACCCAGAACGCATGGGGGAGGAGTCGGATGGGCTGAGCAGCATCGAGCGATCGGCTCGGGCTGGACAGCGGAACTGACCAGGCACCGTACGTCCACGAACCTCCGACAGGAGTGGTCGTGGTAAAGACCAACGACTGAGAGTTTGGTGCCCATGAGAGGTCGCTGATCTCCGGCACGTTGGTCGAGTAGCTCCACGTGGTGGTGGCTCCCGTAGTGATGTTCATCACCACGATCGAAGCTGGGGCGTTCGTCAGTGCCGTCCAGGTCAAATATGCGAGGAACGTTCCGTTGGGACTGACCATCGGGGTGTGCCCATCGGCGACGAAGGTGGAACGACCCCCGGAGAGGGGAACACTCCAGATCTGTTCACTCGGTTCACTGCCTGCTCGACCGGCGTGGTCAAAAAAGACAATGCCCGACCGAGCGACAGTTGCTTGGGTAGTCCCATCGAAGGTTCCAACCGCCGAGGTCAGGCTCCTCTGCACGTGACCAGAGGTGGAGGAAATCACTGAAAGCTCTTGGGACCCAACAGTGAAATCGACAACCACCATTTGTCTCGGCAGGGGATCGGCCCTCGCCCCTGCGGTCGGGCCTCGGTGAGTCTGAGCAGGAATGCTCCGAACTCCAGTTCCACTGGTGAGCATGATCCATGAGACAGCGATGATCACGATGATGACGACGCTGACGATTACGGCGATCAACCACCTCCGCCTGCGTCGTTGTCGGGCCTCCCGGAAGAGCAACTCGGTATCGACTCCCGTTGGTCTTGCGGGAGGTGCACCGAGAAGGGTCATGCCAGACCTCGTATTCCAAGGTTCATAGGACTACTATGCATAGCACCATGTTTGATGTCAACATCGACCGCACTGAGGGGTTGCCTCTTCACGATCAAGTGGCCGCTGAGATCCGCCGTGCCATCGCCGACGGTGAGGCTGGACCGGGGGAGCGCCTGCCCTTGGCCAAGGACATGGCGGCCGTTCTGGGGGTCAACAAGAACACCGTGCTGCGGGCTCTCCGCATTCTTCGGGACGAGGGGTTACTCGATTTCCAGCGGGGGAGGGGCATCACCGTGGCGGGGACCCCGGAGCGCAGTGCGGTGGTCAAGCGGGTCAGGGACTTGGTCGACTTCTGTAGGACCCAGGGCTACCGCCCGGATGAGGTGATCCAGATCATCGAAGGATTGTCGTGAGCCGATCGCTTGCGGGAAGCGGGTCGCAACGACCGTCACTGACGTCCCAGGAAACGTACCCAATCTGCTTCTTTCATTGCACCAGCTCGGCCCTTCCACATTTGGCGTTGTCGATGGCCTCAGGTGTGTCGAGTGCGGGATCGTGAAGCGGCGGCCCGTCGAGCATTTGGTAGCTCAGCCTGATGCAGTCGGGGCAGATGTACACAGTCGGCGTCGGTCCAGCAACACCCCCTGATCGAATGAGACCGCAGAAGCTGCACGGAAGCTCGCCGGCACCCATGGCGGCATTTTGCCACTGAACCGACGGCCTCGCACGAAAGTTGGTGGGCGTCCCGAACTTGTCCAGTGAGTGGTCATCGCCGCCACTTCAATCCGGGGAACTATCTTTTGCTGAATGACCTCAACCGATTGGGTGGCCCTGGGTTGAATCGCTCAGTTTGCTGCGGCCGTCGCCACGATCGGCCTCGCTGGCGTCACACTTTACATGGCGATCAAGACACGGGATGTGGCCACTGAAGCAAGGAAGGAGTCCACGGCCGCCAACTCTCAGGCTGAAGCAACCCGTGAGTTGGCAGAGCTGACCCGACGATCACTCGACGCAGATCGAGAGCCATTCCTGCTGCCTACCGGTCAATCAGAACGGTGGGACCCCGAGCGCACTCGACCCTTCACTGCCGAGGGCCGGCCCACACCCGGCAGGACTTCGCCGTCGCCAAAGTCTGGTTCTTGGATACGAGTGCATGGGATGTAGTCAAGATTCGCAATGTCGGATCGGGGGTTGCCGTGATTGAGAACGGTGACGAAGGTGGATGCCTCAGGGACCTACCGGGATGGGCTGACTACTTTCCTGGTGGGGTCAGTTCAAGGGTGATGGCCCCGGGAGATCGAGCCAATGTCGTGTTCGCCATCGATTCATCGAAGGGAGCGGCAGAGAATACTGTTCACTCCTTCGTCAGTGCCGGGTATTTCCTGCACCTGTGTCTCCGCTATGGAGACGTAGGTGGGCAGAATAAGTTTGAGAACGTCTTCGAGATCGGCGGCGAACGGCCTGATCCGGATGTGAACCTCACCTACAGAAATGCTTGGTCCAAGGGCCAGGTTCAACATTGAACGCAAGTTCATCAGGTGGGCCAGACCTTCCCATTTCGACCAGCCGGAAAAAGTCACGAACTGATCGTTAACTCCAGAGGGCGGACTCCATTGCGTTTGCGGTCTGTGCTTTCTGTTCGTCAAGGAGGTGTCCGTAGACGTCAGCGGTGATCCTGATTGACGTGTGTCCGAGAACATTGGACACGACCTCGATAGGCACACCCTGCGCAAGCATGATTGACGTGGCCGGGTGGCGTAGCTCATGGGGATGCCACCGGCCGATGCCCGCCTTCTCGGTCAGTCTTGCAAATGCCTTCCGATGATTGTCGGGGTCGAGCAGCGTGCCGATGGGGGTACTGAAAACGAGTCCGTGCTCTTCCCAAGCATCATCCGCCTCGACTCGCTCTTTGTCCTGGCGGTCACGATGAACGATGAGGGCCTCGACGACTGGCTCTGGAATCTGGACTGTCCGCCAACCCCGCCTGCCGATCTTCCCCGGACCGATCTCATTTCCGCCTTTCTGTCGGACGAGCGTCTGCTTGATCGTCACCTGCCCGGCTTCAAGGTCAACGTTGCTCCATGGAAGTCCGAAGGCCTCGCCTGGCCTCACACCAGTGGCCAGCATGAGCACATAGAGCCCCTCCAGTCGTTCGCCCTCCACAGCCTTCAATAGGGACTTCGCCAGCTCGACAGTGAGTGATCGACCCTCTTGGTTTGTCTCCAGGCGTGGACCGTCAGTCAATGCCGCAACGTTGCGAGTGGCCTTCCCCTGGCGAACTGCGTAGTCCAGCACCTGCACGAGAAGACCTCGGAGGTGTCGTACCGTGCGGACGGACAGGCCTTCATCGAGCTTCTGATTCACGAACTGTTGCACGTCGTCCGGCTGCAGATTGGCCAGCCTTTTCCGTCCGAGGCCAGGTTAGATGTGCGTCTTGAACAGTGATGAGTGGTTGGCGGCTGTGGCTGGTTGAACCCGGAGTGGCAACACTTGCTCCAACCAGCCCTCGAACAGCACCGTCACCGTCAGACGGTCGTCAGAAGGCGGCAAACCTTGTCGAGGTTCTCCTGAAGCTTCCGGAGCTTGTGGACGGCATCGGAGCGCTTCTTCGCACTGACCGTCTTACGCAGTTGCCGCCCCTTGGCGTCGTGGCCGTAGACGACAGCCCCCACCCAGAGACCGTCAGACTTGCGTTGGTACAGACTTCCTTCGCCACTCGCTGCCCGTCCGCTCACATCCGCCCCGATTCATCGGAGGATGGTGCGGCCCAAGAACAAATGGCCATGACCTGCGGTTTTCGAGTGGAGGCGATGGGACTCGAACCCACGAACCTCTTGACTGCCAGTCAAGCGCTCTACCAGCTGAGCTACGCCCCCGTAGCTGCTCAGAGGCTGTTTCCCTCCGAGCGATTCCTATCAAGAAGCAACCGGAGTAGCAACGCTGAATCAGCTCCTACGGCGGAAAGGTCATAGTAGCCCAGGCCAGGGTGGTTGCTCTGTTGGGCCAGGTCACCTTGGCTTGAGCCGGTTGGGCCCAGAGGGAGGAGATGAGGTGGGAGCGCTCCCAGGAGCGGACGGACACTGTGTCGGTTGCTGGGAATGCCTGGATCCGGGGACCAATACGTCGATCACCGCTCGTCGTGCGCCGCATGGCGCCGACATCGAGGCGGGCAGCCTCGACGAAGAGATCCCTAAGGCGAGCACGACCGATCAGAGGAGGCGGGTGGAGTTTGGCAGGCGACCATTCCCCCTTCGACCATGGGTCTCACCCGTTCCCGGTGAAAATGCCCAAGGAACTGCAACTGCCCCTTGAAGGTCGCTGCCGAAAACGCCCGATCGCATCCTGGGGTCGGCTGCGCCTACATGATCTGAACGTCCTACCGACCCCCTCGAGCTTCAGCAACCCGATCCGCACTCAAGTATTTCGTGCCACCCACCGGGCGTCAGCGCATAGTTGGAGACTGCGCCGGAAGAGAACTTCTGCCAGAGGTCCGGACTGACAAGGGTCGCAAGTGAAGCCACTGCTACTGGAATGACGGTCCGAAGGTCAGTCTGAACCGGAGTCAGCTCTTCAGCGCTGCCCCTGTAGCTTCCTCGACGCGTAAGTGCCGAGAACAGCTCAGAGCAGATGGCTCGTCTCGTGTGACGATGCTGGGCAGCCCCCAGTACCGCCAGCATGAGCTGGTGGGTTGCAATCCCTTCGGCACCCTGTTGCTGGGTGGCGAGATCCTGGTAGTGGGCGATCTGTAGAAGGGGAGTGACAAGGTCGACTCCTGCTCGCCAGGCATTGCCCGGTTCGACCAGGCGAGGGTTGACGTCGATGTACAGAGGACCGGTCTCTGTGAGAATCGCATCGACTGACAGCGCACCGTGCCAACCAAGATGACCACCAAGCTTTACGAGGTCCTCTCGGACTTCTGGCAAGACAATGCTTCTCTTGTGACTAGCTCCACCACCTGCGCCTTCTCGGACTCTCAGGTTGGCGTGAAAGGCCAGTAGCCGGCCACTCGAGAATACGGATTGAATCATGGTCAGCGGACCCTCTGCCGGAGTCTGGACCAGGACGCCACCACTCTCAAAGACTCCGGATGAGTTCCACTCGCCTGCCAGGGCCACGAGTGATGCCTGATGCGCAACGTGCGCCACTCCGGAAGAAGCCGTACCGATCGGCGTCTTTACGAAGATTGGGAACTGATCCCACGCCGCCAGCTCGGTGGCGCTGGTTACAACGTGAGTCTCCGGCTGCGCGAGACCCAGCCCGGTCAGAGTCTCGGAGGCTGCCAGCTTGTCTTGGACTCGCTTGAGAGCGACGAAGGAAGGGACCGGGCATGAGACACCCGTCGAGAGCAGCCGATCCGAGCACCTCGATAGCACGGCAACCTGCTCTTGGGTCGGAAGTAGTACGTCAAAATGGTTGGAGCTGTAGATCGAGAGTGCAGCTTCCAGCCAGACAAATGGGTGATCTCCGTACGGCGGAACTCGGTGCACCCGCCTGACGTGGCGGGTGAATCGGGTCAGTGCGATGGGATCGGGACTAAGAACTTCAACCGTATGACCAGCCGTCGACAGCTGCGTGGCCACCTGTCTTGCGGTCAAGCCGGACCCATCGCTGAGGAGGATTCGCACGATCGCCCTCTCTTTCTATGTCAAGTCGCCGACGAGGCCGTATTCACAGGGACGTGGTTGGCCAGGCCGACCCCCTGGGCCAGATCTTCCGATCCCGACCGTCGCCGCGACTAAAGCGGCAGTTCAATGGTCCGCCGACGCCTGCTCCGTCAGTAGCGGAACAACGGCCCACTGATCGACGGCCATTCCAAGGTGGTGTGGTCTCTGCAGCAAAAGTAGCCGTGATGTCCGATCCCTGAGCGACGCCCAGCCGGAAGATGTCTGCAACATGTCGATCAGGCCGCCTTGCCGCGGATCCGCCGATTCGCCCGATGGAGGGGTGGGCCTGCGTTCAGACGGTGACCTTTAGAGTCTCAAGACTCTTGATCGGCCGGAGCAGCAGGCTCACAGTCGGACTAAGGGGGAATGTGCACCTCGGAGGCCAAGATGAGCAAGGAGCAGAATCCCATCGTTTGTGTCAGCTGCGGTTCGATCGGGAGCACCGACGAGGTGCAGCGGCCTACGCCAGCGGGAGGTACTGCTGATCGGTGGGTCAAACAGTGTTGGATCTGCGGTTTCGAGTGGGTGGATGCCGGACACCGTAAAGCGTCATAGACAGCCCGACGGCAGGTGCGGACAATTCGAAAGTGGGTTCCAGCATGGAATTGAAGTTCCACTATTCGGCGACCCGGGCGGAACTGTCGGCGTCAGAGAACAGGTGGTATGTAACTTTCGTACTGATTGATTCTGGCCCGGTCGTCCATGAGTTCTCATCTCGCCACGATGTTGGCGACCCCTCCTTTGATTGGCGGGATTCAGATCTCGAGGCGGTAATCGACCACTTTGAGGAGCGCCTGCGGGCTGCTGGCTACCAACCTGTGCGCAATGACGACGAGTTGCCGCCATTGGTCGTTGCTGCTTGGACACTCAGCCCGCCGGACGCGTAACGATCTCGTCCCTTGCCGTCGGCATGGCTGGGTGTCCTCCACCTGGATTGTGAGGAGGAAGTACAGGCCCACGACCGGACCGAGGGACGATCCGCCTGACGTGCCCGGTGCCGCCCAGTCACTGGTGGACGAGGCGTCCGGCTTCTTCGGGGTGCCGGTGGGCGTAGAAGTTGAAATGAGGTGAGTCCTCCGCCTCCAAGATCTCAAGGATGTGGCGCAGGCGGTCGAGGCGGTCCGCCTCGTTCATGTCAGCCAAGAGCCGGTGATCGGCGTGCGTGTGCTTCATGACTACCTCCCATTCCTCTCGTGGTCCTCCTTTCATGGTCCACCCCGGCCGTTATCCTCCCCAGGGCCGAAGGTCCCAGATGCGCCGTCTTTTTTCGATCTCCGGCCTTGGCCCCAGGAGTTGCCGCTTCGGGACCAGCAGCACTGCGCATGGTTCTCCCACCTGCCCCTTGCCGAGGTGGCCAGCCACGGCGACCGCCGCTGATGGAGGTCATGCAACTGCCACCGCAGCCCGGCCACAGTTCTAGATTGCACCGACGCCTGGACCTGCAACAGGGTCCAAGGGCCCAAGCCCGAGGGGAGTTCAGGCGGCAGGCGCAAGAGGCCGGCGGCCGTTCCTTGCCCTTCTGGAGCGGGCAGAGACGGGCCCTGCAGTAGTCACTCCCCCTACGGTTCGCCGGCAGAGCCACGTCCCTCCTGGTGGACGCAGGGCGCCCGGGCCGGCGGTCGGGCCCCCGGTGGGGTCGTTCGCCGGTCCGGCCCCGGGTCTGGAGGGCGGCAGAGGATCCCGTCGCTGGTAACCCTCCGCCCTGCCTGCCGATACATCGTGCTGCCCGGTCACTACTATCAGAGCCGGGTCAGGAAGAGCCGCTGGCGGGCGGCCGGCCGGATCGGGCCGTCGGGCATCGAGTGGCCACGCTCGACGAGTGACGCCCCGATGGCGTGACGACGGAAGAACAGAGAAGGGGCACCCATCGTGAGTGAACTGGTCGAACAACAGCCTGCCGTCCCGGGGTACTCGGTCGGGGCTCCCGGCACCGGCCTCGAACCACGTCCCGACGACTCGCTCGTGCCCCTCGGCCCACCCGGGCCTCCGGCGATGCCGGCCCCGGGGACGGCGCGGTCGAAGAGCCCCGGCCGCCTGGTCCTCGCGGTCATCGCCGTGTCGACCATCGCCGCCATCGCCATCGGCGCGGCCGCCTTCGGCGGGGGATCCGGCACCGGCAGTTCCGGTGTTGCCGAGCCGGGACCAGGTTCCGCCTCCGCCCGCGGCAGTCTGGCGTCGTCGGCCGCCGTATCGGCGGCCTCATCGAGCGTGACCTTCTCCGTGTCGGCCACCCAGTCGACCTCTTCGTCGACCACCTCCCTGCTTTCCGGCCACGGCTCCGTCGACCTTTCCGGCGGCATCGGCAGGGTGTCCGCCTCGGTTCCCGGGCTGTCCCCACTGCTCGGCGGAGGTGCATCCGCCTCGGTGGACGTCGTCTCGGACGGCACCAACGTCTATCTCGACCTCCCCGGCATCTCCTCGCTCACCGGCGGCAAGAGCTGGGTCGAGACGCCGTTGTCGGCGCTGGGGCCGCTCACCGGCTCGTCGGCCGACTCGCTCGCGCTGTCCGCGCTGGCGGACCCGACCAAGGCCCTGGACATGCTCGGGTCGGTGGGTTCGCCGGTGACCAAGGTGGGGATCGTCCGGTTGAACGGCGAGCCGACCACCGAGTACCGGACCACCATATCGGTGGCCGCCGTGGCGTCGAAGCTGGCCCAGGGGTCCTCGTCGACCGGCGCCGGAGCAGCGGCCAAGGCGCTGCAGCAGCTGGGAGTTCCCAGCGTCCCCCTCACGGCCTGGGTTGGGGGCGACGGCCTGCTCCGCCAGCTCTCGATCAGGGTGGACCTCAGCCACGCCTCACTCGCGGGCCTGCTGGGCCCTCTCGGGGTGGCCTCCCCGTCGCACCCGGCTGTCGGCACGACGGTGGAGGTGACCGTCGGTCTCTCCCACTACGGCCTGCCGGTGTCGGTGAGCGTGCCCCCGGCGTCCGAGGTGACCAATCTCAACGACCTCGCCCCATCGCTGAAGGGCCTGGCGTCCCAACTCGGCGGCACCCTGTCCGGCCTCGCCTCGCACGTCTGAAGCTCACGTCCACCGGTGAAACCGGGGCCCGGGCCACCCCCCGGTACGATCGTGACCCATGGCTCGGGCCTATGACGTCATCGACGTGGAGAAGAAGTGGCAGCGGCGGTGGGCCGACGAGGGCACCTATGAGGTCGATGCCGACGATCCACGGCCACCGTGGTACGTGCTCACCATGTACCCCTACCCGTCCGGGCCAGCCCACATGGGCCACGTCCGCAACTACACCTTCGGTGACCTCCTGGTCCGGCACCGCACCATGTTGGGCTACGCCGTGCTCTCCCCGTTCGGCTTCGACTCCTTCGGCCTCCCGGCCGAGAACGCAGCCATCAAGACCGGCACCCACCCCCGGATCTTCACCGACGCCCGCATCGAGGAGCTGAAGGAGTCGATCACCTCGCTCGGCGCCGTCTACGACTGGCGGAGGGAGATCCGGAGCCACGATCCCGAGTACATCAAGTGGAACCAGGTGATCTTCGAGAAGCTCCTGGCCGAGGACCTGGCCTACCGGGCCAACGCCCCGGTCAACTGGTGCCCGGGGTGCCAGACCGTGCTGGCCAACGAGCAGGTGCTGGCCGACGGCACCTGTGAGCGCTCCGGGGACCTGGTGGTCAAGCGGGACCTCGAGCAGTGGTTCTTCCGGATCACCCGGTACGCCGATGAGCTCCTGGCCGGGCTGGACGAACTCGAGTGGCCCGAACGGGTGAAGACCATGCAGCGGAACTGGATCGGCCGGTCCGAGGGAGCCGAGTTCGACCTGGTCGTCGTGGGGCGGGAAGGGGCCGACGCTGGGGACCGGCTGGCTCTGCGGGTGTTCACCACCCGGCCCGACACCTCGTTCGGGATGACCTACGCCGTCGTGGCCCCCGAGCATCCGCTGGTCGAGGAGCTGACCACTCCGGAGCACCGGTCCGAGGTGGAGGAGCTCCGGCTACGGGCCGCCTCCAGCAGCGACGTGGAGCGGATGTCGGAGAGCGGCCCCCTCAGCCTCGCCAAGCGGGGCGCCTTCACCGGGTCGTCGGTGGTCAATCCGTTCACCGGCCGCCCGGTGCCGGTCTACGTGGCCGACTACGTCCTGATGGGCTACGGGACCGGGGCGATCATGGCAGTCCCGGCCGAGGACACCCGGGACTGGGACTTCGCCCAGGCCTACGGGTTGCCGTGGGTCCGTACCGTGCGACCGCCCGACGGGTGGGACGGACCCGACGGCCCCGGGGGGGCCTACACCGGTACCGGCGAGAAGATCAACAGCCAGTGGCTGAACGGTCTGGACATCCCGACGGCCAAGGCCCGGGCCATCGAGTGGCTGGAGGACGAGGGCATCGGGGTGCGCACGGTCAACTACCGCCTGCGTGACTGGCTGGTCTCCCGCCAGCGATTCTGGGGCTGCCCGATCCCGGTCGTCTACTGCCCCGATGCACGGCATCGTGCCGGTGCCTGTCGACCAGCTCCCGGTGCTGGCCCCCGACGATGTGGAGTTCCTGCCCACCGGCGAGTCACCCCTGGCCACCAACCCTGAGTTCCTCAACACCGTCTGCCCGGTCTGCGGCGGCCCGGCCACCCGGGAGACCGACACCATGGACACCTTCGTCGACTCCTCGTGGTACTTCCTGCGATTCACCGATCCGTGGACCCCGGACCTGCCCTTCGACCCCGACATCGCCCGGCACTGGATGCCGGTCGACCAGTACATCGGCGGCATCGAGCACGCCATCCTGCACCTGCTCTACGCCCGCTTCTACACCAAGGCACTGGCCGATGTGGGCCTGGCCCCCGAGGAGCTCCGGGAGCCCTTCGCCCGCCTCTTCACCCAGGGCATGATCCGGATGGACGGCAAGAAGATGTCCAAGTCCAAGGGCAACCTGGTGGCGCCGTCCAGCTATCTGACCACCGTGGGCGCCGACGCCCTCCGGCTGTTCCACCTCTTCGTGGCCCCCCCGGCCGACGACGTCGACTGGTCGGAGCAGACCGACAGCGTCATCGAGGGGTGCGGCCGCTTCCTCGACCGGGTCTGGCGGCTGGCGCGTGCCCCCCGGAGGACGCAGTCCCCGAACTTCGATCCGGGCCGATCACCGACGTCGACCTCGCCACCCGACGGGCCACCCACCGGCTCATCGACCGGGTCAGCCGGGACTACGAGCGGTGGTCGTACAACACGGCGGTGGCCGCCTGCATGGAGTTCGTCCACCTGCTGCAGGCCTATGGGCGCGACGACGGCCACGCGGACGTGGTCGACGAAGGCGGTGGACACCCTGCTGCTCCTTCTGGCCCCGATGACCCCCCATCTGGCCGCCGAGGCCTGGGAGCGGCGGCACGGCGACCACGTCCACGCCCACGCCTGGCCGGTGGCGGACCCCGAGTTGGCCGCCGAGGACCGCGTGACGCTGATCGTCCAGGTCAACGGCAAGGTCCGTGACCGGATCGACGTGGCTCCGTCGGTGACCGAGGAGGAGGCCCTGGCCCTGGCCCTGGCGTCGCCGGCGGTGACCGACGCGCTGGCCGGGGCGGCGCCCCGCCGGGTCATCGTCAAGCCTCCCAAGCTGGTCAACATCGTCGTCTGACCGCCCGAGCGCGCCGCCCTTCGGGCCCCAGCCGACGCCGGCCGCCGACTACTTGAAACCGGCCAGTACCTCGGCCCACCGCTCCGGCTCCATGGCGTACGGCGCGTAGAAGTTGAATCGGTCGACCAGACCGTCGAAGCGCCGGAGCACCTCAGGGGCGATGGTGTCGAGCTCGCCGACCACGGCGAACGTGTTGAGCACCTCGTCGTCGATGAGCTCGGCCATCTCGTCCCAGGCCCCCCGCTTGGACAGTGTGTTGAGCTCGGTCTGGAGATCGCCCCAGCCGTGGAGCTCCAGGACCGGCCGGTAGGCGGGGGTCGACCCGTAGAAGGCGAGCTGGGTCCTGACTGCCTTGGTGGCGGCGGCGAATCCGGCCTCGTCCTCGCCGGTCACCACCATGCCCGGGTAGGAGATCTGGACGTCGGCCCGGGTCTTCCCGGCCGAGGCCAGACCCCGTTCGAGGGAGGGCACGGTGACCTCCCGCAGGTAGCGCTCGGTGGTGAATCCGTGGGCCAGTACGCCGTCGGCCACCTCGACCGGCCACCTCGGTCATCCTCTCGCCCACGGCGGCGAGGAAGATCCTCGGGTTGCCGTAGGGGTTGGGCCCCGGGTCGAACATCGGGGTCATCAGGGTGTGACGGTAGAACTCGCCCCGGAAGGCCAGCCGGCTGCCGTCGGCCCAGCTGGCCCAGATGGCCCGGATGGCCGAGATCAGCTCACGCATCCGCGGAGCCGGATGCGACCAGGGCATGGAGAACCGCTTCTCGATATGGGGCTTGATCTGGGAGCCCAGGCCGAGGAGGAACCGGCCCTTGGATGCGGTCTGGAGGTCGTTGGCCACCACGGCCAGGTTCATGGGATTTCGGGCGAAGGCCACGGCGATCCCGGTCCCCAGCTGGATCCGCTCGGTGTGCTCGGCGGCCAGCATCAGCGGCAGGAACGGGTCGTGATTGGTCTCCGCGGACCATAGGCCGTCGTAGCCCACCCGCTCGGCCATGTCGGGCCGACTCGATGACTCCGCTGGGGTCGAATCCGATGCCTCCGTCGACGTCCATGTCCCACGCTAACCCGTGGTCAGCGTGGGGATTCGCCGCCCGGATGGAGATCGCGGTTGCATCCCGGCGGTGGCTGCCCCACAATTCGCCGGTGACCGACGACCTCGACACCGGTCATCCGACCACGGCCGAGGTGCCGGCCCCTTCGGCGGTCATGGAGCCCGAGGTTGCCCCGAGGTCCTGGTCTTCGGCGACGTCGCCTCCCTGATGGAGTCATTCATCCTCCCCGTGGCCCGACCGGCCCGGTCCGACCCGTCCACCGCCGGGCCGGATGGAACTCGGGCCCCCGAGACGGCGCCGACGCCGGCGCCGGGTCCGAACGGGCGAGTGACCAACCCGGAGGTTCCCCTCCAGGACGACGGCGCCGAGGCCCCCTTCCCCGCTCCAGGTCCAGCCACGTCGCCCGGTGCCGCGGGTTCCGTGGCCCCGTGGCCCGAGTCGGCCACCGCAGAGGTCGTGACCGACGAGGAGCGCACCCGCTACGGGCTCCTGCTCGACAGTGCCGCCGAGCGGGGCCTGCTGGACCCCGCCGACTACGAGATCCGTCTCCGCGACCTGGCCGAGGCCACCACCAAGGCCCAGATGATCGAGATCGTGGCCGAGCTCCCGGCCTTCACCGCGGCCGCGGCCGCCCCGGTGCGATCACGTCGCTCCATCCAGTCGGCCAACCGGACGCGTCGCTCGGCCGACCGGACGGGGTTGGGAGCCGCCGGCAGTCACCGCCGACGAGTGGTCATGTGGGCGCTGATGGGACTGCTGGTGGTCGTGGCCCTGGCCTCACTGGTGATCCTGGCCCTGTCGGCGCAGCGCCTGTCGCAGCAGCCGGAGCTCGAGCCCTCCGCTCGGCTCCGGTGGCGGCCCGGCCGGTCAGTGCCCTTCGCCTCTGAGGAACTGCTCCAACTCGGCGGCGATCTCGTCACCGCTGGGCACGTCCGACGTCCAGGACCGCCGGGCGGGGCCTCCTCCGAGTCGAGGGCCGCCTCCAGCCTCCGCACCATCTCGAGGTGCTCGGGATTGGCCCCGATGAGTTCGTCGACCTGGCGCCGCGACGCCTCGGCCGCGCCCCGTAGCGACGAGCTGTCGAGCACGGTCCCGGTCACCGCACAGAGTCCTTCGATGAGGGCGGCACTGGCCTCGGGATAGGGCATGGCCGACACGTAGTGGGGGACCCTGGCCCACAGACCGATGACCGGCACGCCGGCCTGGCCCAGGGCCACCTCCAGCGCCGCCTGCACGCCGGCCGGTACCTCGAGGGTGCCGTGCACCGTCCCCACCCGACCGGCCAGCTCCACCGACTGGGGAGGGACCGTCGAGGCCAGCCGCACCGGACGGGTGTGGGGGGTGGGAGCGGGGAAGGCCCCGAACCCGACCACGGTACGGACGTCGAGGCCCTGGACCAGGCCCACCACGGCCTCGATGAAGGTCGGCCAGCGGAAGTCGGGCTCCGGCCCGGTCAGGTAGAGGATGTCCGCGCCCACCCGGTCCTTGCCGGCCACCATCCGGATGGCCGGCCAGGTCAGCTCGGTGGTCACCCCGTCCTCCAGCCGGGCGATCGGACGGCGGGCCCGCTGGTCGATCAGCGATCTCGGTGTCGAACGACGCCACCTCAGCTAGTCGGCGACGAGGTCAACAGGTCGGCGATGGCGGCCGATGCGCCCATGCCGGCGTCGACCCATCCTTCCAGCGCCACCACCAGGATCGGCCGCGACAGCCGCTCGAGGGCGGCCCGGTCCCAGTTGCCATCGAATTCATAGAGCGACGACGGATCGCGTTCGGTCACAACGACTCCACCTCGGCCAGAGCCCGCTCTCCCAGTCGACCCACGTGAGCGGCGAACTGGTCGACGCCCGATCGGTCACCGGCTGCGGCCCCTCCGGCATAGCGCACATGGACCCCTTGGAGGATACAGGCCAGCTTCCAGAACCCGAACGCACGGTAGTAGGCGATGTGGGAGACGTCGCGGCCCGAGACCTCGGCGTAGCGGGCCAGCAGGTCGGACCGCCGGGCGAACCCGGGGAGGGTGGTGGGGGCCACGCCGAGCAGGGCCTGGTCGCCGTCCCCGGGCTCGGCCCAGTAGACCAGCAGCAGACCGAGGTCGGCCAGCGGGTCGCCCAGGGTGCAGATCTCCCAGTCGAGGATGGCCTGGACCGTGCCCCGGTCGTCGAGCACCGTGTTGTCCAGGCGGTAGTCGCCGTGAACGATGGCCACGCCCTGCTGGTCGGGGATCCGGCTGGCCAGCAGCTCGTGGACCCGGTCGATGACGGCCGGACCGGGCCGGCCGTCGACGGTCGACTGGCTGAACTGGCCGTGCCACCGCTTGAGCTGGCGGGCGATGTAGCTGTCACGCCGGGCGAAGTCACCGAGACCGACGGCGTCCACGTCCACGGCGTGCAGTCCGGCCAGGGTGTCGATCAGCGAGTCCCCGGCCCGTGCCCGGCTGGACTCGTCCAGTTCGGCGGCGGCCCGCTCGTCCCGGACGATGTGGCCCTCGACGAACGACATCACATAGAACGGAGCTCCGTTGACCGACTCGTCGGCACACAGCCCGAGGGTCCGGGGCACCGGCACGTCGGTCCGGTTGAGGGCCGAGATGACGGTGTGCTCGCGCTGCATGTCGTGGGCGGTCGGAAGCACGTGGCTGACCGGCGGCCGCCGGAGGGCGTAAGCACGGCCGGCCCGGTCGGTGACCCGGTAGGTCAGGTTGGAGCGGCCCCCGGCGATGAGCTCGAAGGTGAAGGGGGGCTCGGCGCCCGACACCGTGGCGTCCAGCCACTCGGTCACCCGACCCCGGTCGATCCCCTCGATGTCGACGTCCATGGTCGGCGGCCCTGCTTCCATGACCCCGACGCTACCCGCGCTCGCTTCGGCCCCCGGGCCGGGCCCGGCCGCGTCGGGCGAGACCTTGACCCCGACGATCGGATCAAACGGCTGCTCCCGGTATCGTCTCGGTCATGATCGACGTCACCGACGCCACGTTCGAGGAGGAGGTCCTCCAGCGGTCCTCCGAGGTCCCGGTGGTGGTGGACCTGTGGGCCCCCTGGTGCGGGCCGTGCCGGACCCTCGGGCCGATCATCGAGAAGGTGGTCGACGCCACCGAGGGGGCCGTGGCGCTGGTCAAGGTCAACGTGGACGAGAACCCGGCCATCTCCGCCAGCTTCCAGGTGCAGTCGATCCCGGCCGTCTTCGCCCTGAAGGACGGCAAGGTGGTCGACGGATTCATCGGCGCCCTGCCCGAGCCGGCGGTGGCCGAATTCGTGGCCAAGCTGGCCCCGGCGCCGACCGAGGCCGACCTGCTGGTGGACGAGGGCCAGCGGGACGGGACGGAGGAGCCGCTGCGCCGCGCCCTCGAGCTGCAGCCCGACCACGAGGGCGCCATCCTGGCCCTGGCCGGGGTGCTGATCGCCCGCGGCGACCCCGAGGAGGCCATCGCCCTGCTCGGGCGGATCCCCGAGACCCCCGAGACCCGGCGCCTGCTGGCCGAGGCCCGCCTGGCGTCCCAGCAGGTGGACGTGGCCGCCGACGGCGTCGACGGCCTCCTGGACGGCCTCCTCGACCGGGTCGCCGAGGATCCCACCGCCCGGCAGGAGTTCCTGGACCTGCTCGAGACCCTGGGGCCCGACGACCCCCGGACCGCGGGCTACCGCAAGGGCCTTGGCGTCCCGCCTGTTCTGACCCGGGGGGCCGCCTCAGCGCCGGCCGGCACCGATGGGGTGTCGACCGCCCGGCCGGGGGATAGCGTCACGGCGGTGCGAGCAACCCGGCTGACCCTCGGCGAGCGGTCCTTCGACATCACCGACCGGGCCCTGGTGATGGGCATCCTCAACCGCACGCCCGACTCGTTCTACGACAAGGGTGCCACCTATGCGCTCGACGACCTGGTGCGACGGGCCGAGCGGCTGGTCGACGACGGCGCCGACCTGCTCGACGTGGGCGGGGTCAAGGCCGGGCCGGGCCCTGCGGTGGAGGAGCCCGAGGAGCTCGACCGGGTGATCCCGGCCCTCGAAGCGTTGCGGGCCCGGTTCGACGTCCCCCTCTCGGTGGACACCTGGCGGGCCTCGGTGGCCAAGGAGGCCTACGCGGTCGGGCGCGGTGATGGGCAACGACATCAGCGGCTTCGCCGATCCGGACTACCTGGCGGTAGCAGCCGCCGCCGGGGCCACCGTGGTGGCCACCCACATCCGGCTCGGCCCCCGGATCCCCGATCCCGATCCCGTCTACGACGACGTGGTCGAGGCGGTCCGGGCCTACCTGGTGGAGCGGGCGGGCTGGGCCAGTGCCGCCGGCCTTACCTCGGACCGGATCGTGCTCGACGCCGGGCTCGACCTGGGCAAGACGGCCGAGCAGTCGCTCACCCTGCTCCGGGCCTCCGACCGGTTGGCCGATCTCGGATACCCGCTCCTGCTCTCGGCGTCCAACAAGACCTTCCTGGGCGCGGTCCTGGGTCTCGAGATCGGCGAGCGGCGGGAGGCGTCCCTGGCCGCCACGGCCCTGGGTGCCACCCTCGGGTGCCGGATCGTGCGGGTCCACGACGTCGCCGCCCACCGTCAGGCGTGCCAGGTGCTTGGCGCGGTCCAGGCCGCCCGTCGGGTCGATCGGCGCCGCGGATCCGGCCGGTGGACGGAGCCGGACGGTGAGTGCGGTCGGGTCCACCGCCGGCCCGGACGTGGAGCCCGGTCCCACGGCGGCGCCGGCGCCGGCCTACCTGGTCCGGGGTACCGACCCCTCCCTGGTGGCCCAGGCCGCCCACACCCTCACCGAGCAGCTGGTGGCCGGCGGGGACCCCTCCCTCGTGGTCGAGGAGTTCGGCGGGCCTGGGATCGAGCCGTTCGACGTGGGCGCGGTGATCGACGCCTGCACCACGCCGCCCTTCCTGGTCGAGCGGCGGGTGGTCGTGGTGCGCGATGTCGGACAGCTGTCACCCCGGCGATGCCAAGCGCCTGGTCGAGTACCTGAAGAACCCCCTGCCCACCACGGCTCTGGTGCTGGTGGCCGGGGGCGGTACCCTGCCCCAGGTCGCTGTCCAAGGCGGTGGGGGCCTCCGGGCAGGTGGTGGACACCTCGGTGGGCACCGGTCGGGCACGGTCGCAGTGGCTGGCCGATCACCTGAAGGCGCGGTCCGGTCCGTCTGGACGGTCCGGCGACCGCGCTGCTCTCCGAGCACCTGGGCGAGGACATGGGCCGGCTGGAGGGCCTGCTCGACACCCTGGCCTCGGCCTACGGTCGCGGGAGCACGGTCTCGGCCGCCGACCTCGAGCCGTTCCTGGGCACGGCCGGGGCGCTGGCCCCCTGGGACCTCACCGACGCCATCGACGCCGGGAGGTCGGCCAAGGCCCTGGGCGTGCTGCGCCGGATGCTCGACGCGCCGGACTCCCACCCGCTACGGGTGATGGCCGTGCTCTACGGCCACTACCGCAAGATGCTGCAGCTGGACGGGTCCGGGGCCACCTCCCCCGAGGAGGCGGCCCGGGTCGCTCGGGATGAAGAGCGCCTTCCCGGCCAAGAAGGCGCTGGCCGAGTCCCGCCGCCTGGGCATCGAGCGGATCGGGCGGGCCATGCAACTGCTGGCCCAGGCCGACCTGGACATCCGGGGCGTGAGCGGTCTGTCGGGGGAGACCGTGCTCGAGATACTGGTGGCCCGGCTCAGCCGGCTCTGCCGGTCCCGGCCGTTAGGCGGCCGGTCCTGGGTTCAGGAGGCGACCGCGTCCCGTGACTGCTCGCCGGCGTCGGCCACGTTCTCGGTCCAGTGGAAGCCGTCCCAGTAGCGGAACTGGTGCCGCCCGGTGGGGTCGGCCTTCCATCCGGCGGGGACGGTCGGGGCGCCCTCGGCTGACGGCAGGCTGGTCCGCTGCTTGGGTCGGTAGGTCCGGGCCAAGCCGACCCCAGGACGGGCCTTGGTGGCCGTCCCGCCACTGCTGAAGAAGGTGCCGGACACCTCGAGGGGTACCTCCTCGGCCGGACCGACCGACTCGGATCCGTGGTCGTTGGCCTCGTTGAAGAGGTCGAACCCCATCGGCGGGGCCACGCCGCCGGTCGCCCCGATGGGCCAGTGCTCTTCGCGGTGCGGGGCATCGGCCGGTTCACCGAAGCGTTCGAAGGGGAGGCTGGCGGCCCGACCGGCAGAGGCGATGGTGGAGACCTTGGGGCGCCCCTTGAACACGTAGAGGGAAAGGCCGACGATGGGGACCAGCACCACCAGGACGAGGTAGGCGATCTTGCTCTCCTCGGCCCGCTTCCAGGCCCACCCGGGTTGGCGGAGGAGATCCACTACCCCCGCGATCGTGGCGACCCCCACGATCAGTGCGACCAGCTCGAGCGAGAACATGCTCGGTCCTGCTATCTGTCCAGTCATGTGCCACAGCCTCCTGTTGTGCCGATTTCACGTACATCGCGGGCAGCACCACGACCGTCGGTCCGGTAGCCGGTTCTCCGGGGGGTGCTGGTCTGATCTGTCAGGTCGAGCGCTCGAGGCGCCGACGGTCAGTGTGCGAGTGCAGTATGGAATCAATCGGCGAAGCTGTGGCACTCGTGAAGCATCACTCTTAGTGTTTACCACAACACAGAGAGTAGTCAAGACGATTCGAGCGGAAATCTCTCCCCGGCTCAACGGAAATCTCTCGAGGAGGGGACCGGGCCCAGTTCGAGCGGGTCGAACCGCTCGGCCACCAAGGTCATCGACCCCTCTGAACGCTCGACCCGGCCGCGCACCAGCAGCGCCGGGCACGACCGGGCCACCGGCCTCCACCGGACCCAGGCCCCTCGGGAGCAGACGATGTTGACCATCCCCGTCTCGTCCTCGAGGTTCAAGAAGACGGCACCGTGCGCGCTCTCCGGCTGCTGACGGTGGGTCACCACGCCTCCGACGGTGATCCGGTCGCCGGCGGGCCTCGAGGAGAGCGACGCCGCGGTCAGCACACCCCGTCGATCCAATCCCTCGCGGGCCAGCTCCATGGCCGTGGTGTCGGGCGCCATCCCGAGCGACCACAGGTCGTCGGCCACGCCTTCCCACGAGGTGGGGCGGGGGAGAGGCGGGGGATCCGAGCCCGTGACCACCCCGGGGAGCCGGTCCGCGGTGGCCTGGGAGGCCGCCCCGGCGCCCCACACCAGGGACCGCCGACAGGGCGCCGGCCGTCGCTCCCGATGCCGTCGAGGGCGCCGGCGGTGGCCAAGGCCTCCAGTTGGGTGCGGGTGACACCGGCCCGACGCACCAGTTCCTCCATGCTCGACCAAGGTCGCCCCTCGGCGATCCGCGTCGCCGTCTCGGTGCCGATACCCCGCACCGACGACAGTCCCAGCCGGATCGCCGGCCCGGTCGGGTCACCGCTGCCGTCGCTCCTGCCCCCCGGGAGCCCCACCCCCACCTCCTCGAGGCCGGCGTCGGCCCCTCCGGCGTTCACGTCGGGCCGGCGGACCACCACCCCGTGGCGCTTGGCGTCGGCCACCAGGCTCTGGGGGGACCAGAACCCCATGGGCTGGGCGTTGAGGAGGCCGGCGGTGAACGCTGCGGGGTAGTGCACCTTGCACCAGGCGGTGGAGTACACCAGGTGGGCGAAGGCCACCGAGTGGCTCTCGGGGAACCCGAAGTTGGCGAAGGCGGCCAGGGCCGTGTACACCTGCTCGGCCACCTCGGCGGAGACCTGGCGGGCGGCCATGCCGGAGAACAGCCGGTCGCGCAGGCGGGCCATCCGCTCGCCGGACCGCTTGGCGCTCATGGCCTGGCGTAGCTCGTCGGCCTCGGTGGGGGTGAAGCCGGCCACGTCGATGGCGATCTGCATCAGCTGCTCCTGGAACAGGGGCACCCCGAGCGTGCGCTCGAGGGCCGGCTGCAGCAACGGGTGGAGGTAGGTGATGGTCTCGCTCCCGTTGCGCCTCCGGATGTAGGGGTGGACGGCGTTCCCCTGGATCGGCCCGGGGCGGATCAGGGCCACCTCGATGGCCAGGTCGTAGAAGCACCGCGGCTGGACACGGGGGAGGGTGTTCATCTGGGCCCGCGACTCCACCTGGAACACCCCGACGGTGTCGGCCCGGCACAACAGGTCGTAGACCGCCGGGTCCTGCTCGAGACGGGCCAGATCGACCTCCACGTGGTGGAACTCCCGCACCAGGTCCACCATGTGGTGCAGCGCGGTCAGCATGCCCAGACCGAGCAGGTCGAACTTGACCAGGCCGGCGGCGGCACAGTCGTCCTTGTCCCACTGCAGCACGCTACGACCCGGCATCCGGCCCCACTCGACCGGGCAGACCTCGACCACCGGCCGGTCGCAGATGACCATCCCGCCGGAGTGGATGCCGAGGTGGCGGGGGAAGTCGAGCAGCTCGGTGGCCAACTCCTTCACCAGCGGAGGGAGGTCGTCCCGGTCGGCGAACGGCTCGCCCCGGTCGACCGACTTCGACCAGGCGTCCACCTCATCGGTCCCGTGCCCGAGGGCCTTGCCCACATCGCGGAGGGCCGACCGGGAACGGTAGGTGATGACGTTGGCCACCTGGGCGGCGTGGAGACGGCCGTACCGCTCGTAGACGTACTGGATGACCTCTTCGCGCCGGCCGGACTCGATGTCGACGTCGATGTCCGGGGGACCGTCGCGGGCCGGGGAGAGGAATCGCTCGAACAGCAGCCCGAGGGAGACCGCGTCGACGTTGGTGATGCCGAGGGCGTAGCAGACCGCTGAGGTGGCCGCCGACCCCCGACCCTGGCAGAAGATGTCCTCCCGCCGGCAGAACGCCACGATGTCCCAGACGGTGAGGAAGTAGCCGGGGAACCCGAGCTCCCCGATGACGGCCAGTTCCCGGTCGAGCTGGGCCCAGGCCCCCGGCACCCGCTCGTCCTCCCGCGGCCCGTACCGGTCGGTGGCCCCGCGGCGGACCAGCTCGACCAGCCAGGTCTGCTCGGTGTGTCCGGTCGGGACCGGAAAGTCGGGGAGCCGGGGGGCCACCAGGCGCAGGTCGAAGGAGCAGGCCGCGGCCAGCTCGCCGGCCTGGTCGACCACTCCGGGCCACCGGGCGAACCGTCGGCGTTGCTCGGCCTCCCCCCGCAGGCAGGCGGTGGCCGACGGGGGGAGCCACCCCTCGAGGTCGGCCAGGGTGCGCCGGGCCCGTACCGCGGCCAGGGCCGTGCTCAGGGGGAAGCGGGACCGGGGTGGCGTAGTGCACGTTGTTGGTGGCCACCGGGGCCACGCCCCGCTCGATGGCCGACAGGGCCAGGGCGTCGTTGCGGGAGGCGTCGATCGGACTGCCGTGATCCCAGAGCTCGACGGCCAGGTGGTCGCGGCCGAACCGCTCGACCAGATGATCGAGGGCGTGGCGCCGCCGCGGCCGGCCCCTCCGCGGTCAGAGCGGTGGCCAGCGCCCCCTTGCGACACCCGGTGAGTATCTGCCAGTGCCCGCCGTGCCGGTCGGACAGCGCGTCGAGGGTGATGATGGGCTTGCCCTTCTCGCCTCCGGCCAGATGGGCCTCGGCCATGCACCCGGCTGAGTCGAGGCGTACCCCTCGGGGTCCCGGGCCAGCACGACCAGGTGGGTGCCGTCGGGGTCGGCCACCCCGGTGCGGGCCCCGGCCGGGCCTGCAGCCGGTGATGGTGAGCTCGGCCCCGAAGACGGTGGGGAGCCCGAAGGCCCGGGCCGCCTCGGCGAAGCGGACCACGCCGTAGAGGCCGTTGTGGTCGGTCAGGGCCAGCCCGGACAGGCCCAGCCGGACCGCCTCGGCGGCCAGCTCCTCGGGATGGCTGGCACCGTCGAGGAAGGAGAAGTTGGAGTGGGCGTGCAGTTCGGCGTAGGCCATGTCGATCGGGACGGCTCCGGCTACCCGTAGGTGGCTTCGACCCACCACCGCCCCCGTTCGACCAGCAGCAGGTGGGCGGCCGGCCCGGTGACCGCCTGCAGGCGGGCGCTCCTCCGTCGGGACCTCGACCACCACCGTTCGTCCGATGGCCACGGCCCGGCCCACGCGGTCACCGCCGAGCAGGGGCCCTCCTCCACCGACAGTCGGCACGGGGACCCGGTGAGGAGCCCCCGGGCCGACACCGCGACCGGCGCCCCGCCGGCATCGACCAGCTCGGCCCGGAGGGGGGCGGGTGCACGACCGCCGGTGCCGGCGGGGGGATCTGACCGGGCCACGGCCCGCCTGGCGACGGGTCCGGGCGGGTCTCCCGGCCGCTCCAGGTCACGAAGCGGGCCCGCTGGGCCGGCCCACGCCCCCCCTGGAGGTGGGCGGTCACCACCCCGTCCGGGCCCAGCAGGTCCTGCACGGCGGCCAGGGCCCGGCCGGCCCGGGCATCGGTATCGCTCACGCCGCCCCAGAAGCCGGCTTGACCGGCCTCGAGCCGGCCTGACCGGCGGCCGTGGCCCGTCCCGTGGCCCGCCGCCGTCCGGCCGCCGGCCGGCGCCAGGTCGCCGAGCTCCCCGCTCCGCCCCTGTGCCACGCGATGGCCGGCGGCCCCGTCCGACCCGAACCGGCCCAGCACATGGGCCTCGGGCAGGGCGGCGAAATCGCCGAGGGTGCGGACGCCCAACCGGTGCAGCAGTTCGGCCAGCTCGGGCTGGCCGAGGACGCTCACCGGGAAGGGAGCCAGGAAGTCGGCGGTCCCCCCGGCCGGGACGATGGTGCCGTCCCGGGCGGCGAGCACCGCGGCGAACAGCCCGTCGGCCACGCCCACCTCGACGGCGGTGACGGCCGAGGCGGCCTCGGCGACCAGCTGGACCAACCGGGCCCTCCCCACCGAAGTAGCGGGCCGGCCCACGGGCCGGGAGCGAGCAGATCCCGGGGTGCACGACGGTGACCCAGGGGCAGTAGGCCTCCACGGACTCGACCACCCGGGCGAACGACCGGATGGCTTCCCCCCCTCGTCCTCGTCGAGGAGGCCGGGGCAGCGCACCACCACCAGACGGTTCATGGCGGTCCCCCGGTGCCGTCATCGGCCATCGCCCCCGTGGTGGACGGGAGCCACAGTCGTCGGCGGCGAGGGCGCGCCGCCGACCGGCGTCCGGTGGCGGTCACCGTCATCCGCCGCCGGGACAGGAATCCCTCCCCGGTTCCGGCCCCGTCCCAGCCCACCTCGCCGACGCTCAGGCACAGGTCCGGGGGGTCGGGCCACCCGCCCCGCCCCGGCACCACCACCAGGACGGACCGTCGCTCCCTGGCCCGGGCGACCAGCCGGCGCGCCATGGCCGGACGAGGGGGGAACGGGGGGAAGAGCACCACCAGGTCGATCCCGTCGATCGCCGCCGCGGCGACCTCGGCCCAGGCCGCGCCGGGACGGGGGATCACGGCCAGTCGGGCCAGGTCGATGCCCAGCTCGCGTGCGCGGCGACCGCGCCCAGGCCGTCCAGCCCGACCAGGGCGCACCACGACCCCGCCCCCGATGCTGCCGACACGAGTGCCAGCGCCACGCTGACACTGCCGTCGGCCGTCTGCTCCGCGTCGGGGCCCCGGCCCGGCCCGTTGACCACGATGGTGGTCCCCCGGCGCAGGCTGGCGTCGGGAAGCAGGGCATCGAGGGGTGGGGCCACCGGGAGGACGCGGGCCTGGCTCGACGAGACGGGTCGGGCGCGCTCGGCCAGCAGGGCCAGGGACGCCAGGTCCCGGTGGCGGTCGAGCCTCCGGCCCGGGAGTGGCCCTTCCGGACCCTGGGTATCCGCGTCCGGTCGGTGCGGAGGTGCTACGAACATATGTTCGATAGTACCCACCCCGGGGTCGGTCTGACCAGTCCGTCCCGGCCGGGTCCGATGACCGGTTCGGTGGGAGGCCCCACCCGGCCACCGGGGACCGGGCCGCCGCCCGCCCGGCAACACGAAATTCACGCCCAAATGCGGCCGACTCCGCCGTGGCTGGCGCTACCATGTGCTCACCAGAGAGAGGAGGTGGTCCAACTGAGCAGTCAACGTTTCGGGACCCTGGAGGTGGCTGGCCGCTGAGGCGGCTCGCTGTACCACCTGGCGAATCCCAGCCAGACACCCACCGGGCGACCTAGCCGGACCCAGGTCCCATCCGGCGCCTCACGGGAACCTCGGTGAACCACGCAGCATCTACCTGCAGGGCGTCTCCTCGGAGGCGCCCTGCAGCACGTCCCGACCCTCCTCGCCCCGCGCCGACACCGCCACGACCGCCCGGTACCGCGGGGCACGGGGCTCAGGGCCGCATGGTGGTCTCGTCGATGTCCAGCGCGGCCCGCACCCCGTCCGCCACCCGTTCACTGACCTTCCGACGGGCCACCAGTTGGTCGAGCTCGGTCCGTTCGGTGGCGATCACCAGTTTGCGCAGCTCCCGCTCGGCGTACAGGTGGTTGCCCGTGCCGGTGGACCCGTCCCGCCGCTCGGGCCCGTCCCCGCCGTCCCCTCCTCCGGATCCCAGCGCCACGAGCCGACGGTCGATGCGGGCCAGCTGGGACTCGTACCCGACGCGGATCCGGTTCACCACCTCGTCGGGGAACCGCTCGCCCCGGGTGAGGTCCTCGAGGCGGGACAGGGCGATCACCGTCAGCCGGCGTCGTGCCTCGGCCACCAGGACCGCTTCCTGCTCGTCCCGTGTCACCAGACCCAGCCGGCGGATGAGCGGGGGCAGGGTGAGGCCCTGGCCCACCAGGGTGGCCACGATGACGGCGAAGGTCAGGAAGACCAGCAGGTCCCGGTGTGGGAACGACTGGGGCAGAGCCAGCGATGCCGCCAGGCTCACCGCGCCGCGCATCCCCGCCCAGCCGATCACCGTGGACTCGCGCCACGGGTGGGACGGGCGTCGGCCGGAGCCGAGCAGGCGCGGCGTGCCGGGCAACGCCGTGGCCCCGAAGATCCAGACGATGCGCACCACGATCACCACCCCCACGACGGCCAGTGCCTCCAGCACCAGCGAGCCGGACTCCCGGTTGGTCAGGCTGTCGAGAATGGGCCGGAGCTCCAGGCCGACCAGGAGGAACGACATGCCGGTCAGCACGAAGACGATCAGGTCCCAGATCTCCCGCTGCTGCAGCCGGGCACCGGCGGTCAACGAGGCCGAGCCGAAGCGGCCGAAGTACAGGCCGGCCGCCACCACGGCCAGGACCCCGGACGCCCCCAGCTTGTCGGCGGGGAGGTAGGCGGCGAAGGGGAGGATCAGCAACACGGTGTTCTCGATCACCGGGGTCTCGGTGAAGCGGAGGACCCTGGCCCCGAGCCATCCCACGGCCAGACCGATGCCCACCCCGACCACCACGGCGAAGGAGAACTTCCACGCCACGTCGGCCACGGTGAACGCCGAGCCCACCGCGGCCACCGCCACCTGATAGGCGGTCAGCGCCGTGGCGTCGTTCATCATCCCCTCGCCGCCCAGGATGGTGACCAGACGTCGGGGCAGGCCCAGCTTGCCGGCGATCTGGGTGGCGGCCACGGAGTCGGGGGGCGAGACGATGGCGCCGAGGGCGAAGGCCACGGCCCAGCTCATGTCCCCGACGATCGAGTGGATGACCACGGCGACGACGGTCATGGTGACCACCACCAGCCCCACGGCCAGGAAGAGGATCGGACGGATCTGGGCCCGGAGCTCACGGGCCGAGGTGTCGAGGGAGGCGTCGTAGATGAGCGGAGGCAGGAAGACCAACAGGACCAGCTCGGGCTGGAGCTCGACCCGGTGCTGGGTGGGGATCAAGGCCACACCGATCCCGGCGATCACCAGGAGGATGGGGTAGGCGATCCGCAGGCGGTCGGCGATGGTGGCGATGACCACGATGCCGATGAGCAGGCCGATCCCGTCGGCGATGCTGATCACCCGGGAACCTCGCCGACAGCCCGGCGCCCGACGGCGTGCGGTGGCGGCGCGTCGGGGGTCACTCGGCGAAGGCGACCCGTGTCGCCTCGCGGCCTCCCGCGGTCAGATCCCAGAACCCGAAGGTCCCGTCCTCGAGGAGCTCGGAGGCGGCCCGGGCCACCGCGCCGAGTGCGGCGAAGCAGAGGGCGCCACCGACCGACACCCGGGCCACCCCTACGCCGGCCAGCTCGCCGACCGTAGGCCCTCCCGGCCGGGCCAGCACATTGACCGGACGGTCCACCGACGAGACCAGCCGTGAGATGTCCCTGAGGTCGGCCAGTCCCGGCGCGAAGAGGACGTCGGCGCCAGCTTCCTGGTAGGCCTGGAGCCGGTCGATGGTGTCCCCCAGGTCGGTCACCCCGTGGAGATGGTTCTCGGCCCGACCGGTGAGCACCAGGTGGACCGGGCCGCCATGGGCCACCTCCGCGGCGGCCGTCACCCGTTCGGCGGCCGGACCGACGTCGTAGAGCGGCCTGTCCGCCCGACCGGTGGAGTCCTCGATGGAGCAGCCGGCCAGTCCGCGGTCCAACGCCATTCGCACCGTCCCGGCGACGGTGTCCGGGTCGTCACCGAAGCCGTTCTCGAGATCGGCCGAGACGGGGAGGGGGGTGGCCGCCACCATGTCGTCGATGTGATCGAGCACCTCGTCCCGGCTCATCGAGCCGTCGAGCCGGCCGCGGGTGGCAGCGAAGCCGCTGCTGGTCGTGGCGAGAGCTGCGAAGCCGAGTCCGGCGAACAGGCGGGCCGAGCCGATGTCCCACGCGTTGGGGAGCACGAGGGGAGCCGGTCCACGGTGGGACGCGAGGAAGCTCGCCGCTCGCGCACGTTGGGACTCCACGGCCAAACCCTATCCACGGCCCGGGCCGCCGGGGTCACGAGCCACCGAACAGCTCGGATCTCCGGCGCGGGTCGATGCCCACCCCTCGGCCCATTGGACCGGAAGATGCGGGCGGCCCTCTGGTAGCGTGCCACCGCCGGCACCGGCGTGGTGCGGTGCCAGACGCCGACGAGGCCCGGCCTCGACGCCGGAGGTGCGAACGAGTGGAGGTGGCCCGGTGTTCAATGTGATCGTCGTCGGTACGGACGGGTCGGAGCGGGCGGGCATCGCCGTCCGGCGGGCGCTCGAGCTGGCCCGGCTGACCGGGGCCCGCGTGCACGGCGTGCACGTACTCCGGCCGATGATGACCGCGGCCACGGCCCAGCTCGACGCCGCCGCTGTGGCCATCACCAACGAGGACCGCATGAAAGACGGGCAGCGGGTCCGCACGGAATTCTTGGACCAGGCCTCGAGCCAGGAGGTGCCGGCCGAGATGGAGACCTACGACGGCGAGCCGGCCGATGCGCTGATCAAGGTGGCCGAAGCGGTCAACGCCGATCTGCTGGTGGTCGGGAACCGGGGGATGTCCGGGGTCCGGCGGCTGCTGGGCAGTGTGCCGAACAAGGTCTCGCACCACAGCCCCTGCAATCTGCTGATCGTCGACACCGATCCGTCCTGAACCGGGGCCGGTGCCGTGTCGGGAGTGTCGCACGCCGGCGTAAAACTGCACGCCCGGCTCCCGTGCCACCTGGTGGCCCCCCTCGTCGACCGGCCGTCGGACGGACTTGAGGCCAGGGTGCCGGCCGGGACGGCCCGGTCGGTTCAGCTCCCATGGTGTCCGCGGTGCATCGTGCGGGGAGATGGCTGAGATGAGCACGGACCGGGCCCTGGTCCTGGGCGGGGGAGGGCTGGCCGGAATCGCCTGGCACACCGGGATGTTGCTCGGCCTGTCCGAGGCCGGCCTGCTCGTCGACCGCGCCGATCTCATCGTGGGCACGTCGGCCGGGTCCACGGTGGCGGCCCAGGTGGCATGCGGAGTGCCGCTCGACGAGTGCTTCGAACGCCAAGTCGACCCGGCCCTCCAGAACGAGGAGCTGCGTCCCACCGGCATGTCCACCGCCGACCTCTGGGACACCATGGTCCGACTGCTCGAGGAGGTCGCGGACCCTGCCGAGCGCCGTCGCCGGATCGGGTCGATGGCCCTGGCCGCCGACACCGTTCCCCAACCGGTCCGTCGGGCCGTGGTGGCCGGTCGACTGCCCACGGACCAGTGGCCGGAGCGTCCGATGGCCACGGTGGCGGTGGACGCCGCCACCGGCGACCGTCGGGTGTTCGACCGGATGTCGGGGGTGGGCCTGGTCGACGCCGTGGCGGCCAGCAGCGCCGTCCCGGGCATCTGGCCACCGGTGACCGTCGGCCGGTCCCGCTACATCGACGGGGGCGTCCACTCGCTGTCGAACGCCGACGTGGTGGTGGGCTGCACCCGGGTCCTGGTACTGGCCCCTATGGTCGACCCCGAACTCGCCGCGCAGCTGGTCGCCGTGAGGGCCGCGGGCCGGGTGGCCGTCATCTCGCCCGACGAGGCGTCGCGGCAGGCCTTCGGCGACGATGCGCTCGACCCGGCGGTGCGGGCTCCATCCGCCGACGCCGGTCGCCGGCAGGGACTCGATGCCGTCGGTCCCGTGCTGGAACTGTGGGCGGACTGAGTCCGGCGAGCGGCACGAGGACCCGACGGAGGGTACGTGGACCAGGGTGCCGGAGCACAGAGCCGGCGGAATAGGTCCGGTCCCATCTCGGTTGGACCCGACATGGCGGCCAGAGTGGTGGCGACGGCGTTCGGGGGTCCCGAGGTCCTGGCGGTGGTGGACGGACCGGTGCCGGAACCGGGTCCGGGTCAGATCTCGGTGGAGGTGCGGGGAGTAGGTACCAACCCGGTCGACTACAAGGTGTTCAGTGGCTCATTCGGTGCCGATCCGTCCCAGCTGCCGATGCCGGTGGGCTCCGAGGCCGCCGGTGTGGTGACCGCGGTGGGCGAGGGTGGCGCGGTCGGGCCGGCGGGGCCGATCCATGTCGGCGACCCGGTGGTCCTCTTTCGGATCACCGGGGCCTACGCCACCCATCTGGTGGTGGACGGGAACGTCGCGGTGCCCAAGCCGTCGGCGCTCTCGTTCGAGGAGGCCGCCGGCCTGATGTTGACCGGGACCACGGCGGTGCACGCTCTGCACGCCGTCGGGGTCGGCGCCGGCGACACGGTGGTGGTCCACGGTGCGGCGGGTGGAGTGGGGCTCTTCGCCATCCAACTGGCCGTTGCCGCCGGGGCCCGGGTCATCGGGACCGCCAGTGAGTCGGCCCATGCCCACCTGCGGCGGCTGGGGGCCGAACCGGTGGCCTACGGCGACGGCCTGCTCGAGCGCGTCAGGGCCCTGGCCCCCGGCGGAGTGGATGCCGCCATCGACACGGTGGGTACCGACGAGGCCATCGACGTGTCGGTGGCCCTGGTGGCCGACAGGGACAGGGTCGCCACCATCGCCAACTTCCGGCGCGGGCTCGAACTGGGGCTGAAGGTCCTGGGTGGGGCCCCGGGCGCCGATCCCGGCACCGAGATCCGGGCTGCGGCCCGTCTGGAGCTGGTGCGGCGGGTTGAGGCGGGCACCCTGTCGGTCCTGGTGGCGGCCACCTACCCGCTCACTGAGGCGGCCGAGGCCCTGCGCCAGTTGGCCGACGGGCACACCCACGGCAAGATCATCCTCGTCCCCTGACCCCCCCGGGTCGGCGACCACCCCGTCCCGGTATCGGCCCCGGACCACCGGGCCGCCCGGTGCGAGGATGGTCGGATGACCGAGGATGTCGACCAGCTGGGCCAGCTGTGGGAGTGGTTCGGCCAGCACCAGTTCCGGGGTTATTCGCCCCTCTACGAACAGATCGCCTCGGCGGTGGCCCGGGACCCCACGGTCCTCGACCTGGTCCGGCGGTCCCCTCCCGAGGCCCATCTGCCTCCGGCGCTGCTCGGTGCGGTGCACTACCTGCTCCTCGCCGGGCTCGACCATGCGCTGGCCGAGGTGTACGCGGGCCGGTCCCCGGCCGATCCGGTCCCCCTGTTCCTGGAGGTGTGCCGCTCCCACAGGGACGACCTCTCCGAGCTGCTGGCCTTCCGTCGCGTGCAGACCAACGACTGCGGCCGGAGCGCGCTGATCGGCCCCGGCCTGACCTGGATCGCCGAGCGGATCGGGGCCCCGTTCGCGCTCGTCGACGTCGGGGCCAGCGCCGGGCTCAACCTGCTGTGCGACCGCTACCGGCTCGACTACGGCGATCACGGCACCACCGGTCCCCCCGACTCGCCGGTGGTGGTGGGCTGCGAGGTGCGGGCCGGTGTCCCGCCCATAGCCCCCCGGCTCCCCACCCCGGTGACCCGGCTGGGCATCGACCGCTCGCCGATCGATCTCGGCGACCCCGACGACGCCCGCTGGCTGCTGGCGTGCGTATGGCCCGACACCGGCCGCCTCGAGCGGACCGCGGCCTCGATCCGTCTGGCCCAGGCCGACCTGCCGACGGTGTTGGAGGGCGACGCCGTCGCGACCCTGCCCGCGGTGCTCGGTCAACTGGACGAGGGGGTCGCCGTCGTGGTGGTGACGAGTTGGGCCTTCGCCTATTTCTCGGTGGACCAGCGCCGCCAGTTCACCGGCCTGCTGGCCGAGGCCTCCGAACGGCGGCCGGTGGCCTGGCTGTCGGCGGACGGCGCCGGCACGGTCGAGGGTGTGGCCGATCCGTCGCTCACCGACCGCGACGGCGCCCAGGCCCACGTGCTGGGTGCGGTCCTCTTCGAGGCCGGTGCCGCCCGCCCCCACCTCCTGGCCGCCGTCCAACAGCACGGGGGATGGATCGACTGGCGGGCCCCGGCCACCTGACCTCTGCCGGGCACGAGCCGATCGGGGAGTGCCAGACTTCGGTGGCGTGACCGCCCCGGACCCGATCCCGTTCCCTCTGCACCCCCTCCCGACCCAGCCCGAGGGCGTGCCCTGGCCCGGGGCGACGTGGCCCGAGGGCCCGCTCCCCGACGGGGTGGACATCGATGCCGCCTTGCAGGTCGCGTTCGATCCCGACGGTCCGCTGCACCAGACCTACGCCGTGGTCGTCGTCCACCGGGGACGACTGGTCTTCGAGCGCTACGCGGGCTTGCTGCCCCAATGGGACAAGCCGGGCAAGCCGGTGGTGCGGGACACGCCCCTGCTGTCGTGGTCCATGGCCAAGTCCATGCTGCACGCGGTGGTCGGCATGCTGGTGGCCGAAGGCCGACTGGTGCTCGACGAGCCCGCCCCGGTCCCACGGTGGCAGGCCCCCGATGATCCCCGGAAGGAGATCACGCTCCAGCACCTCCTGGACATGCGCGACGGCCTCGACTTCGTGGAGGAGTACGAGGACGCCGGGAGCTCCGACGTCCTCCAGATGCTGTTCGGCCGGGGCAAGGAGGACATGGCGGCCTTCGCCGCCGACCGCCCCCTGGCCGCCCCGCCGGGTACGCGGTTCAACTACTCCAGTGGCACCAGCAATATCCTCTCGGGCATCGTGGCCCGCACCCTCGGGCCCGACCGGCCCTACCGGGAGTTCCTGGCCGATCGGCTGTTCGGCCCGCTCGGGATGACCTCTGCCACCGCCACCTTCGACGACGCCGGGACCTGGGTGGCCGCCTCCTACGCCTATGCCACCGCCCGGGACTACGCCCGGTTCGGGTTGTGGTACCTGCGCGATGGGGTGTGGGACGGGAAGCGGCTGCTGCCCGAGGGATGGGTCGACCACGGCCGCCGGCCCCGCTCGGTCGATCCCGACGACGGCGACTACTACGGCTCCCACTGGTGGACCCGGGCCAACCCGCTGGGAACCTTCTGGGCCGCCGGCCACGAGGGCCAGTACATCGACATCTGTCCCCGGCTCGACCTGGTCCTGGTGCGGATGGGCCGCACCGACTCGGAGCACTCCGAGGAGTTGAAGGCCTGGCGCACCGGGGTGATCGAGGCCTTCACCGGCCACTGAGGTGCGGCGCCCGGCACCGCCGCTACCAGCGCTCGGTGCCGGGCCCCCCCTTGAACGGGCCCACCAGATCGGCGGTGATCCAACCCCCGTAGAAGGCGCCGGGCTGAGCTTCCACCTCCTCGTCGTCGACCAGGCAGGCGTCCATCCGGCCCGGGTAGAAGGCCACGTGGCCGGCGATGGCGGCATACGACCGGGTCGGACGGTCGTAGCCCCAGGCCGCCTCGGCGGCGACGGCGTCCCCGACGGCGACGTCGTAGTAGTGGGCCGTGCCCTTCCACTCACAGAAGGACGATCCGCTCACGCGGACCAGGCTGCCCTCGAGGATGTCGGCCATCGGGAGGTAGTAGTTGGGAGGATGGCTGGTCTCGAGGATCCGATAGGCAGCCGTCGTGTCGGCGATGGTCTCGCCTCCGAAGACCACCCGTAGGCGGCGATCGACCGGTTCCAGACGCGGCGGGCGCGGATAGTCCCACACTGACTCCACGGCTACTGGACGCCCTCCCACAGCCCCACCGGGGCCTGGCCCACCCGGTAGTGGCCGGGCTGGCGCTTGCCCGACGCCGACTTCTCCAGCCGCTTCTGCATTCCGGGGGTCAGCACTCCGGCGTTGATCATCTCGATGAAGGTGGCGGTGGCGTTGCCCACGTCGAAGAAGTCCCGCTGCCAGCTCCACTGGAAGTTCCCGGCATAGCGGAACCAGCTGCCCCCCAGCCCGGCGATCTCGTAGTGGCTGCCGTCGGGTCGGGCCACATCGGCGATCTGCTTCCACAGGCCGAGGATCTCACCCTGGACGTCGTCGATGAGCACCCGCTGGTAGGGATAGGTCCATCCCCCCAGGCCCTCCATCTCGAGGCCGAGGGCGTACTCCCGGATCTCGTCCTTGCCCACGGCCATGAACTCGTCGGTCGGTCCGACGTTCCATCCGTAGGTGGCGTCCTCGGTGTACATCTCGGCCATGGGCGGCCAGTCCAGCTGCTCCTCGCATCGCTGGTTGATGTCCAGCCACCTCTGCATCATCTCTTCGAGCTCACTACGGGGAAACGCCGGCATGGGGACTACTCCTCTTCGATGATCTGTAGCGCGGATGTGGGGCAGTAGCGGACGGCGGCCTCGACCTCGGCCCGGAGCTCCTCGGGAGGTGCGTCGTCCAGGACGGCCACTGTCTCACGTTTGGCCAGCTCGAACACGAGGGGCGCCTCGGACTCGCACACCCCGTGGCCCTGGCACAGGTCGAGGTCCACGACGACCCGCATCAGATCCGGCTCCCGGCATCTGGCTGGGCCGACGGCGTGACCGTCTTGCGCCGGTAGCGGACGACGCAGGGCTGCTGCGAGCTGGACCACCATCTTCGAGTGGTCGTTGCGGTAGGTGTCCGAGGGTTGGGCCAGCTCGAACTCCCAGTCCAGCATCAGGACCGAGAAGATGGCCTTGAGCTGCATCATGGCGAAGGCCGCGCCCACGCACCGGTGCCGACCGGCGCCGAAGGGGATCCAGGTCCACGGGTTGGACCGGTCCTCCTCCCGGGGCTCGAGATACCGAGAGGGCTGGAACTCGTCGGCGTCGGGGAAGTCCTCGGGGATCCGGTTGGAGACCGAGGGGCTGGCCCCGACCATCTGGCCCGCCCCGATCACGAACCCGTCCACCTCGAGGTCCTCCTTGGCCACCCGGAGCAGCAGGATGAGCGGCGGGTGCAGCCGGAGGGCCTCTTTGATGGCCGACTCGAGCCGGGGCATCGCCCGGAGGGCCTGGTAGCTCACCTCGGCTCCACCGGCGTAGAGCTCGGCGAGCTCGGCCTCCACCGCGGCCAGCTCGTCGCCATGCCGGAGCAGCTCGATGAGGGTCCAGGCCGCCGTGCCCGATGTGGTGTGGTGCCCGGCGAACATCATGGAGATGAACATCCCGGTGACCTCGTCGGCGGCGAATCGCGGCGAGCCGTCCTCGTCGGTGATGGACATGAGTACGTCGAGCAGGTCCCGCTCGTCGTCGCCCGGCGGGGGAGCCGAGGCCCGCCGCTCCATGATCCCCTCGACCAGGCGGACCAGGCCCGCCCGGGCGGCGTCCCGGCGGCGGAAGCTCTCGATGGGGGCGTAGGGGTCGACGTAGGCGATGGCGTCGGTGCCCTGCTCGAGGTCGTGGTAGAGCTCGGCGAACCGCTTGTCCAGCTCGTTGCGGAACCGCTTCCCGATGAGGCAGGCCGACGAGGTGTAGATGGTCAGCTCGGCGAACCAGTCGAGCAGGTCGATCTGGCCCTCGTCGTCCCAGCCGGCCACCATCTGCTCCACCTCGGCGGCGATGGTGGCGGCGTGGCCGCGCATGAACTTGTCCCGGAGGGCCTGGTTGTGGAGCATCTCGCGCCGGCGCTCGGGCGGCGCGTCGAACACCACGCCCTCCCCGAAGACCGGGGTCATGAACGGGTAGGCCTCGGCCTGGTCCAGGATCTCCTCGGGGGCGCGGAAGAAGAACTCGTTGGCGTCGGCCCCGGTGAGCAGCACGACGTCCCGTTGCGCCAGCCGGAACACCCCGACGTCGCCGCACTCGTCGCGGACCCGGTTCATGAGGGCGATGGGGTCGACCCGGAGCTCCTCCAGGTGCCCGTTCTCCTCTTCCCCGCCCGACACCCGGGGAGGCTGTTTCTTGTCCGTGGCGATGGTCATGGCGCTTGCTCGTCCTCCGGTTCGGTGCGTATGGGTGCTTCCGGCTGCAGTTCGATGACGGTGGCGTGGGTGCCGCGGGGGAGGGCCACCACGGCGGCGATGGCCTGGGCCACCCCTGCCGGTCGCATGAAGTTGGAGTGGCGGGCGAAGCCCCACGCCGCCCACTGCTCGATCACCTCGCCGGTCACCTCGGGGTCCCAGTCCATCCCCATGCCGGTCAGGGTGGGGCCGGGTCGCACGATGGTGGCCCGCACCCCGGTCCCCTCGAGCTCCATCTGCAGCGAACGGACGTAGCCCTCGAGGCCCCACTTGGAGGTGACGTAGGCCGCCATCGACGGCCGGGGCCGCTCGGCCACGTCGGAGGTGACGAACACGATGTCGCCGCGCCGCCGGTCGGTCATGGCCGGGACCAGGGCCCGGACCAGGCGGTGGGTCCCGCTCAGGTTGACGGCCAGCACGCCGTCGAACGCCTCCGGGTCGGTGTCCAGCACGGAGCCGGCGATGTTCTGGGCCGCGTTGGACACCAGGATCTCCACCGAGCCGAGGGTGTCCTGTGCCGCCTTGGCGAACTGCTCCACCGAGTCGCCGTCGGCCAGGTCCAGGCGGATGGCCACCGCCTCCCCGCCCTCGTCCCGGATGGCCGCCGCTGTCTCCTCGCACTCCGCCACCCGCCGGGCCCCGAGCACCACCGGGTGGCCCAGGGCGGCCAGGGCCCGGGCCGTGGCCTGGCCGATGCCCGAGGAGGCGCCGGTGACCACGGCGGGCCGGAGCTCGGGATGGGGATCGAAGCGGGCCATCAGCGCAGCGTGACCGTGGTCGGCAGGGCGGCCAGGCCCCGGACGTTGATGGAGTGGACCCGCTCGATGCCGTCGGGGTCGACCTCGTAGGAGGCCACCCTCCTGACCAGCTCGGTGAGGCCGATCCGGGCCTCGAGCCGGGCCAGCGGGGCGCCCATGCAGAAGTGGCGGCCGCTGCCGAAGCTGACCAGCCGGCTGGTGTCGCGGTCGAGGTCGTACCGGTCGGCTTCGGGGAAGACCGCCTCGTCCCGATTGGCCGAGCCCACCAGCAGCAGCACCCGCTCACCCTCGGGGATGGCTGTGCCGTGCAGCTCCATGGGGATCCGGGTGACCCGGAGCAGCATCTGGCTGGAGGTGTCGAAGCGGAGGGTCTCCTCGATCCAGGGGCACGACCTGCCGGGGGTCGTCGAAGGGCTTGGCCCGCTGGTCCGGGTTCCGCCACCCCCAGTACCAGGCGTTGCCCAGCAGCTTGGTGGTGGTCTCGTTGCCGGCCACCACCATGAGGAAGAGGAAGGCGATGATCTCGTCGTCGGTGAGCTTGTCGCCGTCGATCTCGGCCTCGAGCAGGGCCGAGGTCAGGTCGTCCCGGGGGGACCGCCGCCGCTCGTCCACCATGGCCTGGTAGTAGTCGACCAGGGCCAGGGCGGCGCCCATCCCCGCCGGCGGAACGTCGTAGAGGCCGTCCTCACGGTGGACGACCAGGTCGGCCAGCCGGCGGACCTCGACCCGGTCGGCCCGGGGCACCCCGACCAGCTCGGAGATCACGTCCATGGGCAGCTTGCCGGCGAAGTCGGCGATGAAGTCGAAGGCCCCCTGCTCGAGCGCCGGCTCGAGGTGCTCGAGGGCGATGGCCCGGATGTGGTCCTCCATCTGGGCCACCTTCGAGGGCGTGAACCCCTTGCCCACCAGGGAGCGCATCCGGGTGTGGCGGGGCGGGTCGAGGGCCAGGAACGACATGAATCGGTGGGCCTCGGGCCCGAAGGCGCTGGGCTCGAGGGACACCCCCTGGGCGTTGGAGAAGCCGTCGAGGTTGCGGAAGGCGGCGAGCACGTCCTCGTGGCGGGAGAGGGCCCAGAAGTCGAGCTCGTCGTTGCGGTACACGGGGGCCTCGGCCCGCAGGCGGGCGTAGACCGGGTACGGGTCCTCGTGGATCTCGTAGGCGTAGGGGCTGTAGGAGACCGGCTGCCTCACGGTGGTCATCGCCGCTTGCGCCCCTCGGCGCCCCCGCCGAGCATCAGCTCGGCGGCGTCGGCCACGAACTCGGGGATGTCCCGAGAGGACATGTGCCCCATGCCCGCGGCCAGCAGCGCCCCGGAGAACGAGGTCTCCAGCACCCGCACCACCCTGGGATCGACCCCCGGACCGACCGCGGCGGCCAGCCGGCGGTGGATGTCGGCGCCGATCCGGTCGCGGAGGTGCTTGACGTCGGGGGTGGCGCTGAGGAGGGCCACGGTGCAGGCGTCCACCAGGGCCGGGCTCTCGGTGGTGAACAGGACCATGTCCCGGACCGTGGCGGCCACCCGTTCGTGCACGGGTCGGCCCTCGTCGACCTCGGCCGGGTCGAGGGACTGCATGCGGCGCCAGAGCACCTCGGCCAACAGGTGGTCCTTGGAGCTGAAGTAGTTGTAGGCGGTGGCCGGGGCCACGCCGGCCCGGCGGGCCACGCTGCGGACGGTGAGGCCGGCGTAGCCGACCGCCTCGATCTCCGCCTCGGTGGCCGACACCAGCTGGGCCACCACCTCGGCCTGGCGCGGCGAGAGCCGCCGCCGGGTGGCCTCGAAGTCCGGCGATCCGTCGGGCGCACGGAGGACGGTGGCCTCGGTCATCGGGCCCCGGGGACCCGTAGCGGTGCGGTGGTGGAGCTCATGCAATTGGACTATAGTCTGGACAGCTGTCCAAGTACAGTGCCATCGGTCGGGCTGCGGCCCGGCCGCGGCCGACCCGGCGCCCGGTGCGGCGACCGGGTGTCCGGGTGCATCGTGCCATCATCACCAACACCGCACTCCGCACCACGAGATCACGACCGACAGGGGGACGTCCAGTGCCGAACGACCAACCAGCCGACGGGGCCCGAACCGCCGACGTGCCGACCGTGGGGGTCATCGGCCTCGGCGCCATCGGGGACGGCGTGGCCACCAGCGTGCTCCGCCGAGGGCTCCCGCTGGTGGTCTGCGACGTCCGGACCGAGGCCACCGAGAAGTACCGCCGACGCCGCCGAGGTGGCGTCCTCGCCGGCAGACCTGGCCGGTCGCTCCGATGTGGTGGTGGTGGCGGTGGTGAACGACGAGCAGGTCCATGCCGTGCTGTCCGGCCCCGGACGGGGGTCTGGCGGCTGCCGACGCCGACACCGCGATCGTCATCGTGAGCACCATCTCGGCGCCGTGCGTCCGGGCCATCGGCGCCGAGGCCGCCGCCCGGGGGGTCCCCGTGCTCGACTGCGGGGTCACCGGCGGGCCCGACGCCGCGGCCAGTGGCGACCTGGTGTGCATGGTGGGGGGCGATCCGGCGGTGATCGAGCGGGTGCGCCCCGTGTTCGACGCCATCAGCTCGCTGGCGGTGACCATGGGGCCGTTCGGCACCGGGCTGGCCGCCAAGCTGGCCCGCAACCTGATCACCTACGGCTCGTGGCTGGCCGCCTACGAGGGCCAGCAGCTGGCCGAGGCGGCCGGCATCTCGCTGGCCCAGCTGGCCGCAGGTGGTCAAGGCCAGCGACGTCCACATCGGGGGAGCCTCCCGCCTGATGTTCCGGTCCGACGGTGGCGCCGTTCACCGACGCGGACGACCGGGGACTGGTCGGGGCCATGCAGGCCGGCGCCGCACCTGGCCCACAAGGACCTGGCGGCGGCCCTCGAGCTGGCCGACTCCCTCGACGTCGACCTGCCCCTGGCCGCCATGACCGAGCGGCGGACCGACGACATCTTCGGCCTGGGGGAGGTGTCCCGATGACGAGTGGATCGAGCCACGATCGTCGGGCGAGGAGCGGATGCTCATCGACGGGGAGCTCCGGCCCGCCCGGTCGGGTCGGACCTTCGAGGTGGTCAACCCGGCCACCGAGGAGGTCATCGGCGTGGTGGCCGACGGCGGGCCCGAGGACCTCGACGACGCCATCGCCGCCGCCCGCCGGGCCTTCGACGAGACCGACTGGTCCACCGATGTCGGCGCGCGGGTACGCGGGCTGCGCCAGCTGCAGGCGGCCTTCGGCGCCCACGCCGACGAGCTCCGGGCCATGACCGTGGCCGAGACGGGCTCGCCGGTCTCCTTCACCTACTCGGCCCAGCTCGACGCTCCGGTCGAGGGCCTCGGCTGGGTGGCCGACCTGGCCGAGGGCTACCAGTGGGAGACCGACCTCGGGGACGCCTCGCCGATGGGCATCCCGTCGCACCGCTGGGTCCGCCGGGAGGCGACCGGGGTGGTCGGGGCCATCACCCCGTGGAACGTCCCCCACCAGATCAACCTGGCCAAGCTGGGCCCGGCCCTGGCCGCCGGCAACACCGTGGTGCTCAAGCCGGCCCCCGACACGCCCTGGTGCGCCACGGTCCTCGGCCGGCTGATCGCCGAGGAGACCGACATCCCGCCCGGGGTGGTCAACATCGTCCCGTCGTCCGACCACACCGTCGGCGCCCTGCTGTCCGCCGACCCCCGGGTGGACCAGATCAGCTTCACCGGCTCCACCGCCACCGGCAAGCGGGTGATGGCCTCGGCGGCCGACTCGCTGAAGAAGGTCTTCCTGGAGCTCGGCGGCAAGTCGGCGTTCGTCATCCTGGACGACGCCGACCTGCGGGGGGCGTGCGCCACCGCCGCCTTCACCGTGTGCACCCACGCCGGCCAGGGCTGCGCCATCACCACCCGGCTGCTCGTCCCCCGCCGCCTGTTCGACGAGGCGGTGGAGTCCACGGCCAAGGTGATGGGCAAGCTGCCCGGCCGGCGACCCCACCGACCCCGGCACCATCTGCGGGCCGCTGATCAGCGCCCGCCAGCGGCGACCGGGTGGAGGGCTACCTGCCCCTGGCCCGTCGAGGAGGGCGGGACGGTCGTCACCGGCGGCGGCCGGCCCGACGGCCTCGACCGCGGCTTCTTCGTCGAGCCCACCCTGATCGTCGGGCTGGCCAACGTCGTCCCGGGTGGCCCAGGAGGAGATCTTCGGCCCGGTGCTGGTGGTCATCCCCCACGACGGCGACGACGACGCGGTGGCCCTGGCCAACGACTCCGCCTACGGACTGTCGGGCTCGGTGTGGTCGGCCGACCGGGAGCGGGCCGTCGGCGTGGCCGACCGGATCCGTACCGGCACCGTCGGCATCAACGGGGGGCTGTGGTTCAGCCCCGACGTGCCCTTCGGCGGGTACAAGCAGTCCGGCGTCGGGCGGGAGTCCGGGGTCGCCGGGTTCGAGGAGTACCTCGAGACCAAGTCGATCGCCGAGCCGGCGTGATCCGGCCCGGGGGAGGGTGGCAGCGATGAGCGTCGAGAAGGCCCAAGGCCATGCAGAGCAGGGCGGACGGGACCCGGACTCGCCCCGGGCCCGGGGCATGGCCAAGATGGAGGAGGTCTACGGCTTCTCCGTCGACCCCGACGACCTCGCCGGGCCCGTACGTCGACTTCACCGTCGACCACCTGTTCGGCGCGGTCTGGACCAGGCCGGCGCTCGACAACCGCGACCGCCGGCTGATGACCATCGGCGTGCTGGCCGCCCTGGGCCAGTCGCCGCTGATCGAGATCCAGTTCCGGTCGGCCCTGGAGCGGGGTGAGCTGACCGAGGAGCAGGTCCGCGAGACCGTGCTCCACCTGACCCACTACATCGGGTGGCCGCTGTCGACCGAGGTCAACGCGGTGGCCGAGAGGGTCATCGCCGAGCGCCGGCACCGGGACGGGATCGTGAGCACCCCGACCGGTGGGACCGACACCGGGCCGTCCCCCATGGTCCGATTCGACTTCTCCGGCAAGGTGGCCATCGTGACCGGGTCGGGTGGCGGCATCGGCCAGGCCTACGCCGAGGCGCTGGCCGCGGCCGGGCGCCTCGGTGGTGGTGGCCGACATCGACGAGGAGATGGCGAGCGAGGTGGCCGCGGTCCATCCGCGGCTCGGGTGGGGCGGCCGAGTCGGTGCGGGTGGACGTGGCCGACCCCGATTCGGCCCGGGCCATGGCCGAGGCCGCCGTGGACCGGTTCGGGGGCCTCGACTACCTGGTCAACAACGCCGCCATCTTCGGCGGCATGCAGCTCGACCTGCTGCTCACCGTGGACTGGGAGTACCTCAACCGGTTCCTGTCGGTGAACATGCTGGGCGCCCTCAACTGCGTCCGTGCCTGCTATCCGGCCATGAAGGCGCGGGGGGGCGGGGCCATCGTCAACCAGTCGTCGACCGCCGCCTACCTGTACGCCGGCTTCTACGGACTGGCCAAGGCCGGGGTCAACTCGCTCACCCAGCAGCTGGCCCACGAGCTGGGTGGCCAGAACATCCGCATCAACGCCATCGCCCCGGGGCCCATCGACACCGAGGCGTCGCGGACGGTGGTGCCCGACGCCTTCATGCAGCCGATCCTGGCCGGACTGGCCCTGAAGCGGCAGGGGGTCACCCACCGACCTGGTGGGGATGTGCCTCTTCCTCCTGTCCGACGAGGCGTCCTGGATCACCGGCCACGTGTTCAACGTCGACGGCGGCCAGGTGGTCCGCCCGTGAGGGTCCCGCCGCGCACCGTGACCCGCCATGACCGACCACCGGATCGACGTCGAGGACGCCGACGGCGTGCGCCTGATCGCCTTCGACCGCCCCGAGGTCCGCAACGCCTTCGACTCGGCCATGTACCGGGCCGTGGACCGACGCGCTGGTCGATGCCCTCGACCGACGACCCGATCCATGCGGTCGTGCTGACCGGCCGCGGCGAGGCCTTCACCTCGGGCCAGGACCTCCGCGAGATGGCGGCCATCGCCACCGGGGACGCCGGGGCCGACGCCGGGTCGGGATTCCAGAGGCTGCTCGACACCCTCGTGGCGTTCGACAAGCCGCTGCTGGCCGCCGTGCACGGCGTGGGGATGGGGCTGGGGTGCACGCTGCTCGGCCACGTGGACCTGGTGCTGATGGAGCGAGGGGCGCGGCTGCGGGCCCCGTTCGCCGAGATGGGCGTGCCCCCCGAGGCGGCCAGCAGCTGGCTGCTGCCGGAACGGATGGGGTGGCAGCGGGCCTCGGCCCTGCTGTTGGCCTCGGAGTGGATCGACGCCGACCAGGCGGTGAGCGCCGGCTTGGCCCTGCGGGTGTGCGACGAAGGAACCGTGGTCGACGAGACCCTCGCTCTGGCTCGCTCCTTGGCGGCCTTCCCCCCGCAGGCCACCCGACGGATCAAGCGCCTCATGACGGCAGGCCCGGCGCCCGGCCATCGAGGCCGCCCGGGCCCGCGAGGAGTCGGCCTTCGCCACGCTCTTCGCCGACCCCGAGGCCAACCCCGGCGACGCGTCTGACCGCCGGACTGCGAGCACTGATCCGGTGCGACTCGGGATCACCGCCTTCCTCACCGACCGGGACATGTCCCCGGCCGACCTGGCCCGGGCCGCCGAGGAGCGCGGCTTCCACTCCCTCTACCTCCCCGAGCACACCCACCTTCCGGTGCGCGAGGACGTACCTCCGGCTCTGGTCGAGGGCGTCCACCTGGACGACTACCGCCGCAGCCTCGACCCGTTCGTGGCCCTGTCCACCGCGGCGTCGGTGACCGAGCGGATCCTCCTCGGCACCGGCGTGGTGCTGGCCGCCCAGCACGACCCGATCGTGCTGGCCAAGCAGATCGCCACCCTCGACCACCTGAGCGGGGGGCGGGTGGTCTTCGGGATCGGCTTCGGCTGGAACCGCGCCGAGGCCGCCGACCACGGCGTGGACTTCGGTCGACGGCGGGAGGTGGCCCGCGAGCACGTCCTGTGCATGCAGGCCCTGTGGGCCAACGAGCAGGCGGAGTTCCACGGCGAGTTCGTCGACCTCGACCTCGTGCTGGAGCTGGCCCAAGCCGGTACAGCAGCCCCGGGTGACGACACTGGTCGGGGGCACGGCCTCTCCCCGGGTGTTCGCCGCCATCGCCGAGTACGCCGACGGGTGGATGCCGGTCGGCGGATCGGGTCTGGCCGAGGCCCTTCCCCAGCTCCGCCGGGCCGTGGAGAAGCGCCACCGCGACCCCGACCAGGTGCGGGTGGTGCCCTTCGGTACGGTTCCGAGCGACGAGAAGCTGGCCCACTACCAGCGACTGGGGATCGACGAGGTGGTGCTCCGGGTCCCGTCGGGGGCGGCGGGGGAGATGCTGGCCACCCTGGACGCCCACGCGGCGTACCTCGAGCGCTTCGGGGGCGACGGTGGCTGAGGTCGGTGGCGGGACCGCCGCCCTCCGCCGGAAGGCCCTGGAGCGGGGGAGGCCGGGAGGAGCTGGCCGACGCGGTGCGCCGGCTGATGGCTCTCACCGTGACCGCCACCGCACCTCCCGAGGTGCTGGCCGAGGCCGCTCGCCGGGCCGGGGCCTTGGCCGACGAGCTGGACGGCCACGTACCGGCGGTGGGTGCCGAGCCGGTGGCCCGATTCGCCGACCGCTCGGTCCCGGCCGAGGAAGCACGACACACTGGCCGCGGCCATGCCCTTCGACGTGGTCATCGGCGCCTGCAACCCGGTGGCCCTTCCCCTCACCGTCGAATTCGATCCGCCCCGGGCCATCGGCCGGGCCACCTTCACCGCCCCCTACGAGGGGGCACCGGGGTGCGTGCACGGCGCGGTGCTGGCCGGGGCGTTCGACATCATGCTGACCGCGGCCAACGTCATCGCCGACGGCGCCGGTCCCACGGTCAACCTCGCCATCCGCTACCGGAAGCCGACCCTGATCGGCGAACCGGCCCACTTCGAGGCCTGGGTCACCCGGCGCACCGGGCGCCGGACCTTCAGCCAGGGCCGCCTGATCCAGGGGGGTGTGGTCACGGTCGAGGCCGAGGGTGAGTTCGTCCAACTGGACCGGTCTCGGATCGGGGCCATGCACCGGCGGGACGCCGGCGCCGCCGGCCCAGACCGACCGGATACCCGATGAGCGGCGCGACCACACACGCCCGGTCCCGATTCTCTAGAGTCAAGGCCGGCGACAACGCCGGGGGGCAGATCGACGATCTGCCGGCCGACCGACAGCAGGGGGAGACGTCACCGATGAGATCCACATCTGGCACTTGCACATCCAGGGGCCGGCTGTCCCGATGGGCCGCGGCGCCCGCCACCGTGGTCCTGGCCGTCTCGTTGGCCGTCTGCTCGACGGCCACGACCATGGCCTCGGCCACGACATCCGAGCCGGCCATCCCGTCCTCGGCCTTCGGCGACCACACCGGCATCACGGACAAGACGGTGTCGGTGGGCAACGTCTCCACCCTGGTCGCCGGCCTGTTCAAGGGGGCCGCGGTGGGCATCCAGGCCTACGCCGACTACGTCAACACCGTAGGGGGCATCAACGGCCGCAAGATCCTCGTGGACAGCAGCGACGACGGCTACTCGGGCGGACCCAACAAGCAGCAGACCCAGGCCGACATCCAAAAGGACGTCGCCATGGTGGGAAGCTTCTCCCTGGAGGACAACTTCGGGGGCCGGTGCTGAAGGCCAATCCCCAGGTTCCCAACGTGACCGTCTCGCTCGACCTGGCCACCAACAACCTGCCCAACTCCTTCAGCCCGGCGCCGGCGCCCAACGGCTGGCAGCTCGGGCCGCTCGCCTACTTCAAGAAGAACTATCCCAAGGCCATCGCCCATTCGCGCGGCCATGGTGGCCGGCGAGCCGTCGGCCATCGCCAAGTGGAATGCCGAGAAGGCAGGCCATGCAGTCGATCGGCTACAAGGTGGTCTACGACCCGACGTTCGAGATCAGCCAGACCGACTTCAACCAGAACGTCATCGCCATGAAGAACGCCGGGGTGAAGATCCTCTTCCTCGAGCAGATGCCCCAGAACTACGCCGCCTCGGTGGTCCAGGCCCTCAACCAGCAGAACTTCCATCCCGTCCTGGTGCTGGGTGGCTCCACCTACAGCGAGCAGCTCATCCCCAACGCCGGCGGGGCCTCGGCCATCGACGGCTCCTACCTGGAGCAGAACACCTCCCTGTATCTGGGCGAGGACAAGTCGGTGATCCCGGCCATCACCGCCTTCCAGACCTGGATCCAGAAGGCCTCGCCCGGGTTCAAGGCCGACCTCTACACCCTGTTCGGATGGCTGTCCGCCGAGCTGTTCACCGAGGCCCTGAAGGCCGCCGGCCCTCACCCGAGCCGGGGCTCCATCCTCCAGCAGCTCCGCAAGATCACGTCGTTCTCGGGAGGAAACCTGGTGGGCACGGCCAACCCGGCGGACAAGATCCCCTCCAACTGCTACATCATCGCCAAGATCGTCGACGGTCAGATCAAGCGGTTGGACGATCCGCCGGCCACCGGTTCAGCCCACGGCTACCGGTGCGACCAGCCGTACTACTACGTCAAGTAACCGCGGCGGCGCCGAGCCGCCGCAGCCCGCGGCAAGCGAGGGGAGCGCCTCACGGCGAATCTCTCCGTCCCGCCGGCCGCAGACTGTGTGAACGGAGGACCCGTCTGACCCGTACCGGCAGCAGACGAAGGCTGAGGTCGGCGTCGGCCACCGTGGCCCTCCAGCCGCCGGCCCCGGACCTCTCCGCCCGGTCGCCGGGGGCCAGGGCCCACTCGGGTGGGTCGCGGAACGGGGAGGACACCACGGCATGGGCAGGCTGCTCCCCACGGACGTGTGCGAACCCGGGCGGATAGACCCGGATGCCCCTCGGGTCGATGAAACGCTCGTAGTCGATGGCCGCCGTGAAGACGAACGGCCCGGTCCTCACGTTGGGGGCCGCCGTCGGCGCATGCCGTCGGGCGCTCCGGTCGGCCAGCCGCGAGGAGAGGGCCAGCACCCGAGCCCCGACCGCGGCGATGATCAGACCGTTCCAGACCAGATCGGACGACTCCTGGAAGGCGACCAGCGAATCCGTGTCCTCCCACAGGTGGTCGAACCGCTGGAGCGGCTGTACGTCGCAGTCGGCGTAGATGCCGCCGAACCGGTGCAGGAGCAGGTACCGGGCGATGTCCGCTTTCTCCGCGTACGTGTGGGCCCGGTGCCAGTGCACCGGCATGCCGAGATCGGCGAGGCGTTCTCCGGTCCACCACTCCAGGCGGTAGTCGGGGAAGTGCGTCCGCCACGATCGGGTCATGGCCGCGAGGTGGGGCGGCTCGGCCGTGCCGATCCAGATACGGTGGATGACCTTCGGAATCACCGGTTCACGCTGCGTCCGTCGACCGCCCCGGCGGCGGCGTAGGCGGCCAGGAGCTTCCGGTTGCGGACGGCGACCGAGTGGCGGGTGAGGAAGTCCTCGCGGGCCGCGGACCCCATCCGGCGCAGGCGGTCGGGGTCGCGGAGCAGACCGAGCACCGACTCGGTGATGAGGTCGGTCCGGCCCGGGTCGACCAGCATTCCCGTGCTGTTGTGTCGGACCAGATCGGGGAGACCGAACGAGCGCGGGGCCACCACCGGCAGCCCGTGGGCCAGGGCTTCGACCACCACCAGCGGGGCACAGTCGAACGTGGTCGGGTACACGAAGAGATCGGCCCGGGGGTAGACGCCCCCGTAGAGCTCCTCCCTGGTGTTGGGACCGAGCCAGGTGACCCCCTCGATGCCGGGGTCGGGGACGGAGGGACCGGCCACCAGCAGCCTGCAGGTCGGGAACTCCCGCCGGACGGCGTCCAGGACGGTCAGGGCGGCCGGCCCTCCCTTGACCTCGAAGTTCCGGGTCACGAAGAGGAGCGTGGGCGGGTCCATCGCCAGGGGGGCGGTCGTCGTGGCGTCGGGCACCCCGGCCGGTGCGATCTGGATGCACGAACTGTCGATCCCCAGTCGCTCGGCCAGCTCCTTGCCTCGGGAGACGAAGTACAGGGCCTGCGCCGCCGCGTCCGGCGTGACCGTGGGATGGATGATGCCGAGTAGCCGGGCCAGATGCCGCTCGCGGCGGAGGAGTGTCCACACGCTCTGCTCGCTCCGTCCCCGGGCCGCGGTCCAGAACCAGAAGGTGCCGGCGCTGTCGGTCGCCACGACGGGCGGGACGCGTCCGGTGAGCCGCACCGGGAAGCAGTGGGTGTGGACGACGTCGAATGAACCGGCCACCTCCCACCAGCGGACCGGGTCGGGCAGGAGCATCCCGGCTCGCCGGATGGCGTGGAGCCCACCCCGGGTCAGAGCCTGTCCCACGGCCCGGGCGCCTCGGGGCAGGGGTGCCCCCTTGCGGACCGTGGGCATGTCGCGGAGCTCGCCGGACGCCAGTGCCTCGGGGTAGGTGACGTACTCCACCCCCGGAGGTGGATCGCCCAGGAGATCCCTGCAGTACTGCACGTCGCCGCTCTCGACATCGGCTCCTGGGGTCGGCGCCGCCAGAAGGCACCGGATCACCGCTCCGGCCACCACTGGTGCTCCGCCGCCGGCAACCTGGTCACAGGCTCAACTCTGCCACGCCCCATCACCGACTGGCGTGGCAATCAGGAACGGCTCCGGCCGATCCGTCGGGATGGGTGCCGCCTCCCGGTTGGCCTGGACGGGCCGTCCCCGGGGCGGGGTCCGGACGCGGCGCGGGTGCCCCCGGGGGGCCGGCGCCGTCCCCGGGCCGTACTCCCCACGCTCAGACCTCGGCCTGGGCCCGGGCCGCAGCCCGCTTCATCAGCCGGGACTTGCGGTTGGCCGCCTGGTTCTTGTGGATGACGCCCTTGGCCGCCGCCTTGTCGATCCGCTTGATGGCCAGGCGCAGCGCCTCCTCGGCGTCCTCGGCGCCCTCCTCGATGGCGCCGAGGGCCCGCTTGGTGCGGGTCCGCAGCTCGGAGCGCACCGCCTTGTTGCGGGCCTGGCGCTTGATGGTCTGCCGGTTGCGCTTGATCTGGCTCTTGATGTTTGCCACTGGGTTCCTCTGCGTGCTGGTCGTGCTGCGGGCTGATGGTTCTGGCCGGTGGGGCGTGCGGCCCCGCCGAACCGGACGAGCTGACCCCGGGGGCCCGACTGGGCCATGTCCGGGAGACAGGACACGATAGCAGCCCAATCGGGCCGGCTCCCAGCGGACCTCCCGCCCGGCCCTGGTGCCCCTGCCGGTGGGGCCGCCGCCGGGGACGGGCACCGGCGTCGACTTGGGTACGCTGGCCTCCCCGTGCTTCCCGTCGACCGCATCCGCAACTTCTCCATCATCAGCCACGTCGACCACGGCAAGTCGACCCTGTCCGACCGCATCCTCGAGCTGACCGGGGCCGTCGACCCCCGCCTGATGCGGGAGCAGTACCTCGACTCGATGGACATCGAGCGGGAGCGGGGCATCACCATCAAGGCCCAGAACGTCCGGGTGCCGTGGAAGGACCACACCCTCCACCTCATCGACACCCCGGGCCACGTCGACTTCGGCTACGAGGTCAGCCGCTCGCTGGCCGCCTGCGAGGGTGCCGTGCTGCTCGTCGACGCCTCCCAGGGGATCCAGGCCCAGACCCTGGCCAACTGCTACCAGGCCCTCGAGAACGACCTCGAGATCGTGGCCGTCCTCAACAAGATCGACCTGCCGGCCGCCGACCCCGAGCGCTGCGCGGCCGAGATCGAGCAGGTCCTCGGCCTCGACGCCGCCGACATCCTCCACATCTCGGCCAAGACCGGCGAGGGCGTGCCCGAGCTGCTCGACGCCATCGTGGCCCGGATCCCCGCCGCCGGCCGGCGACCCCGACCGCGCCCCTGCAGGCCCTCATCTTCGACTCCGCCTACGACCAGTACCGGGGAGTGGTCAGCTCGATCCGGGTGATGGCCGGCACGCTGGTCGGGACGGACCGGCTCCGGTTCATGCAGGCGGCCAGCAACCACGAGATCGAGGAGATCGGCGTCCGCACCCCGATCACGCGTCCCGGTGGACGAGCTCGGGCCCGGGCGAGGTCGGCTACCTGATCGCCGGCATCAAGGACGTGGGCGGTGCCCGCTCCGGCGAGACGGTCACCACGGCCACCCACCCGGCCGCCGCCGCCCTGGCCGGCTACCGCGATCCCAAGCCCATGGTGTTCTGCGGCCTGTTCCCCATCGACGGGGACGAGCTCCCCGACCTGCGGGACGCCCTGGAGAAGCTCCGGCTCAACGACGCCAGCTTCACCTACGAGCCGGAGTCGTCCCGGGCCCTGGGCTTCGGGTTCCGGTGCGGCTTCCTCGGGCTGCTGCACATGGAGATCGTCCGGGAGCGCCTCGAGCGCGAGTTCGACCTCTCGCTCATCGCCACCGCCCCGTCGGTGGCCTACCGGGCCTACCTCAACAACGGCGACCGAGGTCGACGTCGACAATCCGAGCGAGCTGCCCGAGCCCAGCCATCTCGACCACGTCGACGAGCCCATGCTGCGGGCCACCATCCTCACCCCGGCCGAGTACACCGGCACGGTCATGGACCTGTGCCAGGGCCACCGGGCCGAGATGGTCAAGATGGAGTACCTCTCGCCCGAGCGGGTCGAGTTCGTCTACGCCATCCCCCTGGCCGAGGTGGTGGTCAACTTCTTCGACCAGCTGAAGAGCCGGACCAAGGGGTACGCCAGCCTCGACTACGAGCCCGAGGGGTACGCCACCGCCGACCTGGTCAAGGTGGACCTGCTCATCAACCACACCCCGGTGGACGCCTTCTCCACCATCGTCCACCGGTCCCAGGCCGACTTCTACGGCCGGCGGATGACCGAGAAGCTGCGCGCAGCTGATCCCCCGCCAGATGTTCGACGTCCCCATCCAGGCCGCCATCGGCGGCCGGGTCCTGGCCCGCGAGACGGTCAAGGCCCGGCGCAAGGACGTGCTGGCCAAGTGCTACGGCGGGGACATCACCCGCAAGCGCAAGCTGCTCGAGAAGCAGAAGGAGGGGAAGAAGAAGATGAAGAACATCGGCCGGGTCGAGGTCCCCCAGGAGGCATTCGTCTCCGCGCTCAAGCTCGACGACTGACGTGTCGATCCTCTGAGGCAGGACTTCTGCCCGCGATCGAGGATCCATTTGGTGCTCCAACAACTGCCGTCTCACTGTCGCCCCGGTGTCCACCGACGCCTCCATCTCGGTGTCCGGCCTGTCGAAGACCTACCGGATCCTCCGTCAGGAGGACCGCGACTCCTACGCGTCCGAGGCGGTGCTCAAGCGGCTCCGGGGGAAGAAGAAGCAGGTCGAGCAGTTCGACGCCCTCCACGACGTGTCCTTCGAGGTCGGCTGGGGCGAGGTGGTCGGCATCATCGGCCGGAACGGTGCCGGCAAGAGCACCCTGCTCAAGATCATCAACCGGATCACCGCCCCCACCACCGGCCGCATCGAGCTCGGCGGCCGGGTGGGCAGCCTCCTCGAGGTGGGGACCGGATTCCATCCCGAGCTCACCGGGCGGGAGAACGTCTTCCTCAACGGGACCCTGCTCGGCATGCGCCGCAAGGAGATCGCCGAGCGCTTCGACGCCATCGTGGAGTTCGCCGGGACCGAGCGATTCCTCGACACCCAGGTCAAGCGGTACTCGACCGGGATGTACATCCGGCTGGCCTTCGCCGTGGCCGCCCACCTGGACAGCGAGATCCTGGTGGTCGACGAGGTGCTGGCCGTGGGCGACTCCGACTTCCAGGCCAAGTGCCTCCGCAAGATGCGCGAGGTGGCCCGGGACGGCCGCACCGTGCTGCTGGTCAGCCACCAGCTGCAGACGGTGTCCGACCTGTGCACCTCGGCCCTCTACCTCGAGCGCCGGCCATCTGGTGCTCCACGGCACGGTCGAAGAGGCGTTGGAGGAGTACAAGCGCAGCTTCGCCCGATCGGCGCCGCTGCTGCAGGTGGCCACCCACCGGCCGGGCACCGGCGAGCTCCGGTTCACGTCGGTGGCGGTGGCCGACGACATCACCAAGCCCGGCCAGGACGTGGTGGTCGAGTTCGCCGTGGGGGCCAACCCCGACTTCGGCAGCCGCTACTACCTCTCGTGCTTCGTCAACAACGAGGACGGCATGGTGATCGCCCAGTGCGACTCGCGGGTGGTCGACTTCTGGCTCGACCCCTCCACCGACGCCGAGGGTCGGCTGGTGCTCCGGACCCCCTGGCTCAAGCCCGGCGCCTACACCGTCGACCTCTTCGTCTACGCCGGCGGACGAGCCACCGACATCTGGGAGCAGGCCTGCCACTTCCAGGTCCTGCCGGTGACCCCCTATCCCCACCCGACCACGCCGGACGGCACCGACCACGGTGTCGTGTACCCCGACTTCGACTACTCCCAGACGCTGAGGACCCGTGTCCACCATCGTCATCACGCCGCCCCGCCGGTTCTCGCTCCCCAAGGTCTCCGAGCTGTGGGAGGCCCGCGAGGTCCTCGTACCGATTCGGCGCCCGGGACGTCACCCTCCGCTACCGCCAGACCCTGCTCGGCGTGGTCGTGGGTGGTCCTGCAGCCGCTGCTCACCGCCCTGGTCTTCGCCCTGGTCTTCGGTCGGGTGGCCAAGCTGTCCAGCGGCGGGGTCCCCTACCTGGTCTTCAGCTTCGTCGGGCTGCTGGCCTGGAACCTGTTCAGCGGGATCATCGGCCGGGCCCAGGGGTCGCTGGTCTCCAACCGCGACCTGGTGTCCAAGGTCTTCTTCCCCCGGATGCTGGTGCCGCTCGCCACCGTCTACTCCTGCATCGTCGACTTCATCGTGTCGACGGCCTTCCTCGTCGTCCTGCTGCGTCATCTACGGGATCAATCCCGGGACGGCGGTGGTGCTCAGCCCCGTCTGGGCGCTGATGATCATCCTGTTGGCCAGCGGCGTCGGCCTGGTGACCTCGGCCCTGACCGTCCGCTACCGCGACGTCAGCTACTTCGTGCCGTTCATGCTGCAGTTCCTCCTCTACGCCAGCCCCATCGCCTACTCCATCTCCAACGTGCCGGCCAAGTACCGGGTCATCTACGACATCAATCCTCTGACCTGGCTGCTCCAGGAGTTCCAATGGTCGTTCCTCCACCAACCGGCCCCGCCCCTCTGGGAGATCGCCCTGTCGATCGTGGTCCCCGTGACGGTGTTCCTCGCCGGCGGCGTCGTCTTCGAGCAGATGGAGCGCAGCTTCGCCGATCTGATCTGACCGTGGCGGAGGCGGGCCGGCCCGGCACCGGCCCGTTCCGCTGGAGGAGCCATGAACCGAACCGAACCATCGACCCGAATGTCCGGGGCCCGCGGTCGAAGGGTGAACCCGCCCACCGCCTCGGTGGCCGTGGTCACCTACGAGCGACCGACGTTCGTCGAACGCTGCCTCCGCCAGCTGCAGGCCCAGACCCGCCCTCCCTGCGAGATCATCGTGGTGGACTCCTCGACCACCCGCGACACCGAGCGTCTGGTCCGGACCCGGTTCCCCTCGGTGACCTACGCGGTGTGCCCAGCCGGCCGGGGAGCCACCGGCACGGCGCGCAACATCAGCTACCGGATGGCATCCGGCGAGATCCTGGCCTTCATCGACGACGACGCCTTCGCCGAGCCGGACTGGCTCGAGACGTTGCTGCCACTGTTCGATGACCCGACGGTCGGGGCGGTGGGTGGGCGGCAGATCCGCCGGCAGCCCGGGGAGCTCACCGAAGGGCTCGAAGCCATCGGCCGGCTCCTCGATGACGGCACCCTGACCGGCCACTTCGCCGCCGACCCCGGGCGGGTCGTCGACGTCGACCACCTGCTCGGAGCCAACATGGCCTTCCGCCGCTCGGTCCTCGACCAGCTCGGTGGCGTCCGGGACGGATATGCCGGGACCTGTATCCGCGAGGAGACCGATCTTTGCCTGCGGGTCCAGCAGGCGGGCTACCGCCTGCTCTACACCCCCGACGCCGTGGTCGAGCACGTCGCCGCCCCCTATGCCAAGGGCGAGCGGTTCGACCTGCGCTACTCGTACTGGGCCCAGAAGAACCATCTGATCCTCCTGATCCGGATCTTCGGGATCACCGACCCGATCGTGCGCCGGTTCGCGGCCGCGTCGTGGCGCACCTCCCGACGCGACGCGGCGGTGCGGCTCCGCCGGGCCCGGGACCGGGCGCAGCGGGGTGAGCTCGCCGGTGCGTGCCATGCCGCCGGTGCAGCCGTGCTGCGCACGTCGGCGGTGGCCATGGCGTCGGTCAGCGGGGTGGCCGACGGCCTACGCCTGCAGGCGGCCGATCGGAACCCTCACTCGGCGTAGCTACGCCACAGGGCGGCATGGGCGGAGACGCTGGCCTCCCAGGTGAACCCGGCGGCCCGCCGTCGACCCCGTTCGACACCGGCCCGAGCATCGGGTCCGCCGGCCAGGGCCGCCACCAGTCCGTCGGCCAGGCTGTCGGCATCCGGCTCCACCAGGTAGGCGGCGTCACCGCAGACCTCGGGCAGGGATCCGCGCCGGGCGGCCACCACCGGCACACCGACCGCCATGCCCTCGAGGGCCGGAAGCCCGAAGCCCTCGTAGACCGACGGAACGACCACGGTCGAGCAGGCGGCCATCACCCCCCGGGCGGTGGCGTCGTCGACCCGGCCGAGGAGGAGGGTGCCGGGGAGTGGCTCGAACAGCCGGTTGCGACGGGGATCGACCGGACCCATCAGTACGAGCGTGGCGTCGCGGTGGATCGAGCGGACCATGGGCCAGGCTCCGGCCAGCCCGGCCAGGTTCTTCCGCTGGGTGCAGCCCCCGGCGTGGAGCACGAAGGGCGGCCGGATCCCGAGCCCGGCCAGCTGCTCGGCCGGGAGCGGCCCGACCTCGAAGAAGGCCGGGTCGACGCCGTTGGGAATGGCCACGGCCGTGGTCACGCCCAACTGGGCGCTCACCTCGTCCGCCGAGAACTGGGAGGGACACACCACCGCCACCGCCCGGCGAGCGCTGGCGGCGGCGTCGCTCGGCGGCACGGCCTCGTCGGGGAACCGCCACGACACCACGTCGTGGACCGTCAGGACTTCGGGCCGGGGGGCGGGGGGCAGGCGAAGGTCCATGCGGTGGACCACATCGTGGCCGCGGTAGATGGCCAGCCCCCGCGGCCCGACGAAGGACCGGGGAGGCGCCGGCCATCCACCGCGACGGGATGCGCACCGTCCCGGGCAGTGGGGACCGGAGGGTCCTCACCGTGACCGGCTCCACCTGCCACCGCTCTCCGAGCTCGGCCGCAGGCCCGGCCGGCCAGTTCGTGCTCGTAGACCTGCTGGCCCATGGGTTGGTCGACCGCCACGGTGGCCAGAGCCAGGCGCGGGCTCATCGAGAGGACGTGCTCGCTTCCGGCCCCCGGCGGGCGGGCCCGGTCGGCGACGATGCACGGGGGGGGAGTGGGAATGGGCCACGTTATCCTCCCGCACCGGTCGCCCCGCCGGTCGACGTCCGGCGTCGAGTCATGCAATACCATGCTCCCCGGTGCGCTCACCGATCCGTCATTCGCCGACGGTGAGGCTCCGGGGGCCGAGGAGCGTGGCGAGGAGATGAGCGTTGCCGTCTGACCCCTTCGACGTCGTCTGCCTGTCCCTCGAGCCCTGGGACGAGGTCTGGCGCCGTAACCAGCACATGGCCACCCGCTGCTCGACCTCCGGCCCGATCCCTGCGCCTCCTCTTCGTGGGGAACCCGGTGGATGTGGCGTGGTCCCTGCGCAAGGGCCGGCTCCCCGAGCTGTCGCCGCTCCGGCCGGTGGGCGAATCCGGCCGGCTGTGGACCGTGACGCCCCGCAAATGGCTGCCCCGAAGCCTCTGGCCGAGGGGGGACCACTCCCTGTTCCGTCAGGTGGTGGGCGCCGGCCGACGGCTGGGCTTCGACCATCCGGTCCTGTGGATCAACGACAGCACCTATGCCCCCCTGCTCGCGCCGCACCGGGTGGCCGAGCCGTCTACGACGTGACCGACGACTGGCTCCTGGCCCGGGGGGCGCCCCGTGAGATGGAGCGTCAGCAGCGCAACGACGCCCACCTGCTGCGAGGAGGCCTCCGAGGTCGTGGTGTGCTCGCCCGCCCTGGCCGAGAGTCGGGGCCGATCACCGTCCCGTCCACCTCATCCCCAACGGGGTCGACCTCGACGCACTGCGGGCCCCTACCGAGCGCCCCGGCGACCTGCCGGCGGGACGGATCGTGCTCTACCAGGGCACCCTGAGCGCCGGCCGGCTCGACATCGGGCTCTGCGCCACGCTGGCCCGGGCCGTGGCGGGACGGGCGACGCTGGTGTTCGTCGGGCCGAACAGCCTGCCCGGAGAGGTCGAGGCCAGGCGCTGGTGGAGGCGGGGGCCCTGATCCTCGGCCGTCGCCCCTACACCGAGATGCCGGGCTACCTCCAGCACGCCGACGTCCAGGTGGTCCCGCACCAGACCACGCCGTTCATCGAGAGCCTCGACCCCATGAAGGCCCGGGAGTTCCTGGCCGTGGGTCGTCCGGCCGTGGCCACTCCGGTGGCCGGCTTCCGGGACCTGGACCCGCCCATCGTGGTGGCCGACCGGGAGTCCTTCACCGAGGCGGTGCTGGAGGCCCTGGACCGGCCGCCGATGGCGCCCGGTCCAGGGCCGGTCCACGGCGACCCGGCGACCTGGACCACCCAGGCCGCCAGGTTCCTGGCTGTCCTGGACCGGGCCGCCACCAAGCCGGGGTAGCGGCCGGAGGGACGCCCCTACCGGGCCAGGGAGGTGGCCGTGGCCCGGTAGGGGCTCGGACCCTCTCCGGTCCCGGCGCTGCCGTAGCGGGCGACCAGGTAGCCCTCGACCACATCGATCAGACGCTGGCGCTGCCGCTGCACCCACGAGGCGTGGTCCAACTCGTCGAGCAGCTCGAGGTGGAAGTCCCTGGAAGTCCGCAGCCTCCGGATACGCCCCTCCGAGCCGAGGGACACCGGGAGGAAGTCGCCGGGGCCGCACACCAACAGGGTGTCCACCCCCTGGTCCACGATTCGCTCGAGCGTCCCGATACCGGGGTTCTCCAGCAGGGTGCGGTTCACCGTCCACCACACGGCCGAGGGGATGCCGGGGTGGCGCTTGGCCAGAGCCACCGGCCAGGTCCCGACCTCGAGGGCCTTCATCCATCGGTCCAGCTCCACCGAGCTGCGGTCTCGCGCCAGCCGGCGCAGCGGCGCCCCGACCAGACGCACGAACCAGCGGCGGGTGATCTGACGGGCGAGACGCGTCGAGGTCCCGGTGGGCTCGGGAGGCAGGAACGAGAAGGAGGGGTTGATGACGCAGATCCCGGTCGGAGGATGGACCAGGGCCTGCTCGGCGACCTGGTAGGCCCCGGAGCAGAAGCCCACCAGGACCACATCGGAGGGATCCTCGGGGGAGATGCCGCGCATCGCCTCGTACACGTCACCGATGGCCTCCGGTGCTCGGGCCACGTGCGTCCGCTGTCCGGGACGGGCACCGCTGTCCCCGTTGCCGCTCAGGTCGAAGCGGAGCACTCGCAGCCCGGCGGGGGCCAGCCGTCGGGCCAGGTCGACCCAGATCCTCGCCTGGCCGATGTGATGGGTGTTCCCCTCGTCCACCAGGACGATGGTCGGCCCGGTGACGCCGTGGTCCGGCTCGGTGACGATCCCGAAGAGGCCGAGGGACCCGAGGCGCACGGTCCGCTCCACCACCGTACGGCCGGACCGGGTCCCGACCACGGTGGTGGGAGCCCCAGGGGGCAGGGTGGCGGTCACCGGATCGCCGTCGAGGGCCTGCGCCAGCCAGTCGGCCGTACGCCCGATGGCGTCGAGGGGTGGTTCCTGCAGGCGGGAGTCGAGGAGGCGGTCCTGACCGGTGGCCTCCTGCCAGTCCACCTGGTGTCCCTCGAGGCGGCGCTGGAGCCGCCGGGGCCTCGACAGGTCGGGCGGGGTCAGCACGAGTGTCCGCGCCGCCAGCGGCCCGTCGGTGCGGGTCAGGTCCAGATCGGCGAGAGCCGTCACCGTCTCGGCCTCGAAGCGCAGCCCCGGGGCTTCCACGGCCAGGTCCACATCCGCGGGCGTCGCGGTCGCCGGCCGGGTCGCCGTGGTCGGACGCGCCGCCGGCGCTGAGCAGACGGAGGAAGCGCTGCTCCCGGAGGAAGGCGTTGCCCGACAGGCAGGCGTCCCACAGGACCAGGGCGTCGACCCCGCCCCGCCGGACCGCCTCGTGGGCGGCGAAGAGGCCACCGATCCGGAGTCCCACCAGCCCCAAGCGGGTGACGCCCGTGGCGAGGAGGGCCTCGCTGGCCGTGCCCACGCTGGCCAGCCACTCCTCGACCCGGTCGGGGTCGGTCTCGTGGCCGGCCGAATCGCCGGTGCCGTCGTAGTCGAAGCGGAGCACCGCCAGGCCGCGGGCGGCCAACTCGTCGGCCAGCAGCCGGTAGGAGTAGTAGACGCAGATGGCCTCGATGCCCAGAGGCTGACAGAGCACCACTCCACCGGTGACCGGGCGGCCGACGGGCAGATGGAGCCACCCGAACAAGGGCCGGTCGTCGGGACCGAACCACAGCGCGGTGGCCTCGGCCTCGGTGCTCCCGGGGTGCTCAGTCAACGGGTCTCCTCGTGTCGTGGACGTCGCGGCACCGGAGTGCCTTGACCGCGCCTCGTATCGCATCTCGGCCCGACCACCAGGTCACGATCGGTGACACGTCGGCCTCGACCGGCTGGGGGAGGGAAGGGCCGACCGGTCGACGAACGGTCTCCGTCCCGTCCCGTCGCGGAGCGCGCCATGATCGGCTCGGCCCCTCGATTCTACCGGCACCCCCACCGTTGGGCAACGATGCCCGCCGTCCGACCGCCCCGGTGCGGCATCGGTGAGGGCCTACGCCGGTAACCTCTTCGGGATGCCTCCGATGGACCGGGTCGCGGCCCGGCAGGGTGCGGCCGACACCGGGCCGCCGGCCGACCCTCGCCCCTCGTCGACGTGGCGCCGGGAGCGCGAGGCGTGGCTCGAGACCCGGGTCGGGTTGGGACTGGTGGTGGCGGCGGTGCTCGGCGGGATCCTGTTTGCCTACCATCCGTCGGCCATCGTGGTGGACCAGTGGGTCCTCGATGTGGTGGGCCCGACCCGCAACGCCGCCCTCACCGGGGTCACCTCGCTGCGCTACCCGCAGGTCGTCATGGCCGGCTCGCTGGTGGCGGCAGCCGTGGCCTTCCCGAGGGACCGCCTCCGTTCCCTGGCCTGCCTGCTCGGACCCCCCCTGGCCCTGGCCACCTGCGAGCTGGCGGCCAAGCCACTGGTCGGGAGGCATATCGGCGCCGGACTGTCCTACCCGTCGGGCTCGACGGTCGGTGCCGCCGCTCTGGCCGCCGCGCTGGTGTTGGCCGTGCCGGGACGCTGGCGCCCGATCACCCTCGTCGTCGGAACGGCCTACGTGCTGTGGATGGGTGTTGCGGTGATCGCCCTCCAGTGGCACTACCCGACCGATGCCATGGGCGGCACGGCCTACGGAGCCGGGGTGGTCCTGCTGGTGGACGGCGCACTCTGGCGGGCCGGCTCCCTGGCCCGGGACCGCTGGCCCCGCCGCGCCGGCCTCCTCACGAGGGGGGTGAGCGGTCCTCGGTCGGGTCCGTCGCGCCGTGGCCGGCGGATGATGGCCACGGTGTCGGCCGGACTGTCCGGATCGAACCGGAGGTCGATCGGGCGGTCGGGGTCTTCGGGCTCCCCGGACGCCTCGATCACGAAGGCCGGCTCCTGCCGGGGCAGCTCCAGTGCCTGTTGCAGGCCCATGGCGATGCCGGTCATGACCGCCCCGGTCGCGGAGCGTTGCCGCCAACTGTTGAAGCGCAGCGGATCCCGCCCGGCATCCCGGCCGTCGGCCACGGCCGCCTCCCCGTCGGCAGTCACACCGTCCCGGCCGTCGGCAGTCACGCCGTCCCGGCCGTCGGCAGTCACACCGTCCCGGGCGTCGGCCTGCCGATGCTCCCCCGGCTCGGCCGGCACCGGCGGGTCGACCGACTCACCCCGGTGGTCCCTGTCATCATCTCCCGTCATCGGCCGGTCCCGGGCTGTCGTCCACGACTCCACGGTACTCCCGGGTGGCGAACTCGCCGTCCGGACCGATGCGTCGGCGCCTGCGGCCGGAATCGTTCCGGTCCCGGTGCCCTAGGATCGGCCCTGTGCTTGACCGCTTCCATCCCGCCGGTCGAGGAGTACCTCGAGACCATCTTCGCCCTCGAGGAGGAGGGGATCCCGGTGATCCAGGCCCGCCTGGCCGAGCGGCTGGGCAAGGCGGCCCCCTCGGTGTCGGAGATGCTCGACCGCCTCGAGGCCGACGATCTGATCGTCCGCAGCGCCCGGCAGATCGCCATGACCCAGAAGGGCACGGCCCTGGCCGAGGGCGTGGTGCGCAAGCACCGCCTGGCCGAGCGCCTGCTGGTGGACATCATCGGCCTCGACTGGGACAAGGCCCACGTCGAGGCCGGGCGGTGGGAGCACGTGATCTCCGACGACGTCGAGGAGCGCCTGGTGGTGCTGCTGGGCAATCCCACCACCTGCCCCCACGGCAACCCGATCCCCGGGTCGATCCCGTCGGGCCCGAGCAGCGCCGCCTGGCCGAGGCCCAGCCCGGCGACCGCATCCGCCTGGAGCGGATCACCGAGAGCGTCGAGCACGAGTCCGACTCCCTCTCCTACCTCGGCGACCACGGCCTGACCCCGGGGACCACCGCCGTCATCCAGTCCCGGGCCCCCGACGGCACCCTGACCCTGGTGGTCGGGGACGACACCATCGCCCTCGGTCCGGCCATGACCGAGCGGATGTTCGTCGCCCCGGCCTGATCCGGGCCCCGACCCCGGCGGGCAGGCCCGGAGCCGCAGTCGGCCCGGGGCCTGACCGGCCGGATGCGGTCAGCACTCACTAGAGTGGAGTGCCAACACGAAGCGAACCCGGACCTGGCCGCTTCCCACGGCCGCCCGGTTCTGACGTGGTGCGAGACCCCATGCCGACCACCGACGACAGCCGCACCGACGGCCAGCTCCGCCGACCACGGGGATCTCGACGCCCGCAAGGCGGCCATCCTCAACGCCGTGGTCACCGAGTACATCGGCTCGGCCCAGCCGGTGGGCTCCCAGCACGTGGTCGACGCCCCCGGCGTCAGCGTGTCGTCGGCCACCGTGCGCTCGGACATGGCCGCCCTGGAGCGGGACGGCTTCCTCGCCCAGCCCCACACCAGCGCCGGCCGGATCCCCACCGACAAGGGCTACCGCTTCTTCGTCGACCACCTGGCCGGCCCGGGCTCCCTCGATCCGGTCGGCCGCCAGCAGGTCCGCCAGTTCTTCGACCACGCCCACGGCGAGATCGAGCCGATGCTCGAGCGGACCTCGGGGCTGCTGGCCGACCTCACCGACTGCACGGCGATGGTGGTCGGCCCCTCGCACGAGTCGGCCGCCGTCCGCTCGGTCCAGCTGGTCGGCCTGGGCCCCCGCCTGGCCCTGCTGGTGGTGGTGCTGGCCGACGGGGCCGTCCAGAAGCAGTCCATCGAGTTCGCCGACGACGTCGACGACGCCCTCCTGTCCGACGCCGCCGCCCGCCTGGCCGCCCTCGCTCGGCCTGCCCCTGACCCAGGTGCCCCGTCGTCGCCTCGAGCACCGGCGACGCGGTCACCGACGCCGTGGTGGCCGCCGGGCTGTCCGGGCTGCACTCCCTGGGCCAGGCGGACGGCGCCGACCAGCTCTTCGTGGGCGGGTCGTCGCGGATGGCGCTGGCCTTCGACGCCGTCGACACGGTGCGCTCGGTGCTCACCATCCTCGAGCAGCAGCTGGTGGTGGTGTCCCTGCTGCGCGACATCCTGGACACCGGGCTGACGGTGGCCATCGGGACCGAGCACGGGGTGGAGCCGCTGGCCTCGTGCGCCATCGTGGTCATGCCGGTGTCGGTCGACGGCGTGGAGGCCGGCACCATCGGCCTGCTCGGCCCGACCCGGATGAACTACCCGCTGGCCCTGGCGGCGGCCCGGGTGGTGGGGGACCGCCTGGGCGAGCGGCTGAGCGAGGCCGGACGATGACGACGAGAGCAAGGGGGACCAGGACGTGAGCACCGCCGACCTCTACGAGGTCCTGGGCGTCCGCCGCGACGCCACCGACGAGGAGCTCAAGCGGGCCTACCGGGCCAAGGCCCGCGAGTTCCATCCCGACGCCAACCAGGGGGATTCCGACACCGCCGAGCAGTTCAAGGAGATCAGCCTGGCCTACGAGGTGCTGAAGGATCCCGAGCGGCGGGCCCGCTACGACCGCTTCGGCGACCGAAGGGGTGTTCGGCCCCGGTGCCGGCGGCGCCCCCGGGGACCCGTTCGGCGGCGGCCTGGGCGACCTGTTCGACGCCTTCTTCAACGGCATGGGGGGTGCGGTGCCGGCCGGATCGCGGCGCACCGGTCCGATGCCGGGTCCCGACGCCGAGATGGTCGTGCGCCTCACCTTCCGGGAGGCCGTCTTCGGGGTCCAGCGGGAGGTCGACGTGCAGACCCCGGTGCACTGCGACACCTGCGAGGGGTCGGGGGCCCAGCCGGGCACCAGCGCGGTGCGCTGCCCCGAGTGCCAGGGCGCCGGCGAGCTGCGGCGGGTGCGCCAGTCGATCCTCGGCCAGGTCATCACCGCCGTGCCCTGCCCGCGCTGCCAGGGCACCGGGCAGTTCATCGAGTCCCCGTGCACCGACTGCCGGGGCGAGGGCCGGCGGAACGAGTCCCGCACCCTGACCGTCGACATCCCCGCCGGGGTGGACGAGGGCTCCACCCTGCGCCTGGCCGGCCACGGCCCGGCCGGCTTCCGGGGCGGCCCCAACGGCGCCCTCTTCGTCCACCTCTCGGTCCAGCCCGACCCGGTCTTCGAGCGGTCCGGGGTCGACCTCCACGCCGCCGTGCACGTGCCGATGACCCTGGCCGCGCTGGGCGGGAGCATCGAGCTTCGACACCCTGGACGACGCCCGGGACCTGGCCATCGCCGCCGGCACCCAGACCGGCACGGTGCTGCCCCTGAAGGGGCTGGGCGTGCCCAAGGTCCGGGGCCGGGGCCGGGGCGACCTCTTCGTCCACGTCCAGGTGGACACGCCCACCGACCTCGACGACGGCCAGCGGGAGCTGCTGGCCTCGCTGGCCGAGGCCCGGGGCGAGGACCTGGGCGCGGCGCCGCACGGCGAGGGGCTCTTCTCCAAGCTGCGCTCCGCGCTCAGCTGACCGTGGCGCGGTGGACGGGGCCGGGGACCGGCCCTCCGTCCGGACCCGGACCCCGTCCTGGTGGCGGCGGCGGCCATGGTCTTCGTCGCCGACCCGCCGCCCCGTGCTCACGCAGGCCGACGCCCACCACCTCCTCGACGTCCTGCGCCTCCGGCCCGGCGAGCTGGTGGTCGCCTCCGACGGCGCCGGTGGTTGGTCCCCGTGCCGGGTGGCGCCGGCGGCCGGCGGCCGGAGCTCGCGTCAGCGCCGACCCGGCCGCGCTCCTGGTCCCCGACGGCCCGCTGTGCCGACGAGCCACGGGCGGGCCCCGAGATCACCGTGGCCTTCGCCCCGACCAAGGGCGACCGGCCCGAGTGGGTGGTCCAGAAGCTCACCGAGCTGGGGGTGGACCGCATCGTGCCGCTCCAGACCGCCCGCTCGGTGGTGCGCTGGGAGGGGGAGCGGGGCCGACGGGCCGTGGACCGGCTCGAGCCGGGTGGCCCGGGAGGCGGCGGCCCAGTGCCGCCGGACCTGGCTGCCCGAGGTGAGCCCGGTGATCGCCCCTGGACGGCCTGGCCTCGGTGGCCGGGTCGGATCCCGAGCTGGCCCAGGCCGGGGGGCGCGCCACCCGGCCTGGACCGGCCGGTGGTGGCGGTGGGCCCCGAGGGGGGGTGGGACGACGAGGAGCGGGCCCGGTTCCCCGGGGGCGTGGGCCTGGGCCCGACCGTGCTGCGGGCCGAGACGGCGGCGGTGGCGGCGGGTACCCTCCTGTGCGCTCTCCGCAGCGGCCTGGTCGGACCGCTTGCGTAACCACGCTCCGTGAGGAAAACTACTCAGGGAGGCAGGGACTCCTGTTGAGGGAGATCGACCGTGGGATCCGCGATGCGGAGTCCCATGGTCTGTTGACAGCATGCACCTGCGTCACATTGGCAGAGCCGGAGCTCGGGGGGCGATCGGTGGAGAGGAGCGGAGGTGCAGATGTCGGTGATCGACAAGAGTGTAGATGTACTCGACGACGACGAGCAGGAGGAGGCGGCCCGGGTCGCCTACGCCCGTGCCGTAGGGGCCCGGCTGCGGACCATGCGCAAGCAGATGCGCCTGTCCCTGCAGGCCGTCGAGGCCATGTCCGAGCAGGAGTTCAAGGCGTCGGTGCTCGGCGCCTACGAGCGGGGCGAGCGGGCCATCTCGGTGCCCCGGCTCCAGCGGCTGGCCAAGCTCTACGACGTGCCGGTCGACCAGCTGCTCCCGCCCGACGACGCCACCATGACCCGGTGGGGGGCCAGCGGCACCACCGAGGAGATCGTCACCACCTCGGCCCGCCGGGCCAACCTGACGGCGTCGGGCACCGACAAGGTGGCCATCGACCTGACCAAGCTGCACACGGTCAGCGGCCCCGAGCGGGACCTCCTGCGCCGGTTCCTGAGCATGATCCAGGTGCACCGCCAGGACTTCAACGGCCGGATGATCACCATCCGGGCCGAGGACGTGCGGGCCATCGCCTGCCTGTTCGGGGTGACCCCGGACTCCATGGGCGCCCGGCTGGACGAGCTCGGGCTCCTCGTCAGCGTCTGATGACCGCCGGAGGTCGCGACGTGACCGAGCCGATCCGCTGGTTGAGCACCAAGGAGGCCTCCGAGCGCCTGGGCGTCACCCTGCGCAGCCTCTACCGGTTCATCGACGAGGGCGACCTGGTGGCCTACAAGTTCGGTCGGGTCATCCGCATCCAGGAGACCGACGTGGAGCGGTTCATCGAGGCCAGCCGGATCGCGCCGGGCAGCCTCGAGCACCTCTACCCCGAGGTCAAGGGGAACGGCCGCTCCCCGGTGACCCCGGACGGCCATGCCCGCCGCCGAGGGCTGACCCCGCGGTGGCCGACTGCCTGTTCTGCGGCATCGTGGCCGGCGACGTGCCGGCCGACGTCGTGCGGACCGACGAGCGCACCGTGGCCTTCCGGGACATCAACCCCCAGGCGCCCGTGCACGTGCTGGTGGTGCCGAAGCGCCACATCGTCAACGCCGCCGCGGTGACGGCCGAGGACGCCGACGACGTGGCCGCCCTGCTGGTGGCGGCCAAGGCGGTGGCCGACGCCGAGGGGATCGGCGGCGCCGACCGGGGCTACCGGCTGGTGTTCAACGTGGGCCCCGACGCCCTCAACTCGGTGCCCCACCTCCACCTCCACGTCCTCGGCGGCCGGACCTTCGACTGGCCCCCGGGCTGAGCGGTCGACGCCGTCCGGCGAGCCGGACCGGTCGTCCGGAGGCCGGAGGTGACCATGGGATCGACGCTCCCGGCCCGCTGGTAGGGTCGGGACCAGAGCGCACGTGGCAGGCACCCAGGTCAAAATCCTCGTTCCCGGCAACCATCTCATGGCCGGCCTGCTCGGCCAGCGTGACGAGCTGCTGCGGCTGGTCGAGGGCGCGTTCGACGATGTGCGCATCGCCGTGCGGGGCAACGAGATCTCCATCGAGGGGGACGGCGCCGAGCGGGTGGGGGCCCTCTTCGAGGAGCTGATCATCCTGCTCGAGTCGGGCCAGGGCCTCGACGCCGTCCAGGTCCACCGGACCATCGACATGATGCACGACGACGTCCGGCCCTCCGAGGTCCTCACCGCCGAGCTGCTGCGGTCGTCCCGGGGCCGGGCGGTGCGCCCGAAGACCGGCGGGCAGAAGCAGTACGCCGACGCCATCGCCTCCAACATCGTGACCTTCGGCATCGGCCCGGCCGGCACCGGCAAGTCGTACCTGGCCGTGGCCCTGGCCGTCCAGGCCCTGCAGGCCCGCCAGGTCAACCGGATCATCCTGACCCGCCCGGCCGTCGAGGCCGGCGAGCGCCTGGGCTTCCTCCCCGGCGACCTGATGGCCAAGGTCGACCCCTACCTCCGCCCCCTCTACGACGCCCTGCACGACCTGCTCGAGCCCGAGGGGGCCCAGCGGCTGATCGACCGGGGCGCGGTCGAGGTGGCGCCGCTGGCCTTCATGCGGGGCCGCACCCTCAACAACAGCTTCATCATCCTGGACGAGGCCCAGAACACCAGCCCCGAGCAGATGAAGATGTTCCTCACCCGCATCGGGTTCGGGTCGAAGGCCGTGATCACCGGCGACATCACCCAGGTCGACGTGCCCGGGGGCCGTTCGGGCCTGGTCGGGCCTGGAGTCGGTGCTGACCGGGGTGCCCGACCTGGCCTTCGTGCACCTGAGCCAGCGGGACGTGGTCCGCCACCGCATCGTGGCCGACATCGTGGCCGCCTACGAGCGCGGCACCCCCCGGACGGCTCCCGTGAGCCTTGACATCTACGCGGCCGACGAGCAGGCCGACCACCCGGTCAACGTCGAGCGGTGGTCGGCCCTGGCCCGGTCGGTGCTCGAGGCCGAGGGGATCGTCAGCGACACCGAGGTCTCGCTGCTGTTCGTCGACGAGGCCACCATCGCCGCGCTCAACGAGCGGTTCCTCGACAAGGAGGGCCCCACCGACGTGCTGTCCTTCCCCATCGAGGACGAGTCGGACCGGAGCGGGCGCTCGCCCGACGAGGGCGGCACCGGGCCCGGGTCCATCGAGGCCGACACCGGTCGCCTGCTCCTCCTCGGCGACGTGGTGATCTGCCCGTCGGTGGCGGCCCGCAACGCCGTCGACCACGGGGTCACCTTCGACGACGAGATCGCCCTGCTGGTCGTCCACGGCATCCTCCACCTGCTGGGCATGGACCACGAGGTCGACGCCGAGGCCGAGCGGATGGAGCAGCGCGAGCAGCAGCTGCTGGCCCGCTTCTACCGCGTGGCCTCGTGACGAGGCCGGCCCAGGCCGTCCGGTCCGGTGACCAGGACCGGCTCCTGACCGGGACGGCCGCATGGCCGCATGGTCGCTAGCCGCCGGCCCGACGGTCGGCCGACGTTCGCCGCCTCGTTCACCGCCGTCGACGCCGGCCTCCTGGTCGTGGTGGTGGTCGCCCTGCTCGGCGTCTCGGCCCTGCTGGCCCTGGCCGAGACCAGCCTGGTCCGCATGAGCCGGGCCAAGGCCCTGGCCCTGGTCGACGACGGTCGCCGCGGGGCCAAGGTCCTGCTCCGCCTCACCGAGAACCCGCAGGGCTTCCTCAACCCGGTGCTGCTGATGGTGCTCATCTGCCAGCTGGTGGTGGCCACCCTGGTCGGCATCCTGGCCGCCGACTGGTTCGGGGCCTGGGGCGTGGTGGCGGCCACCGTGTTCGAGATCGTGATCATCTTCGTGCTCGGCGAGGCGGTGCCGAAGAACTGGGCCGTCCACCACCCCGAGCGGGCCGCCCTGTTCAGCGCCCCGCTGGTGTCGGCCATCGTCCGGTTCTGGCCGGTCCGCATGGTGTCGGGGGCCCTGATCGGCCTGGCCAATCTGCTCATCGGGGAGAAGGGCCAGTACCTCGGTTCCGACGTGACCGAGTCCGAGCTGCTGGCCATGGCCGACGTGGCCCTGGAGGGCGACGTCATCGAGACCGAGGAGCGGGCCCTCATCCACTCCATCATCGAGTTCGGCGACACCGTGGTGCGCGAGGTGATGGTGCCCCGGCCCGACATGGTGACCATCGGGGCCGACGAGACGGTCGAGGCGGCCCTCGAGCGGGCCCTCGAGGTCGGGTTCAGCCGGATGCCGGCGGTCGAGCAGCAGGTCGACGACGTGGTGGGCATCGCCTACACCAAGGACATGATCCGATGCGGTCCGCCAGGGCCACGGCGCCGACCCGGTGCGGGCCCACCTCCGGGCGGCCCACTTCGTGCCCGAGACCAAGCGGGTGTCCGACCTCATGCGGGAGATGCAGGCCGACAAGTTCCACCAGGCCGTGGTGGTCAACGAGTACGGCGGGCATCGCCGGCCTGGTGACCCTGGAGGACCTCATCGAGGAGCTGGTCGGCGAGATCGTCGACGAGTTCGACGTCGAGGAGGCCACCGTCGAGCGGCTGGACTCGGGGGAGCTCCGGGTCAGCGCCCGGCTGCCGGTCGACGAGGTCAACGAGCTGATCCACGCCGACCTGCCCGACGGGGCCTGGGACACGGTCGGGGGTCTGGTCTTCGACCTGCTCGGCCACGTGCCGGTGGCCGGGGAGTCGGTGGACGTGGGCGGGCTGCGGCTGGTGGCCGACCGGGTCAACGGCCGCCGGATCGAGCGGGTCCGGATCGTGCCCATGGCGGCGCCGGTGGCCGGGGACCCGGTGTGACCACCTTCCGGTCGGGCTTCGCGGCGGTGGTCGGCCGTCCCAACGTCGGGAAGTCGACCCTGGTCAACGCCATGGTCGGCACCAAGGTGTCCATCACCTCGCCCCGGCCCAACACCACCCGGTCCCAGGTGCGAGGGGTGCTCAACCGACCGGACGCCCAGGTGGTGTTCGTCGACACCCCCGGGCCTGCACAAGCCCCGCACCGCCCTGGGCGAGCGGATGAACGAGTCGGCCACCTCGTCGCTCGACGACGTGGACGTGGTGGTGGCCATGGTCGAGGCCACCGGGGCGGTGGGGCCCGGCGACCGGATGGTGCTGGCCGCCTCGGCCCACCGGGTGCGGGCCATGGCCCGGGCCGCCGCCCTCCAGCGGGAGCAGGGGTCCGGGGGGCCCGAGGCCGGCGGTCGGCGACCCGACCCTGCTGGTGGTGGTCAACAAGATCGACCGGGTGGGGGGCGACGGGTCCTCACCCACCTCACCGCGGTGGCCGAGGTGATCGGAGCCATCGACGAGGACCGGGCCGGCGCCCCGGTCCCGGTGGAGTACTTCCCGGTCTCGGCCACCACCGGGGAGGGGGTGCCGGCCCTGGTCGACGCGGTGGTGGACCGGATGCCCGAGGGTCCCCGCTACTACCCCGAGGGGATGGTCACCGACGTGGCCGAGGCCTTCTGGGTGGCCGACCTGGTCCGCGAGGAGCTGCTCCACCGGGTGGAGGACGAGCTCCCCCACAGCATCGCCTGTCGGGTCACCGAGTGGGAGTGGCCCCGGGTCCGCTGCGAGATCCTGGTCGAGCGGGACTCGCAGAAGGGGATCGTGATCGGCAAGGGCGGGAGCACCCTGAAGGAGGTGGGAACCGCGGTGCGCAGGCAGATGCCCCCCGGCGCCTTCCTCGAGCTGTTCGTCCGGGTGGAGAAGCGCTGGCAGCACCGGGAGGACGCCCTGGACCGACTGGGGTTCTGACCGGCGGTGGGTGCCCGCCGCGGCCCGGGTCAGGCCGCCGTGGCGACCAGGCGCTGTTCGACGCCGTCCACCATCGAGGCCAGGGTGAAGTGCCGGGCCACGTGGTCGGCACACCGGACACCGAGCTCGGGCCGCACGGTGCGCCACTCGATCACTTCGGCGAGCCTGACCGCCAGGTCGGCGGCATCACCCGGCCGGACCAGCAGCCCGGCCAGCTCGCCGGTCAGGATCTCGGGGATTCCTCCGATGGACGACGCCACCACCGGGCGCCCGGTGCTCATGGCCTCGATGACCGTCCGGCCGAAGGGCTCCTCGTAGACGGACGGGACCACCACCACGTCGGCGGCGTGCAGCGGGGTGACCACGTCGGTCCGCATCGGGAGGAGGTGGACGGTGACCCCGGGGGCGGCGCCGAGGAGCTCCCGCCGGTACCCGTCGTCGAGGTAGGGCCCCATCAGGACGAGCTCGACCGTCGGATCGGCGCGGTGGAGCCGGGCCATGGCGTCGACCAGCACGGCCACCCCTTTCTCCGCCGCCACCCGGCCGAAGAACAGAACGATGGGGGCGGACGGGGGAAGGCCGAGCTCGGCCCGGGCCGCGGCCCGCTCGTCGAGACCGCCCCTCGGGTACTGCCCGGGATCGATGCCGTTGAGCACGACGTCGGTCCGGCCGGGATCTCCCCCGGCGGCGATGAACCGCTCCCGGACGAAGTCCGACACACAGAGGAATCGGGACGTGAACCGACCCAACTGCCGGTTGACCGACGGGGTGCCCAGCCCCACCATGCCGTGGAGGTGGCAGACCACGGGGGCCCGGGTGAATCCCGCCGTGACCAGGGCCCAGGGCAGCGGTTTGAACCGGTGCAGGTAGATCACGTCGGGGTGGGTGCGGACACCGGCCCGAACCGCGGGAACCAGTCCGGGGGCCCGGCGCAGGGCCCCGCGGACCTCGAGGTCGAGGGCCGGGACCTGCTGCATGGAGTCGCAGAACGAGGCGTAGCGGTCGCGATAGGGGCCGTCCTGGATGTACACCAGGTCGATGGCGTGGCCCCGGCGCGCCAGCTCCTCGGCGATCTGCACGGTCTGGACCGAGATGCCGGTGTTGGGTGAGAGCGTCTCCGAGTTGGTCAGGATCCTCACAGCGGCGGGGTCGGCCGGCGCCGGGTTGCCGAGGCCTTCTGCCCGACCAGGCGGGCGACTACGCACAAGCCGGTCACCGGGTCGTTGCGGGCCACGAAGGCCGCGTACCGGCGGGCCTGAGGAAGGTGGCCCGCCCGGAACTCGTGGAGGGCGGAGCGGACCAGCCGCTCGGTCCAGTAGCCCCGGGACCGACGCAGGCCGATGCGAACGTCGGCCAGCACCTCGTTCTCGCCGATCCGGGTCGACCACCATCGTTGGATCCACAGGATCCGTCGCGACGCCAGGGCCACACCGGGCAGGTCGCCGGTCTCGTTGCCGCCGTGGCTGCGGTACTCGACCAGCGCTCCGGGCACGAAGGCGAACGGCCCGGCCCGGGCCAGCCGGTAGATCAGGTCGAGGTCCTCGCCGGGGGGGAGCAGGGAGTGGAAGGTGCCCACGCGCTCCAAGGCCCGCCGGGTGACCAGGAGGGTGGGGATGGGGGCGCGGGTCTCGTGGCGGATGAAGGACCGCAGGTCCCCCTGGGTCAGGCTGGTCGAGCCCGAGACCGTCCCATGCCCGTCGATGAAGGCCATGTCGCAGTAGGCGGCGACGGCGTCCGGCTGGCGCTCCAACGCGGCCACCTGGAGGGCCAGTCGCTCCGGTGCCCACCGGTCGTCGTCGTCCAGGAAGGCGAGATACTCCCCCCGGCTCCGTGCCATGCCGACATTGCGGGCCACGCTGACGCCGGCGTTGGCCTGGTGGACGACGACGACGCCGGGGATCCCGGCCACGGCGACCTCCACCGCCTCGGGATCAGGGGACCCGTCGTCGACCACGATCAGCTCCCAGTCGGTGAAGGTCTGAGCGGCCAGCGACGCCAGGGTGTCGGCGAGGTAGGGCCCGTTCCGTTGGTGGCCAGGATCACGCTGACCCGAGGTGCGTCCTTCACCGCCCGGTGCGACCCGGCGCCGCGGTCCGACGGCCTGACCGCCCGGTGAGAGCCGGCGATGCGGGAGGGTGGGGCATGAAGCAGCCATCGTAGCCAGGGGGTCGGTCGCGACCGGGGTTATCCCACCGGCCGGGCCACCACCGCCGGCCCGAGGCCGTTCAGGACCGTTGGGTCATCTCCTGGAGGAACGCCACCACCTCGTGGCGGTCCACGGTCCGCTTCATCGGCGGCACCCGGGCCAGCAGCGCCCCCCGGTAGCTCGCCGTGGCCAGCCGGCTGTCGAGGACCGCCACCACCCCCCGGTCCTGGGCCGACCGGATCAGGCGTCCGGCCCCCTGGGCCAGCAGCGTGCCGGCCCGGGGCAGGTCCACCACGCTGAACGCCCCCGACCCGGCCCGCTCCCGACGGGCCTGCAGCACCGGGTCGTCGGGACGGGGGAAGGGGATCCGGTCCACGGTGACCAGGCTGAGGGTGGGCCCCGGGACGTCCACCCCCTGCCAGTAGCCCAGCGTGGCGAAGAGGCACGTGGCCTCGTCGGCCCGGAACGCCTCGACCAGGGCCGGCTTGGGCAGGTCGGACTGGGCCAGGATCGGGACCTCCAGCCGGTCCCGCAGGGCCACAACGGCGGCGTGCATGGCCCGCCAGCTGGTGAACAGGGCCAAGGTCCGTCCGCCGGCCGCCCCGATCAGCACCTCGAGCTCGTCGTGGAGGGCCGGCTCCGCCTCGGGGCTCCGACGGTCGGGGAGTGACTGGGCCACATAGAGGAGGGCGTTGCGGCGGTAGTCGAACGGACTCCCGACATCGAGCTCGTCGGTGCGCCCGGCCGGCAGTCCGAGTCGCTCGGGTAGGCCGAGCGGGACCGTGGCCGACGTCAGCACGCCGGTCACCCCTCCCCAGAGCTGCTCGGTGAGGAGGGGGCCGACGTCGATGGGCGAGACCCGCAGGCTGGCAGAACGCGCCCCACCGTCCACCCAGGCCACCTCGTCGTCGCTGAGCGAGTAGAGCCGGGCCAGGTCGGCGGCCAGGTGCCCAGCGGCCAGTAGGGCCCGGTCCCGGCGCGACCGGCCCGCCGGCGGTTCGTCGTCACCGGCCACCCGCTCGGCCTGGCGCAGGTGGTCGATGAGACGGTCCACCCGACCGGTGGCCAGGGTGACCACCTCGTCGAGCTCGGGGTCGGCGGTGGGGGTCCGCCGCGGCCGCGCCGGGCGGTCCACGGGAGCGGCCCCCTCCAGGCCCAGCTCCAAGCCGACGGGCTCGGACGGCGAGGGACCCGGGCCGGCACCGGCGGTCTCCGTCCGCGCCGACCAGCGCCGGACGGGTGATCCGCCGACCGGTCAGGGGCCGGAGGACCCGCTGCAGGAGGTCGCCCACCGCCGCCACCCCCTCGACCGTGTCGAGCCCCCCGACCCCGCCTGTTCCAGCAGGGGCCGGGCGGTGGCGGCCAGGGCCCGGAAGCGGCCCGGCCCGATCTCCACCCCGAGGCTGTCGGTCATCACCTCCTCCACCTCATGGGCCTCGTCGAACACCACGACCTCGTGGGGCGGGAGCACCGCGCCCCCGCTGGCCAGATGGGCCCCGTAGAGGTGGGTGTTGACCACCACCACGTCGGCCTCGGCGGCGCGCGCCCGGGCGGCCTCGGCGAAGCACTCTCGGCCGGAGGGGCACCGAAAGGCGCCCGGGCACTCACGGGCCGTCGTCGAGACCATGGCCCAGGCCCGGAAGTGGGGCTCGAACTCGAGTTCGGACCGGTCGCCGGTGGTGGTGTCCCCGGCCCACCGGACGAGGCGCCGGACCTGGTCCCCGAGCCGGCCCACCTCGGCCGGGTCGTCGCTCCGGGTCCCGACGTCGCCCCCCGCCGCGGGGGTGAGCGGATCGTCGGCGTCGGGCGGGTCGGCCGATCCGGGCTGAAGGGTCAGCTGGTCGCCCCGCCCCCCGATCTCGGACACCCGCTGCCGACAGACGTAGTTGCTCCGTCCCTTGAGGACGGCGAAGGAGAAGCGGCGGTCGACCGCCGCGGCCACCAGGGGCAGATCGTTGTGGGCCAGCTGGTCCTGGAGGGCCTTGGTGGCCGTGGCCACCACCACCCGCTCACCCGAGAGGGCCGCCGGGATGAGGTAGGCCAGCGACTTGCCGGTGCCCGTGCCGGCCTGGACGACCAGGTGTCGGCGGTTCTCCACCGCCCGCTCGACGGCCTCGGCCATGGCCTTCTGACCCGGCCGGGACTCGCCGCCACCGGGGAGCCCGCCCGCCACCGCGGCCAGCGTGCCGGTCACGTCGTCGGGCATGCACCGACCCTATCGGCGCCCCCGGTCCCCCTGGTGCCGGTCGACGGGGCCCGACGGCGCCGGTCAGTGCCACTCGACGGCCAGCCCCACGGCCACGCCGAGGCCGACGATGACGATGAGCGACCGGAGGAGCGGGGCCGGGAGCCGACGGCCGTAGCGCCCCCCGACCTGTCCCCCGATGATCGAACCCGCCGCGATCAGGCCGGCCACCGACCACGAGATGGACGTGGTGGCGATGAAGAACACACCGGCCACGGCGTTGACCACCAGCGCCAGGACGTTCTTGGTGCCGTTGAGCCGTTGGAGGTCGTCGTCGATGAAGATGGCCAGCAGGGCGATGAGGATGACCCCTTGGGCGGCTCCGAAGTAGCCGCCGTAGACACCGGTGAGGAAGACCCCGACCAGAAGCCCGGCCCCTCCGTGGGCCGGGCGGGTCTCCCTCTGCTCGAGGCGGGCGCTGATGCGGGGCTGGGCGGCCATCAGGAGGGCGGCGATGGCGATGAGCGCCGGGACGGCTGCCTTGAACACGTCGTCGGGCAGGGAGAGGAGCAGGACGGCCCCCGACAGACCGCCCAGGAGGGAGGCGGCACCGAGCTGGAGCACCCGGTGGCGCTGACCCACCAGCTCGCGACGGTAGGCCACCACCGCGCTGACACTGCCGGGCACCAGGCCCACCGTATTGGACACGTTGGCCAGCACCGGCGGGTAGCCCAGGGCCAGCAGGGTGGGGAAGGTGATGAGGGACCCCGACCCCACGATGACGTTGACCGTTCCCGCCGCCAGTCCGGCGGCGAAGATGGCCAAGGCGTCCAGCGGTGACATGGAGAGGGTCTAGCCTCCCCCGACACGGGGGCTCAACCACCGGTACGGAGCCGGCAGCCGCGGGGCCGTCCCGGCCGCTCCCCAGGCACGGCGCCCGACGAGGAGGCGATAGGTTCGCAGGGTGCGACCGGACCACGCAGGGCCTGACGACGCCACGGAGCCGCGCCGGCCCACGGTGACGGCGGACGAGCTCGCCGGTGGCCCGATCCCTGCTCACGTGGCCTGTGTGATGGACGGCAACGGGAGGTGGGCGGCCCGTCGAGGACTGCCGCGCACCGAGGGTCACGCCGCCGGTGAGGCGGCGCTGCTCGACGCGGTGGAAGGTGCGCTCGACCTCGGGATCCCCTGGATCACCATGTACGCCTTCTCCACCGAGAACTGGCGGCGTCCGGCCGACGAGGTCCGTTACCTGATGGGATTCAACGAGAGCCTGCTCATGCGGCGGCGTGACGAGCTGCACGACAAAGGCGTCCGGATCCGGTTCGCCGGCCGGCGGGACTGGAGGGTGCCCAAGCGGGTACTGCGTCGGATGGACGAGTCCATCGAGCTCACCGAGGGCAACCGGCGCTGCACGCTCACCATGGCCTTCAACTACGGCGGACGGGCCGAGATCGTCGATGCAGTCCAGCGCCTGGTGGCGGACGGGGTGGCAGCCGAGAAGGTCAACGAGAAGGCCATCCGGTCCCGCCTCTACTTCCCCGACCAGCCCGATCCCGATCTGGTCATCCGGACCTCGGGGGAGCACCGCATCTCCAACTTCCTCCTGTGGCAGCTGGCCTACAGCGAGCTGGTCTTCGACGACGTACTGTGGCCCGACTTCCGGCGGGGCCACCTCTTCGAGGCGGTGCGGGCCTTCCAACAGCGCCAGCGCCGCTTCGGGGGCGTGGAGTGACGGTCCCCGTCCGGGGTGGTGCCGGCTCGATCGTGGGAGGCGGCCGGCACGGGGCCCGGGACGACCGCGGGGGCGTGTGGATCGTGACGGGGCTGGTGATGGGGGCCATCGTCTACGCCGGGACGGTGGTGATGCTGGTGGCCGGCTTCACGCCGGTGGCCCCGTTGGTCATCGTCCCTCCGGTGCTGATCGCTCTCATCGGCGCCAACAGCCTGCTCGGAGGGGGCAGGACCCGCGGTCGCTCCACGGGCGGCGTGGGTCGGGGCCAGGTCCCCTTGGCCCCGAGTGGGCCGGACGGGCCGGTGGCCGCCGGGCGGCCGCCTGAGGCTCCCACCGGGGAGCCGAGCGAGCCCCGATGACCCTGTTCCGGGACCGGGGCATGGTGTTGCGCACCATCCGGCTGGGTGAGGCGGACCGGATCGTGACCCTCATGACCGAGGAGCACGGCAAGGTCCGGGCGGTGGCCAAGGGGGTGCGCCGGACCACCTCCAAGTTCGGCTCGCGCCTCGAGCCCCTCAGCCACGTGACCCTGCTCGGGTGGCAGGGGCGCGGCGACCTGGACACCATCAACCAGGTCGAGGTCCTCGACACCAACCGGGCCGTGCGCGAGGACCTCGACCGGATGGCGGCGGCCATGTCCATGCTCGAGGTGGTGGACCAGATCGGCCAGGAGCGCCACGGCAACCCCCGCCTGTACGAGATGCTGGTCGGTGCCGTCGCCGCCCTGGCGGAACGGAACTCACCCATGGTGGCGCCAGCCTTCTTCCTGAAGGTGCTGGCCCTCGAGGGCTCGGCCCCGGTGCTGGAGGGGTGCGTGTCGTGCGGTGAAGAGGACCCGGACCTGCTGGTCGCCTTCGATCTTGTCGAGGGGGGCGTCCTGTGCCGGAGCTGCCGGCGGGGCCGCCCGCTCTCGTCGGCCGGCTTGGCGCTCCTCCGTCGCACCCTCGGGGGCGGACTGGCCGGGGTGCTGGCCGAGCCGCGCTCACCGGTCACCGACGAGATCACCGCACTGGCCACCGAGGCCATGGAGGCCCATCTCGACCGACGCCTCCGCTCGGTGCACTCCAGCCAGGTGTCCTGAGGTGCCCGCCGGCCGGGGCCGCGCCACCGTCCTCTGGTTCCGGCGAGACCTGAGGGTCGCCGATCACCCCGCACTGCTGGCCGCGGCCGACGACGCATCGTCGGTGGGGGGACGGGTGGCACCTCTCTTCGTGGTGGACGACACCCTGGTGGGCTCGTCCGGTGCCAACCGGCGGTCGTTCCTGTCCGGCTGCCTCGCCGAGCTCGACGGGTCGTTGGAGGGATCGCTGGCCCTCCGGCGGGGCCGGCCCGAGGTGGTGGTGCCGGCGTTCGCCGCCGAGGTGGGGGCCCGGACCGTCTTCGCCACCGGAGACACCGCTCCCTACGGACGGCGGCGCGACGCCCGGGTCGCGGCGGCCCTCGCCGCATCGGGCGCCGAGCTGGCCCTGATCGGCTCCCCCTACGCGGTCTCCCCGGGCCGGGTGCGGGCCAGGAGCGGCGATCCCTACCGCGTGTTCACCCCGTTCCGGACGGGCTGGGAGGCCAACGGTTGGCCCGGTCCGTCGCCGGAGCCGGCCGGGCCGCACTGGCTGGCGGCCGGCTCCGAGACCAGCGCGGCGGCCCTCGACGCACCACCCGGGTCCCCGTCGCTTCCCGATCCCGGCGAGTCGGCCGCCCGGGCGGTGTTGGAGTCGTTTGTGGCCGGGCCCGTCGGCCGGTACCGGGACCACCGTGACCGCACCGACCTCGAGGGGACGTCCCGCCTCTCGCCGCACCTTCGCTTCGGGACCGTCCATCCCCGTCAGGTCCTGGCCCGCCTCCCGGACGGCCCCGGGGCCGCCGTCTTCCGAAGTGAGCTGGCCTGGCGGGAGTTCTACGCCGACGTGCTGTGGAACTACCCGGCTTCGGCCTGGGAACCGTTCCAGCCCATCGGCCGCCACCTCCGTTGGGACACCGGGACGAGGGCTGATCAGCGGTTCGAAGCCTGGACCACCGGCCGCACCGGCTTCCCCCTGGTCGACGCGGGCATGCGCCAGCTCCGGGCGGAGGGATGGATGCACAACCGGGTCCGGATGCTGACGGCGTCGTTCCTGGTCAAGGACCTCCACATCGACTGGCGCCGCGGAGCACGGCACTTCCTCGACCTGCTGGTCGACGGCGACCTGGCCTCCAACAACCACGGGTGGCAGTGGGCGGCGGGCACCGGCACCGATGCCGCGCCCTTCCACCGGGTGTTCAACCCCGCCCTCCAGGCCGCCCGCTTCGATCCCGACGGACGCTACGTCCGCCGGTACGTACCCGAGGCCGACGGCTTCGGGTACCCGGAACCCATCGTGGACCACGCCGTCGAACGGGCCGAGGCCCTGCGGCGATGGGAGGAGGCCAAGGCGTCCCTCTCGGCCGCGCGGGGGCGAACCCGTGAACCGCGCCGCGCCCTTCGGCGTCTACGTGCACGTCCCGTTCTGCCGGGCCCGCTGTGACTACTGCGCCTTCGCCACCTACACCGACCGCGACCACCTCATGGAGTCCTACGCCGAGGCCTGCGTGACCGAACTGCACCGGGCGCGGGACGAGGAGGGGCTGCCCACGGCCACCTCGGTCTTCTTCGGCGGGGGGACGCCGTCGCGGCTGGCCGCCGACCTGCTGGTGGCGATCCTCGACGCCGTGCCCCGCCGGCCCGGGGCCGAGGTCACCGTGGAGTGCAATCCCGAGGACGCCAGCCCGGCCCGGCTGGCCGCCTACCGGGACGCCGGGGTCACCCGCATCTCCCTCGGGGTGCAGTCCACCGTGCCTCACGTGCTTGGCTGGCCTGGGGCGTCGCCACGGCTCCGAGCAGGCGCTGGAAGCCGCCCGGGCGGTGGTCGGGGCCGGCTTCGTGACCTGGAACATGGACCTGATCATCGGGGGCTGCGGGGGAGCGGCGCGAGGACTGGCTCCGGAGCCTGGAGGTCGTCCTCGGCCTGGAGACGCCCCCGCCCCATATCAGCGCCTACTCACTCACCGTGGAGCCGGGCACCCCCCTGGCCGCCGAGCCGGACCGCCACCCCGACGAGGACGCCCAGGCCGACCGGTACGAGGAGACCGACCGGATCCTGGCCGGGCGGGGATACCGGTGGGAGGAGATCTCCAACTGGGCCCGGCCCGGTCACGAGTGCCGGCACAACGGCCTCTACTGGGATCAGGGCGACTACCGGGGCATCGGCTCGGCCGCCCACTCCCACCGGAGGGGCCGGCGGTGGTGGAACGTGCGGACCCCCGACCGCTACGTGGCCGCCGTCGGGGCCGGCCGGTCGCCCTTGGCCGGCGGAGGAGGAGCTCACCCCCGAACAGCGGAGGTTGGAGGCGACTGGCCCTGCGACTCCGCACCCCGGCCGGGGTCCCCGTGGAGGCCCTGCCCGACCACCCGGACCTCGAGGGAGCTGGTGGACCGGTCGACCGGACGGGCGGTGCTGACCGTGCGGGGGCGCCTCCTGGCCAACGCAGTGACCGCCCGCCTGGTGAGCGACGGCCGGGCCGGGGCCGCCGTGGCCGGGAAGAGCGGGTCAACCGGTACGATTCGTCCCTATGCCTGACCCGGAAGCTGCTGCCGACGCGCCTGATGACCTCATGGAGAAGGTGGTCTCGCTGTGCAAGCGGCGCGGCTTCATCTTCCAGTCGGCCGAGATCTACGGCGGCTTCCGGTCCACCTACGACTACGGGCCCCTCGGCGTCAACCTGCTGCGCAACGTCAAGAACGCCTGGTGGGAGGCGATGGTGCAGCGCCGCGATCGACGTGGTCGGCCTCGACGCCGCCATCCTGTCCCCGCCGGCGGTGTGGGAGGCCTCAGGCCACCTGTCCAACTTCACCGACCCCCTGGTGGACTGCCGCAGCTGCCATCAGCGCTGGCGTCAGGACAAGATCGACGGCGTCTGCCCCAACTGCGGCTCCACCGAGTTCACCGAGGCCCGGGCGTTCAACCTGATGTTCAAGACCCACGCCGGGCCCCTGGAGGACGAGGGGGCGGTGGCCTACCTGCGACCGGAGACGGCCCAGGGCATGTTCATCAACTTCGCCAACGTGCTCCAGACCACCCGCAAGAAGCCACCCTTCGGCATCGCCCAGGTGGGCAAGTCGTTCCGCAACGAGATCACCCCCCAGAACTTCGTCTTCCGCACCCGGGAGTTCGAGCAGATGGAGATGGAGTACTTCGTCCCGCCGGCCGAGGCCGAGCACTGGTTCGAGTACTGGCTGGACGAGCGGTTCCGGTGGTACACCGACCTGGGCATCCCGGCCGACCAGCTGCGCCTCCGGCACCATGACGCCGAGGAGCTCTCGCACTACTCGGCCGCCACCGCCGACGTGGAGTTCCGGCTTCCCCTGGGGATGGGACGAGCTGGAGGGCATCGCCAACCGCACCGACTTCGACCTCAAGGCACACGCCGCGGCGTCCGGGGAGCGGCTCGAGTACTTCGACCAGGCGTCGGGGGAGCGGTACGTGCCCTACGTGATCGAGCCGGCCGCCGGGGCCACCCGCACCATGATGGCCTTCCTGCTGTCCGCCTACCACGAGGACGAGATCGGGGGCGAGGCCCGGACGGTGCTCCGGCTCCACCCGAGGCTGGCCCCCTATCAGGTCGGGGTTCTGCCCCTGTCCAAGAAGGAGACGCTCGAGCCCCTGGCCCGGGAGGTGCTGGCCTCGCTCCAGCCCCACTTCATGTGCGACTACGACGTCACCCAGTCCATCGGGAAGCGGTACCGGCGCCAGGACGAGGTGGGCACCCCGTGGTGCGTGACCGTCGACTTCGACTCGCTGGAGGACCGGGCGGTGACGGTGCGGGACCGGGACAGCACCGAGCAGGTGCGGGTGCCGGTCGACGGCCTGGTGGCCGAGCTGCGGCGCCCGGATGGACCGGGCCTGACCGCCCGGCCCGCGGTCTCCGACCTCGGTGCGTGACGGCCGGCCCCGGTCGTCGATGGCCCCGACACCTGCCAAGTAGGCTGGGTGCGACCTGGGCCGCTGCACCCCGACCGGCCCGAACCCCACTCCGAATCCACCTCAGGAGCCCCTGCACCGATGCCCTTCGTCTTCGACTTCGACCATGCCCACCGCAAGCCTCCCATGGAGATGAAGGACCTCCTCGGGGGCAAGGGGGCCAACCTGGCCGAGATGACCTCGGTGCTCGAGCTGCCGGTGCCCCCGGGCTTCACCATCGGCACCACCGCCTGCCGCAGCTACATGGAGGCGGGCTGGCCCGACGGGCTGACCGCCGAGGTGGCCAAGGCCCGGGCCCGCCTGGAGAAGAAGATGGGCAAGCGGATCGGCGACCCGAGCGACCCGCTGCTGGTGTCGGTGCGGTCGGGGGCCAAGTTCTCCATGCCGGGGATGATGGACACCGTCCTCAACCTCGGACTCAACGACCAGTCGGTCGAGGGCCTGGCCAAGCAGACCGACGACGAGCGGTTCGCCTTCGACTCCTACCGCCGGTTCATCGCCATGTACGGGCGGATCGTGCTGGACATCCCCGGCGAGGAGTTCGACACCCTCCTCGACGCGGCCAAGGAGCTGGCCGGCACCACCTCGGACGCCGGGGTGCCCGTCGAGCTGCTCCGCTACCTGGTCGACGCCTATCAGCAGATCGTGGAGCGCCACACCGGCGCGCCCTTCCCCCAGGATCCCGACGAGCAGCTGCGGGGGGCCATCGAGGCCGTGTTCGCCTCGTGGAACGGCCCCCGGGCGGTGGCCTACCGGGTCCGGGAGCGGATCGCCCACGACCTGGGCACCGCGGTCAACGTGCAGGCCATGGTGTTCGGCAACCGCGACGACACGTCGGGGACCGGGGTGGGCTTCACCCGTGACCCGGCCACCGGGGCCACGGGCGAGTACGGCGACTTCCTGGTCAACGCCCAGGGCGAGGACGTGGTGGCCGGCATCCGGAACACCGAGCCGCTCGCCGCCCTGAAGGACCAGTTCCCGACCATCCACGCCGAGCTGCTGGCCATCTTCGCCCGGCTCGAGGCCCACTACCGCGACATGTGCGACACCGAGTTCACCATCGAGCAGGGCAAGCTCTGGATGCTCCAGACCCGGGTGGGCAAGCGCACCGGTCGGGCCGCCCTCAGGATGGCCGTCGACATGGTGGGGGAGAAGGCCATCAAGCTGACCAAGGAGGAGGCGCTCGACCGGATCACCGGCGAGCACCTCGAGCAGGTCCTCCACCCCCAGTTCTCCGGGTCCGGGCACCCGGTGCTGGCCCGGGGCCTCGGCGCGTCGCCCGGGGCCGCCGTCGGCCGGGTCTACCTGACCGCCGACGACGCCCAGGCCGCCGCCGAGCGGGGGGAGAAGGTGGTGCTGGTCCGGAGCGAGACCTCGCCCGAGGACGTCCACGGCATGCTGGCCGCCGAGGGCATCCTCACCGCCCGGGGCGGCCTGGTCAGCCACGCCGCCGTGGTCGCCCGGGGCTGGGGCAAGCCGGCCGTGGTCGGCGCCGAGGCCCTGCGCATCTCCCCGTCGTCCTTCGCGGTGGGCGACACCGTGGTCGCCGAGGGCGACTGGATCTCGGTGGACGGCACCAACGGGACGGTCATGCTGGGCCAGGTCCCGGTGACCGAGGGCGAGACGCCGCCCGAGTTCGAGACCGTCCTGGGCTGGGCCGACCAGGTCCGGGCCGGCCACCTCGGGGTCCGGGCCAACGCCGACACCGGGCCCGACGCGGCCAACGCCCGCCGCCACGGGGCCGAGGGCATCGGCCTGTGCCGCACCGAGCACATGTTCCTGGCCGAGGACCGGCTGCCCATCGTGCGGCGGATGATCCTGGCCTCGACCCCGGCCGAGGAGGAGGCGGCCCTGGAGGCGCTGCGGGTGGCCCAGCGGTCCGACTTCGAGGAGATCCTCGAGGCCATGGACGGCCTGCCGGTCACCATCCGCCTGCTCGACCCGCCCCTGCACGAGTTCCTGCCCGACACCCAGGAGCTGGCCATCAAGGAGGCCACCGTCGGGCTGACCGAGGAGGAGGGCCGGCTGTACGAGGCGGCCAAGACCTGGCACGAGTACAACCCGATGCTCGGGCACCCGGGGCGTGCGCCTCGGGGTGATCAAGCCCGGCCTCTACGCCATGCAGGTCCGGGCCCTGATGGAGGCGGCCCTGGACCGGGTGGCGGCCGGGGGCCACCCCATCGTGGAGATCATGATCCCGCTCACCGTGTCCCGCGAGGAGCTGGCCCTGGCCCGCTCGTGGGTGGAGGCGGCCATCGCCGACGGCCCAGGCCGAGGTCGGGACCGGACGGCCGGGTCCAGGGTCCGCCCGGGGCAAGCTCGAGGTCCTCATCGGCACCATGATCGAGACGCCCCGGGCCGCCCTCCGGGCCGGCGAGATCGCCGAGGAGGCCGACTTCTTCTCGTTCGGCACCAACGACCTGACCCAGATGACCTTCGGCTTCAGCCGCGACGACGTCGAGGGCCGGATGATGTCGGCCTACCTGGAGCAGGGGCTGCTGAAGCGGAACCCGTTCGAGGTGGTCGACCCCGACGGGGTCGGCGAGCTGGTCCGTCTGGGCGTCGAGCGGGGCCGGGCCACCCGGCCGTCCCTCAAGATCGGGGTCTGCGGCGAGCACGGGGGCGATCCCGAGTCCATCGCCACCTTCGCCCGGGCCGGCCTGGACTACGTGAGCTGCTCGCCCTTCCGGGTGCCCATCGCCCGGCTGGCCGCGGCCCAGGCCGTGCTGGCCGGCCTCACCTCGATCAAGCCGGGGGCCAAGAGCCAAGGCCAAGTCGGCCCAGGGCACCCGAAGTCGACCACCGAAGGCCACCCCGAAGGCCAAGCCCAAGCGGTAGCGGGTCAGCGTCTGCCCGGGGGCCGCCGGACGGAGCCGGTACCGATCACGCGGTACCGTCGACACCCATGGGCATCCCCGACGAGGACGTGGCCCGGGTCCGGGCGGAGACCGACATCGTCGCCCTGATCGGGGAGCACGCCGCCCTGAAGAGGGTGGGGCGGCGATGGCAGGGCCTGTGCCCGTTCCACGGGGAGAAGACCCCCTCGTTCAGCGTCAACGCCGAAGAGGGCTTCTACTACTGCTTCGGCTGCCAGGCCAAGGGCGACGCCATCAGCTTCGTGCGGGCCATCGAGCACCTCGACTTCGTCGATGCCGTGCGCCGGCTGGCCGACAAGGCCGGCATCACCATCCGCGAGGACGCCGACGCCGGACGGGACAGCCAGCGGCGCAAGGTGTTCCTCGACGCCATGGAGCAGGCCACCGAGTGGTACCACCAGCGCCTGCTGACCTCCGCCGACGCCGGCCCGGCCCGCGACTACCTGCGCAGCCGGGGCTACGACGGCGAGGTGGTGCGCCGGTTCCGGCTGGGATGGGCGCCCGACGACTGGGACGCCCTGTGCCAGGGGCTGGGGCTGAGCCAGGAGATGGCCGTCGGGGCGGGCCTCGGGTTCGTCAACCGTCGCGGCCGGCTGCAGGACGCCTTCCGGGCCCGGGTCCTCTTCCCCATCTGCGACCCGTCCGGGCATCCGGTGGCCCTCGGGGGACGGGTGCTGCCGGGGAGCTCCGACCCGGCCAAGTACAAGAACTCCAGCGAGACGCCGATCTACTCCAAGCGCAAGACGCTCTACGCCCTCAACTGGGCCAAGCAGGACATCATCAGCCTCGGACGAGGTGGTGGTGTGCGAGGGGTACACCGACGTCATCGGGCTGTTCGGCGCGGGGGTGGAGCGGGCCGTGGCCACCTGCGGCACGGCGCTGGCCGAGGAGCACGTGAAGCTGCTGCGGGGCTTCGCCTCCCGGGTGGTGCTGGCCTTCGACGCCGACGGGGCCGGACAGTCGGCCGCCGGGCGCTTCTACGAGTGGGAGCGCAAGCTGGCGATCGACGTGGCCGTGGCCGCCCTGCCGCCCGGCTCCGACCCGGGCGAGATGGCCCGCAGCGATCCCGACGCTCTGCGGGCCGCCATCGAGGGGGCCAAGCCGTTCCTCCAGTTCCGCGTTGGAGCGGATCCTCGACGCCGCCGAGCTGGCCACCCCCGAGGGCCGGGCCCGGGCCGCCGACGCGGCGCTGGTGGCGGTGGCCGAGCACCCCGACAACCTGGTCCGCGACCAGTACCTGATGCAGGTGGCCGAGCGGTGCCGGCTCGAGCCCCACCTCCTCCGCGAGCGGCTGGAGCAGCTCCGACGGGACGGGCCCGCGTCCCGACCCGCCCCGCTCCGCGGGGCCGGCCGACCGGCCCCCGGCTCCGAACGGCGGGGGAACGGCGCCGTCGGGGCGCGGCCACGGGCAGTGCCGGAGGAACCCTGGGTGCGCGAGCCCGACGCCGACGGCGACTGGGATGCCGACGGATTCGACGGCGGAGGGACCGAACTGAACGGGGCGAGAGCGGACCGCGCCCGGGGTCGGGGCGGGGCGAGGAGCACCGGGGCACCGGGCCGGTCCGACCCGCGAGTTCCGCCCGGGCTCGAGGCGCTCCGCCTGGCCATCCACCGGCCCGAGGAGGTGGCCGACCGGCTCGAGGCGGCCCTGTTCCGCGACGAGCTGCAGCGGGCCGCCTTCGACGTGCTGGCCGGCGCCGACACCGAGCCCCTCCACCAGGTCATCGACGAGGCCCCGCCCGAGGTGCGGGCCCTGCTGGTCCGCCTGACGGTGGAGGAGCCCATGGGCCAGCCCGACGAGGTGGTGCTCCAGCTGGTCAGGGACGCGGCCCGGGGGGAGCTGCACCGTGATCACCGGCGAGGCCCGGACGTCGTCGGACGGCCGTGGCCGAGGCGGCCGAGGTGGCGTCGTGGCTCCAGGAGCTGGACGATCCGGCGCCTCGGCGCGGCGACGGCCAGGTTGGTAGCCTGGCTGGTGGTGAGGGCACAGACCAACAGCGCCGGGAGACGGATCGTGATCGCCAGGCAGGTGGTGTCGCCCCCCGGTCAGGTGGCGTCGCCCCCGGCGGTTACGGCACCCGAGACCATCGACTCGCCGCCGGTGCCGTCAGCTCCGCCCTCCGGCGGTGTCCTCGACGTCCTGCCGGCCGACCAGTTCGACGCCCTCATCCGGATGGGCCGGGCCCGGGGCGGCCTCACCCAGGACGACGTGATGACCGTCCTTCGCTCGGTCGAGCTCAGCGCCGATCTCATCGCCGACGTGGTGGACCGGATCAGGCAGGCCGGCATCGAGTTCACCTACGACACCGGCGAGACGACCGTGGTGCCGATGAGCAGGGCCGTGGCCGACGACCTCTCGGGCCGGTTGCACGACGAGCTGGCCGACGCACCCCGGCGGCGAGCGCCGTCGCCGCCGCCCTCACGTCGTGGCGTTCGAGTCCGACCCGTGATCCGGCTCGGCAGAACGGTCACGGTGGCGTCGGCACCGGAGCCCTGGACGAGCCTGTCCGAGCCAAGGCACCGCCGTCCGGGACAGCCAAGAAGGAGCGGGCGCCCCGTCGGCCGGCAGCCAGGGACGGCTACGCCGACGCCGACGGCTTCCGGGGCTCGGCGGCCGACCCGGTGCACATGTACCTGAAGGAGATCGGCAAGGTCAAGCTCCTCGACGCCGCCCTCGAGGTGGAGCTGGCCGAGCGGATCCTGGCCGGCAACGAGGCGGCCCAGCGCCTGGCCGAGCGCGGATGCCGCCGTGCGAGTCGTATGCCGGGCGGCGCCGCCGACCGGGTGCTGGTCCGCCGGGGCCAGCAGGCCAAAGAGGCGCTGATCGAGGCCAACCTGCGCCTGGTGGTGTCGATCGCCAAGCGGTACCGGAACCGCGGGCCTGGCCTTCCTCGACCTCATCCAGGAGGGCAACCTCGGGCCTGATGCGGGCGGTCGAGAAGTTCGACCACACCAAGGGGTTCAAGTTCTCGACCTACGCCACCTGGTGGATCCGCCAGGCCATCACCCGGGCCATCGCCGACCAGGCCCGCACCATCCGGATCCCCGTCCACATGGTGGAGACCATCAACAAGGTGGTGTGGGCCCAGCGCCAGCTCCTCCAGGAGCTCGGGCGGGAGCCCAGCGCCGAGGAGGTGGCCGGCCGGGTCGACTTCTCCATCGAGCGGGTGCGGGAGATCCAGCGGATCAACCAGGACACCGTCTCGCTCGAGCAGCCGATGGGCGACGAGGACGACTTCAGCCTTTCCGACCTGATCGAGGACCGCGAGGCGGTGGTGCCCGACGACGCCGCCGCCCGGATGATGCTCGACGACGCGGTGCGCGAGGCGCTCGGCCACCTGTCCCCGCGGGAGCAGGACGTGGTCCGGCTCCGGTTCGGACTGGAGGACGGAAAGATCCGCACCCTCGAGGAGGTGGGCAAGGCCTTCGGGGTGACCCGGGAGCGCATCCGCCAGATCGAGGCCAAGACGCTGGCCAAGCTGCGCCGGCCCGAGTCGGCCCAGCTGCTGCGCGACTACCTCGACGAGGCCTGAGTCGGGAGGGGCGGGAACACCCCGTCAGGCTCAGGGCTCCGAGCGGCTCCGGCGGTCGGCGGAACTCCGGCGGTCGGGAAGCCGGCGCCGGCTGTTGAGGGCGGAGGCCAGGTCCTCGGCCAGGTCGAGGGCGATGGCGTCGGCGGCCTGGTCGCCGTTCCGCCATCCCAGCCGCACCCCGATGGTGTCCTTCATCCGCTCGACCCCGAGAGCCGCCACGGCCTTGGACTTCTCCGTGACCAGGGTCGTGGTGCCGGTGACCGGGGCCGAGCGCCCACAGCTGGCGGGCGAACTGTGCCATCTGGAGGTAGCGCTCGCGGCCGGCCCGGGCTCCGAGCACGTAGCCGAGCAGGAAGCCGAGGGCGGTGCCGATACGGAACTTCACCGGCCCATTGTGCCCGTCATGGTTCACCGGCGCACCTTTGCCCAGCAAGGGGGCCGCCACCGGCTAGTGTCCTCAGGCACGCCGAGGCACGTATCACCTCGGGTGGATGGTGATTCCGGGGTAGCTCAATCGGCAGAGCGAGCGGCTGTTAACCGCTAGGTTGAGAGTTCGAGTCTCTCCCCCGGAGCTTGTCGCCGGTCAGAGGAGTGTGAGGCTGACCGAACCCCGTTCGTACGGGTTCGAGGTCCTGGGAATGATCGACGACCAGCCGGCGATGCATTGACCACCGCACGAGGATTCTGAGCCTGACTGGCCCTCGGGATGGGGTTGAGGTCGCCGCACTGCCGCGGCCGCCGTGAACGACGATCCTCCGATGCATGGGCGTGCGGAGTCCCTACACTGGCTGAAGTGATACGCGCGGCCACCCCCGACGACGTTCCGGTCATCACGGAGATCACCAACGCCCTCATCGAATCGACGACCTACGAGTGGACGGAGACCCCATACTCGGTCGGCGAGCGTTCCCATTGGTTGACCCAACAGCGTCAGGTCGGGAACCCGGTGCTCGTAGCTGACGACGGCGGCACCGTGGTGGGTTGGACGAGCTACAGCGACTTCAGAGATTCGAACCGGTGGCCTGGCTACCGCTTCACCGTAGAGCACACCATCCATGTCGATGAACAGTGTTGGGGCCGAGGAGTCGGGCGAGCGCTCATCGGCGCCCTGGCTGACGAAGCTCGCTCGAACCGCAAGCGTGTCATGGTGGCTGGGATTGACTCGTCCAACGCTCAGTCGGTCCGCTTTCACGCCAGACTCGGATTCATCGAGGTCGCCAGAATGCCCGGAGTCGGGGAAAAGTGGGGAAACCGGCTGGACCTCCTTCTCATGCAGCGCGATCTAGAAGCACCGTTCAAGTGAGACCCACGCCCAAGCCCCCTTTGGTGGGAGGGCCACCTGAGGGAGTCGGTCCCTCCCCTTTTCCGCCTTCAGGTCGTTGAGGTTTCAGGGTGAGAGTTCTGATCACGGGCAGCTCCGGCCACCTCGGGGAAGCCCTGGCGCGGGTACTGCGCCAGCATGGGGAGGAGGTCGTTGGCCTCGACACTGTGGGGTCGGATCACACCGACCGTGTCGGGACGATAGTGGACAGGGCTTGGGTCCGTCGTTGTCTGGTTGGAGTCGATGCCGTCATCCACACCGCGACCCTGCACAAGCCGCACGTCGGCAGTCACGACCGCAGAGCCTTCCTCGACACGAACGTGATCGGGACGTTGAACCTCCTCGAAGAGGCAGTTGCCGCCCATGTCAGTGCGTTCGTGTTCACCAGTACCACCAGCACCTTTGGTCGTGCCCTGCATCCGGCAGCGGGCTCCCCCGCGGTGTGGATCACCGAAGGCGTCGCTCCAGCACCGAAGAACATCTACGGCGTGACCAAGACGGCAGCCGAGGACCTCTGCGAACTTGCCCATCGGGACCTCGGGCTACCGGTGTTGATACTTCGCACGTCTCGCTTCTTCCCCGAGGATGATGACAGCGACGATCTGCGAGCATCGTTCGACGGTCTCAATTTGAAGGTCAATGAGCTGCTGTACCGCAGAGTCGATCTCTACGATGTCGTCGCTGCTCACAGGCTGGCGCTGGAAAGGGCTAACTCCATTGGATTCGGACGGTACATCATCAGTGCCACTACTCCGTTCACGTACGACGACCTCCCCGCTCTCACCGAGGACGCACCGAGCGTCGTCCAGCGACACTTTCCTGCCTATGAGGAGATCTACGGAGAGCGCGGGTGGTCGATGCTGCCGAGCATCGACCGCGTCTATGTGAATGCCAAGGCTCGCAACGATCTGGGTTGGAAGCCCCGGTACGACTTCAGTCATGCGCTCGGTCGGCTCGGCCGGGGCGAAGACCCCCGCAGTCCGCTTGCCTTGGCCATCGGGTCGAAGGACTACCACGCTGACTCAAGCGGCGGGTAGCCGTCTGCGCCGTCGCTACGGGCTCGGATAGCGCCGGCGGATCCGCTGGACCGGAACACCCGGCCAGCCACACGGGAGGCACGTCTCCCCGCAGTCCTCATCGCCTAGTCCCCGTGGCAGAGGACTGGGCGAGCAGTGACCGTTCGACCGGAGACGACCGTGACCGAAACCGTTCCGCACGGGACCGATCCGGCAAATGCATTGAATCGATACGTTCCAGGGGCCAGGGTGGCCGAGTAGTGACCCTGCGACGCTTGCGCCGCATGGAGTGGCTCCGTTCTGGGTGTACCGGTTGGATACATCTTCAGGTATTGGATGGTGCCACTGAGGGGCGTTCGAGTGGCCCCTTCTGAATACGCCTCGCCATCTACGACGCCGGGTGCTGGTTGCGCACGTCTGGTGGCGACCCGGAGAGTCCTCAAGATGGTCAGAGCCTGCCACCCGCCGCCGGAGATGGCGATTCGGTCGGTCGAGTCTGATTTGGGCTCCGTCATCCAGACCGTGGATGACACCGTGGACCGACCCAGCTGGGTTACCTGAATGCCATGAATGTTCATTCGCCTGGCGGTTCCCCGAGGCGAACGGCCGGAGTCATGGACAACGTAGAGGGATACCTGGTTGAGCCCGGATGCCGGAGTCGGAGTAAAGATTGCCGGACATGATGCGCTGACATTCGATGTGGACTCGCCGATGTAGAGACTCCCCGGTTGCGACGCCCCCGGACAGATCGAGAAGAATCTCACCGCCCAGGATTTGGGGACCGCGATCTGCAGTCCGTAGGCGGAGTAGGCCGCCCATCCCACAGGAATGGTGACCATCGACGCGGTCCCGCCGTGCGAGTTTCTGGGTCGATGGGGAGGGGACACCACAAGAGCAGCAGCGAGAACGACTATGGCCACGGATGCGACGAGCCCCTTGGAGCCGATACGGAGGTATCCACGCTCGGTAGGAGTGGAATCAGTTTCCATTGCAGGTGATCCTGGGGGCTGTGACTGTGCGCCCGGAGATCACGGTGACTCTCACCCCGAGACAGAGGGCGGTTCCGGCCGAAGTCGTGATCCCATATCGGCCTGGAGCAAGAGTCACCGAATAGTGGCCGTCGACCATCGAGCCGATGGCCCTGAATTTGGCTGCTCCCGCTGGAGCAGCAAGAATTCGCGAGACGGCCATGGGTCCACTGAGCGGCGTAGGGCCCGAAGGGGCTCCGATCAAGAAGGCGCTGCCGTTCACGATGCCCGGTACCGGTATGGCCCTCGATGTGGCGGCAGTGAGGGTTCGCATGATGGTGATCGCCTTGGGTCCGCTGCCGACGAGGACGACGCCTCTTGACGGAATGCTCCAGACGAGCCCGCTGGGGCTCCGTTTGACGTGAGTGCCGTTGATCACGAGGTTGTCTCCCTTGGACGCACCTGCAACGTCAGAGGCGTAGGCGGCAGCGGCGTCCGCCTCTGCCTGAGCCTGATTGCCACTGTCGGCGAGACTTCCGGGGTCGGGACGAACGTTCATCGACACGATGCTGGTAGTCGATCCGTACTCCGGACAGTTGGCGACAAACCGTGGTGTACCGATCAAGAGGGTCCCAATTCTTTGTCCGTCCGGGCACTCACCGAATGCTTGGACCGACCAGCCCCTGGGGACCGAAAGCTGCACGCCATAGGCGGAGTACGCGACCCATCCCGCCGGTGTACCGAACTTGTGCTCAGTCGGAGGCGTCGACCTCGTCGAGCGGAAGGGCCCGGCTACGACAAGACCGACGACGACGATGGTGACGGCAGCGAAGGCAAACACCAGTTTGGGATCGATTCGAGGCCTGATGCTGCCGCGAGCCCGGTTTCTGATGTCGGAAGCCTCGACCGACGAACTGAGGCTTCGACCCGTCGCCAACATCTCGGCCATCACCTGACCTACGATCGCTTCGCCAACCGACGACTCACTCATCTGCCACCTCCGTAAGCGATCGCGACAGGACGAGCCGATCGGCCACGACCTTGCGTGATCTGCTGAGCCAGGACTTCATTGTGCCTTCTGGTACGCCAAGTTCATCTGCTGTCTCCTTTACCGACATGCCGAGACCATCGTGGAGAAGGAGCGCACGAGCATGGGTGCCCGGCAGGGACCGCATGGCCTGCGCCAGCTCGTAGTGGTCGCTCGGGATCTCCCCGCTGACCGGAATGTCCACTTCGGCGGGTCGGTCCTTGGTCCGCGCTCTTCGCCATGATTGGATGCAGAGGTTGTGGAGGACCTTGCGGGTCCACGCTTCGGGTCTTTCGTAGACAGCAACCTTGTCCCATCGCCTCCAAGCACGGAGGAAGGCCTCCTGGGTCAAATCCTGAGCCGACTCCTTGCTTCCGGTCAGGACGTAGGCCTGGCTCTGCAACCGGCTCCACGAGTCGGCAAAGAACGCGTCGAATGCCGCCTCGCCGTCCGGCTCGTGCATTGCCTCTGGTTCCTCCCGGGATCCAATGCGAGGCCGGATCGAGGGACCCGGGTCGCACCTCTACCTAGTTACACGCGTGGAGGGCTCTGATCGTTGCAAGAATCCTAAGTTTCTCGAGGATTGGCATTCGATCGATGACTACCAATTCCCCCACGCTTGGGAATCCGAGGTCACAAAAACAGGTCCCATACAGGCACGAATCGCGACTGGCGGCGAGCCGACACCACCACCACCGCCTGCCTCACCGGCGGACGCCTCCTAGTGACCACGGGGCCTGTCGTCGCAAGCTCCGCAGCGTTGACCGTGGCACGTGTCTGTGCGAGGCTGGCCCGCCATGGAAGAGCGCATGGAGGTCCAAAGGGCAATTGCGGCGGAGCCGGGGGCCATCTTCCGACTATTGAGCGACCCTCAAGGCCACGTTTCCATTGACAGCTCGGGAATGTTGATGAGTGCCACCGGAGACCCGGTCAGTGCGGTCGGAGACGCTTTCGCTGTGCACATGGACCGAGAGGCGCTCAACGACTACCCAATGGGGCTCTACGACGTGACCGTGAGGATCGTGACGTTCGACTCGGACCGAGAGATCGCGTGGACGATCGAAGGTCAGCTCAACCTCGGACATGTCTACGGCTACAAGGTCGAACCGATCGAAGGCGGCACGCTGGTCACCTCATACTATGACTGGTCCTCCGTGGAACAGAACTGGAAAGACGCGAAGATCTTCCCGGTCATTCCGGAGGGTGCCCTTCGTGCCACTCTCGGGATCCTGGCCCGAACGGTCGCCCCTGGGCAGCCCCGACCCTCAGCCTGAGGCCGGGAGCTGTCGAGAACCGCCTGAGGCGGCGGCGCCAAGGAAGGGTGGCTGGTGTAGCACCCCGTGGATTGCGTTCTCGTAGTGGACAGCCGATGAACAGTCCCGGTCACCTACGAGAACGCCGTGCCTCCCGAAGCGAAACAACGGCTCGGGTCGTCACCGGGTCGGGGTCGGTGCCGACCTGGTTGCCGCCCAGCCACCTTCGTCCGCTCGTCGGACGTAGGCTCCTTTCGATCGACGAACGGGGTTCCTGATGGATGGTTACGTGCTGACGGTGGAGCGCTTGATCGGAGCGTCGCCGGAGACGATCTTCGCAGTTCTGTCGAATTCCGCGATGCATTCGCAAATCGACGGCTCAGGCATGCTCCAAGGGACGCCGGAAGGTGTAGCCGATCACCTTGAGCTCGGATCGGCATTCGGAATGAACATGAAGATGGGAGTCCGGTACAAGACCGAGAGCCGCGTCGTGGAATTCGAGGACAACCGCCTGATTGCGTGGAAGACCGGGCCCACCGGAAAGTGGGGACGCTTCGTGGCGGGAAGGATTTGGCGCTACGAACTGGAGACCACCGGAGAGGACACCCTGGTCCGAGAGAGTTGGGACATCACCGCGGACCACCAGCGAGTACTGCTGAAGCTTGGTGGGATCTGGTCCGGAAAGACCAGACGGGACATGGAACGAACTCTTGCTCGGTTGGATTCGGTCGTCTCTCATTCCGACGAGAGGGACTGACCGCGCCCACCGTGGCAAACCATCTGCCGTACAGCGAGTCGTTGCGCCGGACACCGGTGGTGATTCTGGGAGTGGTTCGTCCCGCCTGGGTACCGAACATTCCCGTCATCAAATCGTCACGGTTCGCGACGATGGCGTGGTGGCTCACGGTGTTACCGTCGAATCGCTGCCAAGGCCGTTGAGTGAGATTCGATATCCCACTCCGGCCACGGCAGCCCAAACCTTGACTCAGTGGGGTGGACGCCCCCCTGGCCACCGTCCATCCGCACCGAGTCATGAACCGGGCGGCGGAGTCGCAGAGGCGGATCCGAACCGGTCCAGACATGCATCATGATCCCCGGTTGATGCCTTTGCCTAGGGACGACCTCGCCGAGTGACGGAATGGGCACACGTTGCGGCAACACCCGTTGTGTTCGTGATTGGGACCTTTTGGTTTCGACCTGTCTACAATGCCGACGGCGGCCGAAGGCGGGTACGCAGAAGGAGTTCCCGTCCATGAGCGTGACGGTAAGCCTTAAATACGATCATTGTCCGACTTGCGGCATGGATGCTCTCATTGAGACGACGACGCCGGATGCCGAGCAGGATCCATCAGCTCGAGATCGGATCACTCGTCTCGAATGCTCCAACGCGGACTGTCTGCACTACTTCGCGGTCCTGCAACCGTTCTGAGGTTGGCCATTGCTGGCCTTCTTCCCACAGCGAGCAAGGTCGATCTGGTCCACACAAGCAGCGGCCGGCCGGGCGGGGTGCTGTTCTTTGCCACCCCGATCACCGAGAACCGCCCGGCCCCCCAACCCTTCTGGATTTCCGCCGCCCTGCCGGATCAAGGTCGACACCAAGCGGGTGTTCGACAGTGACCCTCGGACCCCTCAGACACCCGCACGTGCGGTCGGCTCAGTCGTCGATGGTGGGGGGTACGGCCGCCTCGCCAGGGGGTGTATGGCGTCTTCTGAGGCGGGGGAGCCGGATCCCGTCTTCCGCGCCGTCCCGTGTGGACAGCAGGACCACGAGGAGGGCACCCCCGAGGATAATGGCCAGGACGGCGAATCCGCCGACCAGGATCCATGTGGCCATGGTGGAATGGTAACCGTTGCCGAGCCGGCCGGGCCCTGGTCGAGGTTCCGCTCGTTGTGGTTTAGTGGAGGTAGTCCGAGCAGGGTGACCTGGTCCGTGGACCGGGTGGGGCGTTCGAGTCGCCTCCTCGGGGCCGTGGACGCCGCCGACTCGACCCGATGTGCCTTCTGCGGGCATCCGGGGGTGCATGCCCGCACCGAGCGCCCGAGCTCGGGAGGGGCACCCTCCTGTGAGGACTGCGATGCCTGCTGGTTGGAACGCCAGCGCCACGAACGACCACCGCACCACGGCTGAGGCCGCCGACCACACGGCGGAGTGTCCGGGCCAGCCGGGAGCACGGCAGTACCCCCGTGGGCCCGGCGTTCGCCACTACGACTGCGTCGGCGCGGTCACGTCCAATGAACCGCGAGGACGTCTTGTTGAATGGCAATGACGGTACCAATGAGCCCCATGGCAGGAAGTAGGAACCGGATCGGGAGTCGCCATCGCTCCAGGCCCATCGACGCCAGTCCGGCCAAGGCTGCGAGTCCGACGTAGGCGTATCTGGCCTGGTAGGTAGAAGTTTGGAAGGCGGTTGTCCAGACGCAGAGCAAGCCCACCACGCCGATTGCAATGAGGACTAGCAGTACCTCCCGCTTGATGCCTCGGTGAATGAGTCCGGCCAAGGCGCCTGCGGTCACGATGCAAAACAGAACATTGAAGGGCCATGACCACTGGAACTGATTCCAGCCCGATTGGTACCAGAACGTTCGAATGATGCGCTGTGGAACCTGGATGAACACCAGCTGGAGTGGGTCGTGGACGATATAGGGCTCACCGAACAGAGTGCCGAGTCCACCGTCCAGTGAGAGATAGTGCTGCGAAGCCCGCAGGGCAAGCGGGTCGCCGTAACGAGAGAGGTTTTGGGCGAGATACCACCCGCTGACCATCAAGGCCGTCCCCAGTCCGAGAACAGCGACCCCGACACGGCGTCTCCACCCCGGGACCACGCAGGCAAAAATCGGAATTACCAGGAGTAGGGGAAGGGTGGACAGCTTTGTGGTCACAAGGAGCCCGCACACGACGCCGATGACCACCATGCGCCAGCGCCCCGGCGCCAACGCGTATCGCAGCGCCAGGAAGACAAGAACTGCTCCGAGCAGGTCGACCAAGTTGTCATTGGTGACGAAGGGCGAGAGAAACAAGAATCTGGGCAGAAATGCGACCAAGGATGCAGCGATGACGGGTGTCCACACATCGGAAGTGGTCAGCCGGACGGCGAAGAAGGTGAACAGAACGGTCAGGCCTCCCAGGGCCAGATTGGGCAGCCGCAGCCAGAGGAGGAATCGGTCATCGGCGGCGCTGTGGTGCAGATAGAGCTCAGATGCACCTCGGTAGATGCCGGGGTTGAGGGTGCCTCTGAACGGTGCGTGGGCGGGCAGGGCCACAACGTGCTGCCAGCCTGCCATGAGAAGGTAATAGAGCGGCGCCTGCTGGGTTTCGTTCCCGGAGCATCCCACCGGACAATGCGCATCCATGCTGTACCAGTGGCCCCTTACCATGGTTTCGATGTTCAGCACATGGCCTGGTTCGTCCCCCGACTCGTATGCCGGGGTCTTGATCGCGATGGTCGTTCCAAGCACGACGAACACCAGAACCACGACGACGAGCGCTAGCTTTGCTGGGCGTGATGAAGGATGGCTCGAAGAGAGATCGGGCCTAGAGATCGCCTCTCCGGTTGCCGAGCTCAGGAGATCGTCGGAGTCGACCTCGGTCAAGGGGACCCAAGACCCTTCGAACTCAGACTGGCTGTCGCAAGTCTCCGGCCACCACGAGGGCCGGAGAACAAGTGGGGGGCTGCTCGTCGCACGTTCCGTCCGTCCAATGTCGTTCGACAAAGACACTCTACGGGAATGCGTCGTGGCTCGCTTTGCGACGATTGATCCGCCTGGCTTCGGCCCTCCAGGAAAGCGCGGCCTGTCCGATCGGTGACGTCGGACTTGACCCCCCGCTACGTGGGCCAGCTCTCGAACAACCCGGTTGACCGATGCCCTGCAGGGCGCTCGGGCTCTCTCTTGAGGCCCAGGCACCCCGAGACGTTGGCACGGTACGCTTCTCGTGGCGCCCAGGCATGGGAGGGAACACAGGCGATGGCTGTGGGACTGGATGCGACGAAGGACGATACTTCTGGATCGTCGACATCCACCGTGTCCCCTGGACAAGTCGGAACCAGGGTGGGGACCGAGCGACGGTGGTTGTCCCCAGCGATCTGCATCGGACTCTATGTGGCCCTGGCCATGATGGAGTTCGGCCACTTCGGGTCCCTGGGTCCTGGTCACATGGCGGGTTTAGCCACGATGGATTCCATTGAACAGATCTGGTGGCTCGCCTGGACGGCGTTCGCCGTTCCACACTGGCACGGCGTCTTTCTGGCTCAGGGGCAGAACTACCCGTTCGGCGAAAATTTCGGAGTGAACGGCTCCATGTTGGCGCTCGGAGTGATCTTCCTGCCGATCACCAAGGTCTTTGGGCCGGTGGTGACTTTCAATATTGCACTGCGGCTGGCCCCGGCCGCGTCTGCCTCATCAATGTGCCTGGTGCTTCGTCGGTGGACTCGATGGTGGCCTGCGGCCTTCTTTGGAGGCCTCCTCTACGGCTTCTCCGCCAGTATGGACGCTCATCTGAACTACCTGTTCTTGACCTTCGCACCGCTACCCCCTCTGATCTTCCTGCTTGTTCACGAAGTCGTCGTTCGCCAGTCCTGGAGGCCGGGACGTACCGGGGTACTGCTCGGCATCCTCCTGGCTCTCCAATTCTTCGTCTCGACGGAGATTCTCGCCAGCACGGTGGTCGTCGCCGGAGTCGCGATCGTGCTGTTCGCCGTCGCCAATCGCCACGTCATCTCGAAGCAATGGAAGTACGCCTGCCTGGCTCTGGCCTGGACCACCGGAGTCTGTTTCTTGGTGCTGGCGGTGCCGATCTTGGTCACATTTGCTGGCGCACAGCACCTCAACGGGCCCCCGATGTCGGCGACGGCGTTGGCTCACGTTCCGTCCGATCTACGCTCGTCGATCTTTCCTCAGTCTCAATGGTTGGCTCCGAAACAATTGAGCGGGAGCGGAATAGGGCTCGTTTACGGAGGACAGCTCTATCTCGGAATTCCAATGATCGTCGTGCTGGCTCTGTTCGCGATCCTTCTCCGTAGACGAAGGGCGCTTCTGTATTCGGCGGCGATGGCGTGCATCTGTTTTGTACTTTCCCTGGGAACAGAAGTGGCCGATGGAACGAGAACCCCCCTTCCACTGCCCTTCGAGATCCTCACGCACATTCCTGTCCTCAACGGCATGATCGCCAGTAGATTCTCGCTGTTTACCGCGCTTTTTGCTGCCGCGACCTTTGCCATCGGGATCGACGAGTTGCACCTGCGCGTGATCGGAATGCGACGCCGGCGGATCATCATCCCTTTGACCAACCCCACGATCGCAGCAGTCGTCGTGGCGCTCATCGCCGCCACAGTTCTAATCCCATTGGTGCCCAGACACACCGATGCAACTTCGCCGACCAATGTGCCCACCTTCTTCACCACCTCGGCGGTCAATGTTCTTCCCCCCGGAGGCGCGGTTCTGGCCTATCCGTACCCGGACTTGGCCAGTGACTACTGGCTGGCCGCAATCCTTCCGACCCACAGCATCCTTCTCGACCAGGCCGTGGGCGGAATGCGTTTCAAGGTATTGGGTGGCTACGGCTGGTTTCCGTCTCCGACCGGGCCAGTCGCCACCAGCAGTCCTGCACTGCTGGGGCCGAGGTCGGTCCAGACCCTCTTCGATGTTGCTTTCGCCGGAGGACACAGGACTCGCTCCCAGAGCGAGGTCCTCTCCGGGAGCGATACGACCGGTGATCTTCGGGCGTTCCTGCGAAGGTGGAGAGTTCAATCGGTGCTGGTGATCCATCTGGATGACTGGGCGCCCCTGAGAAGCCGCATCACCGCAGCGATTGGGCCACCTATAGAAAGTGGTGGTGTCACCATCTGGCCCCATGTCGGACAGCGGCTCGAGTCGATGGGGTAGTGGTTACAGACGGCCGCAGAGGCGTTCCGTCGAAGCCACACCGGACTTCTCCGCTACATTCCAGTCGGCGGGGAAGTTGAAGAGACCAGTCGGGGGCAGTAGCTCAGTGGTCAGAGCAGGGGACTCATAATCGGCCCAGAATCGTCTCGACGGCGATGTTGCTCCACCTGAGGCCTCGATCGAGCTTCACCTGGGCGACCTGGTAGTAGTTGATCGCCTGAGTGCCCTTCTTCCGCACAGCATGGTGCTCGTACTCCTCGATCCGGTCGCGCCAGACCCGGATCACGTTCGGCGAGAACCAACGGCCGCTCTTGAGCTTGGATGCCCGGAACTCGTAGAGGGGTGTCGCCACACCGTCTCCAAAATGACCTTCGCCCGCCCCGTCGCTGCCGTCAGCATCCTCAACGGCGGCCGGTCCTGGGCTGGGCGGCTGCTGGTATTGGGGGGCCGGCTGGTACTGAGGATGAAGCTCCGGAGCGTAAAACCTGCCGTCTGATGCCTGCCACCATCCCGGTCCCTGTGCCGTGTCGCTCACCGTTCCTCCTTGCCGCCAAACACGCCGGGACCGCCCCGCCGTGCGCCCCGGGGAAACTCTGTCACGAATGGCGAGGGAGGGTCGGCCTTCTCGGACGGAATACCAGAAGCTTCCGGTACGATGTCCCACACTGGGCTCGTCGAGCAATGGGATCCGCCGCCCGATGCTCCGGGCCCGGCTCTATTGGTTGCGGATCCACTGGACCGAGTCCAGGTCGGCCCGGTGCCCGTCGCAGGATTCGACCGTGTGCCACCGGCCAGCGTTGTCCTTGAAGCGGCCCCGCCATTCTGGGAGGCCCGGGCAGTGCTGGGCGTGGCCGCTCCCGTCCTCGGCCTGGATCAGCCGGAAGCGCTCCCCGAAGGTGAAGTAGAAGGACTCGGCGTAGTGGGGAAGCTCAGTCAAGTGGTCAGGGTAGCGACGTGCGGGGCTAGGCACTCACCGAGGTCCCGCGACCACCATCACGAAAGTTGATTGCCTCCGACCTTCTGTCATGTTAAAACCCAACCGGGCAGGGATTGACGACGGATCCCAGCGGCGGCGGAGACTCCCTCGATGGGCGGACAAGGAGGACCCTGGATGAGACTCGTACGAACCGGCACCAGCCTTGCTGCCCTTACCTTGCTGGTCGGCGCCGTAGGCGTCAGTGCGGCCGTTCTAGCTACCGGTGGATCGGGTGTCGCTGGGGCCACGACACCTTCTGGTCCCACCAGCATCACCACGACCTCGCTCCCGGCGGGCATAGTGGGTGTGCCCTACTCCTTCCAGCTCGAGGCCATCGGGGGCGCGCCGCCTTATACCTGTAACAAGTACGGTCCGGTTGGACGGGGCAAGTTGCCATGGAACGTGAGCCTCTCGAGGAGTGGCCTGATCTCGGGCACGCCCAAGCACGCCGGCACCTACACCTTCACCGTCAAGTGTCTGGACTCGACGCACTCGCACAAGACCCAGGCCTCGGCGACCTTCACGCTCGTCATTGCCTCAGCGGCGGTCACGGTGTCCGTGCAATCTCCAGACCCCATCGTTGGGGGATTCCCTCCGACCGGAAACATCGTTCCCTCAGGGCCGCCGGGAACGACAGTGCCGACGACAGTTACCTTCGCCGCGACCAATCCCAACCCCGTAGCCGTGAAAGTGACCACGGTCTCGTTGGTGACTGTGACCTCGCCCGACGCAGCGTGTCAGGCGGTGATCAACCAGCAACAACCACAGTTCTGGCTCACCCCGGTCGGCTCGACCAGCTTGACGGGCGTCCCGGTCCCAGAGAACGTGGTGATTCCTGCCCATGCGACCGACGCTCCCTTACCCACCTCCGGATCTCTCTATTGGCTCAGTACCCCCTTCGACCAGAACGCCTGTCTCGGGCAGACGATGACGGTTACATTGCAAACCCCGTAGGAGCCAAGGCGAGGACACCGAGCCTTGGTATCCGGGGTATCGGGGTTAGGCGCCGAGTCTCCGAATCCACCGGGCCGGGACAAGGTCGGCCCGGTGGCCGTCGCACGCCTCGACCGTGTGCCACCGACCGGCGGTGTCCTTGAACCGCACCCGCCACTCGGGGAAGTAGGGACAGTGCTGGGCGTGCCCGGTGCCGTCCTGGGCGTGGACGAGCCGGAAGCACTGGCCGGATGTCAGGCAGAAGGACTCGGCATAGTGGGCGAGCTGGGCCACGGAGCCAGAGTAGGGCGGGGGAGTGACGGGATGGCCGTCCCAAGCGGCGAACTCCTCGTCGCTGATGGCGCCCGATTCCTTGAGCGCCGCCCAGCTTGGCGAGCGGGGGAAAGAGGTGTCGAACCGTTACACCTGTGTCCCCCGGCCGGCGAAGACCCCGGCCTCGAGAGCAGATGCGGCGGCAAGCGCCTGGTCATCGGTGTCGTGGGTGTACACCCGCAAGGTAAGGCCTGGATCCGCATGTCCAAGACGATCGGCAACGGTACGGGCATGGTGCCCCTGACGGAACAGCTCTGTGGCCGTGTAGTGCCTGAGGTCGTGGAACCGATAAGGCCACGTGTCGCCCGTACGGTCAGCCATCGTGTTGCAGAGTCTCCGGAATGCGAAGGTCACCGCTCCAGGCAGCAGCGGTTTGTCGCCGTCCAGCTCAGGCGAAAAGATGTACGCGGTGTCGGAAAGTGGGACCTCAGCCAGTTCGGCGTTGGCGGTCACCCGCTTGAAACGGCCGGCGAGCACCCCCATCGTCTGCTCGCCCAAGACGAGCCGGCGTACCTGATGCGTCTTTGGGTCCTTCTCACCCCAACCAGCCGGTGTCTGCCAGATGGAGCGGCGCACGGTCACGGTGTGATTCTTCCAGTCGACGTCCCTCCACTGAAGGCCACACAGTTCGCCTCGACGCATTCCCGTGAGCGCCGCAACGGTGATGACGGTCGACCACTCCGGAGACTTCGAGCTGGCCGCCAGTTCGATGAGTGCTCGCACGTCCTCGGGCGGCGGGATGGTCAGCGGCTTCTTTGGAACCGACGGGGGGGACGCGTCACGAGCCACATTGGAAGGCACGGCCTTCCACTTCCGGGCCTGGGTTAGGGCTGCGGAGATGATCCGGTGGTAGTGCATAACTGTGGCGGGCGTAACCCCCGAGTCGAGCAGTTCGTCATAGAACGAGTCCAACGTCTCGGACGTGAGGTCGCGCAGGGCGATGGACCCGAGCTTCGGGCGGATTACGGTGTCGATCTTCTTCTCATACCCGGCAATAGTCGTAGGGGAGCGGTCGCGCCGACGTCCGTGTGCGAGCCACTTGTCGAGAAGGAATCCGAACGTCTCAGTCTCGGCTACATGGCTCTCGCGTCGCGCTGCCTTCTCTGCTGCTCCTTCGGCAACTTCGTGCATCATCTCCGCCCGCAGTTTCCGGGCGGCCCTGATGCCATCGCGGGTCGTGCAGCTCTTCTGCCGGAGCTTGCCAGTAAGGGGATCACGTCCAACGTGGACGACGACCTCCCACCGGTCGGGACCGATTTGGCGGATTCCCTTCTCCACTTGGGTGCGCTTGAAACCGCCGCTACCCTTCGTCCTCTTGACCTGTGCTGCTGTCATGGCTCCTCCAAGATTGGATGCCTGATTGGATGGACCAGCAAGTGACAGCATAACAGCAGGCCAGGGGCAGTAGCTCAGTGGTCAGAGCAGGGGACTCATAATCCCTCGGTCGCAGGTTCGATCCCTGCCTGCCCCACCAGTGTCAGTAGACGTTCGGTTCTCAGTAGACGTTCGGTCGGTCCTCGGGATGAGGTGTCCGGGTGATCCACCTCGGGCCCGGGTCGGCCGCCACGGCGCTCGCGGATCCTGCATGACGGAGCAGCGATGTGAGACCGTTGTGAGGCGTGTGGCGACCATCGCCGCGTGCGGGAAGGGTAGATCGGTGAGGGCCGTCATCGGGGAGATTCTCCCCCTCGCTCTGGTGGTGACCATCTCGCCGCTCAACATAATTCCGGCCATCCTCCTGTTGTTCACGCGCAAACCCCTGGTGAACGCCACGGCATTCCTCGTCGGGTTCACCCTCGGCGTCGGCGCCCTGCTGGGCTTGTTCGTCGTTCTGGCCGGCACGGTCGACCTGTCCCCTGGAGGGGATCACGCCCGATGGACGGGCGGGTTGAAGCTGATCCTCGGGACCTACCTCCTGGCGGCCGCGATCCGAAAATTCCGCGGCCGCCCCAGAGGTGGCGAACAGGGATCGATGCCGTCATGGATGGATGGCATCGCAGGGTATGGAGCGGGCAGGGCGTTGAGCACGGGCGCCGCCCTGGGGGCCGGGAATCCGAAGAATGTGGTCGTCGGGCTGGCAGCCGCGGCAACCATCGCGTCCAGTGGCCTGGCCGGGGGTCAACAGTTCGTCGTCATCGCGGTCTATGTCGTGATCGCCGTGCTCGGTGTGGCCGCCCCCATCGCGGTCGCGCTCTGCCTCGGGAACCGGGCGGCGGAGGTGCTCCAGGGCTGGAACATCTGGCTGAAGCAGAACAATGCGACGGTGATGTCCGTTCTCTTCCTGGTCTTCGGCGTCGTGCTGATCGGCCAGGGGGTGGCCGGCATCTGATCAGCCTGAGGTTCCCGTCCGACAGCTGGAGATCCTCCGAACCGGCCCCATGCACTACTGTGCGACGGAATACCACGGTCAGAGCCCACTCCGCGGCCCGACCGACCGGTCGGTCATCGGGTGGGAGGGCGGCGAGTCCTGACCCATGAGGACCGGCCCACACGCCGGTCGACCCGGTGCCAATGGGAAGGTCCGCATGCAAGGGACCGGGTCGGTCATCCCACGAGGAGAATTATGGACATCGAGGAGTTCTACAGCAGTGACGAGCGCCGGCGTCAGTCGGCCGAGGTCGAGTTGGGCACGAACTGGTTCGATGCCAAGGGGAGTCGTTACGAGCTGAGCTGGGTGGAGGACACCGGCGAGCTTTACGTGATGCTGGAGCTGGTTCCCGAGGTCGACTCATGGACCCCGTTCGGCGACAGCGAGGTCGAGCAGATCCCGGTGGATCGGATCCTGGTCATGGTGGTGGGCTCTATCCCCACCCTTGGCGAGGTGGAGGACGTCCTGGCCGGCTGGCCCCAACAGATGGCCAAACCCGACGGGATCTCCTGGGTCGCTGAGCGCCTGCGGGCCCGCGGCGTAGCGACCACTCCGCCGTCCTGATCATCCCACGGTCTCGCCCCGGCGCCGCCGGGAGCACGAATGGCCCGGGGATTCGAACGAGGTAGGGTCCGAGGCGTCACCGGATCGAGTGAGGAGCTGGGGTACGGATGGAACTAGTGGTCGACCTCTCCACAGGGGGCGTCATGCTCCGAGCGCGAGATGACCTGCAGCGGTTCTCGGTGCAGGCTCTGCCGCTGCGACCCGGGGACGGCCCGGCCGAGGGGGCCCTCGGTGCCCTGGCCGCCGCCCTGAGTGTCCACGACATGGGTACGGTCGGGCCGGACGGGGACGTCTCGGTGCCGACCACCGCGCTCCGCCGGATGGCCATGGACGCCGCCTTCGAGGACGGGACCCCTCTCGACCCCGACTGGGAAACCGGGTTCACGGGAATGGTCGAGTACGCCACCACGAAGGGCTGGACATCGGAGGACGGCTCGCTCCGGGCCCACGTGGAGTGGGGGGACTGACCGTGCGCTTCTCGTACGCCGAGTCCATGGTCGACCCGATGTTCTACGTGCCCCTGGCCATTGCCGCCGAGGAGGCCGGCTACGACGGCATGGTCATCCCGGACAGTATCTGCTATCCGAAGGAGTCCGACTCCACCTACCCCTTCTCCCCGGACCACACGCGGGAGTTCCTCGAGGACAAGCCGTTCATCGAGCCGTTCTCGCTCATCCCGGCCCTCGGCGTGGTCACTGAGCGCCTCCGCTTCATCACCTTCGTCCTGAAGCTCCCCACCCGGCACCCCCTTCTGGTGGCCAAGCAGGCCACCTCGGTGGCCGTCATGACCAACAATCGACTGGCGTTGGGAGTGGGTACCAGCCCCTGGCCGGAGGACTACGAACTGGTCGACGTCCCCTGGGAGGGGCGTGGAACCCGGATGGACGAGGCAGTGGCCATCGTGCAGGGGCTCTCGGCCGGTGGGTACTTCGAGTATCACGGCCAGGTCTACGACCTCCCCCCGGTCAAGATCTGTCCGACTCCGAGCGAGCCGCTCCCCGTCCTCGTGGGGGGGCACGCCACCCCCGCCCTCCGGCGGGCTGCCCGATCGGATGGTTGGCTTCACGGTGGTGGGGACCCAGCCGACCTGCCCGTCTTGTTGCAGCGGCTGGGCCAGCTCAGGGAGGACGAGGGCACCGCCGATCGGCCCTTCGAGGTCCACGTGATCTCTCTGGACGCATTCACGGTCGATGGCATCCACCGGTTGGAGGACCAAGGAGTCACCGACGTCATCGTCGGATTCCGGTGGCCCTATTCCGTAGGACCCGATACCGAGGTGCTCCAGACCAAATTGGACAACCTCCGCCGGTTCGCCGACGACGTGATGAATTCGGTCCGAGCATGACCACCGCCCGGGAGCTGGGCCAGGCTTCCATGGCAGCGGTGGAGGCCCGGGACCGAGGCGCATGGCTGGCCCTGTTCGCCGACGACGGTGTGGTCGAGGACCCCATCGGCCCGTCCGCCTTCGACCCCGACGGCCATGGCCATCGCGGCATCGAGGCCATCGCCGCGTTCTACGACTCAGTCATCGCCGCCAATGAGTCCATCCGGTTCGACATCCGCCAGTCCTTCCTGTGCGGCGATGAGGCGGCCAACGTCGGTGTGATCCGCATAGCCTTCGCCGGTGGGACGGCGGTCGAGGTCGACGGGATCTACATCTACCGTCGGTCGCCCGACGACAAGATCGCCTCGCTGCGGGCGTTCTGGGAGCCGGACGCCATTCGGACGGTCCCCTAGCCCCGAGTGCCATGGGGCCGCCCGGTGGATCCCCGTATGGGACGGCTGCCCCCGCTTCCGCGGCGATCGGCGCGGAAGGGGGTCAGTCCCAGCCGGTGAACCCGTACTGCCGGTGGGGGCCCATCACCGCGCACTCGAACATCCCGTAGCCCACCCGACCCTCGGAGGTGAAGCGGGCGGCGTACTCGGTGAGGGCCCAGGTGGAGTAGGTCGGGTCGGCCGTGGGGACGCTCTGCCCCTGGACCACCAGCTCGCCCTGGTACATGCCGTGCTTCCAGTCGGGTTCGAGGCCGTAACCGCTACCCAGGAGGAGCGGGAAGGCCAGCAAGGTCTCCACCTCCACCTCGGCCGTCTTCTCCCCGTGGGCCCCGAAGTAGGAGAGCGTGGCACCCGTCACCGAGCGGGTTCCAGGGGCGAAGCGCAATTCGTGCTCGGGCCGGCCCAGCCATTCGGCCTGGCGGCCGGAGCCGAGGGGGAATACCCGGTGGGCGTCCTGCATGATCCGCTCACCGCTCGGGCGCTCCTGCACGATGGTGACCGTGGCATGGTCGTCGAAGCGCACCGGAGCATAGATCCAGAAGAAACCGCCTTCGGTATCGGTGGCCCGGATCCCGGGCGGTTCGGGCTCGCCCACCGGTCGAACACCCCACGAGCGGTCGCGCGAGCCCCAATGCCGCTCGGGGGTGAGGGCCAGCTGGCGCTCGCCCACCTTCAGGGTCCCGGTCCACGAGCCGACCTGGGCGAATCGGGTGGAGTCGAAGGTCACGCGGCTGAACTGGCGATCGAAGTGCCGCGACTCCAGGTGGGCCTCGGAGAACCCGTCGTACACGGCGTCGAGCTCGAGGCCCCACTCGTTGGGCTCGAGAATGACCCGCACCTGCTCGAGGCCCTTCAGCACCTCCACCCGGATGGGCCCGACCGAAGCATCCATCCGGTCTGCGCCGAGGGTCTTGGACGATCGCACGACGCGATGGTCCCCACCCCAAAGTACCGACACGAAGGCGTCGGCCACCGACAGGTTGGGGTACTGGCCCACCCCGATTACCGCGAAGAGCTCGTCCTCGGCCTTGTCGGCTTCGCCTGCGCAGTGGATGTTGAAGTAATACCGGTCGTAGAAATTACGGTCCGAGGTGCCGACGAACCGCATGGGCTCGGAGATCTGGTGGACCGGATAGTCGTCAAGGGGGGAGAGCATGGGATGTTCCTCGGATCGCTGGTGGGGTTCACGGGCGGGGGTCGGAGCAGCATGTCGAGCCGGTTCGACGGGTGCGTTGGGAGCGTAGCCAGGTTCGAGATGACGGTGCGTCAGATCGGCGATCCGGCTACGATCTCCCTCGTCAGCGGTGCGCGCCCTCCGGTCGGGGGGCACGCAGGGGCACCGTCCGTATTCGTCCCGAGCCTGGGGGAGGACCCATGAAGTCGTACGATCGTCTGTTCATCGGGGGGGAGTGGGTCGAGCCGTCGTCGACCGCGGTCTTCGATGTGGTGTCGCCCACCACCGAGGAGTTGGTCGGCCGGGTACCTGAGGCCCAGGTGGCTGACGTCGACCGGGCGGTCTCCGCCGCCCGCGAGGCCTTCGACCACGGTCCCTGGCCGCGTATGGCCCCGACGGAGCGGGCCTCGGTGCTGACCAAGGTGGCCGATGCCATCCGCAACGACATGCAGGGCATCTCCGAGCTGATCTCCAACGAGATGGGCTCGCCCATCTCGTGGGGCACCCTGGCCCAGGTGCTGGCCCCCACCATGATCCTCGACTACTACGCCGGGCTGGGCTCGACCTTCGCCTTCGACACGGTCAAGGACGGGCTCATGGGCCCGGTGCTCGTGAGCAAGGAGCCCATCGGCGTGGTGGCCGCCATCACCCCGTGGAACGTGCCGCTCTTCCTGGCCTGTGCCAAGCTGGCCCCGGCCCTGCTGTCTGGCAGCACTGTCGTGTTCAAGCCGGCCCCCGAGACGCCGCTCGACGCCAACGTCCTGGCGGAGATCTTCGCCGAGGCCGGACTGCCCAAGGGCGTGCTCAGCGTGGTGCCGGCCGGACGCGAGGTGGGCGAGCACCTGGTCAACCACCCCGGCGTGGACAAGGTTTCCTTCACCGGTTCGACAGTGGCCGGCCGAAAGATCGGAGCCGCCTGCGGGGCCAACCTCAAGCGGGTCAGCCTCGAGCTCGGAGGCAAGTCCGCAGCCATCCTGTTGGACGACACCGATCTCGAGGAGTCCATTCCCCTCCTGCTGCCCAATGCCATCATGAACAACGGAGAGGCCTGCATCTCCCTGACGCGGATCCTGGCCCCGCGCCACCGATACAACGAGGTGGCCGACGCCCTGGTCGACCAGGTGCGGGCGATGAAGGTCGGCGACGCCCTCGATCCCGCCACCGAGGTCGGCCCCCTGGTGGCCGAGCGCCAGCGGGACCGGGTCGAGAACTACATCCGTGTAGGCCAGGAGGAAGGGGCCAAGGTCGCTGTCGGGGGTGGCCGCCCCGACGGGATCGACAAGGGCTGGTTCGTCGAGCCCACCGTCTTCGTGGACGTCGACAACACCATGCGCATCGCTCAGGAGGAGATCTTCGGACCGGTGCTCTCGGTGATCCCCTACGACGATGACGCCGACGCCGTGCGTATCGCCAACGACTCGGAGTACGGGCTGTGTGGCGGCGTGTTCACCGGCGACAACGACCGCGGTCTGGCCGTGGCGCGCCAGGTGCGCACGGGGACCTACATGGTCAACTCCAGCATCCCTATCGACTTCTCCTCGCCCTTCGGCGGGTACAAGGCTTCGGGAGTGGGTCGGGAGTTCGGCGAGGACGGTCTCGAACTGTTCCTCGAGAAGAAGACCATCAACCTCCCAGCCGGGTACCGCCCGGCGTTGTGAGCCGGCCGGCATGGCGGGTGGCGAGATGAGCGAACCGGCTACCGGGACGGTGCCGTGGCGACGGTGCGACTCGGCGGTCGTGTCGGCACGACCCAGGTGGTTACCCGGAGGGACGTACCCCGTCGGGGTCCTGGAATGGAACGTGGTGGCGGCACGGCCGCTCAACTGAACCAGGCCATCGCGGTGGGTGATGCTGCCGTCGGCCTCAGGATGTGGCCCTCACCCTGGTCAACGGAGTGGTGATGGGTCGGCCGGATACTTGGCCCATCGGTGGGTTCGCACCCGGCCGACGGCCAGGGCGACAGCCCTGTGGAAGACGCTCTCAGCGGCCGGCTAGCCGGCTCCGGAGCTAGGGATCCTGCTGCCCGGAGACGCCAGCGCGTGCGTAACTGCATGAGGACCTGCGAATATGGATGGAATGGTGCCGGGCCCCGGGGCCAGGCCGCACCGATCCGGCGTGCGTGGAGGCAGGCAACCCGATGAGCACAGGCGTCCACTCGGCCCCCAGGCGGGCTCGCAGGTCACCGCTCGACACCGGCGCGGGTCGAGGCCGGGCCGTCACCTTCAGCTACGTGCCGGCCCTCGACGGCCTCCGGGCCGTGGCGGTACTAGGAGTCATGCTCTACCACGGCGGTGCACCGGTGGCCGGCGGGGGGTTCCTGGGCGTGGACGTCTTTTTCGTCCTCTCCGGATTCCTCATCACCTCCCTGCTCCTCGGGGAGTGGGCCCGGACCCTCACCGTCAAGCTCGGCCAATTTTGGGCCCGCCGGGCCCGCCGCCTGCTTCCGGCCCTCTTGGTGATGCTGGTCGGGGTGGCCATCATCGTCAAGATCTTCTCGGGCCCGGGCCAGTTCGCCGGGCTGCGCCTCGACTCGCTCTCCACCCTCTTCTATGTGGCCAACTGGCACTTCATCGTGGCCGGCGGCAACTACTTCGACGCCACTGCCCAACCTTCCCTCCTCCAGCACATGTGGACCCTGTCCATCGAGGAGCAGTTCTACATCGTGTGGCCGCCGGTGGTACTGGTCCTACTGCATCTGGGGCGGAAGCTCCGGCCGTCGCGTCGGCTGTGGCCGGTGTTGGCGGCAGCCGTCGCCGGGGCCATCGCCTCCGCCATCGACATGCGCCTCTCCTTCCAGGGCGGGGCCTCGGTCATGCGTCTCTACGAGGGTACCGACACCCGAAGCCAGGACATCCTGATCGGTGCGGCCCTGGCCATCGGCATGACCATGTGGGCCCAAACCCGCTCACCCCTCCCCGCCGCGGTCCTGATGGACTCCGCCCACCCGGCCCGAGTGGTACGGGCCCACCCGGCGGTGGGCACCGCCGGAGACTTCCCGGCCCCGCCGCACCGGCGGGACCTCCGGCGACGGCGGGGCCTCGGGATCAAGCCCATCACTGCCTGGGAGATCACCTCGACGCCTCTGCGGGCCGGCCTCCAGGGAGCCGGCTGGCTCACCGTACTGGCTGGCCTGATCATGATGTGGCGGGTCACCGGCCCGGGCGCCTTCCTCTTCGAGGGCGGGTATTTCCTGTTCGCCCTCGGCGTGGCCGTGGTCATCTTCTGCGTCGTCACCACCCAGGGCGACTCGCTGTCCCGCTCGCTCGGGAACCCGGTCTTCCGTTACCTGGGGAAGATCTCCTACGGCACGTACCTGTGGCACGTGCCGCTGTTCGCGCTGTTCAGTGCCCAACGCCTCCATCTTGACGGCTACCCGCTGCTGGCCATCCGAATGGCCATCACCCTGGTGGTGGCCACCGGCTCTTTCTACCTGGTGGAGGAGCCCATCCGCCGTCGCCGCACCCGGACCTTCACCGAATGGCGGGCCTGGCTCCTGACTGCCGGGTCGTTCATCGGGGTGGTGGCGGTGACCGTGGCTGCCACCCTTCCCGCGGCGGCCGAGGCGGCCAGCCCGGTGCGGGTGCAGGGGGCGGCCTACGTCGGACCGCCCGTCAAAGTAATGGTGTTCGGGGACTCCGTGGCCTGGCGACTCGGCTTCGCCATGCTGGCCAGTCAACCCCAGACCAGCTACGACGTGAGCATCGACAACGGAGCGATCATCGGGTGCGGGCTGCTCCGGTCCAGCCAGTACCTCCTCTACGGCTTGGCCCATCCGGAGGTAGCCCAGTGCAACCCGGCCTCGCCCGCCGCCGACCAGTGGCCGGCCCAGTGGAAGGGCGACCTGGAGCAGTTCGACCCCAATGTGGTGGTGGTGCTGGCGGGCCGGTGGGAGGTCTCCGACCGGCTGATCGACGGGCACTGGCTCCATATCGGCGAGCCGGTCTTCGACGCCGCCGTCAAACAGGCGCTGGAGCAGGCAGTGCAGGTGGGGACCTCCACCGGGGCATTGATGGTCCTCATGACCTCGCCCTGTTTCGCCCCCGTCGAACAGGACAACGGCCAGGTCTGGCCCGAGGACACCCCGGCCCGCCTGAACGCCTACAACGCCATCGTCCGCGAGGTGGCCGCCGAGCACCCGGCCACCGTTCAGCTCGATGACTTCGGGGCCCAGCTGTGTCCGGGCGGCGTCTACCAGGAGTCGTTCAGTGGGGTCCAGATCCGGGATGGGGATGGCATGCACATTGCGCCGACCGCAGCAGCCGGTGAGTGGCTGGACGCACGGGTGCTACCCGACGTGATCAGCGTCGGACGGATGCAGATGGCCGGGCGGGAACTGGTGGCGCCGGGGTCCACCTCCACCACCGCTGCCGCAGGGTCACTGTCGGCCACCGGAGCCGGACGCGGACCCTGAGCCTGGGTCCGATTTCCGGCCAAAGACGGGCTACCTGCCCCCGGGCGTGATCAGCTCAAGGCGATGAGTTGAACGGAGCCGGCGGGGGGATGGACGACGGTGGCGGAGACTGCCCGAAGGTTGAGCTGTCCGCCTGCCCACACTGGGCCCGAAGTGCGGGAATCAACGTGGTCTCCGCTACTCGGTTGGATTCGGACACCGTGGTCATGAGGGACTGCCACTGACCGTCACGGTAGGCGGCCTGAGCCGCTATCGGCAGGGCTTGACGCAGCTGGAGGTACGCCTGTTCCTGGAGCTGTGTGGCCACGCTCGTATCGGACTGGTGGGACGACTCGGTCAGCAGGGTCAACGACCGGTCGACATGGACACAAGCCTGCTTGGCCAGTGCGGTTCCGTTGCTACCGCATGCCGCCAGTGCGGCTCCCGAGTCCCACCACCGCGACGATCCCGGCGACCAGGCGCCGGAGCCGGCCCGGGCCTGAGGGCGGCCTCACCCCAGCCAGCTACCGGACGAGTCGAGGAGATAGCGGCTGACGGACAGGCACCGGTCGAACACCTCACACATCATCTCCTCGCCGGCGAGGATACGGGTCAGGGAGACCGGCGAGCGGGCCACGATGTTGAGCCGGCGCTCGGCCGCGTCGGTAGCCGAGGCGTAGGAGTCGATGGCGGAGACCTCGAGGGGCAGCTCGATCCCGCCCACGCCGGCCAGGTCGATGGCCAGCCGCAGGAGGTCCGGGCCGTGGGGGAGCGGAGGCAGGGCCCAGGTGAAGGTAAGGGGGAAGTGGAAGTCGTCCGGCGGCTCCTCGTCCTCGGGGAGACCGAACACCGCGTCCTCGAAGGACAGGAGAGTCCTCGGGTCGACCTCGAGAGCCAGATGGAGATCGAGCGGTCCGCCACAGCCGTCCTCGGGATGGAGCTCCACCTCCCAGACCTGTCGGAGGGAGTATGTCTCCACGAAATGGCGCTCGTCGTGCACGTGGAAGCCATGGTCGACCGAGTGATCCTTGAGGTCGGCCACGTATCCGGCCACATCGATGACTGCCACAGGAAGCTCAGCCTACCGGGACCCAGGTGGCTCCGGTATCGTCGCCGCATGAACGACGCCAGGCTGCTCGAGGTGCTCCACGCCACGGCATCGGCAGTGGCCGACGCCCTGGGCGGCCTGGAAGATTGGGGACCGGCCGGGACCCGGGCCGGCCAGTATCGGTCCGACCTGGCTGCGGATGCGGCCGCCCTGTCGGTGCTGGAGGCAGCGGGGCTAGGGGTGATGTCCGAGGAGTCGGGGCCCCACCGGACGGAGAGCCCACTGGTGGTGGTGATCGACCCGGTGGACGGCTCCACCAACGCAGCCCGCGGCATTCCCTGGTACGCCACCAGCCTGTGTGCGGTGGACGCCGAGGGGCCCCGGGTGGCCGTGGTGGTCAATCAGGCGTCAGGGGTCCGCTTCGAGGCGGTGCGAGGAGGCGGCGCACGAAGGGACGGGTCCCCGATCCGGCCGTCGGGGTGCCGTGTGCTCAGCCAGGCCATCGTGGGGTTCTCCGGATATCCACCCCGCTATCTGGGCTGGTCCCAGTACCGTGGGCTGGGTGCCGCCGCGCTCGACCTTTGTGCGGTGGCCGAAGGGGTACTCGACGGGTACGCCGTGGTGGGCGGATCGGAGCTGGGGAGCTGGGACTATCTCGGGGGGATGCTGGTGTGTGCCGAGGCCGGCGCGGTGGTGGGCGAGTCCAAGGGACGGGAGCTGGTAACCCTGGACCACATGGCCCGCCGGACCCCGGTGGCTGCGTCCACCCCCGAGCTCCTCGAGGCGCTGGCGACCGCGGCTGCGCAGTAGCGTGGCGTGCTCGGGCGTTTAGCTCAGTTGGTCAGAGCAGCTGGCTTACAACCAGCAGGTCATCGGTTCGAGTCCGATAGCGCCCACTGGCTGGATCTACAAAGGAAGCCAGGGGACGGGAAAACGGCTGGAAGGCGGACAAGGGGCCGGGAGAGGGACCGAGGAACGGCGACGGCCGACGGCGGCCCGGCAAGTGCCGACCGGCGACGGGGACGGCGTGCCTCGAACGACGGGGTGCGATGTTCCGGCTACCCCCGCGTTCGTCTGCCCCACTCCGGCACTTGTGCCGCACCCCCTGAACCCACCTGCGGCTGCTCAGGTGATGGTCAGGGGGATGGTGGCTTGCACCGCCGTCCGGGTCCTGCCCTTGGTGGTCACCGTCTGGGTCGCCTGAACCACCACCGAATACGTCCCTGGCATCAGGCTCGTACTCGGTGTCCCCGACAACACCCCGGCACTAGACAGTGTCAGCCCCTTGGGTAGCTCGGCCCCGAACCACTTCACGGTGGTCGTGTAGGGGTTGGTGCTGGTCCCGAGGTTGGCCGCCTGGAGGGTCACGGGGCCGTAGGCGGTCCCCGGGGTGGCGCTCGACAGTGACGACGTGGCGACGGTGAAGTCACCCTCCGCTGGCCCGGTGGAGGTGATGGTCAGGGGCATGCCGACTTGCACTGTCATCGGGGTCCTGACCTTGGTCCTGCCGCTGAGGGTGGTCACCGTCTCGGTCGCCTGAACCACCACTGAATAAGGGCCTGGCCTCAGGTTCGTGCTCGGCGTCCCCGACAACACCCCGGTACTGGACAGTGTCAGCCCCTTGGGTAGCTCGGCCCCGAACCACTTCACGGTGGTCGTGTAGGGGTTGGTGCTGGTCCCGAGGTTGGCCGCCTGGAGGGTCACGGGGCCGTAGGCCACGCCAGACGTAGCAGAAGGCAGGCCGGTGGTGATGATCCCGAAGCCCGAAGTGGAAATGGTCACCGACGGTGTGGCGGTAGTATCCCAAACCGTGGCAGGAGACGGATAGCTGGCTCCGCCGCCACCGCCGAAGGTGAAGTCGACGGGGATCGTGGGGTAACCGTTGAGAGCACTACCACCGCCGCCACCCCAGTACCCGCCGCCGCCGCCCCCGCCACCGGCGCCCCCACCGCCGTCCATGCCAACCCCGTACCCTATGTCCGTGTAACAACAAAAATAGCCTGCGGCGCCCGGGCCGCCGGTCAGGGTTCCCGCTTGACCGGCGTAACTGGGGGACTGCCCTCCGCCATTACCGTTCTGGTCGGCATTGCCACCCCACGACACGTAGTAGCTGCCGCCCCGCCACCCCCGCCGCCCGCCACAACCAGCGGGGTGCTTCCGTCGTAGACCGCCGAACCGCCCCCGCCACCTCCGGCGAAAACCGGGGCAAACCGCACCGTCCTGACCGGAACCGCCGGAACCCGGTACCAGTGCCACCCGCTCGCGCCACCATACGCCCCACCGCCGTCAGCGCCGACAGTAACGGCTGAGGGAGTCACCGGGAGCCACCGCGGCATTGACCGTCATGACGGCACCTTCTCCGCCTGATGCGCCGTCGCCGGCTCCACCGGTCCCGCCGACCGCCATGATCGTCACGCTGGTCACTCCACCCGGAACCGTCACCGCATACGACCCAGCCGTGCTGGACGAGAACAGAGTCGCGGGCGTGGCCAACGCCGTGCTTGGCGCGAAAGCGGCGGTAGCGGCCAGGGAGAACGTGGTCAGGCCCCCGATCACCAGCGAACCAGCCAGTACCGCCCGCAAACTTCTTCGACGTCGAATAACCATTAGAACGACACCCTTCACTCCAGGCTGCCGACTCGCACGCCATTCCTAGCACCGCTCCAATGCCGTTGCCATCGATCTCGGAATGGGACCCCATTGCTGATCTTAGCGATGCCATCCGCACGGAATAGACAAACCACGCCAGTGCTCAAGGCTCGGGATACAGGATGTGGGCAGCCCACAACACCGGGTCTGAGGCGGTTATCGCCTGCCACCCCAGGCACCATGGGGATCGTCCCAGGAGCCAAAGAAGTCTCGCTCGGTAACCGATACCGGGCGGATTCTGGTATCCCATGCCGCATCAGGACGGTGGCTATCACGATCGCGAGGCGGACGTCCACCAGGACGAGCTGAAGCTCTTAGTTGCTCACTGTGATGGCGACGGGGCGACTCACTCCTTGCTTACCTGAGCCGTTCCAAGCGACGCTCCTAAGTGTGTAGCTGTCGTTGGGCACTGTCGTGGTGTTCCAAGCGCCGAGCCACCCATAAGTCGTGTGAGCCGCCGTGGCGATCATCTGGTTACGTAAACCGCCTCCAGTGAGCTCGAACTCAACCTTAGTCATCCCGTAGACATCTGACGCCTCAGCTACAAGCCACTGGTTTCCCTTCAGAACAGATCCCGAGCGAGGGACCGCGACGGTCGGCACCGGCAGGCCGCGGTCCACGAAGAGTCCCTCTCTTTGAAACTCCGCTGCAGCACTCGTCCCGAAGGGGCCGAGACTGTGTGTTTTGGCGATATGGGTGAGCCGACGAATGTACACCGGGTCATATGCACAGAGGCACCCAAATGCGAGGGGTAGCAGGGCATCGGGAGCCTTGTCGATGTTAACTGTCACGTCGGCTGCGGCAAGGCCGGTCTGGTGCCAGGACCGGGCTCCCGCCAGCCCATTGTCGGTGCCGAGGGTGGCTTGTAACAGAACTATGCCGGCCAAAGTCGCTCCCACGACAAGACGCGCAGGTTTGCTCGTCAAGCCACGCCGTGAGCGAGCCAGCCCAGCGGAGAGTCGTTGGCTGGAAGTGGATTTCTCGTCAGATGACCGGCGGACGTTGTATGTGGCACGTCCTAGATGCGAGCTCTCGTCGGCTCGTCCGAGAAAGGCCATATAGCACCCGACTACGATGAGCACGGTATACGTGCTGTAGCGTGATTCACCGGCCTGTGAAAGGCCGAATTGAACCCGCCCAACTGTAGTGATCAGGCCGAAGAGAAGTCCGAAACTGATCAGTGCTACGTCAATCGATGTGGTTCCAACCTCGTCGCGTCCAAAACCATCCACAAGCAGGGTCCAACAGGCGATGAGAAGGACGACGGCGCCCAGTAAGAGCACGGCGGAATCGCCGACACTCAGATTGTTGGGAATCTGAACCCCTAGGAGATCTCCGAGCATAAGGAAGAAGAACTTGAAAGCGGTGACGAGATGACCATGCAAATAGGTGGCACTCGTGCCTTGGGTGCCATACGTAAAGTTATAGAAATAGAGCGCTGTTACTGCGATACCACAGGCAATCCACGTGAGTAGGGACCGCAACGGGCGCCCCCGCTTGTACAGCACGACTAGTCCGGCAAACCAGATCAGAAGTCCTTGAAGCGAGGAATAGCTTCCCACTGTCGCCGCCGCGATTGCTCCCAACAAGAAGAATCCATTGAAGCTCGGACTGTCCAAGAGGTAGAGACTGGTGGCCAAGGCCAAGAGCACCAGGTACCAAGCCATCTGGAAGCCCCACAGGGTGTTGTTGCCGATCCATGCGGCTTGCACCCAAGACAGCATTACGACGGCGACCGGAAGGTAGTAGATCCAGGGAACGGACGGACGTCTGCGCCGGTGGGTCAGGATCAGGAGCGCAGTGGCCGCCATGAGCATCGCTGCGCTGAGAAACTCCTCGAACACCATGTTGAAATGAGTGGTGTATGCCAACAGGAGAACGATGAGATTGGGAAAGAACATGCGGTGATCGCCGTGCTGCGCCCACAGCATTCCCACGCTCAGGGTGCCGGAATAGGAGTGTCCTATCAGTAGCGAGGTTGACCCACTGGTCAGCAAAGAAGGAGTCGACCCCGTATCGGCTGATCAGCCATAGGTAAGCGGCGACGGGAATTACGAACGCGAATGCCGTCAAAACGGTCCGCAGCCAACGCCAGCTAGAGACCCGCCCTTCGTCCCCTCTACACGGCCCTGGGTCTGGACCTGCCCGAGGCAGAGAGCGCCTCCATTCGCTCAGTCCCTTGGGTCTGATGACCATCGGAGTCCCCCAAACGTGACGGATGAAAGTTTCTTACGTGGCGCCCACTCAGAACATTCAGGCTGCGTATGCGAAAGCGTGTCGGCCATTTGGTCCGTCTTCAGGGCGTCCCCGTACACAAAAAGCGAGGCAGTTTGTCGAATCACGGCTGACGAGCTCCCAAGGGAGGGTCAACGGCGGTCCGATCACTGCCCGAGGGCGTGGCGCACCAAACCGATCGCAACGTATGCCACCAGCAACAGTGGCAGGAATACAGCCGGAGTTAGGGCAGCCGTCACCAAGGTGGATCTCGCTGTCCGCATCGATGGCGTGGTCCCGTGGCTGATCTCTGCCAGTTGCCTGCGGCTGGTGCCGTATTGGATGGTGTGGGCTACTACGGCACTCACCCCTCCGACGATCGCTAGCACCAGAATCAAGGACATCAAATCAAACCGTATCGCTCACGTCCGTCGGCAGCCAGGGATTCTCCCAAGACCGTCCCACAACACCGGCTCGGGGTCGCGCTATTTGCATTGGGACGCGAGAGCTGCTCGCGGTCAGCTCACTGCCCAGGCACTTATGCCACGGTCAACCTGGCGAACTATGCATCAGTGCCTTTGTGGACGTGGCGGACCAAGACCTCGGTATCCGGGTGCCGCCAGAACCGCCAAAAGAAACAAGCCACAAGCGAACGCAATCCCGTCACCAACGCCGTGAAAGTCGCCGTGCCGGTACCCGCCCCAGGTGAGGATGGCTATGAATCCGCCCCAACCCAAGATGAAGATGGATAGACGCTTGGCCACGTCACCGACCGTGTCGCCCGGTTGATACACCAGTAGCGTTACCCGCTTGGTGAGCCTGCGCCAGAATCGCCTGTGCAGGCTGAGCTTGTGACCCGCAGACGACCGCTCTTCCATAGTTTGCATCGCACCCGCTCCTCGGGGATCAAGGATAGTGCCGAGCGAGCAGGCTGTCTCAGACCGCCAGATCGGCGGTATTGGCTGTCACCGAGCGGGATGCGGGAAGCCGCCAAAGGTCCCCCAGGTTGACGTCCCTTGGTCGACAGCCTGTCCGTTTAAGGGCTTCCAGAGGAACTGGCGACGGCTGCCCGGTGGAAAGTCAGGCAGCTCGCCGAACGGCTGGTAGCCGATGGACTCGTAGAATCCAGGGGCCTGAAAGCTGAAGGTGTCCAGCCATGCTCCACTGCACCCTCGGAGCAGAGCCTGACTCTCAATGGTGTTCATTAGGTGGCTTCCAACGCCCTCGCCTCGCATTTCATCGTGTACCCACAAATGGCTGACATACAGCCATCGCCAGTGGGTGTATCCGTCGACGCCCCCAAGTATCTTCCCGTCACGCCGGACAAAGACTCCGAGCGGTCTGCGATTCTCTAGCTCGGCTCGGCCGTCATTGAAAGCCACTAGTCCTGAGATCAACTGGCGAACGTGCTCCGGATCAGGCTCGTCCTCGATCAGATAGTCGAGATCACCGCTAGGCACTTCACAGCCTCCATTCCGGTAACTGAGCAAGAGGGTATCCGCCCACGGATGTTGGAGACCCTGCCCCACAACACCAGCTCGGCGGCGGTTATCGGCGGGGTGTGCTCGCCAGGTGCTCACGCCCATGACCGGCACGTGTTGGGACACCGTGATTGAGCGCATCGCCTGCCTTACAATCGACTGGTGGTCGCTCTCATCGATAAGGTGAAGGTGGCGGATGGCAGGCTTCATCTGCCGCTGGCTCTCACCGCTGCGATCGTCATGTTGGTAGCAATCGTCCTCGGCTACCTCGGCTGGGTCCTGCCCAGCCCAGGCGGATCGTTGGTCGTCCCCACGTTGATCGTCTTTGGGATCGGCTGTGCAGCCGGGATCGCATGCTGGATCATTGCCGGCAGCTGGGTAACAGCGGTCGCTGTCGTCGGGGTCACGGTGCTTGCATCAGTCTGGACATTCTCGTTCTCGCTGCCTGCGTCGGTGGCTTGGGACTCCAACGCCACATCGCAGGCGCAGACAGCCCTCCAGCAGCTCGCTTCCTCCCCTCGGAACCAATATGGCGTTCCCCTCCGACCATGCTCGACGAGGACCACTGGGAGTGTTGGCCCGATCGGTGCTCCCTATCGGCAATGCTCTGTCTCCACACCTGAAGGGCACTTCGTCATATTCACCGCAGGCGGCCTGACCGGTCGTGGACTCGGCTACACCGACGTTGGGGCGGCCACCTTCCCCGACCAGTGCTCTCGACACCTGACCGGGGAATGGTGGATGTTCACCCGGGATTCCAGTGGAACTAGCGGCTGCCCGATCGGCTACCAGTTTCACGGCGGTGGATGAGGAGCAGCGCAAGGGTGCCCCTGACCGCCGGGAAGAGGGTCACTGTGATCGACCCGCGTATCGGACCATTGTCCAGGACGATCCGTGAGTCTCGACAGGGACGAAGCCCACTGACTCATAGAGGCGGCGCGCTGGATTCGCCTCTCTAACGTTGAGACTCAGCGCCTGATAGCCCTGGCTATCACTGGCGTTGATGAGGTCGACCAGGAGCCGACGACCAATCCCTGCGAGCCGACGCGACGCAATGACTGCGATCGACAGTTCGGGGATTTCTTCGGTGACAAAACCGTGGCCATGGCTCGCCTCGGTGTACGTCCGATACCAAGCGGCGCCCACCGGTGCGTCTTGTTCTGCAATCACTCCATAGTCGCCCGGCCTCGGCCATCCAGCGAGATACATCGAATAGCGCGGATCGCCGAGCACCTGGTCACCGGTCGGCGTCGGCTTGTCAGGGCGCCAGACTGCGGCCTCGCCAAGCATCGTCGCCAGAAATGTGAAGTCCTCGGGCCCTGCCGAGCGATACTGAACGACCTTCATGCTCAGCAGTTCAGCAGTTCGGCAGACGGTTTGCCCGTGGCAAGCCCCTGCCAGACCATCCGGGAGGTGCCCCACTTGCCAGGTCCAGGCTGCCTGGAGTTGACCCGCTCTCGTGGACACTTCATTCTGGGGAAGACCCCAGAGGAAGGAGCCCGCAGTGGGTCGTCCGCATCTCTATCCCGAGGAGTTGGCTCGGAGGCGGTTATCGCCTGCCCTCGACCGGCACGACTGGGGCAAGGCCCGCCCAGAGCTGGCCCACGCTGTTTCCTTTGACGAGCTGGCGCTGACAATCTGAGCGGCGAACCGAACGACTGCAGTCCCGCCCACAGAGAGTGATGGACTCTCGACCGCTTGCTACCCTCGGTCACGCTCTTGTGTGGAGATTGAACCGCCATCCCAGTCGACGATTGAAACTTGGAGTCGCGGAGCGTACCTTCCCAAACGATGACGGGCCGCCGGAAAGGCGGCGGGTGGCGAGGCCTCGGAAACGTCGGCGTGTTGGCGGGTGCGATGACACTCATCTAGACCCTCATACAGAGCGGTCCGTCGTTCGAGTGTCCGTCGAAAGGAGTCCCACAGTGAATAAGAAGCGAATGCTATTTAGTGTTAGTGCGGTCGGAATCGCCGGATTGTTGGGGGTAACCGGAGGACTCGCGGTGGCCGCAACTACAACGGCAAGGTCGCCAAAGGCCAGCTACTGGGAAGAAACGCACAGCAACATCACTATGAGCGCGACCGGCGGGACGCTTACCACGATCGAGACCTTGGCTCTTCCCGCTGGCAATTGGGTCCTGCACGCGGATCAGAGCCTGGTCAATTTCGGACCGTCCGACTATGCGGGCTGCCAGATCGGAGATTCGGCAACGCCGGACCTCAACGCGCATCGCACCATGGTTGGTAACCCGAATACGAGTTCCTCGTTGGGACCTTCATCGTTTGTCACCGAACTCTCTGAGACGGCCGCTGTAGGCCTGTTGTCTCCGGACACCATCACCGTTACCTGCGAGCACGACGACACCAACGGTTCGACTCCGTACATCGACTCGAACACCAACTTGAGCGCTAACAAGGCATCAACTCTGTCCATCATCCAGCTTCCGTAGCCCGTCCTTGGGTATCCGAGGGATCGACACCCTGGGTATCCTCGCTGCCGGATTGGGTGGGGCGTTTCAGGAATGTCCATCAGAGCGTAAGTCGCATGGCAACCCGTGGGCCAAAGTCGTCGTCCCCGATGGAGCGTTCATGCTCGCGGATCGCCGATAGTTCAGGCGTCAGGGTATCCATGATGACGAAGCCGAGCGACTCGTAGAACGGTCCGTTCCAGGGTACGTCTCGGTACGTGGTGAGCGTCATTGCATCGAAGTGCTCTGATCGTGCCCAATCGCAGGTAACCGCTACTAGGGCACGCCCGAGGCCCTGGTGGGCGTGATCCGGATGCACCGCCAACTGCCAGATGTGCGGGATTCCGTCCACCAATTCGACGCATACGAAGCCCACCGGTGGGTCGCCGACGACCAAGACGAGTGTGGCCTTGTCGAAGTGGTCCTCGGTCTCATCGTTCGTGAATGGACCGATCCCCACCGATTCGAACAGCCGGTCAGCCTCAATCTCGATGCGGCGAAGTTCGGCGAACTCATCAGGACGCCCCGCACGGATGGACGACTTTGGCTGTCCATTCTCCATGATCCCAAGTATCCCATTGGCCCGGTGCCCCCGATCCGCAACGGGTCGATGGAACACCGAAGTGCTCCGCCTGGCACTCAGCGGGCATGCTGCCTGCGTCATAATCTCTCCTCATGGCGTTCGATGAAGGTCTCGCAGAGCGAATACGTGCACTAGCCGGATTGGACCCATTGATTTCCGAACGGAAGATGTTCGGAGGACTCTGCTTCATGTCCAGCGGGAACATGTGCTTCGGAGTCCTGGGCAGCGAAATCATGGTTCGTGTTGGCCCCGACGCCTATGCGACCGTTCTGGAGCTTCCCCACGCTCGAGAAATGGACTTCACCGGACGATCGATGCGCGGCATGGTCTATGTCGCATCTGACGGGATCTCTGAGGATTACGACCTAGAGGTGTGGCTTCAGCGTGGGCTTGACTACGCCCGTTCACTCCCGCCCAAGTCTGTGGGCCGACTCATGCGGGATGCTGGATAGCCCGAAGTGTCCACGGTCCGGATCTCCGTGAATCCTACTTGCTTGTAGAACGCCATGGCGTGGGGGTTGGCCGTCACTTCCAGTCTCTCGAAACCAAGTTCATGCAGTCGCGCGGAGATGTCCAGCACCAGCGCCTCTGCGATGCCCTGCCGCATCCGAGAGGGGTCCACGAAGAGGTCCTCAAGCTCTGCGAGGCCACCGGAGATCAGGTAGGTGGCAAAACCCGCAACGAATCCGTCATCGTCAACGGCAACCCTGGTTCTTCCCTCTTGTGGTCCCAGATCCGAGAGTACGAGCCACTCGGGATGCTTCCGCAATAGCCCACGGTCGTTCTCGTTCGACAGGGATGCTCTCTGGAATACCCCTTGGAGTTCATTCATGTCGGCTGTTTTGGCGTCACGGATAAGGATCGGCATCAACTCGGATTGTCGCACGTCCCCGCGGGGTTGTGGCTCTGAGCGACGACCTTGACGTCGAGGAAGTCATCGGGTGCCCACACTGCGAGGGCGTCGTGTCGAGCCCGTGGGAGGACCACTCGCCTGACTGCCTGGCCGGCGGACAGGGGCGTAACTGTCGGGAGTGCGATCTCGCCGTGGATGAGCTCGCCATTCGAAGGGAGTGACGACCTACAAATTCAGAGTGGCACTATGTTTCGGCTTACGAACGCGGCCCCTCGTTCCGCCCTGGTTCCGCCACCAGCTGACCGGTCTTCGCCTGACCGTGTCATGAGGCCGGCTCGGGGCACTCTCTTCGGCTCCCGCCAAATGTGTGCACGGGGGCGGCGCGCTGCCGATGGTTTGCCCTCGCCATCGGCAGCCCTGCTCCCGTGACAGGCCGGGCAGGGTAACGCGGACTGCGGGCAGAGTTTCTACCTGGTGCTATTCGACAGGAGAGTGAGGGTGGGATGAACTCTTTGTGACTCAGTTTGCCGGTGTATGCAATCGGCAAGGCTCCATCGCCATTAGGAGACATTCACACAGGTACTCTGATCTGTGCCCCCATCACACCTGCCTCCCTCTGCCCCCTACGAGGTGGAGGTGGTGGGGGCCCCTCCGGTACCTCGACCGTCCTAGCGGGGTCTGGTTCCGCCATCCTTCGCCCTAAGTGGCTCGCCGGCACCGATGGTCGGTGATGCACGGCCGACGCAATCGGCAGTCCACCTAGACCTCGCGGCCAGGCGGCGTCGGCCACAGGCACAATCCTAAGAGGGCCTGGTGCAGCGGTCGCCTGTGCCCCTCTGTAACGACAGTGTCGCTCTGACCACGCGGGGAGCTCCCCTTTTGGTCCGGACTGAGCACGACGGTGTGAGATGCCACGGTCACGCAGAGCGAGGTGGGCTTGGCCAGCGTGTTCTGAGAAGTCATACTCGGACCGGGCCAGGGTCTGCGATTATCAGATCCCGCAGTCGCCACTGGCGCGAGGACGTGCTGCGAGAGTGCGCGGACTTCGACAGGAGTTCGCCCACCCGGCATCGCGTGGGGGAGGGGGCTTATGACGTTCGAGCAGTGGGCGGCGCGGTTCTCTACGGGTGTGACACCAGCCCTTGCTGTGTTGCAACAGTGCGAGGAGACATGCGTTCGCCAATGGGCACCAGCACTCGTGGCTCATGCCGATCAACTCCGAGCCGCCTCGGTGGCCTTGTCCAGGTGGGTTGAGGAGAACCCCTGCCCGATTGGGGATATCGGGCTGGAATTGGCCCAGACGGCAAGGTCCTACTCGAACGCCGCCGATGTGCTCCAGGCGTCCATGGGTTCGGGTTCTACCTGGCTGGCCGTCACACGGGAGATACAGCTCCTTCATCGCGAAGTGAGCCATCTGCTGGAGCACCATTACCAGGCCGTCATTTCCGCCCGGCACTAACGCCAACAGACATCTGTCGACAATGTGGTCGGCTTGCCCGCCCACGCGGGATCCGGCAACGAGCGACCCGGGCAGGCGGGTACTTCGCAGTTGAGGAGTGGTAGGGGGCCGACCAAGTGGCACCTGCCAGGAGCTCGTCGGCCACCTACTTCCCGACGTGGTGCGGGGGATGATGTGGCAGCGCAATGATGACGTGTCGCCTGACAGGACGAGCGAAGAGCAGTAGGGCTGTGAGTTTCTGACTCAATGAGGACCCGGCCCTGTCACCCATGGCCGATGACTTCGCGGACCTCGACATCCTCAATGGTCACGGGAGCTTCCGGTGGTGAGACCATCGTGGCTGCTGATGCCTCGGCCTGCTCCTTCGTGTCGAACACTGACATCGACAGACCATTGGTGCCGTCAGCACTGCGCGTGAAGTAGCTCGCCACATGACCCTCTTGCGACTTCACCGAGGGAATGACCATTCCTTCGAGATTCCCAATGATGTCGTCCATCCGCCCTGAGTCGAGGCTGACCTTCCCAACCACTGCGTACATCGCTCCTCGCTTTCCGCCTCCCGCGGCCAAGAGCCTGGCATGGATGAAGTAACCCCGCAATCGACGATGAAGACCACGATTCGACCTCTGCCGAGCTACCAAGGCCCATTGAGTTCTTCGGGTCCAACCTCGGGGTCATCGCCAACGAGGTCTGGATCGGGTGCGTCGAGGCCTCCGAATGGGTCGGGAAGCTGGGCGCCCACGATGCACTGGCCGGGTCGGGTCAGCTGTATCGGGCCAAGTTGACCCGCCCGTAACGAGCCGGTGAACTCTTCGCGAACCCGACAAGGCGCTCTGAGTGACATCAGATCACGGGCGTCCCACTTGGGCTTCCGAAAGTGGCGAAGCCCACCGTTCGGCCATCTTCTAGCCCGATCGTTCCTTCCACGACACCGTTCCTAGCATTGGTGGCCGACCTGCCCCCGATCGCCGGCTCGGCGGTGGTTATGGACCGGGGCGTGCTTTACCAGGGGCTAACCGCCATGAACGGCGCCTTATGTGGGGGTCGCCCGATCGATGATCTGATCTGATTGGGCGGGCGGCTGCTTCCAAACCACGTACTCAACTCGGCACCATGCCAGCATGGACGCAAATGTCCACAGGGGGAGGAGTGCTTCGAGTAGATCGCCCGCCCATCCGGCAGAGAACCACCAGTAAGGAGCCGCAATAGTGAGGGCTACGAGTCCCCACAACATCATGCGAACGTGCGGCTCGGTGTCGTGCCGCCGTGGGCCGATGAGCATGGGCGGAACGAGGAGCACCCAGATCCAATGATGAGTCCAAGAGATCGGGCTGACCAGGAGGCCTACCAAGGCTATGGCGATGATGCCGAGCGATTGGCGCTCCGTGGTGACGCACCTCCAGGCGACGAAGGTCCCGACAAGTACCGTTATCAGCGATAGGGCAAGCCATACCGGTTCCGACCCAGTTGTAGGGAACGGCGGGCGATGGAGAATGGCGTACCAGGATTGGTTGCCCCCGTAAGCAACGGTCCCGACCCTTCCGGGCTGGACGACATCATGATGCCAGTACGTGCGGGAGAGGTCCGGCCATAGGAGCCAAGCCAGGCCAGTGCAAACCACGAAGGACAGCGCCGCTCTGGCGACCGACCTCCAGTCACGCCGCACGAAGAGGACCGCAACGAAGATCAGCGGCGTCAGCTTGATGGCAGCGGCAACTCCTATGGCAATCCCTCGAAAGGGAGGCGGCACGACCAGGAGGTCGGCCACCACCAGGAACATGAGGACGAACTCGATCTGGCCGTAGTTGACTCCGCTTCTTGCCGGTTCGAGAACCATGATCGAGATGCACGCCCAGGCAAAGGAGCCGCACCACAAGGAAGTTCGGCCCGCATACCCCCGATCCATGAGCACAATCGCCACGGAGGCCGTCGTCGCTGCGAGACTCACCAACCACAGGAGCCACTGGGTCACAGCAAACGAAGTCCACGTCAGTGGGGACAGTACAGGCAAGGCGAACGGCGGGTACGTGAAGGAAAGACGGCTCCGGCTGAAGGTCGAGAGGTACGGATTGTGCCCATTGACGAATGCAGTAGCTGAGTCCCGGTAGACCCGTAGGTCCAGCCCGTATTTGTGTGCCCAGGCTGCGAGATAGAGGCACAGGGCTATGCCAGCGACGACCGCCACGCCGTAGGGTCTGAGAGACCCCACCTCACGGCGTGCCATGGACGGTTCCTCTGACGACATCGACTTTGCCCGCACCCGCTAATGGTAAGGTCCGCCCTGTCTTCAGGACAGTCCGTACGGACGTCAGCCGGTGTTGATGGAGTCAGACCTGGCTCGGGTATTCACCCACGCGCCGACCAATTCCCGCTCCGAAATGGTGGACCGTCAGCTGGTTAGGTCAATCCTCGCTGCCGGATATGCCCTGCCACCGAGACGGCACTCGGTGACAGACGGCCCACGCCGATCGGCGTTAGCGTCAAACAGTTGCATCGCAATTGCCCACGCTTCGGAGGTCGCCATGTCCCAGGTCCGTGTACACAACTTCTCGATCTCCCTGGACGGGTTCGGTACCGGCGAAGGTCTCACCTTCGACGCCCCGTTCGGCCACGCCGGCCATCGTCTGCACGAGTGGATGATCGCCACCCAGTTCGGGCGCTCGATCATCATGGGTCAGACCGGTGGCTCGACCGGTGTCGACAACGCGTTCGCAGAACGCCTGAATGTCGGGTTCGGCGCCGAGATCATGGGCCGGGCCAAGTTCGGCCCGCAGACCGGCCCGTGGACCGATGTCGGCACCGACGACGAGTGGCGTGGCTGGTGGGGGCCGAACCCGCCATTCCACACGCCGGTGTTCGTGCTCACGCACCATTCGCGCCCATCGATCGAGATGGAGGGCGGCACGGTGTTCCATTTCGTCGACGCCTCTCCGCAGGAGGCGCTCGACCTCGCCCGGGAGGCCGCAGGTGACCTCGACGTGCGCATCGGCGGTGGCCCGACAGTCGTCCGCGACTTCCTCGCGGCCGGCCTCATCGACGCCCTCCACGTCGTGTTGGTACCGATCCTGCTCGGCCGCGGTGTTCGACTGTGGGACGGCCTCGAAGGCCTTGAGGAGCGCTACAACCTCGAGGCAGTCTCGTCACCGAGCGGCGTCACCCACCTGACCTTCACACGCCGATGACCCATCCTGGGGACGAGCCGAAGACCTGCCCTTGATCACCTGCCCCCACAACCGGTCATTGCCACAACCACCTGATTGGCGAACAGTGAGTTCGTGGAGCAGGGGTGTGGCTCGCGAGTGTTCTGAGCTTCGGTGGTCGCTGGCGGGGCGAGAGGAGATTTCCAGGGGGGTGGTTGCCGGACTGGCGATCCGGGCCTTCGCCGCAGGGCTCGAGCGGTCGCCGTCTACCGTCTGTCGAGGTCAATGCCAACGGGAGCTGGAGGGAGTACCGAGCCGTCCAGGCTGACCGGGCAGCCCTGAAACGGGAGCTGCGTCCCAAGCGGACGAGATCGCCCAGTGCCGACGGCTGCGATCGAGGCGAACGGAAGCTCGAGTCCCTGGGTCTCCCCGTCAGACCCACGATCATGTAGGTCTGCCGAAGACGTGGCCCGAGTTCGATCGCCTCGTCATGGAGAAGTGCCCCGACCGATGTCACATGCCGCACCGGCTTCACGATCAGTGTGCCAAGCCCAATGGTCCGATGCAGTGTTCGACACGCTAATGCGAAGCTCCATGAATAAGTCCCCCCGGGCAGATTCCGTTCACCGTTTGGAGGTTGCCCTGCCAGGTAGTCGGCCATGGTCCGTCTTCTCACTCCGCCAGTGGATCGATCAGGCTGTCCCCGACCGCTGGATGAGCGAACGGGGGGTCCACTACACCGGCTGGTCCCCTGGGTAGCGTTTCACAAATGTCACCAAACCAGTCGGTTACGGACCGGGCGCCGATCCACCAGCAGTTGTCCTTCGATGACCTCGATCTGATTGCTGCCCTTCAAATCTCCGACGAGGCGAACGCCGATGCGGTGATCGCCGAGATTCTGGGGATCCCCGCAGATCGTTGAACGAATAGCCGGATGGAGGCGGCACGGCCTACGACTTAGGCAATGCCTCAAACACCAAACCTGCTGGTTCCTCCACGATGGCCCACTGGACCTGTTGGAAAGGCTCCATCACGAGGCCTGGAGGCTGCCCTGAACGGCTGGGCCGGTCAGGGCAGTACGGTCCATCTGGCGTAGGGCGCTTGCCTGTCCGAACGGTCCGCCGAGCTGAGATCCGACGAGTCGGCCTATTCGTCGTCGCCTTCTAAGACAGCGATGTCCTCCTCTACGGCGTGCAGCTCGCCGTCCTCTCCCACCACCGAGAGCTTCTCATCGACGACGGCGTGGCCCTCTGAGGTGATGACAGCGACGGTCTCGTCGGTAGCAACGACCTTGCCTTCGCCGTCCACTGCAACCACCAAGTCATCGATCACGAGGTTTCCCTCGTCGTCGACACCCTCTGTCTCGACCTCCACGACCTCCAGTGAGTCGTCATCGGCGGGCGTGTCGTTGGTCTCAGTCATGTTGGTCTCCCAGTCTGTGGGCCGGATCGGCCGGCACGCTGATTATGACACGCCGCACACGATCCACCGCCGTGGACGACCTGGGGCAATGGTGGAGTCGCCATGTCCGCAAACCTCCGTCTGTGGAACTGGTCCTCTGAGGCTGATCGTCTGGCACTGCGGATGTTCCGTTGTGGGGCAGACCCCTCCGCCCCTCGCCGGTGCGCCGGTCGGCGTTCTGCCGGCCAAGCTTCCGGGCGATCCGCTTCAGGGTCACGCCAGCCTGGTGTTCGTCCCAGATGTCGCCCACTCCTCATCAGTGAATGACTTCAGTCGTCCAGCTCTCATCACCCAAACCTCTACCCTGTTCGGGCCGCTTGGCTGGCACGAAGCTTCTGCGGTCAACGCTTCATGGCTTGGTTTGTTGCGCCCCCGGCAGGGGCGGCACCCGTTCCGTCCCGGCTACCCTCGTCCATGGTGACATCGAACGCCCACGACCCCGAGGAGCTGGACGACCTGGACGACCTGGGCGACGATCCATTCGTTGCGGGCTGGTGGGTTGGGTCGGACGGTAACTGGCACCCACCGGATGAACGCTTCGATTCCGACGCACCCAAGAGGAGACACCCCGTCCGAAGGGTGGCGATCGTCGTTCTCGCCATCGCCCTGGTCGGTGCTACCTCAGCCGGAGTTTGGGGTGGAGTGATCTCACAGCCCTCCTCTACCGGGCCATCGGTCTCCAGCCTGGACGTCCAGGTGCAACAGGCCGTGACCAGAACGGGAGACGTCGGCCCTGGGGTGAACGGTGCCGTAAGAGCGGTGTGTCATCCGCCGGCATCCTGGAGTGCAGGCCGGACGTTCAAGTGCGACCTCTATGACTCCACGCAGAAGGTTCTGGGCGAGTACGAGGGAACTGTCCAGCCGAGCTCGTCAGGCGAATGGCAGTGGCGGGGGTTCTGGAATCCGGCCCATCGAATTGCGGCCATCGATTGACCACTTGCCTGGACGGGGCCCTGTGACCGCCCTCGGTCCGACGTGAACCTCTGTAACTGAACCACAAGGCAAGCTGTGGTGGCGGAACCGGCGACAAGCGGGGATTACGCTCGGCACAGGCTTGGGCGCCCGTGTGGCGGCCCATGTGTTGAAGGAGGTCAAGATGTCTGACCCGGATTCTCCCGGCAGCGGGAAGAGGCCCCGACTCGGTGGTGGAGCGATTGCAACTCTGATCGGAGTTGGACTGCTCCTCATCTTCATCATCCAAAACACCGAGAGGATCCGACTTCACTTCTTGGTCTGGAATTTCGCTTGGCCCCTCTGGCTCTATACCATCGTCGTCGCAGTCTTCGGAGCCTTGGTTTGGTTTGGACTTGGTGTCATGCGTCGCCACCGACGCCGCAAGGAGCGCCGCCAAGACCGACGGGGATGACGTGAGAGTCTGTGCGGTACCGCTCCTTTCAAGGCGTCGTGTAACGCCGAGTGGCCCACCTCACCCCGCGATGAGCTCGACGCTCGACATCGTCGGTTGGAGCGCCTGCTGCATTGCCGGCGACCGACCGTGGGGGGACTGTGGCCAAGGGGAGGGGCTTTCGCAACCCGGTACCACGACTAACTCGATGCTCCGTTGGTGAAGACCTTGGTCGGCAGCGGGAGGTGTTCGGTGGACCGCACTGTGCCAAAGAGCGGCCCTCGGTGGTGGCCTCTGGGAGCATGCTCGACCGATGGCCAATGAGCAGTCAGCCCGACCGTGACCGGTGCTCACTTCTCCTCGTCCAGAAGGAGTCTTGGTGCTAGCACGAATCCGCCCACGAGCTAGCCACCTTGGCGATCGGCCCCGGGCCCGTCAAATAGGGAAAACCCGAGGTGAGGAGGACGTCGTGCGGGCCGTCTGGGCGGTGTTCTGGGCACAGCTGCGCCATCGATGGCGATCCTGGTTGGCCGTCGTGATCCTGATCAGCCTCGTCGGTGGGGCAGTCATGGCTGCCGCAGCTGCCGGGCGGCGCACGGAATCAGCCTTTCCCGCCTTCGTCGCTGGCAAGGGGTTCGACGCCGAGGTGTACTCGGCTCAGCCGTTGCCCACGATCACCCGGCTGCCCGGAGTAGTCGAAGTGACGAGGGCTTCAGGCCCCGACAATGGTCAACCCACCTGTGCGTGTACGCATCCACTCAACCCCTCGACTTTCGGTGTGATCGCTCTCCCCACCGAGGGGAGACAGGCTTTCAATCTCGTATCGGGCCGTGTGCCGGATCCATCGAACCCCGACGAGGTCATGGCCTCGTACACCCTCCAACAGGACGAGGGAGTGAGGCTGGGGACCGTCATCCGCGTCCCCTTCTACGCCCGGTCGCAAGAGTCGGCTTACAACTCCGCTACAGGGCCTCCTCCCCGCCCCACAGGCCCGACCGTAGCCCTGCGAGTGGTCGGGTTCGAGGCCACTGAGTTCGATTTTCCTTCCGGTGGCACTCCCCAGTACAGCCTGTACGCCTCACAGGCCTTCGTCCGCGATCTCCTACCACGCATGGCGACTGGCTATGTGTACTTCGTCCGCCTCCGTCGCGGCGCCGCTGACCTTCCCCGATTCGACGCTGCCGCCAGCGCCTACGGCGGAACCCTCTTCACGCAGAATGAGGATGCCCAGATCGCATCGGTCGAAGCCTCGATCCATCCCCAGGCCATCGGGTGGTGGCTACTGGCGCCTCTGGCCGCATTGGTTGGGCTGGCCGTCATCGGCCAGGCGCTGGGCCGGCAGAGCATCGCCGAGAGCGAAGAGTTCCCTACGATGGTCGCCCTGGGGATCGAGCGACGTCAGTTGATCATGCTCGGTAGTGCCCGCAACCTGATGGTCGGGGCGGTGGGAGCCTTCGGTGCCGTGGTGATCGCCACGATGCTCTCACCGATCGGACCACTGGGCGAAGCGCGCATCGCCGAGACCTCGAAGGGGATCAGGTTCGACTCACTCGTGCTGGCGATCGGTGGGCTCGCCACGGTGGTAGTCGTGGTCGCCCTGGGCTTCTGGCCGGCCGTACGCGCGGCCCGTGCCTCCCGCTCCAGCGACCGGATCGTCGACGTCGCGCCTTCCAAGGTGGCGGGTCGTCTCTGGGCGGCCGGCGCACCGCCGAGCGTCGTGATCGGGGTCCGCAACGCGCTGGAGCGGAGGAGCGGCGGTGCCAGCGTGCCAGTGGGCAGTGCTCTGCTGGCCACCGTGTTGGCCGTGATCGCGCTGTGCGGGACGGCGGTATTCGGCGCAAGCCTCTCGCATCTCACGGCCACCCCCACGTTGTACGGGGATCCCTTCCAGCTCAACATCTCGAACCCCAACAGCGGGGGGACGCCGGATCCGGTGCTGTTGAAGAGCCTTGAACAGGACCGGGCCATTACCGGAATCACTCAGGGAATCGCACTACCGGCCATCTCGATCAACAAGGTGGTAGTCGGTGCCATCGCCGGAAAGGCCATCCGAGGTTCGCTCCTCCTGTCGACGGTGGCCGGGTATCCCCCCAACGCCACAGGAGAGGTCGGCCTCGGCGCGACGACGATGCGCCAGGTGGGCGCCGGTCTCGGCTCAACCGTCCACGTCACGTTGTCGTCGGCCTCTGGCGGTAGACGAACTGTGCCGTTCCGAGTGGTTGCCCAGATGTCGTTGCCCGTGCTGGGCAACGCCGTGAGTCTGGGCACCGGCGCGGTGTTCACGTTGGCGGGCTACGAGGCCGCCGCGTGTCCCCCGGGTCCTACCCGAGCCGCCTGTCAGCGACGGGTAGCGGAGTCGACCAACGGCGGGATGCTGGCCAGTGTCGTTCCCGGGCCGAAGGGGCAGGCAGCAATCAACCACTACTTCGACGCCTACCGGTCGGTCACCGCTCTCGCCGTCGCACCAATTTCGCTCATCAACTTTGGCGAAGCGGTCAATTTCCCGCTCATATTCGGCGCCATGTTGGCACTGTTCGGAGCGGCCACCTTGCTCCACCTGCTGGTTGTCAGTGTCTCGCGGCGCCGACGAGAGGTGGGCCTGTTGAAGGTACTGGGGTTCGTGAACGGCCAAGTTGTCTCGACGGTGGCATGGCAAGCCATGACGTTGGCATTGGCTGGCATAGTGATCGGTGTTCCGTTGGGGATCGTGGTCGGACGGGCCGTGTGGCAGGCATTCGCCAACAACCTTGGCGCCGTACCGGTCGCCGTTGTGCCGATCTGGCTTGTCGGTCTCCTGGCGGCCGGGGTAGTGGTGGTGGCAAACCTGATCGCCGTCGCTACCCGCGATGGTTGCTACGCGTTCCAAGCCCCGAGAACTGTTACGAGAGACCTAAATCTGTCGGCTGACCGTGTCGTGACGTGGATCCAATAGTTAGCCCGGCGGAGGCTCCGACGGTCCCCGGGTCGGAGAAGGACGCCGCCACCATGGTGCCAGAGAGGTGATGCCCCTGGAAGCAGGTAGTTTTCCTGCTTCGTAACTCCAAACTCCTGCGCAACCCCAGCTGAGCACGGTGCTGAGACCTAGATTGCAGGTCATCGATTCGAGACCGGGGGAGTCCAATTGAGGTGGCTCATGACCCTTCGAACAGTGGCCAGCAGGTGGTGCCGAGCCTCAACCGAGCTCGCGAGGGGCGCACCGAAGCGGTCGGCTCACGTCCTATCCGTGCCACCGACGCCGATCAGGCTGCGAAGTGTCCGGACGTCCTCGCTGACCCTCTGCCGTGATGAGTCGGACGAAAGAGGAAGACTGAGGACAGTCAGCGGCTTCTCGGAGCGGTCGTCCAAGATCACCAGAGGAATCCAGATCATCTCGCCATCGGTCCACTTTTGAGCCAGGTCGATGGCGCGTACCCGGTCGATGGGGAACGATCGTGACCGAAAGTGCCAGACGGATTTGATTCGGCTCGGGTAGACCACGACCTTTGCGGTGAGGGACATCAGCCCCACGAGGGCCATCACAACGCCGGCGGGCGCGAGAACGTTCCCGAGCCAGCTCCAGCTCGATGTCGGGTGAATCAGGAACCCCGCCACCGTGAGCACGGAGCCCGCTAGAACCGCACAGCCGGCCTCGACGCGCGAACGGCGGGAACCTCGGAAGACGTGCTCACCAGGGCGCTTGTCAAGCCAGCCTGACTGAACCCGATGTTCGCCCGAGACCAATTGCGCCCGGACCGCAAAGCAATGAAATGTTCCGACGATCGCGGCCGAAAAGCTAATTAGCACCGCAGCATTCATTCGCCAGGAGCCCGTCGGTTGGTTCCACACCAGCAAGACCACAGTGACGCTCAGAGCGCAGTAGAGGGCCGCGAACATTCCGAGACGACCACTCCGCAACCGAATCGAGGCGACGAGGATGCAAGGACCGGCCAGGAAGCCCACGGTCATCGCTGGCAGGAGCGCCCAGAGGACTGACAGGATCGAGCGTATGGGGTGTGCAAGGCAGGACCCACCATCGGCATGATCGTTCGACGGTTGGAGAACGGGCCGGACGCCCGGAGTTGCTGGACAGGTCACTGGTGGAGGTCTGACCATCGTTCCTCCGTCCACCATCCCGCCCGGAGGTCCGCCCATACTGCGCCGCCGTCGATTCACCGATCCAATACTAGAACCGGGTCGGATGTTAGGACAGGGAAAGTGGAGCTTTCGCCGTGGCTTTTCTCCGCTTCGCCAGTGGCCCCTTCGGCCGGGAAGGGTAGGACAGCCGAGCCGGTAGGGCAGAATCGGGAACGTGAATGTCGAGCGGTGCGGAGAATGCGGCTTCGACTCTGATGATTGGAGCGATGCCAGTGCGATCGCAGCAATCCAGCGTCTGCCGGTGCAGTGGGCTACGGCAGTGTCGGGAGTAACTCCCGGCGACCTCCTTCGGAGGCCCATTCGTCAGATGTGGTCCATCGCGGAGTACACAGATCATGTCAGGGAGGTGCTTTTCGGGATGAGGTTCCTACTGGGTGCCGCCATCACTCAGCCCGGAACCGACCTTGGAGAGTCGCCACCGCAACAGTTCGCGTCCCGGCCGCGAAAGATTGACGTCGACGCGGCTCTGGATAGCATTGACCACGAGGCCAGCTCCTTGAGCCAGCAGCTGTCCGGGCTCTCTTCCCACGATTGGCTCTGCACAGTGAGATTTGACGGAACCTCGGTCGATCCACATTGGATTGCCCGTCACATCGTCCACGATGCAACCCATCACCTTCTCGACATTGGTCGACTGCGCTCGGCACTTTGACGATCGGGGCGACTGTCCCAGGACGACGGGGCGGTGCCGGTTATCGACCGCGCCGAACGACACAAGGGGGTCGAAGCCGGGGTCCGATGCCGACGGACCAGCGACGGTCGTGGGTCTCGTGACAGAGTGACTAGGTGGCAAAGGAGAACTACTTCGATGGACAGATAGCTGCAAACTACGACTTGGCCCCGGGCATTTTCGATCCGGCCGTCATCGGACCCGCCGTCAGCTTCCTGGCCGATCTCGCTGCAGGTGGCTCCGCCCTGGAGCTCGGCATCGGCACAGGCCGGATCGCCTTGCCTCTCAGCCAGCGAGGCGTCCGCGTGCACGGGATCGAGCTGTCCCCGTCCATGGTCGCGCAGTTGCGGGCAAAGCCGGGGGCAGAGGACATCAGGGTGACGATCGGTGACTTTGCGACGGCCCAGGTGGAAGACACATTCGGGCTTGTCTACCTCGTGTACAACACCATCACGAATCTGACCACCCAGAATGAGCAGGTCGAATGCTTCTGCAACGTCGCCAGACATCTGGCACCCGGTGGGGTGTTCGTGATTGAGCTGGAGGTGCCTCCCCTCCAGCGGCTCCCACCCGGCGAGACCGTCCGGGCCTTCAGCGTGAATCCACCTCATCTTGGATTCGATGAGATCGACGTTGCTACTCAATGCGGGGTCTCTCATCACTACTGGGTCGCGGATGGCAAGGGCGGAGTCCATTCGATGCCGTATCGATTCGTGTGGCCGTCCGAGCTCGATTTGATGGCGCGCATTGCTGGGATGACCCTCCGCGAACGTTGGGGAGGGTGGAACCGGGAACCATTCACGGCAAACAGCACAAAGCACATCTCGGTATGGGGGAAGCCGAAATGAGGGAGAGGCCGGCGGGATCAGAGGCGGGTTGTCCAACGATCCACCCATGGGCTGTGAAGAGCAACGCCAGCGATGGATTCTGGGTGCGCTCGATGCCGGTCCACTGTGTTCGCCAACGCACATCTGCGGATTCTCAACCACACCGGGAACTCGGCGATCGAATCTGATACCGATGACGGGCCCTGGGTCCAGGCCCTGTCGCGGGTTTGCCAAACCTGAACGGCCATCGTTACGGAGCTGGAATGCCATCGGCTGGTCGTGGTGGTTCGTCGTCGCGAAATTGCCGCAGCCGCTGCCCGCGGCAATGACGAAAGGAGTTAGCTGTCCATTACAGCAGTCGGTCCCGTGACCGGCTGGGTGATCACAGGGTCATTTGGATGTGCCAGTCAGCCGAGAGGCCGCCAAGTGGCTGGCCTTGGCTGCCGTCTGGCTGCTCTGACGGTGGAATCTCCGATATCGGCCGACCATTCTGGCCGTCGTCGACCGGCAGTCTCTTGTTTCCCGGGTCGTGCCATCTAAGATCTGCCTGGTGGGTCCTCTCCACTCGCATCAGCGGTCATCTTGGGGGAGACGCATTTTCCTCGCACTGTTCTTCTTGGCGGCACTGGCTCTTGCGGGATTTGTCGGGTCCGTGGTCGGCCCTCACTTCAAAGCCACAACTTCACCCACAACCACCGTTTCGACTCGTCCTCCGGCGACCACCACGTCAACGGTGGCACATGCAAGCGTGAAGGTTCTTGTCGCCAACGGTACGCAGGAGCCCAACGCCGCGGGTCATTTCGCACAGCAACTCCAGCAGCAGGGATGGAATGTTGCAACTCCGGAGAACTCGACGACGGCGGCGTCGACGACGACGGTCTACTTTGCCCCGTCTCAGCAGGAGGCGGCGGGGCTGGTCGCCTCCGAGCTCGGGGTACCGATGACGGCGGTCCAGTCCCTCGGTTCTGACGTACCTGTGCCGAATGCCGCCGGACTCGATGTCATCGTCGTCATCGGGTCTGACCTCGCTGGAAACGGCTTTCCGGCCACGACGGGTACGACCACCTGAGTGGGCCTCGGCAAACGCAGAAGCCATTTCTGGGGCATTTCCGTCGCACGGTGCCGGAGAGTACGGCCGTCCCGTCCCGTCCCTGGGTCGGATCGGCCATGTCCGCAAACGCGGCCACAGAGCAGAAGCTCTGATGGGCACCTATCGAAGGAGGCCAGCCCCCCCATGGTCAAAGGTCGACGCGACGTGCGTCCGCGCCTATCCGTCGGACGATCGTTGCCGCAGGTTCAGCCCTGAGCTGACGCCAGCCGGTCCCGGCCCAGAGGTTGGGCACGCTGTCGTCACCCGCCTGAGTGGCAGCCACCCGCAGCGGGCGGGTGAGATGGTGCACCTCAGGGTATGCCTGCGGGGCTTGGCCATCATGCTCGCGTGCAAACCGGTTGGCTAGTCCTCGAGCGAAGCGACCGCTGTAGGCACGCGTAAGGATCGTTTCGGGGTAACGCCCGCCCAGCAGGGCCTCTCGGTACGGTCGGGAGGTCCCCGCCTCCGGTGAACAGAGCAACGCCGTGCCCACCTGGACCGCGATCGCACCGGCCCGGAGGGCCACCGCCGCATCGCGTCCGGTCATGATTCCTCCGCAACCGATCATCGGCAGCTCGACTGTCTCGCGGATTTCGGTCAGAACGGAAAGCAAGGGCCTGTGATTGGCGGCTAGGTCGACAAAGCCCCCCTGATGGCCGCCAGCCTCGGTACCTTGCACGGCAAGCACATCGGCACCGACACCGGCAGCGAGCTGCGCTTCGAAGACTGAGGTGACAGTGACTGCAACCTGAATGCCGGCCCGGTGCATCCGGTCCACCGTTGCTGAGGTCGGACAGCCGAACGTGAAGCTAACCATGTGCACTCCAGCCGATTCGACCACGTGCAACTTGGCGTTGTAGCCATCGTCCTCCCAGTGTGGTTCGCCGAGCGCGACGCCCAGACGGTGCGCCTCGGCCTGGAGGGTCGAGCCGTATGCGACAACCGCGCCCAGATCTCCGGGCTCGGACGGCACGAACAGATTCACTCCGAACGGGGCGGCGGTGAGCCTGCGCGTCGCAGCGATGGCCAGACGGAGCTCGTCCTCAGCCAGGTAGCCCGCAGCAACGAAACCGTATCCACCGGCCTCGGCGATCGCCGCCGTGAGCGCGGGAGTGGAGGGGCCACCCGCCATCGGCGCCTGAACGACCGGCAACTCGCTCGGAAGGCTCATGTCGTTGAGTCTCGCTCACGTCACGCCGATCGCGGGGACGACCCAGAACCGACCCGCGGGCATGGGGGCTGGCCACCCGGGGATCCGGCCGCTCCACCGGGCAGTTCCTCCCCCGGCCGACAGGGCGATCGGGCCCGCCGATTTGCTGGGCGCCTGGCCGAGGGCGATCGGCAAGCGCGAAATCCGCCGTTGTCGTCCGGAGGAGGGAGCTGACCTCGACGTGCCCACCACCCAAGGAGGAGGCGACGGCTGAAGGCGACGGCGGCCGTGGAGCGCCGGTAGTGGACCAGGGAGAGATTCACTGAAAAGGGCCAGATCTCATGGCGCACCGCTGGGTCGTAGGTGAGCACCACCACCAGGTGGCCCGAACCGAGCACCGAGGCCAGGCCGTGCTGGCTAGGTCCCGCTACGGCCCGGTGCCCCAAGTCCGGCCCACCTTCGGATCGGGAACGAAGCAGCTGGACTCGGCCTCGATCTCCACGGATCCCATGGGTCCTACAGGGATGACTCATGGGTAACCGAGTGAAACCCGTAGCCTCTCACTGTGCTCCCGACCGCCAACCCTCGAACCGGCATCGGTGACGACCGATGAGGGTTGGTTCGGGATGCGTCATCCGGGGGTGGGGGACGGCCCTGCCCGATCAGGTCGTCTCGAATCACGACATCGCAGGCATGTTGGACACGACGAACGACTGGATCGTAGAGCGATCGGGCATCCGGACACGACACGCGGCCGCTGGACATTTCGTGCCGGGTGAACAGGATGCCGGTACAGAGGTTGGGCTCGGTACTACCGGCCAGCTGGCGCAAGCGGCCGGATCGAGAGCTCTGCGATCGGCCCATATCGATCCGAACGACATCGACATGCTGGTTGTGTGCACGTCGACGCCCGACAAGCAGCTGCCGTCGACGTCGGCAATGATCGCGGCTGGACTCGGTGTCCATCGGGGTGCCATGGACCTGAACGCCGCATGCGCAGGGTTCCTGTATGGCCTGGTCACATCGGCCTCCCTTATTTCCGGAGGTATGGATCGAGTCCTTCTGATCGGAGCTGAGACGATGACTCGAACCGTCGATTGGTCGGACCGATCATCTGCTTTTCTCTTTGGCGACGGGGCCGGAGCGGTCGTGCTCGGATCGACGCCCGGTGCGGGGTCGTTGCTCGGTTGGGACCTGGGTACCGAGGGAAGGCTTTCCCATCTCCTTTTCGCCGACCATGGTTCGACGATCACGATGAATGGACCGGAGGTCTTCCGTCACGCGGTGAAGGTCTCGGTGGCCTCAGCTCGTTTGTCGATGGAGCGCTCCGGAGTCCGGTCGTCGCAAATTGATCTGTTCGTGCCGCATCAAGCCAACGCGCGGATCATGGAGGCAGTCGCTGGTCGCCTGGCCATCGGCAGCGATCGCATTGCATCAGTGATTGAGTCCACCGGCAATACCTCAGCTGCCTCGATCCCCTTGGCACTGTCCAGCGCAGCGGAGTGCGGGCGAATTGTGGCCGGGAGTCTCATACTGTTCGCAGGGTTTGGGGCTGGACTCACCTGGGGTTCAGCCGTGTGGCGCTGGAAAGGTGACGAGGGATAGCAGCGTCACGGGCCGGCTCGTGAACGACACCGGGCCCATCGGGGCTGAGGCCAATGGCCTCCGTCGAGCGACGATGGGCCGAGTGGATACGCGCCGGGAGTGAGCGGTGAGGGCCGAGGGATTCAATTTGCTACCCACGCGCTTGCCTCGTCGAACTCCGCGAGAGGGAACGTCTGGACCTGGCCCGGCGTCATCCATCCGAAGAGCGAGGTGAGATGAGCCATCCACTCGATGTCGGTGACCAGCGCAATCTTCCGCCAGGCTCGAAAATGCTCAATTCCTACTTTGAGGTCCTGCCACAGGGCCCCGCCAGACATCCCTTGAAAGTCGCGCATGACGATGACGAATCGGACCTCCCCGCTCTCCGCCGCCCGAACCAACGCGGGCAGGATGACGTCGCGGTAGTCGCTGGCTTCCAGGTGCCCGCTGGCCTCGAATCCGATGACACCCGGGGGCAAATCCTCCAGTTCCTTGATCATTCTCATCCTCGCTCCGGCGCCGGCCCCTGCACCACCAGGCTACGGGGGGCGAATGGCGATGAGCCGGATACCGACCGGCTTGCCTCCTCGTCGAGCTAGTGGTCTGATGCGATCGAGAGCGAGGCCTCACTGGCGGCGTGGAAGCTGTGCACCACCTCGATCGCCGGAGCAGAATGAACGTGCAGGAGGTCGGAGTCCGTACCTCCTCCGTACAGCCGCCTTCCCCTTTTGACCCGAGATGCACACCTCGAACCAGTAGCGCTCGACTTCTGTCACGTGTCGCAGTAGTCCGGGGACCGTGAGGGGAGAGGGCCGGACAGAGGCCCGCATCGGTAAATCGTGGCTGAGCGTCTGGCCCTCGGTGAGAAGGGTATTCCGATGGAAGTCGAGCATGGCCCAGGCCATGTCAGATTCGGTCCCTGTCCACGGTACGAATCTGCTCGACCTTGCCGATCGCCGCCATCGGCACAGCGGACGCCCAGCCGTCGTTTCGCGTTTGGCCGCTCCGTGCCAAGCAGGGTCCTACGCTGGTGGGATGGAGTCCGAAAGGCATGCTGGGTTCGATCACGTCACGATCGCCGTATCCGACCTCGAGGGGGCCAAGCGGTTCTTCGGACTGCTCGGGTTCGAGGAGACCGCCTCGACGGTCGTCTCCGGTGATGAGATGTCCCGATACATGGGCATCCCCCACTGGGAGGCCGACCACGTCACCCTCGCTCTCACCTGCGCCCCCGCACACCAGGAGGTCCAGCTTCTGCGCTTCCACAACCCGCAATTGCCCGACGATCCCAGGGAGAAGGACCTGGCCCGCTTGGGGTTCAATCATGTCTGCTTCGCCGTCGACGACCTCGATGCCACCGTGGCCCGATTGGCCGCTGGCGGGACTCGTACCCGAAGTGAGGTCATGGAATTCCACGACCGAAGGCTCGTCTTCCTGATCGGGCCAGGAGACGTCACGATCGAACTCGCCGAGTGGATCATCGCCGAGGACCACCCCACTGAGGAACTCTGAGGATTCCGGGCCGAGTGGCGGTAGGTCCGTCGACGCCACGCCAATGACGAACATGGCGGCCACGCGCCGGCTGCGAGGTCGTGTGTCAGTCGACAGGGCCACGCCGGCGAGATGGAAATCGAGAAACCCTGCTCGCCACTTGGCTCGCGCCCAACTCCTCGACGGAGGGGCTTGCGGGCCCGGATCGGTGAAGGCTGCTGAGCAACTTCTGCTCGAGTGAGCACCATCCGATCGGCGTCGGTGTCCTGATGTGCAGCCCGTCGGTGACTGTTTGGGCCTCGTGTTTTCCCGGCTGACTGGGGGAGGTGAGTCGGGCCCGACCCGCCCCGCCGACGCACCGACGAGCTCCGAGCCAGGTCATTGGGCCACTCGTTCCGCGATCATCGATCCGAGATCGGTTAGCGTGCCCACGTGGTTCGGCATGAGTAGCCCACCACCAGGGACCGTTGCGGCTTTGGCGCTTGTCCTGTCCGTCCTCCTGGCCTGTGTTCCGGCAGCCCGATGTCGGCACCGAGTTCTATACGGGGCACCCGCCGCCGACGGAGCGGTTGACCACCCGACCACCGTGGCGTGGTCAGGCGTCGTTTGCACAACCAAGGGAGGGTCATGTCCGGATCACTTGTGTTCTTCGGAAGTCTCGGGGTCGTCACCACGGTGGCGGCATTCGTGGTCAACCGGCGATTGTTCACCGCGGGCCGAGCCGGTCGGGTCACCGTCCTCGAGAGCCTCTACTACGTCTTCGGGGTGGCCTCGCTGGGTCTCGGGTGGTACTTCAACGTCCGTTATGTCCATCTCTACGGCCACCGGGCCACCTACGCCGGTTATACCAAAGCGCTGTTCACCAACTGGGCCTCGGACTCCGCGGCCCAGGACTACATCATGGTCAACCTCGTCCTGCTTCCTCTATGGACCATCGTGGACGGCCGCCGACGAGACCTTCGTGCCCCATGGATCTTCTTCGTGATGAGCCTCTTCACCAGTCTGGCCTTCTCCATGGCGTTCTATCTGGCCTTCGTCGAGCGTCAGCTCCGCTTCAACCGGTCGGAGGCAGCCGATCCGGCCGGCGATCCTTCGCTACTCCAGCCCGACACCCAAGCCCGACCACAATGACCCTCCGCCGGTCGGTACGTCACCATCGATACCGCTTCATGTCGACTCTTCCGTTCCGGACCTCGACGCCCTCCGCAGCCAGGAGGCGGCCCTGCTCGCCGGCCAGGCCGACCACGAGCCGGCCGCTGGCAGGCAGCACCCGGTGCCAGGGCATGGGCTGGCTGCCCCGGGCCAGCACGGCACCCACCTGACGAGGCGACTTGAGTCCCAGCTCCCGGGCGATCGCTCCGTACGTAGTCACGTAGCCCTCGGGGACGGTCCGGACTGCCCCGACCACGAGATCCTCCACCGACTGATCGCCCCGGTTCATCGGCCGGGGACCTTCCCGAAACGGACCGGTGGCCTCGACAAGGTCGCACGCACGGCATCCAGTCTGTCATCGGCGCCGCCTTGGTCCTTGGAACTCTTCCACCACCAAGACCACCCTGTCGGCAGAGCTAGAGTCGCAACGTTCCGCCTACAGCATCAAGGAGGTCCCATGCCGCCCGATCGTGTTTCTGCCACCCGGCGCATCGCCGCCCCCGTCGGCCAGCTGTTCCGGATCGTCTCGAGCCCGTCGGGTCACGTGGCCATCGACGGGTCGGGGATGTTGGTCGCCGCTCCCGGCGACCGCGCCCTGACCGAGGTGGGCGAGACCTTCGATATGGACATGGACCGGGAGCCCCTCGGGGACATCCCCAACCTGAAGGACTACCAGGTTCGCAACACGGTCACCCAGATCATCCCCGATCGCCTGGTCGAATGGACTATCGGCTTCGGGGACCATCCTCCGTTCGGCCACGTGTACGGCTGGCTGCTCGAGCCGGTCAATGACTCCGAGACCGACGTGACCAACTACTGCGACTGGTCGAAGGCGACCGATGACATGCGATCCGGGGTGGCCTGGCCGGTGGTGCCGGTGACGATGCTCGAGCAGTCGGTCGAAAATCTCGAACGGATGGCCACGGGTGGGTAATCGTCCCTCGGCGTGCGTGAGTCGACTAGTGATGCGGGACCGAGGATGAACGCAGCAGAGCGCTTCGATCAGTTGGTCGGCCAGTTCGAAGGCGAGCCCCAGGTCACGCTCCCGGCCGCCGGCCCGTCCTTCGGCTCCTCGGCCCTCAAGGCGAACGGCAGGATCTTCGCCATGCTGTCCCACGGCCGGCTGGTGGTGAAGCTGCCTCGGGACCGGGTGGACCAGCTGGTGGTGGCGGGCGATGGCGTCCGATTCGACGCCAACAAGGGAACGCCCATGAAGGAATGGCTGAGTGTCGATCCTGCCTCGCCGGTGCACTGGGAGGAGCTCGCCCGGGAGGCCCTTCACCACGTGTGCTCCGCCTGACCGGCGGACGGCAGCCCACTCGGCAGAAACGCCCTCAGGTCTGCGATCGGACCTTGGCCCTCCGCACGGTCGGTTGCCGTTGCATCCTGAGCCGGATCAGCGCTCGGGTGCCAATGGTCACGGTACCGATCTGGTGGGCCCCATCGTGCCGCCGGGGCTTGCCGCACCGCTGCCATTCACCGGCGGCGAACATCTCCCAGCGGCACCTCGGATCGACAATGCTGGGTTCCGGCATCCCCGTTCTTACCTGACACACTCTGTCTTGGGCAAACACGTCAGGCGGTCGGGCGAGGATTGCGCACGCCGTTTCTCCAGGTTCGTCCGGCAGGGGACCGGTTCGTCCTGGCCAACGGCCCGCGGCAACGTCCAACTTCCCGGTGAATCTCGAGACCGCTGTACTGGCCTGGCGAGCTCGGTCCGCGCCGTTGAACATCCACCGGACGCCGCACCGCGCGGTCCTGTTCCTCGGTCCTACTCGGGGAACGACCACCGGGTGGCGCCACCCGGCTCGACGGTGACGACCGCCATGGACCGGTTGGTGGCGATTCGGTACACGTCCACGGGGGTGGTCCGGCCGATGTGCGCGGTACTCGGCGGTCCGGGCCCGACCCGTCTTGTCGACCCGTGCCGGTGCCTCCCCACCGCTAACCGGCCAGCGAGGCCATCTCGCCGAAGAGTTCCGGGAACGGGGGTCGGGCGTACCCGGGCTCCAGGTCGGTCCAGATCGTCTCGACGTTGACCGCCAGCCGCTCCCGGTCCCGCCACGACCCGAACTCCGTTCGGCTGAGCTCTCGGTGCAGGTCGCGGGCGGCTTCGAACGGCGCCATGCCTGCTGCGTGCCGGACGCGGGTTCCCTCGTCCACCACCCGGAGGTACCGGGCCACGGCCTGGACCCCTCGGGCGTCGGTGAGCGGTCCGTGACCGGGAACGATGACCGCCGCTTCCAATGTCGTGATCCGGTCGCAGGCCTCGATCCACCGGCTCACCGGTCCGGACCACATGATCGGCGTGCCGTCGATGAACAGGATGTCCCCGCTGAAGACCACCCGCTGGTCCGGCACCCAGGCGATGACGTCCCCGGCTGTGTGGGCCGGCCCGACTTCGATCAGCTCGACGGTTCGCCCACCTATGTCGATACGGTCGGTTCCCGAGAACGTCCTCGTCGGTGGGCTCACCTCGATGTCGGCGAAGGCGAACGCCCCAAAGGCCCGGCGGATGTATCGGGCCGTCTCCGGTGGCAGTTGGTCCGTTCCGCTCAGCAAAGTGGCCAGCGCGCTGGGTGGGACTTCGTCCATCTCGGCGGCGGCTGCCGAGGACGCCACGATCTCCACCCCGGGTCCCGCCACGAGCTGGTTGCCGTAACAGTGGTCACCGTTGGCGTGGGTGTTCACCACCGTGCTGATCGGTCGCGACCGGGTGACCCCGTGCATGGCCTCGATCATCTTGCGGGTGAGCCGGAGGTCGAAGAGCGTATCGACGAGGAGGGAGGCCCCGTCGCCCTCGATGAGGCCGGCATTGCTCCATCCCCAGCCACCGTCCGGCTGAAGGTAGGCGTGCACTCCGTCGGCCACCTGGTGCAGCCCGTTGGTGTAGCGAGCCGTCATCAGCGTGCCCTCCGGGCCACACCTTCGGGGTCGTCAATCACTATCCGCCCCCGGGACAGGCTGAGGAGCCCCTCGTCCTTGGCCTGGCCCAGTACCCGGTTCACCGTCTGTCGGGTGGTGCCGGCCATCGAGGCCAGGTCGTCCTGGGTCAGTGGAATTGACTGCGACGCGTGGTTGACGTAGATCTCGGACAAGTAGTGCAGGCGACGCATGACCCTGGTCTCAGCCGGGAGGTAGAGGGCGTCCAGCAGGGCCTGCGAGGTAGCTCGCAATCGAGCATCGAGCATCTTGGCTACGACCATGGCAACGTCGGGATGGTTCTTCCACAGCTCCTCGAACTCCACCCGTTGAAAGCGCATGGTCTCGGTCCGCTCCAGCGCCACCACGGTCGCCGATCGGACCGATCCCTCGTCGATGAGTGCCTGCTCCCCGAAGACGTCTCCCGGGCGCAGCACATCGAGGGTTACCAGGTCGCCCGAAGGTCCGGTCACCCGCACCGCCACCGTGCCGCTGTCGATGAGATGGGCGCTGTCCCCGGTGTCCCCCTCATGGAAGACGAACCCGCCTCGGGGAAACCGCTGGCGTCGGCACCGCGAGAGCAGTGCCCTCCGGTCGTCCTCGGTCAACGAGCTCAACAGCCGCCACTCCACCGCTGATCCTCCTCATCCGAATCCCACGGGATCCTATCCACGGCGGAGCCGGGCCGCCCTGTGTCGGGAGCACGACTCTGACTGTGTCGCCCGGATGACAGACCGGCTACCGGCGGGGGCGCACAATGAACTTGTCCTACCAGTTCCCACCAAGGAGGTCATCATGACCAACGTCCGTCTGAGAATCGAAGACGCAATCCCCGCGGTGGGGCTCGGCTCTGTCGGCCACTTCCTCTACGCCGGAGCCCCCTCTACGGGCCGTACGGGGTTGTCGAACACCCAGGTCGCCTACCGGATGGCCAAGGTCACCCCGGCCGGGTTCGAGACCATCTGAGCGACATCGTGACGTGGCCGGCGGCCCGAGAGCCGTTTGACCATGTCGCCCGATCCTCCGGGCAGGGGCAGGCGGAGCCCCTGCCCCGGGGACGCCAGAACCCGGGGCCACCTCCTCCGGGCAGGGGCAGGCGGAGCCCCTGCCCCGGGGCTCTCCTCACCGCCTGTCAGGGCCACCGGATCGGCACCGGTCGGTCGGGGTTGGTGGTGTCGATGACGATGTCCGCTGCCGCCACCGGATCGTCCCTCTCGAGGTAGAGGTCGAACCCCCGCGCCCGCCGGGAGGGGACCTCGGATCCTGCTCCGGCCATCTCGTCCCCGCGAGGCCCCTGACCGGCTCGACGCCGGCGCTCGCTCTCATCGACGGTCAGTACCACGCGCAGGCCCCAGTCCTCCCGCAGCCCCTTCCTGAGCAGGAGTTGGCCGTCCATGATGACCACGGCGTCGTCCGGCACCTCCTCGAAGTGGGGATTCACCGGGGCATCGAGTCCGGGGTCGTGGATCCTCGGGACGATGCGCTGGTCCCCCCGGGCCAGCGGCTCGAGGACCAGCTGTCGGATGGCGGCGATGTCGACGGTGTCCTCGAGGAACCCCTCGGGCGAGTTGCTGCCCCGGCGATCGCGGATCCGACGGGGGCGGAGGAATTCGTCGCCGTGCAGTCGGACCACGGAACGGCCCCGCGATCGGACTGCCGCAGCCAACTGGTCGGCCACAACCGATGTCCCGGACCCGTCGGGACCGTCGACGGCCACCGTGGCCGGTCGTCGGCGATCGAAGGCCTCCAGCTCGGTGGCCAGCTCCTTGGCGAGTTCGAGTGGATCCATGGACGGGCCTTCGTTGTCTGGGACCGGCGGGCCGCCGCGCCCGCCTGATCGGACGCCCCCGTGAAGGAGCCCCTCAGGGGATTGTCCCCGATCGGAGACACCGATGCGGAATGGAGACACCGGCCGTGGTGGGCCGACCACGCCCGGCGTGGTGATGGCCGGTCGTGGCCCGAGGTCGCCGGGCGCGGTGGGCGGGAGCCAGGTTCGGTCCGCTCTGCGCTCGTCGCTGCCTCCACGTGGACGGCGATCTGGACCTCGGTCCCCTCACAGAATCCTCACACTTTCTCCACAGATCTCCAAGGTTGGGGTGCCACCATGGCCCGGAGGTCCCACCCGGAAGGAGTCCAATCGTGCTGAAGAGGTTCATCGCCCCCGTCGTTCTCGCCGGTGCCGTGCTGGGTGGTGCGGCGACCGCCGGCGCCGCGTCGGCGGCCACCCCGCCCGCGGCCAGCGCCACCGCTACGACCGGCCACCATGCCCTGAAGAGCTGGCTCCGGGCCCACCGTCGCCAGATCCGCACGGCGGCGGTGGCCATCAGCGCCAAGACCATCGGCGTGACCCCCCAGGCCCTGGTGACCGAGCTGAAGGCGGGCAAGTCGGTGGCGGAGGTGGCCAACGAGCACGGGGTGCAGGCCCAGCTCGTGATCAACGCCCTGGTCGGAGCGGCCGATGCCCGGATCGACACGGCCGTGGCCGATCACAAGCTGTCCGCGGCCCAAGCCGCCACGATCAAGGCCGCGCTGCCGGTTTGGGTGACCAAGGCCGTCAACCACGTCTTCTGACCGCCCTCCGGCCCGGACACAGGGTCGACTCCTCCTACAGCGAGCGGTAACGTTCGTCCTCCCGCCGCCCCCGGCCGCGGTGCCCTACCATGACCGCAGTGCCATCTGACCTTATGACCGCGGCGATCTACCGGGGCGATGGCCGGATCGAGGTGGACCGGGTGCCGGTGCCCCGAGCCCGGTCCGGGCGAGCTGTTGGTGGAGGTGGCCGCCTGCGGGATCTGCGGCTCCGACCTCCACCTGGTGCTCGAGCAGTACGCCAGACCCGGGCCATCCTGGGGCACGAGTGGTCGGGGACCGTGGTGGCCGGGAACGACGTCGGACCGGAGCGTGCCCCCGGGGACCGGGTCGTCTCCAACTCGTCCCCGGGTTGCGGGAGCTGCCGGCCGTGTCGGCGGGGCCGTCCGTCGGTCTGCCTGCCGCCGGGACGTCCTCCGACCTCCGGGACATGCGTGGAGCGTTCGCTCGCTACCTGGTGGTGCCGGCGGCCAGCACCCTCCCGGTTCCCGGACTCGCTCGAGCATGCGGGCGGCCGCTCTGGCCGAACCGACCGCCATCGCCCTCCACGCCGTGGAGCTGTCCCGGTGTCGTTCCCGGCGACCGGGTCCTGGTGACCGGGGGCGGACCGATCGGCCTGCTCATCGTCTCGGTCCTCCTGGCCCGGGGGATCAGGGACATCACCGTCAGCGAGCCGTCGGCTCTCCGCCGGGAGCGGGCCCGGGCGGTCGGGCGCCTGCCGGACCGTCCGACCCGAGGAGCTGGCCGAGCCCCCGGCCGGCGGGGTGGTGGCCGGACCCGGTGGACGTGGCGTTCGAGTGTTCGGGCTCCGCGGCCGGCGGCCGAGCAGGCCCTGGCCAACCTGGACCGTGCCGGGACTCTGGTCTTCGTGGGCACCGGACCGGTGCCGGTGCCGGTCAACCACAACCGGATGATCATCCTCGAGCTCGAGGTCGATCGGGGCCTACAACTACAGCGCCGAGGGGTTCCAGCCCGCCCTCGACCTCCTGGCCGGAGGGGCACTGCCCGTCGACCTCCTCGTCGAACCGGATGACGTGCCCCTCGGTGGCGTGATGGGTGCCATGGAGCGGCTGTCCCGGGGAGAGGTCGCCGCCAAGGTGCTCGTCAACCCGGAGGTGTCCTGACCATGCCCGATCCCGTCCGTCCCGTCATCAACCACCTGGCCATCAGCGTGGACGCCGACATCCTCGACGACGCCGGACGCGCCGCGCTGCTCGACTTCTTCGGCGAGGTGTTCGGCTGGGTCGAGGGCGACAACAGCACCGAGTCGCGGGAACCCCCTCATCCTCTACACCGGCGAGATGCGTCAGTACCTCTACCTGCTCCCCGCCATCCGGGGAGTTCCTGCGCGCCCCCAGTCTCGACCACTTCGGACTGGAGGTGGCCTCGCTCGGCGAGCTGGTGGCCATCCTGGACCGGGCCAAGGCGTACCGGGAGAAGGACGACCGGGTCACCGTCATCGATCTCGACGAGATGGTCACCCACGGACCGACCTCCGACTACACCCTGACCAACGCCTACATCGGCTTCCTGATCCCCCTGATGATCGAGCTCCAGCACATCACCGAGCGAGCCACGGTCTGAGTCGCGGAGACGCCAGGTCGGGCAGGTCGCCCGTCGAGGAGGTCGGGGCGGAAGTCGAAGGCCACCTTGGATGGCGTCGGAGTGGTTGCGGCGTCGGTCGGCCCCTCCGACGTGGTCAGCGGATCAGCAGGGCCAAGGCCAGTCCCACCGGGAGGAAGAGCCAGCCCCACCGGACGGCGATCATCACCAGCCCCGAGCGGTACCCGTACAGCACGGCCTGCTGGGGCGGATTGAAGGCCGGCGGCCCGAAGGCCGACAGCACGGCGATGACCGCCACCGCCGTCGATCCGGTCACGACGGCGATCACGCCCAGGTAGACCACCCGGATGCCGGTGAGGAGCACCCACCGGCGGCCGTCGTCGACGGTTGCGGCCCACCGAGGCATTGTGGGGGTGGAAGACCGAGCCGGTGTAGAGCGCGGCACCGACGAAGGCCAGCAGCGGCCCGGCGACCACGAGTACCCAGTGGGACGCCGCCGGGGCCGGGCCGCTCAGGTGCAACAGCAGCCCGACCGCCACCGCCACCAGCATCGACTGGTCCAGCCAGCTGGTCGAGTGGCGCTGCGGAAACGGCGCGTCCCGGCGCATCAGATGGACGCACACGGCGTTGGGGGCGGCGTAGACGGCGTTGGTCAGCGCCGCGATCAGCGCTGGCCGAGGGGCCGACCAGGGCCCCGCCGATGGGGAGGACCCAGAAGGTGGAGTTGGGGAAGGCGGCCCATCCCTCCAGTTGGGACAGGCCGGTGCTCTGCCCGCCCCGCACCAGGTAAGCCGCTCCCAGCAGTACGCCCGCCGACTCCGGCGATGGAGATGGGCGCCACGATCTGGCGGGGTGCGGTCAGGCGCCAGGCCGAGAACAGACCGAGCAACGCCGGCGGTGGCCACCAGTTGGATCCGGAGGTAGATCGGCCAGCCCCGCCGCAGGCGGGGGCCACCTCGGTGGACGACCAGACCGGTGAGTGCGCCGAGGGCGTAGGCGCCGAAGGTGAGGGCCAGGCTCAAGCGACGACAGTATCCCGAGCCCCGCCATCACGGGACCGGCCGGCCCGGGCGGCCCGAGTCAGGTGGCCCGAGCCTCGTCCACGGTGAGCTCGGCCGTCGGGTCGGCCTCGAGCCGTTCGTCGGGGAGGGGCACGCCGCTGCGCACGGAAAAGCCGTACGTCCCCTGCTCGATCCGGTGCTCGGCCCGCTCGATGGCAGCCAGTCGCTCCCGCAACCCCGCGGCGACGGCGTCGTCGGACTCCTCGGCGGTCAGCCGCTCGGCCGGATCGGCCAGTCCCCGCCCTGGTTGGCCTCGGCGCGGTCGTCGACGCCGGCGGCCTCGGTCTCGGCGAGCAGCCGCTCTACCCGGTCACGCTCCTCCCGCAGCAGGGCTCGGGCCCGTTCGATCTCCATCGTCCCTCCCAGATTCGGTCCCGGCCGAGGACTCCTCCCCCAGCGGCTCCGGGTGGCACCCGGTGGACCCGCGTTCCGTTCCCGCACCCGACGGTAACCCATCGGGAAGCGCCCGACCGGACCGGCACAGGTTTTACCCCGGAGCCGACCTATGTGACCATGGGCCGCATGGATCGCGAGCGAGTGGTGTTCGACGGCTTCGAGGGCATGCACCTCGTGGCGGACGTCCGCGGGGATCCCGACGCCTGGCCGGTGCTCTTCCTCCACGGTGGAGGCCAGACCCGGCACGCGTGGGGCCGGACCGCCGAGGCGGTGGCCGGCACCGGGCTGGCGGACCGTCGCCCTCGACCTTCGGGGACATGGCGAGAGCGACTGGGCCCCCAACGGCGATTACTCCTTCACCGCCTTCTGCGCCGACTGCGTGGCCGTGGCCGACGCCCTCGGCCAGCCGCCGGTGCTGGTCGGCGCCTCCCTCGGAGGGATGTCGGCCATGCTGGCCGAGGGGACCAGCGACCGGGTGGTCTCCAGCGGGCTGGTGCTCGTGGACATCACCCCGAAGACCAACGACGAGGGAATCCAGCGCATCGCCGACCTTCATGCAGTCGGGCGTGGACGGCTTCGACACCCTGGAGGACGCGGCCGCCGCCATTGCCGCCTACACCCCCAACCGGACCAGGGCGGTGAACCCGGCCGGATTGATGAAGGTGCTCCGGGAGCGGGACGGACGCTGGTACTGGCACTGGGACCCGAAGTTCATCTTCCAGGACCGGACCGAGCGGGTGCCCGACCGCCTCTTCGGCCTCCTGGACGTGGCCATGAGCAACATCCGGGTGCCCACCATGCTGGTCCACGGGCTGCTCAGCGATGTGGTGACCCAGGAGGGCGTGGACGACCTGGTGGCCCGGATTCCCGATGCCACCGTGGTGGCGGTCGACGGCGCGGCCCACATGATCGCCGGTGACCGGAACGACGTCTTCTCCGATGCCGTGATCGCGTTCCTCGAGGAGCGGATCCGACCGACCCTGCCCTGAGCTCCGACCCGATCGCCGAGATCGGTCGACCGTGGCCTGGTCCTGCTCCGTCCGGGCCGTCCGACGCTCAGCGGAGGTGCTGGGCGGCCCGGCCGGTATAGGACGGGAGGTCGAGGTAGCTCCGGATCCCCGGCTCGGCGGCCACGACGGCCGGAACGGCGCTCACGCAGTGGGTGGCGGTAGCCACGACGCCCGGATTGCGCCCCAGTCCGGCCTCGATCGAGGCCGGGTGCCAGCCGTGGAAGGTCACCTGGCTGGTCGGGTCGCCGGTCACCTCCACCTCGAAGCGCTCCCCCTGCGGGCCGAAGGTCCAGGCCGGGTCGAGGTGCCGCTGTCCCATGAACCAGTTGGTTCGGACACTGATTACCGGGGTGCCCCGCACCGTCGCCTCCCAGCAGAACTTCTGAGCTGCGATGCGCCCCGGCAGGATGGGCCCGATCGGGGAGTCGATGGGGTCGGTCGCCACCGCCACCTCGTGGCTCACCTGCAACTGGGGGTCGAGGGCGAAGCCCAGGGCGTGCCCGACCATGGCCACTGACTGGCCGAAGCCATCCCCGAGGATCGTCGGCATCATGCTCGATGCCGCCTCGTCGGGAGTCCTGCCGAACAGCATGATGTCACCCACCACCCCTGGGGCGCCGTAGCTGCGGATGTCCGAGAACTCCTCGGCCCGGACGTGGGTGATGGACTGGGACAGGGCCGAGACGGCCATGGGAAACCGCTCGGTGATGCCGCCGGGGTGGATGCCGGTGCCGTGGACGGTCGGTCTGACCCTGTCGACATGCCTCCTCGATGCGCGACTCGTCCCTGCCGCCGGGGAAGAACCAGCCGAGGGGCGTCACCACGTTCTTGCCCGAAGCCAGCAGCCGGGCCACCACCGCCGGGTCGGCCATGATCGGTGAGTAGATGACGCAGTCGGCCTCGAGGGCCACCAGCCCGTCCACGTCGTCGGTGGCCGTCAAGCCCAGGGGCTCGATCCCACAGAGCTCGCCCACGTCGCGGCCGGACTTCTCGGGGCTGTGGACCCAGCACCCCACCAGCTCGAGCTCGGGATGGGCCACGACTCCGGCCACGGCGGCTCGGCCCACCCCACCGGTGGCCCACTGGATGACCCGGATCGTCATGACGTCCCCTGCTCGGTAGCCGCCGCCGGACGGCGTCGGGTCCCCCAGGATAGGAGGGCGTCCGGTACCGGCGAGGGGTCCGTAGGGCCGGGGGGCCGACCCTGATGGCCTAAATCGTGGGGATTGTGTCATTGACGCCATAGCCCTGATCGTCCAGGCTGACGGGGATGAGCGCGCGCAACGTGGTCGTGGTGGCCTACCCGGGGATGCAGTCGCTCGACGCGGTCGGCCCTTTCGAGGTCTTTGCCGGTGCCAATCGAGTGGAGGGAACGACCGGTGCGGCCGGGTACGACGTGGCACTGGTGTCGGCCGAGGCTGGTGGGGTGAGGACCGGGAGCGGGATGGTCCTGGGCACCGAGCCGCTGCCGCGGCCGGTCCGCCGGATCGACACCCTGGTGCTGCCGGGAGGGGACCGGGCGCGGGCCGCCCGCGCCGACGCCTCCCTGATGGACTGGATCGCGGCTGCCGCACCCCGGAGCCGCCGGGTGGCCACGGTGTGCACGGGCACCTTCCTGGCTGCCGAGGCGGGCCTGTTGGATGGCCGGCGGGTGACCACCCACTGGGCCTCCGCCGATCAGTTGGCCCGCGAGTACCCGAGCATCCGGGTGGACGCCGACCCGATCTACCTCCGCGACGGGAAGTACTGGACCAGCGCCGGCGTGACCGCCGGCATCGACCTGGCGCTGGCCCTGGTGGAAGACGACTGCGGCGTCGAGGTGGCCCAGACGGTGGCCCGGTGGCTGGTCATGTTCCTCCATCGGCCGGGCGGCCAGACCCAGTTCGCCTCCCCGGTGTGGGTGCCCCGGGCCGAACGGTCCGGGGTGCGGGCGGTGCAGACGCTGGTGGAGTCGGCTCCGGCCGGAGACCATCGGCTGCCGGCCCTCGCCGCGGTGGCCGCCATGAGCGTGCGCCACTTCACGCGGGTCTTCTCCGAGCAGGTGGGGGAGACCCCGGGGCGCTTCGTCGAGCGGGTGCGTCTCGAGGCCGCCCGCCGTGAGCTGGAGACTACGCCCGACACCCTGGAGGCGGTGGCGACCCGGTGCGGATTCGGATCGGCCGAGACCCTCCGCCGGACCTTTCAGCGTCACATGGGCGTCAGCCCCGACAGCTACCGACGTCGTTTCACCGTCGGCTCCGAGAGGAGAACGGCATGACCGACGACCTCCGGGTGGCCATTCCCTTGTTCCCCCGGTTCACCGCCCTCGACGCCATCGGCCCCTACGAGGTGCTCCAGCGCATCCCCGCCATCGACGTCACCTTCATCGGCCACCGGCGGGGCGAGGTCCGGAGCGACAACGGGCTCCTCGGGGTCACCGTCGACGCCACCTTCGAGGAGTGCCCCGAGCCCGACATCGTGGTGTTCCCCGGGGGCACCGGCACCCGCGCCCTCGAGGACGACCGACGCGTGCTTGGAGTGGCTGCGCCGGGCCCACGATCGCAGCCGGATGACGACGTCGGTCTGCACCGGCTCCCTGGTGCTGGCGGCGGCCGGCCTCCTCGAGGGCCTCACCGCCACCACCCACTGGGCCAGCTACGCCGAGCTGGCCGCCCTCGGGGCCACACCGACGGCGGAGCGGGTGGTCGAGCACCTGGACCGGCGGATCATCACTGCCGCCGGCGTGTCGAGTGGGATCGACATGGCCCTGCGACTGGTGGAGGTGCTGGTCGACCGCACCGCGGCGCAGGCCGCCCAGCTGATGATCGAGTACGACCCGCAGCCGCCGGTGGACAGCGGCTCGGTGGCCAAGGCCGACGACGTCATCATGAACCGGGTGATCGAGTACGCCCGGCTGCGCCAGTAGCAAGGGCCCCCTCCGCCGTCGATGGGCCAGCGCCCCAACCTGGCGCAGTACAGTGGAGCCGTCGAGCGGGCCGGGCGGACCCGGAGGACGTCAGCGACGGAAGGGCTTTGGTCGTGCGACGAAGGATGATGAACGGCAAGATCCATCGGGCCCGGGTCACCGACGCCGACCTCAACTACGTGGGGTCGATCTCCATCGATCCGGTGCTGATGAAGGCCGCCGACATCGTCCCCGACGAGCAGGTGTCGGTGTACAACCTGAACAACGGGGCCCGGTTCGAGACCTACGCCATCGAGGGGACCGATGGTCAGATCTGCCTCAACGGGGCCGCCGCCAGGCTGGCCCACGTGGGCGATCTGGTGATCATCGTCACGTTCGTCGACCTCGACGACGACGAGCTGGGCTCGCACCAGACTTCGGTCATCGTGGTCGACGAGGAGAACCGCCCCGTGGAGATGGCCTGAGGCCTGGGCGGTCAGCGGCCTCCGGCGGTCGGTCGGCAACGGAGAGCTTCGCTCCGGTCGGCGGGGTCGGCTCGGTCAGTCACCGCCTTCGGGCCGTTGGTCCTGTGACGGACCTTTGTGCAGCACCTTGGCGAACGTCGAGGCGAACTCGTCCATGTCGGCACATGCCCGCATCCCACTGAGGATGCCGGCCATCCGGTGGTCGATCCGCGGCTGGCCCACGGCATCCAGCCACTCGGGGACGTTCGGCCGGAAGTTCGGTTCGCCCGCCGGACGACGGAGCTCCCGACCCACGTCGGCGTCGATGGCGTCGTAGACGAACAGCATCACGTAGCTCGCCCATCCAATCGACCGTTGCTTCGGGGAGCCCGTTCCCTCCATCCGGGCCAACTCCACCCAGAACGCCTTCGGGAAGCGTGACGCCCACCGGCCGATGTCTTCGGCGATGAACGCCTGAAGGTTTCGCTGGGCCGACTGGCGGGCCCGCACCCTGGCGTACCCGGTGGCCTCGTCGATCAGACCCACCATACCGACGGTGGCCGCGGCCCGGACGAGGGCTTCGGCCACCGTCGCCGCCCGGGCCGGCTGCTTCTTGAGGGGCCCAGCGGCCCTAGCCGTGAGGAACGCATCGGCCAGGGAGACGACCGTCGAGGCCTCGTAGCCCTCGGCCGCGCCGGGACGACCGGGAACACGGAAGGGCACCGTCGTCACGCCCACCGGCTGCCGCTGGTCCTCGGGGAGCTTGCCGAGCACGCGGTCCAATCCGCCGGACCCGGTCGCACCGGTGAACGCCTCCATCACGCCGTCCTCGCCCAGCACTCTGCGTCCGTCGCTCAACACATGACCCTCGAACCGGAGGCCGGCCAGGATCAGCGGCCCGCGGAACAGGGATCGGGCCACCTCCTGCCCCGGGGAGGCGTCCCCGGACAGCGGGGGCCAGCAGCTTCCCGGATTTGGCCCAGCGGGCCCGCACGGCGCGCCGGGCGATCTCGCTCCGCTCGGCCGGAGTCAGCGAGCGGGCCCGGGCCCTCCCGCCCTTCCCGGCCCCGAGCCTTCCCAACTCCCGCCCTGCCCTGCTGGCGCTCTTCGGTCCCTCCGCCATCTCCGGCCCCTCCTGTCGCTCTCCCCGCTCGTTCCAGGATAGAGCATGCCCGGGCAAGTAGTAAACATCCCCGGGCAAGTAGTCACCCCAGGACGGGGCCCCCCGGGCCCGTTCTCGGCCGCCTCGGCCCCGTCAGGGCCATCGCCGCGGGGACGGTCGCCCGACCAACGGGGTCGACCCGTACGTCGAGCTATCGGTCGGTCGGTGATGAGGACCCGGGCCTGACCGCTCGAGCTGGTGAACACCGTGCGTGACCGGCACGGGGCAATGTCCTCTGCGCCCTTCCGATGTCTCGGGGCCGTCGGTATACTTCGCAAGGTTCGTTGCTCCCACCGATGGGGCCCGTGTCCACCGCCGCTCGTAGGGCGAGTCGGACGGGGAGCACGAGGAACCACCAGGCCGTCGTCCGAGGTCATCAGTGTCGATGAAGGGGCGCTTGACGTTGAAGAGTTGGGCTGAGGGGATGAAGCAGTGGCTCCTCTGGCTTGTGGGTGACGGCCCGTTGCCCGGCCAGCCGGCGCGCTCCGCTCTCGCCGCCACGATGGCGGTCCTGGCGGTCGCGGCGGTCGGCGCCGCGTTCGCCCTCCAGGGCGCCACCCCGACGGCGTCGTCGGCCGGCGAGACCACCCACCCCAGTTCGTCCGGCCCCCCGGCCACGTCCACCACGACGTCGGCACCGACCGGCTCGGCCGCCGCCTACGGTGCGACGACGCCGGCCACGGTGCCCGCCTCCCCGTCGACCGCACCCACCACGTCGACCCCATCCACGGTCCACGCGGGGAGTACCGTGCCGCCGGTGGCCGCCAAGGCCGACCGGGCCCACCCCGGGCACGCCCTGCGCCATCCGGCCACCGGGACCACCAGTCCCACCACCGTGGCGACCACGCCCACCACGTCGCCGAGCGGCACCGCCTCCGTGGCGGGGACCGGCGCACCGCTGACCCCGGTCGCCGCGCCGGCGCCCTCGCCGGTGGTGGCCGCGGTGATCGCCGACGCCCAGGCCCAGACGGCGAAACTGGTGCCGGCGCCCACGCCGCCTACGCCGCCCACGGCGGTCAGGGCCGGCGTCGGCCACGGGTCGTCGCGGGTCACCTGGTCGCCGCCGACCGCTCCCGGGACCAGTCCGGTGTCGGGCTACGACGTCTATGTGTCCACCACCCCCCAAGGGGGGAGCACGACCCCGGTGAACGGCGCAGCCACGATCCTGGGGCGGTCCTACGTCGTCGGCAACCTCGATCCCGGCACCACCTACTACTTCGTGGTGAGGGCGGTGAGCGCCGCTGGTTGGTCCGCGCCGTCGGCGCAGGTGTCCTCGACCCCGACCGCCGCCCGACCGCTGCCGGGAGGCATCGCCGCCCCGGTCACCGGCATGGCCTCCGACCCGGCGGTCACCGGGTACTGGTTGGTGGACGACGCCGGAGCGGTGTCGGCCCACGGCTGGGCGGCGACCTACGGCTCGGCGGCCAGCCTCTCGCTGAACGCTCCGATCGTGGGCCTGGCGCCCACCCCGGACGGCAAGGGGTACTGGGAGGTGGCCAGCGACGGCGGGGTCTTCGCCTTCGGTGACGCCGCCTTCTACGGCGGCATGGGCGGCCGGAGCCTCAACGGCCCGGTGGTCGGTCTGGCGCCCACCGCCGACGGCAAGGGGTACTGGGAGGTGGCCAGCGACGGCGGGGTCTTCGCCTTCGGTGACGCCGCCTTCTACGGCGGCATGGGCGGACAGACCCTGACCGCCCCGGTGGTCGGTCTGACCGCGAGCCACGACGGCAAGGGGTACTGGGAGGTGGCCAGCGACGGCGGGGTCTTCGCCTTCGGTGACGCCACCTTCTACGGCAGCGTCGGCGGCCAGAGGCTCAACGCCCCGGTGGTGGCCATGGCCAGCGCTCCCGACGGCCATGGGTACTGGCTGGTGGGCAGCGACGGCGGGGTCTTCACGTTCGGATCGGCGGTGTTCCACGGCGGTGCGGGCCAGACTCCGCTCGACGCCCCCGTCACCGCAATGGCGGTGAATCCGTCCACCGGCGGCTACTGGCTGGCCGGGTGGGACGGCGGGGTGTTCTCGTACGGCGCCCCCTTCCTGGGCGCCGGCTGATCCAACCACCCACCGTGGTGGCGGCGATCGGGGCCTGACGTCCCTCCGGGTGCGGACCGCATCTCTCTTGCCCGGGTAAGTATGAGGCCAGGTGCTGCTACTTGCCCGGGTGGGAAACCGCCACCGAAGTCCGGTCTCTACTTGCTCGGGAAAGCGGAGCCCAGAAGCGCCCGGTCCTCATCGGATGCCAATCCGGGGGGGTGGCCCGGCCGGTTCGTGGGCCGCCTGGTTCTGCGCAACCCGAGAGAGCTCTGCCAACCCGAGAGAGCTCTGCCGACCCGGGAGACCGCCCGACCCGGGAGACCGCCCGACCCGAGAGACCGCGACCGGACGAGGGGTGTCGGGGGTCAGGCTCCGATCACCCGGTCCAGGGCCCGGGCGTGCCAGGTGGCCCGACCGGACCGCTCCTCGGCCCGATCGGCGCGGGCCGCCAGCCGCAACCCCCCGTTGATCCCGAGGAAGCGCAGTGGCTCGGGCTCCCACCGCTTGGAGCGGTGACCCACCCAGGCCAGGCCGGTCAGCTCGGTGTCCCGGCGCAGGATCAGGTCGCGCAGGGTCCGGCCGGCCAGATTGGTGGTCGACACCCCGTCGCCCACGTAGCCGCCGGCCCACGCCAGGCCGGTGGCCGGGTCCAGGCCGACCGAGGTGAACCAGTCCCGGGCGATGCCGAGTGGTCCGCCCCATCGATGGGTGATCGCCGCATCGCCCAGCGCCGGGAACAGGTCGATCAGGGTGTGGCGCAGCGCCTCGTGCACGCCGGCGTCGCGGTCGTACTCGGGCCGGATCGACGATCCGAAGTGGTAGGGCGCCCCCCGCCCGCCGAAGGCCATCCGGCCGTCCTCGGTGCGCTGGCCATAGATGACCAGATGCCGGTGGTCGGCGAACGTCTCGCGCCGGGCCAGGCCGGCCTGGTCCCAGAACGCCTCCCCGAGGGGCTCGGTGGCGATCATCAACGAGTACACCGGCACCAGGGTTCGCTCCTCGCCGCGCAAGGTTCGGGTGTACCCCTCGGTGGCCCGGACCACGGTGGCCGCCCGGACCGTGCCCCGCGGCGTGTGCACCGCGCCGGGCCGTAGGGAGAGGGCCTCGGTCCGTTCGTAGATGTCGACGCCGCGGCGCTCCACGACGCGGCCCAGGCCGCGGACCAGTCGGGCCGGGTCGACCGCGGCGCAGTGCGGCGTGTAGGTCCCCCCCAGCACGCTGGTGGCACGGGCCAGCGACGAGGCCTCGGCCGCGGAGAGGAGCCGGAGGTCCGCCTCCCCGACGCCGACCGACCGGGCCTCCGCCACCTCCTGGCGCGTGCGCTCGAGTTGGACGCCGGTGCGGGCCAGGACCACCGTTCCCCCCTGGGCGAACCCGCACTCGATGGGCTCGGTCGCCACCACCCGGCCGACCTCGGCGACGCTGTCGATCATGGCCCTGCGCATGGCCGCGCCGGCTCCGGGGCCCCCTACCTGGTCCAGCCGCGCCTCGGGCACGGCGAACAGTGCCGAGCACCAACCGCCGTTCCGGCCGGAGGCGCCGAAGCCCACCACGTCCCGTTCGATGACCGCGATGCGCAGGGAGGGCTCGGCCTCGGCCAAGTAGTAGGCCGTCCACAGGCCGGTGAAGCCGCCGCCCACCACCGCCACGTCCACCTCGAGGTCGCCGTCCAGGGGCTCCCGGGCCTCCGAGCGGGTCGGGTAGGCCGTCCCACCACAGGGAGAGTCGCCGATACTCCTCGGCCGAGGTCGGGCTCAGAGCTGCTTCCACGCCTCGGTCAGCACCGACCGCAGGATGGAGGTCATCACCTCGAACTCCTCGGGTCCGCAGGTGAGCGGGGGAGCGAGCTGCACCACCGGGTCGCCCCGGTCGTCGGCCCGGCAGATCAGCCCGGCCTCGTAGAGGGCACCGGACAGGAAGCCGCGGAGCAGCCGCTCGGCCTCGTCGTCGTCGAAGGTCTCCCGGGTGTCCTTGTCCTTGACCATCTCGATCCCGTAGAAGTAGCCCGCCCCGCGGACGTCGCCCACGATGGGCAGGTCGCGGAGCGTGTCGAGTGACGCCTTGAACTCGGCCTCGTGCCGCCGCACGTTCTCCAGCAGGCCCTCCTTCTCGAAGACGTCGAGGTTGGCCAGCGCCACCGCGGCGCTGACCGGGTGGCCGCCGAAGGTCACCCCGTGGAGGAAGCTCTCGCCGTCCAGGAACGGCTCGACCAGCCGGTCGCTGACCGCCATGGCCCCGAGGGGGGAGTACCCGCTGGTGAGGCCCTTGGCCATGGTGACGATGTCCGGCTCGTACTCGTAGCGCTCGGCCCCGAAGTAGTGGCCCAGGCGGCCGAAGGCGCAGATCACCTCGTCGGACACCATGAGCACCCCGTACCGGTCGCAGATCTCGCGCACCCGCGGGAAGTAGCCGGGAGGGGGCGGGAAGCACCCGCCGGCGTTCTGGACCGGCTCGAGGAAGACGGCGGCCACGGTCTCGGGCCCCTCGAACAGGATGGCCTGCTCGATGGCGTCGGCCGCCCACCGTCCGAAGGCCTCGAGGTCGTCGGCGAAGTACGGGGCCCGGTAGAAGTTGGTGTTGGGCACCTTGACCGCTCCGGGCACCAGGGGCTCGAAGGGCGACCTGATCTCGGTCACCCCGGTGATCGACAGCGCCCCCATGGTGGCCCCGTGGTAGGCGATGTTGCGGCTGATCACCTTCTTGCGCTCGGGCTGTCCGGTGACGGCGAAGTACTGGCGGGCCAGCTTCCACGCCGACTCCACCGCCTCGGACCCGCCGGTGGTGAAGAAGATCCGGTTGCAGTCGCCGGGGGTGAGCTCGGCCAGCCGGTCGGCCAGCTCGATGGCCATCGGGTGGGCGTAGCTCCAGATGGGGAAGTAGGCCAGGGTGTTGGCCTGGCGGGCCGCGGCCTCGGCCAGCTCGGTCCGCCCATGGCCGACCTGGCTGGTGAACAGTCCGGACAGGCCGTCGAGGTAGCGCTTGCCGTACTGGTCGTACACCCACACCCCCTCGCCGCGCACGATGATCGGGATGGTGTTGGTATTCCGACATCCGGGTGAAGTGCATCCACAGGTGGCGGTGGGCGCTCTCTTGCAGGGCTTCGTTGGAAAGGTCGGTCATCTGGTCCCCCAGGTATAGGTCTGCTTGGTCAACTTCAGGTACATGAACGTCTCGGTGTCCCGGACGCCGGGGATGGTGCGGACGGTCCCGTTGAGCAGTTCGAGCAGGGTGTCCTCGTCCTCGGTCACCAGCTCGACCAGGATGTCGAAGGAGCCGGTGCACATGACCACGTAGTCGATGTCGTCCACCGCGGCCAGGCGCTCGGCCACCACCCGGGTGTCGCCGTCGGCCCGGATCCCCACCATGGCCTGGCAGCGGAACCCGATCTGGAGCGGGTCGGTGACCGCCACGATCTGCATGATCCCTGCCTCGCGCATCTTCTGGACCCGCTGGCGCACGGCCGCCTCGGACAGTCCCACCGCCTCGGCGATGGCGCCGTAGGTCCGGCGGCCGTCCTGTTGGAGCTCCTCGACGATGGCCTTGTTGACGTCGTCCAGCAGCCCGTTGGCTCCCGGCGCCGCACCCGGCGTGCTCACCGCTGACCGTCGGCTTCCCGGCTCGACGGGCGGCGGCAACCGCCGGACGGGTCAGCGTGGTGATCGGGCATGCCCACCCAGTTATAGCAGTTCGATCGGAAATGGGAGAAAATTCAAGGGAATTCGTAGCTGGAGGGAAGTTCGCTCCAGAAAAAGCTTGTCTGGCGACGATTCTTCGGTAACTATGACCACGACGCAGTAGACGCAGTAGGGGAGCGAACGGTCGACCGGCCTGGGAGGCGCGGCACCGAGGGAAGCGCAGCACCGAGGGACCAGTGGGAGAACCAGGGGAGGGTCAATGAGCAGCCAGGGCTCGGATCACGGAACGACGGGAGCCGGCAGCTTGTCGAACTTCGTCGGCGGGAAGCACGTCGGGACCCAGGACGGCCGGACCTACCATGCTCGTCGACCCCAGCACCGGTGAGGAGTACCTCGAGGCCCCCGTGTCCGGCCGGCCGACGTCGATGCGGCCTTGGCCGCCGCCGCGGGGGCCTTCCCCGGGTGGCGGGACGCCACCCCGTCGGAGCGCAGCCTGGCCCTGTTCCGCATCGCCGACGCCCTGGAGGCCCGGGCCGAGGACCTGGTGCGGGTGGAGTGCGCCAACACCGGCAAGCCGGTGGCGGTGACCCTGGCCGAGGAGATCCCCCCGCTGGTCGACCAGATCCGCTTCTTCGCCGGCGCCGCCCGCCACCTCGAGGGCAAGTCGGCCGGCGAGTACATGGCCGACCACACCTCGTTCATCCGGCGTGAGCCCATCGGGGTGTGCGCCGCGGTCACGCCGTGGAACTACCCGTTGATGATGGCCGTGTGGAAGTGGGCGCCGGCCCTGGCCGCCGGCAACACCATGGTGCTCAAGCCGTCCGACACCACGCCGGCCTCGACCCTGCTGATGGCCGAGATCATGGCCGAGTTCCTCCCCGACGGGGCCTTCAATGTGGTCTGTGGCGACCGCGACACCGGCCGGCTGCTGGTCGACCACCCCACGCCGGCCATGGTCTCGATCACCGGCAGCGTCCGGGCCGGCATGGAAGTGGCCGCGGCGGCGGCGGCCGATCTGAAGCGGGTCCACCTCGAGCTGGGGGGCAAGGCGCCCGTGCGTGGTGTTCGACGACGCCGACATCGCCGCCGCCGCCGAGGGCATCGCCATCGCCGGCTACTTCAACGCCGGCCAGGACTGCACGGCCGCCACCCGGGTGCTGGCCGGACCCGGCCGTGTACGACGACTTCGTCTCGGCCCTGGTCGAGCAGGCCCGGGCCCAGACGGTGGGCGGCCTCGACGTTGCGGACGCCGACTTCGGTCCGCTCAACAGCGCCGCCCAACTGGCCAGACTGTCCGGTTTCTTCGACCGCCTCCCCGCCCATGCCGAGGTGGTCACCGGGGGCGAGCCGGTGGGCGCCCGCGGCTTCTGCTTCGCCCCCTCGGTCATCGCCGGACTGGAGCAGACCGACGAGGTCATCCAACAGGAGATGTTCGGTCCGGCCATCACCGTCCAGCGCTTCACCGACGAGGAGCAGGCCCTGGCCTGGGCCAACGGCGTCGAGTACGGGCTGGCCTCCAGCGTGTGGACCAGGGACCACGCCCGGGCCATGCGGATGGCCAAGGGTCTCGACTTCGGCTGCGTGTGGATCAACACCCACATCCCCATCGTGGCCGAGATGCCCCACGGCGGATTCAAGCACTCCGGCTACGGGAAGGACCTCTCCTCCTACGGCTTCGAGGACTACACCCGCATCAAGCACGTCATGAGCTACATCGGTGACTGAACGTCCACCCGTCCAGGCCAGACCATCGGGCACCGAGCATGCCTGACACCGGTCGTGGCCTCCTGGACGATCTGACGCCGAGCAAGATCCGAATACGAGCAAGGAGACGCCGTTGAGCACGACCACGGAACCCATCACCGAGGCAACCCCGTTGGCGGACAAGGGCCTCAAGGCGGGTGCCCTGGGGCTCATCTCCAGCACCGTGGTGGGAGTGGCGTCTACCGCGCCGGCCTACAGCCTGGCCGCCACCCTCGGATTCGTGGTGGTGGCCATCGGCCTCCAGGCGCCGATCGTCACCGTCATCGCCTTCATCCCCATGCTGTTCATCGCCTACGGCTACAAGGAGATGAACAACGCCGACCCCGACTGTGGCACCACCTTCACCTGGGGGACCAGGGCCTTCGGACCCAAGACCGGCTGGATGGGTGGATGGGCCATCATCGCCGCCGACATCCTGGTCATGGCCAGCCTGGCCCAGGTGGCCGGACAGTACGTGTTCCTGCTGTTCAACGCCGACGGGATCGGTTCGGACCCGAGCAGTGGCTGGGTCCTGCTGGTGGGGATCATGTGGATCGTCGTCATGACCGCCATCTGCTACGTCGGAATCGAGGTGTCGGCCAACTTCCAGAAGGCGTTGCTCGGGATCGAACTGACCATGCTGTTGGTGCTGTCGGTGTGGATGCTGGTCAAGGTGGGGAACGGCACCGCCCCTGTCGGGCACCTCACCCCCGCGCTGAGCTGGTTCAACCCGTTCAAGATCCCGTCGGCATCGGCCTTCATCAACGGTGTGCTGTTGATGCTCTTCATCTACTGGGGTTGGGACACCACGGTCTCGGTCAATGAGGAGACGGCCGACCCGAAGACCGTCCCGGGCCGGGCCGCCGTACTCTCCACCCTCGTCCTACTGGTCACCTACGTGCTCGTGGTGCTTTCGACCCAGTCGTACGCCGGTATCGGCACCACGGGCATCGGATTGGGGAACCCGGCCAATCAGAACGATGTGTTCTATGCGCTCGGACACTCCGTGTTCGGCACCTCCGGATTTGGAAGCTTCCTGTTCCACCTGCTGCTGCTGATGGTGCTGAGTTCGGCGGCCGCCTCGACGCAGACCACCATCCTGCCCACCGCCCGAACCACCCTGGCCATGGGGGTGTACAAGGCCGTCCCCCGCGCCTTCTCCCGGATCCACAAGCGCTTCCTCACGCCCACCGTGTCGACCGTGGTCATGGGACTGGTGTCGATCGTGCTGTACGTGATCCTGAACTACGTCTCGGCGGGCACTGTCATCGCCGACGCCGTGTCGGCCCTGGGTGTGATGATCGCCTTCTACTATGGCCTCACCGGACTGTCCTGTGTCTGGTACTACCGTGCCACTCTGACCGAGAGCCCCCGCAACCTGTGGCTCCGGGGCATCCTTCCCCTACTCGGTGGCGTCATGCTCTGGGCCGCCCTGGTCTACAACCTTTGGTTCTACTGGCGTCCGGTCCAACAGCTACACCACGTGGCAGATGACCTTCTGGCCCCACTGGCACATCGGCGGCGTCTTCCTGATCGACTTCTTCACCCTCGTCCTCGGTCTGGTGTTGATGTTCGTCTATGCCGCCATCCGCCCGCCCTTCTTCCGCGGCGAGACGCTCAACAAATCCACCAAGACGCTGGTTCCCGAAGATCTGGGAACCGAGGTCGGCCTGTTCGGGATCCGTGAGGACGATGATGTTCCTATCCCGTAGGCTCCGCGCGTCACCGAACCGCGGTCCCCATCGCCGTCGTGAATCCAGACGACCCGTTCGACCTCCGATCGGCCCGGAGACGGCGGCCGTGATCGTCGGCGTGCCCAAGGAGGTCAAGGACGACGAGTACCGGGTGGCCATCACCCCGGCCGGGGTGCGCGAGCTCACCGTCGGCCGGCCACTCGGTCCTGGTCGAGAGGGAGGCCGGGCTCGGTTCGTCCATCCCGGATGCCGACTTCGTCGCCACCGGGGCGAAGATCGTCGACGACCCCGACGACATCTGGGCCGCCTCCGACCTGATCCTCGGGGTGAAGGAGCCCATCGCCGAGGAGTACCCGCGCCTCGGGGCTGCGCAACGGACCAGGTCCTCTTCACCTACCTCCACCTGGCCGCCTCGCCGGCCTGCACCGAGGCCCTGCTGGCGGCGGGCAACACCGCCATCGCCTACGAGACGGTGCGCCTGCCCGACAACTCGCTCCCCCTGCTCACGCCCGATGAGCGAGGTGGCCGGCCGGATGGCGCCCGCTCATGGGCGCCCACCACCTCATGCGGCCGGGAGGCGGGCGGGGGGTCCTGGTCTGCGGCGTGCCCGGCGTGCGCTGCGCCAAGGTCGTCATCCTCGGGGCCGGCGTGGCCGGCATGGCCGCCGCCACCCTGGCCGTGGGCATGCACGCCGAGGTCTACATCCTCGACCGCAACCTCGAGCGCCTCCGCCAGGTCGACCACCACTTCCGGGGCGGCCTCGAGACGGTGGCCTCGAGCACCCACGCCATCGAGGAGACCTGCGTCGACGCCGACATCGTCATCGGGGCCGTACTGGTGGTGGGGGCCAAGGCCCCCAAGCTGGTCTCGCGACGACCTGGTGGCCCGGATGCGGGACGGCTCGGTGCTGGTCGACATCTCGGTGGACCAGGGCGGCTGCTTCGAGTCCACCCGGCCCACCACCCACTCCGACCCGACCTTCGAGGTCAACGGCTCGCTCTTCTACTGCGTGGCCAACATGCCCGGCGCGGTACCCCACTCGTCGACCCACGCGCTGGTCAACGCCACGCTGCCCTACGTGCTGGAGATCGCCAACCACGGCTGGCGCGACGCCGTCCGGTCGGACCCGGCCCTGGCCGAGGGGGTCAACGTGGTCGACGGATCGGTCGTCTACGAGCCGGTGGCCGCGGCCCACGGGATGGACGCGGTGCCGCTCGCCGACGTTCCTCGACTGATCGGCGCGGCGTGCCGTCGTGACCGGCTCATCGGCGGTCCGACCTGGCGCCAGGGCGTCGAGCCGGGGGCGATGCGGCCCCCCGGCAGGTGGTCGGGCACCCCGACGCCGGCGCGCAGCGTCGGGATCGGCCACCGGGTCGAGCCGGACCGTCGCAGCGGGACCTCCCCGGCCCACACCTCGAGCTCGCCGTCGGGCCCGTCGCCGTCGCCGGGCGGCCCCTCGCTGACCTTGACCGAGGCCTCGTCGAGGGCCAGCCGGAGCACGGTGGTGGACGCCAGCTCCTTGGCCGAGGGGAGGCGGGCGTAGCGCCCACTGGCCCGGGGCCACGTGCTCGCTGATGGCCCGCAGGGCGGCCAGCTTCTCTCCCGGTCGGTCGAGCACGTCGAGGACGCCGAAGACCATGGCGCAGCGGTAGTTGACCGAGTGGTTGAAGACCGACCGGGCCAGCACCAGCCCGTCGACCAGCGTCACCGTCACGCACACCGGTATGGGCTCCTGGGCCGCCCGCAGGCTCCGGCTGGCCACCGAGCCGTGCAGGTAGAGGTGTCCCCGCGGCGTCCGTAGCTGGTGGGCACCACCATGGGGCAGCCGTCCACCTCGAGTCCCAGGTGGCACACGAAGCCGGCGTCGAGGACGGCGTGGAGGTCGTCCGTCCGGTGGGAGCCCTGCTCGGGCAGGCGGCGGAGCCGGGTCCGGTCGCGACGGCGGGGCCCGTCGTTCGGATCCGGGTCGGCTCGGGCACGTTGCGATTCTGTCACGGGGCCACCTCCGGTCCCACCCGGAGCGGTGCCGGCGCCGCGCCGGGCCCACGCCACCCGGTCGGTGCCGGCAAGGGAGGGTGAGGACGTGAACCGGATCGGATCCTCGGTGGAGGACGGGGCCCGGACCGCGCCGGTGTTCGACCCGGCCACCGGGTGAGGAGACCGGGACGGTGGTCCTGGCCTCGGCCCGAGACGTCGACCTGGCCGTGGGCCGTTCGCAGGCCGCTGCCGCCGGGTGGCGGGACACCTCGCTCACCGCCCGCACCCGCATCCTCTTCGCCTTCCGCGAGCTGGCCGACCGCCACCGCGACGACCTGGCCCGGCTGATCACCGCCGAGCACGGCAAGGTCCTGGAGGACGCCCGGGGCGAGGTGGCCCGGGGCATCGAGGTCATCGAGTTCGCCTGCGGCATCCCCCACCTGCTCAAGGGGGAGTTCTCCGAGGACGTCTCCAACGGCGTGGACGCCTCCTCCGTCCGCCAGCCCCTCGGCGTGGTGGTCGGCATCACCCCGTTCAACTTCCCGGTGATGGTCCCCATGTGGATGTACCCGGTGGCCATCGCCTGCGGCAACACCTTCATCCTCAAGCCGTCCGAGCGGGACCCGTCGCCGTCGTTGCTGGTCGCCGACCTGTGGCGGGAGGCGGGCCTGCCCGAGGGCGTCTTCACCGTGGTCCACGGCGACGCGGTGGCCGTCGACGCCCTGCTCGACCATCCCGGTGTGGCTGCGGTGTCCTTCGTGGGCTCGACCCCGGTGGCCCGCCACGTCTTCGAGCGGGCCACGGCGGCGGGCAAGCGCTGTCCAGGCGCTCGGCGGGGCCAAGAACCACGCCGTGGTCCTGCCCGACGCCGACGTCGACGCCGCCGCCGACGCCCTGATCGCGGCCGGGTACGGGTCGGCCGGCGAGCGGTGCATGGCCATCTCCGCCGTGGTGGCGGTGGGGGACGCCGACCCCCTGGTCCGGGCCCTGCTCGGAGCGGGCCGCCGCCCTGCACCACCGGCCCGGGGACCGACCCCGGTTCGGACATGGGGCCCCTGATCACCGCGGCCCACCGGGACCGGGTGGCCGGCTACGTGGGATCGGCCCAGGCCGAGGGGGCCGAGGTGGTCCTCGACGGCCGCGACGTCAAGGTGCCCGGCGCCGACGAGGGCTTCTTCGTGGGCCCGACCCTGGTCGACCGTGTGACCCCGTCCATGCAGGTCTACCGGGACGAGATCTTCGGGCCGGTGCTCTCGGTGCTCCGGGTGGGCACGCTGGACGAGGCCATCGAGCTGGTCAACGCCAACCCGTACGGGAACGGGACGGCCATCTTCACCCGGGACGGCCACGCGGCCCGGCGCTTCCGCCGGGACGTGCAGGTGGGCATGGTCGGGGTCAACGTGGCCATCCCGGTGCCGATGGCCTACTACTCCTTCGGCGGGTGGAAGGAGTCCCTCTTCGGCGACGCCCACGTCCACGGCATGGAGGGCGTCCGGTTCAACACCCGGCTCAAGTCGGTCACCACCCGGTGGCCCGAGTCGCCGACGCCCGGGTCGCCGGCCGGGGCCGGCCCGGGGGCCATCGAGCTCCACTTCCCCTCGGGCGACGAACGCTGAGGCCGGCGCGGCCGGCCCGACGGGGCGCGGGGCCGGAGCGGCCAGGGGCGTCCCGACGGGGCGGAGCGGCCGGCGGTGTCCCGGCCGGTAGCCTCGGGCCGGTGAGCCCACCGTTCCCCGCCGGGGCCACCTCGCGGCTGATCGACGTCGACGGTCCGGTCCACTTCCTCGACTTGGGCGGGCCGGCCGACGGCCCGCTCGTCGTCGGCCTCCACGGGCTGGGCGGGTCCCACCTCAACTGGACAGCCGCCGGCCCCCTCCTGACCAGCCGGGCACGGGTGGTGGCGCTCGATCTGGTGGGCCACGGCCTCACCCCGGCGGCCGGCCGCACGCCGGACCTGGAGGGCCACCGCCGGTTGGTCAGCGGCGTGCTCGAGGTCCTCGCGGCGGAGTCGGGGAGGCCGGGACCGGCCATCCTGATGGGCAACTCCATGGGCGGCCTGGTGGCCGCGCTCCAGGCGGCCGAGGAGCCGGACACCGTGGCCGGCCTGATCCTCATCGATCCGGCCCTGCCCACCTCCCGGCTGGGCCTGGTCCACCCCCGGGTGGTGGCCAACTTCCTCCTGTGCGCCCTTCCCGGGGTGGGGGAGCGCTACCTCACCCAGCGCCGGCAGCGCACCACCGCCGAACGGACTGTCCGGCGGGTGCTCGGCGTCTGCTGCGTGGATGCGTCCCGGGTGCCCGCCGAGGTGGTGGAGGCCCACGTCGAGCTGACCGAGCGGTTGGACCGGGCCCAGGCCGACGCGGCCTACCTCCGGTCGGCCCGGTCCCTGTCCGTGCTGATGGCCCGGCCCGGCGACACCTTGGCGCGCCTGGCGGGGCTGACCCAGCCCACCCTGCTCATCCACGGCGCCCGGGACCTGCTGGTCCCGCTGGCCTCCGCCCGGCGGATGAGCGCCGCCCACCCCGAGTGGCGGTTCGAGGTGGCGCCCGGACATCGGGCACGTACCCATGCTGGAGGCCCCGGAGTGGACGGCCCGGGTCATCGTCGAGTGGCTCGACGCTCGGCCGGAGCACGGCGCGCTGGCCGCCGGCCACCCGGGGCCCGGCCGCCCCGCCGGGGTAGATCGGCGGATCAGTTGACCTGGCGGTCCCGGCCCTCCCAGTAGGGGGCCCGGAGCCGGAACTTCTGGAGCTTGCCGGTGGCGGTGCGGGGCAGCTCGTCGCGCAGCTCCACCCGCTTGGGGCACTTGTAGCCGGCCAGCGCCGTCCGGCAGTGGGCGATGACGCGCTCCTCGGTCAGCTCGGCGCCGTCGGCCGGCACCACCAGGGCGATGACCATCTCGCCCCACTGGTCGTCGGGGACCCCGATCACCGCCACCTCGGCCACCCCCTCCAGCGAGAAGATGGCGTCCTCCACCTCGATGGACGAGACGTTCTCCCCGCCGGTGATGATGACGTCCTTCTTCCGGTCGAGGATGCTCAGGTGCCCCTCCTCGTCGATGATCCCCCCGTCACCGGTGTGGAACCATCCGCCGGCCAGGGCGGCCGCGGTCTCCTCGGGCTGGTTCCAGTACCCGTCCATCACGGTGTTGCTCCGCACCAGCACCTCGCCGTGGTCGTCGACCTGCGACCGCGGTGCCGACGGCCGGGCGCCCCGGCCCGCATCAGCTTGCGGGCCCGGTGGCCGGCATCGGGTGGTCGTCCCACTCGGACCGGCTGCCGGTTGATGGTCAGGAGCGGCGACGTCTCGGTCAGCCCGTAGATCTGGATGAACTCCCAGCCGAGCTCGGTCTCGACCCGCTCGATGGTCCGGCTAGGCGGCGGGGCGCCGGCCACCACGATGCGGGTCCGTCCCGACCGGGGACGGGCCCGTCCCAGTCGGCGGCGGCGTCGAGGACCGCGTTGACCACGGCCGGCGCCGCGCACAGCAGGCTGACCCCGTGGCGCTCCACCCGGCGGAGGATCTCGGTCCCGTCCACCTTGCGCAGGGCCACCTGGGGGCAGCCCATGGCGGTGGTCGCCCAGGGCATGCCCCACCCGTTGGCGTGGAACATGGGCAGGGTGTGGAGGTAGACGTCGCGGTCGGACAGCCCCATGTGCCAGCCGAAGACGGAGGCGTTGACCCAGCAGTTGCGGTGGGTCAGCTGCACGCCCTTGGGCCGGGCCGTGGTGCCCGAGGTGTAGTTGATGGTGGCGGTGGCCGCTCTCGTCGGCCGCCCACGGCGCCGGGTTCGGCCCCGTCGTCAGGGAAGAGGACCTCGTCGGTCTCGGCCCCGAGGACGAAGCGGTGGGGCGCGTCGATGCCGGCCAGCGCGTCCTCGATCTCGGGGTCGACCAGGAGGACCGAGGCGCCGGAGTGCGCCGACGATGTACTCGACCTCGGCCGGGGCCAGGCGGAAGTTGATGGGGACCAGGATGCGGCCCCATCCGCACACCCCGAAGAACGAGGTCAGCAGCCGGGACGAGTTGTGGGACACGACGGCCACCCGCTCGCCCGGGCCCGACGCCCAGCCGGTCGAGGCCCGCGGCCTGGGCCCGGGCCCGGGCGGCCATCTCGGCGAAGGTCAGCGGCTCCCAGGGCTCGGCCGGCTGGTCGGGCTCGTCGACCAGCCCGACCCGCTCCGGGTAGGCCACCTCGGCCCGGTCCAGGAAGTCCCGGACATTGAACTGCAACGATCATCGGTCCCCCCGTTCGGTCCGAGCGCGCCACGGTACGACCGCGGCGGCCCCATTGAATCAAATCGCCACCGGGAGCGGCGTGGGACCCGGCCCGGCGTCCGGGCCCTGGTCCGGCCGGCGACGTGGAGGTCCGTGGACGGGACGCCGTCCCCGCCGGCCTGGATAGTGTGCGGCCATGCCCGCGCCCCGCATCGCCGTCGGTCCCCAGCCCGCCTCGTTCGCCACCGACGCCGTGGTGGCCGGCGGGGGACGGTGGTCGACATCGGCGACGGCTCCCGACGCCCTGGTCTGGCTGGACCCGATGGAGGTGCGACGGCCTGGCCGACCAGGTGGCCGAGGCACCCGAGCCTCCGGTGGGTGCAGCTCCCCTTCGCCGGCGTGGAGCGGGTGCTGGCCTTCGGACTGCTCGACCACGACCACCTCTGGACCTGCGCCAAGGGCTCCTACGCCGAGCCGGTGGCCGAGCACGCCCTGGCCCTGTCGCTGGCCGGGCTCCGGCACCTGCCGCACCCGGATCGTCGGCCCGGTCGTGGGGCAAGCCCGGCCGGCACCAGCCTCTACGACCAGAAGGTGACCATCCTCGGCGGCGGGGGCATCACCTCGGAGCTGCTCGAGCAGCTGGCCCCCTTCCGGGTCGAGGCCACCGTGGTCCGGCGGCAGTCCGACCCCTTGCCCGGCGCGGCCCGGACCGTGCCGGTCGAGTGCGCTCCCCGAGGTGCTCCCCGGACGCCCTGGTGGTCTTCCTGGCCCTGGCCCTCACCCCGGAGACGACCGGCATCATCGGTGCCGCCGAGCTCGCCGCTCATGGACGAGACGGCCTGGCTGGTCAACGTGGCCCGGGGCGCGCACGTCGACACCGACGCCCTGGTGGCCGCCCTGGCGTCGGGGTCGATCGCCGGGGCCGCCCTCGACGTCACCGATCCCGGAGCCGCTGCCCGACGGCCACCCGCTGTGGGACCTTCCCAACTGCATCATCACGCCCCACACGGCCGACACCATCGAGATGGTCATGCCCCTGCTGGCCGAGCGGATCCGCACCAACGTGGCCCGGTTCGCCGCCGGCGAGCCGCTGGTGGGGCTGGTGGACCCCGACGCCGGCTACTGAGCCGGGCTCCGGGCTCCGGGTCGCCCGCCACCTCCGCCCGGCCGGCTCCGGACCGCGCCGCCCGCGTCCGACCACGGCCGTGCGTCCGTGGACCGGGTGATCGCCTGGTACAGCCCAGGTCAGGCGGTGTCACACCCATGGGTCGATGATGCCGTGGACATGGAAACCGTCATCGGACCACCAACCCAGGAGGCCGCACCATGCCGTTCACCACCGTTCCCGTTCTCGCTGCCCGGCGTGAGGTCGCGGCCCCGGAGCCGAGCTCCGCCCGAGGCGTTCACCATCGACTGCGCCGACTGCGCGCACCAGCACACCGTCGGTGTGCGACGACTGCGTGGTCTCGTTCATCGTCGGCCGTCAGCCCGAGGACGCCATCGTGGTCGACGCCGACGAGGCCCGGGCCGTGCGCCTGCTCGAGCAGGCCGGGCTGGTCCCCGGGGTCCGCCACACCCGCGGAGGTCGGCTGAGCCGCCGACCGGTCACCGCCCGGAGGGCCGGTGATGTCCGGGCCCGGCCCGGCGCTCGTGCGACCATGGGGCGTGCCCCGAGTCGCGGTCTCCGATCGCCCACGCCGGACGGGCCCGTCGAAGGCGCCGACCTGAGCGAGGCCGCTGGTCGGCCTCGGCCGGGCCGCCGGGCTGCCGTCGGTGGGGGTGGCCACGGCCGAGCGTCTTCGAGGAGACCCGCCGCGACCTTCGAGCGGAGGGACCGCGGGCTCCACGGCGGCATGCAGTTCACCTACCGCAACCCCGACCGGTCGACCGACCCGGGCCGGATCCTCCCCGGCGCCCGCTCGCTGGTGGTCGGGGCCTGGAGCTACCGCCGACCGAGCCGACGCCCGCCGACCGACCCGCGTCCCCGGTCGGGGACCCGCCCGGCCGACCGGGGAGCGTGGCCCGCTACGCCCGGTCGCGACCACTACGCCTCGCTCCGACGGGCCCTCGGCCCCGATCGCCGAGCACCTCCGGGGCCTGGGGTGGCGGGCCACGGTGGTCTGCGACGACAACGCCCTGGTCGACCGGGCCGCCGCCCACCGGGCCGGGCTCGGCTGGTTCGGGAAGAACTCCCTCCTGCTCCTGCCCGGCGCCGGCTCGTGGTTCGTGCTGGGCTCGGTGGTCACCGATGCGCCGCTCGCCCCACCGCTCCGGAGGCCGCCCCCGGCCGCCCACGCCGAGGGGTGCGGGAGCTGCCGCCGCTGCCTCGCCGCCTGCCCGACCGGCGCCCTGGTGGCCCCCGGGGTCCTCGACGCCCGTCGCTGCCTGGCCTGGCTGGTGCAGGCCCCGGGCTCCTTCCCCGAGGAGTACCGCGCGGCGCTGGGCGACCGCATCTACGGGTGCGACGACTGCCAGCAGGTCTGCCCGATCAACCGGATGGCCGACCGCCGGCGACCCGCCGCCTCCGCCGCCCGGCCGGACAGACGAGGCCGCCGGGTCGACCTGCTCGACCTGCTCGAGGCCACCGACGAGGAGCTGCTGGCGGCCCACGGCCGGTGGTACATCGCCGATCGCGACCCCCGCTACCTGCGGCGCAACGCCCTGGTGGCCCTGGGCAACGTCGGGGACGGCGACCGACCCGGCACCGAGCGGGCCCTGCGCCGCTGGCTGGCACGCCGACGACCCGCTGCTCGTCGAGCACGCCCGCTGGGCCGCCCGCCGGCTGGGCCGGGACGACCTGGTGGCCGCCGGCCGCGTGACCCACCTGCTGGTCACCAACGACTTCCCGCCCAAGGTGGGGGGGATCCAGGCCTACCTGTGGGAGCTGTGGCGCCGGCTCGACCCGGACTCCTTCGTGGTCCTGACCGCCAGCTCCCACCCCGACGCCGCGGCCTTCGACCGGAGCCAGGCCGAGCGGGGCATCCGCATCGAGCGGGTGCCCGGCCGGGTGCTGGTGCCCACCCCGCGCCTGGCCCGGCGCGATCCGGGACACGGCCCGCCGGGTCGGGGCCGAGCCTGGTGGTGCTCGACCCCGCCTTCCCGCTCGGCCTGGTCGGCCCCCGGCTCGGCCTCCCCTACGCCGTGCTGCTCCACGGGGCCGAGGTGGCCATCCCCGGGACGGCTCCCGGCCGGCCGCCAGCTGGTGGCCCACGTGCTCCGCCACAGCGCCCTGGCCATCTCGGCCGGCGGCTACCCGGCGGCCGAGGCCGCCGCGGGCCGTTCGCCGGGGCGGGGCATGCCGCCGGTGGTCGAGATCCCCCCGGGGTCGACCTCGAGCGGTTCCGGCCCCTCGGCCCCGACGAGCGGGCCGGGGCCCGGGCCGATCTCGGCCTGCCCGCCGACGGACCGCTGGTGGTGAGCGTCAGCCGGCTGGTGCCCCGCAAGGGGATGGACGTGCTGATCGACGCGGCCGTCCGGCTGCGGGCCGAGCGGCCCGACCTGACCGTGGCCATCGCCGGACGCGGCCGGGACGCCGACCGGCTGGCCGGCCGGATCGCCGAGTACTCGGCCCCGGTCCGCCTGCTCGGCGGGGTGTCCGACGCCGACCTGCCCCGTCTGGTCGGGGCGGCCGACGTCTTCGCCATGCTGTGCCGCAACCGGTGGCTGGGCCTCGAGCAGGAGGGATTCGGCATCGTCTTCCTCGAGGCGGCCGCGGCCGGCGTGCCCCAGGTGGCCGGGCGGTCCGGGGGCGCCGGCGAGGCGGTGGAGGACGGGGTGACCGGACTGGTGGTGCGACGGTCCGACCGATGTCGGCTGCCGCGGCCCGGGCCATCGACGAGCTCCTGGGCGATCCGGACCTGCGGATCCGGATGGGCACGGCGTCTCGGCAGCGGGCCGAGGCATCCTTCGACTATGACAAACTCGCCCCTAGGCTGGCCGCGTCGCTCGCCGACGTGGAAGGCTGAAGCGCCGCCGGCCACGATGCCCGGCCGGCAGACCGATCGAGGAGGAGGGCTGATCGTGGCGGAACAAGCCACCGAGCGAATGGTCGTGTCGGCCACACCGGCGCGCTGTTTCGAGGTCAGCTCCGACATCGAGGCCTACCCCCAGTGGGCGGCCGACATCAAGGAAGTCACCATCGAGTCCCGCGACGACCAGGGCCGTCCCGAGCTGGTCACCTTCCGGGCCGCGGCCTTCGGGCGGAGCACCAGCTACACCCTGGCCTACGACTACAGCGAGGCCCCCGAGGTGCTGTCCTGGGTGCAGACCCGGGGCGACATCACCTCCAAGCTGGACGGCCGCTACGTCTTCGCCCCCAGCGGCGACGGCGCGCACCGAGGTCACCTACCACCTCGAGGTGGAGATGAAGGTGCCGCTGCCCGGTTTCATCAAGATGCGGGCCCAGAGCCGGATCATGTCGATCGCCCTGCGGGAGCTGAAGGCCCGGGTCGAGTCGACGGCGTGACCTCGGTGACCGGCGCGCCCGGCAGGCCTGTCGCCGAGTTCGACCGCGTGGTCGCCCTCGGGGGCCCGGAAGGGTCGGGCCCCCGCGTGAAGGTCGGCATCACCCTTCCGCCAGTTCCGGGACGAGGCCGACTCGGCCCTCGAGGCCGCCCGCCGGGCCGAGGCCCTCGGCATCGACGGCGTGTTCTGCTTCGACCACCTCTGGCCCATGGGCCAGCCCGACCGGCCCGGCACTCTCGTCCGGCCCCGCTGCTCGGCGCCCTGGCCGCCTCCACCTCCACCATCGCCGTGGGACGCTGGTGGCCCGGGTCGGGCTGCTGCCCGACGAGGTGCTGGTGGCGGTGCTGTCCGAGCCTGGCCGCCATCAGCGGCGGCCGGATGATCGCCGGCCTCGGGACCGGGGACCATCTGAGCCGGGCCGAGAACGAGGCCTTCGGCATCCCCTTCGAGCCGGCCTCCGAGCGCCGGGCCCGCCTGGCCGTCGGTGGCCGGCCGCCGTGCGGGACCTGGGCATCCCGGTGTGGATCGGGGGCGGGCTGCCCAAGACCGTGGAGCTGGCCCGGCACCCTCGCGGTGGCGGTCAACCTGTGGGAGGGCGAGGCGCTCCGGGTGGCCGAGCTGACGTCCGTCGGGTATCGAGGTGACCTGGGGCGGCCCGGTCGGGGAGACGGTCGCCGAGGCCACCGGCCGCCTCGCTGACCACGTGGCCGGGGCCGGGGCCACCTGGGCCGTGTGCGCCTGGCCCGACTCCCTCGAGGTGGTGGCCGAGGCGGCCGAGGCGGTCCGGGACCGGGGTTGACGCCGGGAACGGGACTCGGGACCGGGCACGGTTCGGGGTGTCGGGACGGGCCGGGGACCGGCGGTAACCTTGGTCGATGGAGTTCCGCCGGATCAACAGCCTCCCGCCCTACGTCTTCGCCACCATCAACGACCTGCGGGACGCCGGTCGCAAGAGCGGCCGGGACGTGATCGACATGGGGTTCGGCAATCCCGACCTTCCCTCGCCCGACGTGGCCGTGGAGAAGCTGGCCGAGGCCGCCCGCAACCCGCGCAACCACCGCTACTCGGCCAGCCGGGGCATCCCGAAGATCCGCCAGGCCATCTCCGACCTCTACCTGCGCAAGTTCGAGGTCGAGCTCGACCCCGACACCGAGGTGGTCACCACCATCGGGGCCAAGGAGGGCCTGTCCCACCTGATGTGGGTGCTGGTGGGCCCGGGCGACACCGCCCTGGTCCCGTCTCCCTCCTACCCCATCCACATCTACGCCCCGCTCTTCGCCGGCGCCGACGTGCGCCATGTCCGCCTCGACGCTCCCGGCGCCGAGAACGGCGGGAGCCCGGGTGAGGCGTTCTTCGACAACCTGATGGAGGCGTGGGAGTCGGCGTGGCCCAAGCCCCGGGTGGTCGTGCTCTCCTTCCCCCACAACCCGACCACCGAGTGCGTCGACCTGGCCTGGATGACCCGGCTGGTGGAGTTCGCCCAGGAGCGCGACATCGTGCTGGTCCACGACTTCGCCTACGCCGACATCGCCTTCGACGGGTACACGCCGCCCTCGATCCTCCAGGTGCCCGGGAGCCAAGGAGGTCGCCGTCGAGCTGTACACGCTGACCAAGTCCTTCTCCATGGCCGGTTGGCGGGTGGGCTTCCTGGTGGGCAACGCCGCCATCGTCCAGGCGCTGACCAAGCTCAAGAGCTACCTCGACTACGGGACCTTCCAGCCCATCCAGATCGCCGCCATCGTGGCCATGAACGAGGCGCCCGACTACCCCAAGGTGATCAACGAGACCTACCAGGCCCGCCGCGACGCCCTGTGCGACGGGTTGAACCGGATCGGTTGGGAGATCACCCCGCCGCGGGGCACCATGTTCGTGTGGGCCCCGATCCCCGAGCCCTACCGGGAGATGGGCTCGCTGGAGTTCTCCAAGTTCCTGGTCAAGGAGGCCGACGTGGCCACCTCCCCGGGGGTGGGCTTCGGTCCCGGCGGCGACGACCACGTGCGGTTCGCCCTCATCGAGAACGAGCAGCGCATCGGCCAGGGCGTCCGCAGCCTGCGCCGTCCCTCACCCGGCTGCGCTGACCCGTCGGCTACCGGCGACGGCCTCGCCGGACGGCCTCGCGGTGACGGGCTCGGAACTCGTCGGCCCGGCGGTCAGGGGAGGCCGGCCCCGCCCACCTCGACCCGGGCCTGTTCGATCCGTCCCGACGCGGGTCCCGCTCGACCTCCGACTCGGTGCTGGTCGGCGCGGTGACCAGGTAGAGCGTGCGCCGGTCCTCACCCCCCAGCATGCAGGCGAAGCAGTTCTGCGAGGTGGCCACCCGGCCGACGATCGTCGCCACCCTCGGCCACCAGGATGCACTCCGAGGTCATGGCGTTGGCCACCCACACCCGCCCCTGCGCGTCGAGGCAGATCCCGTCGGGCGCGCACCATGGCAGCTCGGCCCACACCCGTCGACCGCTCAGCGCCCCGTCCGCCCCGACATCGAAGGCGGTGAGCCGGCCGGCCAGCGTCTCGGCCACGATCAGGGTCCCGCCGTCCGGGGTGATCACCGTTCCGTTGGGGAAGGCCAGGTCGTCGGCGGCCACGTGGGCCGATCCGTCCGGGTCCACCCGGACCAACGAGGCGGTCGGCGGGCCCGGGGGCTCCACCAACGACGTGCAGGCCCCGCTCCTCGATGAACCGGTCCAGATCGAACCCGAAGTTGCCCACATAGGCCCGCCCGGCCCCGTCGACCACCATGTCGTTGCCGTGGAAGGTGGCCATAGGGTTGAGGTCCGCCGTGCTCGACCAGCCGACCGTCGGCCTCGAGGCGCAGGACGGTGCGCGTGCTTGCGGGACACCACCAGCAGTCGGCCGTCGGGCAGCCACCCCAGCCCGGCCGGCTCGCCCGGGGACCTCGAGCTCGACCCGGACGTCGCCGTCCAGCCCCACCGAGGCCACTGCGCCCTCGAAGAAGTCCGAGAACCACAGGCGTCCCTGCGTGCCAGCGGGGGCACTCGCCGAACCGCAGGCCGTCGAGGAACGGCCTGGCCTCGACCACCGGTAGCTCGGCTCATGCGATCCTCCGTGGCCAGCCACGGAGCCGCGTTGGGCGGCCAGGTAGCCCTGGCGGCAGAAGGCGATGGCCGCCTCGGCCACCCGGTCGGCGTCCTGGCCCTGCTCCGAGCACCAGCACCCGGGCCAGCTGGGCGGTCACCCCCAGGATCGCCAGGGTCAGGACGCTCCGGGTCCTCGCCGCGGAGCAGTCCGGCGGTGATGCCCGCGCTGACGTGGGGGAGGGCGTCGGCCACGTCTGGTCGTCCCCCTGCCGGATGATCGGGGCGAAGCGCTCCTCGGTCCGGGCGAACTCCATCAGGATGAAGAGGTGCCGGTGGTCGGAGAGCCAGCGCAGCGAGGCCCGGATGCCCCATTCGATGCGTCGGGCCGGATCGGGCTCCCCGGCGATGGCGTCGCGTTGGGCCAGGCGCATGGAGCGCAAGGCCTCGACCAGGATCTCGCGACAGGAGCTCGTCCTTGGAGTCGAAGTACCAGTAGAAGACGCCTTTGCCCACGCCGAGGCCGTCCACGATGCTGGTCACCGAGGTGGCGTGGTAGCCCTCGGCGGCGAAGCGGCGGGCGGCGACGTCCATCAACTCGTGTCGGCGCCGGGCGCCCTTGGGTGTGAGCCGGCGGGCCATGGTCCTCAACGCTAGGGGGCCGGCACCGGGGGGTCAATGGACGAGGGTGCTGGTCGACCGTCGGGCCGGCGTGACGATCTCCGCGGCACCGAAGGAGGCCCGCATCCGCGCGGCCGACGAGGAGAACAGGGCGCGCTTGGGCAGTCCCAGGGAGCGGAGCTCGTCGGCCATGGGGTGGTCGCCCGAGCACCAGGGAGGCCCCACCCACCCGGCCCGCCGTCCCCTCGGACGAGGTGGTCCACAGGGTCCGGCGCAGAACGCCGTCGGCGAAGGAGTAGCTCGGTGGCGCCTGGGACGGGAGGCGGAGCCGCCCGCCTGCGGCCACGGTCAGGGTGAGGACGTGGATCCCGTCGTCGACCAGGCGGACCGTGGTGCCGGTGCCCGCCGCGCCCCGACCGCCCCGGCCGGCGCCGGTCGGCTCGTCGATGTCGATGGTGGTCACCCACTTGGGGAAGCCCCAGATGTCCCGGCCGGCGGCGCAGGTGAACTCCTGGTCCACCGGGAGCCGGTGGATGTAGGCGCCGATGGTTCCCGGCGAAGAACTCCCGGGTCCGTTGGGCGGTCGAGGACCGAGCTGCGGCGCGTCGTGGGGCCGGACCACGAAGCTCACCGCCACCTCGTGGTACGGGTCGAGGTCGGTGTCGTCGTAGCGGCACACGGCCAGGGCCATCAGGGCCCGGCCGGGAACGGGTCCGGTGACCTCGAGACCGGTGGGGTCCACGATCCGCTGGGCGGCCTGCGGCCGGCACCAGGTACTGCACGCCCCACTGGGCGGCCCGCCGCACCTCGACCGGGAGCCCGACGGTGCGACCCAGCACCGTGCACGAGCGGGTCCCCGCCGGTCACCGCTCCGTCGCGGCGTCCCGCCTGGTTCTGGACCAGGAGCGGGGTCGGTGGAGGCCGAGGTCGGCGCGGTCATGGGATGCAGTACAGCACACGTGGCGGTACCGTGGCCCGTGGCCTACTGGATCCTCAAGGTGGTGCTGAGCCCCAGTCTTCTTCCTGCTCTGGCGGGTCAGGGTCGAGGGACGGGAGCACATCCCGGTCCACGGCCCGGCCGTGCTGGCCGCCAACCACCAGTCGTTCTGCGACTCGTTCTTCCTCCCCCTGGTGCTGCGCCGCCGGGTGACCTATGTGGCCAAGGCCGAGTACTTCGACAGCTGGAAGACGGCCTGGTTCTTCCGGGCCGCCGGGCAGATCCCCATGAGCCGCGAGCGGAGGCGACGCCTCGCAGCGGGCCCTCGACACCGCCACCGAGGTGCTCAACGCCGGCGATCTCCTGGGCATCTATCCCGAGGGGACCCGGGCCCCCGACCCGCGGCTCCACAAGGGCCACACCGGGGTGGCCCGCCTGTCCCTGCGGTGCGACGTGCCCGATCATCCCGGTCGGGATCGTCGGCACCCGGGCGGTGCAGCCGCCCGGGAGCAGGCGTGATGCGACCGTTCCACGCGGTGACCATCCGGTTCGGGCCGCCGGTGACCTATCTGCACGCCGGCCAGCTCATCACCACCGGCCAGTGCGGTGAGGCGGCCGGTGCCGGGTCCGAGCCGGGACCCGGGACCTCGACCAGGCGGAGCTGCGGTCGCTCACCGACGCGCTGATGAAGGAGATCTCCCGGCTCTCCGGTCAGGAGTACGTGGACCACTACGCCAACCGGGCCAAGGCCGGCTGACCGGGCCGGTCGCGACCAGCCTGCGGCACGGCGAACGATCGCCGGCGATCGACGCAGCTCCGGCCCGCGGATACCGGTCGTCCGGATGACCCCGATCAGCCCACCCGATGTCGTAACCGACCGGAAACAGTCCGTACACAGTGACCGCCTAGCCTGAGAGCGTGTTCAACTACCTGATCAGGGTGCAGCTCCCCGACCGGCCCGGTGCCCTCGGGGCGGTGGCCAGCCGGATCGGCTCGGTCGGGCGGGGACGTGGTCTCCATCGAGATCCTCCAGCGCGACCACGGCATCGTGGTGGACGAGCTCGGGGTGGGCCTGGCCGGCGACCACCTGATCGACCTGCTCCGCGACGAGATCCTCGAGGTGGACGGGGTGGTCCATCGAGTCGGTGCGCCCGGTCGAAGGGGCCCTGCCCGATCGCCACACCGAGCTCCTCGAGGTGGCCACCGAGCTGTTCAAGCAGGCCTCGTCGGCCGGCCTCCTCGAGCACCTGACCGCCCGGGTCTGCCGGAGCCTGGCCGCCGACCTTCGCCGCCGTGCTCGACACCGACGACCTGGCGGGTGGTGGCCTCCTACGGGGCGCTCCCGAACCCGACGAGCTGACGGCCTGGCCCTCCAGGCCATGCAGCCCACCGCCCGACTCGCTGGAGGTCGACGGCGCGGTGGCCACGGCGCTGCCTGGTCTCCGCCGACCTGATCCTGGTGGTGGGGCGCGGCGACCCGGTGCTGCGGGACCGTGAGCGCCAGTGGATCTCGATCATGGCCGAGCTGGCCGACCACGGGTGGCAGGAGCTGTCCTGAGGCCGGCCCGATCCGATCGGGCGCATCTAGTCGTGATCCTCCTCCGCCTCGCCGGCCCAGTCGCGGGACCGGTCGACGGCCCGGAGCCAGGCCTGGCGGGCCGGCTCGGTGTCGGCGGCGCCGACCGGTCGGGGCGAACGAGCCTGGTCCTCGGTCCACAGGCCGGCCAGCTCGTCGAGCGATCCCCACAGCCCTTCGGCCAGGCCGGCCAGGGTGGCGGCGCCGATGGCGGTGGTCTCCACCGACCGGGGTCGGACCACCTCCAGCTGCGACCTGGTCGGCCACCAGCTCCAGCAGGAGGCCCATGGCCGAGGCGCCCCCGTCGACCCGGAGCAGGATGGGCGACGTCGGGCCGGCCGCCATGGCCTCGACCACGTCGCGCACCTGGAAGCTCATGGCCTCCACCATGGCCCGGGCCAGATGGGCCCGGCCCACGCCCCGGCTGAGCCCGAGGATGGTGCCGCGGGCCCCGGGGTCCCAGTGGGGGCTCCCGAGCCCGGTGAAGGCCGGGACCACGACCACGCCCTCGCTGGTGTCGACCGAGCGGGCCAGGGGCTCGAGGTCGGCGGCCTCGCTCGATGATGCCCAGGCCGTCCCGCAGCCACTGCACCCCGGCCCCGGAGACGAAGACCGAGCCCTCGAGGGCGTAGGCCACCGACGACCGGTCGGGCGAGCGGTCCCGCCGTCGGCGCCCAGGGCCACGTCCCCGTCGGTCCCGAGATCCCAGGCCAAGGTGGTCACCAGGCCGTCGATCGGCTCCGGGCAGACCGGCCCGGCGTTCATCAGCACGAAGCTGCCGGTCCCGAAGGTCACCTTGGTCATGCCCCGGTCGAAGCACGCCTGGCCGAAGAGGGCGGCATGCTGGTCGCCGGCCATCCCGCTGATCGGCACCCCGCGCGAGCGGCGAGTCGGCGCCGAGGGCGTCCGCCGGCAGACCGGTCCGAACCGCCCACAGGACGGGCGCACCTCGGGGAGGGCGGCGACCGGCACGCCGAAGAGGTCGGCCAGTTCGGCCGACCATCGCCGGACCACGATGTCGAAGAGCAGCGTGCGGGAGGCGTTGGTGGCGTCGGTGGCGAAGACCCCGCCGTCGGCGTCCGCCGGTCAGGTTCCACAGCACCCACGAGTCGACGGTGCCCGAAGGCCAGCCCGCCCGGCGGACCGGTTCGTCGGGGACAGGTCGCAGCCCTCGGTCGAGCAGCCAGCGCATCTTGGTGGCCGAGAAGTACGGGTCGAGCACCAGTCCGGTCCGCTCGCGGACCAGGGGGAGGTGGCCGGCCTCGGTCAGCTGGCCGGCAGGCGGCGGCGGTGCGGCGGTCCTGCCAGACGATGGCCCGGTGCAGCGGAGAGCCGGTGCGCCGGTCCCAGGCCACCACGGTCTCCCGCTGGTTGGTGATGCCGATGGCCCGGGCCACCCGGTCCGTGCTCGGCCAGTCGACCGGCCACCTCGTCCAGCGTGGACCGGCACGGCTCCCAGATCTCGGCGGCGTCGTGCTCGACCCACCCGGGACGCGGGATAGTGCTGGGTGAGCTCGCGGTAGGCCACGTCGACCACCCGGGCCCGATCGTCCACCACCAGGGCCCTGACCCCGGTGGTCCCGGCGTCGACGGCGATGGACACGGGGGAGCGGGACGGCCACACTCGGACTGTAGTGACGACCGGGCTCCTCTGATCGGCGGGGGAGGGATCGGGGCCGCTAGCTCCGAGCAATCATTTGCGATTCTTCGCGAGCACCCTCTCAACAGGGAGTTCGCGGCCTCGCGATTCGACGGAACCGGAAAGAATTCGTTGACAGGGGTGTAACTACGCTGCTGTAATAGACCCACTATCTCGTACCTCGGGGGAGGGTCAACCACTACATATTGTGTTTTCATGGCACTTGGCTGAGTATGTCGGATTCAGGCACGATGGCGGCCGGGCGGGTAGGTCCGCATCGGGGCAGCCCGGAGTCCAGCAGTCCCGCAGCCGACCGGTGGTGGGCCATGAGTCCGGAGACCAGACACCGCAGGCCCTGTCCGCCAACCGACAGCGCACCACCTCACCAGAAGCTCCCCGGACCCGTCCCCGGTAGCAGCCACCGAACATCATCCGTCGCACCAGCCACCATCCAGAAAGAGGTTCACCCCATGGCCATTGCCCCACAGCGCGTCGGCATCGGCATCCGCCGCCACTTCACCACCGCCGGTGTCCATCCCTACGACCAGGTCGAGCTGGGAACGACGCGACGCCCGGATCACCAACTACCGGGACGGGGCCGTGGCCTTCGAGCAGCTGAACGTCGAGGTGCCGGAGAGCTGGAGCCTCAACGCCACCAACATCCTGGCCCAGAAGTACTTCCGGGGTACGCCGAACACCGACGAGCGCGAGTCGTCGCTTGCGCCAGGTGGCCGACCGGGTGGTCGACACCGTCACCGCCTGGGGGATCAAGGACGGCTACTTCGCCGACGACGAGGAGGCGGAGATCTTCCGGGACGAGCTGAAGTACCTGATCATCCACCAGATGGCCGCCTTCAACTCACCGGTGTGGTTCAACATCGGGGTGGCCGGGGTGCCCCAGCAGGGGTCGGCCTGCTTCATCCTGTCGGTCGACGACACCATGGACTCCATCCTCAACTGGTACACGGAGGAGGGCGTGATCTTCAAGGGCGGCTCGGGTGCCGGCGTCAACCTCTCCCGCATCCGCTCGTCGCACGAGCTCCTGAAGGGCGGCGGCACGGCGTCGGGCCCGGTCAGCTTCATGCGGGGCGCCGACTCCTCGGCCGGGACCATCAAGTCGGGGGGCAAGACCAGGCGGGCGGCCAAGATGGTCATCCTCGATGCCGACCATCCCGACATCGAGGACTTCATCTGGTGCAAGGCCATCGAGGAGCGCAAGGCCCGCGTCCTGCGCGACGCCGGTTTCGACATGGACCTCGACGGCAAGGACGCCATCAGCCTGCAGTACCAGAACGCCAACAACTCGGTTCGGGTCACCGACGAGTTCATGGACGCCGTCGTGGCCGGGGGCGACTGGGCCCTCACCAGCCGGGGCGACGGGGCGCCCGATCCGCTGGGTGCCGGCCCGCGACCTGTTCCGCCAGTTCGCCCAGGCCGCCTGGGAGTGCGCCGATCCCGGCATGCAGTTCGACTCCACCATCAACAGGTGGCACACCGCGTCCAACACCGGGCGGATCAACGGCTCCAATCCGTGCTCGGAGTACATGCACCTCGACAACTCGGCCTGCAACCTGGCCAGCTTCAACCTGATGAAGTTCCTCCACGAGGACTCGTCGTTCGACATCGAGGGGTTCCGGGCCTCGGTCGAGGTGGTCTTCACCGCCCAGGAGATCATCGTGGGCAACGCCGACTACCCGACCGAGAAGATCGCCGAGAACTCGCGGCGCTTCCGCGAGCTGGGCATCGGGTACGCCAACCTCGGGTGCCCTGCTGATGGCCCAGGGCCTGCCCTACGACTCCGACCAGGGCCGGGCCTGGGCGGCCGCCATCACCGCCCTGATGACCGGGCACGCCTATGCCACCTCGGCCCGCACCGCGGCCCGGATGGGACCGTTCGCCGGCTACCACGAGAACGTCGAGCCCATGCTCAACGTGCTGCGCATGCACCGCGACGCAGTGGCCGACATCGACGAGGAGGAGGTGCCCACCGAGCTGCTGTCGGCGGCCCAGGAGGCCTGGGAGTCGGCCGTGGAGCTGGGTGAGCAGTACGGCGTGCGCAACTCGCAGGCCAGCGTGCTGGCCCCCACCGGGCACCATCGGCCTGCTGATGGACTGCGACACCACCGGCGTCGAGCCCGATCTCGGGCTGGTCAAGACCAAGAAGCTGGTCGGCGGGGGCACCATGTCCATCGTCAACCAGACGGTGCCCCGGGCCCTGACCCGACTCGGCTACTCGCCGGACCAGGTGGACGAGATCATCGCCTACATCGACGTGCACAAGTCCATCGTCGGTGCTCCCTACCTGGCGCCGGAGCACCTGGCCGTGTTCGCCTGCTCGATGGGGGACAACACCATCCACTACCTCGGCCACGTCCGCATGATGGGGGCGGTCCAGCCGTTCATCTCGGGGGCCATCTCGAAGACGGTCAACCTCCCCGAGGACGTGACGGTCGAGGACGTAGAGCAGCTGCACATCGACGCCTGGCGGATGGGGATCAAGGCGGTGGCCGTCTACCGCGACAACTGCAAGGTGGCCCAGCCCCTCTCCACCACCAAGAAGGCCGGGACGGCCGGCACGCCGGGAGGTGCCGCACCCGAGGACGCCCCGGCGGCATCCGAGGCCGAGGCCCATGCCCGCGAGCTGAGCGAGAAGATCGCCGGCCTCGAGGCGGCCCTGGCCCACGAGCAGTCCCGGACCGCCGACACGGTGGTCATCGGCGCGGTCCGGGAGCGGCTGCCCGCGGCGCCGCAAGTCGTCCACCTTCGCCTTCCGGGTGGCCGACTGCGAGGGCTACGTCACCGTGGGCGAGTACGAGGACGGACGTCCCGGCGAGGTGTTCATGAAGGTCTCCAAGCAGGGATCGACCCTGGCCGGGATCATGGACGCCTTCTCCATCTCGGTGAGCCTGGGCCTGCAGCACGGCGTGCCGCTGGCCACCTACGTGCGCAAGTACACCAACATGCGCTTCGAGCCGGCCGGGATCACCGACGATCCCGATCTGCGCATCGCCACCAGCCTGGTCGACTACATCTTCCGCCGGCTGGCCGTCGACTACCTGCCCCTCGAGGAGCGGGCCGAGCTCGGCGTGCTGTCCACCGCCGAGCGGATGCAGCCGACGCTTCCCGGGGTGGAGGAGACGGCCACCACCTCCAGCGGTGTGGTCGAGGCCGAGCCCGTCGATCCGGTGACCGCCACGGTGATCGACGGCAGCGCGGATGTGAGCGCCGAGCCCGCCGGTCGACGGTAGCTCTTCGGCACCGGTCTGCCCACCGGTCATCCGGCACCGGTGCCGCAGGTCGGCTCGCCGGTGCCGTCGGACCAGCCGCTGGCCCGGGCCGAGCCCCGTGACGCGCCCGTACTGCTACCAGTGCGGGAACGCCATGCAGCGGGCCGGCTCCTGCTACGTATGCGGGAGCTGCGGCACCACCAGCGGGTGCTCCTAGTCAGAGGCGACTCGGCGGGCTCGACCCCGTCGCCGACGGGGCAGACGACGTCGACTGTCGGGGCCGGAGCGGGGCTCGGAGAAGCTGGCTCCCGACGGGGGTCGACGGGTGGTCTCGGGCGGGGGAGCAGGCTCGGGCCGGACGCTCCCCACCCGCCCCGTCGGCGGTGGTCGGAGCCGGGCCGGGCTCATTGGCGGCGGCGTCATCCGATCGTCAGGGTCGCCTGCTTAGGCTGGGGGAGTGGGATCCCCCTCCCGGCAGACCTCCATCTCGTTCGGCCCGACCGTCGATCGGCTCCTGGCCCGGGTCAAGGTGGACTTCGCCCCGGAACCGGTGCAGCCGTCCTGGGCCCGGCTGGCCATCGCCACCGTGGTGGCGCTGGCCGGCTCCCTGGCGGCCGACGCCGTGCTGGTGGCCCTGGGCACGAAGGCCTTCCCCTCGACCCTGGGCTATGTGCACTTCCGATTCTCCGACTACGCCAAGCTCACCGTCATCGGGGTGATCATCGCCTGTGCGGCCTGGCCCGTCGTCACCCGGATCTCGTCGCAGCCGCGTTGGCTCTTCTTCCGCACCGCCCTCGCGGTCACCTTGGTCCTGTTCCTCCCCGATCTCTGGATCTACCTCAACGGCTCACCCGGGAGGGCGGTGGACGTACTGCTGGTGATGCACGTGGCCATCGCTGTGGTCACCTACAACGCGCTGGTCCGCATCGCGCCGGTGGGCGGGCGCCCCTCCGGGCCCCGGTAGCAACCCCGGCACCGCGGGCGGGGGGGCGCTGCTCCCACCTGCCCCGCTCCCGCAACAAGATCCCCCCGGCCCGGTGACCGAGCCACCGGAGGAGGGCGGCCACCCGGTGGAGGGTGGCGAGCCGGACCCGCACCACGACCGCTCGGTCGAGCGACTGGCCGACTACGTCTACGGCTCCATCTCGACCCTGGTGGCGATCGCCGGACTCACCTTCGAGCAGAACCCCGGTGCTCTGACCACGGCGGGCGTGGTGGTGGTGGGCGCGGTGGCCATCTGGTTGGCCCACACCCTGTCTCGGCTGGTCATTCTCCGCTCCTGGCGGGATCTCGAGCTGCACCGGGGCGACGTCAGGCGGGAGCTCCGGGGCTCGTGGCCGATCGTGAGCGCGGCGATCCCGGCGACCGTCATCTTCATCCTCGCCGGGGCTCACGTATGGTCGATGAAGACGGCGTTCACCCTGGCCGAGATCGTGGGGGTCGGGGCCCTGGCCGTGGTGGGTGTCGGAACGGCCGAGGGCCGGGGGCGCCCACTGATCCGAAGGCTGCTCTACATCGGCGGACTGGTGCTGGTCGGTGTCCTGATCGTGGGCCTCGAGCTACTGGTCCACCTCCTCTAGTCCCCGGTCTGGTCCGCCTCCACCGCCGGTCCCGTCCGCGCCGGTTGACCGTCGGCATCGGGGCGCCGAGACTGGACGGGTGTCACGCCAGGAGATCGACGGATATCTGGGCGCACTGGGGGAGCCCGAGCGGTCCACCCTCCGTCAACTCCGTGACACCATCGCCGAGATCGTCCCCGAGGCCGATCAGGGCATCAGCTATGGAATGCCTGCCTTCCGGATCCGAGGCCAGGTGGTGGCGGGCTTCGCGGCCTTCAAGCACCATCTCAGCTACCTCCCCCACAGCGGATCGGTCCTGGGGGCACTGTCCGACGATCTCGCCGGCTACCGGTCGACGAAGGGCTCCCTCCACTTTCCTCTGGACACCCCGCTGCCCCGGGATCTGGTGGAGCGGTTGATCGAGGTGCGCATGGCCCAGGCCTTCCCGGACGAGGAGGAGTAGGCGCTGACCGGGGCCGTTGTGCCCGTGTGACCACCGCCGTCCGTCCGGCGAGGTCGGGTTAGTCTGGTGAGCGGCGGACCACCGTGCCGTCCCGAAGGGAGTCCCATGGACGAGGACCAGGACCAACGAGGGGTTGCCCGCCCGGGCGACCTGCTGTCCGAGGAGGAGCTCACCGCCCTGGCCCTGGCCGCGGATCCGGACGCCCCGCTCGACCACGACGCAGTGCCCCTGGCCCAGTACCTGGGCGACCACGCCGGGCTCCTGCCGGCCTGGTACATGCCCACGCCCATGGCCCGCACCGGCAGGCCGTGGCGCATCCCGGTGGTGCTGGCCATCGTGGCCGCCTTCGTGATCATCGAGGCCTTCGGCCTCTGCAGTACCTTCGGACAGCTGGTCCCGGCCTGATTCAGCCACTCCAAACGCCCTCGTAGAGAGCATTTTCGCGCTTTACGTGCTCACCTTGTACGCGTGGAGTGGTGGACGTCCCCTTTTGTCCCCGGGCGCGTTGCCTAAGCCCTCGGCGGCCCTGCAGTATGGATTCACGGGCAGGAGTCCTCGATCGGGACCGCGGCCCGAGTTTTGGGTGAACGCAGGGGCGGTGCCTCTACGGGAAGAAGGGCAACCATCATGTGGGCAAGACGACTGATTGTGGGCGCCAGCCTGGCTGTGGCCTCGATGGCCATGGTGCCGGGTGTCGCCGGCGCCGATCCGGCCTCGGGCTGTGTCTCGGCCGGTTCGGCCACCGAGCCGGGCAACTGCGTGGTCACACCGACGGCCGGTGGCCACGTCACCGACCCGGTGGTGAACAAGACTGCTCCACCCGCGGTGAAGACGGCATCGACCACCTCCAGCCTTCCCTTCACGGGAGCTGACGTGGCCGAGTTGGCGGTCTTCGGCACCGGGGCCGTCCTGGCCGGTGGTCTGCTGATGCGCCGCCGTCGCCGGGCCATCGCCTGATCGCACCGATCGGGCGGCCCGGTCTGCTTCGCTGACAGGAGCCGATCTCGCTCGGGGGCGTGGTCTCCCGACCGCGCCCCGGCGCTCTCGGCTCCTTCGCGTCCCCGCCTGCGGGGGCCTCAGTAGCTGGCGGGGAGCAGGGGCGCCACGGTCTGGAAGAAGAAGAACACCACCACCAGCCATACCAGGGTGCCGGCCACGGCGGCGAGGGCCCGCTGCGGCCCGGTGGGTCCGGAGCGCCACCGCCCACACCCCGGTGGCCAGGGCCGCCACCACCGCTCCCCACAGAATGGCCGGCGGCCAGTTCTTGGTCGGGGGAGGAGGCGGAGGAGGCTTGGCGTGGTGCGAGGTGACGGCCACCGGGGTGATCGTGGGATGGGCCAGCTCGCTGGCGACCAGCAGGGCGTGCACGACCAGGCGCTGGCTGGCGCTGTAGCGGGGATTGCAGGTGGTCAGGGTCAGCTGAGGGGTCGGGGTGGGATCCACCACCGACACATCGGTGGGGAGCACCACCTGGCTGCCGAGGCCACGCGGTAGAGGAAGGTTCCCTGCAGGGTGGTGATGAAGATCAGGTCGCCCGGCGCCAGGGCGTCGAGGCTGTAGAACGGATGGAGGTAGGTGGTCCGGTGGCCGGCGATGGCGGCGTTCCCGGCCTCGCCGGGCAGCGGGGTGGTCGGATAGTGACCCGGGCCCATGGCCAGTTGGGCCTCGTCGGTACCCTCCACGACCGTCATGGCCAGGTTGATCTTGGGGATCTGGATGGTCCCTACCGGGCTGCCGATGGGGGGGTCCGGGATGGACGGGGCCACCTGGAGGGCGGGGGCGGAGGTGCCGCGGGCTGGAGCCGGGATGGTCTTGGCCGGATGGGAGTCGGACTTCTTCTGGGCCGCCTCGGAACTGCGCGGTGAGGGCCGACTGGTTGCGGGCCGTGATCAGACCGGTGCCCCACAGCAGGTAGGGGATGAACAGCAGGATCAGGATGCCGGCGACCAGCACTACCCGCCCGACTGCCACCCGGATGGTCGTGAACGACACGCTGGGATGCTAGCGGCCTCCCGGCCCGGTACCTCGGCGCCTCCGCAGTGGACCTCCGACCGCACCGGATCGGTGGACCGGCCTGGGCCCCGGGGCGGCAGCCCTATTGACCAGGGAATGTGCGTTCCCGTCCGGTACGATCGAGGGCCGAGACGCGTGTCCGCCGCGTCGATCCGAGAGGCCTGGGGCCCGACCCCTGCCGCGCCGTGCCCGACGCCTGGAGTCATCGAGTGGTTGCCGTGAGCAAGAGAGCCGGTTGGCGGCGTCGCACCTGGCTGATCATCGCCGGCGCAGTAGTGGTGATCGCTGGTCTGGGGAGCCCTGCTGGCCGTCAAGAGCTGGTCCGCCTATCGCCATGACCGGAGCGGCCTGGCCCGCCTGGAGCAGGTCAAGGCCAACCTGACCCCGGGCCAGCTGACCACGGCCGGTTCGGTTCACCTGCTCGACGCGGCCGGGGCCGAGTTCGCCAGCGCCCAGTCCGACCTCTCCTCGCCCCTGTTCACGCCGATGACCTTCGTGCCGGTGATCGGGCGCCAGTTCCGTTCGGTGCGGGCACTGAGCGCAGCCGCCGTCCGGGTCTCGGAGGTGGGAGCATCGTTCCTGACCCAGGTCCATGGGGTGCTCGACCAGCCCCACACCGCCGGTCCCGAGCCGCGTGGCGTCCCTCCGGCAGCTCTCGGTCATCGCCGCCTCGGCGCAGCACCAGCTGGCCACCGTCGACACCGGACCCTCCCAAGCTCTGATCGGCCCGCTGGCCTCCAAGCACGACGAGTTCGTAAACCAGCTCGACGACGCCCGACTGCGCTTGACCAAGGCCGCCGGGGTGTCGGCGGCGGTAGCCTCCATCCTCGAGGGGCCCCAGACCTACGTCGTGCTGGCCTCGAACAACGCCGAGATGCGGTCGGGGTCGGGTGCCTTCCTGGACGTGGGCGTGGCCACCACGTCCGACGGCTCGGTGCAGCTCGGTGACCTGAGCCCCTCCGGTCAGCGGACGCTCCCGGTCGGTGCGGTCCCGGTCACCGGTGACTTCGCCCGGAACTGGGGCTGGCTCCACCCCACGCTGGACATGCGCAACCTCGGTTGGACGCCTCAGTTCGATGTCACCGCGCCGTTGGCCGCGGCCATGTGGACCAAACTGACCGGCCAGCCGGTGGACGGTGTGCTCTCCCTCGACGTGGCCGGCCTCCGGCAGCTCCTCGTGGCCACGGGGCCGGTCCAGGCCGACGGTCAGACCGTGAGCGCTGACAACGTCGAGCAGTTCCTCCTTCATGACCAGTACAACGGCCTGACCGACGACGCGGCCGGGGACAGCTCCCGCCAGGATGCCCTCGGCTCCCTCACCGGAGCCGTCGCTGCGCCAGCTCCAGGGCCAGAACCTCGACATCAAGGCCCTGTCCCAGGCCTTGTCCTCGGCCGTGGCCGGCCGGCACCTGATGGTCTGGTCGAAGAACCCGGTCGACCAGGCGGCCTGGGTGGTGACCGGGGTCAGCGGCGGCCTCACGCCACGTTCGGTGGACGTGTCGGTCATCAATCTGGGCGGCAACAAGCTGGACCAGTACCTGCCGGTGCACGTGACCGTGACCACCGCCCCGTCCGGCACCGACACCTCGGTCACCCTGACCACCCGGATGGACAACGCCACCCCCGACGGGCAGTCGCAGTTCATCGCCGGACCGTTCCCCGGTGAGCCGGTCAGCTACGGCGGCTACCGCGGGCTGATCTCGGCCAACCTGCCGGCTCGGGCGTCGAACATCACCGTGTCCGGAGCCGGCCCCCTGGCCGTCAAGGGAGCCGAGGGACCCGACCTGGGTCGTGGCGGCACCGGTAGCCATCCCGCAGGGCCGCTCGTCGACGGTGGTGATCCGGTTCCGGATGCCCGGCAGCCACGGATCGATGACCCTGGTGCCCTCGGCCAGGATCCCCACGGAGCAGTGGACCACCGAAGGGGGCGTCCTTCGACGACGGCGCGCCCGCCACCATCACATGGTGACGACAGGTCGGTCCGACGACGAGCCGGGAGCCCTCCGGGTGCTCCGGATCTCCAAGAGCGGTGTGGTCACGGCGTGGCGGGAACGGGAGCGCCGGCTGCGGGCCCGGGGTGCCGACCTCACGCTGGTGACCGCAGTCCGGTGGGAGGAGGGGGGCTCGAGCGTGCCGTTCACCGCCGACGGCGACGACTTCGTGGTGCCGGTGAGGACCGTCGGGCACCATCCGAACCTGTTCGTCTACGACCCGCTCGGGTTGTGGCGGGTGCTGGGCTCGGCCCGCTGGGACCTCATCGACATGCACGAGGAGCCCTTCGGCCTGGCGGTGGCGGAGGTGCTCCTCCTGTGCCGGCTTCGGTCGCTGCGCATCCCGTTCGTGGTGTCCTCGGCCCAGAACATCGAGAAGCGCTACCCGCCACCCTTCCGTTGGCTCGAACGATGGTCCCTCCGTCGAGCGGCCGGGGCCTACACCTGCAACGTGGAGGCCGGTGGGATCCTCCGGCGCAAGGGCCTCGCCGAGGAGCCGGTGCTGCTCCCGCTGGGCGTGGACGTGCGACCGGTTCCAGGCGGTGGGCCGTCCGCCCCCGGCCGAGCATCTCCGGGTGGGCTTCGTGGGTCGGCTCATCCCTCACAAGGGAGTCGACGTGCTGCTGGAGGCGGTGGCCGGCGACGCCCGGATGAGCGCCGAGATCTTCGGGGCCGGGCCCGAGGCCGACCGCCTGGCCGCCGAGGCGACCAGGCTCGGGCTCGGCCGACCGGGTGAGATTCCACGGGCATGTCGACGAGGAGGCCATCCCCGGCACCTACCGGGGGTTCGACGTGCTCGCCGTACCGTCGGTGCCCATGCCGGGGTGGCTCGAGCAGTTCGGACGGGTGGTCGTGGAGGCCCAGGCCTCGGGTATCCCGGTGGTGGCCAGCGCCAGCGGTGCCCTGCCCGACGTGGTGGGGGAGGCGGGACTCCTGGTGCCCCCCGGGACCCGGGCGCCCTCCGCGCCGCGCTCGGCCCGGCTGCTCGACGAGCCCGGGCTCTGGTCGCGCCTGGCGGAGATGGGGATCGGCCGGCGCCGGCACGTACTCATGGGACAGCGTGGCGGAGACCCAGATGGACCTGTACCGGGCAGCGGCGCGGCGCACCGGCCCCGCCTGAGCTATCGGACCGGCACCCGGGGGGTCACCGGTGGCTGGGGAACCTGGTCGCCCCGACCCGACACGTCCCGATAGATCTCCTCCAACCGGTCGACGTGCCGGGGGAGCGAGTAGCGCGACTGCTGGCGTTGGCGCAGCGCGCCTCCCACCCTGTGACGCAGCCCCGGGTCGCGGCCCAGCCGCACCAGCTCGGCTCCCGCCGCCTCGGCGTCCCCGGGCGGGAAGAGGAGTCCGTCCTCGCCCACGGTCTCCCGGTGGCCTCCGCCGGCGGCAGCCACCACGGGGAGTCCGTGGGCCATGGCCTCGACCACCGACAGTCCGAAGCCGTCGAGATGACCCGGGGCGAGGAAGACGGAGGCCCGCTCCAGCAACCGGTCGGTGTCGGCCACACTGCCGCTGAACACGGTGCTGGCGGCGATGCCCAACTCCTCGGCCCTGTGCTCGAGCGCCGGTCGGAGAGCACCGGTACCGGCGATCTCCAGCCGCCATCCCTCCCCGGCCAGTCCGCTGGAGGCGAATGCGGCCAGCCCCAGTTCGGGCGCCTTCTCGGCTTCGAGACGCTGCAGCATCACGACGGTGGGTGCCTCGAGCGGCGCCTGGGGTCGCACCGCTACGCCGTTGGGGACCACCACGGAGGGGCCCGGAGATGGTGTCGGCCACGAACTGGCTGATGGCGATGTCGCAGGCGATGGACCGACTGGTCACGGCGGCCAGGGCGCGGGCCGGACGGCTCGACCCCCGATCCTGGGCGAAGTGCCGGGTGGCCACGATGGGGATCGGTGGCAGGGCCGGGACAGCCATGCCGCGCCCTCGGCCGCGGTCATGTGGGCGTGGACGATGTCGACGGCGTGGTCGGCGGCCAGCGCCCAGGCCGCCGACACCAGGAGTCCGGCCGGCCGGGGCGGGTCGACGCCGCGGGAAGCTCGGCCCGCATCCGGAGCTGGTCACCCCCGACGGTGAGCACCCGGTGGCCCCGCCCGGCGAGCTCGCCCGCCACCTGGCACACGTAGCGCTCCACGCCGGCGAAGGCATCCGTCACCACGACGTGGGCGACGGACAGCGGCCGGTCCGGGCCGGTCATGTGCTTCGGGCCTCGACCCGGCAGGGACCCTGCCGGTAGAGGTGGAAGCGGACTGACTGCGGCGCGGCGCGCGTCCCCTCGGCAGCACCACGGCGCGGATCAAGGCGCCGGCCATGGCCCCGACCCGGTAGACCTGCCATCCCCGGTTCCCGTAGTACTTGCGCAGATAGCGCTCGTGTGACGCATGGAAGTGGATCTCCCGGGCCGTCGGGTCACCGTCGGTCCCGGCCCCCTCGTGGAAGGCGATCACGTCGGGACAGAGGCCTACCGTCCAACCGAGCCCACGGGCACGGCGCTGCCAGTCGGTCTCCTCGGCATAGAGGAAGAAGCGCTCGTCGAACGGCCCCACCTCGGCCAGGGCCCGGGCGTGCAGCAGCAGGACCGAGCCGATCAGGAAGCCGGTGTTCCTCCGGAGCCTCCCGAGTCCCGCCGCCTCGACCCATGCGCCGAGCGGGGTCGGGAACGGCCACCCCACCCTGGCCGACACCCCCTCGGCCCGGTCCACCTGGGCCGGGGCCACACAGGCCGCACCGGTCGTGGCGTGCAGACACCGCTGCAGCTCGGCCACGTCCACGGGCGGAGATCTGGGCATCGGGGTTCAGCAGGAGCACGTCGTCGGTCCCGTGGTCGAATTGGGCCAGGCCCAGGTTGACCCCCCCGGCGAACCCGAGATTGCGTCCGGGATCCACATAGGTGGCGCCGTGCCGCTCGGACAGCTCCCGGACCTTCTCGAGGGACGAGTTGTCCACCACCCACACCGGGAATTCGCCCCCGAGGGCCCCGAGGCAGGCGTCGAGCAGTCCGGGAGCACCGTAGGCGACCACCACCACGTTGACCGAGTTCGCCGTCACCGGTCGCCGCCCTCGGGAGGCCGGGCCGCCACCGGAGCCGGCCCGATCGCGATGGCGACGGCCGTCCGGCCCGGTGGCGCCGCCGCCCGTCCGGTCATTGTTTGTAGGCGTAGGCCTGGTACGAGCTGGCCGAGGCGCTCCGCACCCGGTTGAGGGCCACCCCGAGCACCCGGCAGTTGGTCGACTCCAGCCGGTGGACCGTTCGCTCCAGCTCGCCCCGGTCGGTCTTGCTCTCGGCTGCCACCACCACCGCCCCACCGGTGAACGTGCCGATGATGGCGGTGTCCGGCACCACCAGGACCGGCGGCGTGTCGATCAGGACCACGTCGGCCAGTAGGCGGAGTTGATCGATCACCGGCTGCATGCCGGGGCTGCCGAACAGCTCACTCGGATTGTCGAGCTGGATCCCGGCCGGGAGGATCTGGAGTCCCCAGATCCCACTGTCCACCAAGTGGGCGGCGACCGACGACGGGTCGGGCTCCGTTGGAGGGCTCGGGATGTCCCGGCCCCGGTCCGGTTGGGAGCTGGAGGGGAGCCGGTCGAAGCCGCGCAGCGGCGATCCAGCCGAAGCCCGGAGGTCGGACGGCCTGCGGCTCGGCTCCGGGGTCTTCCAGTTGGAGCGGATGAGATCGGCCAGGCCGGGGTGGCTGCCCAGGGGCAGGCCGAAGATCTCCTCGATGCGGGGCCGGCGGAAGTCGGCCGAGACCAAGACGACCTTGCTCCCGCTCATGGCCCAGGCCGCAGCCAAGTTGGCGGCGACAAAGGTCTTGCCGTCGCCGGGTTGGGGACTGGTGATGGTGATCAGCGGACAGGGCGCGTCATCGAGGATCACCCGCAGGCTGGTCCGGAGCTCACGGATGGCCTCGGCCATCTGCGACTGGGGAGCCTGCACCATGGCGATGGTCACCTGTCCGGACCGAACCTCACCGTCCTGGGGGAGCTCGGCCAGGATGGGGGCATCGGTGATCCCGGCCAGGTCCGGACTGGTCCGCAGTCGGGTGTCCAGCTGTTCCCGCGCCAGTGCGATGCCGCAACCGGCCAGCAGGCCGGCGATGAATCCGATGGCCAGCAGCTTCGACCGGCCGATTCCCGACGGGGCGCCGGGGAACCCCGCAGTCACCTGCACGCTGGCGTAGGGCTCGCCGAACTGGACACTGGTCAGTTGTGACTGGAGTGAGCTGAGGGTGGTGGTGAGTCCGGTGATCTGAGCGGTGATCACGGCGTTGGTCCCGGAGGGATCGCTCTTCTGCAGCGTGGCGATCTGGTTCTGGAGCGTGGTCAGCTCGGTGTTGAGCTTGTCGATCTGGACCTGCACCAGCGCCTGGATCTGGTCGACGTACGCCTGCGAGTACGCCTTGGCCACGGCTTGGGCCCGACCCGGATTGGCGTCGGTGGCGGTGACGACCAGCTGTCCGGTGGTGGGATCGACCGTGCCGGTCACCCCGGCGGCCACGCCGCCGACGTCGGTGTCGCCCAGAATCTTGGCCGCCCGCATCTGGACGTCGGTGCTTCCCAGCTCCTGCACCGGGTCCGGAAGGGTCACGGGCGAGTTCTGGCCTCCCGACGCGGTGGAGCTGATGCCGTTCTCCTGGATCATGGCGGTGGACTGGTACTTCGGAGTCTGTACCTTCGAGTACGCGAACGTGGCCACGACGGCGACCACGATGCTGACCACGATGGTCAGGCGGCGGCGCCAGAGGACGGAGAGGAATTGGCGGAAGGTCAGCGGTCGCTCACTTTCGGTGCGGAGAGCCGGCGCTCAGGAGGAGGGAAGGTGGTACCCCCGGAACGAGGCACACCGATCGGGAGCTGAGGTTCGCTTCGTCCTGAGTGTGGGTTGCCATATCCGTTCCTTGGTGCCTGTGACCAGCGCCTCGGGCGTCATGTCACGCGACACGGCGTGGGGCAGCGGTCGTAGAAAACGTCGTCACAGTCGTGAGGCATCTTGAGCCGCAATCGGGGAACCCGGACCGGGCCGGCCGACCAGGGGCGCGGCTCAAGTTGGCCGGTGGTGGCAGCCGATGGATCAATGGTCCGATGAGCGAGCCCCCGAGGATTCCATGAGCCAGATCCCCAAGTTCGGGCTGGACCGGTTCCTCCACCGCGGCTCGGCGGACCAACGGCACCGGTTGGTCAGGCTGGCCGGGGCCTGGACCGTCGTGGTCCTCGTGGCCGTCGGCGTGGGGGTGGCCGCCAACGGCAGCGGGCGCCTGGCTCTGGCGCTCGGCGGGGCCCTCCTGGCCTTCGGGATCTATGCGGCCGACCCCATCCTGCTCGCGGTTCTGGTCCTCCCCGGATCGCTGCTGTTGCAGCGGGTGGGGGGATCCAGCACCAATCTGAGCGTGGCCGACCTGATGGTCTTCATCGGTGGCGCGGTGTGCCTGTTCCACATCCGCTGGCGCGAGGCCGTCTTCCTCCGCCAGTTCTTCCGGGGCATCGTCTGGTACCAGGCCGTGCTCATCATCGTGGTGGTAGCCAACCCCAACCGCTACGACATCGTCGAGTGGTGCCACCGGCTGTCGTATCTGGGGGCCAGCGTCCTGGTGGGATGGGTGGTGGCCACCAACAACCGGACCAGTCAGGCCATCCGCATGTTCCTCTGGGGGTCGTCGATTCTGGCCGTGGTGGCCATGGAGCACGCCGTCACGGCCCATTTCCTGCCGGCCCAGTGGGGCGTCTACCAGAAGAACTCCATAGGAGCGGTGCTCTGGGTGGCCGTCGTCGTGGCCCAGCTCAGGCCGCAGTGGGTGGGGTTGGGCAAGGGCGAGGCTCGGATCTGTGAGCTCCTCTGCATCGGCGGGCTGCTGGCCTCCCAGTCGAGACAGGCGGCCATCTCCCTCATCCTGGCCATCGCCGTGGCGACCCTGCTCAACCCGGAGGTCCGGCGCCAGTCCAAGCTGATCCTGCTCGGGTGCATCCCCCTGATCGTGGCTCTCTACTACAGCTTCTCCCTGGCGGCACGGAACAACCCCAAGTTCAACTCGGTCTCCATCCGGCTCGGGCAGTTCAGCGATGCCATCCACGTGTGGCGCCAGAGCCCGTTGCTCGGCGAGGGGATGCATTTCTTCAGCCTGCCCCAGTACCTCACCGTCACCACGCCGCCCAACGTCTTGATCGACAATCTGGCGTCGACGGGAGTGGTGGGGTCGCTGGCCTTCTTCTACCTGGTCTTCATGACCATGCGCACCATGTTCCGGCTCCCCCGTGCCGTCGGGACCCTGGGGCTGGCGATCCTGCTGGGCCACTACGTCGACGGGCTGTTCGACATCTTCTGGATCGGGGCGAGCATGATCCCCCCGTTCGTGATCGCGGGCATGTCCCTCGGAATGGCCGATGCCGAGGGCACGAAGCGGGGCTCCGTCTTCTGGCCGCGACGTCCCGGCGGTGGCCGGACGCGGATCGCCGTGGGCGCAGTCGGGCCGGGCCATCGACCATGCGATCGGACGAGCCAGGACCGCCCTGGTGGCACCGTTCCGGGCGGTTCTCGGGACCAGTCCGGCAGCTGAGCCCCGGTGAGCACTCCCCGCCGTCGCCTCCTGTACAACGCCCTCCCCCTCGAGGCCCGGGGCGGAGGAGTCAGCACGTACATCCGGGAGCTGCTCGGGGCGCTCCGCACGGAGGTGGACGCCGAGTTGGTGGCGGCCGTCCGTCCCGGCGGGGAGTCCGAGCTACCGGTCGGGATCGAGGCCCACGTGGTGCGGGAGTCACGAGGAGTGAGGCGTGCCCTGACCGGGGCGTTCGGCTTCGGACCAGCCGATCTGTTCCATGGCCTCGACGTCGACCTGCCCCTGCGCCAGGTGATCCCCACGGTTTCGACCGTCCACGACATGGCCATCTTCGACACTCCGTGGGCCTTTCCCCGCGTGCGGGTGGCCGGTGAGCGGCTGCTGCTCCGCCACGCCCTTCGCCGCGCCGATGTGATCGTGGCGGTGTCCGAGTTCACCGCAGAGCGGATCAGCGCGCTGGTGGGAAGGTCGGCGACGGTGGTCCACTCGGCTCCCGGGCCCGGTATGAGGCCGCCGGGGGTCGACGAGGTGGCGGCGGTCCGGGCCGCCTACGGACTCCCGGAACGGTTCGTGCTCCACGTGGGCAATATCGAACCGCGCAAGGATCTCGCCACCCTGGCGGAGGCCTGCCGGCTGGTGGCCGTACCCCTGGTGGTGACCGGCCACAGCTTGTGGCGGCACCAGGCCCCCGACTACGTGACGGAGATCGGGCACGTGCCGTCCTCGGACCTCCCGTCGCTCTACGGGGCGGCCACGTTGGTCGGCTACGCATCCCGATACGAGGGATTCGGGCTCCCGCCCCTCGAGGCCATGGCGTGTGGTGCGCCGGTGGTCACCACGCCGGTGCCTTCGGTGGTCGAGGTGGTGGGGGACGGGGCGGCCACCTTCCGGCCGGGGGATGTGGACGGACTGTCGCAGACGCTGCGGGACCTCTTGGGCGACGAGGGCCGTCGCGCCGAGTTGGCCCGGCTCGGTGCCGAGCGGGTCCGGCGCCTCAGCTGGCCACAGACGGCCCAGGACACTGCGGCGGCCTACCGGTCGTTGGGCCTGTCCATCTGATCCACCCCGCCCCTGCGGCCCTGATCCACCCCGCCCGCCCTCGCCTTCAGGCGGGGGTCGGTTGTGCCGATACCGGTGGGTGCTGTCGATGAGGGGCATCGTGTGGAGAAGGGGTGACGGCCCACGGTCCGTCCCGGTCGTGACCGCCTCGGACCTGTTGGCCCGCCCCGACCAGGCCCGAAGCGACCCCGGAGCCAATCGGCGAGGATCCCCTCCCGGCGGCCCTCCTGGCCGACCTGTACGCCCCCAGGCTGATCATCACCCACGACTACGTAGGGCCCGAACGCCGGCCGGACACCGACCCGGACACTCGGGGCCCGGAGCGGGCCCCCCGGCGCTCTGGGTCCGCGCGCCGCCCCCAGGGGTCAAGGGGTGGGTCACCACTGCGGACACGGCATCTGGTGGCGGCGGTGGCACTGACGGCGCTCACCGTGGCCCCGCTCACCCTGGAGCTCTCCCGTCCGCCCGCCCCCGCAGCCCGGATCGGGTCGAAGCCGGTGGCCACCGCCACCGTTCGTCCGACGACCGACCACACGAAACCGGCCACCGGTCCCGTGGCCTCGACCACGTCGAGCGCCGGCCCTACCGGTATCCGCTGATCCGGCCGGTCCGGTCCCCGGGGTCCGCCACGGTGCCGACCGGTCCACGGCCAGGCCGCTGACCCTCCGGGCACGCCCACCGTCGCTTCAGGTCGGTAGCGAATCTGCCGATCAAATGGCATGGCGTCCACCGTGACGGAAGAGAATTCCGCCCCCGTAACAGGTGCGGCCCCGGCGCGCCCACCGGCCTGGGCCGACGCACCCCCGGTGCCCGCTGCTCCGACATCCACCGAGGAGACGCTCCCGTCCGATGCCCTGTCCGTGCTGGACGATCCCTCGCTCGTCCTCTCGGACGGTTACATCGGACCCGACCGGCGCACCGGCGGACTCTGGGCCGGCTTGCGGCGGACCACCTTCTCGCAGCGTCGCTCCCTGCTCCGGCTGGAGGCCGCAGTGGTGGCACTGGTTGCCGTCGTGGTGCTGGCCTCCGTGCTGCTGGTCGGTTCGGAGTCGCCGACCCGCTCCGGGGCGGCGTCGGCTGAGACCGGCCCACCCGCCCACGCCCCGGTCCCGACAGCCCCCACCGTGACCACGGCCCCGGCCCTGACCGCTCCCTCCACCACCACTCCGGTCACCGCCGCCAGCGTTCCGGGCCCGCTGGCCGCGGCCCCGGCCGCGACCACCACTGTTCCGGCTCCGGCCGCGGCGGCCGCACCCCCGACCACTACCCCGGCGGTGTCGCCGGCGTCGACCACCCCGCTGACACCGGACCAGATGGGGGCCCAGGCTCTCGCCCTGGTCCGCTATCCGTGGCAGAGCATTCCCGGGCTACAGCATCGAGTTCGAGCCCATCTCGGCCGCCCCGTCGCCCGGCTTCTACGGCAACACCAGCTTCACCTGGGGTCAGACCGGCGGCACGTCGGTGCTCTACGTCTACCCGGGCGAGACCGTCGAGCGCCTGGCCGGCATCACCGCGTTCGAGATCGCCCACGAGGTGGACGCCGCCGCCGTCCAGCCCCAGGGCGGGGAGACCCAGATCGAGAACGTCCTCGGCATCCATCCGGCCAGCTGGGCGCCGAACTGCGACTGCGCCGAGCAGGGCTTCCTCTCCGGATGGTACGCGGCAGCCTTCTCCAACTACTGGTCGCCCGGCGTGGGGAACTGGAGCCAGCTGGCGCCGCTGCCGACCGGGGCGACGCTGACCGCGGTCGAGCCGTGGCTGAACCCGACCATCCCGTGAGACCGCCCATGGACCCCCTTCTCCGCTCCGAAGCCGTGCTGCCCCCCGGGGTGAGCGTTTGGCCCCGGCGCGTCCCCCGCCGGACCGTGGGGTCGGCCGTGACCCGGATCGCGCTCCTGCCCAGTGCCTACCCACCGGCTGTGGGTGGCGTCGAGGAGCTGACGCGCCACCTCGCCCTCGCCCTGGTCGGACGCCGGCGACGAGGTGGAGGTCTGGACGCTGCACGGCGACGATGCCCGGCCCGAGACCGTCGAGGTCCTCGACGACCTGATCGTGCGCCGGTTCCCCATGCCCCTCCCGGGCAGGAAATGGTCGTCGGTCTATCGCTCGGCCACCATCGGGCCGCGGACCCTCCTCTCCTTGCGGAACGCCGTCGATGCGTTCCGACCCGACGTGCTCCACGTGGTGTGCTTCGGTCCCAACGGCGCCTACGCCACAGCTCTGGCCAGGGTCACCCGGCTGCCGCTGGTAGTCACGCTGCAGGGCGAGACGATGATGGACGACTCGGACATCTTCGAGAAGTCCCGGACGCTGCGCAGGGCGCTCCGGAAGGGTATCCGGTCGGCCGCGGTCGTGACCGGGTGCTCATCCTTCACATTGGCCGACGCCGAGCGCCGGTTCGAGCTCGCTCCCGATCGCGGTGTGGTCATCGTCAACGGCGTGGACCTGGCCGACGCCCATCCGGGATCGGCGACCGACCCCGCCGGTCATCGAAGCGTTGAGTCCGACCGGTCCGACCGGTCCGAACACCCGGGCCAGGCGGAACCAGACCCGGGCCAGGCGGCCGGCCTCGACCTGCCGAGTCGTCCCTACGTCCTGGCGCTGGGCCGAGTGGTCCAGAAGAAGGGATTCGACCTGCTGCTGGCGGCATACGCCGCCAGCGACCGGGCGCGGAACACCGTGGACCTGGTCATCGGAGGGGCAGGCCCGGCCCTCGAGGGCCTCCGGTCGCTGGCCGACGAGCTCGGAGTCGCCGACCGGGTTCACTTCCCGGGCCGCCTGGGCCGGGGGCAGGTGGCCCTGGCCATGGCCGGAGCCGAGGTCTTCGTCATGCCCAGCCGGCTCGAGCCCTTCGGCATCGTCGTGCTCGAGGGATGGCGTGCCGGGGTGGCCGTGATGGCCACCACAAGGGGAGGTCCCCCGGAGTTCGTGCGAGACGGGATCGACGGGGTCCTGGTCGACCCCTTTGACACCGCCTCGTTCGCCGCGGCCCTGGACAAGGTGTTGACCGATGACGATCTGCGCCACTCCGTGGCCGCCGCCGGTAGGGCTCGGGTGGCCGAGTTCGCCTGGCCCACCGTGGCCGAGCGGTACCGGGCCCTCTACGAGTCGGTGGTCCCGGCCGGCGACAGCCCGGTAGGTGTGGATCGGGACCTCAGCGTTCCTCCACAGGGGGAGTCGGTCCCATGAGTACCATCGCCCCGGCCGTGCCGGCGGAGGTTTCGGATGGTCTGATCGGGACCTTGACCTCGGACCTCCTCGACCAGGTCGTTCGGGCCTGGTCTGCCGATCCGTCCGGGAGCCCGCCTCCCAACCCCGCCGGCCTGCCCGACGTGGTCCGGGTCGGGGTGGACCTGGTCCCGGTGGCCGAGGTGACCGCTTCGGTGGAGCGTCTGGGCCGCCGCTACCTCCACCGGGTCTTCACGCCCCACGAACGGGCCTGTGCCCGGATCGGTGCCGACCTGCGGGGCGCGCCGGTGCGGTCGGTGAACCCGGCCAGCGATCCCACCGCCCCGATCGTCGTCCGCTACTCGGCGGAGAGCCTGGCCGGCCGGTTCGCCGCCAAGGAGGCCGCGGTGAAGGTCCTGCGCCCCGTGGGGCGCCAGGCCCGAATGGCGGAGCATCGAGGTGCGTCGGGTGGAGGGCGGCTGGTGCGAGTTGCGGCTGACCGGGCTGGCCGCCGACCCTCGCCGCCGAGGCGGGCCTCACCGACCATGGCGGTGAGTGTCACCCACGAGCCGATGATGGCGGCGGCATGTGTCGTCGGAATGAGAACGGGCGAGGCCCCGGCGTGGAGCCGGACACCGCCCCCTGACCGGAGAGGGAAGTAGGCATGGACGAGACCATTCGAGAGGTGCTCACCGAGCACGGACGCCTGGCCGTGGACGCGGGAGCCATCGATGACCAGGCGGATCTCTTCGCGGCCGGCATGACCTCGCACGCCAGTGTGAACGTGATGTTGGCCCTGGAGGACGCCTTCGACATCGAGTTCTCCGAGAAGATGCTCAGGAAGTCGACATTCGAGTCGATCGCCGCCATCCGGGCCGGCGTGACAGAGATGCAGGACGGGTGAACCGATCATGACCACCACCATCCGCGAGACCCCGGCGGTCTCCGACCCCAGCGACGTGGTCGCCATGATGTCGCGTATCGCCGATCAGGTGGCCGCGCCGGCCGCCGACGAGGTGGACGTCCAGGGCCGGTTCCCGGCCGAGACCATCAGCGCCCTCCGGGCCGAGGGCCTCCTCTCGGCCCTGGTCCCGCGGTCGATGGGTGGCATGGGCGCCACCTACTCCGACGTATCGCGGGGCCTGGTGGCCCTGGGTCGCCAGTGTGCCTCGAGCGCCATGGTCACCGCCATGCACCACATCCAGGTGGCCTGTCTGGTCCGGCACGGCCGGAACGACCTGCTGCGCAACTACCAGGTGGAGCTGGTCGACCGTCAGTACCTGCTGGCCTCGGCCACCACCGAAGTGGGGACCGGGCGGTGACGTCGGATCGAGCGTCTGCGCGGTCGACGTCGCCGGCGGCGCGTTCCACCTCGAGAAGCAGGCGCCGGTCATCAGCTACGGCCGCTTCGCCGACGGCATCCTGGTCACGGCCCGTCGGTCGGCCGACAGCCCCGAGAACGACCAGGTGTTGGCGCTGTGCCGGCCCGCCCGAACTGGAGCTGGAGCAGGTCGGGGAGTGGAACGCCCTCGGGTTCCGTGGCACCTGCAGCCCCGGGTTCATCCTCCGGGCCAGCGGCGACGCCAGCGCCATCCTCGACGATCCCTATGGCGACGTGTCCACTCAGACGATGCTCCCGGTGGCCCACCTGTTGTGGAGCTCCCTGTGGCTGGGGATCGCCACGTCGGCCACCGACCGGGCCCGCCGGTTCGTCCAGGCCGAGGCGCGCCGGCGTCCGGGCATGACGCCGGCCGCCGCCCTCCGCCTGGCCGACACCACCGCGCTGCTGCAGCAGTTCACCGACCTGGTGCGCGGGGCGGTGACTCGGTTCGAGGAGATCCAGGATGATCCCGACCGGCTCTCGGCGCTCGGCTTCGCCATCGCCATGAACTCGCTCAAGGTGTCGGCATCGAACCTGGTCGTCGACATCGTGCGCCAGTGCATGGTCATCTGCGGACTCGCCTCCTACCGGATGGACACGCCTTACAGCCTGGGTCGGCATCTCCGCGACTCGATGGGAGCTTCGCTGATGGTCAACAACGACCGGATCATGGGCAACAACGCCCAGATGCTCCTGGTCCACCGGGGCGAGTGAGGAGGGACCGATGAGTCAGACCGTCAGTGAGAGCACGGCGCCGACCGGCGTTGACGGGCCCGGTACGGCTGACACGGACGCAACGGCCCCCTGGTCGGCGTTCCGTCGCCAGCTGCTGGACGCCGGACTGCTCGTCCCCACCGGCGTGGACGGCCTGTACGGCCGGTCCGGGATCTACGAGGCCATCGCCGAGGCCATGGATCGCCTGGTCCTGCGGGTCGGGGCCGACCAGGGCGCCACTTCGGTGCGCTTTCCCCCGGTGATGCCGTGGGCCACCTTCGAGAAGAACGGCTACCTCGAGTCGTTCCCCGACCAGATGGGATCGGTCCACACCTTCCGGGGTGACGAGCGGGACCACGCCGAGCTGCTGCGCCGGACCGAGGCCCACGAGGACCGGGGCACCATGCTCGAGACCACCGACATGGTCCTGTGCCCGGCGGTGTGCCACCCGCTGTACCCGACCATGGGGGGCACACTGCCCGAGGGCGGCCGCCGGGTGGAGGTCTACGGCTACTGCTTCCGGCACGAGCCCAGCACCGACCCGTTCCGGATGCAGTCCTTCCGCCAGCACGACTACGTGTTCCTGGGGACTCCCGACGAGGCCCGGGCCCATCGGGACCTCTGGATCGAACGGGGCCTCGAGGTCCTGACCGGCCTGGGTCTGGAGGTGGCCTCGGTGGTGGCCAACGACCCGTTCTTCGGCCGGCCCGGTCGGATGCTGGCCGCCAACCAGCGCATCGAGGAGCTCAAGTACGAGATCGTCACGCCCGTGTACGCCATCGAGCGGGAGACGGCCATCTCCTCGTCCAACTGCCACCTCGACCACTTCGGCCGGCCCTTCGGGATCGAGACCGCCGACGGCGAGGTGGCCCACACCGCCTGCTTCGGCTTCGGCATCGACCGGATCACCCTGGCCCTCCTCCACCGGCACGGTCCCGACCCGGACGGGTGGCCCGAGGCGGTCCACGACCGCCTGTGGCCCTGAGCCGCGACCCGACGGCCGAGCCATGACCCTCGCCCTCCTCCCCATCTCCGCCGAGCGGTACCAGCCCCACGGGCTGCACGCCGTCGAACGGAACTGGACCGAGACCAACTGCTACGTCGACGTCTGGATCGAGGTCCTCAACGCCCTGGGCCTGGACCCGGTGGCCGCGGCCGCCTTCACCCTCAGTGCCGACTTCGAGGGCGACCAGTGGACCTTCTTCAAGTTCCCCCCCGAGGACCTGCGCACCCTGTTCGGCCTGGAAGTGTCCGAGCTCAACGTGTGGCGGCCGGTGGTCGACCACGTGGACGAGCAGCTCGGGATGGGCCGCCTGTGCACGGTCGAGGCGGACTCGTGGTTCCTCCCCGACACCCGGGGCGTCTCCTACGGCATCGCCCACGTGAAGAGCACCATCGTTCCCCAGATGCTCGATCGGGCCGCCCGGCGCCTGGGCTACTTCCACAACGCCGGCTACTTCGAGCTGGAGGGCGACGACTTCGACGGAGTCTTCCGACTGGGCGCCCATGCCGAGCCGCCCGCGCTCCCGCCGTACGTGGAGGTCATCCGACTGGACCGGATCCGCCGGGACGACCCCGACCTGGTGGCACGGGCAGTGGCCCTGACCGCCGAGCACCTGGCCCGCCGTCCCGCGCGACAACCCGATCACCCGGCTGGGGAAGCGCCTGGCCGATGACCTTCCGTGGCTGGCCGCGCAGGACCTCGAGACGTTCCATCTCTACTCGTTCGGGATGTGCCGCCAGTGCGGCGCCACCGCCGAGCTGGCCGCCGACTTCGTGGCGTGGCTGAACCTCCGGGACCGCCCGGGCACCGAGTCCGCCGGCGCGGCCTTCGCCGAGCTGGCCGCCGGGGCCAAGTCCCTGCAGTTCGCCTTGGCCCGCGTGGTGCGGGGCCGCCAGGTCGACCTGTCCGCCATCCTCGGGCCGATGGAGGAGCACTGGGACTCCGGCATGGCCACACTGGCCGACCGCTATGGGACCTGACGACCGACCTGCTCGACGGCGCGGAGTGGGATGTGCATCGTCGGCGCTCCCGGCGCGTCGACGATCCCGCCGCCCTGGCCACGCTTCCCCTCCACTGGATGCCGGCCCCGTCCCCGGGACGGCGGCCGGGGCCATGCGCGCAGCCGGCGCACCCGAGGCGGACCTCGGCCGAGCTCGACGGCGAGGACTGGTGGTTCCGCTGCCGATTCGCCGGGCCCGGTGAGCCGGGCGACGCCGACGACCCCGGGGTCGGCGGTGGCTGGCTGCTGGAGCTGGAGGGGCTGGCCACGCTGGCCGACGTGTGGCTGAACGGCGAGCACCTGGCCCGCTCCGAGTCCATGTTCGCGCCGGTCCGACTCCACGTCGGATCGGTGGCGGCCCGGAACGAACTGGCGATCCGGTTCTCCGCCCTCACCCCGTGGTTGGCCGACAAGCGCCCTCGGCCACGGTGGAAGACCAACGGTGCCGTCCACCAGAACCTCCGGTGGATCCGGACCACCCTGCTGGGGCGGCAGCCCGGCTGGGTGGTCACCCCGGCCCCGGTCGGACCCTGGCGACCGGTCCGACTGGTGCCGTGGTCGTCGCACCGTGGTGCTCGGCCGGCGTGTGACGACGAGCTGCGAGACCGACGTGGACGGGACCACCGCGGGCACCGTCTCGGTGGAGCTCACGGTGACTTCCGACCGATCCGGCGCCGCCCGCCGGTGGCCACCCTCCACGTGGCGGGCGTGGCCGTGCCGCTCCGGGCCGAGCTCGACGCCGGCCGCCTCCGCCTCTCCGGCTCGGCCACGGTCGAAGGCGTCGAGCGGTGGTGGCCCCACACCCACGGCGCCCAGCCGCTCTACCCGGTGTCCGTGGAGGTCGGCGCCGACCGTCTCGACGCTCGGGAGCGTGGGGTTCCGCACCGTCGGGGCCGACACCTCGGACGGTGGCTTCACGCTGTCGGTGAACGGTGACGCCGGTGTTCTGCCGGGGCGGGTGCTGGTATCCGATCGACCCGGTGGCCTTCACCGCGTCCGCACGACGAGCTGGCCCGCACGCTCACCCTGGTCCGGGACGCCGGCATGAACATGGTCCGGATCCCGGGTGGGACCGTCTACGAAGACGAGCCGTTCTTCGCCCTCTGTGACCGCCTCGGGCTGATGGTCTGGCAGGACGCCATGTTGGCCTTCCTCGACCCGCCCGACGACCCGGTGTTCGTGGCCACCGTGGTGGAGGAGCTGACCGGTGTGCTGCTCGGCGCCGCCGCCCACCCATCCTTGAGCGTGGTCTGTGGTGGCCAGGAGTTGGAGGAGCAGCCGGCCATGTTCGGCCTGTCCCGCGACCGGTGGTCGACCCGGCTGGCCGACGAGGTCATCCCCGACCTGTCCTCGCGGTTGGCCCCCGGAATCCCCTACGTGACATCGTCGCCCGGCGGGGGGTCGCTCCCGTTCCAGATGGACCGTGGCGTGAGCCACTACACCGGCGTAGGGGTCTTCCTCCGGCCCCTCGACGACCTGCGCCGCTCCGACGTCAGGTTCGTGAGCGAGGGTCTGGCTTTCGCCATCCCACCCGAGCGGGACACCGTCGACGAGGCGTGCGGCGGGGCCCGCCTGGCCGGTCACGATCCGGGCTGGAAACGGGCCATCCACCACGACACCGGCGGCTCGTGGGACCTCGAGGACGTGCGCAACCACTACGTGCAGCTGCTGTTCGGGGAGGACCCTGCCCTGCTCCGCCGTCACGACCCCGAACGCGCCCTCGACCTGGGCCGGGCCGCCGTCGTCCAGGTGATGGTCGACGGCCATGGCCGAGTGGCGACGGACCGACTCGAGCTGTGCCGGGCTGGTGCTGGTGGGCCTGCGCGACCTACGGGCCGGCGCCGGGTGGGGGGTCATCGACGCCCTCGGGGTGCCCAAGGCTCCCTGGTACGGGCTGGCCCGGGCCTCGCGGCCGGTGGGCCTGCTCCTGACCGACGAGGGGCTCAACGGACTGGCGGTGCACCTGGTCAACGATGGCGACGATGACGTGGTCGGAGAGGTGGAGGTCGAGGTGTACTCCGCCGACCACTGCATCGACCGGGGGTCGACAGCGGTGAAGGTCCCGGCCCGGGGTGGCACCCGTCTGGCCGCGGAGGACCTCTTCGACGGCTTCCGCGACCTGACCTACGCCTACCGGTTCGGCCCCCGCACCACCGAGCTGGTCGTGGCCCGGCTGCGGGGGCCAGGGCTGACGTCCTGGCCTCCGCAGCCTTCCTGCCCGGCGGCCCGCAACGACCGCTCCACGACGAAGTCGGACTTCAGGCCACCCTCGAACCGGTCGATGAAGAGGCATGGTCCCTGTCGGTCTCGACGCGACGATTTGCCCAGTTCGTCTCGATCGACGTACCCGGGTTCCGGCCCGACGACTCGTGGTTCCACCTGGAGCCCGGGGGGACCGCGGTGCTCGGACTGCACCGGCAGGCTCCGGGCCACGCCCCGCCGAGAGGCCAGGTGAGGGCGCTCAACTCCGAAGGAGTCGGCACGGGTCTCGCTCTAGAGCCGTCCTTCTCCCGGCCGTCCGACGGTTGGGAAGGGTCTCAGCGGGGCCCGGAGGTGGTCGATCGGGCGCGGATCGTGCATGCCTGAGCGAGCGAACGGATCCGCAGAGCCCCACCGACCCCAACGGCGCGAAGGACCATCCGCTGACCCCGGACCCGGGAAGGAGCAGGGCGGCCGGCATGGCAATCCTCGATCCCGAACTCCATCTGCAGCTGCAGGAGGTGGGGGAGGGCGCCGCCCGCACCGGACCGGTACCCCCAACCGGGCGACCGCACCGGGGTGGTGGCCCGGGTCCGCCGGCACGCTCTCCGCCGCCTGATGGTGGCCGACGTCATCGGCCTGGCCTTTGCCGCCTTCGTCGGCCCCCTGATCGTCTCGTCCCTCTCCAACAACCCGGCCGGCGTCGGCCGGCCGCGGCGCGCGGATCTACGTGATCAACCTGGCCATGATCCCGGTGTTCATCGCCGTCTTCGCCCTCTACGGTCTGTACCGCGGCACCACCCGTCGCATCTCGACCAGTGTCTTCTCCGACCTCCGCAACATCGTGCACGGCCTGATGATCAGCGGGTTCGCCTATGCGGTGGTGGCCTACGTCGTGCCCCGAGCCCTCGGCACGGACGTGGAGCAGGTGACGGCCGGCAAGATCGCCGCCATGTGCCTGGTGGCCGTGGTTACCGTCCCCCTGGCCCGGGTGGTGGCGTTCGGCCTGCTCGGCCGGGCCTCCGAGGGCTCGGTGCCGGTGATCGTGGTGGGGACCGGCAAGCTGGCCCAGACCGTGGCCAGCCACCTGCGGGCCCACTCCACGGTGCAGTTCGTCGGGTTCGTCGACGACAACCCGCTCGGTCACAACGACGTCATCGGCGAGCTCGACGAGCTGCCCGAGCTGTGCCGGCGGTACCGGGTGGCCCGGGTGGTGGTCTGTTTCTCCAGAACCCATCCGGAGCGGACCACCGAGATGCTCAAGACCCTGAGCGGCCAGGTGGGCGTGTCCATCGTCCCCCGGTACTACGAGCTGATCACCGGCCGGTCCCATGTCGAGGACCTCTCCGGCCTGCCCATGCTGGACATCGCGCCGGCGTCGCTGAGCGCGGGCTCCCGCTTCCTCAAGCGGACCTTCGACATCGTGGTGTCGTCGCTGGTGCTGTTGGCAGTGTCCCCGGCCGTGGCGGTGATGGCCATCCTGATCAAGGCCACCAGCGCCGGGTCCGGTGTTCTTCCGGCAGATACGCACCGGCCGGGACGAGCAGCCCTTCTCCATGATGAAGTTCCGCACCATGTACCACGACGCCGAGTCGCGCCGCCACGAGGTCGAGCACCTGAACGAGATGGACGGCCCGCTGTTCAAAGTGCGGGAGGATCCCCGGGTCACCCGGGTGGGTCGCTTCCTGCGCCGGACCAGTCTCGACGAGATCCCCCAGCTGTTCAACGTCTGGAAGGGGGACATGTCCCTGGTGGGGCCCCGGCCCTTCGTGGTGTCCGAGGCCATGGAGATCGAAGGGTGGGCCCGCAAGCGGTTCGAGGCCCGGCCCGGCATGACCGGCCTGTGGCAGGTGTCGGGGCGGAACGAGCTCTCCCACCTCGAGCTGTGCCGACTCGACTACCTCTATGTGGCCTCGTGGTCGTTCTGGTGGGACATGCAGATCCTCTGGCAGACCCCGGCCACGGTGTTCCGGGGCCGGGGCGCCTCCTGACCCGGCGCGCCGGCCGGCCGGGTCAGCCGGCCCGGCGCTCCTCGGCCACCACCGCCTCGATCCTCCCGGTGAACCGCTCCGCCGAGTAGCCCTCGGCGTGGGCTCTGAGCACCTCGACTGCTCCACCGGGTCTCCGCCAGGAGGTCCACCGCCTCGGCGATGGGACGCGGCTCGGGCCGGTCGAAGAACACCCCAGTGGTCCCCTCCACGATGGTGTCGAGGAACCCGCCCCAGCGCAGAGCAGCGGTGGGCTTTCCGAAGCTCGCCGCTTCCACCGGGGTGAGTCCGAAGTCCTCGTGCGAGGCGGCCACCAGGCCGGCACACGACCGGTAGAGCCATCGGAGCGATGCGTCGTCCACCCGACCCAGCACCGTCACGTTGGGCGGGGCGGCGGCCCGGATCGGCCCGGCCAACGGTCCCGACCCCACCACCACCAGGCGATGGTCGGGCAGCAGACGGAAGGCCTCGCTGACCGCATCGACGTTCTTGTAGGGGAGCAGCCTCGAGACGCAGAGGAAGAACCCGGGCGCGAGGTCCTCGATCTCGGTGGCCGGACCGTTCGGATCGACCTCGACGGGCGGTGGAACGATCTCGGCGTCGATCCCGTAGAGGTCGGCCACCCGCCGCCGGACCGCGGTGGAGTTGACCAGATAGCGGTGGGCGCTGCCCGCGGCCTTCCGGTCCCAGCGGCGGAGGGAGGGGGCCAGCAGCGAGACCACGGCTTTCGAGACAGCGGGAGGAGCCGTCGAGGTAGCGATCGGTCTGGTACAACCAGCGGGCCGGGGTATGGCAGTAGACGATCTTGCGGCCGGTGACTCTCGCCCCGTGGGCCCAGCCACTCGACGAGCAGACGGTCACCTCGGCATCCACGGTGAGATGCGAGAAGGCCGGGGCCAGCACCGGGAGGGCCAGCCGGTGGCGGGACCGCAGGACGCCGATCCGATCGATGGCCAGCGGGCGGATGTCCAGCTCGGCGAAGTCCGGGAACGTGCCTTCGGCGTCGTAGAGCGAGGTGTGCAGCGGCGCGTCGGGGTAGGCACCGGCCAGGGAGAGGACCACCCGTTCGGCTCCACCCTGCTGTGTCAGGTAGTCGTGGACCAGCGCGACTGGGACGGTCGCCCTCACGCGAAGGCGGCTCCCACGGCGGCGGTGTCGAGCAGAGTGTCGACCGAGGTCACCTTGCCGTCGGCCAGCCGCCAGATCTGGACCTCCTCCATGTCCACCCCCCGGCCCTTCGGGCTGGTGAAGGCCACATGCAGCCAGGTGATGACCAGGTCGCCGTCGGACAGCATGGCCTTCAGGGTGAAGTCGGTGAACGTGACCTGGGCCAGCTCGGCGAAGAAGTCGGGGAGGCTTCGCTTTCCCTCGTAGACCCGGAACCACGGGGCGGCCTCACGATCGGCGGCGTTCACCGCCCATCGGACGTCCTTGGCCACCAGGCCCATGACGGCGAGAAGGTCCCCGCGCCCGAGGGCGTCGGTGACGGTCCTGACGATGTCGGCGTTGGTTGGCACTACTCACTCCTGTCGATCGATCAGCGCGGACGGACCGGGATGTCGGTGCCTCCGCCAGGCGCCCCCGTGCCCCTCATCCCCGGGGCCGAGCGTACGCGCCGGAGCGGCACGGAGCAGCGATGGGTCCGGGGCTCCGGGGGCCGGACGGGTCCGGGCGGGTGCCGGGCCGGCCGTCGGTCGACGGGTACACTCCCCACGTTCACGTCCTCTTCGTCTGCACCGCCAACATCTGCCGTTCCCCGATGGCGGCCGCCCTCTTCGCCCGGCAGACCGAGAACCTGTCCGACCCGGTGGAGGTGTCCTCCGCCGGGATCAGCGCCACCGGGGACCTGGCCGACCGCGCCGTGCCCGGCGAGGTGCTCGAAGTGATGACCCCCTTCGGGATCGATCTCCGCACCCACCGGAGCCGGGTCCTCACCCAGCCCATGGTGGAGGTCGCCGACCTGATCATCGGCATGGGGCGCCGCCACGTGCAGGAGTCGGTCCTGCTCGACCCGCCCAGCTGGCCCGAGTCGTTCATGCTCAAGGAGCTGGTTCGCCGGGGTGACGAGGTGGGACCCCGTCTCACCGGCCAGGGGCTCCACTCGTGGATCGACTCGGCCCACGGCGACCGGACCCGACAGGGATTGGCGCATCGGTCGTCGGCGGACGAGGTGGACGACCCCTACGGGAGGTCCCTGGCCGAGTACCGGGCCACGGCCCGGGAGCTGGCCGATCTCACCTCCCGGTTGGCTCTGCTGCTGTGGCCCGACGAGGGGGCGCACCACCACGGCGGTGGCCCACCGCTGAGACCCGCCGGTCGCCTGCGGGCGGAGGCATCGGGGCATGCCCGGCCCATCTCCGTGGATGTGCGGCCCCAGAGGCCACGCGCGAACATGTCGTGGTGGTCGAAGGCTGCCGGATCAGAGAGCTCCCTGATGGTGGCCGGGAGTTCGTCCTGGATGACTCCACGCTTTCCTTCATACGGATCGATCACCAGTCGAGGCTGCGGTTCGGACAGACCGAAGTGGTGATCGGGGGCCCGTTCGTGCTGCAGGTGGGTGGAGTGGAGCACCACCTGAGCCCGCAGCGCTGGGATGCCCTCGGCCCGTTGGTGGCGCTCTACCCGAGCTCGCTCCGATGGCTCTGGACCTCGGCCGAGGGTGAGCTGACGCTGGTTTTCCAGCACGGGGCGGTCCTGAGAGTGCTCCCCGATCCCACCAGCGCGGCCTGGTCGGTGGGGAACGTCTACGCCCTGACCGGTGGCGGTGGCCCTCAGCCACCTGCGGCCTGAGCAGCGGCCGCCACCGGGATCAGTCGGACAGCAACTCGGGGTGTCGGGCCTCGACCATCCTCCGCATGCCGTCCCGCCAATGGACCGAGGTCGGGCCGACCAGCTCGGTGCATGCGGGTCAGGTCGATCTGGACGCTGTCGATGGTGTCCTCGGTGGGGGCGAAGCGGGCCGCGATCCCGGTCAGCTCGGAGAAGTACCGCACCACTCCTCGATGCTGACGGCGTCGTCACCGCCCCAGTTGACCGTGGTGGCCGGGGTGGTGGCCGCCCCGAGCAGTCCTGGGACCATGGCGATGATGTCGTCCTGGTGGAGCGGGTGGTAGACGCTCGGGGCGTCGAGGTGCACGGGGATCTCGCTGCCGTTGATCATCATCTCGAGGTGGATGGCCGGCCAGCCACCTCGGTCCCGTAGGGAACCGACAGCCGGGCCACGGTGGTGGGGAGGCCGAAACGCTGGGCCGCCCACCGGGCGGTGGCCTCGGCGGCGATCTTGGAGATGCTGTAGGTGCGGAGGAAGGGCCACACGCCGTGGTTGTCGCCCAGCTGGTCCTCCTCGGCGAAGACGTGGTGGCCCATGCGGCTTGTACACCCCGGTGGTCGAGCAGTGGAGGAAGGCGGTGGCGTCCTGGTGGTGCTCCATCAGCCAGGCCAGGCCGCCGCTGTTGGCCTGGAGGTCGAGATTCCAGTCGTTGGTCTTGGACACGGCGAAGTTGACCACGTAGTCGGCGTCCCTGGGCAGGCCGCCCACGTCGCCGGCGGCCAGGTCGATCGGGACGCACCGGACCCCGGCCTCCTCCAGCCGGACCCGGGCGGCCGGGTCGGTGAAGCGGGCCGCCCCGACCACCTCGTTCTCGCCGGCCAGGGCCAGGGCCACCGGCTCGGCCACCTGGCCGGTGACTCCGGTCACGACGATGGTCTTCCCTCGGAGGTGGGCAGCAGGCATGGGGGGCTCCTTGTGAAGGGTGGGACGGGGGGGAGCCGCCCGGGTGGGCGGAGGCTCCGAGCGCACCGACTGTCGGGAGATACTAGGCAGGTCGGGCCGGCGTGCTGCGGCCCCCCGCCGTCCGCCCGGATCCCCCCTGACCAGGCCGCCCGCCTGGCCGGACCGACCCCAAACCGGAGACCCGGCGGTGGACACCACGGCTCCGGCTGGGCCATACTGTCAGTTCCGCCTGTTTTCGCCGGGGGGCCGCATTTTCCCAGGTCACCGGATGGTACTGCCAGGCGATTCGATCAGTGAGCCCAACCGCAATTTTAGGAAGTGACGTTTCCATGAGTGCCACCTGGCGCAAGCACGCAGCCTGCCGGGGCATCGATCCAGATGTGTTCTACCCGGTCTCCGACGAGGAGGCCGGCGAGGCCAAGGCCATCTGCGATCAGTGCGCCGTGCGCGAGTCGTGCCTCGAGCACGCTCTGGCCAACCGTGAGCGCGAAGGGGTCTGGGGCGGCACCACGGAGCGGGAGCGGCGCCGCATCCACCGCCAGCGCCGCAAGTCCGCCTGAGGTCCTCACCGGTCGGACCGGGACCACCGAGGCCGGCGGGGCCGGCCCGATGACGTGGCCCCGGTGCGGTCCCCGAGTCCATCGGCCCACAGATGGGCTCCGACCCGGGTGGTCGGTCCGGCGCCGCCCGGGATCCCCGGCGGCGTCGGTGATCGAGGCGGTACGCGACCACCGGGCCGCCGACGAGCGCGAGGCGCTGTCCGCGGTCGATCATCCTGGCCGAGCTCGAGCGGCTGGACCGGCCTTTCGACGAGAACGCCGACCTGACCCACGTCACGGCCTCGGCCATCGTGGTCGGGTCGGCGGGGAGTGGTCCTGCACCGGCACCGCCGGCTGCACCGCTGGCTGCAGCCGGGCGGGCACGTCGACGCGGGGGAGTCCGCCGCCCGAGGCCGCCGCTCCGCGAGTGCATGGAGGAGACCGGCCTGGCGGTGACCCACCCGGCGGCGGGCCGACCCTGGTCCATCGTCGACGTCCACACCGTCGGCCCGGGACCATGTCCACCTCGACCTTCGCTACCTGCTGTGGGCACCGGACCTGCCGCCGGCCCCCGGGCCCGGCGAGAGCCAGGAGGTGGCCTGGTTCACCTGGGAGGAGGCCCTGGGTGTAGCCGACGACGCCCTGGCCGGGGGCCTGCTGTCGGCCCGTAGGCTGATCCGGGCCTCGGCCGCGGGCGAGCGCCGGAGGCCAGGCTCCACGAGCGAGAGGATCCGTGATGGCCGAACCGTTCGACACGCTGATGCAGGTGCAGGAGCACGACACCACCCTCGATCAGCTGCGCCACCGAAAGGAGACGCTGCCCGAGCGGGCGGCGCTGGCCGAGCGTGGACCGGCGCCGGACCGAGCTGGCCCGGTCGGTGGCCGAGACCCAGGCACGAGGTGGACGACCTGGCCGGCCGACAGCGGCAACCTCGAGGAGCACATCGCGGCCACGGCCAAGCGTCGCCACGAGATCGAACAGCGGATGCAGTCCGGCGAGGTCTCGGCCTCGAGGGACCTCCAGGCCATGGACCACGAGGTCCACCAGCTGCCGAGCGCCAGTCCCATCTCGAGGAGGAGGAGCTGGCCCTGCTCGAGGAGCAGGAGCCGCTCGACGCCCGGCTGGGCCGAGCGACCGGGCCGGCGCTGGCCGCCCTGTCCGATCGAGGCGGACCGCCTGACCGCCGCCATCGCCGAGGCCGAGGCCGACATTGGAGGCGTCCATCGGCTACCGAGGAGGCCCAGTCGCGAGACGGAGCTGGCTCCCGCCCTCCCGGCGGAGCTGGCCCAGCGCTACGAGCTGCTCCGGTCCCGCCTCGGGGGTGTCGGCGCGGCCCGGCTGGTCGGGGACCGCTGCGACGGCTGCCACCTGACCCTGCCGTCGGTCGAGGTGGAGCGCATCCGCCACCTTCCTCCCGAGGAGTTCGCCACCTGCCCCCAGTGCGACCGGATCCTGGTGCACTGAGCGGGTGAATCCCGGCGGGAGGCTCCGATGCTGATCCTGGTCCGGCACGGCGAGTCCACCGGCAACGCCGACGGGCTCCTGCTCGGCCGGATCGACGCCCCACTCACCGAGCGGGGTCGAGGCCCAGGCGCGTCGGGTCGGCCCGGTGGTCGAGTGGCGCCACCCGGCTGATCTCCAGCCCCCTCCGCGGGCCCGTCGACACCGCCGAGGCGCTTGGCACCGGCCTGCCGGTCGAGATCGACGAGCGATGGATCGAGGTCGACTACGGCGAGTTCGACGGCCGGCCGCTGGGCGCGGTCCCCGACGAGGTGTGGACCCGGTGGCGGTCGGACCCCGACTTCCGGCCCCCGGGGGGCGAGACCCTGAGCGAGGCGGGGCTCCGGGTGCGCTCGGCCTGTGAGGAGCTGTTCGCAGCGGACGGAGGGGGAGCCCGGGGCAGGGTGTCGTGGTGGTGGTCAGCCACGTGTCGCCCATCAAGGCCGCCACCTGCTGGGCGCTCGGTCTCGGGGACCAGGGGGCGTGGCGCCTCTACCTGGCCACCGCGTCGGTGACCCGCATCACCTGGGGTGCCGACGGCCCGGTACTGGCCCGGTTCAACCAGACGCCCTGGTCCGACGAGACGTGATTCAGCTGAGCACCCGCGCCATGGTGAAGAGCATGGACTGCTCGGCCCGGGGCGCCGAGTACCCGATGGCGAACCGGAGGGAGCTCCAGCTCTGCCACCCGGTCAGGGCTTCGAGGTTGTCCAGCACCGTGCGGGCCGGGGTCCCGGGCGCCCGGATCTCGGGGCCCAGGGTCCGGGCCAGCTGGAAGCGGAGCAGGTGGCTCTGTCGGTCGAGGATCTCAGTGAGCTCGACGCTGGTCGGAACTCGGCCGGAGGACGCCCGCAGCACTGGCCCGACCGCCTCGAACAGGTGGCGCCGCTGACGGGTGATGACCTTGATCCGCGGCTCGAGGGGCCCGCTCGGCGGTACGATGGTGATCACGGAGCCGTAGCGGGAGACCTGGCGGTCGGCGGCCGCGACGAACAGCTCGTCGAGCGGCGAGAAGTGGTTGTACACCGTCCGCACGGCCACATGGGCCCGCTCGGCCACCAGTCGGGAGGTAGGACTCGGGTTGCCGGCGTCGATCAGGTCGATCAGCGCCTCCAGGATCTGGTCCCGGGTGTGGCTGCCACGGGCTACCCGCCGGTCGCCAAAGAGGTCGGGCCTCTCCGGTTCAGATCCGTCCTCGCGGCCCGCGTCGGTGGCCACCCGTGCGCCAGTCATCGCCCATCTGCCCTTTCGATCCTGACTCGTCCAGGCTATCGAAGAAGGGATGAATTCAAGTGACGAAGGGCGTAAATGCTCTCTAAAAAGTGATCAAACTTCTCTTAGACAACGGTTTCACTAGTCAGCGGTGATGTTCGGTGCGGTCAGGCAGGCGGTCGGTGACCAGCCGACCCCCTTGGACCACGGCCAGCAGGTTGTCCGGGTCGGCCAGCAGCGAGATGTCGGCCACGGGGTCGCCGTCGACCACCAACAGGTCGGCCAGCTTGCCCTCGGCGACCGTGCCCGAGCTCGTGGCCCCGGCCCATCAGCTCGGCGCCGTGCTTGGTGGCCCACCGGATCACGTCCAGGGCCGGGATCCCGATCTCGTCGACGTAGTAGGCCAGCTCCTCGCCGTAGGGGCCGTGGGGGAGGCAGATGGCCCCGTAGTCGTCGCCCAGGACCAGGCGTGACGCCGGCGGCATTGGCTCGGGGGAGGACGGCGGCCATGGCGTCGATGTCCGCCTTCATGCACTCGGTGAAGCCCGAGCGACGCGCCGCCCATCGACTGGAGGAACCGGGCCGGGAACAGCATCGACGGGACCAGGGGCGTCCCGGTGGCCACCAGCCGCTCGATGCACTCGTCGTCCATGCCGTCGCCGTGGTCGATGACGTCGATGCCCAGGTCGAGGGCCATGAGGATGGCCTCCCGGTTGGCGATGTGGCCCCGCACCTTGCACCCCGCGGAGGTGGGCGGCCTCGATGCCGGCGGCCATCTCCTCCCGGGTCATCTCGATCTGCTCCTTGGGCCCGATGGTCCCGTGCCCGCCGGTCACGAACATCTTGATGATCTCGGCGCCCTCTTTGATCTCGGCCCGCACCGATCGGCGGAACTCGTCGGGCCCGTCGCTCGGGCGGATGGCCCCGAGCGCCCCGACCTCCCAGTGGGGCGGGAAGCTCCGGTCGCCGGCGTGCCGGTGGTGCTGACGTCGCGGCTGCAGGGGACGAGCCGCGGTCCGGGGATGAGGCCCCGCTCGATGGCCACCTTCATCGAGGCGTCGATGGCGAACGGGGCTCCGGCGGAGACCGCGCTGGTGAACCCGCTCTCCACCAGCATCCCGAGGCTGTTGACGGCCCGGACCGCCTGGAGGGCCATCGGCTCCTCGAGCCCGAAGGGGGCCGGGGTGGCGCCGAGGTTGTGGTAGGTGGCGTGGAAGTGGCAGTTGACCATCCCCGGCATGACCGTACGGCCGGCGAGATCGACCAGCCGGTCGTCGGGACGGGGTTCGACCAACGGACCGGCGCCCACCGCGGCGATCCGGTCGTCGTCCACCACCACGTGGGCGTCAGGGATGACGGTTCGGTCCCCGTCGACCACGGGGCCGCGGTGAGGACCAGCCTGGTCATGGCTCCACCACCACCTTGATGGCTCCCGACGCCCGGTCGGCGGCCACCCGGAAGGCCTCGGCCGCCTCGTCCAGGGGGAAGCGGTGGGTGATCACCGCAGCCGGGAGGTCGGGGGTGGCGTCGAGCACCCTGACCGCTTCCTCGAACTCCGATCCCTGGTGGTTGTGGCCGTAGGTGAAGGCGGGGACCAGGGTGGCCTCCTTGATGAGGAAGCCCATGCCGACGCACACCGGCTCCCAGAAGCTGGCCAGGACCCCAATCGTGCCGCCCGGGCGCACCCGTTCGGTGCCCTGGTCGAGGGAGCCCTGGGTGCCGGCGGCGTCGAGCACCACGTCGTACCGGGAGCCGACGCGGCGGCCGGCGCCGAGCCGCTCGGCCGCTCCGAGCCGTTCCGGCCGGCGGCCCAGCACGTCGACGGATGCCCCCGACCAGAGGGCGGCGGTCACGGCGCACAGCCCGATGGGACCGGCCCCGATGACCAGCACCCGTGGTGCCCGGGACCACGCCGGCACGATGGACGCCGTGCAGGGCCACGGCGAGAGGCTCGACCAGGCACGCCACCTGCAAGGGGAGGGTCGAGGGCAGGGGCTTGGCACAGGACGGATCGACCCATGCCTCGTCGGCCAGGCCGCCGTCGAGACTGATCCCGTACAGGGAACCGAAGGCCTCGGTGCACTGCTGCTCCTGGCCGGCCCGGCAGCGGTGGCACCGACCGCACCGCACCGCGGGGAGCACGGCCACCGGTGTGCCGTCGTCGAGCCTCCCGCAGAACTCGTGACCCAAGGTCACCGGCGAGGGGCCGAACGACACCAGGTGCAGGTCGGACCCGCAGATGCCCGAGCTGGCCACCGAGACCCGGACGCCGGTGGCGGGCCGATCAGGCAGCTCCACCAGCTGGATCCCTTCCGAGGTGTTCCGCACGCCGCGCACCGGCTCAGCCGCCCGTCACCCACTGGTGTGCGGTGACGGTCCCGCGCTCCACGGGGCCGAAGCCCGGATACTCAGTGAGCGCATGCATCCGTGGTCCCCCTTCCCTCGACGTCCGGAGTCAGGGTCCGGTCGATCAGCCCGGGCCACCATCCGCCTCGGTGCGGCAATCTAACAGCCACAGATGGGCCGGGATCCAGCCGGTCCGGAGGGGCGGAGTCAGAGGGACCCAGGAACCGAGCTGCGGGTAGGTGCCGGGGAGCAACCGCTTGGCGGAAAGCGGTCGCTCGACCCGACGATCCCCAGTGTAGGGAGTCAGAGCCGATCGTCCGGTCGACGAGGGCATCCGGGGATCGGCGTCCGGCCTTCTCGCCCACCTCGGGCCCGGACCACCGACTGTCGCCGGAAACCCGAGTGCCGTCCGAATCCGACCGAGGGCGGGAGGGTGAGTACCCGTCGACGCCGGACCACAGAGTGGTCTGGGAACAACCGGCCCGCGGTCGAAGTTGAAGCGTGGTGCTACCGGAAGAAGGAGAAGGGAGCACGGCATGGTGTCAGAGCTGATCAAGCCGCTCTATACGGCGGAGGCCTCCGCAGTCGGAGGTCGTGACGGACACGTCCGGAGCACGGATGGGTACCTCGACCTGGACCTGAGGCCGCCGGTCGAGATGGGCGGGCCCGGAGGTGCCACCAACCCCGAGGAGCTGTTCGCCGCGGGCTACTCCGCCTGCTTCCAGAGCGCGTTGGCCGTGGTGGCGCGACGGAACAAGGTGAGTGTGGAGGGTTCGACGGTCACGGGCAAGGTGACGATCGGGACGATCGAGGGCGGGGCCTTCGGCTTGGCTGTGGAGTTGGACGTCCACATCCCCGATGTGGACGAAGCCGTGGCCACCACCCTGATCGAAGCCGCCCATCAGGTGTGCCCCTACAGCAACGCCACCCGGGGCAACATCGAGGTGACGTTGGTGGCCGCCTGATCGCAGAGCGACCCTGCCGGTGGGGCCCGACTTCCACGGCTGGTAACACCGGTCGGACTTGATCCGGTCAACGTTGATCAGATCAGGATTGACCTCGGACGCGGGATTCTCGACCATGGTCGTATGAGCCGGATCGCCGCCACGTTGCTCGAGGAGATGCGGGCGACCTTGTCCCTCGACGGTCCGAGGGCGCCGGTCCGCCTGGATCCGGGCGGGTCGCTGCCTTCGCAGTTCGCGGTGAGTGACCTGGCTCAGGCCTCGATCGGAGCGGCTGGTGCCACGCTGTCCGAGCTCGTCGCGCAGCTCGGTGGAGGGGGTCCGCCGCCGGTCCGGGTCCATAGGGATCTGGCCTCGGCATGGTTCGCGGCATCGATCCGGCCGCTCGACTTCGAGCTCCCCCCGGTATGGGACTCCCTGGCCGGCGACTATCCCACGCGGGACGGATGGATCAAGCTGCACACCAATGCACCGCGTCACCGAGCGGCGCTCCTCGACACACTGGGGGTGTCCGACACCCGCGAACAGGTGGCCGGTGCCACGGCCGGCTGGGTCTCGGACGAGCTCGAGTCGGCGGTGGTGGCGGCCGGCGGTGCAGCTGCGGCCATGCGGACCCGCTCCGAGTGGATCAGACACCCGCAGGGGCGAGCGGTCTCGGCCGAGCCCCTGATGGCCCACGAGCAGGTTCCCTGTGGCCCGGTCGGCGCCTCGAAGTGGGACGGCACCTCCGACCGACCACTGCTCGGAGTCAGGGTCCTCGATCTGACCCGGATCCTGGCCGGGCCCGTCGCCACCCGGCTCTTGGCGGGATGGGGCGCCGATGTCCTCCGGATCGACCCTCCCGGGTGGGACGAACCGGCCATCGCCCCGGAGGTCACCCTGGGAAAGCACTGTGCTCGCCTGGACCTGCGGACCCCGGCCGGCCGTGACCAACTGCTGATCCTTCTGAGCTCGGCGGACGTCGTGGTACACGGTTATCGCTCCGACGCCCTGGAGGGTCTGGGACTTGGAGCCCAGGTACGGGCCGAGTGCCGTCCCGGCCTGGTCGATGTGAGCCTGGATGCCTATGGGTGGACCGGACCGTGGAACACTCGGCGGGGATTCGACAGCCTCGTGCAGATGAGCACCGGGATCGCCGATGTCGGCCGCCTGGCAGCCGGGGTCGACCACCCGGTGCCCCTGCCGGTACAGGCGTTGGACCACGCCGCCGGCTACCTCCTGGCTGGTGCCGTCATCACCGGACTGACCCAACGCCTCGCCGACGGATCCGGGAGCCGGTGGCGCACGTCGTTGGCCCGAGTGGCCTCACTGCTCGTCGAGGCCGGCCAGGGTGCGGGTGCCGCGGCGATCGACGATCCACCCGAGACGGCGTGGCCGGGCGGACCGGTCGAACGGACTGCATGGGGAGAGGCCCGCCGGATCCCTCCACCCCTGGTCGTCGACGGAGCGCCGCTCCAATGGAGTCGACCGGCGCGGCCTCTCGGCTCCGACCCGGCTGCCTGGGAGGCGTGAGCGACGCCCCGGTTGTGACCACGAGGCGATGGACCGTGCGGAGCCGGACGGCCCGGTCAGAACCTGCGCCGGTCGCCGAGGGCGGCGAAGGTGTTGGCGATCAGGCCGATGAGACCGTCGATCTCCTGGTTGACGACCCTGAGGTTGGGCCCGCTCGGGTTCCCCGCTTCGAGCTCGAACAGACGGGCCAGGACCCGTGTGGAACGCAGTGTCCGCCGGAGGCGATCGTCGATCCCGGTCAGTGGGCACTGGTTGTCGGCCAACCACATCCGGGCATCGCGGGCGGCAGACCCCAGCTGGTCACTGGCGGCGAGGAGCGCGGAGGGCCCGTTGCCGGCTGCCTTCTCCGCGCCGGTCAACGTAGCCAAGATCCGCTGGAATAGCGCGGAAACGTCGGCTTCCCACGGCTGGATCTCCTCGAATCGGGTCACCTGATCCGCATCCCTTCGGTCAAGCCCCCGCCAGAAGCTAGGTCGGAACATCGCCGTCGTCTAGGGGGAAATTTGCAGCCCAGGGTGAGCAGGTACGGAACACCCCTGCCGACGGGCAGGGGATCGGTCCCATCGTGGCTACCCTTGGGTGATGCTGGTCCTCGTCCACGGCGTACCCGGTACCGAGGCCGCGGCCGCACTCCTCGGTGACCTCTTCGCCTCCGCGTCATGACCCGAGTCCGAGACGACCACGGTGGACCAGTTTCCCCCCGGCCCTCCGATGGGGAGCGGCCAGGAGGCGTCTGGGGGCACTACTTCGGCCCGGTCGTGCTCACCCCGCGACGACGGACGGCCTTCAGGCTCCTTGTCCTGGTGTGGGTGGCGGCAACCATCGCCGCTCTCGTCACGGGCCGGTACGACATCGTGTGGCTCCCTCTGGCGGGGATCGCCACCTCGGCGACTCTCCTGGTCCGGGATCACGTCGGGCGGGGGCGGCGTTCCCGTCAGCCCGAGAGGCCGGGTAGAGAGTCAGGCCGGAAGCCGGTGGATGCGGAGCTGGACCCTACGCATCTGTGACCGCAACGTAAGCCCCCGGAGCGTGTAGTAATCGACACCGAGATAGGCCATCACCGCCTGGTCCCACGATGCACCGGGATCGGTACGGTCGAGGGCCCAGTCGATGAACTGCTCGGAGGTGGTGCCGATGGCCGCCGCCGCCCGGGGGACCGAGTGGCCCTGCTCGGCGAGCGACTGGGTCAGTGCCTCCCCCAGGGTCAGGAGTCGTTGGGGAATGGCCCCCGCGAATCGCGGTTCGGGCGGCGGCACGTAGGCCGACTGCGGTTCGAATCCGGCCACGTGGTGCTCGGCCCATTCGTCGTACTCCGGGACTCGACGGGGTCGGGCAGCAGGCCGACCGGACACACCGGACTCCCACCAGATGATCCTCTTCCGACGCCTCATCGCTACCCCCCGTCTACTGCCGCTCGATCCCGACCCGATGCGGTGCAAGTCGGCGGCGGTAGTGCCCTCTCGAGCTCCTACGATCTGTCATCTCAACCAAATCGGGAGGCCGTGTCAACGCCGGGAGACGCGCGGTGCCCCTAACCCGCACTGGTTGTGACGAAGCGGTCACTCGTGGTGCGAGAACGGTGTCCGAAGGTCAAATTTGCCTGGTTCCCGACCAGCCAGGACGGACGTTGCGTCGGTCGCCGGCCGCGGCTCGGAACCCTCCCTATTGTCGTCAGGATCGGGAGTCGGGCCCGGGGACATGGGATCGACCGGCCCGACCCGGAGGTCTGGATCCTCGGTGACGAACCCGGTGTCACCGTCGACCGGCGGGCATAGGGGACTAGGGCTAGGCGGTCAACGCTGCCGCCTCCAAGACCCAGGGGGGTCCGGTCACCCAGCCGGCACCGGGTGCGGGCCACAGCGGGCCGATCACGAGGGCGTGTCGATCACGTGCTCCCCGGAGTTCATCTTCCAACGCGTCATGGGCTCTGACGGCATCGACGTGCTGTTCCGGCTGGATCCCTGCCGACAATTGAAGGGGACTGACAGCCAGATGGCCGATGAAGACCGCACCGTCCCCGATGCGGAGGACCAGGTGTCCCGGTGAATGTCCTCCGACCTGCTCGACCACGACACCGGGCGCGACCGGTTGGGGAGGTGACAGTGCTTCGATGGCCCCCTGCCGCACCAGCTCGGCCAGGAGTGGGGCACCGCCAATCCCGGGATTCGACTCGACGTGGGCCAGCTCGTCGGTGCTCAGCTGTACCTTGGCGTTCGGGAAGAACGGAGTCCACGTTCCGTCGGCGGCTACCGCAGCGGACATTCCGATACCGTCAAGGTGACTGAGGACAACTGCATCGACGCACTCGATGGCGAAGCCCTCGTTGGCCAGGGCGGCGACGACCGCTTCCTGGTGCAGCACCGCTTCGGGTCCCGAGCGAAGGAAGGCGTCCGCCGCACCACACGGATCTACGACGAGCGTCCGATCGTCGCACTCGATCACCCAGACCGCCTGCCCTACCAGCACCTGCCCGGCAGACGTGGCCCAGGTCGGGACGGCCCACGGCACGCAGGCGACCTGCTGTCGCGTGAACCCGATGACCCCCGGATCGAGGGGCACGTCGAAATAGCCGACTCGGGTGAGCCGAATGCCGTCCACTTCGATGCTCGACATACCTGAAGTATGCCTGTACTCGGACGTGAGTCACAGACGCAGGCCTACGCAGGGGGCAGACTGACCATGTGGCAGTCCGCCCCTCTACCGTGCATGGTCCCGACCGCCCGACCCGATGATTCTCGTTGCCGTTCTGGACGTACATGCTCGGAAGGCCGGGGCCGGGTGCGGAGGCAGTATGCCTTCTGGCCCGGGACGGTCGGTTTCGATGGTTGAGATGCGCATTGGCTGATCGACCCGGCGGACTGACCACCAGTCAGGTGTTCCACTGGCCGGAGTCGAGCGATTGGTATGTCGAGACGAAGCGCCAATGGATTCGGCAGAGGGGGTACCTCACTGAAACGGTTTGACCTGGTGATCCTCGACTGCGACGGGGTGCTCGTCGACAGTGAGCGGCTGGCGGTCCGGACCGAGGTCCGGATCCTTGAGCGTCTGGGCTGGCCCCTCACCGAATCCGAGATCGTCGACCGCTTCGTCGGTCGGTCGGCGGAATACATGCAGGCCGAGGTCGAGCGCCAGATCGGCAGAACCGTCGAGTGGGAGGTCGAGTTCGAGCCTTGGTATCGCCAGGCGTACGAGAGCGAGCTGCTGCCGGTGGAGGGGATCACCGACGCCCTGGACAAGATCGAGGCCCCGGTCTGCGTTGCTTCGAGCGGAAGCCACGAGAAGATGGCCTTCACGCTGGGCCTCACCGGGCTCCTCGACCGGTTTGCTGGGAAGATCTTCAGTGTGGATGAGGTCGAGGAAGGTAAACCCGCCCCGGACGTCTTCCTGCATGCGGCCAAGCGGATGGGCGCCGACCCGGGTCGGTGTGCCGTCGTCGAGGACAGTGCATCCGGTGTCACGGCGGGAGTTGCCGCCGGGATGACGGTCTTCGGATTCGCCGGCGGCGTGACCACGGCGGCAAAGCTGGCGAGAGACGGCGTGACGATCTTCTACGACATGGCCGCACTGCCTGGTCTCCTCGCCTAGTCCGCGGATGGCCGCCCCACGGCGCCGGTCATGGTGATTGCCGCCGGCTCTCCGGTTTGGAGGGGCCTCGGCGGGCCGTAGACACGAGGTGAGGAGCATGGGTTGGGGTCAGCTCACGCTTCCATCGTGACATCACGGTGGGCAAGAACGCCGCCGGGATCCCGGCGATGAGTCCCGCTTCTGGCCCCGGCTGTGCTGGCAGCATCTGCCGGCGCCGAGACGTTGGCGACCGCACGGCGACGGGCGCCCCAAGGCCCTTCGGTGGTGGTTCACTTCAGGTCTGCGGAGTAGTCCTAGCTACGCTGGAGGCATGGAGCGCTCGATCGTCAGCTTCCGCTCTGACCAACAGGGCGAATGGGTGGCCGAGCTCTCCTGCGGACACGACCAGCACGTCCGCCACCGTCCACCATTCCAGGATCGCCGGTGGGTGGTCGACAAAGTGGATCGAGACCGACGGGTCGGATCCCTACTCGACTGTCCCCTGTGCGAGCGGGCCGAGCTGCCCCGTGCGCTCCGGTTGGTTCGATCGGGTCAGCACTGGGATGAAGAGACCGTTCCGGCCGGTCTGGCCCGATCCCACCGGACGGCCGATGGGACGTGGGGGAGGATCGCGGTGACCGAAGGTCGACTACGGTTCTGCGCTGCAACCACGCCTCCTCTGGAAGTGGTTGTCGGTCCTTCGGAGGTGCAGGCCATCCCTCCGAACGTGGAACACCGTGTGGAGCCACTCGGGGCAGTCCGGTTCACGATCGATCTGTTTGCCGTGGACCGGAGCCCAACCGCTGCCGTTGCGCCACCGACGGGATCGATCCTGCCCCCCGAAAGGTCAGGCGTCGAGGAGGGGGGTGATCCTGCCTGCTGGGCCGATCGAGTCTGCCCGGAGTGCGGATCCCTCCTCGCCGAGGACCCACACCAGCACGGAGAGGACCGATGAAAGGCACACCCCTGCTCGCCACCCCCTGGTCCGACCACCTCGGCCTCCGGGCCCCCGTTCTCAATGCCCCGATGGGCGGGGTGGCGGGAGGCAACTTGGCCGCAGCCGTCTCCGCGGCCGGCGGCCTGGGCATGATCGGGGTGGGAAGTGCCGGATCGGTGGAGCTCATCGAGCGGGAGGTACCCTATCCCCGAGCGAATGAGCTCCCCTTTGGCATCGGGCTTCTCGACTGGGCGCTGCAGCGGGATCCCGCACTTCTCGAGGCGGCGTTGGCTGCGTCGCCTCGGCTGATCTCGGTCAGCTTCGGTGATCAGTGGACCTGGGTGGAACAGGCCCGATCGGTCGGCGTGGCTCGCGGCGACCCAGATCTGCACGGTGGACGAAGCACGCAGGGCCGAGGGGGCCGGAATCGATGTGGTGGTGGCGAGGGGAGCCGAAGGCGGGGGTCACGGGGATCCCAGGATCGGCACCCTGCCCCTCCTCGACGGTGTTCTCGAGGCGGTATCGCTCCCAGTGCTGGCCTCGGGCGGGATCTCGTCGCCGCGAGGACTCGCTGCCGTCCTGGCCGCGGGGGCGTCGGGGGCCTGGATCGGTACCGGGTTTGCCGCGTGCCCCGAGTCACTGCTACCCCATGCAGCGCGGCGGGCGCTCCTGGATGCGGATGCGACCGTCATCACAAGGGTCTTTGACATCGCCTACGGATACGGATGGCCGGCGAGATATCCCGAGCGGATCCTGGCGGGCAGCCTGTCCGACGAGTGGGTCGGCAGGGAGCGCGAGGTGACCGAGGAACTTGCGGTCCGAGCTGCGCTCGTGGAAGCACTGCGAACAGAGCGCGGCGCTGCCGGTCACGTGAACGCCGGACAGGGTGTGGGGATGCTGAACGAAGTCCGACCTGCCGGCGACGTAGTCGAGTGGCTCTGCTCCGGTGCGGCCGCACTCCTCGGGGGATGGTCGCCGTGAGCCGAAGCAATTGCGATCAGTGACCCTCCGGGACCAGTCCATCAGGGAGTACCTCGTGGCCCTGGGCCAACTCCGATCCGCTCCGACGGCTGGCGCGGTGGCCGCCCTGTGTGCAGCCCAGGCTTCGGCCCTGGTCACGATGGTGGCCCGATCAGTCGCCGAGCCCTCCGGGGGCACTGCGTCGGCCCGGTCGGATCCGGTCTCCCCGCTGCTGGCGGCGTGCGAGGAACTGGTTGGCGCATCGTTGGACCTGATGGAGCATGACGCGGAACTTGTCGACGCCCTGATGTCCGCCCTCTCGCTCCCGCGGGAGACAACTGCATTGGAAACGCTCCGGTCTGAGGCTGTCCGGGCGGCCCTGGCCGACGCCGTCGGACCTCAGTTGGGTATCCTCGAGATCGGTGCTCGCCTCATCGGCCTGATGGAGGATCTCGCCCCGCATGTGGGACCGGGGATCCACGTCGACTTGGCCGGGGCAGCCGAAGTCGCCGGAACCGCTGTCTCCGTCGCCCGTCTCAACGTGGAGGCGAACGCTTCGTTCATTTCGGACACGGATCACCGAGGCGAGATTCAGGAGGCGCTCGTCGCCGGTAGCGGCACGATCGCCCGTCTCAGAGATCTGGTAGGGCAGATCACCGCAGGAATATGAGTCGGTTCCCATTTGGGTCGAAGATCTGAGTGGGACGTCGAGGATGCTCACGGTGTTCATCCCTTGCGTACTCCGTATTGGGTGCTGCACGGCCTCGGGCGCCCTCCGGTCCGGATGGGCTCCAGCGAGCGCTAGGAGACGCTACCGGCGTCGAAGGTAACCCCGAGGATTGAACGACACCAGAAACCTTTCACCGATCGGATCGATCGAGAAATCCGGAGCTCCAGGAAGGAACGCGTCCAGGGCCTCCATCGGGCCCGGACCAAAGTGGGCGTGCACCGGGTGCCCGTTCAGCATCGTGTCCTCGACTATCAGGAGCTGCCCCGGAGTCACCACTGGGGAGTAGGCGCGAAGCTCGCCCAGCACGTGATCGCAACTGTGATCAGAGTCCAGGATGACCATGACCTTGGACCCATCGGGTATCAGGGCCTTCACCCTCGAGACGATCTCCGGATCGGTCGAGGAACCCTTCAGATAGGTAATGCGCGGATGAGTCTTACGTCCCGAGTAGCCGGGTACGTCGATATTCCAGTCATCGATGTCAACCGTGATGACCGAGCCCGAACCGAGAAGGTCCAAGATCCCCGCCATATAGAGCGCACTTCCACCAAACGCGGTACCACACTCGACGATGATGTCCGGCCGATCCGTGAACAGGATTTCCTGGTAGAGCCACAGATCCATGGGGATCTTCTGGACAGGAACTCCCATCCAGTGGGTCTCCTTCCAGGTTGCGCCTCGGTCAACGCGATCCCCCTTGTCGTAGTACAACCTGAGGAAGTCCGAACTCACTTCGGCTTCCGAACGCTGCTCCGGCCGACCTCGTCGTTTCATTCTCGTGAGGCTATCCAACGGGGCCCTCCGGCAGCCTGATGCTGGTCTGTGCTGCCCGAAGCCGGCGCGGCGAGCAAGCTCCCGGTCCGCGCTGGACAGCCTGGGCGTGGCCGTAGGGTCGGGCGGGTTGGGTACCGCTCGATTCGGCGGGATTTCACGGGAGTGGGGGTGGTGGTGGTCACACCGGGTGAGGACGGAAACCTTGTTGACACCTGGCCCTTGGATAGTTCGACTTGGTATTGTTTGGTGCTCGACAAGGGAGCGGCGGATGGCCCAACCAGTACCAGACATCCCAGTTGCCGGTTGGTACCCAGACCCTGACGGGCAAGGCGCTCTGCGCTACTGGGATGGATCCAGGTGGACACATCGCCTTCTCCCCCAACCTCATCTCGTGAAGTCAGCCGCGAATCGGCCCGAATCAGTGGCCGAGCTGGCGGCGCCATCAGTAACCAGTCCGCCCACATCAAGGGTCGCAGGATCGTTCGCCTGGGCACTGGCTCCACTGGTCACCCTGGGCTTTGCGGCGTCGCCGTGCTTCATCTATGCCGCATTCCGCCTTCGCAGTCGACTTCTCGGACTGGCGGCGGCGGGCTATGCCGCCTTGTCCGTGTTAGTCGTCTGGGGTGGTGGCACGAACAACGAAAACAGCTGGCAAGCCAATATCGGTTCAGTGGCCCTTGTCGTCCTCGTGGGCGGAAGTACCGGGCATGCATTTGCGCTCCGGCGCTCCCTGTTCCTTGGCGGACGACGGAAGGTCGAAAGTGCGATCGACCGGGCCAACGAGCGCCTTCGTCTGCGCGACGATTCTCGCAAGATCGCCGAGACCAACCCCCGGCTGGCTCGTGAACTCCAAATCGGACGCCCGGACTTGCGACCCGAACACGATGACGGAGGGTTGATCGACGTCAACCATGTGCCGGTCGAGATCTTGAGCGGGATCGATGCGATCGGTCCGGACCTTGCGGCCCAGATCGTGGACGCCCGACGCCAGGTCGGGGCGTTCCAGAGCCGAGACGATCTGGAGGTCACCGTTGGGATCGATCCTCGGGTTCTCGACGGCATTGCCGATGCACTTCTATTCTGTCGGTGACGGGCTCCGGCCGTTGCCGCCGGACGGATTCTCACCCACGCGGTTTGGAATCGCATCAGCGGTCGGCATCTGCAGCGATGGACGTTCGGACGAGCCGCGGCCTAGCGAACCTTGACGATCAGCGCTAGCTCGCCCCACGGATAGGAGCTAGCCACCACCTTCATGGGTCATGGATCCCGAATAACATCGGTAACGGACCACCCGGGAGAAGTTTGCCTCTTCATTCGATGCATCACCCTCGACTCCGGAGAGAAGGCCAGTGCGAAACAAACAGATAGATACCGACGTTCCCCCAAGCGGCTCTGGTTGTGTCGAGTGCCTCGAGGCCGGTGGGTGGTGGCTGCACTTGAGGCGATGCGCAAAATGTGGGCACATCGGCTGCTGTGATACCTCCCCGAGCCAACATGCCACGGCTCATGCCAGGGAATCGGGCCATTCCCTGCTCCGTAGTTTTGAGCCGGGGGAGGATTGGTATTGGGACTACGCATCGCAACGATTTGTCGAGGGTCCTGCGCTGGCCGCCCCCGAGCACCATCCACTCGATCAGCCCACCCCGGGTCCTGCAGGACAGGTACCGCCCAAATTGGGAGAGCCTCCTCCATTAGGGTGGCGGGGCCATACGGGACCTTCAACCATCAACCTCCGGCGGTTCGCCGAATGTCATCTGCTCCCCGCAGCGCGGTCCAAGTAACCGTTGGACTGCTCGGCCCGGAGTGACATGGTCGACGGGACCCGGACCGGACGAGAGTGAACACCAAGTCGACCAGAGCAAGACGTCGGTGTCTCGGCGGAGAATGCCGCGATGATGACTGTCCCCTCGTGCCAACTCGCCCGTTCGCCCCAAACGGTGCGGTACCACCCACCGCAGTGGGGGGGTCGGGTAGTTGGAGTGGTCACTCGCGCACGGCAACGCGGGCCAAACTCGGAGTGCCCGGCGCAAAGGGCCCTTATCCGGTTGGCCGTGATTCGGCCTCCTCGACAACCCGCCACATTCCGGCCCTTTCGACGTCAGACATGTGGGGATCCAAGACTTTCCAGGCGACCACTTCACGAAGAATCAGGGCTATTTCCGCGGCATCGAAACCACGCAGAAAGCTTTCGACCAGAGCTGCTCGACCACGACTGAGGATGGCACCGATGAGTCTGCCTGTGGCTACTGAACCTGCGGCCATGAGAACCCAGGTCAATGCGATGTCAACGTTTGGATCGCCTCGACACGCACCGGTCCAGTCGATGACGACCGGGCCCGCAGGTCCCAACATCACATTGAGTGGATGTAGATCGAGGTGCAGCAAGCGACCCCCCTGGCCGACCGGTGCCCTGGGAAGCCACTCAGGTGCTTCCATGCGATGGAGCCGACGATGCAAATCGGCCAAGACCGCACCCTGATGGCGAATCGTCCAGGGGCGCTTGCTCATTCGAGTGACCATGTCTGACCCGTGAATACGCTCCATCACGATGTCTCGTCCGTCGTCGCTCACCTCCTCAATGGCGGGCGCCGGATACCCATGAACACGGACGTACTCCATGATCCGCGCCTCACCGGCAATGGGCCGCCCTTGGCGAGAGCGTCGGAGCACGAGGCCTGGACCGTAGTCAAAGATGTCGGCGTCACGACCGGCGGCCAGGAGAGGTCCTGGTGCCTTCATTTGACAACCTGGTCGTGAAGCACCCACTGGCCTGCCTCACTCCCGTGCTTGGCGTCGACGTCCCTGTTGACACGTCGGGCACCGAGTCGTTCAATCCGAATGGCCCGGACTTCAAGGGCTCCCACCTGATCGAGGTGTATCCGAGCATTGCTCCCGAACGGGACGTAGCCAAGCGACGCCAGTAGGGACTTGTCGAGCTCAGCCCCGCTCGGGAGCAGGTCGCACACGACGTCCCGGCGGCCGCGCCTGTGCCGGGCGCACAACGTCGCCATGCCTTCGGAGTCGTTGGCGAAATCAGACATAATCGAATGGTAGATCCGACGAGGAGGTGGAGCGCGTCCGCTCCCGGTGGCGCCATCGATCACCCACCGGCCCGATGGATCGCACGCCGCACCCAGGCCCGTGATCTCTCTTGGATTTCGGAGACTCAATATTCGGCCCGAGTCCGCGGAGGGCAAGGACCCAATGATCAACCGGGCGGACACCTCGCAGTCCATACAGGGTGACCGTGGCTGGAGTGCCGAACCACGCGCCCTGACCATCGATCAAAGTCGGATTTGGAGTCGACACTCTGGCTTCCGACTCGACGGTTAGTGAGGAAATTGGTCACGTCCGACTTGGGTGCACCGGCTGAGGCGATGCCTCCGTTTGCAGCCACGAGTCCGACCGGCATTGCCACCGCGGCCGCGCTCATCAAGAGTCTCTTCATGTGGGTTCCCCCTGCTTTCTGCCTACTTCGGGCACTCTGCCCCTGGGCAGGCAGCAACCCAGTGCCGTTTTGGGGAAAGGATGTGGCATCGTCCTACTTGGACTGAAAGTCCAGGTAGACGGCGGGTCGGCCATCTCCGGTCGTCGGGGAGACGGCACATACGCTCCCGGGGTGTCGCCCGGATGACAGACGGCCCCAGGACAGAGGCGCAGGATTGCGTTAAGCGGGAATCGGGAAATGAGGCCCCCGGGCCGGCCTACATGACCAGGTCGGCGGGAACCGGTCAACTGGTCGGCGGAACCAGAGCCGACCCGGGGGCGGCGTCACGGTATCAGGGCAACTCGCACTGGCACGCCGTAGCCGTTGCAACTGTGGATTGCGCAGGTCCGCACCCATGGCGTAGCTTGTCGACTCCGGCGGGAACCGGGCCTGGCAGGGAACTCGGGGTCGGCGGACCCGGGTGCCGCCAGTTCTTGGACTTCAGGCTCTCCGCACGGCGAACTCGTTCACGGAGGCATCCCACTCCAGACAGGTGCGCCTTTTTTTACCGCCGCCGGGCTGCCGGCGAATGGCCACAACAGGAGAGGACAGCCTCCCTGGTGAAGGCACCGTACGACGTGCTCGAGATCCACTTCGTCGTGTCATGGGATCTCAGAGCTCCCTCGGAGTGGGATGGCCCCCACCCGCATCGGGCGACGAACTTCCGAACCGGGCAGTTCGGTCTGCCGAGATCCTCGGCGACGCGCTCGACGGGTACTCCCGCCGCCTCCCGCACTGCCTACTCGCTCGCTTCAATGCCCTGTCCGTGGACCAGTGACCTCCAGGCCACGGCGGGGGCACCTTTCCATCCCCTGTCCTTGACGGCTTGGGCGAATTCGGTGCCGGCAATAGCAAGCCCCGTGATTCCGAGCAGTATCTCAACGGTCCATGCGATTGTTAGTGATGCACCGGACAAGCCGAATATCAAGCCGTACGGCACCCAGGACAATATCCACAGCATGATTCCCAATCGAAGCTTCACAACCTGATCCTTACAGGTGGCGCCTCAACGAGAGAGCTTCCCGCCTGGACCTCTGAGCGCTGCGAACGGATCGAAGCGCCTGACAAGGAGTCTCAACCAGGCACGTGGGGAGAGGTCGCCTCGATCGAAGCCTCCGCTGACTATGTTTCTGGCGCGGGAGCACTGGGTGAGAGCCATCGACGGGGCGGTGGGTAGACGAACCTGGCGATGGTTCCCGAGACCCAGCCGATGACCCATCCAGCCAATACCAGGAGAATGGTGTGCGTCTTTTCACTCGTCCCCTGCGCTGCCACAACAACCAAAATGACGCCCCACACCACGAAGCAGCCGATGCTGTACATCCAGTAGTTCCGATATTTCGTCATGTTGCCAGTATGCATCTGCAGCCCCTTTCCCCTGACGCCGGGGCCGGGTCGGTGGGCCGTCTCGGCAATGGTGGGTGCACTGGTGACCGACAGGTCTTCATCTATTCTGAGCCGAACCTGGGCAAGGAGGCCGATGCCCGTCCCAACGCGCCCGAACCTGCCGACGACAGTCGGGATTTGTAGGACGATGGCCGAATCGTCAGGCCTCTGCCGATCCTCAGAACTGATGCGGTGAATGTGCCACCGTCTGTCAGGGTCAATGAGCCATTCCGGCGGCCTCTCCCGGCGACGCAAGACAACGCCCATCCAGATCAACGCACCAACACCGAACGGCCACGCCAGTGTTATCGCCTTTTGCGAGGTTACCGTCATCGTCCCACCGACATTGATGATCCGGGCGTGTGGATAGCAGGTCGGCGGGTACTCCTACTACGGGGGAGCGCTGTGCCGGCTGGCTGGAGCTCCCTACGGGCAACCGAGACAGAACGGAGGTGTGGACGCCATGGAGGTCCAGTTCTTAGCCAGCCTCGCTCCCATTGTCCGGGACACGAAGGCAGCTCGATCGTTCTACCGAGACGACTTGGGCTTGTCATTCGAGGGCGAAGAGGGCGACTACGTATTCACCCAACAGCTCGAAGGGACAAAGCACTTCGGGCTGTGGCCGCTCTCAGAAGCGGCCAATGCCTGTTTCGGCACTACTGAATGGCCTGCCGAGATCCCAGTCCCCCAAGCCAGCATCGAGTTCGAGGTTTCTGACGTCGCCGCAGCCGCTGCCGAACTGACGGCGAAGGGCCATCAGCTGATCCACGAGGCCCATACCGAGCCGTGGGGCCAGATCACCGCTCGATTGTTGAGCCCGGAAGGTCTGCTGGTCGCCGTCTGCTATTCCCCGGTATTCCATAGTGGAGAGGAGGGTTGACGGCCAAACACCGTTGTCCTTGGACCCTCAAGAAGTGCAAGATCGTCCCTGATCGTCGCAGGTTCAGTGGATTGCAACAAGACGGAGGGGTCCTAGAGCCGCTGGAACTGGACCAATTCGTCCGGGAGGGCGATCGCGTGAGCCAGTCAAGGTAGAGGGCGCCCCTACCGCCGGGCAGGTGGGGCAGTGTGGTTGCCTTGGCGATGTTCATGGGCTCAACTCCGGCCACCACCCGTATACGTCGTTGCCGGTTTGGGGGCGTACACCACTATCGACTGACTTCGACTCGGGTGATACCGTGCCCTCACTGACCACAGGTAGGGGCACCTCGGGGGAGTTGTGAGGCTCAAAGGGCTCGCTGGTTTGGTGATTTGGGCCGTTGTGGCCCTGATGTTTCTTCCTGCCGCTGGAGCCGGCGCCTCGGCGTCCGTGGGCGCCACCCCGGTGGGTCCGGCGTACAGAGTTGCATCGTTGAGCGAGACGTTCGTCGACGTCAGTAGACCGACCCCGCCGAACGGGACATACCCCGGGAGCCCCCAGCGGGTACTCCCGACGCTGGTGCTCTACCCCAAGCAGAACAGGCGAGAGCACGCGCAATTCCCACTCATCGTGTTCTCGCACGGTTTTACCGCCAGCGGCCCAGAGTATGCCGCAGTGCTGAAGCCCTGGGTGGCCCACGGGTATGTCGTCGCCGCCCCGACCTTTCCCCTCTCCTCGCGTGGCGCACCAGGCGGCCCGACGATTCTCGACTATCCCAATCAGCCGGGGGACGTCAGTTTCGTGATCAGTCAGATGCTCCGGCTCGACGACACGACGGGTTCCCCCCTGTTCAATCTGATAGATCCGCAAAGCATCGGGGTGGCTGGCCATTCGCTCGGTGCTATTACAACCCTCGGCGTTGCTGACAACAGCTGTTGCAAGAACCCCCGGATCGACGCCGCGGTGTCGATTGCTGGAATCGAGCTGCCGTTCAGTGGCGGGACCTACTTCAGCGGCCACACCTCCCCCCTTCTTCTGATCCACGGAACCGCCGACCAGACGGTGCCGTATGGTGCCAGCCAACAGCTATTTGCCGACTCCAGGTCACCGACGTTCTTCCTCACCCTGGATGGTGCACCTCATACGGCCTTCTTCGAACCATGGGGCCCGGTGATAACCGACACTGTCGTTGCCTTCTTCGACAGATACCTAAAACACAGCTCCAATGCCCGTCAGATCCTGGTGGCCGGGACCGTACCTGGTGTTGCCTCGATTCAGTTCCACCCCCACCAGCAACGTCAAATGCCTGCTCCAGGTGGCCGTGCAATCAGATCGCCTCGCCTCCACTACGGGCTCTTGAGACCGAGATCCCCCTGAAGGGCCACAAAGCGGTACCGCTTGCTTCGATGATTGACCAGGGTTCTTCCGTTGACTCGCCTCGGCGACGATCCCGATGGCCAGAATGGAGATGAACGCGATTGAGATTCCATGAGCCTTCTCGATGCCTTCCTCCACAGTTCCAAGATGACGCGGAGATACCTGGTTAGCCACAGTCGGTAATCGCCGCCGACCCGGTGACCCTCGCAGCTGGATCTACGCCGAGGTGATCCCAGCGGCCTTCAACATCCGACGAAGGTCGATCACCATCTGCTCGTCGATATCGTGTCCAGGCGGGGCGTCCAACGTTTCAGTCTCAGGCCCCAAGGTCACCTTGTAGCGTCGGTCGCGCCCCTCTGTCACCTCCGCCACGCTGTGCAGGAGGGACAAGACGTCATGCCATTGGATGTTATGGCTGACAGGATGTTGGAAGATCTTCTCCACGGTCGCCCGATGATGCGCATTCAGCTTTGCACCCTCAGCCACTTAGCCCTCCCTTGTCTCGCAAAATCGAAGCGAAAGAGTCTCGATCAGAAGGCGAATCCAACCAGCGGAAATCACCGGTTGGCACCGTATTGCCGACCGAAAATTGTCAAGCACGAGATGCGTCATTCACCACGGTCCAGTTTGACCACGGTCGAAACCGCCGCAATCACCCCTTTTCATCGGCCTCGATGAACGACCTGTCTTCCTCGATAGCATGCAACTCGCCGTCATCACCCACGACCGAGAGCGTCTCGTCGACGATCACGTCGCCTTCCTCAGTCACAACTGCGATGGTCTCGTCCGTGGCGATGATCTTGCCGTCGCTGTCCACTGCGGCCACCAGATCCTCCCTTACGAAGTTTCCCTCGTGGTCGACACCTTCGGTCTCGACCTCCACCATTTCCAGCGAATCCTCACCGGCGGGTCCCTTCCTTGCTTCGCTCATTGCCTGCTTCCTGGTCTGAGCCGTTCGCCGTCGGGCGAGCGAGCCAACCGCCACCAGAGCACAGGCCCCGAGTGCCACCCAAACCACCGGCCTACGTCTCAAAGCCATCCACCTTCTGTCCCTCTTCCTTCACCGTCATCTCCCGTGATTTCGACCTCCAAGTGGTGAGCCTCGGCTCGCCACCCCAGTGAGTTTGGCAAGATTCCGAGCACCGAAAGCACATCATGGAACTCCTTCAACGCCTCCTCGAACCTCTGCCGAGTGGTGCTCTCGGGTTGCTCGCCGCCAGTGCCGATCTCGGCCACCAACTCCAACCCGGCCACATGAACGATACTGAGCGCCCTTTCCAACTCCTGCCAGATATCGAACCCATAGCTTTCCTGACCCAAGCCGTTATCCGCCGTTTTGGCTGCCCTCGACGCTCCCGTGCTTACATCTATGTCGGACACATCGTTCATGAGTCAAAATCTAATCGGTACTCGATCGAATCCCTAGAGGCGAAGGTCCTCAGCTCGACACGGCCGGATCGTATTCCCACGATGAGCCCAGGTGAATCACAGTCCCGGCGTCGATGGGCCAGGGTTCTGTTCGGGCCCAAGCAACAGGACAGCATCATCCTAGGGGCCTACCGTGGGAGGGCCCAGATCCATCCGGGGTTCCAGCAGCGAGAGGAGGGCTCTATGGGGGACATGGGTTGGTGCACCGACCCATACGGAGTGCACGAAGGGCGTTGGCTCTCAGACGGGTTTCCCATGAATCTCGTGAGCGACGACGGCACGATGTCAATGATCCACCTCTCGACACGCCGTCTGCCAGTCACCCGAACCGGTCGCTGGGTCGAGTCTCAAGCGGCTGCGTCCTGATGGCGGGCGAATGCCCGTGCGGGTGCGACCGGACTATAAAACGAGTCTGGCACCGGACAGCAGAGCACGCCGTCTACCTGGCCTCCCTGTCGCAGGTGGCCGATCACTTGGCCAAGATCTACTCGGCCTACGATCCGGCGGTGGCCATCCATATGGAGCAGTTCGCCCGAAAGGGACTGGGCTATTCCCACTCGATGCTCAACTCTGCTCATGAAGTGCCCCACACGTTCGGTCTCCCATCGACGAAGGAAGTTGACGAATGGCAAGCGGCGGCGCTCAAACTACTGCCGCTCGCCAAACATGAAGACCCGAAGTGGTTCTCACGGTGGCCAGATCAAGTGCGGATGCCGCCCATCTGACAGGACTACCGGTGCGTTCTGCTTCAACCAGCCCTCACCGAAGACGGACGAGGAGCCAGCCCCGAAGGCGTGACTCAGCTGGGTACCGATCCACACAATCGCCGCTGAAGCCGAGGTGAGGGTATGCGCTTCGAAATCCACGTTCGACCGGGTGCATCGACGACCATTGTGGGCGGGGGCGGTCTGGGGCACCCTGGTGCTCCTGTCGCCGAGCATCGCCGGAAAGCGAAAGCCACCGGCTCACCTGACGACGAAGACGCAACTGTTCTGATCGCTGTTCGGGCACACTCCTTGGACCTCACGAGGCGAGAACGTCTCGGTGGTCCCCTTGCCGTCTGCCGTTTGCTCCTGGATGGACGTGTACGCTCCATCTACTGGCATGGTCAATGTCAGCGTCACCGGGTAGGGCGTCGCCGTTCCCTGAGCACAGTCCGGGACACAGCCCAACTCCTGCCTCACCCCGTTCCCGATCGCCTCGGACTGGTCCCAGACGGACCACGTAATGCCAGTCGCGACGTCCCCGGCATCTCCCGAGAAATACAGCGTGACGGGCTCTCGACCGGTCCAACTCGCGATGGTGAGGGTAGGCAGGGATGGAACCGGAGGCGCTGATGTCGATTCGTTCGTAATACCACCAGCCTGGCTGACCGCCGTCGAGGACGACGTGGTGGTCGTGGCCGATCGGGGGCGGGTTGTGGTCGGAGCGTGTCCAACGGCCAGGGGAGACGCACCACATCCGGCGATGAGAAGCATCGCAGTCCATACCATTCCCAGCCGCGCCCTTCGCCGCACACCCTTATTATCTCACCCGGGTGCCTGGAGAGTTGCGCCAGATCATGCCTGGGGTGCAGTCATCGCACTCGAGCATCGAGCAATGCCCGATCGCAACCGGCGACTCAAGGGTTTCCCGAGGAGCCGGTCGGTGGCGTTTGATAGCCACTCCCGGTGTTATAGGGGCGACCCCTACTTGGGCGTTCCGATGATGGCACGAGTGCGGCACAGCACCTCTAGTACCTGAGCATCGCCCGACGTTACGAGGGCTGCCTGCCGCTGTGGCGCCAGGTTGTTTGTAAGCAATCTCCAGGCTTCATCCGTGCTCATGGTAAGGCTGGCCACCGTTCTGCCAGGTTCGGTGACAAAGGCCCATCCCCGCTCCGATGCAACAAGGTGCCACTTGACGGTCACGATGCCCGAGATATCGATGGTCACACTGTCACCGGGCGGTCGTGTGAGTGTGGACAGGCGGTACGGATAGGCCCACCGCAACCCGTCGAAGACTGGCCCGAGAATGTCGCTACGGAGGTCGGGAGCCTGGCCCAGTGCATCGAGGAGCTGCTGGCGATGGATCCAGAACTCCGACAGCTCCCGTATGTGGTTCAACCAGATGGGGGACGGTTCGGGTCCGGCCCACTGAACCTGGGCCGTTCGTTCCATCGGGTCCTGGGCGGCGAAGTGCTCCACCATCTGTGGTCCGCTCCAGGTCAGCAGGTCGATCGCCACTCTGGGGCTCAGTCCCCTGGTGGCCGTGACCCATTCCTGCATCAGATCGTCCAGCCATACGATGAACTCGGACTCATCCGAACCACCGGGTGGCCGTGTCCCCAGGAAGTTGTCCCGATCACGTGACAGCATGCCGAGGTCACCGCTGACCAGATGCCTTACCAGCCCAAGAACATCCCATCCAGGACACGGTGTCTCCCGGGACCAGTCGGTCGGGTCAAGCGACTTCAAGAGCTTCATGAGACGCTCTCGTTCAAGTCCGAACAGCCGGGAGGTATCGCCGGGAGGGCCGCCCACAACAGCCATTCGGCAATCCTCTCCCATCGCTGGCAAGCAGGCAACGGCGTGCCATCAAGTGCCGTTCATGGACAGGCAACCTTCGCGAGCGTGAGCCTGGCCGGGCGATGGCGCTTTGATCCGGAGAGCCAGGTTCGTCCGCGCCCGTGACGCGCCCGATGGGAGTGGCGCACCAGGTCTGACCTGGTGTTGACGGTGAGCCGGCCTGTAGGCGGGATTCTGTTCCCCCTCGCATGAGGGTTCGGTGGCCATCCATCTACGCGGTCTACCTGGGGGATGTGCTCCTGTCGGAGCACGGGACGGGCCGCCCGTTCCCCCTGTTCGACCTTGCTCCGGGTGGGGTTTACCGAGCCGACCGGGTCACCCCGGCCGCTGGTGCGCTCTTACCGCACCGTTTCACCCTTACCTGTACGTAGCCCAGGGGCTACGCCATCGGCGGTCTCTTCTCTGTGGCACTTTCCTGCAGGTCGCCCCGACTGGCCGTTAACCAGCACCCTGCCCTTTGGAGTCCCGACCTTCCTCGACCCGAGCCCGACAGAGGGTCACTCCGCCGGGACGGACCGCGACCACCCGGCCGGCTCACCGTCACGTCCATCGTCCCACACCCTGACGGCCCCGCGAGCCCGGACGGCCTGACGGTCGGTTCCGCCGCCCTCAGGCACGACTCGGCCACCGGCAAGATCCGGCCAGCCGCGCCGCCGGATACCTCAGGCCACGGAGACGTCGGTTGGTACCTCGGTGGACTCGGCTGTGAGGTCGTCCGACGGTTCGGTCGCGACCGGCCGGGACAGCAGGACCTTCGACGCAGCCGCGAAGACCATGAACTCGATCATCGCGCAGCGGGCCTGCATGCTGACCACGCTGTCGCCCAACCCGTGGAACGCGTCAGCCGGATAGGCAGCCACCAGCACCGCGCCGACCAGCAGCGCACGCGCCGGACGGTCTTCCGCCATGGCGACCATCAGGCAGCCCGGGATCAGGAGCATGAGGTAGTGGCTTTCGGCCAGCGGCCCGGCCAGGAACACCGCGCTCAACACCAGGGCGCCGAGGGAGCCCACCAGTAGACGTGAGGGCGCGGTGCCCGCCCTCACCACCCGGGCGATCCCCAACCCGGCCACCACCACCACCGCTACCCGGGCCAGGACGATCAGCCCGATGGGGACGTGGTGGGTCAGTCCCACCTGCACGATCGAGGTGTTGAAGACGGCCTGGCGGCCGACCAGGCTCGACCCGCCCCCCAGCCTTCTCGCCACCTCGGCGAGGGATCCGACGCCGTCGGCCAGCGGGAGGGAGAGGACCAGACCGACCAGGGCCACTCCGAGCGCCTCGGCCACGGTCCGCCACCGCCGGAACACCACGGGCAGCACGATCAGCGGCAGGAGCACCGGCTTCACCAGCAGGGTCAGGCCCAGGACCACACCACCGGGTCTCCACCGGCCGTCCCCCCACCGGATCAGTACGAAGGCGCACGGAAGGAGGATGAGCACGCTGACGTTGTCCAGCCAGAGCAGCGAGCCGACCAGGTCACCCCGGAGAAGGAGACCGGCCAGCGCGGCGCTCTCCAACAGCTGCCATCGCACCGGTCGGAAGCAGCCACGCAGGAGCAGCAGGGTCAACCCGATGGCGGCCACTTCGAAGTACGTGTAGAGCACCACGACCGAGTGGAAGGACGCCCAGGAGATCATCCATCCGAGCAACGCCGCCGGGGGCGGGTAGACGAACTCGGTGATCGAGTAGATGGGTTGTCCGGCCCGCAATGCCCGTCCGGCACCCCGAAGGGGCTCGAGGTCGAGCCCGGCTGAACCGTCCGAAAGGGTCAGGTGGGCCCGCCATACGGCCACTCCGAGAACCGCCAGCCAGGCCACCGTGCCCAGGATCACCGGAACCGACTGCCTGTGGCGGGCAGCCCAGTCGGGGGCCACCTGCGTGCTCGTCACCTCTCCACCGTCCGTCCTGGCCGTCGCCCCGTGATCCATCCCTCCGATCACCATCGGCCGGAGACCGATTCGGCTTGAACTGGGCCCGGCCGGTCGCCGGGATTTCGGGACCGTCCGAGACTCCCGCCAGTTTCTCCGTCCGGGTCGTCACAGGGGGGTTCTAGTCTGGCGCCGTGGCTGTCCGCTCACCTTCCGCCCGCCTGGGACCGGAGTCCCCGGATCCCGACTCGCTCTCGATCAGCGACCTCTACCTCCGAATCGACCGGGCCCTGAAGGCTGCACTCCCCGGTGAGGTCTGGGTAACGGGCGAGGTCCGGTCGCTCAGTGTCAGTTCCCGTGGGCACTGCTACATCGAGTTGGTCGATCCGCTCAACGCCCGGGACCACGGGTCCCCGGTCCTGAGGGTGGTCTGCTGGTCGAGTCGCTGGAGCCGGGTGCGGTCCACGCTCGACCAGCTGGGAATCGTCCTCGATGCCGGCATGGTGGTCCGGGTGCGCGGGGAGGTCCAGCTCTACAAACCCCGGGGGGACATCAGCTTTATCCTTTCAGAGCTGGACACCGAGGCCTTGTTGGGCAAGGTCGCCGCCGAGCGGGCTCGCCTGATCAAGGCCTTGGTCGACGAGGACCTCTTCGACCGGAACCGGCGGATTCCCGTTCCCCCCCTTCCGCTCCGGATCGGGCTGGTGGCGAGTCCCGGCACCGAGGGCTTCGCCGACTTCATGGGCCGTCTGGAGGCTTCCGGTATGGCCTTCACGGTCGAGGTGGTCCCGACCCCGGTGCAAGGACGCAGGGCGGCGATGTCAGTCGCCGCGTCCATCCGGCGCCTCCAACCCCGGGGCTGTGACGTTCTAGTGGTGGTGCGGGGCGGGGGGTCCAAGGCCGACCTGGCCACCTTCGACGCCGAGCCGGTGGCCCGGGCCATCGCCGCTTGCGACGTCCCGGTGTGGACGGGCATCGGCCACACCGGGGACCAGTCGGTCGCCGACCAGGTGGCCAACCGATCCTTCATCACGCCCACCGAGTGCGGGCAGGAGCTGGGCCGGCTGGCCTTCGAGTTCTGGCGGGCCGGTATCGAGGCCGGTCGGGTGGCCGGTCAGCTGGCCCATGACCTGCTCACCGGATCCGAGCGGTCGCTCGACCGGCACCGGCACGGCACGGTGACCGGAGCCCGGCGGCAGCTCGACCGTCACGCCGACCGTCTGGTGCACCGGGCCCGCACCCTGCGCGGTACGGCACGGGGTCAGGTCGATGCCCACGACCGACACCTCACGGCCCGCGGAGGCGTCCTGGCCCGTTCGGCGGTCCGGTCCCTGGACGCCGGCCGGAGCTCACTGGAGATGCGGACCGGGCGCCTCACCGCGTTGCCGGGCCGACGCCTCGGGGTCGAGGACCTCCGGGTGGCCCAGTGGCGGCGGCTGCTCGGTGCTTACGACTACCGCCGCCAACTCGAACGGGGCTACTCGGTGACGCGGGACTCGTCGGGACGGGTGGTCCGGTCGGCCTCCGAGCTCTCCCCGGGATCGCGCATGCTCACCCGGTTGGCCGACGGTGAGCTGGCGTCGATCGTCACCGACGAAGGCGGCGCCCACACAGACGTGCAGACACACCAGCCAGACGACGAAGGGAAACAGTGATGGCGACGACACCAGGGAGCGGCACGAGTTCGACCGGGGGCGGATCGGAGGTGGCGGAGCTGTCCTATTCCGAGGCCGGGGCCCAGCTGGACACCATCATCGAGGAGTTCGAGACCGGTGTGGTCGACGTCGACCGGCTGGTCGAGCGCCTGGAACGGGCCACCGACATCGTCGACGAGCTGGATCGTCGGCTCCGTCGCACCCGCATGCGGGTTGAGGAGCTGGTACCCCGGCTGGAGTCCATCGGGCAGGGAGAGGTGGCCCCGGAGGAGGAGCTGGACGTCGAGACGGTCCCGGAGGACGAGGGCGAACCGCAGGACAGGGAAGACCGGGACGAGCCGGACGGGCCGGCTCCCGGGCTCTTCTGACCCCCCGGCGCCTCGGACCACCGGCCGCGGATCCGAGTCAGTGGATGTTGCGGTCGCTCTGGTCCCAGTAGGGCCGGCGCAGCTCGCGTTTCAGGACCTTGCCCGAGGGATTCCGGGGCAGGCCGTCGACGAAGTCGATGGAGGTCGGACACTTGTAGTGGGCCAGCCGGTCCCGGGTGGCGGCGATGATGTTGGCCTCGAGGGCGCCGTCGTCGGCCAGGGCGCCCTCCACTTTCACCACGATGCCCTTGACCGTCTCCCCCCAACGGTCGTCGGGGATTCCGATCACCGCGGCGTCGGCCACCTCGGGGTGGGCCAGTAGGGCGTTCTCCACCTCGGCCGGATAGATGTTCTCCCCTCCGGACACGATCATGTCCTTGATGCGGTCGTGGAGGAACAGGTAGCCCTCGGCGTCGAGCCACCCGGCATCCCCGGTCCGGAGCCACCCGTCGTCGGTCAAAGCCGCCGCCGTCTCCTCGGGCTTGTTCCAGTAGCCCAGCATGTTCTGGTCCGATCGGGTCCACACCTCGCCGACGGCTCCGACCGGTTGGTCCCGGCCCGACTCGGTGTCGACGATGCGCAGCTCGACGTGGTCGAAGGGTCGCCCCGCCGAGCGCAGGAGGTAGGCCCGGGGACCGTCGGGGTCATGGTCCCCGGGCATCAACGAGGTGATGGCACCAGAGGTCTCGGTGAGCCCGTAGACCTGGGTGAAGTCGCACTCGAGGGCGGACATCGACCGGACCAGCACGTCCTCGCTGATCGGCGAGGCGCCGTAGAAGACGGTCCGCAGGGAGGTCACGTCGGTGGTGGCCAACTCCGGGGTGGCCAGCAGGAACATGAGCACCGCCGGGACCACGAACGTCTCGGTGATCCGGTGCTGTTCGATGATCCGCAGAGCCTCGGCGGGGTCGACGTCCTTCAGGATCACCGAGTGGCCACCTCGGGACATCCCGCACAGGGCCCACCCGGTTCCTCCGATATGGAACAGCGGCATGGCCACCAGGGACACCGTGTCCGCCCCGATGCGGAAGACCCGGTCGGCCTCGGTGAGGATGGCCGAGATGTTGCGGCCCGAGATCACCGCCCCCTTGGGAAGTCCGGTGGTCCCTGAGGTGTAGAGCTGCACCACGGCGTCGTCCGGGCCCGGATCGAAGTCAGGGTCGTCGCGCTCGACAGCCCCGTCGGCGTCTCGCCACTCGGCGAATCGCTCGAGGGCCACCCACCGGTCCACCCCGTCCACCAGGGTCGCCACCTCCTTCACGGTGGCGGTGTAGTCCGGACCGTAGAACAGGATGCGGGCACCGGCATCCTCCACGATGGCGGCGATCTCGGCCGGAGCCAGTCTCCAGTTCACGGCCACGCTGACCGCTCCCAACAGGGCACAGCCGAACAGCACCTCGAAGTAATCGATGCCGTTGCGGTCGAGGAACGCGACCCGGTCGCCCACACCCACCCCCGACCGGCCCAGCTCGTGGCTCACCCGCCGGGCCCGGCGGTACACCTCGGCCCAGCTCAAGGTGGTGGAGCCCTCGGTGAGCATGGGGGCGTCGGGGGTGTTCCGCGCCCACTGGCGGATCATGCCCGAGGCGGTCCGGAGCCCGGACGGTCGGGACCGGCGGTCCCCTTCGGTGCGCTCCGTACTCACGACTCCCCCTTGTTCCTGCCCGGGTCCGGTCACCGGATGCTACCGGTCACCGGCCCGCCGCCCGGGACGCCCACGCCGGAGGTGCCGCCGGGCCCACCGCCCGTAGAGTGGAGGGCGTGACCGACACCCTCGAGCCCGCTCCGTCCGTTCCCGACCGGGACCGCCTGTACTTCCGCCAGCTGCTGGCCGGCAAGGACTTCGCCGTCGACGACGAGGTGGCCCGCCAGATGGTCAACTTCGTCTATCTGGTGGGGGACAGGGTCACCGGGGAGGCCGTCGTCATCGACCCGGCCTACGGTATCGACGAGCTGATGGGGATGGTCCAGGCTGACGGCATGACGTGCGTGGGGGCCCTGGTCACCCACTTCCACCCGGACCACGTGGGCGGCGACATGATGGGGTGGAGCATCGAAGGGGTCACCCGGCTGCTCGAGGTCCAGCCCGTGCCGATCCACGTGCAGGCCGACGAGGCCCCCTGGATGGTGCGGGCCACCGGGGTCGGCGCTGGGCGATCTGGCCACCCACCACAGCGGGGACGTGGTCCAGGTCGGTGAGGTCCCCGTCACCTTGGTCCATACCCCGGGCCATACGCCCGGCAGCCAGTGCTTCCTGGTCGACGGCCGGCTCGTCGCCGGCGACACCCTGTTCCTGGAGGGCTGCGGGCGGACCGACCTGCCCGGGGGGGACCCCGAGGCCATGTACGAGTCGCTCACCACCCGGCTGGCCCATGTGCCCGATGACACCGTGCTGTATCCCGGCCACCTCTACTCGCCCGAGCCCTCGGCCACGATGGGGGACACCCGGGCCCACAACTACGTCTTCCGTCTGCGCACCCCCGAGCAGTGGATGACCATGTTCGGCGGCTGACCCGCCGCTCCGGGCCACCACCTTTCCCCGCCACCGCATCGCCGGCGGGCCCGGTGCGGCGGGGTGGGGCCCTGGACCCGGCTCGGCGCCGGGAGCCTACGATGACGGGCCATGAGCGACGCCCTCGCCCCTGATGCCACCGTCGTCGTGGTCGGAGCCTCGTTGGCCGGGCCTCCGGGCTGCCGAGGAGATCCGGCACGAAGGGCATCCGGGCCCGGTGATCATCCTGGGGGACGAGATCCACGCCCCCTACGACCGTCCCCCGCTGTCCAAGCAGTTGTTGGCCGGCACCTGGGACGTGGCCCGCATCCACCATCATGCGCCCGACGTCCTCGACACCCTGGGTCTCGAATTCCGGCTGGGCCGGGCGGCCACCGCCCTCGACCTCGAGGCCCGGACGGTGGCGTGCGACGACGGGACCGAGCTCCCCTACGACGGCCTGGTCGTGGCCACCGGCGCCACCGCCCGCGCCCTGCCCGGCACCGAAGGCCTCCCCGGGGTCCGCACGCTGCGCACGCTCGACGACTGCCTGGCCATCCGCCGCGACCTGGCCGCCGCCGGGGACCGGCCCAGGTTGGTGGTCATCGGAGCCGGCTTCATCGGCTCCGAGGTGGCCGCCACCTGCCGGGGCCTGGGCGCCGAGGTCACCGTGGTGGAGGCGCTGCCCACCCCCTTGGGCCGGGTCCTGGGCGAGGAGATGGGTGACGCCTGTGCCTCGTCTGCACCGGGCCGAGGGTGTGACCGTCCGGACCGGGGTCGGCGTGGACCGGGTGTCCTCGGACCCGGGAGGAGGGACGCCGGTGGTGGTCCATCTGGCCGACGGATCCGACCTCGGGGCCGACGTGGTGGTGGTGGGGATCGGTGTCGTCCCGCCTCGGTCGGTTGGTTGGAGGGCTCGGGCCTCACCCTCGACGACGGGGTGGTAACGAGCGAGACCCTGTTCGCCGCCGACCGCGTCGTGGCGGCCGGGGACGTGGCCCGGTGGACCCATCCGGGCTCGGCGAGCAGCTCCGGGTGGAGCACTGGACCAACGCCGCCGAGGGCGGGGCCGCCGCGGCCCGCAACCTGCTGGCCGGGTCGGCGGCGTCGATGGCCTACGACCCGGTCCCGTTCTTCTGGTCCGACCAGTACTCGACCAAGATCCAGGTGATCGGGCTCCCCGGCCCCGACGACGAGGTGGTGGTGGTGGAGGGCTCGGTGGAGGAGGGCAAGCTGGTGGCCCTGTACCGCCGCGGCGACCGTCTCCGGGCCGCCTTGGCCTTCAGCCGGCCCCGCCAGCTCATGGCCTACCGGCCGCTGCTGGCCGCCGGAGCCTCGTTCGACGAGGCGCTGGCCGTGGCCCGTTCCTGAGGTCCATCCCCGGCGCCGACCGAGCGGCGCCGCCCGCCGCCGGAGGCGAACCGTCGGGTGAAGCCCAGGGCCGCGGCGATCTGGTCGGCGGTGGGCTCGATCCCCCCGTAGGTGGACCGCTCCACCAGAGTGGTGGCCATGGTCAGCCCGCCGGCCGCGATGGGCTCAGCCGCGGCCAGCCGGTCGCCGTAGGCCGAGAGGGTCTCGTCCGGTCGTCGGCGTCGGCCCCGGCGGGCACCGCCCCGTTCGAGGTCGGCGGCCACCTGGTGGGCCCAGGTCGGCGGGCGCCGGCGACGCCGGCGGCGGACGACCAGCACCGTGGCCACCACCACCGACGCCAGGCCGATGGGGACCCAGGGCAGGTGGGCCAGGAAGCGGGTCGGCGCTGTGGGCCAGCACCGATCCGGGCGAGGGGTTGGCCAGCGGGACCACCGCGGTGGGGTCGAAGTTCTGCCAGCCGTAGCCCGGGAACCACACCTGCACCCAGGCGTGGGCGTCCTTGGCCTGGACGTCGTAGAGGTCGGTGATCGGATTGTAGGAGCCGGGCACGTAGCCCACGGTCTCCCGGGCCGGGATGCCCAGGGACCGCAGCATGACCACGGTGGCGGTGGAGATCTGCTCGCAGTAGCCCTGGCGGCTCCCGAACAGGAAGCTGGTCACGGCGTCGGCGCCCGGGGCCAGAGGGGGGATGTCGGTGGTGTACCGGACGTGGGCGGACATCCAGGACTCGATGGCTTCGACCTTGTCGTAGGTGTGGGGGTCGGGGTCGCCGGTGGCACCGATCCCGCCGGTGATCCGGTGGGCCAGGGCGGCCACCCTCGGGTAGGCGTGGGGGAGCTGGAGATAGCGCTCGCGGTCGGCGCTGGTGAGCGTGGCCGAGGCGGCGGGTAACGGGTTGCTGGGCTGGGGCAGGGTGGCCTGCCGAAGCTGCTCGGGGGTGGCGGTGATGTCGTCGGACACCACCGTGTAGACGGTGCCCGCACCCATCGAGCTGGTCGACACGATGGTCCCGTCCCCGGTCAGGAAGAGCGAGCGGGACTGGATGTAGACCCGCTGGGCGTTGTCGGCGTGGAAGACCAGGTTCGGCCCGACTCGGCCAGGTAGAAGGTCTGGATGTCGGCGGTGCCGGGAGCCAGCGGGGCCTGCTGGTCGGACTGCAGGGGGATCTCGAAGGGTGACCCGAAGTCCAGCCTGGCCAGGTGCCCGCCGTTGGCCGGGTTCTGGGCCTGCAGCCAGCTCTGGCCGTTCCAGTAGTCGTAGGTCTGACCCACCCAGAAGTTGGGTCGGCTGGCCCGGACCCGCATCACCACCTCGTTGCCCAGCGAGGCCCGGACCCCGGTGTCCAGCGACTTGGCGAAGCCGAGGAACCCCCCGACCCCGGTGCGGCCGGTGGGGCTGGCGGCGTGGGCCGGCAGGGAGGCCGACCCGTCGGTGAGGTTGCTCGGGAGAGTCCACGGGCGAGGAGTTGGCGGCGGACGAGGGGAAGATCAGCGAGGTCGAGACCTTGGGCGCCGGGCAGGAACGAGACCAGGAGGACGGCCACCACCGCCACCGCCGCCCCGGTCACGCCGAGGGTGGCCCAGGGCACGCCCCGGGCCCCGGCCATGGACTGCCACATGGCCACCAGGCCCCACACGCCGCAGGCCACCCACGCCACGACGTAGATCCCGAGGGTCAGGTCGACCGACTGGGCCGCGGCCACCGCCATCAGGGCGGCCGAACCGGCCAGCGAGTAGGCCACGTCGCGGCGGGCCGGCACGTCGAAGGCGTGGGTGCACAGCACCCAGGCGAACAGGACGGCCAGCGGCCCCTCGACCGTCGAGATGTCCCCGGGGGTGGCGTTGTGGCTGACCGTGGCGATGAACCAGACGAACCCGCCGATGGCGCAGACGGCCAGGATGGGCTTGACCGCCGGCCACGGCTGCTCCCGCCGCCAGTAGGAGAGGGCGTTGCCCACCACGGTGGCCACGATCCCGAAGACGGCCACCGCCGCGCTCAACTCCCCCTGGCTCCAGCAGGCCGCGATGGCGATGATCACGGCGCGCGGCCGAGGCCACCCGGAACGGGACCGAGTGCTCGGGAGGCCCGGGCGGTTGGCCTGGACGACCCGCTCCCAGAGGGTCATCGACGACCCCGCCCGGTGTGGGGGTCGTCACCCGCCGGTGGGAGCGGAACACCGACGGCCCGGGCCAGGCGCCGGCCGAGGTCGACCCGGTCCCGGACCATCCGGACACAGCGTCCCTCGGCTTCGAGGGTGGCGAGCACGACGGGCCGACCTCGGGCCAGGTACCGGGACACCGCCCCCATCACCCGCTCCGACTCCGCCTCGGCCTCGGCCGGGTCGGCGGGCAGGGTCACCTCGATCACCACTGGCTCCTCGGTCTGGCGCTCACGCTCCCGGACCATCAGCACTCCGACGTGGGAGGTGGCCGGCCAGTGGACCGACCGCCGCGAGTCCCCGGTCTGGAACGGACGAACCCCCCGGGGCTCGCCGGCCCCGGACGGAGTCCGCCAGGGCGACTCGCCGGCCGACTCGTCGGGCTCTCGAGTCGGCCGGGCCCGGCGTGCCGAGCCGCGGGGCCACGTGCAGCGGCCGGGGCAGCGGCACCTCGACCTCCCGGGCCCACCACAGCAGGCCGAACGGGGCGCAGGAGGCCAGCTCGAGCGCGACCGCCTCCAGCACCCCGCGCCGGCCCGGGGTGACCGTCACCACGACCTCCCGCGGCCCCCGGGCCGGTCCCTCGGCCCGTGTGGCCGGCCCAGCCGGGTAACCGCGGCCGGATCCGGATCGGACCGTTGGCCCTGAGGGTGAGCTCCACCGGCCGGCCGGCCTCGGCGTCCGAAGGCACAGAGGTGCACACCACGGAGGCCCGGCGGGCGGGGAACAGAGGGGCCACCAGCCCGGTGAACAGGACCGCGGCCAGCAGGGCACCGACGGCCTGGACCCACCCCGACCCGCTCGAGTGGGCCACCCCGGCCCAGGCCAGCACGGCGACCAGGCTCCCCGCCACCGGAGCGAGCCAGGCCACCGGGTGGACCCGGCGCCGCAGCCGTCGACCGCCCGGCAGGAGGGCGGCCGCGTCCCGCTGCCGGTCCCGGCGTCCGCCGGCGCCCCAGGACAGGGCCATGCCGGCGCTCAGGGCCACCAGGCCGACCAGGGCCCCGGCCAGCACGACATGGGGGCCGAAGAAGGTCCGCACCAGCACCACGCCGCCCACCCCGGCCACCATGCCGATGGCGGCCGTGGAGATCCCGCGCCAGCCCGCCGTCGGCCGTCCCGGGTCCGGCCGGCTCACGTCGGGGGGACGGGCGTGTCGGCGATGATCCGGCCGACCAGGGCCGGGCCGTCCCCGCCGCTCCCCTCGGCGATCAACCGGTGGGCCAGGCAGGCCACCGCCACCGCCTGGACGTCCTGGGGGGTCACGTAGGCCCGCCCGGTGAGCACGGCGTAGGCCTGGGCCCAGCGGATCAGGGAGATGGCGGCCCGGGGGCTGGCCCCGAGCCGGACCGTGCCGGCGGAACGGGTGGCCCGGACCAGGGAGACGGCGTACTCGGCCACCGCCGTGACCACGTGCACCGAGGCGGTGGCGGCGATGGCCCGCTCCCACCGGGCGGGGTCCGACACCGGTACCAGGGTGTCGAGGGCGTACCGGCCCCCGCTGTGGAGGACCAGCTGGGTCTCGACCTCGGCGTCGGGGTAGCCGATGGTGGTGGACAGGCCGAACCGGTCCAGCTGGCTCTCGACCAGGGGGTAGGTGCCGAGCTGGCCGACGGGGTTCTGGGTCCCGATGACCAGGTGGGGCCGGGGGAGGGGCCACGACTCGCCGTCCACCGACACCTGCTGCTCCTCCATGGCCTCGAGCAGGGCCGACTGGGTACGCGGCGGGGTCCGGTTGAGCTCGTCGAGGAGGACCACGTGGCCGAAGACCGGCCCGGGCCGGAAGTCCCAGGTCTGGGTGTCCGGAGAGAAGACGGTGACCCCGGTGACGTCGGAGGGCAGCAGGTCGGGGTGGCCCTGGACCCGGGACAGCTGCACCCCGAGCGCGGTGGCCAGCGCCCGGGCCAGCACGGTCTTGCCCACCCCGGGCACGTCCTCGATGAGCAGGTGGTTGCCGGACAGGGCGGCCACCACGGCGATGGTCACCGCCCGCGGGGTGCCGAGCAGGACCTGGGACAGGGCGTGGTGGAGCGACCGGGCGGTGGTCACCGCCTCGTCGATGGCGGCTTGGCGGTGCGCCGGCGACGGAGACCCCGGGGCGGAGGCCATCGGCTCGGCTCCCACTGCCTCGATGCCCGTGCTCATGGTGTCCCCTGCTTCCCCTGCACTGGCGCGTCCCAGCGATGTCACTGCCGAGCACCGATCGTGTCACTGCCGAGCGTGGTTGCCCACCCACCCTAGGCGTTCCCAGGGCGACTCATCAATGGATCCGGCTCCGGGATGCGGCTCCCGGTGCGGTCGGGCGGCGCGGCACGGTGGGCTCAGAAGTCAAGGGCGGAGAGCTCGGGGATGGTGGCTTCGGACCGGCCCCGGGCGTCCAGCCACCGGGCCCGGCGCGGCGGCGCGCTGCCTCGTCGGAGTGCCGGGGGTCCACCACCCGGCGGGGGGTCCAGGCCGCGGCCACGTCGTCCTCGTCGGCCCAGGTGCCGACGGCCATGCCGGCCAGGTAGGCGGCCCCGAGGGTGGTGGCCTCGAGCACCGGGGCGATCTCGATCGGCCGGCCGCAGGCGTCGGCCAGGGCCTGGGTGAAGACCGGGTTGGCCGACATGCCCCCGTCGACCCGAAGCGAGCCGATGGGCAGCCCCGAGTCGGACTCGGCCGCCTCGAGCAGGTCGGCACCCCGGTGGGCCACCCCCTCGAGCACCGCCCGCACCAGCTCGGGCCGGCCGCTGCCCCGGGTCAGGCCGACGAAGGTGCCCCGGGCCCCGAAGTCCCACACCGGCGTGCCCAGCCCGAGCAGGGCGGGGACGAACCAGACGTCCCCGGTGTCGCTCGCACCGCCCGGCCACCTCGGCCGAGTGGGCGGCGGTGTCGATGATGCCCAGGTCGTCCCGGAGCCACTCCACGCAGGTGCCGGCCGACAGCATGATGGCCTCGACGCCCCAGGTGATCCGGCCCCCCCGCCGCCAGGCGATGATGGGGATGGTCCCGGCCGGGCCCCGGGCCGCCTGGGCGGGACGGTCCGCGGCCGATGCACTGGTCGAGCATCCCGCCGGTGCCGAAGGTGGCCTTGGCCTGGCCCGGGTCGGGTGCAGCCCTGGCCGATGAGGGAGGCCTGCTGGTCGCCGGCCATCCCGGCGATGACCGGCCGTCCGGCCAGGATCTCGGCTGGTCCGACCGCGCCGGAGGAGTCGACGATGGTGGGCAGGAGGGGCTCGGGGATGCGCAGGGCCGCCAGCACCTCGGGGCTCCACCCCGACCCGTCGCCGTGGATCAGCCCGGTCACGCCGGCGTTGGAGGCGTCGGTGACGTGCAGTCGACCGCCCGACAGGGTCCAGGCCACCCAGGTGTCCACGGTGCCGAAGGCCAGCTCGCCGCGCTCGGACCGGGACCGGTCCGGATCGGCCTGGTCCAGCAGGGCGGCCACCTTGGTGGCCGAGGCGTTGGGCGCCACCCGGATGCCCTGGCCCTGGAGCTCGAGGCAGGTGCCGACGGTCCGGAGGTCCTGCCAGCCGAGCCCCGGGCCGACCGGAACGCCGGTGGCCCGGTCCCACACGATGGTGGAGGCCCGCTGGTTGGCGATGCCCACGGCGTCGACCGGTCCGCCCTCGGCCAGGCTCGCCGACGCCACCTCCACCACGGCGGCGGCCATGGCTGCGGCGTCGAACTCCACCAGGCCGGGGAACGGGGTGTCGGGCAGGACCGGCACGTGGTGGATGTGCTCGACCGTCGCCGTCGGGGCGCACCACCGCTCCCCGGACCCCCGAGGTGCCGACGTCGACCACCAGGATGCTCATGGCCAGGGCACCGGGCCGAACGGGCCGACCAGGCCGAGCTTGCCCGGATTGAGGATGCCGTGGGGGTCGAGGGCCTGCTTGACCGAGGCCAGGACCTCGAAGCCCGACCCGAGGGCGTCGGGCAGGAAGCGGGCCCGGTTGAGGCCGATGCCGTGGTGGTGGCTGATGGCCCCCCCGGCGTCCATGGTGGCCCGGGTGACCTCGGTCCCAGGCCTGGCGGTAGTAGCGGTCGACCCACTCGGCGCGGGCCGCGGTGTCGTCCGGCCCGAGCTCGGCCGGGCGGGCGGCCGGCGAAGGTGAAGTAGAGGCAGGCCCCGTCGGTGTAGGCGTGGGACTGGTGGGACGAGGCCACGAGCGTCCCCTCCACGCCGCCGAGCGTGCTCGAGCACGGACTCGGTAGAGGCCGGGCAACGCCCGCCACCGGGCCGAGACCTCGACGGTGTCCACCACGATGCCCGCCCGCCACAGCGGGGCCAGGGCCGACACGTCGTTGCGGTGGCCGAGCCACCGGTCCACCAGCGCGACGTCCAGGGTGTCGGCGCCGGCGCACTCGTCGTCCACGGCAGCAGAGGCTGGCCTCGACCAGGCCGGGGTCGCCCTCGTCCAGGACGATCAGCACGTTGGTGTCGGGCCGATCGAAGGATCGGCCCGACTCGGTGGTGTCGTAGAGGCGGAGCACGGCCGGGGTGGCCCCGCGCCGGAGGATGCGGCGGCAGGCGTCGAGGCCGTCGGCGAAGGTGGCGAAGCCGAACGCCCGCCGACCCTCGCCCTCGGGGACCGGGTGGACCCGGAACCGCCCCTCGGTGATCACCCCGAGGGTGCCCTCGCTGCCCACGAAGAGCTGGGTCAGGTCGGGGCCGGTGGCCGACCGGGGGCCGTGCCCGCCGGTGCGGACCACCCGCCCGTCGGCCAGCACCACCTCGAGTCCGAGGACCATGTCCTCGATCTTGCCGTAGCGGTTGGAGTACTGGCCGGCCCCCCGGCAGGCCAGCCACCCGCCCACCGTCGAGAGGTCCATCGACTGGGGCCAGTGGCCGAGGGTGACACCGTGGCCGTCCCGCAGGCCCGACTCCACGTCGGGGCCGAAGGTGCCGGCCCGGAGGTCGGCCACCAGCGAGTCGGTGTCGACCTCGCCGATGCCGGCCAGTCCGCACAGGTCGAGGGCCACGCCCCCGAACAGCGGGATCGAGGCGCCGCACACCCCGCTCCGGCCTCCGGCCGGGGTGACCGGCACCCGGGCCTCGTGGCAGAGGGCCAGGACCGCGGCCACCTGGGCGGTGTCGGTGGGCCGGGCCACCACCGCTGGGCGGGCCGGCACCTGCCCGGCCGCGGCCCAGCCGATGGCCAGCGGCCACCAGTCCCGTCCCGCCTCGGCCCGGTCCTCGTCGCCGGCTCGAGACCGCGGCGCAGACGTCAGCCAGCCGCTCGAGCAGGGCATCGTCCACCCCCACCCGGTCCGCCGCCCAGGTGGTCGACCACCCGCGCCGGGGCGGCGTCGATCGCGGTCACCGGCGTGGGCCGGGTCACCCGGCTCTCCCCGGCGCGAGCTGATCCCGGTCCGCCGCTCACCGTGCCGGCCCGCCCCGGCCCGGGCCCGGGGTCGAGCCCGGCCCGGTCCAGCTCGTGGCGGCGCTTCTCGGCGTATCCGGTGGCCTCGGCCTCGATGCGCTCCTCGTCCCACCCGAGCTCGGGGCCGATCAGCCCGGCCACCCTTGGGGCGGCCCGGCCGCGGCCCGGGCGTCCCGCAGCGAGGCCCGGGTGCGCCGGTCGAGCACGTCGGCCACCGAGCGGGCCATCTCCTCCCGAACCGCGTAGAGGGCCTCGACCTCGAGGTAGTGGAGTCCCGCGACCAGGGGGTCGAGCAGCTCGGGCCGTCCGTCGGCCATCGCCAGCACGTCGGGGGTCTCCGAGCCGTACCGGCCGGCCAGGTGGGCGGCGGCGGCGGCGGCCACGTCCATCCCTGCTTCCGGCGTCGAAGTCGCTCCGCCCCGCCGGGCGGGCACCCGGGCCGAGCTTCCCGCACCCCGGAGCCGCAGGTCGCGGGTGACGCAGCGCAGCGATCGCCGTCCCAGGGCCGACACCACCACGTCCACGGTGTCCTCGGCCATCTTGCGGTAGGTGGTGAGCTTGCCGCCGGTGACCGTGACCAGACCCGAGTCCGACCGGGTCACCGTGTGCCGGCGGGACAGGTCGGCGGTCCGCTCGCTCGGAGCGTGCTTCCCCTCCACCGGGGCCAGCAGGGGGCGCAGCCCGGACCACATCCCGGTGATGTCGTGGCGGCCGATGGGCCGAGTGGTCACGGCGTTGGCCGCCGCAAGGATGTAGTCGATGTCCTCGGGCAGGCAGGCCGGGTCGTCGAGGGGCCCCTCGTACTGGGTGTCGGTGGTGCCCAGGTAGACCTGGTCACCCCAGGACACCACGAAGATGGACCGGTGGTCCTCCTTGACCGGGATGACCGCGGCGATGTCGCACGGGAACGCCTCGTAAGGCACGGTGATGTGGATGCCCTTGGCCGGCCGGATGGAGTGGGGGTCGTGGTGCTCGTCGAGGGCGCGCACCTCGTCGGACCAGACCCCGGCGGCGTTGACCACTACCGTGGCCCGGATTTCGAATGGCTCCGAATCGACCGGTGCCACCCGGGCCCCGCACACCTGACCGTCGTCTCCGGCCAGCAGGCTGGTGACCGGAGCGTGGTTGGCCGCCACCGCACCGTGGTCGAGCACCGCGGTGCGGAGCACGGTGAGCGTCAGCCGGGCGTCGTCGGCCCGGGCGTCCCAGTAGAGGAACCCGGCGGAGCAGGCGTTCCGCCCGCAGGGTGGGCATGTGGGCCAGGGCCTGGTCCCGGGAGACCTTCTCGTGGCGACGGCCGATGCGCATCCCGCCGGTGAGGTCGTAGAGCCAGAGGGCGGTCAGGTAGACCCGCGCCACGCTGCGATTGACCACCCCGTCCTTGCCGAACAGGGGGATGAGGAACGGGAGGGGCGAGACGAGGTGGGGGGCGTTCTCCAGCAGCCGCTGGCGCTCGGCCAGGTTCTCGTAGACCAGTCGGTACTCACGCTGCTGGAGGTAGCGGAGCCCGCCGTGGATCAACTTGGACGACTTGGATGAGGTGCCCGAGGCGAAGTCGCCTTTCTCCACCAGGCCGGTGCGGAGCCCGCGACTGGCGGCGTCGAGGGCCACGCCGGCCCCGGTGATGCCCCCACCCACCACCAGCACGTCGAAGGGCTCGGAGGCCAGCCGGGCCAGTGCCTCGCCCCGGTGGAACCGGCCGGCGCGGAGGTCGTCGGCGCGGGCGGGCTGGGACATGGCCAAAGCCTGCCACAGGTGGGCGGACGGACCCGTTCGACCTGGGCCGACACCGCTGCGGCCGGAGCCCGCCGGCGCCACGTCCCTCCGTCGCCGACCTCGATATCTACAATGATTGTTGAAAAACAACGATTGGTGATAACCTGCCGCGCAAATGAGGACACCCGACGAACTGACCGAGCGCTTCCGGTCCACCGGGCGCAAGGTCACCGCTCAGCGACAGTGCATCTTCCGGGTCCTGCAGGGCGACGTGACCCATCCTTCGGCCGAGGCGGTCCACGCCCTGGCCAGTCGAGAGATGGAGACCATCTCCCTCAAGACCGTCTACCAGACCCTCTACGACCTGGCCGAGCTGGGCGAGATCGCCACCCTCGACGTGGGCACCGGGATGACCCGGTTCGACCCCAATGTGGACGATCCCCACCACCATCTGGTCTGCCGCGGCTGTGGCAGCGTGCGCGACCTGGTCGCCACCTTCCCCGATCTCCGCATCCCGAAGGGGGCCGATCTCGGCTTCGACGTGGGTTCGGCCGAGATCGTCTTCCGGGGCCTCTGTCCGGAGTGCCAGACCCCGTCCCGGCGAGTGCCGTCCCGCTCCGGGGCATGACCGTCGTGCGGGCCGATGTCAGTACCAGCAACCCACCTGCGGAAGCCTCCGCGGGTTTCACAGCCATGAAAGGAACACCGTGACGGAACTCAAGAACAGCAAGACCGAGGCCAACCTCAAGGAGGCGTTCGCCGGCGAGAGCCAGGCCAACCGCCGGTACCTGTACTTCGCCCAGAAGGCCGACGTGGAGGGCTACCCCGACGTCGCCGCCCTCTTCCGCTCGGTCGCCGAGGGGGAGACCGGCCATGCCTTCGGTCACTTCGACTTCCTCCGGATCGTGGGGGACCCGGTGACCGGCGTGCCGGTCGGGCCGACCGAGGACAACCTCAAGTCGGCCATCGAGGGCGAGACCTACGAGTACTCCGAGATGTACCCCGGGTTCGCCAAGACCGCCCGCGAGGAGGGCTTCGACGAGATCGCCGAGTGGCTCGAGACGCTGGCCCGGGCCGAGAAGAGCCACGCCGGACGGTTCACCGAGGGTCTGGCCTCACTGACCTGATCCGAAGGGATGGGCGCCTGCCGGCGCTCCGACCCGTGGGCGAGCCGGTCCCCGGAGAACCGCGGGGCCGGCTCGTCGCCCCCGCCGGCATCGCAGGCCCCGGCCGGCGGCGAGGCGGCCAATGGGACCCGGGTTCGGCAGGTCGGCCACCCGACCTGGCCTAACAGACGAGCAGGCCAGGCGAGCACCGGCCACGCCACCAGGCCAGCGAATAGAACCACGCGAGCAGAAGGAAGTGCCGTGACCCCATTCCAACCGCTCACCCTCGAGGACATCGCCGACCAGCGGGCCTACGAGCGGGAGCGTGATGCGTTCCGGGCCCAGGTCATCGCGGTCAAGAAGCTCCGACGGATCAGCGTGGGGCCGGTCGTGACCCTCACCTTCGAGAACCGGCTGACCATGCGGTTCCAGGTGCAGGAGATGGCCCGTGCCGAGAAGATGTTCTCCGACGAACAGATCCAGCACGAGCTGGATGTCTACAACCGCCTGCTCCCTTCCCCCGGGGAGCTGTCGGCCACCCTGTTCCTCGAGCTGACCACCGAAGAGGAGCTGCGCACCTGGCTGCCCCGACTGGTCGGCGTGCAGCGGGCCGCCGAGCTCCGGATCGGAGGGAGGCCTGAGCCCGACGTCATCGCGTCCATCCCGGAGGAGGAGCACGAGGCCAACCTGAGCCGTGGGGAGACCACGTCGGCCGTCCACTACGTGCGCTTCCGGTTCACCCCCGAGCAGGTGGCGGACTTCGCCGCCGGGCCGGTGGTCCTCGCCGTGAACCATCCCGAGTATCCCGGGGGGCTACCCGGCACCACGCTGAGCGAGGCCACCCGCGCCGAGCTCGCCGCCGACCTCACCGGCACCTGAGGACACCAGGGGCCGTCCGAGGAGCCCGGCCACCGCCGTTCAGCGACCCGTGAACCGTGGCTGTCGTCGCTCGAGGGATGCCGACACCCCCTCGCGGAAGTCGTCGGTGCGCATCAGGGCCAGCTGCTCCTGTAGCTCGTGCTCCACCGCAGCGGAGAACTCCTCGCGCAGGCCCCGACGCAGGGTGGCCCGGATCGAGCGCACCGCCAGCGGCGCCGAACCGGCGATCTCGGTCGCCAGTGCGCGAGCCCCGGCCCGGGGGTCCGCATCCAGGCGGTCGCACAGTCCGATGCGGAGGGCCTCGGCCCCGTCGACGCGCCGTCCTGTCGTCAGCAGCTCGAGCGCCCGTTGGGGTCCGACCGCCCGGGGCAGGGTCACCGAGAGGCCGAAGCCCTGATGGAATCCGAGCCGGGCGAAATTGGCGGCGAACCGGCTGTCCGGGGTACCGACCCGGAAGTCACCGGCCAATGCCAGTCCAAGACCCCCGCCGATGGCCGCCCCCTGCACCGCCACCACCACAGGCAGTGGTCCGTCGACGAGGGCCACCGCCGATCCATACAGGGCACGCAAGGCCAAGGGGTCAGGGGCGACGGCGCGACCGAAGTCGAGGCCGGCGCAGAAGTGGCGGCCTTCCGAGCACAGGACCACCGCCCGTACCCCGAGGTCCTGGGCCCGGGACAGGGCCACCACCAAACTCTCCAGCAGATCGGCGTCGAAGTAGTTGGCCGGCGGACGGTGGAACTCGATCTCGGCCACGTGGGCATCGCCGATGGCCAGCGTCACGTCGCCGAACGCCTCGGTCATCACGCCCCGCCCGCCGGTCGCGCCGAACCTCCCGGCGGTCGCGCCGAACCGGCTCGCACCTCGGCCAGCACCTCATCGGTGTGCTGACCGCTGAGTGCGGCATGGCGCCGGACCGTGGGACCGGACTTCCGGGAGAACCGCACCGGCTGGGGAAGGATCTTGTAGCGACCGGCCACGGGGTGGTGGTCCTCGTCCAGCCCGTCCACCAGCTGGTCGAGCGTGGGGACCGGTGAGGCCGGCACGTCCGATGCCTGACAGAACGCCAGCCACTCGGCGGTGGTGCGCTGGGTCAGGACGTCGGCCACCAGCCGGTAGAGCTCGTCGGCGTGGTCGAGCCGGGAGCGGGCGCTCCCGATACGCTCGTCGGCCGCCAGGTCCTCGCGACCGCCCGCCCGGAACAGGTCCTCGAAGTTCCGTCGGGTGTAGGGGAGCACGCTCACCCACCCGTCCGAGGTCCGCTGGGGGCGCCGCTCCGAGTTGAGGATGCGCTGGTAGCCCGGCGGGCCCTGTGGGGGTCGGGCGGTGGCCGCCCCGGCGTGCTCGACGAGGGTGAAGGCAGTCATCACGTCGACCATCGGCACCTCGAGACGCTGGCCCTCGCCGGTCCGCTCCCGGTGGTACAGAGCGGCCAGGACGGCGTAGGCGATGGTCAGCCCGCTCACCTTGTCGGCGATGAGGGTAGGGGCGAACAGCGGCTCGCCGCCGAACCGGCGGAAGGCGTCGGGCAGCCCGGTGGCGGCCTGGATCACGTCGTCGTAAGCCGGTGCATCGGCGGCTTCGGAGTCGCTCGGGTAGCCCTGGGCCTGGCAGTAGATGATGTCCGGCCGGGCCGAGGCCACGTCGGGATAGGCGAGCCGGAGCCGCGCCAGGGTGCCCGGGCGCAGATTGGTGACCCACACGTCGGCGGTAGCCGCTACCTCCAACACCGCCTCGCGTCCGGCCTCGGTCTTGAGGTCGAGCACCACGTTCCGCTTGTTGCGGAGGAGGTTGAGGGCCACCCCGGAGAGTCCCGGATGAGGACCGGCGGTCATGACCCTGCTCAGGGTGCCCCGTGGGTCCTCGACGGTGATGACGTCCGCTCCCAGGTCCCCGAGTATCTGGGTGGCCAGTGGGCCCATCACGATCGAGGTCAGGTCGACCACCCGGACACCGTCGAGCGGTCCGCTGGTACTAGCCGTCATCGCGTCCTTCCTGGCGGCGGGGGAGTCTGCCACCGGGCCCATCCGGGCCGCCAGCGTCCTTCGTCCTCCCGATCCGACGTCGGTACGTGGCGCTGGTGGTCAGGGCTAGAGCGTACGCACACCCGGAGGCGGGTCCGTGGCAACGCCCGCCGCCCCTCGGCCGCGGGCCCACCTCCTCGGTTCCGCCCGTCGCCGCGCTGTGGAGGCAGGAGGCCAGGGGTGGGGCCGCCGGACCGGTGGGGCGGGGCCGTGCCGTTCCGGTCAGGGATAGGCCAGGTGCACGGCGGCCTCGGCCGTGTTGATGTGGAAGGTCAGGCTCTCCTCGATGTAGAGCCCCACGGAGCCGGCTTCGCTGGAACGGTAGCCGAGGGAGAAGTCCTCGCCGATCGTGAGTTCGAAGTCTCCGCCGCGCTGGCTCAGCACGACCGCTCCGTCCACCGCCGGGGCCCACACCACCGGCCCGTCGAGGATCTGGCGGAGGTGTTCGAAGACCGGGTAGCCGCCGTGCTCGGTGGTCTCGGTCACCCCGGTGAAGCACCGGGCTCCGAGGGCGATGGCGTAGGGACCGGCTACATCGGCGGCTCGCAGTGCCGCCACCGCCTTGGCCACGTGCTCGGGATAGCGGTCGTAGTCGTCGCTGATGCTCACCGCCGGATGGGGCGAAGCGGTGATCAGGCCGGCGACACCGCCCTCCTGGTAGCCGTGGAACACCAGGTGGTCCTCGGCCTGGGCCGCAGCCTTCGCCGCGGCGATCACCGGGTCGAGGTCGAGGTCGGTCGCTCCTCGGTCGGCGGCGGCCAACTCGACCCGGTCCAGGGTGAAGGGCGAGCGCAGCTCGACCAGGGGCAGCACCTTCCGCCGGGCCACCTCGATGCCTCCGAGTGGCCCTCCGTCGATGGCCTCGATCCGCCCCGCGTCCACCGCGGAGAACTCCCAGCCAAGCGGCCCGGCGAAGTCGACGAGGCGCCGCGCCGCCAGGTAGTGCTTCAACGAGCGGCTGGCCTCGTCGTCGATCTGCTTCCATGCCCCCACGGTGATCGGGGCCAGCTCACGCATCAGATGGTTCATGGGAACGTCCTGCTTTCGCTTCGTAGGTTTCCGATGCCCAGGCCGTCGGGGCCGGGACCGGCGGCGAGGGCCTCGACGGCCAGGGGGTTGGGTGTCGGAGGGCCGACACGGGTCAGTGTGTTGCGGTCGATATGGGAGAAGGGCTCGTTCCGGTCGGGGATCTCCAGTACCCCCTCCTCCTCGTATGACCAGGTCCCGTCGGGGTGGACGGCCACTCTCATCCGGTAGCTGATCGTTCGGAAGGCCCGGTCGAGGAACGGGTTGGAGAGGATGCCATAGACCTCGGAGCCGACCTCGGCACGGACCTCGAACTCGGTGGCGTCGGGCTCGGCCTTCCCGCCGGCCAGCAGTACCTGGCCGCGGGGAATTCCGAGGGTGAGGGTCACGGTGTTGGTGGCCGGCTCCCAAAGCCAGTACCCGACCTGGTCGTGGAACGTCTCCTCTTCTCCGGGTTTGACGATATGGGTGTGGTAGCGGAGCCCGTAGAACAGCTGTGGACCGTTGGTCTGGCGGTCGATGGGCTGGAGCTCGTAGTGCTCGACGAACGTGTTCCGCTCGGTGCCACCCAGCTCGGGATGGGCGTCGTCACCGGCTGCGCCCTCCCAGATGCCGGCTATGGCGGTCAGGGGGCCGAGGTTGGCCAGGGTATCGGGATCGCCGTCGGGTTCGGTATAGAGGTCGTCCCCGTACGGTTCCACTCCGGTCCAGCTCATCGGGGCCGATTCCCTTCGTTCCGTCGCTGACTGGCCCGTGGCGCTCGTCGATGGCCCGGACGCCGCCGACCGTCGTGGCCCGAGCCCACGGTGGTGGCCAGTGTAGGTCGTGCCGGTCGAGCGAGGAGCGGGTCCGAGGGCGGCAGAGGCAACGATTGGAGCAAGTTTCGGCCCGACGGCGGCAGGGCGCCGGGCCGCGGCAAGGTGGCGGGCCAGCGGGCCGAGCGGTGCCGGGCAAGGTGGGTCTTCGATCCTTGGATGGTCACCCGACCCGGGTGGCCCGGTCGGACCGGGCTCACCGTCCGCCGGACACGCACCGCGGTGCACGAACAAGGGACATCGCCATGACCACGGCAACGACCACCACGATCACCGGAAACCTGACCCGCGATCCGGAGATCCGCTACACCCGCGACGGTCAGGCCACCACCACCCTGGGTGTGGCGGTCAACCGTCGCTGGCAGAACCGCGAGACCAACGAGTGGGAGGAGTCGACGTCCTTCTTCGACGTGGTCACCTGGCGGGACCTGGCCGAGAACGTGGCCCTCAGCCTCACTCGCGGCATGCGGGTGGTGGTCACCGGGCGGCTCGAACAGCGCACCTGGGAGACCGACGAAGGGGACCGTCGCTTCAAAGTGGAGATCGTCGCCGACGAGGTCGGAGCCAGCCTCCGATTCGCCACCGTCGACGTCCACAAGGTGCTCCGGCCGTTGGCCGAGGACGCGCCCCGGACATCCGACGGAGCCGCCACCGACGAGGACGTCCTGGAAACGCCGGCCGGATGACGGCTCCGCCCTCACCAGACGGGTCCACCCCGCAGGCGGAAGGTTTGATGCGCACCTCGAGGCCCGAGCACCTCAGCCCGTTCCGACCCTGCATCTGGCTGACCAAGCAGGAAGTGTTCGCCGCCTGCCAAGTGCTGGCCGATGCCGACCGGGTGCTGGTCGCCACCGGCACCCCCGGCGAGGCCGGCGGACTCGGCGACCTGTTCGAACTGCTCGAGGACCGCATGACTCGGCCCTACCGGTCAGCGCTCCGTCCGCCCGACGCGCCGGGGCCCGGCGGACGGATGTCGCTGCTGCGACCCGGAGGGGCGGAGAGCTACGACGACTCGGGCTCGTACTCGATGGAGAGCGAGTTCACGCAGTAGCGCTGGCCGGTCGGTGCCGGCCCGTCGGGAAACACGTGCCCGAGATGACCGCCGCAGCGGGCACAGGTGATCTCGGTCCGGGTCATGCCGAAGCTCCTGTCGGCGTGCTCCTCGATGACCCCGTCGTCAAGGGCCCGGTAGAAGCTCGGCCAGCCGGAGCCCGACTCGAACTTTGTGTCGCTGGGGAACAGCGCCGCTCCGCATCCGGCGCAGGTGAACGTGCCGCTTCCCTCCACATGGAGCAGCTCGCCGGACCAGGCCGGCTCGGTCCCCTTCTGTCGAAGGACGGCATACCGCTCAGGCGTCAGCCGAGCCCGCCACTCGTCGTCACTCATCTCCACACGGCCCCCGGTGTCGGCGTCGACCTTGTCGCTCATGCCATTCCTCCCTGTTCCTTCTTCTTGTGGCTTGTTCCTTCTTGCCTGTGTTGCTTTCCGTTGCTGCCCGACGGGTCGGCGCGGCCCCTGGCGAAGACCCGGCGCGGCTGCCCACCACCATCACAGGGGTAAACGCTCTCGTCGACCGGGCTGTTCCCGGCGGCACCGGCGGTGGATGGCGGCCGGTGGTCCCGGCGTTACGGTAAATCGGGTTTGCTAACGTCGCGTCAGATCCGGGGGGTCCCCGTGCCCGATGGCCCGACACCGGTCGGCACGACCGAGGGCGACGCCCGGCCGCCGTCATCGATCCACAGGACTCCCACCACGCCATGGACCTCAAAGACCGACCCGAGGACGAAGGCTTCCGCAAGGAAGTGCGGTCCTGGCTGTCGGACCATGTCACCGGGGAGTTCGCCGCCTTGGGCGGCCGCGGGGGATCGGGCGACGAGACGTACGGGTTCGAGACCAGGCTGGAGTGGGAGAAGGTGCTGGCCGCGGGCGGATGGACCGGCATCGGGTGGCCGGTCGAGCACGGGGGCCGGGGCGCGTCCATCGCCCACCAGGTCATCTTCAACGAGGAGTACGTGCGGTCCCGGGCCCCCGGTCGGGTCAGTGTCCTCGGCGAGGGACTCCTAGGGCCGACCCTGATCCAGTACGGGACTCACGATCAACAGGCCCGCTTCCTCCCACCCATCCTGGCCGGTACCGAGCTGTGGTGCCAGGGGTACTCGGAGCCCGACGCCGGCAGCGACCTGGCCAACGTCCAGACCAAGGCCCGTCCCGACGGTGACGAGTGGGTGATCACCGGGCAGAAGGTCTGGACCTCCCTGGCCCACCAGGCCGACTGGTGTTTCGTGATCTGTCGCACCGAGGAGGGTTCGGTCCGTCACCACGGTCTCTCCTATCTGCTCGTTCCCATGCACCAGCCAGGCGTGGAGGTCCGCCCCATCACCCAGCTCACCAAGACCTCCGAGTTCAACGAGGTCTTCTTCGACGGGGCCCGTACCCGGTCCGACCACGTGGTGGGGGAGGTGGGCCAGGGGTGGAAGGTGGCTCTGGCCACCCTGGCCTTCGAGCGAGGTGTCGGCCTGCTCGGGCACCAGCTCTCCTTCCGGAGGGAGTTGGACCACCTCCTCGACGTGGCACGGGCCAACGGCCGGGCCGCCGACCCGGTGGTCCGCCAACGGCTGGCCCGTTCCTACGCGGAGCTGGAGATCCTGCGGTTCAACACCCTTCGCAGCCTCTCTGGCTACGACGGCCCGGTGGCACCGCCCGAGGCCTCCATCATCAAGCTGTACTGGGCCACCTGGCACCGGCGGCTCGGCGAGCTGGCCCTCGACGTGCGGGGCCCGTCGAGCCTGGTGGCCGAGGGGTTCCCCTACGAGCTCGACGAGTTCCAGCGCACCTTTCTGTTCAGCCGGTCCGAGACGATCTACGGCGGCTCCAACGAGATCCAGAAGAACATCATCGGCGAGCGGGTCCTCGGCCTGCCGCCCGAACCCAAGGGGACGTAGCCCATGACCGACACCGTTCCGGGCGGGACCGTCCCGCTTCCACGCCCCTCCCCGGTGCCGCCTCCGGGACACGGGCTCCTGACCGGCAAGGTCGTGGTGATCACCGCCGCAGCCGGGACCGGTATCGGCTTCGCCACGGCCAGGCGGTGCGTGGAGGAGGGGGCGACCGTCGTCATCTCCGACGCCCACGAGCGGAGGCTGGGCGAGGCCGCCGACCACCCTGGCGACCATGGAGGAACTGGACGGAGAGCGACCGCTGGCGGTGCCCTGCGATGTCACCGACGACTCCCAGGTCCAGCAGCTCTACGACGCCGCCGTGGAGCGACACGGCCGCTTCGACGTAGCCGTCAACAACGCCGGCCTCGGTGGCCAGGTCGACGTGGTGGACATGACCGACGAGCAGTGGGCGATGGTCCTCGACGTCACCCTCACCGGCACCTTCCGCTGCAGCCGGGCCGCCCTCCGCCACTTCTACGCCCGGGACGAGGGTGGGGTCATCGTGAACAATGCCTCGGTGCTCGGATGGAGGGCGCAAGCCGGCCAGTCCCACTACGCGGCGGCCAAGGCCGGGGTGATGGCGCTGACCCGGTGCAGCGCGGTCGAAGCCGCCCCTCACGGCGTGCGCATCAACGCCGTGTCACCCAGCCTGGCCGTCCACCCCTTCCTCAACAAGGTCATGCCCGACGAGGAACTGGCCGAGCTCAGCCGGCGCGAGGTCTTCGGCCGGGGCGCCGAGGTGTGGGAGGTGGCCAACGTCATCGCCTTCCTGGCCAGCGAGTACGCCACCTTCATGACCGGCGAGGTGGTCTCCGTCAGCAGCCAGCACCCCTAGCCGATCTGACCACGGTTCCCCGGAACGGAGCGGAGTCGAGCCACATCAGGCTGGTGGCGCGCCGACGACCTCCAGTACCCGGTCGCAGTGTTCGATGAGTTCCGCTCCGGCCCGTCTCACCGGTCCGGGCTCCCGTCGGGCCGGCGAACACGATCCGAGGGGTAACCGACTCGGCGCGGCGTGCCCACCCGGGCCGGCCGGAAGGGGCGATGCACTACCCTGACGACGTGTCGGATATCACCGATCCCCGCGGGGACCTCCAGTGGGGGACCATCCCCGGACTGGTGGAGGACGCCGCCGCCCGGTTCGGCGACGCCGAGGCGCTGGTCGACGTGCACGGCCCGCGGGGGACCACGACGCGACTCACCTTCGATCAGTTGGCCGAGCAGGTGGCCGCGGCCACCCGGGCCATCGTGGCCAACGGCATCGAGCGGGGGGACCGGATAGCCATCTGGGCCCCCAACTGTGCCGAGTGGGTGATCGCCGCCCTCGGCGCGGTGGGAGCCGGCGCGCTCCTCGTGCCACTGAACACCCGCTTCAAGGGGTCCGAGGCCGCCTACATCCTGCGCCAGTCGGGGGCCCGGATGCTCTTCACCGTGCAGGGGTTCCTCGGGACCGACTACCCCCGGCTTCTGGACGAGGCGGTAGCGGCGGGGGAGCCGGTGCCGGACCTCGAGCGGGTGGTGGTGCTGCGCACCGACGACGCTGCCCCGAGGCCCCCGACGGCCAAGGGCGACCCGGTGGTGGCACTGGGAGGTCTTCCTCCAGGAGGGCGGCACGTGCTCCGCCGACGTGGCCGCCGGCCGCACCGCCTCGATCACCGCCGGGGACCTCTCGGACCTGGTGTTCACCTCGGGCACCACCGGAAACCCCAAGGGCGCCATGACCACCCATGGTCAGACCCTGCGCACCTTCGCCACCTGGGCCGAGGTGGTCGGGCTCCGGAAGGGCGACCGGTACCTCATCGTCAACCCGTTCTTCCACACCTTCGGCTACAAGGCCGGCATCCTGGCCTGCCTGATGACCGGGGCCACCATGGTGCCCGAGCCGGTCTTCGACGTCGGCCGGGTGGTGGAGCGGATCGAGCAGCAGCAGATCACGGTGCTGCCCGGCCCGCCGACCATCTTCCAGTCCATCCTCGACCACCCCGATCGGAAGACCTTCGACCTGGACTCCCTGCGCCTGGTGGTCACCGGAGCCGCCCTGGTGCCCGTCGAGTTGGTCCGGGGGCTGTGGTCCGAGCTCGGCATCGAGACCGTGCTGACCGCCTACGGCCTCACCGAGGCCATGCGGGACGGTGACCATGTGCCGCCGCGGCGATTCGGCCGAGGTCATCGCCGGTACCTCCGGGCGGGCCATCCCCGACGTAGAGGTCCGCATCGTCGGCGCCCGACGGGACCGAGGTGCCGCGGGGCGAGGCGGGCGAGGTGGTGGTGCGGGGCTACAACGTGATGCGCGGGCTACTTCAACGACCCCGAGGCCTCCGAGGACGCAGTCGACCCCGAGGGATGGCTCCACACCGGCGACATCGGCGTCATGGACGAATCCGGGAACGTGTCCATCACCGACCGGCTGAAGGACATGTACGTGAGCGGGGGCTTCAACGTCTACCCGGCCGAGGTCGAGGCGGTGCTCCGGGGCCATCCGGCCGTCGGCCAGGTGGCGGTGATCGGGGTGCCCGACCGGCGGATGGGCGAGGTGGGGCTGGCCCTGGTGGTCCCCGCGGCGGGCTCGACGGCGGAAGACGGGGACGGCCTCATCGAGTGGGCCCGGGAGCAGCTGGCCAACTACAAGGTGCCCCGGTCGGTGCAGTGGGTGGACGCCCTCCCGATGAACGCCGGAGGCAAGGTGCTCAAACGAGAGCTTCGGGAGCGGTACGGGTCGGAAGGCGGTGCGACGTGAGAGTTGCCCCGGCCGGCGAGACGGAGTGGCGTTGGGATCGACGAGAGAGAATCGACGAGAGAGAGGGGTGCCATGCGAGGCATCGTCTACACCGGTGACGAGGCGGAGGTAACCGACGAGCTGGGCGTGCGGCGACCCGGGGCCCAACGAGGTCCGGGTGGCCATCGGCGCGGCCGGGGTGTGCCACAGCGACCTGTCCGTCATCAACGGGACCATCCCCTGGAAGGCGCCGTCGGTGCTCGGCCACGAGGGGGCGGGCGTGGTCGAGTCGGTGGGCTCGGAGGTGACGTCGGTCAAGCCGGGCGACCACGTGGTCATCGCCACCCTGGCCAGCTGCGGGACGTGCCGGGCCTGCAGCACCGGGCACCCCACCTGGTGCATCAAGACCCTGGGCAACGTGTCCGCGCCCTTCACCTTCCAGGGCGAGCCGGCGTCGAACTTCGCCGGGACCTCGGTGTTCACCGAGCAGACGGTGATCAAGGAGGTCCAGGCGGTCAAGATCTCCAAGGACGTCCCCATGACCTCGGCCTGCCTCATCGGCTGCGGCGTCCTGACCGGGGTGGGCTCGGTGCTGAACCGGGCCAAGGTCCAGGCCGGCGAGACGGCGGCGGTCTTCGGCGTGGGCGGGGTCGGCCTCAACGTGATCCAGGGGCTGCGCATCGCCGGGGCCAGCCGGATCGTCGCCGTCGACACGCTGGCCTCCAAGGAGGGGCTGGCCCGCCAGTTCGGAGCCACCCACTTCGTCGACGCCTCGACCACCGACGCGGTGGCCGCCATCCGCGAGCTCGTGCCCCCGGGGCCCGGACCGGCTGTCGGGTGCCCTCGGGTGGACCGGCGGTGTCAACTGGTCGTTCGACTGCGTCGGCCACCCCGCGGTGCTGCGCAACGCCCTCGACGTCCTCGACTGGGGCGGCAACGCGCTGGCCATCGGCATCCCGCCCCAGGGCACCGAGGTCTCGGTGGACGTCAACGCCCTGGCCTATGTGGACCGGGGCCTGCTGGGCTGCCGGTACGGCTCGTCCCGTCCGCACCACGACATCCCGCTGATGGTGGAGCTGTACCTCTCGGGCCAGCTGATGCTCGACGAGCTGGTCACCGAGGAGCGCCCGCTCGAGGGATTCCGCGAGATCGTGGAGGACATGGAGGCCGGCAAGCTGGCCCGCGGTGTCCTGACCTTCTCCTAGTCCACCCGCGCGTGACCCCGCCGGTCCACACGAGGAGGTCCGCGCCGGCAGGTCCGCGCCAGCGCAACCCCCGGGGCGGGGACCGCCACGGGGCCGTCCTGTTACAGTCCTCCCCGGTATGACGGTGCGTCAGATTGAGGGGGAGTTCGAGTCGGTCACCGAGGTGCTGCGGCGCCGCGGCGGCGGTCAACGCCGACGTCGAGGCCTACGTCGAGCCGGCCACCGACGACCTCGCCGCGGCGTTCGATGACCTTCGCCCAGTGGGACCGGGCCGCCGACGGTGTGGCCGGGCTGTTCGACGGGCACGGGGTGGTCCGGGGCTCGGTGGTCTGCCTCCTGCTCCCGAGCTCCATCGACTACATGGTCTGCTACGCCGCCGCCGCCCGTCTGGGCGCGGTCACCTCGGGGATCAACCTCCGCCTGGGGCGCCCCGAGGCCCGCTCCATCCTCGAGCGGACCCGTCCCACGGTCACCGTGGTGGAGGACGGCGCCGAGACCGACCGGGGACCGGCGGGCCCGTGCTCGACCGCTCGGCGGTGCGGGAGGGCCGTGGGCGGACCGGCCCCCGGCGCCCGGCCCGCACTGGACCGGAGCGATCCGGTGGCGGTGGTGTGGACCAGCGGCACCACCGGGCTGCCCAAGGGAGCGGTGTTCGACCACGCCAGCCTGGCCGCGGTGGCGGCCGGCACCGACGTGCTCTCGGAGCCGGGCGACCGGCGCCTCTCGCCGCTGCCCTTCGCCCACGTGGGGTCGATGACCCGGCCGTGGGACGAGATCGCCAACGGGATCACCACGGTGATCACCCCGACCCCGTGGCGGGCCGGCGACGCCATCGGGATCATGGCCGAGGAGCGGATCACCGTGGCCCAGGGGGTGCCGACCCAGTGGGCCCTGGTGCTGGCCCACCCCGAGCTTCGACACGGCCGACGTCTCCTCGCTCCGGATCGCCGGTACCGGGGCGTCCCGGGTGCCGTCCGAACTGGTGGCGGCGATGCGCCGGCGCCTCGGGCGTCCCGGTGGTGGTCCGCTACACCTCGACCGAGGCCTCGCTGGGCACCGGCACCGTCCCCGGCGATCCCGACGAGGTGGTGGCCACCACGGTCGGTCGGCCGGTGCCCGGCGTGCTGATGGCCATCGCCGACGACAGCGGCCGGATGGCGGTGGCCGCGGCGAGGTGGGCCGGGTCCGGTTGCGCTCCGACGGCGGTCATGCGCGGCTACTGGGGAGGGCCCACCACCGGGCCGGGGGCCGGGGGCGTGGTCTACGACCGCCCGGCCACCGACGCGGTGCTGGCCGACGACGGTGGCTCACCACCGGCGACTTCGGCTTCACGGACCCCGACGGCTGCCTCCACCTGGTCGGCCGGGCCAACGAGCTCTACATCCGGGGCGGATACAACGTCTACCCGGCGGAGGTGGAGGCGGTGCTGGGAGCGCACCCCGACGTGGCCCAGGTGGCGGTGGTCGGCGCCCCCGACCCGGTGCTGGGGGAGATCGGGGTGGCCTTCGTGGTCGTCGAGGCCGACCGGGCGCCCGATCGAGGCCGACCTTGCTGCCGCGCTCCGGGACCTGGCCCGGTCGTCCCTGGCCGACTACAAGGCCCCCGACCGGGTGGTGGTGGTGGACAGCCTGCCCCTCACCTCGATGATGAAGGTGGACAAGCGGGTGCCTGGCCGAACGGGCCGAGCAGCCGGCCGGGACGGACCCGACCGGACCCGCCCGACCCGAGCCGACGCCGACGCCCTTCACCTGACCGACTACCTGCGAACGGAGCGCGCTCATGACTGGACGACTCACACCTGACCGAGGCCGGGTGACCGACGGCTCCGTCCCGGGCACCGATGTATGCGCCTTCGCTCCCACCGGCCAGCCACCGACGGCTCCCGCACCATGACGACTTCATCGAGCAGCTGGCCGAGCGGACCGCAGCCCGGGGCTGGGTGGGCGGGAGCCTCGCTGTGGCAGGTGATCGAGCGCCGGGCCGAGGCCACCCCCGACGCCGTCCTGGCCCACGAGGACACCGGCGCCGAGCTGACCTTCGGCCAGTACCGAGACGCCTGCCTCCGGGCCGCCGCCGGCCTCCACGCCGACCACGGGTCGGCCCGGGGTACCGGGGTGAGCTGGGAGCTCCCCACCTGGAACGAGTCGCTGGTGCTGGTGGGGGCCCTGGCCCGCCTGGGGGCCCGCCAGAACCCCCTGATCCCCATCTACCGCGGCCGCGAGGTTCGGATTCATCACCGAGCAGAGCGACGCCCGGCTGCTGGTGGTGCCCACCGTCTACCGGGGCTTCGACTTCGAGGCCATGGCCCGGGAGATCGCCGCCGACAGCGGACCGGGCTGTCGGTGCTGGTCGTCGACCGCGACCTCCCCGACGGCGACCCGGCCGGCCTGCCCGAGGCCGAGGCGCCCCCGGCGACGGCGGCCGAGGCCCCGGTCCGGTGGCTGTTCTACACCTCGGGCACCACCGCCGACCCCAAGGGGGCGCCCGCACACCGACCTCACCGTGATGGCCTCGGCGCTGGCCATGGCCGAGTGCCTCGACATCCGGGCCGACGACGTCTCGGCCCTCATCTTCCCCTTCACCCACATCGGGGGGATCGGCTGGCTGATGGCCGCCCTGTTCACCGGGTGCACCCTGCTGACCACCGAGGCCTTCGACCCCGCCACCACCCCGGCGTTCCTGGCCGCCAACGACGTGACCCTGGCCGGCTCGGGCACCCCGTTCCACATGGCCTACCTGGCCGCCCAGCGGGCCAAGGGCGGGCGAGACCATCTTCCCCCACATCCGCTCCTATCCCGGCGGGGGGGCGCCCAAGCCGCCCCAGCTCCACCACGACCTCAAGCGCGAAGATCGGCGGGGTCGGGCATCGTGTCGGGCTACGGACTGACCGAGGCCCCCATCGTGGTCATGGCCACCACCCACGATCCCGACGAGAAGCTGGCCGACACCGAGGGTCGCCCGACCCCCGGCGTGGAGCTCATCGTGGTCGGCCTGGACGGCCGGCGGGCCGGCCCCGGCCAGGAGGGGGAGATCCGGCTGAAGGGCCCCCAGGTCATCCGGGGCTATCTCGACCCCGCCCTCGACGCCGACGCCTTCGACGAGGACGGCTACTTCCGGAGCGGCGACCTCGGCATCGTGGACGACCGACGGCTACGTGACCATCACCGGCCGGCTGAAGGACGTGATCATCCGGCACGGCGAGAACATCTCGGCCAAGGAGGTCGAGGACCTCCTCTACGCCCACCCGGCCGTGGCCGACGTGGCCGTGATCGGGCTGCCCGACCCGAAGACCGGGGAGCGGGCCTGTGCGGTGGTGGCGGTCCAGGAGGGCCAGACCCTGCCGTTCGACGACATGGTGGCCTACCTGAAGGAGCAGGGCCTACGGGTCCAGGCCATCCCCGAGCAGCTCGAGGTGGTCGACGTGGTGCCCCGCAACCCGGCGGGCAAGATCCTGAAGCACACCTTGCGCGAGCGGTTCGCCACCGCCACGCACCCGACGAGGAGGCAGCGCATGAGTCCCATCCAACGGGTCACCCTGGGCCAGGGCGGCACCGAGCACGACGCCGCCGACGCCGCCATCAGCTCGTTCACCGGGCAGCCGGTTCACCGACCGGGTGGCCGTGGTCACCGGGGCCGGCTCGGGCATCGGGCGGGCCGTGGCCGTCCGCCTGGCCCGGGAGGGGGCCAGGGTGGCCGCCCTCGACGTGGCCGAGGACAACCTGGCCGGCCACCGTCGAGTCATCGCCGCCGACGGGGGCACCGCCGTCGCCTACCGCGTGCGACGTCACCTCCGAGTCCTCGGTGGCCGAACGGTGGCCGCGCTCAGCGGAGCGGCTCGGTGCCACCCCGGGTGGTGTGCAACGTGGCCGGCATCGGCGGGCTTCTACCACACCGCGGAGATGCCCCTCGACCGGTGGAAGCCGATCCTGGCCGTCAACCTGACCGGGCCCTTCCTGGTCTGCCGGGCCACGCTGCCCCCCCTGCTGGAGCACGGCGGGCTCCATCGTCAACGTGGCCTCCAACACCGCGCTGATGGGGCAGTCCTACTCGGCGGCCTACTGCGCCTCCAAGGCCGGACTGCTGATGTTCTCCAAGGCCCTGGCGGCCGAGTACCTGTCCCGCGGGGTGCGGGTCAACGTGGTGGCGCCCGGTGGGGTGGACACCCCGCTGATCGGGACCTTCGAGCTCCCCGAGGGGGCCGACTTCAAGGAGCTGAGCAAGATCATGACGCCGATGGGGTTCTCCACCCCGGCCGAGATCGCCGCCTCGGTGGCCTTCCTCGCCTCCGACGAGTCGTCGTACACCACCGGCGCCGTGCTCTCGGTCGACGGGGGACTGACCATCTGATCCCCCGTTCCGCCACGGCGCCCGGGAGCGCCGACGTGGCACACTGGGATCGACAGCAGGAGCCCGCGCCGGCCGGGCCACCAGAGGAGCCCGATGACCGACACGCCGGTGAGCATCGTGGGACACCGACTTCGACGTGCTCGAGCCCGGAGTACGTGGAGGATCCCTTCCCCATCTGGGACCAGCTGCGCCGGACCTGCCCGGTGGCCCACACCGAGCGGCGGGGAAGCACCTGGCTCCCCACCCGGTACCAGGACGTGGTGGACCTGGCCCACGACGTCGAGCACTTCAGCTCCACCGAGTCGCCGTCATCCCGTTCCCGGGACCGCCCCCCGACGAGCCGGTCCTGGCCTACGGGCTGCCCCCCATCTCGGCCGACCCGCCCCTGCACACCTGGACCCGGCGCCTGCTCCTGCCCTGGTTCTCCCACCGGCGGGTGGAGGCCTACGAGCCCATGACCCGCAGGCTCTGTGCGCCGAGCTGGTCGAACCGGTCTCGTGGCCGACGGGGAGGCCGATGCCGCCGGCGACTACGCCCAGCAGATCCCGGTTCGGGTCATCGCCGGCATCCTCGGGGTGCCGGCCTCGCTGTCGGACACCTTCACCGGCTGGGTGCGGGACGTCCTCGAGTTCGCCGACGACCCGGAGCGGGCCCGGGGGATGGACCGGCCTGATCGGCTTCTTCGTCGAGGAGGTGGCCCGACGCCGCCGGAGCCGGGCGACGACCTGCTGAGCGACCTGCTCCACAGCGAGTTCGACGGGCAGCCGGTCGAGGAGAGCGTGGTGCTCGGGGTCGCCGCCCTGGTCCTCATCGCCGGCGTGGACACCACCTGGAGCGCCATCGGCTCGTCCCTGTGGCACCTGGCCACCCATCCCGAGGACCGGGCCCGTCTGGCCACCGACCCCGAGGCCATGCCGCTGGCCATCGAGGAGCTCCTGCGGGCCTACTCGCCGGTGACCATGGCCCGGGTGGTCACCGAGGACATCGAGTTCGGCGGCTGCCCGATGAGAGCAGGGCGACAAGGTGCTGATGAACTTCCCGGCCGCCAACCGCGATCCCGAGGTCTTCGAGGAGCCCGACCGGGTGGTGCTCGACCGGGAGCTCAACCGCCACGTGGCCTTCGGCTCGGGGATCCACCGGTGCGCCGGCTCCAACCTGGCCCGCATGGAGCTGCGGGTGGCCCTGGAGGAGTGGCTCCGACGCATCCCCGACTTCCACCTGGCCGAGGGAGCCGAGGTCACCTGGGCCGGAGGTCAGGTGCGGGGACCACGCCGGATCCCAGTGGTGTTCCCGTGAGGATCCGGGTCGACCCGGACCGGTGCCAGGGCCACGCCCGCTGCTACGGGCTGGCCCCCGAGCTGTTCGAGGTGGACGAGTACGGCTTGTCCACGGTGGTGGGGGACGGGACGGTCCCGCCCGAGCTCGAGGGCAAGGCGCGGCTGGCCATCGCCAACTGTCCCGAGTACGCGGTCGAGGAGATCGAGGGCTGACCGCGGGTCGTCTTACTGCTACCTTGCGTGTGCCTTGCTTGGCGCGGGGCACGACACCCTGGAGGGACTGTGACAGTGCCTGGACAATTCGCCACCGAGACCTCGGACATGATCGCCGTGCACCGGGCGCTCAGCGGGTCGTTGGACGCGGCCCCGGCGTTGGTCGGCGACGCCGCTGACCGGCCTGACCGGGTCGAGGTCATCTCCTCGTTCTACGAGAACGTCCTCGAGTTCCTCCACGTCCACCATCAGGGCGAGGACGAGTTGATCTACCCTTTGCTCGAGGCGCGTTGCCCGGACCAGATGGCAGTGCTGCAGAGGGTGGACGACCAGCACAGACTGCTTGCCGAGCCGATGGATCTCGGCACCGCCGCCATCGCCGCCTGGCGAGCGGAACCGTCGGAGAAGAACGGGCACGCGGTGGTCGAGACCATGGGGACCATCGACGAGACGCTTCGGCCCCATCTCGCCCAGGAGGAGGAGATCGTCCTGCCGATCGCCAGCACCTGGATGAGCCCCGAGGAGTGGGGCCAGCTCCCCGGCCACGCCCTGCAGTCCTTCCGAGCCGACAAGCCGTGGCTGGCCCTGGGGTTGGTTCGCGAGGGACTGACTCCCGAGCAACGGGACGGCATGCTGGCCGGTATGCCGCCCCCACTCCAGTCGCGGTGGAACGAGGAGTGGGGCCCGGCCTTCGATGCCTTCATCGCCGAGGTGCGCGGCTAGGAGCCGCTAGGAGCCTTTCACGAGAACGCCGCCGGCGGACCGTCGGGAACGGGATCCCGATCTAGGACAGCCGTTCCACGATCATGGCCATGCCCTGACCGCCGCCGACGCACATCGACTCGAGGCCGATGGTCTTGCCGGTGTCGTCGAGGGCGTTGAGCAGGGTGGTCATGATCCGGGCACCGGTCTGGCCGAAGGGGTGGCCGAGGGCGATGGCCCCGCCCCTGACGTTCAGCTTGTCGTAGCTGATGCCGAGCTCCTTGGCCGAGGGCACCACCTGGGCGGCGAAGGCCTCGTTGATCTCGACCAGGTCGATGTCGTCGATGGTCATGTCGGCCCGGGCCAGCACCTGGCGGATGGCCTCGACCGGGCCGAGGCCCATGATCTCCGGATTGAGACCGGAGACTCCGCTGGCCACGATGCGGGCCAGTGGAGTGATGCCCGAGCTCCCGGGCCTTGGTGTCGCTCATCACGATGACGGCGGCGGCCCCATCGTTGAGGGGGCAGGCGTTGCCGGCGGTGATGGTGCCGCCTTCGCGGAAGACGGGCCGGAGACCGGCCAGGCCCTCCAGGGTGGTTCCCGGCCGGGGGCCGTCGTCCTTGGTGACCACGTCGCCGTTCGGGGTGGTTACCGGGATGATCTCCCGTTCGAAGAATCCGGCCTCCTGGGCCGCCACCGCCCGAGTCTGGGACTGCACGGCGAACTCGTCCTGCTCCTGGCGGGTCACGTGCTTGAACTCGGCCACGTTCTCAGCCGTCTGGCCCATGGCGATGTAGACGTCGGGGAAGGCGCCCTCGAGCGGCGTCCACGGATCCCCGGCCGCCGGAGTCCGCGCCGCGGTGCGGGCCTCGGCCTCGGCGAACAGCGGGTTGTGCGGCCCGGTATCGGCAGCGCCGTACTGGTAGCGGCTGACCGTCTCCACGCCGGCGGCGACGAAGACATCCCCCTCGCCGGCCCGGATGGCGTGGGCCGCCATCCGGATGGTCTGGAGAGAAGAAGAGCAGTAACGGTTGACGGTCACGCCCGGCACGTCGGGCAGCCCGGCCAGGATCGCGGCGACCCGGCCGACGTTGTAGCCGGCCTCACCGCCCGGCTGGCCCGAGCCCATGATGACGTCCTCCACCGACTGGGGGTCGAGCTGGGGCACCTTGGCCAGCACCTCGCGGATGACCAGGGCGGCGAGGTCGTCGGGGCGGCAGTCGACCAGGGATCCCTTGTTGGCCCGTCCGATCGGGGTCCGGCCGGTGGCGACGATGACGGCTTCGGGCATGTGGTGCTCCTTGGGACTCGGCGGCCTGGGCCGCACGGTGTTGGACGAGACGGGTGTTGGACGAGTCGGTGTTCGGACGGTGCCGGTGAGCGGCTGGCAGGCCTCAGGACCGCCGACCGGACAACTTACCGGACGGTAACTCTAGCGGTGCCGGTGCCCGGTCCCGGCGGACTCCGCCAGCGGGCAGGCTACATGGCCGGGCGGCCCATCACTGCGCCCGGTCGGTGGCGCCAGGCGGGGTGGAATGTAACGTGTTCTAGTGCGCCGGGGTCGTGGGCGTGCGTACCGGTGGTACTCGTCAGCCAGTACTCGTCAGCCAGGACGGACGGTGGGGACGGCCGGTGAGCGGGCAGCCGAACGCCGCCGCTCACTCACTGCTCCAGCCGTAACCGGTGGCGCCCTTCGGGCAGCCACCGAGCACGCACGATTCGGGAGGGACCTCATGGAGATCGGCTACACCGAGGAGCACCAGGCGCTGCGGAACCGTCTGCGCGAGTACTACTCCGCGCTCCTGACCCCCGAGGTCGAGGCCCAGCTGGCCGACAGCCACGGGATCGGCCCCCACATGCGCCGGGTGGTCAAGCAGATGGCCGCCGACGGCTGGCTGGGTATCGGATGGCCCACCGAGTACGGCGGCCAGGGGCTCGGGCCCATCGAGCAGTACATCTTCTTCGACGAGTCCATGCGGGCCGGGGCCCCGGTGCCCATGCTGACCATCAACACCGTGGGGCCGACCATCATGGACTTCGGGACCCAGGACCAGAAGGACTTCTTCCTGCCCAAGATCCTGGCCGGCGACATCCACTTCTGCATCGGCTACACCGAGCCGGAGTCCGGCACCGACCTGGCCTCGCTGCAGACCCGGGCGGTGCGCGACGGCGACGAGTACGTCATCAACGGGCAGAAGATCTACACCTCGCTGGCCGGGGGCGCCGACTACATCTGGCTGGCCACCCGCACCGACCCCGAGGTGGCCAAGCACAAGGGCATCTCGATGTTCATCGTGCCCATGGACACGCCGGGCATCAAGGTGGTCCCCATGCACCTGCTCGGGGACCACAACATCAACTACACCTTCTACGAGGACGTGCGGGTCCCGGCGGCCAACCTGGTCGGAGGCGAGAACCAGGGGTGGTCCCTGATCACCAACCAGCTCAACCACGAGCGGGTGACCCTGTGCTCGTCGGGCATCATCGAACGGGCCCTCGACGACGTCCGGTCCTGGGCGCAGAACACCAAGCTGGCCGATGGCCGGCGGGTGATCGACCAGGAGTGGGTGCAGGTCCACCTGGCCCGGGTCTACGCCCGCCTCGAAGTTCCTCAAGCTGATCAACTGGAAGGTGGCCTGGACCGCAACCCAGGGACACCTCGACGTGGCCGACGCCTCCACCACCAAGGTGTTCGGCACCGAGTTCTACATGGAGGCCTTCAAGCTCATGCTGGAGGTGGTGGGCCAGGCCGGCTACCTGACCCGGGGCAGCCCCGGACGCGGTGCTGGCCGGCCGCCTCGAGATGTACGCCCGCAGCCTGGTCATCCTGACCTTCGGTGGAGGTACCAACGAGATCCAACGCGACCTGATCGCCATCTTCGGCCTGGGCCTGCCCCGATCCCTGCGCTAGCCACCGGTAGCCCGGACCACGCGGATTCACCCCGTCACACTGCGAGAGAGACAGAAGAGGACACGACGACCATGGACTTCTCCTTCAGCGAAGAGCAAGAGGCCGTACGCGAGCTGGCCGAGCGGATCTTCACCGATCTGTCCACGCCCGAGCGGCTGCGCCAGTTCGAGTCCGAGCCCGAGGGCGACCGGTTCGACCGGAAGCTCTGGGGCGAGTTGGCCGCGGCCGGGCTCCTGGGCATCGCCCTGCCCGAGGACGTGGGTGGCGCCGGTCTGGGATTCGTGGAGACCGGCCTGCTGGTCGAGGCCACCGGCAAGAGCGCGGCCTACGTGCCCACCATCGAGACCCTGGCCGCGGCGGCTGCCGGCATCGCCCAGTTCGGCACCGAGGACCAACAACGGCGGTGGCTCCCCGGCGTGGTGTCGGGAGAGACCATCCTCACCACCGCCCTCGTCGAGTTGGGTGGCGTCCCGTCGCTCCCGTCGGTGGTAGCCGAACGGGAGGGTGACGGTTGGGTCCTCTCCGGCTCGAAGGCCTGCGTCCCCTCGGGCATGATCGCCGACGCCGTCCTGGTGCCCGCCCGGGTGGAGCCCGACGCGGTGGCCGTGTTCATCGTGGACACCTCGGCTCCCGAAGTGGGCCGTGAGCGCCAGGTGGCCAACACCGGGCAGCCCGAGGCCGTCGTCAGCCTCTCGGCCACCCCGGTGGGGGCGGGGGCGCTGTTGGGATCGGTGGGCGACGGTCCGGCCATCATCGAGTGGCTGGTCCAACGGACCACCGCGGCCCTGGCCCTGGCCCAGGCCGGTGCGGCGGCGGCCTCGCTGGCTCTGGTGGCCGAGTACACCAAGACCCGGGAGCAGTTCGGCAAGCCCATCGCCACGTTCCAGGCCGTGGGGCAGCGGGCCGCAGACGCCTACGTGGACACCGAGGCCATCCGCCTCACCGCCTGGCAGGCCGCCTGGCGGATCGACCAGGGCCTGCCGGCCGAGAAGGAGGTGGCCATCGCCAAGTTCTGGGCCGCAGACGGCGGGCAACGGGTGGTCCACGCCGCCGTGCATCTCCACGGCGGGGTCGGCGTCGACCGCGAGTACCCGTTACACCGGTACTTCCTGATGACCAAGCACCTCGAGCTGACCTTGGGCGGCGCCACCGAGCAGCTGCTCCAGCTCGGGGCAGCGCTGGCGGCCGAGCCGGTCTGAGTCTCGACCCACCCGGTCCCAGCGGCCGGCCGGTGGCAGGCCCGATCCGTCTCTCGGTTCCGGACCAACGGAGTGGCGATCGGGCCCCAGTTAGGATCGCGCCAAGGTAGAGGGGTCGGGTCAGAGGGCGGTCCGATGGTGAGTCCGAATCGCAAACAGCCACGGTCGGTACCACGGTGGTGATGGGTCGTCGCCCCGGCGTGGCCCGTTCGTCGTGGCCGATCGCCACCGCGGATCTGTTGGGACTGGCCGGCACAGTTGTCGGTGGCCATGGGACGGGTCCCGTTCCGGCGTCCCTGGTCGGGCGAGGGGAACCTGCCCCACAATCTGGCCGTGAGCATGACCCGCGAGACCATCCGCTCATTCATGGGCTACCTGACCTCCCTGCCCATCGACGAGTTCCGCTCCGTCGAGCTGATCCTCGACGACCTGTGCAGCATGGCCCTCACGCCGCTGGTTCAGACCCTCGGCGTGGAGCAGGAGGCGGCCGAAGTGGCCGGGGTTCCGGGCTTCTGGTACCGGCCCCGGGGAGCGGAGCCGGTCGGCACCGTGATCTATCTGCACGGCGGGGGGTACGTGGGCACCTCGCCCCGCATGTACGCCGTGTTCGTGGCCTGGATATGCCGTCGAACGGGCTGCGAGATCTTCGTGGCCGACCTCCGACTGGCTCCCGAGTTCCCGTTCCCGGCCGGGCTGGAGGACGCCGCACTGGTGCTGGAGGCCCTGCTGGCCGGCGGGACCGACTCCGCTCGCCTGTTCGTGGCCGGCGACTCCAGCGGCGGCGGACTGGTCTCCTCCCTCATGTACTCGATGCAACACATCCACCACCGACCCATCGCCGGGGTCATCCTGTTCTCACCGGAGCTGGACCTCCTCCTCGACGAGCCGTCGGTAGCCGACAACGCCGACCGGGACATCCTGCCCTGGAACATACCGACCTCGGCCTACCTGCACGGGCGTGACGCGGGGTCGGCTCCCTTCTCCGCGGTCGACCAGGACGTTTCCGGATGGCCGCCCACCTTCGTCTGCTTCGGGAGCGACGAGATGTTCCGGGACGCCATCCGCGCCTTCGTCGGCCACCTGGATGCGGCCGGTGTGGACGTCACCGCTATCGAGGAGCCCGGCATGTTCCACGTCTACCCCATCCTCATGCCCTGGGCCGAGGGCAGCCGGCGGGCTTACCGAGCCGTCGGCGAATTCGTCCGGGCCCACCTGCCCGACGCCGCTCCCCGGTCGGCCTCCGCAGGGCCGGCGGAGGCGGCTGCCCCCGGAGGGTGACCGAGCCGGTCGGGCAGGGAGGAGTCGGACCGGCGCCACCGAGACCGTCAGTCCGAGGGCAGCGTGGTCCTCCTGGCCGCGGTGAAGTCGGCCACCACGGCCGACGCCAGCAAGAGGGTGCCGGCAGCCAACAGCGACAGATCGAGACCGTGCCCGAAGGCGCCGTAGGCCGCCGAGACCACCTTGTTGATGATCTCCTGGATAGAGGCGTTGCCTCTCCCCACCTTGGTCGACGCGGCCTGGGAACCGAGCGAGCCGCTGGTCACTGCGGCGATGACCTGTGAGCGGAACGACGCGGGGATCCCAATGGCCACCAGCCGGGCGGTCAGGTTGACGGTGAGCTGACCGTTCACGATCGAGCCAAGGATGGCCACGCCGGCCACCGCGCCCAGCTCGCGGGCGGTGTTGTTGGTGGAGGCGGCCATGCCCGAGTGCTCGGCCGGCACGGTGGTGAGGGCCGAGGAGGTGACCGGAACGATGACGATGCCGAATCCGATGCCGGCCAGGGCCAGAGTCCACCCCACCGTGGAGAGGCCGGCATGGGGGCTGATGAGGGCGTCGGTGAGGAAGATGCCGGCTGCGGCCAGCACGCAGCCGGTGATCATCGGGATGCGGGGGCCCATCCGGGACACCCACCGCCCGGTGAACAGCGATGCCAGCACCATGCCCGCGGTCATGGGGATGAAGTCGAGGGCCAGGTGGAATGGCGTCGTGTTGCCCACCACCTCGAGGTAGAGGGCGACGAAGAAGAAGATGGAGAAGATCCCGAAGTAGGAGGTGAAGGCCAGAATGGTGGAGCCGGCGAACGGCGGTTTGCGAAAGAACCGGACGTCGAGGACCGGGTTCTCGGCCCGGAGCTCCACCAGGATGAAGGCCACCAGGGTCAGGACGGAGATGCCGTAGAGGGTGAGGATCGTGGGGTTGATGTACCCGGCGGTCTCCCCGGCGATGGTGGCAAAGGTGGCCGTGCCCAGGGTCACCGCCCCGAGGACGAATCCGGCGAGGTCCAACCGCGCCCGGACCGGGTCGGAGTTCTCGGGGAGGACGACAGCCGCGGCGATCAGGGCCACCGCGCCGAACACGAGGTTGAACCAGAACACGGCACGCCAGTCCCAGATGCCGACCAGCACGCCGCCGATGACCGGACCCAGGGCCAGGGCCAGACCCGACACTGCGGCCCAGATGCCGAGCGCCCGGGCCCTCCGCCGGCGTTCGGGGTAGAGGTGGCGGATCATGGACAGGGTGCCGGGTTCCGAGCAGGCCGCGCCGACACCCATGACCACACGGCCCGCGATGAGGACCCCGGTGCTGTCGGCCAGTGCGCTGAGCACGGATCCGCCGCAGAAGATGACCACCCCGATCAGCATCAGCTTCTTGCGGCCATAGAGGTCGCCCAGGGTGCCGGCCATGAGCATCAGGCTGGCGAAGGCCAACGCATAGCCGCTCACCACCCACTGGAGTTGGGCCACGCCGGCGTGTAGCCCGGACTGTACGTCGGAGAGGGTGGCGCTGATCACCGTGTTGTCCAGGAAGGTGAGGAAGAGGATGAAGCAGATGACCGCCATGCCGAAGTGGGGCATCGTCAGCTGGGCGGGTGATCCGGCAGGATCCGGATCGAGGTCGGTTCCCGCCGTGGCCCCGGGGTCGGAGGGGGGTGAGTTCCGGTCGGTCGGGCTCGGCACGGCCTCAAGTGTGGCCGCCGCGGCTGCGTCGTCCGGGGACCCGGGCCGGACCGTCTCACCCCTTCCCGCCCCGCGTTCCTGCCCCGTGCCGACCTGATGTGCCATTCTCGTGCTTCTACCCAGGAGGAGACCTCGTGACACCACCACGGTGGACATCGGCATGACCCACTCGTTCTCCCATCTCGGGATCTGCGTCTCCGACCTCGATCGGTCGGTGCGCTTCTACTGTGAGGGTCTGGGGTTCGAGCCGGTGGCGACCCACCAGGTGGGAAGGGAGTTCGCCGCCCTCATGGAGGTGGAGGGCGTGGAGCTCGAGTCGCGCATGCTGTCACGGGACGGGGTGACCATCGAGCTCCTCGGTTTCCGGGTCTCCCCCGGCACCACCGGCGACGGGACCCGCCGGCCGATGAACCAGCTCGGCCTGACCCACCTCTCGCTCCGGGTGGACGACGTCGACGGCCTGGCCGCCACCATCGAGGCCCTGGGCGGCACGGTGGTGCCGGCCACCCGGACCACGTTCGACCTGGGCCCGGGTCCCGGCTCGACTTCCTGTACTGCACCGATCCCGACGGGGTGCGCATCGAGCTGATGGACCTGGGCTGACCCGCCGCACGCATCCGAGACGTCCCGGGCCGGTGATCGTGGCCGGCCCTCCGGTACCGTGATGCGGTGACCTCCGACCCCGGCCCCGTCGTCGACATCGATCCGGCCGCGGCCCGCCGGCTCGTCGGCGCCGGGGCCTTCCTGCTCGACGTCCGCGAGGACGACGAGTGGAGCGCCGGCCACGCCCCCGAAGCCGTGCACGTCGCCATGGGGTCGGTCCCCGACCGCATCGGCCGAGCTTCCCGCCGACCGGACCGTGGTGTGCATCTGCCGGGTGGGGGGACGGTCGGGGGCGGTGGCCGCCGCACTGGCCGGAGCCGGCTACGACGTCCGCAACGTCGACGGCGGCATGCTGGCCTGGGAGGCGGCCGGCTATCCGGTGGTCAGCGGGTCCGGCGACCCGGGCCGGATCATCTGATCCCGTTCCCCGCGGCCGATCGAATGACCGTCTACCTCGATGACTGGCGCCAGCCCGCCCGCCTCGGCCCGGTCGACGACCGCTGGTCGCACCTGGTGGCCGACACCGACGACGAGCTCCACGCCTTCGCCGCGCGGCTGGGCATGCGGCGGGAGTGGTTCCAGCACAAGGAGGGCCGTCCCCACCAGGCCCACTACGACGTGCCCGAGCGGGCCCGCCAGCAGGCACTCGACCTCGGGGCGGTGGCGGTGACCTGGCGCCAGGTGGGCCGGATGATGCGGGAGCGACGCACCGGCGGCACGGCCGGGGACGGGCGGGACGGGCACCCGGCCGACCGGCGTGAGGGACCGCCGATGACCGCCGCGGGCCCCTGCGACCCGGATCGCTCGACCCCCGGACCCCGGTGCTGGTCGGCGTGGGAACCGCCGACGCCGACGCCGAGGCGGCGGAGTCGATGGTGCTGGCCCTGCGAGGCGGCCGGGGCCGACGCCGGGCCGCCCGGGCTGCTCGGCCGAGCTGGACCGGATCGCCGTCCCCCAGGGGAGTTGGGCCTACTCCGACCCGGCCCGGCTGGTGGCCGACCGGGTGGGGGCCGCCGGAGCGCGTACCCACCTGGTCGAGCTGGGCATCCCCCAACAGAGCCTGATCAACGAGGCGCTGGCCGCCATCGCCTCGGGGGCGTCCGAGGTGGCCGCGGTGGTGGGCGGCGAGGCCAAGCGGTGGGCCCGCGACGCCGAGCGCGCCGGGCCGGCCGGCCGTCGAGACCGACCAGCGCCGGAGCCGTCCCCGACGTGACCCGGCGCCGGGAGGGCCCGCTGATGGAGCCGGTCGAGGTGGCCCACCGCCTGTGGGACCCCGTCCAGCAGTACGCCATGATCGAGAACGCCCTCCGGGCGGCCGAGGGTCGGTCCCTGGCCCGGCCACCGGGCCGAGGTGGCCGAACTGTGGGCCCGCTTCAACCGGGTGGCCCGCACCAACCCCGACGCCGCCTTCCCCGCCCCCTTGGAGGCCGACGAGATCGCCACGCCGTCACCGGTCCAACCGGCCCCTGGCCTTCCCGTACAACAAGTGGCACTCCACCCAGTGGACGGTGAACCAGGCGGCGGCCCTGCTGTTCTGCTCGGTGGGCACGGCGCGTGGGCTCGGCGTGCCCACCGATCGCTGGGCCTTCCCCCGGGTCGGACTGGAGTCGAGCCATGCCGTGTCCCTCCTCCGGCGCTCGCGCGCCCCACACCTGGCCGGCCATGGAGGTGCTCGGGGCCGCCGCCGCCGGGCGCATGGGGCGGCCGGTGGCCGAGGCCGAGATCATCGAGGTCTACAGCTGCTTTCCGGCCGCGGTCCGGGTGCAGCAGCGGAGCCTGGGCCTGCGCCCTCCACCACGCCCACCGTCACCGGGGGGATGGCCTTCGCCGGCGGCCCGTTCAACAACTTCGTCCTGCAGTCGATGGTCCCGGTCATCCGGGTCCCTACGGGCCGAGCCCGGCTCGCTCGGAGTGGTCACCACGGTGAGCGGACTCCTGACCAAGCCGGGCCTCGGGGTGTGGTCGGGCACGCCCGACGGCCGACCCCCGCTGCTCGCGCGACCTGGGCGAGTGCGGCCTCGGTCGGCCACCGGGGTCCTCGACGTGGTCGAGACCCTCGACGGCTACGACGGCGAGGCCACCGTGGCCACCTACACCGTCACCTTCGAGGGGATGGTGCCGGTCCGCACCGTGGCCGTCTGCGACACCGACGACGGGCGGCGTTGCGTGGCCGTGGCCGAGGATCCCGGCGCTGGCGGCCCGCGGCCGTCGACGACCGAGCTGATCGGAGCCCGGGTCCGCCTGGACCGCGGCAGGCTGGTCCTCCTGCTCTGAGCCGGCTGACCGGAGGCCGGGGCGCGAGCCGAGCCGGGCGACGACGGGGGTGTCGCAACGCCCGGGAACCGGGGGTACGGTGGTCCCGGGGCAGGTGACGTGGGCGCGATTCGACGACAGCGCAGGTGAGCGGCAGCGACGGCGGTGCTGGCGCTGGTCGCGGTCGCGGCCGGACTCTCCCTGTCGGTGCCCGACCGGCGCCGGCTCGGCCGGCACGCCGCTGCCCGGCGCATCCGGCTGCCCGATGTTCCCGGCCGACAACGTGTGGAACACCGACATCTCCGGGCTGCCGGTCGACGCCCACAGCGCGGCCTGGCTGGCCAGCATGAACAGTGCCACCACCCACCTGCACCCCGACTTCGGCCCCTCCGGCGACCCGTCCAACCCCTACGGGATCCCCTACACGGTGGTCTCCCCGTCCCATCCCCTGGTCACCCCGTCGTTCCTCTACGCATCGGAGAGCGATCCCGGGCCCTACCCGTTCGGAGCCGACACCCCCATCGAGGGCGGGTCCCTGTCCACCGGGCGACCGCCACGCCCTCATGGTCAACCCGGCCACCTGCACCCTCTACGAGCTGGACGACGCCACCTCCAACGGGTCGTCGGCTCGACGGCGGTCTCCGGGGCGATCTGGAACCTCGCTCGAACGCCCTCCGGCCCTCCGGCTGGACGTCGGCCGACGCGGCCGGGCTGCCCATCCTGCCCGGCCTCCTGCGCTACGACGAGGTGCTGTCGGGCTCGATCACCCACGCCATCCGGATGACCGCCCAGTCCACCGACACCTCGTTCGTCTGGCCGGCCCGCCACGAGGCCGGCAGCTCGAGCAATCCGTCAACCTGCCGCCCATGGGGGCCCGCTTCCGGCTCCAGGCCGACTTCGACATCTCGAGCTACTCGCCCCAGGCCCAGGTGGTCCTGCGGGCCATGCAGCACTACGGGCTGATCCTGGCCGACAACGGCTCCAACTGGTACTTCGGGGGCACCGCCGACGCCGGGTGGCCCCTCGCCCTGGTCGACGAGCTGAAGCAGGTGCCGGCCAGCGCCTTCGAGGCGGTGGACGAGTCGTCGCTGATGGTCGATCCCAATTCGGGACAGGCCCGCCAGACCGGTGGAAGTGTGCCGTGCACCGCCGGGCGCGGGCTATCGCATGGCCGCCGCCGACGGCGGCGTGTTCTCCTTCTGCCTGCCGTTCCTCGGCTCCATGGGCGGGTCCCACCTCAACCGGCCGATCGTGGGGATGGCGTCCACCCCGGACGGCGGCGGCTACTGGCTGGTGGCCTCCGACGGCGGGATCTTCTCCTTCGGCGACGCCCGCTTCGACGGGTCGACCGGGGCCGTCCACCTCAACCGGCCCGATCGTGGGCATGGCGCCCACCCCGGACGGCGGCGGCTACTGGCTGGTGGCCTCCGACGGCGGGATCTTCTCCTTCGGCGACGCCCGCTTCCACGGGTCGACGGGTGCGCTCCACCTCAACCAGCCGATCGTGGGCATGGCGTCCACCCCGGACGGCGGCGGCTACTGGCTGGTGGCCTCCGACGGCGGGATCTTCTCCTTCGGCGACGCCCGACTTCGAGGGCTCGATGGGCGGGTCCCACCTCAACCAGCCGATCGTCGGCATGGCGTCCACCCCGGACGGCGGCGGCTACTGGCTGGTGGCCTCCGACGGCGGCATCTTCTCCTTCGGCGACGCCGGTTCGACGGGCTCGACCGGGCGGATCCACCTCAACCGGCCCATCGTCGGGCATGGCGTCCACCCCGGACGGCGGCGGCTACTGGCTGGTGGCCTCCGACGGCGGGATCTTCTCCTTCGGCGACGCCCCGTTCGAGGGCTCGATGGGCGCGGTCCGCCTGGCCGCACCGGTGGTGGCCCTCGGGGATGAGTGGGCGGTCCACCGGGCCTGCCGGTCCGTCTCCGAAGAACCGGGATCGCTCGGGCCGGGACGGTATCGTCTTGCGGCGTCACGACGGAGTCGCAGCGCCGTCCTCCGCCCGTCGGCCGGATGACGAGCAACGAGGACGGAGCGCCATGACAGGTCGGCGGTGGGCGGTGACAGCCGTGGCGGCAGGAGCGTTGGCCCTGGCCGGCTGCTCGCACTACGTCGAGCACTGGGACGTCGACCACGACGACGACCACGAGGGCCGGTTCCAGCACCACCGCGGCGGGTACCACCTCGACTACGACGGCGCCCTCGGCCCTGCCGTCAACCTGCCGGTCACCGACCAGCTCCGGAGCCAGCTGGTGGCGGCCGCCGCCGCCCTCCAGCACATTCCGGTGGCCCAGTTCAGCGGACTGGCCCCCGGCCTCACCTACTACGGGCTGGACAAGTCCACCGGCATCCACTGGGCCGGCGCCCGGCTGGTGGCCGCACCGTGCCCGACACGCCAATCCCATCCCAGGCCCAGGTCTCGACCCAGGACGACGGCTCGTACTACGTGTTCCAGCAGTCCTCCGGCGGCCCGTGGACGGCCTACGCCGCGGGCAACACCGGCCCCGGTACCGCACTGCCCGGTGACCATTCCTGCCGGCGGTGCTCCAGGTCTGGGGCTGGCCCGCCGGGGAGCTGCCGACCCAGCGGCGTCTGACCGGGCTATCCGACCGCAGCCGGCCGCGCGTCAGGCCAGGTCCCCGGCGTCGGGAGGGGACGGGCGGCGGATCGGTGCTCGGGCACGCCGTCGTCGAGGACGTGGTCGGTCCACTCGGTACCCGACCAGTAGCGCTGCTCGTGCCGGACGAAGGGGTCGCGGAACCAACCGGCCGGCATGCCGGCCGACGGGCCGCCGTCGCTGCCGGGGGCCACGCGGTGGGGCCTGCCCGGACGGCCTCGGGAGCCGGTGCCGGTGAACGGGCGCCGGGGACCCGGCCGCGCCGGCGGCCCACGGCGACGGCGCTGGGAGGACAGGTAGCGGACGAGGAACATGCCACCGAAGGCCACGATCGGGATCCATGAGCCATGGCCGTACCCCATGGACTGCAGTGTACGGGCGTTCGCCCTGCGGGCGTCGCCCCGTCGTCCGCCTCGAGCGTGGCCGTCGGGTCACCGACGTCAGCGGCGGGGACCGGAGGAGTCCCGGTCCAGGCGGCGGATGATCCGGGCCGGACTGCCCACGGCCACCACACCGGAGGGGAGGTCACGGGTGACCACCGCTCCCGCGCCCACCACGGTGTCCTCCCCGATGGTGACGTCGGCCAGCACGATGACCCCGCCCCCGAGCCAGACGTTGTCGCCCAGGGTGATCGGGCCGGCCGCCTCCCACCCGTCCCGGCGCAGGTCGGGGTCGAGCGGGTGGGTCGGGGTCAGGAGCTGGACGTTCGGCCCGATCTGGACGTGGTCGCCGATGGTGATGCGGGCGGCGTCGAGGGCCACCAGCCCGAAGTTGACGAAGGTGTGCGCACCGATGTGGAGGAACGAGCCGTAGTCACAGGCCAGCGGGGGACGGATCACGCTGCCGGTCCCGAGACGGCCCAACAGCTCGGTGAGGATCGCACGGCGGCCGTCGGCATCGTCGACCGGCGTGCGGTTGAAGCGGTCGACCAGCCCGACGGCCCGGTGGTGGGCGGCGACGATCTCGGGGTCGTCGGAGCGGTAGAGGTCGCCGGCCACCATGCGCTCGAACTGGGTCCGGCCGTCGGCGGGCGCCGGGGCTTCGGGCACCGTGACAGCGTGCCACTCCCGCCGACCCGGCACGGCCCGGCCGGTCCCGACCGGGCCGTGTCCGACGGTCAGCCCATCGTCTTGGCGCCGTCGATCGTCTCCCGGATGATGTCGGCGTGCCCGGCGTGCTGTGCGGTCTCGGCGATGATGTGGAGGAACACCCGGCGGGCCGTCCGACGCGCCGCCGGGCTCGAACCATGGGGCCTCCGGCAGGGGGTGGGAGGCGTCCAGGGAGGGCAGGGAGAGGACCAGCTCGTCCGTGGCCCGGGCCACTCCTTCGTAGCGGGCCAGCAACCCGTCCAGGGTCTCGCCGTCCAGCATGCGGAATCCGGCGGCATGAGCCTCGTAGGCCGCTTCGTCGGTCGATCCCATGGCGGACGGCCCTTCCACGATGAAGCGGGCCCAGCCCTCCTCGACCAGCGTCACGTGCTTGATGATCCCGCCCAGGCACAGCTGGCTCGCGGTGGGCGTCTGCCGGGCCTGACCGTCGGTCAGGCCGCGGACCGTGTGGCGGAGAAAGTCCCGGTGACTGGCCAATGTGTCCAGAAGATCGCGGCGCTCGAGATCGGTCACGGTGGGTGCGTCGGTGGTCATGGGGCTTCCTTTCGTCGGGGGGTATGTGCCTTCCGAACCCACCGTACGGACAATAGTGGTCAGATTCTGTCCTAAATAGGGACATACTGGAGACGTGCCCAATCCGAGCGAGCGGACCCTCCGTCTGCTGACGTTGCTGCAGGCCCGTCGCTACTGGGCGGGGGCCGAGCTGGCGTCGCGGCTGGAGGTCTCGGCTCGCACCCTTCGCCGTGACATCGACCGTTTGCGGGAGCTCGGCTATCCGGTCGAGGCCCAGCGCGGGGTGGACGGCGGGTATCAGCTGGCGGCCGGCGCGGTGCTGCCCCCCCTGCTTCTGGACGACGAGGAGGCGGTGGCCATCGGGGTGGGGCTCCACTCCGCCATCCAGGCCGGAACGGTGATCGGGATCGAGGAGTCCTCGGTGCGGGCGCTGAGCAAGGTGGTCCAGGTGATGCCGTCCCGGCTCCGCCGACGTATTGACGCATTGGCGGCCATGACGGTGCCCGCTCCCTGGGAGGGGACCGACCCCGGGGTCGACGCCGGCGTCCTGGTCTCCTTGGCCCAGGCATGTCGAGACGGTGAGCGCCTGGCGTTCACCTATACGGCCCGAGGTGGTGAGCGGTCCTCCCGGGAGGTCGATCCTCATCGACTGGTGCTGCTCGGGAGCCGGTGGTACCTGGTGGCCTGGGATCTCTCCCGATTCGACTGGCGGACGTTTCGCCTCGACCGCCTGGCGGAACCGTGGGCCACTGGTGCCCGAGCCACCCCCGGCAGCTGCCGGCCGAGGACGCCGCCGAGTTCGTGCGAGCCAGCATCGGGAGCCTTTCGTCACGGCACCAGGTGGAGGTGCGCATCGAGGCCCCTGCGGAGGTGGTCCGTCAACGCATCGGACACTGGGGTGCGCTCGAGGATCTCGGCGACGGCCGGTGCGTGCTGCGGATGACGTCCGACTCCCTGGAGTGGCCGACGCTGGTACTGGGCCATGCCGCGGCGGAGTTCGAGGTGCTGTCCCCTCCGGCGCTGACCGAGCACCTCCGGGCCTGGGGGGCCCGGATCGACCGTGCCGTCGATCCGAATCGGCGGGTGTGACGGCTCTCGTACTCTGAGCTGATGACTTCCAGCATTCGGATCGGCGGCCTGCCCGACATCGACCCGGTCCTCCGGCTGTGGGTCCGGGCCGGGGCGCAGCCCTCGCGCACCGACGACGCCGGTGGTCTCCGTGCCCTGATCGAACACCAGGGGTCGGTGCTGCTGGTGGCAGAGGACGGCGCCCTCCTGGTCGGCTCGGTCATAGCCGGCTGGGACGGGTGGCGCGGGATCGGTCTACCGGTTGGCCGTGGACCCCACCCACCGGCGACGTGGCCTGGGGGATCGACTGGTCGCCGCAGCTGAGTCGCACCTCCGCGCCGTCGGTGCCGTCCGACTGGCTGCGGTCGTAGTCGAGACGGACTCGCGTGCCAGCGCGTTCTGGATGGCCAGCGGTTGGGAACGGCAGGACCACCGCCTCCGATTCGTCAAGGACTGAGGTCGGGACCATCGGGCGGCCGGCCGCGCTGAGCGGTCGTGGAGGGCGGCGTGGACCACCGTGGCGGGCGGCTTCGGGGGCCCTCGAACGGCCCGCCTCTGGGAAGCTGGCCCCTGTGGATGTCGTCGAGGGACTGATGGGCGCGCTGGAGGCCCAGTGTGCGTGGGGCGGCCGTGCCACCGTTCCCGACCTGTCGCGGGCCTCCCGATGCCCCGGCTGGTCGGTGGCCGAGGTGATGAACCACTCCATCGGGGTCACCCTCAAGTTCGCCGACTTCGCCACTGGTGCCACCGACCGCCCCCGTGCCCCGACCGGGGATCTGATCGGGGGACGGTTGGACCGGGCCCTCCGGACCACCGCCGACACGGCCCGTTCGGCCTGGGCGGAGGCGGACCGCTCACGTTGCTGCCGGCTCCCGTTCGGGTCGTTCCCGGCCGACCTCGCAGCCGGGATCAATCTGGTCGACGTCCTTGGCCACGGCTGGGACGTCGGGTACCTGGGGGGATCGGAGTTCACCTGTCCCGAGGAGGTGTGGACATTGGGGCTCGAGATGGCTCGGGCCTACCTGGGTCCCGCCCGGGATCCCCGGCACTTCGGTCCGGAGCTCGACGCCGGAGCTTCGGCCTCTTCCCGAAAGCGGTTTCTCGCCTACCTCGGACGGGGCTGACGAGCGCCGAGCGGGAGCTCGGACCTGGTCCCCGGGGCCCTTCGACGAGGGAATGGCCGAACGGGTCCGGACCGGGCGGAGGGAGCCGGACCGAAGCGTCGTTGTCGTGCGGCTCCATGCCGTGCGGCTCCATCGACCGGATTCTGACCACCGACCGCTCTCCCGGTGATCCGGTGTGATCGGGGTTGGGCGGCTCAGGAGTCGAGAGCGGCGCACACCGCCACGGCGTCCGACGCCCGGAGCTGCGCGAACACCGGTGTGACCGGCTTGTCGTTGAGCTGCTCGTTGACGATGACCACCACCGAGCGGGTCCCGTCGAGTGCGGCAGCGGCGAAGATGGTGTAACCGGGGAAGTTGCCCGTGTGGCCGTAGACCGTCCCGCAGCCGGTCCGGTACCGGAAGATGGCCAACCCGGCGGCGTTGGTGCCCGGACCGGGGGGACCGGAGCTGCCTGACATGAACTGGAACTGCTCGGCCTTGGTGACCGGGTCGGTCAGCGTTCCTCGCACGTAGGCCCGCATGAACTGGTTGAGCTGGGCCGGAGTGGAGATCATGCCGCCGGACGCCCACGCCAGCCCGGGATTCAGGTAGGTGCTTACGTCCTCGGGTGCCTCGCCGGGAAGGATGTCGTACCCGTGGACGTACGGCGCGCTCAGGTCCGGGTTGTCCGGCAAGGTGGTCGAGGCCAGGTGCAGCGGGCCGGTCACGTCGTCGGCCAGCGCCGATTCGTACGAGCCGTGGGTGGCGGCCTCGACCATCAGGCCGACCACGATGTTGTCGGAGTCGGAATAGTCGTACCGGGTCCCCGGGGTGAACAGTGGGCACTCGTCGGTCACGTAGCTCAGGAGCTGCAGTGGGCTCAGCGCGGCGTGGGGGTCGGCCCTGAGGACGTCCAGGAATTTCTCGCTCTTGATGTAGTCCGGCAGGCCGCTGGTGTGGTGGAGCAGCTCGGCCAGGGTGATCGATCCCCAGGACTTGGGGAGGTGGGGGAGGCGCTGCCTGATGGTGTCGTTGAGACTCATTTTCCTCTGGGTGACGAGGGCCAGGGCCACCGCTCCGTTGAAGGCCTTGGAAACACTGGCGATCCGGACCGTGTCGTCCGCCGAGATGGGCTGGCCGCTGCTGACATTGCCCACCCCGGCCGTGACCGCCTGGACCCGGCTCCCCACCTGGACCAGGGCGATGGCACCGGGGGGACCACCGGGCAGCGAGACCAGCTTCTGGAGGGACTCGGCCAGTGCGGACGGACCGTGGCCCCCGGACGGTCCGCGTTCGCGGAAGGTGTGACCGGCGTGGGAGGCTCCCGCGGCGGGGGTCGCTGCCAGCACGAGGCAAGACGCCAACAGCCCCGCCAGTGCCGCCGAGCGTCCGAACCCGGCTCGCCTGCGCATGGCCACGAGGGTAGCGGGCACCCCGGAGCGTTGTCGAAGGCCTCCGCCCACAGGCCATGCTCCGACCCGCCGGGCGTTTCCGGGAGCCACCGCCCTGACCCGTCCCGACCCACGCTCTACAGTCGGGCCATGGCCCAACCCCGCCCGGCAGCCGCACTTCCTCTGATCGGGGTGTTCACCGTCAGCGGGATCGTCCACTTCGCCGCGGCCCCAGTTCTTCGAGGGGATCATGCCCCGAGCGCTTCCCGTCAGGACCCACCGGCCGCTCATCTACGCGAGCGGGATCGCCGAGCTGGTCTGCGCCGTCGGTCTGGCACGGCGATCCCGGTGGGCCTCGTCGGCCAGCATCGCCGTTCTGGCCGCGGTGTTCCCGGCCAACGTCCAGATGGCCCTCGACACCGGCTCTGGCCGCCATCCCGGGGCCATGAACAAGGCCTCGGTGGCCTGGGGCCGGCTGCCGCTGCAGCTCCTCATGGTGTGGATGGCCAGGCAGGCACGGCCAGTGGACCAGGCCATGCCGGCGGGCCGTCCGGCCGATCCCGGGTGAGGAACGGTGCACGAGTCCGAACGTGATCTCATCGAAATGCAGAGGCTGCTGGACCGGAGCTTCGGAGCTGCCGGTGCCCACCTCCTCGAAATCATCAGGCCGGACCGCAGATTGGAAGCGGGCGAGGTGTGTGCCCGCCTGACCGGCATGCGGCTCCTGGCCCTGGCCACGGTGACCGCGGACGGCCGACCGCTGGTGGGGCCGGTGGACGGGATCTTCTACCGGGGCGCCTTCCACTTCAGTTCGTCCCCGGACTCGGTGCGCGTCGGCCACCTTCGAGCCCGACCCCAGGTCAGCGCCACTCACCTGCCGGGTGAGTCCTTCGCGGTCACCGTGCACGGTGACGCCACGATCCTCGATATGAGGGCCCCGGCCAACGCCGGCCTCCGCCAGGTGGTGCTGGACCACTACGTACCCCAGTACGGCGCGGAGTGGGAGTCGTTCCTCGACGCCAACGTCTCGGTCCGGATCGACGCCAGGCGCATGTACGTCCTCCACAAGGGCTGATCGGCCTACCCTCGCCTACGGTGGGTAGGTCCGGGATCCGACGGTCCCTGTCAAGGACGGCCAGATGACCAGACGGCCAGGGGAGGGCACGATGAGCGACACTGCGATCTGGCTGGGCGAGGTGCACGAGCACGTGGAGACGGCCCAGTCGGTGTTGGAAGGGGTCAGTCGGGGCCTGGCTGCGGCCGAAACCGCGGAGGCGGCGGCCGAACGCGCCGCCCCGGTCCTCAAGAAGGTACTGGCGGTCCTCATTGTGGCCGCGGTCGGCTTCGCGGTGTACCGACTGGTGTCGGGCCGGCAACGGTCCGACCCGGGCCGGCCAGAGTGGGATGAGACGAACGAGCCGGAGGACCCGCCTGCTGCCTGACCGCCACACGGCTGGGCCGATCCGGTGGGCCGGTTCGGCGAAGGGTTGCCAGTGCGTTCAGCTGTAGTCGACCCTGCCGGAGCCGGGGGTGCCGATGGCGAAGGCGAGGCCCCGGAGGGGAGCGTTGTCGCTCGCCGGCCAGATGCTGTGGGTCGTGTCGGGCGGCGTGTAGACCAGGTCACCCATCTGGACCTCGCGCTCCTCGTCACCGATCTTCATGATGCCCCTGCCCGAGAGGATGTAGTAGAACTCGTGGGTGGGGTGGGAGTGGGCGTCGACCGCACCGCCGCCAGCCACCTCCCACTCGCTGACCAGCTCGAGAAAGCCGCCCGCAGTGGCCTCCCGCATCTCCTGAGGCGGCACGAGCCACCACACGGGCGTGGTCCCGTTGTGTTCGATGACCGGCGCCATGTCCTCGACGGAACGGACGTCCATGCTCACTACCTCCGGGCTCGGCTGCTTCGGCTCATGGTATCGACGGACGGGGTATCGACGGACGGGGCATCGACGGACGGGGTATCGACGGACGGGGCATCGACGGACGGGGCATCGACGGACGGGGCATCGACGGACGGGGCATCGACGGACGGGGCATCGACGGGGTGGGGACTGGGTCGCCGACTCGGCTAAGCCACCGAGCGCACGGGCAGCTGGGCCAGACTCTCGATCGTCCTGGCGCACGCCCTGGCCGCCTCCACCCCCTTCACCGTGAAGTGCTCAGCGAAGAACGTGGCATGCTCCTCGTGGTTGTGGAAGTGGTGTGGCGTCAGGACGGCCGAGATGACCGGCACATCACTGTCCAACTGCACCCGCATGAGTCCGTTGATCACCGCCTCGGCGACGAAGTCGTGCCGGTAGATTCCTCCGTCGATGACCAAGCCGGCGCCGACGATGGCCGCGTACTGGCCGCTGGCCGCCAATCGCTGGGCATGGAGGGGGATCTCGAAGGCCCCGGGCACCTCAAAGAGGTCGATCCGGCCCCGGTCGACACCGAGGGTACCGATCTCCTCCAGGAACGAGTCGCGACAGCGGTTGACGATCTCCTCGTGCCAGGTGGACTGGACGAAGGCCAGCCGGTCGGAGCGGTCTTCGCGGGTCCGCTCTGCGTTGCTCATGGGTTCCTCCCCGGGTCAGTCACGGATGCCCGCCAGCCTAGAGCGGGCCGGACGATCCACCTCACTCCCGGTCGGTGAACAGGGGCGGGGTGGTTCCTGACTCCGGGAGGGGGGCGGCCGGGGCGGCTTTGGCTCCCCGCCGGCGCTCGGGGGCCCCTCGGGCCTCGGGGGGCCCGGGTGGATCGAAGCGCCACCGGCCGTCCTCATGGGTGAGGACCCACCCCCGGTGGGTCCGGAGGGAGTGGTGGTGGGAGCAGAGCAGGACCAGGTTCTCGTAGGAGGCCTCCCCGTCGTCTCGGACCGGACGCCGCCAGTGGTCCTTCTCGAGGCCCTTGCGCTTGCCGCAGCCCGGGACCACACAGCACCGGTCCCGCTCCAGGATGGCCGTGAGCAGGGGGGTGGCGATCTTGCGCCGGGGCCGGACCACGGTCCTCACGTCCACCCCGTCGGTGATGAACAGGTCGAGGAGGGCGTCACCGAGGAGGCTTCTGGCCCACTCGACCGAGACGGGACCGATGCCGGGGATCTCGCAGACCTCGCCCTCCGCCACCCAGCCCCGCACGAGGGACTCGTAGTCGACCCGCACCTGGACGTGGGCCCTGGGCCCGGGGGGGCGGCCCACCGAAGGGCCGTCCCCGTCCCCGTCCCCGACCCCGACCTGTCGGCCCGGCTGCTTCCCGTTCCCGGCCGGGAGGATGCCCGTGCCGGTGACGAGGGCCAACAGGGCGTCGGCCCGGTAGGCGTCGGGGGGCTCCATCCGCCCCTCCCTCCGGGCCTGGTCGAAGAACCGGTCGCACTGGACGTCGAGGGCCGCCTTCAGGCGCCCCCCGGCCTCGGGGGCGAACAGGGCGGTGATCCCGAAGGCCCCGTCCCGGTCGGTGAAGGTCCAGCACCGGCGGTTCTCGTGCAGGCGCCTCCGGTGGGCCTCGGCCTGCTCCTTCGAGCGCCCCTCGGCCTTGGCCCTCTGACACCGCTCCTTCAGCTGGCCGACGGTGTCCCCCTCGGCCCCCTCCAAGAGGTCCTCCTCCCGGCCCGGGTTGACCTTGAGGGCCTCGGTGACCAGCTTGGCCCGCTGGGAGGTGAGCCTCCCGCCGCGCAGGGCGTCCTCCACCCCGGGCTGGGAGGCCAGGGCCTCGCCCACCTTCAACACGTCCTTCGCCTCCCCCTTGGAGGACCCGGTGACGGCGGCGAGCCACTCCTCGGGGGTGGCGTGCCCGCTCAGGTGGTGGGCCTGGCCCAGGGCGGCCCGGGTGGCGAACAGGGTGATGCCGGCCTCGAACTTCCGCTTCCCCTCCTCCATGAGGGTCACCAGCGAGGCGGCGTCGGCCGCCGAGAACCGACCGGGATCGGCGGAGCCCACGAACGAGGTGATGGACTCGACGGCCTCGGCCACCGGCCGGGCCTCGCCGCTCCACCGTTCGGTCCCGGGGGTCCCGGCCTTGGAGGCCCTGGTCCGGGGGGTCGCAACCGCCATGGACCCATCGAACCAGGAGGGTGTATCAGTGGGCCGGGTCGACGGGTCCCGGAGGAGCCGGTCTGCGGAGGGGAGCGTCCCGCTACCGTTGGCGTATGGGTATGGAGTTGGATCACGCGTTCCCGTTCGTGTCGAAGCGGAGCCACGGCGTGCTGGTGACCCTGCGGGGCGACGGCCGTCCCCAGCTGTCGAACATCCTCTACATGGCCGGCCCGGCCCATACGGCCCGGATCTCGGTGACCGACGGCCGGGCCAAGACGGCCAACCTGCGAAGGGATCCGCGGGCCTCGCTGTACGTGACCAGCGAGGACTTCTGGTCCTACGTGGTCCTCGACGGCACCGTCGAGCTGTCTCCGGTGGCGCTCCGCACCGACGACCCGGTGGTCGAGGAGCTGGTTGCCATGTACCGTCAGGCCCAGGGCGAGCACCCGGATTGGGACGAGTTCCGTCAGGCCATGGTGGACCAGAGCCGCCAGGTGGCCACCCTCACCGCCACCTACGCCTACGGGCTGATCCAGGGGTGACATCGGGGGCCGGGCCGCAGGACTGCCGGGCCCGGCGGTTCAGCTGGAGGGCCCGGCCAATGATCAGACGGCGCAGGCCCCGTCGGCACAGTGGGCCGTGCCAGTAGCCGCCTCCGACGGTCCGAGGAGCGTCACCGGACGGGACTCCGACCAGGCTCGCTCCAGGGCCCCGAGGAGGACGTCTGCACCCTGGGCCCCGGCCACCCCGTAGGTGTCGTCGATGACGAAGAACGGCACTCCGCTGGCGCCCAGTGCCGACGCCCGGGCCTCGTCGGCCCGTACGTCGTCGGCGAAAGCATCGCCGGCCAGGGTCCGATCCACCTCGGTCGGGTCGAGGCCCACCCCGACGGCCAGCTCCGACAAGGTGGCGGGGTCCCCGACGGACCGGCCCTCGGTGAAGTAGGCCGCCAACAGTCGCTCCTTCAGAGCGTCGGCCGCACCGCGGGTCGCGGCCAGGTGGATCAGGCGGTGGGCGTCGAAGGTGTTGCCGACCCGGACCCGGTCGAGGTGGTACTCCAGCCCGACACCGGCCGCCAGCGTGGTCATCTGCCGGTTGGCCGCCCGGGCCTGATCCTCGGACATCCCGTACTTCCGCTCGAGGATCGTGGCCATGCTCAGTCCGACCTCGCGGGGCGAGGTGGGGTCGAGCTCGAAGCTCCTCCAGGACACGGTCACCTGGTCGGCATGCGGGAACCGGCGGAGGGCCTCCTCGAACTGTCGCTTGCCCACGTAACACCACGGGCAGACCACGTCGGACCAGATCTCCACCTCCATCGTCTCCACCTCTCCGTCGCTCTCCTGCCGACCCAAGCCTGAGGCCCCGATCTGCGGCCCCACCGTGCAACCGGTCCCTCGGGCCTGGTATTCCGGTCCCGCTCCCCGATAGCGTCAGGCGGATGGTCCTCGAGCAAGCCCTGATCACCATCCGACCCGGGACGGCCGAGGCGTTCGAGGCCGGCCTGGCCCGGGCCCGCGAGGTCATCGCCGCCTCACCGGGCTTCGTCACCCTCCGGCTGCACCGGGGGATCGAGACGCCGGAGCGGTACTTGTTGCTGGTGGAGTGGGAGACTCTCGACGACCACCTGGTCGGCTTCCGTGAGTCCGAGGCCTTCGGGGCCTGGCGGGCCCTCATCGGGCCGTTCTTCGAGTCACCCCCCGAGGTGGTGCACTTCGAGCTCCCACCGGTGACGGTTCAGGACCGGCCACTCGCCGGGCCGGTGTGATGGGGCTACTCGACGGGCAGCGGGCCCTGGTCACCGGGGCAGGGTCCGGGATAGGTCGGGCCACCTGCCTCCGGCTCCGCGCCGAAGGTGCGGCCGTGGCCGTCCTGGACGTCGATCCGGCCTCCGCCGAGCTGGTGGCCAAGGAGGTCGACGGTCCTGCGGTGGTGGCCGACATGGCCGACCGGGAAGCCGTGGACGCCGCCGTGGCCCGGACGGTGCTGGAGCTGGGGGGCCTCAGCCTCCTGATCAACAACGCCGGCGTGGGTCTGGTCCGCCCGTTCCACCGGCACAGCGACCGGGCCTACGATCGGGTGGTCGACACCACCATGCGCGGCACCTTTCACGGGATCCGGGCCGCGGCGCCCGTGATCGTGGCTGGAGGCGGAGGCGCCGTCGTGAACGTGTCGTCCATCAGCGGTATACGGCCCACCCGGGGGGAGGCGGCCTACTCGGCGGCCAAGGCCGCGGTCATCGCCCTGACCCAGTCGGCCGCGCTGGAGTACGGACCGCTGCTGCGGGTCAACTGCGTCTCCCCAGGTCTGATCGACACCCCGTTGACCGCCCCGTTCCTCGATCAGGGCGCGGTCCGGTCTGGCGTCTGCCGTCGAACGCCACTGGGCCGGGTCGGTGACGCTTCCGAGGTGGCCTCGGTGATCGCATTCCTCTGCTCCGAGTGGTCCTCGTACATCACCGGGGTGAACATCCCGGTGGACGGCGGCAGCCTGCTGCCCAGCTCCCAGGTGGAGGAGCCGCTCGGGGACCTTGTGGCCCGGAACGAGGAACACCGGTGAGCGCGGAGCTGACCGAGGAGGTGCGCCGGGTGCTGACCTCCGGACGCCTGGCCCACCTGGTCACCGTGGACCCCGACGGCAGCCCCCAGGTCTCGTTGGTCTGGGTGGGCCTCGAGGGCGACCGGATCGTGTCGGCCCACATGGGTGCGTGGCGCAAGGTGCACAACCTCAGGCGAGACCCACGGGTCTCTCTGTCCATCGAGGCCGCCGGGCGCACCGAGAACGGGCTGGACCACTACCTCGTGGTCCGCGGGCACGCCGAGGTGGTCGAGGGCGGGGCGGCGCCGCTCCTCCAGCGCTTGGCTCACGTCTACCTGGGACCCGATGTGGTGTTCCCGGGGACGGACGACCCCACGCTCGGCTACGTCGTGCGGATCACTGCCGACCGGGTCGGCGGGGTCGGCCCCTGGGCGCCCTGAGTCGTTTCGGGTCGGCCAACTTTTGCACCACCTTCACGCCGGGTATCGGTACTCTGCCGTGGAGGTGGTCGTGGAGGTGACGCAATGTGGAAACGGCTGTTGCTGGCGATCGATCAGGCCGTCTCAGGCCAAGCGGCCCTGGACTTCACCACCGGGCTGGCGGCCGGTTGCGGGGCGGATGTGCGGGTCTTCCACGTGCGGGAGGTGTCCCGTTCGCTCCGGGTTCCTCCCCTGGAGACCGTCGCCGACGCCGAGGAGCTCGTCGACGAGGCCCTGCTCCACCTGCAGCGACGCGGGGTGGTGGCCGAGGGTCGCCACGTCACCGAGCCGGGATGGCACGTGGCCGCCCAGATCGCCGGGGAGGCCTCACGGTGGGGGTGCGACGCCATCGTCCTCGGGTCGCTTCGGCTGCGAGGGCTCGAACGGATCTCCGGCGGCGGCGTTCGGGAGCGCGTGGTACGGCTCTCCCCGCTTCCGGTGGTCGTGGCGCCAACCGTGCTCGGCAAGGTGAGTACCGCATGCATCGGCGCCGAATCCCGACTGGCGTGAAGGCCGGGAGCATCGGCCCGGTCAGGCCCCTTCGGCCGTCTCCCAGGCCTGGCGGAGGTGGCCGGCCAGCTCGGACACCGGGATCCGGGCGTTGAGCCCGCTGGTCGAGGGCATCACATAGGCCGGTCGGCCGCCGATTCCCTCCGGCTGCGGACCGGCCACGGCCTTCCGGTCCACCACATCACGCCAGCCGGACAGTCCGGTGAAACACACCGCCCCGGGTTGGAGCCACTCCACCAACCGCTCGACCCGGGCGAAACCGGCTCGGTACTCCTCGCTGTTCACCTCGGCCGCTCTCCGGGTGGGCCGCTTCACGAAGTCGGTCATGCCCACCCCGTGGTCGACGAGGGCGGACCGTGCGTCACGGTCGCGGTCGACGATCCCGGCGGCCAGGGCCGCGGCCCAGAACCGGTTGCCGGGGCGGGCGTAGCCGACCCCGGCATCGGCCGAGTACCACGAGGGATTGACCCCGCAGATCAAGAGGCGCATGCCGGCCCCCACGGTGTCGGCGAGGGTCCTGGCCCGCTCCGCCCGGAGTCCCACCTCGTCGCCGGACACGGCGAGCGAGCCCTCCTCGACGGTGAAGCCGGCCCCGGTGACCACGTCCACCAGCCGGTCCGGCGCCCATGCGGCGAAGAAGCGGCCGCCCACGTCGTCGCCGGGGAGGTCGTCGCCCTCGTAGTCACCCTCGAGGACCTGGATCTCGAACGGGCTGCCCACCGCCAGCACCCGGTGCAGGTCCCAGAGCGCCAGGGGCAGACGGCTCCGGGGGACATGGAGATGGGTCATCCACGACCATGCCCCGGCCAGGGACCCGCGGCCGAAGGGCAGGTGTTCGACATCGCCCTGCAGGTAGAGGGCGTCGGGGATCTCGGCCCGGCACGCGCCGAGCATGGAGGCCGAGGCGTCGATGGCCACCACCGGGGAGCCCAGATGGGGAAGGTACCGTCCGGCTCCACAGCCCACGTCGATCCGTAGGCCGGGGCCCACCCGCCCGGCGAAGGCCTCGGCCTCGGCCCGGCGGCCGGCCCGTTCGTGGTTGGAGGCCCACTCGAGGCCACGCCGGTCGTAGATGTCGACGGTGGCCCGGTCCATGCCCGGATCCTAGAGTCGTCGGCCTCAGGGCTCGAAGCGGTAACCCATCCCGGGCTCGGTCCGGAAGTGCCGGGGGCGGGAGTGGTCCTCCTCCAGCTTGCGGCGGACCCGGCCCATCAGGACCCGCAGGTACTCCGTCTCGGTCTCATACCCCGGACCCCACACGTCGTGCAGGAGCTGGCGCTGGGAGACCAGGCGACCCGGGTTGCGGACGAGGACCTCGACGATGTCCCACTCCTTCGGGGTGAGGTGCACCTCCTCCCCGGCTCGAGTGACCCGCTTCTCGGCCAGGTCGACGGTGAACCCCTCCGTCTCCACCCGGGGGTTCTCGGTGCCGGCCGTCGTGCGCCGGAGGGTGGCCCGGAGGCGGGCCAGTAGCTCGTCCATCCCGAAGGGCTTGGTCACGTAGTCGTCGGCACCGGCGTCGAGGGCCTCCACCTTGCTGACGCTCTGGTGGCGGGCGGAGACGATGATGATGGGTACCGAACTCCATGCCCGGATGCGCCGAACCACCTCCACGCCGTCGATGCCCGGGAGTCCGAGGTCCAACAGGACGATGTCCGGCCGTCGCCGGGCTGCGAGTTCCAGGCCGTCCTCTCCGTTCCTGGCCAACACGACGTCGTACCCCCGGGCGGCCAAGCTGATGGACAGGGCCTGCAGGAGCGAAGCGTCGTCGTCGCAGACGAGCACGGTGCCGCTCGCCTCTCCGCTCTTGGTTCGGTCGGGTGTCGGAGTCGGTTGTCCGGTCATCACGATGGGGTCGCCGACGAGGGTGCCTGTCGACCGTCCGTGTCGAGAGGCGGATCCGTGGGGGGTGGGCCGTCGACGGTCCCGGCCCCGTCGGACCACCCCGGTTGGTGCCCACCCGGGACGGGTCCGTGGATGACCGGTTCACCGGCTCCGTCCGCGGTGATCCGGATGACCATGGTGCACCCGCCCCCCGGGGTGTCCTCGATGTCGAGCTGCCCGCCCACCGCTTCTACGAACCCGCGTGCCACCGCCAGTCCCAGACCGACGCCGGCGCGGGTCTCGGAGTCGCCCAGGCGTTGGAACGGCTCGAACACCCGCTCGCGGTCGGCCCGGGAGATCCCCGGGCCCCGGTCGATGACCCGGATGTCCACTCGTCCGGCCACCTGGCCGGCCTCGATCCGGAGCCCCTTCCCGCCCGCGTGCACGAGGGCGTTGTCCACCAGGTTGGCCACCGCCCGCTCGAGGAGCACCGGGTCGGTCCGGATGGGCGGGACCGAGGACGGGATGTCGACCGTCAGCCGACCGGCCCGGGGCCCGAGGCTGTCCACCGCCGCTCCCACCAGCTCGTGCAGGTCGGTGCTCTGATCGAGTACCTCCATGGCCCCGGTCTGCAGGCGGCTCATGTCCAAGAGGTTCTCGACCAGGCTGTTCAACCGATCCGACTCTTCGTCAATGGTCTTCAGCAGCGTACGGGTCTCGTCGGGCCCGAAGTGCAACTGCTCGGAGAGCAGGCTGGAGGAGGCGGCCTTGATGGAGGCGAGCGGCGTGCGCAGGTCATGGCTGACCGCGGCCAGCAGGGCCGAGCGCAGGTTGTTGGCCCGGGCCGCCGAGTCGGCCCTGGCCGCCTCGGCATGGAGGCGGTCGCTCTGGAGGGCGGTGGCCATCTGCGCGGCAAAGGCGGACAGGATCTCCCGATCCTCCGCCGTCAATCCCGGGCCATGCAGGGCCAACAGCTCCCTCTGGGTCAACGGCAGAACCAGCGTGGCGTCCTCGGGGGTCAGGGGTGGCTGCCCGCCGGCGGTGCCTACTGGTTCCCACGGTCCGGCCGGAGGTTCGAAGAACCCCGGCGCCGTATCGCCGTCAACGTGTCCGGTGGCGGATCGGAGCACGCTCACCCCTTGGAGCCGGAAGGCGGTGAGGAGCTCCTCCAGGAGTGCGGGGAGCGGATTCCCTTCGGGCGCCACCATGCGACCGGCCACGCGGGCCAACATCCGGGCGTCGGTCCGGGCCTGGTTGGCGGTGGCTGTCTTCCGGGCTGACAGATCCACCAGGAGGCTGACCACTCCCGCCGTGACCAGGAACATCAACAGAGCGAGGATGTCCCGGGTGTCGGCGATGGTGAAGGTGTGGATCGGCGGTGCGAAGTAGTAGTTGGACAGGAGGAATCCGACGATGGCGGCCACCGCCGCAGGGACCACCCCACCGGTGGCCGCCACCACGACCACCAGCACGAGGTACGAGCTGAGGGCCGTGGCCAGGCTGTCACCCGACCGACCGGCGGTCAGGATCAGGGTGAGAAGGGGGAAGCCGACGGCGCCGATGACCAGCGCCGCCACCCGGCGACGGAACGGCAGCGGAGCCAACCAGCGGCGGCGGTACCGCCCACCCGGCACCGGCCCGGCATTCCGTCCCCGACGTCGCCGCGATCCGGCGTCGGCGTCGGCGTCGGCGCTTACTTCGGCGCTGGAGGGAGAGTCCGGCTGCAGCTCGGCCTCCGTGGCGATGACGTGGACGTCGAGGGATCCTCCGGCCGCCCGGATGACCGAGTTGATGACCGAGCCCCGTACGAACTCATAGAGGCGGCTCCGATGGGTCGCGCCCATGACCAGCTGGGTGGCGTTCTCGGCCCGGGCCACCTGGACCAGCGCCGGAGCCACGTCGGCCCCGACGACCTCGACGAAGCGGCCTCCGAGGTCGTCCAGGAGGGCCCGATTCTGCACCAGACCCTGGGATCCCGGCCCGGTCAGGGCGTCGTCGGTCCGGACGTGGACCCCGACCAGCTCCGCCTTGATCCGCATGGCCATGCGGGCGGCCCGCCGGATGAGCACTGCGCTGCCGCGGGAGCCGGTGAGCGAGACCACCACGCGCTCTTTGGTCTCCCACGGCCCGGCGATGTTGTGCCGCTCCCGATAGTCGTTGAGTTCCTCGTCCACCCGGTCGGCCACCCAGAGCAGGGCCAGCTCCCGCAGCGCGGTCAGATTGCCGGTCCGGAAGTAGTTGCCGAGGGCGGCGTCAATGCGCTCCGGGGGATAGACGTTGCCGTGGGCCAGCCGCCGCCGCAACGCCTCGGGCGCCATGTCCACCAGCTCCAGCTGGTCGGCGGAGCGGACCACCGGATCGGGGACCGTCTCCTGCTGGGTCACCCCGGTGATCCGCTCGACCACGTCGTTGAGCGACTCGAGGTGCTGCAGATTCACCGTGGAGATCACGTTGATGCCCGCGTCGAGCAGGTCCTCGACGTCCTGCCACCGTTTGGCATGGGTGGACCCTGGGGCATTGGTGTGGGCCAGCTCGTCCACCAGCGCGAGCTCGGGCTTGCGGCGAAGCAGACCCTCGAGATCCATCTCCTCCAACCTCTGGCCGCGGTACTCGGTCACCCGTCGGGGGAAGATCTCGAGGTCCCGGATCTGGGCGTCGGTCTGGGGGCGCCCGTGGTCCTGTACCCAGCCGATGACGACGTCGGTGCCCCGCTCCTTCCGCCGCCAACCCTCGTTGAGCATGGCGTAGGTCTTCCCGACCCCCGGAGCGGCGCCGAGATAGAGTCGCAGCTTTCCGCGTGCCACCGTGTCGCCCTCCCGCCCCTAGGTCTGTTCGTCCGAGGTCTCGACGACCGGCGCGGCGCGGCAGGCTGTAACCCACCCCCGGGGCGGTGTGGATGAGGGTTCCCGAGCTGTCGTGCAGCTTCTGCCGGAGTCGGTGGACGTAGGCGTGGAGGTACTGCGCCTCCCGCCCGTAGCCGGTGCCCCACACTGCGCCCAGGATCATCTGATGGGTGCAGGTGCGTCCGGCATGACGTCCCAGATAGGCGAGAACCTCGAACTCCTTCGCCGTCAGGTCGACCGCCCTCCCGTCGAGCGCCGCCTCGTGATGGACCAGGTCGAGCCGGAGGGAGCCGAGGGTGAGCGTCGAGGGGTCCGGGTCGGCGGCACCCGGCGACCGGTGACGTATGGCCGTCCGGATGCGAGCCTCGAGCTCGGCCATGCCGAAAGGCTTGGTGACGTAGTCGTCGGCCCCCCCGTTGAGGGCGGCGACCTTCCTGTCCTCGGTTCCACTGGCCGAGAGGATGATGATGGGCACCTCGCTCCACTCGCGGATCGACCGGCACACCGACTGGCCGTCGATGTCGGGAAGTCCGAGATCGAGCACGACGATGTCCGGCGCGGTCAGCGCGGTCTCGGCGATTCCCTGTTCGCCGCTGGACGCGGTGACCACGTCGTGCCCGCAGGCCTTCAGGCCGAGTCGCAGGGCCCGCAGCAGTGAGGGATCGTCGTCGATGACGAGAACCTTCGACACCTGGCTAGCCCCTCGACCCGGCGGCCGAAGCCACAACCGCGGCGTCGGGATCGACGACCCGGCTGTCGGCCGGCGGCAACGTGAAGACGAACCGGGCCCCGCCGCCGGGCACGTCCTCGACCCAGACGCGCTCGCCGTGGGCCTCGACGAACGTCTTGGCGATGTTGAGGCCGAGACCGGCGCGTCCACCGGTATCGAAACGGGTGAAGCGGTCGAACACGGCATCGTGCTCCTCAGGCGGGACCCCGGGTCCTCGATCGGAGACCGACACGGCCACCCGGTCCCGCCGGAGCTCGCCCGACACCGTGATCACGGTGTCGGGCGGTGCGTGACGATTGGCATTGTCCAAGAGGTTAGCCAGGACCTGGCCGATCAGAACCGGGTCGACGTCGACCTTGGGGAGCGCGTCGGGGATCCGCAACTCGACGGCCCGTCCTCCGAGGGCGGAGCCCAGACCGGTCACCGACTCGCTCACCAGGTGGTCGACGGCGGCGGGAGCCCGATGGACGTCGAGCACCCCGGCTTCGAAGCGGGACATGTCGAGCAGGCTGGTCACCAGCCGGGTGAGGCGGTCCGTCTCCAGGTCGATGAGGCTGTGGAGCTCGTCGACATCTTCGGCGCCGAGCGGGGCGTTCGGATTCAGCAGCGTCGACGAGGCCACCTTCATGGTGGCCAGAGGGGTCCGGAGGTCATGGGAGACCGCGCCCATGAGGTCACGGCGGAGCCGGTCGACCTCCTCGAGCAGCTCCGAGCGGATGGCCCGCTCGCGCAGCTGGGCCCGTTCCAGGGCCAAGGCAGCGTGGTTGGCGAAGGTGCCCAACAGAGCCCGGTCGGCGGGGTCGACCGGAGCCCCACGTAGGGCCAGGATGCCCACCGGCCGGCCGGAGGCGGTGAGGGCGACGGTCCGCATCCCGTCGGGCGACCCGGTCGCCGTGCCCAGGCTGACCGGTACCCCTGAGTCGGGCTCCAGCTGGCGGATCTCGGCCGGTGACAGCCGCTCGCCGTCCGAGGCGGCGATCTCGAGGCGGTCCCCTTCCGGCACCAGCAGGGCCACGCCGGGGATGTCGAAGGCGGTTCGTACCGCCCGGACGATGGTCCGGAGCAGGTCCTCGACCGTGCGCTCGTCGACGAGCAGCTCGGAAAGATCGAAAAGCCGGCGGGTCTCGCTGGTCAGTCGCTGGGCGTCGTTTCGAGCACGCTGCAGATCGGCCACCACCCGGGACACCAGCAGCATCACCAGCGCGTAGACGGCCAGTGCCATCCACTCCTGGGTCGACCCGACCCGAAGGTTCCCGTAGGGACGGGTGAAGACGTAGTCGTACACCACGAAGCCGGCGATGACCGATGCCACGCCGGCGGTGAACCCGCCCACGATGACCCCGGCCACCACGGGGAGAACGAGCACCAGACCCGTCGTGGCCAGGTTCAGGTGGGGCCGGAAGGGGAGCATGGCCGCGCCCAGCCCCACCGACCCCACCACCCCCACCACCGATCCGACCAGGCTTCTGCGCACCCCTCCATTGTCGTCCGGATCGGGACTCCACGGTGCGTCTCCGGCGCCTGTTGAGAATTTTATTGAGACCCGACGTCGGTTGTTCAGAACCTGTTAAGGACACGGGACGGATACTGGCCCGATGGCAGACTTCCTCGTAGCACTGGGCATCGTCGGCTTCACCGTGGCGATGCTCGGCCTCATCTGGGCCCTGGACCGGGTATGACCGTAACCCAGGGGCTCCTCCTCGGCGTGGCCGTCCTGATGTTCCTCTATCTGGGCTACGCCATGTTCAAGCCCGAGAAGTTCTAGATGGGCTTCACCTGGACCATCGTCACCCTGGTGGTGGCCCTGGCCCTCACGTGGCGCTTTCTCGGCTCCTACATGGCGGCCGTGTTCGAAGGGCGGGTGCACTTCCTCGGGTGGGCCGAGCGGCCGGTCTACCGGCTGCTGGGCACCGGACCCGAGCAGGAGCAGACCTGGACCCGGTACGCGGGCGCCATGGTCGTCTTCTCGGCGGTGTCGATCGCCTTCACCTACGTCATCATCCGGATCCAGGGGTCGCTGCCCCTCAACCCGCAGCACCTCGGAGCGGTCTCCCAGGCACTCAGCTTCAACACCGCCAGCTCGTTCGTCACCAACACCAACTGGCAGAACTACGGCGGCGAGACGACCATGTCGTACTTCTCGCAGATCGGCGCGCTCACCGTCCAGCAGTTCGTCACGCCGGCCGTGGGCATAGCGGTGGCCATCGTGGTGGTCCGCGGCTTCGCCCGCAAGAACTCGCCGACGGTCGGTAATTTCTGGGTCGACATCACCCGGTGCCTGCTCTACATCCTGCTGCCCATCGCCTTCGTCGCCGGGATCATCTTCGTGGGTCAGGGGGCGGTGCAGACCCTGCTGGGCCCGGTGGACATACACAACGCCCTCAACGGTGTCACCCAGACCATTCCCCGGGGCCCCATCGGGTTCATGGAGGCCATCAAGCAGCTGGGCACCAACGGGGGCGGGTTCCTCAACGCCAACTCCGCCACCACCTTCGAGAACCCCACCGGACTGACCAACTGGCTCTCGATCTACCTGCTGCTGTCCATCCCCTTCTCCCTCACCTACACGTTCGGCAAGATGGTGGGCAGTGTCAAGCACGGCGCCGCCCTACTGGCCGCCATGGTGATCATCTTCGGGATCTGGGTCGGCGGGGCCAGCGTGGCCGAGCACCAGCAGAACCCGGCCGTGGCCGCCGCCGGGGTGCACTCCAATGTGGGCAACACCGAGGGCAAGGAGTCGCGGTTCGGTGACACCTCGTCGGCCCTGTTCGGCGTTTCGTCCACCAGCACGTCGACCGGGTCGGCCGACGCCTCCTACGACTCGTTCACCCCGATGGGCGGTTTCTTCCTCCTCACCGGCATGATGCTCGGGGAGGTGACGCCCGGAGGAACGGGCAGCGGGCTCTACACCATCCTCATCTACGCCATCATCGCCGTGTTCATCGGTGGACTGATGATCGGACGAACGCCCGAGTACCTGGGGAAGAAGATCCAGGCCAAGGAGGTGAAACTCGCCGGGCTCGGCGCACTGGTCATGCCGATCATCGTGCTGGTCTTCACCGCGGTGGCCGTGTCGGTCCACGCCGGCCGGATCGCCCCGCTCAATTCCGGGGCCCCATGGGTTCAGTGAGATCCTCTACGCCCTCACCTCGCAGGGCAACAACAACGGATCCGCGTTCGCCGGCCTGTCCGGAAACTCCCCCTTCTACAACGTCATCGGCGGGATCGACATGCTGTTGGGCCGCTTCGGCATCATGATCCCAGCACTGGCACTGGGCGGCGTGCTGGCGGCGAAGAACGTGGTGCCCGAGTCACTCGGCACCTTCCGCACCGACAACGGCATGTTCGTCGGCCTGACCATCGGAGTCATCGTGATCATCGGAGGACTCACCTTCTTCCCTGCCGTCTCTCTCGGCCCCATCGTCGAGCAGCTCAGCCACGGACAGTTCTTCTGATGACCGTGACAGACACGCAAACGCCGCCCGAACCCCTCCCGGGTTCCGAGGCCCACGGTGTGGCCGAGGCTCGCGGCTTGTTCGACGGCGAGATTCTGGGCGAGGCCCTGGTGGAGTCGCTGGTCAAGCTCAACCCGGCCCAGCAGATCCGGAACCCGGTCATGTTCGTGGTCCTCGTGGGCACCGTCATCACGTTCATCGAGGCCATCGCCCATCCGGGCATCTTCACCTGGTCCATCACCATCTGGCTCTTCCTCACCGTCATCTTCGCCAACCTGGCCGAGGCCATGGCGGAGGGGAGGGGCAAGGCCCAGGCCGACACGCTGCGCAAGATGCGCTCCGAGACCGAGGCCCGTCGGCTCCTACCCGACGGGTCCGAGGAACTGGTGCCGGCGGCCGCGCTGTCCAAGGGCGACCTGGTGGTGTGCGAGGCCAACGACCTCATCCCCTCGGACGGGGAGATCACGGAGGGCATCGCGTCGGTCGACGAGTCGGCCATCACCGGCGAGTCGGCCCCGGTCATCCGAGAGTCGGGTGGCGACCGCTCAGCGGTGACGGGTGGCACCCGTGTCCTCTCCGACCGCATCGTGGTGCGCATCACCGCCGAGCGGGGCCAGACGTTCATCGACCGGATGATCACGCTGGTCGAGGGGGCCAACCGTCAGAAGACCCCGAACGAGATCGCCCTGACCATCCTGTTGGCCGTACTCACCATCATCTTCATACCCGTGGTGGTCTCCCTGCAGGCCTTTGGGCACTACGCAGGAGCCAGCGTCTCGGTGGTGGTCCTGGTGGCCCTCCTCGTCTGCCTCATCCCGACCACCATCGGAGCGCTGCTCTCGGCCATCGGCATCGCCGGTATGGACCGCCTCGTCCAGCGCAACGTCTTGGCCATGAGCGGCCGGGCCGTCGAGGCTGCGGGAGACGTCCAGACCCTCCTCTTGGACAAGACCGGCACCATCACCCTCGGCAACCGGATGGCCTCCGAGTTCGTCCCGGTGGAAGGCCACACCGAGCAGGAGGTGGCCGACGCGGCCCAGCTCTCCTCGCTAGCCGACGAGACGCCCGAGGGGCGTTCCATCGTGGTGCTGGCCAAGGAGCGGTTCAACATCCGTGAGCGCCAGCTCGAGGGCGACCACACCTTCGTGCCCTTCACCGCTCAGACCCGCATGTCCGGCCTGGACGTCGACGGCCGTGAGATCCGAAAGGGCGCCGCCGAGTCGGTCAAGCGCTGGTCCGCGGAGCAGGGGGGTGCGGTCCCCGGCGACCTCGACGAGATCGTGGAGCGCATCTCCCGGCTCGGCTCCACGCCCCTGGTGGTGGCCGACGGCCGCGAGATCCTGGGCGTCATCGAACTGAAGGACGTGGTCAAGCAGGGAATCCGCGAGAAGTTCGCCGAGATGCGGGCCATGGGCATCCGCACGGTGATGATCACCGGGGACAACCCGCTGACCGCGGCGGCCATCGCCCAGGAGGCCGGAGTCGACGACTACCTGGCCGAGGCCACTCCCGAGGCCAAGATGGCCCTGATCAAGGAAGAACAGGAGGGCGGGAAGCTGGTGGCCATGACCGGGGACGGCACAAACGACGCCCCGGCCCTGGCCCAGGCCGACGTGGGTGTGGCCATGAACACCGGGACCACGGCGGCCAAGGAGGCCGGCAACATGGTCGACCTCGACTCCAACCCGACCAAGCTCATCGATGTGGTGGAGATCGGGAAGCAGCTGCTCATCACCCGGGGCTCGCTGACCACGTTCTCCATCGCCAACGATGTGGCCAAGTACTTCGCCATCATCCCGGCCTTGTTCGTGGTCACCTATCCCCAGATCAAGGCCCTCAACATCCTGCACCTGCACAGTCCGCAGAGCGCGGTCCTCTCGGCCGTGATTTTCAATGCCCTGGTCATCGTGGCCCTCATCCCACTGGCCCTCCGTGGCGTGAAGTTCCGGGCGGCGGGCTCGGCGTCCATCCTGCGCCGCAACGTTTGGATCTACGGGGTCGGCGGGATGATCGTCCCCTTCATCTTCATCAAGCTCATCGACCTGATCCTCGTCGCACTGCACGCCTACTGATGGAGTCCGACTGATGCTCGTACACCTCCGCCGCTCGCTGGTCATGGCCGTGATCTGTCTGATCTTCTTCGGCTTCGTCTACGCCTTCGCCGGTACCGGTGTGGCCCAGGTGCTCTTCAAGCACCAGGCTGACGGGTCGATCACCGCCAACGGGTCGACCCTCATCGGGCAGAACTGGTCCAGCCCGCGGTGGTTCCACGGCCGGCCCGACGACACCGGCCCGTACGCTGCCAATCCGAAGTCGACCCCGCCGGTCGCCGGTGGGGACAATCCGCTGGTGGCCAACGGCAACAGCGGCGAGTCCGGTGCCCAGAACCTCGGTCCCCGCTCCAAGCCCCTGCTGTCCAACACCCAGGCCCTCGTCGCCTACTGGCACAAGCTCGGGGTCGACCCCACCCCCGACCTCGTCACGACCTCCGGGAGCGGCTACGACCCCGACATCACCCCGCAGGACGCCCTGGTCCAGATCCCCATGGTCTCCCGGGCCACCGGGATCTCTCCGGCCCGGCTCCGCTCGCTGATCGCCAGTCGGACCAACGGGGCCCAGCTCGGCTTCCTGGGGAGTAGGTACATCGTCGTCCTGGAACTCAACGAGGCGCTCGCCGCCCTGCGCTGACCAACGTGCTCCTCGCTCCCCGGACCCAGGAGGGGATCGGGGTCAGCCGCAGCGGCCGGATGAGGATCGAGCCTCGTCCATGACACGCGACGGGGCCGCCCGACCATGCGGGTGCGGCCCGGACCCCGGATGCGGGCAGCGCCGACGACGCTATCGGTCCGGCTCCGGAGGGGATCGGCCTTCATGCGATCGCCCGTGGGGGACGACCCTCGTGACCTTCCGGCGATGGTCCCGCGCGCTGACGAGTCGTAGCGGCTCCGGTGGGTGGGCCGACCCCGCTGGCCGACCCCGCTCCCACTCCGCTCCGAACCCGCGTTACCCTCGGGGCCGATCGGACGGTGGAGTGACCCCGTTTCCCCCGGTGGAAGCCACTCCGCTGGGGAAGTGCCCGGTAGCCAGGGCCGCTCCGACCTGGTCGGCGATGGCGACGGCCACCACCAGTTGCTCGACGCTCACCCCCACACCTGGTGTGGGGGTGAGCAGGAAATGGCCGAAGAGCCAGCCGCCGCTGCGGACCGGGAGATCCACGGTCCGGGTCGGCAGGCCGAGATCCTCGGTGGTCCAGACCTCCGAGCCCACCATGACCTGGCCGCTCGGAGTGACGCGGGCCGCCGACCGTTCGAGCTGGCCCTGGGCGAAACGACACGACCGGAGGGAAAGGAGATCGGTCAGCTCTCCGGTGGCCGCCTCGATGACGACGTCGGGATCGGTTCCGCTGGCGGCGAGCTCAGTCACCCCGTGGAGCTGGGCGACCCGCTGACGGCTGGAGGTGGCGGCGTCCCGGTGGCTCCGGCCTCGGGCCGCCATCTGGCCTACCGCCACCCCCACCACGAGGAGGAGGATCTCGGTGACGAAATCGGAGTGGCGGGTGATCCGGAGCGAATAGTACGGCCGGGTCAGGAAGAAGTCGAAGGCCAGCGCGGAGGCCAGGGCGGCCAGGAAGGCGGCGGCCCGGCGCCCGGTGCCGGAGATGGCCACGATGACGAGCACGAGCACCAGCGCGCTGTCCGCCGTGTCCAGCTGAGTGCGCCAGGGGATCAACGCCGCACCGGCGGCGATCGGGGCCAGGACCGCCATGATCGATATCCAGACGCCGGTGTCGATCACCGGCTGACGCCGGTGATTCGTCGGATCGGCGCGCTGATCAGGCCGAGCCCTCAGATGCGCGGCGGTTCCCATGGGTCCACTCTCACACCACCGAACCCGGGTGGAAAGCCGACTTTCCGAGATTTTTACGCCCCGGGCCCGGTTTTTCCGCGGTCTGGCCCGCCGGACCCGATTTTCGGTGCTACGACTTCGGATGGTGAGCACGCCCAAAGCTGCCCCCATCGAGGGGGAGCACCCGATCGCCATGGTGTCGACGACCAGCACCTCCGGCTACCGGGGGGAGCTCCGAGCCGGTCGCCACCACTTCGTCGCCGACGAAGGGCCCGAGGTGGGGGGAGACGACGAGGGTCCCAATCCCTACCAGCTGCTCCTGGCGGGCCTGGTCCAGTGCACGGCAGCCACACTCCGGATGTACGCCAACCGGAAGGGATGGGCCCTCGGCGAGGTGAAGGTGCGGGCCCGGCTGCTACGAACCGGCGATGGGGCCACCAAGGTCGAGCGTATCGAGCGCACCGTCACCGTGACCGGCGACCTGTCGGCCGAGCAGAAACTGCGCCTGGCCGAGATCGCCGACCGGACGCCGGTGACCCGCACCCTCCTCGGCTCGCTGACCATCGATACCACCCTGACCTGACCGGCCGGTCCCGCCCGGCTCCGGGCGGTGGTTGACTTCTGGCCATGACCGCCTGCCCCACGTTGGTGACCCAACGGCTGATCCTCCGACCCTTCGAGGAGTCAGATCTCGACGCCTACACCGAGCTGTTCAGCCTGCCCCAGGTCCGGCGGGCCCTCCACACCCCGGACTCCTTCTCACGCGCCGACGCCTGGCGTGCCATGGCCCAATGGCGGGGCCAGTGGGAGCTGCGGGGCTCCGGCCAGTTCGCGCTGGAGGAGCGGGCCACCGGTCGGTTCCTGGGACGGGCCGGCCTCCACCGCCCCGAACAAGAGGACTGGCCCGGCCTCGAAGTGGGGTGGGCCCTCCACCCCGACTCCTGGGGCCACGGCTACGCCACCGAGGCCGGGGCGGCGTCGCTGTCCTACGCCTTCGGGGTGATCGGGGCGACCGAGGTGTTCAGCGTCATCCTGGCGGAGAACGACCGGTCGCAGGCGCGTGGCCGGTCGCCTGGGGCTGGCTCGGGTGGAGGAGCGGGTGCTCAGTTCCCTCCCCGGCACGCCGCACGGCATCTGGCGGATCGGCCGCGAGCAGTGGGAGGCCAATCCCCTGAGCCGGGGACGGGACGGGACGGGACCTCTGCTCTGAATCAGCGGTCACGTCGGCCCGGTCACCGGAGGGCCATGCCTCCGTCGACCAGGACCACCTCGCCGGTGACGTAGGTCGAGCGGGCCAGGCCCACGATGAGCTCGGCCACGTCCTCGGGGGTGGCGGTGCGCTGAAGGGGCGTCTGGGCGTTGACGAACTCGCGGACGGCACCCCACGTCGCCGTCCAGGGAGTGTCCACCAGGCCCGGGGCCACCGCGTTGACCCGCACGTCCGGCCCGAGCGTGTTGGCCAGCAGCCGGGTCATGTGGCTGACCGCGGCCTTCGAGCAGGCATAGGGGATCGAGCTGCCGGTGGGGCGCTCGCCGGCCAGCGAGGAGACGTTGATCACCTGACCCCGACCCGACGCCCGGAGTTGCTCGACGGCGGCCACCGTGACCTGCCAGGTGCCGACCACGTTGACCTCGAAGATCCGTCGCCACACGTCAGGGGAGGCGGCGTCGAGGTCGTGGTGGGGGATGACCTCGGTGGTCCCGGCGTTGTTGACCAGCACGTCGAGGCGCCCATGGCGAGCGACGACGTCGTCGATCATGCGCCGGACCTGGTCCTGGTCGGAGATGTCGGCGCGGACGTAACTGGCGGCGGGCAGCTCGTCGGCCAACGCTTCCCCGGCCGTCACCGAGGACGAGGAGTTGACCACCACGGTGGCCCCGAGTGACGCGAACCGGCGGGCGGTGGCCGCCCCGATGCCCGACGACGAGCCGGTGACCAGCACCACCTGCCCCCGGAAGGCGATGTCGGGGGCGTCGGGCGGAGGCTGGGCTCGGTCGGACATCCGCCGAGTGTAGGACCCGGCTGGCCTACGTTCTCTCTGTGCGACTGGTGAGCCTGCTGGACAGAGCCTCCTGGGTGGGGACGGGCGTGGGCCGACTGACCAATCCGGGGGTGGACGAGCCCGTCCGCCACCGGACCGACGGTGAGGCGTGAGCTCGACGGGGGCGTCCGACGGGGTGGTGCGGGTCAGTCCCACGCTCTCCGTTCCGCTCTCCGAGCTGCAGCTGCGGTTCGGCCCCAGCGGGGGCCCCGGCGGCCAGCACGCCAACAAGGTCAACACCCGGGTCGAGCTGCGGTTCGACATCAGCGGGTCCCCGTCCCTCGGGCCCCGCCAGCGGGCCCGCCTGCTCGAGCGGCTCGGTCCCGAGCTGCGGTTGGTGGTGGACGACGAGCGCTCCCAGATCCGCAACCGGCAGCTGGCCGTAGAGCGCTTCCGCCAACGCCTGTCCGACGCCCTCCACGTGGAGAAACCCCGTCGACCGACCCGGCCCTCGCGGGGGGCCAAGGAGCGCCGCCTGGCGGCCAAGCGGCAGCTGTCGGAGCGGAAGCGCAACCGCCGGCCGGACCTCGACGAGTAGGCCGCGCCTCACCGGCACCGAGTCGGCCGGACCTACCCCTTCAGCCCACCTTTCGATCGGTGCCGGCCGCAGGATCCCAGGCGGCGTCGAGGAACGCCCCGATCTCCTCGGTGAGCCGCTCGGGGTGGACCCGCAGCTCGAGGACCGAGTTGGCCTGGATGAGCTGGCCCCGGGGCAGCCGGCGGGCCAGCTGCTCGGCGTCGTGGAACGGGTGGATTCGGTCCACCTGGTGGCCGATGACCAGGGCCGGGACGTCCATGGCCGACCGCTGGCTCACCGTCGGGGCGATGGGGCCGGCCAGGATGCCGTGCAGCACCGCGGCCGTCTCGGTGGGGTCGTTGGCCAGGGTGTTCATGACACTGTCCACCGGGCCGTTGCCGGTCCGGGGCAGCCGTCGGAACAGCGAGGCCGTCCGACGCACCACTGGCCGGGCGAAGTGCACGGCCAGCAGCATGGGGATGAAGGTGATGGCCGCCGCCGGCACGGCCCACTCGAGCACCGGCATCTCGATGACCAGCCCCTGGACCCGCTCGGGGGCCAGGGCCGCCACCAGCAGGCTCACGTTGCCGCCGAGGGACACCCCGCCCACCACCGCCCGCTCGATCCCCAGGTGGTCCAGCAGGGCCACCACGTGCTCGGCGTAGGTGTCCATCCGGTGGAACGAGGCCCGCTTCGGCTTCTCCGACAGGCCGTGGCCCGGCAGGTCCAGCAGGACCACCCGGAAGCCCGCGGGCGGCCAGGTCGACGGCCAGGCGCCGGTTCATGTTGGAGTCCATCAGGATCCCGTGCATGAACACCAGGACCCGCGGGCCGTGCCCGTGGATCTCGTAGTACAGCCGGACGCCGCCGGAGTCGAACATCCCCACCTCGTACGGGTGGAGTGACCGGGGCCGCCGACGCGGATGGTGCGGGCGGCGAGCCCGAGCGCGGCCCCTCATCGGTTGGGTCCGACGATGCCCCTGTGGCTGTCATCCGGCCAACGGTACGCCTCGGGACGGCGATTTGCCAGGACCGGCAGCTCAGAGCGCACCTTTCGGACCTGGGACATCGCCACGTCGGCCACGACGACACCCGGCCCCGGACCGGTCCGTTCGGCCACCACCGTGCCCCAGGGATCCACCACCATGGTGTGCCCGTGGCAGGCGGGCATCCCCGGAGGGAGCACGCCGACCTGTCCGGCCCCGATCACATACGCCTGGTTCTCGACCGCCCGGGCCCGGAGCAGGAGCTCCCAATGGGCGGGCCCGGTGGCGGCGGTGAAGGCTGCCGGCACCACCAGCACCGTCGCCCCGAGGAGGGTCATGATCCGGTAGGGCTCGGGGAACCGGAGGTCGTAACAGATGGAGAGCCCGAGGACGAGGGGAGGCGGCCCCTCTGCGGTGTCCGCCGCCACCGGGGCCACGGTCAGCTCTGTTCCCGGGGCCATGGTGGCCGACTCGGCGGAAGTGGGTGCCGGCCAGGTCGACGTCGAACAGATGGACCTTGCGGTAGACCGCCGGCCACCTCCCCGTCGGGGCCGATCAGGCAGCTGGTGTTGAAGAGCCGGTCGCCGACGGCGTGGGTCCGGTCCGGGGCGCTCGGGGAAGCTGCCGGCCACCAGGTGGATCCCGTGGCGCCGGGCCAGTCCGAGCCCCAGGCCACGGTCGGGCCGTCCAGGGGCTCGGCGTGCTCCCGCAGGAACGACGGGCTCCCGGCCACCGAGAAGTACTCGGGCAGGACCACCATCTCGGCGCCGGCCGCCGACCGCCTCGTCCACCAGGGCCTCCGCCGCATGGAGGTTCCGGTCGCGGTCGGGTCCGGCCGTCGTCTGGATGGCTCCGACACGCATGTCACAGGGTAGGCCCGCGCATCGGGCACAATGACCACCGGCCCGCGCCGGGCCCACCGTCCGGCGCCGCGCGGCCCGAAACGAGATGATCGTCGTGTCCTTCGAAGACTCCGACGTCGTCCGCAGCGCCATCCGGGTGGAGGGCTTCCGCGACGACGAGTTCAACTACCAGCTGATCCGGGCCCTGGGGGTGGCCGACTACGGGGGGTCGACGGTCGGCGAGTGCCTGGCCGTGGCCGCCGAGATCGCCGACGGGAGTCCTGCCAGCTGGGCCGAGGCCTTCGAGCGGCTGGCCCAACGGGTCGAGGACCGGGCCCGGGCGTGTCTGGAGGCCGGTCACCGGGTCAGCGGTCGGGACCACTACCTCCGGGCGTCCACCTACTACCGGACCGCCGAGTACTACGCCGATGGGCTCGGCGGGCGGTCCCATGGGACCGGCGAGCGGAGCCGCTCCTGCTTCGCGGTGGCCGCCGGACTGGTCGATCCGCCGGTGGACCTGCTCGAGGTGCCCTTCGAGGCCGGGTCGCTCCCCGGTTACCTGGTGCGTCCGGCCGGCGGCGGTGCAGGGGCCCCGGCCGACGCCTGGTCGGGGTGGGCGGATTCGACTCCAGCGCCGAGGAGCTCTACTTCCACCTGGGTGCGCCCGGTGCCGAGCGCGGTTGGAACGTCTTCGTCTTCGACGGACCCGGTCAGCCCGGCTGCATGCGGCGCAACCCGACCATGACCTTCCGGCCCGACTACGAGGTGCCCCTGGCCGCCGTGCTCGACACCCTGGCCCGCCGGGACGACGTCGACGAGGAGCGGCTGGCGCTGGCCGGCCAGAGCTTCGGCTCCTACTTCGCCGCCCGGAGCGCGGCGACCGACTCACCGGGTGCGGGCCCTGGTGGCCAACCCGCCGGTGGTGGACATGAGCCGCTACATGGAGGCCTGGGTCGGGACCGATGTGTTCCGTATGACCCGGGACATCCGCCCCGAGGACGTCATCGGCGTTCCCGAGGACCTGATGCCCCGCCAGATGCAGTGGGGGATCGCCGCCATCTGCGAGCGCTTCGGGGTGCCCTCCTTCCACGCCTGGCGGGACGCCGATCGGCGCCTACCGCCTGGGTCCGCTGGTCTCGGCCATCCGCTGCCCGGTGCTGGCCCTGGTCGGAGACCGCGAGGGGGCCGAGCCGCTGGCCCAGTTCGACACGCTGGTGGCCGAGGCCGAGGGCCCGGTCACCTCGGTGCGCTTCACCGCCGAGGACGGCGCCTCGACCCACTGCCAGTCCGACAACATCCGGCTCTCGGCCCAGGTCACCTTCGACTGGCTGGACCGGGAGCACGGTCGGGGGCTGATCCGGCCGGGAGCGGGGTTCAGAGGCCCAGGCGCCGGGAACAGGCCGGCCACTGGCCCCAGCCGCTCGCGCGCCTGCAGCTCCACCGCGGCCTGATCCTGGACCGCGGGCGGCGCCTGGCTGGGCAGGCCGGCCAGCCCCAGACCGTGCCACGTGGCGGCCGAGAACTGATAGGCCCCGTAGTAGCCGTTGCCGGTGTCGTCGGCGTAGTTGCCGCCCGACTCGCACTGGCGGAGCTCGGCCCAGACACCACCGAGGGGGCTGGTCGGAGGCGATGTGGGTGGAGTCGGGGCTGGGGCTGCGGGTGGGGCTGCGGGGACGACCGGGGGGGCCGCCACAGGCGGGGCCGCGACCGGGGGGGCCGCCACGGGCGGGGCCGCCACAGTCGGGGTCGCCACAGTCGGGACCGCGGCCGGACCGGGGAGGTCCAGGGAGCCAGTGAGACGACGGTGGCACCGATCACGACCGACCGATAGCTCGGCAGCGTCAGGAGCTGTGGCCGAGACGCGGTCGAGCCCGCGGCCTCCGCCGTGGGAGGACCCCACGAGAGCAGGGCGACCATGGCGAGGGCCGCCACGGGTAAGGCAAGGACGGTGGAGCGGTGCGGGCGCATAGCGTGCGTTTCCTCAAAGTCGCGGAAGCCCGGAGGGCTTCGAGGTTGGCTTCGGAATGCGGGCGACCGTCGTGGGATGCATTCGTCTCGCGAACCGGTGCCGGAAAGGGCAGTGGGATCTGGACCGCAGCGGGTCCGAACGAGGTGCAGACGGGGAACCCTGGTCAGGTCAGCGTCTGGCGCCTCCCAGCCGGCGGGTGTCGTGGTGACGAAGAGGGTCATAGGTGGTCGACATGGCCGGCGGTCGGTCCGCGCCCAGCCCCGGGGCCGGCGCGGCTCTGGTACCAGGAGGGTCACGTCGACTCGGGTGCCATTGGCACCCTTCGGCCGTGTTCCGACCTGTCCGTGACCCCGACTGCCGATGGCTGATCGGATTACACGCAGTGTAGTGAGATGCTACACAGGAGTGCAATTCGGCCGCCGGGACGTGCCTTGGGCCGCTGACCTGGGCCGCTCCGCGGCCGACCCGGGAGGATCGGTCAGCTGCGAGTGCCGGGGGACGCCCGCCGGGTGGCCAGTGCGGCCTCCAGGGCGGCGGCGGCCCCCTCGGAGAGGTCCTCGCGGACGCCGGTGAGAGGGGTCACGGTGGCCCAGCCCTCGGCGAGGAGGGCGGCGTCGGACTCCGGCTCCAGCTCCGCCTGCTCGGCGAGCCGGTCGGCCCCCACACCGCTGCCCCGCAGGGTCAGGGTGATGGCCCGCGACGGTGGCGTCGACCGGGTTGCCGGCCACCGGATCGGGGGTGTGCTCGGGCCGTACCGCCCGAATCAGGCCCACCCTCCCGAGGGTCCCGTGGCGCAGACCCGCGCAGCCGTTCCGGCGTGACCGCCGGGACGTTCAGGTTGAGGACGGTGGCGGGTGGGGCTTCACCCATGATCGGCACCATGCGGACGGCGAGGTCCACCGGGGTCTCCCACGGCACCGGGTCGTCGCCCCAGGCGATGCTGACGGCCAGGCCCCGGAGCCCGAACTGGGCGCCGGTGAGCGTGGCCCCCACCGTGCCCGAGTGGAGGGCCGAGCGGCCGGCGTTCACCCCGTGGTTGATCCCCGAGACCACCAGGTCCGGGCGGGGCCCGAAGCCCTCGATGCAGGCGACGATCACGGCCAGTGCCGGTGGCCCGTCGATACCGTAGGTGGGCACGTGGGCGAGGCCCGGGATGTCCACCTCCTCGTAGGGGATCGACTCCCGCTCGTAGACCCGGCCCACTGCCGCCCCCGCCCCACTGTGATCGATCGAGCGGCGCCACCACCACCAGGTCGTGCCGGTCGCCGAGGGCCACGGACAGGCCCCGGGCCAGAGCGGCGATGCCCGGCGCGAAGACGCCGTCGTCGTTGGTGATCAGGATGCGCATGACGGGGTTCCCCTCGGATGGCCACGGGCCCACATCGGCATCCGGGGCCCCGGTTCGGCGGTCCGTCGGGGCTCGCCGGCCCCATGGCCTACCATACCGGTCGACGCAGGCCGGCCCCACGGTCAGCCGCCACCCGACCGCCCATCGCCACCATGACACCCCGTCCACCTGCCGAAGACCAGCGTCCGGCGGAGACCACCACCGCCACCGGGGACCAGTGGGTCATCGGCCACGGGCACCAGCGGGCGGTGATCACCGAGATCGGGGCCACGCTCCGCTCGTTCACCGTCGAGGACCGGCCGGTCATCGACGGCTTCGGGCCCACCGAGTGGAGTCAGGGGGGACGGGGGCAGGTCCTCGCCCCCTGGCCCAACCGGCTAGGGGACGGCCGCTACTCCTTCGAGGGGGTGGAGGCCCAGGCACCGCTCGACGAGCCGGAGCGCGGCAACGCCATCCACGGCCTGGTCCGGTGGCTGCCCTGGCGGATGGTGGGCCGGGCCCAGAACCGGGTCAGCATGGCCTGCGAGCTCCGACCGTTCCCGGGCTATCCCTTTGTCCTCCGGCTGACCATCGAGTACCGGTTGGGCCGGGACGGGCTGGTCGTGGTCACCGAGGCCGAGAATCTCGGCGAGACCGACCTGCCCTTCGGGCTGGGCTTCCACCCCTACCTGACCGTGGGGACCCCGACCGTGGACCAGGTCCGCCTCACCGTGCCGGCCGAACGTCGTCTGCTCACCGATGACCGTGGCCTGCCCACGGCCCTGGTCTCGGTGGCCGAGACCGAATTCGATTTCACCCAGGGCCGGCTCATCGGGGTCACCAGGCTCGACACCGGCCTACACCGGGCTGCGCCGCGACGCCGACGGCAGGGCCAGGGTCGAGCTCGACCATCCCGACGGAGCCCACGGCGCCACCCTGTGGGCGGACGACCGGTTCGGCTACTTGATGGTCTTCACCGGGGACACCCTGGATCCCGCCTCCAGGCGCACGGCGGTTGCCGTAGAGCCCATGACCTGCCCACCCGACGCCCTGCGGTCGGGAACCGATCTCACCGTCCTCCGGCCGGGGTCCCGCTGGACCGGCTCGTGGGGGATTACTCCCCGCTGACCGACCCTGTGACCGCCCCTGTGATTGCCTGGTCCGAGCGGTGACCGGCTGGGCCGGGCCCGGGGGTGACGACGTGGACCCGGCCGCCATCACCCGGTCACTCGCCCGGGCCGGCTGCGTCGCCGCCGAAGAGGAGACCGGGGAGCTCCTGGCCGCCGCCGGCGACGCGGGCCATCTCCGGGCCATGGTGGAGCGTCGCCTGACCGGAGAGCCGCTGGCCTGGATCACCGGGCATACGATCTTCTGCGGCCTGGAGGTGGCCGTCGATCCCGGGGTCTACGTCCCCCGCTGGCAGTCCGAGCCACTGGCCCGGCTGGCGGCCGAGCTACTGCCCGACCAGGGAACCGGCGTCGATCTCTGCACCGGATCGGGGGCCGTGGCCATGGTCATGCAGGCGGCCCGGCCCCGACGCTCGGGTACTGGCCACCGAGATCGACCCGGCGGCCGTGCGGTGCGCCCGCAGCAACGGCGTCCTCGTCCACCTCGGCCACCTGGACCAGCCCCTCCCGACCGTCGTTGGCCTCCACCGTGGACGTGATGACGGGAGTGCTCCCCTACGTCCCGACCGAGGCCCTCCACCTGCTGCCCCGAGACGTGGTGGCCTTCGAGCCCCGGGCCGCCCTCGACGGAGGGGCGGGCGGACTGGAGCTGGTGGCCACGGCGGTGAGCGGCAGTCGGCGGTGGGTGCGACCGGGCGGATGGCTGGTGCTCGAGGTCGGCGGGGACCAGCTCCCGGCGGTGGGCGAGCTGCTCGATCGGTCGGGGTACGACGCCGTCGAAGTGCTCTCGGATGCCGACGGCGACCCGAGGGCGGTCTACGCCCAGCGGCTCCCTTAGCTGATCCAGTCTCCCTGGAGCTTCGACCCGAGGCGTCACAGCTCGGACGGCAGCAATCGACGGCACGGACGTGCCGTGCTCACCACTGGTCACTGCCACACCCGGTCACCGCACCCCGCGCCGTCGTCCAGGGCGGTCGTCGGTCCGGGTCAGGTCCCGGGAGCGAACGAGTAGCGGGCGCCCGGGCCAGTAGGTGTGGTGGGCGAAGCGAACCGGGTGAGCGTTCCCGGGCAGGGTCAGGGTGAGAGACCCGGTCAGCGGGGGGCCGGTGACCGGGGCGGGGAAGTCCGCCGAGCCGTTTCGGGCCCGGCCCGCCGGCCGGCGAGGCTGGCCGTGCTGCCGTCGGGGAGCCCGGTCACCACGACGTCGGGCTGGCACACGCTCGAGTAGCCGTCGTAGGCCACCGAGTAGGGGGTCTGGCGGGCCTGGACCTCCAGGTAGGGCTGGAACGGGGGAGTGATGCCGAGCTGGAGGATGTAGGCGTAGTAGAACAGCGAGCCGTTGACCCAGACGCTGAGCTTGTTGTCGCCGTTGGTCTGGATGGCCACCTGCAGCGGCCCCGGCTGACCAGGGCACCTGCTTCAGGATGTGCTCGGTGGCGTGGCTGAGGTGGCCCTGGGAGTAGCCCACGGTCAGGTTGCGCTGACCGCTGGAGGAGACGTTCTCGGCCACGAAGACGTAGTTGATGTCACCGGTCGTGGCGGTGGTGCCGGTCTGCACCGCCATGACCAGCTCCCCGATGGCCTGCGGGGACGGGGCAGTGACCGGAGGGGGTGACGCCGCCGAGAACTGGAAGGCGCACGAGGCCGGGATGGTCCCGGTGGTGGTCAGGAACCACCCACGGAAGTCTGGGGTGGCCCGGCGCACGCCCACGTGGAGCTGGCCCCAGGCGGGCCACTGCGCTTCCGTTGGACGGCCCCGGCGCTGCCGTTGGCCTCCCAGCCCGACGTAAGGGGGTAGGGCCAGCGAGGTGCTGCCCTGGATGGGCCGGCTCGGTCCGCTCGGTTGGGAGAAGGTCACGTCCTGGTAGTCGGTGAGCTGCCCGCCACCCGAGTCGCTGCCGCCGGCGGCGAGCGGTGGGGCGCTCGACAGGAGGGTGGCGCCGCCGGTGCCGCGCACCGACAGCACCTGGTCGATGGCGCCCTGGGCCGATGACGTGGTGTGCACCACGAGCCCGATGGCCAGCACCATGGCCACCACGGGGAAGGCGGCCACCATCCGGCGCCCCCACGACGGACGGCCGTGCCAGTTCCACTGGACGGCGTGGCGTTCCTGGCCGCCCGGCCCGTTGTCACCGCCTCGCTCGTCGTCGGCGGGGTCCCACGACTCGACGAGCTCGGGGGGGGGATGGTACCCCGGCGGGCCGTCGGGAGACGCCGCGCCGGACGGGCCGGAGGCTCCGGCCGCCGGCTCCGGCCCGGTCCCTCGGGTTCTAGAACGAGGCATAGAAGGACTCCTCGCCGGCGGCCAGGGCCCGATAGGAGGCCAGCCCGGTGACGAGGGCGTAGACCGTGCTCCCGGCCAGGAGCCCCCACGACCCGAGCGTCAGATCCCCGCCGCGCACCAGCACCGCGGTCGACCGCGGCGCTGGTCACGGCCCCGGCCACGGCCCCGATCACCGGCGCCCGTGGCTTGCCCAGGAAGAACAGGTACTGGCTGCAGAGCATGCCGATCGGACACCATGGCGAAGCCGAAGGAGGCCACCTCCAGGGCGCGTCAGGCCGCCCGGAGTCCGGACCGAGGCGGTCAGCGTGGCCGGGAGCACGTGCAGGAGCAGCCCGGGCAGGACCCAGGCCACCAGCCCGGACACCACCGCCAGCACCGAGACGGACAGTACCCACTCCCGCCGGAGGGCGGCACGGGCCTGCCGCCAGCAGTCCAGCGTGCTGGCTGTCGAGCAGCGGCCGGAGCCGTCGGCCGAAGCGCTCGATCGAGGCGTAGACCAGGCCGAGCAGGAGCACCAGCTCCAGCAGGGCCAGATCCACGGAGCCCTCGTAGGTGGAGGGATAGACGTACTGGTCGACGCCCAGGCTGTGGCCGTAGGCGAAGCCCGACGATGACCGGGCCGACCAGGATCAGGACGAAGTAGGCCATGCCGTAGACGGCGTAGGGGGCCGAGTGCCACAGCACCACCCGGAGCTCGGGAGGCTTGACGACGGCCAGCGTGTCGCCGTCTCCCGGTCGGGGTCTCGGTCCGCATGGCCAGGTAGCTGGCGGCGATGACCACCATGGCCCCGGACCCGACGGCCAGACCCAGCAGCTGGGCGTGGCGGAAGCCGGGTGAGCTGCCGGCTGAACAGGTCGGGCGCGTGGCCAGGGTCACCACCAGCGCCAGCCCGGTGGCGAGGGCCAGGGTGTAGAAGCGACGGAGCATGTACAGCGGCGCCGCGCTGAGCAGGAAGGCGAAGATGGCCACGGCGAACTCGACGAACATCTCGCCCGAGGCGCAGCCCGTAGTACGGGACGATGTAGAAGGTGTAGACGAGGGCGATGGCCAGGGACGCCGCGGCCACGCTGTAGATCAGGAAGCGGGACACGGTCCACCGCACCAGCGGGTAGTTCTTCTGGAGGAGGTAGAAGGTCCCCTTGCGCCCGATCATCTGGGAGCAGCCCCCGGCCAGCACGGCGGCGAGGAAGAAGGCCAGGGACACCATGGCGGCGACCTGGGGTGTGGCGTCGAGGGACGACCACAGGGCCACCCGCCCGACGAACAGGACCACCACCGACATGATCCACGGGAACGCCGTACCACGAGCCGGCCACGTAGTCGTCGGCGAACTGCCGCCAGGTGCTCGGCGGCGCTCGGGGGCCACGTCGACGTGGGGGACGTAGTAGAGATAGGTGAGCTCGTAGACCGCGGTGGCCAGATCGAACACGGAATCGAAGCCGAGGGCCTCGGCGCCGCTGGCGGTGTAGCCCATCGACTCCAGCGCCACCGCCACGTCGCGGAGGTTGCGCGGCTCGGGGTTCCGGTCGAGCACCCGGCGGGCCTCGACATGCAGATCGTCGTAGACCGTCGAGTGTCCGCGCAGCTCGTCGAGGTCGCGGGCCACCCGGTCACTCGGCCGGACCGGCGCGAGCGTCAGTGGTGCGGAGGCACGGGACCGAACCTCGTCGTAGAGCCACCGGTAGCCGTCGAGGAACACGTCGAGGGTGTAGGACTCGAGCATGGCCTGCCGGCCGAGCTCGCCCAGCTCGGCCAGGCGACCGCGATCGGCGGCCATGGCACAGATGGCGTCGGCCAGGTCGAGGGGGCGGCCCGGGGGCGACCAGGCGCCCGTAGGGCGGCTCGATGACCTCGGGGACCCCTCCCACCTCGGTGGCCACCATGGGCCGGCCGGCCATCAGCGCCTCGACGGCGGCGAAGGGGAAGCCCTCCGAGATGCTGGAGAGGACGGCGATGTCCCCCTCGTTGAGGGCCTGGCCCACGTCGGCGGTCGGTCCCCGGAACACGCACGACGGGCCCAGCTCGCAACTGCTCGGCCAGTGCGTAGCAGCTGCGGGCGTAGCCGGCGTCGCTCTCGGGGCCGTGGATCTGGAGTCGGACCCCGGGGATCCGGGTGCGGCACGATGGCGAAGGCCCGGAGCAGAGTGTGGATGTCCTTCAGCCGCTCGAGGCGGGCCACGGCCACCAGGGTCAGGGGGTCGGTCCCACTGCCGGCCGGGCGGGTCAGCGGGAAGTCGGTCGGGGTCCACCCCGTTGGGCATCGGGTGGATCTTGGCCTCGTCGACGCCGAGCCGGGTCTCCCAGGTGGCGTTGAACCTGGCCACCGGGGCCACCAGGTCGGCCCGCGAGTAGGCCATGGCCACCACGGCGGCGTAGAAGTTCGACAGGAAGACCCGGTAGGGGCTGTTGGTCCGGTTGCGGCCCAGGGCCAGCAGCCGTTCGCGGTAGTAGACGCCGTGCTCGGTGAGGAGGAAGGGGACGCCCTACCGCTCCCGCAGCACGACGGCGGGGATGGCGCAGAAGGCGGCGGCCGAGGCGTGGACCACCTGGGGGAGGTCGGTCGGGTAGTCCAGCGGTCCCAGGTAGCGGTAGACCGAGCGGGCCAGGTCGATGGCCTCGTAGGTGGTCAGGCGCTGGTAGAGCGGATGGGTGGCCAGGGTGTCCCGGAACAGCCGCCAGGTCCGGCCGTCCCGCATGGCCCGCTTGAGGCTGTAGCGATCGGCGTAGACCGAGAGGGCGCACAGGGCCGCCACCAGGTCGTCGGGCCCCCCTTCGCCGAGCGCCACCGAGACCACCAGCTGGGCGTAGGCGGGGAGGAACTCCTCGTCGAAGTGGCGCCCGGGCCGACGCATCCGTCCGGGCGATCCAGCCCGGACGGGGGTTGAACTCGGCGTTGTCCTCGGTGCCCCACAGGGGCACCTGGACGACGTGGGCGAGATTGGGGGGCGGCTCGTACCGGACGGCCAGGGAGGTGTTGGCCACCACGGAGTAGACCACGAACTGCTTCTCGGCCAGGCCGGTGACCAGCTGGTGGGCCCAGGTGCTGACCCCACCGGTCACGTAGGGGTAGGTGCCCTCGGTGGTCAGCAGGACGTCGATGTCGGACAGACACGCCGCCGGATGGCGGCGGGCTTCGCCCGGAGGCCTGCCGGTGGGGACTCGAGCAGGGGGAGTGCCCACGGCACCGGTCAGGCCACGTGGCGGGCAGGTCGGGGATGCCGGAGCCGGCGCAGCCAGCTGCCGTGGGCAGCCGGTAGCGGCACGGCGTGCTCGTCGACGGGAGGACCGGCGTCCCCGTCTCCGTCGGCATCCGACCGGAGGAGCCTCGGCGCTCGGCCGGCGGGACGGGGTCGTCGGAGGCCGGGCGGGTCGTGGCGCGGCGCTCGATCCGGAGCCCGACCGTCGGCCGGGGACGACTCCGGGCGAGTGACTCGAACGGGTCGCCGCCACCTTCGGCCATCAGGTCGTCGTCGGCCCGGAGCACCGTCTCGATGGCCTGGGCCCGGCGCAGGCCCTTGGAGGCGACCTTGAGGTTCTCCACGCTGAGGAAGCACTTGGCCGCCATCACCGCCGCCTCGCGGATGAACGGCAAGGGAGTCCGGTCGTCCTCGGTGACCCGCAGGTACTCCCGCCCGGCCAGCCGCATCCAGTGGTCGGAGGCGTCCGTGTTGCCCATCTGCTCCGCGGCCAGCGCCGCCTGCCGGTAGGAGATGGCGGCCCGCTGGGGCGCGGACGTCCACGGTGCGCTGCGCCTCCTCGAGGAAGAGCGACTCGGCCCGCTGGAACTCGCCGGCATGGAAGGCGCCGATGGCCGCCTCGAACAGCGTGGTCTCCCCGTCCTCGATCTCGAGGTTGATGTCCACGGGTTGACCGGCACCCTCGTCGGGGACCGGGTCCTCCGTGCCGAGTCCGTCCCGGCGGGAGGTGTCCCCCAGACGGGGCCACTCCGGGCTCTGGACCAAGGACTGGGCGCGGGAGAAGGCGGTGTCGTCCTTCTCCTCCGACGACAGTTCGATCGGGGGCGCGGCCGCTTCCATCAGGAGCTGCCGGGGCCCCACGGCGGCCTCGGGGCCGTTCTGGTCCATAGGTCACAGTTCGACTCACTGCGACCAATACTTGAGCCATTGACTGCACTCGACTGCAAGATCCGTGCGGTCGTCGCAGCCGGCGGCGGTGAGGGTAAAGCCACCCCGGGTCCCCGACGCCATCGCGGCGCGACAATCGGTGGGTGAACGAGTGGGGTGCATCGGAGTACGGCGACCCTTGCCGGGAGTGCGGCTTCGCGTGGACGACCACGCTCAGGGAGGCCCGGGAGGCGGTGGCCGGGGTCCCGGCCGCCTACGCACGGCTGCTCGACGGCGCCAGTGGCCACGAACGCCATCCGGACCTCGAGTGGTCGGTGGGCGAGTACGTCTGCCACGTGGCGGACAACCTGAGGATCTGGGCCGAGCGTCTCATGGGCGTCACCGGGGGAGGGCCCGCGGAGGTGGGTGGGTACGACGAGCGCGCCTTGGCCGAGGCGCGTGGCTATCGCACCATCGTCCTGCGCGCCGCTCGTTGGTCCCTCGACCGCTCCGTCGCTGACTGGCAGCACGCCGTGGCCCGTTCGGACGACAGGGGTCTCGTGCTGATCCATCCCGACCGCGGCGCCCTGACATTGGCCGACGTGGCCGTCTCCAACGCCCACGACGCCGAGCACCACCGGTGGGACCTCGAGCGCTCACTCCGGGACTGACTCCGGTGGGTCCCCGCCGAGCGCTCGGGGCTCAGCGCAGCTGTGACGGTGCGTCGGTGGCGATGCGCTCGAAGACGTCCTGGTCGCCGGCGAAGACCGAGTCGGCCACCGGCCAGTGGATCACGATCTCGGTGATGCCGACTTCCCGGTAGCGGCCGGCCCACTCGACGAAGGCGTCCAGCGAGTCGAGCGGACGGTCCGAGGTCAATCCCTGGAGCAACACCTTGTCGAGCGAACCGGGGGCCCGACCCACCTCGGCACAGGCCGACTCGAGCCGCTCCATCTGATCTCGGACGACGCCCAACTGTGCTGCCGGCGTCTGCTCACCCGACCCCCGGGGATCGCCGTAGGTGACCCAGCCCTGGCCCATTTCCGCCGCCAGTTTGAGGCCCCGCGGTCCGGTGGCGGCGATCAGGAAGGGCACCCGGGGATCCTGGACACACCCCGGGATGGTCCGGGCCTCGACGGCGGCGTAGTTGCGACCGCGCTCGGTGGTCCGGGGGTGGGTGAGGAGGTGGTCGAGGAGGCGCACGAACTCATCGAGCCGGTCGGCCCGCTGGCCGGGAGTCCAGGCATCCTGTCCCAGAGCGGTGGCATCGAACCCGGTGCCACCGGCCCCGATGCCGGCCGTCAGCCGTCCCCCGGAGACGTGGTCCAGAGTGAGCAGCTCCTTGGCCAGGGTCACCGGGTGCCGGAAGTTGGGTGAGGTGACGAGAGTGCCGATTCTCAGATGCCGGGTGACGGTGGTGGCGGCGGTCAGAGTCGGGATGGCGGCGAACCAGGGACGGTCGCGAAAGCTCTGCCAGGTCAGGTGGTCGTAGGTGTAGGCGGCGTGGAACCCGAGGGCCTCGGCTCGGCGCCACACCGCCCGGCCCTCCTTCCACTCATAGATGGGGAGGATGACCGTGCTCAACCGCATGGGGGCGAAGTTAGCGGGGTGCCCTCTCCCGCGTCGTCGATTCGACAGACACCGTGCTCGTCGCGGTGCGGCCGGTGAGGGGAGCCGACCACGGCCGATAGGGAGCGGGGTCGCACCGGTCCGGGGTCGTCGGGGGCGGTGCGACGATCCGGCCCGACGCCGGTCCTAGTCTGACCAGATGGCTCGACCGACCGGGCGCCGACGGCTCGCCCCACCCCGCTGGTTCGACGAGGTGGGCCATTGGGTGGAGCTGCGCCGGGAGCGGCGGGCGAAGAGCCCCGAAGCCCGCCTCGAGCTCGCCGAGCACCGCCTGGCTTCCAGCCTCGACAAGCGGGGGACCGGCTCTTGGCGGACCATCAGTGCCATGGAGGCCGTGGCCAAGTCCCGAGAATCCCTCGGTCGGTATGCCGACGCCCTGCCCTTCCGGAGGAAGGTGGTCAAAGGTCGGCGTGACGAGCTCGGCGCCGAGCACGAGCTGACGCTCGCGGCCGAGGCGCGGCTGGCGGTCACCCTGATCGAGCTCAAGCGGGCCGACCGGGCCAAGCCCCTTCTGATCCACGTCCGTGACGGGATGAGTGCGGCCAAGGGGCCGGATGACGTGATGGTGCTGGCCGTGACGGAACGACTTGCCGACGCCGAACTGGCCCTGGGAGAGCCCGAGGAGGCTCGCCGGCTCCTCGTCCAGGTCAAGTCCGGGTACGAGGACCGCGGCGACGAGGTCCCGGCATCCGGCGTCGCCATCACCTTGGCCAGGTCGCTCATCGGCGACGGACGGTACGCCGAGGCGTCCGAGCTCTTGCGATCGGCGGTCGAGGTCCGGGGTCGTCTGCTCGGACCCGACCATCCCGAGACACTGATCGTGTTGCGGAATCTGGCCTCGGCCCTGGTCTGGTCGAAGGAGTACGCCGAAGCCAGCATCGTGGCCCGGAACTTTCTGGCTGCCACGGTCCGGGTAAACGGTCCGGGAGAGGCCAGCACGCTGGACGCCGAGCGCCTGGTCCGGGACATCGACAATCGACTCGGAGAGTGGTGACGGAGGCCCCTTCCGTGGGGCAGGTCTGCGACGCCTTCACCATCGGCGAAACCAGGGCATGGACCGGGCCCGTTCACGACCTGAGTCAGCTTGGGTGTCGGCAGGGATCGGCGCAGTACCCCGAGATACCCAGTGGGCCGTCGGGGGCGTCAGCGTCTCTGGCCCCGGTCGGACGGTCAACCTGTTCAGGGGCCACTCCAGTTCGCTACGGTCCAACAGGCGGGATGCCACTCTGACGGGGGTTGCCATGAGAGCCCTAAGGCGAGGAGTGACCCTTCTGGTCCTCATAGGGGCGTCGTCGTTCCTGTCTCTCGTCGGTCCGTCGAGGGCCGCCTCAGCGTCGGCCGCGTCTAGGCAGCTCCTGGTCTGTCGGTCGATGCAGTCCGTGCCCCAGGACCTAGCTGCTCCCATCATCATCGGAGGTTGCAACCACCCGGGTGAGCGGTGGATCGGGACAGAGCTTCGCGCTCGGCGTCGGGCCGTATCCCATCGACTGGTCCACCGGAAAGGCCATGAGCTTCACCGTCACGACCAGCGCCTTTCCGTCGACCTCACGTTGCCCCGATTCCGAGAAGGAGTTCGACCTGGTGGGGACGATCGTGAGGACCTCGGGTACCTGGACCAAGCGTTACCTCGGGCACACGGTCGCCTTTGACGATTGCCTCACCAGCTTCGTGACGATCCAACTTGTGCCGGGCACCGAGTTCACGATCGACCCCTAGTCCGGCCCCGTCTCGAGCCCACACCACGGCGACGGGGCGGACCAAGAGAGGGGCCATCAGGGAGCACGTTCTCGGCGTCGCTCCGTGATCGCCGCCCACTCGGCGCGGCCTTTTCGACTGAGCGCGGTTCTCCCTGTTGGTAGGTTTGACATCCGAGGTCGGTGAACCCTCACGGTGATGTTCTCAAACCCACGGTCGGCCTGGCCAGCCATGGGCGCTGGAGGTCCGACCAGCCGGTCGAACCCGCTGATGAGTAGGAGGTTGGTCAGATCCAATTCGAAACGCTTCTTTACGAGGAGGCCGATGGTGTGGCGCTGGTCACCCTCAACCGTCCTGAAGTGCACAATGCCTTTGACGAAGCAATGCAGACCGAACTCCGGGATCTCTGGAGTTGGCTCAAGACGAACGACGAGGTCCGTGCGATCGTCCTGACGGGATCCGGTGAGAAGGCGTTCTGTAGCGGAATGGACCGCGCCGGTGTTCCCACCGAGGAGGGGGAGCACTTCTTCCATGCCTTGACGTACGAGGACCCAGGGCGAAGCATCGGTCCCCGGAGCCAGGGCCTGTGGAAGCCGGTGATAGCCGCCGTGAACGGGATGGCGTGTGGTGGGGCCTTCTATCTATTGGGCCAGGTCGACTTCATCGTCGCCGCCGATCACGCCACGTTCTTCGATCCGCATGTGACCTACGGTATGCCGGCGGTATTCGAGCCCGCCCTGATGGGCGAAAGGATGCCGTTCGGAGAGGTCATGCGCATGACCCTGATGGGGAATCGGGAGCGTATCTCGGCCCACAGAGCCGAACGCATTGGTCTGGTCACCCAGGTGGTTCCCTCATCCGAGTTGATCGACGTCACCCGACAACTGGCGCTAACAATCGCCTCGTACTCCCCGGCAGCGGTGCAGGCGTCCTTGCGGGCGGTCTGGGCATCGAGAGAGATGCCGCCCGGTCAGATGGTCGAGCTGGGGAACCTCTTCTTGAATCTGGCCACGACGGCAGAATCCCTTCGGAGCAGTCAAGAGGTATTCCAGAAGCGAAAGCCCGAACCCCCAACGATCCGGTGATCCCGGGGAGGGGACGACCCGGTCGGCGCCTGGCCCAACAGGCTCGAGTCCGGTGGTGCGGTGAATGCCAACGGAGCCACCGTCAACCAGAACTCGTCGTTCTAACTGGGCCAGGGGAGCGGAGGCGGTTCTGGCCGTGGCCACGAGCTTGTGGTGAAATCATCGAAAAATGTTCCTGCCGACCAGACCTCCAGCCACTGCTACCTGTCGGGGAGGATCGGCGACGGCCAGTAGCAACGCGTTGATGATCCGTGCGTGAGAGGAGAAGCACGCATGGCTATGGTGGCGGCCATGCCCATCTAAGCCAGCCCACCGAACCGGGTGCCCCTCGTCTCTGCGGGCCTGTCTCGGGGTGATCGCCGGAACAGGGCTTCGCCGGTCGCGGCGGCGGTCCTGCCCCGGGACCGGATGGCTCGCCTGCATGGCCTCCGCCCGGATCTCACTGTGCAAAGGAGTGGCCAGTGCCCACGGTTGAACGAGTAAATGACTGTCTCTGCAATGTCGACATGGGCGACGGTCCTCAATCCGACTGGATGATCAAGGTGAAGGAGGACACCTTCAAGGCCAACTTCGACATGCGGAGTCGAGAGTTGCCCGAGATGCTCGAGGAGATGGATTCGCAAGGGGTGCGCCGTGCTGTCCTGCTTACCAACATCGCCAAGCCGTCCCAGCGGGCGGCGCAGTTCGTGGAGGCCCATCCTGACCGGTTCAGCCTCGGTCTCGGGGGACACAATCTGCTCAAGCCCATGCACACCCTGCGGGCGGTCGAATCCTTCGTCGCCGATCATTCCGTCGCATACCTCACCGTCGGACCCAGCTTCTGGGGTGACGGCCGCTATCCTCCCACCGAAGCGGTGTACTTCCCGCTGTACGCGAAGTGCTGTGAGCTGGACATGCCGCTGTGCATGAACACCGGTCTGCCGGGACCTCCCATCCCCGGAGAGGTGCAGAATCCGATCTACCTGGACCGGGTCTGCTACCACTTTCCAGAACTCAAGCTGTCCATGATCCACGGGGCAGACCCCTGGTGGGACACGGCCATCCGCCTGATGATCAAGTATGACAACCTTCGCCTCATGACGTCGGCCTGGTCGCCCCGACGCCTTCCTGAGTCGCTGCTCCACTTCATGCGGACGCGGGGCAAGGACCGGATTATCTTCGCTTCGGATTCGCCGGTGCTCTCTATCACCCGCACCGTGACCGAGGCCGCGGCACTCGACCTTCCGCCGGACGTGCTCGACGGCTATCTCTTCGGCAACTCGGAGCGCTTCTTCTTCTCTCACCCCGGTGCCCGCTGATCCCGTCTGATGGGGGACAGCCGCTCTTTTCCGGGTCAATTGGTTGATTCAGCGATCTGCAGCGCGCCTGCCTTTTTTGGGGAGCAGAAGAGACTTTGAGCTGATGAGGTCCCCGGTCAGTCGCGCTCCTGGTGGGCCAGCAGGGGGAAGAAGTGCGCCGCGACCTCTTTTATGCCGCCCACGATGAGGCGGGGCGTCAACGTGGCGTGGGGATCGTCGAGGCCGGTGGGGAGCTTGACGGCCAGCTCCCGGGCCCGGGCGATGAGGCCGTGGCCGATGCCCTTCCCGAGGGTGCTCAGGCCCTGGCTCACGATGGCGTGGTCGCTCATCCAGCCGGGCACCGGCAGGGCGGTGATGGCGGCCCAGGTCTTCGGGTCACGGGGCGACTCGAGGGAGAAGACGTGGTCGAAGGGGCGGGCCGCGGCGTCCCGTTGTGTGAAGGCTTCCCCGAGGCCCCAGACCTTGCGGAGGGTGGCGATCAGGGACGTGTGGCGGTACTCGTCGTTGTAGACGGCGCCGGGCTCCACCCAGGGGGACACGATGACGGCTGGGACCCGGTAGCCCGAGCGGTCGAAGCCGAAGCCGCACTCGCCGGGCAGTCCGGCCGGGTCGGGCGGCGGCACGGGTCCGGGGGGTACGTGGTCGTAGGTCCCACCCGGCTCGTCCCAACCGATGAGAAGGGCCGTGTTCCAGACGTTGGTTCCCGCCTCTGACGTGGCCGACCGATAGGCGTCGTAGACCCTGACCAAGAAGGCCTCCCCGGCGAGCACGGAGGACGGGCTGTCCACCTCCACGTCCATGTTGGCCCGGAAGGACCGGCCCATGGCCGGGTGGTAGTCCCCGTGCCCGGCCAACATGTTGGGCTCGATGAGCGAGAAGTCGGGCAGGGTGCCGGCCGCCGTATCCCGCTCGAACTCGTCGAACGGAACGAAGTGGGTGGCGAAGCGGTGCTTCAGCCGGGGGTAGTGGACGAGGCCGGTGAGTGAGACCGGCATGGGCTCCATCACGTAGACCTTCCAGGTCCTGCCGTGTGCCTCCAGCCGCTCAAACAGGGTTTCGGCGTCGTTCTCGCTGAACCACTTCTTCACCGGGGAGTTTACGACGAGGCCCGACGAGGTGGCGGCCGTCCAGAACGAGCGGTTCATGAAGGTCTGCGACGGCACCTCGCAGAACCAGTGGTCGAAGACCCCGAAGTCCCGGGCGATGCCGTTCAGCACTGGGAGCTGCTCGGGGGTGTAGCCGGTCATGATGTGGGCGTACTCGTCATAGGTGGGCTGACGGCCGACCTCGCCGGTGAAGGTGCTGATGTAGTCGGTGACGAACCCGTCCATGGTGGGGGTCGACCCGGGCGCGGGCACGTTCCACGGAGCGGTCGCCGCGTCGCCGATCTTGCCCCGGTTCTGCTCGTCGAGGGTGTTGTAGAGCTGCGTGTTGGTGTGGAAGTACTCCTCGCCCGAGTCCGGGTCGGGAGAGTCCATGTCCGTGGCGACGGTGTAAGGAACCACATTCTGATCGGCACCGTGCTCGGCCCACGACGGAATGGGGTTGGTCAGGTTCTTGCCGATGACGCCGTCGAACGTCTTCCCGTCCTCGGGTCGGTAGAGGTGTCCGAGCACGTTGTCGAGGGAGCGGTTTTCGAACAGGACCACGACGAGGTGGTCGAGCGCATGGGACCGGTCTGGGGAAGGCATGGATGACGTCGTCCTCTCTGCCGCCGGGCCCGGTACCTGGTGGCACGGTCCTCGGGCTGGACCGACCATGACGGTACAACGAACTCCCGAGACTCGACCAAGGGGACTGGCCGACGACGCCCGGACGGACAGCCGATGGCCTAGGTCTGGGTACGGGGACGATCCGTTCCGAGCCGACGCGTGGCGCCGCGGCCGAAGCTGCGCCACCGCGCCGACAGGCCTGGCGCGGAGTCGAGGTCCTGACGAAGGAGATCCGTGAGGTGTTCCCCTCCTTCTGACGCCCCTCGTCCTGATGAGGGAGGCATATCCGCGGTTACTGGCGACCGCCGATGTTCTTTGGTGGACCCGCCGAGGTGTACTGCGTTCCCTCGGGATCGGTCGCCCAGTCCGGCGGGACTCCCCAGTGGTCGGAGTACACGAGCTCGGAGAGTGGCCGGCGTCGCACTGGACCGTGGCGTCCCGCTGGCTTGCCAATCGTGACGGTGCCAGCCATGAACACATCGTCTGGGATGCCAAGGAGTTGGCGCAGCTCAGATTCAACGGGGTGGTGCATTCCTGTGAAAGCGCCACCATAACCAAGGGCACGGGCGGAGAGAAGGAGGTTCTGACACGCCGGGTAGATGGAGGCACCTTCCATCGGAGTGGGTGCCCGGTAGCGGATCAAGCAGGGGAGCACGAGCACCGGAACATCCTGAAAAGTCTCCACATAGTGCTGCATGGTGCGCGCCATGCGAGCCTTCGGAGAAGAACGGTCCGCACCACTGCCCTGGTCGTAGCCGTCGGTCCCCCGCTTGGCGGCCCAGATCTGCTTGGCCCCTTCGGCAACAATGCGTTTCGCACTCTTTGCTCTTGGACCGTCAGTGAGCACGACGAATCGAAACGGCTGGCGATTGGATCCGCTCGGCGCCCTGGTTGCCGAGAACAACATGGCGCGCAGCGCCTCTTCCGGAACAGGCTCGTTGGTGTACCGGCGGATCGTCCGAGTTGTCGCGAGTCCCTCGAGAAGACCGACCTGATCTGGAGGAAGCGCGAGCTGTCTGGACGGAGACACTGGTGCGGGAGGATCGGACATGCGGGCAACATTCTCCCCCGACTGGAGTGTCACCAACCAGCCCGGACCAGGTGGGCATGGAGCCGTTCACCCTGATAGGAGCAGGAGCGCTGTCGGCGCGCATACCCTTGGCGAAGAGGCGAGATCCTTCTGACCTGGTGCGCCCCCCGGGATTTGAACCCGGAACCTGCGGATTAAGAGTCCGTTGCTCTGCCGTTGAGCTAGAGGCGCCTACGTACCACGGTACTGCCCTTGGCGCGCCTGGAGCTCAGGTTCCCCGGGGCAAGAGGGTGACCGACGGGGCTCGAACCCGCGACCTCCGGGGCCACATCCCGGCGCTCTGCCAACTGAGCTACGGCCACCAAGGAGCCTCTAGTGTGGCACAGTCCGATGGCGGCGCGGACAGTAGCGGTAACCTGGCCCGGTCCGGCCCCTGTAGCTCAACTGGATAGAGCAGGTGGTTTCTACCCATCAGGTTGCGGGTTCGACTCCTGCCGGGGGCGCCAGGTCCCAGGCACTATGCACATGCTCATCGTGGAGAGCGACCCTGGCACTGCTCGAGTACGGCTCATCGGGGGCGGACTCCTCCGACCGGCCTACCGCAGCACCCGTGGTCGTCGTGGGCGACCCCAGGTGCACCCCGTCCACGCGGTCAGAGGGGGCTTTGATAACCGACGTAACGTCGACGCCGCAGGGGCAACAGGCACCAAGCGGACAGCAGGAGACAGGTGCCGCCGACTTCCAGGAAGTCGACGACCGGGGCTCCGGTGAATGGAAGAGCCGAGGGTCCGGTGGCGTGGGTGGAGGCCGCCGCCGATTGCGCTTGGGGCGAGGCCGGTGGGAGCAGGGGCTCTGCCACTCCGTTGACGCTGTCCGCCGTGTCGGTCGCAGCAGCGGCGCCCGGTGCCACCGGGGGGGAGGGCGTGCACGGGGCCGAGATGGTGTGCGCATAGCCGACCTCTCGTCGGATCGGCGGGCCGACGACGGCGCTGGCGTGAATCACGCCGCAGGTGGTCGGATAGGCCACGGTCAGGACGCCCGACGTGCCGATGGCCGCTCCCACGGTTCTGTTGGTGCCGTCCTCGGTGACGAGAAGCGCCCACCTGCAGCTGATCGTGCCGTGCGTCGTCCGACAGGCGGGGGGAGGCGTTGGAACGGTCAGACTGACGCTGTTGGCGCCCCAGCGGATCTTGGCGAACCGGTCCGCTCCAGCGGTCACCGGCGTGGCCGCGATGTCGGCGAACAATGCGACGAGTACGACTGCACCGATGGCGACACGCTTCATGAGGCACCCCCTAGAGGGACCCGCCCAGGCTACCGGCTCTGCCGCCAGGCTGCTTCGTCGAGCACCCCGGCGATGGCCAAACGGACGGGGGCGGGCGGAGATCGCACGCCAGGGCCAGACGGGCGGACCGAAATCTGCCCACTGACCTGGCCGTCGACGATCCTGGACCCCCCGTCCACATCCAGCCCGGTGGCGACGAGCGGGCCGAATTGGCGGACTCATGGTGCCGTCCCGGACCCGGTCGGTATCCCTGATGCCGTTCTCATCGGGTCGTCGTCCCCTTCCATCCGGGGCACGATCGGTGGTTGTGACCCCGCCCGGCCCGACGTGGCCACGGTCCGTTACCGACCCTCGCCGCGGGTCCCACGGTCAGGCCTAGACTTCGCGGGTGACCGACGTGCTGGCTGTGGCCAACCAGAAGGGTGGCGTGGCCAAGACCACCACGGTGCACTCCCTCGGTGTGGCCTCCGCGGAGTTCGGGCGCCGCACCCTGGTGGTCGATCTCGACCCCCAGGCCTGCCTGACGTATCTCGCTCGGCTTCGACCCAGACGCCCTCGACCGCTCGCTCCACGACGTCTTCGTCCGACGGGATGCCGTGGCCGACGTCGCCCTTCCCGTCCCCGGGGTTGCCCGGCTCGACCTGCTGCCGGCCACCATCGACCTGGCCGGATCCGAGGTCCACCTCCTCACCCGGACCGGTCGGGAGCACGTGCTCGAACGGGCCCTCGAGCCGGTGCTCGGGCAGTACGACCTGATCCTGATCGACTGCCCTCCCTCACTCGGCGTCCTCACCATCAACGGGCTCACCGCAGCCAATGCCGTCCTGATCCCCCTGCAGTGCGAGGCCCTCTCCCACCGGGGGGTGGGTCAGTTGCTCGAGACCATCGAGGACGTGCGGGCCTTCGCCAACAGCGAGCTCACCGTCCGGGGCATCATCGCCACCATGTACGACGATCGCACCAAGCCACGCCCGGCACATCATCGAGGAGGTGGAGTCCCGCTACGGGATCCCGGTCCTGCAGCCTCCGGTCCGCAAGTCGATCCGCTTCGCCGAGGCCCCGGCCCGGGGGAAGTCCATCCTCCAGCACGCCCCGAGCTCGCCGGGTGCGCTCGCCTACCGCCAGCTGGCCCGTACGCTCCTCGACATGAGCGTGGTCGCCGGCACCGTCGGCTAGTGCCGGACGGACCCGACCCGCTGGGCAAACGGGCGCTGTACTGGCTGCCGGTGGACGAGCAGTCGGTCGAGGGGGACGGCTACCAACCCCGCCGGGGACCGTCGGTGGGGAGCGACCGCGTCCATCTGGATCCGGACCGGCGTCATGCCGCGGGCCACCGGAAAGCACGCCCTGTTCTCCGCGGCCACGCCCGCCGGCGAGGAGGAGGGGCCGGAGGGACTCGGCCACCGACCCGGTGCCGCCGAGGGGGATCTTCACCGTGGCCTGCTCGTCGTGCGGCTCGGTGACCCGGGTGGGGATCATCGAGTTCCTTCGGCTCCAGTTCCCGTTCGGGGCCTGGCTGCCTCGGCGGGTGTTCGACCGGTGGATGACCTGTCCGGCGTGCCGTCGTCGCACCTGGACCAGCGTGACCCTGACCCGGTGAGTCCGGCGCGGGAATCGGCCGGCCGGCGGGGCGGGCCCCGGCGTCGTCGAACCGACGCTGAGATGGTGAGGGTGATCGGGTTCAGCACGGTGAACCTGGTGGTCGCCGCCTCCAACGCCAACGCCAACCCCGGCGGGGTCACCGGCTGGCTGCTCCACTTCCACGGACCGACGGCCTACGCCCTGGTCGGGTTCCTGGCCTTCGCCGAGGCGGCGCTGCTGGTCGGCTTCTTCATCCCCGGCGAGACGGCGGTCGTCATCGGCGGGGTGCTGGCCGGACTGGGTGCCGTCAACCTCGGGGTGATGATCGTGGTGGTGGTGGTCTGTGCCATCGTCGGCGACTCGGTGGGGTTCGAGGTGGGCAAGCGAGCCGGCCCGTGCCTGCTCGAGCGCCGGCCCCTCAAGGGGAACGCCGGCGTTCGCCGAACGGTCGGCATGCTCGAGCACTACGGCGGCCCGGCCGTCTTCCTGGGCCGATTCGTGGCCTTCGCCCGGGCGCTCATCCCCGGCCTCGCCGGTATGAGCGGTCTCCGCTACCGGGTGTTCCTGTTCTACAACGCCCTCGGTGGCCGTCATCTGGGGGGTGGGGTACACCCTGCTCGGCTACGTGGTCGGGCTGTCCTTCGAGCGGATCCTGAGCGAGGTCGGCCTGTGGTCCCTGGCGGCGGTGGGCGCCATCGTGGTGGTGGCCGTCGTGGTCCGCACCGTGCTGAAGCGGAAGGAACGCCGGCGGCTGGCCGCGCGAGTTCGCCGACGACGATGGAGACACCGGACAGGAAGGGATGGACGGACGGGCCCGTGGGGACGAGGAGGCGGGCAGGACCGGTGGCGAGGCCGGGACCGGCCTGAGCGCCCGGCTCAGCCGGTCTGGGGATGGGTGGGGGTGGTGCCGTTGGCCAGGAGGTTGTCGAACCCGTCGGGGATGGACAGCAGGCCCGGGGCGGTGCCCGACACGTCGGTGATCCCGTACTGCCAGACGATGGAGTCGGTGGTGGGGTCGATGACCACCATCCGGTTGCGGTAGTCGTCGTTGACCATGATGAGGCCGTTGGCGAGGCGCTCGGCCAGCGACGGCTTCTTCAGCGCGCCGTCCCCGGTCTGAGCGTCGTAGGCCCAGGTGACCTGACCCTGCCGGGTGAACTCGAGGACGCGTGCCCTCGGCCGGCGGGTTGTAGTCGGTCATCAGGTAGAGGTCGGTGCCGAGCTGTTGGGGATCCGAGGGGTAGTTCGACCGACGGCATGTGCACCGTCCAGACCAGGTGTCCCGCCAGGGTGTACTCGTCGACCCACGAGCCGTTGATCTCCGACACCAGGACGTCGCCGTTGGCCAGTGGGGTGTCACCGTTGGGGTAGGCGATGGAGGTGGGGGGGTCGTGGGCGTCGGCGCCGTTGCCGATCTGGCCCAGTGACCTGGCCCGCCGGCGAGATGAACAGGATCCGGTTGTTGGAGGCGTCGGCCACCGTGACGACCCCGGACTTGAGCAGGTAGGCGTCGTCGGGCTGGTTGAGGTACCCCGGCACGGCCCCCGGCACCCCGGGGTGGCCGTACTGCCAGAGGATCTTGCCCGACGGGTAGCCGATCTGGACGATGGTGTGGTTGTCCTCCTGGTTGGAGATGATCGCCGGTCCCGCCGTGGATGAAGAAGGCGTCGTCGGGGAAGTAGAAGCCGCCGGGCGGCGGCGGCATGGTGGCCGACGGGTACTGCCACACCTGGTTGCGGGCGGTGTCCAGGGCCACGAGCCGGTTGTTGCCCCGGTCGGCGATGAGCAGGGTGCCGGCGTAGGGGGAGCCGGCGCCGGGCGACCCGGCCGGTCCGCCGTAGGGGCTCGGCCGCAGCGAGATCACCGACCGGAGGGTGCCCGAGGCCACGCCGGCCTGGTCGGTGCCGCTCTGGGACGGCGACCTCGCCGCCCACGATGTACCCGATGGCGCGCGGCCCGACCCGACGGTGGCGTAGCCGGCGAAGGCCTCGGCCTGGGGGAGGAGCCCGGCGTGCGAGCACCTTGCCCGTCGACGGCACGAAGGCGTAGATCTGGGTGAGGGTGGGACCGCCCGGGACCTGGCCGCCGGCCACGTAGATGGTCCCGCCGATGACGAAGGCGGCCGCGCCGTAGAGGGGCTGGGGCAGGTGGCCGACGACCGTGGCCCGGTGGGTGGCCGGGTCGATCCGCTGGATGGCGTCGGTGGCCGTGGTGGTGGAGCCGGCCGAGGCGGTCTCGCCTCCGAAGGCGTAGAGGAGCCGCCGTCGGCCACCACCGCCGGGTAGCGCACCGGGACGGGCAGGTCGGCCACCGTGGAGAAGTGGGTGCCGTCGGTGGTGGCGAGCACCCCGGGCAGGTAGGTGGTGCCGTCGTACCCGCCCACCACGTAGGCCGTGGTGGAGGCCGTGGCCCCCTCCCGCTGCTCACGGTGGCCACGGCCAGGTCGGAGCGGGGCTGGGGCAGCTGGCCGACTACCGTCCCGGTGCGTCCCGGCGGCCGGAGGGATGGCCGGGGCCGTGACGCGCCTGGACGGTGGCGACGGTGTTCGGCGAGCCGCCGCCGAAGACGAGGTGGTCCGCCCGATGGTCGCCGCGGCGGCGTCGTGGACGGGTCGGCCAGGCCGGCCGTCGGGGTGACGGCCCCGGCGGCCGGATCGACGGTGGAGACGGTGGGCAGCGAGGTCCCGCTGGGGTGATGCCGCCGAGCACGGTCAGCCCGGTGCCGTTGGCCACCACCGCCTCGCGGGACAGCGGGCTGGCCAGCGGCCAGGCTTCGACGCCGGCCTCGATGGACGGCGGTCCGGACGATGGGGGCGGTGACCGGTGGCCCCCACCGTCCCGATCGGGGCAGCAGCGGAGCCGCTCCCTGCCGGCGCCGGTGGGTGTGGACGGGTCGAGGTGGTCGACCCCGTCGACGCCGTGGTGGCCGAGCCACCGTTGCACGACACCAGCACGATCCCGTCACGACCAGCACCACCAGGGCGGTGGCACCGGCCGCCCGTTGGCGCTGCCGCCGGATGCGGTGGGCCCGCGTGGCCCGGCGGTCGACATCCATCAGTGGGGCGGTCACGAAGAAGCGGGCCGGTGCGGTCCCCTGGCGCGCGGATCCGGTCGTGCAGCTCGAGCAGCACGCAGTGGGCCAGGGTCTCCCCGTTGGCCTGGCGCTGCATGAAGGGCTGGATCTCGTCCCAGGGGCGGGACCAGTGGAGCCGGAGGGTGATCTCCCAGGCGGTGGACCCCGGGTGATCGGCCAACGACCTTCTCGATCTCGTCGAGGCGGTCGGCGTGGTGGGCCATGATCTCCTTCGAGCCGGCGCCTGGAGGTCGGCGAACCGGTACTCGTGGCCCGGGAGCACCTCGTCGGTGGCGAGGTCCTCCAGCTTGGCCAGGGACGCCAGGAAGTCCCCGAGGGGATTGGCCACCTGCTGGGCGTGGGCCGAGATGTTCGGGGTGATGCGGGGCAGGACGTGGTCCCCCGAGATCAGCAGCCGCGGTCCTCGCTGTAGAAGCAGACGTGACCGGGGGAGTGGCCCGGGGTCCAGATGGTGCGGAGCGTCCACCCGGGCAGATCGATGGCCTTTCCGTCCTCGAACAGGACGTCGGGAACGGCCATGGTGACCATCGACTTCACCGCCATCGACGCGGCGGCCAGGTCGGGGAGCTTGTCGTCGGGCACGCCCGGAGTCGGACAGGAAGCGGGACATGTTGGCCAGCAGCTCGTCGGTGTCGCCGTAGCGGGACTCGAGCATCACCGCGTCGGCCGGGTGCAGCCCGATCCACGCTCCGGAGGCCTCCCGGACCCGGCCGGCCAGCCCGTAGTGGTCCGGATGGATGTGGGTGACCATCACCGCCCGCACGTCGGACATGCTCCCGCCGGCGGCGGCCAGCCCGTCGTTGAGGGCGGCCCAGGCCTCCTCGGTGTTCCATCCGGCGTCGACCAGGGCCACGCCGCCCCCGCCGAGCTCGAGGGCATAGACCAGCACGTAGCGCAGCGGATTGTCGGGGATGGGCACCGGGATCGACCACAGTCCCGGGCGTACCTCCTCCACCGGTGGCATGACCTTCCGGTCCCATGCCGCCTTCTGAGCTGTGCCGGTGACCACGACCACGACAGGCACGGTACACGGCAGGGAGGCCCACCGGTGTGACCCCGGCCGGGTGCCCGCCTCGGCGGCCCCAGGGTCCGCCACCGGGCCCGTGGGGACGCCCCCGGGGGCCACCCGGGGGTGCCGCGGCCGGCAAATCCTTGAAGTGACCAGGGCGAGTGCCTACCATGCGTGCCAGCAACCAGGCCTTGGTCGTCGGCGATGGGTCACGGGAACCGAGTAAGACGAGGAGTCATGGCCGATCAGCGCGGGGACGGGCATCGTGGAGGACCTTGCGGGCTGCAGGGCCGGAACCCGGCCCGCACTCGCACCGGTGGCCGCTCCACCGGGTCCGGGCCGACTGGCTTCCGGACGGGTCCCGATGATCACCTACGCCAACTGGCGTCATCGCTGTGCGGGGTTCGTGGCGCTCTGGCCCGAGCCCTTCCTCGAGGTCGACGGCGCCGGCGTGGTCATCGAGTGGAACCCCCGGGCCGAGGAGGTGTTCGGCTGGCGGCGGCAGGAGGTGGTGGGGCGTCCGGTCGACCGAGACCCTGCTCCCGGCCGACCTCGGGGACGGGCCTGTCGCGCACCCCGCCTCCCTGCCCTGCTCGACCCGCTGGGCCGGAGCCGGGGCCGGCACCGGTCTCCACCGGCGCTTCGAGCTGCTCCATCGCGAGGGCCATCGCATCCCCGTCGAGGGGCAGCTGGTCGTCACCGGGCAGGGACCGTCCCGGTGTGTGGGGGGCTTCCTCCGTCCGGTCGGTGGCCGCCTCGTCCGTCGCCCGCGACCAGGCGGTCGGGCCGTGGCGGGATCGGGCCCGGCGGGAGGACCTGCTCACCGGGCTGCCCAACCGGGTCCACTTCGGCGAGCGGCTGACTGCGGCGGTGACCGACGCTCGGGGAGTCCCCGGCTCGGTGGCCGTGGTGCTGATCGACCTCGACCGGTTCAAGACCATCAACAACACCATGGGCCACGACTTCGGCGACCTGGTGCTGGCGTCGGTGGCGGCCCGACTGCTCGAAGGTGGCCGGCGACGCGGAGCTGGTGGCCCGGTTCGGCGGCGACGAGTTCCTGGCCCTGTTCCAGAACGGGGCGGGCACCGCCCACATCAACGCCGCGGCGTTCATCGACCGGGTGCAGGGCAGCGCTGGCCGAGCCGTTCATGGTGGAAGGGACCGAGGTCTTCCTCGACGCCTCGGTCGGTGTGGCCCTCAACACCTTCGGGGTCGACGACACCGCCGAGCTGCTGTCCAATGCCGAGGCGGCCATGTACCAGGCCAAGCGTCGGGGAGGGTCCGGGGCCGAGACCTTCGGCGAGTCGATGCGGATCGAGGTCCTCGACCGGATGTCCACCGAGCACTCGCTCCACCGGGCGCTCGAGCGCAGCGAGCTCATGCTCCACTACCAGCCGGTGGTGGAGCTGGAGGGGGTGACCACCGTGGGCGTCGAGGCCCTGATCCGCTGGCAGCACCCCGCCCAGGGCCTGGTGGCCCCCTACCGGTTCATCCCGGTGGCCGAGGAGAGCGGGCTGATCATCCCCATCGGCGCCTGGGTGCTCGAGGAGGCCTGCCACCAGCTCCAGGACTGGCAGCACCCGGGCCGGCCCGGACCCCACGGTTCGATCGAGGTGAACCTGTCGGCCCGCCAGATCGACGACCCCCGGATCGTCCGGACCGTCGAGGAGATCCTGACCCGCACCGGTCTGCCGCCCCAGCACCTGACCCTGGAGATCACCGAGAGCGCACTGATGAAGAACGCCGCCTCGGCGCTGTCGGTGCTCTCGGCCCTGAAGGAGCTCGGGCGTCCAGCTGGCCATCGACGACTTCGGCACCGGCTACTCGTCCCTCAGCTACCTCCAGCGCTTCCCCCTCGACATCCTGAAGGTGGACCGCTCCTTCGTGGAGGAGCTGGGGGTGAGCGTGGAGGGTGAGGAGATCGTGTCGGCCGTCATCAACCTGGCCCACGCCCTCGGGCTCCGGGTGGTGGCCGAGGGCGTCGAGACCACCCTGCAGCTCGAGGTCCTCCAGGCCTTCGAGTGCGACCTGGCCCAGGGCTACCTGTTCTCGGAGCCCCTCCCGGCCGGCGAGATCGCCAGCCAGCTTCGGCCTCCCGCTCAGCGCCTGACCCCGGGGTGACGGCCGGGTATCTGGTCTGGTCTGGCTGGTCGGGACGGCGGGATTTGAACCCGCGACCTCCTGCTCCCAAAGCAGGCGCGCTGCCAAGCTGCGCTACGTCCCGTGTGCCGGTCCGCTGACCGCGACCCGCTCGCCGACCGCACCCAGCGTAGGCCACCGGGCACGCCGGGCTTTTCCCCCGATGCACCGGTTGCCGGTAGCGTCACGCCGATGCCGACCGTGCGCGTCGCCGTCTTCGACCTGGGCAGCAGCTCGTTCCACCTGATGGTGGTGGACGCCTCCCGCGACGGGCTGCTGACCCCGGTGCTGCGGCGGCGCTCCTTCCTCCACCTCGGCACCGAGGTGGCCCGCACCGGCGGCGTGCCGGCCGACCGGGCGGCCTCGGCGGTGCGGACGGTGCGCCGGCTCCGGGCGGCCGCCGAGGACGCCGGCGTCGACGTGGTGGTGGCCCTGGCCACCGCCGCCCTGCGCGACGCGGCCAACGGCACCAGCTCCTCGGTCGGTTCGAGCAGGTGCTCGGCAGCCTCGATCACCCTGCTGACCGGCGAGGAGGAGGCCCGGCTGTGCTTCCTCGGCCAGCGGGCCGGCGTCTGGGTCGGGCACGAGCCGGTCCTGGGGCTCGACCTCGGAGGCGGGAGCCTGGAGGCGGGCATCGGCACCATCGACCAGGTGACCGACGTGGCCAGCGTGGCCCTGGGCACGGCCCGGCTCCGGGGCGAGCTGGGCACCGGCGAGCTGCTCACCCCGGCCGACCGGGTGGCGATCACCGAGGTCACCCTGGCCCGGTCCGAGCCCATCGCGCCATGCTGGCCCGTCACCCCGCGGCCGGGGCCCGGGTCATCGCCAGCGGCGGGACGGTCCGGGCCCTGGCCCGCCTGGCCGTGGTGCTCCACCGGCCCCTCGGGCCCCACGAGCTCGTCCTCGTCGCTCCAGGTCAACCAGGTCGAGATCCCGGCCGGCCAGCTCCACGAGCTGGCCGACCGCCTGTCCACCCTCGACCTCGACGCCCGACTGGCCCTGCCCGGGATCCAGGCCCGGCGGGCCCCGCTCCTGCCGATCGGGGCGGTGGTGCTGTCCACCCTGGTCGAGCACCTGGGCCTCCAGCGGCTGGTGGTCAGCGACTGGGGACTGCGGGAGAGGCGCCGTGATCGGCGCCCTCTCGCTCAGGACGCGACCGGAACGACGCTCCCGGGCTGATCCCGACGCCCGGTCGCGCCCGCGTCAGGCCTTCTTGCCCAGGATCCGGTTCATGCCGGTCCCGCAGACCGGGCACTTGCCCTTGGCCGAACGGCGGCCGTTGGCCATCTCGACCTCTTCGCCGTCGAACTGCCGCTTCTCCCGGCATTTCACGCAGTATCCCTCGTACGACGCCATGGCTCCTCCTCATCGATTCGCTGGTCTCGATCCGGTGATCGGATGGACCGAACGTATCGGTCCGCGCTCGGGGAAGGGGGGATAGGCCCGCCATGCTAGCTATAGTTAGCACTCGCGAGCGCGGGCCGAGCCGGCATCAGGCCGGATCGTCCTCCGAGCGGCGTCGGCGGCCTCGCCGGCGGAGATGTCGGCCATCATCTCCTCGATGTCCTTGGCCGGCAGGGGCGGGCTGAAGTAGTAGCCCTGGGCGGTGGTGCAGCCACGCTGGAGGAGCACCCGGCTCTGCAGCGAGGTCTCGACCCCCTCGGCCACGCAGTCCAGTCCCAGCCGGGCGGCCATGGAGATGATGGCCGAGACCAGGGAGTTGTTGTCCGCGTCGGGACCGAGCACCTGGACGAAGGACTGGTCGATCTTGAGGGTGCTGACCGGAAACGACCCGATCCGGTTCAGCGACGAGTTCCCGGTCCCGAAGTCGTCGATGGTGAACCGCACCCCGAGCCGGCGGAGCCGCTCGATGTTCTCCCGGGCCGGCCCGGTCTTGTCCAGGACCACCCGCTCGGTGATCTCGAGCTCGAGCAGCGGTGGGATCGATGCCGGTCTCGACCAGGGCCTGGTCGATGTTGTCGAACAGCTCGGGGTTGGACAGGTCCCGCGACGCCAGGTTCACCGACAGCCGCAGCGGCGGCGAGGCCGTGGTCGAGCCAGGTCCGGGCCTGGCGGCAGGTCTGCTGGCAGCACCCAGGTGTCCAGGGCCACGATGACGTCGCTCCGCTCGGCCATGGAGATGAACGACGAGGGCTCGAGGACCCCGAGGGTGGGATGGTGCCAGCGGACCAGGGCCTCCACGCCGACCACCTGGGCGGTGCGCAGGTCGATGTAGGGCTGGTAGAGCACGAAGAACTCGTCGTGCTCGAGGGCGTGGACCAGGTCGGCCTAGAGGGTGTCCTCGTCGACGGCGTATCGGCCGTGGGCCGAGGTGACCAGCGAGCCCGAGTACATCTGGAAGGCGTTGCGGCCCCGGTCCTTGGCCCGGTACATGGCCTCGTCGGCCCGGCTGAGCAGTTCGTCGTAGGAGTCGCCGTGGTCGGGGGCCATGGCGATGCCGATGGAGGCCGAGGTCTCCACCTCCTCGCCGAAGACCACGAACGGGGCGCCCAGCGCCTCGAGCGAGCGCTGGGCCAGCTGGTCGATGGCCAGCTGGTCGGACAGGCCGGGCAGCAGGATGGCGAACTCGTCCCCGCCGACCCGGGCCACGGTGTCCTGGGCGCGGACCGTGTCCACCAGGCGCTGGCTCACCTGCCGGATGAGGTCGTCCCCGGCGGCATGGCCGAAGGTGTCGTTGACCGTCTTGAAGTGGTCGAGGTCGACGAAGAACATGCACACCGGCTCGCCGACCCGGCGGGACCGGACCAGCTCCTGTTCGACCCGGTCCTCGAAGAGGCGCCGGTTGGGCAGCCCGGTGAGGGCGTCGTGCCAGGCCATGTGCGAGACCTTCTCCAGGAGCTCCAGGTTCTGGAGGGCGGTGGCGGCCTGGTCGGCCACGCCCGGACAGCCGCTCGTGGAGGTCGGGGTCGTGGATCGAGGCGGTCGGGGTGTCGCGTCCGAAGTTGGCGGCGATCACCCCGAGGAACTCGCCGGCGGCGAAGAGCGGCGCCACCACCGAGGCGGCGGTGCCCGAGCGGTCCAGCAGGTTCCGGAGGAAGGGGTCCTCGGTGGAGGCGTCGAGGACCATCACCTCGCGGTGGTGCAACATCCGTTCGATCTCGGGGGCGTCGGTCCGGATGGTCAACGGGTCGACCGAGCCGGGCTCGGGGGGCTCGGGCTCCTCACGGTCGCCGGCGGTCGGGGTGTGGTGACGGCCGGAGCGGGACGATCGGCGCCCCGGTAGGCGCGGAGGTGCCTCCAGGCCGGCGGTACGGGCCCGGGGCACCAGCCTGGCGGTCGGCGCCGTCCCACAGGTACACCGTGGACTGGTCGCAGTCGGTCACGCCCGGCACCGTGTCCGCCAGCAGCTGGACCAGTTCGGCCAGGGTGGTCACCCGGGACAGGGACTCGGAGAAGGAGAGGAGGGTCCGGGCCGTGGCGTCGCTCCGCTTGGCCTCGGTCAGCACGCTGAAGATGTCGAGGGCGGTGGCGGCGTACTCGGCGTACAGGTGCAGCACCCGCGACTCCGACGGGGAGAGCGCCGAACCCGGCGGGGGAAACTCGACCAGCCGGCCGTAGCGGCGTCGGGGCGAGGCGATGTCGACGACGAGGTAGCCGTCGTCGTCGCCGGGATGGTTCGCGCCACAGGTCGGCCGCCAACCGCTGGGCCTCCCCGGCCTCGAGTCCCCGGTGATGGAGCTGGATGGGCGTGCCGGGCCTGACCCGGACCATCAAGAGGTAGCGGTGGGCCGAGACCACGGCGTCGGCCCGGGCGGCGATCTGGGTGAGCAGGGAGTCGACGTCGTCGTCGAGGAGCTCGAGCGAGTGGCGAACGCCCCTTCGACCAGCACGCTCATCCGGTCCAGCTGCTCTCGGAGCTCGGCCTTGGACTGACCGTGGTTGCACACGGCCGGGGCTCTCTGCGAGGCGTGCCAGTGTCCCTTCGGGGGATCCGCCGTTCCCCGCCAGAGCGGGGGTTGGCCGGTGCGGTGGACCCGCGACCCATGGCGTCGGACACCGCAGGACGTTCCCCGGCCAGCTCGGTCTCGGTGACCTCCCAGCTGACGGCGTAGAGGCAACGCCGACCGCCCCGGGCACTGCACTCGGTCTCGGTGATCAGGGCGGGCTCCGCGTCGAACAGCACCGGGATCTGGGACAGCAGCCCTCGGGTCATCTCGCAGAGGTGGGCGTGGCGGCGCTCCCGGCGGGGGACCACCTCCACCAGGGCGTGGTCCGCGGCGATCTCCAGTGTGGCGGCCGTCGAAGTGGTCTCGAAATGGCCGATCACCGTATCGACATGTTGCATCACCGCTCGGGTCGAGCCGAGGGCCCGCAGCCGGTCGGCGAACGCGGCTGCGTCCGGCGTGAACAGGAGGACCTCGCCCACGTGGAGCCCGACGGCGCCGTCCCCGGTCACCAGGGCGGCCGCGTTGAACAGGGCCACGCTCTCGGTCAGCGAGCTCCAACGGGAGAGGTCGCCGAGCTCGGCGAAGGGACGGAGCTCCCCGGCCAGGGCCAGGACCTGGGCCACGCCGACCTCGCCCCGGTGGGCCTGGACCATGCCGATCAGGACGTGGACCGTCGAACCCGAGACGTCGCGACCGGTCCCGGTCCCGTGCCTCACCTCTGCCACGTCAACTGACATTGCTGGTCATTCACCCCTCGGCAACGAGCTCCGCAGGTCGAATCGGCCGCTCGTTTCCCTCTATCTTCGACCATCCGGAGGGTTTCTTTACCGGTCAATTGCGGAGGCCAATGCAGGAATTGCGCCAGGGTGCACACTCCGTGGCGACCAGCGGAGGCACCGCCGTCCGAGCCGTCAGGAGCCGGCTCGAGAGGCGGTGTCTAGAATCGCCCCATGAGCATCTACGAACCTCAACTCCACTCCTCGACGGCCAGCGCGACCTCCCTGGGCGACTATCGGGGCAAGGCCCTCCTGGTGGTCAACGTGGCCTCCAAATGCGGACTGACCCCTCAGTACGAGGGCCTGGAGCGGCTGCAGAAGACCTACGGCGACAAGGGCTTCACCGTCCTCGGGTTCCCCTGCAACCAGTTCGGCGACCAGGAGCCCGGCACCTCCGAGGAGATCGCCACGTTCTGCTCGGCCACCTACGGGGTGACCTTCCCCATGTTCGAGAAGGTCGAGGTCAACGGCGACAACCGCCATCCGGTCTACGAGGAGCTCACGGCGTTCCCCGACGCCGACGGCGAGGCTGGGGACATCCAGTGGAACTTCGAGAAGTTCCTGGTCTCCCCGGACGGGGAGATCGTCCAGCGGTTCCGTCCCATGGTGGATCCCGAGGCTCCCGAAGTTGACCGACGCCATCGAGGCCAACCTGCCGGCCTGACCGCCACGGCGGACCGGTCGGCGAGGGCAGTGCCCGTCGCCGTACGAGTGGCCGAACAGGCGGCCGAAGGGCAGGGCACAAGGAGGAGCAAGGGGGACAAGGGGGAGAACATGCCAGGTCCATCCGCCACGGGCGAACCCGTCCTCGAGGAGCTGACCGAGGTGTGGGCCTCGGTCGTCACCGCTTGCGAGCAGTCTGGAGGACCGGGAGTGGGACCTTCCCACCGACTGTCCGGGGTGGTCGGTGAAGGACAACCTGTCCCATCTGATCGGGATCGAGCGGATGCTGCTGGGCGATCCGTCGCCGCCGGCGCTCGCCGAGATGCCGGGGCATGTGCGCAATCCCTTCGGCGAGATCAACGAGGCCTGGGTGGAGGCCCGGCGGTCGGTGCCCGGATCCGAGGTGCTGGCGGAGTTCGTCGACACCACCAACCGGCGGATCGACGCTCTGGTGGCCATGTCCGCCGAGCAGTTCGACACAGTGGGCTGGAGCCCGGTGGGCGACGTCCCCTACCGGGAGTTCATGGACACACGGGTCCTCGACACCTGGGCCCACGAGCAGGACATCCGGCGGGCCCTCGACCGGCCGGGCGGGCGCAACGGGGCCGGCGAGCGGGTGGTGCTCGACCGCTGCGAGCAGACCATGCCCTATGTGGTGGGGAAGCGGGTAGCTCCGCCCGACGGCACCTCGGTGCTGTTCGCGGTGAACGGAGTGATGGGACGCCGGGTGCTGGTACTGGTGGACGGCGGGCGTGCCTCGCTGGGCCCCCGGTCGCCGACGGAGCCGCCGACCGTGACACTGACCATGGATCAGGAGGTCGTTCTGGCGGCGGTGCTTCGGGCGGGTGGGGCCCGCGGAGCTCCTGTCCGACGGTTCGGTCGGGATCGAGGGCGACGACGAGCTCGGCCGCCGGGTCCTGGCCGGCATGGCGTTCATGATCTGACCGCACCGGACCCGTACCGGACCCGCACCGGACCCGGGAGGGGCGGCCAGTCAGGCCCCCGGGGACCGGTACACTGACCTATTCGTATGCGAGCCACAGCTGCGCCCGAGGAGGGCAACAAGGTCCGTCTGTCCGTCGAGATCGACGAGGCCGAGATCGACAAGGCCCTCGACGAGGTGATGCGCCGGTTGTCCCGGGAGGTCCGGGTTCCCGGGCTTCCGGCCCGGCAAGGTGCCCCGCCGGGTGATCGAGGCCCGGATGGGTGGGGCCTCCGCCCTGCGGGGCGAGGCGCTCCGGGAGGCTCTGCCCGACTTCTACGCCCGGGCCGTCACCGACACCGAGGTCGACCCCATCGACCAGCCGGAGATCGACATCACCTCGGGCGACGAGTCCGGGCCGGTCTCCTTCGACGCCGTGGTGCTGGTCCGTCCCACGGTGGCCATCCCCGGCTACCAGGGTCTGGTGGTGACCCTGCCGAGCCTGGAGGTCACCGAGGAGGAGGTCACTTCGCAGATCGACCGGCTGCGGGCCACCTCGGGGGAGTTGGTCGAGGTGTCCCGTCCGGCCCAGGACGGTGACCAGCTGACCATCGACATCCACGGCACTCGCCCCGAGGGCGGACCGGCCGGTGATGACAGCGACCTCCAAGCCGAGGACCTCCTCTACGAGGCTGGGCAGTGGGACGGTGGTCCCCGAGCTCGACGACCAGCTGCGCGGGGCCGAAGACCGGCGACATCCTCACCTTCGACGCCACTCTGGAGGCCCTGGACCAGACGGTCTCCTTCCGGGTGCTGGTGAAGGACGTGAAGGAGCTGGTCCTCCCCGAGGTGACCGACGAGTGGGCTTCGGAGGCCTCCGAGTTCGAGCACGGCCGACGAGCTGATCGCCGACGTCACCGAGCGGCTTCGCCAGCGGCACGTGGTCCAGGCCCAGATGGCCCTGCAGCAGAAGACGGCCGAGGCCCTGGTCGAGCTGGTCACCGAGGAGATCCCCGAGCAGCTGGTGCTCGAGGAGCTGCGCGAGCGCATCCACGACCTCAACCACCGGCTGGACGCCCAGGGCATGAGCCTCGGCCAGTTCCTCGGGGCCACCGGACGCGACGAGCAGGAGTTCCTCGACGAGCTGCGCGTCGGGGCCCTCCAGAGCGTCAAGGTCGATCTGGCCCTCCGGGCCCTGGTGGAAGCGGAGGAGATCGAGGTCACCGACGAGGAGCTCGACGAGGAGCTGGCCGCCATGGGCGAGCGCCTCGAAATGGACGCCGACGAGGTACGCGAGCAGTTGGAACGGGCCGGGCGCCTCCCGGCGGTACGCTCGGATCGACGCAAGGCCAAGGCGATGCGTTGGTTGGTCGACAACGTCGAGTTGGTCGACGAGGAGGGGAATCCCGTGTCGCGGGACGACCTGTTGGTGAACCAGGGTGAGGAGGACTCGGAGTGAGCGCCACAGAGGGAGTCAGGACGATGGACGCACAGGCCTACAGCGTGCCGTGGGTGGTGGAGTCCACCAGCCGGGGCGAGCGGAACTACGACCTGTACTCGCGGCTTCTGCGCGAGCGGATCATCTTCCTCGGCACGCCGATCAACGACACGGTCGCCAACCTGGTCTGCGCCCAGCTCCTGTTCCTCGAGTCGGAGGAGGCGGACAAGGACATCCACCTCTACATCAACTCGCCCGGGCGGCGATATCACCGCCCTGTTCGCCATCTACGACACCATGAAGTACATCAAGCCGGACATGTCGACGTTCTGCTTCGGCCAGGCCGCCTCGGCGGCCGCGGTGCTGCTCGGTGCCGGGACCAGGGCAAGCGCTTCGCCCTCCCCCACGCCCGGATCCTCCTGCACCAGCCGTTCGGCGGCGTCGAGGGCCAGGCCAGCGACATCGAGCTCCAGGCCAAGGAGATCCTCCGCATGCGCGACCTCCTGAACGGCATGCTGGCCCACGACACCGGCCAGACCGCCGAGCGGGTGTCGCAAGGACACCGACCGGGACTTCATCATGACGGCCGAGGAGGCTGTGGCCTACGGGCTGATCGACGAGGTCATCACGGCCCGGGACTCGCTGCCCATGGAGGCGATGGGCGCGGCGTAGCCGGCCCGGGGGGCCCGGGTGGACAGGACCGTCCTACGGCGGGCCAGCCGCTAGGGTTGGGTCACTGCCCGGACGGCCGACCCACCGGCCACCGAGTGCCGGGGGACCGCAAGGGGAGTGCCGAAGCCGAGCGTTCTAACAGCAGTCACAGGTGGACAGCAGAGTCGGACAGCAGAGTCGACCGGTACGGATAACCAACAATAGGACCACTGACAGAAGGACACGAGGAACCGACGTGGCGAAGTTCGGAGACGGTGGCGATCTGGTGAAGTGCAGCTTCTGCGGCAAGTCGCAGAAGCAGGTGAAGAAGTTGATCGCCGGCCCCGGCGTCTACATCTGCGACGAGTGCATCGAGCTGTGCAACGACATCATCGCCGAGGAGCTGGCCGACACCACCGAGCTGTCCTTCGAGGAGCTGCCCAAGCCCAAGGAGATCTTCGAGTTCCTGAACGACTACGTCATCGGCCAGGAGTACGCCAAGAAGATCCTGTCGGTGGCCGTCTACAACCACTACAAGCGGGTCCAGGCCGGCAGCAACGGCTCCCACGACAACGAGGTCGAGCTGGCCAAGTCGAACATCCTCCTGCTGGGCCCGACCGGATGCGGCAAGACGCTGCTGGCCCAGACCCTGGCCCGCATGCTCAACGTCCCCTTCGCCATCGCCGACGCCACCGCACTGACCGAGGCCGGCTACGTGGGCGAGGACGTCGAGAACATCCTCCTCAAGCTGATCCAGGCGGCCGACTACGACGTGAAGCGGGCCGAGACCGGCATCATCTACATCGACGAGATCGACAAGATCGCCCGGAAGTCCGAGAACCCGTCGATCACCCGGGACGTGTCCGGCGAGGGCGTGCAGCAGGCGCTGCTGAAGATCCTGGAGGGCACCACGGCCTCGGTGCCGCCCCAGGGCGGGCGCAAGCACCCCCATCAGGAGTTCATCCAGATCGACACGACCAACATCCTGTTCATCTGCGGCGGCGCCTTCGCCGGCATCGACACCATCATCGAGAACCGCATCGGCCGGAAGGGCATGGGCTTCCGGGCCGAGGTGCGCAAGGCGGCCGAGCGCGACGACTCCGAGCTCCTGCGCCACGTGCTCCCCGAGGACCTGATGAAGTTCGGGCTGATCCCCGAGTTCATCGGCCGCCTCCCGGTGGTGAGCGCGGTCTCCCACCTCTACAAGGACGCGCTGATCCAGATCCTGGTCGAGCCCAAGAACGCCCTCACCCGGCAGTACAAGCGGACCTTCGAGCTCGACCACATCGAGCTCGAGCTGACCGACGACGCTCTCGAGGCGGTGGCCGAGCAGGCGCTGCTGCGGGGCACCGGCGCCCGGGGCCTGCGGGCCATCCTGGAAGAGGTCCTCCTCGAGGTCATGTACGACCTGCCCAGCCGCACCGACATCTCCAAGTGCGTGGTGGACCGGGCCGTGGTGCTCGACAAGGTCCACCCCACCCTGGTGCCGCTGAACAGCCCTCCGGCCAAGGCCACCCGGAGCCGCAGGGCCGCCTCCTGAGGGCCGGCGCCCGGCGCCGACGCCGGACGACGCCGCCATGGCCGTCCCGCCCCCACCGTGAACTTCGACGATCTCCCCGAGGCCCTGGCCTGGCTGGACTCCCACATCGACTTCGAGTCGTCCATGCCCACGCCGGCGGGCGCTCCCCAGCCTTGATCGGATGCGGGCGCTGACCGGGCTGCTCGGCGAGCCCCAGCAGGCGTACCCGTCCGTGCACATCACCGGAACCAACGGCAAGGGGTCCACCGCCGCCATGGTGACCGCCCTGCTGGGGGCCCAGGGACTGACGGTCGGTACCTACACCAGCCCCAATCTGAGCCGGGTCAACGAGCGGCTGTCCCGCAACGGCCAGCCCATCGACGATGCCGACTTCTTGGAGGTGCTCGAGGCACTCTCCCGCCTGGAGTCGATGATGGAGGATCCGCCCACCCGGTTCGAGCTGCTCACCGCGGCGGCGTTGGCCTGGTTCGCCGACGAGGCGGTCGACGCGGCCGTGGTGGAGGTGGGCCTCGGGGGCCAGTGGGACTGCACCAACGTGGTGGACGGCGACGTGGCTGTTCTGACCAACGTCAGCTTCGACCACACCGAGGTGCTGGGCCCCACCCTCGAGGACATCGCCCGGGACAAGTCGGGCATCTTCAAGGCCGGCAGCCGGGTGGTGATCGGTGAGTCGGACCCGACACTGGTAGCCCAGTTGCGCCTGGCGGCCGGCGCCGCCGGCGCCGCCGAGGTCTGGGTGCGGGGCACCGAGTTCGCCTGCACCTCCAATCGCCTGGCGGTCGGCGGCCGCCTCATCGACGTGCGGACCCCCGCCGCCGCCTACGGCGAGCTGCTGGTGCCGCTGCACGGGGCCCACCAGGGGGACAACGCCTCGGCGGCCCTGGCCGCGGCGGAGGGGTTCTTCGGCTCGCCGCTCCACGAAGATGTCGTCGAGGAGGCCTTCGGTTCGGTGCGGGTGCCCGGCCGTCTCGAGGTGGTCGGCCGTCATCCCCTGGTGGTGGTGGACGGGGCCCACAACGTGGCCGGCATGCTGGTTCTGGCCCGATCACTGGTCGAGGAGTTCACCGTCGACGGCGACGCCCAGGCCGTCGTGGGCATGCTGTCGGGACGGGACCCGGTGGCCATGCTGGATGCCCTGCTCACTGCCGGCGTCCGGTCGGTGGTGGCCTGCGCGCCGGACTCTCCCCGGGCCCTACCGGCCGAGCGGGTGGCCGAGGCCGCTGTCGGGCTGGGCATGGACGCGGCCGTGGCCGCCTCACCCGGTGACGCCGTACGGCTGGCGGTCGGCCGCGCCGGACCCGACGATCGGGTGGTCGTCTGCGGATCCCTGTACGTGGTGGCAGAGGCCCGCCGCCTCCTGGTCCACGACCCGGTCTGACCGCGCCGACCGGTTGCGCACGGGGTCGGGCGCCGGTCCCGGCGCGGCGGGCCCCGGCGGGTCGGCTAGCCTGCCTCGCTCGTGGGACGAACACTGGTCATCTGCAAGCCCGACGCCGTCGAGCGCGGTCTGGTGGGCGAGATCATCGGCCGGCTCGAGCGCAAGGGTCTGTCCCTGGCGGCGGGAGAGTACCGGACCATCACCGCCGCCGTGGCGTCGGCCCACTACCGCGAGCACGAGGGGAAGCCGTTCTTCGACGACCTGGTGGCCTTCATCACCCGCTCACCCGTGGTGGCCCTGGTGGTCGAGGGACCGGACGACACCTACAAGGTGGTGCGCACCCTGATGGGGGCCACCAACCCGATCGAGGCCGCGCCCGGCACCATCCGCGGCGACCTGGCCCTCGAGACGGGCGAGAACCTCATCCACGGCTCGGACTCCCCCGAATCGGCCGCCCGGGAGATCGAGTTGTTCTTCCCCGACCTGGCCTGAGGCGGCCGCCGATCACGGCCCGAGGGGCCCGGCCGGTCCGGATACCTTCTCACCTGGAGATTCTGGCGGCCGCCCCGCGGGTGCCCCCGAGGCCGACCTTGTGCCGTCCTCCTGATTCCCGTAGCCTGAGGGGCAGATGCCTATCACCGCGAAGACTCCGGTCGAGGGCATCCGCAGGTACAGCAGAACGCCAGTGCGGTCGCTCGCATTTGCCACGTCCCGACCGACCACCCACGGAGGAGTGCATCCCTGATGCGCGACAATGGTTTCTCACTGCTAGGCCGGGATATGGCGGTCGACCTCGGCACCGCCAACACCCTGGTGTACGTGCGCGGCCGGGGCATCGTGCTCAACGAGCCCTCGGTGGTGGCGGTCAACGTGAAGGACGGCCGACCGCTGGCGGTCGGGGCCGAGGCCAAGCGGATGATCGGCCGCACGCCCGAGCCACATCCAGGCCATCCGCCCGCTGAAGGACGGGGTCATCGCCGACTTCGAGATCTGCGAGAAGATGCTCCGCTACTTCATCCACCGGGTGCACCAGCGCCGGTTCGCCAAGCCCCGCATGGTCATCTGCGTCCCTTCGGGCATCACCGGGGTGGAGCAGCGGGCGGTGATGGAGGCGGCCGAGTACGCCGGCGCCCGCAAGGCCTACATCATCGAGGAGCCCATGGCCGCGGCCATCGGCGCCGGCCTGCCGGTGCACGAGCCCACCGGCAACATGGTGGTCGACATCGGCGGCGGCACCACCGAGGTGGCGGTCATCTCCCTCGGCGGCATCGTCACCAGCCAATCCATCCGGATCGGCGGCGACGAGCTCGACGAGGCCATCGTCTCCTTCGTCAAGAAGGAGTACAGCCTGGCCCTCGGCGAGCGCACGGCGGAGGAGATCAAGATCGCCCTCGGGTCGGCGTACGAGCTCGAAGAGGAGCTCCACGCCGAGATCCGGGGCCGGGACCTGGTGACCGGTCTGCCCAAGACCGTGGTCATCTCGACCGAGGAGATCCGCAAGGCCATCGACGAGCCGGTCTCGGCCATCGTCGACGCCGTCAAGGTCACCCTCGACCGCACCCCGCCCGGAGCTGGCCGCCGACATCATGGAGCAGGGCATCGTCCTGACCGGTGGCGGGGCCCTCCTGCATGGCCTGGACAGCCGCCTCACCCAGGAGACCGGGCATGCCCATCGTGGTGGCCCGGGATCCGCTGAACTGTGTCGCCATCGGCAGTGGGCAGTGCCTCGAGGAGTTCGAGGCTCTGAAGCAGGTCCTCATCACCTCCTCGGCGCGCTGAACGCCCGGAGGTCTCGTCTCCTGTGGCGACGCCGCGGCGACCCCGCCGCCCCCGCACCACGCTCCTGATCCTGGTCCTGGCCTCGATCACCATCATTACCCTGGATGCCCGCGGCGGCTTCCACCGGATCACCTCGGGCCTCCGGACGGTGGCCTCCGACGCCTTCTCCCCGGTCCGGTCCGGCGTGGACGGCGTGATCGAGCCGGTGGGCAGCTTCCTCGCCGGGGCGGTGCACTACGGTGCGGTCCGCGAGCAGAACCAGAAGCTCCAGGCCGAGATCGACCAGCTGCGCTCGCAGCGGACGGCCGCGGTCGACACCGAGCAGCGCCTGAAGCAGCTCGACGCGCTGTCCCGCCTTCCCTTCGTGGGCAACCTGGAGACCGTCCCGGCCGAAGTGACCAACTACGGGACCAGCGACTTCGCCGCCACCGTGGACATCAGCGTGGGGCGGGACGACGGGGTCCAACTCAACATGCCGGTGGTGGGGATGGGCGGCCTGGTGGGTCAGGTGGTGCAGGCCAACCACTCGACCTCCACGGTCCGCCTGATCACCGACGGCCAGTCCCAGGTCGGCGCCCGCTACGGGCCGGGGGCCAATTCACTGGCGGTGATCAGCGGCCACGGCCCGGGCAAGACCCTGACCGCCAGCCTGGTCCCCCCCAACACCCCCCTCGCCGTGGGACAGAGCTTCATCACCAGTGGGCTGCCCAACACGGAGTTCCCCGGGGACATCCCGGTGGCCAGGGTGGTCTCCACCAGCAACGGGGCCACCGCCTCCCAGGAGTCGGTGGCCCTGGAGCCGCTGGCCGACCTCAGCCACCTGCGGTACGTGTCGGTCCTGCTGTACGGGCCGTCCTCGTGAGCCCGCACCGGACCGCCGCCGCGGGGGGCGGGGTGACGGTTCGCGAGGCCACCCGGGTGACCCTGGTGGTAGCCCTCTTCGTCACCGTGCAGCAGACGGTGGTGCTGGACCTCCGGGTCGGATGGGTCCATCCCGACATCATGGTCCTGTTGCCCATCGTGGCCGGCCTGGTGGGCGGTCCGGCCAGCGGCGCCTCCATGGGCTTCGGGGCGGGCCTGGTGGCCGACCTGTTCCTGCCCACCCCCTTCGGCCTGTCGGCGCTGGTCGGCTGCCTGATCGGCTTCACCGTCGGCGTGACGACGCTGGCCCTGGACCGCACGGCCTGGTGGCTGCCCCCGGTGGTCGCCTTCGGAGCCAGCGCCCTCTACGAGGTCATCTACGCCGTGCTCGGCTCGGTCCTGGGGCAGCCCCAGATGGTCCACGTCGACCTGACCCGGGTGGTGGTGGTGGTCTCGCTGGTCAACGCGGTACTGGCCCTTCCGGCGCTCCGGCTGGTGGGTTGGGCCCTGCCGGCCGCCTCGACCGAGGGAGTGCCCACCTCGACGGTCCTCCTCGGGGGTCCTCCGCTGACCAGGCACCGCGGCCGCGTACCCAATCCGGCCGACGCTTGGGATACTGGAGCGCCGTGAGCCGATCCCTTCGTCACCCCTTCAAGGGCTCGCGCCACTATCTCCGGTCCGAGAAGGACCGGGGTTCCCGGCGGAGGAAGCCCAGACAGCCGAGGATGCGCCAGAGCCGGTTCTCCATGGAGGGCATGCTCGAGGCGCCGGACACCGACCGCGTCCCGGCCCGGCCTCCGGCTCCGGGTCGCCGGCCTGGTGGTGGCCGGCCTCTTCGCCCTCCTGGGGCTCCGCCTGTGGGCCCTCACCGTTCCTCCAAGGTCCCGCCGCGGCCCAGGCCGTACTCGGTCGACCAGCTCCGCGACGTGCCCCATCGATCCCGACCCGGGGACTCATCCTCGACCGCTCCGGGAACCCGCTGGTGGGCAACCAACCCGTGGAGCAGATCACCCTGTCCCGCCTCGGCGGCCCAGGACCACCCCGAAGTGATCGGGCGGCTCGCCGCCCTCCTCGGCGAGACCGTCCACCGCAGGTCCAGGCCACCGTGGCCGACCAGCCGCTACAGCCCGTACAAGCCGGTGCCGGTGCTGACCGGCGGCAGCTCGCCGGCCGAGCAACAACAGATCCTCGCCGACATCCTCTACATCAGCGAGCACCAGGACGACTTCCCCGGCGTGTCCTCCGTCCAGACCACCGAGCGGACCTATCCCCAGGGCGAGCTGCCCGGCCCGGCGTCCATGGGGTACCCGGCCTCCCAGGCCCTCGGCTACGTGGGCACCATCAACGCCGCCGAGCTCCAGTCCCGGGCGGCCCAGGGATACCAGGCCGGCGACGCCTTCGGCCAGTCCGGCCTCGAGTACCAGTACGAGACGGAGCTGCGGGGCACCCCCGGCACCCGACCGCATCGAGGTCCACCCCGGCGGGGAAGGTGGCGGGGACGGTCAAGACCACTCCGGCCGTGCCGGGCGACAACGTGGTGACCAACATCGACACCAACCTCCAGCAGGTCGCCGACAACGCCTTGGCCACCCAGATCGTCAACCTTCGCAGGACGGGGACCCCCAGTGCAACAACAACACCGGGTGCTACCCGGCCGCCACCGGGGGAGCCGTCATCGTGATGAGCCCCCAGACCGGCGCGGTCTACGCCATGTCCTCGTACCCCACCTACAACCCCTCGGTCTGGGTGGGGGGCATCACCACCGCCCAGTACGCCGCCCTCTCCGACCCCGTCAACAACGTGCCCCTGCTCAACCGGGCCATCGAGGGCCAGTACATCCCGGGTTCCACCTTCAAGCTCAACACGGCCACGGCCGCCCTCAACTCCGGGTTGATCAACCCTTCGTTCTCCTACTACGACAGCGGCACGTTCAAGACGCCGGACTGCCAGTACAACAGCACCACCTGCATCTTCCACAACAGTGCCGGCGACCCGACCGGCACCTACGACGTCTCGTCGGCCCTCACCGTGTCGAGCGATGACTTCTTCTACAACCTCGGCTACCTGTTCTACGCCAGGGCCGCCCAGTTCGGGCCCACGCCCGTCCAGGACACCGCGGCCAGCTACAGCCTGGGTCAGCTCACCGGCATCGACCTGCCCGGTGAAGTCCAGGGCCGGGTGGACAGCCAGGCCGAGCGGGTCAAGCTCCACGCCGAGAACCCCAGGGCCTTCCCCAACACCACCTGGTACACCGGGGACAACATCGAGATGGCCTTCGGACAGGGTGGGACCTACATCACCCCCATCGAGCAGGCCGTGGCCTACTCCACCTTCGCCAACGGAGGCACCCGGTACGTCCCGCAGATGGCGGCGGCCATCGTTTCCCCCACGGGCCAGGTGGTCAAGAGGTTCGACCCGCAGGTGGCGGGTCACGTCATCATCTCGCCGGCCAACTACCAGGCCCTGCTGGCCGGGTTCAAGGGCGTGGTCAACACCCGGGGCGGCACGGCCTTCGGCGTACCCGGCCTGGCCAGCTTCCCCGGGGGCCTGGCCGGCAAGACCGGGACCGCCGACACCGAGCCCGGCAAGGAGCCGACCGGCTGGTTCGTGGGGTGGGGGCCGACCGAGACCGCCGCCCAGTACGTGGTGGTCTGCGTGATCGATCAGGCCGGCTACGGAGCCACCGCCGCAGCCCCGGTGGTGTCGACCATCTTCGACTACCTGGCCAGCCACCCGGTGGGAGCGGCCAGCATCCCCCCGGTCCAGAAGGTGTACCAGGCCACCACCGGGGTGGCCCTGCCCACCCCGTCCACCACCACCACCGTGCCGGGGGGCACCTCGACCACCGCCACCACCAACGCCAACGGGGCCTCGACGCCCTCCGGGTGAGGCCGGCGAAGGGTGCCGGTCCGACCCGCCGGCCCGTGGGCCCTAGGATGGCGAAGGAGATGCAGTCCCTCTGGCCACGGGTTGAGCCCCTCCTGTCCCAGGTCACCAAGCCGGCCCGCTACATCGGTGGGGAGCTGGGTGCCCAAGCCCCCGAGCACGGCGAAGGTTCGGTGGCGTGGCTGCTGCTCTATCCCGACACCTACGAGATCGGACTGCCCAACCAGGGCCTCCAGATCCTCTACGAGATCCTCAACGAACGGGACGATGCCGTCGCCGAGCGGGCCTATGCCCCGTGGGGGGACATGGAAGCGGCCATGCGCTCGGCCGGGGTGCCCCTGTTCTCGCTGGAGAACCACCTCGCCGCCGGGTCCTTCGACGTACTGGCCTTCAACCTCTCCGCCGAGTTGGTCTACACCAACGTCCTCAACCTGATCGACCTGGCCGGCCTGCCCGTGCACGCCGCCGAGCGGGGCTCCGACCACCCCCTGGTGGTGGCGGGCGGCCACTGCGCCTTCAACCCCGAGCCGCTGGCCGACTTCGTCGACTGCTTCGTCCTCGGGGACGGGGAAGAGGCCGTGGGCGAGATGAACGAGGTCTTGGCGGCGTGGAAGGTGCGAGGGGCCTCCGAGGCGCCCGCCGGCCGCGCCGACCTGCTCCGGTCCCTGGCCCGGCTGGACGGGGTCTACGTCCCGGCCTGCTACCAGGCCCGCTACGACTCCGAACCACCGCCAGGCCCCCATCCGGCCCTGCCCCGGCTGGTCGGGACGGCCCCCCGGTTCGCCGAGATACCCGAGCGGGTGGAGAAGCGGACCATCGCCGATCTGGCCGAGTGGCCCTACCCGAAGCGCCAGCTGGTGCCGCTGATCGAGGTGGTCCACGACCGCCTGAACGTCGAACTGTTCCGGGGCTGTACCCGGGGGTGCCGCTTCTGCCAGGCCGGGATGATCACCCGCCCGGTGCGGGAGCGCCCTGCCGGGCAGGTCCGGACCATGGTCATGGACGGCCTGGCCCGGACCGGGTACGACGAGGTGGCCCTGACCTCCCTGTCCAGCGCCGACTATTCGGGTATCGAGGACACGGTGACCTCGATCATCGACGATCCCTCGTGCTCCGGCCAGGTATCGGTCAGCCTGCCGAGCCTCCGGGTGGACGCCTTCACCGTGGGCACGGCCGCCCAGATCCAGAAGGTCCGGCGGACCGGCCTCACCTTCGCACCCGAAGGCGGCACCTGGCGGATGCGCCAGGTGATCAACAAGCTGATCCGGGAGGAGGATCTCTACGCCGCGGTGGATGCCGCCTTCTCCCAGGGCTGGAAGCGGGTGAAGCTCTACTTCCTGATCGGGCTGCCCACCGAGACCGACGAGGACACCCTGGGCATCGTGGCCCTGGCCAAGCAGTGCGTGGCCATCGGCAAGCGCTATCACAAAGGGGTGACGGTGACCGCCTCGGTCGGCGGGTTCGTGCCCAAGGTGCAGACCCCCTTCCAGTGGTTCGGCCAGAACACCATCGAGGAGCTGACCCGGAAGGTCCACCTGCTCCGCGACGCCGCCCGCCCGGTGCGGGGCCTCACCATCCGCTGGCACGACCCCAAGGCGACCGCAGCCGAGGGCATCGTGAGCCGGGGGGACCGGAGGATGGGCGCCGTCATCGAACAGGTCTGGCGCCGGGGCGGCACCTTCCAGGAGTGGAGCGAGCATTTCGACCTGTCGCTGTGGACCGAGGCCCTGGCCGACCACGGGATGTCCCTCGAGGACACCGTCTACCGTCACCGCGCCGAGGACGAGGCCCTGCCCTGGGACCACCTCTCGGCCGGCCTCCACCGCGACTTCCTGTGGCAGGACTGGCTGGACGCCCTGGCCCAGCACGGGCTCCCGGACTGCCGGTGGACACCCTGTTACGACTGTGGGGCGTGCACCGGCTTCGGCATCGAGCACGTGGTGGCCTCGGCGGTCCCCCCGGCCGGCGGGAGCCAGGGCACGGGCCAGGATCTCTCGACCGGGGGCCAGGTGCCGGTACGATTTCTTACCACGGTGCCATCAGGTGCCGTTCCGGCCCCCGGGCCGGACCAGGAAGCCGACATCCGAGTGGTGGCGCGAGTGGGAGAGGGGAGCAGCTGAGATGCGCATTCGCTTCCGTTTCGCCAAGCTCGGAAAGATCCGGTTCACCAGCCAGCGCGACACGGCCCGCATGTGGGAGCGGGCCCTAAGACGGGCTCGGCTCCCCTTGGCGTACACCGAGGGGTTCTCTCCCCGTCCCCAGCTCAGCTTCGGGCTGGCCCTCCCCACCGGCTGCGAGTCCCTGGCCGAGTACCTCGACGTGGTCCTCGACGCGGCCCGGCCGGAGACCGCCGAGGTAGATCTGGTCACTCTGCCGGACCGTCTGACCGGCCTGCTGCCCGAGGGGATCGAGGTGGAACGGGCCGCCCTGGTGGAGCGCCGGGACGGCTCCCTGCAACAGCAGGTGACTTCGTGCACGTGGAACATGTGGCTCTCGGGGATGTCCCGAGGCGACCTCGCCGGCCGGGTGGAGCGCCTGCTGGTTGCGGAGTCGGTCCCGATCGCCCGGGAGCGCAAGGGCCGCCATGAGATCGACGACCTGCGGCCATCGGTCCTGTCGCTGGCGGTGGGTCCGGAGCCGGCGGCCGGGGATGGCCCGGGGGGCCCGGCATCGGTGGCGGTGGTGGCCGAGCTGGCCTGCCAGCCCCGCGGGGTACGGCCGGTGGAATTGGTACGGGGACTGATCGCTGTGTCCGGCCCGGTGGCCGGGGACGGAGTGGGAGGTGCGCCGGTCGGAGACGGCCCGGGCGCGGGGGTGCCGGTCCTGGACCGGGCCTGCAGAACGCAGCAGTGGATCGAGCGCGACGGCCGACGGGAGGAGCCCCTCGGAACCCGGGGAGCCGCTCCAATCGTCGACCGCGCCCTGCACGCCTTCGAGCGTGCCTCATGAGCAGTATCGGAAGGGAATTCGATGTCAGACGGAGCAACCGGGCAACCGGTGGAGGTCCCGGCGGATGCGCCCGGATCGTCCACCGCGCCCACAGCCAACGACGCGGCGGCCGAACCGACCGTGACCCGGGGGTCACCCCCCGGGGGTGAAGCCCAGGACGCCGACGGCGACGGCGCATCCGGCCAGGCCGCCGGAGACGGACCGGTAGGGCAGCAGGACCGGGGAACGACCGGGGGGGACGGGTCCAACCGCCGCCGACGCGGGTCGCGTGGCGGGCGCGGCCGCGGACGCCCGGCCGCGGAGACCCCCGTTACGCCGGAATCTGGATCAGAGGTGGCCGCGCCGAGCGGGTCGGTGGTCCCGACCGAGTCCGTACCGGCCACCGCCGGTGGCCCTCCGGCCCCGCCCCGAACGGTCCCCGAGCGCCCAAAGATCGGCGACAGCCGACCGGCGAAGCCCCCGGCGGGCCCGGCCGGCACCGCCGCCGCATCCTCCCCGTCGGCTGAGGGAGGCCGGTCCGGTGGTGCCGGTGGCGGCCGGAGCCAGGGCCGGTCCGCAGGAGGAGGACGGTCCCGCCAGCGCGGCGGTACCGGTGATCGGGTGGGGACCGGCACCGAAGCGGCCGCCGCCAACGGCACGGCGACCGGCCCCGGCGACGGTCGGGCCGGGTCGACCGGAAAGCCGAGGGCCGACTCCGGACCCAAGGCCGAGGGCCGTCGGGGCGGCCGCGAGCGCCGGGGCAAGGCGGTCGGCCGGTACATGATCTGCGTACACGTCCGCCCCGAGATGACCCAGATCGCCCTCCTCGAGGGCCGTACCCTGGTCGAGCACTACATCTCCCGTGCCTCCGACGACGCCACCCAGATCGACGGAAACATCTACCGGGGCCGCGTCCAGAACGTGCTGCCCGGGATGGAGGCGGCCTTCATCGACATCGGCACGCCGAAGAACGCCGTCCTCTACCACGGGGACGTCCGCTACGACACTGACGACGTGGAGTCGCCCTCCTCGGGCCAGCCCCGCATCGAGCAGCTGCTGCGCCCGGGCCAGACCATCCTGTGCCAGGTGACCAAGAACCCCATCGGGGCCAAGGGCGCCCGCCTCACCCAGGAGGTCTCGCTCCCGGGCCGGTTCGTGGTTCTCGTCCCCAACAGCACCGCCTACGGCATCTCGAAGCGCTTGGAGGACAGCGAGCGCAAGCGCCTGCGGCGCATCGTCGACGCCGTTCGGCCGGCGGGGCACGGGCTGATCGTCCGCACTGCCGCGGCCGGGGCCAGCGCCGAAGAGCTGGGCAACGACGTGGCCCGCCTGGTGGAGCAGTGGGAGTCCATCGCCTCCCAGTCGACCAAGGGCCAGGGCCCGGCCCTGCTCTACCGGGAGCCGGCCATCGCCGTGCGAGTCATCCGCGAGGAGCTGAACCGCGAGTACCGGGCCGTGGTCATCGACGACCTGGCCCTCTACGAGCAGGTCCGTGACTACGTGGGGGCGGTCAATCCCGAGCTGGCCGACCGGGTGGAGTACTTCGACCCGGAGGTCGAGGCGCTCCCGGTGTTCGAGCGCTACCACGTCCACGAGCAGCTCCACAAGGCGCTGGACCGCAAGGTCTACCTGCCGTCGGGGGGCTCCCTGGTCATCGACCGGACCGAGGCGCTCACCGTCATCGACGTCAACACGGGCAAGAACGTGGGCACCACCAATCTGGAGGAGACGGTGTACCGCAACAACCTGGAGGCCGCCGAGGAGGTGGCCCGCCAGCTCCGCCTGAGGGACATCGGCGGGATCATCGTGATCGACTTCATCGACATGGAGATCCGGGAGAACCGGGACAAGGTGGGCGCGGCGCTCCGCTCCGCCCTGGCCCGGGACAAGACCCGCACGCAGGTCTTCGACATCTCCGAGCTGGGACTGGTGGAGATGACCCGCAAGCGGGTGTCCGAGGGCCTGATCGAGTCCATGTCCACCACCTGTGAGGTCTGTGGGGGCCGCGGCATCGTGTTCGACGACCCCGAGCTCTGATCCAGCTGTAGTAGAGTGCCACCCCTATGTACGCCGTGATCAAAACCGGAGGGAAGCAGGAGCGGGTGGCCGAAGGGCAGACGCTCCGGGTCGAGCTGCTGGGGGAGGCCCCGGGAGCCGAGGTGACCTTCGCTCCGGTGCTGGTGGTCGACGGTGACACCGTGCTGGCCACCCCGGCCCAGCTGGCCGGGACCTCGGTGACGGCCACGGTGGTGGGGGAGGAGCTCGGACCCAAGATCCGGGGGTTCACCTACAAGAACAAGTCGAACCAGTCCACCAGGTGGGGACACCGCCAGCGGTACTCGACCATCGCCATCACCACGATCAGCGCTGCCGGCTGAACCTCCCCGCCGGCGAACGATCGATACACAAGGAGCAGTCTGATGTCGAAGACCAAAGGTGGCGGCTCGACCCGCAACGGACGCGATTCGAACGCCCAGCGCCTGGGCGTGAAGACCTTCGGGGGTACCGAGGTGCGGGCCGGGGCCATCCTGGTCCGCCAGCGTGGCACCCGGTTCCACCCCGGACTCAACGTGGGCCTGGGGGGCGACGACACGCTCTTCGCCCTGGCCGACGGCACCGTGCAGTTCTCCAGCCGCAAGGGCCGGAAGCTGGTCGACGTGGTGACCCCCGCCTGACCTGCACGACACAGAGAATTCACCCGCCGGCCCCTTCGACGGGGGGAGCGGGACGGTACCATCCCGACCATGTCCGGCCCTGACACCCTCACAGCGGGCCCGCCCCGCCCCGAGCCCACCCGGGCGCTGGCCTTCGAGGGGTGCGTCAACTTTCGGGACCTGGGCGGCTACCGCACCACGGACGGCCTCCAGACCGGCTGGCGGCGGCTGTTCCGGGCCGACGGCCTGCACCGGCTGACCGAGACGGATCAGGACCAGCTGGTGGACCTCGGGGTGGCCACCGTGATCGACCTGCGAACGGTCGACGAGGCCCAGGAGCGAGGCCGCTTCCCGGTGGCCGAGGTGCCGGTCCGGTACGTGGACCTTCCCCTGTTCGACGTCCTCCCCACCTCCGAGGAGCTGCCGTCATGGGCGGAGGCGTCCTACGTTGCTCAGCGTTACCACCAGATGGTCTCGGAGGGGGGCCCCGCCCTGAGCGGGGCGTTCGCCGCCCTGGCCGCCACGGAGTCTCTGCCGGCGGTCTTCCACTGCAGCGCCGGCAAGGACCGGACCGGCGTGCTCTCGGCCCTGATCCTGGGCTTCCTCCGTGTGCCGGACGAGACCATCGTGGAGGACTACACCCTCAGCGCTCCGGCCATGGAGCGCCTCCTCGACCGGCTGAAGGCGGAGTACCCCGACTCGGTGGAGGAGGTCATGCGCTATGCGCCGTCGGTCCTCCAGGTGCTGCCCGAGACCATGGAGGAGTTCCTGACCTCGCTCCGCGCCGAGTACGGCAGCTACGACGCCCTGGCCGAGTCCCTCGGCGTCACCGAGGCCGTGAGCGTCCTGCGCCGCACGGTCCTGATCGAGGCCTGATCCCCTCGTCACCGGGGCCGGACACGGTCCGTCGGTAGGATCGACCCATGTCCGGCTTCGTCGACGAGGCGCAACTCCACGTGAAGGCCGGTGACGGCGGCGCCGGCGCGGTGGCCTTCCGTCGGGAGGCCCACGTGGACAAGGGCGGGCCCGACGGCGGCGACGGCGGCCGGGGCGGCAACGTGTGGCTGGTGGCCAGTCACAACCAGTCCTCCCTGCTGGGCTTCCGCGACCATCCCCACCGTCGGGCCGGCGACGGCGGGCACGGTGGCGGCAAGAAGAAGCACGGTGCCCGAGGGGCCGACCTCGAGGTGCCGGTCCCGGTGGGGACCCGGGCCAAGGGACCCGACGGGGATGTGTTGGTGGACCTGGTCAGCGTGGGCGATCGGTGGCTGGCCGGCGAGGGCGGACGGGGAGGGCGGGGCAACGCCAGCTTCCTGACCAACCGCCGCCGGGCCCCGGCCTTCGCCGAGCAGGGGGAGAAGGGCCATGAGCAGTGGTACGACCTCGAGCTGGCCCTGGTGGCCGACGTGGCCCTGGTGGGCCTGCCCAACGTGGGCAAGAGCACGTTGATCTCGCGGATCTCCGCGGCCAAGCCCAAGATCGCCGACTACCCCTTCACCACCCTCGAGCCCCACCTGGGGGTGGTGCGGACCGGGGACGGGTCCGACTTCACCGTGGCCGACATCCCTGGACTGGTGGAGGGCGCGGCCGACGGCAAGGGCCTCGGGCACCGGTTCCTCCGCCACATCACCCGGGCCCGGGTGCTGGTCGTGCTGGTGGAGCTGGAGCCGGTAACCGACACGACCCCGGCCGAGCAGCTGCGGGTGCTTCTCCACGAGCTGGACCGCTACCAGCCGGAGCTCCTCGACCGCCCCCGGGTGGTGGTCGGATCCAAGGCCGACATGGTCGGCGGGGGGGGAGCCGACATGGTCGGCAGTGGGGGAGCCGGCAAGGTCGGCAGTGGGGGGGCCGACGTGGAGCCCGGTGGGATTCCGGTGGGATCCGGGGCGTTCGACCACGACCTGGTGATCTCGGCCGTCACCGGCCAGGGCATCCGTGAGCTGGTCGGTCGGCTCACCCAGTTGGTATCGGAGGCCCGCTCCCGACAGCCCGAGGAGGAGTCGACCATCGTCATCCACCGGCCTCTGCCCGAGGGGTTCGCCGTGGAGCGCCTCGGACCAGGGGAGTTCCGGGTGGTGGGCCGGGTGGCCGAACGGGCCGTGGCCCTCAACGACCTCACCACCGACGAGGCGGCCGACTATGTGCAGGGCCGCCTCCGCCGGATCGGCGTGGACCGGGCACTGGCTCGGGCCGGGGCCCAGGACGGCGACCAGGTCCACATCGGGGAGCTGTCCTTTGTCTGGTACCGGGACCAGCCCGAGTTCACCGGCCAGCCCGCTTCCCGGCGCAGGCGGTCGTGACCACGGCGGGCGCCACCGCCGCCGGGACCGTGGTGGTCAAGATCGGCTCCTCCTCGGTCACCACCCCCGCCGGCCGGGTGGACACGGCTGCCATCGAGAAGCTGGCCGGGGAAGTGGCCGTGGCCCGGGCCGCCGGCCGCCGGGTGGTCGTGGTGACCTCGGGGGCCATCGCGGCGGGATGGAGCACCTTGGCCCCGGATCAGCGCCGACCTTCGGACCCGGCCACCCTCCAGGCGGTGGCGGCCGTCGGCCAGCACCGCCTCATGCAGGTGTGGAGCGACTCGCTCGAGCGACACGATGTCACTGCCGGCCAGGTCCTGCTGGCTCCGTTGGACTTCGCCCACCGCAGCCAGTATCTCCACGCCCGGCAGACCCTGACCCGCCTGTTGGAGCTGGGCGTGATCCCGGTGGTCAACGAGAACGACGCCGTGGCCGACGAGGAGATCCGGTTCGGCGACAACGACCGGCTGGCCGCCCTGGTGGCGCACCTGGTGCGGGCCCAGGTGCTGGTGCTGCTGACCGACACGGCCGGGCTGCTCACCGAGGATCCCCGCCGAACCCGCGGCGGCTCGCTCATCGAGGAGGTGGTCGAGATCGACCACGAGCTCGAGCGGATGGCCGGCGGACCGGGCTCGGAGGCGGGCAGCGGCGGGATGGCCTCCAAGCTGGCCGCGGCCAAGATGGCAGTGTGGTCGGGGGTGGAGGCGGTGATCGCCGACGCCGCCCGGCCGGGGGTGCTGGCCGCCGTGCTGGAGTCGGTTCCCGGGGTGGGGACCCGCTTCCGCCCGCGGGAGAGCCGCCTCTCGGCCCGCAAGCTCTGGATCGCCTTCGCCGTCGGCGCCTCGGGCAGCATCGTGGTCGATGCCGGGGCCCGGAGGGCCCTGGTGGAGAGGGGCCGGTCCCTGCTGCCGGCCGGGGTGCTGGGCACCCGGGGGGAGTTCGCCGTCGACGATGCGGTCGAGATCACCGACCCCGACGGCAGGGTGTTCGCCAAGGGGTTGGTGGGCCAACCGGCCTCGGTGGTGGCCCGTTGGGCCGGTCGGCGCTCGGACGAGCTGCCCGACGACGTGGCCCCCGAAGTGGTCCATCGGGACGACCTGGTGGTGTTGGAGTAGGCCTGACCTGGGTCGGTCGCCGGCCCCGTTGGCCTGGCAAGTACGCTGACACGGTGCAATCGAGCCCGTCCAACCCCATGACCGAGCTGGGTCGGCGCGCCAAGACGGCCAGCAGGCTGGTGGCCGCGGCGTCGTCGGCCTCCCGCAACGAAGCCCTCCTCCGTGCCGCTGACCTGCTGGTGGAGCGGACCGGCGGCATCCTGTCGGCCAACGCCACCGATGTCAGGCGGGCCGAGTCGAGCGGGTCCGACGCCACCTCACTCGATCGGCTCCGCCTCGACGCCAGCCGGGTGGAGGCCATGGCCAACGGCCTGCGCAACGTGGCCTCCCTGCCCGACCCGGTGGGCGAAGTGGTGGACGGTTGGGTCCGGCCCAACGGCCTCCGGGTGGCGCGGGTGCGGGTGCCACTGGGTGTGGTCGGGATCATCTACGAGAACCGTCCCAACGTGACCAGTGACGCCGCCGGACTGTGCCTCAAGGCCGGTAACGCCGTCCTGTTGCGGGGCTCGTCGTCGGCCATCACCTCCAACCTGGCCGTGGCCGGGGTTCTGCGGGACGGCCTGGACAAGGCCGGACTGCCGGTGGACGCCGTGACCCTGGTGGAAGACACCAGCCGGGAGTCGGCGGTCTCGTTCATGCGACTCGAGGGGTTCATCGACTGCCTGATCCCGCGGGGGGGCCCGTCCCTGCTGGCGTCGGTTCTCGAACAGGCGACCGTGCCCTACGTCCTCGACGGGGCGGGCAACTGCCACGTCTACGTGGACCGGGCCGCCGACCTGTCCATGGCCGAATCGATCGTGGCCAACGCCAAGACCCAACGACCCGGAGTGTGCAACAGCGCGGAGACGGTGCTGGTGCACCGGGACGTGGCTGACGCCTTCCTGCCCCGGCTGTCGGCCTCGCTGGCCGGGGTGACCCTCCGCGGGGACGCGGCGACCCGGCGAGTTCTGCCCGACGTCGACCTGGCCACCGACGAGGACTTCGCTACCGAGTTCCTCGGCCTGGTGCTGAGCGTGGGCGTGGTCGACGACCTCGACGCCGCCATCGACCACATCGCCCGCTTCGGCTCGGGACACTCCGAGGCCATCGTGACCGGCGACCTGGCCGCCGCCGACCGGTTCACCACGGAGGTGGACGCGGCGGCTGTCCTGGTCAACGCCTCGACCCGTTTCATCGACGGTGAGGAGCTCGGCCTCGGGGCGGAGATCGGCATCTCCACCCAGAAGCTCCATGCGCGGGGTCCGATGGGACTGCGGGAGCTGACCTCGGTCAAGTTCGTGGTCCACGGGTCCGGCCAGGTGCGGTCGTGACCGGGGTGGCCGACCCGGTCGGCAGTCGGGAACCGGGCACCGAGATCACCTCTGGGTTCCCGGTGGCCGGTGCCCCCCGCTTCGACTCCATCGTTGCCGTGCGCCGGGGACTGGCCGGGGTCGACTACCTGGCCGACGACGGCATCTCGGGGGTGGTCTTCCTGGCCGACCGCCTGGCCAAACCGGTGCTGGTGGAGGGACCGGCGGGCACCGGCAAGACCGAGCTGGCCAAGTCGGTGGCCCGGCTCACCGGCAGCCGGCTGATCCGGCTGCAGTGCTACGAGGGGCTCGACGAGTCCAAGGCCCTCTACGAGTGGAACTACAAGAAGCAGCTGCTTCGCATCCAGGCCGACTCGGGGCAGTCGTGGGAGCAGTTGGAGGAGGACATCTTCGCCGAGGAGTTCCTCCTGGCCCGACCCCTGCTGGAGGCCATCCGCTCGCCTGAGCCGGTGGTGCTGCTGGTGGACGAGGTGGATCGCGTGGAGCTCGAGACCGAGGCGCTCCTCTTGGAGATCCTCTCGGAGTACCAGGTGTCCATCCCCGAACTGGGCACCGTTCGGGCCACCCAGATCCCACTGGTCTTCCTCACCTCCAACAACACCCGCGAGCTGTCCGAGGCCCTCAAACGGCGCTGTCTGTACCTGCACATCGACTACCCCCAGCTCGACCGCGAGCGCGCCATCATCGAGACCCGGGTGCCGGGTATCAGCCAGTCACTGGCCGATCAGGTCGCCCGTATCGTGCGTTCGCTCCGTACCCTGGACCTGAAGAAGGACCCGTCGGTGTCCGAGACCCTCGACTGGGCCCGGACCCTGGTGGTCCTGGGGGTGGAGTCGATCGACGTCGACCAGGCGCGGGACACCCTCCACATCCTGCTGAAGTACCAGACCGACATCGAGCGTGCCGCCAAGGAGCTGGCCGGGGTGGAATCCCCCGACTGAGGTCGGGGGACACCACCATGCTCGATCTCCTCACCGGTTTCGTGGGCGAGCTGCGCGCCGCGGGGATCCCGGTCTCCCTGACCGAGCATCTCGACGCGGCCGAGGCCCTGCGCCACGTGCCGATGGAGGACCGCGAGGCCCTCAAGTACACCCTCGGGGCCAGCCTGGTGAAGTCGTCGGCCCACTGGCGGGCCTACGAGACCGCCTTCGAGATCTACTTCTCGCTGCGCGGGCCCGAGTACCGGATCGGCGAGGACCAGGTGACGCCGGGCCTCGAGACCCACGACGCCGGCCAGACGAACGGCCAGGGTGACCAGCGGGGCCAGGGTCGCGGCCGGGGGAGCGGTGGCGGGGAGGGACTGACCCCCGAGGAGCTGGCCGACCTGCTGTACAAGGCTCTGCTCGGGGCCAACGGCGCCATGGTGGCCGCGGTGGCCCGCCAGGCGGTGAGCCGGTACGCCGGAATGGAAGCCGGGCGGCCGGTGGGGGGTACCTACTACCTGTACCGGACCTTGCGGAACCTCGACCTCGACGGGGTGATGGAGCGCCTCATGGCCGAGGCCAAGGCGTCGACCCGCGCCCTCAACGACGAGACCGACCTCGGCGCCCCCCCGGTAACCCTCACCGCCCTCGAGGAGCGGCTGTTGCGGGACGAGTTCCAGGCCCGCATCGACCAGCTCCGGGCCGAGATCGAGAATGAGATCCGGCGCCGGTTGGTCGCCGACCGGGGGAGTGAAGCCCTGGCCAAGTCGTTGCGCAAGCCATTGCCCGAGGACATCGACGTGATGCACGCCACACGGGAGGAGTTGGTGGCCCTGCGCAAGGCCCTGGTCCCCCTGTCGCGCAAGCTGGCCGTCCGGCTGGCCCGCAAGCGCCGGCACGGTCGGAAGGGCCCGCTGGACTTCCGCTCCACCGTGCGACACAGCCTCTCCACCGGAGGGGTGCCGGTCGACCCCAAGTTCCGCTATCCCCGCCCGTCGAAGCCGGAGATCGTGGTGATCGCCGACATCTCGGGATCGGTGGCCAGTTTCGCCCGCTTCACCCTGCATCTGGTCCACGCCATCAGCTCCCAATTCTCGAAGGTGCGCAGCTTCGTGTTCATCGACGGGATCGACGAGGTGACTCGCTTCTTCGAACGGGTGGACGATCCGGCCGAAGCCGTGCACCGGATCAACACCGAGGCCGATGTCATCTGGGTCGACGGCCACTCCGACTATGGGCACGCCTTCACCGTGTTCTGGGAGCGCTGGGGCGAGGAGATCACGCCCCGCACGAGCGTCCTCCTGCTCGGGGACGCCCGGAACAACTACCACGCCTCCCAGGCCTGGGTCGTCAAGGAGCTCGAGGCCCGGGCCCGGCACGTCTACTGGCTCAATCCCGAGCCCCGGGCCTACTGGGACTCGGGTGACTCCATCGTGGGCGAGTATGCCGTCCACTGCGACGATGTGGTCGAGTGTCGCACCCTCCGCCAGTTGGAGCGGTTCGTGGGCGAGTTGGCGTGACCGTGGAGGCGGGTGGGTTCGACGGCCTGGCCGGCGCGGGGACCAATGGAGGGGCCGCCGGCTCGGGTCGGTCCAGCACCGTCCCGGCCGGGATCCGGACCATCGCGCCGAACCCTCCGGGCGCCACGCGGATCGTACTGGTCCGTCACGGCGAGGCGGTGTGCAATGTGTCCGGGGTGTGCGGGGGCCCGATCGGATGCGAAGGCCTGACCGAGCTGGGCCGCCAACAGGTGGTCCTGCTCCGGGACCGTCTGGCCCTCACCGGCGAGCTGGCCGGCGCCGACGCCCTCGTCGCCAGCATCCTGCCCCGGGCCCTCGAGACCGCCGAACTGCTGGCCCCGGCCCTGGTGGCGGAAGGCGCCGTCGGCGAGCGGGCCAAACCTCCCGAGCCGGTGGCCGAGTGCGGGCTGTGCGAGCTCCATCCCGGCGATGCCGACGGTCTGGCCTGGGGCGAGTACACCGAACGGTTCGGGACGCTCGACTGGGACACCGACCCCCACCAGCCCATCGCCCCCGAGGGCGAGAGCTGGGCCGGCTTCGTGAACCGGGTGGCCGGAGCCTTGGACGCCCTGTCCGCCGGCCACGCCGGCCAGCTGGTGGTGGTGGCCTGTCACGCCGGCGTGATCGAGGCATCGCTGCTGGCCAAGGTCCCGGTCGTGGGGGGTCTCGACGGGGCCCGGCTCCAGCTCCGTACCCGTCATGCCTCCCTCACCACCTGGGAGGTGGACGACGGCCGTTGGCGTCTCCTCGGCTACAACGACGCCTCCCATCTGTCCGTACTGGACGCAGCCGGCTGACCACGGACGGCTGGACGGAGGCGGTGGGTCGCCCGCACGGCCGGGCTCCCACGGCCGATCCCGGGTCGTCCTCCTCAGCAGGCGGAGTCTTCAGCAGGCGGACTCCTCAGCAGGCGGACTCCTCAGCAGGCGGACTCCTCAGCAGGCGGAGTCTCGTGTCTTCAGCAGGCGGAGTCCTCAGCAGGCGTAGTCGTCGTCGTAGTTGGTGCTCATCCCCCCGTAGGGCGTGGGGAAGCTCGGCGAGCTGTACTGGACCATCTGCACCGGACCGGCCGGCAGCCCCGAGTACTGCGACTTCACCCCTTGGCAGGTGGTGACGGGATTGGGTCCCCACGACGCCGCCCAGTAGGGCACGGCTGGGCTGTAGTTGCCGACGATGGGCTTCCACAGCCCGGGGCTGGCGTAGATGCCGACGCCGTTCAGCCCCTCATAGTGGAGCCCGTCGATGGCTCCCGCCACCAGGGCCGAGCTCGCCGCCGGCTGGTTCTTCAACGAGTTGTCCTCCACGTCGAGCCACCAGGCCACCGAGGTGTTGACGCCGGCCGCCTGGGCCTTGGCGAACGCGTCGACCGCGGTGTTGAAGCCGAAGTTGCAGGCCGGCTGGGAGCCGGTGAAGGCACAGGCGGCGTCCTTCGAGGTGGCGTCGACACCGTTGGTCAGGTAGACGTACAGGTTGAGCCCGGCCCCGGCCCACTGGGCCTCGGGGACCAGGCAGGGGTTGACCGAGCCCTTGGACGAGCCGACCACCTCGACCACGCCGATGGTGTGGGGTGAGGGGGGGAGGCCCGAGATGGTGCCGGGGCACTGCCAGTTGGAGATGTCGTAGCCGAAGGAGCCGGACGGGTACGAGGATCCGGTGAAGTTGCCGGTCCCGGTGGCTTGGGCCATGCCCACGATGGGTCGGTTGAGCACCTGGGGAGCGGACCCCCAGTAGGTGGCGTCGCCATAGGCGCTCACCGCTCCGTTGTTGTTGGCGAACCAGTAGCCGCCGCTGTCGGCGGTCCCGGTGATGGCCACGATGGGCCGGCTCTGGGGGACGCTGCCCAGCGAGCCGTAGAACGCGGCATCGCCGAAGGCGAACACGCCCCCGTCGGAGGCGGTGAACCAGTACCCGCCTCCGTCCTGGGTGGCGGTCATCCCCACGATGGGCTGGTTGAGGGCGATGTTGCCGGTCGATCCGTAGAAGTGGGCGTCTCCGAACGAGAAGATGCCGCCGTCGGCGGCCACCAGCCAGTACCCGCCCCCGTCCGGGGTGGCGGCCATCCCCACGATGGGCTGGTTGAGGTGCTGGCTACCCATGGATCCGTAGAACGGGGCGTTGCCGAAGGCGAAGACCCCCCCGTCCGACGCCACCAGCCAGTATCCCGAGTTGTTGGGGGCGGCGGCCATGCCGACCACCGGCTTGTTGAGGTGGATGCCCCCGGTGGAGCCCAGGAACGGGGCGTTGCCGAACGAGAAGACACCGCCGTCGGACGCCACCAGCCAGTACCCGGTGCTGTTGGCCGAGGCGGCCATCCCCACGATGGGCTGATTGAGGTGGATGTTGCCGGTGGATCCGTAGAAGGGTGCGCCCCCGAAGGTGAAGATCCCCCCGTCGGAGGCCACCAGCCAGTAGGCCGAGACCCCGGCCGTGTGGGCGGTGGGTGTGGCGGCCGACACGGAGGCGGGCTCCCGGACTGCCATCGAGGCCAGCAGGCCGAGGGCGGCGGCGGCCACGGCCACCTTCCTCCACGAGGAGCGTCCACCCCCATCCGACGAGCAGGGGGACGAAGGTCGGTGCGAGGGTGAGGGCGGCATGGGGAAGGGCATCTCCGAGGGTCGACGTGGTGGGACCCGACGCTGAGCGCTGGTAGTGGGATGCCGAGGCAGCGACATCCAGGTGGCCCCGGAACCGGCCCAGTCTGGTTGCTGGGGGAGGGCGGGTCAATGACCCCCTGGGCCGACCCGATCGGCTCGGCGGCGGGCCGGTTCAGCCTCGCAGCAGCTCGGCGACGCCGAAGGCCAGGTCCAGGGACTGGCGGCCATTGAGACGCGGATCGCAAGTGGTCGTGTAGCGCTGGTGGAGCTGGTCCTCCAGGATGTCCTCGACCCCGCCCAGGCATTCGGTCACGTCGTCGCCGGTCAGCTCCACGTGCACGCCTCCGGGCCAGGTGCCGACCTCGCTGTGGGCCAGGAAGAAACCTCGGAGCTCGCCGATGATGTCGTCGAACCTCCGGGTCTTCTGGCCTCCCTCGGCGGTGAAGGTGTTGCCGTGCATGGGGTCGCAGACCCACACCACCGGGTGGCCCTCGTCGCGCACCGCCCGGAGCAGCGGGGGCAGCGCCGCCTCCACGTTGTCGACCCCCAGCCGGGTGATCAGGGTGAGCCGCCCCGGGACGCGATGCGGATTGAGGCGCTCGCACAGGTCGACCACGTCGTCGGCGGTGGCCGACGGCCCGACCTTCGACCCCCACCGGGTTGCTGGATGCCCGAGAGGAACTCGCAGTGGGCGCCGTCGAGCTGCCGGGTCCGCTCGCCCACCCACAGCATGTGGGCCGAGCAGTCGTACCACTCGTCGGTCAGCGAGTCCCGACGGGTCAGGGCCTCCTCGTAGTCGAGGATCAGCGCCTCGTGGCTGGTCCAGAAGTCGACCTCGTGGAGGGTGTCCTCCGCCGTCAGGTTGATGCCGCAGGCGGCCATGAAGCGGAGCGCCCGGTCGATGCCCTCGGCGATGTCCTCGAACTGCTGGCCCTCGGTGGAGGAGGCCACGAACTCCTGGTTCCAGGGATGGATCTGGCTGAGGTCGGCGAATCCGCCCTTGGTGAAGGCCCGCAGCAGGTTGAGGGTGGAGACCGACTGCTGGTACGCGGTCACCAGACGGTGGGGGTCGGGTATCCGGGCCGACCGCTCGGGGAGGTCGTCGTTGACCATGTGGCCCCGGAACGAGTCCAGGACCTGGCCGCCGACGATCTCGGTGGGCGAGCTGCGGGGCTTGGCGAACTGCCCGGCGATCCGGCCCACCTTGACCACCGGCACCCCGGCGCCGTAGGTGAGCACCACGGCCATCTGGAGGATGACCTTGAGCTTGTCGCGGATGGCGTCGGCGCTGAACTCGGAGAACGACTCGGCGCAGTCCCCGGCCTGCAGGACGAAGGCCCGGCCCTCGGCGGCCTCGCCGAGGGCCCGGGTCAGGTGGCGGGCCTCGCCGGCGAACACCAGGGGCGGGAGCCCCGCGAGCTGGGCGTGGACGCGCTTCAGCTCGCGCTCGTCGGGCCACACCGGCTGCTGGGCGGCCGGCCGGGACCGCCACGAATCGGGCGCCCACGGGTCGTCGGGAGTTCCTGTGCCACGCCACCAGCGTAAAGCCTCCCGCCCTAGGCTCCGGACATGCCCCCGTTCCGATTCGGAGTCCAGCTGTCCAAGGCCGAGACTGGCGCCGCCTGGCGGGCCACCGCCCGCAAGATCGAGGAGCCTCGGGTACTCCACCCTGTTCATCCCCGACCACTTCGACGACCAGTTCGGGCCGCTGGTGGCCCTGACCGTGGCGGCCGAGGCCACCACCACCCTGCGGGTGGGCTCCCTGGTGTTCGGCAACGACTACCGGCACCCGGTGGTGCTGGCCAAGGAGGTCGCCACCCTCGACCTGTTCTCGGAGGGGCGGGTGGAGTTCGGCCTGGGGGCGGGCTGGATGACCAGTGACTACCGAGCAGTCGGGCATCCGGGCCGACCCGGCCGGCATCCGGATCTCCCGGATGGCCGAGAGCCTGGCGGTCATGAAGTCGCTGTGGTCGACCGGCGAGGCCACCTATCAGGGCGAGTACTACCAGGTCGCCGGGGCCGTCGGGTCGCCCGCCCCGGTCCAGCGTCCCCATCCGCCCATCATCATCGGGGGAGGCGGCCAACGGGTGCTCGGCATCGCCGCCCGCGAGGCCGACATCGTCGGGGTCAACCCGAGCCTGGCCGCCGGCTACATCGGTCCCGAGGTCCTCGAGACCACCTCGGCCGAGTACTACCACCAGCGGATCGAGTGGATCCGGCAGGCGGCCGGTGCACGGTTCGACCAGCTCGAGCTGCAGGTCCTGACCTTCCTGGTCCAGGTGGTGCCGGACCGGGACGAGGCCGTCGCCCGGCTGGCCGGCGCCCTGTCGGTCACGCCCGAGCAGATCGACGGCTCGCCGATCGCCCTGATCGGCACGACCGACGAGATCACCGAGACGCCTGCGGCAGCGGCGGGACGAGTTCGGCTTCTCCTACATCGTGGTGCACGAGGCGGAGATGGAGGCGTTCGCGCCGGTGGTGGCCACTCTCGCCGGGACCTAGGGGTGCCGGCGCCCGGCCGCGCATCGGCATCTTCGGCGGCACCTTCGACCCCGTCCACACCGCCCACCTGGAGGTGGCCGAGGTGGTCGCGGGTCACCCTGGGGCTCGACCGCATGCTGCTGGTGGTGGCCAACCGGCCCTGGCAGAAGGAGGGGGAGCGGGTCCGGTCACCCCGGCCGAGGACCGCTTCGCCATGGTCGAGGCGGCCGTGGCCGGATGGCCCGGCCTCGAGCCCAGCCGGATGGAGATCGACCGGGGAGGCCCGTCCTACACCATCGACACCGTCCGGCAGCTCCAGCGGGACGAACCCGGGGCGGAGCTGATCCTGGTCGTCGGGTCGGACGTGGTGCGCCGGCCTCACCACCTGGCAGGACGAGGCCGAGCTGGCCGGGCTCTGGTCACGCTGGCCGTGGTGGGCCGGCCCGGGGTGGCCCCGGCTGGACCCGCCCCCGGGCTGGCGGGCGGTCGACCGTCCCGGCGGCCCCGTTCGATGTCTCCAGCACCGAGCTGCGCCGGCGCCTCGAGGACGGGCGAGCCGGTCGACGGACTGGTGCCCGAGGCGGTGATCCGTTGCATCCGGCAGCGGGGTCTGTACGCTACGGGCAGATGAGCGTGCGGCCGACGCAGACCAAGTCCGGGTACCCCAGACGGTCGAGGCAGCCGTATCCGTCCGACGACACCGCGACCGTCGGGCAGCCGGAACGGGTCCCCGAAGCCGGCACCGAGGGGGGGCCGGTCGGCACACGCTGCCCCGGGGCGGCCCCCGGCGATCCGCCCCAACCGGCGTCGAGGGTGCCGATCGAAGGCGCCAGCGGGCGGCCCGGCGGACCCGGCGGCATCTGGCCATGGCTCTGCGGGCTCGTGGTGGCGGTGTGCCTGGTGCTCACTATCCTGATCGTGGACATGGCACGCACCCGCCCCTAGGCGCTGGACATCCTGCCCCGGTCGGTGCCGTCCGCCCTCGGCGCTGCCGCATGCCCCGCACCCATCCGCTTCCGTCGTCCCGAACCGTGGCGCCCCGGCGCCAGAAGGAGGCAACCGTTGACATCACTCAGTGCCGCACCCGTCGTCGGCCACGACGATCCGATCGTCCCCGAGGAGTCCATCGTGGCGGCCCGCGCCGCCGAGGCCAAATCGGGCGAGGACACGGCCGTCCTGGCCATGGGCGAGCTCCTGGGCCTCACCGACGCCTTCGTGATCACCAGCGGGCGCAACTCCCGGCAGGTGAGGACCATCGTCGACGAGGTGGAGCGTCAGGTGGGTGCGGTCGGCTGGCCGGAAGCCGGCCCGGGTGGAGGGGCTCGACGACGCCCGCTGGGTACTGATGGACTACGGGGACTTCCTGGTGCACGTGTTCCTCGACGAGGCCCGGGAGTTCTACGACCTCGAGCACCTGTGGGCCGACGCACCCCGGGTCCCCTGGACGGTGGGGCCGACCCGCCTGACCGGCTCCGCCGATCCGGTCAGGGGACCGGGGCCTGGGGCTGGTAGGAGGTCCGGTCAACCGGGCCGGGGACGGTTGCCCCGCTGGCCGTCGGCACCTCGATGGGCTGACCGGCGATCTGGAAGACCACGCCGAGCTGACGCCGGGCTGTGGGTGGCGGTGAAGACCACCTGGGCGATGGCCAGGGTCTGGTTGGCCCCGACCACCTGGATCGGGTTGGTGGTGAAGTCGACGGTGGCGATGCCGCCGGCTCACCGTGGCCGTCACCTGGGTCTTGGTCCCGGCTGAGGAAGCTCTGGAGCCCGGCGGCCGACTCGGCGGCGGTGGGCCCTCGAGGAGCGCGCCGAGGACCTCGGTCAGGGTGGCGTGAGGGTGGTCGGGCACGGCGATGTCCCGGGTGACCGGGGCCACGGTCCTGGTCGATGCGCCAGGTAGATCAGCTCGGGCACGCCCACGGCCGGGCGGGATCGTGGATCGTGACGGTGGTCGGGGTGGTCGGGCTGAGCAGGTGGAAGGGCACGTTGGTCTTGGCGATGGCGGTCGGACCGCCGCTGGTCGGGATGCCGCAGGCCGCGGGGCTCAGCACCAGGGCCAGCACCGCGATCAGCGCCCCGGCACCGTGGCGGCGGTCGGGCCGACCGGCTCACGCCGGACTCCGCTCGGCGTCGTCCGGCGACAGCGGCAGCTCGACCACGAAGCTGCGAGCCCCGGCCCGGGGCGTCCTCGATCCAGACCGCGCCGCCGTGCAGGCGGACGTGCTCGGCCACCAGGGACAGCCCGAGGCCGGTGCCCTCGCTCGACTCCCGCCGCCCGGCCCGGCCGCCCCGGTAGAAGCGCTCGAACAGGTGGGGGCGGTCGGACGGCGGCACGCCCGGGCCCTGGTCCTCCACGATCACCCGGATGCTCCGGGCCGGGACGTCGACTCGGCGGGGTGCCGGGCCGACGACCACCCGGGTCACCCCGCCGGCGTAGAGCGAGGCGTTCTCGACCAGGTTGGCCATCACCCGCTCGAAGCGGCGCTTGTCCACCCGGAGCCGGAGGCCCTCGACCCCGGGATCGACCTCCACCGGGAAGACCACCGGCGCCCGGTGGCCGTCCTCCCCGATCGGGGCCGAGGCGCCGACCGCCCGGCGCACCAGCTCCCCGGGGTCGACCTCGTCGAGGGAGAGCTCGGCCGAGCCGGCATCGAACCGGGAGATCTCCAGCAGGTCGTCCACCATCCGGGTGAAGCGCTGGAGGTCCCCGTCGAGCAGGTCGAGGGCGCTCCGGGCCCGGGTGCTCAGCTCCTGACGGTGCCCCTCGAGCACCCCGACGGTGGCCGACAGGGTGGTCAGCGGGGAGCGGAGCTCGTGGCTCACGTCCGAGGTGAACCGGGCCTCCCGCTCGATGCGCTCCTGGAGGTTGGCCGGTCATCCGGTTGAAGGCCGAGGCCAGCTCCTGGAGGTCGACGTCGTCGCCGGCCTCCACCCGGGTGTCCAGCTGGCCCGCCGGCGATGGCCACGGCGGCGTCGGTGACCCCGGCCAGCGGGCGCAGGGCCCGGCCGCTGGCCCACCGCCCGACGGCGGCGCCGGCCAGGGTGGTGACCAGGGCCGCGGCGGCCAGGGCGAAGGCCAGGGTCCGCAGGGTGCTGGCCAGCTCGTCGAGGGAGAAGACCTCGAAGTAGGCGGCGTGCACGGCCGGGAGGGGCACGCCGATCACGATCTGGGGAGTGTCGCCGAGGGAGAAGAACTGGGAGGCGGGTGTCCCGTGCAGGACCAGGGTCCGGAGCTCGGCCGGGATGGCGCTCTGGCCCACCGAGATCGAGGTGGCGTACCACTTGCCCCCGCTGTGGAGGACCGACAGCGAGCCGGGCAGGGTGTCCACCGAGCCGATGAGCTGGTCGACCTGGGGTCCCGAGGAGCGCAGCGCGTTCCGGATCAGCGAGGCGTTGGCGAACGCCTGGCGCTGGTCGGCGCCCTGGCGCTCGTTGAGGAAGCTCTGGCGGGCGGCGAAGTAGGTGATGCCGGCCATGATGGTGGACAGGGCGAAGGCGCCGATGGCGAAGGTGGCCGTCACCCGGGCCCGCAGGCCGAGGTTGCGGGACAGCCGGGTCCGGTGCCTCCGGGTGGTCGGGGTCTCCAGGGCCATCGGCCGACTGGCCGAGGCCGGGTCGGGGTCGACGGCCTCCGGCGCCGCTGCCGGCTCCGCCCGGGACACCGGTCAGACCGCCAGCTTGTAGCCCATGCCCCGGACCGTGAGGATGAACCGGGGATTGGCCGGGTCGGGCTCCACCTTGGTGCGCAGCCGCCGCACGTGGACGTCGACCAGGCGCCCGTCCCCGAAGTAGTCGTAGCCCCAGACCTGCTCGAGCAGGTGCTCGCGGCTCAGGACCTTGCCCGGGTGGTCGGCCAGCTCGCACAGCAGCCGGAACTCGGTGCGGGTGCAGTGGACCTCCTCGCCGCCCCGGCGCACCACCCCGGCCTCGGGCTCGATCTGGACGTCCCCGAAGCTGAGCAGCGAGTCGTCCGAGTCGTCGGGCCGGGAGCGGCGCAGGAGGGCCCGGATCCGGGCGGCCAGCTCCTTGGCCACGAAGGGCTTGGTCACGTAGTCGTCGGCCCCGGCCTCCAGCCCGGCCACCACGTCGTGGGTGTCGGACCGGGCGGTGACCATGATGATGGGGACGGTGCTCTGCCGGCGCAGCGTCCGGCAGGCCTCGAACCCGTCGATGCCGGGCAGCATCAGGTCGATGAGGACCAGCTCGAACGGCTCCTCGGCGAAGCGGCCGACCGCCTCCTCGCCGCTGGCCACGTCCTCGACCGCGTACCCCTCGTCCTCGAGGGCCAGGCGCATGGAGGACCGGATCCGCTCGTCGTCCTCGACGATCAGGATGCGGCTCATACTCCGATCATGGCACGACGGCCCCGCCCGTCCGGCACGCAGGGAGCGGCGTGACCGATCAGGAGTTCAGCCAGATCTGGGTGGGCCAGATCGCCCCGCCGATGAGGGGGAAGGCCTTCCCGCCGGCCGGGGTGGTCGGGTTGGCGAAGTTCTGCACCTTGGGCTGGGCCGCGACGGCCCAGGTGGTCCGGTCGTTCCAGACGTAGGGGATGTCCTTGCCCATCAGCTTGCTGACCTCCTGGTAGGCGGCGACCGCGGTCGGCCTGGGCCGGCGACTGGCGCCCCTTGAGCAGGGCCGTCTCCATGTAGGGATCGGTGTTGCGGGCCATGTTGATGGCGAACACCGGGGTGTTGGCGTTGGTCGGGCTCCAGAAGATGTAGTTGAGGTCGGGGTCGACGGCGCCGAACTGTCGCCACACCTGGGCCTCGAACGTGCCGAGGAGGGCGGTGTTGATGATGTCGGCCTGCTGGACCGGGGCCAGGGTGACCTTCATGCCCGCCGTCTGGAGCTGCTGTTGGAGGTACTCGGCGATGCGGGTGGTGCTGGGGTCGGGGGTGTGGTTGAGGGTGATGGCGACCGGCCGGCCGGTCTCCTGGGCCACTTCGCTCACCAGCGACTTGGCCTTGGCCACGTTGTAGGCCGGGTAGTTGTTGTCGGCCACGTAGTACGGGGAGCCGGGGACGAAGGGGCCGTTGGAGGTGGCATTGACCCCCTTGTCGATGACCTCCACGTACTGGGCCGAGCTGACGGCGTAGGCCGTCGCCTGGCGGAGTTTCAGGTTGTCGAAGGGGGGCTTCGACAGGTTGAGCAGGATGCAGCCCATGTCCGGCTCGCCGGCCACGTTCTTCGAGTCGTCGATGTAGGCCAGCGAGGTGTTGCTGCGCAGCTGGGTGATGACGTCGGGCGTGTCGGAGTGCATGATGTCGATGGCGCCCGAGGTGAGGCTGGTCAGTACCTGGTCGGGGTCGGTGATGGGCTTGTAGGTGATGGTGTCGAGGTAGGGGAGGCCCGGCCCGCCAGTAGTGGGGGTTCTTGGTCGCGGTGAAGTGGTCGTTCGGGTTCCAATCATGGAAGACGAAGGGACCGGTGCCCACCGGGTTGGTCTGGCTGCCGCTGGCCAGCCAGGTGGGCTCGGCGATGAAGGCGAACTGGCCGCCGATCCCCCCGGTCAGGTAGTAGTCGAACGGCACCCAGGGCGACTTCATGGTGACGGTCACCACGAGGGGGCTGGTCACCGTGACGCTGGCCACCGTGACCAGGGCCGGGCCGGTGAGCGCGGAAGCCTTCTGGGCGTTGAAGTTGGCGGCCACCGCGGCGGCATCGCAGGGGGCGCCGTTGTGGAACACCAGGTTGGGACGCATGGTGATGGTCCACACCGTGTAGTCGCTGTTCGGGGTCACCGACTCGGCCAAGTAGGGCTCGGGCGTGCCGGCGGCGTTCAGGATCATCAATGGGTCGAACACCGTGCGGGCGTAGATGATCCCGACCTCGTCGAAGGTGCCCATGGTGGGGGAGAAGCCCTTCTCCTCGGCGTCGACCCCGAAGATCAGCGAACCGCCCTTCTTGGGGGTGGCCGTCGAGACGCCGTCGGGATGGGAGCCGGTGCCCGACGACCCCGAATCCGTGGTCGAGCTCGAGTTCGATCCCGAGCTACAGGCGGCCAGTAGGCCGCCCGCCGTGCCCACGGCGGCGACGCCGGCGCCGGTGACCGCACCTCGGGCCAGAAACGACCGGCGGTCGATTCGATCAGTCATGATCCCCCTTGGGTCCGGTCCCGGAACGGTGGTCGTCCCGGCACACTCGCCACACACTGCTGCACTGTCCGGCACGCTCTTCGCCCACTAGGACCGGAGGCCCGATGACCATCCGGTAACCGTCGGGTCCCCAGCGTGCTGCCTCGACGATAGCCCTCGGACCCCAGCGACGGGTGCCCCCGGGCCCGGCGGTTGCCGGGGCCGTCCGAGGCGGGGGTCCCTGGGGTACCCGCCGGGTCCGCCCGGGGCCGGTACTGTTCTCACGTGCCCTGGGAGATCGACGCCTACTGCCGCTCGGTGGGCGGTCTGTCCCCGGCCTCGGTCCGGGCGTACTCCACCGATGTCGCCCGGTTCGCCGAGTGGGCCGAGAGGGGCGGAGCGGGGGATCCGGCCGGTGTCGACCGGATCGTCCTCCGGCGCTACCTGGCCTTCCTGGCCACCCGCCGGTACTCCAAGGCCACCATCGCCCGCACGGCGGCCTCCCTCCGCTCGTACTTCCACTGGTGCGCGAAGCGGGGCCTGGTGGACGCCGACCCCTCCACCCGCCTGTCCGCTCCTGCTCCCGACTCGCGCCTGCCCCGGGTACTCGGCCACGCCGAGCTGGACAACCTGCTGGAGTCGGGGGCCGGGTCCGAGAGCGGTCAGCCCGACGAGGTCGACCGCCGGGACGACGCGGTGTTGGAGCTGCTCTACGGGAGCGGCCTCCGGGTGGCGGAGCTCTGCGGTCTGGACGTCCCGGACCTCGACCTGGACCATCGTATGGTCACGGTCACCGGCAAGGGGGACAAGCAGCGCCAGGTGCTCATCCACGACCGGTGCGCCGCCGCCCTCGCGGCTTGGTTGAACGGGCCGCGGGCCGCCATGGCCGTCGACGGGAGTCCGGGAGACGCACTGTTCTACAACCGGCGAGGGAATCGACTGGGGTCGCGGGACGTCCGCCGTCTCCTCGACCGCCGCTCACCGGTCCCGACCCATCCGCACGCCCTGCGCCACACCTTCGCCACCCACCTGTTGGACGGAGGCGCCGACCTGCGGGTCGTGCAGGAACTTCTCGGTCACGCCAGCCTCCAGACCACACAGGTCTACACTCATGTAAGCAAGGAGCGGCTGCTGACCGTCTATTCGGGAACCCATCCACGGGCCTAAGGGGACAATTGGCTACGAAATTGGACACGGCGGGACACGGCATCGACGGGCTGTGGGCCGAGTACAAGAAGACGGGAAACCGGGCTCTGCGCGACCAGCTGATCGTGCACTACGCCCCGGTGGTCAAGTACGTGGCCGGACGGGTGTCGGTGGGCCTGCCCCGGCACGTGGACGAGGCCGACCTGGCCAGCTACGGGATCATCGGTCTGATCGACGCCATCGAGCGCTTCGAGCCCCTGCGGAACATCAAATTCGAGACCTACGCCATTCCCCGCATCAAGGGCGCCATCATCGACGAGCTGCGCTCGATCGACTGGGTGCCCAGGTCGGTCCGGGCCAAGGCCCGGGCGGTGGAACAGTCGTACTCGAAGCTGGAGGCCACCCTCCACCGCACACCGACCGACGCCGAGGTGGCCGCCGATCTCGAGATGACCGACGCCGAGTTCCAGACCGCCCTGCGCAAGATCTCCTTTGTCGGGGTGGTCGCCCTGGACGAGGTGTTCCGCGGCGGGGACCGCTCGGATCGGTCCACCCTCGGGGAGACCCTGCCCGACAGCACCGCCGGCCCCATGGACACCTTCGAGGTCAAGGAGACCAAGGAGGCGCTGATCCAAGCGGTCAGTCAGATGGCCGAGCGCGAGAAGACCGTTCTCACCCTGTACTACTACGAAGGTCTGACCCTGGCGGAGATCGGCGACATCCTGGGTGTCACCGAGTCCCGGGTGTGCCAGATCCACACCAAGGCCGTGCTCCAGCTCCGGGCCAAGCTCGCCGATCGTCCCGAGGCGGCCGGCCGGCGACCCGTGGCGTCGAAGGCCAAGTCCGCGACCGGTGAAGGCGCCGGCGCCGGGGGCAAGGCGGCTTCCGGCTCCGCCGGCGGCAAGGCGGCTGCCGACTCGGCCGGGGGGTCGAAGTCGTCGGGGGCCACGGGCGCGGCGAAGACCACGAGCGGCGCCTCGGGGGCCAAGGCGGCCAAACGGGTCCCCACCTCGGCCACGGGCTGAGGGCGGCGGGCTCGGGCCGAGCGTCCCGAGTGGAGCGTTCCGGCGCCGGCGGACTAGCATGGAGGGGCCCCGTCAACCGTCGGGGTGCACGAGCGGTATCGAAGCCGTACCCGGCCGCGTCCACGGTCGCCCCTTGTCAGGGGTGTTGTGGTCGGGAGAAACCAACCGTCACAAGGAGCAGGCACATGGCCGTCGTCACCATGAAGCAGTTGCTGGGCGCGGGCGTCCACTTCGGGCACCAGACCCGGCGGTGGAACCCCAAGATGCGCCGGTTCATCCTGGGTGAGCGGAACGGGATCTACCTGATCGACCTCCGCCAGACCATGAAGGGCATCGAGGAGTCCTACGGCTACATCCGTGACCTGGTGGCGGGCGGCGGGACCATCCTGTTCGTGGGCACGAAGAAGCAGACCCAGGGGCCGGTGGCCACCTACGCCGAGGCCTGCGGCATGCCGTACGTCAACGAGCGCTGGCTGGGCGGGATGCTGACGAACTTCCAGACCGTTTCGACCCGGGTCAAGCGCATGAAGGAGTTCGAGGCCATGCAGGCGGCCGGCGACTTCGAGGCCATGCCGAAGAAGGAGGCCCTGCGCCACACCCGTGAGCTGGAGAAGCTGCAGCGGAACCTGGGCGGCATCCGGGGCCTCGACAAGCTGCCCGATGCCATCTTCGTCATCGACACCAAGAAGGAGCACATCGCGGTGACCGAGGCCAACAAGCTCGGGCTGCCGGTGGTGGCGGTGGTGGACACCAACTGCGATCCGGACGTGATCACCCATGTCATTCCCGGGAATGACGATGCCATCCGATCGGGGGCCCTGCTCTGCCGCGTCGTGGCGGACGCCGTCGTCGAGGGACGGTTCATCGCGCAGCAGCGCCCGGTTCCGCCGGCTCCCGTTGCACCGGCCTCCTCCGCACCGATTCCGCCTCCCCCTGCGGCGCCCGCTGCCGAGGCTGCCACCCCGGCCGCCGAACCCGAGCCGGCCGTGGTGGACGCCACCCCGGCCGAGGCTGCAGCCGAGGTCCCTGGCACCGCCCCGGCGGCGGCCCCCGAGGCCCCCGCTGTCGCCGCCCCCGCCACCGTGGATCCCGCTGAGGCTGAGGCTCAGGCCGACGCGCCGAGCCCGACCGAGGAGGCCTGATCGTGCCCGACTTCACCGCCAAGGACGTCCAGAGGCTGCGCCAGCTCACCGGTGTGGGCATGCTCGACGCCAAGAGGGCGCTGGAGGAGAATGGCGGCGACATGGACAGGGCGATCACCTGGCTCCGAGAGCAGGGCCTGGCCAGCCAGGCCAAGCGCGCCGACCGCGAGGCCTCCGAGGGTGCCGTGGCGATCGGCCACGCCGACGGCGTGGCTTCCATCGTGCAGCTGCGCTCGGAGACCGACTTCGTGGCGAAGTCCGACCAGTTCGTGGCCCTGGTGTCCTCACTGGCCGACCTGGTGGCGGCCGAAGGCGAGGCGGCCATCGACAGGCGGGCCGACGAGATCGACAACCTGAAGATCACCCTGAAGGAGAACATCTCGGTGGGTCAGGTGGTCCGCATCGAGGCCCCCGAGGGCGGCGTGGTCGACTCCTACCTGCACCTGCAGGCCGGTCGGGGCGTGAACGCGGTGGTGGTGGCGGTGCAGGGAGGCTCGACAGAGCTGGCCCACGAGATCGCCGCCCACATCGCCTTCGCCCGGCCCAGCTACATCACCCGGGGCGAGGTCCCCGAGGCCGACGTGGCCGCGGAGCGGGAGACCGTGGAGAAGATCGCCCGCAACGAGGGAAAACCGGACGCGGCCCTGCCCAAGATCGTGGAGGGGCGGCTCGGAGGGTGGTACAAGGAGCGGGTCCTCCTCGACCAGGCGTACATCAAGGACGAGAAGCAGACCATCGCCAAGCTGCTCGGCCCGGCCTCGGTGACGCGTTTCGCCCAGGTCGTCGTCGGCGACTGAGGCCGCGGTGGGCGACCGACGGCGCATTGTCCTGAAGATGTCCGGGGAGGCCCTGGCCTCCTCGGCGTCCGACGAGACCATCGACGCCATGGTCGTGGAGCAGCTGGCCGTCGAGATCGCCCAGACCCGGGACGATCTCGACCTCGAGCTGGCCGTCATGGTCGGGGGCGGGAACATCTGGCGAGGGACCACCGGTGCCGGAGCGGGCATGGACCGGGCCACGTCGGACACCATGGGGATGTTGGGTACCGTCATCAATGCCTTGGCCCTCCAGGACGCGCTCGAGCACCATGGGCAGCCCACCCGGGTGCTCTCGGCGGTGCAGATGGCCGAGGTGGCCGAGCCCTACATCCGACGCCGGGCCATCCGTCACCTCGAGAAGGGCCGGGTGGTGGTGTTCGCCGCGGGAATGGGGAACCCCTACTTCACAACGGACACCTCGGCTGCCCTCCGGGCCGCCGAGATCGAGGCGGAGCTGTTGTGCAAGGGCACCCATGGCGGCGTGGACGGCGTCTACAGCGCCGATCCGCGGGTCGACCCCGACGCCACCCGGTACGACGAGGTCTCGTTCATGGAGGTGGTATCGAAGGATCTGCGGGTGATGGACCTCACTGCCATCACCTTCTGCATGGACAACGGCCTCCCGATCCGGGTGTTCGACCTCATGGAGCCCGGCAATATCAAGCGGGCTCTCGGTGGCGAACCCATCGGCACCCTGGTCCGATGAACTACCTGGTGATGGTGTCATCCGGGTGGGGTCGGACCCTGCTGGCTACGCTGGTTCTCTGATGGACGACGACCTGATCGCGCTGCTGGTGGGCGACGCCAGAGAGCACATGGACAAGGCCGTGGACCACGCGCAGGCCGAGTTCGGATCGATCCGGACCGGGCGGGCCACACCGGCCCTGGTCGAGCATCTGAAGATCGACTACTACGGGACCGAGACAGAACTCCGCCAGCTGGCCGGGTTCAGTGTCCCCGAGGCCAGGCTCCTGGTCGTCTCCCCCTACGACAAGGGCTCTCTCACCGCTATCGAGAAGGCGCTGCAGACCTCCGATCTGGGGATCACTCCTTCCAACGACGGCCAGGTGATCCGTCTGTCGTTCCCCATCCCCACCGAGCAGCGCCGCAAGGAGCTGGTCAAGGTGGTCAAGCAGAAGGCCGAGGAGGGGCGGGTCACGGTGCGGAACCTGCGCCGGTCGGCCCGGCACGAGCTCGACGCCATGCAGAAGGACGGCGACCTCTCCACCGACGAGTTGGAGCGGGTGGAGAAGGATCTGGACAAGCTGACCCAGGACCACGTGGCCGCCATCGATCGGCTCCTCGCCCACAAGGAGCAGGAGCTCCTCGAGATCTGACGCCGGCGGACCTGGTCCGGCGGATGGAAGGAAACAACTGACGTGGACGACGTCCCAGAGGGAGAGGATGACGTGACCCGGACCGACCTCCCTGTGACGCGGCGTGACGCCGGGGGCGCAGTCACCGGCCCGGCCACCGACCGGGTGAAGATCGTCGGAGCCGAGCCTGCCGGAGAGATCACCGGGGAGCTCCCGGTGGTGGTCCGTGACGAGGTCGAGCCCGAGTCCGATGAGGGCGACGAGCCCGAGGTACCGCTACCGCAGGGGCAGAGCCTGTTCGACCAGCCGTCGGTCCACCTGACCGACGAACCGGCGGATCCCGGGGACTCCGCATCGGTAGTCGAGCCGGTGCGACCGGGGGAGACCGCGGTGCCGAGCGGGTCGGCCACCCCGACCGAGCTGCCCCACTGGACCGAGCCGCCGACCGGTCAGGTGCCGGCCGTGCTCTCGCGTGACACCGGTGACGAGCCCACCAACCCGGGAATCGTGGCTCCGACCTGGCGCGAGGAGGACGCCGACTGGGTGGCCCACGACGAGGAGTTCGAGCCGGCCATGTTCGGCGCCGACGAGGTGGCCCTGGGCTCGCTCGACGAGACCGACGACACCGCGCCCGAGCGACGCCCCTGGGAGTTCGACCTGGACTCGACGTCACCGCCGACCGGGCCGACCCGCAAGGTCGCCCCGCGAGTCGCCGCCGACGTCACACCCACCTCCGAACCGGTCTCGAAGCCGACCCCGCCGGCGGGACCGGGTCCCGGTCCGCAAGCCCGTCCCGGCGAGGCCGCCCCTCGAGGTACCGACGAGCCGGACGACGCCCCCGGGCCCACCACGGTGATCCCCGCTGCCGCATCGGCCGCGGCCGCGGCCGAGACAGGGAGCGGACCGGACCGCACCGTCCCGGCACCGGCCGACCCGGAGGTCGACGACGAGCTGTCGGGCAAGCCGGTCCCCACCGGCTCGACCCGTCTGGGACGCGCCCGGCGGGCCGGACTGCTGCCGGCCCGGATGCGGGCCAAGCGCCCCGAGGACGTCGAGGTGCCGATCGAGGCGCCCTTGGCCGCGGCACCGCCGGGGGCGTCGGTGACCGATGTACCCGGAGCCGGCCGCAAGCGGGTGGGAGTGGCCGGCCTGGCCGCGGCCGACCGCACCGCGGAGCGGGCCGCCGAACAGGCGCCGGTCCCCGTCGAGCCCGATGCCCCGGAGGCAGCAGAGCTGGCGGGAGCGACGGCCGCGGGAACCGGGCTCCGTCGCCGGTCGCTCCGGCGGACCCGGACACCGCGCCCCGCCCCGGAGCGGGACCAGCTCGACGTGGGGACACCCACCGGGGGTGGGCCACCGGTCCCGCGCCGACCCCGCCCGCAGAGCGGCGATCCCGCCCGGTCCGAGGGGAGCTCCATCGGTATCCGGGTGGGCACCGGTATTGCCGCCGCAGTGGTGGCCCTCCTGGCCTTCAAGCTGGGTACCGTGCCCTCCCTGGTCCTGAGCGTGGTCGTGGTGACCTTCGCCGCGGGTGAGTGCTTCGGGGTCCTCCGGGGGGCCGGCTACCACCCGGCCAGCCTGCTGGGCCTGGTCGGCACGGTCTCCCTGATGGTGGGGGCCTACACCAAGGGTGTCGCCGCCCTACCTCTGGTTCTCGTGCTGATCACGGTGTTCACGCTGATCTGGTACCTGTTCGGCATCGAACGGGGGTCGCCGGTGGCCGGCACCGCCGCCACCCTGCTCACCGTGGGGTGGGTGTCGTTGCTCGGGGCCTATGCCGGGCTCCTCCTGTCACCCTCGGCCTTCCCCGACCGGCACGGTATCGCCTTCCTTCTCGGGGCCATCATCGCCACGGTGGCCAACGATGTGGGGGCCCTGGTGATCGGCGGCTGGCTGGGGAGCCGACCCCTGGCCCCGAGGATCAGCCCCAACAAGACCTGGGAGGGGCTGTTCGGTGGCGCCGTCTTCTCCATCCTGTTCTCGACGGTGGTCGTGGGGTCCATCCACCCCTGGAGTGCCTCCAACGCCGCCCTCCTCGGCGTGGTGGTGGCGGTGGTGGCGCCCGTCGGCGACCTGTGCGAGTCCCTACTCAAGAGGGATCTCGGGCTGAAGGACATGGGACGGCTGCTGCCCGGCCACGGGGGGGTGCTCGACCGGGTCGATGCGCTCCTGTTCGTGCTGCCCGCCACCTACTACCTGGTCCGCGCCCTAAACATTGGCTGAACTTCGGGCAGGCTAGAGGGATGACCATGGCCACCAGGGGCAGCGAGCCAGCGGACCGACGCAGCGCGGGTGGCATCTCCTTTCCGGGAGGCGACGGGCCGGTCACGGTGAGCCTCATCGGGTCGACCGGGTCGATCGGCACCCAGGCCATCGAGGTGATGGAGGCCTGCCCCGAGCGGTTCGACGTCGTGGCCCTCGGTGCGCAGCAGTCGGTCGACCACCTGGCGGCCCAGGCGGCCCGGCTGCACCCGTCGGTGGTGGCCATCGGCGATCCGACGCGGGCCGGGGAGCTGGCCGACCGGCTGGCGCCCGGCGTGGAGGTGGTGGTGGGCACCGAGGGGCTGGCCCACATCGCCACTCTGGCCCAGGTGGCGGTCAACGGGGTGGTCGGCTTCGCCGGTCTCTCGGTGACCCTGGCCGCCCTCGATGCGGGCCGCCGCCTGGCCCTGGCCAACAAGGAGTCGATCATCGCGGGGGCGCCGCTCGTCCAGCGGTCGCGACGTGCCGCGGGAGCCGAGCTGATCCCCGTGGACTCGGAACACTGCGCCATCCACCAGTGCCTGCGGGCCGGCGACGCCGGCGCGGTGGCGCGGTTGCTGCTCACCGCCTCGGGCGGACCGTTCCGGGGGAAGTCGTCAGGTGAGCTGGCCGCGGTCGGGGTGGCCGACGCCCTGGCCCATCCGACCTGGTCGATGGGACCGAAGATAACCGTGGACTCCTCCACCCTCATGAACAAGGGCCTCGAGGTCATCGAAGCCCACGAGTTGTTCGGTGTGCCCTACGACGCCATCGACGTGGTGGTCCACCCCCAGTCGATCGTCCACTCGATGGTGGAGTTCGTGGACGGGGCGGCCGTGGCACAGCTGTCGATGCCCGACATGCGCCTCCCCATCGGCTACGCCCTCTGCTACCCCGACCGTCTGCCGGTGGCCTACGGCGCCATCGACTGGACCAAGCTGGCGTCCTTGGAGTTCGAGGAGCCCGACCGCCAGGTCTTTCCCTGCCTCGACCTGGCCTATCGGGCCGGCCGCCGAGGGGATCTCGCCCCGGCATGGCTCAACGCGGCCAACGAGGTGGCCGTGGCGGCCTTCCTGGCCGAACGGATCGGGTGGCCGTCGATCGCCGCGGTGGTGGAAGGGACCCTCGACCGGTACGAGGCGCCCGTCCCCTCGGGTGACGGCGACCCCGTGCGCACCGTCGAGGATGTGCTGGAAGCCGATGCCGACGCCCGTCGGGTGGCCGAGTTGGTCGTGGCCGGCCGGGAGGTGGCGTGAGCACCACCACCTCCCGGGTATTCCCACCCGCACCCGGTCCCGGTGACCAGGCAGTGGGCCCTCCTCCATCCTCCCCGCCGGCGGAGAAGTCCCCTCGGAGGCTGGCCGCCGAGTTGGCCGCCGCCATCGCCGCCATCGTGGCCCTGGCCGTGCTCACCGGCTACGTGGACCTCCTGATCGTGGTGGTCTCCATCATCGTCATCGTCATGCTCCACGAGCTCGGACACTTCGTGGCGGCCAAGCGAGGAGGAATGAAGGTCACCGAGTACTTCGTGGGCTTCGGGCCCAGACTCTGGTCCTTCCGGCGGGGGGAGACCGAGTACGGGATCAAGGCGCTCCCCCTCGGCGGCTACGTGAAGATCCCCGGGATGACCAACCTGGAGGAGGTGGACCCGGCCGACGAGGGCCGCCTCTACCGGGACAAGCCGTTCCACTCGCGCCTGGCGGTGGCGGTGGCCGGCTCGACCGTCCACTTCCTGTTGGCCTTCGTGCTCCTGTGGGTCCTGCTGGCTTTCGTCGGGGTGCCCGACTCGAACCAGGTGCAGATCCAGGGACTGAACCCGGTGGGCGGGCGGCCCAGCCCTGCCGGGGTGGGTGGGATCCGGTCCGGAGACGTGGTGGTGTCGGTCGACGGGAAGCCTGTCGGCGGGAACGTGGCCACCCTGACCACTGCCATCCACGACCACCCGGACCGTTCGGTGACCGTGGTGGTCGACCGGGCCGGCACCCGGAAGACGCTGATCGTCACGCCGGCCAACGGCCGGACCCTACGCGAGAAGGACTCGGTGCCCCCGCCGGGGACCGCTCCCTACGGGCTGATCGGCGTCAGCCTGGGCTCGCCCGTGCAGACCCGATCGCCCCTCGCCGCCCTGACCTCGACCGGTTCCGAACTGGGCAGCGTGGCCTGGGCCTCGGTCACCGGCATCGGGCACCTGTTCTCCCCGAGCAGCGTGACCCAGCGGTTCGCGCAGGTGACCAGCGCCAGGGCGGCCAGTCAGGCGGCAGCCGACGGTACGCGGGCCCAGTCCATCGTGGGGATCGGCGCGACGGCCACCGACGCCCTCCACGCCGGAGTAGGCGACTACCTGTACATCCTCATCGTGATCAACATCTTCTTCGGGGTGTTCAACCTGTTCCCCATGCTGCCGTTGGACGGCGGACACGTGGCCATCGCCGTGTACGAGAAGATACGGACCGGGCGGCGCAAGGTCCTCTACCACGCCGACGTGGCCAAACTGATGCCCTTCACCTGGCTGTTCATGATGTTCCTGGCCATCCTCATCGTCCCGGCCTTCCTGACGGACATCCTCCACCCCATGTCCAACCCCTTCGGCTGACGCCCGACCGGAGCAGCGACCGGGGGAGCCCCACTGGTCGCCGGTAGCATGGGGGCATGGGACGCACGGCCTGGACGACCACGGAGCGGAGGCCTACCCGGCGGATCAGCGTGGGCGACGTGGAGGTCGGCGGGGGAGCGCCGGTCACCGTCCAGTCGATGACCACCACCAAGACGGCCGATGCCGAGGCCACCCTCACCCAGATCTACGCCCTGGCCGCCGCCGGCGCCGATCTGGTCCGGTGCACCTGCAACGAGGAGGCTGCCGCAGAGGGGCTGGCCCGGATCGTGCCCCGGTCACCGGTACCCATCATCGCCGACATCCACTTCCACCACGAGATGGCTCTGGCCGCGCTGGAGGCCGGTGTACAGGGCCTGCGTCTCAACCCCGGCAACCTGCGCAAGGCCCACGAGATCAAGCAGGTGGCCTCCGAGGCCAAGGACCGTGGCGTGCCCATCCGGATCGGGGTGAACGCCGGGTCCCTCCACCCCGACCTGTACAAGCGCTTCGGCGGGGCAACCCCCGAGGCCCTGGTGGAGTCGGCGCGGATGGAGTTGGCCTACTTCGCCGAGGTGGGGTTCGAGGACGTGAAGATCTCGGTCAAGGCCTCATCGGTCCCGCTCATGATCGAGTCCTACCGGCTGGCCTCGGAGACGTTCGACCACCCGCTCCACCTCGGGGTGACCGAGGCCGGGCCGCCCCCGGCCGGGCTCCTGAAGGGCACGGCCGGCATCGCCACCCTGCTGGCCGAGGGGATCGGGGACACCATCCGGTACTCGCTCACCGCCGACCCGGTGGAGGAGGCCCGAGCCGGCCGCCAGCTGCTCGAGGCCCTCGGCCTACGTGAGCGCAAGGGCCTGGACCTCATCGCCTGTCCCAGCTGTGGCCGGGCCGAGATCGACGTGATCGCGGTGGCCAAGGCAGCCCAGGCGGCGCTGGAGGACCGGAACCTGCCCATCCAGGTGGCGGTGATGGGGTGCGTGGTCAACGGGCCCGGGGAGGCGCGAGAGGCCGATCTCGGCATCGCCGCCGGTCGCAAGCGCGGCCACCTGTTCATCAAGGGGAAGATCGTCCGGGTGGTCCCCGAGGACGAGATGGTCGACGCCCTGGTGGCCGAGGCCGAGCAGTTGGTGGCCGAGGGAGTCGAGGCCCGCCTGGCCGCGGCCGACGACGGGGCCGAGGCCGAGGCCGAGGCCGACCGACGGGCCCTCCTCGACGCCAAGGGCGACGACGCCAACGCCTCGGAGACCAAGGTCGAGCTGATCCGGAAGAAGTACGGGGCCGAATCGGATCCGGGCTGACCCGACGGCCACCGGGCCGTCGCCGGCGAACGGTAGGATCGCCGACCATGCGCATGTCCCGGCTCCTGGTCCGCACCCTGCGAGAGGCGCCGGCCGATGCGGAGGTTGCCAGTCATCAGCTGCTGGTGCGGGCCGGGTACATCCGCCGGCTGGCCTCGGGTGTGTACACCTTCCTCCCCCTCGGGCTCCGGGTACTGGCCCGGGTGGAACGGGTGATCCGCGAAGAGCTGGACGCGGCCGGCTGCCAGGAGCTCCTCCTGCCCGCCCTCCATCCCATCGAACTGTGGGAGCAGTCCGGGCGGGCCGCCCTGTTCGGGAGCGACCTCCTGCCGGCCATGACCGTGGATGCCCGGGGCGGGACCTTCGTCCTCGGACCCACCCACGAGGAGGTGGTCACCGTCACGGTAGGGGCCGAGGTCGAGTCCTACCGGCAGTTGCCGCTCACCGTCTACCAGATGCAGGTCAAGTTCCGGGATGAGGCCCGGCCACGATTCGGCCTGCTGCGCACCCGTGAGCTGATCATGGCCGACGCCTACTCGTTCGATGTCGACAAGGAGGCCATGCAGGGGTCCTACCGGACCGTGTTCGACGCCTACCTGCGGATCTTCGCCCGGCTGGACCTGTCGGTGACCCCGGTCGAAGCGGAGTCCGGGGCCATCGGCGGCGACGTGAACCACGAGTTCATGGTGCCCTCGGTGGTCGGTGAGGACTATTTCGTGTCGTGTGGCTCCTGTGGGTACGCCGCCAATGTCGAGGCGGCCACCCGGGCGGTCCCCAGGGTGGCGGCGGGCGGCACCGGGGCGACGGAGGCCGCTCCAGTGGTCGAGCACCACACCCCTGGCCGGCCGGGCATCGCCGAGGTGGTGTCGTTCTTCGCCGACCAGGGCATGGGCCCGGCCGACTTCCTGAAGAGCATGGCCACCCGCGACAGCGAGGGACGGATCACGTTGCTCCTGGTTCCCGGTGACCGCGAGGCCCGACTGCCCAGCGGGTGGCGGCTCTTCGAGGCCTCCGACTTCGCCGAGCATCCCTCCCTGGTGAAGGGGTACATCGGTCCCGTCGGGCAGCAGGATCACGGCGTCCGGGTGGTGGCCGACGTGGAGGTGGCCCGCCCCGGCCCGTGGGTCACCGGGGCCAACCGGCCGGACCACCACCTGTCGGGGGTGCTCCTCGACCGCGACTTCACCGTCGACGCCTGGGGATCCTTCGCCCAGGTGGTGACCGGTGACGCCTGCCCCCGGTGTGGCGTCGCCATGGAGCTGGTGCGTTCGGTCGAGGCGGCCCATACCTTCCAGCTCGGGTACAAGTACTCCGAGGTCATGCCGGGCGCGACCTTCGTAGCCGAGGACGGCAGCGAGGCCCCCTTCGCCATGGGGTGCTACGGGATGGGGGTGAGCCGGCTGCTGGCCGTGGTGGCCGAAGAGCACCACGACGACCGGGGCCTGGCCTGGCCCCCCGAGGTCGCTCCCTACCAGGTCCACCTGCTCGCTCTCGGTGCCGGGCGCTCCCCCGAGGTGGCCGAGGCCGCCGACCGGCTGTACCAGCGGCTGGTGGACGGGGGTGTCCAGGTGCTCTACGACGACCGGGACATGTCGCCCGGCGTCAAATTCGCAGACGCCGATCTACTGGGCGTGCCCGTCCGGTTGCTGGTGGGAGCCAAGGGCCTGGCTCGGGGAGTCGTGGAGTGGCGGTCCCGGGCCACCGGTGAGGAGCGGGAGCTACCGGTGGACAGCCCGGCGTCGGACCTGGTCGACGGCTGAGGAACTGCTCGCCGTCGCCGGCGCCGTCCGCAATTGTCGGTGAAACCGCACGTCAGGACGCACGCGGTCCGAAGCCGTCGCTGCTATACTTTTGGATCTGCCGTTCGGTTGGAGTGAAGTGACGCTGAGGGAAGCGTGGGCGGACAGCCCACGCTTTTGTTTTGGTCCGAAACGCTCCGGCGGAGCGGCTGCGCAGGCTGAAACGACCCCAGCACGGTCGGCAAATGCAGTATGGAGCAAGAAGCAGTGCGCAGCAAGAAGCAGTGCGCAGCAAGAAGCAGTGAAGACCTAAGACGTACGACGAGTCGAGACCGCGGAGCACCGGAAGGAGGGATCGCCCATGACCGAGGAACTGTTCACCCAGCTCCAGCCGGTCATCGCCGCGGTCGGCCTCGAACTGGTCGACGTGGAGCTGCGCTCGGGCGTCCTCCTGGTAACCGTTGATCACGATGGCGGGGTCGACCTCGAGGCGTTGACCGACGCCAATCGGGCGGTGTCCTCCCTGCTGGACGAGCTGGACCCGATCCCGGGGCGGTACACCCTCGAGGTTTCGAGCCCCGGGGTGGAGCGGACCCTGCGGACCCCGGCCCACTTCATCAGGGCCATCGGCGAGTTGGTGACGGTCAAGACCCGCCCCCAGGTACCCGGCGAGCGCCGCCGGCGCGGCACGCTGGTGGCCGCCGACGGAGACGCACTGACACTGGCGTTGGACGATGCGGACGGAGAGGTGCGCCTGTCCTACTCGGACATCGACAAGGCGCGCACCGTCTTCGTCTGGGGGCCTGAGCGGAGCGGACGAGGGGGAGGAGCTGGTCCTGGCTCGGCGGGCACATCCACCACCCCACGAACGGCGAAGCCGGCGACGAAGAAGAAGAGGAAGCAGGTCGTAACCCCATGAGCAAGACGAATTTCGAATTCCTCGACGCCCTCGGTCAGATCGCCCGCGACAAGGGGATCTCGGTGGAGACGCTGCTCGACGCCCTGGCCAACGCCCTGGTGGCCGCCTACAAGCGTCGGCCCGACGCCGCCGAGGAGGCTGTGGTCACCATCGATCCCGAGTCGGGGGAGATCCGCGTCTACGGGCAGGAGCTGGACGAGGACGGCAATGTCACCCGTGAGTGGGACGACACGCCCGACGACTTCGGCCGAATCGCGGCCCAGACGGCCAAGCAGGTCATCCTGCAGCGGATCCGCGAGGTGGAGCGGGACCTCAAGTACGAGGAGTACGCGGGCCGGGAGGGTGACATCGTCACGGGCATCGTCCAGCAGACCGACAACCGCTACACCCTGCTCGACCTGGGCAAGGTGGAGGCCCTGCTGCCGCAGGCCGAGCAGGTGTCCTACGAGCGCTATGAGCACGGGGCCCGGCTCAAGGCTTACATCGTCGAGGTGCGCAAGACCACCAAAGGACCCCAGATCGTGGTCAGCCGCAGCCATCCGGGACTGATCAAGCGCCTGTTCGAGCTGGAGGTTCCCGAGATCTCATCCGGAGCCGTCGAGATCAAGGCGGCAGCCCGCGAGCCGGGCCATCGCACCAAGATCGCCGTGTGGTCCAACGACCCCAACGTGGACCCGGTCGGGGCCTGCGTGGGCGCCCGCGGGTCTCGGGTGCGGATGGTCACCAACGAGCTCCGCGGCGAGCGGGTCGACGTGGTGCCGTTCTCCGACGACCCGGTCGAGCTGATCCAGTCGGCTCTGGCGCCGGCGCGGGTGCGGGAGGTGCGGCTCAACGACGACACCGGCACGGCCACGGTGATCGTGAGCGACTACCAGCTGTCGTTGGCCATCGGCAAGGAGGGTCAGAACGCCCGCCTGGCCGCCCGGCTCACCGGCTGGCGGATCGACATCAAGAGCGAGACTCAGCTGGCCGAGGAGGAGTCGGGCTACGCCGGCGAGGAGTGGGCCGAGGGCGAGTGGATCCAGAACGAGGCGGGGGAGATGGTCTGGCAGCCGGCCGAAGGGGGCACCGCGGTCTCCGCCGCCGAGTGGTCGCAGGGTGCCGAGGGAGCGGACACCGCCGTCGACGGTGCCGACAGGGCCGTCGGAGGTCCTGACGCCGCAATCGTGGGTGCTGACACGGCAGCCGGGAGCGCCGACACGGCCGCCGAGGGTGACCGGGCGGGCGAGACGCCGAGGGCCACCGAGGATGCTGCCCCCGACGCCGGAGCGCCGGCCCCCGACCCCGTGGAGGCCTCGGTGTCCTCGCAGGGCGAGGAGGGCCAGGCATAGCGCCGATTAGAACATGCATCGGGTGCCGACGCCGCGGGCCGGTGGCGGGCCTGGTCCGGGTGGTCCGACTCGACGGTGGTGCCCTGGTGCCGGGTCGAGGCCGACCCGGTCGGGGCGCCTGGTTGTGCCGGGATTCGCCGGCCTGTATCGACCTGGCGCAGCGGCGGCGGGCGTTCGAGCGGGCCCTGAAGGGACCGGTCGACGACCGTGAGGTGGACGAGATCCGGCGGGCGCTCCGGACCGGCCCCCTGGTCTCGACCGGGGAGGGCTAGGAGAGTCCGGTCCTGTGATGTGCGAGGATAGAGGGTCGTATGTGCGTATCGGCACCTACGACGTGATGGAAGGGCAGTAACAGCCGTTGCCGAAGAAGATCCGCGTCTACGAGCTCGCTCACGAGCTCGGACTGACCAACAAAGAAGCACTCGACCTCTGCCTGTCCCTCGGGATGGGAGTCAAGAGCCACTCGTCGTCCATCGAGGACGCGCAAGCAGACCGCGCCCGGCGGAAGGCTGACCGGGAGGGCCTCCGGCGCCCGGTGCAGCCCGAGGAGCCTGCCGCCCCTGCCAAGAAGGCCGCGGCCACCAAGAAGGCCGCCGCCACCAAGAAGGCCGCGCCCGACGAGTCGCCCCAGCCGGCTCCGGAGACCCGCCCGTCCCCGACCGACGAGCCGGCGCCGGTCCCGATCAGCGGCGACGGCCCGACGCCGCCGGCGCCGGGGAGCCCGACCGTCCCGCCGATCAAGCGTTCCGGGGCCCGGCTGGTCACCAGCCGCCCGGCTTCCGAGCAGGTGGCTCCGGCCCCCGCCCCGGCGCGGGCCCCCGCCCCGACACCGGCCGCGCCGCGGCCGCCCGCTCCCCTGGCCCCCGCGGCCCGCCCCAACCCCCCGGCGCCCGCCCAGCCGGCGCCACCTCCTGTGGCCCCGGCGGCTGCGGTCGCTCCGGCGGCTCCATCTGCCCCTGCACGGCCCGTTGCCGCACCACCGGCCGCGGCCGCGGCTCCCGCGGCTCCTCCGACACCACCACCGTCGGCCCCGGTGCGACCTCCGACCAGTGCCTCAGGACGTCCGATTCCCCCTCCACCCGGAGGCCCACCCCGGTCGGTGACCGGTAAGCCCATCCCGCCCCCTCCCGGGGCGGGCGGACGCCGCCCTGCCGCCGGCGGCACGAGGCCTGGTGGTCCCGGTGGATTCGCCGGCCGCTCAGGCGGTCCTGGCGCGACGGGTACGCGACCCGGCGGCGCCACCCGTAGCGGCGGCCCCGGCGGTGGTGGGTTCAGTGGCCGCCCGGGCGGTTCCAGCGGTGGTTACGGGGGTCGGCCCGGTGGCGGTCCCGGCGGAGGCCCGGGTGGCGGTCCCGGTGGGCCGGGTGGTCCCGGTGGTCGTGGCGGCCCCGGAGTCGGTCGAGGGCGTCCCAACCAGCGGCGGCCCCGTCGGCGCCGCCGCAACCTCGAGGAGCTCGAGCCCACCCAGCTGACCGCCTACGCCCCGTCCACGGCCCCGGTGCCGGACCACGAGGTGATCATCGAACGCGGGTCCACGGCGCGCGACCTTGGTCCCAAGCTCAACCGCTCCGCTGGTGACGTGGTCCGCTTCCTGCTGCTGCAGGGGGAGATGGTCACCGCCACCCAGTCGCTCACCGACGACATGATCGACCTGTTCGCCGCGGAGCTGGGGGCCGAGGTGCGGCTGGTCGACCCGGGCGAGGAACGCGAGGCCGAACTACTGGCCAAGTTCTTCGACGACGATGACGAGGAGGAGGACGAAGCCGACCTGCGGCCCCGTCCCCCTGTGGTCACGGTCATGGGCCACGTCGACCACGGGAAGACCCTCTTGCTGGACAAGATCCGTTCGGCCAACGTGGTGGCCGGCGAGGCCGGCGGGATCACTCAGCACATCGGGGCCTACCAGGTGGAGTGGAACGGTCACCCCATCACCTTCATCGACACCCCGGGCCACGAGGCGTTCACCGCCATGCGGGCCCGGGGCGCGGAGGTCACCGACATCGTGGTACTGGTGGTGGCGGCCGACGACGGGGTGATGCCCCAGACCATCGAAGCCATCGACCACGCCAAGGCCGCCGATGTGCCCATCGTGGTGGCCGTCAACAAGATCGACCGCGAGGAGGCCGACCCCAATCGGGTGCTCCAGCAGCTTTCCGAACAGGGGCTGGTCCCCGAAGCCTGGGGCGGGGACACCATCACCGTCGAGGTCTCCGCGCTGCAGAACCTGGGCATCGACGACCTGCTCGAGCAGATCGTCCTGGTGGCCGAGGTGGAGGAGCTGGTCGCCTCACCGGAGGGACGGGCCCGGGGCGTGGTCCTCGAGGCCGAGCTCGAGATCGGCCGGGGCCCGGTGGCCTCGGTAATCGTGGAGCGCGGCACTCTGCGGGTGGGCGACCCGATCGTGGCCGGTGCGGCCTGGGGCAAGGTCAAGGCCTTGGTCGACGACCACGGTGAGCAGATCAAAGAGGCCCCTCCCTCGACCCCGGTCCAGGTGCTCGGCTTCTCCGAGCCCCCCGAAGCCGGCGACGAGTTCCGGGTGGCCCCCGAGCTGGCCCAGGCCCGCACCATCGGTGAGGCACGGGCCCATCGCTACCGGGTGGCCGGCCACGTCCCGGCGGCCACGTCGGCTCTGGGCGGAGCCAAGCTGGAGGACCTGTTCGAGCAGATCCAGCGCGGGGAGACCGCCACCCTCAACCTCATTCTGAAGGCCGACGTGCGCGGCTCGCTGGAGGCGGTCACCGAGAGCCTCCGCAAGCTGGAGCGAGAGGACGTCAAGCTGAGCTTCGTCCACCGTGGCGTGGGCGGGATCACCGAGTCTGACGTGGAACTGGCCCAGGCCTCGTCGGCCACCATGATCGGGTTCAACGTCCGCCCCGACCGAAGAGCGCGGGAGATGGCGGCCAAAGCGGGCGTGGAGATCCGCCTCTACGAGATCATCTACAAGCTGCTCGAGGACCTCGAGGCGGCCATGCTCGGGCTGCTCTCCCCGGTCTTCGAGGAGGTAGTCACCGGCGAGGCGGAGGTTCGCCAGGTGTTCCGGGTGCCTCGGATCGGCGCCATCGCCGGGTGCTACGTGCGGGAGGGTGTCATCACCCGGGGCTCCAAGGTCCGCTTCCTACGCGACGGTGTGGTCATCTGGAAGGGGGCCATCACGTCCCTCCGAAGGTTCAAGGACGACGCCCGCGAGGTGCAGGCCGGCTTCGAGTGCGGGATCGGCCTCTCCGACTACCAGGACCTCAAAGAGGGCGACATCATCGAGACCTACGACGAGCGGGAGATCCCCCGCACCTAGTGGCGTGGGTCGCCGGTGCCGGCGGCCCGGTCGTGGGTGAGAGGTGGGAGTGGAGGAGCCGTGTCAGCGCGTCGGCATGACCAACGGGGGGCCGCCCCCTACGCCCGGTCGCTACGGGTCAACCAGGTCGTCCGGCAGGTGCTGGCCGAGGAGCTCGAGCGTCTGGCCGACGCCGACGAGCGGCTCCGGCTGGTCACGGTGACGGCGGTGGACACGGCACCCGACCTCCGCCATGCCACGGTGTACCTCAGCTCGATGAGCGAGGACTCCGGGGAGGCCCTGGCGGAGCGCCGGCCGCAGCTGCAGCGGGCCCTCGGTCGGCAGGTCCGGATGAAGCGGACCCCCCAGTTGGAGTTCGCCGTGGACCCCGCCGTCGTGGCCGGCGGGCGGGTGGAGGATGTGCTGCGGCGGATCCGGGCCCGAGAGGAAGGGCCCGAAGGGTCGGACGCCCCCGGCGGAGCCGAGCGGTGACCCCGGCGGCCACCGACGGCGTCACCGGGCTGGTGGTGGTGGACAAGGAGGCCGGGTGGACCTCGCACGACGTGGTGGCCCGCTGCCGCCGCATCTTCGGCCAACGACGGGTGGGGCACGCGGGTACCCTCGACCCGGATGCCACCGGCGTCCTGCTGGTGGGCCTGGGTCGGGCCACCCGGCTCCTGCGGTTCCTGACGGCCCTGCCCAAGACCTACGGGGGGGAGGTGGTGCTGGGCACCGCCACCTCCACGCTGGACTCCTCCGGCCAGACCACCGGGACCTGGGACATGGGGTCGGTGGGCCTGGCCGAAGTGAGGGCCGCGGCGTTCACCCTGACCGGACCCATCGAGCAGGTGCCGCCCATGGTGTCGGCGGTGAAGGTGGGGGGACGCCGACTCCACGCCCTGGCCCGTGAGGGGGTGGAGGTGGATCGGGCGCCCCGGCCGGTGACCGTCCACCGCTTCGAGGTGGCCCCGGGACTGGCGCCCGGCGTGTTCCGGGTGGAGGTGGAGTGTTCGTCGGGCACCTACGTCCGGGTCCTGGCAGCCGACCTCGGCACCGCCCTCGGGGGTGGCGCCCACCTCCGCAACCTCCGGCGGACCCGGATCGGGTCGTTCACGGTGGAGGATGCCCGGATGGTGGACGAACTGACCCCGGCACTGGTGCTGTCCCCGGCCCAGGCCCTCCGGGATCTGGACCAGGTGGTGGTGACCGACGACGTACAACAGCACATCGCGCGCGGCCTGGCGCTGGATCGGGTGCCTCTCGGCGTGACCGGAGATGGCCCCTGGGGCCTGGTCGACGAGGGCCATCACCTGCTGGCGGTGTACGAGGCCACCGAGACCGACCGCATCCGCCCAGCCGTGGTCCTGGAGGCGGCGGGATGACCGGCGACCCCCACCGGCCGACCAGCATGGGCGGGGGCCCTTCGGCTGGGTCGGGCCGGCGTGGCCCCGGCGGTAACCTTCCCCGGTGATGGACATCGTGACCGACCTCTCGACGTGCGTGCCGCCGGAGGGCGGCACCGCAGTGACCATCGGCGCCTATGACGGCGTCCACCTGGGCCATCGGGCTCTCCTGGCCGAGCTGGCCGAACGGGCCCGCCCCGACGGGCTGACCACCGCCGTGGTGACGTTCGACCGTCATCCCGCCACCGTGGTGCGTCCCGAGTCCGCCCCCCTGCTGTTGTGCGACCTCGACCAGAAGCTCGAGCTCCTGGAGGCCGCCGGAGTCGACCGAACCGTCGTGGTCCACTTCGATGCCGAGCGGGCCAACGAGACGGCCGAGGAGTTCGTCGAGAGCATCCTGGTGGACGCACTGGGGGCGCGCCTGGTGGTGGTCGGCGAGGACTTCCACTTCGGTCACGGGCGCAAGGGCAACGTGGCCCTCCTGACCGAGATGGGGGCGACCGCCGGGTTCGAGGTGGACGGGGTGTCCCTCCGGTCCGACCCGGACGGGGACCGAGCCCCGGGCCTGCCGATCTCGTCCACTCGGATCCGCAGCCTGGTGGCCCGGGGCCGGGTGGAGGACGCCGCCGAGCTGCTCGGACGGCCCCACCAGGTGCGCGGTGTCGTGGCCCACGGCGACCGGCGGGGCGGGACCGAGCTGGGCTTCCCCACCGCCAACGTGGCCGTACCGGATGGGATCTGCCTGCCGGCCACCGGCATCTACGCCGGCTGGTACGAGCGACCCGACCGGTCGCGGTGGCCCACGGCCCTGTCAGTGGGGCGCCGGCCGACCTTCTATGGGCCCGACGGCGACCTGCTGGTGGAGGCGTACCTGCTCGACTTCGACGGCGACCTCTACGGGGAGGAGGCCCGCGTGTCGTTCGTTTCCCACCTGCGGGACGAGTTGGCCTTCGACTCGGTGGACGCCCTGATCGCCCAGATGGGTCGGGACGTCGAGACCACCCGGGACCGGCTGGCCGCCGGGAGCTGACCTGCGCCCCGCCGGCTTCAGCCGGCTGGCGCGTCCCGCAGCAGCTCACTGCGGAGCTGGCGCTTCAGGACCTTGCCGGCCGGGTTGCGGGGCAGAGGCTCGGACCGGAACCAGAAGCGGGAGGGCACGTTGTAGGCAGCCAGCCGTTCGGCCACGAACCGGGCCAATTCGTCGGCTCCGACCTCCTCGCCGGGACGCAGCACGACCACCGCCCCGACCTCCTCGCTGAGCACCGGGTGGGGCACCCCGATGACGGCGCAGTCGGCCACGGCGGGGTGCTCGAACAGGGCCCCCTCCACCTCGACGCAGTAGACGTTCTCCCCGCCCCGGATGATCACGTCCTTGGCCCGGTCCACGATATGGACGAACCCCTCCTCGTCGATACGAGCCACGTCGCCGGTGTGGAGCCAGCCCCGGGTGAAGGTGAGAGCGGTCTCCTCGGGGCGGTTCCAATAGCCCCGGACCACGTTGGGCCCCTTGATCCACAGCTCTCCGGTCCGTTCGGGATCAGGCGGCCGGCCGGCCGGGGGCTCCTCGCCGTCGAACTCCTCGGGCACCACGGTGACGTCGCACACCGGGGCCGGAGGCCCCACGCTGTCCGGCTTGCGGACATAGTCGTCACCGGCGTTCATGGTGGTCATGGCGGAGGTCTCGGTGAGGCCGTAGCCGTTCCCCGGGGCTCCGCCCGGGAAGTGCTCCTTGATCCGCCGCACCAGGTCGGGCGGGCAGGGTGCCCCGCCGTAGGAGATCGACTTCACCGACGAGGTGTCCCGCTTGGCGAAGGAGGGCGAGTCGATGACCTGCATGACCATGGCCGGCACCCCGCCGAAGATGGTGATGCGCTCGCGCTCGATGAGCTCGAGGGCCCGCTCCGGGTCGAAGTGGTGCATCATGACCAGCTTGCCTCCTGCCGCGGTGTTGGAGACGAGGACGGCGTGGCACCCGGTGGCGTGGAACAGGGGGACGGAGAGCAGGTTGGCGTTCTGGCCCCCGCTGCTCACGTCGGCCACCGGACCGGTGCGCCGCAGCGACCCCACGGTGGCCACGAAGAACAGGTTCATCAGGTTGGACACGCTGTTGCGGTGGGTGCCCACTGCTCCCTTCGGACGCCCCGTGGTACCCGAGGTGTAGAAGATGGTGGCGTCGTCATCGGGGCCGATCGGAACCTCGGGCAGGGTGGCCGCGTCGGGTAGTGCCGCGGTGAGCTCGGTGAAGGGGATGACCGGCACCGGCTCCGCACCCGGGCGTTCGAGAACGGATCCCTCAGCGGCCCGCCGGCCACCGTCAGGGTCCGGGTCCTCGGAGACCACCACCATGACCCGGATGTCGGGGACCTCGCCCAGGTGGGGGAGGATCCGCTCCCGCCGCTCTTCGTCGGTGAAGACCACGGTGCTCCCCGAGTCGTGGAGGCCGTAGGCCAGCTCGGCCCCGGTCCACCAGGCGTTGAGGGGGACCACGATTGCACCGGCGGCGATGGACGACCAGAAGGCCATCACCCACTCGGGCAGGTTGCGCATGGCGATGGCCACCCGGTCGCCGGGCCGGACCCCGAAGCGGTCGATCAGGGTGTGGGCCAGCCCAGCGGCGATCCGGAAATGCTCGGCGAAGGAGACCCGCTCGTCCTCGTAGACCAGGAAGTCCTTCTCGCCGTGGAGGGACGAGAGCTCGAGCACCGACCGCAAGGTGGCGGGGGCGGCCTTCCAGGTGCGGGTGGGTACGCCCCGGATGGTCAGCGTCTCCATCTCGAAGCCCTGGCCCGCAGCAGTGAGTGTGGCCGTGGCCTCGGCCAGGGTGGGAGCGGACCGTGCCTCAGGCTGCGGCTCGGGCGGGGTGGCCATCGGTGCTCCTCTCCGGTCTCGAGGATCGCCGGGGACCCGGCGGATCGGTGGTGGCGGACGGGGACGGCACTATCCGCCGGCCGGGTCCTTGAACAGGTGGTGACGGTAGTAGGCCAGTTCGGCCACGCTCTCTCGGATGTCGTCCATGGCCCGGTGACCTCCGGCCTTGGTAGGGGCTCCCTCCATCAGTTGGGGGAACCAGCGCAGCCCGAGCTCCTTGACCGTCGAGACGTCCACCGAGCGGTAGTGCAGGTACTCCTCGACCACCGGCAGCTGGGCGGCCAGGAACCGGCGGTCGGTCCCGATCGAGTTGCCGGCCAGGGGCACGGTCCGGGCCTTGGGGACGTGGGTGCGGATGAAGGCCAGGGTGGCGTCGCCGGCCTCCTCGAGAGAGACGGTCGAGGCGGCGATGTCGGACAGGAGGCCGCTCTTGGTGTGCATGGTCCGGACGAAGTCGTCCATGGCCTCGAGCTGCTCGGGCGTGGCCGACACCACCAGGTCGGGGCCTTCGGCCACCAACGCCAGGTCGTCGTCGGTGATCAGTGTGGCGATCTCGACCACGACGTGTCGCTCGACGTCCAGTCCGGTCATCTCGAGATCCATCCATACCAGCACGCCGGTGACCCTATCCCGTGGGCACGGCCTCTGATCTGATGACCTGTCAGGTGGGTCTGCCGTATGCCGGCGGGTCCGTCGATACAACTCCAGGCCTGCCGGGACCGGCACGGCGAGCTCGCCGGGCGGACCCGAACAGCGGTAGCGTCCGGGCGGGGAGAAAGTGGAGGAGTCCGGTGACCCCGGCAACAGAGAACGGCATCGAGAGGGCCTCGGGCGAGATGGTCCTCGTCCCGTCTTCGGCCACCACCATCGAGGTCCCGGTATCCCGACTCGACCCCGACCTCCCGCTGCCCGGCTACGCCCGGGACGGTGATGCCGGCGCCGACCTGGTGGCTCGGACCGCGGTGACCCTTTCGCCTGGTGGAGGGCGTGCGCTGGTGCCCACGGGGATGGCCCTGGCCATTCCGCCGGGGTACGCCGGCTTCGTCCAGCCCCGAAGCGGGCTGGCCCTCCGGCACGGGGTGACCTGCCTGAACACCCCCGGCCTGATCGACGCCGGCTACCGCGACGAGCTCGCCGTCCTGCTGATCAACACCGACCCCGAGACGGCCTACCGGGTCGAGCGGGGGGATCGGATCGCCCAGCTGGTCATCCAGCGGGTGGAGACGGCGGCCTTCGTCGAGGTGGACCAGCTCGGCACCACCGAACGGGGCCTCGGCGGCTTCGGCTCGACGGGGCGGTAGGAGGGCCGTGGAGCGATTGACCGGACTCGACGGGGCGTTCGTCTCGCTGGAGTCACCCACCACGCACCTCCAGATCCTCGGGGCCCTGGTCTTCGACCCGGACGGGGTGGAGGGAGGCGTGGACTTCGGGACCGTCCGGAGCCTCATCGCCGACCGCCTGCCCCTGGTCCCGCCGTTCCGCAAGCGGATGGTCGAGGTCCCCTTCGGACTGCAGCACCCGGCCATGGTCGACGATCCCGACTTCGACCTCGACTATCACGTCCGACGGGTCTGCCTCCCCGAGCCCGGCGGGCGTGGGGAGCTGGCCGACCTGGTGGCGGACCTGGCGTCCCGGCCGCTCGACCGGCGCCGGCCCCTGTGGGAGTTCCACGTGGTCGAGGGCCTGGAGCACGGGCGCCTGGCCATCGTGCCCAAGGTGCACCACTCGATCATCGACGGGGTGTCGGGGGCTCAGGTGATGGCGGCGTTCTTCGACCTCGAACCGCTGGCGGCCCCGGTCCCCCTCTTCGGCCGGACCGCCCCGAACGACTCCGGGGCCGGGTCGAGCGGCCAGTCGGCCCCGAGCCCGGGCCCCGGTTGGTCGCCGGACCCGCTGCCGGGCGAGTGGCGGCAGTGGCGGGGAGTGCTGGGCTCGCTGCCCGGTCACGCCAACGGCCTGGTTCGGACGGTGTCCCGGAGCCTCCGCACGGCCAAGGCTGTGAGCGCTCGGAACCGGGAGGAGCTAGGGCCGCTGCCACCCGCTCTCTTCGAAGCGCCCCGGACCTCGATCAACCGGGCCATCTCGCCCCACCGGCGGGTGGCGCTGGCCGAGCTGCCCCTCTCCGAGGTGCGGCGGGTCCGCCAGGTGCTCGGTGGCACCACCAACGATGTGGTGCTGGCCGTGACCGCGGGTGCCCTGCGCTCGTTCTTCGCCTCTCGGGGAGAGGAGCCGGCGAGCTCGCTGGTGGGGATGGTGCCCATCTCGGTGCGCACCGAGGAGGAGGACGGCGCTCTCGGCAACCGGGTCTCGGCCATGCTGGTTTCCCTGGCCACGACGGTGGCCGATCCGGTCGCCCGACTGCGTCGCATCCGCGAGGAGACCCGGACGGCCAAGGAGCAGAGCCGGTTCGTCGACGCCGAGGTGTTCGCCGGTTGGGCCCAGGCACTGGCGCCCTCGGTGGCCACCCGGCTGACCCGCCTCGTCACCAATCTCCGTCTGTTCGACCACGTGTCGCCACTGTTCAACCTCATCGTGTCCAACGTGCCGGGGCCGGACTTCCCGCTGTATCTGGCCGGGGCTCCGATGGTGGCCATGTACCCGCTGGGCCCGATCGTCGAGGGGGTCGGGATGAACGTCACGGTCTTCTCCTACCTCGACGTCCTGTACGTCGGGGTGCAGGGGTGCCGGGAGCTGACTCCGGACCTCGACGTCATGGCGGGCGCTCTCGGACGCTCTCTGGCCGAGCTGGTGACGATGGCCAACCGGCGCGACCGTCCGGTGCCGTGGTGGCACGCCGAACTCCCTGCGTAGGGCCCGTGCGGGCTCGGTGGATGCCGGTGGTCGGCACCACTCGGCCGCCGGCGCCGGCACCGGAGAAGCGGTCCCCGGACGGGAGCCCCAGGCCGGTCAACTGCTAGGGTGTGAGCCTCACGCGGACGTGGCTCAGTTGGTAGAGCATCACCTTGCCAAGGTGAGGGTCGCGGGTTCGAATCCCGTCGTCCGCTCCATGTGGGCTTGACCCCATTCGGGGGATCTTCGGATTCTGGCGGGGTCCACCCCTTATCGAACCACGATCGAGCCGAGGACCCTCCAGTTCGGTCTGCCCGCGTAGAGCAGGGCCCGGATCCGGTAGTTCTCGAAGTTGCGGAAGCCGAAGCCGATCCGCTTGATCCGTTTGATCAGGTTGTTGAGCGACTCGGTCGGTCCGTTGGTCACCTGCCAGGTGGTAGTTGCAGATCTTGCCGAACCACATCCTGATGGTCCGTCCCAGCTTTCGAACCTCTGGGGACATGGCCCGCTTGAGACAGTGAATCTTCAATCGTTTGCGATGGCAAGTTCGTGCACCCTGATGACCGCTGGTTGAAAGTGGCGACGGTAGAAGTTGCGGTGCCTGACTGGCCCACCCCCGGCCGCAGTGAACACGAATCCATCGGCGGATGGGTACCGCCGACATGTTTGCCAAATCATCTGCGCCAATGATCGTGGGATTGCGATATTACGCTTGCGCCCCGTCTTGGTGGGTCCGAATCCCAGCCTTCCGCGGACTTCGCTCGCGGCGCCCGTGACGGCGATGGAACCGGGTTTGGGCCCTACGACAATGGTGGCTTAAACGGCCTGCACTGAGCATCTAGAACTTGGCCATCCCCGAACAGCTACAGACCCCGCCGAAGGGGCGGGGCCCACCCACCGGCACTGAAGCTCCCCGAAAGAAGTGTTTACAACTGATTGTTTCCAGTCGTCAGTTTGGCCCACGTGCCCCGAACCCGATAGGAGTGGCCGGTCTTGGGTCCCGGCCACTCCTATCGCGAAGTGATAGTCACCCTCGCGCTAGCGGAGTGGAGGGTGGAGCGGGAATGCAGCTAAGCGCTCCACCCTCACTCCGTTCGCTGGAGGGGGAACCAACGATGGTGTGTGCCAGTTGGTGACCGACTGGGGCCGGTTAGATGCATTAGCTGGACCACCGAGCGGCAATCACTACCGCTGCTCAAGGATTGAAGGTTACGTTCAGCAAGCTGGCGCCCCCGATCGTGGCCGTCGCAATGGTGGCGGTCGATGAAGTCAAGTCGGTGACGAAGTTCCCGGTGGTGTTCGGTCCGGTATCACCGGAGATGCAGGCGTTGTCGGTGTACGTGCCAACTACGTTGGAGGCGGACTTGTACGACACGTTCCCGGTGAGGTGGAACCCGGCGTCCGTACTACCGCACACGCCCCCTGGGAACACCTGAGCAGCCGCACCGTAGGTCAACAGGACCGGGATCCCGCCGACCGTGGTCTTGAGCGGCTTGGCCTGCAAGGCAGCCTGCAGGTCGGACAGACCGCTCGTAGCGAACGAGCCGCTGGTGTCGTAGTAGTTGGGCTTCGTGGTAATGGCGTACACGCCGTTCTTCTGGGCCAGGCAGGCGGACGGGTCACCCACGTTGGGCACCCCGTTGGTCTGCGGGCACGGAGTGGTGGCACTCGCGATGGTTACACCGATAGGCGCGCCCGAGCAGTTCGTCCCCGTCGGTGTCGTTGACGACTTGGTCGTCACCGACGTAGCGGAGGTCAAGGCACCGCCGGCCGAGAGCCCCGGGCTCTTGAAGGTGACCGCTCCACTGACGGTACAACCCATATTCGGGAGCGAGAGGGTCAACGAGCTGGGGCCACCGAGGATGGCCGTCGCGATGGTGGCAGTCGATCCGGTAATGTCGGTTATGAAGTTCCCAGTGGTGTTCGGTCCGCTATCACCGGTGAGGCACGCCAGCAGGGTAAAATTGCTGACCGGAGTGGTTCCGCTCAACGCCTGCCCGGTGGCCTGGAACCCGGCGGCCGTGCCGCATGAGCCGCCCGGCAGCACCTGAGCGGCCACGCTGTTGGCCAGCGTGACGGAGACCCCATCGACCGTGGTCTTGGGCGGCTTGGCCTGCAGGGCAGCCTGCAAGTTGCTCACACCGTCCGCAGCATACTGGGCGGAGGTGTCGTAGTAGTTGGGCTTCGTGGTAATGGCGTACACGCCGTTCTTCTGGGCCAGGCAGGCGGTCGGGTCACCCGCGTTTGGTACCCCGTTGGTCTGCGGGCACGGAGTGGTGGCACTCGGGACACTTATTTTGATAGGGACGGTCGAGCAGCCGGATCCCGTCAGCGTCGCACTCGTCGAGGTCGACACCGACGCAGCGGATGTCAAGGCCCCGCCGGACGAGATGCCCGGGGTCTTGAAGGTGACTGTTCCACCGATGGCGCAGTTGTAGTTCGTCGGTGGTGGCGTGGCCGCGCCGGCGACACTCGGCCCGACGACCCCGACGACTAGCGCCGTTCCCATCAGCATGGCGATCGCTGCCACCGCCATGAGGAGCTTCTTGATCATGATGTCCTCCCGGACTGGTTCGGATCCCGGAACTCAGGACCTTCCTTCCTCGTGGCCGCTGCAACTCTGTTTTGGCCCTACTCATCGAATACAACGTGCGGTCCCGTTCGTCGTTACAGCGGGAGGCGCCTGTCAAATGCGCACGCCAACGCAATAAGGTGGTGCACGGCCGCTGACCTGGTGTCACCGACATGTGCCGTCACCCTCCGTTGACCCGACGACCGCCTCAGGTCGAGACCCGTTTCCGTACCGCCCGACCGAAGTGTCCTCGGGAGGCATCACCATCCCGCTACGGGGTGAGTTGGCGGAGCCGCCGCACCTAGTCGAGATCGGCCCGGTGACCATTGCAGGACTCGACCGTCCACCACTTGCCGGCCCTGCCCTGTCCTTGACATTCGGTCGGGTGGGGGCGGTGCTGGGGGTGCCCCCACCCGTCCTCGGCCTCGATCATCCGGAAGCACTGGCCCGAGGTAAGGCAGAAGGACTGGCGCAGTGGGCCAGCTCCGCCATGAGGCCCGAGTAGGGCGGGGGGAGCCCGGCCCTGTCCCGCATTTTGTCCGCAAGAGGTCGCAAAACAGGCCAAAACGACCACCGTCATTGGAAAGTGTTCTCCCCGGTCAGCTGCCATTTGGCCAGGTCAGCGAACGCCCTACGGATGGCCGAGGCCACTCGCGAATCTCACTCACCATGGAGCACGTTGCGCGGCTGCTGCACTTCTCGGAACCTCCGGGAGTCGGGTTCGCCCGCCCGGGAAGGAAAGTTGACAGCTGTCCTAAGCGGATCAGCTTGCGGTCGACCAGGACCGTGTCGCTGTCTTCAGCGCTCATGGGAGGCCCGATTGGCCTGAGGTCATGGGACGCGGCGATACGCGCCAGTTCGTCCATGGGCGGAAACGTTGGGTGGCTCGGCACGACACGCGCCGTCGCTGGAGTGCTGAGGTCGCGGATGAGATCACGGAAGCTGGCGTTGTCGTGCACGAGCAGGATCCGCGCCTCGCGCTCACCGACCACTCGGAACGTGTGCGGCACGCCGCGGGGCATGGAGACCCAGTGCCCGGCTCCGACGACCAGCTCGTCGTCGCCACAGCGCACGACCATCTGGCCCTCGAGGATGTACCAGGTGTCGTCGAGATCGTCGTGGACGTGCAGCGGGGGCGCCGAGCCGACCGGCAAGGTCATCTCGAGCACGACGGTGTCCATTTCGGGTGCGCAGCGGTGCTCAACGACCAAGGTGTCGAGGAACCACCACGCCTGTGCTTGTTCGTTCTCGGGGGAGTCAACAACTGCTGTCGTCACTTCGGCCACCTCCTAGCAGGAACCTGTCTCCGGATCGGGTAGTCAGGTATCCTTACGATTAGAGAATCGTATGGTAACCTTACGACTAATGTCAAGCGATTCCCTCGACCACCCCAACGGCGAGCGAAGCCCGTACGTCGGCGCCATGCTGCGTGTCGTCTGGCAGTGGGTCCGTGATCAGCTGTATGCGGGCGTCGTTGCGGCGGGATACGACGATCTGAACGCCGCGCACGTCGGGCTCTGGCGCTATCCGGGCCTCGACGGACTACGTCCAAGCCAGCTTGCGGACCGCGTGGGGATCACGAAACAGTCGGTCAACGACCTGCTCGGGCACCTGGAACGACATGGGTACCTGTTGCGCGTGCCCGATTCGGCCGACGGAAGGGCCCGCGTGATCCGACTCACTTCCAAGGGACGGCGGCTCGAGCAGACAATCTACGCCGAGGCGAGGTCGGCCCAGCTGCGGATCGCAGAGATCCTGGGGCCGCGGCGCTTCGCCCAGCTGCACAGCTCCCTTGAGCTGCTGACCGAACAGCTAGCGGATTCACTGGCCGTCCCCTCACGCCAATGATGTTGTCGACCTCCCTGAGGGTGTCTCGACGAGCACCTGGAATGGCCCCGATATTTTGGATCGATTGATCTGCCCGACCTCGTAGAGAGCGGTTTCGCCCTAGAACCGAAGGGCCTGTCCGCGGTTTCTAGTTGTTGGCTCTGTCGGCTCAGCGCTCGATCGAGCCAACTGGTTGATGAGTATCGGGGCGGGTGGAAACGTCGTTCGGCCACCGGTTGCATGAGGGCTTCGGAGCCTCGGTTGGCGAGCCCCAGGCGTGGGCATCGCGATGCCGGTACCGGCGACCGAAGTGCCCTTCGGGTTCGTGACCCGACGGAGCTCTGCCGCCCTTCGACCTCTGCACCGCTTTCGGTGGTGATCAGGGATGCGGCGTGTTTGTCCGAACCTGTCGGGGGCCGGCGGGCTTTGCATCACCCCGGCCAGCAGCAATATCCGGCGTCTGTGTCACATTTCAAGTGTGGCCGGTGTCTCCATGCCGAGTGCAATTTGAACGGAGGAGGCATCATGTCCAGCAGCCCCAGGCTTCCCAAGGCCGAGCTCACCGGCGTCTATGGCGCGATGGTCAAGCGCATGTCCCGCAAGATGTTCGGTGAGGTACCCGATCCCGTCGGGGTGGCGTGGAACAACCGCAAGGTCCTGAACTTCAGCTTCAGCGTCGGTCGCAAGGCCCAGAAGTGGGACCAATGTGACGAGAACCTGAAGTCGCTCGCCCACATGGCGGCGGCCAGCCTGGTCGGCTGCAGCTTTTGCCTGGACTTCGGCTACTTCCACGCTCACAACGAAGGACTCGACGTAGACAAGGCGCGTGAGGTGCCCCGCTGGCGGGTGTCGAAGGTATTCACCCCGCTGGAGCGCGACGTCATGGAGTACGCCGAGGCCATGACGCAGACCCCACCGACCGTCACCGACGAACTGTCGGCCAAGCTTCTGAAGGCGCTCGGCCCGGCCGCTCTCGTGGAGCTGACCATGTTCATTGCGCTGGCCAACCTCATGGCGCGCTCCAACGTGGCGATGGGCATTGAGTCGCAGGAGTTCTCGGCGGCCTGTGACCTCAAGCCGCTCGCCCTAGCCTCGTCGGCATGATCGACGACCCGTTCGTCACCCATCGAGGCCTGCTCTTCACTGTCGCCTACGAAATGCTCGGCTCCGCGGTCGACGCCGAGGACGTCCTCCAGGAAACCTGGCTGCGATGGGCCGACGTGGACCAGGAGGAGGTGCGTGACCCACGGGCCTATCTCGTCCGAATCGTTACCCGGCAGGCGCTGAACCGCCTCCGAACGGTGTCCCGCCGCCGGGAGGAGTATGTCGGGGAATGGCTGCCCGAGCCGCTGCTCACCAGTCCTGATGTGGCCGAGGACGCCGAGTTCGCCGAGAACGTCTCGATCGCGATGCTCACGGTGCTGGAGACCCTCGGTCCGGCTGAGCGGGCGGTGTTCGTGCTGCACGAGGTGTTCGAGACGCCCTATGACGAGATCGCCGAGGTCGTGGGCAAGGCTCCGGCCGCGGTCCGGCAGATCGCACACCGTGCCCGCGAGCACGTCGCGGCACGGCGGCCGCGAATGCAGGTGGACCGCGTCCAGCAGGAGGCGACCCTCGAGAAGTTCATGGCCGCCATCTCGTCTGGCGATCTGCAAGGACTGCTGGACGTCCTCGCCCCCGACGTGGCACTGATTGCCGACGGCGGCGGCCTGGTGGCCGCCGCTCGCAAACCCATGACCGGCATCGAGAGGGTGGCCCCGTTCCTCGCCCGCGTGGTGGAGCTTCCCGGCCTCGTGGCCACCACCGCCTGGCTCAACGGGATGCCGGGCGCCCGGTTCGATGTCGATGGCGAAGCCACCGCGGTCAGCCTGGTGATCGAGGACGGCCGGATCACCCGGATCTACGCCATGCGCAACCCACAAAAGCTGAGATGGCTGGGAAAGATGGCGGATCTGCAGCGGTGACCGCAGATACGAGGCGCATGGGGGTCGAGGACCGAAGGAGCCTGATCACCTGTGGCATCAGGGGATCAACGCAACGCGTTCCCAATTGGCGAACATTGAAGGTGTCGATCCGGAGGTGATTTGGTGGTTGGGTTCGGCGAGGATGAGCAGACATTGTTGTGGGAGATGTTCGAAGCGGAGGTGCCGAACAAGGGAGGCCACGGGCTTTCCTGGGGCAGGATGCACACCCAGGGTCGGGAACGGATCAGTTCGAGCTTTCCCAGTTGAAGAACCGCTCGGCCGCCGCTTGATCATCGAAGAAGACCTTGATGCTCGACAGGCGATCTTCGGAATCGGACTCGAGCAGATAGAGATGATGCCCCCGGTAGATGTCACCGTGACCTTGGGCCTGGGCGTACTGCAGCGCCGAGATGTGTGTTTCGCCGACCATCCAGTCCATCCATTTCAGTACTTCGAATGTTCCCCTGGAGAGCTCGAGCAACTTGACCATGTGGCGCCTCACTTCCTCAGGTCCGCGAAATACACCGGAAATCTGGCTATTCCCGGGAACGGTATAAAGGACGTCAGGCGAGAGCAGTCGAACGGCCTCATCGAGTTGCTTCATGGAATAGCTCTGAAAGAACTTCCTTGCGTTGAGCAACCGCTGAGGCTCTGCCGAGTGCGCCATTCGCCGATCTTAGGTCAGTCCTCGGCCCTTCTGTTCGGCTCGTCCAGCCCGGTCTCGACCGAGGAGAGCCGCTCCTGAGCCCTTGGACCGGTGGTCCCGATCTCGGCCATCGTCCTCCGCCTTGGCGTGGAGGCGCTGGCGCTGGCCGGTGTCCGCACCTAGGGTCGGTAGGGCAAGAGGAGGTGACCATGGAAGGGGCAACACTATTCACAATCGGGGCCGAGGCGAGTTGCTCCGATGGTGCTTGCGGCGAGGTGAGCCGGGTTGTGGTGGACCCGGTCACTCGGGCCGTCACCCACCTGGTGGTGGAACCCAAGCACCGACGGGGTCTCGGTCGTCTCGTCCCTCTCAACCTTGTTGACGACGCCTCCGCCGGTGAGGTGCGACTCAAGTGCACGATCAAAGAGTTCGAGAAGCTCGATCACGCCGAAGAGACCCAGTTCTTGCCAGGGAGTGGTGGCCATGCCGACTACACCGCGGGCCAGGCGCTCTCTCAGCCCTACTATGGGCTCAGCGGGGTCATCGGTGATGTTCCCCAAGCCGTTACCTACGACACCCTTCCCTTGGACGAAGTGGCTGTACGCCGAGGCGAACAGGTCGATGCCACGGACGGCAAGATCGGAATTGTCCAGGGGCTGGTGCTTGACCCTCGCAATCACCAGGTCACCCACGTCCTTCTCCAAGAAGGCCATCTGTGGGGGCGCAAACGAGTGGCCATTCCCATCGGGGTCGTCAGCAAGGTCGATTCTGGCATCCGGCTCAACATCACCAAGCAGCAGGTGGAGGACTTGCCGGGCGTCGAGATCGAAGCCTGATGGCAGAGTGCGCTGCCCCAGATGGGCCCGTGAGTCCGGTCTGTCCGAATCAAGTGCCGTCATGGGGCGAGCATGCCGGAAGCGCAGTGTCCACGAGCAACCTCGGTTATTCCGGCCCCGGCAGGGTTGACCGATGGCTACTGCTCGGCAGCGGTGGCGCAATCGGCCCGTGGTCGAGCGAATGCGCCCTGATTTGGGGAGATGCAACCGGGATCCTGACAGTTCTTTATTTGGTTTGGCGCCTCCTACGCCATCGACCGGCATGACGGCTCGGGTAGGTTCCTGTTTCCTGTGCTCTTCGGAGCCGTGCCGACGGGAGCCTCGGGTTTCTGATGGCGCCGTTCCAATTGGTCTCAGGATGGTGGGAACCGAGCTTGCCTTACCGCCGAAGGTGGAGAGGTCGGCCCCGGCCGAATGCGGCCGAGATCTGCGAATGGGGAACGGTGGCAGTCCAGCCTCATACGCTTAAACGACCGTTCTACGAGCGGCCCGCCCCGTTGGTTGCCGGGAGTCTCATCGGAAAGATCTTTTCGTATGGACCGCTGAGCGGTCGCATCGTCGAGGTGGAAGCATACGATGAGAAGGAGCCAGCCAGCCATGGATTCTCAGGACTTCGAAAGAGCAACGAGACATTGTTCGGTCCACCTGGGCGCCTCGAGGTCTACCTTTCATACGGGATCAACTACCTGGCGAATGTGGTGTGTCAGCCGGTTGGCGTCGGATCCGGTGTCCTTATCCGAGCGTTGGAGCCTCTAACCGGGGTTGAAATGATGAGGACCAACCGGGGTGATCCCAAAGGCCCAGATCGTCGATTGTGTAGTGGGCCTGGTCGTCTCTGCAAGGCATTTGGTCTGAGTCGGGCTGATAACAATACGGATCTTGTCGTCGGGAAGGTTCGCATCCTCGATGATCATATTGCTCCTCCGTACGCCAGAAGCGCTCGAGTCGGCATTTCAGCGGGACAAGACCTCGATTGGCGATTTTATGTTGAGGACAATCCGAGCGTATCTGTACGCGTCCCAATCAAGCGCAGGGGGGCGGCGGCGCCGTCACGACGCTGAATTCCCGATGATCGCAACAACGGCTGCTGACCCCGTCGTTAGCGGGAGATGAGCCCCAATCAACGGAGGTGCCAGATGACCGAATTCACACCGCCCGCAGAGGGAATTCTGTTGGGCCACTTCATCGTCTCGGACGACGTCGAGCGCTCTCGGCGCTTCTACACCGAAGTGCTGGGCGGCAGGTTGGTCTTCTCCGGAGACGTGACCTATGTGGCCCTCGCCAACAGCTGGATCATCATCAATGTCGGCGGGGGCCCGACCGACGACAAGCCCGCGGTCACCCTGGAGACACCACGCGACCCCGATCGGGTCAGTAGCTTCCTCAACATCCGGGTCGCAGACATCGCGGCCGTGTACGCCGAATGGAGTGCCCGGGGTGCCCAATTCCTGACGCCGCCCAAGCAGCACCAGTACGAGATCCGTTGCTACATCCGCGATCCCGACGGTCATCTGATCGAGGTGGGACAAACCACCGACCCGGAGGGGGACTGGTCGCCGTGGTCCTGAAGGTCCCAGATATCGACAGTGAACGGCAGCGATGAGACAACGTGGTCATTGACGCGGAGCTCGCCCATGCTGCCTGACCGCGGAGGACATGAGGCGGATACGCTTCATCGGCATTCGGAAGTCAGTCCGAGGCGACAATTCGGGAGAGCCATGTCCTTTCGTCCCCGGTGGCATCTACGTCGTGCTGCTCATCACACTTGGCATCCTCTCGATGCGGTTGGGCCATCGGGTCATGTTCAAAATCGGCCTCTTCATCCCCTTGTTGTGGACAATCGGGGCATTGCTGCCTCGTAGGGAACTGCGCTGAGTGGACGAGGTAGTTACGGCCGGATGGGCGTGCCTGATGGGCTCGTCGTCGACTTCAACAGCCTTCGACAGCAGCTGGTGGGAATATCTCCTGTTGCTGCTGGCGGTCACCGCCTCATGGGCAGGCGTACCCGGAGTCGGAGGCGCTGCGGTCGCCGCCGCGGCAGTTTCGGCCAGCCAAGGAAACCTGAAGTTGGCAGCTGTCATCGTGGTCTCTGTGATCGCTGGTGAGGTCGGCGGGCTGATCGGCTATTACATCGGCCACCACTGGGGAACACAGATTCTGGCCCGCCCGGGAAAGCGACAGGTCGGTCGCCAGAAGTTGATGGACAAGGGAGAGAAGGCCTACGCCAAATGGGGCCGATTGGCCGTCTTCTTCACCCCGGCGATCATCTCCGGCACGGCAAGGATGAAGCTAAGCCAGTTCGCCGTGTGGAACCTCATCGCATCGATCGGGTTCACACTCTCCGTGGCTGCCACCGCCTATGGAGTCGGACGGGTGACAACGGGACATCACTCGACAGAGGACATAGTCATACTGTCCTCCGGACTTGTGATGAGTGCAGTATTGATTCTGGTGTTTGTGCGTCGTCATCGACGTCACAAGCTGAAACCGATCGTGAACTCCTCGTCCATCTGATCCTGGCTGCACAAAGTTGGACTTTGGACCCTGATGGGAGGGGCTATATCGGACGCGAATGCGAAGGAGAACGACCGAGTGATGCGGGAACGGTATCCTAGAAGAGGGTAGACCAAGGTCAGTCTTCCTCCTCTCGGACTGATGTCGACCAGGAAACGGTCGCCTGTTCAGTGTCGCTTGCGGCGGTCGTGACGTGACTGCGACCGTTGACGTTTGCGGTTCTTGCGGGCGCGGTCGGTCGTGGCACTCTGATGCTCCTCCCGTTCCATGCTCTTCCGACGACGTGACATGCCGGAAATTCCTCCGACGACGAGGATGACGGCAAGAATGGAAAATATGATCACATAGAACATGACTCAGTACACCACACCCTGAGTATCCAGGCTCCGAAACGCACTGTCGTCCGAACCGGCTTTGGCCTCACGAATGGCGATGTCATCACGTTCGTCATTGCGGTACTGAGTACGTTTTCCGCAAATGCTGCCGGCCCGGCCGGCACCGCCGCTCGCCTGCTGGAGCGTTTGGGCTGCCGGCGGAACGGGCTCGGAGAGGGCCACAGGGTTCGAGTCCGGTTCGCCACCGGTTTATGGGTAAGACTGGGATTGGTGCTTCTCATTGATGCGGCGAACGTCATTGGTTCTCGGCCGACGGGGTGGTGGCACGATCGACCGGGAGCCGCCCGAGCGTTTGTGGAACGAGTTCGTGTTGCGGCCCAAGGGGATCGGTTCGGTGAACCCGTTGTCGTGGTCCTCGAAGGTACTGCTCGCCTCGGAGTAGGGGAGGGCACGGCTGAAGGTGTCCGGGTTCTCCACGCCCCGGGCAGTGGTGATGACATGCTCATAGCTTTGGCTACCGACGCCAGCAGTCAGGTGACAATCGTGTCAGCAGATCGCGCTCTGCGGCAGCGGGCCAAGGACCTGGGAGCAAATGTGACGAGGCCCGGATGGCTCATTGACCTACTCGCCACGTGATGCTCGCCGGGTGGTGGGGCCGCCCGACACGTCGGACGGGCAGGCTGGACGGCAGGGCCTTGCGTCGGTCAGCATTTGGTTGTGGAGCTCACACCGGACACCGAGAACCCACCTCCCGCCACGTGGAGCGATTCGGACCATGTGGATCGCTACTTGGCCCGCATCGGTGGGTTGCCACCACGGGCCGCGGGCGAGGACGTACTGGTATCGGTACTGCCAGCCTCACCTCGCTCCGTGCTCGACCTGGGTTGTGGTGATGGCAGGCTGGCAGCCCTCATTCTCGAACATCGCCCGACAGTCCAGAAGGTCGTCGCCGTGGATTCGTCCCCCGCCATGCTCGGCATGCCCGCAATCGATTCACCGGCGACGACCGGGTGAGCATTCGAGACTGGAACTTGGATGACCCACTGACACCGCTTGGATCCTTCGATGTCGTGGTTGCGGGATTCTCCATCCATCACGTTGAGGACGCGCTGGAAACGTCTCCTGTTCGGCGAGATTGCCCGACAGCTCACCAAGGACGGCCTATTCGTCAATCTCGAAGTGGTTGCCTCCGCAACGCCAGAGCTTCATCGCCAGTTCCTGGACCTGATCGGTCGGACCGATGATGACCCCGAAGATCGGCTTTCTCCTGTCGAAGACCAACTTGTATGGATGCGTGAGGCCGGCTTGACCCAGGTCGATTGTCTCTGGCGATGGCGAGGCTTCGCACTGTTGGTGGGCGCTCCGGCTGATGGTCATCCACAGGGCCTGCCCTCCACGGCCGGCTCGGTGGGGCGATGAGTGGACCGGCCCGGTCCTACCGGTCCATCGTGCATGGTCCAGCACTTCCGTATCGCCGTCACTCAGTGTCCGACGAGACAACCCGCAGCCGGTGCGTGCTCAGGGAAGGATCAGGTGGACGTCGCCGAATTCGTGCCAGCGATAGCCCTCGGCCAGCCCCGTCCGGTAGGAGTCCCGGAGCAGATCGCGCCCGGTGATGGCCTCGAGCATCAGCAGATGCGACGAGGCCGGTTCGTGCCATCCGGTGAGCAGACCGTCGGTGACCTCGACCCCGCGATCGGGCGAGACCACCAGATCGGTCCAGCCGTCGTAGGCGTGGGCCAGCCCGTCCGGGCCGACCGAAGTCTCCAGGGCCGCGCACCACCGTCGTCCCCACGGCGATCACCCGGTGGCCGGTGCGGTGGGCGGCGTTGACCCGTTCGGCCGTCGACTCGGGTACCCGCACCCGCTCCGGGTAGGGAAGCTCGTCCGCTTCGAGGGAGGCGACGCCCGGTGTGGAGGACCAGCGGGGTCACCCCCACCCCTTTGGCCACCAGCCGGGTGATCACCTCCGGCGTGAACGGCCGGCCCGCGCTGGGCATCTCGGCGCTTCCGGGCTCGGTGGCGTAGACGTTCTGGTACATCTCGATCGGCCACGGCCGTTCGACGTAGCCGTAGCGGATGGGCCGGCCGTGGACGGCCAGCCAGCTCAGCGTGCGGTTGCCCAGCTCGAGGCTGGCCACCCACAGCCGGCCACCGGCACCGTAGGGCTCGCTCGAGGGTGAGGGTCGCCCCCCCGGCCAGGGCCCAACGCGACGCGACGGGGAGGGGACCGTCCCACCGCTCGGTGGTCCGACCGCTGCATCCGGCGCGGCTCGACCACCCACCGGGCCTCCTCGAGCTGGGTGGAGAGATGGATGACCAGCGCGGTGCCGTCGTCGGCCACGGCGTCGATGGCCGCCGGAAGGGTGCCGGAGGTGTTGATCACCACGACATCGCCCGGCTCCAGGAACCGGGGGAGGAAGGTGAAGGTGCTGGGGACGAGCGATCCGTCGCTCTCGGTGGCGACCAGCATGCGCACGGCGTCCCGGGTGAGCCCTCGGGCCTCGGGCGGCTCCGACGCCTCGAGCGCCGTCGGGCAGTTCGTAGGTGAAACGCTCGGCGCGGTCGGCCAGCGGCGCTCATGACTGGCCTCCAATCGTCGGCCCGGTAGCGGCCGCTGGGGGCGCCCGATTCGAGCAGCCGACGGAAGGCGGGACGACCGACTCGGGCTCGGGCCGGTCGGAGATGTCCTCGCCGGGGAAGGCGGCCTGGTGCATCTCGGTGCGCATGTCACCCGGGTCGAACTGGTAGACGCGCAGCTCCGGCTGCTCGGCGGCCAACACACGGTGGAGCTGGTCGAGGGCGGCCTTGGACGATCCGTAGCCACCCCAGCCCTCGTAGGCCTCGACGGCGGCGTCGGAGGAGATGGACACCACGGTGCCGTGCGACCCGCCGCAACAGGGGCAGGGCCAGCTGGACCAGGGCGAGCGGAGCGATGACGTTGACCTCGTAGACCTGCCTCAGGGCGTCCAGCGGGTACACCTCGAGTCCGGGCAGCGGGCTCGGGCCCGAGGGTGCTGGCGTTGTTGACCAGCAGATCCAGTCCGCCGAACCCGGCGGCCGCCTCAACGAGCTCGGCCAGGTGGGCGCCATCGGTGACGTCGCCGGCGATGGCCCGCACGGCGGTCGCCCAACCCCCCCAGCGCCCGGCCGACCTCCTCCAGCGGACGGGTCACGGCGCCCGTCGATGACCAGGCCCCAGCCGTCCTTGGCCAGATCGGTGGCCAGGGCCCGTCCGAATCCTCGTGACGCTCCGGTGACGATGGCTACTGGCATCTGCCGCTCCTCTGACTCCAGGCGCCTCTTCGGACGCCTCACTGCAGGGTAAAGGTTAAACTAATGTTTAAGTCAAGCGACTTCCGGCAGAAAGTCGGAGTGGAGGGATGCCGTGGAGGACATGCTCACCATCGGAGAGGTGGCCGAGCGCAGCGGCCTGGCCGCATCGGCCATCCGGTTCTACGAGCGCCAGGGCCTCATCCACGCCGAGCGCACCTCGAGTGGGCAGCGCCGATTCCGGCGTGACGTGCTCCGTCGTATCGCCTTCATCCGCATCGCCCAGAGGGTCGGGCTTGAGCCTCGACGAGATCGTGACCGCCCTGGCCGGGCTCCCGGTCGACCGGGCCCCCGGCCGGCGGGACTGGCAACGCCTCACCCGCGGTTGGCGCGAGCGCCTTGATCAGCGGATCGCCCTGCTCGAAGCGCTCCGCAGCGGCTTGACCAGCTGCATCGGTTGCGGATGCCTGTCACTGCGCACCTGCGCACTGTCCAACCCGGACGACGTGGCCTCGGCGCTCGGAGCGGGTCCCCGGTACCTGCTGGACGGATGACGGGTCAGCAGTCGTCCCGCGACGCCCCGGGTGGCGGCCAGGCTTCGAATGCCCGCTGGGCGATGGTTCGTTCCGGATCGCGACGGACGCCGAAGGAGCTGGCGTGGAGGCCAGGTCGATCCAGGCCCCGCGGCGGCCCAAGGACCATCGAGGCTCCTGTCGCGCCGTCACTGGCTGGGAGCAAGACAACCTGCGACAATCAGCCCATGCGTCGAGGTTGGAGGATGGCGTTGCTGGTGCTGGTCCTGTTGGCGGGCACCGGCGTGGTCATCGGCTCCGGGGGGAGGCGTACGCAGTTCGGGGGGCGAAGCTGAACACCGCGATCCCCACGACGGGCGGCGGCCCGGCGACGAAATTCGACTGCGCGTTCAACCTCAATACCGACGCATTCACCGGTGCCTATGGCACGGCCTCCGAGATCGGGTGGGAGGGCAACAGCCAAGGGGTTGTCACCTGCCTCGGTGGGACCTTCGTCATCCAAGAGGGCATAGTCAGGGACTTCGGTTTCGGCATCTACTCCGGCACCCCCACGACCTGGTCGGACGCGGACGGTTACCTTCCCGCGCAGATCACCACATTTCGCCGCGCTGGAGCCGTCGTCTCCATCACGGAATTCGCCGACAAGCTCGTGCTTGGCGGCGACGACTATGTCGCCGTGTACAGCCGGGTCGCTGTCCAGAACATGACCGACCACGTGGTGGTGGCCGATCCGCAGCCGTCTCCCGGCCTGGTGCCTCTCAACTCGGCTCCCAACGAGGTGAAACCCCGCGGTTCGGTGGTCCACGACTACGTGGTGGCCTCCGACCGTTTCGGGAACGACTATCCCTGGCCCAGCGCCCAGGCGTTGGCCGAGGCGGGGACCTTCGATCGACACTACGCGCACATGGCTCGATTCTGGAACAAGCAGCTTTCCGGTATCACCCAGATCAGCGTCCCCGACCCCTCGCTCGATGACGCATACCGGAGCGGATTCATCTATACCCAGATCGCCCGGAGCGGCAACGACCTGAACACCGGCGTCAACGGCTACGAAAGTGAGTTCAGTCACGACGTCATCGGCATCCTGACCAACCTCTTCACGCAGGGCTACTACTCCGACGCCCATGCACTCCTGCTGGAGGCCCGCAGCGTCGTTGGGTCCCAAGGGCAGTACAACGACGGGCTCTGGACGTACTCCCTGCCCTGGGCCATCTATCTGATGAAGACAGGCGATCTCCGCTTCATCAGGAGCAATTTCACCTCGCCGGGGCCACTGGGGGCAGCGCAGCCGAGCATCGAGGACTCCGCCCGGGCCATAGCCGCCGACCGGACGGGACCCTCGGGGATCATGGAATCGACCAATGACATCGATTTCGAAGGCTATTGGACCATCGACAACTACGAGGCCTTGCTCGGTCTGGCCGCCTATCGCTACCTCGCCCAGAGCATCGGAGATGGCGTGCAGGTGGCATGGGCGACGCAGCAGTACGACCATCTGCTCTCCGCAACCAACAGGACGCTCGACGCAACCATCGACCGCTATGGATTGAGCTACTTGCCTTGCTCCATGCTCGAGCCCAACAGTTCCAATACGTGCGCCGATCCCGAGGACGCCAACTGGACGTCACCCTTCGGTCGCTGGGCCTGGGACGGCCAGCTCTTTGGAGCGACGCTCCGGGGGCCGGGCATCTCCATGATCGATGCCACCTACGACAACGGCTTCCAGCGACTCCAGGGCCTGCTTCCACCGAACACCTTTGGAGGATTCCCGGACGACTACTACTCGAGCGGCTACAACGCGGGCGAGGGTAACGCCGGACTGGCCAGCAACACCTACCGCGACCAGGGGATCCTCAGCTACGAGTTCATGATCGACAACAGCCAGAGCGGACCCTACTCGTGGTGGGAAAGCTCGACCGCACCCTCGTCGACCACACCGTGGGTCGGGAGCCACCCGGCGGCAGGGCAAGGCTCTTCCCCTCACGCGTGGGGAATGGCTCAGGCGAACAACGTCTTGTTGGACTCGTTGGTGGCGCAACGATCGGACGGTGCCTTGATCGTGGGCCGGGGCGTCCCCGCTCAATGGCTGGAAACCGGCTCATCGATCTCTGTCGCCAACTTTCCCACTACGGACGGCAGGCGGCTGAACCTCACGATCTCGGCGAGTGGACGGACTGTGTCCCTGGTCCTGAGCGGCCAACCCTCCTCGGGGCAGGTTCTCTTCCAACTCCCGTCGTTCATCGACAACATCGCATCGTCCTCGTCCGGCACGAGCAGTGACGGGACCGGCACCGTCACGCTGGCTCCAGGCTCGAGGAGTGTCACCGTCGAGCTTCGCAGGGCACCCGAAACGCCCTGATGGTCCAGCCGGGGCCATGTCATCCACTCACCTGAAGTCGCGTGACGGCCACCGGATCGTCCGGCATTGGTGCGTTCCGTGCTCTCGCCACCACGTTGCGCGGCGCGCCCTATCCAAGAGCCACGAGGCCGGTCATGATGGTTCTCTGGCCGTCGACGCGAACAGCACCGCAGTGCTGAATGTACGTCGGGCGACCGGGTGCGGACGGCGAGCAGGCATGCCGGCCGGGACGGGCAGGGATTCGAGCAGGGGCAACGCTGGAGGGCAGCCAGTGAACGCGTTTCGCGAGTGGGAGTCGGGTATCACGCCGGTCCTCCATGGGGCCATGGCCGTGCTGAATGCCTGCGACCGTGTCTGTGAGTCGCAATGGACCACGGCGGTCGTAGCCCATGCCGACCAGATCCAGGCGGCGGCCCGGACCGTCGAGTCCTGGCTGGAGGAGCACCAGTGCCCCTATGCCGATCTGGACTTCCTCCTGGCGGCGATGGCCCGGTCCTACTCGTATCTGGCCGGCAGCCTGATGGAGATGGCCTCAACCGACACGGCCGGCGCCTGGGGCGAGTTGGAGCGGGATCTCAAAGGCGTGCACGGCTCGGTGGCCCGGGTGCTGACGGCCATGTACCGCGAGTCGCTACGCCAGGTGTGAGCTCGGGCGGGGAGGCCGGCGGGTCCCTCGTGATCTCCGGGTAGGCCTGGGCGTCGAACGCCGCCACGAAGCCGCGGACCGGCTTGGGGAGCTGGACCCACAGCCGTCCGGCCGGTCGGGCGTCGGCCGGGCTCACCAGGGTGATCATCAAGGAGCAGGGGCCGACCGCTACCGAGCGGACTCGGGGCTCCGGGCCCATCACCGCCGACAGATAGAGAGCCACGGCACAGGACCGGTTGTCCCGGGGTACCCCTTGCACCCCGGTACCTCCCAGCCGCTCGGCCACCTCGTCCGGGGTGTCACCGAGGGCGGCCAACAGGCCTCTCGTCGTCTTCTTGATCTGCCGCAGGTTACTCATCTGCTCTCCCCGGTCGCGGACCCATGGTAATCCTCCTCGGACCCCGGTTGACCGGTCGGGCATGGCGGGTCAGGACGACCGGGGAACAGCCCCGTCGGGGTCGTTGACGGTATCCATGCCCGAACGGGCCGGGTGGTCCGGCATGGTTTCCACGGCATCGGCCAGCGGAGTGGCGAGGATCTCCTCCACGCAGTCCCGACTCCCGGCCAGGTAGCTCCAGGAGAAGTCCGTATCGGTGCACAGGCACCAGGCCCGGTCGTCGGGCCACCAGAAGCTGGGGTCGTCGGAGAAATGTCGGTAGGACCCCAGGGGGCCGCGCAGGAGGAAATAACTCCTCATGGGATGGATCACCTTCGGCACCCGGGGGCCGAACGCCCTCTCGCTGAGGTCTCCGAACCCGTCCCAGAGGAGGAACAAGCCCTCGGTCGAGGCGGTGTGGCGGGAGAGGATCGGCAGCATCACCTCCAGCTGCTCCGGGCTGAGCGAGACGGAGCACTGGCCCGCACGGTCGTCGCCGTCGGTGATGGTCTCCTGCTCCATCAGGGCGTGGACCGTCTTCCCGTTGGCGGTGGCCATGTCGGTCCAGCGGACGTGGGTCTCGAACCACTGGCCGGCCGGATCGACACCGGTGCGGACGAACGGGAAGAAGATCCGTGCGTATGCCTCGTAGCCCTGGGGAGCGGTCATTCGGACATCGAAGGATCCCGGTACCAGCCGGGGACCCAACCAGTCGGCCGGGACGAGATCGTCCTCGACCACCAGGTCGCCGAAGCGTGCCGGATCCCACGAATGGAGATCCATGAACTCCCGATACTCGTCATCCGACATGGTCGTGCCGACTGGGAGTAGGGGGGCGAAACCTCGCCACGATCGCCTCCGACGGATGGGCATGGCTGAACGGTACTTCCCGGAGCGGCGTCGGAGGATCGACGCCCGGGCCGCCCGACTAGCTCGACCCGGCGGCGTCGAGGATGTCGTACCCGCAGTTGTAGCCGGGGATGAAGGTGATCCCCGGTCCGCCATGGCAGCCGGCCCCACACAGGTACAGGCCCTCGATCGGGATCGGGTTGTCCGGCCACCCCCGTGGGCCGGGGCGGAACGGACCCATGAACTCGGGTTGCAGGAGGCCGTGGGTGAAGTCCCCACCCGTGCATCCGAACATGAGCTCATAGGTGTACGCGGGATAATTGATCTGGCGCTCAATCAGATCGGGGAAGTTGGGCGCCCTGGTGGCGATGGTGGCGACGATCCGCTCGGCCATCTCGTCCCGGAGGCGAGCCCGCTCTGCGTTGTCACCGCCGATGGGGGCGTAGAAGGCGAACGTGCTGGCGGCGTGTTTTCCCGCCGGGGCCAGACTCCGGATCGCGGAGCGTGGCGATGGCCAGATTGCACGACGGCGACCGGGGTACCAGGCCGCCGCGGCACCCCTCGAAGTCCAGTTGCATCTGCTCGGCGGTGCCGAAGAAGGTCACGTTCTGGCGCAGGTCTCCGTCGTTGAGTACCTCGTAGGGGCCGACGTACTCCGGGAGGCCTCCGAGGGCGAAGTGCATCTGGAAGTAGACGGCCCGGTGGTCGATGGCGTCGACCCGTCGGGGGAAGGCCTCCGGCAGGTCGTCTCGGGTCGAGGAGCTGGGTGAAGGTGGCGGTCGGGTCGAGATTGGACACCACGACTGGCGCACTGACGATCTCGCCGTCGCCGAGATCCACCCCCTGGACCCGTCCCTCCGGCCACCACGATCCCCGCCACCTTCACGTGGCGACGGAGTTCGCCGCCGTGCTGCTCGAACTGCCCGAGGAGGTGGTCGGAGAGGGTGCCGATGCCGCCCTCGCACCTTGGCCATGGTGGCGCCGGTGGGGGAGGCCAGGGCGAAGGCCAGGCACAGCGCGCTCCCGGCGGAGTAGGGCCCACGGTAGGTGGAGTTGACCGACAGGAAGGCCAGCATGCTGCGGACCTGGGCGTGCCGCTCCCGGTCGGGGAGGAACTGGTCGACTACGTCCATCACGCTGCCGAACAGGGCGGTGCGGATGGCCTGGCGCTCCTTCTCGTTGGTGGCGCATGCCCACATCTCGTCGAGCGACTTGGGGGGCTTGCGGACGTCGAACCGCCCGATGGCCCGGGCCGGGGCCTCGGCCCAGCCGGCGACCTCGGCCATGCCCAGCACCGCCTCGAGCCCGACGCACCTCGCTGAGGTGGTCGACCAGGCGCGTCCGGGTCGCTGTAGAGCAGGAGGGGCGCTTGTCCGGCCGGGCCGATGGCCGCCGACTGCACCTCGGGCTCGTAGATGGGGCAGGAGGCGAAGTCGAGGTCGTCGAAGATCTCGGTGGGAATGGGGAACTGGATGGACCCGGCCAGTTCGAACCGGTAGCCGCGGACCAGTTCGTTGGTCGACGCCATCCCCCCGATGAAGTGGTTCTTCTCGAGGCAGAGGACCCGCATCCCGCCTCGGGCCATGACTACTGCCGCGGTCAGGCCGTTGTGCCCCGCTCCGATGACGATGGCGTCGTAGTCCGGCATCGGGGTCACCGTAGTGCAGCCCGGCCCGCCGGGGAGCCGGTGCCAATCGAGTTGGACGCAACCCTCATGGCCCTTTCTCGGGAGGCCGGACCAGGTTCACGTAGCGCGACGCCAACTGGCGGGAGATACCCCACGACCTGCTGATGCTGTTGATGGACGAGCCCTGAGCGGCCCCCGCGGCGATGAGCGACAGGCGCGACGTGTGCCGGTGCTTCTCGAAGCTCTCGATGGCCGTCGTCAGCGAGTTGCGGGTGGTCGCCGAGTCCGCCCGCACCAGCGCGGTCTCGACACTCATGCCTTCGCCCAGGGCGTCGAGGGCCGTACGGTACTGCTTCTTCGCCATCCGGAGCACTGCTCCCATCTCATCCACCGCCTCGCACAGCCGCTCGAGGTCATCGATTGCCGCCTGAACGTGGTCCATGAGAGCTGAGACTACGCGGTGACGGCGGCCACGGGCTCCGGATGCGGCAGGCGAATCCGTGGATGGCAGACTGCCGAGGTGGATGTCCCAATCAGCGGGCGGTGCGACACCCGTTTCTCCGGGGTGAGGCAGGAATTCGCCCGCAACTTCGTCGAACGCGGGGAAGTGGGGGCAGGGGTGTGCGTCATCTTGGACCACCGGGTCGTCGTCGACCTGGTCGGGGGTTGGGCCGACGCGGCCCGGAGCGGCCCTGGCGCCCCGACACCCTGGTCGACGTGTACTCGGTGGGGAAGGCCGTGGTGGCCCTGCTGGCCCTGCAACTGGTCGACCGGGGCCGGATCGGCCTCGACGACCCGATCGGCCTCGGTGTGGCCGGAGTTCGGTGCCGGCGGGCAAGGAGCCGCGCCACGCGTGCGCCATGCGCTCTGCCACCGGGCCGGGGTGCCCGCCATCCGTCAGCCGATGACCGACGACGATCTGTGGGACTGGGACCGCATGTGCGGGGCGCTGGCCGCCACCGAGGCCGTGGTGGGAGCCGGGGACCCGGCACGCGTACCACACCAACACCTACGGGCACCTGGTCGGCGAGGTCGTCCGCCGGGTCAGCGGGCAGACCTGCGGGCGACGCGGTTGCGCGCCGTAGTCGGCCCGCTCGGCGCCGACGTGTGGTTCGGTGTGCCCCCGGCCGAGCAGGCCCGGTGTGCCGAGGTGATCTGGGCCGGTCGCCCGATCCAGTGGTCGACGTCGATCTGGGCACCCTGTCGGCGACGAGCTGATGACCATGACGAGCTACTTCAATCCGCCCGGGGTACTCGTCGATGGGCGTGGTCAACACGGCGGCCTGGCGGGCGGCGGAGATCCCCTCGACCAACGGCCACGCCACGGCAACCGGGGATCGCCCGTCTCTACGACGCCCTGCTCGCAGCCCGGGCGCCTCCTCTCCGCCGAGCTGCTGGCCGAGGCCGTCGTCGCCCCAGTCGGAGGGCTACTGCCCGGTGCTGGGCGAGGAGGTCACTTTCGGGCTCGGTTTCAAGCCGACCACCCCCCGTCGGCCGTTCGGGCCCAACCCGGGCAGCTTCGGCCACTTCGGGACCGGCGGCGCGGTCGGGTTCGCCGACCCGGAGGCCGGGGTGGCCTTCGGGTACGCCATGAACCAGGTGATCCCCCGATGGCAGAGCTCCCGTAACCGGTCCCTGATGGACGCCCTCTACGGCGCACTCTGAGGCCACCAGGCAACGGGCGCGCCTCAGGGCCGGAGCAGAATGCTGCTCCGGCCCTGAGGGTGATGCTGTGGTCCCGCGGCTGGTCGAGCCGAACGTCGACTACCAGCCGGTGGCGGCGATGATCGGCGCGTTGAGGTGCGTGCCGTTCATGCCCCCGTCGTTGGGGGCGTCCCCGAAGTTGGAGACCGCGCCGTTGGCCGTCGCCACCCAGTAGCCACCGCCGCTCGCGTGGCGAAGATGGCGGTGGCCGGGTTGAGGCCGCAGGCACTCCCCGTTGGCCCACCCAGGTCGATGGCGTCGCCGTAGGCGATGACGGTGCCGTTGGCCAGGAGGATCCAGTAGCCGCCCCCGTCGGGGGTGCGGACCGCCGAGGTGACCGGGGAGCCCACGGCGCCCGGAGCCCCGAGGAACGGAGCGTCACCGAAGGCGTAGACGTTGCCGGTGGCCGTAACCAGCCAGTACCCGTTCCCGGTGGCGTCGGGCATCACGGCCACGGCCGCTCCCGAGCACCCACCGATGGCCGGGCACGATCCGGCGAACACGGCGTCACCGAAAGCGAAGACGCCACCGTCGGCCGCCACCATGAAGTAGCCGTGGCCGTTGGCCGACGGCACCATGCCCACCACCGGTGCGGCCAGCTTGCGCCCACCTCCCGGGATCCGGCCGGCAGGATGCCGAGACCGGGGATGGAGCCGTAGAAGCCGGCGTCGCCGAAGGCGAAGATCCCGCCGTCGGCGGCGTCCAGCCAGTAGCCCTGGCGAGAGGAGGTCGGGGTGATGCCGACCACCGGCCGGCTCAGCGGCATGGAGCCGGTGGAGCCGTAGAACGCGGCCGATCCGAAGGTGAAGATGCCGCCGTCGCCACCCACCAGCCAGTAGCCGTGGTCCGAAGGTGAGTTGGCGGGCGGTGGCGGTGGCGGGGGTGGGGGAGTCACGACGGGGACTGCCGTGCTGACCTCGTTGAACGTGGCCGTGGCGAGTGCCGGTGAGGTAGCAGTTGCCGTGACCGTGAAGGGTCCGGCAGTACCGGTCGGGGTGAGCACCGGGGAGGTGGCCACACCGGTGCCGCCCGTCATCACGACCACCGTCGAACTGTTGCCGGTCGAGGTGGTGAAGGTGCCGGCCGAGGCGGGGACGACGGTGAAGGTCACTGGGACATTGCCCTCCAACACCGGATTCGGCGGGACTGCGGTGTCCTTGATGCTTGCCCCGAGATGGGTCGGAAACGCCGTGCCGACCTGCGCGGTCTGCCCGTTCCCCCCGCTGGGCACGAGGTTCAGCGGAGTTGCCCCCGTGATCGTGTAGCTACCACTGGCCGTGGGAGTCGTGTCCGCCGACGTGAACACGCTCGCCGTGTAGTTGGTCGGGACACCCGGACTGGGATTGGTGACTCCGGCCACCGTCACCGTCACGATGGTCCCGAGGGTCGAGGCCTTCACGGCGACCGGCGAGGTGATGGTCACCGTGGAGCCGCCCCCGGACACCGCGGTGGCGACGGCGGACTTTCCGGCCGAGTCGACGGTGTAGTCGGTGTTCAGTGAGGGCAGCGTGCCGTTGAAGCCGCTCACGGTGATCTGCCCGGATCCGATGGTCAGCGCACCGGTGGGGCTGGTCCGGAACGAGATGGTGTAGGTCGCCGTGGCGCCCGGGGTGAACGGTGTCGCCGACACCGATACCGCGGTCACCGCGGTGGCCGCCGACGCCGCTGTCGCCGTACCCACCAGTGAGGCGGCCACCGCTGCCGCGATGGCCACGATCTTCATGGTTCGTGTGCTTCGCATGGATACTCCTGTTCCGACCGAGCATCCATCGAGGACACCCCTGCCAATGTTGATGATGGTTATGCGCAAAATCCGACGGAAACCCCGACCTCAGGCGGCGAGCACCTGCGCACAATGCATGAGGGAAGACGCGCCGTCGACCACGGTGATATGGCGACGGCGGTCTCCGGATGTCTCGGCGGGGACTGTCATCTGACGCCGATACTCCCTGGTCGAGCGGCTGGAAACTTTGTCCCAGCGCACTCGGAGTACCCCACGCCAGATGGTTCCCTCCTCGATGCCCCTTGCCCCACGACTGCACCCCTGCCCTTGCTCGTTGCCCCAAGCTGCCGTCAATTCGAAACTATGGCACACCTTTCGACTGCGCAATAGGTCGTGCCGCTATCTTTCTGAAAGGGGAAAATACATCACCGTTGGTGCTCACATAACCACGCAAGGTGTTTTGGGCCACAAGGGCCGGGCCGGCCTCGGGTAGGACGCGAGCCTGAGGCTCGGTCGGTGGAGTCACGTGGCCTCGCCCGGTTGGGCTGGGACGACCGCGGTCGACGATGGTGACAGCTCCACCCACCCGGCCACCACGGCCGCCACCGCCAGGATCAAGGTGCCGATGGCATCGACGGCTCGGTTGCCGGGTCGGAAGGCCACGAAGAAGGCCGCCGCCGCGCACCACGCCAGAGAGCGGTGGGGGGAGCGACGGGCCACCAGATCGAGGAGGAAGATGAGGACGCTGGCCGCCAGCAGGTAGTAGGGGAAGACCACTGATTCGAAGACCAGCCGGCTGCCGGCGCACACCAGGGCCAGCGCCACCAGGGTCACGGGATGCTCGGGGTGCGACTCCGGCCGGCGGTCGATCCAGAGACAGACGGCGGCGGCGAAGACCACCGGGGCATCGCGGGCCACGGCCGAGGCCACCGTCCCGGTGACGCCCAGCAGGGTCAGGACGGTCTGGCCGGCCGTGGCCCCGCCGGCGCTGAACCCGCTCAGGTTCTCGAGGGTGGCACGTGGCTCGACGACGAGGAACGGGAGCAGCCCGGCCGCGAAGACCAGGGCCGCCACACCTCCCAGGGCGGACCGGGTCCGGCGGTCCCGCGCCGCCACCAGGGCCGGCAGGAGGAGGAGCACGGCGAACTGCTTGGTCAGCACCGCGGCACCGAAGGCCACCCCGGCCAAGACCCATCGTCGGCGGAGCGTCAGGGCCAGCGCGCCGAGGGCCAGGCCCAGGCTCACGATGTCCTGGGGGTGGTAGAGCTGCACGATGGCGCTGCTGGCCGCGGGCAGGAAGGCCAGAAACGCCAGGAGGCCGGCCTGGCGGGCCACCGTGTCGGCCCTGGCCGCCCGGAGGAGGGCCAGGCCACCCAGGGCGAGGACCAGCCAGGACCCGACGCCGAGGACGCCCTGGGAGCGATACCAAGGTGGCAGGGCGGCGCCGACCGTGGTGGCCGTCCCGCACTCGTGGAGGCCGAGGGCCAGGGCGGGGTCCCGGCGGTAGGCGACGCCCTGCCGGATCGCCGAGGCCCGCTGGTGCGTGGTGCACCAGGCCGGCGCTCCGAGCCACGTCGGGAACGCAGCCACGAAGGGAGCAGTCCAGAGCGCGTACCCCGGGGGATTGGGCAGTGAGCTCACCGCGGCGGCGGCCCGCAGCTCGCCGGCACCGAGCGCCGAGCTGACTGCGGTGAGGGGGACGGTGTCCCCTCCCGAGGGAGGTCCCTGGCGGACGGCCACGATACCGACGTAGCAGCCGGCCGCCGCCACCAGGAGGAGCAGGCTGACCAATTCACGGCCCAGGCGGTGCTCGGAGCCGGCCCTCACCGGGTCGTGTTCCACGGCTCGGCGTCCAGTGTGCCCGGAGGCCACGCCATCGCAATCCTCCACGCCTCGGTTTCGAAGGGTCACCCTAGCCAGGCTGCCGGGCTCCCAGAGGGCCTGCCGTCTGGCCGCGCTGCGCTCCGCCCGCCCCGGTTCCGGACGGCTGTGCCAAGCTGGTTCCCCAAGAGACGCCGTGCTCGGCACCGCGCCGCCATCCGGCGCCGGGTGTCGGCTCGGGGTGTCGTCGGACTCCACGGCAAGGGCAGGACTCACCCCATGACCATCACCGGCGAGGAGCGCACCCCGGCGTCCCAGGCACCGGAGGCATCGGAGGGGACGCTGGCGTCGCCCCCCGGGTCGGCCGCGCTGGCCGCCGTCGTGATCGGCGTACTCGCCGCCACCTTCACCCGGCACGGCGGCTTCTATCCGGCCGATGCCTTCGGCGTGGTAGTCGGTGGCAGTCCCCCTCATCGTGGTCGGCGGGGCGGTGGAACCGCGACCGCATCGGCGTGGCCGTCGTGATCGGGGTGGGTGGCTCGGCTGCCTGGTGGTTGGCCCGGTCGGTGATGGAACGACGGCCCGGCGCCTTCTTGCCTCTCGGGGCGTCCCTGTTGGCCTTTCTGGCCTCCTACCTGGTAGTGCGGTGCCTGGCTCCAAGGGACCGGGCCCGCCTGTCGGCCGGGGTGGTCGTCATCGGCACTGTCGCCGGCGCGTCGGGGGTAGCCGGGGTCTTGGGCCGGTGGCCGTCGCTGGCCCAGCCGACCGGGCGGATCGTGGATGGCCTCGACTCTGCTGACCTATCCGGCAGCAGCGGCGGTGGTCTGCACCGTGGGCCTCCTGGTGGCCCTGGCCCTCGACCTCCGGTCACCCCTGTACCGGGTGGCGGTGTGCCTGACCCTGGCCGGGCCATCGCTACCCGCAGTCACTGGGACCTGCTGGCCCTGGCCTGCGGGGCCCTGTTCCTCCCCGGCCCGACGGTGGTCGTTGGCCGTTTGGCCGCTGGGCTGCGGGGCCGTGGCGGGAATGGCCACCGTGGCCGCGTCGACCGGCTCGGGGCCGCACGGCTGGACCTGGCCGGTGGTCCTGGTGGTGGTGGCGGCATCGATGGCCCCGCTCGGCGACCGGGAGCGCAGCGGCTGGGGCCGGGCGGCGGCGGTCGCCGGTCTGGTGGTGGGCTCCGGGCTGATCGTGGCCACCCTGTTCCTGCCGTCGGGTGGCGGCCGCGTCCCCGGCGGTCAGGGCCAGACCCTGGCCTGGTCGTCCGCCTCGGAGGCCTGGCGCTCGTCGGTGGTCACCGGTGTCGGACCGCCCCGGACCTCGACGGTTCGCGGGCCGGTGGCGGTCTATCCCGGTCTGGAACCAGACTCCTACCTGACGATCCTCGCCGACGGGGGAGTGGTGGGTGGCCTGCTCCTCCTGGTGGGCGGGTCGGCGGTGGCCTCGGGGGTCCGGCGCCGCGACGTCCTGATCGTCCGGGGCCGTGGCGGCCTCCGTGGCCTTCGCCGTCGCCGGCTTCGTCGACTTCGCCTGGCAGCTCCCGCTCGGTGGCCCTCTTGGGCGGCTGCGTCGTCGCCCTGGCGTCGTCGCCACCGGGAGGGTCGGGACCCTCGGAGCCCGAAGCGGGCGAGCCGGTACCGTCCCGGGCCGGCCTCGTCTCCGCGGCCTGGGTGGCAGTGGTGGTCGCCGTGGTGGCCGCCCAGCTGGTCGGTGGGATCGGGCGGCCGCTCGGGCGCCACCTCGCCGGCGCCCGTTCGCGAGCCCCTCCCCACCACCCATCCGGAGTCCCCGGGCCAGACCATCCTGACCGGACCCGACCCTACCGACCCGTTCATGGTCAAGACCGGAGGGCGCTACCTTCCTCTACACGAGCGAGGGGACCAGCTCCCTCAACGTGCCGCTGTGGATCGGCACCCGGCCCGGACGGTGGCGCACGCCGGTGGACGTGCTGCCCATCCTTCCGGCCTGGGCGCAGGGCGGGCAGCACCTGGGCGCCCGACGTGCACCGGGTGACCGGCGGCTGGGCCCTGTACTTCACCACGCTGGTGGAGGGCATCGGTCCGCCGACCCACTGCATCGGCGCCGCGTTCTCCCGGTCGCCCGCCGGGCCGTTCGTGGCCACCGGCCCACCCTTCATCTGCCAGCTCGACCACCGGGGCATCGATCGACGCCCGCGTCTTCGTACAGCCGGGGCACGCATCTGGTCATGCTCTTGAAGTCCGAGGACAACGCCAATCCCGGCGTGCCCGGACCCGACCAGGACGGCCCGACCGGGATCTACGCCCAGACCCTGAGCGCCGACGGTCGGACCCTGCTGGGCCAGCCGGCCAAGATCCTCGGCCCCGACCGAGCCGTGGGAGGGGACGATCGTGGAGGCCCCCGACATGGTCGAGGCCTGGGGCACCTACTGGCTGTTCTTCTCCGGCAACTGGTACAACTCAGTCCGCCTACGGGATCGGGGTGGCGGCCTGCCAGAGCCCGTTCGGCCCGTGCACCGACCCCGAGCCCGACCCCGTTCCTCGGCTCCAACCAACAGGGCGCCGGTCCCGGCGAGGCCTCGCTGTTCGAGGAGGGGAGCTCGGTCTGGCTTGCTCTACAACCCCTTCCACGGCAACGACCCCGGTCCGGTCATCCCCCGGCCGGTGGTCATGGCCCGGCTCGGGTTCACCCCCCAGGGGCCCTACCTGGCCGCCCCCTGATCCGATCGGCCATCCAGGATGGCCTGTGGCAACCTCAGACACAGGTGACGAGGCGGGTCAGGGAACCATGATGTCGGAACTCTCCGGACCCGGGCCGCAGGGCTGGGTAGATTTACCGGATGATCCGGTTGAGCGGGGGGACCATGGGCTGGCTACGGGCCGCGGTGGGCGTCGGTCTGCTGGTGGCGCCGGGCCGGTTCCTCCGGCTGTCGGCGCGGGAGGCCCCCTCCGGCGTGTCGGTGTTGCTCATGCGGACCATCGGGATACGCGATCTGGTCCTCGGAGTGGGGACGGTGATGGCCGCCACGCGGGGTAGTGACGGGGACCTGCGCCGTTGGACCTCGGCCGGCCTGGCCAGCGACTCTCTCGACGTGCTGGCCAGCCTGATCGCGGCCCGGTCGATCGGTGCCGTCGAGGCGACCGGTGCCGGCGGTGCCGCCCTGGCCTTCGCCGTAGGGGACGTGATGGCGCTTGGATCGCTAGGGGATCAGCCCGAGCTGAGTGGCCCCGAGGGAGGGGTCCGTTGACCTCCCGGCAGGCGACCCAAGCCGAGGTGGACACCTGGCGCGAGCACGGATGGGTACTCCTCGACGGACTGGTGGGGACCGAGGACATCGATGCCGCCGCCGACGACCTCGGTCTGGCCTTCCCCACTGCCTCTGACTACCACGCCGATCCCGAAGGTGTCACCCGCCGGTGGCGAGGTTCGGCGGCCGACCCCACCGAGCAGTTCATCTGGCCGGATGACGGCCCCGGCTTCCGCGGCGAGCAGCACCGATGGATGGCGGCGTTCCCCTTCGCCGGTGCCGGCGCCCTCAACCGGCTCTGTGTGCATCCGTCGGTCGTGGACTTCGCCGAGCGGGCGCTGGGTAGTACCGACATCCGCCTCTACCAAGCCCACGCCAGCGCCAAGTACTCGGGCCTCACCAACTACGAGCAGCCCATGCACATGGATCGCAACCACTCGTGGCTGCCCGCCGGGAGCACGGCCCCTTGGTGGAATCTCGAGGGTTTCCTCTACCTGTCCGACGTCGCCGAGAACGACAACCCCACCCGGATGGTCTCCGTGCGGGACTCCGCCCACCTCGGTGAGGCCCGGCCGGTGGTCATGCCGAACACCGACCCGGGGGTGTATCGAGCCGAGGTCCGGGCCGGCGGGATCCGAGGGTCCTACTTGGCGTACCGGTCGGACGTCTTCCATCGTGGCGCACCATTCGAGTCGGAGGGGACGGCCCGCTTCGTACTGGCCCTCGCCTTCAAGCGGGCCGGGCACGACTGGATCGGGTACGACCAGGCCCAGCCGAACGCCACCGGGCCCGAGTGGATCAGGTTCGCCCAGCGCTCCTCGCCCCGAGAGCTGGCCCTGTTCGGGTTCCCCCCGCCCGGCCATCCGATCTGGACCGAGGAGCTGTTGGACGAGTTGGCCGTCCGCTACCCGCGCTCTCGACCTCGGGCCGTGGCGGGACCAGCTCCCGCCGGGCTGACCGCTACCCGGTCCGACCGGGGCGGAGTGACGGGTCAGTAGGTTCCGACGGCGAGGCCGTCGACGAAGGTGGTGTACGACTGGGTTCGGAGGCCGCCCACCATCCGCTTGCGGGACTGCTCGATGGCCACGGTGTGTCGCTCGTCCGTTCCCACCGGGAACTCGTAGCGATCGGTGGCGTGGAACGAGAAGAGCTTGACTTTGTGCACCACCAGGCGATCGTCCACCCAGATCCTCAGGCCACCCAGGCTCTGGTTGAAGCGGTACCTGACCGAGTGCCGTTCGCCGTCCCCGACCTCGAATTCGAACTCGTTGGTCTTCCAGATGCGCATGCTCGCGATCCCTTCGTCGCTCTGTCCCGGGTGTGGCCGGATGGACCACCTTGCCGGTATCGGCGCGCCGCCGCCCTGCCTGAAGCGCGGCCTGCGGCGGCCGGCCGCGTCCGATTTGAATCGCGGTGTCGGCTGGCGGAGACGTCGGGGCTGGTCAGGGGACGGGAGACCGTCGTCGAACGGGGTGTTCGGGGGCGCCGTGCGGTCAAGGCTCCGCGTCGCCCTGCCGATAGCGGGACGGTCGATCCAAGGGGGCAATCGTGACCGATCCTGCATCCGTCAAGCGTGCGGCAGCCGTACTCGTGGCACTGGTGGTGGTCCTGACCTCGGTGGCCGTGTCGGTGGCCGGCCCCGCGCCCGAGGCCGCCGTCCCGGTGGTCCGGGCGGCGTTCACCTATCCGTGGTACCCGAACGCCTGGAGCCAGTCCGGGGTCGACCCGTTCACCAACTACCAGCCCTCGGCGGGCTACTACTCCTCGTCCGATCCCGCGGTCATCGCCCGGCAGATCGCCGCCATGCAGTACGGCCATCTGGATGCCGGGATCTCCTCCTGGTGGGGCCAGGGATCCCAGGAGGACGGGGTCGTGCCGGCCGAACTGGCCGCGGCTAGCGGAACCGGATTCAAATGGTCCTTGTACTACGAGCCCGAAGGCTACGGCGACCCGAGCGTCAGTCAGATCCAGAGCGACCTGAGCTACATCAAGGACCGTTACGCCGGTAACCCCAACTACCTGACCATCGGAGGCCGGCCGGTCATCTTCGTCTACGCCGACCCCGCCGACGGCTGCGGCATGGCCGAGCGATGGAGCCAGGCCAACGCCTCCGAGGGGTTCTACACCGTCCTCAAGGTGTTCAGCGGATATACCGCCTGCGCCGGGGACGCCAGCTCGTGGCACCAGTACGCTCCGTCCAGCGCCGAGGACCACCAGCCGGGCTATTCGTTCTCGATCTCGCCCGGGTTCTACAAGAGCGGCGAGCCGGCCCCCAGACTGCCCCGGGATCCCGCCACGTGGTCCGAGAACGTCCACGACATGGTGGCCAGCAACGAGCCCCTGCAACTGGTCACCACGTTCAACGAGTGGGGCGAGGGCACCGCGGTGGAGTCGGCCACGGCCTGGTCCAGTCCGAGCGGGTACGGCAGCTATCTCGACGTGATGCACGCCGAGATTCCCGCACCGTCCTCGACCGACCCCGGGACGACCGGCGGTACCCCGGTGACGACGGGCCCCACGACGGCGGCCACCCCGTCGACCCCGACGACCATCTCGGGCGTGGCGACGGCCGGCACCTACGTCTGGGCCGACGCCCCGACCGCCAACTACAACGGGACCAACCCACTCGCCGCGTCGTTCCACTCGTTCCGGGGCCTCCTCCAGTTCACCCCGGTGGTGCCGGCCGGTGCCACCGTCCTCAACGCCTCGTTGACCCTGGACCCACTGTCCGGCCGGAGCGGATCCTTCGTGGTGCAGTCCGAAGGGCAGTTCGATCCCCGCGGGGTGACGTGGGCCACCCAGCCCCCGCGGACCGGGCCGGTGCTCGGGACCTCGAGCAGCCCGGCACCGGGCGTCCCCCTGACCATCCCGCTGACCGGCCTTGCCACCGCCTCGCCGATCGACCTGGCGGTGTCCTTCACGACCCCTGGCGTCGTCGGACGCTTCGCCGGTCCGTCCACCCCGAACGCCCCGGTTCTCACCATCGAGTACGCCATGCCGGGCACCGGAGGTCCTCCCGTGACGGTTCCCACGACCACCACCACGACCACCACCACCACCACCACCACCGCAATGACGTCCCCGCCGACGTCGACCACCACCCCGTACCCGCCGACCACCACCAGCACCGTCGGGTCGACCGGGGCCTACTGCGGGACCCGGTCGGGCCCTCCCACCACCTCGAAGATCATGGTGATCTGGGAGGAGAACCACAGCGCCAGCGCCATCACCCCGTCGGCGGCGCCCCACATCAGCGCCTACGCGTCGGAGTGTGGTCTCGCCACCGACTACCAGGCCCTCACCCATCCGAGTCTGCCCAACTACCTGGCCGCCACCTCGGGCCTCAGCTACGCCAGCCCACCCTGGAGCGGTGACTGTCAGGCCAGCACGTCGGGGTGCACCACGGGCAACGAGAACCTCTACGACCAGGTGGGTCCGAGCCGGTGGAGGTCCTACGCCGAGTCCATGACCACCGCGTGCCAGAGGTCGAACGGCGGCGAGTACGTCAGCCGGCACAACCCGGCGGTGTACTACACCGACCTGGGCTCCAGCTGCGCGGCCGACGACGTCCCGCTGGGCACGACCACCAGCGGTGCGCTGCTGTCCGACGTCGAGGCCGGCACCCTGGCAACCATCTCGACGGTGACCCCGAATCTGATCGACGACATGCACGACGGGACGGTGGCCCAGGGCGACGCCTGGCTGGCCCAGTGGGTCCCGTTGATCACGTCGGGCCCCGACTACCGGAGCGGGCACCTGACCATCGTGATCGCCTGGGACGAGGGGTCGGGCGGCGGGAACGTGGCCTCCACGGTCGACGGGATCGTGCTCTCGCCCTACGTGGTTCCCGGCACGACGAGCGGGGCGTACGTCACCCACTACAGCCTGTTGAGGGCCGAGGAGGACGTGGCCGGAGTACCCGAGTTGGCCAACGCAGCCTCCGCCACCAGCCTACGCTCGGCATTCGGCTTCTGAGAGCCGACCCGGCGCTCAGGTTCCGGCGAGCTTGGAGACCACCGGACCCAGCTGCTCCCAGCTGTCCGCCTCGATGGACCAGTAGGAGATGCCGTACTCCTGTCGCCGCCACTCGAGCTCCTCGACCATCTCGTCCAGGGTCCCCAACAAGGCGAGCGGGATGTGGAGTGCGTCGTCGGGGCTGATCCCGAAGTGGGGGGCCATGGCCTCGGCCATACCCGTCGCGTCGTCGGTGATCATCACGAAGCCGATCAGGGCGTTGAGCTCGAGGTCCCCGAACCGGTCACCAGCCGCCTCCCGGACCCAGGCCACCTTCTCGCGGGTGCGCTCGGGCGAGGCGTTGGGCGCGGTCTCCGGGCCCCCGGTGCCCTCGCGCAGGTTGACGTTGATGCTCACGACGTCGGCATGGCGGGCGGCGAAGGAGAGGACCCGCTTGCCGCCGCCCCCGATGGTGAGCGGGGGCCCGGGTTGCTGCACCGGCCGGGGCCGGAGGTGGTGCTCGGCGATCTGGTAATGGTCCCCGTCGAAGGAGAACGGGCCGTCGGTCCGCAGCAGCCCTTGGATCACCTGGACCGCCTCCTCGAACCGCTCCACCCGGACCCGAGGGGAGTCGTAGGTGATCCCGGCCTCCTCGTAGTCGGTGCGCATCCAGCCGGCGCCGAGGCTCATCTCGAACCGGCCCTCGCTCAGCACGTCGAGGGTGGCTGCCTCTTTGGCCAGCACCACCGGGTGCCGGTAGTCGTTCCCGAAGACCAGAGAGCCCATGCGGAGGGTGGACGTGGCCGCGGCCACGGCGGCGAGGGCGGGCACCGGGGCCAACTGGTCGCCGAAGTGGTCGGGCATCAACAGTGCCGAGTAGCCCAGGTCCTCGGCACGTCGGGCCTGGTCGGCCCAGGCATGAGCCGATCCCTCCGGGGTGGTGCTGAGCTGGGCGGCGAATCGGAATCTGCGGTCGTGGGGCATGGCCTCATCCTGCCCCACGGCATACCGGCCGCGCCGGCTCGTGCCGCGAGGGGAACGCCGCGGGCTCCGGGCGCGGCGAGGATGCCCCCGGAGCGCCGGGCGCCCGGGACGCGGCGACCGGGATGAAGTCAACGTCCCCGCCCGCGGCGTACGCTGCGGCCCATGTTCTTCGCTCGCGGCCGGCCCGTGTCCGCTGGTCTCCGGTCGCGGTGACCCCCCGCCGGTCGGGTGGCGGGGCCTCGAGCCGGGACCGTCGGCTGGAGCCGTACGGATGAGTGCAGCCACCCTGGAGGTGAACCGACCGCCCGACACCGGGCTGCCTGTTCCGTCCGTCCCCGAGTTGGGCGGCCCGATGCGTCCCCGTCGGTTCGCCGTGTGGCTGACGGTGATCACCCTGATCGGTTTGGCCTTCCGGGTCGGCTACGTCCTGCTCGTCACGGTGAAGGAGAACAGCAAGGTCTACGACGCCCTCTGGTACGGCGTCACCGCCAACGGGCTGGCCCAGGGTCAGTTCTTCCGGACCCCGTTCGGCACCACGCCGAGCGCCGCCCACCCGCCGATGACCTCGTTGGTGCTCGGCGTCGTGACCATGCCGTTCGGGGTCCACCCCGGGACCGGTCTCCAGCGCATCACCATGGCGGTCCTGGGAGCCGGGGTGGTCCTCTGCGTGGGCCTGCTGGGCCGGGCCGTGGCCGGTCCCCGGGTGGGGCTGACGGCGGCCGGGCTGGCCGCCCTGGCCCCCAACTTCTGGATCCCGAGCGGCATCCTGATGTCCGAGACCCCGTCCATGCTCCTGATGGCGTTGATCCTGCTGGGCGTGGTCCGACTGTTGGGTCGACCCACCGTGACCGGTGCCGCCCTTCTCGGTGTGGCCTGCGGAGCCGAGGCGTTGGTACGGGCCGAGCTCATCCTGTTCCTCCCCACGCTGCTGATTCCCGCCGCCCTGGCCGCCCGGCAGCTCCCGCTCCGGAGGAGAGCCGGTCTGGCCGCCGTCGGGGTGCTCGCCGCGCTGGTGGTGCTGGCCCCCTGGGTGGGGCGGAACCTGGCCACCTTCAGGGAGTCCACCTACATCTCGACCGGAGACGGGCGGGCCCTGCTGGGAGCCAACTGCGCCCAGGCCTACGCCGGGCAGGGACTGGGGACGTGGCACATCGGTTGTGCCAACGCCCACCCCGAAACCGACGAGTCGGTGGAGTCGTCGAAGGACCTCCACGCCGCGATCCAGTACGCACAGCACCATGCCGGCCGCCTCCCGGTGGTGATGCTGGCCCGGGTGGGTCGCCTCTGGGACTTCTACGAGCCCATCCAGATGGTCAACCTCGACGTCAACGAAGGCCGGCCGGTGCCGGCCGCCCGGGCCGGGCTGATCGTCTACTACGCCCTGCTGCCCTTCGCCCTGGGTGGGATCGTGGTCCTGCGCCGGCGCCGGATACGGCAGTGGTTCCTACTCGTGCCGGCCGGGGTGGTGACACTGGTGGCTGCCTTGTTCTACGGAACAGTCCGCTTCCGGGCACCGTTCGAGGTGTGCCTGGTCGTACTGGCGGCACCGGCCCTGGTGCTGTCGGCCCGAGGGGTCGGTCGCCGGATCATGGGGTGGGGAGGTGCCGGGCGGCACTCGCCGCGGCAGGCCGGGACGACCTGATGGCCGAGGACCCGGGGAGGGACCCTCGGTTCCGCTCCTTCACCCGGGCGCAGTGGAGCCGGTTCGCAGGACAGGGCGAGGCCCTCCGTCGACCGACGCCACCCGCGACGGCGGACGGGGATGGCGTCGGCGACGCCGTCGATCCTGAGGAGGTGGCCGACGTCTACCTCCCGCTGGCCCGGTGGATCGAGGACCGGGTGGCGAGTGGGGAGCGCCCGTCCCGTCGGGGGGCCCGAACTCCCGCGGTCATCGGGATCACCGGCAGCGTGGCGGCGGGGAAGAGCACCATCGCACGGGTCCTGACCCAGCTCCTCGGGCGGGGGGCCGGCCGACCGGCGGTGGAACTCCTCACCACCGACGGCTTCCTCTACCCCAACCGGGTGTTGGAGCAGCGGGGGCTCCTCGATCGCAAGGGGTTCCCCGAGACCTACGACCACCACGCCCTGGTGGCGGTGCTGGAGGCCGTACGTTCGGGTCGACCGGAGGTGGGCGTCCCGGTCTACTCGCATCAGACCTACGACGTCGTGCCCGGGGCGGTCCAGAGGATCCGGGCGCCCGACCTGCTGGTGGTGGAAGGTCTCACCGTGCTGCAGGGTGCATCGGGGGGCGGTGGCCAGGGCGCTCCCGGTCCGGAGGGCCTGATCGACCTGGCCCTCTACGTGGACGCCGCCGAGGAGGACCTGGCCCGTTGGCTCACCGACCGACTGCTCGCACTCCGCACCTCCGGGGCGGGCGCCTCGAGCGACTTCCTCCGGTGGCTCTCGTCGCTGTCGGAGACGGAGGCCCGCCAGTTGGCCGCCTCGGCGTGGTCCGAGGTCAACCTGGTGAATCTGCGGGAGCACGTGGCGCCGACCCGGAGCCGCGCCGACCTGGTCTTGGAGAAGGGCGCCGACCACCGGGTCCGCCGGGTACTCGTGCGGACCGGCGCCCCACCGATGGGCTAGGGCTTCGGAGGTGGTGGTACCGGCGCGCAGCCGAGGAGGTCCACGCCGTCGCGGGTGAACTCCGCGCCGCGGTCCGGCCCCGAGATCAGGGTGCGTAGGCCCCGGGCGAACTGGGGATCGCTCCAGTCCCACAGCCGGGTCGGGTGGGCGTCCACCGCGGTGGGCACGTTGTTCCAGCACCACGCCGAACGCAGGATGGCGCCCTGGGCATTGACCACGACGCTCCAGATCAGGGCGACGATGGTCAGGGCCACCAGCCCCCTGCGCCAGGGCAGCCCGGGCCTCGTCACTCCTGCGGCCGGTCCGGTCCCGCCAGCCGCCTCCGGGGCGGCCACCGTGCCGTCCTCGGAGGCGGGGGTCCTCGACGGCGCCACCCAGCGGGCCATGGCCTCGACGGCGGGCAGGGCCAGCACCACGAAGACCGGCATCAGGTCGGTGAAGAAGCGGGGCCCGTAGGAGTCACCGCCCCACCAGTGCTTGAAGGCGGAGATGACGATCCAGTGGAGGATCGGGATCACCGCCAGGGCCTTCCAGAACGCCGTCAGCTCACCGGCCCGCCACCGCACCACCACGCCGGCCACGGACAGGACCACCAGGGGACAGAAGACGAAGAGGCCCCGGGCCGGGCTGACCAGGTTGCCGGCCAGGGCCACCGCCATGGTCCCGGACACGTCGAAGGACTGCCCTCCGGTGTAGTACGGGCTCAGCGGCTGGTGGTAGACGGCCAGGTCGACCGCCACCAGCACCACCAGCGGGGGGAGGGCGCCGACCACCACGGCCAGCACGTGCCGGCGCTGGGCCACGAGCACCCAGACGGCGATGACGATGATGACGATGGAGTCGGTCGGGCGCATGGCATAGCTGGCGGCGAAGGCCGCTCCCATCCCCATCCAGCCCCGCTGCCCGGCCTGGGCCCGAAGGGCGCAGAGGAGCCCGACCGCGATGCAGAGCATGGAGGGTCCGTGCTGCCACATGGCCCGGCTCGCCGTGGACCAGGCCGGCGTGGCCAGGGCGAAGGCCAGCGCCACCGCCAGCGACCAACGACGGCGCCGGCCGGCGGGGTAGCAGGCGGAGCACCCGCAAGGCGATGAAGTACACCACCACGGTGGCGGCGGCCACCACGGTGGCCATCGAGACCAACTGGAGGCCCCAGTCGTAGCCCGACCGGACCATGGCCACGCTGCCCTCGGTGAGGCCGAGCTTGTGGCCCACGTCCTCGGCCACCACCCAGGGCACGGCGAAGAGGGACACGGCCCAGGGGAAGAGAGGGTAGGTGTGACCGTTGACCACGGTCACGGCAAAGCCGGGGTTGCGAAGGGGCTGGAAGTCGGTCCAGGCTCAGCGAGCGGTAGTGGACCATGCTGACCGCCACGCTGACCGCCCGGATCGGGGTCGGCCGTCATCCCGCTGGGGCTGACCATGTCGATGGCGAACACCACCACGGCCAGCACCGAGGCGATGATCCGGTTGCCTGCCGACCGGCTCGGCCAGATGGGGGTCGTCGGCGAAGGCCAGGGGCTGCTCCGCGGTGGTGGCGGTCATCGGAGGGCGGATTCCTGCCGCAGGCCGTCGGGACGGGGCACCGGCGGAACTTACCAGTGGCTCCCCGGCTGGGACCGGCATCCCCGGCCGACCGGTACCGGTTCAGTGCGGGGATCGGGACCGACGGGAGCGTGCGGTCCGGCCCAGCAGCTCCTCGTACCGGTCGAGGAGGCGGTCCCACCGGTACTCGCGCTCGGCGAACCGGCGACCGGCCCGCCCCAGCTCGTCGCCAGCGCCGGCGAGGTCCGGCCAGCAGGTCGACGGCCGCCTCGAACTCGGCGAACCCCGAGTACCAGACCCCGCCGCCGCTGCGCCGCACCTGGCCCACCAGGACGTCGGTGCGGCCCTGGGCCACCACCGGCCGGCCCTGGGCCCAGGCCTCGGTCAGGACCATGGAGAAGCTCTCGAAGAACGACGGCTGGGCCAGCGCCACCGCCCCGGCCAGGCCGTCGCTGCGGACGTCGTCGTCGACGAACCCGGTGTAGACGATGTCGGGGTGGGCCCGTCGGTCCGCGGGCCGGTCCGACCAGGACCAGCGCCAGCGGCCCGGGATTGCGCTCCTTGTAGGCCTAGAAGAACCGTGATGCAGCTCCTCGGAGCCCTTGCCGGCCTCCACTCGGCCCACGAAGACCAGGTAGGGACGGTCGCCCAGGCCGAATCGGTGCCGGAACCGCGATCCGTCTCCCGGCCGGTCGAGCTCGACCCCGATGCCGATCACCTCGCCCCGTCGCGGGGCGCCCCGACGGAGCCAGCAGGTCGCGCTCCTCCTCGGTGAACCAGACGAAGCGGGTGGGGAGGGCGAACAGGTCGTCGTATACCGGCAGCCAGAAGGCCGGCTCGTCGTGGGCGGTGGCGTGGAGGACCGTGGGCACCCGGGTCGACGTCACCGGCAGGCCCGCCCACGTCGGGGTGTAGAGGTACGAGAAGTGGACGGCCACGTCGAAGCCCGGAGAGCGCTCGGACAGCCACGGGACCAGACGGGGCAGCTCGGGGCCCTGTAGGCGCCGCCACTGCCTCCTGTCGGGACCGTGGGCGCCAGCGTGCCGCTCCACAGCACGTCCACCGTCTCGGCGTCGAAGGCCCGTTGTCACGCGCTTCCGGTCCCGTCGAAGCGGTGGACCGTCACCCCGTCCACCTCGTCCGTCCCGGGTGGGTAGACGTCGGCCCAGTCATGGGCGCTCTGGGCGCGGCTGGTCGCCACCTCCACGTGTGTGACCCCGGGCCGCGAGCCGGGTGGCGAACTGGCGACAGCAGAGCTCGGCTCCCCCGGCCACCTCCTCGCCGTACCTCTGCACGACGAAGAGGATCGCGGAGCGGGCCGCCGGGGCCTGGTCCGCCTGCGTGCCGGCCGGACCCGGTCCTGCCCCCGGACCACCAGCCGCCGCAGTCCGGGCCCGCCGACCGGTGGCGGAGAACTGGGGCCGCACAGCCGCCGGGCCCGGCCCGCACCGCCACCATGGTGCGGCCGTGGGCGTCGAGGCGCTCCTCGAGGCCCGGCGGGTACCGGCCCTCCCTCCGGCGCTCCTCGACGCGCGGAGCCGAATCCGGGCGTGCAGGGCATCGGCCCCGGCGGGGAGCGGCCCCGGGTCAGCCACGGTCACCCACCCGGGGGCCGACCGGCACGGCAGGGACCGTCGTCCCACGTCCACGTCGGCCCCGGCCCAGCGGGCCCACATCTCGGTCGGGTCCACCGTCGGATCCGTCGGGCCAGCCGGGCGCGGGTGGCCAGGGCCCAGGGCAGCTGGGCCAGCATGCCGCGTCGGATGCCGTGGTCGGAGCCGTCGGCGATCCGCCTCCAGGCCTCCCGGGCCATCACGCCGGTCGGCGCGTTGCGCACCAGGCAGAGCAGTCGGTTGCGCTCGCCCAGGATCCTGACCCTGGCTCCGAGGGTGCTGCACCGAGGTCACCGAGCGCCGGTGGGAGACCTCGGCACCGGGGAGATAGACCATCCGCAGTCCCTGCCGGCGGGCTCGCCAGCTCCAGTCGGTGTCCTCGTAGTAGGCGAAGAACGGCTCGGCGAACAGGCCGACCCGGTCGAGCGTCTCGGCCCGCACCACCATGGCCGTCCCGCTGACCCCGAAGGTCTCCCGTGGGCTCGTCCCACCGTCCGTCGTCGGGGCACTCGAGCCCACGGTCACCCGAGTAGCCGTCGGCCCGGAGGAACAGCCCGACGTTGTTGACCAGCCGGCAGACCGCGGTCAGCGGCACCTCCTCGGTCCCGTTGACCGTGACCGAGGCCGCCGCCCCGGGCCCGGGGACGGGGACGAAGTACGGCTTGCCCGGCCGGGTCCAGCGCCACCGGGCCTCCCGTCCCGTCGATCACGCCGGACTCCACGCGGTGCAGCCCCGGCCCCACCAACTGTTCGAGCACCTCGACCCCGCTCGTGGCGGACCGAGGTGAGCTGGCGACCGAGGGGGCGGGAGTCCGCCGGGGCGTACCAGGCCGTCTTCGTCCGGGACCACTTGGCCGTACCACCCGTCGAGGAGGACCTTGGGGGTGACGGCACCGACCGACGGGTCGGACAGCGCCGCCTCGGAGGCGTCCAACCAGGAGGGCCCGGCCACGGCGTCGTCGTTGAGCAGCGCCACCACCCCGCCCGTGGCCAGCCGGATCCCCTGGTTGGCCCCCCCGGCGAACCCCTGGTTCTCCCGGTTCCGGACGACGGTGGCGCCGAGGCGCCGACCAACCTCGGACACCTCGGATCCGGCCGAGCCGTTGTCCACCACCACCACCTGGTCGACCTGGTCCCGCACCGACCGGAGGCAGGGCTCCAACCAGTCCCCGGCCCGCAGCGACACCACCACCACCGAGCGGCTCACGACGAGCCCGGCCGGGCCGGGCCGGGAGCGGTCAGGCCCAGCACGTCGAGCAGCTGGCGGGCTCCACGGTCGAAGCCCCTGGCCGTCACGAAGGCCAGCCCGTCGGCGGACCGGGCCGACGCGCTGCTCGGGGTGGCGGAGCAGGTCACCCACAACCTCGGCCACCGCCGCCGGCGTGGCATCGGGCGGCACCTTGGCCACGAGGTCGGGCAGCTGTCCGGCCGGTCCGGCGTCGGTGACCACGGTGACCACGCCGTGGGACAGGCAGTCGGCCACGGCTCCCGAGGTCTCGCCGTTGGTGCTGGCCCGGAGCTGCACCGCCACCGACGCCCGACGGCAGCCACCCCTCGTACTCGGCATCGTCGACTGCGCCGGTGAAGTCCACCGCCTCGGCCACCCCGAGGTGGACGGCCAGGGCGTGGTACCGCTCCAACAGGGCGGGGTCGACCGGCCCCACGAACGCCAGCCGGGTGGTCTCGTCGCCCCGGTGGACGAGGGCGAACGCCGCCAAGAGGAGTTCGGGCTGCTTGACCCCGTTGACCAGTCCGAAGGTGCACGACCAACCCGGGCTGCTCGTCTCCGGGGGACCGGGGCACCGCGGCGGGGTAGGCGTAGGGACAGACCACGACGCGCCCCCGGTCCTCGGGCCGGGCGTCGCTGCGAGCCAGTCCGGCGGCGAACTCGGAGGTGACGATGAAGGGGTCGGCCAGCCCGATGAGCTCTCGGGCCAGGTACACCCCGTGCGCTTCGGCCTCCGCCGGCTGCAGCCAGCCGTCGGTGATCCACTCCTCGCTGGCCTGCTCGTACAGCGAGGTGACCACGGCGGCGTTACCCTCGGGGACCGCGCCCCGGGCCGCACCGTGCCGGTAGAGCCCGTTCAGCCTCACGTCGTGGGCCAGCACCGCGGCGTGAAGCCGGTCCCGGCGGACCAGGCCCAGGGCCCCGGCGTGGTGCTCGCTGTTGCCCACGGAGGCGACCACGGCGTCGTAGCCTCCACGGACCGGGTCCACCACCGGGAGGGACCAGGCCGGATACGAGGCGAAGCCGGGGTCGTCGGGGACCTCCGCGGCGGTGTCACCGTCGAGGAACAGCTCCACCTCGACGTGGTCGGAGAGGGCGCGGGCCAGCCGGCGCGAGTAGGACGCCACGCCGGTGGTGGCCGGGGGCCAGGGAGTGACCAGCGCCACCTGCGGGCGGCGGCGCCAGGCCGCGGGCCGACGCGGCCTGCCGTCCGATTCGGTAGCCAGGGCCCGGTAGACGGCCGCCGCCCGTTCGGCCACCTCGGACCAGCCCGGCCGCGGCCGGGCCGACCAGGCCACCAGGCGCCGGCGGAACGACCCGTCGAGCAGCCCGCGCTCGATGGCCCCTGGCCATGGACGCCTCGTCGGAGGGGTCGAAGGTGGCCTCGGGGTCCACCAGCTCCGCCAGCGCGGCGTTGCCGGAAGCGACCACCGGTGCCCCACAGGCCATGGCCTCGGCCACCGGCAGGCCGTACCCCTCGTAGAGGGACGGGTACACCACCAGGGTGGCGCTGCGGTACAGATGGACCAGGGCAGCGTCCGACACCAGGCCGGTCAGGAGCAGCTGTGCGTCGGTGAGACCCAGGCCGCGGCCGAGCACCTCGTAGTGGTTCCGCTCCAGGGGCGCCAGCCGGCAGACCACGACCAGCTGGTGGCGTCGCCGGACCTCCTGGGGGAGCCGGGCAAAGGCCCGGATCAGTCCCTCCATGTTCTTGCGCGGCTCGACGGCACCGTTGTAGACCACGGTCCGTTCCCCGAGCCCCGGCAGCAGGGCCCGGGCCTCCTCGGCCTCGTGCGCCGGCGTCGCGGCCGGGCCGGAACACGTCGGAGCACGCCGCCCCGACCACGGTGATGCCGGTGGTCGGGGACGCCCAGATGGTCGGCCACGTCGTCGGCCGCCGATCTCGACAGGGTCACGACGTGGTCGGCGGCTCGGACCAGCTCCCGACGGGCCCGGTAGCGGTGGCGTGTCCCCGGGTCGAGCGAGGTAGGTGTCGGGGAACAGCTCCGGGATGAGGTCGTACACCGTGACCACCAGCCTCCGGCCCGTCCGTGACACCTCCCGCGGCCAGATGGCCCGCACCGGGGTGGCGATGTCGAAGGGCGACAGGGCGTGGAACACGCCACCCAGACCGGGTCCAGTCCGCCTCGGCGGTGACCACCGCCGGCCAGGGCCCCGGGCAGGCCGGTGACCGCGGGGCAGGTCCGGCCGGACCAGCACCTGGTCCACCACGCTCGGGCACCGTGTCTACCAGGGCGGCGGCGAAGTCGACGGCGTACCGCGCCACCCCGCGCTCCCGGTAGGTCGGGCTCTGGGCAGCTTGGAGATCCAGGACCAGCGCGTGCGTCGGGCGCCGCCGGGGTCAACGGGGCGGTTCCGGCTCAGCCGGGGTCCGACCCAGGCGGCGGAGTTCCTCGTGGAGCGCCTCGGTCTCCGCGCTCAGACCGGGTGAGGCTCCGACCGATGGCTTCGGCCACCTGGTCGTTGGCGTCGGCCAGGTCGCCGAGGATCCGCCGTGAGGTCACGGTGGGCCTCCTCGAAGGACGCCACCAGATCGCACCGAGGCGTTCTCGACCTCCTGGGCCACCACTCGCCGGACCGGATCCACGATGAGTCTGTCGTGCAAGGAGCGCAGCGAACCCTCCCGAAGCCATGACCAGCATCGTACCTGGCGCCCGTGGTCCGGGTGGGACCGCGGCCGCGCCGCGCCGGGGCGACGGGTCCGGACCCGTCCGGCTGCAGCCGGAACTGCCGGAAGAACCCCCACATCTGAGCGGTGGCGTCGACCTGGTCGGCCGTCGTCTCCGGCCCGGTGTCCTCCCTCCGCTCACCGGGCTCCCGGGCCATGAGTGTCCGCCGCCGACGATGATGGTAGAACTCGACCGCGGCCCCGGAGGGGCACCGGTAGCGGCGCAGGACGACCTGGGTGCCCACCGGGGTGTCGGTCGGCCGTTCGGGCCGCACCCGTCCTTCACGGCCCAGGCCCGGACGGTGGCGGGCACGCCGGGACCGTCAGGTCGGCCGGTTGGGTGGCGGTGGGCGGCGGGGCCACCGGCTCGTCCGGTCCGAGCAGCTGGGTCAGCGTGGCGGAGTCCACCCCGCCGTTGAAGTAGAGGATCGGGTCGCCGTGCCGTGGAAGGCGATGACCGGGACCGGACGGGAGGTGTCACAGGGCTGCCGGAGCTCCAGGCCGGAGACCGCACCGATGGCGGCGAACCGATCGGACATGGTGCAGGCCAGCAGGGACGCCATGACCGCCCCGTCGGAGAAGCCGCTGGCGTAGACCCGCGAGGTGTCGATGCACTGGGTCGACTCCACCTGGTCGAGGAGGGCGGCGACGTACGCCAGATCGGGATTGGACGGGCTGTGGTCCGTGGTGTCCCAGTGGACGGGGGTCCCCGGTGCCGCCGGGGAACGACCACCACGAAGCCGTCCTGCTGTCCGAGGACGCCCGAACCGGGAGGTGAACGAGTGGAGCAGGGCCGCCCTCGGCCACACCCGTGGAAGTCGAGGACCAGGGGCCGGGGATATTCCGCAGGCGTGCCGCCGTCGCCGCCGACGGGCTGGGCGTATCCGGGTGCCGGCGTGGTCAGCAGGTACCAGCGGGGCGTTCCGTCGACCACCATGCCCTGGAGCTGATCGGTGACCGCCGGATCCCCGGGGCGGTTGCAGCCCTCGAGGGCACCGGTGGCTCCGGCCTCGGCGGACAGACGGGTGGCCGCGGCGGCCGCCGACGGCGACGGGGCGCCGCCGCCGGTCTCCGTGTACGCGGCGCCGACGCCCACTGCCGCCACCACGACACCGCCGCCACCACGCCCCACCGCCCCGGTCTCGCCCCCTCGCACAGAAGAGAAGCGAACCACACAGAATTCCCGGTTGAGCCAGGGTCGAACTCTCTCCGTGGTCGAGCCACTGCTGTACGGGACCCAGGCCGACCGGGTCATTCGTCGAGACCTCGAGGGCGGCGCACCTGGCGCAGGGCCGGCCCGCACCTGCCGTCCCCGGTCGTCGCCCCGCCTGCCGGCGGATTGTTACGCTTCGGGCATGCAGCACTCGACTACCGGCGACGTCGGCGTGTTGACGCTGACTGCGCTCACCGGGGTCCGGATCTTCTTCGGATCGGTGATCTGGTTCATCGTGTGGATCCTGGTGATGGCGTGGATCTACAACATCGCCAAGCGCAAGGGGCGTCACGCCTTCGGCTGGCTCATCCTCGGGCTTCTTCTTCTGGCTGATCACGTTGGTCGTGGTGGCCCTACTTCCGTCCAAGCGGACCACCGAGTACTACGAAGGCCGGTGATCCGCCGAGGCCGAGGGGTCCCATCGGTCACGACAGTCCGATCCGTTCCAACACGTCGGCCGGCGCCGTGATCGATCGCAGCGCCACGGCCAGCGCTTCCTGCAGCCCGGACTCGATGCGTTCGCCGGCCCGGTTCTCCATCTCTCCGGGATCGGTCTCGGTGTCGAACAGGTACGAGGTGTCGGGTGGATCGAACCCGGCCCAGAACGGGAGTCGGTCCCCGGGGCCGAACGGCTGGTGGATCACCGGTACCGAAGGTGCCCGGCATGCTGCGGAGGGTGGCCCGCCGGTCGGGCCGGGGCAGCCGGAGCTCGGGGTAGCGGCTGGACCGGCATGGTGGACCACCGGTTCGACCACACCGAGAGGGGGAAGTTCTCCCCTGGCATCCCCGGAGGTACCGGTACCGACCGTCGGTGACTCCCACGTGCCGGCCCCAGTACCCGAAGAGGGCGAACTCGCGCACCGTGTCCGCCACGCCCTCCACCAGGGGGAGTAGCGACCGCCCGTGGGTGGGATGGTCGACCGTCGGCCCCGAACAGGTCGGCGATGGTGGCGTGCAGGTCCACCGAGGTGGTCAGGGCGGGGATGTCCCGGTGAGGCCGACCCGGCCACCGGACCAACAGGGGGATGCCGCCCAGCTCGCGGTAGACCGGCGCGGCCGGCTTCCCGAAGAGGTCGTGCTCGCCTAGGTAGTGGCCGTGGTCGGTGCAGAGGATGACCCCGGTGGTCTCGGCCAGCCCGGCCTGGTCGATGGCGTCCAGCAGGCGACCGAACCAGTGGTCGATCATGGTCAGCTTGGCCCCGTAGTTGGCCCGCAGGTGGCGCGCCCGGTCCGGGGTCAGTGCGCCGCTGGACACCGCATCGATCAGGTACGGCGGCCAGATGGCCAGGCCCTCCTCCCAGTCGTCGTTGTAGAGCGAGGCGTAGGGCAGGGGCGTGTCGAACGGCTCGTGGGGATCGAACTCGTCGACCATCAGGAAGAACCGATCGTGGGACGGGGCCGAGCTCCGGATCCACTCGGCGGCGGTGGCCATGGTGCGGGGCCCGGGGAACTCCTCCTCCGAACGGAAGTAGGTACGCGGAGTCGTCGTAGCGATGATGGTAGGCGGGGCGCTCGACCGGGCAGGGCCGGCGCTCCGGCCCAGGTGGGGTCGGGCGTGGTCCGCCACGGGTCGTTCTCGTGGCCCCGCACGTACTCCCATCCGGTGAAGTCGGTGTGGTAGTTCTCGCCGCCGGTCTCGAACAGGTGCGGATGGTCGGAGACCAGCATGGTGGTGACGCCCTGGTGCCGCAGGGACCGGGTGATGGCGTCCTCCCAGATCTCGATCGAGCCCCACGGGCGCCACGGGAAGTCGAGGGCACCGACCAGGATGTCGTGCCGGGCCGGCATGCAGGGAAGGGAGCCCGCATGATGGCCGGAGAACCGCAGGGCGTCACGGGCGAATGCAGCCAGACGGGGTGTCCGAACTCGGTGCCGCCGTAGGCCTCGAGCAGATGCCGGTTCAGGCTGTCGAGGACCACCACGACCAGGTTCTTCGGACGCTGCTGGGACATGTGCGCCTCCTGGCGTCGGGCCGGGCCCGGTCGGCGGCCGGAGACGGTCTCCGGCGGCGCTCAGCCAGCCACGTGCGCGTGCCCCCCAGACGCTACGTCAGCGTTGGGCCGCCGACCTCGGCCGCCGGCGAACCTGACGCGGCAGGCCCCGACCGGGTCGAGCACGCCGAGCTCGGCCAGGAGCCAGAGGCGATGGACGTCCAACTCCGGCCCGCCGATCCGGCGCGGCCGAAGCAGGCTGAACTGTCGCGGCACGGCCGTCGACCGCCCTGAGGCCGCCGGCGGGCGGCGCCACGACGTCCGGTTCCCGACGGGCTGGAGCGGAGCGTGTCACTCCGGCCAGCGGAGGGCGAGGACCGCGATGTCGTCGTCGGTCGACTCGGACGTCATCGCGTCGATCACCGTGGTCAAGAGGTCGTCGAGCGATCGGCCGTCGACGGGGTGGCTCGTCGGAGACGCTCCAGGCCGGTGTCGAGGCTCTCGCCACGTCGCTCGACGAGTCCGTCGGTGAACGCCAGCAGCGTGGACCGACGTGGGGTCGAAAGGGTGACCGTGTCGTAGGCCGACTCCGGAACGCCCACGGGTACTCCGACCTTCGTCGTCACGAACTCGGCACCGTCCGGGGTGATCAGCAGAGGGTTGAGGTGGCCGGCGTTGGCCAGGGTGACCTCCCGGGTGCCGACGTCCGCGATGCCGATGAGGACCGTGGCGATATGTCCCCCGATCAAAGGCATGACCTGGGTGGAGCACTTCTCCAGGACCTCCGCCGGCGAGTTCCCCTCGACGACCAGGGCCCGGATGGTGAAGCGCAAGGCGGCCATGACGCTGGCCGCCTTGATGCCGTGACCGGAGACGTCGCCGATGACGAAACCGAAATGGGTGTCGTCGAGGGCGACGACGCTGTACCAGTCGCCACCGATGTCGACTCCGTGAGCACCCGGCACGTAACGGACTCCGAACTCCATGCCGTGGATCTCCGGGTTGGCCTGGGGGAGGAGGGACCGTTGGAGGGTCTCGGCGTTGGTGCGCTGTTCGCGATAGAGATGATCGAGTTGCCCGTAGAGCCCCCTGATGTGGGAGGCGTCCCGTTCGGCGTCCTGGCGCCTCCGGACCAGCCCGTGGGTGACCCAGGCCGCGAAGCCCGTCAGCAGTAGGCCGAGGATGGCGAAGATCCAGGGCAGCCGTCCGGACAGGCTGCCGCCGAGCTGACCCATCGGAGCGGTGACCAGGGTGAGCGCGGTGTCCCCGAACGGCACGGTGATCCGGTCGGTACCGGAGAAGGGGATGGATCGGAAGCTGGTCGTCAGCAGCTGGGTCGGGGACGTCGTGGAACCGAGGAAGATGGCGTAGCGAAGATCGACGAAGGCCGAGTTGTTGGCCACCGAGGACCGCCGGTCCGCCGGGATGGTGTGTTGGGCGAAGACCACGTACCGCGGCTCGGGACCCGCGAGCGCATAGGCGTAGTCCAGGCGGGGCGGCCCTCCGGTCAGCTGGCCCGCAACCACGAAGGTCTTGGCGAGGAGGGCGCGCCCAACCAGCGGGCGGGCCTTGGCGGGGTCGACGGCAGCACCGACGCCGGCGACCTCGGTGACGACATCTCCCTGCGCCCGCCAGAGCGAGGTCGACGCGAACATTCCCTCGCGGCCGACGAGGGGAGTCATCAGCGCTACGAACCGGCTCGGATCGCCGCCGGTCGCCGCGGCCACCTGGGCCGCCGTGGTGAGCGGAGTCTCCGTGCTGGGTACCGCAGCGAGGAGTACCGTGCCCGCCTGCTGGGTCTGGACATGGAGTAGCCGCTGCTCGGTTCGGTGAT
>CAVQXB010000003.1:0-652207 GCA_963717885.1 uncultured Acidimicrobiaceae bacterium | reverse complement strand
TGCCGGGGTCAGACTGGCGGAGGCACTGTTGGGATAAGACTATAGAGAGAGCAAGGCGGAGCACGCCGAACGGGCCAGAAGCGCCGCGCAGGGAGCCGGGTGGGCAAGCGGCGGGCGGGCGGGAAGCGGGGCCGGCAGGGCCGGAGGGGGGGGACGAAGGCCGCCACCCGAGCAGGGAGGGGCGGCGGGCGGGAGGGGGGAGGGTTGCGCAGGCATACAGGCGTCACCAACGGTCGACCAATACCAACGGTCGACCAATACGACTCTAAGGAGCTTGTCCGATAAGGGTGAGCTCACTGTCGGAGACGTTCTCGCGACTGCGTTCAGATTGTGAGTGAACGGCTCGACTCCGGGATGGCACTCGGAAGATCTCCAGGAATCGACACGGATGACTTCACGGAAGGCTCCGACACAGGGACACGTTCGGCGATGGCGTCGAATCAACGACCGAGATCGAGTCCGGGGTCGGCCAGGCAATGGATTGATATGTGTGCACGAGCACTGGGCCATGGCTGAAGAGAAACCCTCGGAGTAGCTCGCCGTGCTGCCATGTCACCGACAGAAGGTGGACATTCGGGTCCGTAAGAATGGTGACGCGATAGTTTCGCGAAACCTGAACGTGCAGAGGCGCACTGAGCACTGTTCCAAGCGGTCCCTCAAAGCTGAAACGGATCTCATCGGCTCCGTAATATTGCAGTCCAACGGTACTCACTGATTTCGCGCCGATAGTAAGTAAGGGTACATTCGTTCCGATCGCCGTTACGGGTCTGTGGAAGGTGATATCCAGGCGGTGATAGGCGCCAGGTCCTAGCTCTACCGGCTTCCATGCAGTTTGTAAGTCCACTGCGTTGAGAACAGCACTTTGGCTGTCCTTCGAACTCCAACCATCGGAAATATAGAGACCCGCACAGCTGCCAATGACGAACAGTCGATCGGCCGGCGCATAGATCGGCAACGAGTCGCCGTCCACAACATTCCCCGCCAAGGGGTGACCCGTCACGTCACTGATGGACTTCTGAAACTGGACGTAGTGGAGTGTCTGATTGCTCGACCACTCGCCCTGGGGGGCGCTGGCCATTCCCACATTCGCCGCGATTTCAAACGCGGCGACGACAGTAACGATGGCCAGTATGAGCGAGCAGACTCTCCGGTCTCTACCTTGCAACCGTCGCCAAACGTCTACCATGCCCACGGCGCTGCCCAGGATAAGGAAGGGGAGGAAATCTGCGATGAACCGGTCGAAGATCCATCCAAATATCATCACGGTACAGCCGGCAGCGAAGGCTGCAAGGAGAACGATCCAGAGCACGTTGGATCGTCCCTTTGGTCGAGGCCGAAATGCGCTGACCGCGCCCCACAGAGAGGCCAGGAAGAGCAGCGGCATCGACGAAGGCACACTCGCGGTGCGATCGCCACCGTACAAAACGATGCCGCCGACCGATCGAGCCGAACCGGATGGGAGCGTCAGGAACGGGAAGACAGAGGTGAGTCGCAATCCGCCCGGTTGGAAGTAAGCGACCAGCGTGCTCGGAAGGAAATGGATTCCGAAGTATTTTCCGTTGTTGACGTGACCGACCCCGAACGTCTGGAAGACGACCTGTTCGGAGGTGGGCAAACCGAAGAAAATGCCGAACTTGGCATAGCTGATCAAACACGCAACGGCGAGCGGGACGAGACCGGCCAACAGTATTGGGAGTGACCACCGACGGTTGGGGTCCTCACCTCTCCCCAGGGCGAACCACATTGCAGCAAGCACGGCACCAATCACGCAGGCGTAGCCAGTGGTAGCTCGTGTGAGGTTGGCGGCCAGGATCAGGGCACCACAGGCAAGGACTCGACTCCACGAAGGCCGCTCCAACACGCCAAGCAGTGCGAACAGGCTCCCTACGGCCAAGGCCACACTCCAGGCGAGGTCTTCGGAAAACACGAACGGATTCGAGGCCAAGTACACCAAGACTGATCCACCCATGATGGTGGCGACCAGCACGCTGTACGACGCGGCCTCCATCCGCCCCATTGGTGCTGCGCCTCGGACGACGAGCCGAACGCGCCACACCAGCATCGAAGTGAAGAGAGCCGTTAAGAGCCAAGCCACCAGCATGGAAAGTGCGGTTAGTCTCCCGTCCACGCTATGGGTCAGCGCCAATATCGGCATTCGGAGTAGGGAGGGCAAGAGCCCGAAGTAGGTGTACTGCCGACCGGCGTGTACGAAGGCCTCGCCGCCAAGAGCTCCATTGGCTACCCATAGGTGACCATGGAACATTGCCCGCGCCTGGAGGTCGTAGAAGTTACTTGCATAACCGTTCGACTGGGCGGTTCTGAGGAGATCCAACGAACCGTTCCAAAGGTCAAAGAGGACCCACGTGTAGGGAACGGTAACAACAAGCAGTCCTATGGCAACGGCAACCGTGAAGCGACACTTTGAACCCGGGCGGCTTGACTTCGGGCTTCGGGAGTCGTTGTCGTCGGCCTTCACTGTGTGGGATTCGGTCTGTGTCACAAGTCCGAGCCGATCCTTCTTACGACCGATGCGGCAGGACGATCACGTGGGTTCGCCAGCAGCCCATCGATCGTCTCATGCATCTAGGTCGAGTCGCCGATGTCAACCAACTCGGCACCCCGCAGCAACGGTGTATCGAACTCGAGTCGCATCAGCCAGTAGTCAGTAATCTGGGCCACCTCGTCATGGAAGAACGCAAATTTACCCGACCATCGTCTCCGGTTGCTTGGAGGCTCCTTGTGCGACCCCAAGCGGTCGAGAAGGGGTCCCGGGTCGACATCCCCCCCGGGGATGTGAATGTCGACACGTCCTCGGGCCAACATTGCCCTATCAGGACCTTGGTCGGATCGACCGTCGATGGCCGGAGCCGCCTGCTACCCCGGTTTGGCTGCTCGTGATCGAGCCATTCAAGGACGCAACTGTCCACGCTGGGAGCGTCCTCCAAAGAGCGCCCTTCGGCGTATCGACGATTGAGCAATCGTTCTCGGTAAAGCGCAACAGCCTAAATTTCCTGCGGTTGATCCTTGCGCTGGCCGTCGTCTTTTCCCATTCGATCACGTTGGGGCTGTTCGGAAGTGAGTGGATATTTGGGAAGACCACTTTGGGAACGGTCGCTGTGTATGGATTCTTCGGAATCAGCGGGTACCTGATCGCGGGAAGTGCAGCCCGCAACAGCACCGGACGCTATCTGTGGCAGCGCTTTCTCCGGATATTCCCGGCGTTCTGGATCTGCCTGCTCGTTACCGCATTCCTGTTCGGGACGATCGCATGGTTTCACTCCAATCCGGGACTCTCGAGGACCTGCGGACTCCGCTGCTATCTCACAGAAGCGAATGGGCCCTTCGGGTACGTGATCCACAACTTCTCTTTACAGGTGAACCAGGGGAACATTGCCAGGACGCTGCCCGGAGGCTTCTTCAGCTATGGATGGAACGAATCGCTCTGGACACTTGAGTTGGAATTCCTCTGCTATCTGCTGCTTGCAGCTCTCTCCGTACTCGGATTGCTAAGAAGGCGTTCGCTGGTCGCCGTGATTGCTACCATCGCGTGGGTCGCCGAAGTGGTGATCATCTCGACCCCCTCGTTGGCCCGAAATTTCACCTTCTCTCTCATTCACAGATGGGACCTCGTTGCGATTCTTGGTCTCCGGCTAGAAACCATGAAGATTTTCATTCTCGTGCCGATCTTTCTCTCGGGGTCTCTCCTCTACCTCTATCGCGAGAAGATCCCGGACTCTGGAGTTCTTGCGCTTGGAGCAACCATCCTCTTTCTGGCGGGCTTTGTCATTCCGCTCGGTCACCTCTTTCAACAGACCAGCGTGGACTTCACCGCGATCTTCCTCGCGTATCCGCTCATCTGGCTCGGTATCCATCTTCCTTTCACGACGGTCGGTGCTGTCAACGACTATTCGTACGGAATCTATATTTATGCGTTCCCGATCCAACAGCTGCTGGTGATGTGGGGAATCAACTCGTGGGGGTATTTGCCCTATACGCTTCTGTCGATTGCTGCGGTGATTCCCCTGGCGGTTGCAAGTTGGTGGCTGATCGAGAGGCACGCGCTGAAGTTGAAGGGGCTAAAGGCACCTAGACCCTTGTGATAGCACTCAACCGGGAAATCGAGCAGATCCCCTTGGCCTTCGCCTAAGACGGATCCTCCCTGCCGAACGTCCGAGACTGTGGAGCCACGCTGCAGCCTGTGAGAACTGCCCCCACGCACAGAACTGCTAGCAGCATTGCTGTGAGTGAAGTGTCCTTGGTGCGTGGCACCAAGTAGTCATCGACGTGCTCGGCATCCCCTAAAGGAGGGCCCACTTCTCTGCATGGCCTCCTTGACGGATTCGGCACCCTTGCCTGATCCGAGGTGCAGGAGCAGGACGAAGCGGGTCGTGCGTTCCACCAAGGTGCCGACGGCCGATTGGTGGTTCTTGCCGATGATCAAGTCGCCCTCCCAGTGGCCGGGCACGGCTCGGTCGTCCGCTTCGGCCGGAGGCTCCGAGATCATCACCCTGTTGGGGATCTTGCCCACACCGGACCCCCCGTGGGCGACGTTGGGCTCGGCCGGAGCACAGGCAGCGGGCGGACTTGGATACCGTTCAGCGGATCGGTTAGCGCCAAGTCCGGAGCACAGGGATGGGGGGCATCCCGGCTCCACGGACTCGGCATCGATCAACCTACGGGCGGATTCGTAGGGCCACCTGTGAGGGACGTTTCGGTTGCATCTCAGTGGCTGTTGCCGGGTTGCATCCGGCGTTGAGGGACAGGGGATCGCGGCGTGACCGTTCAACTGCGGCCGCTGCACTGCCGATGAGTAGAAGGGTCATCGGACGATGGTCATTGAAGGAAGAGTCGATGAGCATGAGCGGCGGCAAATCGCGACCAGAATGGCGTCAAGCATCTGATGGAATGTGGTACCCGGCATACGTACGTTCCAACTCTCCATGGGATAGCCCAGTCCCAGCAAAGATCAATCGAATGGCAATTCTGTCCTTCGTTAGTGGAGCGTATATGACTATGATATTGCTCACTCCAGAGCACGTGAGAATGGCCGTTTCTCCTGGACTCAGGCTCACTGTAGCCATAGTGTCTCTGCTGGTCAGCTTGGTAGGGACCAGCTGTGGCGTCGCGTCTTTGGTACAAATCCGCCAGAGTTACGAACAGGGAAAGACCCTAGCAATATTAGGACTTATCCCCACTGCTCTTACACTTCTAGTCGCCGATGTTGTCATCATTATTCTACTGTTATTGCTACCACTCTACTGAACATATATCTGGAGTTCGCCGCATAAGCCTTCTCTCAGAGGCCCTCTAGCTCAACGAAGTCAGCGCCAAAGTCTCGAATCCGCTCCGCAGGTCCACAGTTACTAGAAGCTGCGGCATAAGCGCCGGAGCGTGACTCTCTCCCGGCGGTAAGGGATTCGGACAGCTGGAATCAGCGAACTTCAAATTTTCAAGTGTCGCGTTCGATGTAACGATGAGTAGTTCATGGTTGGTCGGCAGAGGGGCATCAGGCTTGCAGCAATTCGCACTCGTGGCGTTGATACCCGTCGTTGCGGCCAACTGTGGGGGTTCTGGCGGGGACGCTGCTGCAGTAACTGCACTCAATGCGGTCATGCAAAGGGCGGGCCAGTCGAGAGGCCACGTCTACACGGTCTGGTATGGGCAAGTTCCACCGGCCACCATCAGCTACTCACAAGCTCCGGGCAGTCTACGAGCAAGCAGTCGAACTTCTGCGAGGGGACCTTTGAACGCAGCCAGTGCTGGAGCGGTTCCTTGAGCTTCGGATCCCCTTACGAGACGGTGGAATTGCTCAATCAAATCTACGGTGCAGCCCGTCAGGGCAAGACAGTCACCGTTAGCCATCAAACGATTGCTTCACAAGGAGTGATTTGTTTCGTCATCCTCGGCATGGAGCTTCCCAAAGGCCCCGTACTCATCTCTGTACCGCGGTCTGTGCGATGCTTCGCCAGGCAAGGAATCCTTGCATCGATCAACACTGGACAAGGGGCCAGACTCGAGATGATCGTGTCCCCCATCACCAGTTAGCGGCCGCCCGACACAGTGTTCTCGTGAGCAATGCGAAACGTGTGGAGGATGGCGTAGGCAGCAGACGAAGTGTTCTGAGATGTGGTCAGGTCGTAGATCGTTTGACCGTCGAGAATGACGAGACCGCCTACAAAGCCCAGGCACTGACCAGTGGGAATGCAGCCGGGAACAACTCCAATCATTCCCGGATCTCCGGATTTCGTCACCGTGCGACCGCTCGGTCCGGAGGGAAGGTAGCTGCGGAGTAAGTACGGCAGGCGGCCAGGACGAACCGGATTCGTCAAAGCGTCAACCAATACCGTGGTCGTGCCGCCAGACCAAATCCACCGGGTTGCAACGCTCGTTCCGTACAGTGCCAGGCCTTCGGCATCCTGCAACTGAAGAGTCCGGACACGTGGCGTCTGGGCGAAGGATACGGAGAACCGGTATCCCGGTTGGCCGTGGGTAGTCGGCGGAGGCGGGGCCGCTTGGCCCGAGCAACCCGCCAGGAGCACCGTCACTACAAGGACACAACCGGCCCCAGCAATTCGGCTCAATCTCACCTGACTATGGTAACCAGCTCGCCATCCGCGGACCGAGGCGCCAGGGACTAAACCGGTCCCCTACGAATGACGATGGCCTTCAATGATCCACCACTTCGCAGCTGGTCCCCATACTTCGGGAGCACTGGGAGATTCGGCCTGCCATGTGACCACGAGGCGTCATCGGGCATTGTCGGCCGAGCCCTTCCAGCGGCACATTGACAACGGCACGGCCCGTTCGGAGGTTGGTTGTTTGGTCCGACCTGCGCCAACAGGTCGCACCACCCGTCGCTCCGATCAAGGACGGCCGGGCCACCCCTCGAGGGATGGCCTTGACTATCGCAGAAGCTGCTCCCGGGACCACGGGTGGTGTTTATCTGGTCCTCTTAACGGCGGGTGTTCTCGCTGTCAGCGTCACCCTGGGCCATCTTGGGCTGGCCTTCCCACCATCAGGCGGAAGACCACGTCCATGCTCGACTCATCTCCATCCGTCCTCACCACCATCACCGAAGACACCGGCTTCGACGAGGGCCAGGTGGCGGAGGCGGATACCCCAGAACCGACACGCACCCTGCTATTTGCCGGACAGGCGGTGTTGACACATTCCCATATGGGAATATGATGTGGGAGGTGGCCCGCCTCCCAACGACGACAGATGCATTCAACGCTGTTGCTGACAGCAGCCGGCGTGCACTACTGGATGCCCTCGGGACGGACGAAGCCACCGTTGGCGACCTCGTCGACCGGCTAGGGCTCAGCCAACCCCAGGTGTCGAAGCACCTCGCAGTGCTCCGAACCGTGGGGTTGGTATCTGTCCGTACCGATGGACGACATCGCTGGTATCGGGTCAATGGTCCCACGCTGCAACCCATCCACGAATGGGTGTGCGGTTTCGAGTCCACCTGGAACGCCCGACTCGACCAGCTCGACGACGTGCTCGTTGAGCTTCAAACAAAGGAGAAGCAGACATGAACAACACGATTGGCAACCGCCACGGCTCCGCTGTCTTCACGTTGCCTTCGGACACTGAAATCCTGATCACGAGGGAGTTCGACGCCCCGGCAGACCTCCTATTCGAGGCTTGGACAACTCCCGAACTCGTGAAGCGCTGGTGGGCTGGCGACCGAGGTGAGGTGACCGATGCCCAGATCGACCTGCGGGTTGGCGGGAGTTGGCGCTGGGTCATGACTGCCAATGGCGGCTTCGAGGTGGCCTTCAGTGGCGAGTATCTAGAGATCCACCGGCCGCATCGCATCGTCAGGACCGAGGTGTTCGAGATGGTCCCCGATGCCGGTTCCATCAGCACAACCATTTTTGAGGAAGCCAATGGCGTGACCACTCTGAGGATTCTGGGCCAATATCCGAGCCAGGAGCACCGGGACGCAGCCCTCGCCACAGGGATGGAAGGTGGCCTCCAGACCTCGCTGAATGAGCTGGAGGAGCTGGTTCGGTAAGGGGCGTAGTCGGCCAAGGCTTGAGGTTCGACGAGGACCTCCATCCGTCAGTGGCCATCCTCCTCGGACGTGTCCCACCACGATGACAATGGTCTTCAGGGTCCGACCCCACGGGAGATTGTCATTGATCAGGGGCACGGATCAGTGGGGAACTTTCCGCCAAAGAGGATAGCCCCTGCGGCGGTAACGCCAGTTTGCCGGGCCGGCCGAGCTGGGTCCCGCCACCCAGCTCTCCGTCCGGCCCTCGACGCACCGTCGAGTGGGTTCCGCCGCCCACGTCACACTCTGTTCCGATCGGGCGTCAATTCCTAGGCAACCGCAGTTGCTTCCGGCACGACCCCGTCCCCTATCTGGCGATAGAGGCAGTCTTGAGTCTCAATGTGGGGGGTCGATCGCCCATCTGGTAACTTCAGTTGGCAATTTCGACACTGTTTCCAGAGGTCCGATAGGTTTTGCTGCATGGCAACGAGTGACGAAGAGGCGATCCGTTGCGCCGAGCACCTAATCGAGGCCATGCAAAATCTGCGGCGAGTCCTCAAACGTCGCGAGGACAGCCTTCGAAGGTCTCTGGAGATTCGTGTAACGGAAGACGAATATCGCACCGTGTTCAAGGACATCAACATCACCGAGGATCGTGAAGACCTGAGTGAGGCTCTGTTTGAGTTCGATAGATGTCGCCGGGCATCGCGTGTTGCGTCATTTCGCTCAGCCCTGGAACACGGCATGTCGATCAACGAGCTGGCTCGAATTTGGGGTTTCTCACGGCAGATGGCGTCCCGATACGCCAAAGAGGCGCGGGATGGGATCTGATGCCGCCGTGGATGATGTTGCAACTGCTAGGTGCAACTCGAATTGCATGCAACCACAGTTGCATGCAATTGGAATTGCTCGTAAGCTCATGGCGTCAGTTCAGTCGCCGTGCCGGTTGAGAAAGGTTCCGCCGCCCGACTCCAGGCACGGCGACTGAACCGATTTACTGAGCGACGGTCTCCGGTTGCAGGGACCCTGGGACACCGCAAGGCATTTATCCACACGCTGGAACCTACCGTTCGATGGCGGATGGTAACCGCCACCGGGCCAGCATTGTGAGGCTGAGAACTCGCCTCGGCCCGGCGACGTTGCCGACCTTTGGCCAGCACATCTTCACTGACACGGCGAAGTACGGCGGGAACGCCACGCGTCTGATCCCTGACCCCCGCCTCCCCATCCCCGTGCCGGTGGCTGAGGGGTTTTGAGTTCTGGAGCTCAAAGGTGGAAGAGCCCCTCATTCTGGAAGTACCCTGCCCCAGGTGGGATCCCCCGCGATGGGTTCACCATGTATTCGCAGAGCCTGCCCCTGACGCGGGACCCCGCGAGCGGTCCTGACACCACGGTGCCACCCGTATATCTAAACGCCGAAGAAAGAGTGGCGAAGGCGAGCGCGGGGCACCGTCGGTCACTGACCGGGGTCGAGGACTCAGGTAGGGACATTGTCGATGTCTGACCATTGGCCCATTGAATGGTGAGCCCGCTGTTGGTGACGGTCCCGCTTCCGTAGGCACAGACTGCTTGTCCGCTGGCTGGCGGGCTATACCCATTGAAGACGGTGCAGGTGGTCTTGGCGGGATGAACAGTTGCAGCCGCGACGTTGGACACCGCTCCGATTGTGAGCCCACCCCCAAGAGACGCGATTGCAAGCACTAGGGCCAAGCGACGCATGACACCCTCCTGTTCCCGAGAGGCATCTTCGAACCTAGCAGCTCCTTGCCTGCCTCGTTAGGTGTTGACATCCGTGGCTCCGTCGTATCCGCGACGCAGACACCTCGACATGACAGGTCTTTGACCGAATCGCCCAAGCGACACCACTTATTCGCCAAGGTGGCCGTCTTGATCGCCCAGGAATGCCCGGAAACCGCTCGGGTACGTGGGCCCTCGACATTCCAGATCGAAGGCGGATGGATCAGCTCCTGTTCCGGCGTTCAATGCTCTGAGTCAGCCATCGAGGTGCGGTAGTGGAGGAAAACAACGCCGCTGCGGAAACGGGTTTCGCTGAGCAGTTCGAGGTCAAGGCGGACGTTGTCGGGCAGCGATGGTTTGCCTCCTCCCACGACAATGGGCATCAGGAAAAGCTGGCATTCGTCGACGAGCCCAGCCTCGAAAGCCTGCGCTGCCAGGTTGGGGCCGCCCACGGTGATGTCTCGTTCCTGGGAGGATTTCAACTCTTGGATCACTCTCGGGTCGAACGTTCGCTCTAGGCGTGTTTTGGCGCTTGAAACGGTTTCCAGCGACGTCGAGTACACGATCTTGTCGGCAGCCTGCCATAACTCGGTGAAGTCCCGTACCCAGGGCGGCTCGTCGGCGAGGGCCGGCACAGTCTCCCAGTAGAGCATCGTCTCGTACATCAGGCGCCCGTAGAGGTAGGTGCCAACCGGACGTTCCAAGTCATTGACGAAGCGGAATACCTCTTCGTCAGGTGCTCCCCAGTCGAAGTTGCCTCCCTCGTCTTCGATATATCCGTCGAGCGACGTGATTGCTGAGAAGATCAGCTTGGCCATGGTGATGACCTTTCGGAGGATCGGAATTCGTTCCAAGGTAGTGCGCTCAGTCACCCGAATCGAGTGGCCCCGATTTGCTTGAGATGACACCCAACTACCTCAGTCACCTTTCCGCCCAGTGCCCCCCGGACGGGCGATCGGGCGGGGACGAGGGGCGGGGCGGGACGGAAGAACGCCGCCTTCTCGTTCGTGGATGTCGGCGTTTTGTGGTTCGCGGTGTTTCCGGTGGAGACAAGGGAGGACGCCTATCCAGGTGACGCAAGGTTCACAGCGGTCTGCGGAAGGCTGAGTTTGATGACCCAACCCGGCTCTCGTACCGCCGGACACACGCTCAACTCTCTCCCGCCATTACCAAGTTACACCCGGGTGGGGGTCTTGCTGCAAGGACCCCGGATGTGCTGACAATGCACGCCGCAAGTCGAATTACGGACGGACGTGTCGACCGAAAGTTGGAATGAACGCGGCACGAAGGGCTCTAGGGAAGGTGGACGGATGGGCAACTACGTCCTGAGCTTTCAGGAGATCAACCAATCGCAGGTCGCGGCCGTTGGCGGCAAGGGCGCACACCTAGGTGAGCTTTCGCGGATCGAAGGCATCCGCGTGCCGGCTGGCTTCTGTGTGACGACGGACGCTTTCCGGCGGGTCATGGCGGACGCGTCGTCGATCGCTGACCGGCTTGATCGGCTGTCGCGTCGGAGCCCCGATGACCGGGAGGCGATTCGCACACTCAGTGCGGAGGTCCGCCGGATCGTCGAAGCGATCGTCATCCCCGGCGATCTTGCGGCGGCAATCACCCGCTCGGTCACCCGGCTCGGCGAACAAGCAGGCTACGCGATCCGATCGAGTGCGACGGCAGAGGACCTGCCGACGGCCTCCTTCGCCGGCCAGCAGGACACCTACCTGAACGTCGTGGGGCCAGCGGCGATCCTCGAGCACGTCAGCCGGTGCTGGGCCTCGCTCTTCACTGAGCGGGCCGTGACCTACCGCCTCCGGAATGGATTCGACCAGCGGAAGGTCCAAATGGCCGTGATCGTGCAGCAGATGGTCTTCCCGGAGGCAGCCGGCATCCTCTTCACAGCTGATCCCGTCACGTCAAACCGGAAGGTCGTATCCGTGGAGGCCTCCTTCGGGCTCGGCGAGGCCCTGATCTCAGGCCGGGTGAACGCTGACGTCTACCGGGTGCGCGAAGGCGAGATCGTCACCAAAGCAATCGCCACCAAGCGGCTGGCCATCCAAGCCTCGCCGGCCGGCGGAACGCACGAACTGCCGATCGAGCCGGAGCGTCAGGAGCAGCCAGCACTAACGGATACGCAGGTTGTGCAACTCGCGCAGCTGGGACGCCGGATCGAAGGGCACTTCGGCGTCCCCCAAGACATCGAATGGTGTCTGGTCGATGACAGCTTCCACATCGTCCAGAGCCGGCCGATCAGCACACTGTTCCCTATCCCTGCGGCCGGCGACCAAGAGAACCATGTGTATGTGTCGGTCGGTCATGCGCAGATGATGACGGACGCCATGAAGCCCCTGGGGCTCTCCTTCTGGCAGCTGACCACACCTCGGCCGATGTACGTGGCCGGTGGGAGGCTGTTCGTCGATGTCGCCTCGGACATGGCGTCGCCAGCGAGCCGCGCCGGTCTCTTGGCGGTCTTTGGAAAATCGGATCCTCTGATCGGGGACGCGTTAGAGACCATCCTCGAACGCGACGACTTCATCCCCATCCCCAGGGACGAAAGCCCAGGTTCCAATCCTGGTCCCGGGATACTCGCCCCGATCGAGACCGATCCGGCCATCGTTACTGGGCTGATCGAGCGCAGTGAGGCCTCCATTGCCGAGTTGAAGAGCGACATCCGCGGGAAGTCCGGCACCGCGCTGCTCGACTTCATCCTTGCGGACATCCAGGAGCTGAGACGGCTCCTATTTGACCCGCAGAGTCATCGAGTGTTCATGTCGGCAATGGAGGCCACGTGGTGGCTGAACGAGCACATGGAGGCGAGGCTGGGCGAGAAAAACGCTGCCGATACGCTTACGCGGTCTGTCCCCCATAACGTCACGTCGGAGATGGGGCTGGCGCTCCTGGGCGTCGCGGACGTGATCCGTCCGTATCCGGAGGTGGTGGCTCTCCTGCAGCACGTCGAGGACGAGGACTTCTTGGACGAGCTGGCCAAACTTACGGGCGGACGGGAAGCCCGAGACGCCATCCGGGCCTACCTCGACAAGTACGGCATGAGATGCGTCGGGGAGATCGACATCACGAGGCCACGTTGGAGCGAACGCCCGGCCACGCTCGTGCCCCTGATCCTCGGCAACATCAAGAATTTCGAGCCGGGCGCCGGCGAGCGGCGCTTCGAGCGAGGCCGGCGGGAGGCCTTGGAGAAGGAGCAGGAGCTGCTGGCGCGCATGCGGGAATTGCCCGACGGGGAGGATGAGGCCGATGAGACCAAGCGGATGATCGACCGCGTCCGGACGTTCATCGGGTACAGGGAGTATCCGAAGTACGGCATGGTCAGCCGCTATTTCGTCTATAAGCAGGCCTTACTGGAAGAGGCCGGTCGCCTCGTGGAGACTCGTGTGATTCGTGAGAGGGAAGACATTTTCTACCTCACGTTCCAGGAGCTCCACGACGTCGTTCGCACGAACCACGCGGACAACCAGCTCATCGCGCAGCGCAAGGACACGTTCAAGTCGTTTCAAGTGCTGACGCCGCCCCGGGTGTTCACGTCGGATGGCGAGGTCGTCGCCGGGGCGTACCGACGCGACGACGTGCCGACGGGTGCTCTAGTCGGTTTACCGGTTTCTGCCGGGAAGATCGAGGGGCGGGCCCGCGTCGTCCTGGACTTGGCGGAGGCCGATCTCGAGCCGGGCGACATTCTGGTCACGACCTACACGGACCCCAGCTGGTCGCCCCTGTTCCTAGCGATCGCGGGCCTGGTGACGGAGGTCGGTGGCCTGATGACCCATGGCGCAGTCATCGCGCGGGAGTACGGTTTGCCGGCCGTCGTGGGCGTGGAGCACGCCACTCGGTTGATCCACGATCGGCAGCGGATCCGCGTCGATGGAACGGACGGGTGCGTCGAAATCTTGTCCTAGGAGATGCGGAGCAGGTGCCGGAGCCAGCAGCAACACCCACCCGAAACGAGCAGCGAGGACGTGGGGGCAGTCCACCCTCCGCGCTCGATGATCGAACCGTCCGAATCTCGAGCTCTATTCGCCGGTAAAGCGAAACTCCGCCTGCCAGGGACCGTCGGAATGGACGACCTCCCAATAGCGCTTTGCGATGTTCTCGGGATCGAAGGCGGTGCCCGCAACGATCTGCCCGGCGATCGTCAATGTCGCCACCCGGATGCCATCCGGCTCCAAATCGGCTCCGAGCATGGTGGCGGCGGATCGGAGCGCCGCTTTGCCGAGGGAAATGGTCGCGAGGGCTGGGATCGGATGATCTGCGAAACCGCCACCCGTCACGATGATGGTGCCGGAGCCGGCCGCCCGCATGGCTGGCGCGGCGACCTGCGTCACGACGATGGCGCTGATGACGTCAACCGCATAGGCCGTCTGCAGGTGCTCGACGCTCGAGCTCAGGAGCTTGTCCGGAGCTCCCATGACTGCGTTGTAGATGATGAGCCCGGGCGCACCCTGCTCGTTGTAGAGCTCAGCCATCCGAGCTCCCAGACCTTCAGGGTCGCTGGCATCTGCCGCGATCGTGTCAATCTGGGCTCCGGTGTCAGCCAGGCTGTCAGCGAGATGGCCGAGTCCGTCCGTGCTGCGAGCCACCAAGGTCACTCGATAGCCGCCGTCGGCGAAGCGACGAGCCACGGCCATTCCAAGACCCGGCCCGGCACCGACCAGCAGAAGGTGACGGTTGTCGATCGAGGAGCCAGAGTCACCTACTGAGTCGTCGGGCATGCCTGCTTCCTTTCGGGTCGTCGTCCTGGGAGGTGGCATTCGCATCTGTTGCGCCCCAGACGGTTCCGCATTTTCGACGACTGCTGCGCCTGGCCGGTTATGCCACCGTGGCCACCTGGGCCTCGTCGTCGCAGGGTCTTCGATGATGGTGGTGAGTACGGATCAGGGTGAGTCGAGCATGGACATGTTGTTCCTCCAGACGGTAGGACTACCAGCCAACACCAGCCCACCGAGACGGCCCCGGTGACGCTGGCGGCAAGGAACAGCCGTGGTAAATGCGGCCCTGATAAACCGCCGATAGCTCGGAGAGGCCAAGACCACGCAAGGGTAAGGGCGGCGTTTCTCCTGGTCATGATGGTGTGATCCGTACACCGTATGTTTGCGCCTCGCGACGAAGCGCGATTCGAAATCCGCAGGGTGGCGGCCGATCCGGGTGGATCAGGACCAAGGCGTCGGCGCGCGTCCCTCTTGGGCCCCGCCCCGGCTGGCGCGGTGAGCCAAACGTCAAGCTCACGTCTAACTCGTGCGTCGCCATCGAGGCCGGGGGCGTCCGAATGCCGGATGGTCGAGCAGAACCGCGACTTGCTCTTGCACTTGGCTGGCCGCCGGAAGACCATGGAGGGTAGTGGGGCTGAAAGGAAGGAGGCCTCGATGCAAGCGAAAATTGGGGACCGAATCGTGATCGGTGGTCGTCGAGTGGGACAACCCGGTCGAAACTGCGAAGTGCTGGAAATTCGTCACCCGAACGGGGAACCCCCCTACCTCGTCCGATGGGGCGACACGGGAAATGAGGACCTGTTCTTCCCGGGCCCTGATGCCTCCGTCGTCAAGTCAAAGGAGGGATAGTCCACACTTGCACGTCAGGGGCTGTCAACTGTCGAACCACCGGACGCAACGCGAAGCGGACCCACTCCGGCAGGTTGCACTCGAGAGGGCATTGGCCACGACGATCAGGACTACTCCTGCTCCTCTGGGTCCGAGCGTCTCGACATTGCCGGTACGTGCTGGTCGCAGGCGTGCCCGGCGGCCCGTTCCTCCCCCTTTCGCCGGTGGGGTGCGCGGGTAGTCCGTAGGGGGACAGGGAACCGCTGGCACGCGGGTACCCACGAGGTGGTCGGAGACCTAGCTGTTCCCGCTCTGCTTCCTGCGGGCGGCGGCGCGCCGGGCCCTGACGACCGACACGATCAGCGCCGTCATGACCATCGCCAAAAGTGCGACCCACCCCGGGAAGCCCGTGTGTGAAAGGGCCCAGGTCACCAGAAGTGCGCCGACCACCACCAACGCCAGGGTCCAGTCATCACCAACGACGAAGTCGACCCAGAACAGCCCGAACCGCTTGATCGCCTGCATCAGCCGAACGTCCCTGCCCGGGACTCGTCTGCCGTCCGTAGCGCAGCCACCGTGGTCACCGACACCAGCGTGGTGCAGGCGATGATGGCCAGGATGAACAGGTCGCTGCCGGGCCAGTGAGCACCGGCCCCTTCGGCCGACCAGAACAGGCCGAACGAGGTCAGCATGATTCCCACCGCGAACTTCAGAGAATTCTCGGGGACCCGTGACAGGGGCCGATGGACCACGAGGCCCACTGCGGCCACCACGATCAATGCGGCCACCGCGGCGAGGGCGGCCGCGCCCATGTGGCCCTGACTGGCGCCGAACGTCAACACGATGAAGACCACCTCGAGTCCCTCGAGGAAAACGCCCTTGAATGCCACCGTCACCCCGTACCAGTCGACACGACCCTGGGCGCCCCCTGCCGCCCGCAGTCGCTGGAGCTCCTCTTCGTAGATGGCGTCCTCATCGTGCAGTGCCTTGAGCCCTCCGGCCCGGAGGATGGCCTTGCGCAGCCACTGGAGGCCGAACACCAACAGGAGGCCCCCCACCACCAGGCGGAGCGAGTCGAGAGGGATCCGGTCGAATGCGGGCCCGAGGACCGCCACGAGTGCGCCCAGGACCACCACGGCACCCGCGGTACCGAGCACGACCGGGCGCCAGCCCCGCGTCACCCCCACGGCCAGGATGATGGTCAGCGCCTCCACCATCTCCACCATCGAGGCGGCGAAGGTGCTCAGGACCAACAGTGCGACGTGCAACGACGGTCTCCTCGTTCGGTGACGGTCCAGTACTGTAGTATTCACTACATGTCGGGGTCAAATGTGCAGTACTCATTACAAGAGCCGCTGGCGCACCGGGTGGCCCGTTCGCTGGGAGACCTCAGCCCGGCCCAACGTCAGGTCGCCCGGCACCTGGTGGGTTCGGGGCGGTCGGCCATGGTCGATTCGGCGTCGGCTATGGCCGACCGCCTCGGCGTGAGCGATGCCACAGTGGTCAGGACCGCGCAGGCCCTGGGGTACTCCGGGCTACCCGAGCTGCGCCGCGCCCTGGCTGGAGAGATTGACGACCTCACCCTGGACGAGCGACTCCATCGGACCCTGGCCCAGGGGGACGGCGATGTCTTGGCCACTGCCGCCGATGCGCTGTTCGTCTCGATCGACGCCCTGCTCCATCAGGTGGCGGGCCCCCGCTTCGATCACGCCGTCGACATCCTCGCGGGTGCCGGACGACTGCTGTGGAGTGGCATCGGGCCGTCCGCCCCTGTCGCGGAGTATGCGTCGGTGCTGGCCCGTCGGCTGGGGCGGCCGTCGCAGGCGCTGACCAGGGCAGGGCCGGCCGGGGCCGACGACCTGTTGGAGCTGGATCCCTCCTGCGCCGTGGTGGTGCTGACCTACGGTCGGGTGCAACCACACGTGGATGCCCTGTTGGGCCGGGCCGCGGAACACTCACTACCGGTGGTACTGGTCACCGACGTGCTGGAACAGGACCTCGGTCACCGGGTCGCCGAGACCCTGGTGTGCTGGCGGGGGAGCCCGGGCCTGTTTGCCAGCCACGCCGCCACCATGGTGCTCGTGGAGGGGCTGCTGATGGGGCTGGCACGACGCGACCCGGCCCGCGCCGAGGCCTCTCTGGCCCGGCTGGAGCACCTCCGGTCGCCCCACGGCTGAGGCGGCGGCCTGTGCGTGACGACGGCCTGCTCGTTGGGGACGGGCCCTACCTCCCCGCAGGCTGATGTGGCAGGCCTGGTCGAGGCTTACCGAGGCCACCGTCCCTGATCCGGCCCCAGGCGCTCCAGGAGCGACTCGAGGTTCGCCCGGCTCCGCGGGTCCCACCGACGGGGTCGGGGTGACCGACAGGCCATCCGCTCCCCCCGCCACCGGTAGAGCTCGGGAACCTGCTCCTGGTCCAATGGTGCCGACAATCTGCCGGTGCGTCTCGCCACGGTCTGGAGGCGGATCCTGTCGCCGATATTGCCATCACTCCGGTTCAGGTGGCATCCGGGTCGGCGAGGCCGGACTGGCGCACCGTGATGTTGAAGCGACCGGGGCCAACCCCCATGCCCGGGTCACCAGTGCCGGGGAGCACTCGCGGGACTCCGTGATAGGCGAGCCGCGAGGGTCCGCCGAAGACGAACAGGTCGCCCGACTCGAGGGGCACATCGGTCCACGGACGGCCGCGTCCGACCGGCGTTCCGAAACGGAAGGTGCAGGAGTCGCCCACGCTGAACGACACCACCGGGGCCGGGGACGGCTCGTCGCGATCGACGTGCATTCCCATGCGGGCCCCGGGTCCGTACCAGTTGACGAGGGCGACATCAGGCTCGAAACCCTGCTCGCCCCCCACTCCTCCGACCCCGTCGGCGATCCTCGCGTCGACGGCACAGGCGTCGTTCACCGCCCGACGGCTCAGGTCGCCCAGCCAATCGGGAAAAGGGGGCACGGGGCGGCCGTCCCCGTCATCCACGGAGCGTGAGTACCGGTACGGGTACCAATGCCACCCCAGGCACGCGATCTGCACCGACATCACCCCGCCCGTAGGAAGTCGCGGGGACCGAAAGCCCCCGGCCTCGACCCCCCACAGGCGACACGCCTCCGCCAGTGTCCGCTGGGCCTCGGGATCGAGCCACCCGGGCACGAGAACGGCGCCGGGAGCCACGATCTCCGGTTCCCGAACGAACAACCCCGTCACCGGGCCACCTCACCCGGCGACAGGCCGGGCACGGACTCCACCCCGTCGCAAACCCGGGAAGCGCCGCTGCGGACCGGATGCCCGACCCGGTCCATCAGGCGCAACCGGGCCAGGGGCGGTACTTGGGATCCGGGTCCAGCGGAGGGCAGTCGTCCCTCTGGCTCATCACGCGCTCCTCTCGGCCGTGCTCCCGTGGTCCTATCCGGGTGGTCCCGCCCTTTCTACGCCCAACAACCGGTCAGGTCGGCGCGGCGGTGTCCTGTCGAGCCAGCCACCGCAGTCTGGCCGCCCGCGCATCCCAGGAGTAGACCACCGCCGTCCTGGCCCAACGGTCGTGCCACGCGTACCGGTGGCGGTTGGTCAAGATCCCGAGGAAGCCCAGGCCCAAGGCCATGATGCTGATCGGCAGAGTCAGGGTCCGGATGACCGCCTGTCGGGCCCCGATCGGCGTGCCCTCGGTCTTGACCACCCGTACCCCGAGTATGGCCATACCGATGGTCTTCCCGCTCAGGGCCCACTGGTAGGCGAAGTAGAGGAACTCCCAGATCACCGCGGCCACGAGGGAGACCACCTGATAGTTGGCGAGCGAGAATTTGGTCCCCGAGGCCAGCTGGACGGTGAAGGCCACGGCCGCTGCGCCCAGGGTGAACAGCCCCCATGAGGCGCCTACGTCGATGGCGAAGGCCAGCAGCCGGCTGACCGCGCCGGCATAGTGACCCTGACGCCCCTCGATGGGCTCGGGCACATTGGAGTCCATCAGGCCCCACCCGGTGGCAGCTCGGCCTGGGCAGGTGGTGCGGCCGACCAGCGTCGGCGGTCCGGGCGGGAGATCGGACGGCGACCGGCGGAGGACGCGGTTGACCCAACGGGCGAGGAAGTCGTCAAGTCCGACTCCCTGGGCGCGGATGACATCCAGAACCTCGGCGGCCACGCCGGTGGTGGACCGTGCGATGATGGTGCCCAGCTCGGTCTTCTCCATCAGCGAGTCGATGTCCACCCGCTCGATGATCTTCTCGACGTCGACCCGCTCGATGATCTTCTCGACGTCGACCCGGTCGATCAGCTTGTCCACATCGACCCGGCTCGACCACCCCGTCCACGTCCACCCGGGAGATCAGGGCGTCGACGTCGATCCTCTCCGAGCAGCGCGTCGATGTCGATGGCATCCATCACGATGCTCACCACCCGCTCGGCCACTGCCTGGGCCAGCTGCTCCACTCGACCCGATCCCGGGACCGGGCTCATCGGCGGTCGGATCGACGACCGGAGCATCCATCAGCACAGCATCCCATCGGAGCGTGGCCTGGGCGGGGACACTCCGGACGTGGAGGTTCAGTCGGCGGTCAGGCGCTGGCGTTGGCCTTCGGAGCACCTCGAGGGCCCGGTCGGCGTGCACGTTCATCCGTACCTCGCTCTGGATGACGTCGATCACCTTGAGATCGGGACCGATCACGAAGGTGGCCCGCTTGGTGGGAGAGAGCTTGGCGAAGCCGCGCCGGACCCCGAACTGGGTGGCCACCGCCCCGTCGGGGTCGGAGAGGAGGGGGTAGTCGAAAGAGTGCTTGTCGGAGAATTGCTTCTGCTTCTCTACCTGGTCTGCGCTGATCCCCACCCGTTGGGCACCCACCGCCTCGAACTCCGCCTTCATGTCCCTGAAGTGGCAGCTCTCCTTGGTGCAGCCGTACGTCATTGCCGCCGGATAGAAGAACAGCACCACCGGCCCCCCGGCGGCCAGGTCGCTCAGCTTCCTGGGGTTGCCGTCCTCGTCGGGCAGCTCGAAGTCGGGTGCTTGATCGCCTCGTTCCATGCTCCGAGGCTACCGGCCGCGGTCGGAGGCGCGCTGACGGCGATATCAGGAGTGCCGAGCGGAGCGGGCCATCCAGGCGGGGGGCGCATGTCGGGGTGGCGTCCGCACCGCCGTAAGATGCGACCACGCCCCCGGGTAGTACACGCCGGCCGGACCAGTGGGTCCTCGGCACAGCATCGAGGTGGCGCCCACCCCGATCCCCCGCCAGAAAGTCAGGATCCCAGTCCATGCCGTACGCCATCGAAGCCGACTCCCTCCAGAAGACCTTCACCGGCAAACACCAGGTCCGCGCGCTCGACGGCGTGTCGTTCAACGTCGACGAGGGGACGGTGTTCGGTCTCCTCGGGCCCAACGGATCGGGCAAGACCACCGCGGTGCGGATCCTGACCACGATCCTGAAGGCCGACGGCGGATCGGCCCGGGTCCTGGGTCACGACGTTCGGAAGGAAGCCGGCCTGGTCAGGACTCTGATCGGCCTGGCCGGCCAGTACGCGGCGGTCGACGAGAACCTGACCGGCCGGGAGAACCTCCGCATGGTCGGGAGGCTCAACCACCTGGAGTCGTCCTACGTCACCGCCCGGGCCACCGAGCTGCTGGCCCAGTTCGACCTCGACGATGCCGGCGATCGCCCGCTCAAGACGTACTCGGGAGGCATGCGGCGTCGGCTCGACCTGGCCGCCGCCCTGGTGGCGAGACCCACGGTGCTCTTCCTCGACGAGCCCACGACCGGGCTCGACCCCCAGAGCCGCAACGACCTGTGGGAGGTCATCGAGCGCTTGGTGGGAGGCGGCACCACGGTGCTCCTCACCACCCAGTACCTGGAGGAGGCCGACCGACTCGCCCACGATCTGGTCGTCATCGACCACGGTCATGTCATCGCCGAGGGAACCCCGACCGAGCTCAAAGCCAGTCTGGGTGCGACGGTCCTGGAGGTGGGACTGGACAGCACCGACGACGGGCTCCGGACCGCCGAGCTGTTCGGGTCTCTGGGATCCCACACCCCGACCGTCAACGGCACCGTGGTCGAGGTGACGGTGGACGACGGTCCCGACCTCTGCGATGGCGGCCCTCCGCCTCCTCGACCAGGAAGGGATCACCCCCACCGGGTTCACCCTGCGGGAGCCCAGCCTGGACGATGTCTTCCTCGGCCTGACCGGCCGGAGGGCAGAGGACGAATCCGAAGCGACCGACGATCCCGAAAAGAAGCAGCGCGCGGCGGGCACGACGGCACGCCGCCACCGAGACCATGCCGATCGCCACCGGAGAGCTCTCATGACCACCGCCATCGCCGCCCCTTCCGTTTCGGGGGCACCCCCCGCCCGCTCCGTCCCCGATCGGCTTCGTTGGGCGGTATCGGACACGCTGACCATCACCCAACGGAACTTGTTGGCCCTCCTGCGCATCCCCGAGCAACTCTTCTTCTCGACGGTGCAACCGATCATGTTCGTGCTGCTGTTCACCTACGTGTTCGGAGGGGCCATCAAGGTCCCCGGAGCGCAGCTACGTGAACTACCTGATGCCCGGCGTCTTTGTGCAGACGGTGGCGTTCGGTGCCGTCAGCACCAGCATCGGCTTGGCCGAAGACCTGCAGAAGGGTCTGATCGAGCGCTTCCGGGCTCTCCCGATGTCCCGATCGGCCGTACTGACCGGGCGGACGTCGGCCGACACGGTCCGCAACGTCTTCACGGTGATCATCATCACGGCGGTCGGTCTGGCCGTGGGATTCCGGCCCACCACCGGCGTCCTGGCCTACGCCGCCGCCGTCCTGCTCATCCTGCTCTTCGCCTACGCCCTGTCGTGGGGATTCGCGGTCATCGGGCTGTCGGCGCCCAACAGCGAGACGGCCCAGGTGATGTCGTTCCCCATCCTCTTCCCCCTGATCTTCGTCTCGTCGGCCTTCGTCCCGGTCGACTCCATGCCCAGCTGGCTGCAGGGCTTCGCCACCTACCAGCCGGTGAGCGTGACGGTCAGCGCCTGCCGAGCACTGATGATCGGAGGGCCCACGTCCAAGTGGGTCATCCAGACCCTGGCCTGGACCATCGGACTCCTGATCGTCCTCATCCCGCTGGCCGTCCGGCGCTACCGCAACCGCACCTGACGCGCCCTGGCGGCACTCGGTTCGCCGCGGCCGGACGGGTGACAGAATGGGGCCATGGCACAGACCCCCACCTCAGGCGCCCCCGACTCCTTTGGCGCCCGCGGCTCGCTGTCGGTCGGCGACGCCACCTACCAGATCTACCGGATCAACGCCCTGGCCGACCGTTTCGATGTGGCCCGACTCCCGTACTCCATCAAGGTGGTGCTGGAGAACCTGCTCCGCCACGAGGACGGACTGGCCGTCCGTCCCGCCGACATCGAGGCCGTGGCCGGGTGGGGCAACCATCCCGAGCGGCACGGATTCGGGAGCGAGGATGCCAGTGAGATCGCCCTGACCCCCGAGCGGGTGCTCATGCAGGACTTCACCGGGGTGCCCGGTGTGGTCGACCTGGCCGCCATGCGCGACGCCCTCGAGGCGCTCGGGGGCGATCCGGCCAAGGTCAATCCCCTGGTTCCGGTGGAGCTGGTCATCGACCACTCGGTCATCGCCGAGTCGTCGGGCCGCCCGGAGTCCTACGACGAGAACGTCGACATCGAGTACCAGCGGAACATCGAGCGCTACCAGCTCCTGCGCTGGGCACAGCAGGCCTTCGACGGCTTCCGGGTGGTCCCGCCGGGTACCGGTATCTGCCACCAGGTGAACCTGGAGTACCTGTCGCGGGTGGTCTTCGCCACCGATGACGGCCGGGCGTACTGCGACACCCTGGTCGGCACGGACTCCCACACCACGATGGTCAACGGCCTCGGGGTGCTGGGCTGGGGGGTGGGAGGCATCGAGGCCGAGGCCGCCATGCTCGGCCAGCCCCTCTCGCTGCTCCTCCCACCGGTGGTGGGGTTCCGGCTCACCGGTGAGCAGCCGGCCGGCACCACTGCCACCGACCTGGTCCTGACCATCACCCACCTGCTCCGTCAGCACGGCGTGGTGGGTAAGTTCGTCGAGTTCTACGGCCCCGGGGTAGCCGCCGTACCCCTGGCCAACCGGGCCACCATCGGCAACATGTCCCCCGAGTACGGCGCCACCTGCGCCATCTTCCCCATCGACGAGGTCACCCTCGACTACCTCCGGTTCACCGGGCGCGACAGCGACCACGTCGACCTGGTCGAGGCCTACGCCAGGGAGCAGGGCATGTTCCATGAGGCCGGGGGGGTCGAGCCGGTCTACTCCGAGACCATCGAGCTCGACCTCTCCACGGTGGTGCCGAGCATCGCCGGCCCGGCCCGGCCCCAGGACCTGGTGACGCTGGCCGGTGCCGGCACCGCCTACCGCTCGGCTCTCGGCCGGCAGCCCCGCTCGGGCCCGGCCACGCTGTCCGACGGATCGACGGAGACGGTGGAGGACGGGGCCATCGTGGTGGCCGCCATCACCAGTTGCACCAACACCTCCAACCCCCAGGTGATGGTGGCGGCCGGCCTGGTGGCCAAGAAGGCCCGTGGAGCGGGGCCTCGCCCCCAAACCCTGGGTAAAGACCACCCTGGCCCCGGGGTCCCGGGTGGTCATGGACTACCTGGACCGGGCGGGCCTGACCGAGCCCCTGGCGGCGATCGGGTTCGACCTGGTCGGATTCGGCTGCACCACCTGCATCGGGAATTCGGGGCCGCTGCTGCCCGGGGTGTCCGAGGCGGTCCACGAGCATGACCTGTCGGTGGCCTCGGTGCTGTCGGGGAACCGAAATTTCGAGGGGCGCATCCACCCGGATGTCCGGATGAACTATCTGGCCTCTCCCCCGCTGGTGGTGGCCTACGCGCTGGGCGGCACCATGGACATCGACCTGACCACCGACCCGTTGGGCACCGACGCCGAAGGGAGGCCGGTCCTGCTGTCGGATCTCTGGCCGTCCCCCGAGGAGGTCACCGAGGCCATCCGATCCTCGCTCACCTCGGACATGTTCCGCCAGCGGTACGGCGCGGTATTCGACGGTGACGAGCGGTGGCAGGCAGTGGCGGCCGCCACCGGGAACACCTTCAGCTGGGACCAGGGCTCCACCTACGTCCTGCGGCCGACCTTCTTCGAGGGTCTGGCCATGGAGCCCGGCACCGGTCACCGAGGTGAGTGGGGCCCGGGTGCTGGCCATGCTGGGCGACAGTGTGACCACCGACCACATCTCCCCGGCCGGCAACATCGGCCCGTCCACCCCGGCCGGCCACTACCTGGCCGCCAAGGGGGTCGAGCGCGCCGACTTCAACTCCTACGGGGCCCGACGGGGCAACCACGAGGTGATGGTGCGGGGCACCTTCGCCAACGTCCGGCTACGCAACCAGTTGGCACCGGGAACGGAAGGCGGCCTCACCCTCCACCTGCCCGACGGCGAGCAGACCACCATCTACGAGGCCGCCGAGCGCTACGCCGCCGAAGGGGTGCCCCTGGTGGTGCTGGCCGGAAGGAGTACGGCTCGGGATCCTCCCGCGACTGGGCGGCCAAGGGCACCTCTCTGCTCGGCGTCCGGGCGGTCATCGCCGAGAGTTACGAGCGGATCCACCGCTCGAACCTCATCGGCATGGGGGTCCTCCCACTGCAGTACGCCGAGGGCCAGAGTGCCGGCTCCCTGGGACTGACCGGCCACGAGGTCTTCTCCGTCTCCGGCGTCGGGTCGCTCAACGACGGGATCGACCCCGAAGACCGTCGCGGTGAGGGCCGTCAACGACGACGGCCAGGTGGTGGAGTTCGAGGCCCGGTTGCGCATCGACACACCGATGGAGGCCGAGTACTACCGGAACGGCGGCATCCTCCCCTACATGTTGCGCCAGATGGCCGGCCGAGGGGTCGGCGGTACCTGATCGCTCCGCTCCCCCGGGGTTCGGCCCGGAGAGGCCCGGAGGCCCGGAGGTCAGCGGGCGAGAGGCAGGACGAACACCGCAATCACCACGTAGTGCAGTACGGCCCCCATGATGGTGCAGGCGTGGAAGACCTCGTGGTAGCCGAACACGCCCGGCACCGGGTTCGGCTTCTTCAGGGCATAGACCACCGCACCGGCCGAGTAGGCCAGACCGCCGGCCAACAGGAGGGTGAAGCCCACCCCACCCAGCACCCGAAACAGCTGGGGCAGGACGACCACGGCAGCCCACCCGACCACCACGTAGGGCAGCGCGATGACCCATTTCGGTGCGTCCAGCCAGACCTGGCGCAGGATGATGCCGAGGACCGCCCCGCCCCAGACGATGCACAGCACCGTGGTCCGAGCCCAGCCGGTGAGGGCGATGCCGGCCACGGCGGTATAAGAGCCTGCGATGGCGATGAAGATGGTCGAGTGGTCGGCTCGGCGCATCCGGCGACGGCCTACCGGCCCCCAGGTGTGGCGGTGGAACAGCGCGCTGACCCCGAACAACAACGAGACGGAGACGGCGTATACCGCCATCACCAGTGCCGAACCAGTGGTCGGGGCGGCCCAGACCAGCGCAGCGCCGGAGACCAGCGAGACGAAGAAGGCCACCTCGTGGAGGACGCCCCGCAGCCGGGGCTTGACCGCCTCGGTGGCATCGTCACCCCCGCCCGCCGGCGAGGTCATCGTGCCGGCGGGACCGCTCACCGGCACCACCGGTCGGCGGTGCGGCTGCCGGTCACGCCGGCCGGGGTGGTAGCGGCGTTCAACCTGGACTCGGCCTCTTCGGCGGGGCGGTCGACGGCCGACGCGGAGACCAGCGAGTGCTCGACGAAGCGTCGGAGCAGTCGGCGACCCACGGTCTCGACTTCCGCCAGACGCAACTGATCGAGTGTGACTCCGGCGGGCAGGAACGGCGCCCACTCCCCGGCCAGCGCCCGGTCCACCTCGACGTGGAATTGGAGCCCGTAGGCCCGGCCGCCCCACCGGAAGGCCTGGTGGGGGAAGAGACGCGAGGCGGCCAGGTGGACCGCCCGCTCGGGGAGGGAGAAGGTGTCCTGATGCCAGTGCACGCACGGGATGGTGGTGGCCGAGAGACCGCCGTATTCGGGCCCGACAACCGGATCCCGCCGGCCGGGTCCAGTGAGTTCCACGCGCCCCAGGCCAACCTCGGGTCGGTCACCTCTGGTCACCTCGGCTCCCAGCGCCATGGCCAACTGCTGCGCCCCCAGGCATACACCGAGCACCGGCTTCTGGCTAGCCACCAACGCGGCCATCAGGTCCCGTTCACCCTGCAGCCAGGGATGGGAACCGTCGTCGTGGACCCCCATCGGACCGCCCATGACTACCAGGCCGGCGATGGATCCGGGCCGAGGAAGCTGATCGCCTCGGTCGAGACGGACCACGTCGAAAGGCACTCCCGTCCGGGCCAACGCCTCCGCGACCAGACCCGGGCCCTCGTGCGCGACGTGCTGGAGGACGGCCCAGTTCCCCGTGGGCCGGGCGCGGGCAGCGTCGGGAGCCGTCACGCTGTCGAGACTACGAGGAACGCTTCGGCCAGCCGACCGTCGGGGAGTCCGGCGGCCAGAGCCGTGCCGGACATCCAGGTCCGAAGCAGCTCGTCGAGGTGGTCGCCATCGCCTACTTGGCTCCGGTGGGACCGCAGTGCCGCCAGCTTCCGGTCGAATGAGTCGGTGGCGTCCACGGCCCGGTCGGTGTGCTCGGTGGTCATGATCCACATCTCCGCCACGGTATGAGGCTCCAGACCCTCGTCGAGCAGCTCCGGGAAGGCGAACGGGTTGCGGGCGTCGGGATAGACGGCGCAGGCGGCGGCCTCGCCGGCAGCCAGATGATCCGGATGGCTGGCGTAGATCCGGGCCCAGTTCCGTTCGGGTGACTGGGTCACCACCCGATCGGGTCGGAAGCGGCGGATGACCCGGGAGATGTCCCGGCGGAGATCCAGGTGGGCCTGGAGCCGGCCGTCGGGGAAGCCGAGGAATGTCACATCGGACACACCCACCTGGGCCGCGGCGGCTTTCTGCTCGCGGCGGCGAATGGCAGCCATCTCCGGCCGTGGCAACGACAGGTCTTCGCCACCGGCCTCCCCGTCGGTGGCAATGCAGTACGCCACCTCCACTCCGGCGTCGGTCCACACGGCCACCGATCCGGCGGCTCCGAAGTCGACGTCGTCGGGGTGCGCGGTCACCACCAGGATGCGATCGACCCCGTCGATGCCGGGTCCCACCGTCATGGGCTGGCTGAAATGACGTTCAGGCATACGCTCCTCCTCGATCGGGTGGTGGTGGCCCGGTGCTCCCGGGGTTCCGGCGAGGGCGCTGTGGCCCCGTGCTTCCCCCTGGATGCGACAGGCGGTGGTTCGGGTGGCGGTGGTTCGGGTGGCGGTGGTTCCGGTGCCGGTGGCCGGGAGCACCGGAAGCCGGGGGCTCAGCGGTCGCGTGGTCAGCGGCTGGGAACTCGGGGCCGGGGCTCGGGGATGGGGCTCAGTCCTCGAGGGGGTTCCATGCGGCCAGATCCTTCAGCCGGGGATCGTTGGAGAAGATCTCGACGATGGGCGAACGGAGACCGATTCGGGTCTGGATTCGCTCGATCTCGAGGACCTGGTTCCACTGGACCAGCGTGACCACCATGCCGGCCTCGCCGGCTCGGGCCGTCCGACCCGAGCGGTGCAGGTACGCCTTGTGGTCCTCCGGGGGGTCGAAGTGGATCACCACGTCGACCATGTCGATGTCCAGGCCGCGGGCGGCCACGTCGGTTGCCACCAGGGCAGGCAGCTTGCCCTCGCTGAAGTCCTTCAGGGTGCGCTCCCGGTTGGCCTGGCGGAGGTCACCGTGGATGGCGTCCGACCTGACCCCCTCCTTGCGGAGCTGCTCGACCAGACGGTCTGCACCTCGCTTGGTCCTCACGAACACCAGCGTCTTCTCTGAGTTCCGGCAGATGGCGGCGCACACCTTGACCCTGTCCATCTGGTGCACCTCGAGGAACCGGTGCTCCATGGCGTCGACGGTCGTGCTGGGCGAGGCCACCTCATGGAGAACCGGGTCACTCAGGTACCGACTCACCAGCCGGTCCACCGCCCCGTCCAAGGTGGCGGAGAACAGGAGGGTCTGGTGCTCGCGCTCGAGGCGGCGCAGCACCCACTCCACCTGGGGCATGAAGCCCATGTCAGCCATGCGATCGGCCTCGTCGAGGACCAGTGTCTCGATGTCGGCTACCGAGAGCTCGCCCCGGTCGCCGAGGTCGATGAGCCTGCCCGGAGTGGCGATGATCACATCGACGCCCCGGCGGAGCTTCTTCACCTGGCGCTCGATGTCCGCCCCGCCGTAGACGGCCGCGATGCGGAGCCCGGCCTCCTTGGCCAGCGGCTCGAGGACCTCGCTCACCTGCACGGCCAACTCACGGGTGGGGACGAGGACCAGGGCCCGGGGCCGGCCCGGCTCGGTGGCCGGGGCCGCCATGGTGCGCTGCAGGAGCGGGATACCGAAGGCCAGGGTCTTTCCCGAGCCGGTCTTGGCCTTGCCGCAGACGTCCCGGCCGGCCAGGGCGTCGGCCACGGTCATGGCCTGGATGGCGAAGGTCGTGGTGATCCCCTGCGCTGCCAGAGCCTTCACCAGCGAGGGGTCGACGCCAAGGGAGGCGAAGGTCCGGGGGATGTCGGCGTCGGCCGACGGGAGATCGGAGGGATCGAAGACGCGATCCGACGGATCGGCGATGGTGGTCATGGGGTTCAGAAACTCTCTCTCATCGTTCACTGACGGCCGGAGGCCGACCGTCGACACCGTGCCATTCACGGATGCCTGCGGGCCCGCCTCGGGCCATCGTCCGGTCTGCGTCGGCAGGCCGGAAACAGGATGAGGAAGACCCCGGTAGCGGAGCACCAGCTCCACCACGACTCCCAGTGTACCCGGTATCGGCCGTTACACCAGGTCAGATGGAGGTGGGGCCGGTCGCGAGGGCAGTCGGGGGCCGGTCGGGAGGCCGTACTACCAGCCGTCGGCCGCTAGTGGCGGCCCAGGTCGGCGAGTCGCTCGTCCACCTGGTGGCCACTGGCCGGTTGTCCGGGGTCGGGCTGGTCGTCGTCGATCCGACGGAGGATCAAACCGCAGGGTCCGGGGCCACTTGGTCCCTCGGCGGCACGGCGTGATACACCCCCCTGGTGCACTGGGGGCATGGCGGTTGCGACCCCCGATGAGCATCAGGCGACCACGGCCGGCGAGTTCTTCGCTGCCCTCGAGGTGATCGAGTCCTTCGTCGGGTGCCTCGAACCGGACCGCTATGACGCCAAGGACGCCGCCAGACTGACCAAGGGCTTCGCCCTCGGGAAGCGCCTCTGCGGGGCGGGAGAAACCCTCGTCGCCCAGCGGGCCGTCCGGGGCAACGCCCATCTGACGACGGGCCACCGCACCCCCGAGGAGTGGCTGTCGTCGATCACGGGGGCTTCGAAGGGCGAAGCGAAGGACCTGCTGAAGCTGGGAGTGGCGCTCGAGTCCCAGCCGACCGTCGAGGATGCGCTCCGCGCCGGGAGATTGACCTCACAGCAGGCCAAGCTGGTCTCCGACGCCGTGAAGGTCAATCCAGGTCGCGAGGATGATCTGGTCAAGGGCGCAGAAACTGACACCGCCGGCCAACTGAAGGATCGGTGCCTCCGGGCGAAGTCCGAAGGCCGGTCCAAAGAGGATGCCCAACGCCACCGAAGGGCGCTCCACGACAACCGTCGCTGCCGGACCTACACCGACTCCGAAGGCGCCTTCTGCTTGGAGGCCCATCTGACGCCCGAGGCCGGAGCGGGTCTCAAATCCGCCCTCGACGCACAGTGCGATCGGTTCTTCCAGCAGGCGCGGAAGGAGGGCCGGTTCGAGAACATCGACGCCTACCGGGCCGATGCCCTCGAGGCTCTGGTCACCGGAGAGGGCATCCTGGCCCCGGCCACCCGGAAGAGGAAGACCGCGACGGCGTCGTCCCCGGCTGCCGATGCGGCGTCCGCCGCGCCCGGGCCGTCCGACCGTCGAAGGGCAGACCCCAGGGCCACCGTGCACATCCGGGTCGACCTGGCCGCCCTCCGCAGGGGGAAGGTCATGCACGGCGAGACCTGTGAGATCCCGGGGGTGGGTCCCGTGTCGCTGGGGTGGGCCACGGAGATGTTGGGTGCGGCTCTCCTCGATCTGGTCATCACCGACGGCGTGGATGTGACCACCGTGGTGAGGCTGGGACGGCACATCCCGGCCGCGCTGCTCACCGCCATCCTTGAACGCGACCAGCAGTGCGTGGTGCCCGGCTGTGGCAAGCGACTGGGCCTGGAGAACGACCACTGGCAGGTCGATTTCGCCGACGGAGGACCGGTCTCCTATGAGAACATCGCCCGCCTGTGCGCCCATCATCACCGGCTCAGGACGCATCAGGGATGGGTCCTGACCCGGGAGAACGGGCAGTGGCGGTTCAACCCCCCCGACCGGGTCGACATCCGGCGCCCCGCCGGGCGCCAGCGACGACAGAGGGCCGGATCGCCCGGCCCACCCCCGGATCCGCGTCTCAACCGGCCCCTGTTCACCGTCGAGGAGTGAACCTCGGTCCCGAGTGTGACGTATGCCGCGATGCGCAGCGGGCGTGGGGGCAGTCCCGAGTCTGGCGCGGGCCGCGGACCTTCGACAGGGATGGACGGCGCCACGATGCGAACGAGCGGGCGCCTCAATGACCGGAGCACCTACCCTGTGTCGTGGGCCGGGTCGATCAAGACGGTTCGACCTCACGAAAGGAAGCCGACAATGGGAAAGCTCGACTCCGGCAACAAAGCCCCTGCGTTCAGCCTGCCCGACCAGGACGGGAAGAAGGTTTCGCTCAAGGACCTCGCAGGGGCTCCGTTCGTCCTGTACTTCTACCCCCGCGACGACACGCCTGGCTGCACCAAGGAAGCCTGCCAGTTCAACGACAACCTCCACGCCTTCGCCAAGGCCAAGGTCAAGGTCCTCGGGGTGTCCGGGGACAGCGCCGAGAAGCACCAGAAGTTCCGAGCCAAGTATGGGCTCACCTTCCCGCTGCTGACCGACGCCGATCACAAGGTGGGAGAGGCCTACGGCGCCTGGGGTGAGAAGACGCTGTACGGCAAGAAGTCCATCGGGGTGATCCGGTCGACCTTCCTCGTCGGCGGCGACGGCAAGATCATCCGGGCCTGGTACCACGTGAAGGCCGACGGCCACGCCGACAAGGTCCTGGCCGAGATCGAGGGCTGACCGCCAGGACGGCCGCAGACGCGGTGGCCCCCGAACCGGGATAGCCGCCCGGGGAACCAGGACCTGTGGGCGGAGCCCCGTACTCAGAGCTGGTGGGCGGAGCACCACCACGAGGTCCGCCCTCCGACCGTGGACCGGGTCAGCTCGGTCCCGTCGCGGGGGCAACGACCACCGGTACGGCGCTCGTCCATCAGTCCACCGGTGTGGGACCCACCCCTGTCAGTCAGATCGGAGAGGGTCCGGCCCAGGTGCCGGTGGAGGCGCCGGATCTCGTTGGCGGTCAGCGAGTCCGAGGCCCGGAGCGGGGAGAGACCGGCCCGCCACAGCAGCTCGTCGGCGATGAGGTTGCCGATGCCGGCCACCCTCGACTGGTCGAGGAGCCGGGCCTTCAAGGCGGTCCGGGAACCCCGCAGCGTGGCGGCCAGCTCGGCCGGGGTGATGGCCGTGGCATCGGGCCCGAGCGACGACACGTCCGGGTCGAGCAGGACGCCGCCGAGGCGTCTCGGATCTTGGACCACCAATGACCCCCCGTCCTCGAACCCCACCGTCCACCGGTCCCAGGTCGGATCCCGGCGCCTCGGGGCGTAGCGCAGCTCCTCCACCCCGGCGAGGCCGTCCACCACCAGGGTGCCGGTCATCCCGAAACGGATCCCCACCGAGGGACCACTGTCCACGTCCAGGAGAAGGAGCTTCCCGATCCGACGGGCGCGACGAACCGGTGGCCCACCAGGGCCCGACGGAGCGCCGGGGCGGTGGCTGCACCCTTGAGGAACCAGGCGTCCGGACTGGCCACCGAGGCGATGGCGCGGTCGAGGGCCGTCTCGGCCAATTGACGGTAGGTCTCGACCTCCAGCATCTCGGGCACGGCCCGAGGGTAGCCATCGCGCGCCGCTCCACCCGTCCGGTGCGCCTCGCTAGGGTTGGGCCATGCCCCCCGAGAAGCCCCATTGGGCCGAGCTCTTCACCGAAGTCGTGACATCCGGCCTGTGCACCGGCTGTGCCGGCTGCATCGTGGCCTGCCCCTACGACGTCCTGTCCTACGACGACACCGGGGGAAGTACAAGCCCTTCCACATCGATGCCGACGGCGGCCCCGAGAGCTGCACCCACGGAGTCAAGGGCTGCACCATGTGCACCCGGGCCTGCCCCCGGTTCCGGCTCTGGGAGCCCGAGATCGACACCCACCTGTTCGGGCGGGAGCGGACCACCGAGGAGGTGGCCGGGGTGTCCCAGGACACCCTGCTGGTCCGGGCCACCGATCCCGAGATCCTCGAGCTCGGCCAGGACGGCGGGCTGGTGTCCGCCCTCCTCATCTGGGCCCTCGAGCACGACGTCATCGACGCCGCCCTGGTCTCGGTCCTCGAAGGGGACGGCTCGACCTGGAAGGCCGTTCCCGGCCTGGCCACCAACCGGGCCGAGGTGCTGGCCGCTGCCGGGTCCCGGTACACCTACTCGGCCAACCCGCTGGCCTACCCCCTGGCCATCGAGGCCGGGGCCGAGCGCATCGCCCTGGTCGGCATGGGATGCCAGGCCTCGGCCGCACCGGTGATGAAGGCCCGAAAGGCCGGCAAGATCGCCCGGCGGCTCTCGCTTGACCATCGGTCTGATGTGCTCCAAGACCTTCGACGACGCCATCTTCCCCGAGCTGTTCGAGGCCAAGTACGGGATCGCCCGGGCCGACATCGCCAAGATGAACATCAAGGGCGTGTTCCAGGTCTGGACCCGGGACGGCGGCTACCACGAGATCCCACTCAAGGAGGCCCACGCCTGGACCCGGGAGGGATGCACGTCCTGCCCGGACTTCGCCGCCGAGCATGCCGACATCTCCACCGGCGGGATCGGGGCGTTCAACGACTGGACCCTGACCATGGTCCGGACCGACACCGGACGCGAGCTACTCGACGGGATGATCGCCGACGGAGCTGTTGAGACCCGCCCGGGCGACGACGACCCGGGAGCCATCGCCCTCCTGCACAAGCTGGCCCGGGTCAGCCGGAGGCGGTGGCCGGAGACAGCGGTGCCCATGCCCCGCCGCCTTCCCGACCCGGCGTGACCTCCTCGGCCCGGCCGGGAGCTGCTCGGATCGGTTCGGCGCCCTCTGACTCCCATTCCCGTGGTCGGGCCGACCTCCCAATCAGTTCGTCTCGGTCAGGGACCGGTCAGGGACCGGTCGGGAGCGGAGCGGTCCGTCCAGCATGAAATTCTCGTAATAATCGTTCGTTTGGGACCAAAGTCCCTGATGCAGAGCGCGGTGGCCGACCTAGGCTGCTCGGAGAGGGGCCAGGCACGAACCGCTGACCGAAAGGCCCTGGATGATCGGCTCGCGACTGCCAGGTGTCCCGTACCGCCTTTGGCGGTCCATCCGGTTCAGGGGGCCGTACCCACGACGCCTGGAGGATCACCGCTTGTTCGCCGCCCTGGGACGGTTCACCGTACGGTTCCGCTGGCCGATCATCGCCGGCTGGATCGTGGTCACCGTCTTCCTCGATCTTCTGCCTCCCGTCGCTCGCCAGCGTGGAGAAGTCCAGCAACTCCCAGTTCCTGCCGTCCCACCTCGCCCAGCGTCCAGGCCGACCACCTGGCCGCTCCGTTCAATCCCCGCACCACGTCGTCGGTGACCTTCGTGGCCTCCGCCGAGCCCACGGCGTCGCTGACCGCGGCCGACGACGCCGCCTTCGAGCCGGGCCGAGCAGGCCATGCGCTCGATCCCCCGGGTGACCGCCGTGGTGGACCAGGGGGCTGTCGGCCAACGGCCGGGCCCGCCGGGCCATGGTCCAGCTCGACGTGCCCTCGGGATCCACCGACAAGGCGGCCACCGACACGGTGGCCAGGCTCCGGTCCACCTTCGCCACCTCGGAGCGCCCCGGCCGGACTGGCCATGCACCTCACCGGCGGGGTGGCCTCGTCGGTGGACCAGCAGACCCAGAACGGGCACGCCCAGACCCTCACCGAGCTGCTCTCGGTCCTGTTCATCCTGGCCCTTCTGCTCCTCACCTTCCGCGCCCTGCTGGCCCCGTTCGTCGCCCTCCTCCCCTCGGTGGTGGCCATGTTGGCCGTCCGGGCCGGTCATCGCCGTCTCCACCCACTCGGCGTGCAGGTCTCCGACCTCACCCCCATCCTCCTCACCGTGGTCCTGCTGGGGGCGGGCACCGACTACGGCCTGTTCCTCATCTTCCGGGTCCGCGAGGAGCTGCGACGGGGCAAGCCCGTCCACGAGGCGGTCTCCTTCTCCCTGTGCAAGGTGGGCGAGTCGATCACCTTCTCCGGCCTGACCGTCATCGGGGCCCTGGCCACGGTGGTCGTGGCCACCTTCGGGCTCTACCAGGGCCTCGGCCCGGCGCTGGCCATCGGGATCGCCGTGGCCCTCCTGGCCAACCTGACCCTGCTCCCCGCCCTGCTGGCCGTGCTCGGGCGCAGCGTGTTCTGGCCCCGGATCCCCCGGGCCGGGCCAGCACCAGCGGCGGGACCTGGGGGCGTATCGCCGGCAAGGTGGTCGGGCGTCCGGTGCTGACCCTCGTCATCGGCCTGGTGATCTTCGGCGGCCTGGCCCTGTCCATGCTGGCCTACGCCCCGTCGGGATTCAGCGATCCCCCCGCCCCGGCCAGCTCGGACTCGGGACGGGGCCAGGCCGTCCTGGACGCGGCCTTCCCCTCCTCCGACGTCCGATCCCACCAGCGTGCTGTTCCGCTCCCCACCTCGGTGTGGAACGAGCCCCAGGTGCTGGCCACGGCGCGGGCACGGCCTGTCCCGATCCGGGCAGTTCGCCGCGGTGACCAGCGCCCTCGACCCCGACGGCGTCGCCGTCACCCCGTCCGACCTGGCCGACGCCCATCTCCAGCTGGCCGGCGCTCGGACCCGCCGCCGCAACTGCCGGTCACGCCCCGCCCGCGGGTCATCGGTGTCCCCGGCCGCCTACCAGCGCCTACAAGGCCTCGGCCCAGTTCATCAGCGCCGACGGGACGACCATCCGGTATCCAGACGTCGCTGCGCAGCCGGCCCCTCGACCAGCACGGCAGCGGCCGACGCCATCCCGGCCGCCCGGGCCGCGGTGGCTGCCGTGGCCCGCGACATCGGAGCCACCTCCTCGGGCGTCGCCGGCAACGCCCCGGTGGCGGCCGACGTCGGCACCATCTCGGGCCACGACCTGATGAGGATCATCCCCATCGTCATGATCGTCCTGGCCCTGCTGCTGGCCGTCGTGCTGCGCAGCCTGGTGGCCCCCATCTACCTGGTGGTCAGCGTCGGCCTCTCCTACCTGGCCTCGCTGGGCCTGGCCGTGCTGGTCTTCGAGCTGATCGGCGGACAGGACGGCATCAACTTCGTCCTCCCCTTCTTCATGTTCATCTTCATCATGGCGTTGGGCCAGGACTACAACATCCTGGTGATGACCCGCATCCGCGAGGAGGCCCACCACGCGCCCATCCGGGTGGCGGTCCGTCGGGCCGTGGAGGCCACCGGGTACCACGGTGACGTCGGCCGGGCTCATCCTGGCCGGGACGTTCGGGGTGCTCACCGCCACCGGCTCCACCCAGGTCCAGGAGATCGGGCTGGGCTCTGGCCGCGGGGATCCTGCTCGACACGTTCTTCGTCCGCACCCTGCTGGTCCCTTCGGTGGTCGTCCTGCTGGGGCGCTGGAACTGGTGGCCGTCCAAGCTCTCCCACGAGGACCACAGCCACGACCCCGTCCTGCCCGACTCCGAATCCGGCACCGACGGTCACGACGGGGATCCCGGCGGCCTCGGAGGTCCCGACGGCTCGTCCGGGGCAGGACCCTGCCCAGCCGGAGCGGTCGTCGGAGCCGGCCGAACGACCGCTGGTAGGAGCGGGAGTGGGATCCACGGACTGAGCCGCCGCCCGGGCGCCGACCCGGGCCTCAGAGAGGCTGCCCGGGAGGGTCGGCCGCAGGCCGCCCCAGAGCCCCAGAGGCCGGTCGGGCGGTCGGGGACGACGGGGACAGAGTACGGTGAACGGGCGTGGCCAGCCGACGGACTCCTCCCAACACCCACTGTGGTACTCCTGGTGCGCCACGGAAAGACCCCTACGACCGGCCAGGTTCTCCCGGGCCGGGCCGGCGGGCTCCACCTCTCCGAGGAGGGCCAGGCCCAGGCCGAGGCGGTGGCCGCTCGGATCGCGGCGCTCGGCGGACCGGAGCGGCCGGGACCGGCGGCGGTCTACGCCTCGCCGTTGGAGCGCACCGCCGAGACGGCCAAACCCATCGCCCGGCAGCTCGGCCTGCGGGTCCGCATCGGAGCGGGGACTCCTCGAGTGCGACTTCGGCCAGTGGACCGGCGCCCAGCTGAAGGCCCTGGCCAAGAAGCCAGAGTGGGCCCAGGTCCAGCGTTGGCCGAGCGGCTTCCGGTTCCCTGGTGGGGAGTCCTTCCTCGAGATGCAGGCCCGGATCACCTCGGCCATCAGCCGTCTGGTCCAGCTCCATCCCGGAGAGACCATCGTGGCCGTGTCCCATGCCGACCCGATCAAGGCTGCCGTGTCCGCCGCAGCCGGCACCCACCTCGACCTCTTCCAGCGGCTGACCATCTCCCCCTGCTCGGTCTCGGCCCTGGCGTACACCGCCGACGGTCCGCACGTCCTCACCGTGAACTCGACCGGCTCGCTCGGCGAACTGGCCATCTCATGAGCCAGACCGACACGAGTGGCCCGGCCGCAACGCACCTCGGGATCGACCCGATGGGACCCGGCTCGCTCCACCCTGCGGTCCGACTCCACCGGCCAGGTCGGCCCACTGGGCCGGTGGCCCGGTGAGCGAGGGCTACGACCTCCCGGCCCCGGACCGGATCACCGTGGGCACGGTCGGCCCGGTGGGCGAGCGGCTGTTCCTGCTGCAGTGCCGGCAGGGGCCGACGCTGCTCACCCTCAAGATAGAGAAGCAGCAGGTGGCGGTAGTGGCCGACTACCTGGGCCGCATCGTGCGGGACCAGTCACGCCCCGGTCACCTCCCCGAGGAGCTCGAGCTGGAGGAGCCGACCGAACCGGCCTGGGTGGTGGGGACCGTCGGGGTGTCCTACGACGAGGGCGAGGACCGGGTGGTCCTGGTCATCGAGGAGCTCGTCCCCGAGGACGAGACCGGCGCCATCGCCCGGCTGTCCATCTCCCGCGAGCAGGCCGCCGCATTCGCCATCCAGGCCACCCGGCTGGTGGAGTCGGGACGCCCTCCCTGCCCACTGTGTGGCTCACCCCTCGACCCCTCCGGACACGAGTGTCCACGAACCAACGGCCACCGTCCGCCGGCGGTGTGAACGGCTGGAGCCCCTCGGTCGGTCCCGGGCTCGAGACGGCCACGGAGTACCTCCACCGGAGCGAGCTCTCGGTGGTCGGGCGGATGCCGTGGAGCTCCAATCTGACCTTCCTGGTGGAGCTGGAGGGTAGCGAGGCGGCGATGGGCGATCACGCCCCGGTCCCCCTCCAGGCCGTCTACAAGCCGGCAAACGGCGAACAGTCGCTGTGGGACTTCCCCGGCGGGCTCTACCGGCGGGAGGTGGCGGCGTTCGCCCTCTCCGAGGGGCTGGGTTGGGGCCTGGTGCCCCCCACGGTCGAGCGCCATGACGGCCCGTTCGGGGCCGGTTCGCTCCAACTCCTCGTGGCGGCCGACTACGAGCAGCACTACTTCACCCTCTTCGACCAGGGAGGCCACGAGGAGGCGCTCGCAGCCATGTGCGTCTTCGACATCGTGGCCAACAACGCCGACCGCAAGAGCGGGCACGTCCTGCTCGGGGACGGCGGTCGGCTGTGGGGCATCGACCACGGGCTCTGCTTCCACCGCCAGCCCAAGCTGCGCACGGTGATCTGGGACTTCGCCGACGAGCCGGTCCCCGCCCGTCTCCTGGACGACCTCCGACGGACTGGCGACGGATCTCCCCGAGCAGATGGCCCGCTTCCTCGACGACGACGAGTCGCAGGCAGTCGCCGACCGGATCGACCGGCTGGTCCACACCCGCACCTTCCCCGAACCGCTCGGAGACCGGCCGCCCTATCCGTGGCCGCTGGTCTGACGGCCTCCGGCGGGGGCTCCTCCCCCCATCGGACTCCGGGTCCCCCCCCGAGGACTCGTCGCCCCGCCTGACCGGTCGTGGTGGCATCCCCCGGACGCCTCGACCGGAAACTGACGGTGCCGGCCGAGAGCGCAGACTCAGGGCAGCGCGATGTGCAGCTTGGTGCGCATGGATTCGATGACCGCCTGGGACAGGCGCTCGCCACCTCCGGGGGAGAGATGGATCCCATCGGGGGTCCGGATGTTGACCTCCGCACCTGAACTGTTGGGGAGGTAGGCGGTGAAGTTCCCCTGGGCGTCGGCCAGCACCGCAGCCGAGGCCACATAGGAGGCCTTGTCCGGCCGGGCCGCCACCTGACCCTCCACGATCCCGTTGAGCACCTGCATCTGGCCGTTGAGCGGGGCCCCGGCCATCGGGGGCATGCCCACCCACAGCACGTGGGCGCCGCCGGCGTTGGCTTCCTCGATCAGGGCGCCGACCCGCTGGCCGTAGGCCGCGTTCCACTCCGGGGAGCCGTAGGGGATGGTGCCCCCAGCACCGACCAGGGACTGGGGATCGTTGGCCCCCATCATTACCACCACCAATTGGGGCTGGTCGTTGGCCATGTCCACGCGGAGCTCCGCGGTCCAGTCGAAGTAGTCGGGACGGGACAGTCCGGTGTCGACCCGCCCATCCAGGGTGGCGGTCGCCACTCCGGTAGCGGCCAAGTCGCTGACCAGGGGTTGCCCGAGATCGAGACCGATCGAGTCGCCGATGACCAACACCCGGAGCGGGGCCGCGGCCGTGGGGGCCCGATCGAGCGGCGGGAGGGTCGTGGTGGTGGTGGTCGCTCCCGGTGTCAGCGAGGTGCCCGGACGAGGACCGGGTAGCTTCCGACCCGGCACCGCTTCGGCCAGCGACGGTCCTCCTCCCGGGGTCCGACCCAACACCTCGTCGGTCCAGCCGACCACGTGGGACAGTCCGAGCGTCCTGCTCAGCGCGGCGATCGGCCCCACGACGTCCAAGGAGACAGTTCGCCGCACCCCGAGCGGCGAGACGATGGCCGACCGCTGGAGACTCGGAGCGTCGAGGAGCAGCCAGACGCCGAAGCACACGAGCCCGATGAACAGCATCCGGGTCCAGGGGATGCCGGGCCGGGAGCCCGAGTGCAGCCACCCGGGCTCCGCCGGGCTCTCGGGGCGCCCGCCGACGGTCGACACCGGTTCTCGGGCGGGAGCGCTGGTGGGAGGCGAAGTTGGGGGGCATGTTCGCGGGGTCAGAAGCGGTAGTAGATGAACGGGGCTACGCCCTGCGGCCCCAGAGTGGTGATGGCCAGGAGGACCAGCCCCAGTATGCCCCCCTGCAGGACCGGACGACGGTCGGCGAAGACGCCTTTGACCCGGTCGAGCCACTTGTCGGGGAGATACTGGCTCCCGATCCCGGCCGCGATGGCGAGCAGTGCCAGCGGCGTGACCAGTGGCGAGGCCTCACCCCACCCGTCCAACAGCCGCATCAACATGGCCCAGACCGTCCCCAGGGTGTCGGCTCGGAAGAAGAGCCATCCCAGACACACCAGCTGGAAGGTCACGAAGCGGGCCCAGGCCACCCGACCCCGCCCCACCGGGTCGAGGGGGAGGCCGAGCGCGGCGCGCTTCATCCGGCGGCGCCGGCCGATCACCTGGCCGATGCCGTGGTAGAGGCCCCAGGCGACGAACGTCCAGGCTGCGCCGTGCCAGAGTCCCCCGAGGAGCATGGTGATCAGGATGTTCGTCGCCACCCGGCGCTCGCTGCCCCGGTTGCCGCCCAAGGGTATGTAGACGTAATCGCGCAACCAGAACGAGAGGGTGATGTGCCACCGCCGCCAGAAGTCCTGCAGATTGAGTGGCGCTGTAGGGCCGACGGAAGTTCTGCGGGAACTGGAACCCCAGCAACAGGGCGATGCCGATGGCGATGTCGGTGTAGCCGCTGAAGTCGGCGTAGATCTGGACGGCGTAGCCGTAGATGGCGAACAGCACCTCGAGCGCCGAGTGCTGGCGGGGATCGGCGAACACCGGGTCCACCACGTAGGTGGACAGGTACGACGACAGCACGACCTTCTTGGCCAGACCGGCGGCGATCAGCCAGCACGCCTCGACGTAGTCGATGTGGAGCTCGTCGCGTCGACGTCGGATCTGGGGCAGGCAGTTCGGTGCCCCGGACGATGGGGCCGGCCACCAGGTGGGGGAAGAAGGACAGGTACACCGCGGTGTCGATGGCCCGGGCCGGCTTGAGGACGCCCCGGTGGATGTCCACGACGTAACTGATGGCCATGAAGGTGAAGAAGGAGATTCCCACCGGCAGGGTGACGGCCAGCAGCGGGAGCGGCCGGCCCAACCCCACGAAGTGAAGGGCGTTGTCCAGATTGACGGCCAGGAACCCGTAGTACTTGAACCAGGCCAGTAGGCCCGACGAGGCCGGCCAGGGTGGCCCACAGGGTGACCCGCCGGCGCGTCCCCGTGGCCCGGTGGACGAAGCTCCCGCCCACCTGGGCGATCGCCGTCGACGCCGCCAGCAGGAAGATGAATCGCCAGTCCCACCAGGCGTAGAAGAAGTAGCTGGCGCACGATCATGAACGCCTTCCACGGCCCCGGATACGGGTTGAGCAGCCACTGCACCGTGTAGACCACGGCGAAGAAGATGGCGAAGTCGATCGTGGGAAAGAGCACGTGACCTATCGGCAGATGGATGGGGACTGGCTGGCCATGACGCGCGCACGCGCCACGTGCCCGGAGATTACCTGTCCAGCTGTGTGGGTCCCGTGATCGTGGGAGGCGGGCAGACATGCCCTTGCACCGTCGCCGCACGGACCGCTCAGGGCGGGTCGGGCGGCGTGGCGGCCGGGTCAGCTCGCGGGCCTTGAGCGCCTCGATCAGCTGGGGCAGGACCTTGTGCACGTCGCCGACGATCCCGAGGTCGGCCACCGAGAAGATGGGGGCGTCCTGGTCCTTGTTGATGGCCACGATGTTCTTGGAGTTCTTCATCCCCACCAGGTGCTGGGTGGCACCGGAGATCCCGCAGGCCACGTACACGGTGGGCTTGACGGTCTTGCCGGTCTGCCCCACCTGATGGGAGTAGGGGACCCATCCGGCGTCGACGATGGCCCGGCTGGCACCGGCCGCCCCCTTCAGCAGGGTGGCCAGCTCCTCGATCAAGGCGTACTGGTCCTTCTCGCCGAGGCCACGCCCACCCGACACCACCACGTTGGCCTCGTCCAGCTTGGGACCGGTCCGCTCCTCGACGTGGCGGGCCACGATCTTGGCCGCGCTGGTGGCGCCGGTGTCCGGTGCCGGGGCGGCCATGACGGCCGCGCGGGCGGCCCCGCTCGAGGCTCGGCGGCGAAGGACTTGGCACGGACCACGAAGATCTGGGGGCCCTCACCGGTGAACCGGGCGGAGAGGATCTGGCTCCCCCCGAAGATGGCGTGCTGGGACACCAGACCACCGTCGCCGGCCGACAGTCCCACCACGTTGGTCAGGACCGGACGGTCGAGCTTGACCGAGAGACGACCGGCGATGTCCCGGCCGTCGTAGGTGGCCGGGAAGAGGATGGCATCGGGTCCCGACCCGGCGGCCACGGCGGCGGCGATGCTGGCGGCCACCGGTGCCCCGGGGAGCGAACCGCCCAGGTCGCCCACGTCGTGGACGGTGGTGACGCCGTACTCGCCCAGTGTCCCGGCCACCGAGGCGGTGGCGTCCCCGAAGGCGACGGCCTCGACCGTGCCACCCAGCTCGCGGGCGGCGGTGATGAGCTCGAGGGAAGTGGTGATGGGAGCCCCGTCGGCCACTTCGGCCAGGACCCAGATCTTGTCGACAGACATGTGTACGTACTCTCCTACCGGCCCTAGAGGACCTTCAGCTGCTCGAGGAATTCGATGACGCGGGTGTAGCCCTCACCCTCGTCGACGACGATCTCGCCGGAGGAGCGGGCCTCGGCGTCGGCCACATCGGTGACCTCCTGGCGGGCTCCGGTCGCTCCGACCTGCCCGGCGTCGATGCCCAGGTCGGCCACGGTCAGCGTCTCCACCGGCTTGGACTTTGCCGCCATGATCCCCTTGAACGACGGATAGCGCGGCTCGACCACGCCCGGCGGTGACGGTGACCACGGCGGGGAGCGGGCTCTCGACCTCGTCGTAGCCGGCCTCGGTCTGACGCTCGACCTTGACCGAATCGCCGGTGATCTCGACCTTCTTGGCGAAGGTCACCGAGGGCAGACCGAGGAGCTCGGCGATCTGCACGGGGGTGGTGCCGGTGTAGCCGTCGGTGGATTCGGTGGCGGCGAGGATCAGGTCCGGCTCGGCCCGCTTGATGGCTGCGGCCAGTACCTTCGCCGTCCCGAGGGCGTCGGTCCCGGCCAGCGTGTCGTCACTGATGAGGATGGCCTTGGCCGCCCCCATCGCCAGCGCCGTTCTCAGACCCGAGGTCTCTCCGTTGGGAGCCATCGACACCAGGGTGACGTCACCGCCCCCGGCAGCATCGGCCAGCTGGAGGGCCATCTCCACGCCGTAGGCGTCGGAATCGTCCAGGATGAGTTTCCCCTCCCGGACAAGGTTCTTTGTCCCCGGATCCAATGCGCCGGGTGCGGCGGGATCGGGGATCTGCTTCACACAGACGACTACGTTCATGGCCGTGCATTGTTGTTGAAATTCGGCCCTTCGACCAATCGGGCCGTCCTGCCTGGTCAGGACACCACCCGTCCCCGACGTCCCCCCGGGGGCCCGCGCCGGGCCGGCCGGGGGCCCGTGCCACCAGGCATCTGACCGGCTCCGAGCGGGCTCCGACCCCGAAGGGGTGCCGAGGCCAGACCGGCCGGCGACACGACCGAGGGGGCGCTCGGGCTTCTGAACCTCTGACCCGTCACAGGCGCCTCAGCACCGCCAGCGCCAGGGTCACGTCGTCGGTGATCACCGTGTCCACGCCCAGTGCCGCCGCCTCACCCACCCTCGACCGGTCGTTCACCGTCCAGGTGGAGACGGACAGCCCCGCCTTGTGTGCCTGCTCCACCAGGGCCTCGTCGACCAGTGAGGAATGCGGGTGGAGCGCCGTACACCGGTGCTCGAGCGCCATGGGCACGCAGGCGGCGGGATCGAACCAGCCGGCGACGAGGAGCCCGGTCGCCAGCGCCGGCTGCACGTCCCGGACGGCATCCAGGGAGCCCGGCCAGAACGAGGAGACCACCACCCGGTTTGGCTCGGTGGTCGCAGCCAGCAGCTCGGCCACTTCGCGGGCCATCTGCTCGTTGGGGTCGAATCCCGGCTCCCCGGGGAGGTTCTTGAGCTCGATGTTGACCTCGAGCCCCTGGCAGGCCTCGAGCGCCACCGACAGCAGGGCCACCCACTCGGGGAGCTGGTCCGACGCCAGACGGTGGACGGGTCCGACCCCGGCGATCTCGGGATCGTGGTGGACGACCAGGACCCCGTCCGCCGTCCGACGCACGTCCAACTCCACTCCTTCGGCGCCGAGGAGGCGGGCCCGGAAGAAGGCGTCCAGCGTGTTCTCCCGGACGCCGAGGGCCGGATCAGGGCTGCCTCGGTGGGCGTGGACCACCGGTACCGTCATCGTTCCGGGATCCTCCTCGGAATCGCCGTCACCGGGGTGCCGCTCGTGGGCGGTCGTGGGCAGTTCGGGGTGCATTTCCCTGCCGGAACCGGTTGCACCGGTGAGTGCCGATGATTACTCTAGTGAACGAAACCTGAACGGCCGGTGACCGCTTGGCGCCGAGCTATGTGAAACAGATCACAAACAGGATCTCGGGAACGGGAGCGGAGGAAGCATCGTGGCCCTTATGTGGAACAGGACGGTCGAGTGGGACGACGGCGACTGGCGCTATCTGGCTGCCTGTCGCAGCACCGAACCCGATCTCTTCTTCCCCATCGGGACTACCGGGCCCGCCATCGACCAGATCGAGGCAGCCAAGCGGGTCTGTCGCGGATGCGACGCCCAGGAGCCGTGCCTCGACTTCGCCTTGGCCACCAACCAGGAGTCCGGCGTATGGGGCGGGACCTCCGAGGAGGAGCGGCGCAAGCTCCGCAAGGCCTGGTTGGCCGCCCGCCGCCGGGCCTCCTGACTCCCACCCTGGCCCCCCGTCGACTCGACCTCACTCCACCGACTCGAGGACCCGCTCCTCCTGGCCTCCCGCCTCCGGGCCCGACCGGTCGACCGGCCACAGCCGAGTCCCCTCCGGCGCCATGCTCCGATGGACGCGCCCTCAGAGTCCCGGGGCGTCACCGTCCTGGACCGGAAGTTCGATGACCACGATGGTCCCTCGCACCCCGGGACGGTCGACGCTCCGGTTGCGCATGGTGATGGTGCCGTCCAGCTGACTCCGGACCAGGTCTCGGACGATCGACAGGCCCAGACTCTGGGTGGCGTCGATGTCGAATTCCTCGGACAGGCCCGATCCGTTGTCGATGACCTCCAGAGTGAGGGCCGAGAGGTCATTGACCAGGTGTACCCGGATGTGGCCGGGCGGCTGGGCTGCACCCATGGCCACGTCCTCGGGGGTACCCGATCCGTCGGGGGCCGCCGACCCCGGCCCGCCGGTCTCCCAGATGGCCCCGGTGAAGGCGTGCTCCACGGCGTTCTGCAGGAGCTCGGCCAGCACCACGGCCAGCGGCGTGGCCACGTCGGCGGGAACCTCGCCGAGCTCGCCGGTGACCTCGAAGGTGATGCCGCGGCCCTGGACCACCGAGTCCTCGGCCATGCGGATCAGGGACGTCACGATCTCGTCGAAGGGGACCTGGTCGCTGGGCTCGCGGGACAGAATCTCGTGGACGATGGCGATGGAGCGGACCCGGCGCTCCGCCTCGAACAGGGCAACCCTGCCCTCACCCCTGGGGAGCCGGCGGGCTTGGAGCCGTAAGAGCGCCGAGATGGTCTGGAGGTTGTTCTTCACACGGTGGTGAACCTCGCGGATGGCGGCGTCCTTGGACAGGAGGAGCCGATCGAGGCGCCGGACGTCGGTCACGTCACGTAGCAGTACCAGGCACCCCGTGACCACATCCGCGGCCATCAGGGGGATGCAGTGGAGCAGCACGGTCACGTCCGGTCGCCGCTCGACCTCCTCCACCACCGGTAGTGCCGAGGCCAGGGCCCACTCGATGGCTGACTCCTCGATACCGAGGTCGGTGAGGCGGCGGCCTTCGGTCTGGGAGTACATGCCCATTCGGTGCAACGCGTTTGTCGCATTCGGGGAGGCATAGCGGACCCGGCCCTCCTCGTCGACCACCACCACCCCGTCCCCCACTCTCGGAGCCTCCTCGGTGGCCACCTCCTCGCTGGGAAACGGGAAGGTCGACTCCGAGATCATCACCGCGAACCGGTCGAACAGGTCCCGGTAGGTGCGCTCCAGATGGCCCGGGCGCCGCCCGGCGCCGGCCGCCAGCCGGGCCAGGACCGCCACCGTGGTCCCGTCGCACCGGACCGGGATGCAGTGGAGCCGGACCGGCTCGTCTCCGGGCTCGAGGAGGACCTCCCCCCGGGTAACCTCTCCGCTGTCAACGGTTTGGAAGGCCAGGGGCCAGTCCCCCGCCGCCACAGTCTGACCCACCAGATCGTGCTCCACGACAGTGGCGCTGTTCGAGGGGCGCATCTGCCCCAGGATCACCAGCTCGGTCTGGTCGTCCTGCCCCGCCCCGCTCGGTCCGTCGTCCGCCCGTTCCCGCGGTCGATCCGAGGGGTGGGCCATCGGGGCCAGCAGGACCAGGTCGGAGAACGACAGGTCGGCCAGGATCCCCCAGGTGCCGAGCAGGCGCTGGAGGTGGCCCAGCTGGGCCTCGTCCAGATTGGTGCGCTCGAAGGCCAGCTCTGCTGGGGTGGCCACCGTGTCAGCCCGTCCTTTGCGGGTCCACGTCCACCGCATAGGGGCGGCGATCCCGGTAGCCCTGGAGGGTGGTGACACCGGCCGCATGGAGGAGGACGCGCAAGTCGTCGATCCGGTCCGCCACATCGGGGAGAGCGTGGGCGTCGGACGCGGTGGTGAAGGGGACGCCCCCGGCCACCAGGCGCCGGAGCAACGGCGGGGCGGGGTACTCCTCGCCCACTGGCTTCTTCCACCCGGCCGACGAGACCTCGGCGGCCATGCCGGAGCTCACCGCGGCCTCGGTGATCCGGTCGTAGTACTCGTCCGGCACCGCTGGCACCCGGCCCGCCACCTTGGCCAGGTCGGGATGGGCGAAGACATCACACACCCCCGACGCCCCCAGTTCCTCCATGGCCCGCGTGTACTCGTCCCACACCTGGTCGATCCGGCGGACGTCCCACTCCGCCATCACCAGTGGGTCGGTCAACACATCGAACCGCCACGTCCCCAGCCAGTGGACGGAGCCGAGCAGCACGTCGAAGGGATACCCGTCGAGCAGCCCGGCCACCTGATCCATGCGGCCCTGGTAGTAGTCGACCTCGAGTCCGAGGACCACCGGCAGCCCCTCGGCCTTCACCGCCTGGACCGCCTCGACGTAGCGGTCGAGGTCGACCCGGGCGTGGTGGTCCCAGTAGGCGGCCATTCCCGGACGGAGCGCATCGCCGGGGAGATCGTCCCAGAAACCGCCGAGCAGGTCCTTGGCCTGGGTGAAGCGGAACAGGTGTTCGGTCAGGGCGATCTCGGTGATTCCCGCCTCCTCGGCACGGCTGCAGTACGCCGCCACCTGCTCCACGGTGGCCTCGGCGTCCCCCTGGGCGTGGGGCCAGAGGTGGAGGTGGTAATCCAGCACGGCGTCGCCGCCTTACCGGGCGCGCCGGATGATGGTGACCCCGTCGCGGACCGTGGTCTGCACCACCACGACGCGGGGATCTACCGCCAGCGCATCGTTGAACCGCCGCAGCGCCTCGGTGTCCTCCGTGGTGTCACCGGGATCGATGACCCGACCGCTCCACAGGGTGTTGTCGGCGACGATCAGGCCGCGGGGGGACAGTTTGGGGAGCACCGCCTCCAGGTAGCCGGGGTAGCCCGTCTTGTCGGCATCGATGAAGACCAGGTCGAAGGGCCCGGGGAGGGTGGCGATGGTGTCGAGGGCCCGTCCCACCACCACCTCGATGGCCCCCGCAAGGGGGCTGGCAGCGATGTGGCGTCGGGCGAACTCGGCATGCGCCGGCGAGATCTCACAGGTGATGATGCGACCTCCGGGGGCCAGCCCTGCGGCCATGGCCAGGGCGGAGTACCCCCCGAAGGTCCCGATCTCGAGCACCGACCGGGCACCCAGGGCGAAGGTCAACATCTCGAGGAAGCGACCCTCGAGGCGACCGACCATCATCCCGGGCGACTCCAGCGTGGCCCGCAGGTCGGTGGCCAACTCCTCGAGGTGGGGGGCGGGCGCGGTGGTGTGGGCCTCGGCGTAGGCCTCGAGCCTGGGGTCGACGATGTCGGTCACGGATGCATCGTAAGGCAGTGGGAAGGCCGGTCCGAGCGGCCGCCCCGCCCGCACTCCCGGGGTCCCGGTTCGCCCCCGCCGCCGACCGGACCGCCGGCACCCGAGGTCCTCAGCGCTGACCCACTACTTCCTCGGGATGGGGGCTCAGCTTCCTCGGGATGAGGGCTCAGCGGCAGCGGGGCGCGGCTGGGAGCCGAGGGAGCGGACGGGAACCGGGACGCTCGGCCGGGAGCCGCCACCTACTCCCAGATCTGTTCGCCGAGTCGCACCAGTCCGCCGAGGTCATAGATGTCGGTATCGAAGAAGGGCACCGTGGCGAGCACGTCCGGGACCACCGAGAGCATGGACCGCTCCTCCATCTCACGGAGGGCCACCACCTGGAAGTTCAGGTAGCTCTCGGCCACCTCGGTGAGCACTCGGGCGATCTGGTCGGCGTCGCTGAGGCTGGGGTCCGTGGCCCCCAACCCCGGCGCCAACTGCAGGGCCATCTCCCCGGCACGCTCGCGGAGGGCCTCGGCCACCCGGGACCCGTCCGAACCGCGCAGGTAGTCAGGCAGCACCTTGTTGAGCACGATGGCGCCAAGATGGAGCCGGCGTGACGTGAGTTCCTGGGCGAAGAACTCGGCCTCCCGAAGCGGCACTGCCTCCAGGGTGGACACCACGATGAAGGTGGTGCGGCGATCCGAGAGGAGGCGCCCCACCGACTCCGACCGCTCCACGAACCCGTCGTACATCGACTGGAACAGGATGAAGAACTCGGAGATGTCGGCCAGGAACTCGGTGCCGAGGATCCGATCGGCCACCTGGTAGAAGGGCTTGGTAGCCATGTTGACCAGGCGCGACCGGTAGGGGACGATCAGCCATCGGAGCAGGCGGGAGGAGAAGAAGTCGGCCATCCGTTGGGGGGCGTCCAAGAAGTCCAGGGCGTTGCGGGTCGGAGGGGTGTCGACCACGATGAGGTCGTAGTCACTCTCCGAGTGGATCTCGTAGAGCCGCTCCATCGCTATGTAGTCGTGACTCTGGACGAACTTCCCCGAGATGTTCTGGTACAGGGGGTTGGCCAGGATCTCGGCCCGGGTCTGGGCGTCGGGAGCATGGCGACGGATCAGCTCGTCCCACGACTCCTTGGTGTCGAGCATGGCCGCCCAGAGCTGGCCCCTCGGCTTGATCCCGACGGAGCGGAAGGCCTCGTCGGGCACACGGTGCTCGGTATTGCCGATCCCGTCGAGCCCGAGGGCGTCGGCCAGGCGTTTGGCCGGGTCGACGGTCAATACCAGGACCTTGCTGCCGTGCCGGATGGCGGCCATGATCCGCCGCCGCGGCCGTCGTGGTGGTCTTGCCCACTCCCCCGGGCCCGCAGGCCACCACGATCTCCTTGGTGGCGAGCAGCCCATCCATGGACCCGCTCCCCGCCGAGGAGACCTTCGCCCCTTCGCCCGGCGCATCCGGAACGGCCCCGCGGCCGGCATGAGCCCCGCGGCCGCCGCCGGTCGTCCGGCCCGGCCGGGAGGCCCGTGCCGCTGCCATCAGTACCCCAATTCCTCACCCAGGGAGGCCGCCACCTGCCGGGTGGTGCGGAGCCCGTGGGACCGGGTGAACAGGTAGGGGAGGTACAGCATGGGGACGTTACCGTCGATGCCCTGACGCAGTCGGTGGAGGTGGGTGGTGCGGGTGCGGCGCATGGTGACGGCCAGCCGGGCTGCGTCGAGTACCGGCGTGGCGTCGCCGCCCACCAACTCGTTCAGCGTCCCGAGCGGGCCAGGTGCGCCAAGGGCGTCGAACACGACCTCCTCCTGGCGGCCGAACAGTTCGGGGAGTACCCGGTTGACCACCACCGCGGACAGCTGGACCGTCGTCTCTTCCCGTACCCGGTCGGCCAACTCGATGGTCTCGCTGACCGGCATCTCCTCGGGGGTGCACACCGCCACCAGGCCCGTCCTGTGCCGGTCCGACAGGATCTCGAGCATCCAGTCCGTCTGAGTCCTGATGAGGCCCACCTTGACCAGGTTGTTGATGGCCTGCGGAGCGGCCAGCTGTCCGATGATGTGCCCCGAGGCGGGCGCATCGACGACCACCAGGTCGTACTGGCGCTCCCGTACCTCGTAGCAGAGCTTGCCAACCGTAAGGATCTCCCGAACCCCGGGCGCGGCGGTGGCCACGAAGTCGAAGGCCTTGGCCAGTGGGCCGATGCGACCCACCACGGGGATCTTGAGTTGGAGCTTCAGGTACTCGCGGAGCGAGGCCTCGGTGTCCATGGTCATGGCGAACAGGCCGGGGAGGATCTCGCGCTCGCTGAAGCCGGTGGGGGGGGCCTCGTAGAACCCGGCCACGTCGCCCTTGGCATCGACTTCGCAGATCAGAACCCGCTTGCCACGTAGGGAAGCCAGCAGAGCCAGCGCCGAGGCCACCGTGGTCTTCCCGACACCGCCCTTCCCGGTGACGAAGAGCAGCTTGAGGTCGAGGAGGGAGCTCATCGACCTGGGTCCCCGGGCGAGGACGGGGAGGAGGACCAGGCAGGTGCCGGGTGGCACCGGGCGCCGCCCATCGGACCATTCGTGGCGCCGGCCGGCCTACCGGCCGGCCGCGGTACCGGTCGTCGCAACGTGGTCCGCGTCGGCATCACCGCTCCGATCCGACCGGTGAGCGGTGGAGCCGTCGGATCAGGAGATCCCGAAGCCGACCCGCCGATCGGATGCCGGTGGGTCCACCTCGATGTAGGCCACCTTGCCCACGGGCACGCCCACCTGCCGGCCCTTCCGATCGGTCAACCAGAGGATGGTTCCGTCCTGGGCCAGCGCAGACTCGATGTCGGCCAGGACCTTCTCGCGGTCCGCATCGTCGGGCAACTCGATGTCGAGCTCCTTCATCGACTGCACGATTCCGATACGCACGTCCACCTGGCACGCTCCTCTCAGCTGGGCCCGGCAGGACTGCCGGCCGTCAACGACGTTACAAGGTCCACGGTGCCGGGCGTCCCCCCGGCCCGGTGTCCCGTGACCGGGGCGGTCCCGGAAACCCCCGATCGGGGTGATCCGTCGGCTCCCGTGGCCGCCCGTCCCGGGCACGTCGGGCGTCCCGCGACCCTGCGGCCCCCGAGTCACAGCCATGGGGCACACTGGCTCCATGACCGAGCAGAGCCAACCCGTCACCGGCCCCGGGCCGGACCGAGACGACGACGGGCCCAACGATAGGAACCGCCGCTGGGCGTCGACCATGGCCGGCCACGGTGGCCCGGGGATCACGTTCGCCCATGCCGACAGCCACGCCACCGTCGGTGAGTCGGGTCAGGATGGAGCCGGGAGGGGCACGCCTGGACTGGAACGCCAGGGCCGCGAGGCCAGGGAGACCGACCAGCTGGCTCCTGGAGCCACCCGGAGCCGAGGGGGAGGCCAGCGGGTGCGGCCGGAGGAGCCCGACCGGTGGAGGACCTGTTTCGAACGTGATCGTGACCGCGTCCTCCACGCCACGGCGTTCCGCCGGTTGGCCGGGAAGACCCAGGTCTTCGTGTTCCCCGATGACCACCAGCGGACGCGGCTGACCCATGCCCTCGAGGTGGCCCAGGTGGCCACCAGTGTGGCCCGGGCCTGCCGGCTGAACGTGGCCCTGACCGAGGCCATCGCGCTCGGGCACGACTGCGGCCACGGCCCCGGGGGGCATGCGAGTGAGGATGCCCTCTCCCCCTACCTCGATGGTGGATTCGACCACGCCCCCTGGGGAGCCGATGTCTCCCTCGCCTCCCTCAACCTCTGCCGCGAGACGCTCGACGGGATCCGCAACCACTCCTGGTCCCGCCCGGCCCCCTCCACCCCGGAGGGGGAGGTGGTCAGCTGGGCCGACCGGATCGCGTATGTCTGCCACGACTTCGAGGACGCCGTGAAGAGCGGCATCGTCACCCCGAGCGCCCTGCCCGAGCTGGTCCGTCAACGCTGCGGCGACCAGCGGAGCCAGCAGCTCGGCACGTTCATCGAAGCCCTGGTGTCGACCATCCTCCGCACCGGACACATCGGCATGGACGAGTCGGCGGCCGAGGCCCTGGCCGCCTTCCGGGCGAGCAACTACGAGCACATCTACCTCCGGCCCAGCTCGGTGACGCAGGGACGGGCCGTCGTGGCCGTGCTGCAGGCCCTGGTGGACCACTTCGGGGATCGTCCCAATCTGATCCCGACCGGCGGGGAGAAGGCCCTCGAGCTGACCGGCGGCGAGCCGGCCGCGGTCCGGGCGGCCGTGGCCTACGTGGCGGGCATGACCGACCGGTTCGCCTTCGGCCAGGCCGTCGCGCTGCTCGGGTGGGATCCGGGAAAGCTACCGGCCGGCATCGGGCTCACGATACGACTCTGAACCCGGTCAGCCCGGGATCCGGTTCAGCCCTTGTCAACGCTCAAGTGCTCCCGGTCGCCGCCACCGCGCAGGGCGCGGCGGCGGACCAGAGGGTCGGACACCGATCCCAGCGCGGCCCGCTCGCGGTCTGCCCGCCGACGGCAACCGGCCCGGGCCGAGCAGCGGGGCGATGAGCCGGGGAGGGGATGAACCACCAGGGCGCCGCCCATAGGATCGAACCCGACCGGGTGGTTCGTACCCCCGGTCGAGGAGGTCGATCATGGTCACCGAGCAGACGAGAACGCCTTCCGGCCGGGTGCAGCCCGAACCGCCCCGGTCGGCCACCGGTCCCCGGGCGAGATCGGACACTTCTCCCGTCCCACCGTCCGATCCTGCACCCGGTGACAGCGCCGCCGCCGTCCTGGCCCCGTTCCTTCGGTCCGTGGTGGGAGACGACGTCCCGGTGCGGTTCGAGTTCTGGGACGGGAGCGCCGTCGGGCCGGCAGACGGCGTCGGAGTGCTGCGGATACGGTCGGCGGACGCCGTCCGGCGGATCCTCTGGTCACCCGGTGAGCTGGGTGTCGCCCGTGCATTCGTCTCCGGCGATCTGGTCGTCGAGGGGGACATATTCCAGCTGCTGACCACCCTGCACGACGGATCGCCGAGGGAGCTCCGCCAGTTCGGGCTCCGGAGGCTGGCCACCATGGTGGATGCCGCGCGACGGCTGGGAGTGCTCGGCCCTCCCCTGCCGGCACCTCCCGAGGAATGCCGGCCGACCGGTCGACTCCATTCTCCGGCCCGAGACGCCAAGGCCATCAGCCACCACTACGACGTGGGAAACGACTTCTACCGCCTGGTGCTCGGACCCACCATGACCTACTCGTGTGCCCGGTTCACCGACTTCCGACTCCACGCTGGAGGAGGCCCAGACGGCCAAGCACGACCTCATCTGCCGCAAATTGGGCATCGATCGCGCTCCGGGATCGCGCCTCCTCGACGTCGGCTGCGGCTGGGGCTCGATGGCCATCCACGCCGCCCGGCACCACGGCGCCAGGGTGGTCGGAGTGGCCCTGAGCCGGGAGCAGGTCGACGAGGCGGCCCGCCGGGTCGCCCGGGCCGGTCTGGACGGACTGGTGGAGATCCGCATGATGGACTACCGGCACCTGCGCGGCGAGACCTTCGACGCCATCTCCTCCATCGGCATGTTCGAGCATGTGGGCCGCCAACGGATGACCCAGTACTTCGAGACCCTGCGCGCACTGCTGACACCGACCGGGAGGTTGCTCAACCACGCCATCTCCAAGCCCGGCGGATCCGTGCTCGGTAAGCGGTCCTTCGTCGGACGGTATGTCTTCCCCGATGGCGAGCTGCTGGACGTGGCCGACGTGGTCCGGGCCATGCAGCGAACCGGTTTCGAGGTCCGCGACGTCGAGTCGCTGCGGGAGCACTACTCCCGGACCCTCCACCACTGGGTGGCCAACCTCGAACGGACACTGGGACGAGGCCGTGGCCCTGGTCGGGTCGGCCCGGGCCAACATCTGGCGGCTCTACATGGCGGCCTCGGCCAACGGCTTCGACGACGGCGGCCTGGCCATCCACCAGGTGCTCGGGATCGTCCCCGAGCCGGGGGGTCGGAGTGGCATGCCGCCCACGCGAGCCGACTGGGGTTGATCCCCGTTGTCGCCATACCGAGGGTCCTACCCGAACTGATCGGTTGGTCGGGCGACCTTGTTGCGGCGGCGGGGGCCGACAGGCTGCCCCTACCGGCCCACCGGGAGCAACCGAACCCCGGCGGCGGCGGACGAAGCGGTCCGCGGCCGCACCGGCCTAGCTCAGACTGAGCTCCTTGCGGTAGACACGGGCCGGACCGAGATCGACGATCGAGGTGGCCAGCCGATCGAAGATCCCCGCCACCTCGCTGTCCGGCTCGGCCGACACGGTGGGGACACCGTCGTCGCCACCTTGCCGGAGGGCTGGAACCAAGGGAACCTGGGCCAGCAGCGGTACGCCGAGCTCTCCGGCCAGCTGGGCGCCGCCGCCCGCACCGAACAGCTCGTACCGTTTCCCATCGTCGCCGGTGAACCAACTCATGTTCTCGATGACCCCCCGCACGGCCAGCTTCAACTTCCGCGCCGCGTACGCCGATCGTTGGGCCACCCGCTCGGCAGCGGCCTGCGGAGTGGTGACGACATAGACCTCCGTCTTGGTGAGGTACTGGCCCAACGACAGCGTCACGTCCCCGGTGCCCGGGGGCATGTCGATCAGGAGGTAGTCGGGCTCGCCCCAGTACGCGTCGACCAGGAATTGTTCCAGCGCCTTGTGGAGCATGGGTCCACGCCAGATGACCGGGGTGTCATCGGGGACGAAGTAACCCATGGACAGGCACCGGACCCCGTTGGCGGTGGGAGGCACCACCAGATCACCGATGATCAGCGGGTCGTTGGTGACCCCCAGCATCTTGGGGACGGAGAAGCCGTAGACGTCGGCGTCCAGGATGCCGACGTCGTGACCCCGGCGGGCCAGGGCCACCGCCAGGTTGACGGTCACCGACGACTTCCCCACCCCACCCTTGCCCGACGAGATCCCGAGGATCCTCGTCTTCGAACGTGGGAGCATGAACCGGTTGGGCCTACCTTCCTCATGGCCCAGAGGGGCCCCGCCCCCGGCGTGGGAGTGACCGTGCCCCTCGTCGGGGGCGTGCTGCGTGCCCCCATCCACCGGTTCGCCCCGGAGGAGCATTCGGAGCCGGGCCCGCGGCTCTTCTTCCATGACCACCGTCTCCATCTGCACCTCGTCCACACCCGACAGCGCGCCCACCGCCCGCCGGACCCGCTCCCGTAACTCCTCGACCTGGGGATAGTGCGCGACCGGCAGAGCCACCTCGACTGCCACCTTCTTGCGCCTGGTCTGGACCGAGCCGACCATGCCCAGCTCCCCGAGCGGACGGCGCAGCTCGGGGTCGATCACGGCAGTCAGCGCTGCTGTGACCTGGGATTCGTCGATGGACATTCAGCAGCTCCTCGGGAGATTTCGGCGTCACCCGGTAGACTAGGTGACGTGCACGCCGACTCAGACAGCCGCTCGCTCGACGTCGATGCCGGACCGGTGGGTGTGACGGCGTCGCCCCGGCCCGATGTCCCGCCGGACTCCTCCGAGTCGGACAGCCACTTCTCCGCCGCTGTGACCGCAGTGACCGCGGCCTTCGGGGACCCGACCCGGAGGGAGATCTACCTCCACGTCCGGTCCAATCCCGGGGCCACGGCCTCCGAAGTGGCGGCTCGCTTCTCGCTCCACCCCAATGTGGCCCGGCACCACCTCGACCGCCTGGCCACGGGGGGCTATGTGGAGGTCACCATGGAGCGGTCCGCCGGCAACGGGGCCGGTCGCCCGTCCAAGCGGTTCCGGGCCATCGGCAACGACCCCACCCTCGACCTGCTGACCCGGAGGGACGACCTCCTGGTCCTGCTGCTCCAAGAGGCGCTCCAGCTCCTGGGACCGACCGCCGCCGAGGTCATGGCCGAGCGGGTGGGCGAGGAGTACGGGCGCACCCTGGCCGGTCAGATGTCGCCGGGCGACGGTCAACGGTCGCTGCGGACCGCCATGCACGCCATCGCCGACACCCTCACCGCCCACGGATTCGCGGCCCATGCCGAGGATCACGGATCCAGCACCGCGGTGGTGGCGGACAACTGCCCGTTCGGGAACGCCGCCTCGCAGTATCCGGTGTTGTGCGCTGTCGATCGCGGCATGGTCAAGGGCCTCCTGGCCGGACTGTGCGGCGAGGAGGCCGGAGGGACCGTTCCGGTGGTGCTTTCGTCATCGCGTGCCCGCGGCGACGACGCCTGCGCTGCGGTGGTCTGACCGGCGGGCCGGCCGTTGGCCCGTCACTACCTCGATCACGCCTCCACGACACCTCCGCGCCCGGAGGCCCGCGCCGCCATGGCGACATGGGTCGAACAGGGCGTCACGGCCGACCCTGGACGAATCCACGAGGAGGGTCGCATCGTGCGGGCGGCGTTGGAGGACGCCCGTCAGCTGGTCGCCGGGCTGTTCGGGGTCCGTCCCCGCGAGGTGGTGTTCACCTCGGGAGGCACCGAGTCGATCAACGCCGCGGTGTGGGGGGCACTCCGGCTCCGGTACGGAGCGGTGGTCTGCGCTCCCGTGGAGCACTCCGCGGTGCGGGATGCCTCGATACGATCGGCGCCGGCCGAGAGGGTCGCTGTGGACGGCCTCGGCCGCATCGAGGTCGCTGCGGTGGAGGACGCACTCGAACCGGTGCCACCGCGCCCACGGGGTGGAGGCGGCGATGGTGCACTGCCAGTGGGCCAACCACGAGGTGGGTACGGTCCAACCGGTCGCCGGGATAGTGGAGCTCTGTCGGCGACGCGGCGTACTCACTCATGTAGATGCGGTGGCCGCCGCCGGACACGTGCCGTGCGCCCTCGGTGATCTCGGCGCCGACCTGGTCTCGGTGTCGTCCCACAAGTTGGGGGGACCTACCGGCATCGGTGCCCTGATCGTCCGGCGGGGTCTCCGCATCGACCCCTTCGTCGTGGGCGGCGAGCAGGAACGGGCCCGGCGGGGAGGACTCGAGCACGTGGTCGGGGCCATAGGTTTCGGCGCCGCGGCCTCGGCCCTCTCGGAGCCCGGTGTGCTCGACCGTGAGGCCAGGACCGCCCGCCGGTGGACCGATCGGCTCGCGGCGGCCGGCCTGGGGGTGGCCGGGGTGGAGCAGTTCGGCGACCCCGACGACCGCCTCCCCCACCTCCTGTGCCTGGGTATCGAGGGGGTCGAGGCCGAACCGGTGCTCCTCGGTCTGGACCAGCACGGCGTGGCCGTCCACTCGGGGTCCTCCTGCTCGTCCGAGTCCCTGGAGCCATCACCGGTGCTGGAGGCCATGGGCGTGGATGCCGAACGATCGCTGCGCGTCTCGGTGGGTTGGTCGACAACGGCGTCGGACATCGAGGCCTTCGAGGTCTCTTTCTCGAAGGTCGTGGACGGGCTCCGGGCACTTCGCAGTTAGCCCACGGGCCTCTCGGGCTAGGACACGTTCTCGGCTCACTGGCTCGGCCGGCCGCGGGGGGACGGGCACGCGGGGCAGGGGCGGGCTGGGCGGGTCGGGGCAAGGCAGGGCGGCGGCAGGTCGGGGCAGGGCGGGGCAAGGCGGGGCAGGGCAGACGGCGGTAGGTTCTGCCCATGCGGGCCATCGTCTGCCGACAGCTCGGCCCACTCGAGGCACTCCTGGTCGAGGAGCGGCCTGCGCCGTCGGCCGGAGAGGCCCAGGTCGTGGTGGACGTCCGGGCCGCCGGCGTCAACTTCGTCGACGGGCTCATCTGTCAGGGCCGCTACCAGATCAAGCCGGCGGCCCCTTTCGTGCCGGGCTCTGAGATCGCCGGGGTGGTCTCGGCCGTCGGACCCGGAGTCGACGCGGTCTCGGTGGGTGCCCGGGTGATCGCCTTCACCGGGTTCGGCGGCTTCGCCGACCAGGCGGTGGTACCGGCCCTCTCCCTGGTGCCGATGCCGGACAATCTGGGCTTCGAACAGGGCGCGGCGCTGATCCAGAGCTACTGCACCATGTTGTTCACCCTGACCAGGCGGACCTCCCTGGCGCCGGGCGAGTGGGTGCTGGTGCTCGGGGCCGGGGGTGGGGTCGGCCTGGCGGCGGTCGACATCGCCACCGCGCTGGGTGGACGGGTCATCGCCGCCGCCTCCACTCCGGACAAGCTGGCCGCTGCGGTGGCCATGGGAGCCGAAGCCACCATCGCCTACGAGCAGGAGGACCTGAAGTCGCGGGCCAGGGAGTTGTCGGGCGGCGGCGTGGACGTGGTGGTCGATCCGGTCGGGGGCCGCCACAGCGAGCCGGCCCTCCGCGCCACCGGGCCCCTCGGCCGGTTCTGCGTCCTCGGATTCGCGTCAGGACCCATCGCTTCGGTCCCCCTGAACCTGGTGCTCCTCAACAACCGCACCGTGGTCGGGGTGGACTGGGGAGGCTGGACCTTCAAGGACCCCTTCGGCAACCGTGACCTGACCTCCCAGCTGATGGAGATGGTGGCGTCAGAGCGCCTCCATCCGGTCGACCCGGACCGCTTCCCGCTCGACCAGGCCGCGGCCGTGATGGCGGGGTTGCTCGACCGGACCATCGCCGGCAAGGCGGTCCTGGTCCCCTGACCCGAGGGTCCGCCGACCGGCAGCGCTGAACGGCCCCCCGGCGCCGCACGGGCGGCCACCGCCTGGCCGTTGGCCACTCCGCCGGGGAGGGGATAGACCTTGGGCATGCCGGACGGCGAGACCACGACCACCGGGCTGCCCACGCGTCACGAACACGACCTGACCCGGCGGCCGGCCCGGATCGATACCAAACTCGTGGCGAATCTGCCTGAGAGCTTCCGCTACCGGGTGAAACGACGACTGCTCGGACCGGTGGCCCTGGCCGATCAGCTGGGGGCCGCGCTCGCCGCCCATCCCCGGTCGGGGTGGGGCGCCGAGTAGGGCTCAGGCCCCCGCCACCGACGGCGGGAGGGGCAATCCGGCCCGAAGGAACGCCGCCCGGATGTCCGGTGCAGCCTGGGCGACCAGCGCCGCCGGTGGCCCGTCGGCCAGGAACTGTCGGTACTGGGTCACAGCCCCGGCGGCGTCTCCGTCCTGTTGCAGCAGCATCGTCCCGATGTAGAGACGGGCGGCGTAGTCCCCGGGGTCGAGTCGGACGGCGCGCCGGAGCTTGGCCCTGGCGTCGCTGATCAACGAGGCACTGCTCCCCTGTCGGCCGGTCTGGTACTCGAGCCACCCCAGCTGGGCCAGAGCCACCTCGTTGGCAGGATGCTTGTCGAGCACCGACTGGTAGAGCCGGGCTGCCGGGCCGACCTGACCCCCGTCCTCGTCGGTAGCGGCCTGGGCCAGAGTCTCCTCGATCTGCTGGGTCGGGGTCTGGGCGAAGCTGCCGGTGGCCGACTGGCCCGGTTGCCGGTTCGTGGCGAAGAGGGTCACGGCCATGATCAGCGCCGCGCCGAACGCCGCCACTGCGCCGCCGAGGTACCACCAACTCCTCCTACCCCTCCGTCGAGACCGTCCCTCGACGTCGGCGTCGCGCCGGCGGTCGGCCACGCTCTCGGCGGTGGTGGCAGCGTCGGCGGCCAGGCCCGGCGAGCCCCCGACCGCCGCGTCGGGCGCCTCCTCCACGGCCACCGAGGAGCGGGCCGCGAGCGGCTCGGCACCCGCCGTGGTCCCGTACCGACCGTTCGAGTCGTCCAGCGCCGCCAGTCGGACGAGGTCGCGGTGGCGCAGGGCCAGGTAGTCCTGGTCGGAGAGGTCGCCGGCCAGATACTCGGCGTCGGCGTCGGCCAGGGAACGGTTCAGGAAGTGGCGGCGCTCGTCGGCCCCTTCGGGGCTGAGCGGCCTCCCGTCGCTCCCGCCCCCCTCGTCGGGGGCCCCGCCCGAGAGGCGGCGCCGTCTGACCAGCACCACCGCCAGCGCGACGGTGGCGGCCAGGCCCCCCAGCAAAGGCAGCAGCCACACCAGGAGGGACCAGCCGCTGGCCGGCGGGTCGAGCACGATGGACGAGCCGTACCGGTCGACCAGGTAGGCCTGGATCTGCTGGTCCGAGCGACCTTCGACGATGAGCTGCGCGACGGCCGACCGGACGGCGACTGCGGTCGGCGCAGTGGACTGGGCCACCGAGAGGTCCTCGCAAGTGGGGCAGCGCACCACGGACTCGATGGCCGCGGCCCGCTGGGCGGGAGTCGGGGGCGCCGACCGGAAGATGCCGCTACCAACGACCAGGGCCAGGACCAGCACGACGCCGAGACCGCTCCACAGCGGAAAACGGCGCCTGCTCATGACCCGTATCCGCTGGCCTCGGCCCGGGCGATGATCTGGTCCAGTCCGCCGGCAGTCGCCCCGCCCAGTATCGAGGCCACCACCCGGCCGCTGGGGGCGATCACGTAGGACGTCGGGTTCTCCCGGACTCCGTAGGCGAGGGCCAGCGCTCCGTTGACGTCGGCCAACGTGGGCCAGGTGACTCCCACCTTGGCCTGATACTGGCGGGCGGCGTCAGTAGTGTCGTTGAACACCACGCTGACCACGGAGGCGTCGCCCTTCGGCCGGTGCTGGAACTGGAATGCCACCAGGTCGGGGGTCTCGACCTGGCACGGGGTGCACCAGCTGGCGAAGAAGTTGAGGACCACATAGTGGCCTGGGACCCGGCTCAGGTGGAAGACGGTGCCGTCGACGGTCCGTCCCCCGACGGGCGGCGCCATTCGCCCCAGCAGCGGGACTCTTGGCCTCGACGGTGGTAGCCGACGGCCGGGTGGCCAACACCGCGATGAGCCCCGCCCCGATGACCAGCACGGCCACCGCCGCCCATCGGGCCGGATGCCGACGGAGGCGCGGGGCCGGCGGCGGGGTGGCGTCGATCCGGGCTGCCGACAACTCGGTCACGTCCGTGGACTCGACCGGGTCAGTCGGGTCAGTCGGGTCGCTCGGTCGGTGGGGCTGGGAGGGGTCGGACCGGTCCGCCCGTCCGTTCCGTCCCGTCGATCCTGGCGGACCGCTCGGGGTGTTGACGTCGACGTTCACGGTGGGTCACCCGCGCCCACCGGCTGTGGAACGGCCTCGACGTCAGGCCGGTCATCGCGACCGGCCACCGGCGGCGAGTCGGATGGGGAGGCGGGCGGGGCCACCTCGACCACCGGGGCGGAGACCGGGTCGGTGGGCCGGCGCCTCCGACCGGGGATGGCCGAGAGGATCGAGCCCAGACCGATTAGTCCGGCACCGACCCACAACCACATGACCAGGGGTTGCTCCACCGCACCGAAGGCCCAGACGGTGGACCGCTCGGAGGCGGTGGCGTTGGAGGGGACGGCGGCAATGGTCAGGTAGAGATCGTCCCGCCAGCTGGAGTCGATGGCCGGCGTGCCCACGGTGGCGCTCCCGGTGCCGAACTGGCTGATGGCCGGATAGAAGAGGCCGCTGCCGTCGACACGGAGGACGGCCTCGAACGACGAGTGCGAGGGAGTGGTCACCACCCGGGTGCCCACGAACTCGACGGTATGTCCGGAGAAGGTGGTCGCTCTTCCCCACCGACAAGTGGACCTGGCCCCGGTGCGAGGTACGAGGTGGCCGCGGCCAGGCCGATGGCCACGACCACCACGCCGATATGGACCACCATCCCCCCGTTGGCCCGGCCCACGAAGCCGCGCCATCCGGTGAGAGCGGCCCGTCCGGCCGTAGCCCCCGAGCTGCGGGCCGACCGGTAGGCGCCGCGCACCGAGAGCACGAGGGCTCGACCGGCCGAGGCGGCGGCGAAGGCACCGAGCCCGAAGGCCAGCAGGGGCTCCACCCCGCGCACCCCGGCCAGGACGCAGGCCACCACCACCACCGACCCCCACGCCGGCGGGCACGGCCAGCCGGCCGCGCATCACCTCGACGGTGGTCTTTCGCCACGGGAGGGCCGGGGCCACGGCCATGAGGAACAGCAGGGCCAGGCCCGACCGGCACGAAGAACCGGTTGAAGTACGGGCGCACCCACCCCGACCTGGGTGCCGTTGTGGAGCGCCTCGTAGAGCAGCGGGAAGACCGTGCCCAGCAGCACCACGAAGGCGAACCCCACGAACAGCAGGTTGTTGGCCAGGAAGGCCCCCTCCCGGCTGAGGGGCGAGTCGATGCCCCCCGCCGACCGCAGTCGGTCGCCCCTCCAGGCGATCAGACCCACCCCGGTGAAGAGGACCACGCCGAAGAAGCCCAGCAGCAGGGGCCCGATGGTCGACTCGGAGAACGAGTGCACCGACTGGATGACCCCGGAGCGGGTCAGGAAGGTCCCGAGGATGGTCAGGCTGAACGCCGCCACCACCAGCGAGAGGTTCCAGATCCGCAGCAGCCCACGCCGCTGCTGGACCATCACCGAGTGGAGGTAGGCCGTGCCCACCAGCCAGGGCAGCAGGGCGGCGTTCTCCACCGGGTCCCAGCCCCAGAATCCGCCCCAGCCGAGCACCTGGTAGGACCACCAGGCCCCGAGCAGGATCCCCATGGAGAGGAACGCCCAGGCGAACAGGGTCCACCGCCGGGTCTCCCCCTGCCAGTCCTCGTCGAGCCGGCCGGTGATCAGCGAGGCGACGGCGAAGGCGAAGGGCAGAGTGAACCCGACCAGGCCCAGATAGAGCATGGGCGGGTGGATCAGGACCAGCGGGTTGTTCTGGAGCAGCGAGTTGGGCCCGGGCCCGTTGGCGGGGACGGCCCCCGCCACGTGCTTGAAGGGATCGGCCGGCCCTAGCATGAGCCCGAAGAAGAAGGCGGCCACCACGTAGACCACCAGGGTGGCCCAGGCCACGAGCTGGTCGCCCGACCGGCGCCGGAAGCGCCAGACCATGGCGGTGGCGTAGCCCCCGAGCACCACACCCCACAGCAGGATCGACCCGGCCAAGGCGGACCACAGGCCGGTGATGGAGTAGAGCCACGGCGTGTCCCTGCTGTTGTTGGCGGCCACGTAGCCGAGGGAGAAGTCGTGAGTGAGCAGGGCGTGCTCCATGGCCACCACGCCGATCACCCCGCCCAGCAGCACCAGAGGGGCGTAGACCTGTCCGCTGCGCATGGTCGCCACTCGACCCTTGGCCAGGCCCACCGCCAGCACCACGCGCCCCGACGACGGCGGCCGCGAACCCGAGCAGTACGCCGGTGTGGCCGAGGATCCCGTTCACGGGCGGGGGACCGGCCACAGGGCGGGTGGCGCCCGGAAAGCAGTCATCGCCCGGTCATCGCTTGGTCCCGTTTGGCGCGGTGACCCGCGCCGGGTGCTGAGCGATGTAGGTCGAGGAGTGCTTGACCAGGATCATGTCGGACAGGAACGTGGTGCCGACGAAGTGGCCCACGGCGATGACCGGGATGTTCTTGCTGGAACAGGTCGGGCGGGCTGCCGGTGTTGTGCACGGAGACCCGGGCCGTACCTGCGGTCACCACGAAGTCCACCCCGTACGCCGTGGGGTGGATCGAGCCCGGCTCGACCACCCCTTCGAGGTTGAAGGTCTTGTTCCCGAGGGCTGGCCCGCTGGCTCAGGGCCTGATCGGCGGGCAGGTAGAAGTTGAGTGCGGTCCCGAGGCCTTTGGCCACCAGGAAGCCGAGCGCCCCGACCAGTACCAGACCCACGACCGCATAGCGGAGCCGATGGCTGGTGCGGGTGGAGACCGACGTCGGTCGGGGTGGCGACGACGTCGGAGGCTGGGGCGGTCGACGGAGCCGAGGGTGGGGCCGTGGTCACCGCTCGCCCCTGATCGCCGGCCGGCCCGCAGCTTGGCCCGGGGCCTCGGCCGGGACGGCTCGGGCGGCGACCACCCTGTCCACGGCCCGGGTGAGTCGGCGCCGGCGCCACACCAGCTGGAGGGCGTAGAGGAAGAGGAGGGAGAGCACGATGACGTACCCGGCGACGACGTAGCCCATCAGGCCGCCTCGTCCTCGTCCACGGGGGCGCCCTCGGCCTGGCGCTCGCGCGAGTGCCACATCGAGCTCGCCGGTGCCCAACCAGTCCTCGAGCACGCCGATCCGGTAGCGGACCAGCAACATCCACACGAACACCAGGGTCAGGGCCACGAAGCCGAGCAGCAGGGTCCAGGCCATCGAGCCGTGGATGGTTGGCGAGAGGTTGGGGTTGAGGACGGTGGCCCCCTGGTGGAGGGTTCTCCACCACAGCACCGAGAAATGGACGATGGGGATGTCCACGGCGGCGAACAGGGCCACGAAGGCGCTGCGCTTGGCCCGCACCTCCGGCTCCGCCGGCACCCGGCGCAGGGCCAGATAGCCGAGGAACAGCACCAGAAGTACCGCGGTGCTGGTCAACCGGGCGTCCCACGCCCACCACACCCCCCAGGTGGGCTTGCCCCAGATCGACCCGGAGATGAGCGTGCAGACGTTGAACACCACGCCCACCTCCACGGCCGCCGCGGCCAGGCGGTCCCAGAACAGGGAGCGGGTTCGGGGCCAGAGGTAGAGGAGGCTGGCCACGGCGGCAAGGCCGAAGGCCAGGTAGAGCGCCACCCAGGCCACGCCGGGGTGGATGTAGACCAGACGGACCAGGTTGCCCTGGGTCTGGTCGGGCGGGGTCACCCACAGGCCCAGCCAGACGGTGAGCGCCGTCGCCACCGCGGCGGTGATCCCGATGAGCCGAGTGGCCGCTCGGACGCGCCGGGACTGGACCGGAGGAGCGGACACACTGGGGTTCGGACTCACGCCGACTCCTGGATGGGCCCGAAGACCACGATGCCGAGGGCCACGTAGACGGCGTCGAACACCACCAGGAGACGGAGCCAAGGGGCCCCGTCCGATGCGGCTGCCCCCGGCCAGGGCCGCCTGCCACATCCGGGTGCCGGCCAGCAGCACCGGGGCGGCGATGGGCAGGAAGAGGAAGGGCAGCAGGGTCTCCCGCACCCGGAGCCCGGCGGACAGTGCTCCGTAGAGGGTGCCGGTGGCGGCCAGCCCGACGGTCCCGAGCGCACAGGAGACGACGATCAGCCAGGGCACCTCGATCCGTGCCCCGTAGAGCAGTACCACGCCGACCCCGAGGACCACCTCCAGCACCACCAGTTGGGCGGCCACCGCCGCCGACTTGCCCAGGAACAGGCCGGCCGGGTCCAGCCCCGACAGTCGGAGTCCGTCCCGGGCCCCGTCCACCGACTCGACCGACACGCTGCGCTGAACGGCCAGCACCGTGCAGAACAGCACCGCCACCCAGAACAGCCCGGGAGCGCCCTTGGCCATCAGGACCCGGTCGGGTCCGAGGGCGAAGGCGAACAGCACCAGGGCCACGATCCCGAACGGTGCCACCTGGGACAGGCCCACCCGGGACCTCGCCTCGATGCGGAGGTCCTTGCCCGCCACCAGCAGAGAGTCACGCCACATGGGCCACCTCCCCGGCCGGGAGGGGAGCGGCGGAACCACTCGTGAGCAGGGCCTCCACCGGGTCGGCGGTTCTGACCGGGTCGGCGTTGCCGGGGTCGGCGTGCGTCGGGCCGTCGCGGAGCCGTCGCGGCTCGTCGGCCCCGCTGGCGCCGGCGACTGGGCCGGTAGACGGTGACGGGGCCAGGGACCCAGACGGGGCTGTGGACGAAGAGGGGGACGGGGACGAAGACCGGGCCAGTGACCGTCGACCCGTCACCCGCCCACCGGTGACGGTGACGGCCCGGCCGGCCAGACGACTCGACGAACCCGGCTCTCGTGGGAGGCGATGACCACGGTGACGCCGGCCGCTCCGGCCTCGCCGATGAGCTGGTCGAGGGTGTCGCGGGCCGAAGCGTCCAGCCCGGCGTGCGGCTCGTCCAGCAGCCACAGCTCGGGCCAACGCGCCGTGAGCACGGCCAGGGCCACCCGCCGGCGCTGGCCCGCCGAGAGCTTGGAGGCGCTGGTCTTGAGCAGGCGCCCGGTCAGTCCCCAGCGGTCGCAGGCACCGTCGATGCGGCCGGTGTCGGCCCCGGCGGCTCGCACGCCGAACCTCACGTTCTCCCGGACGGTGAGGTCGTCGTAGAGGTGGGAGGCATGGGAGAGGAGCCCGACCCGGCGGCGCACCTGGTGTCCGGTGGCGGATCGGGTCGAGCCCGAGCACGCGTGCCTCTCCCGAGGCAGGGTCACCAACCCGGCACAGACCCGGAGCAGGCTGGTCTTGCCGGCCCCGTTGGGCCCCTCCACCAGCACCGTCTCCCCCACCGCGACCTCGAGGTCCACTCCGGCGAGCAGGGGGAACCGCCCCGACAGCGCGACGGCGTCGTGGAGGAAGATTGCCGGGTGGGGAGGGGCTGGGGGGGCCATGGCCGGCCTCCATGGTACGGGGACGGGCTCTCGGGAGCCAGGCGGGGCCGGGCCGGTGCCGGGTCCGATCGGGCGGCCCGGGCAGGGGGCCGCGGCAAGCCCGGCCAGGGCCCGGTTCAGCTCACCGACAGCCGGTCCAGATGCAGGTCATGCAGCCATCTCGAGATGTGGGCGGAGACCACATCACGTTGCCCGGTGAGCAGGAGGATCCCGAAGCCGACCAGGATGGTCCCTCCCACCAGGTCGACCAGCGCGGAGCCGGCTCCGCACCCGGGCCAGCACGTCGGTCATCCGGCCGAAGGCCAGTCCGGAGAGGAGGAACGGGACCCCGAGCCCGAGCGAGTAGGCCAGCAGGAGGGCGATCCCCCCGGCCGCCGATCCCCCGGTTCCGGCCGCCAGGGCCAGCACGCTGGCCAGCACCGGCCCGATGCACGGCGTCCAGGCGAAGGCGAAGGCCATGCCCATGACGGGCGGGGCCCAGGACCCGAGCGCCGAGGGCCGCACCGCGAACCGCCGCTCCCCGGACAGGGCCATGGGCAGCGGGCAGCCCGGCGGCCATGGCCACCAGCACCGCCCCGAAGACCACGATCAGGATGCCCGACACCGTCTCCAGGGCCCGCTGATGGGTGAGGAACAGCCGGCCGACGGCCGAGGCCGAGGCGCCGAGGATGGTGAAGATGACGGTGAACCCGGCGATGAAGGCCAGGATCCCCCGGAGCAGCCGACCGCGCTCCCGAGCCGAGCTCGGCCGGGTCGGGATCCCGCTGTCTCCACGGATCTCGGCCCCGTCGGTCGCGCACTGCCGGGCCGGGCGGGGAGGCGGCGGCGGCTGCCGACCACCGCCATGCCACCGGCACGCGGCCGGCGCCGGTCCGGTGGGCGCATCGCGTGGAGGGCGCTCAGCTCGGCGGCCGAGAGCCCCGAGACCATCGACAGGTAGGCCGGCACCAGCGGCAGCACGCACGGCGAGAGGAACGACAGCATGCCGGCGCCGAACGCCACCAGCAGTCCGAGCGGGTCGGCGTGGATGGCGGCCGGGTCGAGCATGGCCGGCTAGACCAGCTGGCTCTTCACCAGCGCCAGGTCGGCCTCGACCATCATCTGCACCAGCTACGGGAAGTCGACCTCGCGGTGCCAGCCCGAGGGTCGTCTCGGCCTTGGACGGATCCCCGACCAGCAGGTCCACCTCGGCCGGGCGGAGGAAGCGCTCGTCGATGAACACGTGCTGCTCCCAGTCGAGGTCGACGGCTGCGAACGCCAGTTCGACCAGCTCCTTGACCGAGTGGGTCTCGCCGGTGGCCACCACGTAGTCGTCGGGCCGGTCCTGTTGGAGCATCAGCCACATGGCCCGCACGTAGTCGGCGGCGAAGCCCCAGTCCCGCTGGGCGTCGAGGTTGCCGAGGGCCAGCTTCTCGTCGATGCCGGCCTTGATCCGGGCCACGCCGTGGGTCACCTTGCGGGTCACGAACTCCAGGCCCCGCCGGGGGGACTCGTGGTTGAACAGGATGCCGGACTAGGCGTGGAGGTCGTAGCTCTCGCGGTAGTTGACGGTGATCCAGTGGCCGTAGACCTTGGCCACCCCGTAGGGGCTGCGCGGATAGAACGGCGTGGACTCCTTCTGCGGCACCTCGAGCACCTTGCCGAACATCTCCGACGAGCTGGCCTGGTAGAAGCGGATCTCCGGATCGACGATCCGGATGGCGTCGAGCACCCGGGTCACGCCGAGGGCGGTGGTCTCCCCGGTCAGGACCGGCTGGTTCCACGACGTCTGCACGAAGGACTGGGCGGCCAGGTTGTAGACCTCGGTGGGGTGGTTGTCCCGGAGGATGTTGATCATCGACACCTCGTCGAGGAGGTCGCCGGCCACCAGGGTGAGGCGGTCCTGGATGTGGGCGATGCGCTCGAAGTTGAGCGTGCTCGAACGGCGGACCATGCCGCAGACCTCGTATCCCTGGTCGAGCAGGAACTCGGCCAGGTAGGAGCCGTCCTGGCCGGTGATGCCGGTGATCAGTGCTCGTTTCGCCATACGGTGGGCTCCTCGGGTGTCAGTTCGGTTGCGTCTCGTCGGGTGCGGCCTGCTCGTCGGCGGAGACCTGCCAGGCCGGCGACCGCTTCTCGATGAAGGCGGCGATCCCCTCGGCCGCCTCGGCGGTCTGGCTGGTCACCGTGAGCATGGCGTGGAGGTAGGGCAAGGCCTCGGTCGCCGCCGAGTCCAGCACAGCGTAGAACGATTCGCGTCCCATCCTCATCACACCCGGGGGTTTCGAGGCCAGGACCCCGCACAGTTCGGCCACGGCAGCATCGAGCTGACCCGGCGGGACCACCCGGGTCACGAAGCCGATCCGCTCGGCCTCCTCGGCCTCCACCACCCGGCTGGTCAGACATGAGCTCGAGGGCCTTCTTGGCGGGCATCGAGCGGAGCATGGGCACGGTCACCATGTAGGGCCACAGCCCCACGTTCAGCTCGGGGGCGCCGAAGCGGGCCCGATCCGAGGCGATGACCATGTCGCAGGCCAGGGCCAGTCCGAATCCGCCGGCCATGGCCCATCCCTGGACGCGGGCGACAGTCGGCTTGCCCAGGTGCCAGAGCTCCTCGAACAACTGCGCCAGCCACCCCCGGGCCAGGTGGTGCTGGACATGCTCGTCGGTGACGCCGCCGGGGTCCCGGGGCACCATGCCCGAGAGGTCGGCGCCGGCACAGAAGGCCTGGTCACCGGCACCGGTCAGTACCACCACCCGGACGGCCGGGTCGGCCTTGGCCCGGGCCACCTGCCCGACGCAGGCCGGCGATGACGTCCCAGGTCATGGCGTTGCGCCGCTCGGGCCGATCGATGGTCAGGGTGAGGACCGGTCCCCGGTGCTCGACCAGCAGGTCGTCGGTCGTGGCCGGAGGAGGTTCGGGGGGCACGGGATCGGGCACCGGATGAAGCTATCCCGACCTGGACGCCGACTGTCCGGTCCAAGGTCGCAGTCCGTCGGTGACGGGCCGGCCCGGGTCACGGGCAGCACGTCCCGCTCCCGCCGGAAGGTCCTGCCCGTCGGAGGGTCGACCACTACGGTGACCCCATTCCCACCGCAGCCTTCCTCTCCTTCCGCCTCGGCGGCTCCGACGGCGTGGCCGTCGAGGCCGCCAAATGGCAGGACGCGCTGGCGCGGCTCGGATTCGCCACCTACACCGTGGCCGGTGAGGGGCCGGTCGACCACCGGCTGCCGGGCCTGGCCATCGGGGCCGAGGACCCCCCGTCACCGGCGGAACTCACGGCGGCGCTGGAGCGGGCCGATCTGGTGGTGGTGGAGAACCTCTGCTCGCTCCCCCTCAATCCCGGCGGCGGCGACGGCGGTGGCGGCCACGTTGGCCGGCCGGCCCGCGGTCCTCCACCACCACGACCTTCCATGGCAGCGACCGGCCTACGTCCACCATCCCCCACCGCCGACTGATCCGCGGTGGCGGCACGTGACCATCAACGAGCTCAGCCGTCGCCAGCTGGCCAACCGGGGCATGGCCGCCACCACCGTGTACAACGCCTTCGCGGTCGGACACGGAGGGCGTCGATCCTGCCACCGCCGATGCTGCCGACGCCGCCCGGCGTCACCGAGCCCGCAGCCGGCTGGGCCTCGACCTGACCCAGAGGCTGGTCCTCCAGCCGACCCGCGCCATCCCCCGCAAGAACGTGGCCGGCGGTCTCGAGGTGGCCGCCGGCCTGGGTGCCACCTTCTGGCTGCTCGGGCCGGCGGAGGACGGCTTCGACGGAACGCTCGACGACCTGGTGGCCTCAGCCCGGTGCCCGGTGGTGCTGGGGTCGCCGGGAGGCGGCGATCCGACGGCCGTCGAGGACGCCTACGACGCCTGCGACGTCGTGGCCCTCCCTTCCACCTGGGAGGGATTCGGCAATCCGACCATCGAGTCCGCCGTTCACCGCCGCCCCCTGGCCATCGGGCGCTACCCGGTGGCCGAAGAGCTGGCCGCCTTCGGGTTCGACTGGTTCGGGCTGCACGAGACCGGGCGTCTGGGGGTCTGGCTCGACGATCCCGACACCGGCCTGCTGGAACGCAATCTCGCGGTGGCCGCGGCGCACTTCTCCCTCTCGCACCTGCCCCACCGCATCGCCGGAGTACTGCCGCCGCTGTGAGGACGGACGGGAGCGGGTGGCCGGGAACCGGTCCGGACCCGTCCGAGGCCGATTTCGGGCCCCGACTACGCTGGTCACCATGGCCGACGGATTGATCACCGAACCTGTCGCGGACGCCCCGGGCCGACGGCCCGCCGCCAACGGCGACCGACGACTGACGCCAAGGCGGCCGACGACTGACAGCCGACGCCCGCCGACGCCAGCTGTTCGACGTTGCCCTGTCCCTGTTCGCCCAGCACGGGTACGCCGCCACCACGATGGACGACATCGCCGAGGCGGCCGGGGTCACCAAGCCGCTGGTCTACCAGCACTTCGAGTCCAAGCGGGCGCTCTACCTCGAGCTGATGGACGTGTTCTCGCGTGAGCTGGTGACCCACATCGTGAAGGCCACGGCGGACGCCGCAGGGGCCCCGCCAGCAGGTCGAGCTGGGCTTCGCCGCCTACTTCGAGCTCATGCTCGGGAACGAAGCAGGCATTCCGCCTTCTCTACGGCCGGGACGCCCCGGACGACCCGGAGCTCGGAGAGGCCCTCCGACGGGTGGAGGAGACCCTCGCCCGGGCCATCGACTCCCTGATCGACGCCGGTCTGGACCCCGAGCACCGCCTGCTGCTGGCCCATGCCGTAGTGGGTATGGCCGAGGGAGCCAGCCGGCACTGGCTCGATGCCCGACGGGAAGCACCCGACCCCGCCAGCGTGACCATCACCGACGAGGCCGACCGGGACGCCGAGGCCAAGCGGCTGGCCACCCGACTGGCCGACTTCGCCTGGGCCGGCCTGCGCCAGGTCCATCGCATCTGAACGGTCATCGCATCTGACCGGTCGCCGCTGAGCCTGTTGGGGACCAGCAGTCGTCGGTGACCTCGCCGGCCGCGTTCCTCCCGGGCGGTCAGGCGGTCACTTCGCCGGCCACGACCGGCTGATTGGCGCTCTGGACCACTCCCCCGGCGTGCTCGGCGGTGATGGCGAAAGCCTGCACCGAGCCGTCGCCGGCCACGCTGAAGGGAACCACCGAGGGGCGAGGGCCGAGCAGGCCGAGCGAGATGGTCTTTCCGTCGATGATGCCCCAGAGCTGGTAGGTCCTGCCCGAGGACAGGGTACGCAGCCGATCCGCATCGACGAAGCCGGTTCCGGTCGCAGTCAGGACCACGGTGACCTTGTCCGGGCTGGACGAACCGGTCGGCGAGGTGAGCCGGACCTGCTTGGTCGAGGGCTGCTCCAGGGCCGACTGCTGGGCCGCCGAGACCAGCGGGGTGGTCTGGAGCGCGCTCGACCTGGTGATGAAGATGGTTGACCTGCGCGCCGAGCACCAGAGCGATGACCACGGCCGCCGCCGCCACCAGGGACGCCCCACGGACCAGCCACCGGCTGCGCCGGCCCGCGCTGATCGGCACCACCATGCTCACCGAGCCGTCCTCGGACCCGGTGCCGCCGTCCACGGGTGACGCCACCGGGCGCTCCCTTCGACCCTCACCAGGCTCGAGTCGCGACGCCAGCCGCTCCCACGACGGGGCGACCGCGCTGTCGAGCTGGGCGGCGATCCCGTCCCACAGCCCGACGGGAGACTCCCCACCCGAGTTGGCCAGCAGACCGGCCACCTCGTGATGCTGGGCCACCTCGATCGCGCACTTGACGCACTCGTCGAGATGCCGCTCGACCACGGCCGCCATCTCCGGGTCGAGCGCGTCCAAGGCATAGACACCCAGGAGCTCCTGGATCTCACGGTGCTCGGGCACGGACAGTTCCTCGCTCACAGGTCGGCTCCGGCCGGTTTCACGCCGAGCTCGGCCAGATTGATGCGCAGTCGACTCAGGCCCGATCGGATCCGGCTCTTCACTGTTCCCTCCGGCTCACTGGAGCATCTGGGCCACCTCGCGGTAGGTGTGGCCGCCGAAATAGGCCAGCTCGATGGGTTGGCGCAGCTCGTCGGGCAGCGCGCCGAGCGCCTCTTGCACCTGCTCGGCCACGGCCATGTCCCACACCTCGCGATCGATGTCGTACCCGGCCGTGGCGGTCTCGCGGGAGGTCTTCTCCTCGCGTCTGCGACGTGACTCCTCGGACCGGACGTAGTCGACCGACTTGCCGTGGGTTCGGGCCAGGAGGAAGGACCGAAGCGTTCCCGCGCTGGGCGTCGAACTTCTCGGGATTGTTCCACAGGTCCAAGAAGACCTCCTGGGTGATCTCCTCGGCCGGCGGGTCGCTGCGCAGGATGCGACGGGCGAGGGCGTGTACCGCCCCACCGTGGCGGCGGTACACCTCGGCCAGGGCCTGTTCGTGCCAACGACCGACGGCGACCACCAGGCTGGCGTCGCTCGCCTGCTCCACGTCGGCCATCACGAAACTGTATTCGGAGCGGGCGGTCGACCCGGATGAAGAAAGGTCTCGCTCGATTTCGAGCACCTGGCCAGGGACGACCGCCGACCACCGACCTCGGGGTGCCCGTCGGGGACGCGTGCATCTCGGCACCAGCGCCGAACGCTGGGTGATGATCGACTCCAATCCGCATCCGACGCACCACACCTCCCCACCCGGGGCCCCGACGTCCCACCGGGCCCACGACGTTCTCGTCGTCATCCTCTTCGGCGCCGCCCCGGTACCGGCCCGCTCCGGCTCCGGGACCGCGCCACGCTCGAATCCGGTGTCGACGCGGCGTCGTCGTCCGGCTCCGGCTCGCTTCACCTTCATCCCCTCGGCCTCCGGTGACGAATAGAGAGCATGACCTTCGACATCGCCACCTACCGAAACCTCTCGGAGAAGCTCGACCTCGAGGACATCGACTTCGACTCGTTCCGGGAGCGACCACTGAGCGCCGAGGCGCTGCGCTGCCTGCGCTACATGCACGACGTCGAGAACCACACCGTCTGCTACCTCCGCGACGTGCTCGTCACCCGGGCCCACCGCGATCCCGAGGTCACCACCTTCCTGACGCTGTGGAACTACGAGGAGTTCTGGCACGGGGAGGCCATCGCCCGGATCCTCGCCGCCCACGACGAGCCGGCCGGCACCGGGAGGATCGCCGCCCTCCGCAGCAGGCTGCCAAAGAGCGACAAGTGGAAGCCGTCTCAGCTTCCAGCTGGCGTCGGCCATCACGCCTCACCTGACCGCCGTTCACATGACCTGGGGTGCGGTGAACGAGTGGACCACCCAGGCGGCCTACGCCCGACTGGCCAAGCTGGCCGACCACCCCACGCTCTCCGAGCTCCTCCGGCGGATCATGAAGCAGGAGGGTCGTCATATCGACTTCTACGCCACCCAGGCCAAGTCCGGCTCGGGCGACAGCCGGGCGGCACAGAAGGTCACCCGCTGGGCCCTACGGCGGTTCTGGGCCCCGGTGGGCAGCGGCGTGGTCCCCGACCGGGAGGTCGACTTCCTCCGGACCTACCTGTTCGGCGATCAGGACGGCCAGGCCATGGCCGACCGGATCGACCGTCGGGTCGACCGACTCCCGGGCCTCGACGGGCTCCACCTGCTCCAGGGCGCGGTGGCCGCGGCCTGAGCGGACGCCGACACCGGCGGCCCGAGGAGCGGGCACCGACCTGGGCGCACGCCGAGGCCGGCTCAGGCCGAGGGCCCCACGGACAGAAACCCGACTCACCCGGTAAACTATCCATGTGTTGAGGTTCCCGAATCCGGTCAACGAGTACGCCGCCCGTACGGTGGCGGCCGGCGTCGTGGTCATGGCCGTGGGCGCCATCGCCTTCCAGCAGGCCTGGATGCTCCTGCCTCTGGCCTACGGCTTCTGGGCCCGCGTGCTCTTCGGGCCGACCTTCAGCCCCCTCGGCCAGCTGGCCACCCGGGTCATCGCCCCCCGACTTCCCTGGGGCCCTAGACCGGTGGCCGGGCCACCCAAGCGGTTCGCCCAGGCCATCGGTGTGGCGTTCTCCACCTCCGCCCTCATCCTCTCGTTCGGATTCGGACTGGCCACGGCCGCCTGGGTCGTGGTGGCCCTGCTGGCCTGCGCCGCCCTCCTGGAGTCGGCCTTCGGCATCTGCCTCGGGTGCATCGCCTTCGGTTACCTGATGAAGGTCGGGCTCATCCCCGAAGAGGTGTGCGAGGCCTGCGCCGACATCTCGCTCCGGCCACGCCAGCTCTCCCAGACCTGATCGGGCATCCCCGGTGGAAGCCGCGACCACACGGTCGCGGGGTGGAAGCCGCGACCAGAGGGTCTCGGGGTGCCTCCGTCCCCGAGATCAGGTGAGCCGGGCCGCGAGCGCGGCGCAGAGATCGGCCAGCTGCTTGGCACAGGCGACGTAGGCCTCGTCCTCCCCGCCCGCCGGATCCTCGACGTCCTCCCACCGCTCGACGGGGACGTCGGCCAGGTCAAGCCTCGCTAGCCGTTCGGCGAGCGAGGGCGGTCCTTCCGGCAGGTCGCGGCACGAGTCGCTTGATCGATGCCGTCCTCGCCACCGCCTCGGGATACCGGCGACGGATGAACGAGACGTGCTCACCGGCCATGGCCAGGATCAGGTCGGCCCCCGCCACGTCCTCGCCGGTGAGCTGATGGCTTCGGTGGCCATCGGCGACGAAGCCCACCGCGGCCAGAGCATCACGGGTCCGCCGGCTCATCGGCTGCCCCTCCACCACGTGGGTTCCGGCGGTGACGACGCGGACCGCCGCCGACCCCAGCATCGCCCCCGCCATCACCGACCGGGCCGCGTTGCCCGTACACAGGGTCAGTACGACGGGGCGTCGGTCCCGTTCCTCGCCTGCGGTGCCCATGGCGACAGTGTGGTCCACGGGAGGCCCTCCGGGACAAACCGAGCGTGATCGGGGGTTCGGGAGGCGCCGTGGCCCGAGGGGAAGGCGGACCGGGGACGCGTCAGTGGTCCAACCCCACTACTGGTGGAAGCGGGCCTCGAGATCCTCGATGATCTCGTGCTCCCGGGCCAGGGCCTCGGCCTCGGCCTCGGCCCACTCGGCCGCCCGGGTCCGCTCCCTCCGGACGACCCACCGGCGCCGGACCCAGACCGCACCGACCACCACCAGCATGAGCAGACCGAGCACGACCCGATCGTAGCGACCCCGGGTCGACACGACGTCCGCTCCTCGGTTGGAGACGGCGGCCGGTCGTACCGGGCCGGACAGCCCGTCCCTCAATGCGATGGCGGGAACGGCACCTGCTTGGCCCGGGCCACCAGCTCGGGGCGGTCCGCTCCCAGGATGAAGCCCCTCCCGATGGCCAGGGCCAGGTTCGAACGGAAGTCCGAGAGGTAGTGGTTCCGGCTGTGGTAGAGGCTCACCAGAGTGCTCGGGCTGAATGGGGTCGATGAGCCGAAGAGGGAGCAAAGGGTGCTGGTACCGGCGGGGGCGGCGCCGCTCAGCGTCGACACCGGGACGTCGACGGCGGGGGTCCGTACGCCACCGAGGACATTGCCGTGGGCGTCGAGGGCGAGGGTGGCGGGATCGGTGGAGGACAGGCGGAACGGAGGTGGCCGCGGTGGTTGCGTTCCCCGGTTCACCCACTTGGTGAAGGCGGTGAAGGCAGCCTGGACCACTTCATGCTGCGGACCGTTGTTGATCGAGCCGGTACACCCCAGGGCGCTGGCGGCCGGTCCGACGAGGTAGGAGTCGGCGTGCGATGTGCCAGCCACCTCCCAGGTCCGGATCAGGGATGTGTTGGGCTGCTGCGCGGAGGCATAGCCCAGTCCGATCAGGTCGGTCTGGGTCTCGAACATGAATACCGGCACCGTGAGGTCGGTCCGGATCAGCAGGCCGGCCGAACCTGCACCCGCCGCGGCCGATCCGCCGCTCAAGGGGGCGCCTCCCCCACCCCGACTGTGGATGAAGATCCCGTCGAAGGTCTTGGTCCGGGGCTGCAGGGCATCGGCGAAGGTGGTCAGGTAGAAGGCGGACTGGGACTCGCCGGTGGCAACCACACGACGCGGCCTCAGTCCTCCGAGGGCCGGCTGGTTCGGGCTTCGCAGGGCCTGCCCGATCTGGGCGAAGAGGTCGAGGGCGTACTGGTCGCCCGGATGCACGAGGGACCCGTAGCGCGCCGGCTCGGTCCCGATGAGACCACCGGTGACCCCGGTGCCGAGGATGGCCGTCCCGCCGTTCACGCCGAGGGACTGGGCCGACACCCCCACATAGGCGTAGCCGGCCTGCATCAACCGTGGGTTGAGGTAGTCCCAGTCGGGGGCGGACTCCCCGGCCGAGACGTTCATCCACTCGACCACCACCGTGCCGTTGAATCGGGCCGGGTCGATCGGTCGGCGCACCAGGATACGAGTGCGGTAGAAGGCCGATGAGGTCGGCGCGATGGACCAACGGCCATCACTCGGCGATGACGTGGCCCTGAAGGCCGACGCCGTCCCGGAGGCGAAGTACTCCTGCTCCTCGTAACCGTTGGCCGCCAGGTCGGTCGGCACGGCCGAGAGGGGTTCGATGACGTGTCCGGTCGTCACCGGGCCGACCAGCTGGGCCGCCTGCCGGTAGAGACCGTGAGCGGCAGGATGTGTCCCGGCGGCCCCGGCGTTGGCGGCGGTGACGGCGGCCCCGGCGGTGGCGGCGGTGGCGGTGGCGGAGAGCAGGCCCGCGACCAGGCTGGCGACCACCATCCCGACGAGGGCCGCCCCGCCCGACCACCGGGCGTGCGCGGCCTTGGTCAGGCTCGAATCGGACATATTCCCCCCTTGAGCACCGGAATCCTGACAGTACAGCCGTTTCGGCGCCTCTGCCGGCGAAACCTCTGGCCACCGCGGGGCGGTGGCCCAGGGGCGATTGCCGTCGGTGACCGGTTGCCGCCGGCCGCCAGCCGTTGTTGTCGCTACGGCTGCCACCAGCGGTGCTTGGGACCCGGCCGCTGGACCTCGACCCGGCGGCCGGGCCTGGGCCGGTAGCGGATGGCCACCCAGACCAGGGTGGGGACGACCAGGATCACCAGCAGGCCGAGCGTGGCGATCACCCGACCGCCCCCCCGCCGCCGCCGGATGGAGGCGCGCCGCCTCGGTCGAGCGTCATCGGCTCAGCGTAGACCGCATCGATCGGAACCCCGCGGGAGCCCGGACTGGGCGGCTCGGATGTGGCCGCGGCCACCCTCCGGCTACTGTCGGACCGGCCCGCTACTGGATGTGCACCCCGGAGATGGCCCGGGCGATGATCAGCCGCTGGATCTCGCTGGTGCCCTCGAAGATGGTGTAGATCTTCGAGTCGCGGTGCCAACGCTCCACCGGGTGCTCGCGGATGTAGCCGTAGCCACCCATGATCTGGATGGCCTCCTCGGTTACGTAGACCGCAGTCTCCCCGGCGTAGAGCTTGGACATCGACCCCTCGCCGCTGGTGAACTCCTTGCCGTTGCGCCCCATCCACGACGCCCGCCACACCAGCATCCGCGAGGCATCGATGCGGGTCTTCATGTCGGCCAGCTTGAAGGCGATGGCCTGGTTCTCGATGATGGCTCGCCCGAACGCCTTGCGCTCCTTGGCGTAGTCGAGCGAGTACTCGTAGGCCGCCCGGGCGATGCCCAGGGCCTGGGCGCCGACTGTCGGGCGGGAGGCCTCGAACGTCTTCATGGCCGCCTGGCTGGAGGACCGCTTGCCCTCGCGGGCCCGGGCCAGCTTCTCGTCCAGCTTGTCCTTCCCACCGAGCAGGCAGTGGCCCGGCACCCGGCAGTCGTCGAGCACCACCTCAGCGGTGTGCGAGGCCCGGATGCCCATCTTCTTGAACTTCTGACCCTGGGACAGCCCGGGCGTGTTGGGCGGCACGATGAAGCTGGCCTGTCCCCTCGACCCGAGCCCGGGATCGACCGAGGCCACGATGACGTGGATGTCGGCGATCCCCCCGTTGGTGATCCAGGTCTTGGTGCCGTTGAGGACCCACTCGTCCTTGGCCTCGTCGTAGACCGCCCGGGTGCGCAGTGAGGACACATCCGATCCGGCATCGGGCTCCGAGACGGCGAAGGCGGCCAACTGGATCTTCTCAGGGGTCCCGAAGCACTGGGGTCCCCACTCCACCAGCTGCTCCGGCGTCCCGTTGGCGGCGATGCCGGCCAGCCCCAGGGTACTTCCGAAGATGGCCAGGGCGATCCCGGCGTCCCCCCATGCCATCTCCTCGCTGGCGATGGGCATGAGCAGGCCACTGTCGTCGAAGAAGCCCTGGCTGATGAAGTCGAAGGAGTACAGCCCGATCCGGGCGGCCTCCTCGATGATGGGCCAGGGAGTCTCCTCCCGCTCGTCCCATTCGTGCCCGGCCGGGCGGATGACGTTCTCGGCGAAGTCGTGGACCCACTTCTGGATCTGCAGCTGGTCCTCGTTGAGGTCGAGGGAGAATTCGGCCATGGTGCCCTGCTCCGTTCCGGCCCCGCAGGGCCTGTCCCAATCGCTGGCGCTCGGTGGCGGCGGTCGGACGTCGAGCCGACCGCGCCGTCCACCGGCCACGACCGGCGAACCTATTGCTAGTTACTCAATGGTAACCACAAATGGGCGTCGGCGCCACACCGGGGCCGTACGGCCCCTCGGTAGGTCGAGGACGGGGTCGGCCGCTCCCGGGCGCGCTGGCGCCTGCCGCCGGCGGGTGGCGCGGGGAGGGTCGGCACTACCTGACGGATTGGTGCGTCTGCCCCGGATGGAAGGGGTACCGGAATCGGGCCTCGGGACCCGAAGGGCGAGCTAGGCCGGCTGGGCCAGGCGCACGTCCACTGCCTGGAGTCCCTTCGGGCCCTCCTGCAGGTCGAACTCCACGGCCTGACCCTCCTCGAGGGATCGGAAACCGTTCATCTGGATGGCGGTGTGATGCACGAAGACATCGGCCCCGCCATCCGGCTGTGAGATGAAGCCGAAGCCCTTCTCAGCGTTGAACCACTTGACTGTTCCGGAAGCCACGGTGGCATTCCCCTTTCCTCCACACGCGTCGTGCACAGGGGTCCCCGACGGACCGCCGGTTCGGACCTCCCCGTTCAGGAGGGGGTCTGCGACCACCGGCCCAGGTGGACTCCCTGAGAACGAAAACGCTAGCAGTCTCCCTTCCAGAATCAACCGGTGATCACCTTTTGGGGCGGGTATTTACACGGCTGTTCACTGACGGCGGATCCTCGTCCCGTCCGGCCCGTCCTCGACCACCCAACCGGCCGCTTCCAGCCGGTCACGCAGCGTGTCGGCCTCGTCCCAGCTCCGTGAGGCCCGGGCCTCGTCCCGGCGACGGACCAACGCCGCGGTGGCCGCATCGATCTCGGTCGTCTCCCCCGAGCGGAACCGGAGGCCGACGGCCGCCGCCAACAGGGACGCCGTCGCCGCCGCCTGGCGGGCCCCTTCGGTGGCGCCGGCGTCGGCCGCAGCGTTGGCCCGGCGGACCAGGTCGAAGACAACAGCCAGCGCGCCCGGGGTATCGAGGTCGTCGTCCATGCGGTCCCGGAAGCGGGTCACGGCGTCGCCGTCGATGTCCTCACCCGCCGAGTCGGCGGAGCCCCCCGAACCGGAGCCCGCAGGGTCGACCACAGGGCCACCGGCCAGGAGGTCTCCGATCTTGAATCGGCGGGCCATCTCGTCCAGGCGGGCCAGCCCGGACTCGGCGTCCTCGACGGTCTCAGGGGTGACCTCGATGGGAGACCGGTAGTGCGACCGGAGCACCAACAACCGGTAGGAGCGGGGATCGCTCCTCTCCAGCAGGTCGGTGAGGGACATGAAGTTGCCCAGCGACTTGGACATCTTCTCGCCCTCCGTGGTGACCCACCCGTTGTGCATCCAGTGCCGCGCGAACTCCCGGTCCACCGCGACCGCCTGGGCCCGTTCGTTCTCGTGGTGGGGGAACATGAGGTCGATCCCGCCACCGTGGAGCTCGAACCCGTCGCCCAGCAGGTCAAGGGACATCACCACGCACTCGGTGTGCCAGCCGGGCCGACCCGGCCCCCAGGGTGACGGCCACGAGGGCTCCCCCTTCTTGGCCCTCTTCCACAACACGAAGTCCAGGGGCGAGCGCTTCTCCTCGTCGGCCTCGATGCGGGCCCCGGCCCGGAGTGAGTCGAGGGGCTGGTGCGCCAACAGCCCATACCCTGGTACATCCAGGACCGAGAGATAGACCCCGTCGCCGGTCTCGTAGGCCACGCCCCGCTCCACCAGGTCGGTCACCAACTCGACCATCTGCCCCACATAGGCGGTGGCATGTGGCGCAAGATCGGGCCGGAGGACGTCGAGGGCGTCCATGACCTCCCACCAGAGCGCCTCGTTGGAGGCGGTGAACTCCGAGATGTCCACACCTGCCGCGTTGGCTCGCTCGATGATCTTGTCCTCGATGTCGGTGATGTTCGAGACGTAGGTCACGTCCAGGCCGATGAAGAGCAGGTAGCGGCGGAGGACGTCGAAGACCAGCGAGAACCGGCCATGGCCGAGGTGGGGCACGCCGTCCACGGTCGGCCCGCAGACGTACATGGACACCCGGCCCGGCTCCCGCAGGCGGAGCGGCGCCACCGCGCCGGTGGCGGTGTCGTGGAGCTGGAGCACGCAGGGTACGGTAACCCGATCATGAGCACGCACGCGACCGGAGTCCAGCGGCCGGACGGACGGCCCCACCGGGATCCCCGAGAAGCCGGGGCTCGAGGGCCTCGAGGCCACCTGGTCGTCACGCTGGGAGGAGGAGGGCACCTACGCCTTCGACCGGTCGGCCTCCACGAGAACGGGTCTTCTCCATCGACACCCCTCCCCCCACCGTGTCGGGCTCCCTCCACATCGGCCACGTCTTCTCCTACACCCACACCGACGCCGTGGCCCGCTACCGCCGGATGCGGGGCCGGGCCGTCTTCTACCCGATGGGCTGGGACGACAACGGCCTGCCCACCGAGCGCCGGGTGCAGAACTTCTTCGGGGTCCGGTGCGACCCGAGCCTCCCCTACGACCCCGGAGTTCGAGCCGCCGGCCGGGCCCGGCAAGGAGCCCGTCGCCGTCTCCCGCCCCAACTTCGTGGCCCTGTGCCAGCGGCTCACCGAGGAGGACGAACAGGTCTTCGAGCACCTGTGGCGCATGCTCGGCCTGTCGGTGGACTGGTCCCACACCTACGCCACGGTCTCCGACCGGGCCAGGCGGGTGTCCCAGCGCGGCTTCCTCCGCCTGGCCGCCCGGGGCCAGGTGGTCCAGCGGACCGCTCCCACCCTGTGGGACGTCGATTTCCGCACCGCGGTGTCCCAGGCCGAGCTGGAGGACCGCGACCGGCCCGGTGCCTACCACCGGCTCCGGTTCCCCCGGGTCGGGCCACGACGGCGCGGTCGACATCGAGACCACCCGGCCGGAGCTGCTGCCGGCCTGCGTGGCCCTGGTGGCCCACCCCGCAGACGAGCGGTACCGCCCCCTGTTCGGCTCCGAGGTGTCCACTCCCCTGTTCGGGGTGCGGGTGCCGGTGCTGGCCCATGAGCTGGCCGACCCCGAGAAGGGGTCGGGCGTCGCCATGATCTGCACCTTCGGCGACACCACCGACGTGGCGTGGTGGCGGGAGCTGTCCCTGCCCACCCGCACCATCGTGGGCCGAGACGGCCGGCTCCTCCCGGTCGAGTGGGGCACCGACGGATGGGAGAGCGGACGACCCGCCGTCGGCGGCCTCTGCCTACGGCGAGCTGGCCGGCCGCACGGTCCGCCAGGCCCAGACCCGGATCGTCGAGCTCCTGGCCGAGTCCGGGGCCCTCATCGGTGACCCCAGCCCGATCACCCACCCGGTCAAGTTCTACGAGAAGGGCGATCGGCCGCTCGAGATCGTCTCGTCCCGCCAGTGGTTCGTCCTGACCCTCCCGCTGCGGGACCGGCTGTTGGCCCGGGGCGAGGAGCTGCGGTGGCACCCGCCCTACATGGCCCACCGCTACCGGGCCTGGGTGGAGGGGCTGAACGGCGACTGGAACATCAGCCGGCAGCGCTTCTTCGGCGTGCCGTTCCCCGTGTGGTACCCGGTCGACGGAGCCGGGGAGACCGAGTTCGACCGGCCGCATGTTCGCCGCCGAGGACCGGCTGCCGGTGGACCCGTCCACCGACGTGCCCGACGGGTACACCGAGGACCAGCGGGGGCAGCCGGGCGGCTTCGTCGGCGATCCCGACGTCATGGACACCTGGGCCACCTCGTCACTCACCCCCCAGATCGCCGGGGGCTGGGAGGACGACCCCGACCTGTTCGCCCGGGTGTTCCCCATGGACGTGCGGCCCCAGGCCCACGAGATCATTCGCACCTGGCTCTTCTCGACCGTGGTCCGTTCCGAGCTGGAGCACGGCATGCTCCCGTGGGCGGACGCCGCCATCTCCGGTTGGGTGCTCGACCCCGACCGCAAGAAGATGTCGAAGTCCAAGGGCGACGTGGTCACCCCCCTCCCCCTGCTGGAGAAGCACGGCGCCGACGCCGTGCGCTACTGGGCCGCCGGGGGACGGCCGGGCACCGACACCGCCTTCGACGAGGGCCAGATGAAGGTGGGGCGGCGGCTGGCCATCAAGGTGCTGAACGCCTCCCGGTTCGTCCTGGGCCGGATGGCCGGCGACGACGGCTCGGTGGTGGTGCCGGGCCCGGTCGCGGTCACCGCACCCCTCGACCGGGCCATGCTGGCCCGCCTGGCCGAGGTGGTCGACGAGGCCACCGCCGCCTTCGAGTCCTACGACTACGCCCGGGCCCTCGAGCGCACCGAGTCCTTCTTCTGGTCCTTCTGCGACGACTACCTGGAGCTGGTCAAGACCCGGGCCTACGGCCCGGCGGCCGAGGCCGGCCCGGCCTCGGCCCGGGCCGCCCTGGCCCTGGCCCTCTCGGTCCAGCTGCGGCTGCTGGCACCGATCCTCCCCTTCGTCACCGAGGAGGTCTGGTCGTGGTGGCGGATCGGTTCGATCCACACCTCGCCGTGGCCCGCCCGGGCCGAGTTCGAGGAGGCCCTGCCCGGCCGGGGAGTTCCCGGCCGAGACCGGGGACGCCGGCGGGTGCTGGAGGTGGTGGCCGACGTCCTGGGCCAGGTCCGCCGGGCCAAGACCACCGGCAAGCGCTCGATGCGCTGGCCCGTGGCCACCCTGACGGTGGCCGACACCGCCGAGCGCATCGCCGCCCTGCTGTCGGCCGAGGACGACCTCCGGGACGCCGGGGGCGTGGTGCACCCTGGTCACCGCCGTGGCCGACCAGCTCGAGGTGCGGGTGGAGCTGGCCGCCCGAGGAGTGATCAGGTCGGCGACTGTTGGCGCGGGGGCCGGGAGGGGCCCGCCGTTCAGGCCAGGTAGACGCTCAGGGCGGCATCGGCCATCTCGCGAGGGGTCCCCTCCTGCTCGATGCGGCCGTGCACCATGATGGCGGCCCGGGTGGCCACGGACGAGGGCGGTGGTCACGAACTGCTCGACCATCAGGATGGTCATCCCCTGGCCGGCCAAGGTCCCGACCAGCTCGTAGAGCTCGTGGACGATCAGCGGGGCCAGGCCCATGGAAAGCTCGTCGAGCAGCAGGACCTTGGGCCCGGTCACCAGCGCCCGGGAGATGGCCAGCATCTGCTGCTCGCCCCCGGACAGGGTCCCGGCCATCTGCTTGCGGCGCTCCTTCAGACGGGGGAACGTGGCGAAGGTCTGCTCCTCGACGTCCTTGACCGTGATCCCGCCCCGGTAGGTCCAGATGCGCAGGTTCTCGCGCACGGTCAGGTTGGGGAAGATCCCCCGCCCCTCGGGGATGGCGCACAGGTCCCGTCTTGACCAGCTTCTCGGTGGGACTCTTGCCCACCGGGACGTCGCCCACCAGCACCTCGCCCGAGCTCGGCCGCATCCGTCCGTTGATGACCTTGAGCAGGGTCGACTTGCCGGCACCGTTGGGGCCGAGCAGGGCGAAGACGCTCCCCGGCGGCACGACCAGGTCGACGCCGTGGAGCACCTCGATCCGCCCGTAGGCGGCCCGGATGTCGTCCGGACCACGATGCTCAGGAGGCTAGCTGCTCGACCGGCGGGCCGGTGGGCCGGGTCGGGGGTTCGGCACGGTGCGGGTTGCGGCTTCTCGGGCTCACCGAACACCGCGCTCACCACGTCGGTCATCGCTCCACCACTCTCGGCACCGGTGCCGACGGTGGACGCGTCGCCGGGATCCCCCTCCGGCTCGGCCTCGCCCAGGTAGGCCGCCTGGACCACCGGGTTCTTCCGGATGGCCTCGGGTGGGCCCGAGGCGATGACGTCCCCGAAGTCGAGCACGTAGATCTGGTCGCAGATCCGCATCACCAGCTCCATGTCGTGCTCCACCAGGAGCACGGCCATCCCGCCGGCGGCCAGTCCGACCAGCAGGTCGCCCAGCGCCTTGGACTCGGCCTCGTCCAGTCCGGAGCCGGGCTCGTCCAGCAGCAGGAGCTTGGGCCCGATGGCCAGGGCCCGGGCCAGCTCCACCATCCGGGCCAGGCCGGTGGGCATGTTGGAGGACTGCTCGTGCCCCAGACCGGCCAGCCCGACCCCCTCGAGCAGCCGGTCGCACGTGGCGGCGGCCAGCGACCCGGGGTGCTCGGTGCCGGTGCCGGCGTCCGAGCGCGGCGCCCCCGGTCTCGGCCGCCCGGTACGCCGGGTCCAGGGCATGGCCCGGCGCAGGTGGCGCCACTCCCACCACTTGACGGTCGACTCCAGGCCGACCTGGACGTTCTCGCCGGCCGAGAGGGTCCCGAAGATCTCGAGGCGCTGGAAGGTCCGGGCCAGGCCCAGCCGGGCCCGCCGGTGCGGCTTCATGGAGGTGACGTCGGTGTCGAACAGGTGCACCGAGCCCCGGTCGGGCACCTGCAGCCCGCTGATCACGTTGAACAGGGTGGTCTTTCCCGCCCCGTTGGGGCCGATCAGACCGGTCACCGTGCCCGGCTCCACCTCAGGCTGACGTCGTTGAGAGCCGACACCCCGCCGAACCGGACCGCCACCTCGGAGACGCGTGAGGGCGGCGGTGCCTCCGGCCGGGGATCATCCGGCGGCACGGGTCTCCCCACCGCATCGCCGCCGCCGTCCCCACCCGGGCGCCCGCGGCCGGCCGGGTGCCCGGACCGGGACCGCGGACCCAGGGCAGGCGGAACTGGAGGGCCTCGATGCCGAGGATCCGCCGGCCGCCCGGCCGATCAGGATGATCCCCACCCCGGCGAACAGGCCGACGCCGTTCGGCCACAGCTGGTTGAGGACCACGTAGGTGAGGGCGGCGAGGAAGGCACCCGACACCGTGCGGATGCTCCAGATGGTCACGAAGAGGACGAAGATGATGCCGGGGAAGATGTCGAAGTCGGTGGTGCCCACCACGCCCTGGACCGTCCCGTAGAGCGCACCGGCCAGCCCGGCCATGCCGGCGGCGATGGCGAACACCGCCACCTTGGTGAAGCCGATGTTGAGCCCCACCGTGGCGTAGGCGGCGGGCGAGTCGTTGAGGGCCACCAGGCGACGGCCGAACAGGCTGCGGCGGATGGCCAGCACCAGCAAGGCGGCGAGGACGAAGAAGGCCGTGACCATCAGGAACTCGGCGCTGTCGCCGCCGAAGTTCAGGCCGGGGATCACGATGCGCCCGATGGAGATCCCGCCGCTGCCGTAGATGTGGCTGTCGGGGAAGAACCCGTTGGCCACGGCGTCGGCGAAGGCGAAGGTGGCCAGGGCCAGGTACAGGTCGCGCAGGCGGATGGTGGGCAGGGCGATGAGGGCGCCCACGCGCGGCGCAGACCACCGTGGCGCGCCACCAGCCCGAGCACCGAACCTCCGCCGGCGATCTTGCCCATGACGAAGGCCCCGATGCCCATGAAGGAGAACTGGCACAGGGACACCTGGCCCGAGTAGCCGGTCAGGAGGACGAGGGACAGTCCGACGATGCCCGAGCGTCATGACCACGCCGCCCAGCGTAGGAGGGTGGTCCCGTTGAACGCGGTGTTGTCGAAGGCCACGGCCACCACGATGGCCACCACGAAGAAGGCGGCCCCGGCGACCAGCGACTCCTTGCCCCCGGCCACCCGGGGCGCCCGCATCGTGGTGAGCCGCCCGACCGCCCGCAGCCGCACCGAGGGCAGGGTGACCAGGGCGATGAACAAGAAGATCATCGGCAGGGCCACGTTGATGTCCGGCACCAGGCTCTGGGGCAGGTGGGGAAGGAGGTAGTTGATGACGTAGTTCTCGGCCAGGCCGATGCCGATGGCGGCGGCGAAGGTCACCGGTATGTTCTTGAGCCGCCCGACGATGGCCGCGGCATAGCCGTTGACCACCAGCAGGGTCATGGCCTCGATGCTGATCCCGGTGGTCTGGGTGGGGGCCAGCAGCACGCCGGCCAGGGCGGCCATCACGAATCCGAGCATCCATCCGTACTGGCTCATCCGGTTGGGCGAGACGCCGGACATGGCCAGCAGCTCGGGGTCGTCCACCACGGCCCGCAGCGCGACCCCGGTGCGGGTCGAGTAGAAGAGCAGCCCGCAGGGCGACGGCCACCGCGGCGGCCACCCCGATGATCAGCACCTCCTGATACTGGATGTTGATCCCGACCAGCCGGAACTGGCCGTTCACCATGTTGCCGACCTGGCGCTGGTGGTCGGGCTCCAGACGATGGTGGCCACCCCGGTGAGGATGACCATGCAGGCCGAGGGTGACCATGACCGGCCGCTCGGCGGAGGCCCCGTGCAGCCGGCGCATCAGCACCCGCTCCACCAGCGCCCCGGCGATGGACGCCCCGACGACCAGGATGATGAGCCAGGGCCAACAGGACGGGCACGTGGTGGGCCGTGACCAGCTCCCAGTAGCAGAAGGCGGCCATCATCCCCACCGCGCCCTGGGCGAAGTTGAACACCCCCGAGGTGGTGTAGGTCACCACCAGGCCGGTGGCGGCGATGGCGTAGCCGGCACCGAACATGACCCCGAAGACGGTGTACTGGAGAAAGTTGCTCACCGAACCACCTCCGTGCCCCTGTCGACCACGTCAGCACCCTCCGGTCCGGCCCCGCCCGCTCAGGACGCCGGCGGCGTCATGTACGTGTAGTCGCAACGGTACCCGTGGTGCTGCTGTTGACCGGCGGATCGTCCTGCCGCTGCGTACTGCCCGTTGGCCACCCGGCCGAGCAGGTAGCAGTTCGCCCACCGTCCTGGCCGCCGGGTTGTTGGGGGCGATGATGTTGTCCCCGCTGAACGAGGTGATCTTGGACAGGGCCTGGAGCAGCGAGCCCCGGCTGGGATTCGACCCGGCGTTCTTGAGGGCCTGGGAGAACAGCTCGGCCGAGAGCCAGCCGTACAGGGTGAACAGGTCGGTCTTGAACCCGGGCGAGCGCCGTTGCACCCAGTGTAGAACGCGCCCACCGCCGGGATGCTGGCGCTGCGTCCTGGCCCGAGGTAGAGCGAGGTGTTCTGGTCGAACAGGCGCCGTCGACCGCCGCCGGGCCGCCCGCGGCCGAGACCAGGTCGTTGCGTGTAGTTGGCCGCGCCCAGGACCACCTGGGGGTGGAAGTTCTGCTGTGACAGGTCCTTCAGCAGCGCCGAGGCGTAGTTCTCGGGCATCTGGTCGATGAAGAGCACCTTCACCCCGGCGTTCTTCATGGCGATGACGTTCTGGGTGAAGTCGGTCTGGGTCACCGGCGACGGTCGGGTCGTAGACGACCTTGTAGCCGACCTGCTCCATGGCGTACTTCTCCCCGGCCCAGTCGGCTTCGAGCGCCGAGGCCTGGTCGGAGACCAGGGTGCCCACGGCGCTGATGTCGTTGGGCCGAACTTGCTCTTGTAGTACTGGAGCGCTCCCTCCTCCCACCCGCCGTTCAGCGGGCACGGCGCTGAAGACGTTGGGGAGCTGGTTGGTGGCCGAGTCGAGGACCACCGAGACGTCGGGCACGCCGGGGTTCTGCGGCCAGCACCGTCCCGCCGAAGTTGTCCTGGAGGGAGAAGCCGCCGACCAGGGCGAAGTCGTTGGTCACGGCGTTCTGGGTGGCCTGCTTGTTGCCGGCGCCGCTGAAGCCGTCGTCGGCCGAGTCGACGGTGATCTTCCTCCCGTTGACCCCGCCGGTGGAGTTGACGTAGTCGGCGTAGGCCTCGGTGCCCACCAGGGCCCCCTTGAACAGGCCGCCGATGGCCAGGGTCGAGACGTTGCCCACCCGCACCGAGTTGGAGGTGATGCCGGTGTGGTCGCTGAAGGCGCTGGACGGGATCGGCCGGCTGGACCCGAGCCGCCGCCGCTCACCCGACGTGGTCGTGGTCGAGGACGAGTTCGTCGAGCTGCAGGCCACCGCGGTGGTGGCCACCACGGCGACCAGGCCCGACTGCGGCCAGGCGCGTCTTCCACGGTGCTGAACCCAAGGTTCCCCCTTGCACTAGTGATCTGGCCCGGCGTGGCGGTCCATCGGCCGAACCGGGCCGATACGAATATGTGACTCTACGTCAGAAACTCGCCTGCGTGTCCAGCACCGCACCCCGGCATCGGGCAGGTCCGGATCAGCGCCGGTCACCGACCCGGCGTGGGCGCCCGGTACCGGCCCGGACCCGCATGGCCTCGAGGAACCGGACCGCCCCCATGGTGGTGTGCCGGCACCGGATCGAGGCCAGCACGTCGAAGGCGTGCTGGGCCCGGGGCAGCTCGACGGCGGCCACCGGCGACTGGGAGTGCAGCCGGAGCTCGGCCACGAAGTGCCGGGCCACCGCCAGCGGCACCAGGGTGTCGTTGACCCCGTGGAACACCAGCATGGGCGGTGCCGCCGCCGTGACCCGGTGGTCCGGGCGAGGCCTGCTCGAACAGGTCCGGGGTTGTCCGACATGGGTGGTCTTCATGACCCGGCGCTCGAGGAGGTCGAGGGTCCCGGGCCCGTAGGCCCCCGACCGCTCGGGGTCCCCGGTCAGGTCGTAGACGCCGTAGAAGGGGACGCAGGCGTCGACCGAGGTGTCGAGGTCCTCGAAGCCGGGCTGCCACTCGGCCTCACCGGGCGTGAGGGCCAGGAGGGCCGACAGGTGGCCGCCCGGCCGATCCGCCGGAGACGGCGATGAACCCGGGGTCCCCCCCGTACTCGGCGATGTGCTGGCGCACCCAGGCCACCGCCCGCTTGCAGTCCACGATGTGGGCCGGCCAGGTGGCCCGGGGGCTCAGCCGGTAGTTGATGGAGACGCACACCCAGCCCCGCTGGACCAGCTCGTGCATCATGGGGATGCCCTGCTGGCGCTTGTCCCCGATCACCCAGGCGCCGCCGTGGATGTAGACCAGCACCGGCGCTCCGCTCCGGCACCACACCCCGCCGGGTCAGGATGTCGAGCTTGTGGCGGTAGTTCCCGTCGCCCCAGTAGTCGATGTTCCGGACCCGCCGGATGCCCCGGAGCCGGAACGGGATGGCGATGACCAGTCGCCACCAGTGGTTCCACGCCGGCCGGGGGTCGTCGCCCAGCGCCGCGACCGCCCCGCCGGTGGCCCGCTCGAGGGCCTCGTCCACCAGGGCCCCGGCGCCGGCCGGCCACCACGGCCAGCCGGAGGTAGGCCGGCCGCGGTCAGGACGCGTGACGGCCAGGCCCACCCAGCCGGGCCAGCCGGAGAGGGCCCCGTTGACGGCGAAGGCCACCGACCCCGGCCACCTCGAGGGCCACCATGTGGAGCGGCAGCTCCCCGGGGATCCAGCCCATGGCGAAGCTGGCCACGGTCGAACGGCTCCCGGCGGACCGGGAAGTAGGCGTTGACCGCCAGGATCGCGAAGACCATGCTGACTGCGAGGAACACCCAGGCCACCCCTCCATACAACACGGTCCGGTCGCTGCCGTGCAGCCATCCGGCGGCCGGGTCAGGGTCGGGCGGTCCGGGACGGACGGCACCGAGAGAGGAGGACAGCAGGACATGGAGCGACTCAGCGGGCTCGACGCCAGCTTCCTCTATCTCGAGACCCCGAGCCTCCACATGCACGTGGCCCTGACCCTGGTCTTCGACCCGTCGACGGTGCCCGGCGGCTACTCCTTCGACCGGATGAAGCGGTCGATCGAGGCCCGCCTCCCCTGCGCCCCGGTCTTCCGGCGGCGGCTGGTGGAGGTGCCGTTCCGGCTCGGGCCACCCGGTGTGGGTGGACGACGCCGGACTTCGACATCGACTACCACGTGCGGCTGGCCGCCGTGCCCCGACCCGGGGGGCCTCCGCCAGCTGGCCGACCTGGCCGGGGACATCACCGGCCGCCAGCTGGACCGGTCCAGGCCGCTGTGGGAGATGTGGATCGTCGAGGGCCTGGCCGACGGCCGGATCGGCTTCATCGCCAAGATGCACCACTCGACGGTGGACGGGGTCTCGGGCGCCGCCCTGCTCTCGGTCCTGTTCGACCTGGCCCCCGAGCCGGCGCCCGAGACCATGCCCCCCGCGAGCAGCCGGTCGACCCCCGGGTCCCCTCGGGCCTGGAGCTGATGAGCCAGGCCCTGGTGGCCCGGACCCTCCGGCCCATCGACATCACCCGCGACCTGGTGAGGACCGGCCAGCGGGTGCTCGACGTGCGCCGGATCCGCCTGGAGCCGCGGCACCGGGCTCCCCAGGCCAAGGCGGCCCTCCCCCTCTCGGCCCCCCGGACCTCGTTCAACGGCTCGTTGACCTGGCGGCGCAGCGTGGCCCTGACCGCCATCGGACTCGACGACGTCAAGCGCCTGAAGAACGCCACCGGCACCACGGTCAACGACGTGGTGCTGGCGGTGTGCACCGGCGCGCTGCGGGCCTTCCTGCTGGAGGGCGACGAGCTGCCGGACAAGCCCCTGGTGGCGGTGGTGCCGGTGTCGGTCCGGTCCGACATCGACGATCCCCGGGGCTCCAACCAGGTGTCGTCCATGTTCGTGCAGCTCCCGGTGGAGCTGGACGATCCGCTCGACCGGCTGCAGGCCATCCACGACGGGACCCTCGGGGCCAAGGAGGAGCACGAGGCCCTGGGGCCGGACACCCTGATCACCTGGGCCGAGCACGCCACGCCCAACTTCTTCGCCAACGCCGCCCGGTTCTACTCGCGGATGCGGCTGGCCGACCGGCACCGGCCCATCGCCAACCTGGTCATCTCCAACGTCCCCGGACCCGACTTCCCGCTCTACCTGGGCGGAGCGGAGCTCGAGGCCGGCTTCCCGCTCGGCCCGGTCATGGACGGCATGGGCGTCAACATCACCATCATGAGCTACCGGTGCGTCCTCTACTGGGGGATCCATCGCCAGCCCGGACACCATCCCCCGGGTGTGGAACCTGGCCGCCGCCATCCCGCTGGCCCTCGACGAGCTCCTGCACGCCGCCGGGGAGGCCCCGGCCACCTACCGGTCGGAGGACGCCGCCGCCGCCGTCCGGGCCTCGGGCATCGAGGTCCGAGGGCGACGGGTCCGCCGACCGGGCCGGCGGGCCGGTCACCCGCGGCTGGCGGCCGGGCTGCCGGGACGGTCAGGGCGACGGGGCCACGGCCATGGACGAGGCGCCGGTGCACACCGGGATGGCCCGGCCGAAGGTCTGGGACGCCGGGATCGTAGGGCAGCACGGCGTCGAAGCCCACCACGACGAAGGCGCCGAAGCCCTGCGGGCCCGAGCACGATGTCGGTCGGATGCTCGGTGCCCGACGCCGGGGCGCCGGCCCGCTGGGGCGGGAGCCGGACCGGGGTCGGGGGGTTGGCGAACGAGGCCACCGGCACCGGATTGACCCAGTTGTTGGCGGAGTCCACCACCAGCAGGGCGCTGCCGTCGGGCTCGACGGCGAGCGCCGCCGGGTCGGAGATGCCGTAGTTGTCGAAGCTGGCCGGGGTCGCCCGAGGACACCGGTGGCGGCGGCGATGGGCAGCACCCGGCCGCCGAAGTCGGGTGGGCCCTGCCCCACCACGTAGACGGTGCTCCCGTCCTCGGTGACGGCGATCCCGTGGGGCGAGTAGACCGACGACACGGCCAGGCCGGTGGGGATGGTGGCCCCGGCGGTGTCGCCCGACCGTGTCGACCGGGACCACCCCGCCGGCCACCAGGACGTAGACGGTGGCGGAGACGGGGTCGAGGGCCATCCCGAAGATGGTCCGGCCGGCGCCGAGGTCGAGGGGACGGCCCACCCGGCGGGTGGCCACGTCCACCGGGACGACGGTGTTCCCGCTGGCCGCCAGCACGGTGTGCCCGCCGGGCAGCACCACGATGGCGTGGGTGCCACCCTGGCCGGGGATGGCGATGGGCCGGCCGGCCCGCTGGGCCACCAGGTCGATGGGAATGACCACGTTCTGACCACCGACCCCCGACGGCGGCGGTCCCGAGCGCCGGTGGCCGGAGGTGCCGGCGGCCCCGACGTAGAGGTGGTCGGACGTGGTGACCGGCGTGGCTGGCCGGGGCGCTCGACCGGGACGGCGGCCGCCCTCGGCAGTCACCACGTAGGCCCACCGGCCGTCCGGACGAGGTGGCGATGGCGAAGTCGCCGTGCTCGGGAGTTCCCGAGATCGGGAGGGGGATGGCGGCCTCGGCGGTGTGGGTGGCCAGCTCCACCGGCGTCACCGCGTTGGTGCACACCACGTAGCCCACCGATCCCGCCGGGGCCAGCGACGGGCCGCCCACCGGGGTCGGCCGGGGCTGGGCGAAGAGGGCGCAGCCGGACAGCGCCGGGGCCAGCAGTCCCATCGTGGCGGCGACGGCGAGGCAGGTGGGACCGGCGGCGGCCGGGCGGTCGGGTCGGTGCCATGGGTGGTCCGACCCTAGCGACGCGAGGGCGTGCTGCCGAGGTGACGCCCGGGCCGGGACCGGCGCTGGTCCCGATCGCCTCCGAGCCGTGCCTCAGGGGTGTTGGAACTGGGGCACGCCGTCGACCTCGAAGGCGAACTCGTCGACGTAACACCACCACCAGGCCTCACCGGGCTCGAAGGACTGGATCAGCGGGTGCCCGGTCTCGTCGAAGTGGCGCGGTGGCGTGCCGGCCCGGGCGAGCTGTCGCAGCAGCCGACGTGGCCGCAGATCATGCACATCCGGAGGTGCACCCACCGACCGCCCAGGCGCGAGACACTCCTCGCACCCGTCGCCGGAGGGCTCGACCGCGGCCACCTGGTCGAGGTGGTGGCAGAACTCCTCGGCTTCCGTCATGGCGTCCCCCTCGGGGCTGCGCTCCCCGTCCGCCGGATGGTACCGGCCGGTGGGTCCCTGGTCTACGACCCGATCGGGACGCCGGGTCGGGCCGCCTCCAGGGTGGTCCGGAGGGCCGCGTCCCGCGGCGTGGCCTCCAGGCCGAACTGGCGTTTCACCGCCGACGAGTCCAGGACGAAGGGCCGATCGAACTGGTAGAGGGTCTCCCGCAGCTCGCGGAGTTGGGACGAGAACAGGCCGGCCGCGACGAGGGCCAGCGATGGTACTCCCGAGACCCTCGGAGCCGGCAGGCCGGCGAGATCGCAGAACTCGGTGGCCAGCTCGCGTTGGCTGACCGCCGGCGCGCTCGGCACGTGCCAGGCCCGCCCCCAGGCCCGGTCGTCGTGGGCCAGCAGAGCCAGGGTGCGACCCGCGTCGGGAACGTAGGTCCAACTGTGGGGGGCGTCGGGGTCGCCGAGCACCGAAATCCTCCTACCGGCCAGCAGCTTGGCCATATTGCGGCCGAAGTGGCTGGTGCCGACGACGTGGGGACCGAAGAAGTCCGAGGCCCGCGCCTCGGTGACCCGGGCCCGGCCCGACCGGTGCGCCTCCAGGGCGTCGGACCACATGGTGGCCCGCACCCTTCCCTTGACGCCGGGTGCGGCCAAGGGGTCCTCCTCCACCATGGGATGGTCGACGGGGCCGTAGCCGTAGAGGTTGCTCATGGTGACCAGCACCGCTCCCGACGCCACTGCGGCGGAAAGGAGGGACGCGGCGATCGGTGGCCACTCGGTGGGCCAACGGTGATAGGGCGGATTGGCGCAGTTGTAGATGGCCTCGGCTCCGGTGGCGATCCGGGCCATGGCCTCCCCATCGGCAGCGTCGGCGGCCACCCGCGAGATTCCCGCACCCACCGGACCGGATCCCGAGCGGGTGACCATCACGACCTCACGACCCTGTCCGACCAGCTCCAGCGCGGTGGCGGTCCCCACGGCACCGGCTCCAACCACGATCTCCGTCCCCATCGATCCACGCTCCTTGTTGTGAGCACTGCTCTGTACAGTGACCAGTATTCACTCGGGAGCCGCCGATGTCAAGAGCACTGCTCATCTATTGATGCACCGATCTGGTTGTGCCATGCTCGATGCATGCCCTCCTCCACCGGACTGCGGGCCCGGGTCCGCGCCGAGCTGATCTCCGAGATCAAGGCGGAGGCCCGGCGCCAGCTGGCTGCAGGACGGCGCGCCGGCACTCTCGCTCCGGTCCATCACGCGGGCCCTCGGGATGGCATCGTCGGGGATCTACCGCTACTTCCCCAGCCGGGACGCCCTCCTCACCGCCCTGATCATCGACGCCTACGATGCCGTCGGGGCCGCCGCCGAAGAGGCCGACGGCGGGGTGGATGACGCCGACTTCGGAGGGCGGTGGCGGGCGGTGTGTCGAGCGGTCCGGCGGTGGGCCCTGGAACATCCGCACGAGTACGCCCTCGTCTACGGCTCGCCGGTCCCGGGCTATCGGGCACCCCGGGACACCGTCGGTCCGGCCAGCCGGGTGACGCTGGCCCTGGCCCGGATCGTGCAGGAAGCCTCGGTGGCCGGCGCCCTCCGGCCGGTGGAGACCGGGTACCACCTCGCCGCTTCGGCGGGGGCCGCCGCCGAGGCCCGGCGCCTGGCCGACGCGGCGTTCCCCCTGGTCGACGAAGAAGCCGCCCTCCGGGCCCTCGGAGCCTGGACCCAGCTGTTCGGTATGGTGAGCTTCGAGCTGTTCGGTCACTTCCACGGGGTCCTGGACGATCTCGATCCGGTGTTCGACCGGGTGTTGGCGGAGGCCGGTTGCTTCCTCGGGCTCCCGCCACCGAGGGACGCGCCCGACGGTGCCGGACCCGGTTCTGCGGACGCGGAGTCGGAGCGCACCGCGGTCGAGGGCGCGGGTGACGGGGCCGGTGACGACGAGTTCTTCCTGATCTGATGGTCGACGTGCGGGTCGTGGACGCCAGGAGCAGGCGAACCTCGAGTCCGAGTCGCCTGGTGGTTGGGTCCCTGCATCACGATCGGTACCCTTGGCCCCATGGCCGAGCTCGAGATCCACGGCGACCAGCTCACAGTGAGGCTCTCCCCCGCTGAGCACCTCGAGGGCATGCACGGAGACATCGTCGTCCCGAAGTCCTCGGTGGCGGAGGCCCGGGTGGTCGAAGACGTGTGGCCCGAGCTACGCGGCATCCGCGCGCCCGGGACGGGTATCCCCGGCGTCATCGCCGTCGGGACCCGTCGGGGATCGTTCGGCCAGGACTTCGCCTCGGTACACGGCAAAGGGCGTGGGGTGGTCGTCGAGCTCACCGGCCAAAAGTTCGGCCGGATCGTCATCACCACCTCCGACCCCGAGGGCACGGTGCGCCGGATCACCGGCTGAGGAACCAAATGGCCCCCGGCCCCAGCCGACGGTGATCCCGGTCCCTTGACGGGGGTCGCCGGACCGGTCAGCCTCGGGCGCCTTGCCGCCGTTCGCCGGGTACTCCACCATGGTCGGGGGCGGCCCGACCCAGCGGGAATCGAGAGAGAGGCGCCGGTGAGCGACGAACAGATGGAAGCATGGGCGGTACGGGCCCCCGGACCCATCGACAGCGGACCCGTCGTCCGGATCCGGCGGAATGTCCCGGTGCCCGGCCCGGGCCAGTTCCGCCTGCACGTCCGGGTCTGCGGGGTCTGCCGGACCGACCTCCATCTGGCTGAAGGAGATCTCGCACCGCGACGGGACCTGGTCGTGCCGGGACATGAGGTAGTTGGCCTGGTGGACCAGCTGGGTGAGGGCGCCGGCCGGTTCTCCCTCGGGCAGCGGGTGGGAGTCCCGTGGCTGGCCCGGTCGTGTGGGAAGTGCCGCTTCTGCCTCGGCGGCCGCGAGAACCTCTGCCTCGCTCCGCTGTTCACGGGATGGGACGTCGACGGGGGCTACGCCGAGTACGTCGTCGCCGACGAGGCGTTCGCCTATCCGCTGCCCGACGCCTTCAGCGACGAGGAGGCCGCGCCCCTCCTCTGCGCCGGCATCATCGGCTACCGGGCCCTCCGTCGGTCCCGACTCCCTGCCGGCGGTCGGTTGGGGATCTACGGCTTCGGAGGGTCGGCCCATCTCACCGCCCAGGTCGCCATGGCCGAGGGCGCACGGGTCCATGTGATGACCCGGTCCCCCGAGGCCCGGGCCCTGGCCCTGGAACTCGGGGTGGCCAGCGCCGCCGGTGCGGATGACCCTCCTCCCGAGCCGCTCGATGCCGCCATCCTCTTCGCCCCGGTGGGCACCCTCGTCCCTCCGGGGCTGGAAGCCCTGGACCGGGGCGGCACCCTGGCCGTGGCCGGCATCCACCTGTCCGACATCCCGAGCCTCGACTACCAGCGGCACCTCTTCGAGGAGCGGACGCTCTGCAGCGTGACGGCCAATACCCGAGCGGACGGCGAGGAGTTCCTGAGGATCGCAGCCCAGATACCGGTACGAGTCTCGACGGCGGCCTACCCTCTGGGCCAGGCCGACCGGGCCCTGGCCGACCTGGCCCACGACCGGGTCAACGGGGCGGCCGTGTTGGTAAACGCGCCCACCTGACCATCCGGCGGCCCGCTCGCTCCACACGGGACTTTCGGCCCTGGTCCCCAGCGTCTCCGGCCCCCACGATGGTCGAGGAGCACCGAGGAAACGAGGCGAGCCCATGACGGCTACATTCCAATCTGCCCTGGAGGGGTTGCGCATGACCGGCGCCAGCGTCGATACCCGCGACCTGGTGGATCTGATCGTGCGACACGGTACCGAAGAGGGGGAGCTGCTCGCCCGGTACGAGACGCTGGCCGCCGGCTCGGCCAACGAGATGGCTGCCTACGTGATCGGGCTGATCCTGGAGGACGAGCGGCGTCACCATCGGCTGTTGGCCGAGGTGGCCAACGCCGCGGCCTGGAGCAACACGTCACGGGCCCCCGAGGGCGCCACTCCTCCGGTGCTGGGAGGGATCGACGGTGAACTGTTGGCCCAGACCAGGCGGCTGCTGGCTGCGGAGCAGGACGACGAGCGGGCACTCCGTCGCATTCGGAGGAAGATGAAGCCGTTCGCCGACACCACGCTGTGGGCGTTGGTCATCGACATGATGCTCCTCGACACCAGGAAGCACGCCACCATGTTGCGCTTCCTCGAACAGCACGGTCACGACTGAACCGGAGGAGGCCGACCTGCGCATCTTGTAAATGGCACTGAGTGCCATTACTATCCTCCCGGTGGAGAACCCAGCCCGACCCACGCGTCCGCAATCGGTCGCGCCCTACGCCCAGGTCATTGCTCACCGCCCCGGACACCGGTCCGGCCTCTGCTGCTCCAAGGCGTAGGCAGCCGTGGCCGGTCGGGTCGAGGGGAAGGTGGCGTTCATCACGGGCGCCGGTCGGGGCCAGGGCCGCAGCCACGCCGTACGGCTGGCCGAGGAGGGCGCCGACATCATCGCCGGTGACCTGCTCGAGGACTATCCGTCGGTGCAGTACCCGATGGCCTCAGCCGAGGACCTGGCCGAGACGGTGCGACAGGTGGAGGCTCTGGGTCGGCGTATCGTGGCCGGCCGGGCCGACGTCCGGGATGCCGCGTCCCTCAAGACCCTGGTCGATGAAGGCGTGGCCCGGCTGGGTCGCCTCGACATCGTGAGCGCCAACGCCGGAATCTGCAGCGTCCAGCCATGGGACCGGGTCACGCCCGAGATCTGGAAGGACACCCTCGATACCAATCTCACCGGTGTGTGGAACACCATGGTCACCGCCGTGCCCCACCTGATCGCCAACGGAGGGGGATCGATCATCGTGACCAGCTCGACGGCGGGGATCAAAGGAGTCCCATTCCTCTCCCCCTACGTCGGCGGCAAAGCACGGTGTGGTGGGTATCGCCCGCTCGCTGGCGCACGAGCTGGCCCGTCACCACATCCGTGTCAACACCGTGCATCCCGCCGGCGTCAACACCCCGATGCTCATCGGCCTGGGCGGCCTGGCCCCGCTCCTGGAACTCGATCCTGATCTCGGCGGCATCTTCCAGAACACCATGCCGGTCACCACCGTCGAGGCCCGGGACGTAAGCGAAGCGGTGCTGTATCTGGGATCGGACGAATCGCGCTATGTGACCGGGCTCGAGCTCACGGTCGACGCCGGTCAAACCATCCGATGACGACGCTGCCCCATCCGTGGAGAAGGGACGGGAACCCCCCATGAGCAATCCCTGGTTCGAGACGGTGGCCGAGGCACAGCGCCGGGCCAAGCGACGCCTGCCCGCCTCGGTGTACCAGGCCCTGGTGGCCGGGTCCGAGAAGGGCGTCACCGTCGACGACAACGTCGCCGCTTTCGGAGAGCTGGGCGTGGCCCCTCATGTGGCCGGCCTGTGTGACGAGCGCGATCTGGCCACCACCGTCATGGGACAACCCGTCTCCATGCCGGTCATCATCTCCCCCACCGGGGTCCAGGCCGTCCACCCCGACGGCGAGGTGGCGGTGGCCCGGGCCGCGGCGGCGCGGGGCACGGTCATGGGTCTGAGCTGCTTCGCCAGCAAGCCCATCGAGGAAGTGGTGGCGGCCAATCCCCGGACGTTCTTCCAGACCTACTGGGTCGGGGACAAGGACGAGATGTCAGAGCGCCTCGAGCGGGCCAGGGCCGCCGGTGCGGTGGGCCTCATCGCCACCTTCGACTGGTCCTTCTCCAACGGCCGGGACTGGGGAAGCCCGGTCATTCCCGAGCACATCGACCTGAAGACCGCCGTGCGGTTCGCCCCCGAGGTCCTCCGCCGGCCCCGTTGGCTGCGGGAGTTCGCCCGGACCCGCGCCCTTCCCGACCTGAGCGTCCCCAACCTGGCCCGGCCGGGCCAGCCCGCCCCCACCTTCTTCGGCGCCTACGGGAGATGGATGCAGACCCCCAACCCCGGATGGGATGACGTGGCCTGGCTGCGCCAACAATGGGACGGCCCGTTCATGCTGAAGGGCGTGATCCGGGTGGACGACGCCAAGCGCGCCGTAGAGGCCGGGGTGACCGCCATCTCCGTCTCCAACCACGGGGGCAACAACCTCGATGGGACCCCGGCGACCATCCGCATGCTGCCGGTCATCGCCGAGGCCGTGGGCCGAGAGGTCGAGGTGCTCCTCGACGGTGGTGTGCGCCGCGGGAGCGACGTGGTCAAGGCCCTGGCCCTCGGGGCCCGCGCCGTCATGATCGGGCGGGCCTACCTGTGGGGTCTCGCCGCCAACGGGCAGGCCGGGGTGGAGAACGTCCTCGACCTGCTCCGATCCGGGATCGACTCGGCGGTACTCGGGTTGGGCCACTCCTCGGTCCATGACCTCTCGCCGGAGGACCTGGTGATCCCTCCGGGATTCATCCGACGCCTGGGGGCACCCGAAGGCGGATGAGCCGGCCCGACTTCCCGGGCACCCCCGGGAGGAGCGGTCACCCTGGAAGGGCGTACCTGGATGGCGCCCCGGCCATGGCGCACGCCGTACGGCCGACCGTCCGACGGCCTCGTCAAGATCAACGGGCCGGGCGGAGGAAGGGCGACGGCGGACCCCTACGGGCGGGGTCCGGTCCGCAAGCGGAACACCGCTCCGGCGGGATCGGACACCGTGGCCATCCGGCCATAAGGGGTGTCTTCGGCGGCCTGCACCACCGAGCCACCCAGGGACTGCAGTCGGCTGACCGAGGCGTCGATGTCCTCGACCTCCCAGTAGACGGTCCAGTACGGCGGCGCCCCCTCCGGGAGGAAGCCGCCGGCGTCCATGATCCCGGCCAGCGGTTCGCCACCGGCGGGGTCCTCCATGGTGGAGTACCGGAACCCGTCGGTCTCGCCGACGACCGTGGTCTTCCAACCGAACACGGAGCGGTAGAACTCGAGTGCGCCGGCGTAGTCGCGGGTGTGCAGTTCGAACCAGCTGGGGGCCCCCGGCTCACCGAGCACACGGAACCCGGGGAAGGATCCCGCCTCCCACGCTCCCAGGTTGGCGCCAGTCGGGTCGATGAGCACTGCCTGCATCCCGAGGTCCCCGACCGGCATGGTCGGGGCGACGATCTCGGCACCGGCGGCGGCGGCGGCTTCGACGGTCCTGGCGATGTCGTCGGTGGCCAGATAGACCTTCCAGGTGTTGTTGGCCGGCATTTCCGGCCCCATGTCCCCCATGCCGCCGGCGATGTCGACGCCGTTTCGGGTGAAGATGAAGTAGCCGCCGAACTCGGGGTTCGGGGGGCCTGACTCCCATCCGAACAGATCGGCGTAGAAGGACCGGCCCCCCTCGACGTCCGAGGTCCACAGATCGACCCAGCAGGGTGCTCCGACAGGTGCATGTTCTCGGCTGGGCATGGACTCTCCTCTGGTTGTTCGGGTTCAGTCTGGTTGGTCGGGTTCAGTCAACTACTCCGACGGGGCCCGGGCACGAGCTTCATCGGTCATCGACGACTCCCCAGATCAATGGGTTCGCGACCGTGGAGACGGTCCCCGCGTCGGGCGTCTCGGACTCAGGCGTCGAGACGGAGGGGCAGTCCGAATGACGGGAAGAGCCGTTCAGGGTCCAGGGGATGCAGGAAAAAGCTCATGGACGCGATCCGTCCGTCGGTGATCTCGAGCACCTGGAACGCCCATGGGGCATAGGTCCCGGAGGGGTCCCGACGGTACTGACCGAAGGCTGGGCACCCGTTGGCCTCGGCTGGGAGCAGCAGGGATCCCCGGCAGGCGCTGGGGCCCGGCTCGACCATCCACCGCCCGATGGCGGACGATCCCCGGAGCCACAGGGCGAACGGCGGCATCGACTGCACGGCATCCTGGTGCAACAGCGCCACGAGTTCTTCGATGTCGTAACGCTGGAAGGCGTCGACATACCGCTCGAGCAGATCGGTGTCGGCGGGATCGAGGGCCTCGGGATGCGCTTCCACCGGACCGGCCCGGAGGGTGGCCCGGGCGCGCTGGAGGGCGCTGTTGACGGCCGCCACCGAGGTGTCGAGGAGCTCCGCCACCTCAACGACCCGCCAACGAAGCACGTCGGAGAGGATCAGCGCCGCGCGCTGGCGGGCCGGGAGATGCTGGAGAGCGGTGACGAAGGCCAGGCGAATGGACTCCCGGTACTCGGCCAGCTCGGCCGGATCGGCACGTTCCGGGGCGGCCAGGGAGTCCGGAACCGGGGTGACCCAGGTGGCCTCGGGCAACATCGGACCCAACCGCGACTCGATCGGCGGCGAGTCGGGGCCCATCTCCATGGGCCGGGCCCGGCGTTGCACGTTCCGGAGCATGTCGATGCACACGTTGGTGGCGATCCGATAGAGCCAGGTGCGAAGGCTGGAGCGACCTTCGAAGCGGTCGGCGCTCCGCCAGGCTCGCACCATGGTCTCTTGGACCGCATCCTCGGCCTCGAACCCCGAACCGAGCATGCGATAGCAGTAGCCGGTCAGCTCCCGGCGGAACAGCTCCAGCTCGGCGGGGAGCGGCGGTGCCTCAGGGGTAGCCACGCCCGGTCATGCTAGCCAGCGCCGTCCGGGTGACCGACCGGGACCGGAGCCCCACCGATCCCGCCGGGCGGGTCAGTGCCGGCGAGACCGTGGAAGGCCAAGGCCGCCGCGGTTGCCACATTGAGCGAGTCGACCCCGCCGGCCATGGGGATCGACACCCAGACGTCGGAGGCATCCATTGCGCCGGCGGAGAGCCCGGCGCCCTCTGCCCCGAAGACGAGCGCCACCGGTCGAGCAGCACCACCAGCGGCCGGAGTCCCCCTGTCGTCGGCGACGAATCGCGACAATGTCATCGACGGACGGCCCTCGGTTCCGCCCGCCGCTGGATGAGGCGCCAGCGCGGCGATCAGGAACCCGGCAGAACGCAGCAGGTCCAGCCCGCCGGGCCAGGATGGCAGCCGGGCGAACGGCACCTGAAGCACGTGGCCCACCGACACCCGGATCGACCGGCGGTAGAGGGGGTCGGCGCAGGTCGGGTCGAGGAGAACCGCGGCTACCCCGAAGGCGGCTGCATTTCGGAACAGGGCTCCGATGTTCTCGTGGTCGTTCAGCCCCTCGAGCACCGCCACGACCCGGCGGGTGCCACCCTCGCCGGGAGTGCTGGCGGCGCGCCCCACCACGCCGACCGGGTCCGCGTCCGCCGGCCGACGGGCGATGGCGACCACACCCCGATGGAAGGCGAAGCCGACGGTGGCCGCGACCAGGTCACGTCGGCCGAGGAACACCGGCGCCCCCCGGGCCCGCACCGCGTCGACCAGACCGGACGCCGCCACCGCCTGGCGGTCGTCCACCAGAAGGGACCGGACCTCGAATCCGGAGCCGAGCAAGCGCTCGACGGAGAGCCTCCCCTCCACGACGACGATGGACCGCTCAGTCTCGAGGCGACGGCGGGCGGCCGGGTCGGTGAGGTCGCGGTAATCGGCCAGCCGGATATCGGACGGGTCGTCCACGAGCACGAGGGGGCCGGTCGGGTTGCCGCTCATCGGGCTCTCCACCGTGTCACGCCGCGGTGGCGACTGGCCCGGCGCCGCAGTCAGCCACCGAGCGTGGCGATGGCCCGGTTGAAGGTGGCCGACGGGCGCATGACCGCCTCGGCCAGTATCGGGTCGGGCTGGTAGTAGCCGCCGATGTCGACGGGCGACCCCTGGACGGCGATCAGCTCATCGACGATGACCTGCTCCTGGTCGGCCAGATCCGCGGCCAGTGCCCTGAAGTCCTCGGCCAGACCAGGGTCGTCCGACTGGCGGGCCAGCTCCTCCGCCCAGTAGAGGGCCAGATAGAAGTGGCTGCCCCGATTGTCGATGCCCCCCACGCTGCCGGGTCGGGGACCTGTCCTCGTCGAGGAACCTCCCGGTGGCCCGGTCCAACGTGGTCGCCAGCACCTGGGCGCCGGTGTTGCCCGTCTTCTGAGCCAGGTGCTCCAAACTCACCGCCAGGGCCAGGAACTCCCCCAGGCTGTCCCAGCGCAGGTAGTTCTCGGACAGGAGCTGCTGGACGTGCTTGGGGGCCGAGCCTCCGGCACCGGTCTCGAACAAGCCTCCGCCGTTGATCAGGGGGACGATGGACAACATCTTGGCGCTGGTGCCGAGCTCGAGAATGGGAAACAGGTCGGTCAGGTAGTCCCGCAACACGTTGCCGGTGACCGAGATGGTGTCCTCGCCCCGGCGGATGCGCTCCAACGAGAAGGCTGTGGCCTCCTCGGGGGCCAGGATCTCGATCTGCAAGCCGTCGATGTCGAGCTCGGCCAGGTACGCGCGGACCTTGGCGATCAGGTTGGCGTCGTGCGCCCGTTCCTCGTCGAGCCAGAACACGGTGGGGACCCCGGTGGCCCGGGCGCGGGTCACCGCAAGCCTGACCCACTCCCGGATCGGGATGTCCTTGGTCTGGCACATGCGGAACACGTCGCCGGCGGCCACAACCTGTTCCAGGACCACACGTCCGGCATCGTCGACCACCCGCACGGTCCCCGGGACGGGGATCTCGAAGGTCTTGTCGTGGCTGCCGTACTCCTCGGCGGCTTGGGCCATGAGGCCGATGTTGGGAACCGAGCCCATGGTGGCCGGGTCGTAGGCGCCCCGGGCCCGGCAGTCGTCGATCACCACCTGGTAGACGCCGGCGTAACTGCTGTCGGGTATGACGGCGAGGGTGTCGTCCTCGACTCCGTCCGGCCCCCACATGTGGCCGGAGGTCCGGATCATGGCCGGCATGGAGGCGTCGACGATCACGTCGCTCGGGACATGGAGGTTGGTGATACCCCGATCGGAGTCGACCATCGCCAGTGCCGGCCCCTCCACCAGTTCGGTGTCGAAGGACGCCCTGATCTCGGCACCCTCCGGGAGTGACTCCAGCCCGGTGAAGATGGCGCCAAGTCCGCTGTTCGGGCTCAGGCCGGCACCGGCGAGCGTGTCACCGTACCGGGCGAAGGTCCTCGGGAAGAAGGCCTGAACCGCGTGTCCGAAGATGATCGGGTCGGAGATCTTCATCATGGTGGCCTTCAGGTGCAGCGAGAACAACACGCCCTCCTCCCGGGCCCGGGCGATCTGGGCCGTCAGGAACCGGCGCAGAGCCGCCACCTCCATGATCGACGTGTCGACGACCTCGCCGGCAAGGACCGGTACCGAGTGCCGGAGAACGGTCACCGAGCCGTCTTGGCCGGCCAGTTCGATCCGGAGCGATCCCGCCTCGGAGATCACCGCCGACCGCTCGGTCGACCGGAAGTCACCGCCGTCCATGTGAGCCACATTGGTCTTGGAGTCTGGCGTCCAGGCTCCCATCCGTTGCGGATGGGTGCGGGCGTAGTGCTTGACCGAGGCCGGGGCCCGGCGGTCGGAATTGCCCTGTCGCAGCACCGGGTTCACCGCGCTGCCCATCACCCGGTCGTACCGGGCGCGGATCATCTTCTCCTCGTCGCTCTTCGGGTCGTCAGGGACGTCCGGGAGCGCGTACCCGTGGACCTGCAGCTCGGCGACGGCCGCCTTCAGCTGGGGGGCCGAGGCCGAGATGTTGGGGAGCTTGATGATGTTGGCCTCGGGCGTATCAGCCAACTGACCCAACTCGGCGAGGGCGTCCCCGATGCGCTGGCTCTCCTCGAGCCACTCGGGGAACCCGGCGATGATCCGTCCCGCCAGCGAGATGTCGCGGGACCCGACCCGGACGCCCGCCGCCGAGGCGTACGCCTGGATCACCGGGAGGAAGGACAAGGTGGCCAAAGCCGGTGCCTCGTCGGTGTGGGTGTAGATGATGGTCGGGTCAGTCACCGATTCTCCACTTCAGCTCTGGGATCGTTCGAGGACCGAGGTCGGTCGGCTCCCAGAAGACCACTCCGGCCTCGGTGGACGCAACCCCGGTGACCCGGGCATCGATCGGTTCGCCTCCCACACGGTCGCTCGGACCCCGGGACCGACGGGCGCAGATCGACGCGGTGGCGCGGTGTTGACCAGGGCACCACGGACGGGCCTCGACCGGGATGACGACCACGGCAGCCGTCGTGACACGTCAGAGCGCGGGCGCCGGCAAGGGGGTAGAGGATGAGAGGGACCCCCCGACATTCCGGTGGTCGTGGAAATCACGGTGACTGGAATTGCAGGCGCTCTGAGTCGATCGGTCCCCTCCATCATCGCACCGGCGCCATCAGCGCTCGATGAGTCGCATCTGCTCCTCGCTGTGATGGTCACCGGCCGCGGGGGTGATCGCTCCCAGGCGATCGAGCTGATCGGGGCTCAGCTCTACATCGTCGGCGCCGACGTTCTCCTCGACCCGGGACACCCGCTTGGTCCCAGGGATCGGGGCGATGTCGTCGCCCTGGGCGAGGAGCCACGCCAGCGAGACCTGGCCCGGCGTGCACCCTACCTCCTCAGCGATGGACCGGACTTCCTCGGCGCTGGACAGGTTGTGCTGGAAGTTCTGCTCGGTGAATCGAGGGTTGGTCTTGCGGAAGTCCGAATCGGCGAGGTCGTCCGTCGAGTGCACCGTCCCGGTCAACATCCCCCGGCCCAGAGGCGAGTAGGCCACCAATCCGATACCCAGCTCCCGCAGGACCGGGAGCGCACGCGGCTCGGGGTCCCGGGTCCACAGCGAGTACTCGGTCTGCAGCGCGGTGATCGGGTGGACGGCGTGGGCCCGGCGGATGGTGTCCGGACCGGCCTCGGACAGTCCGACGTAGCGGACCTTCCCTTCTGCGACCAGCTCGGCCATGGCCCCGACCGTGTCCTCGATCGGCACCTTCGGGTCGACCCGGTGTTGGTAGTACAGGTCGATGTGGTCGACGCCGAGCCGCATCAGCGACCCCTCGAGGGCGGTGCGAATGTTCGCCGGCGAGCTGTCGAGGTTGCCTGGACCATCACCGGCGTGAGAAACCAGTCCGAACTTGGTGGCCAGAACCACCTGGCCACGGCGTTCGCCGATGGCCTGGCCGACGAGCTCCTCGTTCCGGTAGGGCCCATAGATCTCGGCCGTGTCGATGAGAGTCACCCCGAGCTCGAGTGCCCGGTGGATAGTGCGGATGGACTCCGCATCGTCTTCGCCCGCGCCGGTGTAGGCGGTGGACATGCCCATGGTCCCGAGGCCGATGCGGCCAACCTCGAGGCTCCCCAGGTTGATGTGCTTCATGGCTACTTTGCTCCGTTCTGGTTGGCCTCCGCCAACTCACCGTAGAAGTAGGACGCGGTGACTCCCCCGTCCATCAGGAAGTCACTGCCGGTGATGAACGCACCTTCGGGTCCCATCAGCAGTGCACCCACGGTCCCTACCTCATCGGGGGTACCGCCGCGACCGGCGGGGCACAGCTCGATCATGCGTCGGTAGCCCGCTCCTCGGGGGCCTGTGAGCTCGTCCCGGGCCAGGGGGGTGAAGATGATGCCGGGGCTGATGGTGTTGATCCGGGCCCCCCGCTTACCCCAGCGCACAGCCTCGGCCATCACCCGCAGCGAGTTGCCGCGCTTGGCCAGCTGATAGGCGTTGAGCGAGTCAGTCACCCGGTCGAGCTCGAGCAGCGGGTGGGCCAGCAGCTCGTCCGCTGGCGTGATGGCCAGCGCGGCGTCCTGCGCCGCGGTGAGCGCCCCCAGCCGATGCCCTGACTGGGAGGCGATGACCACTCCGGCGCCGCCTTCGGCGATCACCTTCCCAACCTCCTCCAGGATGACCGCCGTCCCGTAGAGGTCGACGGCCAGGATGGCCTGTGGGGGCGCCTGGCTGGGCGAGACCCCGGCGGCGTGGATGAGTCCGCTGATCTCTCCCAGGTCGGTGGCGGTCGTGATCAGGGACTGGACCGACTGGCGCGACGACGACATCGACAGTGGCCGTGGTCACCTCGAAACCGGCGTCCCGCAGCACCTCGGCAGCCGCCTCGGCGTTGTCGCTCCGCAGGTCGGCCATCACCACCTGCTTGCCTGCACTCACCCGCCGGGCGATAGCCTGGCCGATCGAACCTGCGCCGATGACCATGACGACGTCGCTCATGATGTACTCCTCGTTGGCGGTGGGTAGTGGGCGTGCTGCTTTTCACCGATGGACATGGCCACCGTCCCCGTCTGTTGCGGTGCCGTACTCGGAATCGGTCACGTGATCCCCCCAGGTGGATTCGGCCGTGTTGCCGTCGCCGGTCCCTTCGGTGATCGAGAGGTGGGCCATGAAGTTGTCGGGGGTAGCACCGTGCCAGTGCCACTCGTCCGAGGGTGTGAACACGATGTCACCGGGGCGGATCTCAGTGATCTCCTCGCCTCTGGACTGCACCTGCCCGACGCCGTCGGTGACGTAGAGCGTCTGTCCCCGGGCATGGGAGTGCCAGGCGGTTCGGGCGCCCGGGGCGAATCGGACCAGGTTGACCCGCACCCGTGAGGGTTCCTCTCCCTGGGCTATCGAGTCCATCCAGACGTGGCCGGTGAACATGTCCGGCGCCCCCTTGCCGGTGGGCTTCTTCTGGCGCATCTCCATGCCGTGTCTCCTTCTCGTGATGTCGATGGGTTGGGGGATCAGTCGCGACGTACGGGCAAACGAGGACCTTGAGGACACTGAGGTCAGCCATGGCCCGATAGCCATCGTCGTCCGAGGGCGATCACGCGGCCGAAGACCTCGCCGGGCTCGATGGTGCCCTCGAGACCGTCCAGCGGCCAGCTCCTCGCTGTAGGCCCAGGGCAGGGCCAGACACCGGTGAGGGTGAGGTTTCGCAGGAGGTCGGGGAACCCGAAAAGGAACCTCGCCGTCCTGGGAGCACCCACCCGGCCCACCACCCCGCCGGCGCGGGCGACCGCGAACGCGATCTCGAGTGCCGGAAGCAACCCGACGCACTCGAGCACCGCGTGGGTGCCGTCGCCCCGGTCAGCTCGCGGACCCGCTCGACGCCCTCGTCGCCCCGCTCGGCCGCCACGGCGGTGGCACCGAACTCGCGTCCGAGGTTGGTTCGGTCCTTGTGCCCTACGTCCACCCCCACCTCTCCTGCTCCTCTGGGCCCCCAGTCCCTCCGGGGTCCCGATAGACGGCGCCCCGACTCGGCACCTCAGCCGGTTCGGGCGCTCTCGCGTGCCCCCTCACGGGAGACATTCCCCCGCCTCCATCCCGACCGCCAATCTGGATGGCCCGCATGCCCGTCAGACTGGAGCGAGCCGGTGAGGTGAGTCCGAGGGGTCAAGTCATGGAAGTCGGTAGCACTCCTTAGCGTTCATGCCCAGCACGCGTTCCTTCGCGAGGTCAGACAGAGGCGCGATCGTGGCCCGTAACTTGCGGGTGGCGCCGGGGAAGGTGGAGTCGTGATGGGGGTAGTCGGAACCCCACACAATGCGGTCGGTGCCAATGAGTGGTGCGAGCACAGGCAGGCTAGGTTCATCGATCTCGAAGCTGATCCAGCATTGTCGCGCAAAGTACTCGCTCGGCGTGAGCTCCATGTCGGGGCAGTAGCCACCAAATCCGTCGACCTGCTCGTCGAGACGCCACAACCAGTATGGTGCCCAGCCGCCTCCGGCTTCGAGGAACACGAAGCGTAGAGCTGGATGGCGTTCCATCACTCCTTGGGTAATGAGTTGGGCGCAGGCGAGCATCTGCTCGAACGGATGCGACATCGCGTGCAATACGAGGGGATTGAACGGTTTGCGGTCGGCACCGAGTGTCTCAATCGTGTTCGAGGATCCTTCATGGATCCCGATCGTCATGTCGAGATCCTCGGCGATTTCCCAGAACCGTTCATGGCGGGGGTGCGCGAGCGTTCGGCCGAGGCAGGGGTTCGGCCGCACGAACGCGACCCGAAATCCCAGCTCGTCGCGGGCGCGACGAAGCTCCGTAATGGCGGCATCGGTCGATTGCCAGGGCACCATCGCCGCTCCATACAGGCGTCGCGGGATCCGCCGCGCAATACTCCGCAAGCCAATCGTTATACGCTCGGGCCAGCGAAATGGCCGCGTCGGCATCGGTGATCGACCAAAAGTTCAGACCGAGCGATGGATACAACACGGCGATCTCGATATCCTCGACGTCCATATCCAGAAGGCGACGGTTGGGATCAAACCCTCCCGGTTGCGCCTGGTCATACGTCGGAGAACATGCGAGGTCCGCCATGTTCGAACCGGGAGTGCCGAGCTTCCCGAGCGACACGGTGACGATCTCCTGGCCTCCCACGTGCACGTGATCGAGACCCATCGCATCGCGGGTGACCTGCAGGCGGTGGGGCTCGGGACACGAACGGAAGGCATCGAGTGGTTCGAGTACGTGTCCATCAGCGTCTACGACACACGGACTCACTTCTCACGAGCCTATCGGTCATTGTTTCCGTGCTTCCACCTGGCACCCGGGGCCGCCGGCCGAACGGTTCGGCCTTGCCTATGAATCGGCCAACACCACGTTCCGGTCATTGCGTATGACACGACCCATCATTGAGTTGAAAGGCCGCCTGGCCGGCCTCTGAACGTCGCGGTCCTCGCCTTTCCGACCCCTCCCGTCACCGGGTGCCGCGGGGTTTCGATCCATTTCGCCCACCAGGTCCCGGCGCCCACAGGGTGCCGTGACATCAGTCAAGCACTAGGCGATTCCTGGATTCTCCAACACCAGCGCAACGCCGTGCCCCGAACCGACGCAGACGCTGAGCACCCCATAGCGCACCTTGCGTATCCGGCGCTCCGTAGCCAGTGTGAGGAGGTATCGGGTACCGGATGATCCGAATGGGTGAACCGCCCTCCGTTGGGGTTGAGCCGCTCGTCTGGAACGTCCCATCCATCCAACCGGACCCGACAACTCCTGCAGCACGCGGTGCCCCGCGGGCTCGCCGGCATGCCGCCCCTCCAAGAATCGAGGAGACCTCTTGTCGTCGTGGCCCCGACAGTTCCGTCGAGACCCTTCGTTCGTTGGTCAGTTAGTGGCGGGGGTGGGATTTGAACCCACGACCTTCGGGTTATGAGCCCGACGAGCTACCAGACTGCTCCACCCCGCGTCGCAGAGGAACAACTTACCACCTCGGCGGGCGGTGCCGTCCAACGCCCCGCCCGGGCTGCGGGCACCGAGAACGGGCCGACGGGCCGCCCTCGGGCTAGGGGCTGGTGGTGGTCGTGGTGCGTGGTGGGTGGTCGTCCGACCGTCCCGCCGGTCAGCTGCTGGACCTTCTGCGAGGTCGGACTCCAGGGTCGTGATGTCCGTCTGGTAGGCGCCCAGGTTGCCGGCCTTCAGGTCGGTCTGGGACTGCTGGTAGGCCTGCTGGGCCGCGTTGAGCAGGACTCCGCACCTGGGGCGAGAGTGCGCCGGTTCCGCCGGTGTTGTCGGTCGAGGTCGACACCGGGGCCTGGAACACCGAGCTCAGAGCTCCGGACAGCGTCTGGGTCGATGGCCACCTGCTGGCCGTAGACGGCGATGACCTGTTGCAGGCTCGGGAACGGCGTTGCGGGACGACTCCACGTAGAGCGGTTGGATGTAGAGCAGCGAGTCGGCCACCGGGATCATCAGCACGTTGCCCAGCAGCGCCGACGACCCGTTGGTGTTGAGCAGGGTGATCTCCTTGGAGACCGATCGGGGTGGCGTCGATCTGCGCCGCCACGATGGCCGGGCCGTCGACCGGCTTGTCCCGGCGGTGTCACGAACATCTGGAGCTGGCCGTAGTGGCCCGGGTCGGAGCCGGCGATCATGAAGCCGGACAGGGTCTGGATCTGGCTCTGCCCCGACACCGGCACGAAGGCGTCGAGCAGGTTGAACGACTGCTGGGCCTGGCCCGGGACCCGCAGCTCCTGGTAGATGGGCGCCATCCGCACCAGTTGGCCGGTGGAGACCTGCTGGCCCTGGGCGTTGGTGGTCAGGGTGGTGGCCAGTGCCTGGGACGGCGAGCCGGACCCCGGCGAAGGCGACAGCGTCCAGGCGTCGGCGGCGCTGTAGAAGCTCTGAGCCGTGGTGATGTGGTACTTCCCGTAGGTGGTGGCCTGCAGGGTGAAGATGTCCTCGGGATACCGGAGGTGGGCCCGCAGGGCGGCGCTCATCTTGGACGCCGGGGTGAACATCCCGGGGAAGGCCTTCTCGTAGGTCTGGATGATCGGGATCGTTCGGAGTCCATCACGTAGAAGGTCATCTTGCCGGTGTAGGCGTCGATCAGGACCTTCACCGAGTTGCGCACGTAGTTGAGGTTCTGGTTGAGGCCGCTGCCCTGGGGCAGTGCGCTGGTGTCGACGTTCTGGGCGTAGGGATAGTTGTCGGTGGTGGTGTAGGCGTCCTGCACCCAGTCGATGTGGCCGTTGAGCAGGACCGGGTAGGGGTCGGCGTCGAGGCTGAGGAACGGGGCGGCCTTGGTCACCCGGGCCTGCACGCCACGGTCGAACATCAGGCGGGAGTCGCTGGTGATCTGGTTGGAGATGATCAGATTGATGTCGCTGAACCGGATGGCGAACATGGCCTGGTCGAAGAAGTTGGACAGCTGCACCCCTCCGTCGCCCTTGTAGTGGGTCTCGACGTTGGTCCCGTTGGTCAGCTGGTAGTCGATCTCGGGCTGCTTGGTGTTGGCCACCACGTAGCCGGAGTTGTTGAGCCCGAAGTAGACCGACGGCTGGGTCACGACGGGCAGGCCGCTGGTGGACACCGGGGGCACGTCCTTCACCGCGAACACTGGGGATCGCCGTCGGACTGGTCGCGGCATTGGCCGGCGAGACGATCATCCCGTAGCCGTGGGTGTACTGGAGCGTGGTGTTCACCCAGGAGGTCGACGGGAGGTCGGCGTCGTTGATCTCCCGCACGCCGACGACGGTCGGGGTCTCCTGCCCGTCCACCTTGTAGCGGTCGACGGCCAGCGCATTGAACTGGTAGTAGGACCGGATGTCCTGCTTCTTGTCGTAGGTGGGCTGGGTCTGGGTCGGGTCCCACAGCCGCACGTTGGCCAGGGTGTCGCTGTTGGCCGACAGCTGGGCGGCGGTCAGGTTCGACGAGGCCGGATAGGGGATGCTCTGGACGTTGTTGATGCCCATGGCCGTCCGGGTGGCATCGATGTTCCGCTGGATGTAGGGACGCTCCAGGGTGTTCTGGGCCGGATTGACCTTGAGGGCCTGGACCGCGGCCGGATAGATGGTGCCGGCGGTCAGCGCCACCAGGAACCACAGCCCGACCCCGAGGATGGGCAGGGCCCAACCCTGGCGGCGGATGTTGTAGATCAGGAGGACGGCGGCGGCCAGCGACACCAGGATCAGGAGCTCGAGGGCCGGGAGCCGGGCGTGGACGTCGGTGTAGCCAGCGCCCTGGACGTACCCGTTGCTCGAGAGGTCGAGGTTGAAGCGGGCCAGGTAGTAGCCCACCGCCTTGACCAGGGCCAGCAGGCCGAGGATGACCGAGATGTGGGCCTTGACCGCCGGGCGCACCCGGGGCCGGGAGCCCTGCAGCCGGATCCCGCCGTTCAGGTAGTGGCTGAGCAGGGTGACCAGCAGCACCACGACCAGGGCCACCAGGGTCCAATGGACCAGGAACTGCTCGAAGGGCAGGGTGAAGACGAAGTACCCGACGTTGCGGTGGAACTGGGGATCGGTGGCGGGGAACGGGGTGCTGTTGCGGAAGAGGATCCAGTTGTTCCACTGCCCGATGGCCTGGGACCCGATGATCAGGGACAGCACCACGACCACGCCGGCCCGCAGCCACCGGGCATAGGGGCCGATGACCTCCTGGTACCGCTTGACGAACTCGTCCTCGGCGTCGAGGGACGGACCCTTCGGGGCCAGACGCTCGGCCACCAGGAGGCTGGCCAGCAGCATGACGGCGAAGATGGCCGCGAACACCACCATCAGCCCGAACTTGATCTCGAACAGCTTCACCCACACCGAGTGCAGGGAGACCGACGAGAACCACAGCGCATCGGTGTAGAAGATGGCGAAGGTCCGCAGCGAGGCGATGACGATGATGACGATGATGACCGCGGCGATGATCCACCGGCGGCGGCGGTTGGAGGACGGACGCGCCGTCTGAGGCATGTCACTGGGGGGACGCACGGCAGCAGCCTAGGTGGCGGAGAGGGCGAGGAGGCATCGACAGCCCGGGTGGGCGGGAGGATGCCGGTGCCCGGTGGGGAACTCCTCCCCGGGCGCCTGGGAGCCGTTCAGCCCGTTGTCCTCACAGTCGGGGCAGGGCGGCGTCCCCCGAGTCGGAGACGGCCACCCACTCCAGCGGAGCCGACGGCGCCGCCGGCGGCGGCGATGGTGCCGGCGGAGAACGCCGCCACCACGTGGTCACCGGCCAGGCGCTCGATCCGCTCGCCCTTCCACTCGCGGAAGGCCGAACCGACGTGTTCGGCCACCACCGACTCCTCGGCGCCCGTCCAGGCCGTCATCCGTCGGCCAGTCGTCGGCGCAGCGGTCCCACCACCGCCTCGGCCAGCTCGTGGGCGATGCTCAGGAGGACGTCGGTCTTGGGCCCGCTGGCCCCCTGCAGCCGGCGAAGGACACCCCGGCCGCGGCCGCCTGCTCCAGGGCGGGAACGGCGGCGGTGGAGACGCTGTCGAGGTGCTCGGTCTCGTCGGGCAGCAGGTCGATCGGACCACCGGGAGCCGTTCGACCGCAAGCTGTCCAGCAGCTCGTTCTGGCTGTCCTGGAGGGTCCGCTTGAGCCGGCGGGACAGGGTCGTCACGATGGGGCCGATCAGCTCGTCCCGCCGCATGGCCAGCGGGATTCCGCTCCTCGGGCGGCCCGTCGTCCCCATCGTCGCCTCCTTCGCCCTCATCGCCTTCTCCGCCCTGGGCTCCTTCGCCCTGGGCGCCGGTGGCGGTCCTCATCGCCGGGCGCTCCGGCCGCCACCGGGGGTCCGCCCTGGTCCGACACCGGCGGGCTCACTGTCTCGGCGCCACCTCGGGCTCCGGCACCGGCTCGGGCGCTGGTTCCGGTGGAGCCGCCGGCTGTGGCTCCGCGTCGACCTGGCGGGCCGCCCGGAGCTTGGCGAAGAGCGCATCCACCTCCTCGGGCGCAGCCGCAACCGGCGGTCCCGACTGCCCTCCGCCTCCTCGCGCACCGGGCTCCGGTGGGCCTTCGTCCGCCGGTTCTCCGTCGGGCGCAACGGCTCCTTCCGGGTCGGCGGCCCTCTCGACTGCTTGCGGCCGGGCTCGTCCAGCGGGACGTCGATCGATCGAGACCTCAGCCTCGTGCTCGTCGGCCAGCAGCTGGGCGGCCAGCTCCTCGGGTGTACCCGCTTCGGACCGCTCCAGGGCCTCACGGCCCGGCCGCCTCGGCGGCCATGCGGGCGTTGTCCTCGGCCGCGAACAGGTCCGAGGCGATGGCGTCCACCGAACGGCGGACGTCGTCCACCGTCTCGGCCAGCCGCTCCCGTCCGGCCCGGAGCTGCTCGATCTGCGCGTGGAGGACCTTGCGCCGCTTGGACAGGTCGGCCAGCACCCGGGCCCGCAGGCCCTGGGCCTCGTCCACCATGGCCCGGCACTGCTCGCGGGCCTGCTCCATCAGGGCATCGGCCTCCGCTCGGCCTGGTCCCTGATGGCGGCGGCCTGCTGCTCGCTCCGCTCCTGCAGCTCGGCGGCCTGCTGCTCGGTCCGCTCCCGGAGCTCGACGGCCGCAGCCTCGATGGCCGCCGACTGCTCCGCCAGGCGGGCCTCGGTCTGGGTCCGGCTCTGTTGGATCTCCTCGCGGGCCTCGGTCAGCAGCCGGTTGGCCTCGGCCTCGGCCTTGGCCACCATCTCCGCCGCCACCTCGTGGGCGCTGTGCAGGACCCGGGCCGTCTCGGTGCCCAGCGCCGCGGTCAGCGTGGCCTCGTCGAGCACCGGATGGGCTGGCCCGGTGCTCGGCATCGGCCAGCTCGTCGAGCAGCTCGCCGCTCCCGTTCGGCCACCCCCCGGAGACTGACGGCCAGCGACTCGAGGTAGGCCCGGACCTCGTTGGGATCGAAGCCCCGCCGCACGGTCCCGAACGAGTGTCGGGCCACGTCGTCGGGGGTCAGGTGGGATGAGGACGAGATGGACAGCAGTCGTTCCTCGGGCATGAGCGAGAGCCTACGACGGTGCGTACTCGGAAATCCGTCATCCTGCGGTCGGTGCTCCGGGGGCACGTCGGGCCGGTCCCGGCCGGGACGGGAGGCACCTTCCCCCGTGCGCGGCCAGGACCTGTAAGCGCCTGGTCCAGGGTGGAGACGGCGTAGACCTGCAGTCCCGGCCGGACCTTGGACAGGGCCGCCTTGTACTCCTGGGGTGGCACCAGGAAGATGGTGGCGCCGGCATTCTCCACCGCCACCGTCTTCTGGGCCACCCCGCCCACGTCGCCCACGTCCCCGGGCTGTCGATGGTGCCGGTGGCGGCCACGGTGTGGCCGCCGGTGACCGACCCGTTGGTGAGGGCGTCGATGACCCCGAGGGTCATGGCCAGCCCGGCCGACGGTCCCCCGATGTTGGTCACGTCGATCTTGACCGGGAAGGGATAGGTGAAGTCGACCTGGTCCTCGGGCTCGATGCCCAGGTCGAGCCGGACCGTCTGGCCGCCGCCCACGTCCACCTCGGTGGACCGGAGGGTGACCGGTCACCGGGCCGGCGCCCCGCCGACCCACCCCTGCGCACGGTCAGCACGACGGTCTGGCCCGAGTGGTAGTGGGACAGCGCGGTGGTGAGGGCCTGGGCCGTCGGGGTGGCCACGCCGTCGACCGCGGTGACCACGTCCCCCACCTGGAGCGACGCCGTAGGCCGGCGTCCCCGGGAAGGTGCCGAAGATGACCGCGCCCGGACGGGGTGGCCGTGACCGGTGTAGCCCAGTCGGGTCAGGGCCGCCGCCTTGGCGTCGTCCTCGGCCTGGGACATCTCGAGGTTGCCCTGGGCCGTCAGCTGCGAGGGGGGCGTCCCGCCGGTGACCGCCTCCACCTGTTCGAGCGTGGTGTTGCTCTGGAGCTTGAAGAAGAGGTAGAGTCAGCGCGGTCACCCGTCCGATCTCCACATCGGTCAACAGGACCGGGTGGGTGACCGGGTGGCTCTTGTCCGGCGGCACCGTGATGAACTGCTGCACCGACTGGGCCGCTGCCGGGCTGCAGAGCGTAGTAGTCGAGGTTCCATCGGGACGCCACCACCACGGCCACCACCACGACGATGAAGATCGACCCACAACCAGAGGCGCCGCCGCGCCGGCCCGGGCGGCGGTCTCCGGCCCGGTGGCCGGTCGGGCCGACGGGTCCGGACCGTCGGCACCAGACCGGGGCCGGCTCGGTGGGCCCGGGGCCGGGGACGGCACCGGCGCGTCCTCGGGCGCCAGGGCCGACCGTCGGAGCCGGCCGGCACCGGCGCCATGGGGTCGTGGTCGTCGGTCATAGTGGTGGGATGGTCGCTTCCGAGCCTTCGGATCCGCCGACGGCCGGTGGCGGCTCCGACGGCGCGGTCATGAAGCCTGCCACGGAACCGGCGGATTCCACGTGTCACCGAGCCCCCCGGATACCGGAGGCCACCGAGCGGCGCCGGCTCGGTGGCGCTGGCCGGCCACCGGGGGGACGAGGCCGCGGCCCGCTCCGGGCTCTGCCGAGTCGAGCCCTTCCGTGCGGGCCACCGCCCTGGGCGCCCTGGACCGGCTCGGGGCCCTCGACCGACGACGACCTCCGGGAGCGTCGCTGGCCGATCCGGCCCCCGCGGTCCGTCGCCGCGGCGCTGAGCTGGCCGCCACCCGCCCGGCGGTGGCCCTCGCCGCGCTCCTCGACGACGCCGACCCCTCGGTGGTGGAGATGGCGGCGTGGTCGCTGGGCGAACGGGGAGAGCGCTGCCGCGGTGGGCGCCTCTCCGCCCTGGCCTCGGTCGACGCCGGCCACGCCGATCCGCTCTGTCGCGAGGCGGCGGTGGCCGCCCTCGGGGCCATCGGCGATCCGGCCGGCCTCCCGGCCGTCCTGGCTGCCCTCGACGACAAGCCGGCCGTCCGCCGTCGGGCCGCGGTGGCCCTGGCCGCCTTCGACGGACCGACGGTGGAGGCGGCGCTGCGCCGGTGCCTCGACGACCGCGACTGGCAGGTCCGCCAGGTGGCCGAGGACCTGCTGGCCGTGGAGTGAGCGCGGCGTGCGGTCCGGCGGCTCAGGACTCGGCGGCGGCGAAGATGGGTCGCAGGCTGTCGAACGAGTCGAGGCACATGCCCGCCCCGACCACCACGCACTCGAGCGGGGTGGCCACCAGGTGGACCGGCACCTCGGTCTCGTCGGCCAGTCGGTTGGCCAGGCCCCGCAGCAGCGCCCCGCCTCCCGACCAGGTGGATGCCCTCGTAGATGATGTCCTGGGCCAGTTCGGGGGGTGACTCACCCAGGCACTCGACCACGGTGGCCACGATCAGCTCGACCTGGTCGCGCAGGGCGTGGCGGATCTCCTCGGGGGAGAGGACCACGGTCTTGGGCAGCCCGCTGGCGATCTCGCGGCCCCGCACCTCCGCCTTGACCTCGTCCGCATAGGGCAGGGCCGAGCCGATGGCCAGCTTGAGCTCCTCGCCGGTGCGCTCGCCGATGGCGATGCCGTACTGCTGGCGTACGTAGTTCTGGATGGCGGCGTCCATGTCGAAGCCGCCGCACCGGATGGCGTGGGAGGCCACCACGCCGCCGAGCGAGATGACCGCGGTCTCGGTGGTGCCGCCGCCGACGTCGACCACCATGTTGCCCACCGGCTCGTGGATGTCCAGGCCCGGCCCCGATGGCCGCGGCCATGGGCTGCTCGATCAGATGGGCGGCCGAGGCGCCGGCCCGCCGCGCCGCCTCCTTGACCGCCCGCCGCTCCACCGAGGTGATGGCCGAACGGCACGCAGATCAGCACCCGGGGTCGGTTCAACCTGGTCACCCCGGCCCGGCGCAGGAGCAGCCGGATCATCCGCTCGGTGATGTCGAAGTCGGTGATGGCCCCCTCGCGTAGCGGTCGGACGGCCACGATGTAACCGGGCGTCCTCCCGATCATCTGCCATGCCTCGTTCCCCACGGCCAGGACCTCGTGGGTCCGGGTGTTGAGGGCGATGACCGTCGGCTGGTTCAGGACGATGCCCCGACCCTTGGCGTAGACAAGGGTGTTCGCCGTCCCGAGGTCGATCGCCAGGTCCCGAGCCACCTGGTCATCGTAGGGCCAGGTCGTCGCCGGCCGGGGTGGAGCGGCCGGAAATCGGCGCCGACGGTCGTCGGACCCGGCGCCCGACGCACCAAACCGTCCGGTCGTCACTAACCTCAGGCCCGTGGACGGAGAGGACCAGGGGGCATCGGGGCACGATCCCGGTGACGACTGGGGCGATGAGGTCGACGGCGACGGGACTGCGGGGGTGGATCCCGCCCGACGATCGCCTGTGGCGGCATCCCTCGGAGTCCGTCGGCCCGGGCGCCGCGTGCTCCCGCCCGGCGCTCCCGGCGCCCGACCGGACCGCGCGCCGAGGACCGCACCGGACCCTGGATCGTGGGCGGCGCCACCGCCTGCTGATCCTGGCCCTGGTCGCCGCCGGGCTGGTGATGGCCACCACCAACGGACGCCGACGGCGACTCCAGCCGACCCCATCGCCCAGGCTGGCCTCCCTGACCGACGTGCCGACCACCGAGCCCGGGCGTGGGCCGGGTGGCCTCGGCCGCCGCCATCGACTCCATGGTGGCGGCAGTCCGCCCGTCGACCGTGGCCCTGGTCGTCGACTCGGGCGACCGGGACCTCGCTCGCCACCGGGCTGGTGGTCGAGTCGGGCGGCATCATCGTGACCACCTCCCGGTGCCGTCCCCGGCTCCCGGTCGGTCACCGTCGTCGAGCCGAACGGGACCACGTCGGCCGCCTCGAAGGTCGGCTACCGATCCCGCCTCGGGTCTCTCGGTGCTGAGGATCGACGACGACCTGCGCCCGCCGCCATTTCGACTTCGCCGGCCCGAGCCAGCGGGTCGGTGGCCGTGGCCGTGGCCCTCGAGCCCGATCACCGCGACCGGCCGTTCGCCGACCCCGGTCAGCTCTACGCCGGCAAGGTCGTCGCCGCCGGGGTGGCCCTGGGTCTCGACCGGGTCAGCTCGACCTTCGCCGCCTTCGGGCGTGGAGGCGCCGCTCCCGGCGACCGACGTCGGATGCCCGCTCCTCGATGGCACCGGGCAGGTGGTCGTGGGTATCCTCGAGCGGGCCGGAGGCACGGGCTTGGCCAGTGCCTCGACGTTCCTCCCGGCCGAGCTGGTGTGGGGCGTGGCCGACCAACTCGTCTCCATCAGACGGTGTGAGACCCGGGTTGGACGGGGTCACCTCCGCCGGAACGCCGTGGCCCCGGGCACCCCGCCCGACCCCGGCGGGAGCGCTGGTCGACTCGGTGGCCGCCGGCAGCCCGGCGGCCTCGAGCGGGATCCAGGCCGGGGACGTGGTCACCGGCATCGACGGCTACCGGGTCCGGTCGGCGGCCGAGCTCAAGACCCGCGCTCTACCCCCGACCGCCCGGGATCCGATGTGACCGTGACCCTCGACCGGGCGGGGACCGTCGAGAGCCGTCGCCTGGTCGTGGGCCGACGCCGACCCCGATGCACCGGAGGTGCCGTCCTCGCCGTAGCATGAGGGCATGGCACCGCCCGAACCCGGGGACGCGGGCAACCCGTTCCAATCGTTGCTCGGCGACCTCATGAACATGCTCGGCACCAACGCCCCCAACCAGTGGGAGATGACCCGCTCCTTCGCCCTCAACGTGGCCACCGGCGGGACCCCCGAGGCCAACGTCGAGCCGATCCAGAGGATCCGCCTCGAGCAGCTGGCCCGGGTGGCCGAGCTCAACGTGACCGAGGCCACCGGCATGCCGGTCTCGCCTGACGGCCGCCGGCTGACCTGTGTGCCGGTGGGCCGCGGCGACTGGACCCTCCGGGCCCTCGAGTCGTGGCGGGCCCTGCTCACCGCCATGGCCCCGGCCCCCGGCCCGGCGCCCTCGGCCGCACCGCCGGCCGACCCGTCGGCCCTGGACCCGTTCGCCCGATGAGGATCCCATGGGCGGCCTCGGTGACCTGCTCGGCCAGTGGGCCACCGCCATCGGGCCGATGTTCTTCGGGCTGCAGGTGGGCTCGGTGGTCGGCCATCTGTCCCAGCGGGCCCTGGGCCAGTACCCGCTGGCCGTCCCCTGGGCGCCCGTCGGACGAGCTCCTCCTGGTCACCGAGAACATCGCGGCCTTCGCCGCGGACTGGAGCCTGCCCGAGGAGGAGGCCCTGGTGTGGGTCTGTGCCCGCGAGCTGGCCTCCAACTCGGTGCTCACCCGCCCCTCCGTCCGGGGCCGGATGGAGGAGCTGCTGGTGGCCCTGGCCGAGTCCTCGGCCAGCGGCCCAGCAGGATCTGGCCGGGCGGCTGGGCGCGCTGGGTGGCCCGGCCGGCCTCGAGGGCGGCGGCATGGACCTCGAGTCGCTGCAGGGGATGTTCGGCGACCCCGAGGCTCTGCTCGGTGAGCTGCTGACCCCGGAGTCGCGCCGCTCGTCCGACCAGCTCACCGCGCTGGCCGTGGTCATCGACGCCTACGCCGACCACATCGCCACCCTGGTCGGCGAGAAGCTGGTCGGCTCCCACTCCCAGCTGGCCGAGGCCTGGTACCGGCGCCGCATCGAGCGGGGCAAGGGCGAGGAGGCGGCCGGAGCGCTGTTCGGGCTCGACCTCGACCAGACCCAGGTCGACCGGGGTCGCTCGTTCGTCGGCGGCGTGGTGGAGCGGGCCGGCGAGGACGGGCTGGCCCGCCTGTGGGCCTCGGCGCGCAACCTCCCCACCCCCTCCGAGGTGGACGCTCCCGGGCCTGTGGCTGGAGCGGATCAGCCTTCCCGAGCTCGACGATCCCGCCGGCGACTGATGGCGGGGTCGACCTCCGCGGCGACTCAGGCCTCGGCGGGTGGTGCGGTCGGAGGCTCGTCGGCGGCGACCGCGGCCGCTGGCACCGTTTCCTCCTCGGGGACACCCAGATCCCACTCGAGCAGGATGTTCTCCCGCTCGGCGTCGCGGATCACCCGCTCGCGGTTGCGCCGGTACTGGGGATCGTGGGGGGGGAGCAGGACCAGGCGGGCCATGGTCCGTCGCCGGAACTCCTCGATCAGGGCCGGGTCGCCGAAGTCGGACCGCACCTCCCAGTGCGGGGCCACCGGGCCGAGGTACACCACCCGGACGTGGCCGACCGGGGGCAGCGGCTCCTCGTCCTCCTCGGGGAGCATCGGGTCGTCGGTGACCGGGGTCATGGCAGTGGGTCCTCCTGGGATCGCGGCAGTGCAGAAGCCTACCCGCCGGCCGGGAGGGCCCCGAGCGTCACGCGAGACGGTCATCCTGGTGTTGCCCCGGTAGACAACCAGGGTCACCTGGTCGCCGGGCTTGAGCGGGTGGATGGCCGCGTGGAGGTCGTTGGGGCTGGTGATGGCGGTCCCGTTGAACGAGACGATCACGTCGTCGACCTGGAGCCCCGCCTTCTCGGCCGGGCTGCCCGGCTGGACCGAGATGATCAGGGCCCCGGTGGACGGTGTGAGGTGGTCCTGCTGCTGGAGCGCCGGCGTCACCGGGCCCACGGTCACGCCGATGTAGGCCGTGTTGACCGGGACCGTCGGGGTCGTGGGGCGCGCCGGCACCCCCGGTCCCGCCCTGGCGCAGCTGGGCCAGTAGCGGCTTGACCGAGTCGACGGTGATGGCGAACCCGATGTTCTGGGTGGGGGCGTTGCCCGGTGCTCGACGAGGCCACCGCGGTGTTCATGCCGACCACCTGGGCCTGGGAGTCGACCAGCGGACCGCCCGAGTTCCCGGGATTGATGGCGGCGTCGGTCTGGAGCAGACCGGTCAGGTTCTCGGTCTGGCCGCTGTCGTTCTGGGCCGACAGCGTGCGGTTCTCGGCCGAGACGATGCCCTCGGTCACCGACGGGCCTCCGGCCAGGGCCAGGGCGTTGCCGATGGCCAGCACCGAGTCGCCCACCCGGGTCTGGGACGAGTCGCCCAAGCTCGACGGTGGGGAGGTTCGAGGCGTGGTCGATCTGGACCAGGGCCACGTCGACACTCGGATCGGTGCCGAGGACGTGGGCCGGCAGGGCCTTGGTCTGACCGAACAGGGTGACGGTCACCGACGTGGCCCCGGCGACCACATGGTTGTTGGTCAGGACCTCGCCGTCCGGGGTGAGGATCATGCCGGTGCCGGCCGCCTCGACGAAGTCACCCGATCCCGAGGCGCCACCCGACTGGCTGTCGATGGACACCACCGCCGGCTCCACCTGGGCCAGCACGTCCTGGATGTCCTGGGGCTGGACCAGCGCGCTGCGGTTGGGGAAGAAGCTCTGCACGATGGTCTGCTGGCTGCCCGCCCCGACCACCGCGCCGACCAGCCCCCCGACCAGGGCGGCCACCACGGCGGTGAGGAGGACCACCCAGAGCCAGGTCCGACGGGCGAGGGTGTGGCGCACCAGCCGCGGCGCCGGCAGGGGCGGGTAGGCGTAGGGGTAGGGGTAGACCGGGCGGCAGCGGCCGGGGGGCCGAACCCGCCCGGGTAGTACGGGTAGGCGGGTACCCGCCGTAGGGCGGGTAGGGCGCGGGCGCCGGATAGGCGGGTGGGGCCGGACGGCCGGCGCCGGTGCCGGGGGCGGGAGCGGGCGGGAGCCGGCGGCGGAGGCGCGGGGCACCGGCACCGCTGTCGGCTCGGGGATCGGCCGGGGACGGAACGAGGGGACGCTCCGCGGGGCGTCGGCGGTCCCGATCGGGCGGACGGCCCGTCAGGGCCCTGGTCCCGGCCTTCATAAGAAGGCCCTGGTGCCTCATAAGAATATTGTGAGGATTCCATCAATACCGGCCCATTTCGCACTGCAGAAGAGTTCGAAATGCGAGACTAGTGGCGCAACGGAAGGCGGCGGCACCAGGGTTCGCACCGCACGCTGAGACCCACCGCAGCCTCCTCGAGATCGATGGAGGGATCATGGATACGGAATGGATGAGCGTGGGGAAGTGCAAGGACATGTCGCCCGCCGATCTTCTTTCCGAGTGACGGCGTCGGCGTGCAGGCCGCCCAGCGCATCTGTGCCGAGTGCCCGGTGGCCGAGGCCTGCCTGCAGTACGCCCTCGAGGAGCGGGTCGATCACGGCGTGTGGGGCGGCAAGTCCGAGCGTGAGCGCCGTCGCATGCTGCGTCGCCGCCGGGTCGGTCACGCCGTCGCCGTCTGACGCATCGAGTGGGCGCAGCTGACGTGCCCGCGCCGGGGACGCTCGCCGAGTGCGTCATCAACATCAGCGAGGGCCGGGACCGGCCGGTCATCGAGGCCCTCGCCGTCGGCCGCCGGGGACCACCTGCTCGACGTCCACTCCGACCCCGAGCACCACCGCTCGGTCCTGACCCTCGGGCGGCCCGCTGGAGGCGGTCGAGGACGCGGCCCGGGCCGTGGCCGCGTCGGCCGTGGCCACCATCGACCTGCGCACCCATGTCGGGATCCATCCCCGGCTGGGTGCCGTCGACGTGGTGCCCTTCGTGCCCCTCGGCGCCACGGCGCCCGCAAGGGCGAGGCGTGGTGCACAGGCCATGGCGCGCCCGGGACCGCTTCGCCGACTGGGCCGGCTCGACCTCGATCTCCCCTGCTTCCTCTACGGGCCGGAACGGACGCTCCCCGACATCCGGCGCCGACGCCTTCCGTCGCTCACCCCGGACACCGGCCGCCACGCCCCACCCGACCGCCGGAGCCACCGCGGTCGGGGCCCGCCCGGTGCTGGTGGCCTACAACGTGTGGATCGCCGGGAGCCCGGCCAGCGGCCGGGATCCGGCTCGACGTCCTGTCGGTGGCCCGGGCGCTGGCCGCCGGGCTCCGCGGTCCGTCCGTCCGGAGCCTGGGGCTGCCGCTGGCGTCCGGGGCCCAGGTCAGCTTCAACCTCATCGACCCCGCGGCGTCTCGCTCGCCGACCTCTACGACGCGGTGGCGGCCGGGGCCCGGGCCCAGGGCTGCTCCGGTGGTCCGGGCCGAGCTGGTCGGGCTGGTGCCCGAGGCCGCGCTCCGGGCCACCCCCCGGTCACGCTGGGCCGAGCTCGACCTGGGCGAGGACCGGACCATCGAGTTCCGGATGGTCGAGCGGGGTCTCCCCACCGGCGCCGGCTGAGGCCGGTACCCGGCCGGGGGGTCCGACCGGCGTCCCGGTCAGGAGGCGCTGACGATGGCCCGCCGCTGCATGGCCCGCTGCCGACGCAGCCGGCGGCGCTCACGCTCGGACAGCCCACCCCAGATCCCGAACTTCTCCCCGTTGGCCAGGGCGTACTCGAGGCAGTCCTCCCGGACCACGCAGCCCCGGCACACCTCTTTCGCCTCGCGGGTGGACGCACCCCGCTCGGGGAAGAACAGGTCGGGGTCGACCCCCATGCAGTTGGCCTTGGTCTGCCAGCTGCGCTCTTGGGGCCCGTACATCAATGACACCATGTCCATTGACAGGTCTCCCTCCCAGTCATCCACACGATTCCGGACGAAATCGCATAGCACGGATGTAACTACAGATATGTCATCTTTCACTATCGGGGCGGGAAACGCAAGAAAAATCTGCTCGTGAGCAGGAGCTCTCATTGCGGGCCGCCGGGGGGCACCGGTCCAAAAGACCAGTTGACGTGGGCCAGCTCCCCGGTCCGTCGGGATCACGCCGGATGGCCAGCGGTACCCTCGAGATGTCGCCGCGGGCGGTTCCGGCCCGTCCGGAGAGCCGCCGCCGGGCGCTCAGCCGGCCCGGCGGCCCCGGGTCCGGAGGGTCGTCTTGTGGGCCAGGAAGTCGACCAGCACGTAGTCGCCCAGCTCGTCGGGCGAGGTGGCGAAGGTCCGGCCCCGGTTGATCCGGGCCAGCTGCTCGACGAAGCCCTGGAGCCCCCGGTCGGGGTCGAGCAGGAAGGTGTTGATGGTGATGCCGGCCCGGGTGCACCGCATGCACCTCGGCCAGCGTGACCTCCAGCGTCTCGGGGACCGGCGGGTAGTTGAAGTAGACGTCGTAGCCCACCCCACCCTCGTAGGGGATCACGTGGGCGGTGGGCTCCCCGTCGGTCACCAGGATGATCTGCTTGGTCCCCTGCTGATGGGCCAGCATCTTGCGGGCCAGGATCAGCCCGTGCTGCAGGTTGGTCCCGTAGACGTAGTCCCAACTCACCGTGGGCAGGTCCTCGGGCTCGATGACCCGGGCCACCTCGGAGAACCCGACCAGCCCGAGGTAGTCGCGCGGGAAGCGGGTCGAGATCAGGGTGTGGAGGGCCATGGCCATCTTCTTGGCCGGGACGAAGTTGTCCCGCATCGGCATGGACAGGGACAGGTCGAGGAGGAGCACGGTGGCCGAGCGGGTCAGGGCCTCGGTCTCGATGACCTCGAAGTCGTCGGGAGACAGCCGGACCGGCACGCCGCTGCCCGCCCGGCGCACGGCGTTGTGGACGGTGCGGGAGAGGTCGAGGTTGAACGGGTCCCCGAACTCGTAGGGCTTGGTGGTCTCCTCGCGGTCGTGGCCGGTCCCCGTCCAGGTGGTGCGGTGGTTGCCGACGTGGTCCTTGTTCAGCTGGTCGAACAGGTCGGAGAGCGCCTGCTGGCCGATCCGGCGGATGCCCTTGGGGGTGAGCTCGAACCGACCCTCCCGCTGGTCGATGAGCCCGGCATCGGGCAGCTGCTTGGCCAGTTTGGACAGGCGGTCGAGCGAATCGGGCGGCGTCGTCGCCCAGGTGCTGCCGCACCTTGTCGAGGTCGACCTCGGACAGCGAGGCCGGCGAGGTGGCCGAGCGCAGGAAGTTCTCCAGCTCGTCGAGGTCCCGCAGGCGGCCGGCGGCGTCGGTCCCCTCCCCCATCCCCATGGGCTCGTCGCCGCGTGAACCGGAAGCGCTGGTCCCACCCGGCCCCGGGGAAGGCCCGCTGCAGGTTGCCGGCCAGCCGGTCCACCTGCCAGCGCAGATCGATGTCCTCGAGCAGCGACTCGGCCAGGCCCTGGAGCTGGCTGCGCTGCTCGGGGGACATCGAGTTCCACATGGCCTGGGCCGCGGCCATGCGGGCGGCCAGCTGCTCCAGCAGCTCGTCGAGGTCGGCCGGGTTGCCCGGGAACAGGTCGCCGAACTGCTCCATGAACGACTCGAACGACGGGTCGATCGGCTCGCCGTCCTCGCGCTGCTCGATCATCCGGTTGAGGGCGTCGAAGGCCTCCCGCATGTGGGCCAGCTGCTCGGGATCGGGGTTGGACAGGGCCTCGGACATCTGCTCGAAGTAGGTCCGGGCCACCTCCTCGCGCAGCCGCTCGATCAGCTCCTCGAAGTGCTGACGGGCCTCGGAGGAGACGAACTCGTAGTTCTGGAGGCCCCGCACCATGCCGGCCAGGTCGCTCGGGAGCAGGTCGAGCTGCATCCGGCGCTCGGCGGCCACCTCGTCGGTGACCTCCTGCCGGCGTTGGTCCCCCGAGGCCTCGGCATCGGACTGGAGCTGCTCGATGCCGATGCGCTCCTCGGCCAGCACCTGCTGCAGCTCCTCGGCCACCTCGCGGTAGGCGCCGCCCAGATCGCCGCGGTCGAGCTGCTCCTCCCGCTCGAGCCGCAGCTGGTCGAGCAGGTCGCGCAGGCCCTGCACCTGCTCGCCGTCGGGGGTCCGCCACCCCCGGTTGAGCATCCGCTGCAGCGCCTCGTGCAGGTCGCCGTTGGCCAGCAGGTCGTCGGTCAGCTGCGACAGCACCGAGTCGGTGTCGTCGACCAGCGAGTCCTGCGTACCGTCCCACCGGCGGTAGTCGAAGCGCCAGGTCATCCGCGACCCCGATAGGTCGCCCGCGACCCGGCGGCCTCCTTGTTGAGCCGCTTGGTGAGGTGCAGCCCCTCCAGCAGGAACTCCACGGCACTGGCCACCACCCCCGGGTCCTCCGAGCCCCCGGTGAGCGCCAGCACCGGCGCCGACAGCGCCGGCATCTGGGTCAGCGTCGCGGCGTAGGCCGAGGCGGGCAAGTCGTCGCCGGCGTGGACCACGGTATCGGTGGTGAACGCTCCGACCACCGCCTGGGGATCGGCGAGCACCACCCGGCGGCGGAACACCAGCAGGACGGCGGCCGACACCAGCTGGGCCAGGAGGACCTCCTCGCGGCCCTCCTCCAGCGACTCGATCTCGACCTTGCCCTGGGTCGACGAGACCAGGGCCTGGAGGTCGGACACCCGGGGCACCGCCTCGTCCTCGCCGTTGCGCAGGGCCCGACGGGTGGCGTTGGCCACCAGCGTCTCGTAGTTGGCGATGGTGAGGCGGACCGACACCCCGGAGCGCTGGTTGAGGTGGGGGCTCTCGCGGGCCAGCTGGCTCAGCTCGGCCACCACCTCGGCCATGAAGTCGGGCACCTCGACCCGGGGGCCTCCTCGTGCCGCCGGACCCGGTCTCGCCCGGGCAGATCGGCCTCGGACTCGGCGATCCGGAGCTCGGTGGCGGCGTCGGGCGGGTAGTGGGTGCGGATCTGGGCGCCGAAGCGGTCCTTCAGCGGGGTGATGATCCGGCCGCGGTTGGTGTAGTCCTCGGGGTTGGCCGTGGCCACCAGCATGATGTCCAGCGGCAGCCGGACCCGGTGGCCGCGGATCTGCACGTCGCGCTCCTCGAGGACGTTGAGCAGGCCGACCTGGATGCGCTCGGCCAGATCGGGGAGCTCGTTGACGGCGAAGATGCCGCGGTTGAGCCGGGGCACCAGCCCGTAGTGGATGGTCAGCTCGTCGGAGAGGTAGCGGCCCTCGGCCACCCGGATGGGGTCGACCTCGCCGATCAGGTCGGCGATGGAGGTGTCCGGGGTGGCCAGCTTCTCGCCGTAGCGGTCGCTGCGGTGGACCCACGACACCGGCAGGTCGTCGCCGGCCTCGGCCAGGAGGTCCTTGGCGAACCGGGAGACCGGGTGGTACGGGTCGTCGTTGATCTCCGAGTGGGCCACGATGGGCAGCCACTCGTCGAGCAGGCCGACCAGCGAGCGGATGATCCGGGTCTTGGCCTGGCCCCGTTCGCCGAGCAGGATCACGTCGTGTCCGGCCAGCACGGCGTTCTCCAGCTGGGGCAGGACGGTGTCCTCGAAGCCGAGCACCCCGGTGACCAGCGGCTCGCCGGCGGCGATGCGGATCGAGGCGTTGCGCCGGATCTCCTCGGCCACCGGGATGGAACGCCAGCCCGCCTCCCGGAGGCGGCCCAGCGTGGTGATGTCCGGGGGGGGGGTCAGTCGGGCCGGAGGTCCAGGCCTGGCCGCTGGCGGTCGGTCGGTTCGTTCTGCTCCGGGGTGGTCATGCGCCTGAGCCTACGCGGCACGACCCCTCCGTGGAGCGCCGCCGTCCCCCTCGAAGAGGCCGCCGCGGGGCCCGAATCCCCCGCCGGGCGCGGCCGGCCCCAGCGGCAGGACGACCGACTCGGGGTGCCGTTGTTTCGCAACGGGCCCCGAGGAATGGAAAGATGTGGGTCCGTCAGCGATCCAGGCCGTTGGCCCGGCGCGTGGTAGGGCCGGAACGGCTGGAAGACGGGAAGTTGGGACGAGGCCGGAAGGGCCCGCGCGAGCACAGAGGCAGATGCCCGAACGGCAACACGGCCACAGTGGCCAGGAACAGGGAGAGACGGAGTGACCACGTTGGAGGACGCCACAGTCACCCCGGTCGTGCTGGGCGGGGCCCGGGGCGGCCCCGATGTCCCGACCCTCCGCAAGGACCGCTGCTGGGTCCAGCCGGTGGTGACTGTCGCCGTGCTGACCGCCTTCGTCGCCTACGCCAGCTGGGCGGCCTTCGTCAACAAGAACTACTACGCCGGAGCCGCCCTCCACCGGGACCTCATCTCCCCCTTCTACTCCCCGTGCCTGACCGCCAGCTGCGTCCCGGGAAGCCACCCGGGCACGGTGATCACCTGGTGGACCATCTCCCCCGCCCTGTTGATCCTGATCTTCCCGCTCGGGTTCCGGCTGACCTGCTACTACTACCGCAAGGCCTACTACCGGGGCGTTCTGGCTGGCCCCCCCGGCCTGTGCCGTCTCCGACGGCCACGGCTCCTACACCGGCGAGACCCGCTTCCCGCTGCTGCTGCAGAACATCCACCGCTACTTCTTCTACTTCGGCCTCGTGTTCAACGTCATCCTGACCATCGACGCCATCGTGGCCTTCCGTCAGCCCGGGATCGGCATCGGGTTCAGCGTGGGCACCGCGGTGCTGCTCATCAACGCCACCCTGCTGTGGCTCTACTCGCTCAGCTGCCACGCCTGCCGGCACCTCTGCGGGGGCGGGGTGAAGCAGTTCTCCCGCTCCCCCATCCGGCACCGGCTCTGGAAGACCCTGACCCCGCTCAACGCCCGGCACATGCTGTTCGCCTGGATGAGCCTGGTCTTCGTGGCCTTCACCGACCTCTACGTGCGACTGGTGGCCAGCGGCACCATCCACGACTACGGATTCCACTTCTAACCCCGAGTTCAGGGGTATCGGATCGATGGCTGAGTACGAGACCCACGACTTCGACGTCATCATCGTCGGTGCCGGCGGCGCCGGGCTCCGGGCCGCCATCGAGGCCCGGGCCCAGGGACTGCGGACCGCTCTGGTGTGCAAGTCCCTGCTGGGCAAGGCCCACACGGTCATGGCCGAGGGTGGGGTGGCCGCCGCCCTGGGCAACGTCTACGACGAGGACAGCTGGCAGGTCCACTTCCGGGACACCATGCGCGGCGGCAAGATGCTCAACAACTGGCGCATGGCCCAGCTGCACGCCCAGGAGTCACCCGACCGGGTCCGCGAGCTCGAGGACTGGGGCGCCCTGTTCGACCGGACCGAGGACGGCCTCATCCTCCAGCGCGACTTCGGCGGCCACCGCTTCGCCCGACTGGCCCACATCGGCGACCGCACCGGGCTCGAGCTCATCCGGACGCTCCAGCAGAAGGCGGTGGCCGACGGCATCGAGGTGTTCATGGAGGTCAAGGTGCTCCGCCTCCTGCACGACGCCGACGGCGCCGTGTCCGGGACTGGTCGGCTACTGGCGGCCGTCGGGCGAGTTCGTGGTGTTCACGGCCAAGGCGGTGGTGATGGCCACCGGCGGCGTCGGCAAGAGCTGGACCTACACCTCCAACTCGTGGGAGTCCACCGGCGACGGTCACGCCATGGCCCTGTGGGCCGGGGCCGACCTCATCGACATGGAGGCGTGCAGTTCCATCCGACCGGGATGGTCTGGCCGCTGTCGGTCGCGGGGCATCCTGGTCACCGAGGGCGTCCGGGGCGACGGCGGCGTGCTGCGCAACTCGGAGGGCAAGCGGTTCATGTTCGACTACATCCCCCCGATGTTCGCGGCCGAGACGGCCGACTCCGAGGACGAAGGGCGACAAGTGGTACGACGACCACTCCGCCGGCCGGCGGCCGCCCGAGCTCCTGCCCCGCGACGAGGTGGCCCGCTCCATCAACAGCGAGGTCAAGGCCGGGCGGGGCAGCCCCCACGGCGGCGTCTTCCTGGACATCGCCACCCGTCGCACCGCCGAGGACATCCGCCGGCGCCTCCCTTCGATGTACCACCAGTTCAAGGAGCTGGCCGGCGTGGACATCACCGCCGAGGCCATGGAGGTCGGGCCCACCTGCCACTACATCATGGGCGGCGTCCGGGTGGACGCCGACACCGCGGCCACCACGGTGGCCGGGCTGTTCGCCGCCGGTGAGGTGGCCGGCGGGATGCACGGCGCCAACCGGCTCGGAGGCAACTCGCTCTCCGACCTCCTGGTCTTCGGGCGGCGGGCCGGCATCGGCGCCGCCGAGTTCGCCTCGGGCCGCTCGCGACCGGTGACCCTCGACGAGGGCCAGATCAGCGCCGCCATCGACGCCGCCGTGGCCCCGTTCGAGCCGGGAGGACGGCGAGAACCCCTACGACATCCAACACGACCTGCAGGCCACCATGCAGAGCCTGGTCGGGATCATCCGGACCGGGCCCGAGCTCGAGGAGGCCATCGGCAAGCTCGACGAGCTCGAGGACCGGGCCACACCGGGTCTCGCTGAGCGGTGGGCGCAAGTACAACCCCGGGTGGAACCTGACCACCGACCTTCCCGCCATGCTGACGCGTGTCGCGCTGCACCACGCTCGGGGCCATCAACCGCAAGGAGAGCCGGGGCGGCCACACCCGCGACGACTACCCCAAGCCGGTGCCCGAGATGGGTTCGGTCAACTTCGTCCAGCGCATCAAGGACGGCGACTCCGACGGGGTGGTCGGCACGCCGTCGATCCGGACCATCACTGTCACGCCGGAGCCCATCCCGGTGATGCCCGACGATCTGAAGGAACTGTTCGAGGAGGCGACCTGATGGCCGAGGAATCCGTGACACCCCACCCGGGCGGCGAGGTCACCATGCGCCTCTGGCGCGGTGACGAGACCGGCGGCGAGTTCACCGAGTACGTCATGCCGCCCAGTCGAGGGCGAGGTGGTGCTCGACGTGATCCACCGGGTCCAGGCCACCAAGGCGCCCGACCTGGCCTGCCGGTGGAACTGCAAGGCGGGTAAGTGCGGGTCGTGCTCGGCGGAGATCAACGGCCGTCCCTCGCTCATGTGCATGACCCGCATGGACACCCTCCCGCCCGGCGAGACGGTGACGGTGGCCCCCATGCGAGCCTTCCCCATCCTCCGGGACCTGGTCACCGACGTCTCCTACAACTACGAGGTGGCCAAGCGGATCCCCCCGTTCCGGCCCCGCGAGAAGACCGACGACGAGAAGCAGGCGGGCGGGTACCGCATGCAGCAGATCGATGTGGAGCGGAGCCAGGAGTTCCGCAAGTGCATCGAGTGCTACCTGTGCCAGGACGTGTGCCACGTGATCCGGGACCACGAGGAGAACAAGACGGCCTTCGCCGGCCCGAGGTTCTTCGCCCGCGCCGCCGAGTTGGAGATGCACCCCCTCGACGTCAACGATCGCCGCGAGCTGCTCCAGCAGGACCAGGGCCTGGGCAAGTGCAACATCACCAAGTGCTGCACCGAGGTGTGCCCCGAGCACATCAAGATCACCGACAATGCCATCATCCCCCTGAAGGAACGGGTGGTCGACGCCCGCTACGACCCGGTGGCATGGCTGGGCCGGAAGATCCTCAATCGGAGCAGACGGACACCGGCCGAGGCCACCGCCGACGCCCCGGCCACCGGGCCGGCCGCGGTGCAACCCGCGCCGGTGCACGGTCCCGCCCACCCGGCGGCGTCCGCCGGCGGTCACGTCGCCACCCCGGTGGACTGAACCTGTGCCACGCCCGACACCGTCGACCGGGTCGGCCGTCCCGGCGTGGTGCGGTGACATGGCCCGGTTCCTGACCCCGCAGTGGGTCGAGGAGTTCAATACAGCCCTGGAAGGGGTGACCGCGCCCGATCCGGGCCCCGACGCGGCCTGGCCATGAAGGAGGGCCCGGTCACCGTGGTCCAGGAGGTCCACGGGGCTCCGGAGGGTGACGTCAGGCTGGTCCTGCGGATCGACGTCGGGCACCATCCGCCTCAGCCTGGGCGGCGAGGCCCGAGGTCGATTCCGGCCCGGCACCCACCGTGACCATCGCCCTGTCCTACGAGGACGCCGCGGCCATGTCCCAGGGGCAGCTCTCTCCGGCCCAGGCGCTTGAACGAGGGCCGCATCAGGGTCCGGGGCGACCTGGCCGCCCTGGCCGCCTCCCAGCAGGTGCTCCACGACGCCCGGATCCGCACCGGGTCGAAGGTCACCACCACCACCTACTGAGCCGGGCGGATGCACCCGGTGTACCGTGCCGGATGGCGTCGCTCCCCCCAGGGGGACCCGGCGATGTCGACCGACGCCGGGAGGACGGACGCGGGGAAGAGGCATGGACGTACTGAGCAGTCGGACCATCATCCATCCGAGCGACCTCGACCGGTCGCTCGCCTTCTACCGGGATGGACTCGGACTGGCCGTGGCCCGGGAGTTCGGTCACGGGGAGCATCGCGGTGTGGTCTTCTTCGCCGGTGGAGGTCTCATCGAGGTCGTCGGGGTGGTGACCGGTCGAGCCGTCCGGGCCCTCCGGCGGGACGGCGGGTGTGGCCCTCTGGCTGCAGGTGCGGTCGGTCGCCGAGTCCCTCGCCGAGCTGGCCGAGGCCGGGGTGCCGGCGGCCCGACCGGCCGTCCTCGAGCCGTGGGGCCTCATCGAGGCATGGGTCGACGACCCCGACGGGCTCCGCATCCATCTGGTGGAGGTCCCCGAGGACCACCCGCTGCGCCGGGACCTGCGGGAGGCGGCCGCCGGGCGGGACCGGCCGTGACCGCCGACGGCGCTCGCCCTACCGGGTGGTCGGCATCGACCACGTCCAACTGGCCATGCCCCCGGGCCGCGAGGCCGAGGACCGGGCCGAGGCGTTCTACGCGGGCCTGCTGGGGCTGCCCCGGGTGCGGCAAGCCTCCCGAGCTGGCCGCCCGGGGCGGGTGCTGGTTCGAGCTCGGTCCGGCCAAGGTCCACCTCGGCGTCGAGGAGGACTTCCGTCCCGCCCGCAAGGCCCATCCCGCCCTGGTCGTCTCCGGCCTCGACCCTCTGCCGGCTGCTCGACGCCTCCGGTCACCCCACCCGGCGGACCGAGGACGTGCCCGGGAGGCCCCAATGGTACGTGGACGACCCGTTCGGCAACCGGATCGAGCTGCATCCCGCGGTAGCCATCGATGGCCCACCGGTCCGGCCGTCCCGGGCGTCCGGGCAGTGGAGGGGCGGCTGCACCCGAAGCCGCCGTCGGCCTTCCGAAGACCGGCCTGCACCCTCCGGCAGGATCCCGGTTCAAGTTGACCGGGGTTCGGGACGATGCCTTCGGATCGGGCTGCACGGGCCCCGTTCCCAGTTGGCGACCCCGCCACTCCGATGTCGAACGCCCGTTCGGCCTGGCTGGGTCGAAAGGAGACATCGAGTCCTGTGGGAGCACACGAGCGAGTTGGCGAGCGCCACGGAGGGTTCGTCCGGACGGGCCCGAGGGAAGCGGCGGCGCCCGGGCCGGCCACCCCGTCCTGCCGACCGGAAGGAGGGTGCGCCGTGGCCGGCAATGAGCGCCGGTCGACCGACGGCGTGGTGCTCCCGGTGTGGCTCGCCGAGGACCGGCGGACCGGTCGAGGTGGCCGACGGGGAGATCGTCGGCCTGGGCTTCGCCCCGTTTCTCGACGGGCACGCACGCATCCTCTGGTCGAGGACAGGCCGGGCCCCGGTGCTGCCCGGCGTGTTCTGCACCCGGGTGGCCGGCGTCCCCTTCCACGACGACGTGGCGCAGCTCCCCCACTTCTCGGCCGGCCGCCGACGTCGAGATCCGGGCCGAGCCGGCCAACGCCCGTGACCGCAACCCCCTGGCCATCTCGGGGCCGGCGTCCGGGTCGGCTACGTGCCGGCCCCGGTCGCCGACTCCTTGGCCCCGCCGGGAACCCGGGTGGGCCGGGGCATCATCGTGATGGAGTGGTCGAGCAACGGGGTGCGCCAGGGGCTCACGGTGCTCGGCTCCATGCAGGTCACCTGCGATCTCCCCCGAGGTCTGACGCACCGGCCGGTCCCCGGACCCGCCGGTCGGACCGCGTCGGCGGTTCGGCTCAGCCGTGCTGCCAGAGGCGGCTCTGCGACGGTCCGGATGCCGGGCAGGGCCACGCGGTCCAGCCGGGCCAGGTCCTCCTCGTCGATGGTCCAGCCGAGCGCCCCGGCGTTCTCCTCGGCCTGATGGCGGTTCTTGGCCCCGGGGATGGGGACCGCGCCCTTGGCCATCACCCAGTTCAGCGCCACCTGGCTGGGCAGCTTCCCTCCGTGCTTCTCGCCGATCCGACGGAGCTCGGCGACCACCCGGTCGACGACCTCCATCGGGTGGTTGGAGAAGGTCCGCTTGCCCGGCGGGGGGTTGGCGGCGGAGTACTTGCCGGTGAGCCGGCCCTGGCCGATCGGCGAGTAGGCCAGCGGCAGGACCCCGAGGTCGCGGCAGGCGGCCAGGAGCCCGCTCGGTCTCGGGGGACCGCCGCAGCAGCGAGAACTCGATCTGGTTGGTGGCCAGTCGCATGCCCCGGCTCTCGAGCGCGCCGGCCATGGACCGGGTCTCCTCCGACCGAGTAGTTGGAGACACCCACCGCCCCCACCAGGCCGGCCTGGTGGGCGGCGGCCAGGGCGTCGGCCAGGGCGGCGTGCGAGCGGAGGCTGATCGGACCGTGGATCTGGTACAGGCCGACCGACGGACAGGCCCAGCCGCTCCAACGACGCCCGCAGGGATCGGAGCAGCGCGCTGCGGACCTGCAGCTTCCACGGCGAGGGCATGAACTTGGTGGCCACGACGACCGAGGCGGCCCGCCCGGGATCGGCGGCCAGCAGGGAGCCGATGATCCGCTCGCTCTCGCCGCCGCCGTAGACCTCGGCCGTGTCGAACAGGGTGACGCCGGCATCGATCGAGGCCTCCCATGCCTCGCGGATGGAGTCCCGGGTGAGGTCGGTGTCGTAGCCCCCCATGCCCCAGGTCGAGCGGTCACCCCACGCCCAGGTGCCCACGCCGAGCGCCGGGACGGTGACGTCGGAGCCGGCCAGGGTGTAGTGGTCGGGGTTCATGCCTGCACGGTACCCGAACCGGGCGGGGAACGCCCGCGGTGGCCCAGCCGGGCGGAGCCGGTCCCGGGCCCCGAGGTTGTGCCGGTCGGACCGGGGCGACATCATGGCCGGGATGCCCGAGCTGACCATTGACGACGTCACCCTCGCCTACGACCTGGCCGGTGACGGCGAGCCGGTCGTGCTGGTGGCCGGTTGCGGCCAGCCGGCCGTGGCCTGGCAGCTCAGCCTGGTGCCCGCTGCTGACCGCGGCCGGTTTCAGCGTGCTGACCTTCGACAACCGCGGTGTCCCCCCCTCCTCCTCGCCGCCCGCCCCCTACTCGATCGACGACCTGGTGGCCGACACCCTCGGACTCCTCGACCACCTGGGCATGGAGTCGGTCCGGATCGCCGGGCACTCCATGGGCGGATGGGTGGCCGAGACCATGGCCCTCCGCCACCCCGGGCGGGTGCGGGGGGCGGCGCTCATGGGCAGCTGCAACGTGGCCACGGCCTGGGAGAAGGCCATCACCACGGTCGAGCGGGACCTGGCCCGACTGGACCTCGCCATGCCCCCGCTGTACTTCGCCACCGAGACGCTCCGTTACCTGCCCAACCACGACCTCCAGGACGACTGCCGTGGTGGAGGCGTGGCTCGAGCTGCTCGAGGACCAGCCGGTGTGGCCCAATCCGGGCCGCCTCGGCCAGTACGAGGCCTGCCTGGCCTGGTCCAACGACCTGGAACGGACCCGGGCGTGGCCCGCAATCAGCGTGCCCTGCCTGGTGATGGCCTTCGAGCACGACGTCGACTCCCCTCCGGCCCGGGCCCGGCAGGCGGCCGCCCCCATCCCCGGGGCCCGGTTCGTGGAGATCCCCGACGCCAGCCACCTCGGCATTTCACCCACGGCCCGCAGGTGGGGGCGGCCCTGGTCGACTTCTTCACCGAGCTCTGACCGGCATCGGCACCCCGAGGGGTCCGGGTGCCCGGGTGCGGCCCCTTACCGGGAGGCTCATCGGGCGGCGACCAGCGAGGCGATGGCCACATTCATCTCCTCGTGGTAGCTGACCGAGCCGAGCGGACCGTCCCGCTGGGAGACGTCGACCGCCTCCTGCTCCCGCAGGATAAGCCCGTCGGACGGCGACACCCAGTAGTCGGTCGGATTGGTGCCGGCCTCGCTCCCGGCGAAGCCCAGGGTCAGCCGGAGGTGCAGGGCGGGGTGGGGGTGCCCGCCGACGGCGACCGTCGACCACCCGAGGACGCGTCCCGAGAAGGCCACGTCATGGTGACCGACGTGGCAGGTGGCGCTCCACCGTTGGCCGGCGGCCGGGCTGGGCGGGACGAAGTAGGCGCCCGCCGGGCATCGGATGGTCTCGGTGGTTCGGACCCCGGCGATCTCCTCGTCGGACAGCGCCGAGGCCATCCCCACTGCGCCGTTCCGGTCCGGACACTCGACCAGCCCCTCCACGTGCTGTTCGAACGGCACCCACCGCACCGTGGCGCAGGAGGCGGCGGTCACGATCATCTCGGAGGACGGGGGGAAGGCCCGACTGATCCCGCCCACGCTGAGTCCCTCGAATCCCGAGGTCCGGTAGTCGTAGACCCCGGGAGGTGGCAGCAGGCGCGAGCGCGGCCGAGTCCGGATCCCGCTGGTCGTGCCGGTACAGACGGAGAGCCTGACGCAGATCGACCTGCGTCCCGGGGCTCCGCATCACGAAGAACCACACCCCGGCGGCCACCGCGGCAACGAGGACGGCGGCCCCGATCCCTAGCGCCCAGAACCGGTGGTGGGCTGCCCAGCTGATCACGGGCATGGCATCCTCCTTCACGTGCGGGGGCGGTCCACGGTCGATCCCCACCACTCTCGCGCCGACGGCCCCACCGGCGCCACCAGGGGAAGGTCCGCGGGACGGCCGGAGCCCGAGGGGGCCTCTACCCCCTCAGGGACACGGCTCCCTGGCCGTCCGCTCGTAGTCGAGGCCTGTTCGATCGAGCCCGCCACGCCCGGAAGCGGCCACTGCCGTGAGCCCCGGGCCATCTCAACGTCCCACCCCAGGAACAGGCGGCCCTGGCCTTGCTCGAGAACCAGCTCTCCGCGCTCACCGGGCGGCTGAAGGGCTGCCCGACGGAGCGTCGTGCTGGCGGGTGGAAGGCTGACCGGACGCCGGGGCCGCCTCACGACGTCCCCGACCACCGGACAGAGTCGCACCGGGCGGCCGTCAGTCGGAGCGCCGCCGCACCCAGATCAGGCCCCGTCCGGTGTGGCCCGGGGCCAGGACCTCCCGCTTCTCGTGGCCGAGCAGGCGGAAGCCCAGTTTGAGCGGGACCGCGGCACTGGCCAGGTTGGCGCGGTCCATGCGGATCTCGACCTGGTCCACCGTGTGGAGATGGGCCAAGACCACCTCGGTCAGCGCCCGGGCGGCTGCGGTGGCATAGCCCCGAGATGTCCGATCGGATCGTACCCAGTAGCCGATCTCGATGATGCCGGTTCCGGGGCGGGGACGGAGCCCGGCTCCACCGACCAATCGATCGGCATCCGGTTCGACGAGGAAGTAGTTCCACTCCTGGTCGGCGTCGAATGCGGACTCACCGGCCCGGAGCACCTCCAGTTCCTCCGCCGCCGTGGGCATGGTCCGGGCCCAGGGCATCCAGATGTGGAGCTCGACAAAGCTGGCCGCCACGGCCTCGATGACCTGGTCGAGTCGGTCCGGGCGCCATCGTTGCAGCTGAAGGGCGCCGGCGGGCAGTGCATCGGGGAGGGCCGCCACGACCGTCGACCGCTGTTCGTCCGCTACCCGCCGCCCGCACCCGCGCCCATGCCCACGCCTCAGGCGGACGGTGGGGAGGACGAGGTCGGCACCACGGTGATGTTGATGGCGAACTCCCCGGGCTTGAGCGCGCTGACCTTGGCCGAGGAGGCGGTGCCCGACTCGACCTCCACCGTCCACTGGGCGTTCTTGGCCGTGAACACCGATCCGGAGAGGGTGACCGTGGTCGGCGGTGACCCCGACGGCGCCCCGGTCACCGGCGTGGACCCGGACTGGACGTTGCTCAGCGTGTACCCGGCGGACTGGAACTTGGCCTGGTACGCGGACGTCCCCGCCGCCGTCGAGCCGGTCACCGCGAAGGCCACGTCCCAGCGATTGTCAGCGCCGCCGCCGCCGATCACCCTGGACGCATCGGGCACCGGCACACTGCTCGGGAACCCGGCCGGCAACTGCCCGGAGGCCGCTGAGAAGCTGTGGCCGAAGATGTTCCCGCTCACCCCGTGCTTGGACACGTGCAGTCCGCACGCCGAAAGCATGAGCCCCGCGGCGAGCAGGGCGAGCCACCACCGGTGGATCCGGCGGTGCGCGCTCGGTGGCGATGTGACCCCCGATCCCGGGCTGATCCTGGCCATGGGCACCTCCTGGTCAGGTCCGGACCGAGGCCCGGACGTCGGGTGGGCCCGCGCCCGACACGGTACCCGTCCCCCTACCCGCCCGGTGGGATCATCTGGCACCAGGGTCGGTCACGACACCGGCCCGGCCCACCTCCTGAACCATCCAGCTGTTGCCGTCGGGATCGGCGAAGGTGAGGAACGATCCGTAGTCGAGGCGTTGGGGATCGGGTCCGGTGACCTGGTGGCCGGATTCGAAGTGGAAGATCTCACCGGGCTCGGTACTTCGGCCGACCAGCTCGGCCCGGGCCGCCTCGATGTCGTCGACCACCAGATGCAGGCCCTGGAGGGTTCCGGCCGACTCGGCGTTCTTCATCAAGGTCACCGAGCAGGCCGACCCCGGGGGCGTCAGCTGGACCACCCGGAAGTCATCTCCGGCCTGGTGGTCGACGTCGACCCTGAAGCCCACCCCGTCCTGGTAGAAGGCCTTGGCCCGATCGACGTCGGAGACCGGGACTACCACCAGCTCGAGCTTCCAATCCATGGGGCACCTCCTGGTGTCGTCAGCGGCCGCATGACCCGTCCGGCCGCAACGGCGTCTGCGGCCGGACGGCTGGGCCTACGAGGTCCGACGATAGGTGAAATATGCCTTGACCGAGCTGTCGGTCGGAGTTTCACCGCTGTCGCTGGTCTCCTCGAGAAGGGTGAACCTCTCCTCGAGCGCCGACTTGATCCGTGACAACGGCACTCCCAGCTCGCCGATCACCTCGTGGTGCAGCTCGAACCGGGATCCGCCCCGGTGCTCGAAGATCCTGATGTCCCACTCCGAGAGGTCGTCGTCGTCGCAGGCCACGTCCATGACCAGGACGTGTTGGTCGAAGTCGAAGACCCAAGGGGGCTCCTCCCCCAGGCGTCGGAGCTCCCCGACCGTGTTCACGTCGAAGATGAACAGTCCGTCCTCCACCAGGTGGTCGTGGACGGAGTCGAACATCGACAGCCAGGCATCGAAGGTGAGCAGGTGGTTCACGGTGTCGAACACGCAGACCACCACGTCGAACCGCTCGTCCAGCCAGAAGTCCCCGATATCGCCCTGCAACAAGCGGGCGGACGGCACCTTCTCGCTGGCCACCGCCAGCATGGCGGCGGACCCGTCCAGACCGGTCAGGCCCGGGAAGGCGGTCAGCTGGGCGAGGATGGACCCGGTACCGCACCCCAGCTCGAGGATCGAGGCGGCTCGGGGGAGGTGGCGCTCGATGCTCCGCAGGACGCGGCTCCCCCGGGGTCCCGGATCGTCCATGGCGGCGTCGTAGAAGCGGGCGAAGTGGTCGTAGGAAGGCACCGGTCAGCCCTCCGATGACCCACCCTGAGCCGGTCGGGCCTCGCCCACGTACCGTGCGGCCAGAACAGCCAGTGTCTCCTCGCACTCGGCCAGGCAGGACCCGATGATCTCGGCCACCGGTCGGCTGGCGGTGATCCTTCCGGCCACCTGGCCACCCAGCGCGATCCCGGCGGACAGGTCCCCTCCGAAGTAGACGTCGTGCACGCTGCCGAACGAGGCCATGGCGTTGCGCTCGTGATCGAACTCGAGGCTCTCGGTGTGCGTCGTCCGCAGGGCCCGCAATCCGGGTGAGGTGTGGCTGTTCAGGAACACGGTGTCGGTCTCGGCGGCGTCGATGATGGCCTGCTTCCAGTTGGCGTGCACCGGCGACTCGACCGAGGACACCATGGCGGTGCCGAGCTGGATGCCCTCGGCCCCGAGGGCCAGCGCCGCGGCCATGGTCCGGCCGTCGAGGAATCCACCGGCGGCGATCACCGGCAGGTCGAAGGCCCGGGTGACCGTGGGCAGGAGGACCATGGAGGCCACCGGGCGGGGGTTCTTGAACCCCCCGCCTTCTCCCCCCTCGACGATCAGACCGTCGACCCCGGCGGCCACCGCCTTCTCGGCCGCCCGGAGGGTGGGGACGACGTGGAACACCGTGAGGCCGGCCTCCTTCAGCTGGGAGGTATAGCGGGTCGGGCTCCCCGCCGAGGTGGTCACGAAATGCACCCCTTGGGCGATCACGAACTCCACGATCACCGTGGGATCGGCCACGAAGGCCTGGGCGATGTTGACTCCGAACGGCCGGTCGGTCAGGTCCTTCATCCTGGCGATCTCTTCCTGGACCGCGTCGAGCTCGCCCGATGAGGTCTCGATGATCCCCATGGCCCCGGCGTTGGACACGGCGGCGGCCAGGCGGGAGCGGGCGATCCATCCCATCGGGGCCTGCACGATGGGGATCTCGACGCCGAGCAGCTCGGTCACTCGATTGGTCAGCACCTCCGAATCTTGTCATGAGCGGCCGTTCCGGACGGCCGGCGAGGGCCTCCGACCGGGAGATGTTCGCCAGGCCCGGCCCCGGCCGACCGGGGCGCCGCCTCCGGCGACCGGGTCGGGAGTAGTGTCGGTGGTGATCACGTGACCCCCTGAGGACGTCGGGCAAGGCGGTGTATCGAGCGCCTCGGCGCTGCCGCTCCTCCCGGGAGGTCTCATGCAGTCCGCCGCGCTCACCTCACCCCCTCCGATGGCGGTAGTCGACCCCTGCCGGGCCCCCGACGACCAGCCGGTGGTGGTCCACGCCAGCCAGAAGCTGGTCACCGTGGCCATCGTGGCCGGGCCGGCCGTGGCCCTGGCCGTCCTCATCCCGCTCCTATGGGGCCACGCCGTGCACCTCTCCGACCTCGTCATCGGAGGCGTCTTCTACGTACTCACCGGTTTCGGGATCACCATCGGCTTCCACCGCCTGTTCACCCACCGCTCCTTCGGACCTCGCCGCGCCCTGAAGATCGCCCTGGCCGTCCTGGGGTCCATGGCCGTCGAGGGGTCGCTGACCAGCTGGGTGGCCACCCACCGCCGGCACCACATGTACAGCGACCATCCCGGCGATCCCCACTCACCCCATCGCTACGGTGACCACGGCGCCGCCCTCCTCCGGGGCCTGGCGTTCTCCCACGTGGGATGGCTGTTCGTCTCGGATGCGTCCAACGCGGCCCGCTACGCACCCGACATGCTGCGGGACCGGGACATCCAGCGGATCGACCGGCTGTTCCCCGTACTGGCGGTGGCATCCTTGGCCCTGCCCCTCGGGATCGGCTATCTCCTGTCCGGCACCCTGGCTGGGGCCCTCACGGCGTTGCTCTGGGCCGGTCTGGTGCGTATGGCCCTCCTTCACCATGTCACCTGGTCGGTCAACTCCCTCTGCCATACCTTCGGACGACGCCCGGAAGGGACCGCCGACCGTAGCTCCAACCTCTGGGCGCTGGCCGTGGTGTCGCTCGGTGACAGTTGGCACAACATTCACCACGCCCACCCGTCGTGGGCCCGCCACGGTGCCCGACCGGGCATGATCGACCCTTCCGCCTGGCTGATCCGCCGGTTCGAGCGTCTGGGCTGGGCCACCAGGGTGCGGTGGCCCACGGTGCCGGTGACGGTCAGCCGGTAGCAGCCGCCCGGCGTCGGAGGGGCGGCAGGGTCGGCGGGGGCTGGCGCCGGGCCGGGAGCTCGGCCAGGAGCCGGGCCGTGGCGCCGGACACCTCTCGGACGGCCCGTTCGAATGCCTCCTCAGTCTGCGTCGAGGTGGACTGGACGCCGCTGACCTTGCGCACATACTGACGCGCGGCCGCCTCCACCTCGTCATCGGTGGGCGGCGGCACCAGGCCACGGAGGGTGGTGATGTTTCGGCACATGCGGTCAGGCTAGGTCCACCCGCCGGCCGGGGCACGATCGAGCGCGGGAACTCGGGATCGGGTCCCGGTCAGGGAAGCAGGTCCTCCACCTCGGCCCGCTCCGCCAGGAGCTCCTCGGTGGTGATTCGGATCCGTCCTGTGGCGAACTCGTCGTGGGTCAGACCCTCCACCACGGTCCATCCGCCCAGGCCGTTGGTACGAACCGGGAAGCCGAACTGCAGGCCCGCCGGGATGCCGTACTCGCCGTGGGAGACCACGGCGAGCGAGGTGAAGTCGTCACCCGGGGTGGCGTTGCGAATGCTGTTCACCGAGTCGACGGCGGCGTTGGCCGCCGAGGCTGCCGACGAAAGGCCGCGGGCCTCGATGATGGCCGCGCCCCGCTTCTGGACGGTGGCGATGAAGTCACCCTGGAGCCAGGGTGTGTCATCGATGGCCTCGGGGGCGGGCTTGCCGGCTATGAGGGCGTGCGCATAGTCGGGGAACTGGGTCGCCGAGTGGTTGCCCCAGATGGCCAGGTTGGTCACCGAGGAGACCGGCACCCCGGCCCTCTTGGCCAGCTGGCTCCGAGCCCGGTTCTCGTCGAGGCGGGTCATGGCGAACCACCGGTCGGCGGGAACCTCGGGCGCGTTCGAGCGGGCGATCAGGCAGTTGGTGTTGCAGGGGTTGCCGACCACCAGAACCCGTACATCCGAGGCGGCGTTGGCGGCGATGGCCCGACCCTGCGGACCGAAGATCCCCCCGTTGACGGTGAGCAGGTCGCCGCGCTCCATGCCGGCCTTGCGCGGGATCGACCCGACCAGCAGCGCCCACGACGTCCCGTCGAAAGCGGTGTCGAGATCCGTGGTGGCAATTACGTCGCTGAGCAGGGGAAATGCACAGTCGTCGATCTCCATCACCACGCCTTCCAGCGCCTTCATGCCGGGCTCGATCTCGAGGAGACGGAGGACCACCGGCTGGTCGGGACCGAGGAGTTGGCCCGAGCCGATGCGGAACAGCAAGGAGTAACCGATCTGGCCGGCGGCCCCGGTGACGGTGACGTGAACGGGAGGGTTGGCTGCCATGGAGCCGAGGCTAATCGGACGGTTCGAATCGGTCGAACCTGGGCCCGGATGTCCGCCGGCGCCCGCCGGCATGGGCGCTTCCGGTCAAGGTACTGGCCCCAGCGTTCCCGGCTGACGAGAGGTCCGCGGGTGACAAGAGTCAGTACCCAGCGGAGGTCGGCCACCCGACGGCTCCGGCTTCAACCGACCGCCCCGACCAGCGGTGGCGCCGACAGGCCCCGGCGGGGCTCGACGATCCCGTCGATCAGCCCGTAGCTCATGGCCTCCTCGGGAGTCATGAAGTAGTCCCGGTCGATGTCGGACGCCACCTGGTCCACCGACCGCCCGCTGTGGTGGGCGATGATCTCGGACATACGGCGGGTGATGGCCAGCACCTCCCGCAGCTGGATCTCCATGTCGCTTGGAGCCCCCCGGGTGCCGGCACTGCCCTGATGGATCATGATCCGGGCGTTGGGCAGCGCCAGGCGCTTGCCGGTGGCTCCGCCGCACAGCACCATGGCCGCCGCCGACATCCCCATCCCGACGCAGATGGTCGACACGTCGGGCCGTACGTGCTGGATGACGTCGTAGATGGCCATACCGGCATAGGCCACCCCACCCGGAGAGTTGATGTAGAGCGAGATGTCCTTCTCGGGGTCCTGGGCCTCGAGGTAGAGCATCTGGGAGATGATCAGATTGGCCACCTGGTCGTCCACCTCCTGGCCCAGGAAGACGATGCGCTCCCGCAGGAGAAGGGAGAAGATGTCGAAGGCCCGCTCGCCCCGGCTGGACTCCTCGAGGACGGTGGGCACCAGCGTGTTTGCGAGGGTCATCTGAGTCCTCCCGGTTGATCCGGCGCCGGACTCTCCGACCCGGGATACATCACCCATGATATCTCATCTTTGAGATATCATGGGTGGCTGATATCGTCGGAGCACCGGCCAGGAGAAGCACCAATGAGCGAACGGCGCCACCCCACGGTGTTCCCCGGCTTTCGGGAGATGTCCGAACGCCGGCGGGCCCTGAGCGACGAGTTGGTGGAGCGACGGCGCGCCCTCGGGCTGTCCCAGACCCAGGTGGCGGCGCGGATGGGCACCTCGCAATCCGCGGTGGCCCGGCTGGAGACGGGGACGTCGGATGTCCTGATGTCGACGGTCGACCGGTACGCCACCGCGCTGGGTTGGAGGCTGGAGTGGTCGCTGGCCGGGCCCGACGACCCGGGAACGGCGAAGTGAGTGCCCCGGGCTGGCCCCCCACCGCCGCCGGGGGGCCGATGAGGGACGGCGACCCCTCACGGTGGGTGCGGGCGCGCCTCTTCGATCGACGGGTGGTGCTCCTCGACGGCCCCCTCGACGATGCCCGCGCCAACCAGGTCGCCGCGGATCTGATGACCCTGGACGCCATCGGCGACGGGCCGTGGACCTGCACATCGACTGCTCCGGCGGCTCGACCGGTGCGTCACTGGCCCTCATGGACGTCATCGACCTGCTCGGGGTCACGGTGCGGGCCTGGTGCACTGGGCAGGCGGTGGGGCCCGCCGTCGGGGTGCTGGCCGTCGGCCACCACCGCACCATGTCGGCGCATGCCCGGCTCCACCTCACCGAGCCGAGCGTCGAGTTCGAGGGGAGCGCCCGTCACCTCGAGCAGATGGCCGAGGCGCATGCCATGCAGTGGGCGATGTTCTGCGACCGCCTGGCCGAGGCCACCGGCCAGACCGGTCGACCGGATCGCGGAGGACACCGCTCGGGGACGGTTCCTGACGGCGTCGGAGGCCGCGGCCTACGGCGTCGCTGGACGCCGTGGCCCCGCCCAACAGCCGCATCCTCCCGCTCGGCGGTCCATCCATCGGCTTCCGGCCCCGCTGAGTGACGGGCCAACCCGGCCCGGCCCGGTTGCCCCCCGGGGCCCGGTTGCCCGCCAGGTCAGGGGCTGGCCAGACCCAGGGCGGAGTAGATCTCCCGGGTGGCGTTGGACCGGTTGAGCGTGTAGAAGTGCAGACCGGGCACGCCGGCGGCCAGCAGCTGCTCGCAGAGCTCCGTGGCCACGGCCACGCCCTCGTGTCGGACCGCCTCGGGGCCCCCCCGCCGATCGGCCTCCTCGAGCCGCTCCACCATCCACTGCGGCACGGCCGCCCCCATGGTGGCCATCCGGGGGACAGAAGACAGGCTGGTGACCGGCATGATGCCGGGCAGCACCGGCTTGTCCACGCCCCGCGTCGGCCAGCTCGGCCACCAGGCCGGTGAACTCGGAGGCCTCGAAGAAGAACTGGGAGATGGCGAAGTCGGCCAGGGAGAGCTTGGCGGCCAGGTGGTCGCGGTCGGAGGCCGAGTCGGGCGAGAGTGGGTGGCCTCCGGGCTGGGCGGCCACCCCCACCGAGAAGCCCCCGATGGCGTGGGCCAGCTCCACCAGCTCCGAGGCGTGATGGAGCTCGCCCGGCCCGTCGGCCGGGTCGGTCGGGCGGATCCCCGCCCAGGGCCATCAGGTTCTCGACGCCGGCCATCCGGTAGGCCACCAGGATCTCGGCCAGCTCCAGCCGGGTGTGGGCCACGCAGATCAGGTGGGCCATGGGCACCAGGGTGGTGGTGCGGAGCATGCCCGTGACCAGGTCGAAGGTCCGCTTGCCGGGACTCGGCGCCGCCCCGGTAGGTCACCGACACGAACGACGGGCCCAGCGGCTCGAGGTCCCGGAGGGTCCTGACCAGGGTGGCCTGCTCCGCGTCGGACTTGGGGGGGAAGAACTCGAACGAGTAGGTCCTCCCCTTGGCCAGGAGATCGGCGATGCGGGTCATGGCCGGACCAGCCTACCGCCGGACGGCGCATTCCGGGCCGGTGGCGACAGGACCTGGACGACGGGTCGCCCGGGCCGCGGCGTCAGCCAGGGGCCGAGCCGATCCGGGCCGACAGCCGGACCAGGGCCGCCGTCAGCTCGCTGCTCCGGGCCCGCCGGGCCTCGTCGGCCTCGGCCAGCTGCATCCCCGGTCGGCGCCGCCGTCCCGTGGCGGAGCAGTCGGTCGGCCTCGATGGCGAAGGCCAGACCCCGCAGGGCCCCGGCCGCCGTGGTGGCCATCCCGCCGGCCTCCGGGTCGGGGGCGGTCGGCACCGTGTGCTCCAGGGCCACCGCGGCCCGCTCCACCTGGACGGCCACCGCCCCGCGCACCTCGGCGTCGTCGGAGACGGCGTTGTCGGACAGCAGCGAGGCCCGGGCCAGCTGGGCGTCGGACAGGGCCGGGACCACCGCCTTGCGCCAGGCCGCCTCGACCCCCCGCCGTCTTGCGGGCCGCCAGCAGCAGGATCGACCAGCCCGATGGCCAGGACCAGCACCACGATGACGATGATCAGGCCCCAGGGCGTCTTGGACGAGGTGGTGGTGGCCACGGGGGCCAAGGTGGTCGTGGTGGTGGTCGACGGACGTCGTGGTGGTCGTGGTCCGGGGCGTCGTGGTCGTGGTGGTGGTCGGGACGGTGGTGGTGGTGGGCGGCGACCGTGGTGGTGGTCGGGACGGTGTCGGTGGTCGGGGTGACCGACGTGGTGGTGGTGACGGCCACCTGACGGCGGGGGCGGGAGCGGCGCCGGCCCGGTCCGGTCCGGTCGGCACGGTCGCCGCCGGCCGCCACGAGCGCCATGACCGCCACGACGGCCAGGACGGCCAGACCGCGGTCGACGTGGGACCGCACGGGTCCCCGTCGCCGGCGGTCGCCGCGGCGGTGCCTCATCGGTCGGTCCTTCCGAAGTCGTCCTCGAGCCGCACGATGTCGTCCTCCCCGAAGTACTCGCCGTGCTGCACCTCGACGAAAACCACTTCGGCGTCGGTGGGGTTCTCGATTCGGTGGTCGGTCCCGACGGGGATGTCCACCGAGTCCCCGGCCGACAGCTCGGTGACCACCCCGTCCAGGGTGACCAGGGGCGGCCCCGGACGATGAACCAGTGCTCCGAGCGGCGGGCGTGGCGCTGGTAGCTGAGGCGCTTGCCGGGCAGCACCACGATGCGCTTGACCTTGTGGGTCCCGTCGTCGTCGAGGACGGTGTAGGACCCCCAGGGACGGTGGTCGGTCTCGAGGCCCTCGGCCGCGCTCACGACGCCCGCTCGGCGGCTCGGACGGCGTTGCGCAGGAGCATGGCCCGGGTCATCGGGCCCGACCCCACCGATCCGGGGGGTGATCCACCCGGCCACCTCGGCCACGGCCTCGTCGACGTCGGACAAGAGCTTCTTCCCTTCCCACGAGGTGCCGGCACCGACCACCGCGGCCCCGGGCTTGATCATGTCCGGGGTCACCAGCCCGGCCCGGCCGGCGGCGGCCACCACCACGTCGCCCTGGCGGACCAGGCCGGCCAGGTCCTCGACCCCGGTGTGGACGACGGTCACCGCGGCGTTGCACCCGGGACGGCGCATGGCCAGCAGCAGGGCCAGCGGCCGGCCGATGGTCAGGCCCCGGCCGATGATCACCACGTGCTTCCCCTCGACCGGCACGTCGTTGGCCGCCAGGAGCTCCACGATGCCGGCCGGGGTGCACGGGAGCGGGCCGTTGGCCCCCATCACCAGGCGGCCCAGGTTGACCGGGTGGAGCCCGTCGACGTCCTTGTCGGGATCGACCGCCAGCAGCACCCGCTCCTCGTCCAGCCCGGCGGGCAGGGGCAGCTGGACCAGGTAGGCGTGGATGGCGGGGTCGGCGTTGAACCGGGCCACCACGGCCTCGAGCTCCTCCTGGGAGACGTCGGCGGGCAGGTGCTCGTGGGCGGAGTGGATGCCGACCTCGGCGCAGTCGGCGTGCTTCATGGCCACGTAGCGGGCGCTCGGGCCGTCGTCCCCCACCAGGATGGTCCCGAGGCCCGCGGTGACGCCGGCGCTGCGCAGGCGGGCCACCCGGTCGGTCACCTCGGCCCGGATCTTGGCCGCCAGCAGCTCGCCGTCGAGCAGCGTCGCCGTCATGGCTCGATCCCTCATGGTCCTCAGTATGGCCGGAGCCGCGGACGCACCCGACGTGAGCATCGGACGGCGCTACGCGGGCGTCAATGCCGGAAGTGGCGCTCGCCACCGGCCATGACCATGGCGATCCCGGCCTCGTCGGCGGCGGCGATCACCTCGCCGTCCCGGATCGAGCCGCCCGGCTGCACCACGGCGGCCACCCCGGCCTCGGCCAGCACCATGCAGCCCGTCGGGGAAGGGGAAGAAGGCGTCGCTGGCCGCCGCACCGCCCGGGGCCCGATCCCCGGCCTTGGACACGGCGATCTCGGCCGCCACCACCCGGGACTGCTGGCCGGCCCCGACCCCGACGGCCTGGCCGTCGGTGACGATGGCGATGGCGTTGGAGGTGGTGCGGGCGCACACCTTCCAGGCCAGGGCCAGGTCCCGCCACTGGGCCTCGGTGGGCTCGGGCCTTGGTGGCCACCTCCCACGTCGACGGGTCGACCAGGAACCGGTCGGCGTCCTGGACCAGCACGCTGGCCCCGAGGCCGCGGAACTGGCGGACCAGCGGCTCGGGGGCCGGGGCCGACAGCAGCCGGGTGGCCTTGCGCTTCGAGGTCAGCTGGGCCAGGGCCGCCTCGTCGTAGGACGGGGCGATGATCACGTCGGCCTGGGGCCCGGCGGCGATGGCCTCGGCCACCGCCGCGGTGACCGGCCCGCCGATGGCCACGATGCCCCCGAAGGCCGACTGGGGATCGCACTCGAGGGCCCGCTCGTAGGCCGTCGACCAGGTCGGGGTGGACGCGCCACCCCGCAGGGGTTGGCGTGCTTGATGATGGCCACGGCCCGGTCGTCGCCGTCGGGCCCGGTCAGCTCGTGGACCAGGCGCCAGGCGGCGTCGGCGTCGAAGATGTTGAGGTAGGAGAGCTCCTTGCCCCCGTGCTGGACCACGTCGTCCCACCACGAGTGCTGGCCCACGATCCGGTAGCGGGCGCCGTGCTGGTGGGGGTTCTCGCCGTAGCGCAGCGAGCCGGCCCGCTCGAGGGTCAGGTGGATGGTGGGGGGCAGCAGGGCGGCGTCGGCACCCGTCGGTCCCGGCCGTCCCGGCCGGGCCTGGCGCTCGTCGAACCACTCCACGATGGCGGCGTCGTAGGCGGCGGTGTGGGCGAAGGCGTCCCGGGCCAGCCGGCGGCGGGTGTCGGGCGACAGGGATCCGTTCCGGCGCAGCTCGTCCAGGACGCCGTCGTAGTCCGCCGGGTCGAGACCACGAGCCGACGTGGTCGTGGTTCTTGGCCGCGGCCCGGACCATGGTCGGCCCGCCGACGTCGATCAGCTCGATCGACGGATCGGAGCGTGAACGGGTAGAGGTTGCACACCACCAGGTCGATGAGGCCGATGCCCTGGCGCTCGAGGTCGTCGAGGTGCTCCGGCTTCGACCGGTCGGCCAGGATGCCGCCGTGGATGGTCGGGATGGAGGGTCTTGACCCGGCCGCCCAGCATCTCGGGGGCGCCGGTGAGGTCGGCCACCTCGACGTGGTCGATGCCGGCCTCGGCCAGGGCGGCCGAGGTGCCGCCGCTCGAGATCAGCTCCCAGCCCAGGTCGGACAGCCCGCGGGCCAGGTCGACGACCCCGGTCTTGTCGTAGACGGACAGCAGTGCCCTCATGGTGCAACCTCCGTGGGTGATCCTGGCCCATCCCCGACGGTCGCCGCCAACCCGTCGACGAAGGCGCGGATGGTGGCGGGGTAGAGCGTCCGCTCGACCGACTTGATGCGCTCGTGCAGGGTCGCCTCGGTGTCGCCGGGCAGGACCGGGCACCGTGGCCTGGGCCAGGACCGGGCCGGCGTCCATCTCCAGGGTGGCGACGTGGACGGTGGTGCCGGTCTCGGTCACCCCGGCGGCCAGGGCGTCGGCCACCGCGTGCCACCCGGGGAAGGCCGGGAGCAGGGCCGGGTGGGTGTTGAGGATCCGACCGGGGAAGGCGTCGTGGATCGGCTGGTCCGAGCACGGTGCCGAAGCCGGCCATGACCACCACGTCGATCCGCGTCCGCCAGGAGCGCGTCGGTCACGGCCCGGGTGTAGCCGTCGCGGTCGAAGTCCGGGCCGAACCCGCCGAAGTCGGCCCGGTCGACCAGGACGGCCGGGACGGCGGCGGCCGTCGGCCACCTCGAGGGCCCGGCAGGGTCGGTCGGCGAGCACCAGCCGACCGGCAGGCCGGCGGCGAGGATGGCCTCCAGGATGGTGCCGCTCCCCGAGGCCAGCACGCCGATGCGCGACCGGCGTCCGGACGTGGCCGGCATCCGCCGGGTCACGGAGCGGACGTTCGAGAGGCGCCGGGGCCCACCGGCGCACGATATCAGCGCCGCAGAGTGCCGCAGTCCGCGCCGGACGCGACGCTCCGGGGGCGTCCGGGGCGCCGGTGCTACTGTCCCGGGCACAGGGACCGGGGCGACGTGGCCCGACCGGCCTGCCTCCGGTAACGGGCCCACGTCGCTCGGTCCCCCCTGCCCAGGGAATGCCCCTCGTGACAGAGGTATCGGCATCGCTCGCGGCATTTCCGAAGCGAAAGTTTCGGGGATCCGATCGGCGGCCGTCGAGCGTCCCCGTGCCGCCGAGCGCCGGCCGGTCCCCTCGACGGACCGCTGCCGAGGCCCTCGAGCGAGCGGCAGCAGTCGCCTCGTCGAAGGCGGCCAGGGAGGGGAGCACGGCGTCGCAGAAGCCCCAGCGGGGCGAGTCGAGGGCGGCCGGCTCCGGGACGGCCACCACCCGCATGCGGGCCGCCTTGGCCGAGATGGCGCCGTTGAAGGAGTCCTCGAAGGCCAGGCAGGCGGTCGGGTCGACGCCCAGCTTGGCCGCCGTCGACAGGTAGGCCCCGGGGTGGGGCTTGCCCAGCGGCTCCCACTCGGCCGAGTGCCAGGCCGCCACCTCGGCTCGATCCCGAGCCGGCCGAGGGCGGCCTCGATGACCACGGCGTAGGAGCCCGAGCACACGGCCACCGGGAGCGACAGGCGCCGGCACAGGTCGCACGGCGTCGAGGGCGCCGGGCATCGGCTCGCCCGTGGCACGCGATCAGCTCGGCCACCCGGGCGGTGACGGCCCGCTCCACCTCGACCGGGCGTCATCCCCTCCCACGGGGACGCGGACCCACCAGTGGCGCACCGCGTCGTCGATGCGCAGGCCCATGGTCTGGCGCACGTCGGCCTCGGTCAGGTGGAGGCCGACGGAGGCCGAAGACCTCGATCTCGGCCTGGCGCCAGAACGGCTCCGAGTCGATCAGCAGGCCGTCGAGGTCGAAGATCACCGCCTCGATGGGCCGGCCGCCGAGGGCGTCGGCCGACGGGCAGCCCGGTGGCTCAGCCGAGCTTCCGGACGACGTCGACCATGGCCTCGCCGGCCTCGGTCGGGTTGAGCGCCACGGTGACCCCGGCGGCGGACAGGGCGTCCATCTTGGCCTGGGCGGTGCCCTTGGAGCCCGAGATGATGGCGCCGGCGTGGCCCATCTTCCGCCCCGGAGGCGCGGTGACCCCGGCCACGTAGGACACCACCGGCTTGGTCACCGACGAGGCGATGAACTCGGCCGCCTCCTCCTCGGCCGACCCGCCGATCTCGCCGATCATCATGATGGCCCGGGTGTCGGGGTCGGCCTCGAAGGCGGCCAGGCAGTCGATGAAGCTGGTGCCCGGGCACCGGGTCGCCGCCGATGCCCACGCAGGTGGTCTGGCCCACGCCCTGCTGGGAGAGCTCGTGCAGGGCCTGGTAGGTGAGCGTCCCCGACCGGCTCACGATGCCCACCGGGCCGCCGGGCATGGCGATGTCGCCCGAGGTGATCCCGATGTTGCACTTGCCCGGCGAGATGATGCCCGGGCAGTTGGGGCCGAGCAGGCGGGTGCGCCGGGTAGTCGCGGACCAGGCGGTTGTAGGCCAGGGCCTCGTCCTGGCCGGGATGCCCTCGGTGATGCACACCACGAAGGGCACGCCGGCGGCGGCGGCCTCCACGATGGCGTCGGCGGCGAACTTGGGCGGCACCGAGATGAACGAGGCGTTGGCCCCGGTGGCCTCGACGGCCTCGGCCACGGTGGCGAACACCGGGATGCCCTCGATCTCCTCGCCCCCCCGGTTGGGGTTGGTGCCGGCCACCACCTGGGTGCCGTAGGCCCGGTTGCGCAGCCCGTGGTAGAGGCCCTGGCTGGTGGGGCTGATGCCCTGGACCACGACCTTGGTGTTCTCGTCGACGAAGATGCTCATGACTGGCCTCCAGCAAGTGCGACCGCCCGGCGGGCGGCATCGAGCATGGTCGGCTCGGCGACCAGGCGATCGGACAGGTGGCTCGGCCAGGATCTCCCGGCCGGCCACGGCGTTGGTCCCGTCGAGGCGGAGCACGATGGGCGAGCTGATCTCCACCCGGTCCAGCGCCTCGAGGACGCCCGTTGGCCACCTCGTCGACCCGGGTGATCCCCCCGAAGATGTTGACGAAGATGGAGCGGACGGCCGGGTCGGAGTTGATGACCTCGAGGGCGGCCGCCATCACGTCGGCGTTGGCGCCGCCGCCGATGTCGAGGAAGTTGGCCGCCGAGCCGCCGCACTGGTTGACCACGTCGAGCGTGCTCATGGCCAGCCCGGCCCCGTTGGCGATGATCCCCACCGAGCCGTCCAGCCCGATGTAGTTGAGGCCGCGCTCCTTGGCCCGGGTCTCCCGCTCGTCCTCCACGTCGCTGCCGGCGAACTCCTCCCACTCGGGATGGCGGAAGGCGGCGTTGTCGTCGAGGGTGACCTTGGCGTCGAGGGCGTGGACCTTGCCGTCGGGGGTGAGGATCAGCGGGTTGATCTCGGCCAGGTCGCAGTCGCCCTCGGTGTAGCAGGTGTACAGCTTGACCAGCAGCTCGGCGGCCTGGTCCCGGGCCTCCTCGTCGAGGTCGGCCCGGTCCACCCACTCGCGGGCCGCCTCGAGGCTCAGCCCGTCGACCGGGTCGACGTGGAGGATGGCGATGGCGTCGGGATTGGTGACGGCCACCTCCTCGATCTCCACGCCGCCCTCGGCCGACAGCATGCCCAGGTGCTTCTTGGCGCTGCGGTCGAGGGTGAAGCTGGCGTAGTACTCCTTGGCGATGTCCGAGGCGTGCTCGATCCACAGCCGCTTGACCACGTGGCCCTTGATGTCGAGCCCGAGGATGTTGCCGGCGTGGTCGCGGACCTCGTCCACGTCGTCGGCCAGCTTCACGCCGCCGGCCTTGCCCCGGCCGCCCACCTTCACCTGGGCCTTGACCACCACCGGGTAGCCGGACGCCTCGGCCTGGGCCACGGCCTCGTCCACGGTGTCGGCCACCCCTCCCTTGGAGATGGGGATGCCGAACCGGGCGAAGTACTGCTTGCCCTGGTACTCGAAGAGATCCACCGGGTCCGTTCCTCTCTGTCCGGTGTGTCTGGTCGTCGGTGTGTCTGGTCTGTCCGGTGTGTCTGTCTGGTGTGTCTGTGTGTCCTGGTCGGTGTTCTGTCTGGTCTGGTCGTGTCCGGTCGTCCTGTCGTCCGTGTGGCTGTCTGTCGGGCTGGGACCGTCTCGGTCGGCCCGCACCCCGACGGCGATCGGAGTGCCCGGATGCGATCGCATCGCTGCGCCGGGCCGTGGGCAGTACCCTCCGGGGCCGGGCCGCGGCCTGCGGGCTCGCCCCACGGTCAGGCCGTCTCTCCGCCCTCCCGTTGCGTCGAGGGCCTCGCCGAGCCAGGCGCCGATGGCCGGCAGCGGCGCACCGGGGGTGAACACCTCGGCCACCCCCAGCTCCTTCAGCACCGGGATGTCGGCGGCGGGGATGATCCCCCCCACCAGGACCAGACGTCGCCCCGGCCCTGCTCGTTCAGCCCGTCGATCACCCGCGGGACCAGGGTCAGGTGGGCGCCGGACAGCAGGGAGAGGCCCACGGCGTCGGCGTCCTCCTGGATGACCGCCTGGACCACCTGCTCGGCCGTCTGGTGGAGCCCGGTGTAGATGACCTCGAAGCCGGCGTCCCGGAGGGCCCGGGCGATGACCTTGGCGCCGCGATCGTGCCCGTCCAGGCCGGGCTTGGCCACCACGACTCGATACGGGCGCTTCACGGAGGCAGATACTAAGCGCTGCCCGGAGCGAAAAGCCCATCCGGGACCCCTGTGCCCAAGGATCCCGTCCCGGTCCCCGGTCGGTCTCGGTCGCCACCCGGCTCCCCGAGGTCGGGAGACCCACCTGGCCCACCTCCAGGCCCTAGCCTTTGGGGGTCCATGGTACCTTCGGTCCGGCGCAGGCGGCACCACCCGACCCCCTGAGGACGCCTTGACCACCTCGGCTGAAGCTGTGGACCGACCCGACGAACACGCGCCGCGGCCGACCCCGGCCGCAGCGTCCCTCCTCAGCGGCCTGGTCCGGCTGTGCCGGCCCCGGCAGTGGATCAAGAACCTCCTGGTCTTCGTGGCCCCGGCCGCCGCCGGCGTGCTCTTCCACCGGACCGTGCTCTGGCACGCCCTCGCCGCCTTCGGCATCTTCTGCCTGGCCGCCTCGGGCACCTACTTCCTCAACGACGCCATCGACGCGCCGGCCGACCGGACCCACCCGACCAAGCACCGGGGCCGGTGGCCTCCGGGGTGGTGCCGGTGCCGCTGGCCCTGGCCTTCGGGCTGGCCATGCTGGCCGTCTCCATCGGCCTGGGCGAGCTCCTGGCCGGGTGGCACCTGGCCCTGGTCATGGCCATCTACGCCCTGGTCAACGTGGCCTACTCCCTCGGGATCAAGAACGAGCCCATCCTCGACCTGGCCGCCGTGAGCGCCGGCTTCGTCCTCCGGGCCGTGGCCGGAGGCGTGGCCACCGGCGTTGCCCTGACCAACTGGTTCCTCATCGTGGCGTCCTTCGGCTCGCTGCTCATCGTGACCGGCAAGCGGTCGGGCGAGAAGAAGCTCCTGGCCGACGAGCAGGCCGACGACGGACCGATCCGCCAGACGCTCGGCCTCTACACGCCCAGCTTCCTCCGCTCGGTCCGGACCCTGTCGGCCGCCGTGACCGTGACCGCCTACTGCCTGTGGGCCTTCGAGCGGGCCGCCGAGCTGCACCCGGGACCGATCCCATCTGGTTCCAGCTGACCATCATCCCCTTCACCGTGGCCCTGCTCCACGTCATGCGCCTACTCGACTCGGGCCGGGGTGCCGCGCCCGAGGAGCTGGCCCTCCACGACCACCGCCTGCAGATCTACGGGCTGTGCTGGATCGCCCTGTTCGCCGCGGGCGTCTACGCCACGTGAGTCCGGCCAGGGGCACCCGGGCCCTCCTGACCGGCTGGGGCCGCACCGCGCCGACCTCGGCCGAGGTGGTCCACGCCGTCCACCCCGACATCGTGGACCAGGCCATGGCCGGGGCGACCGCCCCGGGGACCCGGCGGCGCGGGATCATCGCCCGCGGGCTGGGGCGGAGCTACGGCGACGCCGCCCAGAACGCCGGGGGCGCGGTCCTCGACGCCACCTGGCTGGACGCCGATCCACCAGGTCGACCTGGAAGCCGGCCGGATCACCGTGGGCGCCGGGGTCAGCCTGCAGACCCTGATGGAGCGGCTGGTCCCGCTGGGCTGGTTCGTGCCGGTGACCCCCGGCACCCGGCTGGTGACGGTCGGCGGGGCCATCGCCGCCGACATCCACGGCAAGAACCACCACGTGGACGGCAGCTTCTGCTCCCACGTCACCGAGATGACCCTGGTCACCCCGACCGGGACCCTCACCGTCTCGGCCTCGTCCGACCCCGACCTGTTCTGGGCCACCGCCGGCGGCATGGGCCTGACCGGCGTCATCACCGCGGCCACCCTGCAGATGATCCCGGTCGAGACCAGCTACATGCTGGTGGACACCGAGCGGGCCGACGACCTCGACAGCGTGATGGACAAGATGCTCACCGGGGACGACGCCTACCGGTACTCGGTGGCCTGGATCGACTGCCAGTCCACCGGGAGCCGGCTCGGGCGCTCGGTGCTCACCCGCGGTGACCACGCCCGCCTGGAGGACCTTCCCGAGCGCCTGCGGCGGGCACCCGACCGGGCCCGGGCGTTCGTGCCCCGGACCCTGGCCCGGGTCCCGTTGACCCCGCCGAGCGGCCTGCTCAATCCGCTCACGGTGGGCGCCTTCAACGAGTTCTGGTTCCGCAAGGCCCCCGTCCACCAGGTGGCCAAGCCCCACCACATGGCCGGCTTCTTCCATCCCCTCGACGGGGTGGGCGACTGGAACCGTCTCTACGGCCCGAAAGGATTCCTCCAGTACCAGTTCGTGGTGGCCGACGAGCATGGGGAGACGGTGCGCACGGTCATCGAGCGATTGACCGTGCTCAAGCTGGCCAGCTTCCTGGCCGTGCTCAAGCGGTTCGGGCCCGGCGACCCGGGACCCCTCTCCTTCCCCATGCCCGGGTGGACCCTGGCCCTCGACCTCCCGGTCGGCCACCCGGAGCTCGACCGGCTGCTCGACGACCTCGACGAGCTGGTGGTGGCGGCCGGAGGACGGGTCTACCTGGCCAAGGACTCGCGGGTCTCCCCGGCCACGTTCCGGGCCATGTACCCCCGGATCGACGAGTGGCAGGCGGTGCGCCACCGGGTCGACCCCGAGGGAGTGCTGCGCTCCGACCTCGGGCGGCGCCTCGGACTCTGCGCCGACGTCGAACCCCAGGAAGCGGTGACCCTCACGCCGGGCGGCACCGGACGAGCCGCTTCCCCCGGACGGGGAAGGCGGCGGGTCGGGAAGGTTGCGCCCACCGAGAAGCCGGCCCGCACGCGAAAGGCTGCTCCGACCACGAAGGCTGCTCCGACCACGGAGGCTGCTCCGACCACGAAGGCTGTGGCCAGACGATCGCCCACGCCGAAGCCTGCTGGTACGCACGCCAACCCACCACCAGAACGGACAGGACCATGATCGACGCCATCGGACGCCCCCAGTCAGTGCTCGTCCTCGGAGGATCCTCGGAGATCGCCCAGGCCATCGTGGACCGTCTGGTTCCCGGCCGATGCCGGACCGTCATTCTCGCCGGCCGCGAGGGCGACCGCCTCTCCGCGGCGGTCGACCGGGCCAAGGCCGCCGGGGCCGAGCTGGCCGAGGCGGTGGCCTTCGACGCCACCGAGCCCAGCCGGCACCAGGCCTTCGCCGAGGAGGTCTTCGATCGCTTCGGCGACATCGACCTGGTCATCGTGGCCGCCGGGGTCCTGGGGGACCAGGGCGCCGACGAGCTCGATCCGCCGGCCGCCGCCTCGGTGATCACCACCAACTTCGCCGGGCTGGCGTCGGCCATGCTGGCGGTGACGGCCCGGCTCCGACACCAGGGCCACGGACGACTGGTGGTGCTGTCGTCGGTGGCCGGCGAGCGGGCCCGGAGTGCCAACTTCATCTACGGCTCCTCCAAGTCGGGGCTGGACGCCTTCGCCCAGGGGCTGGGGGACTCGTTGGCCGGCAGCGGCGTCGACGTGACCATCGTGCGGCCGGGCTTCGTGGTGGGACGGATGACCGAGGGGATGGCCCCCGCCCCCTTCTCGACCACGCCCGAGGCGGTGGCCGACGCCGTGGTGCGGGGGATCGGGACCGGGGCCTCGGTGGTCTACGCCCCGCCCGTCCTCCGCTGGGTCTTCGCGGTGATGCGCCACCTGCCCCGGGCGGTCTGGCGCCGCATGCCCGGCTGAGCCACCCGCTCCGCCGGGTCAGGCCCCGTCGACGTGGGCCGGCTCACATCGGCTGGATCCTGGTCGCATCGATCCCGGGGTCCGCCGGATGCGGACCGGGTCCGCCCGACGCCGGCGGCAGGCCTCAGCGGTTCCTGACCGAGGGCGGGGCCGGGGCCACAGCGGGCAGGCGGGCCGACATGGTGACGAAGTCCCGGGACAGGGGCTGGAAGTACCGGTAGACGGAGGTGGCCTCGTCGTAGGTGAGGAGGGTTCCGGTGGCCGGTGCTGCCGGCTGGCCCACCGCGGGGTTGAAGCTTGTGAAGTTGACCCAGGCGGTGTTGATGTCCATCTCCATGGCCCGCACGGCACCGGCCCGGGCCAACACGTTGGCCAGGTCCACGATGGAGAGACCTGAGCCCCCCACGTAGACCAGGGCGCCGTCGGCCGTGATGCCGAGGCCGGACCGCCACACCTGGACCCGGCCACCCAGCGTGGCTCCCCACCGGATGTTGTCGTTGGCGTCCAGTCCGGCCACCGGTTGGCCGTTGTCCACGATGAGGTCGAGGTTCTGGCGCACCGCGACCACTGACGGATCCATGGTCACGTCGGTACCCCACGCCCCGATGTTCGGCGTCCCACCGCTGTTGATGACCAACGACGCCGCTCCGACCCGCAGGGGGACGGCGGTCACGCCGTCGGCGTAGAACCCGCCCTGGGCGTCCTGCATGCGGAACCCGGAATTGAACGCGGCCACCAGGGTGCCCAGGGCTGCCCCGGCCAAGGGGGCCTCGTGGGCCCAAGTCTGACCGGTACCGGGGATGGACGTACCCTCGTACAGCGTCGCCGAGAGCAGCTTGGTGTCCATCCAGGCCACGCCGGTCACCAGGCTGGTGTTGACGGCGTTGGGGCGCAGGAAGGCGGCGTACATGGCCGGGATGCCCCCCACCGTTCGACCGATGGGGTGCCACTGGCCCTCCCCGGGGGTGGGCGTGGCCACGAAGGGCGCGATGGCCGCCGGGGCGGGCAGGTGGACCGGGCCGGTCGGTTGGGTGGTCGTGGAGGTTGGCGCCGGAGCCGGGATGGCACCCTTGTGAGGCTTCCCGCCTTTGGGCGGGGCGTGCCAGGTGTACCAGGTGTTCTCGGCCCAGGTGACGATGCCCCCGCCACCGTGGTCCCGCACCCACTCGGTGAGGCGGGCCCCGGGGGTGTTGCCCAAGGCCGGGTTGGTGGCCGCCGATCCGGCGGAGACCCACACCGGGGTGAGGGCGAGCAGGATGACCAGGGCCACGGTCGACTTCGGATGGCGACCGAAGACGGTCCTGCGCCGTCTGATCCGCTCCTTGCGCCGGGCTCGGCGCTCCTTCCGGGTCGGCCGTGGCATCCGGTGGGAGGGAGGGTGCTCCTCCGGGCCGCGGCTGACGGGAGTGGAGACCACCAGGGGGACCCCGGAGGACGAGTACGACCGGAAGGGGCGATCCGAGCCGGGACGCGTACTGGTGCCCGCATGACCGCGGTGGCCCTCCTGATCGACGCCTGATCTGTCGGTGTCGGGTGTGTGTCCGTCCGTCGTCGCACCGCGCGGATGGGACCGGTGCCGGCTGGACGACCGTTTCCCGGGTCCGGCTGGAGACCGTCCTGGGGCGAGGCTCGGTCAACGAGCCGTCCCGGTCCAAGATGTCACTGCCTTCCAACGCGCTCTCATGCCTCGTTCTACTCGTTCGACGGGGGTACGACGCGGTGTCGTCCCGGTCACTTACCGCTCCGCCCGGCCCCGATTCCCGTTGCGGCAGCCCACTGGCAGTCAACCAGGGCCAACTGACGATCGGATGAACCGGCGGTCCAGTCTCCCAGAACGGACACGACGGCGGGGTGCGGCCGGGGCCCGCCGGGCGCCGGATCGGTCCGGGCGGCTCAGGCCCGCTTGACCGGGGCCATCCGCAGCAGCAGTTTCTTCCGCCCGACCGATGTGAACACCACGACGGCCTCGGCGTCCTCCCCGGCCCCGGAGGTCTCGATCACCCGACCCTCGCCCCACTGGCCGTGGACCACCGGGTCGCCGGCCGACAGGCCCAGGAGCTCGGCCCCGCTGGAGGCCGGGGCCCGGCGCCGGCGGCCGGTGGCGTCGAACTCGCCGTCGGAGCGGGCCAACCCCCTTCCGAACACGGTGCGGCCCGGGGTGCCGGCCCCGTCGCCCCCACCGGAATCACGGCGGGCGAACCGGCCACCCGGGGTGGAGCCGTCGCCCCCGGAGCCGGCCGAGCCGAGGCCGGACCGGCCGACCGGATCACCCCCCACGTCCCGCACCAGCTCGTCGGGGATCTCGTTCAGGAACCGGCTCGGGATGTTGCTGCTGCCCCGCCCGTAGACCATGCGGCTCCAGGCGTGGGAGACGTAGAGGTGGCGCTCGGCCCGGGTGATGCCCACGTAGCAGAGCCGGCGCTCCTCCTCGAGCTCCACCGGATCCCCGAGCGAGCGCATGTGGGGGAAGATCCCGTCCTCCATTCCGACCAGGAACACGGCCGGGAACTCGAGCCCCTTGGCGATGTGCATGGTCATCAGCGAGACCTTGGTGCCGTCGCCGTCGAGCTCGTCGGAGTCGGCCACCAGGGAGGCGGCCTCGAGGAACTCGGCCAAGGTGCGGTACTCGGCGGCCATCCCCGCCAGGGTGTCGATGTTCTCGACCCGACCCAGCGCCTCGATGGTGCCCTCGGCCAGCAGCTCGCTGCGGTAGCCGGTGTCCTCCACCACCGCGGTGACCAGCTCGCCGGGCTCGAGGGTGCCGAGCTCGTCCTCGACCGACCCGGGCCCGCTTCCCGAAGCCGCCCTCTCCCCCGGATCCGACCGCCAGCTCGGGGTCCTGGGGAGCAATGGCATCACCGTTCTCGTCCACCAGCGGGGGCAGGACCATCCGGGCCCGCAGACTCGCCCAGCAGCTCGGACAGCTCGACCAGCGACCGGCCCGCCTTGCCCCCGATCCCCACCTCGTCGGCCTGGGCCACAGCCTCGCCGAAGGACAGACCACGCGAGCCGGCCCATCCGGACAGCTTGGCCACCGAGGTGTCCCCCACCCCACGCTTGGGCACGTTGACGATGCGGCGCCAGCTGATCTCGTCGTCCGGGTTGACCAGCACCTTCAGGTAGGCCATGACGTCCTTGACCTCGCGTCGGTCGTAGAACCTGGTCCCGCCCACCACCTTGTAGGGAACCTCGGCGTGGACCATGGCCTCCTCGAGGGCGGCCCTCTGGGCGTTGGTCCGGTAGAAGATGGCCACGTCGCCCCACCGGAGGCCCTGGTCGCTGCGGAGCCGGACGATCTCGTGGGCCACCCACTCGGCCTCGTCGTGCTCGTCCTCGGCCCGGTAGCGGACGATCTGCTCCCCCGTGCCACCGTCGGTCCACAGCGACTTGGGCTTGCGGGACACGTTGTTGGTGATCACGGCGTTGGCCGCGTCGAGGATGGTCTGGGTGGAGCGGAAGTTCTGGTCCAGGGTGATGGCGGTGGCGTCGGGGAAGGCCTGCTCGAAGTCGAGGATGTTGGAGATGTCCGCCCCCCGGAACCGGTAGACCGACTGGTCGCTGTCCCCCACCACCACGATGTTGCGGTGCTCGCCGGCCAGCAGGACGGCCAGGGCGTTCTGCACGGCGTTGGTGTCCTGGTACTCGTCGATCAGGATGTGGGTGAACCGGGTCCGGTAGTGCTGGAGCACGTCGGGGTGGAGCCGGAACAGGCGGACCGTGTTGAGCAGCAGGTCGTCGAAGTCCATGGCGTTGGCCGCCACCATCCGCTGTTGGTAGAGGTCGAAGACGTCGGCGATCCGGCGGTCGAAGATGGTCACCGCGGCCGCCCGGTACTCGTCGGGGCCCTGCTGGCGGGACTTGGCCTGGCTGATCTGGCCCAGGATGGAGCGGGGCGACAGCTTCTTGGTGTCGATGTCCAGCTCACGGGCCACGATCTCCACCAGGCGCCGGGAGTCGGCGTCGTCGTAGATGGTGAAGGAGCCCTTGTAGCCGAGGCGGTCGCCGTGGGCCCGGAGGATCCGCACGCAGGCCGAGTGGAAGGTGGAGACCCACATCCGCTCGGCCCGGGGACCGACCAGCTCGGCCACCCGCCGGCGCATCTCGTCGGCCGCCTTGTTGGTGAAGGTGATGGCCAGGATCTGCCAGGGTGCGGCGTCGCGGGTGGCGATCAGGTGGGCGATCCGCCGGGTCAGCACCCGGGTCTTGCCCGAGCCGGCCCCGGCCACGATCAGCAGGGGCCCGCCCCGGTGGACCACCGCGTCGCGCTGGGGGTCGGTCAGCCCGTCCAGGAGGGCCTCGGGCTGCACCGGGGCCCAGCGATCCGGGGCACCCATCGATCGGACGGAGCAGCCAGCTCCGGATCTGACGGCCCGGGATCGCCTTCGTCACCGATCATGGGGAGCGAGTGGGCGCTCCCGCCCGACACGGTCATTCCCACTCGATGGTGCCGGGCGGCTTGGACGTGATGTCCAGAGCCACCCGGTTGACGCCCTCCACCTCGTTGATGATGCGCGAGGAGAGGCGCTCCAGCAAGTCGTAGGGCAGTCGGGCCCAGTCGGCGGTCATGGCGTCGTCACTGGTGACGGCGCGGATGACGACCGGATAGGCGTAGGTCCGCCCGTCACCCATCACCCCGACGGTGCGGACGGCGGGAAGCACGGCGAAGCTCTGCCACAGGTCGCGGTAGAGGCCGGCCCGGCGGATCTCCTCCACCACGATGGCGTCGGCGGCCCGCAGGATGTCGGCCCGCTCCGGGGTCACCTCGCCCACGATGCGCACGGCCAGGCCCGGGCCCGGGGAAGGGCTGGCGCCAGACGATGTCGTGGGGCAGGCCCAACTCCTCGCCCACCGCCCGGACCTCGTCCTTGAACAGCAGGCGGAGGGGCTCGACCAGGTCGAAGGCCAGGTCGTCGGGGAGCCCGCCCACGTTGTGGTGGGACTTGATGGTGGCGGCGGAGTCCGACCCGGACTCGATCACGTCGGGGTAGAGGGTGCCCTGGACCAGGTAGCCCGAAGGCTGGTCCGAGCCCGCCGGCGAGGGACTGCCTCGCCGTCGTCGACGGGCTCGAACTCCTCGATGACCAGGTCACGGGCCACCTCCTCGAAGATCCGGATGAACAGCTCGCCGATGATCTTGCGCTTGGCCTCGGGATCGGTGACCCCGGCCAGGGCCTCGAAGAACCGGTCGGCCGCCTTCACGTGGACCAGGTCGATGTGGAACTGGCGGCGGAAGGTCTCCTCCACCTGCTCGCTCTCGTGGGCCCGCATCAGGCCGGTGTCGACGTAGACGCAGGTGAGCTGGTCGCCGATGGCCTTGTGCACCAGGGCCGCGGCCACCGCCGAGTCGACCCCGCCGGAGAGGGCGCACAGCACCGGGGAGGCGCCCACCTGGGCCCGGACCGCCTCCACCTGGGACTCGATGATCGAGGTGTGGGTCCACGACGGGGGGCAGCGGCAGACGTCGTAGAGGAACCGCTCGAGCAGGTCCCGGCCCCGCTCGGTGTGGACCACCTCGGGGTGGAACTGGACCCCGTAGATGGCCCGCTCGGCGTCGTGGAGGGCGGCCACCGGGGCGTCGGGGCTGGTGGCGGTGGCCACGAACCCGTCGGGCACCGCGGTGATGGCGTCGCCGTGGCTCATCCACACCTCGCCGCCGCCCGGCCAGTCGACGAAGAGCGGCGAGCGGCCGGTCACGGTCAGCGGGGTCCGGCCGTACTCGCCGCGACCGGTGCGGGACACCTCGCCACCCAGCTGCTGGGTGAGGAGCTGGGCCCCGTAGCAGATGCCCAGGATGGGGATGCCGGTGTCGTAGACGGCCGGGTCGATGGTCGGCGCCGGCGTCTCGTTGACCGACTTGGGCCCCCCCGACAGGATGATGCCCGACGGGGCGCCGGGCCGACAGCTCGGCGGCGGTGGCGCGTGTGGGGGACGATCTCGGAGTAGACGTGGGCCTCGCGGACCCGCCGGGCGATCAGCTGGGCGTACTGGGCACCGAAGTCGACGACCAGGATCGGCCCGTCACCGGGCCCGCCGGCGTCGGGAGGCTCGGGCTCAATGGCCCATGCCGACACCCTGCGAACGCTGCAGGTCCTTGCCCTCGGTCTGGAGGGCGGGAGCCACCATCACTTCGGCCTTCTGGAACTCCTTGACCGTCTCGTAGCCGCAGGTGGCCATGGCGGTGCGCAGGGCCCCGAACAGGTTCATCCGGCCGTCGTTCTCGTGGGCCGGGCCGAGCAGGATCTCCTGGAGGGTGCCCCGGGTGGTGGTCTTGACCCGGGCGCCCCGGGGCAGGGTGGGGTGGAAGGTGGCCATGCCCCAGTGGAAGCCGCGGGCCGGCGCCTCGACGGCCGAGGAGAGCGGGGACCCCAGCATGACGGCGTCGGCCCCGCAGGCCACCGCCTTGGCGATGTCGCCGCCCTTGGACATGCCGCCGTCGGCGATGACGTGGCAGTAGACGCCGGTCTCGTCGAGGTGGCGCATGCGGGCCCCGGCCACGTCGGCGATGGCGGTGGCCTGGGGGACGCCGATGCCCAGCACGCCCCGGGTGGTGCAGGCGTTGCCCGGGCCCACCCCGACCAGCACGCCGACCGCGCCGGTCCGCATCAGGTGGAGCCCGGCCTGGTAGGAGGCGCAGCCGCCGACGATGACCGGGATCTCGAACTCGCGGATGAACCGCTTGAGGTTGAGCGGCTCGACCGTCTTCGACACGTGCTCGGCCGAGACCACCGTGCCCTGGATGACCAGCAGGTCGAGCTCGGCGGCCAGCAGAGCCGGGGCGAACGACTCGGTCTTCTGCGGCGTCACCGAGGCGGCGGTGGTGATGCCGGCCGCCTTCATCTCCCGGATCCGCTCGGTCACCAGCTCCAGCTGCACCGGCTCGGCGTACATCTGCTGCATCCGGGCCGTGGCCTTCTCGGCCGGGAGCTCCCGGATCTCGTCGAACAGGGGGGTCGGGTCCTCGTAGCGGGTCCACAGGCCCTCGAGATTGAGGACCCCCAGGCCGCCGAGGCGGCCGATCTCGATGGCGGTGGCCGGGCTGACCACGCCGTCCATGGCCGAGGCCATCAGGGGGAGCCCGAACTGGTAGGCGTCGATCTCCCAGCTGATGTCGACGTCCTCGGGGTCGCGGGTCCGCCGGCTGGGAACGATGGCGATGTCGTCGAACCCGTAGGCCCTCCGACCCGATTTGAAGATGCCGATCTCTAGCTCAGCCACGTGCTACTCCTCCGGACCCTGGTCGCAGTTCTCCACACCTCCGGTCGGTGGCCGCTCCGACAGTGAGCCAACCGACTGCACTCCACGATACCGCCTGGGACCGATGGGCTGGTCTCTCCCCCGGGCCCGGTCCCGACCCTCGTCGACGGCGCGCCTGGGGACTACTCGGTGGCCTGCCACGTGGCTCCCCGCCCGGCCGCGCCGTCCCAGCGGCGCCGTCGGGCACCGGGACTCGTCCGGTCAGCCGGCCGAGGCCGGGGCCTGCAGGGACGGGGGAATTCCACCGCCAGGACCAGGCAGATCAGCTCCATCAGCGTGCGGGCCGTAGCCCCCCAGACCGTCTCGCCGGCCACCTCGAAGAACCATACCGGGAACTCGCCGTCGGGGATCCCCGAGACTCCGACCCGTCCGGGCACCGACCACCACTCCTCGTGGAAGACCCCGTCGGCCACCAGCTCGCTCAGAGCCACGTCGAAGATCCGCTCCACCTCGGCGGGATTGGCCGTGAGGGACGGGCGCCGATCCAGTGCGGCCACCACCGGGGTCATCACCGTGTTGGAGGAGACGGTGGGCATGGGGGTGAGCACACCGATGACCGTGACCAGCGCCGGGTCGAGGAAGACCTCCTCGGCCGCCTCGCGCAGGGCGGCCTCCACCACCCCCTCGCCGTGCTCCAGCCTCCCGCCGGGGAAGGCCACCTCCCCCTGATGGGACCGGAGGTGGTCCGGCACGGACGGTGAGGACCACCCGGGACTCGCCCGCCTCCTCGAACAGCGGCACCAGCACGGCGGCCGGGCGGCCCTGGACCTGGCCGGCCAGCGTCCGCCACGGTTCGCGGATCCCGCCCAGTCGTGTCGGCCGGCCGTCGCCGAGGGCCGAGCGGACTTGTCCCAGTGGGATCCGGCTCCGGCGTTCCGGCGGGAGGGCGGCCCAGGGTGCCGGCCCGCCCGGTCGGTGGAGACCGGGACGGGTGATCGACCGTCGGGTGGAGGATGCCGGAATGTCGGGGGAGTCCATGGAGGCTCTCAGCGTAGGGCGGTGATCCGGTCGAGCCGCACGTGATGGCGCGCTCCGGCCGGACCGGGAGTCCCTCTGGGCCCGATGGACCCCAAGTTCATGATCCGCTGGCCGGTAGGGGTGGCCCTGGTGGTCGTCGCGATCACCAGCCCGTTCGTGCGCCGCCAGGGCGAGTCAGACGGACCCGTCCCCGGATGGACCCCTCCCGGGGCGAACCGGGCCAGGTTCCCGGCACCGTTCGGTCCCTGCCGGTTTGGGCGGACCTGGCCGGGGAACGCACTCCGTCCGACGCCGGCTACCGCCTACCGGACCCCCTGACCGATGCGGCGACGTCGAGCAACGCCTCCACGCGAACCGGCCGGACCCGAAGGCCCGGCCGGTTCGCACGTCGGGGTGCGCCTCGGAGCGGCGCGTCCGGCCCCCACGGGGCCGGGGGCGCCTACATCATGCCGCCCATGCCGCCCATGCCGCCCATGCCGCCGCCCATGGCAGCAGCGGCGGCGGCCGCGGCGGCCGGGTCGGCCTTCTCAGGCTTGTCCGCCACGAGCGCCTCGGTGGTCAGCAGGAGCCCGGCGATCGACGCCGCATTCTGCAGGGCCGATCGGGTCACCTTGGCCGGGTCGATGACGCCCGCCTTGACCAGGTCCTCCAACTCGCCGGTGGCGGCGTTGAGGCCGATGGAGCCCGTCTCCGACTCCACCTGGCGGACGTAGACCGAACCCTCGAGCCCGGCATTGCTGGCGATGGCGTGGAGTGGCGCGGCCAGGGCCTTGGCCACGATGGAGGCACCGGTGGCCTCGTCCCCGGCCAGCGACCCGATCACCTTCTGCACGGCGGCGCGGGAGCGGACCAGGGCGGTCCCCCCACCGGCCACGATGCCCTCTTCCACGGCGGCCCGGGTGGCGGAGAGCGCATCCTCGATGCGGTGCTTCTTCTCCTTCAGCTCCACCTCGGTGGCCGCACCGACCTTGACCACGGCGACACCGCCGGCCAGCTTGGCCAGGCGCTCCTGGAGCTTCTCCCGGTCCCAGTCCGAGTCGGTGTCGTCGATCTCGCGCTTGATCTGCGCGATCCGACCCTTGACCTCTTGCTGGGAGCCGCCGCCGTCGATGATGGTGGTGTCGTCCTTGGTGACGATGACCCGACGGGCCTTGCCCAGGAGGTCGACCGTGGTGGTGTCCAGCTTGAGGCCGATCTCCTCGGAGATCACCTGGGCGCCGGTCAGCACGGCCATGTCCTGGAGCATCGCCTTGCGGCGCTCACCGAAGCCGGGGGCCTTGACGGCCACCGAGGTGAACGTGCCACGGATCTTGTTGACCACCAGGGTGGCCAGCGCCTCGCCCTCGACATCCTCGGCCACGATCAGCAGGGGCTTGCCGGTCTGCATGACCTTCTCGAGCACCGGCACCAGGTCGTGCACGGCGCTGATCTTCTGGTTGACGAACACGATCAGCGGGTCGTCGAGCACGGCCTCCTGGCGCTCAGCGATCGGTCACGAAGTACGGCGAGAGGTAGCCCTTGTCGAACTGCATCCCCTCGGTGAACTCGAGGTCGATGCCGAACGTGTTGGACTCCTCGACGGTGACGGTGCCGTCCTTGCCCACCTTGTCGATGGCGTCGGCCAACACCTCGCCGATGGCGGAGTCGGCGGCAGAGATGGAAGCCACCTGAGCGATCTCCGTCTTCGAGTCGATCTCCTTGGCCTGCTTCTTGATGGACTCGACGGCGGCGTCGACCGCCTTGTCGATGCCCTTGCGCAGTCCCAGCGGATTGGCTCCGGCGGCCACATTGCGCAGACCCTCCTTGATCAGGGCCTGGGCCAGCACGGTGGCCGTGGTGGTGCCGTCGCCGGCCACGTCGTTGGTCTTCGTGGCGACCTCTTTGACCAGCTGGGCGCCCATGTTCTCGAAGACGTCCTCGAGCTCTACCTCACGGGCGATGGACACGCCGTCGTTGGTGATGGTGGGAGCACCGAACTTCTTCTCGATGACCACGTTGCGACCCTTCGGGCCGAGGGTCACCTTGACCGTGTCGGCGAGCTTGTTCACGCCCGCCTCCAGGCCGCGGCGGGCGGCTTCGTCGAACTTCAGGATCTTGGGCATTACTTCCCCACCTTGGCCAGGACGTCACGGCTGGAGAGGATCAGCAGGTCCTCGCCCTCGGAGACGATCTCGGTACCGCCGTACTTGGAGTAGACGACCGTGTCGCCCACGGCGATGTCCAGGGGGATGAGCTCGCCGCTCGCCTCGGCGCGGCGGCCGGGGCCCACGGCCAGGACTTCACCCTGCTGTGGCTTCTCTTTGGCGGTGTCGGGAATCACCAGGCCGGAAGCGGTGGTCTCCTCGGATTCACTGGGGCGGACGACGATGCGGTCGTCAAGGGGATGCAGACTCATGGGTTCGGGCCTCCTGTGGCACGCGTTAGCAGTCGAAGGTTGAGAGTGCTAATGGTAGCGATCTACGCGGCGTTTGGCAACCGCGTCGAGCGAGTGCCAGGCGAAGGGCGCTGGCCAGGTCGGATGGGCCCAATCGGGGCGAGTCGGCCGAGCTCGGGACCGGTACCGGAGTCAGGCGGTGGCCACCAACCGGAGGTTGGGGTCGGCACCCAGGGTCAGTGGACTCGCCTCACCATGCCCGAGCCGCCACCACCCCGCCGCCGCCACCATGGCGGCGTTGTCGGTGCACAGGGACCGGCTGGGGAGGAAGGCGCCGATCCCGTCGGCGGTGCAGACCTCCTCGACGGTCGAGCGCAGGAGTGAGTTGGCGGCCACCCCGCCGGCCAGGCACAGGGCCCGGGCCCCCACGTCCGCGGCCGCCGTCCGGGCCCGGGTGACGAGGACGTCCACCACCGCTTGGCGGAACGAGGCGGCCACGTCGGCGGTATCGGCATCGGGATGTCTGCGGACGGTGTTGACCACCGAGGTCTTGAGCCCGCTGAACGAGAAGTCGTAGCCGTCCCCCGGAGCGGACCGGGGAAAGGCGAAGGCCGTGGGGTCGCCGCTGGTCGGCGATCCGGTCGATGGCCGGGCCTCCCGGATAGCCGAGGCCGAGGTAGCGGGCCACCTTGTCGAAGGCCTCGCCGGCGGCGTCGTCGATGGTGCCCCCCATGAGGCGGTAGCGACCCGGCTCGGTCACTTCGACCAGGAGCGTGTGGCCGCCGGACGCCAAGAGCACGACCAGCGGCCAGCCGAGATCGGGCTGCTCGAGGAGGGAGGCGAAGAGGTGGGCCTCGAGGTGGTTGACCCCGACCAGGGGCACCCCCCATGCCAGCGAGAGGGCTTTGGCCTCGGCCACCCCTACCAGCAGGGAACCGATCAGACCCGGTCCGTACGTGACGGCCACGGCGTCGATCCCGGTACCGGAGGTGTCGGAGCCGGCATCGGCCAGGGCCTCGGCCAGCACCGGGGTGAGCAGCTCCACATGGGCGCGGCCGGCGAGTTCGGGGACGACGCCGCCGTACTTGGCGTGCAGGTCGATCTGGCTGCTGACCACCGAGGACACGATCACCGAGCCGCCGTCGACCACCGCCGCCGCCGTCTCGTCACACGAGGTCTCGATGCCGAGGACCCGGTTCACGGAACGGTCGGTCATCCGTCGGACACTAGCCAGCCCGGGCCGGAGCGCGGACACCGGACGACGGCTCAGGCGCGGGCGGTCACCTGCAGGTCCGGCGACCGACGGGCCTCGATGGCCGCCAACCGGTCGGCGTACCGGTCGGAGTCGATGTCCCGGGCCCACATGACCAGGGCGTCCTCGCCGGTCTCCGGGTAGTAGTTGCGCCGCACTCCTACCGGAGCCATCCCGAATCGCTGGTACAGGGCGATGGCAGGGTCGTTCCCCACCCGGACCTCGAGGGTCAGGTGCCGGGCCCCGTGGGAGAGTGCGGTGCGGACCAGATCGAGGAGGAGGACCGCCCCCAGGCCCCGTCCCTGCCACGCCGGGTCCACGGCGATGTTGTTCACGTGGGTCTCGTCGTCGATGAACATCTGTCCGGCGAATCCCACGATCGACCGTCCCACCCATGCGGCCCGATAGGCGCGGGACCTGCGCTGGCCCAGCTCCTCCACGAAGAGCCGGTGGGACCAGGGCTGCGGGAAGACGGCCTCCTCGATCCGCAGGACGCCCTTCAGGTCCTTGGTCCGCATCGGGGCGATGACCACTTCGACGGCCGTCGGAGAGCTGGGGACGACCTCGCTCACCGGGACTCCTCGGCCCCAGGATCCCGCGTGGCGCCCGCCGCCCGGGGGGTCCGTTGCTCCCAGTTGATCCGGGCATCGGCCGGGCGGCGGTAGTCGGGTACGACGTCGGCCGGGGGCGGTCGGGACCTCACCGCCCGCCAGTCGGGCCAGGGCCAGGTGGGCCAGGGTCAACGGGGGCGGGGCCGAGAGTTCGGCGGCCACCTCGAGATCCAGGAGGGGATGGACGGCGAGCTGCTGGTGATAGCGCACCGCCCCGTCCCCCACCACGGTGACCCGACCGTGCGCTCCGGCCAGCTCCAAGAGCCACCTCTCGAGGGCGTCAGGGCCGAGGGGCTCGGGGCGATCGTGTCTCACCCCGCCCACGTCCTCCATGTCGCTCCGTCCCTTCTCCCCGTCGAGCAGGTAGGCGGCAGTGAAGACCTCACCGCGTCGTGCGTCGATCACCGGGACCACCGCGCTCGACCCGAGTTGCGCCCCTGACCGGAGTCGTTCGACGCTCGCTGCCGCCAGGACGTCGAGGCTGCTGACGCCGAGCAGGTCCACCGAGAGCGCCTGGCCGAGGGCCTTGGCCGTGGCTACCCCGACCCGGAGCCCGGTGAACAGCCCGGGTCCGACGTCGACGGCGATGACGTCGACGTCGGCGACCGTGCACCCTGAGGCCGCGCACACCTCCTCGACCGAGGGGATCAACAGCTCGGCATGGGCCCGTCCACCGAGGTGGAGCCTCTCGGCCGAGCCCCCGTCGTCCCGGACCAGAGCCACGCCGACCATGTCGGTGGCCGACTCGATGGCCAGCAGGGTCACGCCGCCACCTTCCAGCGATCCAGACTCCCGACGACGGCGTCCCACGCGAGGTCCACCGCGGGCCTGAAGGTCGGAGGGTGATCCTCCGCCGATCGTCGTCGGCTCCGTCGCCACCGGTCTCGAGCCGGCCCCTGTCGGGGTCCGGGCCCCCATCGGAGTCGGCGTCGGGGCCGGCGGCCAGCTCCACCCCCAGGGCGTCCGAGCCCAGCAGAGGTTCGGCAGCGTCCCCCCACTCCACCAGGGCGACTGCTCCGTCCTCGACCAGTTCGCCGAGGCCCAGATCGACGATCTCGTGGAGGTGGTCGAGGCGCCACACGTCGGCGTGGAGCAGCGCCCCACCCGCACCCCGGGTCCGTCCGGCCGCTCGTACCACCGGGTACTGGCGGACCAGAGTGAAGGTGGGGCTGGTGATCGGCTCGGTGACACCGAGCCCGGCCCCGAAGCCTTGGACGAAGGTCGTCTTCCCCGCGCCCAGGTCACCGGCCAGCAGCAGGACGTCGCCGGGGACACAGAGCACGGCCAGCTCGGCGGCCAGGGCCCGGGTCTGATCGGGTGCCGCCGTGCGCAGGACCAGGGGCGCCGGCTCCGTCACGAGCTCCACCCGAGGAGCTGTTTGGCCCGGACCAGGTCGGCCCGCATCTCGGCCACCACCGCACCCCCGGACCGGAGGGCGGCGGCCGGGTGGTACGTCGGTACCAGATGCCATCCGTCCATCGGGTAGGACCGGCCGCGGACCTTGGTGATGCCGAGATCGGTCCGGAGCAGGAGCTTGGTGGCGAAGTTCCCGAGGGTGATCACCACGGCGGGGGCGATGGCGTCCAGCTGGGCCTCGAGGTAGGGACGGCAGGAGGCGATCTCGTCGGGCTTGGGGTCGCGGTTGTCGGGTGGGCGGCACTTGACCACATTGGCGATGTAGATACGACCGCGATCCACGCCCAGTTCCTCGAGGACCAGCCGGTCGAGCAGCTTGCCCGATCGACCCACGAACGGCTCGCCCTGTAGGTCCTCGTCCCGTCCCGGTGCCTCCCCCACGAACATGAGGTCGGCATGGGGATCCCCCACGCCGAAGACCACCTGGGTCCGGTGGACGGACAGCGGACAACGGGTGCAGCCGGCGGCCTCGCGGGCCAGTTCGGCCAGATCGGTCGCCGGGCGCCACCGCCGCATGGTATCGCTCACCCGAGCGGGACCCGCAGGGTGGTGTCGCTCACCCGAGCGGGACCGGCAGGATCGGTGTCGCTGGCCCGAGCGGACCCGCAGGGTCGGTGTCGCTCACCCGAGCGGGATGTCGGGTCCCCCGGGCTCAGGCGGACGGCCGCTCGCCGTGCAGCATGCGGGGCACCCGGGGGCCGATGTCACACAGCACCTCGTAGCTGATGGTGTCGAGAAGCCCGGCCCACTCCCCTGCTGTTATCTCCTGGTCGCCCTGGCGGCCGATCAGGACCACCTCGTCACCCACGGCCACCGGCGACGTGCCCGTCGGCCCGCAGTCCACCACGATCTGGTCCATGGTCACCACCCCGGCCAAGGGGCGACGGCGGCCGCCGATCAGCACCTCGCCCCCCCGGTCGAACAGCCGCCGGGGCACTCCGTCGGCGTACCCGATGGGCACGGTGGCCACGGTCGAATCGTCCGGCAACGGACGGCGGCGGCCGTAGGAGGGCCGTTCGCCGGCGGCCAGGTCCCGCACGTAGGTGACCCGGCTTCGCAGGGACAGCACCGGATGGAGCCGGCCACCACCCGTGGCCTCGGCCAGCGTGGAAGCGAGCGAGGGCGTAGGGGCCATCCCGTAGAGGGCCAGCCCGCACCGCACCATGTCCTGCCGGGACGCCGCGGCCCCGATGGTCCCGGCCGAGTTGGCCACGTGCAGCATGGGCGGCCGGTGGCCGGCCGCGGCGAGCTCCGCCACCACGGCATCGAAGCGCTCGAGCTGGAGCCGGGTGAAGTCCCGGTCGGCGGGAGAGTCGCCGTCGGCGACCGCCAGGTGGGTCCAGACCGCGCCCAACACCAGGCCCGGGTCGGCGGCGATGGAGTCGGCCAGGGTGGCGGCGGCGTCCGGATCGGCCCCCACCCGGTGCATCCCGGTGTCCACCTTGAGGTGCAGGGGTACCGGCCCGGCCCCCGATCCGACGGCGGCCCGACCGAGCGCCTCCAGCCCGCCCGCGGTGTAGACCGTCGGGACCAGGCGGCGGGCCATCGCCTCGGCCATCCCCTCGACCGGCGGCTCGGACAGCAGGAGGATCGGCGCCTCGATGCCGGCCTCCCGGAGGGCCACCCCCTCCTCGACGAGGGCCACGGCCAGCCAGGACGCACCCCCTTCGAGGGCGGCCCTGGCCACGGGAACGTCGCCGTGCCCGTAGCCGTCGGCCTTCACCACCGCACAGAGGGCCGCGGGGCCGATCAACCCGCACAGCACGCCGGCGTTGTGCCGTACCGCATCGAGGTCGATGTCGGCCCATGCCGGCCGCCAGCGGTCAACCACGGATCCCGTGGCCCGCCCGCCTCGGGCTTGCCGGTCGGGACGCCGGCCGCCCTGGGCCCGTGCCCCCGGGACCGATCGGCCCGGGCCACCTGCCGGAGGGCCCGGCCATCACTTCCGCCACCAGATCGGGTAGGTCTCCGGCGATCGTCCCCTCGCCGTGGGCCAGCGCGCCGGCCCGGCCGTGAATGTGAGCACCCAACGCGGCAGCCTCGAGGGGGTCGACCCCACGCGCCAACAGGGCCCCGATGATCCCGGAGAGTACGTCCCCGGTCCCGGCCGTGGCCAGGGCGGTGTTGCCGGCCAGGGCCAGGCGGACCCGGCTGTCGGGGTGGGCCACGGCAGTGGTGGGGCCCTTCAGGAGGGCCACGGCACCGGAGGCGGAGGCCAGAGCGCGGACGGCGGTGATCCTGTCGGGACCGGGGTCGGTGCCGGCCAGGCGGGCGTACTCCCCATCGTGGGGGGTGAGGACCAGTCGGGAGCGGGCCTGGAGGGACCGGTCCCCGCCCACCTGCCCCAGGGCATGGAGGCCGTCGGCGTCCACCACCACGGGCACCGGCGAGTCGGCCACCAGACGGGTCACCTCGGCGGCGGTGCCCTCGGCTCGCCCGAGGCCGGGGCCGACCACCACGGCCGAGCAGCGGGAGGCGGCCTCGAGCGCGGCCGGAGCCCAACCCTCCTCCGGCAGGGAGACACTGACCGCCTCGGTGGCCGGGGAGTCGGCCAGGGCCAGGCCCGGGCACGCCGAGGCGGACCATGCCGGCGCCGGTACGGTAGGCGGCGCGGGCGCACAGGCCGGCGGCGCCGGTCATGCCCGGTGAGCCCGCCACCACCAGGACGGCGGCCGACCATTTGTTGCCCTGACGGCTGCGCGTCGGGACCAGACGGGCGACGTCGTCGTCCTCGATCACGGTCATCGGCGGGCTGCCGGCGGCGAGGCCGATGTCGGCCACGTTCACCATTCCGGCCAGCCGGACCCCGTCGCCCTGGAGGAGGCCGGGCTTGAGCGCCACGAAGGTCACGGTCCGGGCCGCGGCCGCCGGGGCACCGGAGGCCTCCCCGGTGTCGCCGCGGACCCCCGAGGGGATGTCCACGGCCAGCACCGGGGTCCCGTCGGGAACCGGAGGGAAGCGGAACTCGCCTCGGAACCCGGTGCCGAAGGCGGCGTCGATGACCAGGTCGGCCGGGCCGATGGTGGTCGGCGACCTGACGTCGACCACCCGGGTCCGGGCTCCCCGGCGCCGGAGGATCTCGGCGGCCACCCGCCCGTCGGCCCCATTGTTGCCGGGGCCGGCCACGACCACCACCCGGCGGCCGTACGCCCCACCCATCAGCTCCAGGGCGGCAACGGCCACCGCCAGCCCGGCCCGGCCCACCAGGACGTCGAGCGGGGTCGAGGCCAGGGACGCGGCGTCCACGGCGTTCATCTCGGAGACGGTGAGGACCGGACGCATCGGATCCGACGCTACGACGTCGTGGGAGGACCGGTGGACACCGCCGGGGCGCCGTCGTCCGACACGCCCCCCGGGCCGGCGTCGGGGTCGCCATCCGCCCGGACCTGGCCCCGCTCGGCCACCACCAGGGCCACCGCCACCCGATCGGTGTGGGACAGCGAGAGATGCCACCGCACGACGCCCGCCCGGTTCGCCAGGGCCAGCGCCGCAGCCGACAGGACCAGGTACGGGCGCGTCCAGACCGTCCCGTCTCACCTCCACATCGTGGAAGGGGTAGGCCCAGAGGCCGACCCCCATGGCCTTCATCACTGCCTCCTTGGCCGCGAACCGGGTGGACAGTCGGGGTACGGGATCCGTGGTCGACCGGGCGTAGGCGAGCTCGGCTTCGGTGAACAGCCGGTCGGCCACCGAGGCCCGTCGCTCGAGCACCCGGGCGAACCGGGCCAGATCCACTGCGTCGACGCCCACCCCCACCACTCCGGACGGCGGCCGGTCCCGGTGCACCAGCTCGTGGGCCAGGCTCCGCGCCAGCGCCGCCACCGGCGCGGCACCGTCCCGTCCGGTCACTCGACGGTGACCACCTTGGCCAGGTTGCGGGGTCGGTCCACGTCGAGGCCGTGCAGCCTGGCCAGGTGGTAGGCGAACATCTGCATCGGCACCACATCGATGATCGGGGCGAACAGGTACTCGGTCTCGGGTACCCACAGGACGGCGTCGGCCTGACGCGCCGTCTCCTCGTCACCGTCGTTGGCCACCAGCACCACCGTGGCGCCGCGGCTCTTGACCTCGGTGACGTTGTTCATCATCTTCTCCCAGATCGGGGTGCGGGTGGCCACCGCGATGACCAGGGTCCCGGGCTCGACCAGGGCGATGGGCCCGTGCTTGAGCTCGCCGGCCGGGAAGCCCTCGGCCCGGAGATACGAGAGCTCCTTCAGCTTGAGGGCGCCCTCGAGGGCCACCGGGTAGCCCACCTGGCGCCCGAGGAACATGAACGACGGCGAATCGCGGTAGCGGGTGGCCACCGCCTCCACCTCGGCACCCCGCCCCAGCGCCAGGGCCACCTTGTCGGGGAGCGATCCCATGGCCTCGAACAGGGACCGGGCATCGGCCGCCGAGAGCGTGCCCCGCGCCTGGGCCAGGTAGAGGGCCAGGATCTCGAGTGCGGTGATCTGGGCCAGGTGGGTCTTGGTGGCGGCCACCCCGATCTCGGGCCCGGCCCTCGTGTACAGGACGGCGTCGCTCCCCCGGGCCATCGACGAGTCGACCACGTTGCAGATGACCAGGACGTTCGCTCCCTGCCGGTGGGCCTCCTCCATGGCGATGCGGGTGTCCGCCGTCTCGCCGGACTGGCTGACCCCGATGACCAGGGTGGTGGCGTCGAGCACCGGATCGCGGTAGATGAACTCGCTGGCGATGTCGATCTCGACGGGGATGCGGGCCCAGTGCTCGATGGCGTACTTGGCCATCAGCCCGGCGTGGTAGCTGCTCCCGCAGGCCACGATGAACACCTTGTTGACCTGCCGGAGCTGTTCGTTGGTGATGTGGACCTCGTCCAGGGAGAGGGTGCCGTCGGGGAGCAGCCGGTCGAGCAGGGTGTCGGCCACCGCCTTGGGCTGCTCGTGCATCTCCTTGCTCATGAAATCGTCGTACCCGTCCTTGCGGGCGGCGTCGAGGTCCCAGCTCACCGTGATGGTCTGCGGCTCCACCTCGGCGCCGGTGGCGTCGGTGACCCGGAGCCGGCCCGGTCGCAACTCGGCCACCTGGTCGTCCTCCAGCACGAAGAAGTCCCGTGTCTGGCCCAGGATGGCCGGGATGTCCGACGCCAGGAAGGCGGCGTCACCGTTCATGCCCATCAGCAGCGGGGAGACCCGGCGGGCCGCCACGATCAGGCCTGGCTCGGCGGAGCTCACCACGGCCAGGGCGAAGGCCCCCCGCACCCGGGCCAGAGCCGAGCGCACCGCTCCGGCCAGTCCGAGCCCGGGTTGTTCGACGGCTGCCGCTTCGATCAGGTGGGCCAGGACCTCGGTGTCGGTCTCCGATTCGAGGCGGTGCCCGGCGGCCACCAGTTCGTCGGCCAGCTCCACGTGGTTCTCGATGATCCCGTTGTGGACCAGGGCCAGCTGACCCGAACAGTCCACGTGGGGATGGGCGTTGCCCTCGGTGGGGCCTCCGTGGGTGGCCCACCGGGTATGGCCGATGCCGGTGGCCGAGCCGGCCGGGGCGGACTCCGCCCGCTTGGTCAGGTCGTCGAGCGACCGGGTACCGTTGGCCGCCCGGGCCCGCCACAGCCCGTCGGCGGTGTCCGGGCCGACCAGGGCGATGCCGGCCGAGTCGTAGCCGCGGTACTCGAGCCGGCCGAGGCCCTCCAGCAGCACCTGCAGCACGTCGGTGCCGTCGGCGCCGTCTCCGGCCGGGGCCCGGGTGATCCCGATGATGCCGCACATGGGTACCGAGGCTAGCGGTCGGAGGGTCCCGACCGATGGGCATCGGTGAGGGTCGGGGGGTCTCCGGCTCGATTCCCGGTCAGCCGTGGGTGGCGGCGGCGGCCTGGAGCTCGAATCCGACCAGCTTGCCCAGACGCTCGGCGATGGCCTCGGCCACGCCGTCGCCGCTGGCCTCGACCATCACCCGGACCAGAGGCTCGGTGCCACTGGGTCGCAGAAGAACCCGACCGCCATCGCCGAGCCGGGCCTCTTCCTCGGCGACCGCCGACCATACCGCCTCGGCTCCTCCCAGGAGCTCGGTGTTGGGGACCGGCACGTTGATCAGCACCTGGGGGATCCGGGTGACCAGCCCGTCCAGCAGGTCGGTCAGCGGTCGGCCCGAGCGGGCCACCAGGTCGGCCAGGATCAGCCCGGTGAGCAGTCCGTCGCCGGTGGTGGCCAGACGGCGGAAGATGATGTGGCCCGACTGCTCCCCGCCGAGGGAGAGGCCGTCCTTGTCCAGGGCGGCCAGCACGTAGCGGTCCCCCACCGGGGTCTCCTTGACGATGATGCCCCGCTCCTCCATGGCCAGCCGGAAGCCCAGATTGGTCATGACCGTCACCACCACGGTGTTGCCGGCCAGCTGGCCCCGTTCGGCCAGGTCCAGAGCGAACAGGGCGATCAGCTCGTCCCCATTGACCAGCCCGCCGTCGGGCCCGACGGCCAGAAGCCGGTCGGCGTCCCCGTCGAGGGCCAGGCCCAGGTCGGCCCGGTGCTCGACCACCGCTCCCGCCAGGGTGGCAGTGGACGTGGAGCCGCACCCGTCGTTGATGTTGGTCCCGTCCGGCTCACAGCCGATGGCCACCACCTCGGCCCCCAGGCCCTCATAGAGCGTGGCAGCCAGCGCGGAGGCCGATCCGTTGGCGCTGTCCACCACCAGCCGGAGCCCGTCCAGCCGGCGGCCCTCCAGCAGTGACACCAGGTGGTCGAGGTAGGACTGGCCCAGCCCCGGCTCGGCCCCGAGGCTGCCCACCCCGTGCCCCTCGAGACGCCGGGGGCCCTTGGCCGAGGGGTCGAGCACCCGATCGAGCTCGTCCTCGATGGCCGCCTCCATCTCCTCGCCCAACTTGGCCCCACCGGCGGCGAACAGCTTGATCCCGTTGTCGGCGAACGGGTTGTGCGAGGCCGAGATCACGACGGCGGGAACGTCACGCTCCGCCGACAGCCAGGCCAGGGCGGGCGTCGGCAGGACTCCCAGGTCGACCACGTCGGCTCCCTCGCTGGCCAGTCCGGCCGACAGGGCGGCCTGGAGCAGCGGGCCCGATCGGCGGGTGTCCCGACCGACCAGGAACGTGGCGGCCGAGATGGTGCGGGCGACGGCCCTCCCCAGCGCCAGGGCCAGCTCCGGGGTCAGCTCGACGTTGGCGACTCCGCGGACCCCATCGGTGCCGAACCGGGCGGTGACCACCCGGCTACCGCTTGGAGTACTGAGGCGCCTTACGGGCTTTCTTCAGGCCGTACTTCTTCGACTCCTTCTCGCGTGCGTCGCGGGTGAGGAAGCCGGCCTTCTTCAGCGAGCCCCGCAGCTCAGGGTCGAGCTCGCAGAGCGCCCGGGCGATGCCGAGGCGGAACGCCCCGGCCTGGCCCGAGACGCCACCGCCGTCGATGGTCACGTCGATGTCCCACGACTCGGTGGTCTCGGTGAGGCGCAGGGGCTCGGTCACGATCATCCGGTGGGTGGCCGACGTGAAGTAGTCCTCGAACTTCTGACCGTTGACGGTGATCGCACCCTGGCCCGGACGGATCCGTACCCGGGCCACCGCCTGCTTTCGGCGTCCGGTGGTCTGGCAGATGGGGGCGGCGTTGGCCACGGCGTGTTCCTCGCGTTCGATTCTGGTCGTCGTTGGTTCGGGTAGTCGGTCGTTCCTGCGGAGCCGGATCGGCCTCGGGCCTAGCTGCCACTCCGGGCTGACGCCGTGCGGCGGGCCCCCGGGAGCTCGAGCGGTTCCGGGGCCTGGGCGGCGTGAGGGTGCTCGGCCCCCTGGTAGACCTTCAGCTTGGTGGCCATCTGACGGCCTAGCCGGTTCTTCGGGAGCATGCCGGTGATGGCGTTGCGGACCACGTCGTCGGAGCGATCGATCATCAGGTCGCCGTAGCTGGTGGCGGTGAGACCGCCCGGGTAGCCACTGTGCCGGTAGGCCATCTTGGACTCGGCCTTGCCCGAGGTCAGCACCACCTTCTCGGCGTTGATCACGATGACATGGTCACCCACGTCGGCGTTGGGCGCGAAGGTGGGCTTGTGCTTGCCCCGCAGGACCGCCGCCACCTCGGTGGCCAGGCGGCCGAGCACCAGGCCGTCGGCGTCGACGATGCGCCAGGCGCGGGTGATGTCAGCGGGCTTTGGGTGAGAACGTGCGCACGAGATGTCCTTGTCCGGTGATTCTGGGCCGGTGGTACCGGGTGGTGGGGCGCCGACCGTCGCGGAGCCGCTGGTTGCTGCCGATCCGGACCGCCTCGCTGCGATTCCACGAGGCGCTCCCGTCCGCCCGCGGCTGCAGGCCAACCCGGCGACTGCCCAGGATACGACGAAACCGGGCCCTCAGGCAAGCCGGTCGGGGTCGTAGCGGACGTCCATCAGGGTCAGGCCCCAGGGCGGGGCGGGCTGGGCGGCCTGTTGGCGATCGGCGGCCCGAAGGATCCACAGGATGTCGGAGGGGCGCTTCCGGCCCCGCCCCACGTCGACCAGGGTGCCCACCAGGGACCGCACCATCTGGTGACAGAAGGCGTTGGCCTCGATCTCGAAGGCCAGCAGGCGGCCCACCGCCGGGACCAGCGCAGGGGTCGAGCCGGCCACCGGGGTGGCCCGTCGTGCGGCTCCGGGTACCTCCCGCTCCACCGCGGCCAGCTCAACTCGGTCCACCTGGCCTCGGTCACCCGCCGGGGGATCGGGTCGTCGGGGGAGGTGCCCGGCACCCGCCGGCAGAAGGCCCGGAAGTCGTGCTCCCCGAGCAGGGCGTCGGAGGCGGCGGCCAGGGCCCGCAGGTCGAGCGGGTCGGCCACGTGCCAGGCCAGTGCCGGCCAGAAGCGGGTCGGCCACCGGCGCGTTGACCACCAGGTAGCGGTACCGGCGGGCCGTGGCCGAGTGGCGGGCGTCGAATCCGTCGGGCGCCACCTCGGCGTCCCGCACCACGACGGCCGGGCCCAGCTGGCTGTTGCAGGACGACACCACGGTGGCCGGGTCGAGCGAGGCGGACCGCTCGCCGCGGGACGTCGAAGTGGACCACCTGGTGGAGGGCGTGCACGCCCGGCGTCGGTCCGGCCGGCACAGGTCAGGGCGACCGGCGACCCCGACCACCCGTCCCAGTGCCTCGGCGAGCGCCCCGGCGACCGTGGCCTGGTCACGCTGGGCGGCGAAACCATGGAAGTTCGAGCCGTCGTAGGCCACCGTCATCCGCCAACGCGCCGTGCCCTCGCCGACGTCGCCGCCGGACGCACACCCGGCGGTCTGGTCCCGGACGTCGGCCCCGCCGTCGGTGCCGGCGGGGCCGCCACCACCCCGGTCCTCGAACCCCCCGGGTCCGGGGGCGGGGCTCACACCAATTCGATGCGGGCCATCGGGGCGTTGTCACCCGAGCGGTTGCCCAACTTGAGGATCCGGGTGTAGCCGCCGGGCCGTTCGGCATAGCGGGGCCCGATCTCGTCGAACAGCTTGTGGGCCATGTCCTTGTCCCGGATGAACGCCACCACGTTCCGATGGCGGGCCAACCCACCCTTGGCCGCAGCGGTGATCACCTTCTCGGCCACCGGACGGAGGGCCTTGGCCTTGGCCTCGGTGGTGACCAGGTATTCGGCCGCGATGAGCGAGGCGACCAGGTTGCCCATCATGGCCTTCTGGTGGGCGGAGCTGCCGCCGAAGCGTCGCCCCTTCTTCGGAGTGCCGAGCATGACCCGGCCTCAGTCCTTGACCCGCAGGGACAGGCCCCGCTCGTCCAGCTTCTGCAGTACCTCGTCCAGCGACTTCTGCCCGAAGTTGGTGATGTTGAGCAGGTCGTCGAGGGTGCGGTCGACCAGCTCGCCGATGGTGTTGATCTGGGCCCGCTTGAGGCAGTTGCGGGGACGCTCGGTGAGGTCGAGGTCCTCGATGCGCAGGTCGAGATCGGGGGAGCCGGTGCCGACGGTCCCGACCTCGCCGAGCTCGAGGCCCATGGGCTCGTCCTCGAGGTCGGCCACCAGGCCGACCAGGGTGCGCAGGGTGTCGCCGGCTGAGGCCAGCGCCTCCCGGGGGACAGGGAACCGTCGGTCTCGATGTCCAGCACCAGGCGGTCGAAGTCGGTGGACTGCTCCACTCGCACCGGCTCCACCGTGAAGGCCACCCGCCGCACCGGCGAGAAGATGGCATCTACCGGGACCACGCCGATGGTGGTCGAGCGCTTGTTCTTGTCGGCCGACAGATAGCCACGGCCCCGCTCCACCGTGAGGTCCACCGCCAGGCGGCCCTTGTTGTTCAGCGAGGCGATGTGCTGTGAGGGGCTGAGGACCTCGACGTCTGCGGTGACCTGGAGATCCCCGGCTGTGGCTTCCCCGGGCCCCCGCTTGTCGAGGCGGATGGTGACCGGTTCGTCGCTGTGCACCCGGAACAGGATGTCCTTCAGGTTCAAGATGAGGTCGGTGACGTCCTCTTTGACCCCGGGGAGGGTGGTGAATTCGTGCAGGGCGTCGTCGAACCGCACCTGGGTGATGGAGGCCCCGGGGATGGACGACAGAAGGGTGCGGCGCAGGGAGTTACCCAGGGTGTGACCGAACCCCGGGTCCAGGGGCCCCACGGCGAACCTCTGGCGGTTGTCCTCCTCTTCGCCTATGGATTCGACGGTGGGTCGTTGGATGATGAGCATGCTGATCAGGGCTCCTCGGCAGTCTGGTGCGCGGTGTCGGTGGTGGTCGTGCTGATTCGGTCGGTGGTGGGTGGCTCGGTGATGGGCCTGTCGGGCTGGGGAACGGCTACTTGGAGTAGAGCTCCACGATGAGCTGCTCCTGGACCGGCTCGTCGATGTGCTCGCGCAGGGGCAGCGAGAAGACCCGGACCTCGAAGCGGTCCCCCACGGTCTCCAGCCAGGGCGGGAGCTGCCGGTCCAGGGTGTCCATGTTGCGGCGCACGTGGAAGAGCTCACGTGACGATGGCTTGAGGGCCACCACGTCGCCCTGGCGTACCCGGTAGCTGGGAATGGTCACCCGCTTGCCGTTCACCAGCACGTGGCCGTGACGGACGAACTGGCGGGCCTGGGACCGGCTGGCCCCCCAGCCGGCCCGGAAGGCCACGTTGTCGAGGCGCTGCTCCAGCATGCGCAGGAGGTTCTCGCCGGTGATCCCGGGGGCCCGGCTGGCCTCCACGTACAGGTTGTGGAACTGCCGCTCGAGCAGGCCGTAGATGCGTCGGGCCTTCTGCTTCTCGCGTAGCTGGCCCAGGTACTCCGAGCCCTGGCGCATCCGGTCCCGCCCGTGCTCCCCCGGAGGGTAGGCGCGGCTGTGACGGTCGGTCACCGCCTCGGAGACCGGGCATTTCATCGAGTAACAGCGCTCTCCCTTGAGGAAGAGCTTGGTGCGCTCCCGCCGACACAGGCGGCAGACGGGTCCGGTGTAACGAGCCATGGTTGTTCCTTCGTCTTCCTTTGTACCCGGCCCTAGACCCGGCGCCGCTTCTTGGGGCGGCAGCCATTGTGGGGAATCGGGGTCACGTCCTTGATGCCGGCCACCTCGATGCCGGCGGCGGCCAGTGACCGGATGGCCGTCTCCCGTCCCGATCCCGGTCCCCTGACCAGGACGTCGACTCGGCGCACCCCGTGCTCCATCGCCTTCTTGGCGCACTGCTCGGCGGCCAGCTGGGCTGCGAACGGGGTGGACTTGCGCGAGCCCTTGAAGCCCACGTTGCCCGCCGAGGCCCAAGCCAACACGTTGCCCTCCGGATCGGCGATCGAGACGATGGTGTTGTTGAACGAGCTCTTGATGTGGGCCACCCCGAAGGTGATGTTCTTTCGTTCCCGCTTGCGCGGTCGGCGGGCGCCGGCGGGCGGCTTGGTTGTCTTGGCCATCTACTTGCGAACCTTCTTCTTTCCGGCGACCGTCTTCTTGGGTCCCTTGCGGGTACGGGCGTTGGTGTGGGTCCGCTGCCCGTGGACGGGAAGTCCCTTGCGGTGGCGAATGCCCTGGTAGCAGCCGATCTCCATCTTCCGCTTGATGTCCTGGGACACGTCCCGGCGGAGATCGCCCTCCACCTCGAGATTGGCGTCGATGTAGTTGCGGAGCCGGGTCACCTCCTCGTCGGTGAGGTCCCGTACCCGGGTGTCGGGGCTGGTCTCGGTGGACGCGCAGATCCGCTGCGCGGTGGTCCGGCCGATGCCGTAGATATAGGTGAGCGAGATCTCCAACCGCTTCTCGCGGGGGATGTCCACGCCTGAAATGCGGGCCACGTTGCTTCCTTCTCTCTTACGCCTGATCCGCGTGCATCAGCCCTGGCGCTGCTTGTGGCGCGGGTTCTCGCAGATGACGATGACCCGCCGGTGCCGGCGGATCACTTTGCACTTCTCACACATCGGCTTGACACTGGGTCGAACCTTCACCTTGCCGTCCTTCGTCCTCTCCTACTCAAGTCCTGCTCGCTCTCGTACTCCTGGTGCTGCCCTGTTCGCTGCTGGTGCTGCCTGCGCTGCCTGCGCTGCTCCTCGACCCGGCCCCCGCCGGCCGGTGCCCCGAGCTTTCCCGCCGGCTACTTGTACCGGTAGGTGATACCGGCCCCGGGCCAGGTCGTAGGGGGTGATCTCCACCTGCACCTTGTCGCCGGGAAGGATCCGGATGCGGTGCATCCGCATCTTTCCGGAGCTGTGGGCCAGCACCTTGTGGCCGTTCTCGAGCTCCACGCGGAACATGGCGTTCGGGAGCGGCTCGACGACCGTACCCTCCAGCACGATGGCATCTTCCTTGGGCTTGGGCAGGTGAATCTCCTCAGTAGTCTGTCGTTCTGGTCCGCTCGGCCGGGGCTGAGCGTGCGCCACGGACGACCTGGTCGTCGTCCGGCCGCACCGCAGTCGGGGACACACCAGAGGAGCGCCACCAGGAGCGGGATCGGCACGCCACCACACACCCGTGGCCAGCCGAACGACCAGTTTAGCCCGTTGGCGCCGAATTGCCAGTCCGACCCCAGATTGGGGCCGGGAGCGCCGCCGCGGACCCCGGGCTCACAGGACGGTGAACACCTCCGGGCCGTCCTCGGTAACGGCGATGGTGTGCTCGAAGTGGGCCGAGAGCCGCCCGTCGGCGGTCACCACGCTCCACCCGTCGTCCAGCTGGACCGTGCCCGGCCCCCCGGCGTTGACCATGGGCTCGACGGCGAAGACCATCCCCGTCTTGAGCGTCGGGCCGCCCGATCCGGGCCAGTAGTTGGGGACCTGGGGCTCCTCGTGCATGGCCGTGCCGATGGCGTGACCCACGTACTCCCGCACCACCGAGAACCCGGCCGCCTCGGCCACCTCCTGGACCGCCCGGCCCACCTCGTGGAGGCGGTTACCGGGCCGGAGCTGGTCGATCCCGGCGAACAGGCTCCGCTCGGTGACCTCCATCAGCCGTGTGGCCTCGGCCGAGACCTCCCCCACCCCCATGGTGTAGGCGGCGTCGCCGTGATAGCCCTCGATGATCGCCCCGCAGTCCACCGAGATGATGTCCCCCTCCTCGAGGATCACCGTCTCGGACGGGATCCCGTGGACGATCATCGAGTTGGGGGAGGTGCAGACCACGGCGGGAAAGCCGTGGTAGTTGAGGAAGTTGGAGCCCGCACCCCGGCGCTCCAGCACCTCCCGGGCCACCCGGTCGATCTCGGCGGTGGACACCCCGGGCCGGATGGCCGCCCGGGTGGCCTGGTGGATCTCGGCCACCACCCGGCCGGCCCGGCGCATCTTGGCCAGCTCCTCGGCGTTGCGCCTCATGTCGGCCAGCCCCCCTTCTTCCCCCTCCGCAGCTCGATGGCCTTGACCATCCGGCGGGTCACCGCCTCGGGTGAGCCGGTGCCGGGCACCGACTCCAGCTGGCCGCGGACCCGGTACCACTCGATGAGCGGGGCGGTCTGGCGCTCGTAGAGCTCCAGCCGTCGGTCGATGGCCTCCTCGGTGTCGTCCTCCCGCTGGACCACCTCGCCGCCGCAGACGTCGCAGGTCCAGTTGATCAGCGGAGGCGAGGACAGCGAGTAGTTCGCCCCGCAGTCCATGCACACCCGCCGGGCGGCCAGCCGGCGCAGCACCTGGCTGGTGTGGATCTCGATGTCGATGACCAGGTCCAGATCGAAGGGGGCCAGGACCGAGGCCAGCTGCTCGGCCTGGGCCACCGTGCGGGGGCACCCGTCGAGGATGAACCCCCGGGCCCGGACGTCGCTCTCCCCCAGCCGTTCGGCCACCATCTCCATGATCAGGTCGTCACCCAGCAGCTCGCCCCGGTCCATCTGGTCCTTGGCCTTCTGCCCGATGGCCGTACCCTGCTTGACCGCGGCGCGCAGCATGTCCCCGGTGGAGACGTGGGGCACCACGTAGTGGTGGGAGAGGCGCACGCACTGTGTCCCCTTGCCTGCCCCCTGTTTGCCGAGGACAACGAGCCTGGCTCCGGGTACCACTTACTTGAGGAAGCCCTCGTAGTTTCGCATCATGAGCTGGCTGTCGATCTGCTTCATCGTCTCGAGTGCCACGCCCATGGCGATGAGAAGTGTGGTGCCGTAGAAGGGATAGCTGGTGATGTTCCACGCCGCCATCAGCAGGGACGGCGTGACGGCCACCGCCGCCGAGGAACAGTGCCGCCCGGCCAGGTGATCCGGTTGAGGATGTGGGCCAGGTACCGCTCGGTCGGGTGGCCGGGCCGGATGCCGGGGATGTACCCGCCCTGCTTGCGGATGATGTCGGCCTGCTGGTGGGGATCGAAGGCCACGTAGACGTAGAAGAACGTGAACAGCAGGATGAAGACGAAGTAGGTGAGGATGTAGAAGATGCTGGTCGGGGTGACGTTGTGGTTCACCCAGCTGCGGAAGGCGGCGGACGGGATGATGTTGGACAAGCAGCACCGGGATGTAGAGCACCGAGCTGGCGAAGATGATCGGGATCACCCCGGCCTGGTTCACCTTCAGCGGGATGTAGGTGTTCGAGCCCCCGTACATCTTGCGGCCCACCACCCGTTTGGCGAAGGTCACCGGGATGCGCCGCTGGCCCTGGTCGACGAAGACGATGAGCACCAGCAGGGCCAGCGACACCAGCAGGATGGCCGTGAACTTGACCCGGCCCCCCTCCTGGAGGACGGTGTTCAGCCCGGACGGGATGCCGGCCACCACGTTGGCGAAGATGAGGATGGACATCCCCTGGCCGATGCCCCGCTGGGTGATCAGCTCGGCCAGCCACATCACGAAGGCGGTGCCGGCGGTGAGGGTCAGCACGATGAACCCGGCCCGCCAGATCGAGTAGTTGAGGATCAGGTCGACGTTCTGGGTGGTGCCGAACAGCCCGCCCCCGCCCTTGTGGAACAGGTAGACCAGGCCGGTCGACTGCATGAGGGCCAGGGCCACCGTCAGGTACCGGGTGGTCTGGGTCAGCTTCTTCTGGCCCACCGCCCCCTGGTCACGCCACTGCTCGAGCTTGGGGATCACCGTGGCCAGCAGCTGGATGATGATGCTGGAGGTGATGTAGGGCATGATCCCCAGGCCGAACACGGCCATGCGGGTCAGGGCGCCCCCCGAGAACAGGTTGAGGAAGCCGAGCACCCCCGAGGACTTCGAGGCCGCCGTCGAGCTGGGCCACCTTGGAGAAGTTGACGAAGGGGACCGGCACGTTGGCCCCGAACTGGTACAGGGCGATGATGGTCAGCGTGAAGAGGACCTTCTTGCGAAGGTCGGGGATCCGGAAGATGTTGGCCAGACTGGCGAGCATGGGGCTCCTCGACGCCGCAGTGGGCCGATGCTACCGGTTGGTGAGGGCGTTGCCCTGGGCCGGCGGGCGACCGTGGCCGAACGGCAGGGGGACCACGGTGACCGACCCTCCGGCGCCGGTGATCGCGCGCCTCGGCCGACTTGGAGAAGGCGTGGGCCTCCACCCGTGAGGGCCCGGGTCAGCTCCCCGCCACCGAGGATCTTGACCAGGTCCCCCTTGTGGGCCAGGCCCAACGCCACCAGACCGGCCAGGTCGACGGCGTCGCCCTCGATGGCCTCGAGGGCGCCCACGTTGACCGGGGTGTACTCGACGCGGAACGGGTTCTTGAACCCGCGCAGCTTGGGGATGCGCTGCATCAGCGGCAGCTGGCCACCCTCGAATCCCATGGGGATGGTGTCGCGGGCGCCCTGCCCCTTGGTGCCGCGGCCGGCGGTCTTGCCGCCCTTGCCGGCGATGCCGCGGCCCACCCGGCGGCGGGCCCGTGTCGACCCTGCGAGGGGGTCGGAGCTCATGGACCTTCATGGTCAGCCTTTCTCGTCGTGCTCGGCGGGCGTGACGTCCACCAGATGGGGGACGCGGGCCAGCATTCCACGGATTTCCGGACGATCGGGTAGCACGTTGGTGCGCCCGATGCCCCGGAGGCCGAGGGCCCGCAGGGTGCCCCGGTGCTTGGGCTTGGTGCCGATGGCCGACCGGACCTGGGTGACCCGCAGCCAGGTGGTCGGTCGACGGGCTCGTCCGACGAGCGGGCGGCGCTCATCTCAGCTCACCTCCGTGAACAGGTCGGCCTCCCGCCGGCGCTCGCGGTAGGCGCCGGAGCATGGCCGCCGGGACCACCTCCTCGACCGGCTTGCCCCGCAGGGCGGCGATCTCGTCGGGGCGCTTGAGGCCCTTCAGGCCGGCGATGGTGGCGTGGGCCACGTTGATGCCGTTGGAGGAGCCGAGCGACTTGGCCAGGATGTCGCGGATGCCGGCCATCTCCAGGATGGCCCGGGCCGCCCCGCCGGCGATGACCCCGGTACCGGGCGCGGCCGGCTTCAGCATGACCCGGCCGGCACCGCTCTCCCCGACGATGGGGTGGGTGATGGTGCTGCCGGCCAACGGCACGTCGAACATGTTCTTGCGGGCCTCTTCGATGCCCTTCTGCACGGCCAGCCCGGCCTCCTTGGCCTTGCCGTAGCCCAGGCCGACCTTGCCGTTGCCGTCCCCCACCACCATCAGGGCGGCGAAGGAGAACCGACGGCCACCCTTGACCACCTTGGACACCCGGTTGACCCGGATGGTGCGCTCTTCGAATTGCAGATCGTTGACGGCCATGGTCCTAGAACTCCAGTCCTTCGGCACGGGCGGCGTCGGCCAGCGCGGCCACCCGCCCGTGATAGGCGAATCCGCCGCGGTCGAAGACCACGGTGGTGATACCGGCGGCCTTGGCCCGGGAGGCGACCAGGCCGCCCACGCGGGTGGCGGCGTCGATGTTGCCGCCCGAGGCGCCCCGCAGGTCGCCCTCGACGGACGACGCCGACGGCCAGGGTGCGGCCGGCGTCGTCGTCGATGAGCTGGGCGGAGATGTGCTTGTTGGAGCGGAACACGGCCAGGCGGGGACGCTCGGCCGAGCCGTGCACCTTGCGGCGCACCCGGGTGTGCCGGCGGCGGCGGAGCTCCAGCTTGTGATCGGTGCGGGCCATTACTTGGCTGCCTTTCCGGCCTTGCGCACGACCCGCTCGCCCAGGTAGCGGACGCCCTTGCCCTTGTAGGGCTCGGGCTTGCGCAGCTTGCGGATGTCCGCGGCTACTTGGCCGACCTTTTCCTTGTCGATTCCCTTGACGATGATCCGGGTGGCGGAGGGCACCTCGAAGGTCACCCCGTCGGGGGCGCTGACGTTGACCGGATGGGAGAAGCCCAGGGCCAGCTCGAGGGCGGAAGGGCCCTTGGGGACGGCCCGGTACCCGACGCCGACGATCTCCAGCTCCTTGGAGAAGCCCTCGGTCACCCCGGCCACCATGTTGGCCACCAGGGACCGGGTCAGCCCGTGCAGGGCGCGGTTCTGGCGCTGGTCGTCGGGTCGCTCCACGACCAGGACGTCGCCGTCCTGGCGGATGGTGATGGCGGCGGGGACCGACCGGGCCAGCTCGCCCTGCGGTCCCTTGACCGTCACCGTGTTGTCGCTGCCCACGGCCACCGTCACCCCGGAGGGGACGGGGATCGGCGAACGTCCGATGCGCGACATCAGCGGGTACCTCCGTCGATCGGTCGGGCGGAGAGGCCCGCAACTCGGCGCCGGTGGTGGCGGTCGGTTACCAGACATAGCAGAGCACCTCGCCGCCCATGCGGCGCTTGCGCGCCTCGCGGTCGGTCATCAGGCCCTTGGACGTGGAGACCACGGCCACCCCCAGCCCACCGAGCACGCGGGGCATCTTGTCGGCCCGGGCGTAGATGCGCAGGCCGGGCTTGGACACCCGCTTGATCCCGGAGATGGTCCGCTCGCGGTCCGGCGAGTACTTCATGGTGATCTCGAGGGTCTTGCCCGGCTTGCCCGGGTCCTCGTTCACCTGGTAGCCCACGATGTAGCCCTCGTCTCACCAGGATGGCGGCCAGCGACTCCTTGAGCTTCGAGCCGGGCATCTTCACCGTGTCGAAGTGGGCGGTGTTGGCGTTCCGGATGCGGGTCAGCATGTCGGCGATCGGGTCGGTCATCGTCATCGTTCGTCGCCTCCTCTCACCAACTGGCCTTCGTCACGCCGGGGATCTCGCCGGCATGGACCATCACCCGCAGGCAGATCCGGCACAGGCCGAACTTGCGGTACACCGACTTGGGCCGGCCACACCGGCGGCAACGGGTGTACCCGCGCACCTTGAACTTGGGGGTGCGCTGCTGCTTTTCGATCAATGCCTTCTTCGCCATGGGGTTACTGGTTCTCCTGTCGGAACGGGAAGCCGAACGCGGCCAGCAGTGCCCGGCCCTCGTCGTCGGTACGTGCGGTGGTGGCGATGGTGATGTCCATGCCTCGGGTGGTGTCGATGCGGTCGTAGTCGATCTCGGGGAAGATCAGCTGCTCGGTCACCCCGAAGGTGTAGTTGCCGTGGCCGTCGAACGACCGGGGCGAGAGCCCCCGGAAGTCACGGATGCGGGGGATGGCCATGGCCAGCAACCGGTCGAGGAACTCCCAGGCCCGGTCGCCCCGGAGGGTCACCTTGGCCCCGATCTCCTGGCCCTCGCGCAGCTTGAAGGAGGCGATCGACTTCTTGGCCCGGGTCACCACCGGCTTCTGGCCGGCGATGATCTCCAGGTCGCGCATGGCCCCCTCGATCAGGGACTTCTGCTGGGTGGCCCGGCCGACGCCCATGTTGATGACGATCTTGGCGAGCCGGGGGACCTCCATGATGTTGCCCAGGCCCAGGGACTCCTTGAGCTCGGCCCGCACCTGGCGGTCGTAGCGCTCCTTGAGGCGGGGCCGGGTCGTGTGGCGCCGGCGGCGGCGGCCATCACAGATCACCCCCGCACTTGCGGCAGACCCGCAGCTTGCGCCCCTGCTCGTCGATGCGCATCCCGATCCGGGTGGGACCGCAGTCGCCGCACACGATGGCCACCGACGACACCGACACCGGCATGAACTTGTCGATGACGCCGCCCTGCATGGTGGCGCGGGTGGGCTTGGCGTGGCGCTTGGCCACGTGCACGCCCTCCACGATGACCCGGCCCTCGGCCGGCATGGCGCGGACCACGTTGGCCTGCTTGCCCCGGTCCTTGCCCGAGAGCACCTGGACCTTGTCACCTTTTCGAATTCGCATCTACAACACCTCCGGCGCCAGCGAGATGATGCGCATGAAGCGCTTGTCCCGCAGCTCGCGGCCCACGGGACCGAAGATGCGGGTCCCGCGGGGCTGCTGCTGGTCGTTGATGAGCACGGCGGCGTTCTCGTCGAAGCGGATGTAGCTGCCGTCGGGACGGCGCTTCTCCTTCTTCGTGCGGACGACGACGCACTTGACGACGTCGCCCTTCTTGACCGCGGCACCCGGGATGGCGTCCTTCACCGTGGCCACGAAGACGTCCCCGATCGAGGCGTAGCGGCGGCGGGAGCCGCCGAGCACCTTGATGCAGAGGACTTCCTTGGCGCCGGAGTTGTCGGCCACCCGGAGTCGGGATTCCTGCTGGATCATCGGGCACGCTCCAGCACCTCGGACAGCCGCCAGCGCTTGAGCTTGGACAGCGGGCGGGTCTCGACCACGCGCACCCGGTCGCCCACCTTGGCGGCGTTCTCGGCGTCGTGGACGTAGAGCCGCTTGGTCCGCTGCACGGTCTTGCCGTAGCGGGGATGGCGGACCCGCTCGATCACGGCCACCACCACGGTGGAGTCCATGGCGTCGGACACCACCAGACCCTCGCGCACCTTGCGGGCGTTGGCCCGCTCGGTCTCGGTCGCCGGTGTGCTCGTCAGCCATCAGCTCTTCTCCTCTGCCTCGTCGACGTCGTCGACGACGTCGACGGCCTCAGCCGTGTCACCGCCTCGCCGTCGGGAAGGGCCATGCCGTCGTCGTCGGCCACCTCTTCGGCCAACTCGTCCTCGTCGATCGGGGCACCCTCGTCGGCTCGTCGGTCGTCCTCCGCCTCGGCCTCGGCCCTGGCCGCGGCCCGGCGCTCGGAGGCAGTGGTCTTGTCCCGGCCCAGGGCCTCGTCCTCGGTGCGGCGCCGGGCGGCGGCCCGGTGGCCGGGCAGGTCGTCGAGGGCCAGGCCCTCGGCCTCGCCGATCTCGCGGATCCGCAGCTCGGTCATCATCCGGGCCACGTCCTTGCGCACGTGGTTGATGCGCGAGAAGTTGTCCAGCTGGCCGGTGGCCAGTTGGAACCGGAGGTTGAACAGCTCGCGCCGGGTCTCGCCCGAGCTGGCGCTCCAGCTCCTCGGTGTCGTACTCGGAGATCTCGGCGGCGGTGGCCATCAGACCTGCACCTCCGGGGTGCCGTGGGTCCCGGGCCGGATCACGAAGCGGGCCTTGAACGGCAGCTTCTGGATGGCCCGGTCCATGGCCTCGTGGGCCAGCTCGGGCTCCACCCCGGCCAGCTCGAACAGGATGCGGCCGGGCTTGACCACGGCCACCCAGTGCTCGGGGTTGCCCTTGCCCGAGCCCATGCGGGTCTCGGCCGGCTTCTGGGTCACCGGGCGGTCCGGGAAGACCCGGATCCACACCTTGCCGCCACGCTTCACGTGGCGGGTCATGGCGATGCGGGCGGCCTCGATCTGGCGGGCGGTCAGCCAGGCCGGCTCGAGGGCCTGGATCCCGAAGTCGCCGAAGGTGACGTCGCTGCCACCCTTGGCCTTGCCGCACATCCGGCCGCGCTGCTGCTTGCGGTACTTGACCTTCCGGGGCATCAACATGTCAGTCCACCTCCTTGCGGAAGTGCGGGGTCTCGTGGTGCTCGCGGGTGCGGCGCTCGATCTCCTCGTCCTCGGTGAGGATGCGCTCGAGCTCGTCGGGCACGGCCGGCGGGGCGGCGATGTCGGCCGTCGGACCGGTCGACCAGGCCCTCGGGGATCTCGGTCTCACCGGTGGAGTCGGCGTCGACGGTGACCACGCTGCCCGGTGCGCCCTGCTCGGCCCGGCGGCGGCCGCCACCGGCGGTGATCAGGCGGCGGGGGGCGTCGCCGCCCTGGCCGGAGGTCTCGCCCACGGCCATGGCCGCCTCGCGGGTGATCTTGTCCTCGGTGGAGATCTTGTAGGGGAGGATGTCGCCCTTGTAGATCCACACCTTCACCCCGATCCGGCCGAAGGTGGTCTTGGCCTCGCGGAAGCCGTAGTCGATGTCGGCCCGCAGGGTGTGCAGCGGGACCCGGCCCTCGCGGTAGGACTCCTTGCGGGACATCTCCGAGCCGCCCAGGCGACCGGAGCACTGCACCCGGACCCCGAGGGCGCCGGCCTTCTGCACCGTCTGGATCGAGCGCTTCATGGCACGGCGGAACGCCACCCGGCGGGCCAGCTGGTCGCAGATCCCCTGGGCGATCAGGGCCGCGTCGAGCTCGGGCTGCTTGATCTCCTGGATGTTGAGCTGGATCCGGTTGTTGAGGCCGGTGATCTCCTCGATCTTCTTCTTCAGGCGGTCGGCCTCCGCGCCCCGGCGGCCGATGACGATGCCCGGTCGGGCGGTGTGGATGTCCACCCGCAGCCGGTCCCGGGTGCGCTCGATCTCGATGCGGCTGACGGCGGCCGACTCCAGCTGCGACATCAGATAGTCGCGGATCTCCCAGTCCTCGATCACGCAGTTCTGGTAGTTGCGCTCCTCGAACCAGCGCGACTTCCAGTCGGTGGTGACGCCGAGTCGGAACCCGTACGGGTTTACCTTCTGGCCCATCTACTTGCCCTTCTCTTCGGCGGTGTCGCCGTCGGTGTCTTCGTCTTGGTCTGATCCTCGTCCTCTTGGTCTGATCCTCGACCTCGTCGGCGCCCTCGGCGTCGACCTCGTCGGCTCCTCCAGGCGGCCGGCCTCGGTCTCGGTGATCAGGTCGTCATGGTCGGCGTCGGCGACTCACCGTCGGCATCGCCGTCGAAGTCGGACTCCTCCAGCGGGCCGGCCTCGGTCTCGGTGATCAGGTCGTCGGCGTGTGACGGCCGTCCTCGGGCCATGCCTCGGCCCCGGTGTCCTGCTCGTCGCCGTCCGGGGCGCCGGACCGGGTCGACTCGGTCGACTGGCCTGCTGGCGCCGGCGCGAGCCGGCCACCCGGCGCGACCGCTGCGAGGTGTTGGCGGCCTGCTTGGCCCGGCGGCGGGCGATCCGGTCGTCGGGGAGCCGGCTCACGATGATGGTGATGTGCGAGGTCCGCTTGCGGATGCGGGTGGCCCGGCCCCGGGCCCGGGGCCGCCACCGCTTGAGGGTGCTGCCCTCGTCGGCGTAGCAGGCCGACACGAACAGCTCCTCGGCGTCGAGCCCGTCGTTGTGGACGGCGTTGGCCACGGCCGAGGCCAGCACCTTGCCCACGGTCACGGCGGCCTCGCGGTCGCCCAGGGACAGGATCTCGGCGGCCCGGTCGACGTCCTGGCCCCGGATCAGGTCGAGCACCTGGCGGACCTTGCTGGCCGACATCCGGCTGTGGCGGAGGACGGCCCGGGTCCCCTCGCGCTCGTTGGTCTTCACCCCGGGCACGTCAGCGCCTCCCCGCCCGCTCTTGGCCGGCGTGGAACTTGAAGGTCCGGGTGGGGGCGAACTCGCCCAGCTTGTGGCCGACCATCGACTCGGTCACGTACACCGGGATGTGCTTGCGGCCGTCGTGGACGGCGATGGTGTGGCCGACCATGTCGGGGATGATCGTGGAGCGGCGGGACCAGGTCTTGATGACCTTCTTGTCGCCGGCCGCGTTGAGGGCGTCCACCTTCTTGAGCAGGTGGTCGTCGACGAACGGACCCTTCTTCAGGCTGCGAGGCATAGTGTGACGTTCCCTCTGTCTTCCCTACCGCCGGGCACCGCGGGTGCGGCGCCTGCGGACGATCATCTTGTCGGAGTCCTTGTTGCGGGCCCGGGTGCGGCCCTCGGGCTGGCCCCACGGCGACACCGGATGGCGGCCCCCGGAGGTCTTGCCCTCGCCACCACCCAGCGGGTGGTCGACCGGGTTCATGGCCACGCCTCGGGTCTGGGGGCGCTTGCCCTTCCAGCGGTTCCGGCCGGCCTTGCCGATCTTGATCAGCTCGGCTTCGGAGTTCCCCACCACGCCGAGGGTGCCCCGGCAGTCGATGGACACCCGGCGCATCTCGGTGGAGGGCAGGCGGAGGGTGGCGAACGCACCCTCCTTGGCCACCAGCTGCACGCTCATGCCCGCCCCCCGGGCCATCTTGCCCCCGCCACCGGGCCGCAGCTCGACGTTGTGGATGACCGAGCCGACCGGGATGTACCGCAGCGGCAGGGCGTTGCCGGGGCGGATCTCCGCGCCCTGGCCCGACTGGAGGCGGTCGCCCACCGACACCTGGGCCGGGGCCAGGATGTAGCGCTTCTCGCCGTCGAGGTAGTGGAGCAGGGCGATCCGGGCGTTGCGGTTGGGGTCGTACTCGATGGCGGCCACCTTGGCCGGCACCCCGTCCTTGTCCCGCTTGAAGTCGATGATCCGGTACTGCTGCTTGTGCCCGCCGCCGCGGTGGCGGGAGGTCTTGCGGCCATGGCTGTTGCGGCCGCCGGTCGAGGGCTTGGGGGCCAGCAGGGACTTCTCGGGTCGGTCCCGGGTGATCTCGGAGAAGTCCGAGACGGTCTGGAAGCGCCGGCCGGCGCTGGTGGGCTTGCGTGAGCGGAGTGGCATGGTCGGGTCCCGGTCTCTCAGTTCTCGAAGAGGTCGATCGAGTCACCCTCGTGGAGGGTGACGATGGCCCGCTTGGTGTCGGGTCGGTGGCCGAGCGAGTTGCTCTTCCGGTTGCGCTTGGTCTTGCCCTTCCGGTTGAGGGTGTTGACCTTGTCCACCCGCACGTTGAAGGCCTCCTCGACGGCGTGGCGCACGTCGATCTTGGTGGCCGAGGGGTCCACCACGAAGACGTAGACGTTGTTGTCCATCAGCGAGTACGACTTCTCCGACACCACCGGACGGATCAGCACGTTGTGGGGATCCCTCATGATCCGCTTCCTTCTTCCTCGGCGTCGTCGGTGGCATTCCCAGCGTCGTCCGCGAGGGCGGCCGTCGGGGACACCGTGGCGGCGGCGCCGGGCAGGGTCTCGTCGGTGAACACCAGCCAGTCGTTGACCAGGATGTCGTAGGCGTTGAGCTCGCCGGCCATGATGGTCTGGACCTCGGGCAGATTGCCGAACGAGCGGTCGGCGTAGCCGTCCTCGTCGCCCAGGACCACCAGGACCCGACCGGAGACGCCGAGGGCCGCCAGGGAGGCGATGGCGGCCTTGGTGCTCGGGACGTCGAAGGTCCAGGCGTCCACCAGGGCCACCCGGCCCTGGGAGGCCCGGTCCGAGAGGGCCGAGCGCAGGGCCAGCTGCATCATCTTCTTGGGCGTCTTCTGGGCGTAGGAGCGGGGCTTGGGTCCGAGGGCGACGCCGCCCCCCACCCACATGGGCGATCGGGTCGATCCGGCCCGGGCCCGGCCGGTGCCCTTCTGACGGAACGGCTTGGCCCCGCCGCCCCGGACCTCGGCCCGGGTCTTCGTCGACTGGGTGCCCGAGCGGGCCGCGGCCAGCTGGGCCGTGACCACCTGGTGGAGCACGGCCAGGTTGGGCTCGATGCCGAAGATCGAGGGCTCGAGGTCCACCTGTCCGAGCTCGGTGCCGTCGATCGACCGACGGGTCACCGTCCGCTGTTGGGGGGCCGGGCGGAGGAAGCGGCGGATCGCCGAGGGGGAGGCGGTCTCCAGGTCGATGGTGCTGGCTTCGAGCGGCACTCACGATGCCGTCCCTCCCTTGACCATCGGGGTCTTCACCGCGTCACGCAGGACCACGATGCCGCCCCGGGGCCCCGGGACCGCCCCCTTGACCAGGATCAGCTCGCGCTCGGGATCGGCCTGGACGATCTCGAGGTTGAGGGTCGTCACCTGCTGGCCGCCCATCCGGCCGGCCATCCGGGTGCCCTTGAACACCCGGGCCGGCGTGGCGCAGGCGCCGATCGAGCCGGGAGAGCGGTGCTTCTTGTGATTGCCGTGCGAGGCGCCCTGCCCCTTGAAGTTGTGGCGCTTCATGGCTCCGGCGAACCCCTTGCCCTTGGAGACCGCGGTGGCGTCCACCAGCTCGCCGGCCTGGAGGAGGTCGGCGGTCAGCTGCTGGCCCACCTCGTACTCGGAGGCGTCATCGAGCCGCAGCTCGACCAGCCGGCGACCCGGGTCCACCCCGGCCTTGTCGAAGTGGCCCTGCTCGGGCTTGGTCAGGGTCGAGGACCGGCGATGGCCCCAGGTCACCTGGAGGGCGGAGTAGCCCTCACGCTCGGGGGTCTTCACCTGCACGACCCGGACCGGCGCCACGCGCACCACCGTCACCGGTATCGCCCGGTGCTGATCGTCCCAGATCTGGGTCATTCCCACTTTTTCGCCCACGATCGCCTTGGTGGCCACTGGAGCTTCTCCGTCTCGACTCTTCGCTCTGATCGACACCGGCCGGTGTCGATCGGGTACTGCCGCATTGCTCATTGACACAACTCTGCTGCTGACAACTGCCTGATCACCGTGCTCTGTCGCCACTATCGGGCCTCGTGCCCCATCGGCTTGCACGCAGACGCTCCGCTCGGAGGACCCGAGCGGAGCGCTCGCCTGGTTTGGTCCGAGGTCCCCGCCGACATCGACGGGCGCTCGAACACGTCCTACTCACCTCATTGAACCCGCAATCGGGCCGACTGATTACTGTACCCCATCCGCCGGGGCCTGACAACGAGGTCCGGAGGTCCCGCGGCCTGCTTTCCGGCCGGCTGACCGGGGCCGGCGTGGACGTCCCTGGGCCCGGGCGGCGCCCCTAGACGGTCTGGATCTTGATCTCGATGTCCACCCCGGCCGGCAGGTCGAGCCGCTGCAGCGAGTCCACGGTCTTCGGGGTGTGCTCGACGATGTCCACCAGGCGCTTGTGCACCCGCATCTCGAAGTGCTCCCGGCTGTCCTTGTACTTGTGCGGCGACCGGATGACCGTGTATCGGTGCTTCTCGGTGGGCAGCGGCACCGGGCCCAGCACCTTGGCCTGGGTCCGGAGCACAGTCTGGACGATCTTCTCGGTGGATTGATCGAGAATCTCGTGGTCGTAGGCCTTCAGGCGGATTCTGATCTTCTGGCGGGGGCCTTCTGCGGCCATGGGTACGGCGTCCTCTCGTTGGTTCGCGGGTGCTCGACTACTCGAGGATCTTGGTGACCCGACCGGAGGCCACGGTGCGCCCACCTTCGCGGATGGCGAAGCGCAGACCCTCGGTCATGGCGATCGGCTTCCCCAGCTCCACCGTCATGTCGGTGTTGTCACCGGGCATGACCATCTCGGTGCCCTCGGGGAGGGCGATGGTGCCGGTCACGTCGGTGGTCCGGAAGTAGAACTGCGGCCGGTAGTTGGTGAAGAACGGCTTGTGCCGTCCGCCTTCGTCCTTGTTCAGGACGTACACGGTGGCCTCGAACTTGGTGTGCGGGGTGATCGAACCGGGCTTGCACAGGACCTGGCCCCGCTCCACCTCCTCCTTCTTCGTCCCACGCAGCAGGGCGCCGATGTTGTCCCCCGCCCGGCCCTCGTCGAGCAGCTTGCGGAACATCTCGATGCCGGTGACCGTGGTCTTCTGGGTCTCCCGGAGCCCGACGATCTCCACTTCCTCGCCGACCTTGACGATTCCCTGCTCCACCTTCCCGGTCACCACCGTGCCACGGCCGGTGATGGACATGACGTCCTCGATGGACATGAGGAAGGGCTTCTCCACGTCACGCTCGGGCTCGGGAATGTAGGAATCGACCGCCTCCATCAGCTCGAGGATCTTGGGGGTCCACTCGGCGTCACCCTCGAGGGCCTTGAGCGCACTGACCCGCACGATGGGGGTGTCGTCGCCGGGGAACTCGTACTCGTTGAGCAGCTCGCGGACCTCGAGCTCGACCAGGTCGAGCAGCTCCTCGTCGTCCACGGTGTCGGCCTTGTTGAGGGCGACCACGATGTAGGGGACGCCGACCTGGCGGGCCAGCAACACGTGCTCACGGGTCTGGGGCATGGGGCCGTCGGCGGCCGACACCACCAGGATGGCCCCGTCCACCTGGGCGGCACCGGTGATCATGTTCTTGATGTAGTCGGCGTGGCCCGGCATGTCGACGTGGGCGTAGTGACGGTTGGGCGTCTCGTACTCGACGTGGGCGATCGAGATGGTGATGCCCCGCTGCTTCTCTTCGGGCGCCTTGTCGATCTGGTCGAAGGGCGTGAAGCTGGTGGTCGGGTCGGCGTCGTGCAGGACCTTGGTGATGGCCGCGGTGAGCGTGGTCTTACCGTGGTCGATGTGTCCCATCGTTCCCACGTTGACGTGGGGCTTCGTGCGCTCGAACTTCTGCTTGGCCATGGCTGGGGTAATGCTCCCTGATCTCGGGCGGTACCCCCTCGGGCCCGCCACGACGCAGGCGGTTGCCTGACGTCATTCCTCGTGTGGTGGTGAATCAGTGTGTCGGTGTGTCGGTGTGTCGGTTGGTGAACGGTGCTGCTGTGAAGACTTCCTGGTTGCTCGTGCCGCTGGGTACTGGTGACTCTTCCGGTTCCCGCACGCCGCCCCCGCGTCCTGCGAGGGCTCCGTGTGTCGGATCCTGCGCCTCGCGGCTTACTACTCTCCGCGTGCCTTGGCGATGATCTCCTTGGCGATCGACTCAGGAACCTCGTTGTACGCGTGGAACTGCATCGAGTACGTAGCCCGTCCCTGGGTCCGCGAGCGCAGGTCAGTAGCGTAGCCGAACATGTCGCTCAGTGGTACCTGTGCCCGGACGATGTGGCTGTTCCCCCGCTGCTCCATGCCCTCGACCTTGCCCCGCCGGGCCGACAGATCGCCGATCACGTCGCCCATGTAGTCCTCGGGGGTGGTCACCTCCACGGCCATCACGGGCTCGAGGAGCACCGGGTCAGCCAGGTTGGCGGCCTTCTTGATGGCCATGGAACCGGCGATCTTGAAGGCCATCTCCGAGGAGTCGACGTCATGGTAGGAGCCGTAGGTAAGGGTCACCTTGATGTCCACCGTTGGGTAGCCGGCCAGTACCCCCGAGGTGATCGACTCCTGGATGCCCTGGTTGACCGAGGGGATGTACTCCTTCGGGATGACGCCGCCACTGATCTTGTCCTCGAACTCGTACCCCTTGCCCGGGTTGGGCTCGAGGGTGATCACCACGTGCCCGTACTGGCCCTTGCCGCCGGTCTGGCGGACGTAGCGCAGCTCGACCTTCTCGACCTTCTTGCGCACCGTCTCGCGGTAGGCCACCTGGGGCTTGCCCACGTTGGCGTCCACGCTGAACTCGCGCATCATCCGGTCCACCAGGACCTCGAGGTGCAGCTCGCCCATCCCCGAGATCACCGTCTGGCCGGTCTCCTCGTCCGACTGGACCCGGAAGGTGGGGTCCTCCTCCGACAGCGAGAACAGGGCCCTCGACAGCTTGTCCTGGTCAGCCTTGGTCTTCGGTTCCACGGCGACATGGATCACCGGCTCGGGGAAGGTCAGCGACTCGAGGATGACCGGGTCGTCGGGGTCGCAAAGGGTGTCCCCGGTGGTGGTCTGCTTCAACCCCACCGCCGCCACGATGTCCCCGGCGTAGGTGACGTCGAGGTCCTCCCGAGTGTTGGCGTGCATCTGCAGGATGCGGCCGATCCGCTCCTTGCGGTCCTTGGTCGAGTTCAGCACCCCGGAGCCCTTGGTCAGCGTGCCCGAGTAGACCCGCAGGTAGGTGAGCTTGCCCACGTAGGGGTCGGTCATGATCTTGAAGGCCAGGGCGGCGAAGGGCGCGGTGTCGTCCGGCGCCCGCTCGACGGTCACGCCCTCCTTGCGGGGGACGGTGCCCGATGGTCGGGCGGGATGTCGAGGGGGCTGGGCAGGTAGTCGACCACCGCGTCGAGCATGGGCTGGACGCCCTTGTTCTTGAAGGCCGAGCCGCACAGGATGGGCACCGCATGGCTGCCCAGGGTGGCGGTCCGGATGGCCCGCAGGAGGTCCTCGGGGGTGATCGCCTCGTCGCCCAAGTACTTCTCCATGATGGTGTCGTCGTGGTTGGAGATCACGTCGATGAGCTGATGATGGGCCTCCTCGGCGGCCGCCTTCAGGTCGACCGGGATCTCCTCTTCGGTCCACTCCTCGCCCATACCGTCGTCCCAGACCAGGGCGCGCATGTGGACCAGGTCGACCACGCCACGGAAGTCGCCCTCGGCACCGATGGGCAGTTGCACCACGGCCACCGTGGCGTCGAGGCGGTCCTTGATCATCTCGACGCACTGCTCGAAGTTGGCCCCGGTGCGGTCCATCTTGTTGATGAAGCACATCCGGGGGACGGCGTACTTGTCAGCCTGGCGCCACACCGTCTCGGTCTGGGGCTCGACCCCGGCTACGGCATCGAAGACCGCCACCGCTCCGTCGAGGACTCGCAACGACCGCTCCACCTCGACGGTGAAGTCCACGTGGCCCGGGGTGTCGATGATGTTGATGACCGTGTCCCGCCACATGCAGGTGGTGGCGGCCGACGTGATGGTGATGCCGCGCTCCTGCTCCTGGGGCATCCAGTCCATGGTGGCCTGCACCCTCGTGGACCTCGCCGATCTTGTAGTTCTTGCCGGTGTAGTACAGAATCCGCTCGGTCGTGGTGGTCTTGCCCGCGTCGATGTGGGCCATGATCCCGATGTTCCGGGTCTTGGCCAGGGGGTGGTGGCGGGTGCTCGCTTCAGCCATGGTTGATCAGCTCTCGGGTGTACTCGTAGGTCATGCCGGTGAGGCGGTGTGCGGCCGCTGGGGCCGGGCCGCTACCAGCGGTAGTGGGCGAAGGCCTTGTTGGACTCGGCCATCTTGTGAAGGTCCTCGCGGCGCTTGGCAGCCGCCCCGATCCCGTTGGCGGCGTCGCGGATCTCGTTGGAGAGTCGCTCGGCCATGGTCTTCTCCCGGCGCTGCTGGGAGTAGCCGACCAGCCAACGGATGGACAGCGTGGTGGCCCGCCGGGGACGGACCTCGACGGGGACCTGGTAGGTGGCGCCACCGACCCGGCGGCTGCGGACCTCCAGCTCAGGACGGGTGTTCTCGACTGCCTTCTTCAGCACGGCCACGGGATCGTTGCCGGACTTCTCCGCCACGTCGGCCAGGGCGTCGTAGACGATCCGCTCGGCCAGCGTCCGCTTACCGCGGCTGAGCACCCGGTTGACCACCTGGGTGACCAGGACCGAGTGGTAGACCGGATCGGGCATCAACTCACGACGAACGGCAGGACCTTTGCGGGGCACCTCAGGACTCCTTCTTGGCGCCGTAGCGGCTACGGGCCTGATTCCGCTCGCGGACACCAGATGCGTCCAGCGTGCCGCGGATCACCTTGTAACGGACTCCAGGGAGGTCCTTCACACGGCCACCGCGGACCAGCACGATCGAGTGCTCCTGGAGGTTGTGGCCCTCTCCGGGGATGTAGGCGGTCACCTCGAGCCCGCTGGTCAGGCGGACACGGGCCACCTTGCGGAGGGCCGAATTGGGCTTCTTCGGGGTGTGGGTGTAGACGCGGGTGCACACGCCCCGGCGCTGGGGGGCTCCCCGGAGGGCCGGGGTCTTCGACTTGGTCGGCTTGGTGGCCCGGCCTTTGCGGACGAGCTGGGAAATCGTGGGCACGCGTGACCTCTAGATCGTGGACTGCGGGGATGCTTCAGGATTGACCCGGGCGTGCTGACGCAGGCTCGGAGGTACTGCAGGTGGGCTGCGGGCGGGCAGGGCAAGCCGTCCGGCGCGGAGCCGCAAGAGTGCAATGCTACGGCATCCGTGCCTGGCCGGCAAGCGCGCCCTGGGCGGGAACGGACACCGCACCCGAGTATACGGCGGGACGGGAGGTCACGGACCCGGTCCGGGCCCGTCACCTCCCCCGGTCATCAGGCCCCGGCTTCGAGCGGGCCGTCGGTGGCGGCCGGCACGTCGGCGGTCCCGAAGTCGGGGGCCTCCGCGGCCAGGTCCTCCGTCGATGGGATCGTGCCCAGCCAGCTGGCGTCGATCTCCGAGCTGAACCCGCCCAGTGCGGCGTCCCCCCCGGTGTCCCGCAACCAGGCGGCCAGGTCCTCGGTGCCGGCGTCGCCCTCGGACCCGAGGGCCCAGAACGGCATGGCCTCGGCGCCTGGCATCTCCAGCTTGATGTCGCGGTACCGCTCCATACCCGAGCCGGCTGGGATCAGCTTCCCGATGATGATGTTCTCCTTGAGCCCGAACAGCTGGTCGGACTTGCCTTCGATGGCCGCCTCGGTGAGCACCCGGGTGGTCTCCTGGAAGGAGGCCGCCGACAGCCAGCTCTCGGTGGCCAGCGAGGCCTTGGTGATCCCCATCAGCTCGGGACGGCCCTCGGCCGGTCGCTTGCCATCTTGGACCAGCTGGCGGTTGACCTCGGCATAGGCCCGGTTGTCGACCCGCTCTCCCGGGAGGAACGAGGCGTCGCCGGGCTCGGCCACCAGCACCCGCCGGAGCATCTGGCGCACGATGAGTTCGATGTGCTTGTCGTGGATGGACACACCCTGGTCCCGGTAGACCTTCTGGACCTCTTCGACCAGGTACTGCTGGGTCTCGCGGATCCCCTTGACCTCCAGAAGCTCCTTGGGGTCCTTCGGGCCTTCGACCAGGGCGTCCCCGGCCTGGACCTCGTCGCCGTCGGCCGACCTCGAGGTGGGCACGCTGGGCCACCAGCACGGTGTGCTCCTCGCCGTCGTCGGCCACCACTGTGATGTGGCGACCGGACTCGTCCTCCTCGACCCGGACCACGCCGGAGTGGCGGGCCAGGACGGCAGCACCCTTCGGAGTGCGGGCCTCGAACAGCTCGACCACCCGCGGGAGGCCGTGGGTGATGTCCTCACCCACGATGCCGCCGGTGTGGAAGGTCCGCATGGTCAGCTGGGTACCGGGTTCGCCGATGGACTGGGCGGCGATGACCCCGACCGCCTCACCGAGCTCGATCATCTCGCCCGTGGCCAGCGACTGGCCGTAGCAGGCGGCACAGATGCCCTGCTCGGCCTCGCAGGTCAGCACCGACCGGGTACGGACCCGGGTCGACGTCCGGGTCGTCGCGGAGCCGGTTGACGATCTCCTCGGTGAGCAAGGTGCCGGCGTCGATCTTCGACTTGTCCGACAGGGTGACTGGCCTCGGCGGTGATCCGGCCGTTGACCCGCGTCTCGAGGTAGGAGCGCTTTCCGGCCCCGTCGGGGACGATGCCTTCGATCCAGATGCCGCGGACCGAGCCGCAGTCGTCCTCGCGGACGATGAGCTCCTGGGCCACGTCGACGAGACGGCGGGTCAGGTACCCCGAGTCGGCGGTGCGCAGGGCGGTGTCGGCCAGTCCCTTGCGGGCACCGTGGGTGGAGATGAAGTACTCCAGCACGGACAGGCCCTCCCGGAAGGAGGACTTGATCGGCCGGGGGATCATCTCGCCCCGCGGGTTGGACACCAGGCCCTTCATGCCGGCGATCTGGCGGATCTGCTGGCTGTTCCCTCGGGCCCCGGAGTCCACCATCATGTCGATGGGGTTGAACTTGATGGAGGACATGGTCTTCTCCATGGCCTTCCCGACCTCGGAGTTGGCCGACGTCCAGATCTCGATCTCCTTCTGGCGCCGCTCGTCGTCGGTGATGATGCCCCGCTTGAACTGGGCTTCTGCCTTCTCGGCCTCCTTCTCGTAGCGGTCGAGGATCGCCGCCCTTCTCCGGTGGGGTGACCACGTCGCTGATGGAGATGGTGAGACCGGACTGGGCCCCGTAGCGGAAGCCCAGGTCCTTGATCCGGTCCAGGCTGGCCGCCACCTCGCGCCTTGGAGAATCCGGCCGCCACCTCCTCGACGATGGTGCCGATGGCGGTGTTCCGCTTGCCGACGATGTCGTTGATGTAGCGGTAGCCGTCGGGCAGGGCGGTGTTGAAGAACAGCCGCCCGGCGGTGGTCTCGATCTCGATCCGCTCGTCCTCGTCCACCCCGACCAGGTTGCCCTCGTCGTCGACCTCGGCCCCGTTGGCCAGGGCGATGGACTGGGCCAGGTGGGAGCCGGCCTCGGGTCGGAGCACGATCTTGGCCTGGAGCTCGATGTCCCCGGCGTCGAAGGCCCGCTCCACCTCGTAGGCGTGCCGGAAGACCCGGCCTTCGCCCTTGGCCCCGTCCACCGGCAGGGTCACGTAGTAGATGCCGAACACCATGTCCTGGGTGGGCACGGTGATCGGGCGGCCGGTGGCCGGGCGAGAGGATGTTGTTGGCCGACAGCATGAGCACCCGCGCCTCGGCCTGGGCCTCGGCGGACAGGGGCAGGTGGACGGCCATCTGATCGCCGTCGAAGTCGGCGTTGAAGGCGGTGCAGACCAGCGGGTGGACCTGGATGGCCTTCCCCTCGACCAGCACCGGCTCGAAGGCCTGGATGCCCAGGCGGTGGAGGGTGGGGGCCCGGTTCAACAGCACCGGGTGCTCCTTGATCACCCCTTCGAGGACGTCCCACACCTGGGGGCGCCGACGCTCCACCATCCGCTTGGCCGACTTGATGTTCTGGGCGTACTCGGCGTCGACCAGCCGCTTCATGACGAAGGGCTTGAACAGCTCCAGGGCCATCAGCTTGGGCAGGCCGCACTGGTGGAGCTGGAGGGTCGGGCCGATCACGATGACCGAACGGCCCGAGTAGTCGACCCGCTTGCCCAGCAGGTTCTGGCGGAACCGGCCCTGCTTGCCCTTCAGCATGTCGGACAGGCTCTTCAGCGGCCGGTTGCCGGGCCCGGTGACCGGGCGGCCTCGGCGTCCGTTGTCGAACAGTGCGTCGACGGCCTCCTGGAGCATCCGCTTCTCGTTGTTGATGATGATCTCCGGCGCGCCCAGGTCGAGCAGTCGCTTCAGCCGGTTGTTCCGGTTGATCACCCGGCGGTAGAGGTCGTTGAGGTCGGAGGTGGCGAAGCGGCCACCGTCGAGCTGCACCATGGGCCGCAGGTCGGGCGGGATGACCGGCACCGAGTCGAGGATCATGGCCCGGGGGTCGTTGACCCGGCGCCCGTTCTCGTCGCGGCGGTTGAAGGCCGTGACGATCTTCAGGCGCTTGATGACCTTCTGGCGGCGCTGGGCCGACAGCGGCTTGCGGCCGTCGGCGGCGTCGATCATCTCGCGCAGCTTGATCTCTTCCACGTCGAGGTCGATGCGGTCGATCAGGCGCGAGATGGTCTCGGCGCCCATGCCGCCCTCGAAGTAGTCCTCGTAGCGGATGCGCAGCTCGCGCCAGAGCATCTCGTCCTCGAGGATCTTGCGGGAGTGGAGGCTCTTGAACTCGTCGAAGGCCCGCTGGGCCAGCTCGATCTCGCTCTGGTACCGCTCGCGGACCGCGGCGATCTCCTTCTCCACGTTGCGCTGGCGCGCCTTGACCTCGGTGTCCTTGGCCCCGGACTTCTCCAGATCGGCCAGCTCCCCCTCGAGCACCTTGAACCGGCGGTCGATCTCGAGGTCGCGCTTCTTCTCGATGTCGGCCAGCTCCACCCGGAGCTCGGCCTCGAGATCGGGCAGGTCCTCGTGGCGCTTGGCCTCGTCCACCCAGGTGACCAGGTTGGCGGCGAAGTAGATGACCTTCTCCAGCTGCTTGGCCTTCAGCTCCTCACGGGCCTCGGTGCCCATCAGCAGGTAGGCCAGCCAGCTCCGGGTGCCCCGGAGGTACCAGATGTGCACCACCGGGGCGGCCAGCTCGATGTGGCCCATCCGCTCGCGGCGGACCTTGGACCGGGTGACCTCCACGCCGCAGCGCTCGCAGATGATGCCCCGGAAACGGACCCGCTTGTACTTGCCGCAGTAGCACTCCCAGTCCTTGGTGGGACCGAAGATCTTCTCGCAGAAGAGGCCGTCCTTCTCCGGGCGGAGGGTCCGGTAGTTGATGGTCTCGGGCTTCTTCACCTCGCCGTTGGACCAACCCCGAATGGAGTCGGCCGTGGCCAGTCCGATCCTCAGCTGGTCGAAATCGTTGACATCCAACATCAGAATCCCCTTTCCGCAGCGCGTCGGGCATCTTCCTCGTCCGACCCGCGCTCGGGTCGGCTGATGTCGATACCCAGTTCCTCGGCTGTGCGGAACACGTCCTCGTCCAGCTCTCGCATCTCGATCTCTTCTCCACCCGGGGCCAGGACCTCCACGTCGAGGCAGAGGGACTGCATCTCCTTGATGAGCACCTTGAAGCTCTCCGGGATCCCCGGCTCGGGGATGTTCTCGCCCTTCACGATGGCCTCGTAGACCTTGACCCGGCCGAGCACGTCGTCCGACTTGATGGTCAGGAGCTCCTGCAGGGCGTAGGCGGCGCCGAACGCCTCGAGGGCCCACACCTCCATCTCCCCGAAGCGCTGGCCACCGAACTGGGCCTTGCCCGCCCAGCGGCTGCTGGGTGATCATCGAGTACGGGCCGGTGGAGCGGGCGTGGATCTTGTCGTCCACCAGGTGGTGGAGCTTCAGGATGTACACGTAGCCGACCGAGATGGGGTTGTCGTACTTCTCACCGGTCCGGCCGTTCCACAGCTCGCTCTTCCCGTCGTCGGCCACCTGCACGGCGCCGTCGACGCCGTCCGGGTTGAGCTTGCGGAAGATCTGCTGGATGGTCGGGTGACGGCCGGCATCGGCCTCCTCGTCCCAGTGGGCCCCGTCGAACACCGGGGTGGACACCCACACGGCGGGTCGGTGCGGGGACGGGTCTTGGTCTCGGTGCCGCGCAGCGGGGTGCGGGCCGCGTCGCCGGCGCCCTCCCAGCCCCAGCGGGCGGCGTAGCCCAGGTGGGACTCGAGCACCTGGCCCACGTTCATCCGGCTGGGCACGCCCAGCGGGTTCAGGATGATGTCGACCGGGGTGCCGTCGGCCTGGTAGGGCATGTCCTCGATGGGGAGGATCTTCGAGATGACGCCCTTGTTGCCGTGGCGGCCGGCCAGCTTGTCGCCCTCGGAGATCTTGCGCTTCTGGGCCACGTACACCCGGACCAGCTGCTCCACGCCGGGCGGCAGCTCGTGGGCGTCGTCGCGGGAGAACACCCGGACGTCGATGACCGTCCCCTGCTCGCCGTGGGGAACCTTCAGCGAGGTGTCCCGCACCTCGCGGGCCTTCTCGCCGAAGATGGCCCGCAGCAGGCGCTCCTCGGGGGTCTGCTCGGTCTCGCCCTTGGGGGTGACCTTGCCCACCAGCACGTCGCCCGGGCCCACCTCGGCACCGATGCGGATGATGCCCCGCTCGTCCAGGTCGGCCAGGATCTCCTCGGACAGGTTGGGGATGTCCCGGGTGATCTCCTCGGCGCCGAGCTTGGTGTCGCGGGCATCGACCTCGTGCTCCTCGATGTGGATCGAGGTGAGCACGTCGTCCTTGACCAGGCGCTCGGAGAGGATGATGGCGTCCTCGTAGTTGTAGCCCTCCCACGGCATGAAGGCCACCAGCAGGTTCTTGCCCAGGGCCAGCTCGCCGTTGTGGGTGGCCGGACCGTCGGCCAGCACGTCGCCGGCCGCGACCTTCTGGCCCTCCTCCACGATGACCTTCTGGTTGATGGCGGTGTTCTGGTTGGAGCGGCGGAACTTGGCCAGGCGGTAGACCTTCTTGCCCAGCACCGCGCCGTTGCGGTCCTTGGCGCCGGCCTTGTACTCCACGGTGATCTGGTCACCGGAGACGTCGACCACCGTGCCGTCGCCCTCGGCCATGACCACGTCGCCGGCGTCGCGGGCGGCCCGCGCCTCCACGCCGGTCCCGATGTAGGGGGCCTCGGGCACCACCAGCGGCACGGCCTGCTTCTGCATGTTGGCGCCCATCAGGGCCCGGTTGGCGTCGTCGTGCTCCACGAAGGGGATCAGGGCGGTGGACACCGACACGATCTGCTTCGGGGACACGTCCATCAGGTCGACCTCGGCCGGGGGCACGAAGTCGATCTCCGAGGTGGTGCCGTACGAGGTGGTGGTGGCGCCGACCCGCACGCCGGTGCCCTGCGGGCCCGCGTCGGACCAGGACCTTCTCCTCGGTGAAGCGGCCCTTGTCGTCCAGCGCCGCCGAGGCCTGGGCGATGACGTGCTCCTCCTCCTCGTCGGCGGCCAGGTAGGTGATCTCCTTGGTCACCTGGCCGTTGACCACCTTGCGGTAGGGGGTCTCGATGAAGCCGTACTCGTTGACCCGGGCGTAGGTGGCCAGCGAGCCGATCAGGCCGATGTTCGGGCCCTCGGGGGTCTCGATGGGGCACATCCGGCCGTAGTGGGAGGTGTGCACGTCACGGACCTCGAAGCCGGCCCGCTCACGGGACAGGCCGCCCGGCCCGAGGGCCGACAGGCGCCGCTTGTGGGCCAGGCCCGACAGCGGGTTGTTCTGGTCCATGAACTGGCTGAGCTGGCTGGTGCCGAAGAACTCCTTCACCGCGGCGACCACCGGGCGGATGTTGATCAGGGTCTGCGGGGTGATGGCCTCCACGTCCTGGGTGGTCATCCGCTCGCGGACCACCCGCTCCATGCGGGACAGGCCCACCCGGACCTGGTTCTGGATGAGCTCGCCCACCGACCGGATGCGGCGGTTGGCGAAGTGGTCCTGGTCGTCGATCCGGTAGTTCGACTCGCCGTCGGCCATGTGCTTGGCCAGGTGGAGCATGTAGGTCGAGGAGGCCAGGATCTCCGACGGGCTGAGCACGCCCTGGGTCGGCGTCGGCCGCTCGAGGTCGATCTTCAGGATGTCCGAGATCCGCTCGATCTCCGGACCGAGCTTCCGGTTGAGCTTGTAGCGGCCCACCCGGGTCAGGTCGTAGCGCTTGGGATTGAAGAAGGCGTTCTCGAAGTACTGGCGGGCCGCCTCGACCGAGAGGGGCTCGCCGGGACGGGCCCGCTTGTAGATCTCGAGCAGGGCCTCCTCGCGGGTGGGCGCCAGGTTCTGCTCCTTCTCCCACTGGCCCTCGAGGAAGTCGAAGTGGCGGACGAAGCGCTCGAGGAAAGCCGGGTCCTCGTAGCCGAGGGCGCGCAGCAGCACGAACAGCGAGAGGCGGCGCTTGCGGGCCACCCGGCAGCCGGCGGTGACGTCCTTGCCCGGCTTGGCCTCGACGTCGAACTCGATCCACTCGCCCCGATAGGGGTGGATGGTCCCGGTGAAGACGGTCTTGGCGTCGCGCCCGGGCTGGAAGATGACTCCCGGGGAGCGGACCAGCTGGCTGACCACGACCCGCTCGGTGCCGTTGACGATGAAGGTGCCCTTGTCGGTCATCACCGGGAAGTCCCCCATGAAGACCGTCTGCTCCTTGATCTCGCCGGTGCCCGGCGTTCATGAACCGGGCGCGCACGAACACCGGCGCGGCGTAGGTCATGTCCTTCTCCTTGCACTCCTCCACCGAGAACTTCGGCGGTGGGCGCAGGTCGGGATCGGTCGGATCGAACTCCAGCTCGAGGCTCAGCTGGCCGGTGAAGTCCTCGATCGGGCTGATGTCGTTGAAGGTCTCGGCGAGACCGCGGTCCAGGAACCACTGGAAGGAGTCGCGCTGGATGGCGACGAGGTCCGGCAACGGCAGAGCCTCGTCGATGTTGGCGAAAGAAAAACGTTCCGGGCTGTTGGACCGTGTAGGCAACGGCCTACTCCTCCCAGTTGCAGGGTGAATGGGACTACGACGGGGTACTGCGGTGAGTCACGTCAGGCGGTGGCTGGGGACTGCGTGTGACTGCTCGAGGACTGCTGGGCATGGATCGGGGGCATCACAGGGGTCGACGGCTACCGCCGGAGCAGTCGTCGGGGGCGCCAGGGCGCGCGTCAATCAGCCAGAACATTGAAGAGGGCGGAAGGAGCAGGCACGGCAACCAGCAATCATATACGGACGCGCACAGGATCACAAGCCCGAGGCGGCGAAAGCCCCGATCCAGGCCTGCACAGGGTAGGAGACCCACCGCCCGCCGTCAAGGATTGGCTGAGATCGAGGGTCCTCTGACCGCCTGCCGGAACGCCCCCGATCAGCGCGGGCGCCCAGGGCCACGCCTTCCCGGCCGATCGGGCCTGGTCACTCGGGCCGATCGGTCCCGGTCGGCGGTGCCGGCCGCCCCGGCGACCGGACACCTCTCGGCGCCTACTTCAGTTCGACGGTGGCGCCAGCCCCTTCGAGCTGGGCCTTCGCCTTCTCGGCGTCCTCCTTGTTGGCCTTCTCCAAGACCGGCTTGGGCGCTCCGTCCACCAGGTCCTTGGCCTCCTTCAGGCCCAGGCTGGTGAGCGACCGCACCTCCTTGATGACCTGGATCTTCTTGTCGCCGGCGGCGGTGAGGATGACGTCGAACTCCGTCTTCTCCTCGTCGCCGCCACCGGCATCGCCGGCCGCCGGCGGCCGGGGCCGCCGCGGCCACGGCCACCGGGGCCGCCGCCGTCACGCCGAAGCGCTCCTCGAACTCCTTGAGCAGCTCGCTCAGCTCGAGGACGGACAGCTCGGAGATGCCATCCAGAATCTGGTCCTTGGTCAGGGTGCCTGCCATTGTCTTGCTCCTTGGTTCTCGGTGTTCGTGGTAGGTCGTTCGTGCGAATGTGGCGGTTGTACTGGTGGTTCGGCCGGTCGCCTAGCTCGGCGTCCAGAGGTCTCGGCCGGCTCCTCGGCCTGGACGGCGTCGGGGGTTTCGGCCGGCGGCTGCCGGCTGTGGCCTCGGCAGCCGGGGCGTCCTCGGCGGCGGCCTCGGTGGCTTGGGCCGGCCTCGGTGGCTCTGGGCCGGCCTCGGCAGCCGGGGCGCCTCGGCGGCGGCCGCTCCGTGGCGTCGTCCGGGCGGCCTCGGCCGGGCCGCCAGCACCTCGCCGCCGGCCTGGCGCTGCTCGATCAGGGCCGAGAGCCCGTAGGCCAGGTTGCGGGGCAGGGCCTGGACCAGTCCGGCCAGCTGCTGGAGCGGGGCGGCCAGGGCACCGGCGAACTGGGCCAGCAGCGTGTCCCGGGAGGGGAGGTCGGCCAGGACGTCGATGTCGGACGGCGGACAGGACGCCGGCCCCCACCATGCCGCCCTTGACCACCAGGTTGGGGTTGTTCCTGGCGAAGTCCCGGAGGGCTTTGGCCACGGCGCTCACGTCGCCCTGGACGAAGGCGATCGCCGTCGGACCGGTCAGCAGGTCGTGGATCGGGGCCTGGGGACCATCGGCGACGCCAGGCGGACCAGGGTGTTCTTGTAGATCTTGTAGTCACCACCGGCGGCGGCCAGCTCCCGCCGGAGCTCGGCCAGATCGGCCACGGTGAGGCCCCGGTACTCGGTCAGCACGGCCCCGTCGGACGCCTCGAGGCGGTCCCTCACCTCGTTGACGACGGCGACCTTCTCGGCCCTCGGATTGTCCATGGTCCCTCCGCTGAGCACTCTGCTCGCTTGTGGGCCGTAGACACCATCGAGTGGTGGAGCGTCAGACAGTGGTGCTCGACGCGGAACGCCTCATCAGGCGGATCCCGTTCGGATCCCTTCGGCACCGGGTGACCGGTACACCGGAGGTCTACGGCAGTTCTCTAGATCTGGAAAGGTGAGACTCTAGCCCACCGCGCAGCGGCGGACCAGATCGCCCTCGGGGCAGGGCGCCGCTCAGGCGCTGGCCGCCAGTTCCTCGTCGACCTTCCGGGCCAGCAGCGGGTCGATGTGGATGCCCGGACCCATGGTCGACGACAGGGTCACCGCCTTCACGTAGCGGCCCTTGGACGAGGCCGGCTTGGCCCGGTGGATCTCCTCCATGACCGCATGGAGGTTCTCCAGCAGTTGGGCGCGCTCGAACGACGCCTTGCCGATCCGGATGTGGATGTTGCCCACCTTGTCGGTCCGGTACTCGACCCGGCCGCCCTTGAACTCGCTGACGGCCCGCTCGACGTCGTCGGTCACCGTGCCGGTCTTCGGATTGGGCATCAGGCCCCGGGGACCGAGAACCCGGCCCAAGGTGCCGACCTGGCCCATCAGGTCGGGAGTGGCGATGGCCACGTCGAAGTCGAGGAAGCCGTCGTTGGCCACCCGGGCCACCAGGTCATCGGCGCCCACCACGTCGGCGCCGGCCGCCCGGGCCTCGGCCGCCTTCTCGCCGGCGGCGAACACCGCCACCCGGGCGGTGCGGCCCGTCCCGGCCGGGCAGCGAAAGGGTCCCCCGCACGATCTGGTCGGCCTTGCGGGGATCCACGCCCAGCCGGACGGCCAGCTCCACCGTCTCGTCGAACGAGGCCTTGGCCGATGCCTTGACCAGGTCGACCGCCTCGGCCGGCGTGTAGAGATGCTGGCGATCGAACTGGGCGACGCTCGCCCTGTACTTCTTTCCCCTGGACATGCTGGTTCTCCGTTTCCTCGATCTTCGATAGTGCTCGGTCGTCGGCCTCAGCCGGCGACGGCGATCCCCATGGACCGTGCCGTGCCCTCGACCTGGCGCTTGGCCGCCTCGAGGTCGGCGGTGTTCAGGTCCGGGAGCTTGATGGCGGCGATCTCGGCCACCTGGGCGCTGGTCACCGTGCCGACCTGCTCACGGCCCGAGGTGGCGGCCCCCTTCTCCAGACCGGCGGCCTGCCGCAGCAGGGCCGGGGTGGGAGGGGTCTTGAGGATGAACGAGAAGGTCCGGTCCTCGTAGATCGAGATCTCCACCGGCACGATCGACCCCCGCTGGTTCTCGGTGGCGGCGTTGTACTGCTTGCAGAACTCCATGGTCTGGACCCCGTGCGGCCCGAGCGCCGTGCCCACCGGGGGCGCGGGTGTGGCGCCCCCGGCCGGGAGCTGGATCTTCACGACCGCGAGGACGCGCTTCTTCGGTGGCATTGGCTACGTCTCCTTACCTGGGTCCGCCGGCCTACAGCTTCGCGACCTGGCTGAATTCGAGCTCCACGGGGGTCTCTCGACCGAAAATGTTGACCAGCACCTTGAGTTTGAGCTGGTCCTCGTTGATCTCCGCGATCTGACCGGAGAAGTCGGCGAACGGGCCTTCCTTGACCCGGACCGTCTCGCCCACCTCGTGCTCGAGCCGGGGCCGGCTGCGCTTCGAGGGCGCTCTCGGCACCCTCCACCTTCACCTGGAGGATCCCCTCCACCTCCCGGCGCGACAGCGGCGTCGGCTTGGTCCCCGGTCCGACGAACCCGGTCACACCGGGCGTGTTCCGGATCACCGACCAGCTGTCGTCATCGAGCTCGCACCGGCACAGCAGGTAGCCGGGGAACACCTTCTTCTGGACGACCACCTTCTTGCCGTTCTTGAACTCGATGACATCCTCCATGGGGATGACCACCTCGTAGATCCGGTCCTCCATGTTCATGGAGACGGCCCGGCTGTGCAGGTTGGACTTCACCTTGTTCTCGTAACCGGCGTAGGTATGGACCACGTACCAGCGTCCGGGCTGGTCGTAGGGGCTGACCACGAACGGCTCGTCGTCCTCCTCGTCGTACTCGGAGTCGATGTCGGCGTCTTCGTCGGTGTCCGCGTCGGCGTCCCCGCGTCGGTCACCACCGTGCTCGTCTGGGCCGCCACCGTGTCGACATCCTCAGCCGGCTCCTCGGCGGGAGCCTGGTCGACCTGGGGCGCGCCGGAGGCCTCGGCCGTGTCGGGCGCCTCGTCGTCGCCGTGGGGCAAAGCTTCGTCGTCGCCGTGGGGCAAATTGGTTTCGTCGTGGGTCACAGTCACACCGATCACGTCTTGAACAGCCAGAGGACGCCTTTGGCAAAGGCGTAGTTGAGGATGAAGATGAGGACCATCAACGACAGGAGGGTGACCAGGGTCACCGTGGTGTAGTTGATCACCTCGGACCTGTTGGGCCAGGCCACCTGTCGAAGCTCCGAGCGTACCTCGCGGAAGAACTGCCCCGGACGGAAAGGCTCCCGTTTGGCCGGGCGCCGTGGTGGAGGCGCCGACCGTTTGGGCGCGGACTCCCCATCGGGGTCCTGCCCCTGACGCTGCATGGCTCGCTTCTGTTCTCGGTTCACGCGCTTTTGTCCTTCGACCGCTTCCACGGGTGGTGAGCAGGGCAGGAGGGACTTGAACCCCCAACCTTCGGTTTTGGAGACCGGTGCTCTACCAGTTGAGCTACTGCCCTCTGCCGACCGCCATGCCGCGAACGGACGGGCCGATCACAGGGGCGGTTGCCAAGGTTATCACCGGCCCGCTCGGAATTCCCAGGCGGAACTGGGGATCTACCCGCCCAGACTGCCCGCCGTGTGGGAGTCACGGGCCCTCGACACCGGCGCGAACCGCCGATCCTCCGGTCGACCCCTAGCGGGTCCCTGGCTTCCGGTCGACCCCTAGCGGGTCCCTGGCTTCCGGTCGACCCCTAGCGGGTCCCTGGCTTCCGGTCGACCCCTAGCGGGTCTCCTTGTGCAGGGTCTGCTGACGGTCCCAGCGACAGAACTTCTTCATCTCGATCCGCTCACGGTCATTGACCTTGTTCTTCGTGGTGATGTAGTTCCGTCGTTTGCACACCTCACAGGCCAGGGTGACCTGGATGCGCTTCTCGTTCTTTGCCACGGTGACTCCCTTGCGCTCCCACGGCCGGATCGCCCGGGAGCTTCAGATGTTGTCTCTGCCTGGTTCCAATCCTGCCCGGCGGTGCCCCTCGCTGGGTGCGACGCCCGGTTACGTCCTGCGGTCATTCGTCCTGCGGTTCCAACTGGTAGCGGCGGCCGGACTCGAACCGGCGACCCCACGATTATGAGCCGTGTGCTCTAACCAACTGAGCTACGCCGCCATGGGCGAGCCCCCGGTCGGAATCGAACCCACGACCCCCGCCTTACCATGGCTGTGCTCTACCGACTGAGCTAAAGGGGCAGTGCAGCTCGAGCGAGCAGCAGAGGGACAAGCATAGCCAAAGCTGGGACCACCGAGAAGAGCGGAGGGCCTCGCCTACCATCGGCGGATGCACATTCGCCTGGTCAGACCGTCGGACGCCGAGCCGATCCGGGCCATCTACAACGCCGAGGTCATCGGGTCGACGGCCACATTCGACCTGGTACCCCGGACGACGGCCGAGCAGCAGGCGTGGATGGCCGACCACCGCGGCCCCCATCCGGCGATCGTGGCGGTCGAGGGCGACCGGATCCTCGGGTTCGGCTCCCTGTCGGCCTTCCGGAACCGCCCGGCCTATGCCACCACCGTCGAGAACTCGGTCTACGTCGACGCAGACAGCCGGGGGGACGGTGTGGGCCGGGCCCTGCTGGAGGAGCTGGTCGTCCTGGCCAGCCAGCACGGGTTCCACGCCGTGATCGCCCGCATAGGGGGAGGGAATGAGGCCTCGATCGCCCTCCACTTGGCGTGTGGGTTCGAGATGGTCGGCGTGGAGCGGGAGGTGGGCCGGAAGTTCAACCGTTGGCTCGACGTCTCGGTGCTGCAGCGCCTGCTCTGAGTTCCCCGGCTCCGATCGGGGCGGGCCCGGGCGGACCGCCGGGTCCCGGAGGAACCGAGCCGGACCGGGCTCAGGCCGCCGGGGCGGTAGCCAGTTCGGCCAAGTCGACGGGCGCCTCGGCCGCCGGGCTGCCCACCGTCCGCTCCCAGGAGGCCAGCGGCACCGTGAGCACCACCAGGATCCACAGCAGGGTCAGGACGATCAGGAGCGGATCGCCATGGATGAGGCTGTTGAGCAGCTGGGTCCCCCCGGGGAGCTCGATGAAGGCGGTGATCATGGACAGGCCGATGATCAGCGACCGCAGACGGCCCAGGGCCACCGGGGCCAGGAGGATCAGGCCCCACGACAGGTACCACGGCTGGACCACCGGGCCGAGGACGACGAACAACAGCAGGGTGAGGCCCATGGCCTTCAGGGTGCCGATCCGGTCGCTGTTCAACAGCAACCACACCCCGACCACCCCGGCCACAAGGAGCCCCAGGAACCGGGTCACGGTCAGCACCCCGCCCAGACCCACGCCGATGTGGGCGACATGGGCCACGCCGGTGACCAGCAGGGCCAGGGACGTCGTCGGCGCGGTCCACGACCGGACCGCACCCGGCGTGCCCAGGATCGACACCCATCCCCATCCGAGCCCGCTGACGTAGGAGAAGAACCCGAGAACACCTCCGCCGATGAGGCCGGCGGTCACCACCGGTCGCAGGCGGTCCCGGGTCGAGGCCTGGGCTCCGAGCCAGCTCCACCCCACGTAGAGGATGCCGATGGCCGCCGGGGCCTTGATGGCGGTGGCCAGGGCGCACAAGAGGATCCCGACGATGGGCCGCTTCTCCTTGGCCGCGGTCAGGCCGGCCAGCAGCAGCCCGAGCATGAGGGCGTCGTTGTGGGCCCCGCCGATCAGATGGAGGATGGTCACCGGGTTCAGGACCATCAGGGTGAACAGCTCGGCTCCGTCGCGGTGGTAGAGGCGGGCCAGCTTCGGCACGCACCACGCGATCAGGACCACACCCACCAGGGACAGCAGCCGGAGCAGGACGATGGTGGCCAGCTCGTTGTGGAATGTGATCCGGGTGAAGAAGCCGTCGATCTGGAGGAACAGCGGACCGTACGGGGCCGGGGCGTTGCCCCACAGCGGGTCGACCGGGGCGGTATAGGAGTTGTTGCCCAGCTCGAATGGCCCGTATAGGTACGGGTTCATGTGGTGGCTGACCATCTCGCCCTGGGCCGCGTACGAGTAGGCATCGCGGCTGAAGAGCGGGGCTATGACCAGCATGGGGGTCGACCACAGGGCGAAGACCCACATCATCCGCTTGACCGGGACCCCGGGGCAGCGGGCGTACAGGCGGGTCATGCCCCACCAAACCCGCATCAACAGCAGCAGGCCCCCGTAGACGGCGGCGAGGGTGAAGTACACACCCCACGAGCTCGCCCCGTCGGTGCTCGGCACCCCGAAGAACCACACTCCAGGCATCTCGAGCTTGAAGGGGGAGCTGGGCAACGAGGCGCCGACGGCGATGGCCAGCATGGCGACGAACCCCAAGAGGGCCGGTCGGAGGACCAGACCCCGGGGTAGCTCCGCGTCCGCCTCGGCCGGACCGGCGACCGGTCGGGTGGGTGGGTCCAGGCGCCGGCGGACCGAATGGACCGCTCCGTCGATCACACCGATCCCCGCCGTGGCCACTTCCTTGGCCAGCGGTCGCAACCCCCCGGTGGGCCCGCCGGGCTCCGAGGGGCGCTGATGCTCAGTCACCGCTCCGGCCGTATGGTCCGCAGGCATGGGGTTGGGGGGCTTCTCCTCGGTCGACCGGCTGTCACTCTCAGCTCGTGCATCTGTCGACGTGGAGCTGGTCGCACTCCCCGTCCACGGGGATCCGCACGCCCCCCACCAGGTGGTTCATTCAGGTGACCATCCTGGACCGCAACGATTCCGTAACGGCATTGTAATCAATCGTCCGGTGCGAGCAAGTATGGCCGCCAAGTCCCCGTCCGGCCAGCCGATTGGCGTCCGAGCGCTCGGGATCGGACCTCCGCCCGGCGGTGACGACGGGTCCGGCGCACCCGGCTCGGACGCATCGCTGCCCACGTAGACCGGCCGCGGCTGCCCCGTGGGGATGGCGTGGCAACCCTCACCGCGACGGGGCCGGCACCCGCGGCGGACAGGGCACCTCGGGGGATCGTCCGACGCCTCTGGGGATCGTCCGACGCCTCTGGGGATCGTCCGACGCTCGGGACGGTGTCGTCGGCACCACAAGGGTCCGCCGCTGACGGCGACCACCAGTCCCTGGCCGGAGAGGCAGGGCCTCCCCAGCCAGGGCTGGTGTGCAGTGGGCCGGGAAGGATTTGAACCTTCGAAGCTTGCGCGGCAGATTTACAGTCTGCTCCCTTTGGCCACTCGGGCACCGACCCGCAGGCCGGAAGGATATCGCCTGGTGCGGAGGTACTGTTTCTCCATGCCCACCTTCGACGTGGTTTCCGAAGTCGACATGCAGGAAGTTCGCAACGCCGTGGACCAAGCCAACCGCGAGGCCACGACCCGTTTCGACTTCAAAGGCACCGATTCGGCGATCGAGCTGTCCGATGCCGAACTGGTGCTCACCTCGTCCACCGAGGACCGACTACGCGCCCTCTACCAGGTCCTTCAGGAGAAGATGGTCAAGCGGGAGGTCTCCCTCAAGTCGTTCGACGTAGGCAAGATCGAGGAGGCGTCACGAGGGTCGGCTCGACAACGCCTCGGCATCCAGGCAGGCATCTCCTCCGACCACGCCAAGAAGATCAACAAGTTCATCAAGGACCTGGGTCTCAAGGGCGTCAGCTCACAGACCCAGGGGGACCAGTTGCGGGTCAGCGGCAAGAAGCGCGACGACCTCCAGGCGGCCATCGCCGCGTTGAAGGCCGAAGACTTCGGCATACCACTGCAGTTCAACAACTTCCGGGACTGACCCTCACGCCGGCCGGCGCGGGCCATACGGCCGCTCGGGTGGGTCGGCCCTCGTGAATGCGCCGGGCGGACGCCTGCGGGCGGGCCACGGTGAGCCGGGGCCCTGCGGGTCGGTCGAGTCGGGTCGGGTGGGCGGGTCGGGTCGAGTCGGGTCGGGGCGGGTCGGGTCGAGTCGGGGCGGGTCGGGTCTGAGCGGTCAGGGAGAGCCTGGGCGGGCCTCCCGCACGGGGGCCTTCGTCAGGGCGCCGCCGGGAAGGTCAGGCCGCTTCGACCAGCTCGTCGAGATCCTCGACCGGGTGCACGTGGAAGAGCCGGTTGTAGAGCATGTACTTGAGAATCCAGAACAGGCCGAACGAAATCAGGTTGGCCAGCAGCACCACAGCCGTCTGCTGGAGGTGGGTCAGGTGGTGGGTCTTGCCGATGTGTCGGGCCACCGCGGCACCCCCGATGGAGACCACGATGCCGATGGCCGACATCACCCAGAAGGGCACGATCTCCTTCATCAGGTGGGAGCGGCCACCTTTCCCCCACACCCACATGCGGTTGAGGAAGTAGGAGGGCACCGTGGCCACGACATTGGCGAAGACCGTGCTCACGATCTCCCCCCAGAGATGGAAGACGCCGAACACCAGGGCCAGGACCCCGAACGACACCGCAGTGGAGATCACCGACACCATCGTGTAGCGGATGAGCTGCCGAGCCTCGGGCGTGTTTCGCCTCTGCCAGACGTGCTCGGCGCGCACCACCAGACCGGTCATCGGGCAAACCCTAGTCGTGACCGATCGGCGAGAAACAGCGCAGGCACTCTCCGCGATTCGACCATCACAGAGCGTTGACCCTGGCGATCCCTCCCAGCCAGGCAGCGCTGGGCTTGGGCCGGCGCTCGAACGTGGCCCGGTCGACCTCCACGAGCCCGAAGGTCGGCCCATAGCCGAGCACCCACTCGAAGTTGTCCAGGAGGCTCCAGTAGAAGTAGCCGCGCACGTCGATTCCGTCTTCCAGGCAGCGACGGAGTCCGCCGAGGGCACGGGTCACGTACTCGATGCGGGAGGAGTCGTCATCCGTGCCGATACCGTTCTCGGTGACGTAGACAGGCAGGCCACCGGTGACCTCCCAGGCCCGTCGGACAGTGCCCTCGAGGGCCTCCGGCCAGAATTCGTAGCCCATCTGGGTGGTCGGAACGCCCTCCTCGCCGGGCAGCGACCCCTCCGGCCCGACCCGCTGACGCGTGTAGGTCTGGACCCCGATGAAGTCGTCTCCGCCGGTGGCCTCCAGGAACACGTCTTCAGAGGGCCGACGGATCCGCTCCACCCACTCCTCGCCCCCCGACTCGGCCTCGAAGTCCACCATCGACAGGGTGAGGCCCACCGGCGCCTCGCCGGGCCCGGACCGGATGGCATCGACCCCTTTGCGGTGGGCGCTCACCAGGGCCTGGTTGACCGCGTCCCGACGGACCCGGTCCCGGACCCGCGGCGGAAAGATCGCCAGACGCCAACCCATGGTGGCCACCACGTTGGGCTCGTTGAGGGTGCAGGCCAGCCCGATGAGATCCCCGAGATGGGCGGTCACCCGCTCGCAGTAGCGGGCGAACCTGTCGGGTGCGTGGAGGGCCTCCCAGGCCCCGGCGGCCGCAAGCCAGCGGGGGTGGGTGAAATGGTGGAACGTCACCACCGGGAGGACGCCGTGCTCGTGGCAGGTCGCCGCCATGCGCCGGTAGTGGTCCAGGGCCACCCGGGAGAACTCGCCCTCCTCCGGCTCGATGCGGCTCCATTCGAGCGAGAACCGATAGGCGCCCAGATCCCAGATCGGCCACCAGGGCGATGTCCTCGGGATACCGGTTGAAGGAGTCGCAGGCGTCCCCACTGACATCCACGCAGCCCGACGTGGGGTCGTGCTCGAACTCCCACCAGTCGTTGTTGACGTTTCCACCCTCGATCTGGTGGGCAGCGGTGGCCGTGCCCCAGAGGAAGCGGTCGGGAAAGGTGACGGTGGTCACGGTCCGGTACCGTAGCGGGGCACCGGGCCTGGTGCCGGGCCGTCGGAGGTCGTGACGGGCCGGGGTGCGGACGAAGGGCGCCACCTGGGACTCGGTAGGGCCCCTCGGAGCGTGCCGGTGGGCGGCAATGATAGACGGCCAGCTGGCAGGATGGTGCCGTGAGCGAAGCCCTCGATTTCCTGGTCGACCTCCTCGATCTGGAGTCGATCGAGGTCAACATCTTCAGGGGCGTGAGCCCCAACGAGGAGCGCCAGCGGGTGTTCGGCGGGCAGGTGGCGGCACAGTCGCTGATGGCGGCGGGCCGCACGGTCGAGATCGGGCGGCCCCACTCGCTGCACGCCTACTTCCTCCGTCCCGGGGACCCCTCGGTGCCCATCCTCTACGAAGTGGACCGCATCCGAGACGGCCGGTCGTTCACCACCCGCCGGGTGGTGGCCATCCAGCACGGTCGGGCCATCTTCCACCTGTCCGCCTCGTTCCACCGCCGACGAGCCCGGGCTGACCCACCAGTTCCCCATGCCCGACGTGCCCGACCCCGAGACCCTCGACTCCCTGGCCACCAGGCTGGAGCCCTACCGGGAGAGCCCTCGGTGACTGGTTCGCCAAGCCCCACCCCATCGACCAGCGCCATATCGGGGAGCTCCCGTTCAGCCACGACGCCAGCAAGGAACCCGTCCAGAGACTCTGGATCCGGGCCGACGGCACGCTGCCCGACGATCCCTCTGCTCCACGCCTGCATCGCCACCTACGCCTCGGACATGTCGCTGTTCGACACCATGCTGGCCCCCCACGACGTCAGCTGGGACGATGCCGACTTCATGGGTGCCAGCCTGGACCACTGCATGTGGTTCCACCGCCCGTTCCGGGCCGACGAGTGGCTCCTCTACGACATGGACAGCCCCGCCGCCTATCGGCGCCCGTGGACTGGCCCGGGGCTTCCTCTTCACCCGGGTCGGGCGACCTGGCCGTCTCCGTGGTCCAGGAGGGCCTGATGCGGCGGGTACCCCACACCCCAAAGGGCTGAGCCCACGGTGAGGGCCCACCGGCCGACGGCCACGGTGGCCAAACCCTTCCCGTCGGGCCAAGCCCCGTCCCGCCCTTCGTATGCCCTCTCCTGCTGGGTCGAAGACCCGGCTCAGGGCGGTTCAGCGGGCGGCCATGGGAACGTAGTCGCGGGCGTCCGGCCCCGATGTAGAGCTGGCGGGGCCGGGCGATCTTCGAGTCCTGATCCAGCATCTCCTGCCAGTGGGCCAACCACCCGGCGGTGCGGGGGATGGCGAACAGCACCGGGAACATCTCGAGCGGGAAGCCCATGGCCTGGTAGATCAGGCCCGAGTAGAAGTCCACGTTGGGGTAGAGCTTGCGAGAGGTGAAGTACTCGTCGGAGAGGGCGATCTCCTCGAGCTTGAGGGCGATGTCGAGCAGCGGGTTCTTGCCGGTCACCTCGAAGACCTCGTCGGCGGTCCGCTTGATGATCGTGGCCCGGGGGTCGTAGCTCTTGTAGACCCGGTGGCCGAACCCCTGGAGTCTCCCGCCCGAGCCCTCCTTCACCGAGGTGATGAAGGACTCGACGTTCTCGATCGAGCCGATGTCGGTGAGCATCCGGATGACCGCCTCGTTGGCCCCGCCGTGGCGGGGCCCGTACAGGGCGGCGGCGGCGGCGGCGGTGGCCGAGTAGGGGTCGGCATGGGACGAGCCGACCGTCCGCATGGCGGTAGTCGAGCAGTTCTGCTCGTGGTCGGCGTGAAGGATGAACAGGACGTCGAGGGCACGGGCCAGGACCGGGTCGGCCTCGAAGCGGGGCTCGGCGATCTTCCACATCATGGAGAGGAAGTTCGAGGTGAACGGAAGTGAGTTGTCCGGGTAGACGAACGGCATTCCGACGCTGAACCGGTGGGCGGCGGCGGCGAGGGTGGGCATCTTGGCGATCAGGCGGATGATCTGCTTGTTGCGGGACGTCGACGTCGAAGATGTCTTTGGCGTCGAGGTAGAAGGTGGACAGGGCGGCCACCGCGGAGACCAGCATCCCCATGGGGTGGGCGTCGTAGTGGAATCCTTCGAGGAACCGCTTGCGTCACGTTCTCGTGGATGAAGGTATGGAGCGTGATCTCCCGCTCCCACACCTCGTACTCCTCGGCAGTGGGGAGCTCGCCGTTCAAGCAGGAGGTAAGCCACCTCCAGATAGGTCGAGCTCCTCGGCCAGCTGCTCGATGGGGTAGCCCCGATATCGGAGGATCCCCTCCTCGCCGTCGAGGTAGGTGATGGCGCTCTCACAGGCCGCCGTGGACGTGAAACCCGGGTCGTAGAACCAGATGCCCGGGAGGAGCTTCGACCACTGGGACGCTGCGATGCCCCCGTTCTCGATCGGGATCTCGAGGGACTCACCAGTGCGGTTGTCGGTGATCGTGATGCTGTCGGCCACTGATCCTCAGACCCTTCTATCGTGAATTGGTCTCGTCTCCGATCTTAGATCCACCCCAGCTGGTCCCGACCAACCGACCGGGCCCGGCGGGGTCCCGCCCGAAGGAGAGCCATCGATCACCGCCACCCAGGCCACCCCTCCTGGCCCACCCCGGCCGGTGGCGGGTCCAGGGTCAGCCCGAGATCTGGAGGAGGAACTGCTGGGTCGATCCGGCCCGGTCCTGTTGGTTGGCCGGCGTGGCGACCGCCACCGTGAGTGTGTACAAGTGGCCCGTGGCTCACGGTCAGGAGGGGCAGAGTCAGCGCCTCGGACGAGCCCGACTGGAGTGCCACCGTGGCCCGCGAGGCCGACCCCCGGGCGCCCGACGGTGGCAACGGGGTCCCGGCCGGGTCGGCCAGCACCAGGGTCTGGGTCACCACTACCCCTGTCTCGGGCACGGTCCCGCAGTTGGTGACGGTCACCTCGGCGGTGACCGTGGAGCGTGGGGGGCAGCACCGTCGGGACCGGTCCCGGCGCCGTCGGACACCGCCGTACGCAGTCCTTGCGCCGAGCAGGCCCGGCCCGCCGGCTGGAGACCGCCGGTGGTGCAGTCCCATCGCGGTGATGGCCAGCCGGTGATACGGGGCCAGCACGGCGGAGTTCCCCAGCACCGCTGGCATGCGGCCAGCTGGGACGGGCCGAGGGGTGCGCTGGCCATTGGCGCCGGTACCCATACCGACCGGGGCAGACGGATCGGCAGCCGTTGCCTGCGGATCTGGCGCCAGGTTGGCGTAGTCCACGTCGGACCGCTGGAACGACCAGACCGGCATTTCCCATCGAGTGGAGGCCTGAGCGATCGAGATCAACGGAGCGGATGTGGACCCAGTCGACGTGGCGGGCGCACCGGCGATCGGCAACGGCGTCATCCCCAGCAGACGGTCGATGCTGGTGCGCAGGTCGGAGGTGCCGGCGGCCCGGGCCTGCCATCACTCGGGTGAACTGGTCGCTGACCCGGTCCGACGGGTAAGGCGGGACGAGCAGGGCGGCCTGGGTGGACTCCTGGGCCGTGGCGCCCACCGCCGCATCGAGCCCCTGTTGCAGGACCGCCCGGGCGGTGAAGGGCAGGGCCTGGTTGGTGAGGCTCGGGGCCGATTCGATCACCGCGGCCAACTGAGCCATGGTCTGGTTCGAGGCGTCTGCGACCCGGGTGGCCAGCGCCCCGTAGCCCGAGTCGGTGGCGCTCCGGTAACCGCTCGACTGGGCCCGGATCTCCGCTATGGACCCCACCACCAGCACCAGCACCGCGGCGGCCAGCGCGACGAGCACGACGGTGCGCCCCCAGACTCCGCCGGGCCGCCGAGCCGACTCGTCTCCGTCGGGCCCTGGGCATCCCGACGACGATAGTGCTGACTCCGACTGGCGATCCTGCAGCATCGACCGTTCACCCGGCGGGTCATGGTCCTGCCGGGTTTCGACATCGCGCCCGGCAGCACTCTGTTCGGCCTCTCTGGGGCGACGCACCGTCCGACGACATCAGACCATCAAGGCCACAACGGCAGCCCGGTCTGGCCCGAAGCGAGGGCCACCCGGAAATGGTTGCCGGGCGCGCCACCGGCGGCTGCTGATGACCGCTGGGGCCGACCGTCATTGTGTGATGGCAATCCCCGCCGCTTTGCCGCTGGTCCAGGTCCAAGTCCAGGTCCAGGTCCAGGTCCACGGCGGCCGGCCCAGGTGATCGGCAGCCGGTCAGGTGGATTTGGACTCTGAGTGGACCCCTACCGGCCCGAGAGGGTTCGCTCCACGTGTTGGTCGGTCTGCTCGCCCCGATCGCCACCGTGCGAACCGGCCGTCACGAGGTCACTCGCCGTGCTCCGCCATTCGACGGTGGGCAGGATGGCGGCCTGGTCGGCGTTCGACCTTGAACTTGTCGGCGACGCCCAGGATCGACTGGATCACCGACGACGTCAGCAGGTGGGGTACCAGTCCGAGGTCGAGCAACTTGGTGTGGGCGGCCCGGTAGTAGTGCTCTTCCTTCTCCACCCGGGGGTCGGCCGTGTGCTCGATGACCGCCTTACCGGCGAACTCCGCCGCCACCAGCTCAGCCATCTCCAACACCGAGAAGGACTCGGTGAATTGGTTGAAGACCCGGAACTCCCCGCGTTCGGCCGGAGTCTCGAGAGCCAGCTCCACGCAGGCCAGGGTGTCGAGGATGTTGAGCATTCCCCGTGTCTGGCCGCCCGAGCCGTATACGGTCAGCGGATGGCCGGTGACCGCCTGGACGCAGAACCGGTTCAGAACCGTCCCGAAGACACCGTCGTAGTCGAACCGGGTGGCCAGATCGGGGTGGAGCGCCGTCTCTTCGGTCTCGTGGCCGTAGACGATGCCCTGGTTGAGGTCGGTAGCCCGGATCCCCCAGATGCGGCAGGCGAACATGATGTTGGCGCTGTCGTGGACCTTGGAGAGGTGGTAGAACGAGCCCGGCTGTTTCGGGTAGGGGAGCACGTCGGTCCGACCCCGGTGCGTGATTTCGATGAAACCCTCTTCGATGTCGATGTTGGGGGTCCCGTACTCCCCCATCGTCCCCAGCTTCACCAGATGGATGTCGCGGTTCTGCTCGGCGATGGCATAGAGCAGGTTGAGTGTGCCGGCGACGTTGTTGACCTGGGTGTAGACGGCGTGTTGACGGTCGATCATCGAGTAGGGAGCCGACCGCTGCTCGGCGAAGTGCACCACGGCGTCGGGCCCGAACGACGCCAGGGTCTCGCTGACGAAGGCCGGATCGGTCAGGTCACCGACGAAGAGGTCCATGGCGTTGTCGGAGATCTCCTGCCAACAGCGAACGCGCCGCTGCAGGCTGGCGATGGGGACGAGAGTGTCGACGCCCATCTCGAAGTCGTAGCCCCGACGGGCGAAGTTGTCGACGATGCCGACATGGTGGCCCTTTCGGGACAGGTAAAGAGCGGTGGGCCAACCCAGATAGCCGTCACCACCGAGCACCAGAATGTTCACGTCTTGTCTCCCTCTCGCTCCAGCATGACCGCCCCGTCCCCCCCTCGATCCCTCCGAGCACGGACGTGGACTGCACTACTTTTACCATCAGTCACCTTGGAATGCCCTGAGAACTGCAATGAGATCGTCATAATTGACGACGGCTCAGTTCGCAGCACGAACTCCCTGGTCGACAGGACCCCGGTGAGCATCGGTGGTGGTCATCTACCACCGGCCATGATGTCTTTTATTCATCGTTTGTTCATTCAGCCGCGACGAGCGCCGGAGGCCGCTCCGCGCCCGACCGGTTTGCCCGTCTGACGAAGCGGGATTGAGCCGAAGACGGGCAGCCGGTGAGCCGCGGACTCCGCTTGGCCTAGCCGTCGTCGGCGGCGGGGTGGGGACCGGCGACGACATCCAGGGCTCGTCTGAAGGTCCGACTCCGGGCAGCAGTGAAAGCCCGATCGCCGGTGGCCCCATCTCTGCCGACTGGAGGACCCGAGTGGTGGTCTCCACGGTGGCCGGGTGGGCCAGCTCCTTCTCCCCCACCCCCACCACCCCCATGTCGACGAACCGGCGGGCCGTGACCAGTACCCGGCTCTCGAGTGAGCCGACCGCCTTGTTGTAGGCCATCACGGCACTGTTCAGCCCTTTGCCCACACCGGCGAAGTGCTCACCGAGCAAGGCCAGCCGCTCGTAGAGCTGGGCGCCGAGCAGTTGGACCTCGCGGGCGTTCTCGGCCAGGGCGTCCTGCTGCCACCCGTAGGCCACGGCCCGCAGGAGGGCGATGAGTGATGTCGGTGTGGCCAGCAGCACGTGGTTGGCCACGGCGTGCTCCATCAGACCCGGTTCGTGCTCGAGCGCCGCGGTGAGCAGCGGGTCCCCGGGGATGAAGGCCACGACGAACTCGGGCGACGGGTCGACCCGCTTCCAGTACTCCTTCTTGGCCAGGGCGTCGACGTGAGCCTTCATCTGCCGACCGTGGCTGGCCAGATGGGTCCGCCGTGTCGTCTCGTCGTCGGCCTCGTTGGCGTCGAGGAATGCCTGCATCGGCACCTTGGCGTCGACGGCGACGTTCTTCCCCCCCGGCAGGTGGACCACCATATCGGGGCGCATCCTGCCACCGTCTGCATCGGAGGTGACCTGCTCGTCGAAGTCGCAGTGCTCGAGCATGCCGGCCATCTCCACCACCCGCCGGAGCTGCAATTCCCCCCACCGACCCCGGGCCTGCGGAGAGCGGAGGGCGGTCACGAGGTTGCGGGTCTCCTTTTGCAGTTGGTCGTGGGAGACGGAGAGGGTCTTCATCTGTTCGGTCAGGGTCGTGTAGGCCCGCTGCCGCTCCACCTCGAGGCGTTGCATCCCGAGCTCGTACTTGCCCAGCTGCTCGCCGATCGGTTTCAGCAGCTGCTCGATGGCCTCCTGCCGCTTGGCCAGCTCACCCTCGGCGGCCTGACGGGTCTCGTTGAGCTTGGTGTCGGCCAGCTGGAGGAACTGCTCGTTGTTCTGCTGCAGGGCCAAGGTGGAGAGCCGGGCGAACTCCCCGGTCAGCTGACGGCGGGTGTCTTCGAAGGCTTCGGCCCGCTCGGCGCTGCCCCGGCGCTCGTGGTCGAGCTCCGTGGTCAGGCGGGCCAGGTCCGCCTGCAGGATGACCGCCCGTCGACTGTCTTCGGCCAACTGGGCGCGAACCCCCTGGAGCTCGGTGGTAAGCGTCTGATTGCGTCCGACCGCATCGGAGAGGCGGGCCTCCGCCGTCCTCGCCGCAGTGACCTGATTGGCGCGGATCAGCAAGCCCGCCACCACCCCCAGGGTGGCACCGGCAACGAGTCCCGACGATGAGTCCGGTGATCATGACGAAACCTCCTCGGGACCGGGACGGACCCTCGGGGCCAGCGTACCGAGGGGGTGTATCAGCGCCGGGGACGCTCGCGCATCAACGCTCTCGGCCATCGGTCAGGGGGCCCGGGGCGCCGGTGGTCGGACGAGGTCGGCACGAGGTCGGCACGGGGGCGAGCGTGGGCCAACCCCGGACCCGGCCCACTGACCGTTGGGCGAGCTGTGTCAGCATGGAGTGATGCATCGCGTGGTGATCGTCGGGGCCGGGTTCGGTGGCCTCTCGGCAGCCCGGGCCCTGGTCGGCGAGCCGGTCGAGGTGACCATTGTCGACCAGCGGAACTTCCACACCTTCCAACCGCTGCTGTACGAGGTGGCCACGGCGGGACTCGAGGCCGGGGACGTGGCCTACCCGGTCAGGGCCATCTTCGGGCGCAGCCGGAACGTCTCGTTCCGATTCGGCACGGTGAGCGGGATCGACTGGGACCGCCGGCAGGTAACCGTGGAGGGAGCCGGCCCGTTGCCGTTCGACTCGGTCATCGTGGCCAGTGGAGCCACTGCCCGGTTCTTCGGGATCCCGGGTGCCGCAGAGTTCACCTTCCCCCTGTACACCCTCAACGACGCCCGGACCCTGAGGGACCACGTCCTGCGTCGTCTGGAGGACGCCGACACGGACCCCGAGGGGGATGCCAAGGGGCTACTGACCTTCGTGGTGGTCGGCGGCGGGCCCACCGGGGTGGAGGTGGCCGGGGCCCTGGCCGAGCTGCTGGACGTGGCCGTCCGCCACGACGGGTTCGGATTCGACCGTGCGTCCGGGCGGATCATCCTGGTCGACGGCCTGAACCGGCTGCTGACCCCGTTCAAGGCCTCGGCAGCGGCCTACGCCGCTCGAACCCTCGAAGGACGGGGAGTGGAGCTCAAGCTCGGCCATATGGTGCGGTCGGTGACCGGCTCGTGTGTCGAGCTGGACGACGGCACCCAGATCCCCACCCGAACCGTGGTGTGGGCCGGTGGGGTATCCGTGGAGGACACCGTGGCCGCCACGCTGGGGCAGGAGACCGGGCCAAACGGGCGCCTCCTGGTGCACGCCGACCTCTCCCTCCCGGGTCGACCGGACTGCTACGCCATCGGGGACGCCGCCGCCGTCCCCTGGGGGCCGGGGTCCCCCCATCCCGACCAGATCTGTCCCCAGCTGGCCCAGGTGGCCATCCAGTCGGGCAGGCACGCCGCCCGACAGATCGTCAACCGGGTGAACGGTCGAACGACCCGGCCGTTCCGCTACCACGACAAGGGCATCATGGCCACGATCGGGCGGCGGGCGGCCATCACCGAGTTCCCGAGCGGGCTGGTGGTCCGGGGGACCCTGGGTTGGCTGGCCTGGCTGGGCCTCCACATCCTCTATCTCATCGGCTTCCGCAACAAGATCGTCGTGCTGATCAACTGGTCGTGGCGGTACCTGTCGTGGGGGTCGGGTCCACGGGTGATCGTCGGGGACGTGCTGGAGCCCGACGAGCCAGCTGAACAGGACCCTGGCCGAGATCCGGTGGCTCGGGCCCGGGTCTCCGATGCCGGGTCCAGATCCGGGTCTGGGGTCGGGTCTGGGGATGCCGACGGGCGTAAGGAATCGGGCGGGTAGCAGGGAAACCGCGGGTACGGTGGCGGGCGTGGACGACGCACTCGAACAGATCGACCGGAAAGTCCTCCAGCTGTTCGCCCTGGTGGGCGAGTCGGTGTCCGGCGCCACCGACGCCCTGCTCTCGGGGGATCGCGAGGCGGCCAAGGCGCTGGCCGACCGGGACGAGGTGGTCGACACCCTCTATCACGACATCGAGCAGCTGACCCTCCAGCAGCTGACGGTGGCCGGCATCACCTCCCCGGAGGACCTGCGGTTCCTGGTCACCGTGATCCGCATGCTTCCCGACCTCGAGCGGAACGGGGACCTGGCCGAGCACGTGGCCCGCCGGGCCGCCCGGGGACTCGGGGTCGAGCTGTCGGCCCGGAGCCGGGGCCTGGTGGAGCGAATGGGCGAGGTGGCCATCCACATGTGGCGGGCCACCACCGACGCCTACGCCGAGCGGCTCCCGATGGGCGCATCCCTGGTGGACACCCTGGACGACGAGATGGACGACCTCCATGTCAGCCTGACCGTGGAGGTGGTGGCCGGGACCATGCCGCTGCCGGTGGCCGTGGAGCTGGCCATGGTGGCCCGCTTCTACGAGCGTTTCGGCGACCACGCCGTCAACCTGGCCAAGCGGGTTGCCGTGCTGGTGCCCTCGACCGGTCCGGCAGCCTGATCAGGTGTTTCCTGGGAGTTTCCACTCGCCGGTCACCTGATTACCCGGTTCAGCCGGTCAGCCGAGAACGCCCATGGCGACCAGGGTCTCGGCGATCTGGACGGCGTTGAGGGCGGCCCCCTTGCGGAGATTGTCGCCGCTGACGAACAAGGCCAGCTGGTGGCCCGAGGAGTCGGCCGCCCTGACCCGTCCCACCAGCGAGGGATCCCGCCCTGCGGCGTGCAGAGGCGTGGGCACCTCGGAGAGCTCCACGCCGGGCGCCCCGCTGAGCAGCTCGGTGGCCAGTCGGGGGCTCAGGGCCCGCTCGAACTGGGCCACGATGGACAGGGAATGACCGGTGAACACCGGTACCCGGACGCAGGTGCAGGCCACCTCGAGCTCGGGGATGTCCAGGATCTTGCGGCTCTCGTCCCGGAACTTCTGCTCCTCGGTGGTGTCGCCCGACCCGTCGGCACCGGGCGATCCGGCCATCGGGACCACGTTGTGGGCGATGACGTCGGGGAAGGTTACCGGCTCGGGGAAGTCCAGCGCCGACCCGTCGAAGGTCAGCGCCGCCGCCCGGTCGACGGTCTTGATCAGCTGGCCCTCGAGCTCGGCCACCCCGGCGAGACCGGCACCGGACACGGCCTGGTAGGTGGAGACCACCAGGCGCTCGAGCCCGGCTGCGTCGTGCAGCGGCTTGAGGACCGGCATGCCCACCATGGTCGTGCAGTTGGGATTGGCCACGATGCCCTTCCGGATCGAGCCCAGCGCGACGGCGTTCACCTCGGGAACCACCAGAGGCACTTCGGGGTCCATCCGCCAGGCCGACGAGTTGTCGATGACGATGGCCCCGGCGTCGGCGAAACGGGGGGCCAGCGCCGCGAGATGCCGTGCCACCACTGGAGAACAGGGCCAGGTCCAGGCCGGAGAGATCGGCCGTGGCGGCGTCCTCCACCTCCACGTCGACGCCCCGGAACGTGAGCCGTCGGCCGGCCGAGCGTGCCGAGGCCAGCAGCCTCAGCTCGTCGACGGGGAACGCCCGCTCCTCGAGGATCGCCCTGCATGACCGACCCCACCTGGCCGGTCGCACCCACCACAGCCACTCGCATGGAACCATCCTACGGGAGCGGACCCACCCGACCCGACGGGCTCGACGGGCTCGCCGGCTCGACGGCTGCGAGCGTTGTCTCGCCCCGCTCCCCTGGCGCCGTCTATCGCACGTCCGGCCTGTCGGACGTCCGGCCCGACCTCAGCCCAGTTCGAAGGCGGCGTGGAGGGCACGGACTGCCTCCTCGGCCGCCTCCGCCCGCACCATGCAGGAGATCCGGATCGACGACGTGGAGATCATCTCGATGTTGATGCCGGCCGCGGCCAGCGTCTCGAAGGTGAGGGCGGTGACCCCCGGGTGGGTCTTCATCCCGGCTCCGACCAGGGAGACCCGGGCCACGTCGTCGTCGCTGGTCACCCCCGAGGCACCCAGGGCCGGAACCAGCTGCTCGCACACCTCGGCGCTCACGGCCAGGTCGTACCCGGGCACGGTGAAGGAGATGTCGGTCGTCCCGTGCAGCGAGGTGTTCTGGACGATCATGTCCACGTTGACGTGGCGGTCGGCCAGGCCCCGGAACAGCCGGGCGGCCAGGCCGGGGCGGTCGGGCACTCCGATGACCGTGACCTTGGCCTCGGTCACGTCGTGGGTCACCGCCGTGACGATTGCGTCCTCCATGCTTGCATCCTCCTCATCGACCCACGTGCCGGGCTCCCAGGTGAAGCTGGACCGTACGTGCAGGGGCACCCCGTGGTTCCGAGCGAACTCCACCGACCGGAGCATGAGGACCCGGCCCCCGGTGGCGGCCATCTCCAACATCTCCTCGTAGCTGATCCGGCTCAGCTTGCGGGCCTCGGGGACGATGCGGGGATCGGCGCTGAACACCCCGGACACGTCGGTGTAGATCTCGCAGACGTCGGCCTCCAGCACAGCGGCCAGGGCCACCGCCGTGGTGTCGGAGCCTCCTCGGCCCAAGGTGGTCACGTCCCGTTCGACGGACATCCCCTGGAAGCCCGCCACCACCGGCACGCCGCCCCCGTCCAGTGTGGCCCGAAGGCGGTCGGCCCGGATCTCCAGGATCTTGGCCCGGGTGTGGACGGCGTCGGTGATGATCCCGGCCTGGCTACCGGTGTACGAGGTGGCCTCGACCCCGAGCTCGGCCAGGGCCATGCACAGCAGCGACATGGAGATGCGCTCGCCGGCGCTCAGGAGCATGTCCACCTCCCGGGTGGGCTGGACCGTACTGACGTCGTTGGCCAGTCGGACCAGCTCATCGGTGGTCTTGCCCATGGCGCTGACCACCACCACCACGTCGTCCCCGGCCCGTCGGGAGCGGGCCACGTGATCGGCCACGGCACGGATCCGCTCGGCGTCGGCGACCGAGGTCCCGCCGAACTTCTGTACCACCAGAGACATGGTGACCAAGGCTACAGGGACCGCTTCCCGGCACGGGCCGAGGCTGCGGCGGCCGACACCGGGCGGGCAAGTGGGACCGACTACCCTGAACCCCCGTGCCCACCGAGAAGCGACAGCGTCAGAAGGCCGGTCGACAGGCCCGGCTCGAGGCCGAGCAGAAAGCCGCCAAGCGGAAGCAGAACACCCGGCGGATCATCACCGTGGTCATCGTGGCCGCCATCGTGTTCGGCATCTCGTACCTGATCTTCAAACCGGGGAAGAAGTCGACCGCTGCCACGTCCACCACCAAACCGGCGGCGTCCACCACCACCAAACCGGCACCGGCCGGCGGCTCGGGCAACACCTCCCCGAGCGCCATCACCACCTCGTCCGACTGTCCGGCAAACTTCAGCACCACCCTCAACAAGCCGAGCTACTCCTCGTACCCGCCGATGACCATCGACACCTCCAAGACCTACACGGCCATGGTCACCACCGACATCGGACCGTTCACCATCCAGCTCGACCCCGCCCAGGCGCCGAAGGCCGTCAACAGCTTCGTGTTCCTGGCCAAGCAGCACTTCTTCGACTGCATCGTCTTCCACCGGGTCATCCCGACGTTCGTGGACCAGACCGGCGACCCCACCGGGAGCGGGTCGGGCGGGCCCGGCTACCAATTCGCGGACGAACTGCCCAAGACGGCCACACCCCAGTACCCGCTGGGTTCGGTGGCCATGGCCAACTCCGGCCCCGACACCAACGGCAGCCAGTTCTTCATCGTGGCCGGCAGCCAGGGCGAGAGTCTGGCCCCCAAGTACACCCTGTTCGGCAAGGTCACCTCCGGGATGGACGTGGTCGACAAGATCAATGCGGCCGGCGCCAGCAGCGGCACACCGACCACACTCCATCGCATGGTGTCGGTCGACGTCACCCAGTCCTAGTTGGCCCCGCCCGGCGTCAGCGCGTCGTGGGCGGCGCCTGTTCGAGCTCCCGCCGCCACGCGTCCATCCATCCATCCCCATCCTGACGAGGAGTAGCCCCATGGCCCCAGAGATTCCAGCAGTCGACGGTTCCAGCCCGAAGACCCAGCGATTCGACGCACCCCCACCGATGGTCATCGATCCCGCCAAGCGGTACACGGCCGAGTTGGTGACCTCCAAGGGAACCATGACCATCGCCCTCGACCCCATCGCCGCCCCGGCCACGGTCAACAACTTCGTGTTCCTGGCCCGGTGGCACTACTACGACGGCATCGTCTTCCACCGGATCATCCCCGGCTTCATGCTCCAGGGTGGGGACCCGGAGGGCTCGGGCCGGGGTGGTCCCGGCTACCGGTTCGACGACGAACTTCCGGCACCGGGCCGCTACGAGATCGGTTCGCTGGCCATGGCCAACGCCGGCCCCAACACCAACGGAAGCCAGTTCTTCATCGTGAGTGGGCCCGACGGCACCTCCCTTCCCCCCAGCTACTCGCTGTTCGGCAAGGTGGTCAAGGGCCTCGACGTGGTCAAGGCCATCGAGGCTGTCGGCAGCCGCTCCGGAGCGCCCTCCGAAGAGGTGGTCATCGAATCGGTCACCATCACCGAGGCCGAATAGGAGGGGCCGGCCGTCGGAAGGTCCCGGGCGTCGGCCAGCCAGGACGGGCGGGCTGGGCCGGCGGGATGCTGACGCGGGCGACAGAGGGGGGCCGGGCCGGCTGGGGCTGATCCCGAGCGGCAGGGCCGGACTGTCCCGGCTGGGGCTGATCCCGAGCGGCAGGGCCGGACTGTCCCGGCTGGGGCTGATCCCGAGCGGCAGGGCCGGACTGTCCCGGCTGGGGCTGATCCCGAGCGGCATGGCCGCGCGGGCCGTGAGGTCCGGGTCGTCAGGCGGGCAGAGCGTCGAGGCCGGCTTCGGCCAGGGCCCCGTTGAGGTACACCGCCACCTGGCCCGCTCCCTCGCCGCGCCACTTCCCGGAAGGGTCGCGGATGAGGGCCGTCCGCTCGGGGATCCCGGCCACCGGCGTGCCGTGGGGCGCCAGCAGCACCGATCGGTGGAGCTTCTCGCCGTGGGTGTCCTCGTGGATGTCCCCGAAGTGCGGAACCACCGCCAGTCCGCTCAGCAGCCCGAGACCGATGGTCAGCCCTCCGCCGCGGGCATCGACCATGGGGTCGGTGAGGGCCATGGCCGCCGCCGAGGAGCCCACCACCACAGCCCCGTCCCGCCACGCCTCCAACAGCGCCTACCACACCTTCGAGTCCTTCAGGACGCTGCGGAGGTGCATGGGCGAGCCTCCGGCCAGGTAGATCAGGCGGGCCTTCCGCATGACCCCGGCGGCCCCATCATCCTCGGCATCGGCCCGGGAGAGGACCATCAGCCCCTCGACCTGGCCCCCCAGCGGTTCGAACCACTCCCCGGCCCGGACCACCAGCCGCTCGGGGTGCTCGTAGGCGGCCGCCGTGGGCAGGACCAGCACCTCGTCCGATCCCGAAGCGGCCAGGAACCCGGCGTCGAAGGTGCACCCCTCGCTCCACTCGCCGCCACCGACCAGAGCCAATATGCCGGGGGATCGTTCCATCGCCCAACTGTAGAGGCCGGTTCCGGCTAGGCCGGGAGCTCCCGGGCGGACCGCCGGAGGAGCCGACCCATGGCGTCGCAGACCTCGGTGGCCAGGGCCAGCGAATCCGACAGGATGCCCATGCCCATGAACCCGTGGACCTGGTCGTCGTAGCACCGGTACTCGACCTCGACCCCGGCCGCCCGCAGCGCCTCGGCGTAGTTGCCCCCGTCGTCCCGCAGCGGGTCGAACCCCGCCGTCACCACCAGGGCCGGAGCCACGCCCCGATGGTCCTCGGCCAGCAGGGGCGACGCCCGGCCCGCCGTCCAGTCCGCGCGGATCGGGCAGATAGCAGACTCCGGCACCGCTCCATGGCCGCCCGGGTGAGGAAGAACCCCTCGCCCAGCTGCCGCAGGGACTCGGTGTCCAGCCGGGCATCCACCGCCGGATAGATCAGGCCCTGGGCCGCCGGCGGGACGCACGTCGGCGTCCACCGCAGCGCCTCCGGTCCGGGTCTCCAGCGCCACCACGGCGGCCAGGTTGCCGCCGGCGCTGTCCCCCATGACGCCGACCTGACCGGGAGTCGACGCCCAGCTCCTCGGCGTGGCGCTGGACCCACGTGTAGGCGGCCAGGGCGTCGTCGACCGCGGCCGGGAACGGGTTCTCGGGAGCCAACCGGTAGTCGACCGACACCACCAGGCAACGGGCTACCGCGGCCAGCATGCGACAGGTGGCGTCGTGGGTGTCGAGGTCGCCGATCACCCAGCCGCCGCCGTGGAAGTAGACGACTGCCGGGACCAGGCGGCCGTCGCCGCCGAGGCCGAGCCCCGACGCCGTACCGGCGGTAGAGCCTCACCGGGACGGGCGGTGCTCCCTCGGGACCCGGACACCACGCGGCCCCAGACGTGGACGTCGGTCCGCACCGGCATGGCCAGCCGAGCCGCCGCGCACTGAGCTGGCCCCGCATCACCACCGGGTCGGTCGACGGCCCCCGCCCTCGGGCCCGCCACCGCCACGTCGAACCGGCCGGCCAGCTCGAGCAGGGCCTGGACGCTCCGGTTGAGGACCCGGCCGTCCCGCTCCACCGGCTCCCTCCGGCCCAGAGCCGCCAGCACCAGCTCGGGATGGCGCAGCAGCCCGGCCACCACCCGGGTGGCCAGGGCCCACCGCTCGTCGGCCCGTTGGATCCGGCGGCTGTAGAGGGCCCGGTCACGCGCCCTCCGCCAGGGGCCCCGCTCCTGTGCGTTCCGGGCCATCAGGCCGGCAGTGCCGGCGCCACCGTCAGCGGGCGCCGGCGGAGCGACCGGCCCGGGCCGGCCGGGCCGACGGCGAGGCCGCGGCGGGCCCGGGCGGCCTTGGTGGCACGCGCCGAGGCGCGCAGATTTGGGCTTGCGCTCGGCTCTTGGTGGGCCTGGCCCCGGAGCCGTCGTCGTGCCGGCCGAGCGGGCGCGCCGCCACCTGCTGTGTCGTCCATAGGCCACCATCGTTGCGGGAGGGTCGATCGAAGGGCAAGCGGTCCGCCGACGGTAGACCCGGTCGGCCGACCGATGAGAGGACCGACCGGGGAGTCCGAGTCGGACACGGGGCTCCGCCGATGTCGGGGAGTCCGAGCATCCGGGCCTCCTCGAGCGCCACGTGGGGGCCGCCCACTACCATTGCCCCCTATGTCAATCGCACGCGTGGGAATCGTCGGATCGGGAATCATGGGCTCGGGCATCGCCGAGACGGCGGCCACCAACGGCTTCGAGGTGGTCCTGCGCTCCCGGAGCCAGTCCACCGCCGATGCCACCCTGGCCGCCCTGGAGAAGTCCCTCAACCGCCAGGTCGAGAAGGGCAAGAAGACCGAGGACGAGCGGGACGAGGCCCTGGCCCGGGTCACCGGCACGTCCGACCTGGCCGCCCTGAAGGACGTGGACCTGGTCATCGAGTCGGTGGTCGAGGACCTGGCCGTGAAGAAGGAGCTCTTCAACGAGCTGGACCGGATCACCGCCGACCACACCATCCTGGCCACCAACACCTCGACCCTCCCGGTCATCGAGCTGGCCATGCAGACCGGCCGGCCCGACAAGGTCTGCGGCGTCCACTTCTTCAACCCGGCCCCGGTGATGGAGCTGGTCGAGCTGGTCCAGCCCCTCACCGCCTCCGACGAGACCATCGGCAGCGGTCCGCACCTTCGCCGAGGCCTGCGGCAAGACCCCGGTCGAGGTCAAGGACCAGGCCGGCTTCATCGTCAACGCGCTGCTCTTCCCCTACCTCAACAACGCCGTCCGCCTCTACGAGCAGGGCGTGGCCTCGGTCGAGGACATCGACACCGCCATGAAGGGCGGCTGCGGCTTCCCCATGGGGCCGTTCGCCCTCTTGGACCTGGTCGGTCTGGACACGTCCCTGGCCATCCTCGACGCCCTCTACGCCGAGTTCCGGGACCCCAACTACGCCGCCGTGCCGCTCCTGCGCCGCATGGTCGCCGCCGAGCTGCTGGGCCGCAAGTCGGGCCAGGGCTTCCTCGACTACCGCAAGTAGGACCCGGGTCAGCCCCGGTCGGCCGCCCTGTCGCCACCGGCCGTCCTCTGGGGGACAATGGGGTGATGAGCGACGTGGACCGGGCAGCGACGGAGGACCGGGCGGACAGCGGGACGGCGGCACGGGCCCAGGCGGGAATCGGGGCCCCCGAGGAGCCGGCGGCGCCGGTGAGGGCCGCGCAGCCCTCCCCCGACGGGACAAGCCGTGGGTCATGCGCACCTACTCGGGCCACTCCACGGCCAAGGCCTCCAACCAGCTCTACCGGACCAACCTGGCCAAGGGGCAGACCGGGCTGTCCATCGCCTTCGACCTCCCCACCCAGATCGGCTACGACCCCGACTCCCCCGAGGCCGCCGGCGAGGTGGGCAAGGTGGGCGTGCCGGTGGCCCACCTCGGCCACATGGCCCAGCTGCTCGACCAGATCCCGGTCGAGTCGATGAACACCTCGATGACCATCAACGCCACCGCCGGATGGCTGCTCGGCCTCTACATCGCCAACGCCGAGGACCACGGTGTCGACCCCCGGGTGCTGTCGGGCACCACCCAGAACGACATCGTGAAGGAGTACCTGTCCCGGGGGACCTTCATCTTCCCCCCGCTCCCCAGCCGCCGGCTGACGGTGGACACCATCGCCTACACCGTGCGCCACGTGCCCAAGTGGAACCCGATCAACGTGTGCAGCTACCACCTCCAGGAGGCCGGGGCCACCCCCCACCAGGAGGTGGCCTACGCCCTGGCCACCGCCATCGGCGTCCTCGACGCCGTCCGGGAGTCGGGCCAGATCCCGGACGCCGAGTTCCCGTCGGTGGTCGGCCGGATCTCGTTCTTCGTCAACGCCGGAGTTCGTTTCGTGGAGGAGACCTGCAAGATGCGGGCCTTCACCGCCCTGTGGGACCGGGTCTGCTCCGAGCGCTACGGCGTCACCGACCCCAAGCTCCGACGGATGCGCTACGGGGTCCAGGTCAACTCGCTCGGTCTGACCGAGGCCCAGCCGGAGAACAACGTCCCCCGCATCGTGCTCGAGTCGCTCGGGCGTCACCCTGTCCAAGCGGGCCCGGGCCCGGGCCCTGCAGCTGCCGGCCTGGAACGAGGCGCTGGGCCTTCCCCGCCCCTGGGACCAGCAGTGGTCACTCCGCATCCAGCAGATCCTGGCCTTCGAGTCCGACCTGCTGGAGTACGACGACATCTTCGACGGCTCGGTGGTCATCGAGAAGAAGACGGCCGAGGTGGCCGAGGCCGCGTGGGCCGAGCTGGAGGATGTGCTGGCCCTGGGCGGGGCGTTCGAGGCCATCGACGAGCTCAAGTCCCGCCTGGTGGGCAGCCAGGCAGACCGGGTGCGTCGCATCGAGACCGGCGAGCTCCAGGTGGTCGGCGTCAACTGCTTCACCGAGACCGCCGAGTCTCCGCTCTCCCCCGAGGCCGGGGGCGGCGCTTCGGGTGGCTCCATCCTGCGGGTCGACCCGGCCGTGGAGTCCGAGCTGCGCGCCGACGTGGAGGCGTGGCGGGCGGAACGGGACAGCGCCGCCGTCGACCCGGGCCCTCGACGGGCTGCAAGCGTGCCGCCGAGGGCACCGAGAACATCATGCCGGCCACCATCGCCCTGGCCCATGCCGGCGGCACCACCGGCGAGTGGGCCGGCGCCCTGCGCCAGGTGTTCGGCGAGTACCGGGCCCCCACCGGGGTGAGCGGCGGCGTCGGCCACCGGGGCTCCGAGTTCCGATCGGTGCTGTCCCGGTCGAAGGCCATGGCCGAGCGCACCGGCGGGCCCCCCAAGCTGCTGGTGGCCAAGCCCGGCCTCGACGGCCACTCCAACGGCGCCGAGCAGATCGCCGTGGCCGCCCGGGATGCCGGCTTCGAGGTCGTCTACCAGGGGATCCGGCTCTCACCCGCCGAGATCGCCGCCGCCGCCCGCGACGAGGACGTCGACGTGGTCGGCATCTCCATCCTCTCGGGGTCGCATCTCGAGCTGGTCCCCGAGGTGGTCGACCGGCTCCGGGCCGCCGGGGTGGACGCCCCGGTGGTGGTGGGCGGGATCATCCCCCCCGAGGATGCGGAGATCCTCCTGGGCAAGGGGGTGGCCCGGGTCTACACCCCGAAGGACTTCGAGATCGGCCAGATCATGGACGACATGCTGGGCCTGGCCGAGGAGCACCGCGCCACACCGGTCGGTTGAGCGCCCCACCGCCGGGGCGACTGGGCGACCGGGGTGACCGGGTGACCGGGACGTCCGGGGCGTCCGGGCCGTTCGGGGCGACCGGGCGACTGGGCGACTGGGCGACCCGATTTGCTCTGCTGACCTCCACCCCCTGCAACTCCGGTTTGGCTAGGTTCCCGATGTGTCCACCCGCCGCAATCCGATGGCCGGCATCCTGTCCGGCCCCATCGACGCCCCACCCGAGGACCGCCTGGCCAAGGTCTTTCCCAAGGTCGACGGCCGTCGCCCGGCATGCCACTGACCCACCGGGCCAGTGGGTTCAGCGGGACCTTGGTGCGGATCGAGGGAGGTGGGGTCGAGATCCGAGGCCGGACCGGCATGGAGCGGGTCTTCCGTCTGGCCGCCGGGGCATTCTCCGTCGACGGCCGGGCCGTGTCCCTGGTCCGCACGACACCACCCTCCGTCGCCGCACGAGACCGGGGTGACCGCCTCGGGGTCGGTCGCCGTGGCGGGCACGGCGGCCCGGGTGGCCAGGGCCGGTCGGCTCTGGGTGGAGGGTGTCCACGACGCCGAGCTGGTCGAACGGGTGTGGGGAGACGACCTGCGCGTCGAGGGCGTGGTGGTCGAGCGCCTCGACGGCATCGACCACCTCGAAGCGGCCATCCGGGAGTTCCGCCCCGGTCCGGCCCGCAAGCTGGGCGTCCTGGTCGACCACCTGGTCGACGGGTCCAAGGAGTCGCGGATCGCCGCCGGGCTCCGCCACCCCCAGGTGCTGATCACCGGCACCCCCTTCGTCGACGTCTGGGAGGCGGTCAAGCCGTCGGTGCTCGGAATCGAGGCGTGGCCCCGGATCCCCATGGGCCAGGACTGGAAGGTGGGGGTCTGCCGAGTGCTCGGGTTCGGCGATCCCCCGGCCGCCTGGAAGCGGATCCTCTCCTCGGTCCGTTCCTATGCCGATCTCGATCCGGCGCTGGTGGGTGCGGTGGAGCAGCTGATCGACTTCGTCACCGACCCCACCTGACCGCCGGCGGCATCGCCCACTCGGATTGTCCGGCGCTGCGGATCGTCGCCATGCCGACCCGTCTGCCTCACCGACTGTTTGCGCTCCCGAACGGTCGGCTGCTTCCGACCGTCGGCCGCACCCGCATTCCGGACCGGTCAGCCGCCGGCCCAGGGCCGGTCCCGTCGCGTGGTGGCCGGCCTCGACCACCAGCGGCCGCTGAAGCGCCAGGCCGGAGGCTTGAGCGGCTCGGACCCGAGCACCACCCGCGGACGCGGCCAGGCCTGGTCGACGGCTGCGGCCAGGACCGCCAGGACCTCAGGATCGACGTCGGGGCGGGGTGCGATACCCGATTGGTCCGGTGTGACGGCGCGGTCGCACTCACAGCGGCATGTTCCCGTGCTTGCGCTTGGGCAGGTCCTCCCGCTTGGACACCAGCAGGGCCAGGCTCCGGACCAGCACCCGGCGGGTCTCGGCCGGATCGATCACGTCGTCGACGTAGCCCCGCTCGGCGGCGGCGTACGGATTGGCGTAGCGCTCGGTGTACTCCTCGACCAGCTCCTTGCGTCGGCCGACCGGGTCGGCCGCCTCGGCCAGGTCCCGCCGGTAGACGATCTCAACCGCGCCCTCGGGGCCCATGACCGCCAGCTCGGCCGACGGCCAGGCATAGGCCAGGTCGGCCCCGATGGATTTGGAGTTCATCACCACGTAGGCGCCGCCGTAGGCCTTTCGGGTGATGATCTGCACCCGGGGCACGGTCGACTCGCAGTAGGCGTAGAGCAGCTTGGCCCCGTGGCGGATGATCCCGCCGTACTCCTGGTCGGTCCCGGGCATGAACCCGGGCACGTCCACGAACGTGATCAGGGGGACGTTGAAGGCGTCGCAGGTGCGGACGAACCGGGCACCCTTCTCCGAGGCATCGATGTTCAGCACGCCGGCCAGCATCTGGGGCTGGTTCCCGACGATGCCCACGGCCCGGCCGTCGATCCGGGCGAACCCGCACACCAGGTTCATGGCCCAGTGGTGGTTGACCTCGAAGAACTCGCCGTCGTCGACCACCGCCTCGATGACCTTCTTCATGTCGTAGGGCTGATTGGGAGAAGCCGGCATCAGCTCCACCAGCTCCGGAGTGAGCCGATCGGGATCGTCACCGGACACCACCAGGGGTGCCTCCTCCAAGTTGTTGGAGGGGAGGAAGCTCAACAGGTAGCGGACATCGTCGAGACAGGACTTCTCATCGGGGGCCACGAAGGCGGCCACCCCGGACTTGGTGGCGTGGCTCATGGCCCCGCCCAGCTCCTCCAGGGTCACGTCCTCGCCAGTCACAGTCTTCACCACGTCGGGGCCGGTGATGAACATGTGGCTGGTGCCCTGGACCATGAAGATGAAATCGGTCATGGCCGGGCTGTAGACGGCGCCACCGGCACAGGGGCCCAGGATCACGCTGATCTGAGGGATCACCCCCGACGCCTGGGCGTTGCGGTGGAAGATGCCGCCGTAGGAGTGGAGCGAGACCACGCCCTCTTGGATACGGGCCCCGGCCCCGTCGTTGAGGCCGATCATCGGCACCCCGATGGAACTGGCCAGGTCCATCACCTTGTGGATCTTCTCGGCGAACACCTCGCCGAGCGCACCGCCGAAGACGGTGAAGTCCTGGCTGAAGACGCAGACCCTCCGCCCCTCGATGGTACCGAAACCGGTGATCACCCCGTCGGTGTAGGGCCGGTTCTCCTCGAGGCCCATTCCGTGGGCCCGGTGCCGGGCCAACATGTCCAGCTCCTGGAACGACCCGTCGTCCAGCAGGTAGTCGATCCGCTCCCGGGCCGTCATCTTGCCCTTGGCGTGATGCTTCTCCACCGCCCGGGGGGAGCCGGCGTTGCGGGCCAGCTCGCGTCGCTCGGCGAGCTCTTCCAGTCGTTGGGTCATCGGGTGATCCATGGTCAGTGAGGCTACCGGACCGGCGACGGGGTTTTCGAAGCAGGCCGGGACCCGAGGGGTAGGGCGGGTCCGGGACCGACGCCCGGACCGGCCGATGGGGTGGCCGGAGTGAAGGTCGCCCAGGTCTCCGAGAAGTTCAGCTTGCAGGTTTGGTCCGGTGCGGACCGCACCCCACATAGGCGACCTGATTCGGTGCCCCGACCGCCACGGCGGCCCCGGCGGCGGAGAGGGGCGAGGAAGGACCCATGTAGGCCGCCACGCTCCTCCCGACATAGCGCTCTTCCAGGTCTCCGTCCCGCTCGCCGAAGAACGAGTGTCGATAGGTGGAACGAGCCGCCACGGTCGGTCCTGTCGACGGTCCCGATCCAGCCGTCCCGGCCCGTCCAGGGCTGCCGTCCGAGCCGGTCCAACCTGCTCGGCCCTCGAGGGGAGTCGGCTCCCACCCCTCTATGCGGTAGACGCCGACCACCATCTCCCCGGCCACGATCACGGCCCATTGGGGCGAGCGGGACGAATGAGGATCGATCCAGCGGCGCCCTATCCGCCACCCGTGACGGACCCTCTCGTAGGAGAGGTCGGCGCCCGTGCCCCCCACGCGCAACAACACCACCGGGTGGTCCCGCTTGAACTTGGCCCGTTTTGCCAGCCTGGTCCCCAGCTCAGCGGCCACCACCCGTTGGCTCGCCTGCTTCGGTTCCGGCTCCAGGCCCAGGACGTCGGCTGTGGCCGCCGCCACGAGTCGGGCCTCGTGGGCGCTCAGGCCGTACCGCAGGATCTCGACCCGGACAGGACCCTGGGCCGCCTCGATGGCCCGGATCCGATCGAGGTCGCGGTACTTCGTTCGTCGCGGCCGGTCGTCACGTTGGCCGGCGTCGAGAGGGTCGTTCAGCCCGGCCCGTGTCCCCGCACCTTTCACTGCCCCTCCTGTCCCCTCCCCGGCCCGTGGCCGGACACCAGCTCCCGGTCCGACTCCAGCTCCCGCTAGCGCTCCCGCTCCCGCTCCGGCTCCGGCTCCGGCTCCGGCGCTGTCAGGAGGTGTCCGGGCCGCCAACACATGGTCGAAGCATCGGTCGCCCCGTCCCCGGCCCAGAGAGATCGGCCGGCCGGAGGCCGGTTCGGAGAGCAGGTACACGTACCATCCGAGTTTTTCCGCCACTCCCGGAGGGAACGCCATCCCGAACGGGTCGGATCCGACCGAGAGTGTCGGACCGGTGGCGGCGCTCGATGCTCCGTCGGGCTGGCCTTCGTGCTCGGCGCCCTCCGCCGGCCGGCCGCTGCCCGCCGAGGGTGAGGCGCCGGCGACCTCCTCGGCGGGCGGCGGTGAGGTGCGGGTCGAGACCACCGGTACCGCTCGCCGGACGGGGGTGGGTGGGCGCCCAGATCCCCCGCGGCCGGGAGGCCGGTCGGGGGCCGGCCGGTCGGGTTCCTCGTCCCCTGACTCGGTGTCGGTGGGCGGCACGGGCCCGGGTACAGACGGCAGGGGCACAGACGGCACGGGGACCGGAGGCCGGGCCGGCTCCGCCTGCGGCGGGATGCTCGGGACGCCGATCGGCGGAGAGCGACCGGGCTCCGTCTCCTCGGGGTTCCCCTCAGAGGCGGCGGTGCGGTGTCCATTGGCGCGGCTGCTCACTCCTGGACGAGCTCGATCAACGTGCCGAACGCCCCTTTGGGGTGGACGAACGCCACGGTGGTGCCGCGTGACCCGGGACGTGGCGCCTCATCGATGACTTGCCCTCCGTGGTCCTTGACCGACTGCAGGGCCACGGCGCAATCGGCCACCCGGTAACCGACGTGATGGAGCCCGGGGCCCTTCTTCTCCAGGTACTTGGCCACCGGTGAGTCGTCCCGGGTGGGGCTGACCAGCTGGATGTAGCTGTCGGCCACCTTCAGGAGTGCCTCCTCCACCCCGTCGGACTCGACCACGCTCTCGGTGGTCGACGGTGACACCGAAGGTCCGCTCGTAGTAGTCGATGGCCGCCTCCAGATCGGGGACGGCGATGGCCACGTGGTCGATCTCGGTCAGGAGCGGCTCGATCACGCGCCGTGCCTCCGGAACAGCGTGATCCGGTCCTCGCCCACCTCGGCCCGCAGCTCGGGGTCGTCGATGCCGAGCCCCTCCTCGGGGGCCAGGCACAATACGCCGATCTTGCCCTCGTGCTGGTTCCTGTGCACCTGGTAGGCCGCGTCCCCCACCCCCTCCAGATTGTGCACCGCCGACAGCGGCGGCAGGATCTTCCCCTCGCACACCAACTTGTTGGCGTCCCAGGCCTCGCGGTAGTTGGCGAAGTGGGATCCCTTGATGGTCTTGAGCTTCATCCAGAGATGCCGGTTGTCGTACTCGATCATGTAGCCCGACGTGGCCGCGCAGGTCACGATGGTGCCCCCACGCTTGGCGGCGAAGACCGATGCACCCATGGTCTGCCGACCGGGGTGCTCGAAGACGATGTCCACGTCGTCCCCCACCAGAGCACGGATGTCCTTGCCCAGACGCCGCCACTCGCCCTCGTCCTGGGTGTGCTCGTCCTTCCAGAACCGGTAGTTGGCTGCTTTGCGGTCGATGACCGCCTCGACCCCGAGGTCATGGAGCAGGTCCACCTTCGACTGCGACGAGACCACCCCGACCGGGGTGCCGCCCCCGTTCAGCACGTACTGGACGGCGTACGCGCCGAGACCACCCGACGCTCCCCAGACCAGGACCTTGTCTCCCTGCGTCATCTGGGCCCCGTTGTGCGAGACCAGCATCCGGTACGAGGTCGAGTTGCACAGGGCGTTGGCGGCCGCCTCCTCCCAGGTCAGATGCCCGGGTTTGGGCATGAGCTGATTGGCCTTGACCACCGCCAGATCGGCGAGGCCTCCGAAGTTGGTCTCGAAGCCCCAGATTCGCTGGTTGTCCGCCAACATCGAGTCATCGTGCGCACTGGGGCTCTGGTCGTCCACATAGTTGCAATGGACGGTGACCCTGTCGCCCGGCTTCCAGTTCCTCACGGCCGAGCCGGTCCGCAGGACCACGCCCGAGGCGTCGGACCCGACCACGTGATAGTCGAGCGCATGCCGCTTGCCCCAGGCGCTCTCCTTGCCCAATCGGTCGAGGAAGCCGAAGGTGGGGAGCGGCTCGAAGATGGAGGTCCACACGGTGTTGAAGTTGATGGCACTGGCCATGACGGCGACATAGGCCTCGTCGGGAGCCAGCTCGGGCACGGCGACGTCGCCGATGTGGAGCGATTTGCGGGGGTCCTTGTCCTCGGTCTGGAGCCCCTCGAACATGCCCACCTCATCCCGGAGGACGAAGGAGGCCCGGTAGTGGTCCGGGAGCGCGATGGCCTCGATCTCGTCGCCCGAGGCACCGGCTTGGATGGCTGGGAGGAACTCCTGCATGGGAAGGTGAGGATAGCCCGCCGGCCCCGTCGGGTTCCCGGGCGGAGCCCGTCCCCGCCGGCAGATGAGCAGTCGAAGCCAAGGCCCGGGCCCTCGCCGGCCGCCTGCCGCCGGTCGCCGGCCGCCGAGAGGGACCGCCCCGCCACATCACGGGACCGCTTCGGCCTCCGGCACCCAGTCGGGATTGCGGCGGTGCGGTGTCGACGGTCACCCAGAGTTGCGGTCACCGAGCCTTGACGGTCACCGGGTGGGTGGGCGGAGGTTCAGGTGGTCGCCCAACCCGGGAAGGCCGTATCATGGTCCCCGTCGTCGTGGCGTGCCCATGGGGGAAGCGCCGCCTGATCAGGCCGCCAAGGCCGCGGAGGTCGTCATGTCCGGAACCGTCATCGTCGCTGGGGCCAGGACCCCGATCGGCAAGCTCTCCGGCGCCCTGGGGGGATTCGCGGCCACCGAGCTCGGCGGGTTCGCCATCGCCGGCGCCCTCGAGCGGTCCGGCGTCGAACCGGAGCAGGTCGACTATGTCTTCATGGGCCAGGTGATCCTGGCCGGAGCCGGTCAGATCACCGCCCGCCAGGCGGCGGCCAACGCAGGCATTCCGATGACCGTGCCGTCCACCACCATCAACAAGGTCTGCCTCTCGGGGCTCAACGCCATCTACCTGGCCGACCTGCTCATCAACGCCGGGGAGGCCGATGTGGTGGTCGCTGGTGGCATGGAGTCGATGACCCAGGCCCCCTATCTCCTTCCCGGAGCCCGGAACGGTTATCGGATCGGGGATCAGACCGTCGTCGACTCCATGATGTTCGACGGGCTGTTCTGCGCATTCGACGACTGCGCCATGGGTCTCGGTACCGAACGGTACAACGGGGCCGACGGCGTCTCCCGCCAGCGCCAGGATGCCTTCAGCGCCCTCTCCCACGAGCGCGCCGCCGCCGCCATCAAGGATGGCAAGTTCGCAGACGAGATCATCCCGGTGAGCGTGGCCCAGCGCAAGGGCGATCCCCTGGTGGTCGATACCGACGAAGGCGTGCGGCCGGAGACCACTGCAGAATCGCTGGGCAAGTTGCGCCCGGCGTTCGACAAGGACGGCACCATCACTGCGGGGAATGCGTCCCAGATCTCCGACGGGGCCGCAGCCGTCATCGTGATGTCCAAGGCCAAGGCCGAGGAGCTGGGTGTCACCCCCCTAGGCGAGCTGGTCAGCTACGGGCAGGTGGCAGGTCCGAGCCCCTCGCTTCTCCATCAGCCCTCCCATGCCACCTCGGTGGCACTCGACAAGGCCGGGCTGAAGGTCGGCGACATCGACATCTTCGAGATCAACGAGGCGTTCGCTGCCGTCGGGTGTGCCTCGGCCGCCGATCTCGGTATCAGCGACGACGTGGTCAACGTAAATGGGGGCGCCATCGCCCTCGGTCACCCGGTCGGCATGTCCGGGACCCGTCTGGCCCTCACCGCTCTGCACGAGCTCAAGCGGCGTGGAGGCGGCACCGCGGCGGTCAGCCTCTGCGGTGGTGGCGGCCAGGGTGATGCCGCCGTGCTGCGCACCATCTAGGTCGGAGGCCACGCCGCAGGGGCGTCACGGTAGGTGACGGCTCGGTCGAAGGACGCCTGTCCTACTCGTCTCGGGTGCGCCACGCCTCCCGGCCCTCGTCGCTGTCGATGCCGAGGTCGGGCTCCTGGCCGAAGGCCGGTTGGGGCTCGAAACTCCATCGGGTCCGGCCCTCGGCGTCCACCCCGAGGCGGGTGAGGACCCACCCCTCGTAGCTCTTCAGGCGGTGATGGTGGTGGCACAGCAAGGCCAGGTTGTCGAGCTCGGTCGGCCCGCCCCGGTGGACCTCGCGGACGTGGTCGATCTCGAGGCCCACCCCCACCCCGCAGCCCGGCACCACACAGGTCCGGTCCCGGTGGACGAGGGCGGTGCGCAGCTTGGCGTTGATGGTCCGTCCCAGGTGGGAGATGGCCCGGACGTCTCCGGCCTGGTGGAAGAGGACCGAGAGCAGCGAGTCGTTGGCCAGGTCCCGGGCCATGGCCACCGGGATGGGTCCCTGGCCGTCGATCTCGCACAGCTCCCCGCGGACGGCCCTCCCCCGCAACAGGGCGGTGAGGTCCACCCGGACGATGGTGGTGCAGGTGGGGGGTCGGGTGATGATCGACGAGGCATCGTCGGTGAGGGGCGCACCCGGGGATGGCGAGCCGCCCCGTGGGGTGCCGGGTGGGGCCGGGGACCCCCTCGCCGCACGTCCCCGACGGGACGAGGCCCCGGCGGCGTGGCGAGCCGACGGGCTGCGGGTGGGGCCCGCCGCACCGGACGGATCCGAGCCGCCGGTCACTGGTGGACCCGTCGCCTCCGGTCCCTCACGGGAGGGACCCCGCTCAGTGGAGAGACCCTGCTCAGTGGAGAGACCCTGCTCAGCGCAGAGGCCCTGCTCAGCGCAGAGGCCCTGCTGGGTGACGAGGGCGTAGAAGGCGTCGGCCCACAGGGCCCGCTGGGAGATCCGCTCGGGCTCCCGGGCGTGGGGGTCGGCCCCGGGGGTATCGGTCCTGTGGACCCGCTCGTCGTCGGGTCCCGGCCGGCCCCGCTTGGCTGCCCGGCGGCCCCTGTTCACGCAGTCGGCGGCATGGCCGAGGTGGTTGAGGATCCTGGCCCCCCGGTCGGCGGTGTCCCGCCCCTGGAAGCAGAAGGCCCCCTCGGCATCGGTCCAGGAGTTGAAGTACCGCTCGGCGTGGATCTTCCTGGTCGTGGCCAGGGCGTCCTTCCCGGCCGACGTGGCCCGGGACCGCCGGCACCGCTCCTTCACCGAGGCGAGGGGTGCCTCGGCCGCCCCGGCCAGCAGCTCCTCCTCCCGGGAGGGGTCGAGCACGCCGGCCCCGCACAGCTCGGTCAGCTTGGGGGCCGAGAGGGTCCCTCTGCGGAGCTCCTCTTCGGTGCCGGGCAGCTGGTCGAGCCGGCGCCCGTTGGTGAGGGTCCCCCGGGCCTGTCCCGGTGTGACCCCCTCCACCGAGGCCAGGAGGGAGGCGGCGTCCCGGTGGCCGCCCTCCCGCCAGATCCCACTCGACTCCACGCGGGGGGCGAGCACGGTCTTGCCCGCCAGCGAGAGCCGCTCCAGCCCCGCAAACGAGCCGTAGAGGGAGGCGGCGTCGTACCCGTCGATCCGGTCGGGGTCCAGGTCGGCGAGGACCGACTCCAGCTCGGCGCGCACCGCGGCCAGACGGGCCCCGAACCCGGGCGCCCTGGATCGGGAGCCCCTCGATCCGGTCTGGGTGGCAGCGACCGCCGTAGCCATGGAGCCAGCATGCCAGGGGGGTGTATCACTCACTTTGGACAGAGTTGGACAAGAAGCACAGAGAGGACCGGGCCGGGCGGGCATCCGGGGCCCCCGAGGAGCCGGGCCGAACCGGGAGTGGGCCAGAACCCGGAACAGAGCCGGAGGCCGGAGACACGGCCGGCCCCGGAACGGAAGGGCCTCAGTAGGGAGGCTTGAATACTCCGGCCAGGGAGCCGGATCCGAGGACCACGTCCTCCCAACCGCCCGCCTCGAGGGCCAGCACGGCCAGCGCACAGGTGGGGAAGCCGTGGGCCTCGAGGCCGTTGCGATCGGCAGCCGGGTCCTCGGGATCGTCGGGCTCGGCGAGCAGTCGCCAAGCCAGGTCGAACACCGTCGGGTTGTGGCCCACGAGCAGGGCGCTGCTGGCACCCTCGTCGATCTCCCGCACGTACTGGAGCACCAGCTCGGTGTCGGCGGCATAGAGGGAGTGGTAGGCGTTCACCGGGAGGCCGCCCCCGAGGGCCTCGGCGATGAGGCCGGCCGTCTGGCGGGTCCGGACAGCCGCCGAGCAGACGGCCAGCTCGGGCCGAGGGACGACGTGCGGTCGGAGATCGAGGTCGACGGGATCGGCAGCCAGGCGCCTCCCCAGGGCGAAGGCGTCGCGGTCGGCCGCGGGCGGTGAGGGGGCGGTCCCGGTCCCTTCCGCCCCGGGGAGGATCGGGCGCCGCCTTGGCATGCCGGAGGATCCAGAGATACCGGAGGGGCGGGCTCACCGGTCCCGGCCCCCGACGCCGGCTCCGGCCACCGACCGGGATGCAGGCCCCGGGGGGCGTGCCGGCCCGCCCGTCAGGGGCGGTGTCAGGCCTCGACCTCCCGGCGCCCCTCGAGGGCCCGCCCGAGCGTCAGCTCGTCGGCGTACTCGAGATCCCCTCCCACCGGGAGACCGCTGGCGATCCGGGTCACGGTGAGGCCCATGGGCTTCAGGAGGCGGGCCAGATACATGGCGGTGGCCTCACCCTCGAGGTTGGGGTTGGTGCAGAGGATCACCTCGGTGATGCCCTCCTCCTCCACCCGCATCAGCAGCTCCCGGACCCGGAGCTGGTCAGGACCGATCCCCTCGATGGGATTGAGGGCGCCCTGGAGAACGTGGTACCGACCGGAGAACTCACCGGTCTTCTCCACCGAGACGATGTCCCGGGGGTCCTCCACCACGCAAACCGACACGGAGTCCCTTCGGTCGTCGAGGCAGATGGCGCAGAGCCCCCCCTCGGCCACGTTGAAGCAGCGGGTGCACAACGTGATGCGCTCCTTCACGGCGATGATGGCCTCCGCCAGCCGGAGCGCGTCCTCGGGCGCCACCTTCAAGAGGTGGAAGGTGATGCGCTGGGCTGATTTGGGGCCCACGCCGGGCAGCCGTCCGAGCTCGTCGATCAAGGATTGGAGGGGACCGGAGAAGATGGCCATCTACCCCACCTCCTCGGCACCGGGAAAGGCTTGGAGCACCCGGGCCTCCGCCGAGTTGTCGACGTCGGCTACCTCACCGAGCTCGCTCTCGTCGAAGACGGTGGGATCGTCGGGATCGTCGGGATCGTCGGGATCGTCGAAGGCCTCCGTCCCCTCCGGGGCGGCGGGGTACCGGCGTCCGACGGCCGGGGCGTCGGGGCGGTCGAGGACGTCAGCCGCGGCCGGCGGTGGCGCTGCGGTGTCCGGGGTACCGGCGTTCGCGGCGACGGGGAGGTCGACGGGGCGATCGGACGCCTGATCCCCTCCGGGCGATCGTTCGGAACCGTCCTCGGTAGGGGTGTCTCCCCGGCTCCGCGGGGGCTCGGCTCCGGGATCCACCACCAGCTCCAGTCCGACCGGCCGGCCGAACTGCTCGGACAGCGCCACCTCGATCTCGCTCCGCACCTCTTCGCACCGGTTCCGATGGGTCTCGTTGGGGAGACCGAACACCGCACGTTCTCCCTCCACGCCGACGAAGCGCCCGGCCTGGAACAGTGCCTTGGCCTTGGGCCGCAGGCGACCGATGACGTGATCCCCCCAGGCCTGGACCAGCTGGTCCCGGGTGGGAAACGGATCGGCGTGCGACCACCGGGGCCGGGCTGGTCGGCGTGGCTACCTCGACCCCGGCCTCCGGGGGCCGGGCCGGACCAGGAGGAGCGGGGGTCCCAGGGGCTTCGGGAGCCTCGGGCGGGCCGGGACGGACCCGATCCGTGGGCGGCCCGCCGGCGGCAGCCGACTCACGACGGACGGCACCCAACGTCCGCTTGCCTGCCACAGGGCCGGTGGCACCAGACTCAGGGGCCGTCGGGGCCGTCGGGGCCGCGGGGCGGTCGGGGCGGTCGGGGCGGTCGGGGCGGTCGGGGCGGTGGAGGGAGGAGCGGGAGCCGGCTCCCGACGGGTGCGACCGGAAGCCGGTCCCGCCTCCACACCTCGGCCGGACGTGGCGGGTGCGGGAGACGCCGGCGGGGGCGAAGCCGGGGGCGCCGTCTCCGAGGGGGGCGAAGTCGGTGCCCTCGGAGCCGGGGACCCGGACGCCCGGGCCAGGGCCTCCAGCCGCTCGATTCGGGAGAGCAGCGCCCCGGGCGAGTCGTCGGCCTCCGGATGGGCCAGCCGGACCAGAGCCACCTCGAGGTTGACCCGGGGATCGGGGGCGTCGCGCATGGCCACCTGGGCCAGCCCGAGCACCTCCATGGCCCGGACCAGTGTGGCGAGGCCCACGCGTTCGGCCCGGGCGGCGAGGGACTCACGCTCCGCTCCGGACACCGCCATGAGCTCGGGGGCCACCATGGCCAGGAAACCCTGCCGGAGGTAGTCGACGAGGTCCCCGGTCAGCTGCTGGGGGCTGAATCCCGCCGACGTCAGGTGGGCCACGGCCACCAGCGCCCGACCGATGTCCCGTTCGGCCAGGGCCTCGACCACCTCGTCCAGCTCCGGCAGGTCGTCGTCCACCGAGTCCGAGGCGGCCACCTGGTCGAGAACGGAGAGGGCGTCGCGGGCCGAGCCCCGACCCCGGCGCACCGCCAGGTCCAGTGCCTCGTCGGGCACGTCGAGATGGGCTTCCCGCCGCACCTGGTCCAGCAGCTCTCCGAGCGTCTCGGGGCCGAGCAGCCGGAACTCGAAGTGCTGGGTCCGGCTCCGGATGGTGGGCAGCACCTTCTGGGGATCGGTGGTGGCCAGCACGAAGATGACGTGGGCCGGGGGCTCCTCGAGGGTCTTCAGCAGCGCATTCGACGCCGCCGTGGACAGCATGTGGACCTCGTCGACGATGTAGACCTTCTGGCGGCCGGGCGTCCCGAGGGCGGCACGGGAGACCAGGTCCCGCATGGCCTCCACCCCGTTGTTGGAGGCGGCGTCGAGTTCGTGGACGTCCAGGGAGGTGCCCTTGGTGATCTCCACACACGAGACGCACACTCCGCACGGCTCACCGTCGTGGAGGTCGGTGCAGTTGAGCGCCTTGGCCAGGATCCTGGCCGTCGAGGTCTTGCCCGTACCTCGGGGTCCGCTGAACAGGTAGGCGTGGGCCACCCGCTGGTCCCGCACCGCGTTCCGGAGGGCCAGCACCACGTGGTCCTGGCCCTTCACCGCCTCGAACGTGGCGGGGCGGAACCGTCGATACAGCGACTGGTAGGGAGTGTCGTCGGGTACGTCGGGTCGTCGGCCACGTCGAGGGAGCCTACCGGTCACCGCCGTCCGAGTTTCCAGGTCGGGACGGTCTCCATGCCCGCCTCCGACGCTCTGTGCGGCGGCCAGATTGGCTGCGGCACACGGCCGGACCTGCTGAGAGCTGCTGCCTTCCGACCCTGACTCGATTCACAGGAGGACGTTGCGCAGGACCCAGCCGCCGCACGGAGCGTCGGAGGCTGCGGCGATGCTACCTCCCGGCGGGGTACGGCCTGTACGCGACTCCCCCACCGGGGGTCGGCCCTTCTCGAGGTCCGTGCCGTCCCGTACCGGCTCGAGCCGTCTGGAGGGTACCGTCCGGAGGTCTGGGCCGTCTGATCGGCCGGCCCGACTGCGGCGCCCGGAACGTCCGGCCCGTCCGGAGCGGCGGAGTAGCCTGTCCAGGCTGTCGACCCGCCCGGATCGCACCCGGCGGGCCGAGCATCCGGAGGCGTGCGAGAGCGGCCGAATCGGCACGACTGGAAATCGTGTGTGGGGAAACTCACCGTGGGTTCAAATCCCACCGCCTCCGCCACATGGGCACCAACGCGACCTCACCACCGGTTCCCGAGGGGGAATCCGTCAATGGCCACCACGTGACCGACGAGGCCGCCATGGGTCTCGCTCTCGAGGAAGCCGTTGCCGCCGCAGCCCACGGCGACGTCCCCGTGGGTGCGGTGGCCGTCCACAACGGAGGGGTGATCGCTGCTCGCCACAACGAACGCGAGCTGCGGGGGGATCCGACCGCCCACGCCGAGCTCCTGGTCCTGGCCGACGCCGCGGCCGCACTTGGTACCTGGCGCTTGTCCGAGGTCACCGTGGTGGTGACCCTCGAGCCCTGTCCGATGTGCGCGGGGGGTCTGGTGGCCGCCCGGGTGGACCGGGTGGTGTTCGGGGCCGCCGACTTCAAGGCCGGGGCCTGTGGCTCCCTCTACAACCTGTGCGCCGACCCCCGGCTCAACCACGAAGTGGTGGTGACCGCAGGCGTGCGAGCCGACGAGGCATCGGCCCAGCTCAAAGCGTTCTTCGCCGCCAAGCGTCCTCCGGCGCCGGCCTGAGCCGGGCCGGAGGCGCGGGCGGGTCGGTCAGGCGTTGGCCATCGCCACGATGGGCTGGTTGAGGGGCGAGCCACCCATCGATCCGTAGAAGAGGTCGCTGCCGAAGCAGAAGATCCCGCCGTCGGAGGCGACGAAACGGTAGCCGGCGCCGTCGAGCGAGGCCGACATGCCGACGATGGGCCGGTTGAGATGGATGTTGCCGGTCGAGCCCAGGTAGGGCGCGCCGCCGAAGGTGAAGATCCCGCCGTCGGAGGCCACCAGCCAATAGGCGCCGGGCACCTGCGCATCGGATGCCATGCCCACGATGGGTGCTTGAGATGCGAGCCGCCCATCGACCCGTTGAACTGGGCGTCACCGAAGGTGAAGATCCCGCCGTCGGAGGCCACCAGCCAGTAGCCGCCGCCGTCGGGGGTGGACGCCATACCCACGATGGGCTGGTTCAGATGCATCGCTCCGGTCGAGCCGAAGAAGCCGGCGTCACCGAAGGCGAAGATGCCGCCGTCGGAGGCCACCAGCCAGTAGCCGCCGCCGTCAGGGGTGGCCGCCATGCCCACGATGGGCTTGTTCAGATGCATGGCTCCGGTGGAGCCGAAGAAGCCGGCCGAGCCGTGGGCGAAGATGCCGCCGTCGGAGGCCACCAGCCAGTAGCCGCCGGACGGGCTGGCCCCGACCGGGGGTACGGCGGACATGCCCACGATGGGCTTGTTGAGCGGCGTGGCGCCCTGCGATCCGTGGAACACGGCGCTGCCGAAGTTGAAGATCCCCCCATCGGTGGCCCCCAGCCAGTAGCCGTTGCTGGGTGCCGAGGTCGGGGGCGTCGAGCCCCCACCGCCGGGAGGAGGCGGCGGGAGCGGCACCGACGACTGGTAGGAGATGGTCAGGTTCCCGTTCAGGGCCCAGTGGCCCTGGAAGTAGGGCAACGAGAGCGACAGCGCCGGGTTGGCGAAACCCGAGCCTCCACCGCCGCCGGCACCCGGCCCGCCTCCACCGCCGCCGAAGTAGCCGCCGCCCCCGCCGCCGCCGCCGTTTCCTGTGGTGGTATCACCGATACCGCCCCCCGCCGGCGACCCGGCCGTGGTGGTGGGCCCACCGCCGCCGGTGGCCGACGTGCTTCCCGTGCCTGCGGCCCCGGGAGTGGAGCCGGTGGCCCCCCCGCCGCCTCCACCGGTCGCCGCCGTTCCACCGATGCCGTTGCCTACCGAGTTGCCGGCGGTCGGACCCCCGGCCCCACCCGTCGCCGCAAAGCCGCCCCCGCCGCCGCCTCCGGTGCTCAACAGCAGGCTGCCCTGGGTGAAGACCTGCGTCGATCCGCCGCCGCCGCCGGCGCCCGGCCCGCCGTTGCCGCCGCCGCCGAATCCGCCGGCCCCGCCGGCCGAAGCGGCACTACCCTGCTGACCCACGTAGATCTGGAGCGACTGTCCGCTGGTCAGATTGGGGACCAGGTTGACCGTCCCTCCGGCTCCGAAGGTCCCGGCCGTGCCGGCGCCGCCCTGGGCCCCACTGGCGTCGACGCAGATCGAATTGGCGATGGCGTTCGACGGAACGAGCCAGGTCTGCGGGCCCGGGTGATAGCTGAACCGGACGGTGACGACATTGACCCCGAAGGAGGCGGCATACGTGGGGCAGTCGGTGACGGCCGGCATCAGGGAATGCGCCGACACCGTCGACGCTGACGCCGCCCCGGCCCCGGAGGCCAGGGCCACCGGTGCCGCCAGCAGGCCGCCGGCCACCAGGGCCGCTCCGGCCAGGTTCCGGCCCGAGCGGTGCAGCTGCGGGCTCCCGGCGGTGCGGGACTGGGTGGCTCCCCTTGGGGATCGAATCATGATGTTCCTTTCGTCGGACCACTCCCCGCCCCAGGGCCAGGAGAGTCGGATCGTCGTTCGGTAAGCCTGCGGACACGGGATCCGAGCCCCAACCGCCGTTCGTTTGGGGTTCTCGTAGGTACGACGGCGACGGTAGTGGCCTCTCCGGTACCTCGCAAGGAGTGGCCATCGCTGACCACATAGTGTGATCATCCGGCTCCAATCGGCCGGCTCACCCTGACTGGAAATGGCCAGGAGAATAGGTTCTGAACTGCAGGTATTGACGCCGTCACCCGTCGTTCAGCTGCAGTTCACGGCCCGTAAATCTGCCCACTCTTCGTGGTCGATGTTCTCACTCAACGTCCGCGGACCGGGCGCCGAGCTTCGCCGGGACCAGGGCACCGCCAATCCGTCCGGCGGCGCGGTCAGGACCTCTCCCGGGGACCGGGGTCAGGGCCCCGGCTTGAACACGGCGACGCCGGCGGCCCAGTACATGGCGGTCCCGAACGAGCCGGCGAAGCTCTGGGCCCCGGCGGCACCCAGGACCTTGTACCCGGTGACCACCGAGGCGATGGTCCCGGTGGTGGTCTGCTGCGCCTGGACGGTGTAGCCCGCCGAGGTCACCGAGATGGCCTGGGCGTTGTTGTGGCCGGCGATGAACCCGACGGCCAGCTCGTTGGGCGCGGTCGAGGTGGCCGTACCGGAGTTGGGGGTGGTACTGGTATTGGACGTCCCCGTGGAGACATCGAGGGGGCTGGTCGAGGCCACCCCGGCGAACTCCTGGACCTCGAAGCTCACGAAGGCGGCCGACCCGTTGTGGACGGTGACGGTGAGCGTGGGCGAGGTGTTGGCGGCATACCACATCTCACCGTTCGAGTTGTGGCCGGAGACGTTGTACGAACCGATCAGGGTCCACTTGTTCCCCGCGGTGTCGGTCACCGAGGTGATGTGGTTGGTGGCTCCGTTGTACTCACTGGCCGAGAGCACCAGCAGGTCGCCCCCGTTGGTCTGAGTGGGGAACGAACCGGACAGGCTGGTCGAGGCCGCCGTCTCGGTGCCGCTGGCCGTCTGGACCAGATGAGGCGCCGAAGCCACCGCGGTGACGGTCAGCGTGAAGGTGGTCGTATGCGTGGGCGTTCCCGACCCGGTGCCGACTCCCGTCACGGTGATCGTGTAGGGACCCGGTGCCGTTCCCGACGCCGTGGTGACGGTGAGGTTGGCGCTCCCCCCGGACGTGACCGACGTGGCCAACGACACGAGGGCGCCGGCCGGCGCCCCGGTCTGGCTGAGGTCGACGGTCTCGGGACCGTTGACGGCCGTGGTCTGGATACTGGTCACGGCGGCGCTCCCGGCCGCCACGCTGGCCGACGGCGGCGAGGCGGCGATGGTGAAGTCGGGTGGCGGGGCGGCCGCGTTGACCACCAGGGTGAAGCTCTGGCTGGCCGGGGTACCGAAACCGTTGCTGGCATTGATGGTGATGGGGTACGAGCTGTTGGACCCGCTGGCCGGGGTGCCGGCCAGCGTCGCCGTGCCGTCGCCATTGTCGGTGAGCTTGACGCCGGTGGGGAGGCCACCGGCCTCGGTGAGGGCCATCGGAAGGCTGCCGGTCGTGGTCACGGAGAAGGTGCCCGCGGTCCCGATGGTGAACGTGGCCGTGTTGGCCGAGGTGATGGTCGGAGGGGTGTTCACCACCAAGCTGAAGGTCACGGTGTGGGTGTGGGTCGTCCCGGTTCCGGTCACGCTGATGGTGTAGGTCGCCGGCGCGGCCGAGATCGGCGGGGTGATCGAGAGCGTCGAGGACGCGCCCGAGGAGATCGACTGGGGGGAGAACGACACCAGCGAGGCCGTCGGCGCCCCGGTGGCGCTCAGTCCCACCGTCTGGGCCGCACCTTGGGTGATGGTGGTGGTGACCGCGACCGAGGCCGGCGTGCCGGCTACGTCGGTGACCGACGCCGGCACGCCCACCGAGAAGTCACTGGGTTGGGCGTTGACGAGCAGGGTGAAGCTCTGGCTGGCCGGGCTCCCCGCGCCGGTGGCGGTGATGGTGATCGGATACGAAGGGTTCGAACCGCTGGCCGGGGTTCCCGCCAGCGTGGCCGTGCCGTTCCCGTTGTCGACGAAGTTCACTCCGGTCGGCAGGGCACCGGACTCGCTCAACGACGGTGCCGGCGAACCGGTGGTGGTCACCGTGAAGGTCCCGGCCGTCCCCTGGGTGAAGGTCGTGCTGGTGGCCGAGGTGATGGTCGGTGCCGTGTTCACGGTCAGCGAGAAGGTTGCGCTGTGGGTGGCGCCGGTGCCGGTGCCGGTCACGGTCACGGTGGAGGTACCCGCGGGCGTGGTGGACGAAGGCGTGATCGTCATGGTCGACGTCCCCCCCGAGGTCACCGAGGGTGGCGCGAACGATACCGAGGCCCCGGTGGGCAGACCCGTGGCCGTGAGCCCTACGGTCTGCGGGCTTCCCGAGACGGTGGCGGTGGTGACGGTGGCGGTGGCCGGCGCTCCGACCGCGGCGCTCCCCGAGGTCGGCGAGGCGGAGATGGAGAAGTCGCCAGGTGGCGGAGGAGCGCTCCCGGCCTTGAAGAGGGCGATGCCGGCGGCCCAGTACATGCTGGTGGCGAAGGTCCCCTGGAAGGTCTGGGCACCGGTTGAGGTCAGGTCCTGGTAGCCGGAGACCACCGACACCTTGCTCGGGCTGGTGCTCGTGACCAGCGGGTCGGTGGTGAAGCCCGCCGAGGTCACGTTGATGGCCTGGGTCGAGCTGTGGCCGGCGATGAAGCCCACCGCCAGTTCCCCGGCGGTGGCCGGGGTGACCGAACCCGAGGAGGCGGCGGTGCCCGAAGCCGCGGACCCATTGGAAGTGTCGATGAAGGGACTAGTGGTGGCTACGCCGCTGAACTCCTGGAGCTGGAGGGCCACCGTGGACGCACCGGTGGTCACCGTGACGCTCTGGACCGAGGCGGCGTTCGGGGCGTACCACAGCTCCCCGGCCGAATTCGACCCCGAGACGAACTTGTCCATCACCTTGGTCCAGGAGTTCTTGCCGTCGGACACCGCGGAGATGGGCTGGCTGGCCCCGGTGAAGGTGCCGGCCGAGAGGACGAGGAGGTCACCAGGCGTACTGGCCGCCGGGAGGGTCACGGTGCTGGTCGACGAGCCGGCCACCTGGACCAGCGTGGGCCCGGTGGGGCCGGCCGGCGTGGTCACCGAGACCGGCGGTGAGCTCTGGCTCGACACGTTGCCGGCGCCGTCCCGGGCGTCCACGGTGTACGAGTAGAGCTTGCTGGCGCTGACCGAGCTGTCGGCGTAGGTGGTTCCCGTCCCGGTGGTGGTGGTCAGGAGCGTGCCGTTCCGGTAGATGTCGTACCCGGTGACCCCGGTGTTGTCGCTGGACTGCATCCAGGCCAGGTCGACCAGGGTGGACGAGACGACGTTGGCGGTCAGACCGGCGGGCACCGACGGCGGCGAGATGTCCACCGTCCAGTTGGCGGTGGCCGGGGTGGCGCCGTTGCCGGTCACGGTGAGGGTGTGGCTCCCGGCGGCCAGTCCGCTGTAGGTCACGGGGCTGGTGCACGCGGTGGCCGACCCGCTGTCCAACTGGCAGGTGAAAGTCGACGAGCCGGTGGCGTGGAAGGCGACGGTGGCCGAGGTGGAGTTGGTCAGCGTCGGCGGCGGGGTGTCGATGACCGTGGCCGGCTGCGTCGTCACACCGGAGTAGGTGTAGGTCTGCTGGTCGAAGGACTGCCCGGCGGCGTTGATGGGTGTGACGGTGACCTGGTTTCCGTTCACCGACACCTGGAGGTAGTTGAAGACCTGGGCGAACGACTGTGGGGTGGGCACCCCGGACCCGCAGGCCGAACCCGTGTTGCTGGTGGGGCTCCATCCGAGTGCGTAGATCGACCCGGCGTTGGTGAATGCGGTGCAGGCGCTCGATCCGTTGGCGCTCACCGGTTCGAGGATGCCCCCACCGCCACCGGTGACGTAGTTGACCAGCTCACCGTTCTGCTGGTAGTTGGCCGGGGTGATGCGCTGGTACGTGTGGGCGTGGCCGTTGAAGGCCAACTGGACCCCGTTGGCGGCCAGCAGGGCCTCGAGGCTGTTGGGATTGGACGAGGTGTTGTCGAGCAAGGTGTCGGTGGTCTGGCTGGAGTTGTCGGAGCGGAGGGGGAAGTGCCATACGGCCATCTTGATGGTGCCCGGATGGCTGGCCAGATCGGCGGCCAGCCACTTGTACTCGGGTGAGCTGGTGGTCCAGTGGGCGTCGTGGTCGGCCTGATACAGGTTGGAGGAACCGACGTTGCTGTCGGCCCATGCCGCGTTCAGGACGTAGATGCGGACATTGCCGTCGGAGATGGCATACCAGGCGTCGGGGTAGCTTGACGCGGTGATCCCGCCGGACATGGCCGGGTAGGAGTCGTAGGCGTAGGTCCCGTTGGAGGCCTGGGCGATGTTGGCGTTGGGCCAGTTGTGGAGCCCGATGGTGTTCTGCCCGTGGTTCCCTTCCCCGGGAAACACGGGCAGCCCCGCGGTCTGCGGCCAGTAGGACGGCCCGAAGATGTCGCTGATCTCGGAGCCCCCGTTGACCAGGTCACCGTAGTTGGCCTGCGATCCCCCGCCGTAGGCCACGTCCCCGGCGGTGATCACGAACTTGGCGCCGGCGGTGGTGGCCGACTTCCCGATGAGGGAGTCGATGGCCGCCTGCCCGGTGTTCAGGTTGTTGGCGAACGCCGTCGACGACGAGTACAGCGTCTCACCGATGTCGCCGACCACGTCGAAGGTCAGAGGCGTCGATGCACCGGCCGGGTCCAGGGTGGTGAAGTTCTGGGTGGGGTTGGAGCCGAGGAGGTCGACCGAACCCGGGCCGAGGGGCCGGTAGCAGTACTTGGTGCTCGGCGAGAGCCCGGTCAGCACCACGGTGGACTGGTACTCGTTGGAGCCGGAGACCACGGTGTAGGCCGAGCCGGTGATGCTGGACGGCGTTCCGGCCGACGGGAAGGAGTTGGGCAGGTTGGCCGGGACCGGGGTGACGTGTGCGGTGCAGTTGCCGGTCGGGCCCCACTGCAGGGAGCCGGGCGAGGTGACGTTGGACACGTTGGTGGCCCAGTTCACGTCGGCCGAGGTCTGGGTGAGATCGGTGACGTACGGCGCCCGCATCAGGGATGCGTTGAAACCGGAGAAGGGTGTGACGGCGATGGGAGAAGGACCCGCCGCCGTGGCGGTCGGGAGGAAGACCGCCCCCACCGTGGCCACGACGGCCGCCACCACCAGAGGGATCGCGACCCAACGCCGCATGCTCACACCCTGCGTCGACCTGCTCGTCATGGCCCCGCCCTCCTGTTGTTCCCCGCCGACTGTGCCGAGACTGTAACGAATGTCCGGGCGTGGTTCTCGCTGTCCGCACCGAATTTCCCGGGCATCCTCGCCTGAAGTGGTCGAGTATTCACTGTGCGCGGTGCTCGGTCAAGATCCGGGGAGCCACGTTCAGGCCACCGGAGTGAACGAGGTTCCACAGGTGACCTTCTGGGCCCGGAGGGAGACGGTCGCCGTGACGCCGACGGTCACCCCGACCGGTGCGTGCTGCACCGGCAGCGAGAACGAGATCGATCCCGACGAGGAGGCGAGGCCCCCGTGGCGGCTCCGGGTGTGGGCGTAGTTCGCCACCACCGATACCAGGGCTCCCGGCGTGGTGGTCACCGTGGCGGTCTCCGCCGTCTGGCCTTGGACCGGGCTCGGGTTGCTCACCGAGACCGTGCAGCCGGTGAGGGTCGGAGCCGGTCCCGGCGTGAAACCCGGCGAGGTGGTCCCCGTGGCCGAGCCGCCGTGGGCGTGGGAGCCTGACCCCTTGCCGCTCGAGCCGCCGTGGGTCACCTGGGCCACGACGGGGATGTGCGGTACGGGCAGGCTGGTGGAGTGCGAGGCGGTGAGCAGGGTGGTGACGGCGAGCGTGACCACGGCGGCCACCGCCACCAGGATGATCGTGACCCGGTTCATCCGCTCACTCCCGTCTCCGGCTGGTGGATGATCGAGCTGAGGGTGAGCACACTCTGGGTGCCGTATCGCTCGAGCGGCACGACGTAGGTGCCCTCGTCGATCTCGTTCCAGCTGATCACCATCCACCCGTTCGGATCGGCCGCCGAGTTCCCCGCATAGATGTTGCGCATCATCTGGCCGTCGAGCCGGGGCACACACCCGCTACCCCCGCCCAGCACCTTGTTGTAGCCCGGGGCGAGGGGGGCGAAGAACTGCTTGGCACTCCCGTCGGGGTTCTTCGAGGAGCGGACCTCGGCGGCCAGCTCCTCGATGTTCGAGAAGGACGACTTGTTGGTGAGCGGGTTCTGGCTCGACCAGTAGTACTGGTCAGCGTCGAAGTCGGCGGCCTTGGCGCTGTTCCAGGTGCTCCAGTTCTCGTCCCCGACCAGGTAGAACGTCGGCCGCCACCGGGCGCTGAAGGCGTCGAGCACGGAGATCGGGTACTTGCGGCTCCCCATCATGATCAAGGTGGGCCGTCCACCGTTGCTCCGGTCGAAGGCCGGGTCGTTCCCGTAGGTCCTCTGCAGGTAGCTCAGGTCGTTGTTGATCTCGTCGGCGGTGCGGATCCGTGCCGAGGAGATGTAGGCGATCCACAGCGAGAACGGCTTGCCCTCCCGGTTGACCTGATGCACGGCGTTGACCACCATGGCCAGACGTTGGTTGAACGCCGACGAGCTGACCGTCTGGTTGGCCGTACCCGTCCCGGCCCAGCTCACGGCGAATCCGGCCAGGCCGGTCTGTGCCGCGAGGGCCACGTCAGCGTCGATCTGGCTCGGGTCGGACTGGCTCCAGAGGGGGGAGGCCACGTCGGTGAGCTGGTTCCCCGGGAAGTTGTTGGTGACCGTACAGCCGTCCCCGCTGAGCGTGGCCGGCAAGGGGAGCGGATTGGCCGTGTAGGGATAGTTCGGCCCGAGCCGGGCCCGCCAGTGGGCGCTGTCCCACCAGAGGTAGTAGAAGGCGAACATCCGGTGGTTGGGCGTGGCGGGCACGGCCGGTGGTGTGGTGGGCACGGCCGGCGGTGCAGTCGTGCGCACCGTCGTGGTTGTCGACGGCGATGCCGGGGTGGTGGTCGTCGCACTGTCCGCCGACGGCGACGGGTTGGAACAGGCCGACAGCACGGCGGCTACCACGACCAACCCCGTCGCGGCTCGGAAGACCGGGGCGACGAGCCCACGTCTATACCGAGATCGCATGATCGGTGTCCTCCGACGGGTGTCCATCTCCGCCATGGCCGGCGGCCCCTCCGGCCTCCTCCTTCTGCCGGCGTAGCCGGCGGCCATAGACGCCGGCCCCCACCACGATGGCCAGCAGGACGAGCACGAGGAAGGCGATCTCCGCCGCGTCGCCCGGTGTGACCAGTAGCTGCGTGGCGGTCTGACTCCGGGACAGCCGGATCGTGGAGCCGAGCGGGACCAGGCTTCCCTTCACCTTGAGCTGGTAGGTCCCCCGGGGGAGGTCCTTCAACACGACCCGGTGGGTGGGTCCGAGGGCCACCGCGGCCACGGAATGGTCGGGGTACGTGAGCAGCGCGGTCTTGCCGGAAGGGGCACCGGCCAGGAGATCGTTGGCTTCGATGGTCAGGTTGTAGAGGATCACCGGGATGGCGAAGACGGGCTGTTTGGCGTTGGAAGTGCTGCCCGGGGTGAACCGGGACTGCCCGCTGTTCACCACGTTGGACCCGCGGATGATGACCGACTTCACCGAGTAGGTGACGAGACGGCCACCGACCCCGCCTCCCACCTGGGCCGGAACGCTGGATTCGAGCCAGATCGGAGAGGCCAGCTGCTTACCGGAGTAGGTGAGCGTCCGACCGAGCGTGTCGGTGAGCGTGACCGAGGTCACCTTCGAGGTCGGCAGGGCGAGACCCTTGGGGGTCAGCGGTTGGATCTGGACCAGCCGGTCCTCATCCAGTTCGGCCAGCAGGGTACGGGTGAAGACGCCGTGGTTGGGATCGGTGGCCACCCGATCCAGTCGGACCCTCACCGTCGGGAGCACGTTCTGGTTGGGAACACCCAGCTGAGCGGCCGCGCCGGCCAGGTTGGTGTCCGGGACGACCGCGGATCCACCTGGCCCGGTCACGCCCGGAGTGCCTCCGAGCGTGAAGTTCACACCCGCCAGCTCCGGCACCACTTGAACCTTGACCGTACGCGGATTCGTCGCGGCCGAGGCGGGGGCTGCGAGGCCCACGCCGGTGCCTGCCACCACGGCGATCATGATGCCGACGAGGGCACCCACCCTGCGCATGCCACCCACCGGTCTCATACCGGCACGTCCCCGGCCGACGCCGGTCGGGCCCGTCTGAAGATCTGCCGTCGAAGCCGCGTGCACCCCGGCCCCGGCGGGGGTGGACGGGTCGGCCAGGTCCGAGGTCGCCGACACGTCGACCGGCTCGCCGACCGGGCGGCCGGGCGCGACCTCCGGTTCGGGGCCACCGCTCCCGGGGGGGTCCCGATCGGCCGCTCTACCGGCCGACTCCGGTGCCGGTGGTGTCGGCTGTCTCCGATTCCTCCGCCGGCCTGCCCGGTCTGCGCGTCCGGAGGGGGAACCGCCGTCTCCGGCGGCCACGGCGTCCGTCATGTCTCCGCCGGCTCCGGTCGTGGGGGAAACGGCCGGTGCTACGGCGATCACGCCCCCGCTACTGGACCGCACCGCCGTCCGTCGCATGCGACCGAAGGCCAGAGCTACGAGGAGCGCGGTGGCGGCCAGCGCCCCCAGGTAGAGGAGGTACACCCCGAACACGGGGGGCGGACGAGGGTGGCCACCGACCCGCGGTCGATGATCGGGGCGATGGCCGGCTGCTTCAGACTCAGCGCATCCAGGAGGTTCGGTCCGGCCGCGGCGTCGGCGTTGAGAGCCGGCAGCCCGAAGACACGATCGATGAAGTCCGGGATCGATGCCGTCTGGAACTGGCTGTGGTCGACGTAGCCGGCCCGGGCGTAGGGGGAGATCAGCATGGCCGGGACCCGGACCCCCAGCCGCTTGCCGGCGACGACCGGGGGCGGCATGTTGTCGTACCACCCGCCGGAGTCGTCATAGGTGAGCAGGACGGCGGAGTGATACCACGCCGGGCTCTGCATCAAGGCATTCAGGATCGAGCTCACGAAGGCCTCGCCCAGAGCGGGGCTCTGGGGTGACTGTTCCGAGTTGGCCACACCGCTGATGTAGGACACGGCCGGCAGGTGGCCGGACGCCACGTCCTCGAAGTACTGGCTGGTGTTGACGGTCTGGTGCGCCTGTGCCGAATCGGTCACCGAGGGCATCGCCAACAGCGGGTCCTGCCTCACGTCGCCCTGGCTCGGGGTGGTTCCGGCGCCCGCGTAGTTCTGGAGGTAGAACTTCCAGCTCAGGTGCTTCTGGTCCAGCTGGCCGAACACGGTCGGGAGGCTGATGCCCGCCGTGGGAACCACGTTCGAGGTGAGGCCGTCGTCCGACCCGGTCATCGCCACCAGCCGATTGGGTAGCGCTCCGGCCTGCGAGGTGGCGAAGAAGTGGTCGAGCAACGTGAAGCGTGACGCCAGGTCCGAGTAGTAGGGCAGGTCCGAGCTGTCCTGGTACCCCATGGCCAGCGTCCCGATGGCGGCATTGGCCTGGGCACTGACGAAGCCGTCCATCTTGCCGTTGTCGATGGCCTTGCGGGTGACCCCGAGGGTGCTGCTCAGGCCGGCCCGGGCCTCGTCGGGGTTGAGGTGGTACGACTTCACGCACACCCGCGACCCCACGACGATCGCCAGGCAGGTCTTCGGCGGAATCCCATTGACATTGGGGCGGGTGCCGAAGTAGTTGTCGAACGAGTGACCGCTCTGGACGATGACGATCACATGCTGGATGGGACCGATACCCCCTGCCGTCACGAGCGGGTTGGTGAAGATGGACGACACACCCGCCGCCTGTGCCGGCGCCCACGACACCAGTGATGCGCCCAGCGCCACCAGGACCACCGATGCCATCCGGAGGAGTCGTTTCATCAGGGGTGGACCTCGTAGATGACGATCATGGGATGCCCGTTGAAGACCTGGGTGTGGACGGGCACGCCGTGGTACCGAGCCACCAGCCTCTCGAGCCGCAGCGCGGTCGAGGGCGAGCGGAAGGCCGAGTACGCGTCCCAGACCAGATAGCCGAACTGACCGGCGCGGACACTCAGATCCGGATTGATGATCGGCGTATACGCCGGGTTCCGGTGCAACGGGTTGCTGCTGACCGAGAGCCCGAGAGCCGGACGGTGACCGTAGTACTCGAGGATGTTGGCCATGCTCGGACCGATGGTCATGAGTTCGGTGCCCGGGATCAGGTTCTGCCCGATCCACCGGCCCGCCTCTCTCCCGCCGGGGACTCCGCCCTGACCGGCCAGGGCGGAAGCCTGTGCGGAGGGAAAGACCACGGTCCAGGCCGAAGGGATGAGCGAGGCGAGCACGACGGCGACGGCTACCGGTCGCGCCGCCGAGCGGGCCCAGGCACCCCACCGTCGGGGCACCCGGAACGTCGCCAGACCGCGCGCCGCCAGGAGGGCCAGCGGCGGTGCCACCGGCAGGAGGTACTGGTAGCCCTTCAGCGGGTAGATCTCGAAGGCCACGAACGGGACGGCGATCCAGAGCACCAGAATCAGCTCACGCCAGGTCCGGTTGGCCCGGTAGACGAGGGAGAGGGCGGCCGCGATGATCACCAGCCATCCGATGGCGGCGGGGATGGTGGTCAGATAGAAGGTCCCGGCATGGTTGGAGGCCCGGGTGAGCTGCCAGGTCAGATAGTTCTGCCCGGTATTGCTGTGACCGGCGACGGTGATGGCCAAGGGGAAGACGAGGCTCACCCCGATCAGCATGCCGAGGGCCAGCACCACCGCCCGAGCGGGACGCCGGACCGAAGGACTCACCAGTAGGAACAGGAACAGGGCACCGGTGACCACGATGGCGGTCTCCTTGGTCAGCACGGCCAGACCGAAGGTGGCTGCCGAGGCGGCCAGCCATTCGAAGTGGTTGCTCCGAACGAACCGGACGAGCAGCCAGAAACCCAGTGTCATCCAGAACACCGCCGGCCCGTCCAGCAGCAGCTGGCGGGTCACCACCAGGTGGTAGGGCATGACGGCCAGGATCAGCGCCGCCAGGACGCCGGTCTTGGGTCCGAACAGGTCCCTCCCGATCAGATAGACCACGAAGAGCGTGGCCACTCCGAAGAGCGCCACCACGATCCGACCCCTCAGATCCGGAGTCCCCGAGCTGAAGAGCGGCGAGAGCAGCGTCGGCAGCAGCAGGGGATGGGCCCGGAAGATCGGGAACTCGCCCACGAAGAGCGGGTTGCCCGCGAGCGACGCGGCCTGGCCGGCGTAGACCGCCTCGTCACTGTTGAATCCGAAGGCATTGAGATTGACCAGCCGCAGAACCAGTCCCAACAGGAGGGTCAGCCCCAGCCATACGTGGGTGGGAACCGACCAGAGCCGGTGCGCGCCGCTCCGCGCCGCCGAGCGAGGTGTTTCCGGGCGCGCCGGCTCCGTCGGCGACGCCTCCTGGCGCTCGAGCGAATCGGCGCGGTCGTCGCTAAGCAGTGTCACTGATGCCCCTGCAGGATGCCGAAGCGCCCGGGTCAGGCTTCAGAGCCGGACAGGGGATCTCCCTCAGAGACGTTCTCGTCGATACCGAAGTAGTCATGTCCATTCGTGTCGGCCTTGGTCAGGTCGAGATAGGGGACGTCCGTCTTGGCCATGGCCGGGGCAATCGCGCCTGCGATCTGCTCGGCCCAGGTGAAGTCGTTCGATCCGAGCCGGTGGATCTGGACACTTTCCATGGCACTGACCAGGATCAGCCGTTCCCGCTCCCGGAGTTCGTCGTAGCTGAGCCCACCGACCGACAGCGCCTGCGCCAGGTAGCGGTACGGAGGAAATCCGTAGGCGTCCTCGGTGTTCTCCAGCAGCTCCACGATGGCCTGGGACTGCGAGACCATGCTGTGGTGAGGAACGCCCCGCTCGATGATGTAGAGCTGGTCGATGGTGGTCGTCGAGCCCAGCTCGCACGGTACCAGACGCTGGACGTGATACTTCGGCGGCGGGATGATCCGCTGCGTCCAGCCGTTGATCGTCATGATCGGCACGTTGTGGTCGGCCAGCTTCATGGCGAACCCGCGACCCTCCTTCGAGTGCAGACGACTCTGCACCCGCAGCCACGCCCACTCCCGCCGACTCAGATCGCCTGCGTTGATGGCTCGGAGGGTGTGCTGGCTGATGGTGAGGGGCTTGGGGAAGCTCCGGGCCACTCCGGCGCTGTCGATGATGGTCATGTCGTCGGACAGGAACCGGCCCTCGCTGGTGCGTAGGAGCTTCAACACGGTGCCGGTCTTGCCGGTGTCGGTGCGCGCCGAGAGCACGACGCCACGGCCGCCGACGTCCATGCAGGCGGCGTGGAGCAGCATGTAGCCCCGGTCGACGAACACGAAGCGCAGGAGCGCCTCCACCACGTTGGTGTAGAGCACATGGGGGCTGCGGGCCAGCGCCTTGCTGGTCGTCACCAGGATCTGGGAGCCGAAGTGGATGGCGAAGTTGGCCGAGGCGGCGCCCAGTTGCTCCTCCCACCGGATCGTCTTGCCGTCGCCCGAACGGACCAGGCGGGTGCGGGCCCGGGGCCGTCCGACCTTGCCGATTCGAATGGCGATGTCCGGGCCGACGCTGTCACCGACCCGACCGGGGGTGAGGAAATAGGCCAACTCGGGCAGCGCCACGTCGCTGCCGATGGTCACGATCCCGTGCAGGTCGTAGTAGTGCCGGAACGGCGTGACGAGCGCAACCTCCAGACTCTTCAGCTCGGGGCGGGACTCCGCCACCGCCACCTTGATTGGTCCGACCTGCGTGGGCGCAGTTTCGCCTTGGGCCATTGTCTTGTCTCCTTCGTAGATGAAGCGATCGCTGATGCCGAACCGGACCAAGAACACAGCCAACAGGGTGATCACATTGGCAGCGGTCTTCGGCGTGTGGAGCACCTCCACCATGAAGGCCAGCAGCGGGAGCCGGGCCAGCATGACGGTGTTGTTGAGGACGCAGAACCGCCAGTAGCGGCTCCACAGCCCGCCGGTCTTCCGGCCGGCGAAGACGAAGAGCTCCATGCCCACGAAGTTCCAGGTGGTGGAGACCTGGGTCGACAGCACGGCGGCCAGCAGGTACGACAGATGGCCGAAGCGGATGAACATCCAAAAGGCGATGGTGTTGACGACCAGGCCGGTGGCCCCCACAGCAGCGAAGCCCGCGGCCCGCTGCTGTCGCGCCGTGAGCAGCGTCCCCAGGCGGAGACGGGTCAGATGGGCGGCGAAGCGGAGGCCCTCGCGGAAGTCAGCTTTGCTCTCGCCCGAGTACCGGGGGGCGAAGCTGAACCCGACCTCGGCCACCCGCAGCCGGCACCGGGCCACCGCCTCGAGAAGGATCTTGAAGCCGACCGGACGCAGGCTGTCGATGTCCACCGCGTCCAACCGGAGGGCGAAGAACCCGCTCATCGGGTCCGAGATCTCCTGGAGGCGCCGAGGAAAGGCCGACTTGGTCAGGCGGGTGGCGGCATGGGACACCCCGACCCGGGACCGGTTGGCCAGACCGCCGGACTCGCCGTGGTCGCGGTAGCGGCTGGCCACCACGACATCGGCCTCGTCCCGGTCGATGGGACTGATCAGGTCGGGAATGGTCTCGGGCGGATGCTGGAGGTCGCCGTCCATGACCACGGCCACGCGGCCCTCGCAGAGTCGCAGCCCGGCCACCACCGCGCCCCCGAGTCCTCCGGTTCTCTCCCCCGGCTCACGATGCAGGACGAGAACGGGAAGCGGGGCATTCTCGGCAATGGCAGCGATGATCGACGGCGTGTCATCACTGCTGTCGTCGACAAATATCACCTGCGATGCGCCCGCCGGCAATGCTGCCGCCAGGCGTGCGATCAGAGGTTCAATATTCTCGCGTTCGTTTCGTGTGGGAATGACCACACTGATGTCTATGGAGTGCACCTTTGCCCCTCGATAACTGCAAGACGTCCGACACCGCTTGGCATGTTTGTCTTATAGTTACTTCCTCTATGAGTGCAGAATAGATTTCCGCCCTTGCCGTCTATTTGCCGTAAATGAATCTCACCACCCACGCACGACTCGATATTCCGGCCTCCGAGCCCGCCGACTGCACCGTCCACCCGGGGCATCGCCCCGTAGCCGGCCAAGCCCAGGCGATCCTGCCGCCTGAGGCTGCCCGAACGAGCAGCTCGCCCCGCTCCCGCGGGACGTCCCGGCCGCTGCTGCAGCCGCGACGGGACATGGACGCCCTGACATCCTGTCCATTGCGCGATTGCACCAACGGTGTGACGTGCTTGCATCACGAGTCACCGTAACGGTGCCCCCGCTGGTAAACAAGTGGAAAACGTCAAGTTATCCCTTGGTTAACACTGATCGGACGGACCGCGCTTGACCCACCACAATTAGCTGGCGAAATAGACCACCGACCGCCACGATCGGGTGCCTGGGGGCCGCGGTCAGTGAGCGGCCACGCCGGTCAGGAACCGCTGGTGAGGGTCAGCCGACCGTGGGCCCGTTGGTCGGCCTGGTCTTGTCCCGGTGGACCCGACGGCGATCGGGCCTCGAGGTGGGCGCTTCCTCCACGATAACTCCGCAACGGCGACACTCCCAGCGCCGGGCCGGAGGGTAGGCCAAGGACCACCAGTCGTGCGAGGCGTGGCGGCAGACGAAACGCTCGAACCACCGAGGCACAATGGACACTGTACCGTCGCCCTCGGGGGATTCCATGGCGGGCCACCCCATCGGCTGCCTATTGTCGTCACGTGGACCGGGAATCCTGGCCATAGTCATTTATTCGTGCCTTCCCTTAGAGATCGGCGCACACGGCCCGAGTCACGCCTACGCAGCGGAGCCAATGGGCACGATGAGGGAGCGGCGATACGGACAGGCAGCGCGTCCTGGTGCCATGCTCCGGTGGGCCGATTGACCTGCTCAACCAGTTGGAATGGACTCCCTCCCTGCCTAGAGGAGGACGGACAGATCCCATGATGATCGTGGCCTCTGACGACTTCATGACAAACTGCCACGGCCAGTCGTGCCTCCCTGGTAGTCGACGCGCACCGATGGACCTGTCCCTCTGAGTGGATCTTCGGCACCGAATCCTCCCGGCTTGAGGAGAAGGTCCCCCGGGCCGACGGACAGTCCGCTCGGGTCGGGTCCGACGGAGGGCCAGTTCGAGAGGCAGGGCGGGAGTCGATCAACGGTCGGTAGCCGGGGACGCTGCGGTCCGGCCCGGTACGTGATGGAAAGGTCGTGGGGGACGGCCACGACGGAGAGGACGGGAGACCAGACCGATGGTTTCGGGAGAGAGAGGACGGCCATGACAGTCCATGAAAGTGCCCCAAAGGGGCGTCCAGCCGGTCCCGGGCCCCGCCGGGGTGACCGGCGGAACACACTTCGGCCCTCCGCCTGCCGCCGTGACGGCTGAGTCCTCGGCCGCCGCCGACGCGGCCCGATCGGTGGTGGCCTTCGATTTCGACGGGACCATAACCAGCAAGGACACCCTGCGGCTGTTCCTCACCCGCATCCGGGGACCCTGGGACCTGGCCTCGACGTTCATCCGTCACGCCCCTCAGCTGGGGCTGGCGCTCCGGGGGGGCAGCGCCCGCGATCGCGCCAAGCAGCTGATCTGCATGGACGTACTCGGCGGCCTGGACCGTCGCGTGGCCGAAGCCGCCGCCTCCGAGACGGCAGAGCTGGTCCGGCGCTCCCTGATCCGTCCCGATGCCGAGGCCCGCATCCGGTGGCACCGGGCGGAGGGCCATCGGATCATCGTGGTCAGTGCTTCGTTCGAGGCCTATGTGGCCCTGGTGGCGGCGGCACTCGGCGTCGACGAGGTCATCGCCACCAGATGGGAGGTGGATCCGGCCACCGACACCCTCACCGGGCGCCTCGACGGTCTCAACGTGAGGGGTGAGGCCAAGGTCACCCTGCTCGACGAACACCTGGGCCGTCGATGTGACCTGGCCTACGCCTACGGAAACAGCGCGGGGGACACGGCCATGCTCGCTCGGGCCGAGATCCCGGTGCGGGTGGGACGACAGCCGCTCCCCGATCTCACCGGCCGCCCACCCGTCGATCCCAGGAGCTGACCGGGCCGGCTCCCGGTGACGAGCAGGACCGATCGATCCGCACGGCCGAATCGAAGGGCGGTCCCAGGCGTCGCGGCTAGCCTCTCGGGCGGAGGGATGCGAGAGCGGACGAATCGGACGGTCTCGAAAACCGTTGTGTCGCAAGGCACCGTGGGTTCGAATCCCACTCCCTCCGCCAGGTGAGCGATGGTTTCCGGTTGAGGCGCACGTGGCCCGACCGGTGGCCATCCCTCAAGAATCCGTCACGAGTCCACCACCTCCTGCGCCGCATCTCGGCCACCACGGTCGGCGGAGCCTGGTGGATGTGTGCATCGTCGCCGGACGCCTCGGTCACGCCAGTGCGCCATCTCCCAATGCGGCCATCTCACGGCGCACCTGCGTCCACTCCCCGACGCATCCGATGGTCGCCAGGCGTTCCTGGTCTCGATGCCGCTGTGATGTCAGCATCGGCCGAGGTCAGGGTCGGCCAGGGGTGTGCATCTTGGGTAGTGACGGCAACGGGGGCAGGGTCAGGGCAAAACAGGGGTGCGGGTCCATGTTGGCCAGTTCGGTCGCCTCCTGGGCAGAGAGCGGGGCCGAAAAGAAGTAGCCCTGTGCCGTCTCTGCACCTAGTTCGCGGAGGATGGCCACCTGCTCCCCGGTCTCAACTGCCTCGGCCACGGTGCAATATCCAAGGGATCGACTCAGTTTGACGATGGACTCCACCACTGCCCGGCTCTGGCTGTCCGGGTCGGTCAGCCCGGCGATGAGTCCGGCATCTATCTTCACCGTGTTGACCACGGCCTTCCGTGGGTGCTCCAGGACCGAGTAGTCCGAGCCGACGTCGTCCACGGTGAGTTGGATGCCCAGGCGAGTCATCACCCGCAGGTCTTCGGCGGCATCGGCGTCCGACATCGACACCTCGGTCACCTCCACGGTCAGCCGATCCGGGTTCAGCCCCGACTGCTCCAGGGCGCTGGCAGCGGCCACCGCGGCCGTGCCCCGCCGGAGCTGGAACACCGAGCAGTTCACGGCCAGCTGTAGGTCTGACGGCCAGCGGGAGGCCTGTGAGCACGCCTCGATGAGGACCCACTCGTTGAGCTCGTTCATGAGCCCGTGGGCCTCCGCCCAAGGAATAAGGACGCCGGGCGGGATATTGCCGCCGGAGGCGTCGTGGCAACGAAGCAACGCCTCGAATCCGAGCAAGCGGCCGGTGGCGAGATCCACGGCGGGCTGAAAGGCCAGACTGGGCGTTCCGCCCAACCCCAGATTGGGAGCTTCGACACTCGATGCAGTTTCCGACGGCTGCCCCATCACTCCTGTCACCTCGGTGGTATCGGCAGGATCAGAGTCCTTCTTGAGCCCCTCTAGGGGGCCCGCGGACTCCAGAATCGGTGGTGAGGAGGCTCCGACCGAGGGATCATCTGGCGTCACGGACCCCGGCATGATAGGAGGTCACCAAAGGCCATGGTGAACTGCTCAAGGAAGTGGGGGCAGATGACGAAACAGGAGGTATGGCACTGCGACCCTTTGCACGGCACCAGAAGCGGAAGGCGGACGACGACACCACGCCCAGCGCCGCGGACGAGTTCGCCCAGTTCTTCTCAAACGACCCGCGGCCGGACGAATCCCCAGCGGTGGCGTCGGCCGCGTCGCCAGCTGAGGTGTCCCCACCCGCCGTCACCATGGAGGAGCAGTCGTCAGCCGGGTGGTATCCCGACACGAAGGACCCAGGCCTGATGCGGTACTGGGACGGCTTCCACCTGACCGGGCAGACCATGCGGGTCGGCCCGCCTCCGGCGGCCACCCAGGGGGCGCCGGAGGCGACCGCGGCGGAGGCCCCTGCTACGGCTGCGCCTGCTACGGCTGCGCCTGCTACGGCTGCGCCTGCTCCGGCCACGCCCGCTCCGGCCGCGCCTGCTCCACCCCCGCCGGCTCCGGCCACGGCTGTGATCGCCAGGAACCCGGCCGGACCACCCCCCCGGTACGCTACCGATCTGCTGGCGCCAGACGCCACCCCGACCCCATTGCTCGGAAGTCGGTTGCTTCCGGACGCCCCGGCGGAAAAGGCTGCGGCTCCCGTCCAGCTCGGACCTGCTTCCTCCGCACCCGACGGCGGACCCCCCCAGGCCGAACCGATAGAGGTCGCTGCCTCGCCCGGCCCCAACGTCGCCACCTTCGGCGCAACGCCGGAAGCCCCCGGCAGTGCCGCCACTCCCACCCCTGCCGTCACACCGGAGTCGGAGATTCCGGTCGCCGATGCGAAGGGCGGCGAGGTCGAGCCCACCGAGCCGACCGGGGTCGCAGCCGAGCCGGCCGAGCCGACCGAGGTGGCAGCCGAGCCGGCCGAGCCGGCCGAGGTGGCAGCTAGGCCGGCCGAGCCGGCCGAGGTCGCCAGGCCGAAGGGCGAGGGGGCCGATGCGGCCGGGCCGAAGGGCGAGGGGGCCGACGGGACGGCAACCGACCAGACCAACAGCTGGGCCGAACGGACAGAGCAGGCCGTCAATCGGGCCCAGGCCACCGGCACACCTGAGGCATGGCAGGAGGCGGCCCAGGCCGCCTCAGTAGTTTCGGAGATGGCCCAGACCATGCAGACCGCCGCGGACATCAGGCAGTCCGCCGAGCAGCTCGAAGCCGCCGCCACGGAGGCCAAGCGTCGGGCAGACGAGGCGGAGGAGGCCGTGGCCGACGCTCAGCGCCATGTCCGGGAGACCGACCAGGCGGCCCAGCGGGCCGCCGAGGCCGCCGCGACGGCGGCCAAGAAGGCTGAGGAGGCCAAGGCGAAGGCGGAGCGGGTCGCAGAGCTCTCGCCTCGGACCGCGGATCGGGCCAAGGACGCAGCCGAGGCCGCGGCCAGCGCCAAGCGTCGGGCTCAGCTCGTGGACGAGATCGTCGAGCGGGCCCGTCAGGCTGACACCCCCGACGCCTGGAGCGAGGCTCGCAGGAACGCCGAGCGAGCGATGGGTCCGGACACCCGGGACGCCCGCTTCCCGACGGCCTGAGCGTGCCGGGTCCGGTCCGGACCTGTTCTTCGAGCCTTCCGTACCCTCGAGGGGCGATAGGCGGCCGAACCACCGGCCCGTCCGGCCGAATCCTGGGTCACCTACTCGGGGTGGGGTGAGCCGCTGGGCGCCGGTCACGAGGTGGCCTCGGGCCGGAGCATGGGGAAGAGAATCACATCCCGGATGGCCTCGATCTCGTTGATGAGCATGACCAGACGGTCGACACCGATGCCGATCCCCGACGTCGGCGGTAGCCCGTACTCGAGGGCACGCACGAAGGCCAGGTCGGCTGGGTGGGCCTCTAGGTCGCCATGGGCGGCGGCTTCGGCCTCCACCTGGAAGCGAGCCTGCTGCTCCTCGGGGATGTTGAGCTCGCTGTACCCATTGGCGAGCTCCTTACCGTCGATGGCCAGCTCGAACCGCGCCGCCATGGTCGGGTCGTCCGGTGCCTGTCGGGCCAGGGGCGAGACCTCGACGGGGAAGCCGACCACGAACACCGGATTCACCACGGTGGGAAGGAGGATCGTGTCGTACAGCTCGAATATGAGTTTGCCCGAGCCCCACTCGGGGAGAAAGTCGACGTCGTGCTCCTTGCACACCGCCCGCACCTCCTCCACCGGGTCGGACGGATGGAGCCGACGGCCCACCAATTCCTCGAGCCACTCAAGCAACTGCCTGCGGGGCCACGGCGGGGTCAGATCGATCTCCCGATCACCGATCGTGAAGAGGAGGCGTCCGGTGGCCGCCCGGGCCGCCTCGACCACCAGCCGTTCGGTGAGGTCCATGCCATCGTAGACGTCGCCGAAGGCCCGATAGGCCTCGAGGGCGGTGAACTCGGGGCTGTGCCGGGTGTCGATGCCCTCGTTGCGGAAGTTCCGGGCGATCTCGAAGACCCGCTCGTAGCCCCCCACTACCAGCCGCTTGAGGTATAGCTCGGGCGCGATCCGGAGGCTGAGGTCGATGTCCAGGGCATTTGAGTGGGTCATGAAGGGCCGGGCCAGAGCGCCGCCGGCCTGGGGCTGGAGGATCGGGGTGTCCACCTCCACGAAGTCCTCCAGCACCAACTGCCGGCGAAGGGCGGCGACGGCCTTGAACCGGGTGTCGAACACCCGCCTGGAGTCGGGGTTAGCCAGGAGGTCGATCTCCCGCTGCCGGTACCGGGTGTCGGTGGCGGTGAGCCCGTGCCACTTGTCGGGAAGCGGGCGCAGCGCCTTGGACAGGAGCCACAGCTCGATCACGTCGACGGACAGCTCGCCGCGTCGGCTGGTGACCGCCTCTCCCTGGGTGCCAATCCAGTCGCCCAGATCGGCATTGGCCAGGACCGCCTGGGCCTGCTCGGAGAGTGCGGAGGCTTGCATGAGGAGCTGAACCGATCCGGTGACGTCCTGGAGGGTGGCGAACGACAGCTTGCCGTGGCCCCGGATACTGGTCACACGGCCGGCCATCCGGACGACCTCGCCGGTGTGAGCATCGGGCTCCAGCCCGTCGTAGCGCTCGTGCAGCTCGGCGGCGGTGGCGGTCCGGTCGAACCGCAGGGGATAGGGGTCGATGCCCTGGGCGGCCAGGACGTCCCGCTTCCTCCGCCGATCGGCGGAGAGCGCGTCCAGCGTCTGCTCCTCGGACCCCTCGCCATTGGATTCGGACTCATCGCTCACGGTGCTGACCTCTTCCTCTGCTCTCCATAGATCGCCCCGATGCCGGATCCGTACCCCCCCAGGACCGCGCTGGTTAGCGTAGGCGGACGACATCCGTGGGAACTCCCGCCGTCAGCGTCGATCTGATCACCGGTTGATTTCCGTCGACAGTAGTCATCGTGACTGTGGCCTCGGTTCTTCTGTCGGCCGAGTGACACGACGGCGCCCGGAAGCGACAGCTGCGGATCGGCATTCCGCCTGACGGTCCTGGGCGGACAGACCGTCCGATTCCCTCAACCCGGTCCCCGGACGACTCTCCGGCCTCCTCCTACCTCGCGGCCTGGCTCCTGAGGTTCTCACGGCTCACCGTCATGCGGTCATGGACCCAAATCCCACAGTGTCCCGGCAACTCGAGGTCCGCCGGACCGGCAGACTGCCGACCCACGGGGAGACCATCGCCGTCGCCCTCCGTCCATCGCCTCCAAGCCGCTCTGACCCTTCGCCCAAGGAGCTGTCGGACCACGTGCGGACCCCTGATTTCGTGACCGACGGAGCCTCCGCCAGCGTTGACGCTCGTCAGGCCATGGTCTTAGGCTTCGCTTGCGCCCCTAGCTCAACGGTAGAGCAGCAGATTCTTAATCTGCAGGTTCCTGGGTTCGAGTCCGGGGGGGCGCACCAGGCGGGGGCGCACCGCAGTTCCACCCGGCGAGGACACGCTGAGACATCCGTCGGCAGGACGCACCGGTCGTTCCCCCGTCCACGGCGTCCCACCGACGGCGCGATGTCAGTCCCAAGCTCTAGGCCGCAGATCCCAGGAACGGTGCGTCGCCGAAGGTGAAGACCCCCCCGTCGGAGGCCACCAGCCAGTAGCCGAGTCCGGACGTGTCCGACGCCATCCCGATGATCGGCCGGTTGAGGGTCATCGCCCCGGTGGACCCGTGGAACACGGCATCGCCGAAGGAGAAGATCCCGCCGTCGGAGGCCACCAGCCAGTAGCCGCGGCCCGAGGCGTCCGACGACATCCCCACGATGGGCCGGTTCAGGTGCATGGCCCCGGTGGACCCGTGGAACACGGCGTCGCCGAAGGAGAAGATCCCGCCGTCGGAGGCCACCAGCCAGTAGCCGCGGCCCGAGGCGTCCGACGACATCCCCACGATGGGCCGGTTCAGGTGCATGGCCCCGGTGGACCCGTGGAACACGGCATCGCCGAAGGAGAAGAGCCCGCCGTCGGAGGCCACCAGCCAGTAGCCGCGGCCCGAGGCGTCCGAGGACATCCCCACGATGGGTTGGTTGAGGTGCACGCCTCCTGTGGATCCGTAGAACTGGGCGTCACCGAAGGCGAAGATCCCTCCGTCTCGGGCCACCAGCCAGTAGCCGTGACCGGAGGCGTCGGTGGCCATACCCACGATCGGCTGGCTGAGTGTTGTGCCGGTCATGGCGCCGTAGCACGGGGCCGCACCGAGGGCGGCCACGTCACCGGCTGAGTCCACTTCGTAGTATCCGGCGTAGAACCCGGCGCTGGGCTTGGTGGCCGCCGCCCCCACCACTGCACCCGAGGGCAGGTGGCCGACACAGTCGGTCTGCACGGTGGGACCGGACCCGCCACCCGCCGACTGGGTCGGACCGGTCGGCTCGGTCGGCCCGGTGGGAGCGGTCGGTCCGGTCGGGCCGGTCGGAGCGGTCGGAGCGGTCACACCCCGGTTGGCCAGGGCGGTGAGGTTGTAGGTCTGGACGTCGAAGGACTGGCCGGCGGCGTTGGTCGGGGTGACCGTGACGCTGTCGCCGATCACGGTGACCTTCAGGAACTCGTAGACGTCCGCCTCAGAGGACGGCAGCGGAACATTGGAGCCGCAAGTGGACCCGGTGCCGCTCCCCGGGCTCCAGCCCACGGCGTACACGCTGGCCGAAGCGGTGATCTCCGAGCAGCTCCCGCCGATCACCGGCTCGAGCACTCCTCCACCGCCGCCGGTCACGTAGTTGATGAGCTGGTTGGTCTGCACGTAGTTGTCGGGGACGATCCGCTGGTAGGTGTCCGCGTGGCCGTTGAAGGCGATACCCACGCCGTACTTCGCCAACAACGCCTCCAGGCTCGTTGAGGCGTGAGGGTTGACCGAGCTGTTCTGCAGGTAGGGATCCGACGGCTGGGATGCGTTGACCGAGCGGAGCGGGAAATGGAAGACTGCCATCTTCACGCCACCGGGATGGGCCGCTAGGTCCCTCTGCAGCCACTGGTACTCGGGTGAGCTGGTGTTCCAGTGCTCGTCGGCGTCGGCCTGGTAGGCCAGGCAGCTGTTGAGGGCCGAGGCCGTCACCGTGCCGCAGAGGGATCCGGTGGTGGTTCCGAGTTTGTTGGCCACCGCCTCGGACCAGGTGCCGTCGATGACGTAGATCCGGACGTTCCCGGTGGAGAAGGCGTACCAGTCGTCGCTGCCGCTGCCGGTAATGCCGTCGACGCCCGAGTAGCTGTCCAACCCGTAGGTACCACCCGACGCCGCCGCGGTGGTCGGGGTCGGGAAGATCTTCAGTGGGTTGACGGTCTGGTCGTGGTCGCCGGAACCGGCGAAGATCGGGAGGCCGCCGCTCTGAGGCAGATACGACGGTCCGAATATGTCGCTCACCTCGGGCTGGGCCCCCGTCTGCTGCAGGTCGCCGAAGTTGGACTGGCTCGAGCTGTTGTAACCGATATCGCCCACGGACAGCAGGAAGGTCGCCCCCGAGCTGCCGATCTGTCGGTAGAGCGAAGCCTGATCCGGGTTGACGCCGCCGGGGAATGGAACGTCGAGGGCCGAGTTGGCGTTGGTGTCGTAGTAGTTCTCACCGGTGTCGTTGATCACGTCGAAGGTCACCGGTTGGGCCGAGGCGTTGTCAGGGGACTGGAGCGTCGTGAATGTCTGGTAGGGCCTCGGTCCGGTGAGAAGATCGACTGCGCCCGACGTGTGGGCGGACAGGACGGTGTAGCAGTACTGGGTACCAGGCGAGAGCCCGGCGACCGGTACCGAGTTCTGGTACTCCTTCACCGCTCCGAGGCTACCGGTCACCGTGAACTGTGAGCCGGTCTGGTTGGCCGGCGTGGAGACCGAGTTGGTCGCCGCCGGCAGGGTCGAGGGGGCGTTGATGGCGGAGGAGGACCACGTGGTCGGAGCCGGACAGTTCAGGCCGTTCATCGGAGCCACCTGAACCGCTCCGAAGACGTTGGCCCCGCCCGGGACGGTGGAAGTCGTGGCCCAGTTGATATACGCCGACGTCTGGCCGAGATCGGTCACGTAGGGCGCCCGGGTCAGTGGTGCGTTGAACGAGGTGAACGGGCTCACCTGCAACGGCACGTCGCCGGCAGCACCGACCGCGGTCGCCGACATCCCCAATGGCACCACTCCGGCCACGACAAGGACCACGCCGCCGATTACACGCTTCAACATCGCACCCTGCCCTTACTCGTTGTGCGAAATGCCCACTTGGTTCGGTGGCAAGGTACAGCACCCGCCTCGGCCGCGCCAGGTAAATGCTCACCCCTGGTGACGTGGAGTGATGCCAACCGGACCCCTTGTCGCCCGTAGGGGTCCGTCCGCCGGCATCGCCAGGCCTGATACCGGCTACGGCCGGCGGATCATTGGCCGGATTGACCGACGATATGCCTGAACGCATAGAGCATTCGGTTGACCGCCAGTTGTGCCTTTGCAGGCCTGATTGGAACCACTCCAGCGCGACGAACGGTCATGCCCGCTCGGCGGCCGCGTCGTCGGCTCCGCCCGCCGGGACGATACGGGGGGACCGTTTGGCCCGGGCCTCCATCTCCGGTGGGGCCCACCGGGACAGCAGCACCACGCCGACGAACATCCCACCCAGGAAGAGGGCCTGGAGCACGATGGCCACCGGCGAGTTACGGAGCTGTTCGCCGAAGAGCTCGATACCGATGGCGATGCTGGCCAGCGGGTCCACGATGAGCAGGGCCGACTGCGAAGCGGCCAAGGGCCCTGCGGCGAAGGCGGCCTCCAAGAGCACGGTGCCCAGTACCCCGGTGACCACCACGGCGTAGACCGGCCAGTGCTCGAACAGGCCGGACCAGCCTTGGTGGGCCAGCACCTCGGTGGCCGCCTTGACGAAGGCGGCATCAATGGCCCACACCAGCGCGGCCGCCGCGCCGAGCAGTGCGGCCTTGCGCGCCGGGCTGCCCCACCTGCTCAGCACCACCAGGACCACGATGACCAGCCCCCGACTCCCGAGCGCCACTGCCCAGGCTGCGGCGCTGGGGCGACCGTGGCCCTCCTCGGGATGAGCGACCACGAGGAAGCCGAACAACCCGGCACACAGGAGAGCGGCCGCCCCCCAGGTCCGGGGGGCGATCCGGTCCTGCAACCAGAGGGCCCGGAGGCCGAGAGTGAAGATGAGCTCGGTGACCAGGATGGGCTGCACGGTGGCCAGGGTGCCGAAGTACAGGGCCAGGGCCGTGAAGATGAAGGTCCCCCCCATGCAGACCATCCCCAAGAGCCAGATGGGCTGGCGGACCAGGAACTTGGTCGTCCCCCACCCCGATCGCTTCTGGTCGGAACCGGCGACGTTGGCCAGCCTCTGCAGGACCGAGGTCAGGGCCTGGCTGAACGCACCGAGTAGGGCGAACAGGATGCTCACCGTCGCCACGTTCCCCTCTCCCGGTCGGGCCTGGGACGCCCACCGGCCCCTGCCATCGCAGGCCAAGGCGCCGGCTCAGCGCAACGACGAGCCTGGTCGGGACCTCCGACGGTCACGGCTGTCACCGCGGCGGCCCGGGAGCACCGATGCGGAGTTGACCATGCCATCCGCCGATCCACCCCTGCACCCACAGCGCCAACGCCGACACGGCCAGAGCCACCACCATCAGGGGGACCCAGCCGGTGACGATGGAGATGCTCACTGCCGGGGGCACCGCCCCGGTGGACGGGAGACCTCCCTCACGAACCTTCGGCGCTGGAGCCGCCGGCGGCAGGCCGAGTGGACAGCCAACGCTGGAGCCCGGCGGCATTGGAGTGCACGCCGTTCATGACCTCGAGCTTCTCGCGGTGCTCCTCGGAGACGCCGTCCAGGTCGGACCGGAACTCGGAGTCCAGGGCGGCGGCAATGTCCTGATTGTTGCGGAATGCGGATTGAGCGACGTCTGCCCATCTCCGGAGGGTTCCGTCGGCCTCGTCCAGGACGTCCAGAGGATCGGCCAGCACGCCGTAGTGGGCCAGGGCCAGAGCAGTTGGTCGCCGCTCGGCGAACCGCTGCAGGGAGGTCAGCGCCGAGTCGAGGTCGAAGTCCGGCGGCGGCGTCGACGGTCGCAGGACGCCGGCGTCGGGCAGCTTCACCCCCACGGCGTCTCCCGCGAACAGGACGCCACTCAAGGTGTCGTGCAGCCCCACGTGGTGCTTGGCATGACCGGGCGAGTCGACTGCGACGAGCGAGCGGTTGGAGCTGACCGGGACGGCATCTCCGTCCTCCAGGATGCGGATCCGCTCGGTGGGCGTAGGGTCGAGGCGACCGTAGAGCGAATCCAACAGCGGGCCGTATACCCGCGCCGCCGAATCGATCAGACGGGTCGGGTCGGCCAGGTGGCGGGCGCCTTTGGGGTGCACGTAGACCGTGGCCTCGGGAAAGGCGCGGGCCACGTCACCCACTCCCCCGGCGTGGTCGAGGTGGATGTGGGTGACCACCACGCCCGCCAGGTCCGAGGCCCCAACCCCGAGTTGTTCCAACTGGGCCAGTAGCACCGGCACGGAGCTCTGGCTGCCCGTCTCGACCAGTACCGGGGCGGCCCCCTCGATGAGGTAGCCGGCCGTGACCCGTTGCCATCCTCCGAGCAGCGTGTCCAACTCGATCACCCCGTCGGCCACGACGATGCCGGCCTGCGGCACCGACGGGTCGTCAGGATCGAAGGGGTGGCCGGCGGACGGCCTGTGGTCCCCGCCGTGCGGGTCACGCGGATGCCTCCCGCTCATCAGGGTTCCGTCCCAGGACCTGCAGACTCGGCCACCGGCTAGCGAGCCTCCTCGGCTGGGGCCTTCTCGGCTACGACCTTCTTGGCCGGGCTCTTCTTGGTGGCCGCCTTCGTGGTCGGCCTCTTCTTGGTCGGCCCCTTCGTTGTCGCCGCCTCATTGGCCAGCCCCTCCTTGGCCGGGCCCTTCTTGGCCAGCCCCTCCTTGGCCGGCCCCTCCTTGGCCGGGCCCTTCTTGGTGGCCGTCTTGGTGGCCGCCTTCCTGGAGGCGCCCCTGGCCGAGGAACCCCCGGCCAGGGTGCTCCGGGCCGCGGCTTTGATGCCCGCCACCTTCGTTCTCGAGGCCTTCTTGGAGTCGGGCGCCCTTGCCGCTCGGATCTTGACCGGGGCCTTGACGGCCAGTGGCCGGGTCTTCGTTCCGGTCGGCTTGCCCCGCCGCTTGGCGCCCTTCGTGCCGGCGGCGTGCTTTGCCCTTGGCTCCCGGCCCGAGGTGGCCGGGGTCACTGCGGCCCGGAAGAGGCCGGCCACCCCTTTCGTGGTGCCCGCACCGGTGTTCTGCGCCAGCCTCGACACCGTGGACCGGGCCGAGATCCCGCTCAGATGACGCTCGGCCAGCCTGGACGAGCCTCTGTTCAGTGACCGCCGGGCGAGTCCCATGATGATGTGCTCCGACGACGGCTTCTCCTGACCCATCAGCTTCGCCGCCGAGTTCACCAGCGACACATGGGAGAAGGCCTGAGGGAAGTTGCCCACCAGCCTCCGGGCCACCGGGTCGTACTCCTCGGCCAGAAGTCCGAGGTCGTTTCGCAACCCCATCAATCGATCGAGGAGCTGACGGGCGTCGTGGTCCCGGCCCAGCATCGACAGGCAGTCGGCCAACCAGAACGAGCAGGCCAGGAAGGCGCCCTCCCGACCGGACAGCCCGTCGACCTCGCCGGTGTCGGCGGTACGGTAACGAAGGACGAATCCCCCCTCGACCAGATCGCGCTCGATGGCTTCGATCGTCCCTCGCACCCGCTGATCGTGTGCAGGCAGGAACCCCACCAAGGGGATCATCAACAGGCTGGCATCGAGCTGATCGGAGCCGTAGTACTGGGTGAACGAGCCCATGGACGAGTTGAAGCCCTCGTCGCAGACCTGGTCGTGGATCTCCTTTCGGACATCCTTCCACTGGTTGATCGGCGCTTGCATGCCGTACTCCTCGGCGGTCTTTATCGCCCGGTCGATGGCCACCCAGGCCATGACCTTCGAGTGGGTGAAGTGTCGCCGGGGCCCGCGAACCTCCCAGATGCCGTCGTCGGGCTCCCGCCAGCCGTCGCGGAGGAAGTCCATCAGCGAGAGTTGGAACTCCCAGGTCGGGTTGTCGCCCTGCTCGCCCCCCGGCTCCGACTCGTAGAGGGCCGACATGACCTCGCCGTACACGTCCAGCTGGAACTGACCGGCAGCGGCGTTGCCGATCCGAACCGGGGCCGAGCCCTCGTACCCGGGAAGCCAGTCGACCTCCCACTCGTCGAGCCGGCGCTCGCCCGCTGCGCCGTACATGATCTGCATCTGGGACGGGTCGCCCGCGGTGGCCCGGAGCAGCCAGTTCCGCCAAGCCATGGCCTCCTGGTAGAAGCCGCCGCGCATGAGGGACTCCAGGGTAAGGGTGGCGTCGCGCAGCCAGCAGAACCGATAGTCCCAGTTGCGGCTTCCTCCCAGTGTCTCGGGGAGTGAGGTGGTCGCCGCGGCCACGATGCCGCCCGTTGGTTCGTAGGTCAGTGCCTTCAGGGTGATGAGGGACCGGACCACCGCTTCGCGGTAGTCGCCCTCGTAGGTGCACTGGGAAACCCACTCGTTCCACCACAACTCGGTGTCCTGGATGCCGTAGAGCGCGTCCACCGGTCGCGGCGGCACCTCGTTGGCCGGGAACCAGGTCAGTGAGAACGGGATCTGCTGCCCCTCGGACACTGTGAACTCGGCCACGGTGGAGAGGTCGCGCCCGTGGCACTCCACCGGCGTCCACAACGAGAGCCCATCGGGCCCGGCGATGGCGTTCAGAGTCCCGTCGATCCGACGGACCCACGGGACGATCTGGCCGTAGCCGAAACGGATGGTGAGGACCATCTCCATGGTGACCTTGCCCAGGACCCCTTCGACCAGCCGCACCACCTCCGGGTGCCGCTGGCGGATGGGCATACAGTCGATGATCCGGACGGTTCCGTCATCGGTGACGAACTCCGACTCGAGCACCAGGGTCTCGCCCCGGTAGTGCCGGTGGGTGGCCCTGTGGGAGCCCTTCGGGGCCAGCTTCCACGAACCGTGGTCCTCGACGCCCAGCAGCTTGGCGAAGCACGCAGCCGAATCGAATCGAGGGAGGCAGAGCCAGTCGATGGAGCCGTCCCGTCCCACCAGGGCCGCCGTGTGCAGGTCACCGATGATCCCGTAATCCTCGATGGGGAGCGCCATCTCCCATGTCTAGTCGGACCTTCACCCCCTGACGAGGCTTCAAGACGGTACGCACGACCCGGTGCCCACGGGCCTCGTCACCGACTCGGCCTCCTGCACGCGGACCAGCACGCCGGGCGAGGTCAGTGCGTACCCGATGTCCCCGTTGGTCGTCGACCTCGAGAACACCACGCCGACGACTTGGCCGTCGGGCTGTACCAGGGGTCCTCCCGAGTTGCCCGGCCGGACCACGGCCTGGATCTCGTAGACGTTGCGGACCGTGAGCCCCTGGCCGTAGATGTCCCGGCCCTCAGCCTCGAACTCGGCCATGACGCCGGCCGGCGCCGCCTTGAACGAGCCCCCGCCGGGGTAGCCCAGCACCGCTGCCTGCACCCCGCGGGACACCTGCTCGGGATCGAGGTTCAGGACGGGCTCGTCCAGGCCGCCGACCCGGAGCACGGCCAGGTCGTAGGAGGGGTCGAAGTACACCACCGAGGTGGGGAGCAGGTCGGATCCGGCCATGACCATCGGGCTGTCGATGCCCGCCACCACATGTGCGTTGGTGACCACCACGCCCGGGCCGACCACGAATCCCGATCCCTCCTGGATCTGGCCGCACCCGTCTCCGATGACCTTGACCGTGGAGGCGCCGGCGTGGGCCACGGCCGCGTTGAGCTGGGCGCTGCCAGGAAGGTCCACCGGGCCCGCCGACGCCGGCGCCAGCTGGGCGAAGACCGGGGGGAACCCCTCGGCCGAGAGGAAGCTCTGGACCCGGGAGAAGACCGAGGGCGGGGCGGGAAGGACGTTGTCCAACGACCGGATGATCCTCGAGCGGTCGATGGACGAGTTGAGGGCCAGCGAGGAGCTGTTGACGAGGGTGTTGGCCAGCAGCCAGGCGGCCAGCAGGGAAGCCACCACCGCCACCACCACGCCCAGCGCCGAATCGACGGTGCCCAGCGCCCCGTGGTGCACCCGGGTGAAAGCCAGGTTGCCGATGAGGCGGCCCGCCACGCCGCAGAGTGTGGCCACCCCCAACATCGTCACCAGGGCGAACGCGGTGCGGGTGGCCTGGGTGTGACCCCACTGGACGGTGACCGATGCCAGGAGGGCCCCGAGATAGAGGCCGACCCAGAACCCTCCGAACGAGAGGACCTGGACGATGGCGCCCAGTCGCAGGCCCTGGGCCGCGGCCAGGGCCACCACCACCAGCACCACCAGATCGACCAGGTTCATCGGGAGGTCGCAGGCGGAGACCGGCGCACGGCCCGCAGCGCAACACAGAGGATCGACACCACCGACGTACGGTAGACCTCGGGCGTCTCGCCCAGCCGTCATCACCGTGCCACCGGGTCGTGGCGTGGCAAGATCTCTGGCGCAACCGAAGAGACCGTCGCCACGGGCCGGATTGCCGCCACCGCCAGGGAAGTGACCGGGGTTCAACGTGAGTCAACTGAGACCGCCCGCGTACGACGGACCCGAGCCGGGTCGGCCTCGGGAGGGACGACCACGCCACAGTCCGCGCCTTCCGCCGCATCCCAGGCGCGTCTGCCCCCCTCCCACCCGGGACCGCAGGCGGGAGAGATTCCGTGACCAGGCGGCCCGCACCGGTATGATCAAGGCTCGCTGATCCCGATCCTCGCCACCGTGACCCCACGCGTACTGCGACGGACGACCTCCGCCGGCCGGTCCCGAGCGGCGCGGCCAATCGCCTGGCTCACCACGGCCCTGGTGGCGCTGGTGGCGGCAGCCTGCTCCACCGGTGGCCCGAACCAAGGTTCAGCCGGATCCTCGACCATCGCCCCGGGATCGCCCTGGTTGGGCACTCTGGCTCCGGTGGCACTGCCGGCGCCGGTCAACTCCCTCGACGCCGTGGACTGCGTCTCCGCCCTCCGGTGTTGGGCGGTCGGCTCGACCGTGGGGACGGCCGGCGCGCCCAACGGTGCCGCCGTCGTGGCCACGGCCAATGGCGGGACCACCTGGGCGGTCCAGCCCATTCCGCCCACTGTCGGCTACCTCTCCGACATCTCGTGCAGCGACGAGCGTCACTGCACCGCGGTGGGCCAGGCCAGCCAGACTCCCAACGGCCTGGGGGCCATCATCACCACCGTCAACGGTGGGTCCAGCTGGGTCACGGCGACCGTCCCGGCCGGAGTCCTCGACGTGACCGCGGTCGCCTGCCAGGCCGACCGGCGTTGTCTGGCCACAGGGACCACTTCCACCGGGTCGGTTGCCCTCGTCGCCTCCCCGTCCCAACCCGCCTGGGTCCAGCGCGGGACGCTGCCCGCCACCCTGACCGGTGCCACCAGCGTGTCCTGCCCGGACAATGAGCACTGCTGGGTGACCGCACACGTGGCGGTGGACGTGGACCACGTGGCCGGACAGGTGGCCCTCACCACCGACGGCGGGTCCACCTGGGAGGACACCTCCGACCCGACGGGCGTCGGGTATCTCAACGGCATCGCCTGCGCCCGGCGGACTCTCGGGCGCGCCGGCCTGCCCTTCTCGTCGACGACGGCGCCGTCGACCGCCACCCCGGCCGGATCGACCGCGCCGGCCGGGCCGGCTGCGGGATCGACCACCGCCACGACCGCCCCACCGCCCAGCACGGTCCCGCTGCCCAGCACCACGACGACCACTGCACCCGCCGGCGTACCCGGCGCCTACTGCGTGGCGGTGGGTACCACGGCGGGAACCGTCACCGGGACCCGGACCGGGCACGGTGTCGTGCTGACTTCCGCCGACGGGGGCGCCAGTTGGTCGTCCCAGCCGGTCGTGGCCAGTGCAGCCGCTCTCATGGGAGTGTCCTGCACCGCCGTCAACTCTTGCGTGGCGGTGGGCAGTGCCGTGGCGCTCGAGCCCCAGGCCGGACTGGTGGTCCTGACCGGGCCGGTCGCTCACCCGTGGAGGAAGGCCGCGGCCGTGCTGTCTACTCAGGCGCTGACCGGCGTCAGCTGCACCTCCGCCTCCCGATGCGTGGCGGTCGGGGAGTCGATCAGCGAGCACCTCGTCGGGGGCTGAGGCGCCCACGCCCATCCACGGGGCCCCGGCGGACCGCCGCTAGCCTCGCCCACCATGGCACGGTTCCCGCTCCCGACGGGGAGGCCCATTCGGCGCGCCCCCGTCGACACCCGGTCGGGCCACAGGAGCTCGGCGGACCGGGCCGTCTCACCCACGCGTCGCACCCCCTCCGTAGGATCGTCTGCGTGCCCGATCCACTGATGACCCGCCGGCCCTCCTCCCCCCTCCGATTCGGGGCGGTTCGGAACTCGTGAGCAACGTCGAGCCCCTGCGTCGGCCATCTCGGCGTCGACCCACCGCCACCTCGGCGTTCGGGGTCGGCCGTCGGGAGGCCCATGACTCCTCCACCTTCTACGCCCGGTTCACCCCGCCCCGGGTCTCCGACGACAGCACCGTGGCGGCACCGGCGGCCACCGATGCCCTATGGGTGGGTGACGCCCGAGACATGGACCGATGGGGGAACGTGGCCGGCAACTCGGTGGCCCTGGTGGTGACCTCACCGCCGTACTTCGCCGGTAAGGAGTACGAGGCGGTCCTCGGGGAAGGGAGCGTGCCGGCGGATTACGACGCCTACCTGGGCATGCTGCACGACGTGTTCGGCCAGTGCTACGAGAAGCTGGAGCCCGGCGGGCGGATCGCCGTGAACGTGGCCAACCTGGGACGTAAGCCCTACCGGTCGCTCTCCCGTGACGTCATCGACCTCCTCGAGCGGCTCGGCTATCTCCTGCGAGGGGAGATCGTGTGGCAGAAGAGCCATGCCGCCGGGGGATCGTGCGCCTGGGGAACGTACCAGAGACCGGGCAACCCGGTGCTGAGGGACGTGTCGGAACGGATCGTCGTGGCCTGCAAGGGCCGGTTCGATCGGGCCCTCTCCCCCGACCAGCGGGCCGAGCGGGGTCTCCCCCACGAAGGGACGATCGCCATGGACGAGTTCGTCGATGCCACCATCGACGTCTGGGACATCCCGACCGAGTCGGCCACCCGTGTCGGCCACCCTGCACCGTTCCCGGTGGAGCTGCCCCGGCGGCTCATCGAGCTCTACACCTATCGGGGCGACCTGATTCTCGACCCCTTCATGGGATCGGGCTCCACGGCCGTGGCCGCGGTGCGGACCGAGCGCCACTACGCCGGCTTCGACACCGACGAGTCGTATGTGGCCCTGGCCGGACGACGGGTGGACGAGGAGCGGGCCGCGTCGCAGGGTCGCGACACCGGTGAGCCCGTGGCCCGTCGGGTGACGGTCCCTCCAGGCCGACCCACCCCACCCGATCCCGCCGCCGACACCGAGGCCCACGCCGTCCTCCTCGGGCAGAAGGCGCGGGAGCTGGCCCACCAGGCGCTGGTAGCCGCAGGCTTCGAGGCCGTCGAGCGCGGCGCCACGTTCGGCGACCTCGGCACAGGGGTGGACTTCCGGGCCCAGGACGCCGCCGGCCATACGTGGCTGTTCGAGCTGTCCGGGGCCTTCTCGACCACCCGCCCGGGCCTGCGCCGACCCGACATGCTTTGGAAGGCGCTCGGCAAGGCCAGCGTGCTCCACCAGGCCAGACTCGCCGACGGCGACCGGGACGACCTGGGGCCTCTGGTTCTTCTCACCACTGACCTCCCTGGACCCCGGTCGGCGGGAGGCAAGGCCCTCCGGGCCGTCCGGGGAGAGGACGGCGGCGGCCCGGTCCGCGACGTGATCGAGCTGCTGGATCCTGAGGGCTCGGCCCGCCTACTCGCCTACGCCTCGGGTAACCGGACGGGCGACCGGTCCTCGGTCTGACCAGGACCGCGACGGCCGACCTCACCAGTGCCCGACGACCGCACCATCGCCACCGAGCTGGGCACGGCGCTCGGCACGCTGCCCTACCCGGATCCGGGCTCAGCGCTGTCCTCCCGGCCCGATCAGCTGCGGGTGGGCGCAGAGGACTGGGACCACCTCGAGGCGGTCCACCGCTCGGGTCGGTACGCCGACGAACTGGCCACGGCGTTCGCCAATGGCCGGGCCCTGCTGGAGGCGGCCGACGGACTTCGTCACCGGACCCCCCTCACGATCGAGTGGACCGGCGGGCGACGGCCCCCCGGGGACGAGGTGGCCCCCATCGACCTGCGTATCGACCACGTCTACCTGGTCAGCTGCAAGTACGAGTCGGACATCCTGGCCAACGCCTCTCCCGGTCGGCTGTTCGAGGGGCTCCTGGCCACCCAGGGCGGGTGGGACCGGGGCGACTGGTACGACTCGGTGGCCCCCGATCAGCTGGCCGCCCTGTACCAGGCCTGCCTGGCCGCCACCGGGCTCACTGGATACCCGTCCTCTCCCTCCGGCTGCAGCCGGGACCAGCTGGGTGCGTTGCGCCGAGCCCTCTCCGGTCGCGCCTATCCCGACGCCGCCTCGCGGAGCCGCCTACGCGGACCTGTGCCGGACGGTGAGTGAGGCGTCCGCTCGGCGGTGGTCGGATCAGATGGCGGCGTCGGGGGTTGGTGCCGAGGGAATGCTGTGGCGGCTGCTCCGGATCGGGAGTGCGCCCTACTTCGTCCTGGGGAACGACCGCCGCACCGGAGCACCGGCGCGCTACCGCATCGCCAGCCCTTGGGACTGGCGGGCCCTGTTCGAGCTGGAGGAGTTCACCGTGACTCCGTCGGCGGCCGGCCAGCCGCGTGTCGACTGGGCCTGCACCTACCGGTCGCGGGAGGACGACAGCACCTCCGAGCGTGGCCGGCCACGTCGAGATCCGCTGGAGCCACGGTCGATTCGCCCAGCCGCCCGAGGCCAAGGTCTATCTCGACACGCCGATGTCGGTGCTCCCCGGCTACCACCCGTTGACCCCCGATGAGCCGGCCCAGCCCACGCTGTGGGCGGTGCCCTGACGGGCCCGGCTCCACTATGACCTGGGACGGGGACCGCTACCAGCAACGCTTCGACGAGCTGGCCAACACCGGCGCGGACGTTCACGGCGAGGCCGTCCTTCGTGATGCGCTGGCACCCCACTACGGTCCTCGACGCCGGGTGTGGCACCGGGAGGGTGGCCCGGGAGTTGGCCCGCCGTGGCGTCGACGTGGTCGGAGTCGACGCCGACGGGTCGATGATCGCCACCGCCCGACGCCTCTCCCCGGAGCTGGAGTGGGTGGAGGCCGATCTGACCGGTCTCGAACTCCGGCGTCGCTTCGACCTGGTGGTCCTGGCCGGGAACGTCCCGCTGTTCACCTCGCCGGGTACGGAGGCGAGCCTTGGTGACGGCATGCGCCCGCCACCTGGTCGGCAACGGGCACCTGGTGGCCGGGTTCCAGCTCGACCGCGGTTACGGACTCGCCGAGTACGACGGGCACTGCCGAGAGGCCGGTCTGGTTCCCGCGGGGCGGTGGGCCACCTGGTCGGGCGACCCGTGGGTGGAGGGCGGGACTTACGCCGTGTCGGTGCACCGGCCCGCCCGGCGCGGGGACGGGCCGCACGGCGCCACCGTCACCGGCTGACGCGGCCGGGTCGAGCCCGATGCCAGCCGAGGCTCGTACCGAGCCACCCGCCCGGGGTGCACCCGCAGGCCGGTCAGCCCCGTCTGCGATCATAGAGGGCCGGCCAGAAAGGACTCCATGCGCAATCCCATGTTCGTCCACGACGAGGAGCTCACGACCCTTGTCCTCGACTACTGCCGGTGGCGACTGGCGCTCGACCCGGTCCCGCTCGACTACGGCGGGGCCCAGGCGGAGTCACTGGACGCCAGCCTCGAGGGTCTGATCAATCCGGAGGGCACCGACGCCGCCCGCATCATGGAGATCTTCGAACGTGACCTGGCCACCGCGGTGGTGTCCTGCGACAGCCCCAGGTTCCTCTCCTTCATCCCAGCGGCGCCGACCAAGGCGTCCCTGCTCTTCGACATGGTGGTGGCGTGCTCCTCGCTGCAGGGGACGTCATGGATGGAGGCGGCGGGAGCCGTGGCGGCCGAGAACCAGGCCCTGGGGGTGCTGGCCGGCTTGGCCGGGCTCCCGGACGGAGCCGGGGGCTGCTTCGTCTCCGGCGGGTCGGCCGGCAACCTGTCGGCCCTCATGGTGGCCCGGGACACCGTCGCCCACCGCTTGGGGAGACCGGGCGCCCGCCGAGCCCTTGGTCGCCATCAGCGAGGAGGCCCACTCATCGGTGGGCAAATCGCTCCGGGTCCTCGGCGTCGAACCCCTCCTGGTTCCGTGCGACGACCACCGCATGACCGGGGCCGTGCTGGCCGGAGCCCTCGACAGCCACCCGCGCGCCGGCGACGTGATCGCCGTGGTGGCCACGGGTGGCACCACCAACGCCGGGATCGTCGACGACCTGGCCGGCGTGGGGCGGATCGCCCGTGACCGCTCCCTGTGGTTCCACGTCGACGGGGCCTACGGGTGTGCCGCCCTGTTCGCCCCCTCGGCGCGGCACCGCTTCGACGGGATGGAGCTGGTCGACTCGTTCGTGGTGGACCCCCACAAGTGGCTGTTCGCCCCCTTCGACTGCGCCGCCCTCCTCTACCGGGAGCCCCGCCTGGCCAAGGCGGTTCACACCCAAGACGCCTCGTACCTCGACGTGATGCACAGCGATGAGCGGGACGAGTGGAATCCCAGCGACTACGCCTTCCACCTCACCCGTCGAGCCCGCGGCCTGCCCCTCTGGTTCTCGCTGGCCGTCTACGGCACGGACGCCTACCGCGATGCCATCGAAACGGTGCTCGCCGCCACCCAGCTGACGGCCGACCTGGTCGAACGGACCCCGCACCTCGAGCTGGTGAGGCGGCCAGAGCTGTCGGTGGTCCTCTTCCGGCGCAGGGGGTGGGGCTGGGACGACTACGAGCAGTGGTCGGCCCGGTTGCTGAAGGACCAGGTCGGGTTCGTGGTGCCCACGCTGTGGGAGGGACGGGCCGTCGGTCGTCTGGCCCTGCTCCACCCCGACACCAACCTGGCCATGATCGAGGAGATCATCGCCACCATGGCCTGACGGGCCGAATCCGAAGGTCCGGCCGGGCCGTCGAACGCGGCCGTGCGCCACGGGATCCGTCCCTCCGGTACGGTTGCGGAGAGAGGCAAGGGGGGTAGTGCATCACCATCCGCGGCGACATGTCCCCAACCGAGCATGGAGCAGTCATCAACGGCGACGGTTCCCACCTTCCGGACCTGTCCGATGACGGAGGGCATCCGCTCGCGCCCTACTTTCCGCGCCTGACCATCGACTGGCTGCACCGTTCGCCGGAGGTCTGCTCCCGTGAGGTCACCGGCACCGTGGCCTTCGTCGACATCTCCGGATTCACCAAGCTGTCCGAGGGACTGGCCAAACACGGCAAGGTGGGGGCCGAGGAGCTGACGGCAACCATCGGGACCTGTTTCGTGGCCCTGCTGGACCTGGCCGTCGCCAACGGTGGGCGTCTGCTCAAGTTCGGCGGCGACGCACTGCTCCTGCTGTTCACCGGCGAGGCCCACGAGGCCCGGGCCTGCCGGGCTGCAGTCGAGATGCGCCGACAGCTCCGGGTCGTGGGACGGCTGACCGTGCTGGGCCAGCGGGTGTCCCTTCGGATGTCGGTCGGGATCCACAGCGGGCCGTTCCACTTCTTCCTGGTCGGCGACTCGCACCGCGAGCTCATCGTGACCGGTCCGGCCGCCAGCACCACCGTCGCCATGGAGGGCACGGCGGACGCCGGTGAGATCGTCATCAGCGGGGACACGGCCCGCGCCCTGAGGCCGGGGGCGGTCGGTCGGCCCAAGGGGTCCGGCTTCCTGTTGCGACGGCCTCCGGCGGTGCCCCGCGACCCCTTCGTGCCGTTCGAAGTCGTCCAGCCCGGGGTGGAGCTGATCCGGGGTATTCCGGTGGGCCTGCGCGAGACCCTCACCAGCGCTCACCAGGAGTCCGAGCACCGACGGGTGACCGTGGCCTTCATCCACTTCGACGGGACCGACGCCCTTATCGAAGACCAGGGCCCCTCGGTCACCGCCGAGCGCCTCGATGCGTTGGTGTCCACCGTCCAGCGGGCCGCCGACCGACAGGAGGTGGCGTTCCTGGCCACCGACGTCGATCGGGACGGCGGGAAGATCATTCTCACCGCCGGTGCTCCGTCCACCTCCGGCGACGACGAACACCGCATGCTGCTGGCCGTGCGGGAGGTCATGGACGCCGGGCCGCCACTTGCCGTGCGGATCGGCGTCAACCGGGGCTCGGTCTTCGTGGGAGAGGTCGGCCCCCCGTACCGCCGGACCTTCACCGTGATGGGCGACGCCGTCAACCTCGCCGCCCGGCTGATGGCCAAAGCGGAGCCCGGGCAGATCCTGACCACCCCTGACGTGCTGTCACGCTCCCGGACCGGCTTCGCCGCTGTGGAACTGGAGCCCTTCTTGGTGAAGGGCAAGGCCCGGCCGGTCCAGGCGGTCAGCGTGGGCGCCATCACCGGGGTGAGGAGGGTGGAGCTCTCCGGGGACCTTCCCTTCGTCGGGCGGGACCACGAGGTGAAGGCCCTGGCCCCGTTGGTGCAACGGGCCTCCGACGGCCGGGGCGCGCTGATCGAGATCGTCGGGGAGGCCGGCGTGGGAAAGTCCCGGCTCCTCCAGAAGCTCCAGGAACTGACGGCCGACCGCGCCCAGCTGGCTGTGGTGTGCGAGCGGTACGACTCGTCCACGCCCTACCACGTGATCCGACCGATCCTGAGAGAGCTCCTCGATCTACCGTCCGAGGGGTCCGATGACGCTACCGCCCAGCAGTTCCTGGCGGCGGTGGCCGAGCGGGCACCCGCGGTGCTGCCCTGGGCACCGCTCATCGCCCAGGCCGCGGACCTCTCCCTTCCCGAGACGCCCGAGACCCGGGAGCTCGAAGAGGAGTTTCGCCGGGCCCGGTTGGCCGACGCCATCCTCGAGCTGCTCGGCTACCTCCTGCCCCAGTCTGGTCTCCTGTCGGTGGAGGACGCCCACTTCATGGACGAGGCCTCGGCCGATCTGTTCGGGACCCTGGCCGCGTCGGTGGGAGCCACCTCCTGGCTCATCTGCGTGACCCGACGCGACGTGGAGACCGGGTTCGTCGGGGCGGCCGACTGTACGCGCGGTCGAGCTGGGCCCGCTCGACGACGTCCAGGCCACCCAGTTGGCCGAGCTGGCCACCCACGACGTGCCCCTGGCCGCCAACGAGCTCGGGTTGTTGGTGGAGCGATCGGGTGGCAATCCGCTGTTCCTCCGTGAGCTCCTCACGGCCGCGATGGGAGGCGCCTCGGTCGACGCCCTCCCGGATTCCGTCGAGGAAGTCGTGGCCGCACGCATCGACCGGCTGGCCCGACACGACCGGCACCTCCTCCGCCGGTTGTCGGTCCTCGGCCCGTCGGCCTCGCTCGACCTCCTCCGCGAGGTGGTGGACGACCTGCCCGGTCCCGACGACCCCGCCTGGGATCGGCTGAGTGGCTTCATCGCCTGGGACGGTCCAGGCACCCTCCGCTTTCGGAACGGGCTCCTTCGGGACACCGCCTACGACGGGCTCACGTTCAGTCTCCGGCGCGAGCTCCACAACCGGGCCGGGGACAGCATCCTGGCGGCGACCGAACTGGCGCGGGACGAGCAGCCGGAGCTCCTCTCGTTCCACTACCTCCACGCCCAACGCTGGGCCGAGGCGTGGTCCTACGCCATCGAGGCGGCCGGATGGGCCGCCTCCGTCTACGCCAACTATGAGGCGGCAGCCCTCTACGAGCGAGCCATCGCCGCGGGCCGGCGCCTGCCCGACCTGAGCCGCCCGAACCTACTGGGCGTCTACGAGGCACTCGGGGACGCCCGGAACCGCATCGGGGAGTATGCCGAGGCCGCCTCGGCCTACCTGGCGGCCCGGCGCCTCGCCGGCGACGACGCGGTCACCGATGCGCGCCTGATGATGAAGTTGGCCCGCGTCCAGGGCTGGCTGGCCCGCTACGCCAATGCGCTTCGGTGGATCACGAAGGGTCTCCGGACCCTCGACGGGGTGGAGGGAATCGAAGCGGCTCGGCAGCAGGCTGCCCTCCTCAGCTGGTACGGCCGTTTCTGCCAGGAGGCGGGCCGACATACCCGCGCCATCAAGTGGTGCACCAGGGCCGTCGAGGTGGCCGAGGCGGCCGGCGAGCAGGTGGCGCTGGCCGAAGCCCTCCGGGTCATCGATTGGGCGACGCTCGAGTTGGGACAGCTCGAGAAGCCGACCAACTCGGAGCGGGCCCTGGCCATCTACGAGGAGCTCGACGACCTCCCCAACCAGGCCCACGTGCTCAACTCGCTCGGCATCTACGCCTACTTCCGGGGAGCGTGGGCCGAGGCCCTCGAGCTCTATCAGCGTGCGCAGGCCCTACATCGGAGGACGGGCAACGACGTGGCCGCGGCCTTCCAGGTGTTCAACGTTGGTGAGGTCGCACTCGACCAGGGACGTTTCGACGTAGCGGAAGAACAGTTCAAGGTGGTCTCGCGCTCCTGGCGGGCGGCGGGCTACCGGTCCGGGGTGGCGGACGTGCTCGGCAAGCTTGCCCGCGTGGCAATGGGCCGCGGCCAGTTCGACGAGGCGCTGCGCCTGTTCGGGGAGTCGATCGACGAGTTCACCGACATCGGGAGTCTCGCCGACATCCTCGAGGCCAGGGCGTGGATGGCCGCCTGCCTGCTGCTGAGCGGGCAGGTGGTCGCGGCGCTGGCCGAGGCCGACGACGGTCTGGCCCAAGCTCGCGGCCTTGGAGGGGTGCCCCCGCAGGTCCCCCTGCTGCAGCGCGTCCGAGGAGCGATCCTGATGAGGTCCGGACAACCCGAGGCGGCCCGCGAAGCCCTCGAGGCGAGCCTGCGGGCGGCGCGGACCCGGGGAGCCCAGCATGAAGTGGCCCTCACCCTGAAGGTCATGGCGGAGTGCGCCACCGGCCTCTCGAAGGGGGAACGCGAGAAGCTCGGCGACGACGCCTCAACCACCCTCTCGCGACTCGGCGTGGTGTGGACTCCCGATCTGTTGGGAGCGTCGACCGGGCAATCCGGTCATGCCGGGTGGGCCGCTGGGGCGGTGGCTTCCCCACAGTGACCGCCTCGCCGCGCTAGGCGGTCGGAGTGGCTGCTGAGTTGACGGCACCTGCCGCCCCCGGTACCTTCACGAACAGCACTCGTGTCCCCAACGGAAGCGTGTGCCTGTTCCTTGGCGGGAGCACCTCCTTCGGTGAAAGGACATTCCCATGGATGTGGCCAGGTACCTGAGAGGAAGGTGCGCCGTCGCAGCATTGGCGGTCACGATGGCGACGGGGATCGCGCTCGCCGCGGCGCCGACGGTGGGTGGAGCCAACGCGAGGGGTTCCCACGTGAGGACGAGTGCCGTCAGCGGAGCGGACAATGACTCGGATCTCACAGTCACCGTTCCGTCTCTCTCCGCCACGGTCGGGACGCCGATCTCCCAGACCGTCGCCACCTTCACCGATCCACCTGACACCGACTTGTCCACCGCCTACACGGCGTCAATCGACTGGGGCGACGGCACCGCGGCCACATCGGGTTCGATCAGCCAACCGGGAGGGTCGGGCACCGACTACGCCGTCGACGGGTCACACACCTACACGGCCGCGGGACCCTACACCCTCACCGTCACGGTCATCGAACCGCGGTCCGCGGACCATGAGACCGGTACCGGCACCGGCCCCGCGTCGGTGGCCGGGCAGGTCATCACGTGCTCCGGATCGAATTGCTCGGGAAGCGTTACGAACGGGCCGGAGACCCTGGCGCTGAAGGCCCAGTCCGGCACCGGATCCATAACCATCGCCCTCGACAGCGGTTCCTTGACCTGTTCGGGCACCTACCGCCATGCTCCCCTGATCGCCACGGAGATCCCGAACGGCGTAAACCCCACCAGGCCCATCCACGTGAAGGTGACGTTCCCCCGGACCGACCTGGTGGGTACGACGGGCCCGGTGGAGGTCTGCTATCAGTCCACCTCGAACCACACCTTTGTGGACATCAACGGGCAGACGGTGACGCCGGGCAACGCGGGTCTGCTCCCGTTGTGCGCATCCCTGGCGGGAAAGCCCAAGCTGGGCCCGTGCCTCGTGCGGGCAGTCTCGACCGCACACATGACGATCAACGAGAGGCTACTGATCCCGCCGGATGACCCGAGGCACAGTTAGTACCCGACCCCTAGGGAGGTCGGGCCCGGGCCCAGCCGGAGTGTTGGGAGCTTCCCCTGGCGCTGCTGTCCGCCGTCCCCGGGAGGAGATCGGCGAGTACCCCGAGGGCGTCTACGGCTTCGAGACCTGACTCGTTCCTGGCCGACGGTCAGGTGTAGCCCTGCATGATGTGCTCCACCCACCAGGCCGGTGCCGCGTTCATCAGGGTCTGGAGGTCCCAGTAGTCCCACCACCTGACGATGGCCCCGTCGCGGAACTGATGGACCGAGACGAACGGGAGGGTGACCTCCTCCCCGGTGTGCCACCGCCAGGTCTCTGCGTGCTCGGTCACCACCGTGTCACCTTCGGCCACCATCAACCGCAGGTGGTGCTGGTATCCGGAGATGCGCTCCAGACCGAGGCGCAGGCGGGCCACGATCTGCTCCGGCCCACGGGCCACGTCTTCCTCGGGGGACGGCACGTCGGTGTATTCGCTGTCCGGACCGAAGAACCGGCCGATGGCATCCCAGTCCCGCTCGTACAGCGCATTCCAGAACTCCTCCACCTGCTGCTTGTTGGACTCGGTACTCACGGTGGATCCTCCCGTCGGGACGGCATCTGTCCCCCACGGGACGGGCCGGCCGGGCTGCAATGGGTGCGGGCCGTTCGGCGGGGCCATGATGACACGGCCGCCTGGCGGGCGCCCGGCTGCCGGCGGCGGCAGGAGCAGACGGTTCGCCGTACCATTCGTCGTGATCATGGACGGTCCCGTTCACAGTCCGGCCAGCAGCGGCGGCGCCCGACGCAGGCCGGGCGACCGGTGACGCTGCGACCCCGCGCCGGAGTGGTGACCGTACTCGTCGTGGTGGCCGTCACCGCCGTGGTGGTCGGCGTGGCGACCAGCGAGCACCGGTCGGCCACCCGGGCCCCGACCACCGGCCGGCGACCGGGGACGACCTCGCACGCCCCGACCACCACCACGGCCGCCCCGACCACCACCACGGCTCCCCCGACCAGCACGACGCTCGATCCCGGCATCCTCCCCCAGACCGGGGTCTTCCCCGACGCGTCCGGTCCGGAGTTCGATGCCCGCATGAGCGCACTTTGGGACGGGGTGGTCGCCGGTTCGGTCCAGCCGGCTCTGCCGGCCTTCTTCCCCGAATCGGCCTACGTGGCCGTCAAGGCCGAGGGCGACCCGGCCGCGGACTTCACCGGGCGGCTTCTGGAGGAGTATGGCCAGGATCTGGCGGCGGCACACGCCCTTCTCGGCCCGAATGCAGCTGCCGCCACTCTCGTCGGCGTGACCGTGGACTCAGCCTATGGCCACTGGGTGCCCCCGGGCACCTGCTTCAACCGGGTGGGCTACTTCGAGGTCCCGAACGCACGGGTGGTGTACTCGGTGGGCGGGCGGGTCTCGTCGTTCGGGATCGCCTCGATGATCTCATGGCGGGGTGAGTGGTACGTGGTGCACCTGGGCGCGGTCCTGCGCTCCGGGTCGGGGGGCAGGTGGACGAGCCCCGAGTCCGGACCGGGGTCTCCGGCCTACTCGGGCACCTGCTGAGCAGGTCCGTTGCCGCCACGTCGACCCGGGCCGGCGGCGGGGGCCGCGACCGTCGCTCGAACGCGGCCAAACGCACCCTCGACGTCGGGCCGGTCGAGAACAGGAAGTCCGGCCCTCGGTGTCCGCCTGAACCCGCCGGCCCCGTGGTTCGGCCGGCCCGCCGAGCCCGGGGCCGACCCGATACCCCACCCGGCCACGGTGTCCTACGCTGCCACCATCGAAGCGGCCGTTGGGGACGGCCTCGGACGTCGACGGGACAGGGGGCTGGGGAGCATGGTCGGAACACACGGGCGAAACGACGACGAACTGGTCGCCGGGCTGGCCCGGTGGCTGGCCGCCCACCGGGGCCTGGCCGACCCCGTGATCCTCGACGTGCGCCGGCCCTCGGCGGGCTACTCCAGCGAGACGGTCTTCGTCGATGGCAGCCTGGACCGACGGCGACGGGCGAGCACCGGCTCCCGCTGGTGGTCCGGATGGCGCCGGCGGTGGCGGGCACCTTCCCCCACTACGACCTGGTGGCCCAGGGCCAGGCCCAAGCTGCCGCGGCGGCCGTAGGCGTGCCGGTGGCCGATCCGGTGGTGGAGACCGACACCCGGTGGATCGGGGCCCCGTTCATGGTCATGCCCCGGGTGGACGGCCACGTCGTCGGCGCCGTGGCCCACCGCGACCGGTGGCTGGGCACCCTGAGCACGGCCGAGCGGGGCCGGGTCTACGACGGCATCCTCGCCACCCTGGCCGCCATCCACCGGGCCGACCCGGCCGGCGGCCGCCGGCGTGCCCCGCCGGGACAACGGCGCCGAGCTGGACTACTGGGAGCGAGTACCTCGCCTGGTCGAGCGACGGCCACCCGGTGCCAGCGCTGGTCGACGCCCTGGACTGGTGCCGGCAGCACCGGCCGGCCACCGAGCCGACCCGGTCCTCCTGTGGGGCGACGCCCGGTTCGAGAACATGGTGTTCGGCGACGACCTGCAGCCCGCGGGCCGTGCTCGACTGGGACATGACCTCGATCGGCGCCCCCGAGCACGACCTGGCCTGGTTCACCAGCCTCGACCTCACCATGCACCGCCTGTTCGGCGAGCGCGCCGACGGGTTCCCCGACCGGGACGCCACCGTCGGCCCGGTTCGAGGAGCTGAGCGGTCGAGCGGTGCGGGATCTCGAGTGGTACGAGACGCTGGCCATGGTGCGCAGCACCGCGGTCATGACCCGGATCGGCTACCTCCGCCGGGACGCCGGGCGAGCCCCGATGCTGCCCATCGAGGACAACCCCATCCTCGACCTGCTGGCGGGGCGGCTGACGTGACCGGACCCACGACCGTCGGCCACCGCCGGCCGAGCTGGTCCGGCTCCGGGCCGAGGACGACGGCACCGGGCCTGCTGTTCGAGGCGCAGGCAGTGGACGTGGCGGCAGGTGGTGGCCGAGGCCGAGTTCCGGGCCGAGCTGCTCCGTCGCCTCCGACGGGACGGCCCGTTCCACGTGGGCGTCCTGCTCGAGAACACCCCCGAGTACCTCTTCCTGCTGGCCGGGGCGGCCCTGGCCGGCGCGGTGGTCGTCGGGATCAACCCCACCCGCCGGGGGGCCGAGCTGGCCGCCGACATCCGGCGGACCGACTGCCAGCTGCTGATCACCGACTCCACCCAGCTGGCGCTGGTCGACGGGCTCGACCTGGGCCTGGCGCCCGACCGGCTGCTGGTGGTCGACGACGACGGCTACGCCCGGCGGCTGGACGAGATCCGGCTGCGCCGCGGCGGAGCCCGACCGACCGGCCCGAGCCCACCCCGGACCAGCTCTACCTGCTCATCTTCACCTCGGGCTCGACCGGGGGGCCCAAGGCGGTGCGGATGACCCAGGGCCGGGCCGCCCGGGCCGCGGCCCGGATCGGCTTCACCTCCGACGACGTCCTCTACTCGGCCATGCCCCTGTTCCACGGCAACGCCCTGTCGGCCGCCGTGCTGCCGGCCTTCGCCAGCGGGGCCACCCTGGCCCTGCGCCGGAGGTTCTCGGCCTCGAGCTTCCTCCCCGACGTCCGCGCAGTGCGGGGCCACCTTCTTCAACACCGTCGGCCGGGCCATCGCCCACATCGTGGCCACCCCGCCCACCGAGCACGACCGCGACCACCGGCTCCGCTACGTGCTCGGGCCCGAGACCTCGGCCCAGGACAAGGCGGCCTTCACCGAGCGGTTCGGCGTCCCCCTGGTCGAGGGGTACGGATCGAGCGAGAACGCCATCGTGCTCAAGCCGGTCGCCGGATGCCCGGCCCGGGGCCCTGGGCCGGGCCAGCCCGGCGCGACGACGTCGCCGTGGTCGACCCGGCCACCGGGACGGAGCTGCCCGCGGCCGCCTTCGACGAGCACGGCCGGCTGACCAACGCCGACGGCGTGCATCGGCGAGCTGGTCGGCCGGCAGGCCCGGTCGAACTTCGAGGGCTACTACAACAACCCCGAGGCCGACGCCGAGCGCACCCGCAACGGCTGGTACTGGTCCGGCGACCTGGCCTACCGGGACGACGACGGGATCTTCTACTTCGCCGGGCGCACCGGCGACTGGCTGCGGGTGGACAGCGAGAACTTCGCCGCCGCCCCGGTGGAGCGGATCCTGGCCCGGTTCGAGGGGGTCGAGCGGCGTGGCCGTCTACCCGGTCCCCGACGCCAGCACCGGCGACCAGGTGATGGCGGCCCTGGAGCTCGAGCCCGGGGTGCGACTTCGACCCCGAGGCGTTCGCCGCCTTCCTGGCCGCCCAGGAGGACCTCGGCACCAAGTGGGCGCCCCGCTACGTGCGGGTGGTGCGGGCGCTCCCGGTGACCGCCACCGACAAGACCGACAAGAAGCCGCTGCGGGCGGAGCGATGGGAGACCGACGACCCGGTCTGGCACCGGGTCGGGCGCAGCGACCGGTACGTGCCCCTGACCCGGGACGACATCGCACCGGCTCGACCAGGAGTTCGCCGCCAACGGCCGGACCGACCCTGCTCGCTCCGGGCTGATCCGGCTCCGATCCGGTCGGGACGTCCCGGGATCAGGGAAGGAGCGAGAACCCGCCCAGGCCGCTGGCCGCCATCTCGTAGCACAGGGTGTCGTAGGGCTCGACGATCCCGTAGGTCACCTCGCCCTCGCACTCGAACCGGGCGTGGTGCTGGTCGAGGCCGCAGATCCGGGACCGGACCGCGGGGTCGTTGACGTCGTAGGTCTCGCCGGTGACCACCCCGTCACCCACGTCCATCCCGTGCCAGATGTCCCCGTCGGGCGTCCCCCCGTTGGGTCCGCCGTACATGCCGCACCGCAGGAAGGCGATCTGGTTGCCGAGCCGCTCGAAGGTCATGGTCTTCTCCTCGCCGTCGGCGAAGACCAGGTCGACCTCGCCGGCCAGGAGCAGGTGGGTGTCGGGCTCGAACCGCAGGCGGTGGCGGCGGCCCCGGAGGGTGTCGCTGCCCCGGCGGGGGTCGCCGAGGTTGTAGAGGATGTGGTCGCCCCACACCCCGTACTCCTCGAACTCCACCCACTCCCCCGAGTGGGGGTGCTGGTTGCCCGCTCCACAGGGCCGGCCCGCCGACGCCGTCGCGGGTGCCCCAGTGGTGGTCGCGGGTGCCCCGGTGGTGCCGGCGGTCCAGCTCGAACCGCTCGCCGTGGGCGGTGACCCACCCGCTCTGGCGGCCGAAGCCGTCGTAGCCGGCCACGCCGGCGAACGGCCTGGTCCCGATGAACATCCCCCCGCCGATCAGCCGGTACACCGGCCGCTTGGTGTCGAACCACGAGAGGTCGAAGGCGATGCCGAACTCGTTCTCGTCCAGCCGTCAGCCGCCACTGTCGGAACGGCTCGACCAGCTCGAAGCGGAGCGGGCCCGACGTCATGTCCATCCGGTTGAGGCCCAGCTTGCGGTGGGCCCGGACCGTGGTGTGCCGGCCCCGCACGTTGACGATGGCGAAGGCCTCGGCCGTGCCCAGGTTGGGGTAGATGCCCATGCCCGCCACCACCAGCAGGTCGCCGGTGGTGTCCTGGCTGGTGAACCACATCCGCTCGTAGGCCTGGGCGTCGGAGGTCCACATGACCCGCACCGGGTGGGGGTGGTTGTGGATGAGGAACTCGTCCAGGCCCGACATCGGGTAGTGCTCCACGGAGGCGTCGAAGGGGACGGTCATGCCGGAAGCCCGTTGACCGCCTTGATCTCGACGTACTCGTCGAGCCCGAATGCGCCCCACTCGCGGCCCAGCCCGGACTCCTTGTACCCCCCGAAGGGGGCCAGCGGGTCCGGGGCGTACCCGTTGATCCCGAACGTGCCGGTGCGCACCGACCGGGCCACGGCCAGGCCCCGCTCCGGGATCGGAGGTCCACACCGACCCGGCCAGCCCGTAGCGCGAGTCGTTGGCCAGGCGGACGGCATCGTCGTCGTCGTCGTAGGGGATGACGCAGAGCACCGGACCGAAGATCTCCTCCTGGGCGATGCGACATGCCGTTGTCGACGTCGGCGAAGACGGTGGGCTGGACGAACCAGCCGGTGGGCAGGCCGGCGGGTGCGCTCGGACCCACCGGCGACCAGCCGGGCCCCGTCCTGCGAGCCCGGATTCGATGTAGTACCGCACCCGGTCACGCTGCCGGCGGCTGACCAGCGGTCCCACCTTGGTGGCCGGATCGTGGGGGTCGCCCACGGTCAGGGAGCCGGCCAGGTCGGCCACGGCGTCCACCGTCTCGGCGTAGCGGGAGCGGGGGGCGAGGATCCGGGTCTGGGCCGCACAGGCCTGGCCGTTGTTGACGAACGAGGTGAACCGGAGGCCTTGCACCGCGGCAGGCAGGTCGGCGTCGTCGAGCAGGATGGCTGCCGACTTCCCGCCCAGCTCGAGGCTGCAGCGGCGGAGGTCCCGGCCGCAGCGGGCGCCGATCTCCCGTCCCGGCGGCCGTCGACCGGTGAAGGCGATCTTGTCCACCCCCGGGTGTTCCGACCAGGGCCCGGCCGGCCTCCACCCCGCCGGTCAGGACCGAGACCGTGCCCGGGGGGAGGTCGGCCACCTCGAGGATCTCGGCCAGCAGCACGGCATCGAGGGAGGCCTCGGGGGCGGCCTTGACCACCACCGTGCATCCGGCCAGCAGGGCCGGAGCCAGCTTGACGGCGATCAGTACCTGGGGGACGTTCCAGGCCACGATGGCCCCGACCACACCGACCGGCTCCCGGCGAAGCAGGTAGTCGAGGTAGCGGCCGGTCCGGCGCTCCTCCCACGCGATCGCGCCAGCCACGTCGATCATGGAGGCCATGATGTCCAGCGGCGCCCCGACCTGGCCCAGGCGGGAGAACTTGATGGGCGCCCCGTTCTCCGAGCTGATGGTCTGGGCCATCTCCTCGGCCCGGCGGCCGAACTGGTCGATGACCCGCTGCACCGCGGCGGCGCGCTCGCCGAACCGGTCAGACGGGGCCACTCCGATCGGTCGAAGGCCTCGCGGGCCGCGGTCACCGCCGCGTCGACGTCGGCCGGCCCGGCCTCGGGGACCCGGCCGATCACCTGTTCGGAGTGGGCCTCGACCACGTCGATGGTCGAGGACGTACGGGGCGCGACCCACGCGCCGCCGATGAACAGTCTGGAACAGATCCGCACTCCAGACCTCCTGGGCACACCGGTCGCGGGCTGACCGGCAGCATCGTAGGGGGCCCCACCAGGGGCGTCAACGAGCGAGGGAGGGTGGTCCGGACCCTACTGACCCGGCTGGGCGGGCGGCCCACCCGCTCGAGAGCAGCCGGTGCCGGGTTCTTTGACAGACTGGCCGCTCGAGGCCCCCGGTGCGCCGACGGGCATGCGGGACGACCGACCGGCACGGGGGAGGACGGGCCGGCGCCCCCGCATGCGCCGACCCGACTGCGAAGGAGACAGACCTGTGGACATCACCGGAAGCGCGCTGGTCACCGGCGCCAGCCGAGGGATCGGCCGCGCCGTGGCCATCGAGCTGGCCGACCGGGGCTTCGACACCGTGGCCACCATGCGCCACCCCGAGGCCGGGCGCCGACCTCCCCGGCGCCACCACCGGTCGGCTCACCGTGGCCCGCATGGACGTCAACGACCCCGACACCTACTCGCTCCCCGACGACCTCCGGGTGCTGGTCAACAACGCCGGAGTCGACTCCGACTACCTGCCCGTCGAGCACGGCCAGCCTCGACGACTGGCGGGTCCTGTTCGAGACCAACGTGCTCGGCCTGGTCGGCGACCACCATCGCCGCCATCCCGGTCCTGCGGGACAACCGTCCCGCCGTGGTCTGCAACATCTCCTCGTCGTCCATCTTCGCCAGCGTGCCGTTCTACTCCGCCTACCGGGCCACCAAGGCCGCGGTCTCGGCCTTCGGGGACACCCTGCGGGTCGAGGTGGCCCCCTCGGGCATCCGGGTGGTGGAGATCCTGCCCGGGCCCGTCGACACCGACATGTTCCAGCTGAGCACGGGGGAGCAGGCCGCGGCGGGCTTCGACCGCTACCGGCCCATGGCCGAGCGGGCCGCCCGGCTCCGACAGGAGAACGCCGATCCCATGGTGGCCACCCCGGCGGCCGCGCGGCGGCCCTCATCGTGGACGCCATCCTGGACGACGGCGGGCCCATGCGGTACGGATGCGACCCGCTCTCCATCGGGCTGCTGGACCTGTGGCGCCAGTCCGACGACGAGACCATGTTCGAGCTGACCGGCCAGTCCATGCTCGACGCCGTCGAGGCCGTCCGATCCCTGACCAGGTGCTCGGTCCTCCTGACCTCGGTGGCCCGCGACAGCTTCCGGCGCCCAGCTGGACCGACCCGGCGTGGAGTGGCTCACCCTGGAGCTCGACGGCACCCTTCGGGACGGGCCCGGCGTCGGACCCTCGGCTGAGGACGGAGTCCCGGCCCGAGGTGGCCTGGGGCACATCGGACCTGTTCCGGGCGGGCGCCCCCATCGGGCCGTTCTTCTCCCTCCTGACCCGGCTGGACTGCCTGCGCTGGTTCCAGTCACCGGCCGCCGGCTTCGACGCCCCGGTCTTCGCCGAGCTGGCCCGCCGCGGGGTCCGGATCACCAACGCCCACGTGAACAGCCTTCCCATCGCCGAGTTCGTCATGCGGGCCGTGCTCGACGAGTTCCAGGGAGCCCGGGAGTGGCGCCGCCTGGCCGGGGAGCGGTCCTGGCGGATCCACGACTGGCGGGAGGTGTCGGGCATCCACCTGGCTGGTGGTCGGGCGTGGGCGGGATCGGCTCCGAGGTGGCCGTGCGGGCCCGGGCCTTCGGGGCCACGGGTCATCGGGTGTCGGCGGCGGCCCTCGGCCGGATGACCCCACCGACCGGACGGTGACCCCCGACCGGCTCCCCGAGGTGGTGGGGCAGGCCGACGTGGTGGTCCTGGCGGCGCCGTCCACCCCGGACACCGCCGGCCTGGTCGACGCCGCCGCTGCTCGCCCGGATGAAGGAGGGCTCGGTGCTGGTCAACGTGGGCCGGGGCACGCTGGTCGACGAGGACGCCTTACTGGCCGGCCCTCGACCGGGGCCGTCCGGCGACCGCGGTCCTCGACGTGTTCCGCAACGAGCCCCTCCCCGACGACCACCCGTTCTGGACCCACCCCTCGGTTCGGGTCACCCCCCACAACGCCGCCGGGGGGCTCGGTCGGCTGCAGCGCCAGGCCGACCTGTTCTGCCGCGAACCTGGACCGCTACCGGGCCGAGCAGCCGCTGCTCCACGACGTCACCGACCTGGTGGTCGGGCCTGCCTGACCGCGGGCACGCGGATCCCCGACGGGTGCCGGGGTCACGACCCGGCCAGGTCGGCCCGGTACTCGGGATGGGCGGTCAGCCACTCGCGACGCCCGGCGCATGCTGTCCTCGTTGTTCTTGTTGATGAACCGGTAGATGGGCCCCTCGAACCAGCGCCACGGCCACGCCGGTGAGGTCGTAGCGCTCGTCGAAGTGGAAGCGGGTGCGGTTGTGGTCCAGTGGCTCCAGTCGGATATGGCCGATCTGGTCGTTGCCCGGGCTTGGGCGAGATCATGGTGTAGGTGTACCCCCGCTCGGGCTCGACGTCGGTCACCAGCTCGAGGGCCGAGCCCTCCCGGCCGAAGGGCATCCTGGTAGATGACCCGGCGCAAGCCGGCCGTTGTGGTCCTCGTCCCCGGGGTAGAGGACCTCCACCCGTCGAGACCATGGGGGCGTAGTCGGTCCACCGGTCGTAGTCCTGGAACAGGGCCCAGACCCGGGCCGGGGAGTGGGGCATCTCGAACGAGTAGCGGTGCTCACGCATCACCGCATCATCGCCGAACGGGGTCGGACTTGCGATGGCGATCCCGGTCGGGTCAGCCGGCTTCAAGCTGCTTCATGGTCACCGGCACCCGGGCCACGGCCAGCTCGGGCCGGTCCCGGAGCACGGCCGACAGCACCAGGTCCAGCTGGTTGTGGAAGATCCGCTGGTACCACCGGTCGGGTTGCATCACCGGGATGAGCACGATGATGTGGTCGTAGTCGTGCTCCCGGTGCTCGAAGGCGTCGATGAACCGAAGGATGGGTCGGGCCACCGAGTGGTACTGGGAGCGCAGGGTGACCAGGCGGACGCCGCGGGTCCCACTCGGCCCACTCCCGTTCGATCTCGGCCTCCCGATCCGCATCGTCGGAGAACGTCACCGCCACGGCGATGACGTCGTCCCCGATGGACAGGGCCTCGGACATCACATATGCGGTGAGCCGGTTGACCCCGTTCACCGGCACGTATGACCAGGACCCGGCCGGTGCGGGGCACGGGGTGGGATGGACCCGATGCCCAGGATCCCGGCGAGCCGGCCGTAGTAGGCCCGGATCCGGTGGAACAGCACGATGAGGAGGGGGATGACCACGACCACGACCCAGGCCCCCTCGGTGAACTTGGTGAACAGGAAGACCGGGTGGCCACCGCGGTGACGAAGGCCCCGACCCCGTTCAGGGTGGCCTTCCTGCGCCAGCGGGGGGGTCGGGTCGCCCGCCAGTGCACCACCATTCCGGTCTGGGCCAGGGTGAAGCCGATGAACACGCCGATGGCGAACAGGGGGATCAGCGTGTTGGTGTTCCCCCGGACCACCACCAGCAGCGCGGCGGCGGCGACGGTCAGGGCCCAGATCCCCTTGGAGAAGACCAGGCGGTCGCCTCGCAGGGCGAAGGCGTGCGGGAGGTAGTGGTCCCGCGCCAGGAGGCTGGCCAGCACGGGCAGACCGCCGTAAGAGGTGTTGGCGGCCAGCCCGAGCACCACGGTGATGGACAGGGAGACCAGTAGTACGAACCACCCCCGGCCCACCGAGTACGCCATCACCTGGCTCAGCACCGTCTGGCCGGAACGGGGACCTACGTGGAACTTCTCGCACCAGCACCGCCAGGCCGAGCAGCATGACCCCGAGCAGGACGCCCAAGAGGAGCTCGGTCTGCTTCGCCCGCTGCCTGGCGGGGCTGGGCGGAACAGCGGGACCCCGTTGGCGATGGCCTCCACCCCGGTGAGGGCGCTGCACCCGGCCGAGAAGGCCTTCAGCACCAACAGCACGCCTACCGGGGCGAGGTTCACCGTGGCCGTCTGCGAGTGCCCGGGCTGGGCCAGATGGGGGTCGAGCGGATGGACGATCCCGATGACGATGACCGCCAGGAGCCCCAGGACGAAGACCAGCGTGGGAAGGAGGAAGGCCCGCGCCGTCTCCCCGAGGCCGCGCAGGTTGAGGACGGTGAGCAGGGCCAGCTCGGCCAGGCACAGGGGGACGGTCGCTCCGGTCAGGACCGGGAACGCCGAGGTCAGAGCAGCGACGCCCGCAGCGACGGAGACCGCCACGGTGAGGGTGTAGTCCACCACCAGTGAGGCCGCCGCCACCTGGGAGGCCCCGGTCCCCAGATTGGCCCGGGAGACGGCGTAGGCCCCTCCCCCGTGGGGGTAGCCGTCGATCACCTGCCGGTAGGAGATGACCAGCAGGGCCAGCAGGGCCACGATGGCGACGGTGATCGGCAGCACCAGATGGAGGGCGGCCACACCGGCCGTGCCCAGTACCAGCACGATGGCCTCGGGACCGTAGGCCACCGAGGTGAGGGCATCCAGCGAGAGGGCCGGGATCCCCTCGAGGGGGGTGATCTCCCCGTGCCGGGCCTCGCTCGACTTGAGGGGTCGCCCGACCAGCACCCTCCAGGTCGTGGCCAGGAGCCCCGGACCCTCCGGCTGGGCGCGCGGCTGGTCCGGGGCGGTGTCGGCGCTCACCCGACCGGCCCGAAGGGGCCGCTCGACGGATCCGGACACCACGGGGCGGGGCGGGAGGCATTCGGAACCGGAGTAAAGCAGGCCTGGGCTCCGGCTGCACAGGGCGGGCAGTACCATCGGCCGGTCAGCCAGCTGTCCGTCGGGCGGTAACCACCGCCCCCAGGGGGAGGTCGTCGTGAACTATCCGCTGGATGTCGGTGGGATCGGGGACTACCCGGTGAAGGTGGGCAGCATGCTGCTCACCCTGGTCGAGCCCAACCCGGGCTTCGAGCGGGCCTACAACCGCTGGTACGAGCGGGACCACTACTACGCCGGGTGCCTGGTCGGTCCCTGGCTCTTCGCCGGGAGCCGGTGGGTGGCGCCCCGCACCCTGAAGGACCGGCGCTGGCCGGCCGACAGCATCATCGCCGACCGGTCGATGCCGGCAGCTACGTGGCCATCTACTGGGTGGAGCAGGGCCACCACGACGACCACTTCGAGTCGTGGGCCGTCCCTCAGGTCCGGGACCTCTACGCCGACGGACGGGGGTTCCCGAGCGCACCCACGTCCACACCGCGCTCTTCAACCGGTTGGACACGGTGTACCGCGACGAGGACCCGGTCCCGGTGGAGCTGGCCCTCGACCACCACTACGACGGGCTGGTCATCCTGTGGTGGGACGCCCGCTCGGGTACCGCCGCGGACCGCTCCACCGGCAGCTGGCCGCCGACCATCTCGGCCGTCGCTCCTCGACGGGCTCGGACATCGAGATCGCCTCGGCCTGGGTCCCTCGGTGCCCGACGAAGGCCCCCGCGACGTACCCATGGACCTGGGGTCGCCGGCGGGCGGCACGGACCGGCTGGTGCAGCTGCTCTTCGTCGGGGGAGACACCGGGGCCGCCACCGACCGGGTCCGCGACCTATACCGAGGGCGTCGAGGCCGCCGGCCTGGCCGACCTGCTGCTGGCCGCCCCGTTCTTCCGAACCGTGATCGGCACCGACACCTACGTCGACGAGCTCTGAGTCCGATGGCCACCCGCGTGCACGACGGCCGACGGCAGCCCGGTGAGCGGCACCGGCCGGACCCCCGGTGGGGCCCCGTTCACCGGGCTCTCCCACCTCCAGCTGCTGGTCTCCGACATCGGGGCCAGCGCGGCGTGGTACCGGGCCGCGCTCGGCCTCGACGGGTTCGTCGAAGACCTCGTCGGTGGGGTACGTCGCCCTCCGCCATCCGCCCGCCAGGGTGGTCATCGTGCTCACCGCCCGGGGCCCGACGGACCCGGAACCGGGACCGCACCCTCCCGGGGGAGCCCTCGACCACCTGGCCTTCGCCGTACCCGACGGCGACATCCTCGCGGACATGGGCCGACCATCTCACCGCCATCGGCATCGCCCACGGAGGTGTCGTGCTGGAGGATGGCCGTCCGTCGCTGCAGTTGGTCGACCCCGACCGCATCGCCATCGAGCTGGTGGCCCCGGCCCCACCGGCCTGTCGTCCGGCTGAACTGCGACAGGCGGGCGGCCAGTGGCCGTCACACCCCGAGCGCCGCGCCGACGGAGACGGTCGGCCAGGGACGGGTCGCCGGTGATCTCCACCCGGGCCGGCCGGCTGCCGGCCCGCCCCGAACAAGATCAGCTCGCCCGGATCACCGCGCCACCACCACCGCGGTCCCGACCCCGGCCACCTTGGGCTCCCGACCCTCCGAGTGCCTGCAGCTCGACGGTGGCGCCCACCTGTTCGGCCATCCCGCCCGGCGCCGACCCGCTTCCACAGGGCATCGGCCAGCGACGGGCCGCAGCGGCCGCGGCTCCCAGGCTCGGGCTGGGCCCGACGCACGTCCTCGACGTGGATGAAGAACTCCACGGTGTTCATGGCGTGGTCGAACGGCCGCAGCAGCGCCGGAGGGCCCCGACGCACCGCGGCCACCAGCTCGGCCACGGCATCCGGTCCCGGACCCTCCGCCGGACCTGGTCGGTGTACCCGGCCAAGGGGGCCCAGACCAGCCCGGGTCCACTGTCCGGGCGGCGCTCCCGCACCACCAGATGGGCGGCGAGGTCGAGGGTCGTCCACCCGTCGCACAGGGTCGGCGCCGCCGGTCCCAGCTCTTCGAAGAGGTCGCAGAGGGTGGCCCGTTCCTGCTGGGCGTCGGAGAGCGGGGGCACGACGGCTGCTACGACGCCGCGCTGACCCGGCGCAGGAACGGGACCAGATGGTCGAAGAAGATGTTGTTGGGATAGGCGCCGGCCGGATCGTTGTGGGCATAGACATCCGACTCGTCCACCAGGGTCAGGTTCCCGGAGGGGATGCCCGACTGCTGGGCCAGGTCCTGGGCCGCGGTCAGGACGTTCGGCCCCCCCAACTCGGTCGCCAAGGCGTAGATCAGGAGGCTGGTCGGGAGGTGGTGGCCCATGGTGGCGTCGACGCCGAGGACCGTCTGGGCTGGATTGGCGTTACCGTCCGCCACCGCCCCGGTGTCGTCGGTCAGGCGCTGGGGGAAGTACCACTCGGTGCCGTCGGCCCCCTGGACCGAGGCGCCGGAGAACATGGCGGCGAACCGCTTGATCGGGGTGATGGCCCCACTCCCGTCCCACCCGTGGACCGGGCCCGGCTTCGCCAACCCGGCACCGAGATGGGCCTGGGCCGCGGCCAGCGCCGGTGGCGAGGTGCCCACGTTGAGGGCGTAGCCGTACTGGCCCAGATTGGTGACGGGCACCGGAGGGACGATGTCGGCGGGCAGCAGGCCGGAGGCCTGGCCCAGCGACGGTGCACCGGGGTCCAGGAGGGCGGCGGCCGAACCGGTGGCGCTGAAGATGCCGGCGTAGGGTGCGACGATCCCGCCGAAGGACAGCCACGGTGAGGCGGTCGGGGCCTCGAGGGACTGCAGCTCGGTGGTGGCCTGGGCCGGATCGACCGGTGTCGGGCCGCTCCCGCCGTCGATGTAGATCAGGCCGGCGAGGTCGTGCGCACCGGGACGGCCGTTGAAGTCCCACGTGGCGTAGGCGGTCACCACCGAGCCGCCCAGCGAGTGGCCGCCCAGGACGACCTTGCCGCCCAGCTTCTTGGCGGCGGTGATCACCCGGTGCAGGTCCTGGACAGCCACGTTCATCCCCCACTGCTTGGCGAAGGCCACGCTGGCGTCGGGGATCGCCTGGAAGTGCGGCTGGATGGAGGGATCCTTCAGGTAGCCGAGGTAGTAGTCGAAGAGTTGGGTGGCGTTCGACGATCCCCGCTTGAAGGAGTCCATGACCGACTGGTCCTCGAGCAGGTTCTCACGGCGCTCGACCGACCAGACCTGCCACCCGGGGGACTGGGACACCACCCACTTGGCCAGGGGCAGGAAGTAGGCACTACCGGCCGACGTGCCGGGCTCCAGGACCAGGACGTTCCTGGCCCGGGCCGGGCCCACCTCGAGTACGCCGACCCGGTTGTAGCGGGCCGGTGTCCCGGGCACCGGATATCCCCGCATCCAGGTCACCGACGTGGACAACCGGGTGGGTGCGGCCGCCGGGGTGGCCGCCGCAGGCCCAACGGGCCCGACGGCCAGGGTGAGGCCGAACAGGACCACCGAAGCCAGGATGGCCCGGCCGTTGGCCTTCCGTCGTATGGTCCGCATCGCGCCCTCCCCACTGCGAGCTCCGCTGGCGAAGCTAACACCGCGCCGGGCGGCCCGTCAGGAACGGCTGCCCGAGCGACGGTCTCCATGGGGCACACTCGGGTCGTGCGCCTGTTCGTGGCGGCGTGGCCCGACGCCAAGACCCGGGACCAGCTGGCCGGTCTCCCCCTCGGCTCCGTACCGGGCCTACGACCGACCGCGGAGGGGACCTGGCACGTGACCCTGCAATTCCTCGGACCGGTGGAGGAGCCGGTGGTGCCCGGCCTCGTCGCCGCCCTGACCGCGGCGGCCCGGGCCTCACCGGTCCCGACCGGGAGGTGGGCCCGGCCACCGCGTGGTTCGGGGAGGGGAGGGTGCTGTACCTGCCGGTCACCGGCCTCGACGCCTTGGCGGCCACGGTCCGCCGGGCCATCGCCGCCACCCCCTTGGAGCCCGTGAGCGACCGGACCTTCCACGGCCACATCACCTTGGCCCGGGCCGGTCGGCGCCCCCTCGGGCCCGCCGCCAGGGCACGGCTGGCCGGGATCCCGTGGCGCTCGGAGTTCACGGTGGACGCCGTCGACCTGGTGGCGTCGGCCATGTCCGTCGACGGCCCCCGCTACACCAGCCTGGGGCGGGTGCCCCTGGGCCGGATCACCTCGAGCGGCCATCGGTCGCGTAGTGTTCCGTCGTCCAGGCCCGAGCCGCGGGTTGATCCGAGCGCCCGTCCCCGACGGCCGGGCGAGCCAGACGTCGAACGACCAGAGGAGTCGGGCCCACCATGACCTTTGTCCCCTACGACCGCCCGGTGCGGGCCGCCTTCGTCGGCCTCGGGCGCATCTACGACCTCAACATGCGGGCCTATGTGGACAATCCGGACGTCGAGGTGGTGGCCCTGGTCGACCCCAGCGAGGAGCGCCGGGCCCAGCGCCAGACGGACTGGCCCGCGGCCCGCACGTTCTCGTCGGTGTCCGAACTGGCCGGCAGCGGTCTGGAGGTGGACGCCATCGAGGCACTCCTGCCCATCCCGCTCCACGTCGACGGGGTCATCGAGCTCCTGGGGCATGGGTGGCACGTCAACCTGCAGAAACCGATGTGCAACGACCTGGCCGGCGCAGCCCGCATGGTCGAGGCGGCCGTGGCCCACGATCGCCAGCTGCGGGTGATGGAGAACTACATCTTCTACGAGCCTTTGGTACGGCTCAAGGAGGTGGTCGACTCGGGCGAGATCGGCGCGGTGGCCGGCTACCACATGAAGATGGTGGCCAGCGGCCTCGGAGGCTGGGACGTTCCGGGTAGCAGCTATGAGTGGCAGTTCATGCAGATCCGTCAGGGCCGAGGAATCCTGGTGTTCGATGACGGATGGCACAAGCTGGCAACCGCTCTGTGGCTGTTCGGCCCGATCCGGGAGGTACGGGCCTGGGTCGGTGGCACCGAGGTGATGGAGGGCATCGAGATCGACGCCCCGTCCACCCTGATCTGGGAGCACGAGAACGGGGTTCGGGGCGTATGGGACATCACCCTGGCTCCCGACATGTACCTCCGGTCGGACTACTACACCAACGACGAGCGTTGGGAGGTCACCGGGCGCAAGGGGTACGCCAGGGTCAACCGGTGCACCGGTCGGGGCATCCAGCAGCCCAGCCTCGAGGTCTATGTCGACGGGGAGATGCGCTCGTACCATGCGCTCGACGACGACTGGGCCAGCAGCTTCCGCGACTCCGGCCGCCACTGGCTCCGGTGGCTCCATACCGGGGAGGGCCCGATGAAGTGGAGCGGCGAGGAGGCGGTGTCGGTGCTCCGGTTCGCCCTTGCGGCCTATGCCAGCAGCGAGGCCGGGAGCACCGGCGTGGACCCCGCCTCCTTGCGGTGACCGGCACGGCCGGAGCATTCCGCCGCGGGCCGAGACCGCATGTCACCAACAGGGTGCGAGACTGATGGGGTGAGGTCCGGGCGTCCACCGCACGGTGCGAGCGTGCGGCGTACTGCCGTACCGGTCGTGGTCCCCGCGGTGGCACTCGCCGTGCTGGTGACCGCCTGTGGCGGCGGTGGGCGGGTCGCCGCCACGACCGGAACCGAGGTGAACCCGGCCGTCCACCTGGTGCCCACCACCACGACGACGTCCCTACCGGTCGCTCCGGTGGCGTGGGAACCATGCGGTTCCCTGCAGTGCGGGTCGGTGACGGTTCCCCTCGACTACCGGCACCCCGGAGGAGCCACCATCCAGATCGCCGTGGCCCGACATCCGGCCGACATCCCGGCCGAGCGCATCGGCTCGCTGGTCATCAACCCCGGAGGTCCGGGTGGATCGGGCATCGACGACCTCACGAACGAGCTCTCGGCGCTCGACCCCGAGGTCGTGGCCCGCTTCGACATCGTCTCGTTCGACCCACGTGGGGTGGATCGGAGCAGCCCGGTGCGGTGCACCACCTCCGGATACGGCACGTCGGACCAGCCGTTGATCGACCCGGTGCCGACCACGCCGGACGCGCGCCAGGCGCTGCTCCAGAACGACCAGGCCTTCGCCGCCCAGTGCGAGCGCTACAGCGGGAGCATCCTCCCGTTCGTGGGCTCCGTGGATGCGGCACGCGACCTCGACCGGATCCGACAGGCCGTAGGCGACAGCGGCCTGACCTACATCGGCCACTCGTACGGCACCCTGCTCGGGGCCACCTACGCCGAGCTGTTCCCGACCCACGTGCGGGCCATGGTGCTGGACGGGGCCATCGATCCCGCCTCCACGAGTACCGAGTACGCCACCGAGCAGGCGGGGAGCCTCGAGACCGCGCTGCAGGCCTTCTTCGCCTGGTGCGCCGATGACTCGGCCTGCCCGTGGCGCCCGGCCGGCGACCCGACGACAGCCCTGCTCGACCTGATCCAGCAGTCCCGCACCCGGCCGCTGTCGAGAGCGGGCGGGGGTACGGCCGGCCCCGGTGAGCTCTACGAGGCCCTCCTGGCCGGGTTGGAGTCGCAGTCCTCGTGGCCGTCCCTCGCTGCGGCCCTGGCGGCGGCGCAGGCCGGCAACGGCGCACCGGTGGTGGCCATGACCGACCGGTACGAGACGGGCGGCTCGCCCAACGCCGCGTCGGCCGAACAGGCCATCGACTGCCTCGATCACCCGGTGGACCGGGACCCGGCCAGCTTCGTGACCCAGGCCGACTCGGCGGAGCAGTCCGCACCGGTCTTCGGTCCCCTGCTGGCCTGGGGCCTCCTCGGCTGCGCCGTCTGGCCCGCTCTCCCCACCCGGACGCCGGCACCGGCATCGGACCCCGGCGCCCCGCCCGTCCTGGTAGTCGGCACGACCGGAGATCCGGTCACGCCCTACGCCTGGGCCCAGGCCCTGGCCGGAGAGCTGACCGGCGGGGTCCTCCTCACCTGGCGGGGGGCCGACCACGTGGCGCAGCTTCTACAGCGCCTGCGTGCGTGCGGCCAGCCAGGCCTATCTGGTGGACGGGACCCTTCCGCCACCGGGCACCGTGTGCACCGACTGAGTCCCCTCCCCCGGGGGCACCCCGTGGACGGTCAGGGCTCCGGAGCGGTGGCAGCATTGCCTATCCGGATCGCGCGTGATTAAATACAAGACATATCGGATCGTAATCTGGCGGTAGCCGGCGGATCCGCAGCCACCCCGAGCAAGAAGAAGGCCTCCCATGCCAGCACTGGATCGCAAATGGTGGACCCTGATCGCGGTCTGCACCGCAACGTTCATGCTCCTGTTGGACATCACGGTGGTCAACGTGGCCCTCCCCGACATCCAACAGTCGCTCCACTCGACCTTCAGCGACATCCAGTGGGTGGTGGACGCCTACTCCCTGACCCTGGCCGCCTTCCTCCTGACCGCCGGAGTCATCGGGGACATGTTCGGCCGGCGGGAGGTCTTCGCGGTCGGGTTGGGGGTGTTCTCGGCCGCCTCGCTGACCTGCGGCCTGTCCACCAGCTCTCTGATGCTCAACCTGTCCCGCGCCGCCCAGGGGGTCGGTGGGGCCATCATGTTCGCCACCTCCCTGGCCCTCATCGCGGCGGCGTTCACCGGCCGGGAGCGGGGTACGGCCTTCGGGATCTACGGCGCCGTGCTGGGCGGCGCGGTGGCCGTCGGCCCGCTGGTCGGCGGGGCCATCACCGCCGGGATCGGGTGGCGGTGGATCTTCTTCGTGAACGTCCCCATCGGCATCCTGGCCATCGGGATCACCCTCACCAGGGTCCAGGAGTCGAAGGACCCCAATCACCGGCGGGTGGACTGGATCGGCTTCGTCTCGTTCTCCAGTGCGCTGTTCCTCCTGGTGTTCGCCCTCATCCGGGGCAACGACGACGGGTGGGGCAGCACCCTGATCGTCGGCATGCTGGTGGCGGCGGTGGTCCTCCTGACCATCTTCCTGGTGGCCGAGTGGCGGCAGGCCGACCCGATGCTGGACCTCACCCTGTTCAAACGGCCGGCCATGACCGGGGTGTCCCTCAGCGCCTTCACCCTCTCGGCCTCGATCTTCGCCCTCTTCTTGTACCTGACCCTCTACATACAGGACGACCTCGGCTACGGCCCGCTGGCGGCCGGGCTCCGATTCCTACCCCTGACCGTCCTGGCCTTCATCGTGGCCCCCATCGCCGGCAAGCTGACCGTGAGGATCCAGATCCGGTACCTGCTCGGCTCGGGCCTGTTCCTGATCGCGGTGGGCTGTGTGCTGATGGCGACCACCAAGGCCGACTCCACCTGGACCGTGCTCCTCCCCGGATTCATCGTCGCCGGCATCGGTATCGGGACGGTCAACCCGGTGTTGGCCTCCTCGGCCATCTCGGTGGTGCCACCCGAACGGAGCGGGATGGCCTCGGGAGCCAACAGCACCTTCCGGCAGGTCGGCATCGCCACCGGCATCGCCGGACTGGGTTCGGTCTTCCAGTCCCAGATCCAGTCCCACACCCTCAGCACCCTGCGCGAGACGTCGGCCGGGAGGGAGGTGCTGGCCCACGGTGGGCCGGCCCTCCAGAGCGCCATCCTGGGCGGGGCGGTCCACCGGGTGGCCGCCACCATCCCCTCGGACGCCTTCCGGGCCGCCCTCCTCAATGCCTATCGGACGGGTTTCTCGACCACTCTCAACACCATCATGGCCATCGGGGCGGTCATCGCGCTCATCGGCTCGATCGGGGCATTCGTGCTCGTCCGCCAGCGGGACTTCGTACCCAGCGTGCCGCAGGCCGGCCCTCCGGTCGATGCCGTCCTGGAGGTGTCGGCGGCGTGAGCGGGGCGGGTGCCACCCCGGCGGCCCTGACCGGCCAGCAAGGCTCGTCGTCCCGGGGCCGGCCCCGGGACGAACGGGTCAGCGCGGCCATCACCGCTGCCGCCCTCCGCCAACTCCGCGAGGTCGGCTACGGCGGAGTGAGCATGGAGGGTGTGGCCTGCGAGGCCGGCGTGGCCCGGGCCACCATCTACCGGCGCTACCGGGACAAGGCCGACCTGATCACCGCAGCCATCGCCGGCAACAGCACGACCCACCTGGCCGAGCGAGCGTCGAGCGACCCCCGGGGCGACCTGGTCGAGTACCTGGAGCAGTTCGACCAACGGTTCGCCGAGGGGTGCCTCGAGGTGGTCGGGACCCTGATCGGGACCCGCGAGGATCCCCGGGCCCTCGATCTCCACCGCCGGCGGGTGGTCGAGCCCCGGATGGGCTATGCCCGGTCCCTCCTGGAGCGGGCGCGGGACCTCGGGCAGCTCCGAGCAGACGCCGACGCTCGACCTGGCCCTCCAGATGCTGGTGGGCTCCGTGTTCGCCCGACGGATCGCCGGGCAGGACGACCGAGGCAGGCTGGGCCGAACGGGCCGTCGACGCCATCTGGGCCGGCATGGCCCCGGACTGACCGCGGCCCGGGCCGGGCCGGGCGATCAGGGCAGGATGCCGCGCACGTAGGCGGCCTGGCCCGCATGTTGCAGGTCATCGGCGATCACGCTCACCAGCCGGACCTGCAGGGTGACCGGCGGTTCCCAGCGGGTGTCCACCACCCGGTCGAGGTCGTCGTCGGTGAGAGAGCCCACGAAGGACCGGGTCCGCTCGTGGACGTCCTCGAAGTAGTCGAGCAGCAACGGCGCTTCCGCCACCACCAGCCCCACGGTCTCGGCATCATGGCCGTAGCCGGTGTCGGCCGGGTCGAGCGCCAGGGCGAACCGGTCGGCCCACCCCTTCGTCACCCACACCTGTCGCCCGTCGTCGACCCCGGCCACGTGGTCGTCCTGAATGCGGGTGAGGTGCCAGACCAGCCAGGCGATGGAGTTCGACTCGGGGGCGGGACGGAAGGCCAACTCCTCCCGGGTGAGCCCGTTGACGGCCGGGATGCACCGAGTCACGAACCCTCTCGAAGGCGTCCACCAACAGGTCGATGCTCGTCATCGCCTCGCTCCCTCTGCTCCGGGCCGATCGTCTCCGCTGACTGTAGGGCGTCCGGGCCACCGAGCGCGCCGGTCGGGCGTCCCAGCCGAGGTGGGAGGGCCGGTCGGCGACGGACCACCCGGTGGGGTAGGCCGGCCCGCCGAAGTCCTCGGACGCCAGCCCAATCCACGACCTGCCGTCGGTGCACCACCGAGACGTGCAGGGCGGCAACCTCGTTGCTCATCACCGAATCCCCCGGGTCGGATCGGCCTGAATGCGCCTCGGTCGCAAACGCCGGTCCGGGGCGGGAGCCGCGGGTGTTGCCCGGATCCCGATTTGGGTACAGGGTTGAGCACTGGGAAGTCCCGGGAAAGGGAGGTGCACCATGGCGATCGCCACCGTCAACCCGGCCACCGGCCAGACCGTGAAGACCTTCTCCGAGTTCACCGAGGCCGAGGTCGACCGGCCCTGGCCCGGGCGGCGGCGACCTTCCGCACCTACCGCTCCACCACCTTTCGCCCAGCGGTCGGCGTGGATGCAGCGGGCCGCCGACATCCTCGACGCCGAGGTCGACGCGGTGGCCGAGATGATGACCACCGAGATGGGCAAGACCCTGGCCGCCGCCACGCCAGGAGGTGCTGAAGTGCGCCAAGGCCTGCCGGTACTTCGCCGAGCACGCCGAGGGGTTCCTGGCCGACGAGCCGGCCGACGCCGGGGCCGTGGGGGCCGCCGCGGCCTACGCCCGCTACCAGCCGCTCGGGCCGGTGCTGGCCGTCATGCCCTGGAACTTCCCCCTCTGGCAGGTCATGCGCTTCGCCGCCCCGGCCCTGATGGCCGGCAACGTCGGCCTGCTCAAGCACGCCTCCAACGTCCCCCAGACCGCCCTCTTCCTCCATGAGCTGTTCGCCCGGGCCGGCTTCCCCGAAGGCGCCTTCCAGACCCTGCTGATCGGCGTCCTCCCGCGGTCGAGGCGGTCCTCCGCGACGACCGGGTGGTGGCCGTCACCCTCACCGGGTCCGGCCCGGCCGGCTCGGCGGTGGCCGCCGTGGCCGGCGAGGTGATCAAGAAGTCGGTGCTGGAGCTGGGCGGCAGCGACCCCTTCATCGTCATGCCCTCGGCCGACCTGGCCCGCGCCGCCGAGGTGGCCACCACGGCCCGCTGCCTCAACAACGGCCAGTCCTGCATCGCCGCCAAGCGGTTCATCGTCCACGCCGACGTGGCCGACGAGTTCGAGCGCCTGTTCGTCGACCGCATGGCCTCGCGTGTGGTGGGCGACCCGATGGACGAGGGCACCGACATCGGCCCGCTGGCCATCGGAGCAGCAGCGGGAGGACATCGTCGAGCTGGTCGAGGACGCGGTGTCCAAGGGGGCCACGGTCCTGTGCGGCGGGATCGTCCCCGACGGCCCGGGCTGGTACTACCCGCCGACCGTGCTCACCGGCATCACCCCCGAGATGCGGATCCACACCGAGGAGGCCTTCGGCCCCGGTGGCCACGCTGTACCGGGTGGCGCTCCGTCGACGAGGCCATCGAGCTGGCCAACGTCACCGAGTTCGGTCTCGGGGCCAACGCCTGGACCAACGACGAGGAGGAGCGGGAGCGTCTGATCACCGAGCTCGACGGCCGGCATGGTCTTCATCAACGGCAACGTGACCTCGTACCCCGAGCTGCCCTTCGGCGGCATCAAGACCTCCGGCTACGGACGGGAGCTGACCGCCCACGGGATCCGGGAGTTCTGCAACCTGAAGTCGGTGTGGGTAGGGCCTCCCGGCGCCTGACCGCTCGGGTCAAGCCGACCGCATCTGGTCCAGCAGGCCGGCGGGCAGGGGGTCGGGGCACGGCACTCTCCCGGCGGTGGGGCCTCGCAGGCCGGGCGGTCCCAGATGCCCCCCCACTCCGCTCCCGCCCGGGCGGGTCCCCCGCATTGCCGCCGGACCGGCGGCGGGCGGTTCGGCGACAGCCGTCGGCCGGTGCGTCCCCGCCGGGCCTATGATCCCCCGTCACGACGGCCGGTCCGCTCCCGACACGGGTGGGACGGGCGTCACGACCTTGGGGAGGGCGTCGATGTCGCTGGAGTACGAAGAGGCCTTCGCCAAGGTCACCGGGCCCGGTCAGCTCTTCGAGGTGACCGACGCGACCATCGGCGACGTCGACTACCGGGTCTTCGCCAACGCGCCGGCGACGCTCGGCCAGCTCTTCGCCGGGGCCCGAGGTGAGCCGTCTACCTTCCTCGTCTACGAGGACGAGCGCTGGTCCTTCGACGAGACCATGGGCCACGTCGACGCCCTGGCCCACGCCCTGGTGCACCGGTTCGGGATCGGGAAGGGTGACCGGGTGGGCATCGCCATGCGGAACCTGCCCGAGTGGATCGTCTCGTTCGCCGCCATCCTGTCCATCGGGGCGGTGTCGGTCTCCTTCAACGCCTGGTGGACCGAGCCCGAGTTGGACTACGCCATCGGCGACTCCGGTGTCTCCCTGCTGATCGCCGACCCGGCCCGCACCGAAAGGGCCCACCGTCCGGCCCAGGCCCGGGGCGTCCCGATCATCGTGGCGAGGGCCGACCGCATCGAGCCGGTTCCGAGCGGTGTCGAGCACTTCGACGACGTCATCAGCCTCGGGGATCCCATGCCCGAGGTCGAGGTGGGCCCGGACGACGATGCCACCATCCTCTACACGTCGGGCACCACCGGCTTCCCCAAAGGGGCGGTCTCGACGCACCGCGCCGTGACCCAGTCCCTGATGGCGTTCTGGGCCGGAACCAGCATCCAGTCGGTCCGCAAGGGCCACGACCCCCTGGGCGGCGGGGGGTTCGCCCCGTGCTTCATCCTGATCGTCCCGCTGTTCCACGTCACCGGGTGCGTGCCGGTGATGCTCTCCTGCTTCGGGATGAAGTTCAAGCTGGTGATGATGCACCGGTGGGACCCCGAAACCGCCCTGCGCCTCATCGAGGCCGAGCGGGTCACGGCGTTCGTCGGGGTGCCCACCCAGAGCTGGGACATGCTGGAGAGCCCGGCCTTCGCCAACTACGACACGTCCTCCCTGACCACGGTGGGCGGAGGTGGGGCACCGGCACCGACCGCTCTGGTCGACCGGGTGGACAAGGGGTTCAGACGGGGTCGACCCAACATCGGGTACGGCATGACCGAGACCAACGCCTTCGGTCCGGGCAACAGCGGGGACGACTACGTGGCCCACCCGGCTTCGACCGGCCGGGCCCGGACCACCATCATGGACGTGGAGATCCGGGACGAGGAGGCTCGGCCCGTCCCGGTGGGGCAAAGGGGCCAGATCTGGATGAAGGGGCCCAATCTCATCCGGGGCTACTGGAACAAGCCCGAGGCCACCGCCGAGACCATTGTGGAAGGTTGGCTGGCCTCGGGGGACCTGGGCCGCATCGACGAGGAGGGGTTCCTCTACATCGAGGACCGGGCCAAGGACATGGTGCTCCGGGCCGGCGAGAACGTGTACTGCGCCGAGGTGGAGAGCGCCATCTACGATCATCCCGGCGTCTACGAGGCCGCCGTGCTCGGGGTGCCCCACCCGCGCCTGGGCGAGGAAGTGGCCTGCGTGATCCAGCGCAGGGAAATCGAAGGGGCCGGGCTCACCGCGGACGAACTGGCCGACTTCCTGGGCGAACGCCTGGCCCCGTTCAAGGTGCCCAGTCGGGTGGCATTCTCCGACGACCGACTGCCGCGGAACCCGTCGGGCAAGATCCTCAAGCGGGAGCTGCGGGAGCTGTTCTTCACCGAGGGCCGACCCCGGGGCGGCGTGTCGGGCCACCGTCCCCAGGGGTAGGTTCCCGTCGCATGGACCTCGATATCGCCACCGCCACCGCCACCGAGCTGACCCTGGCCATCGCCGACCGGTCGGTGTCCTCCCGCGAGCTGCTCGAGCAGCTGGTGGCCCGGGTGGAGCGGCTCAACCCGGGCCTCAACGCCGTCGTGGCCCTCGACCTGGAACGGGCCCGGGCCCGGGCCGATGCCGCCGATGGCGTGACGGCGTCAGGAGGGCCGACCGGACCGCTCCACGGACTGCCCATGACGGTGAAGGATGTATGGGAGACCGAGGGCCTGGTGACCACCTCGGGAGCCCCCGAGCTGCGGGCCCACGTGCCCGGGTCGGACGCTCTGGCCGTAGCCCGACTGCGCGGGGCCGGGGCAGTCATCTTCGGCAAGACCAACACCCCCCTGTACGCCGGCGACTTCCAGACCTACAACGAGGTCTACGGAGTGACCAACAACCCATGGGACACGACCCGCACCGCCGGCGGATCGTCCGGAGGGGCGGCGGCAGCCGTGGCCGCCGGCCTCACCCCCCTCGAGCTGGGCAGCGACATCGGCGGCTCGATCCGCAATCCTGCCCACTTCAACGGGGTCTACGGGCTGAAGCCTTCGTGGGGGGTGGTGCCGGGCCGGGGCCACATCCCGGGGCCCCCGGGGACCCTGGTGGAGGCCGATGTCAACTGCAACGGGCCCCTGGCCCGCAGCCTGGACGACCTCGAACTGGCCCTCGACGTGGTGGCCGGTCCCCTGCCCGAGGACGCCGCCGCCTGGCGTCTCGAGCTCGAGGAGGGGCCACCCCTCCCCGGCGTCGGTGGGCTCCGGGTGGCCACCGTCTTCCACGAGGGGTCCGACGTCATGCCTCTGGCCGGCGACGTGCGTGCCAACCTCGATCGGTTCGCCGGCCGGCTGGACGCGGCCGGGGCCCAGGTCGAGCCCGTAGCGCTGCCCGTCCCGTTGGCCGACGGGCTCCGAGCGTGGCAGGAGCTGGTGCTCCCCATCGTCGGGTTGGGCCTGCCCGACGACGCCTACGCCTCCTTCGCCGAGCTGGAGTCGGTCCCGGGCGACGATCCGATGGTGGTGGCCGGTCGGGCCCTGGCCGGCCGGTACCGGACGTGGGCCCGGGCCAACGGACTCCGCCAGCGCCAGCGGGCGGCCTGGGCCCAGTGCTTCGAACGCTACGACGCGGTCCTGGCCCCGGTGATGCCGACCGCGGCCTTCCGCCACGACGTCGACCGGCCCATCACCGAGCGGGTGATCGACATCGACGGCGCCACCCTCCCCCACCTGGTGGCCATGGCCTGGTGCGGGGCGATCGGCTCGGTCCTCCTCCCAGTCGTGGCCCTGCCCACCGGGCCCACCCCGGACGGGCTACCGGTCGGCGTGCAGGTCATCGGTCCGTTCCTCTCCGATCGACGGCTGCTCCGGGTCGCCGGACTGATCGACGCGGCGGCCGGGCCCGGTTTCACCCCTCCGCCGGTCTGAGCCGCCGGCCCGGGCCGGGCGCCGTCGGCGCGCTCCGTCGTCTCGCCCCGTCGGCTCAGCGGCCGTGGACGTGGTCGATCGGCCCGCGGAAGCCGATTTCGGCCGTCGGGGGCTCAGGGGCGGCCGGCGTCGGAGATCAGTGGACGGCGGAGTAAGCGGCGGCCTCCTGGTGGACCACGGAGATCAGGTTCCCGAGGGCCAGGTTCACGTCCACCAGGTGCAGGCCCCAGCCGGGGGTCGGACTGGGGTGGATGGTGGGCGCGCCGTGGAGGGGGGAGACCTCGAGGACGGTGGCCCCGCCGACGGTGACGCACCGGGAAGAGTAGGCCCCGGGCACCGATACCCAGGTCGTGGCCGCCCGGGGGACGGTGTAGCCGAGGAGGGCGATGCCCGCCGCGATGGAGGACCCGGGGGCGAACGGCTGGCTGGGCAGGATGGGGTCGAGCACGCCCCCCGATCCCGACAGTGTGGCGGGGTCGGTGCAGAGCACCTGCCGGCCCGCGGCGGTCGTCCGACCGAAGAGGGAGCCGGCCGGAGGGACGGCGTCGAAGGTCGAGTACGCGATGACGCATCCCAGCTGGGTGGCGGAGTGGCAGGCCGGGATGTGACGGAAGTCACCCCCCACATCGGATCCCTTCTTCACGGTCACGTTTCCGCCCGGCAGCACGGCCGAGACCAGCCGGTGGCGCAGTGACGCCGAAGGGTCGATCTCCGAGGCGATGAGCTGACGGAGGAGGAACGAGCCCTGGGAGTGGCCGATGAGCACCACCCCCCGGCCGTGGTTGTACTGGTGGAGGTACGTGGTCCAGGCCTGCTTCACGTCCCCGTAGGCGAGAGCCGACTCCGCCGTCGTGGCCTGGCCGTTGATGGCCGAGATGGTCAGCTGCCGGTACATGGGAGCGAACACCCGGCACTCGCTGGAGAACCGGGCTGCCTGGTAGAGGGCGATGGAGCGCTCGGTGGGGTCGACGGTCAAGTCGGCGTTGCCCGTCTTCTGGTCGCTCACCGTCGGGTAGACGTAGAAGCAGTCGATGACCGGGTGCGCGGCAGCCTTCGGGGTGCTCACGTCGAGGACCTTGCCCGAAGGGGTGGTCCTGGTGGTGGTCAGGCCAGGCGTGCACGGGTCGTCGGCCATGCCGGGTCGGCAGAGCCAGACGGTGGCGGCCGCTGACCCCACGGCCGGTGTCGAGGCGGCCGCGGTGGCGCCCACGCCGGCGGCCGAGAGCGAGGCCAGGGCCAGCACGGCCACGGCGAGGGAGCGGAGACGGCCCATGTCGAACCCTACCGCCGCCGGTCCGGACCCCCCGGGCGGCGCGCCGACGACCTCCGGGGAGCAGGGCTCAGCGCGACGCCACTTCGCCGACGATGGTCCCGTACATGTCGTTGAGGGGGTAGGACAGGAGCTCGAGGCGCTCCCCGTCGGGCCCTGGGAAGTAGGCCGAGGTCCCGTCGACGATGTGGGTGGTGATCCCGGCCGCCTCCACCTTGGCCACCAGTCGGTCCCACTGCTCGGGGGTGACCGAGATGGCGATGTGGTGGAGGCCCCCGAGCACCTCGCCGTATGGGCCGAGGTCGAGGCCGGGAAAGTCGAAGTAGGCCAGGTAGTTGCCGTGGCCGACGTCGAAGAAGAAGTGGGTGGAGCCGCGGTAGTCCCGGTTCTCGAACAGCTCGGCCAGGGGGAACTCCAGCAGGTCCTGGTAGAAGGCGATGGTCCGTTCCACGTCACTGCTGAGCAGTGCGAAGTGGTGGAGGCCGCGGGCCGAGGAGGCGGGCCGCTCCCCCAGGGGCCGAAGGTGGCGGTCCTTCAACGCCGCCCACTCCGCGCTGCGGTCCTGGCTACTGCCGTGTTCGCCCATCGGCCGTCACCTCCCTTTGGCTGCACTGTACCCATGGCGGCCGCGCCGAAGTCGGGAGCCGGCCGTCGGGGCCGTCCACGATCCCGAGAAGGGGCCTCCGGGCCCCGGGGGCAGGGCAAGAACCCCCATTCTCCACCGGAGGCCCAACCGTGCCATCATCCTGACCGGAGGAGTCACCCCCGGAGAGAGGACGCACCAATGAGCGAGCTGCTTCTGGCCGACGAGCGGGAGGCCGTGGCGAGCGCCAGTCGCCATCTGGCCCGTACCGGACTGGTCATCGGCACCGCCGGGAACATCTCGGCACGAAAGGACGACCTGGTCGCCGTGACCCCGACCGGGGCGGACCTCGGCGACGTCACAGCCGCCATGGTCACGGTCATCACCCTCGACGGCGAGCACGTGGACGGCGAGCTGGCCCCCACCTCGGAGGTGCCGCTCCACACCGGTATCTACAAAGCCACCAACGCCAAGGCCGTGACCCACGCCCACGCCATGGCGTCGACCGCCCTCTCGTGCACGCACGACGAACTACCCCCGCTGCACTACAGCTGCCTGGGCCTGGGCGGGGCGCCTCGCACCGCGCCCTATGCCACCTTCGGCTCCCAGCAGTTGGCCGACAACGTCATCGAGGCCCTGCAGGGTCGGAACGCCGCCATGATGCGGAACCACGGCTCCATCGCCTACGGCCACAGGATGAGCGAGGCCATCGAGCGCCTCGAGCTCCTCGAGTGGTTGGCCGAGCTCTACTGGCGAGCCTCGTCCATGGGCACGCCACATGTCCTCACCGACAAGGACTTCGAAGCCATCATCATGTCGGCCATGGAGAAGGGCTACGGCTCCATCAAGAAGGTCGAAAAGAAGGCCAACCCCTGATCCTCCGGCGGCGGGGGTCGGGTCTCCGTGGACAGCCTGCGCATGGTGCGGGAAGCTGGCCTCCGAGCCAGGACGCGATCAGGAGGTCCCATGCCCGATTTCCCGACCATCACCCACGTCGCTCTCACCGTCAGCGACCTCGACCGCAGCGTCCCCTGGTACCGACGGCTGTTCGACAGCGATCCGGTGCTGGACGAGGACACCGGTCCTTTCCGGCACGTGGTCTGGCTGGTGGGTGGCCAGACGCTGGTCGGTCTCCACCAGTTCCCCGATCTCGCCGACTCCGCCGCGTTCGACGAGCGCCGCCTGGGTCTGGACCATCTGGCCTTCGCCTGCGCCGACCGGGGCGAGCTCGAGCAGTGGCAGGCCCGCCTCGAGGAGCTCGGCATCGGCCACGGAGGGGTCATCGATGCGGCCTACGGGTCGGGACTCTCCTTCCGGGACCCCGACAACATCGCCCTCGAGTTCTTCGCCCCGCCCTCCTGAGCCACCGGTCCCGAGGGTCGGGGCCCGGAGTCGCCAGGCTCCCCACCGGCGCCGAAAAGGCGCCGAGATCAGTCGGCCCGTCCAACCCGCCGCTCGGAAGAGGAGGATCCCATGGAGCTGCGGTACCTGTACGTGGGCTCGACCGACGTACCGTCGGATCTGGCCGCATGGCTCCTCGTCCCCGGGACCCGGCTGAGGTGGCGGTTCCGCCACTTCGGCGCCGACGTGGCCGCCGTCGACCCGGGTAGCCGTCCCTACCTGCTCCTCGCCGACCACCGGCCCCCGGGCACCGTGCTCCCGATCTACCGGGTCGACGACCTCGAGGATGCCGTCACCGCGTTGGCAGCCGGCGGGTGGAGCGCCACGTCCGGGCCCGTGGGCACGCCCGAGGGACCGGCCCACCTGCTTGCCGCGCCGGGTGGCCTGCTCATGGCCCTGCTCCGGGTGGAACGGCCCGAAGCCATGGAGACCGCCTACACCGACCCCTCCAACGCCCACCGGGTGGGACCCTGAGCGCGGGAGCGGCGAGGGGGCCACGGGACCGGGTGGGACAGCCCGGTAGCATCGACCCATGGACGGACCGTTCGATCCGCCGCCCGACCACCCCTGGAACCGGGTGTCCCCGCGCCTGGCCCACATGCGCCGAGCCGTGCTGTTGACCGTCGGGATCCCCGTGGTGGCGGCGGCCGCCGTCCCGACGGCCTGGGCGTCCCGCACCGCGGCCCTGATGATCGCCCTCGTCGGCCTGGCCTTCCTGGCCTGGGGGTGGAGGTCGATCGGCCGCAACCTGAGATCGTGGGGGTACGCCGAGCGCCCCGATGATCTGGTCATCATCCACGGGGCCATGTTCAAGAAGCTCTGCGTCGTCCCCTACGGGCGGATGCAGCTGGTGGACGTGGAGGCCGGTCCCATCGAACGGTCCTTCGGCCTGGTCCATGTCAAACTGCACACGGCGGCCGCCACCACCGATGCCAAGGTGTGCGGGCTCCCGCCCGACACGGCCTCCGCCCTCCGGGACCATCTCACCCAGCTGGGTGAGGCACACGCCAGTGGGCTCTGAGCCCCTGGGCGGTCCGGCCCCACCTTCGCCCCGGGCACCGGGCCAGGGACCGGGTGCCGACCCGGCCGAGGAGACGTTCCGGCTCCACCCGTTGACCCCAGTGGCGCTGGGGGGCCGCATTCTCGGAGTACTGGTGGTGTTCACACTGTTCAGTCTGGCCGGCCAGAAGGCCGGTGACGGCAACGGACCGAGCGTCGTCGCCCTGGTCATCTACGGCGTGGTGGCCGCGCTGGTGGTGGCGAGGGGCCTGGTCACGGTGGCCTTCACGCGGTACCACCTCCTCGGCGGCGAGCTCCGCATCGACACCGGGCTGCTCCAGAAGCAGTCCAAACGGGTCCGTCTGGACCGGGTCCAGAGCGTCGACGTGCTCGAGCCGTTCGCGGCGCGCATCTTCGGCCTGGCCGAGGTCAAGGTGACCACGGCCGGCACCGAGCGCTCGGCGGTGCGGCTGCGGTACCTGGCCAAGCCGGTGGCCCAACAGCTGCGAGCCGACCTGCTCGGCCGGTCCGCCGGCGGCGCCGAGCCGAGCCACGAGGCCCCGGAGCGTCCCGTTCTGTCGGTTCCCCATGGCCAGCTGATCGGGGCCGTCCTACTCGAGATGGTCTCGTGGCGCCTCATCTTCCTGATCATCGGGCCGGCGCTGACCGTGATCGGTAAGCAGAACGGACACCGGGCCACCTCCGGCGTGGGGATCCTCCTCTTCGTCTGGTTCGGGGTGCTGATCCTCCACGCCATCTGGCGACGCGTGAGCACGCTGTGGGACTTCGCCATCACCGAGTCCCCGGACGGGCTCCGGGTGCGCCACGGCCTGTTCTCCACCAGCAGGCAGACTGTTCCGCCCGGCCGCATCCAGGCCGTACTCATCCATCAACCACTGTTCTGGCGGCCGTTCGGGTGGGCCCAGGTGCGGATGAACGTGGCCGGCTACGCCGGGAACGCCAACGCCCGGTCCACCATGCTGGTGCCGGTGGCCGACCGGGAGTACGCCGCGGCACTGGTGGGTTGGCTGCTCGGTGGTGTCGACCTGGCGGCAGTGAGGCTCGAGGCCCCACCCCGTCGGGCCGCGTTCCGGGCGCCGCTGTGGTGGCGGAGGCAGTTGGTGGGCTCGGACGAACAGGTCTTCGTGGCCGCTCATGGCCTTCTCTCCCGGACCACGGACGTGGTGCCACACGAGCGGACCCAGAGCGTCCGCCTGAAGGCCGGACCCGTCCAGCGGCTCCTGGGGCTGGCCTCGGTGCACCTCGACTCGACCCGGGGCCCGGTGAGGACGCGGGCGGCCAACCGGGACCGACATGTCGCCCGCGCCATGTTGGACCTGCAGGTGGAGCGGGCCCGCCGAGCCCGGCTGACCCCCTGGCGGCCCACCGTGAGTTGAGCCCCCTGGCTGCAACGCCGGCACCCGCACCGTCAGAATGGACCACGTGAGTTCATCGGGGCCGCTCGCGGACGTGGTGGTGGTGGGCGGTGGCCTGGTGGGGAGCGCCCTGGCCTACGAACTGGTGTCCGCCGGAAGCGACACCATCCTGGTCGACCGGCACGATCCGGGCCGGGCCACCGACGCCGGGGCCGGGATCCTCTCCCCCGAGACCAACCAGGATCCCGATCCCCACGCCTTCGCGGTGGGCATGGCGTCGGCCCGGCACTACCCCGAGCTGGTCGGGCGCCTGGTCGGTGACGGCGTCGAGGCGTCCGGATTCTCGGTGACCGGCTCGCTGCTGGTGGCCGAGCGTCCCGGCGACGACGAGGTCATGGAGCGGGCCGCCGTCCTCATCGACAGCCGCTCGCCCGGCCTGGTGCAGGAGGTGGAGGCGGCCGAAGCGGCCCGGTACTTCCCCCCTCTGGGAACGGTCCGCCGGGCTCTCTACAACCCGGCCGGGAGGAGGGTCGACGGCCGGGCCCTCAACGACGCCCTCCGGCAGGCCGCGCTGTCGCGGGGACTCCGGGTGTTGGAGACCGGCGTGACCTCCCTCGACCTCGACCGGCGGCGGGGCCGAGTCACCGGAGTGCTCACCGGCTCGGGACCGGTGGCAGCGGGGGCCGTGGCCGTCTGTGGAGGGGCGTGGTCGCCGGCTCTCTCGCAAGCCCTGGGCATGCCCCTCCCGGTGTCCCCGCTGAAGGGACAGATCGTCCACCTGGCGCTGCCCGACACCGACAGCCGGACCTGGAGCATCGTCCAGCCCGTGCTCGGTTTCTACCTGGTCCCCTGGCCGGACGGCCGGGTGGCCTGCGGGGGGACCATGGAAGCCTCGGCCGGTTTCGACTGCCGGCCGACCGCGGACGGCCTGCACCAGCTCCTCCGGGAGTGCCTGCGCAGCGCCCCGGGCCTGGCACCGGCCACGGTGGCAGAGGTCCGGGTGGGGCTGCGACCCTCGAGCCTCGACGGTCACCCGGTGGTCGGGCGGGTACCGGGCTGGACCAACGCCTTCGTGGCCACCGGGCACGGGGCGGAGGGGCTCCTGCTCGGGCCGTACAGCGCCAAGGTGCTGGCCCGGCAGGTGGCGGGCACTGCTCCACCGGGAGCTGTTCCCGGCGGGGACGGTGCCGACCGGCTACCCGACCACTGGGCCCCGGACCGGTTCGGATCGGGTGACCCAGGCTGACGGCCGGATGGCGGCCAGGGCCCCAGGACGGCGACCGCTCCTCGGTGCCAGGACCGCCGTGGACCGCGCCAGCGCCTGCCCACCGGCCGGTCGGACAGGAACGCCCGGTTGAGGGTCGGCATCACCAGCCCTGGCCGTGGGCCGCGGCCGACCGCTCCCGGAGCGGTTCCACTACCTTGGGGCCACCATGGCTCCGCCCGGCTCACTGGTCCTCCTGCACGGCTTCGCCTCCACCTTCGACCACACCTGGCGTCAGAGCGGGTGGGTGGACATCCTGGGCGACTTCGACTGCACCGCCCCCGAGATCGACCTGCCCGGGCACGGCTCGTCCCCCCGGCCCACCGAACCCGGGGCCTACCGCACGGTGGAGGAGGACGTGGCGGCCCTGCTCCCGACACCCACCGGAGCGGTCGGCTTCTCGGCCGGCGCCGAGATCCTGCTCCGGGTGGCGTGCACCCATCCGGGCGCCTTCGACCGCCTGGCCCTGCTCGGGGTGGGGGACAACGTATTCGAGACCCGGGATGCCTCGGCGGTGATCGAGGCCCTGGACGGGGACGAGGAACCCGAGGACGTTCAGGCCCGGCTGTTCTTCCGGCTGGCCCGAACAGCGGGCAACGACCCGAAGGCGCTGGCCGCCTTCCTGGGTCGGCCTCGCGAGCCGGTTCGGGACGAGGAGCTGGCCCGGATCGCCTGCCCTGTGCTGGTGATCCTCGGGGACCGGGACATGATCCCCTCCGCCAAGCGGCTGGTGGGGGCGCTGCCGGACGCCACCTTCGTGTCCGTCCCAGGAGTGGACCACTTCGCCACGCCCTCCAACTTCGCGGCGATCGACGCCACCATGACCTTCTTCGGCTTCCCGTGACCGGACCCGCCGGGCGGCCGTGACGCTGCCGGGACCGGCCGTCGCCCGACTACGGGAGGTCGTCGGGCCCCACCTGGTGGAGGACCCCGAGGTCGTCGCCTCGTACACCACCGACTGGACCGGACGGTTCGTGGGTCACTCCCCACTGGTCGTGCGGCCGGGATCCTCTGACGAGGTGGCCGGTGTGGTGGCGGTCTGCCGGGAGTTCGGCCTGGCCCTGGTCCCCCAGGGAGGGAACACCGGGCTGGTCGGCGGAGGGGTGCCGCTCCAGGGTGAGGTGGTGCTCAGCCTCGGCCGGCTCGGGTCCCTCGAGCCGGTCGACGCCCGGGCCGGGCAGATCACCGTGGGATCGGGGGTGGCCCTGGCCGACCTCCAACGGACGGCGCACGCTGCCGGGTGGGCCTACGGGGTGGACTTCGCCAGCCGCGACACGGCCACGGTGGGGGGGACCGTGGCCACCAACGCCGGCGGCCTGCGGGTCATCCGCTACGGGGCCACCAGGGCCCAGGTGATGGGCCTCGAGGCGGTGCTCGGGACCGGAGCGGTGGTCTCCCACCTCGCCGGACTGGTGAAGGACAACACCGGGTACGACTGGCCCGGTCTGGTCTGCGGCAGCGAGGGGACCCTGGCCGTGGTCACCGCGGCCCGACTGCGGCTGGTGCCCCCCGTGGATTTCCGGACGGTGGCCCTGTTGGCCTTCCCCACCCCGGGCCACGCGCTCGAGGCCGCCACCTCGCTCCGCCGCTCGCTCCCGACCCTCGAGGCCTGCGAGCTCCTGCTCGGGCCCGGAGTGGAGCTGGTGGTCTCGGTGGCCGGAATGGGGCCGCCGTTCCCGACCGCCCACCCGGCGTACCTCCTGGTGGAGGCAGCCGACCGGACCGATCCCACCGGCGCCATGGCGGACGCCGTGGCGTCCCTCGAGCACGTCTCGGACGTGGCCGTCGCCACCGAGCCGGCCCGGAGGGCCGAGCTGTGGGCGTACCGAGAGTCGCACACTGTGGCCATCAACACCCTCGGGCCACCCCACAAGCTGGACGTGACCGTCCCCCAGGGCTCCCTGGCCGAGTTCGTCGATCGGGCCACCGCCACCGTCGCCCGGGTGGACCGGGACGCCCGCACCTGGCTGTTCGGCCACGTCGGCGACGGCAACATCCATGTCAATGTGACCGGCCTCCTCCCGGACGACGACCGGGTGGACGAGGCAGTGTTCCTTCTGGTGGCCGAGCTCGGTGGCAGCATCAGCGCCGAACACGGCATCGGCACGACCAAGAAGCGGTGGTTGCACCTCTCGAGGACCGCCGCCGAGCTGGCGGCCTTCCGGTCGATCAAGCGGGCTCTCGACCCCGACGGCGTCCTCAATCCCAACGTCCTCCACCCGGCCGAATCCGGCTGACGGTCACTGGCGGAAGTCGGGGGTGTTCTCCCGGGGGACGTCAACGCGGCCCTTCGGCTCCTCCCACTCCTCCTGGCGACCGAGCGCGGTCAGGTCGAGGAAGTAGTAGGAGCCACCGAGGGACTCGGTGCCGCGGCCGAAGGTCGAGTAGGTGTGGAAGACCTGGCCCCCGTCCGTCAAGAAGGTGCTGTAGCCGGGTTGTTCCCACGAACCCTCCGCCATCCACCCCATGCCCACCGCGCTCAACTCCGGTAGGCCCCGGTAGTTGAACTCGACCGGAGCGACCGAGCTGTCCAGGGTGACGTGGAAGTCGTAGTTGAACGAGCTGCCGAACGACGAGTACCACGGGAACGTCCATCCCCGCCGGTTCCTGTAGGCCTCGAGTTTGGCGAGCGGGGCTCTGGCCACCACCACCAGCGAGGTGTCACGCGACGCCAGATGGCCGAGCAGCCCCTCGGAGATCTCGTCACATCCCGCCGTGCAGCTGGGACAGCCCTCGTCCCACTCGGGATCGAACATGAAGTGCTGGACGATGAGCTGGCGCCGCCCGTCGAACAGGTCGAGCAGGGTCGACCGGCCTTCGGGTCCCTCGAAGGAGTACTCGGGGTCGACCCGGACCATGGGCAGCCGGCGGCGTGCGGCACTCAGCTGGTCGCGCGCCCGGGTCATGGCCTTCTCGTCGACGAGAAGCGCCGTGCGGGCGGCTATCCAATCCTCGCGGCTGACAACATCGGGCAGGCTGCTCATGGTGCTCCTCTGAACGGTGGCTCTCCTTACGACGGGCCAGGCCGGCCGAACTCATCGCGGCGCGGTGGGGCCCGGGCGTCGCCTGGACGGGTCCGAGATTTCCGGCAACGTTTCGGGCCGTCGAGGCGTCTGAATTGGTGATGGGTACACTGGGTAGCATCGTCGATGCTGAGTCCCCGGAGGAAAGGGGGGCATCTGCCGGCCGGGGCGTGGGTGCTGCTGAGCCGGCCGATGGCTCGGAGCCGGCCACCGGTTCCGGCAGTTCGACGTTCCCGGCCTCCGCCCACACCGACGCCGACGCCGATACCTTCGGCGAATTCTACGCCGGTCATTTCACCGATCTGGTCCGCCTGGCCGCGCTGCTGAGCGGATCCGCCGATGCCGCCCCCGACCTGGTCCAGGACTGCTTCGTCCGCCTCCACGGCCACTGGGCCTCGGTGCGCCAGCCGCTCCCCTACGTCCGCCGCAGCGTGGTCAATGCCTGCGCCTCGTACCACCGGAGCGCGGCCCGAGCCCGCCGGCAGCCCGCCCCTGAGGTCCGGGAGTCGATCCTCGATGCCGACGAGATGGAGGACGCGCTGGGCCAAGCTCCCGGCCCGGCAACGGGCGGCCGTGGTGCTCCGCTACTACGCCGACCTACCCGACACCGACATCGCCCAGACCCTCCGGTGCCGCCCCGCCACCGTGCGCTCCCTCATCCACCGGGCCCTAGCCGATCTGAGAAGGACCATCACACCATGACCGACCCGCTCGAAGACCGCCTCCGCCACCACCTGGCCGCCCGGGCTGCCGGCGTGGACGCCGAGCCGGATCCGACCGCCTTCGTGGAGCGCTCGGCCAGCCGCACCCCCCGGCGGGGTCTGGTGGCCGGCGGGCTGGCCGCGCTCACCGTGGTGGTGGCCGGCGCAGGCGTGTTGACCGGCGTCAACCTGAGTGGCGCCTCCTCCGGCACCCAGGTCTCGGCGCCGTCGCCCTCGACCACCGGCCCCGGCCGGGCCGGGGCGGCGTTTGGTCCGAGAGCCGGGTCGGCCTCACCGTCCATCGTGTTCCAGTCGCCGTATTCGTTCCTCTTCACCCGAGTGTCCCCCACCGGCGTGACCGTCAGGGCCTACTCGTCCGCGTCCACGCCGTCGGGCGGCTGCGCTCCCGTCCCGGCCTGCAGCCCGTCGACCACGGCCCCCGGGCCCACTCCGTGCCCGTCCGGCGCCATGTGCGCCCAGCCGATCGTGGTCCCCCACACATCGGGGGACGCAGCCGGCTCGTCCGGCTCGGCGTCGTCCGACCCGACCGTGGTGATCGGGCCCAATCGCCCGGCCGACGGGGGCGGCGGGACGGTAACCACCGTCCCCGGGCCCGCCACGTGCGGCCAGCTGGTGGTCGAGGCGTCGACCGATCGGGCCGTCGGGACCGGTTCGGTGCTCGAACCGGCCTCCCCGCCCACGGGCCCGAACGAGCTGGTCGTCCTCGGCACCGGTTCCTTCGGATCCGTCGAGGGCGATCCGGTCAGCTGGGTGGCGGTCTCGGTCGGTGACGGGATCGCCGCAGCCCGGCTGACCGTGGCCGGCACCTCCATCGACGCCATGGCACCGGTCAGCGGGGTGGTGGTGCTGGCCGCGACCGGGAACGCGGGGTTGGCCGGGGCCTCAGTGGTCGGTGTGGACCAGAGCGGAGCGACGGTAGCCACCGTTCCCGCCGCCCCGGCCGGTACCGGCGGCTGCACGACGCCGCCCACCACCCTGCCAACCCTCCCTCCGTCCACGGTCCCTCCGTCCACCGTCCCGCCCCCCACCACCACGACGCCGTCCACGACCACGACGACCGCCCCATCGCCCGCCCCGACCGGCCCGCCGGTCTCCTCCACCGGAGGCTGACCCGGCCCGCCGCTGGCGACGGCCGAGGGCGGATCCACCCGAGAACGAAGAGGGACACCGAGCAGCCGACCGGTCGAGTCGGCCTTCCCCGACCTGCCTTCCACCGAGTTCATCGTCCAGGCCGCGCGGTCGCCCCTGGGCCTCCTCGACCATCTGGCCGACGACAGCACCGCCACCGGGTCGCCGTCTGCGAGGGAGCGGGAGGCCGCCGAGCCCGGGGGCCGTATCCCGGCAGGAGGTCGGGGTGGCCACGGACCGCTCGGACCAGGTCGGCATGGACTGACTCCCTACGGGTCGGCGACCCCGTCGAGCACGGCCAGGATCTCATCACCCCAGCGCTCGAGGCGCAGGGGCCCGATGCCCCGGCAGGAGGCCAGATCAGGGAGGGTCCGTGGGAACGCGGCGGCGATACCCACCAGCTCCTTGTCGTTGAGGACCACGTAGGCCGGCACCCCGTCGTGTCTGGCCACGCCCGAGCGCCACTGGCGCAACGCCGTCTCGGCCGATGTGGAGGGGGCCCGACCCGCCGCGGGCCCGACCCCCGGGGGTACCAGACCCACCGTCCTCCCCTCCACCCGCACGTCGGTACCGAAGGGGAGCTCGGTGCGGACCTGGCCCATACCAACGACCACCCCGTCGTCGCCGACCTCCAGGACGAGGCCGGTCTGGCCCCGGTGCTCGATCGACAGTCCGGCCGTCGCCACCACCGTCGGGAGGCTCGGCGGCGGCTTCGGAGGGGTCCGACCGCGTTGCCCGGGTACGGCCCGGGTGGCGTCCCGGGTCCCCTTCTTCGGTTCACGCAGGGCCGTGTGCGGCCGGCTCCCGTCGAGCTCGTCGATGAAGGGCGACGGCGCCTCGGCGTCGGCCAGGACGACGACCTGGTGTCTGGCCCGGGTGAGGGCCACGTGGAAGACCCGGCGCTCACCCTCCTCGTCGTCGCCCAACCGGTGCGGGAAGGAGCCCGCGGGTGGCACCGAACACGATCACGTGGCCCCACTCCTTGCCCTTGATGCGGTGCACGGTGGAGAGCAGGACAGCCGGACCCTCGGTCGGCGGTCGGGACAGGACGCTGCGCAGCCAGTGCTCGAAGGTGGCCGCCTCCGGGTGGAGGGCGGCCACCGCCGCCAGCGCCGCCAGGTCGTCCGCGTGGGTCGACCGGTCCGCCTCCCGGCGGGAGGAGTCGAGCACGTCCATGGTCCCGTCGAGGCCGATGCCGTCCCCGACAGCCGCCAGCGCCGCCGCGGTGGACTGGCCGGCGGCGTCGGCGACGGCGTCGAGGTCGTCGGCGTAGGCCAGCAGCTTGGGCACGTCCCGTCCCGACAGGCGGGCGGCCAGCCGGCGGATGTCGGCGACCGAGGTGGCTGATCGCTTGGTCACCATGTCCACCACCATGGGGGCGATGCCCCGGGACGGCCGCCGGATGGTGTCCCGGACGTCCTCACGCCGGATGTGGCCCGGATCGGAGCCGATCCGGAGGTAGGCGAAGGCGGTGCGCATGCCGGTCCGGGCCAGGACGCTCGGCCCCCAGCGGCGTCGCCGATGGGATGCCAGCCTCCATGCACGCCACCTGCACCGGGCAGCAGCGCCGAGTTGACCCGGGCCAGGACGGCGATGTCGGCCGGGATCGACGCCGGCGGCGCGCCACGCGGCATGACGGTCGATGGCCAGGTCGGCCAGGCTGTTCGCCTGGCACCGACCGGACCGCCACCGGCCCGGCGCCGGCCAACGGGCCCGCCGACGTCCTCCACGGCGTCGCCGCGGCCCGCGGGTGTCCGGATCGTCTTGTCGATGCGGCGGTGGTTGTAGGACAGGAGGTGGCCGGCGGCGGCGACCACCGAGGGCGGGCACCGGTAGTTGACCTCGAGCGGATGGTGGGCGGCGCCCGGGAAGTAGCGCGGGGAAGTCGATCAGGAACTCGGGGGTGGCGCCCGAGTAGCCGTAGATGACCTGGTCGTCGTCGCCGACCCCGAAGCAGTCGTAGCCCGGTGCGGCCAGCAGCCGGATCAGCAGGAGGTGGGCCGGGGTGAGGTCCTGGAACTCGTCGACCAGCAGCCGCCGGCACCGGGCCTGGGCCGCCGCGCCGGGCGTCGGGATCGGTGAGGAGGATCTCGATGGCCCGGTAGATCTGCTCGTCGAAGTCGACGGCTCCCGCGGTCGGCCAGGACGGACCGGTAGCGGTCGAAGCCCTCGGCGATCCCCGCGGCGTCGGGTATCGCCTCCTCCACGGCGTCGGGACGCCGCAGGCCCAGCCGGATGGCGGAGAGGGCGCTGATGTAGGGGGCCACGGTGTCGGCGTTGGCCTGGCGGCGGATCTCGAAGATGCTCTGCAGCAGGTCCCGGACCCCGGGCTCCTCGAGCACCCGGGGCCGGCCCGACGGCCCGAACTCGGTGCAGATCCACAGCCCGGTGCTGTTCAGCGTCCGGATGTGCGGCCCGCCGCGGGTGAGGATCTCGGCGCACCGCTGCTTGCAGCTCGTCGGCGGCCCGGGTGTTGTAGGCCAGGGCGCTCACCGTTCCGGGATCGACGCCCGCGGTCGGCCGACCAGATGGCGGAGCCGCTCGGTCAGGACCCGGGTCTTGCCCGAGCCGGCCGGGGCGATGACCCGGGCCGGGCCCGCCGGGTGGACCACGGCGGCCCGCTGGTCGGGGGCCAGTTCGGCCGTGCGGCGCCCGATGGGAGGCCGGTCGCAGCTGGCCGGCCTCCGCGCTCCAGCGGTGGACCACCCCGACCTCCGAGGCGACGACCGGTGGGTCTGGCGGGCCGCCGTCGACGAAGAGCGGTGTGCCGTCGGCCAGTGCGACGATCGGCCGGGCCGCCCTCGGTCACGCCCATCGCCGGCGAAGCGCCGGGCCGCCTTCCGGCCGTGCCACCAGACCGGCTCGCCGGCCCGGGCGTCGTAGGTGTTGGCCCAGACCAGGAAGTGGAGCCGCTCCACGGTGAACTCGAAGGCGGGCGTGAGCTCGTGCACCGGGCCGTCGTAGCGCTCGGGGGCCCGCAGTACGTCCGGGTCGACGGCGAGCTCGACCACCACCGGGCCGGCGCTCGAGCCACGCCCGGTGCAGGTGGCTCGGTAACGGCCCGGGGGTCGGACAGCTCGGCGTCGCCGACCCGCACCCGCGGGCACTCCGCCCACGGCTCCGGTGCCTCGGCCCCGGGCAGGACGACGACGCCCCGGCCGAGCTCGACTGGTCCGGGGTGGGGCACGGGCCCAAACTAGCCAGGGGCCGCGACACGCCGGCCACCGCCGGTCATGCTCCCGCTCCGACCGGGCCGGACGGCCCCGGCGTTAGTCTCTGGCCCGTGAACCTCACCCCCGAAGGCGGACGGGTGCTCGGGTGCCTGGTCGAGAAGGAGCTCACCACGCCCCAGCAGTACCCGCTGACCCTCAACGCCCTGACCCTGGCGTGCAGCCAGACCACGAACCGTGCGCCGGTGATGAGCCTGAGCGAGGGCGACGTTGCCCGAGCCCTCCAGGAGCTGAAGCAGCTCCAACTGGTGCGTTTCGTGCTGCCCTCGCACGGGAAGTCGGTGACCCGCTACCGGCACGTGATGGGCGAGGTCCTCGGTCTGGACACCGTCCGGATGTCCCTGGTGGCGGTTCTCCTGCTCCGAGGAGCCCAGACCCCGGGAGAGCTCCGCGCCCGCACTGCCCGGATGGTCGAGATCGACTCGTCGGACGCGCTCCAGTCCGAGCTCCGGATCATGGCCGATCGACCCGAGCCCCTGGTGCGGCTGCTCCCCCGTCAGCCGGGACAGAAGGAGGACCGTTGGCAGCAGCTCCTGGCGGTGGAGTCGGGCCGAGGGGCGCCCTCGGCGGTGCCGGCAGACGGCGAGACCGGGGGCTCGCGGCTCTCCCCTCCCGCCTTGCCTCCTGAACGGCCCGAGCCGGACCGGGCGACGGTCGGGCCGGGAGCCCCGGTCGAGCTCGCGGCGCTGGCCACCGACATGGCGGCGCTACGGAGGGAGCTGGACGAGGTCCGGACATCGCTCGCCGCCCTGCGCCGGAGCCTAGGGGAGTAGGCGGTCCCGGCCCGACACCGCGGGTAGCGTCATCACATGCCCAGCGACGGGAAGCTCCACGTCGGTGACGTCGGTGACGTCGACACGTCGGTGACGTCGGTGACGTCGGTGACGTCGGTGACGTCGACATCCACACCTATCTCAAGGCACTGGGTGCCACCGACGATCAGATCTCCGCGGCCCGGCGACGATGCCAGCTGGCCCGGCTGGCCGGGGACCTGATCTTCGCCCGCGGGGCCACCCTGACCGCCCGGGACCTGGCGGTACGGTCGGGGGCCGGGGTGGACGTGGTCCTGTCCATGTGGCGCACCATGGGGGTGGTCGTACCGGACGAGGACCTACCCATGTTCTCCGAGGACGACGCCGAGTTCACCAGCTTCTTGGTACAGGCCAACCCGGTGGGCGAGCACGGCGGCGAGCTGCTCCGCGTCCTGGGCAGCTCACTGGCCCGGGTGGCCGAGGCCGCGGTGGCGGTCTACGTCCAGACCCAGGAGCCTCCCGTCGACGCAGCGGTGCCGGACGTACTCGCCTGTGCCAGGGACGAGGCCGCGGTGAGCATCGCCGCGCTCCGTTTTGGCGACTCGATGGGGTCGGTCTTCGCCCACCACATGCGCGACGCCATCGACCGCCAGCGGGCCGCCCAGGCCGAGGTGAGCGACCGGTCGCTGCACCGCCTGGCGGTGGGATTTGTGGACCTGGTCGGATTCACCCCGCTGTCCCTGCACACCTCTCCCACCTCTCTGTTGGAGCTGATCGGCCAGTTCGAGGGTCGCGGCCTTCGAGGTGGCATCGGGTCACCAGGGCCGGATCGTCAAGCACATCGGCGACGAGGTGATGTTCGTGGCCCCCGGCGCCGCCGACGGCTGCGCCATCGCCCGTGACCTCACGGCCGCCTTCGCGTCCGACATCGAGCCCCGCGGGGGGGTGTGCTTCGGGGACGTGATCACGCGTCACGGCGACTACTACGGACCGGTGGTCAACCTGGCGTCGCGGCTGGCCGACCTGGCCATCCCGGGGGAGGTGCTCGTGGACGGCGCGACGGCCCGGTCCGCCGCCGACGCCTTCGAGTTCCGCGAGGCCGGGCGCCGCCAGCTCAAGGGGTTCGACCATCCGGTCGAGGTGTACTCGCTGGGTGTCCCGGTCTCCCCCTAGGGACGACCGGAACCCCCGCTCGCCCCCGGACCCCGCAATACAATGCGGCGGTGGTCGAGGGAAGGATGCACTTCCGACGGATGGACGAGGGGACCGAGGAGGACTTCGCCCTCCTCGCCGAGGTGCACGACCAGAACATCCGGGCCCTGCCCGACTTGCTCCTCGGGATGCTCGCCGAGCTCACCGCCGATACCACCTACCCGGTCGACCGTCTCGAGCACAGCCTGCAGTCGGCCACCCGGGCCCTGCGCGACGACCGGGACGACGAGTACGTGGTCTGCTGCCTCCTCCACGACGTCGGCGAGTCATTGGGTCCGTTCAACCACGGCGAGGTGGCGGCGGCGATCCTGAAGCCGTTCGTCTCCACTGCCAACTACTGGATGCTGGCCCACCACCCCGTGTTCCAGCTCTACTACATCGGCCAGCACCTGGGGGGAGATCCGAACGAGCGGGACCAGTTCGTGACCAGTCCCTTCTACGACCGGACGGTGGAGTTCTGCGGGCGGTACGACGAGGTCTCCTTCGACCCGGACTACCCCAGCGAACCGCTGTCCACCTTCGAGCCGATGGTGCGACAGGTGCTCGACCGGCGCTGGACTCCACCCCAGTAGGACGCCGGCATCCGAGCCGGCCTCAGCTGGCGGAGGTACCGACCAGCGGCAGCCGGAGCAGGGCTGTCCCGGTCACGTGGTCACCCAGGTCGGTGGTGGCCCGTAGGTCGACCTCCACGATCCCCTCGCCACCTTCCATCCGGACCGCGGTGACCGAGCCGGTATAGGTCAGTGTGGTGTCGGGGAAGAGCGGCACCCCGAGCCGGATGGCCAGCCGCCCCACCATGGCCTCCGGGCCGGCCCAGTCGGTGAGGAACCGGCTGCAGTAGCCCGTGTCGGAGAGAATGTTCATGAAAATGTCCGGCGCCCCCTGGGAGTTGGCATACCCCCGGTCGTGGTGGACGGGCATGAAGTCGCGGGAGGCGATGGCTCCGGCCACGATGCGGGTGGCGGTTACCTCGATGACCATCGGCGGGAGCACGTCGCCGAGGGCGACCTCCTCCCACACCAGGGTGGCGGTGGACGCACCGCGGTCACCCCGGGACTCCCGGCCGGAACTTGAGAATGCGGAATCGCTGCCGGCCGACCACCTCGCCGGAGGCCACGGTGTAGGTGGTCACCCAGGTCACGAAGTAGCCCGGACCCAGTCGCGTGTCCTTCCGCTCGGAGATCGACTCGGTGACGGTCGAGGCCGACACCACCTCCCCCAGGCGGAGGTAGCGCTCTATCTCGAACTCGGAGTCGGTGGCCAGGGTGCCGGTGAACCCGGCGTCGTCGAACACGGCCAGCGGCCCGGGGCCGTCTGACTCGACCGGCGAGCCGCCGCGCTCGGCGATGCCGGTGATGAGCGGGGTGGCCATGGTCCAGGTCTGGAGCATGAGGGGCGGCGCCACGGTGCCTCCGAACCGGGACTGCGTCGCGAAGGCGTCGGTCGGTGTAGACGGGGTTGCCGTCTTCGAAGGCCGCCGCCCAGTGCCGGATCATCGGCTGGTTGACCGGGTCGGGGGCCACCGACGGACCACGGGATCCCACCGGCCTCCCGACCAGCGCGGCCAGATGGTCCTCCAGCGTCATGCTCTCCAGGTCTTCGGGGATCTCGCCTACTTCCATCCGGTGGGTCCCGGATGTGGCCGGGCTGCCGCGAGGATAGGGGCCGGGATCCGGCCCGGCGAGCCGCCGACCGGTGCCGCACCGCCCCCCATGCACTTCAATGGTGGACGTGGCCAGCTCCCAGGCTCTCCGGACGGCGCTCGCGGTGAGCGACGGAACCGTCACCGGCCTGCTCGAACGGCTGGTGGGGGAGCCCATCGACGCCGACGCCGAGGGCCACCGGACCGTGGAGGCGCCCAAGGGTAACCACCTGCACGTGCCGGCGGGGAGCCCGGTGCTGTGCCGGGCGGCCCGGCTGGTGGGGAGGCGGTCGGGTCAGGCGTACGTCTTCGCCGTCAGCGTGCTCGTGCCGGGCCGGCTGCCCCTTGGATTCGGCCCGCGGCTCGAGTCGGGCCATGAGCCCCTGGGTCGGCTGCTCGAGGCCCGCGGAATCCGGATGTCCCGGGAGCCGATGGCTGGACCGGAGCCCGCGGCGGTGCCGATGTGGGCCTCCTCCGTCCCGCCGGTCGACGAGGTGGTGCTGGCTCGCACCTACCGCGCCCGCGCCGGCGGGGCGCCGGTCATGGTGATCAGCGAGTGGTTCCTCACCAGTCTGGTTCCCTTCCTGCCCTCCGGTTGAGCTCCCCGTCGTACGCTGTCCAGGTGGTCCCCCTCGACCGCCGCCCCGGCTCACCGAGCCGTATCTCGAGCGCTAGGGGGCGCAACGCACGGCCGGCTCAGGCCTCCACGATGGCCGGCGACACCCCCGACCGGCGCCGACCGTCGACAACGGCGGCAGCGGTGGCCGCCAAGCCGATGACGGCGCCGAGCACGCACACCCCGGCCCAGCGGTGGCTCTCGTAGAGGGAGCTGCCGATCGCCGATCCGAGGGCGCCCCCGGCGAAGTAGCACACCATGTAGGCCGAGTTGACCCGGCTGCGGGCGTCGGGGGCGAGCCGGTAGATCAGCGACTGGTTGGTGACCTGCAGGCCCTGGACGCCGACGTCGAGCAGGACGATCCCCACGATCAGCATGGCCAGCCCGTTTCGGCCCCACCACAGGAAGAGGAACGACAACCCGACCAGGAGGGCAAAGACGAGGGTGGTGATCCTGGTCCAGCCCGCGGTCGGCCCACCGGCCGGCCACGTTGGCACACACGGCCCCGCCGGCCCCGACCAGTCCGAACAGTCCGATGGTTAGGTCCCCGTAGTGGTACGGGCGCGCCGGCCAGGAGGAAGGCCATGGTGGTCCAGAAGGCGCTGAAGGCGGCGAATCCCGAGGGCGCCGAACAGGGCGCGACGACGGAGGAGCGGCTCGGTCACCAGTAGGCGGGCCACGCGAACGGAGCAGGGTGCCGTACCCGATGCGAGGGCGGCCGCTCTCACCGGGGAGGAGTCCGGCCAGTACCACGGCCAGTAGTGCGGTCATCCCGGCAGCCATGACGTAGACCACCCGCCAGCTGGAGGCCTGAGCCACCACGCCCGACACCGTGCGGGCCAGCAGGATGCCCTATCAGCAACCCGCTCATCACCATGCCCACCACATGACCGCGGTGCTCGTCGTCGGCCAGGGAGGCGGCCATCGGCACCAGGATCTGGGCGGCCACCGAGCCGGCCCCCACGATCAGTCCCACCGCCACCAGCACGCCGATGTCGGGGGCAGCCGCCGAGACCAGCAAGCCCGACGGCCGTCACCACCAGTACGGCCGGGACCAGCCACCGACGGGTCAACAGATCGCCCAGGGGCACCAGGAGGGCCAGCCCGGCGGCGTACCCGACCTGGGCGGAGGTGACCACCAGCCCGGCCGTTCCCGAACTGGTCCCGAACGAACGGGCGATGTCGTCGAGCACGGGCTGTGCGTAGTAGAGATTGGCCACCGACACCCCGCAGGCCAGCGGCGAACAAGAGGACGAGGGCCTGGCTCATCCCGGCCCGTCGGGCGGGGGCCGGCGAGGTGCCGACGGCGGTCAGATCGGGCATCGGGGCCTCCCATACTAAGTGAACGCTACGTACATTATCAGGTTTGTGAACGTCCCGTTCATGATCTAACCTCACCGTCGTGACCGGCCTGATGTACCCCCACCACCCCCAGCCATGGGGCGCCCGCGGAGCGAGCGGGCCCGCCTGGCCACCCTCGAGGCGGCGGCCGACCTGCTGGTGGAGGGGGGGCTGGCTGCCACCACCGTCGAGTCCATCGCGGCCCGGGCCGGAGTGAGCAAGGTGACCATCTACAAGTGGTGGCCGTCCCGGGGGGCGGTGGCCGTTGACGCCTACTTCCACCGGTTCGACCAAACCTACTCCCATTGTCGACACGCGGGGATGTGGCCGCCGACCTGACCTCGCAGATCAGACAGCTGGTCCGGGCCTTCCGGGGTCGGGCCGGCCAGATCATGGCCGAGCTCATCGGCCAGGCCCAGAGCGACCCCGCCCTGGCCGTTACGTTCCGCGCCGGATGGCTGCAACCGCGGCGAGAGGCCACCGCCGCCCTTCTGCAGCGGGCCGTCGAACGGTGCACAGATCCGGCCGGACGTGGACATCCCGACAGTGCTGGACCAGCTGTTCGCCCCGGTCTACTGGAGGCTCATGATGCGCCACGAGCCGCTCGACGACGGCCTGGCCGATGAGTTGGTGCGGAACGCCCTGGAGGGCGTCGGCCCACCCCGACCCGATCCGACGGCCGACCGATAGGGTTGGCCACCGGACGTCCGGGACGATGACGCCGGGAGGGCCGTGACGCCGGGAAGGCAGGCAGGAGATGCGAGTCGGAGTCCACCTACCCCAGTACGGACGAGTGGCCGGCGCCGACGCCATCACCCGGGCCGCCACCCACGCCGAAGAACTCGGATTCCACGACCTGTGGGTCAGCGACCACATCGTCCACCCGGCGACCCAGGACTACCCGTCCCCCTACCTGTTCGACCCGCTGGTGACGCTGACCTGGGCGGCGGCGGCGACCGGACGGATCGGACTCGGCACCAGCGTGTTGGTGGTGCCGACTCACAACCCGCTCGAGCTGGCCAACTCGCTGGCCAGCCTGGACGCAATCTCCGGCGGCCGGGTCACCATCGCCGTGGGTGTGGGCTGGTCCGAGATGGAGTATGCCGCCCTCGGGTACGACTTCCATACCCGGGGCGCCCGGCTGGACGAGGCCATCGACCTGTTTCGGGCGGTCTGGACGGACGACCCGGTGAGCTTTCACGGGACCTTCACCACCTTCGACGACCTGCGGGTCCTGCCCAAGCCCAGCCGCCCGATCCCGATTTGGATCGGCGGGAGCAGCGAGCCGGCCTACCGGAGGACCGCGCTGAAGGGTGACGGATACCAGGCGGTGGGCCTCTCGGTCGAGGAAGCGGGTCCGGTGGTCGACCGGATCCGGCGCGACCGTCCCGAGACCAGCTTCCCCATCTCCCTCCGGACGGGCTGGGACCCCCAGGGCATGGAGCCGGGCCGGATCCACGACGAATTGTCCACGTTCACCGAGCTCGGCATCCAGCATGTGGTGTCGGCGCCCTGGCGCCGGGAGGCCGACGAGTGGCTGCGGTCGATGGACCTCCTCGCCGAGCTGGTGCTCTGAGGTCGGACCGGTAGAGCTCTGAGGTCGGACCGGGTAGAGAGGACGGCGACGGTCGGCATCGGCCCGCTCTGTCCCACCTGACATCTCCTGGACCTCACCCCCTGCGGACGGGACGACTGTATGCCTCGTCGGGCCATGACGACTGGCCGCTCGGTCGTCGGGTACACCCCGATGCCGAGGGCCTCGGTCGGGTAGGTTCCCGTCCATGGGCGAGGACGGACTGGCGGAGTACCGGCGCAAGCGGGCGCCGGCACGGACCCCCGAGCCAGTGCCGGCCGCCCGGACCACGGCACGGCGCCGGACCGACGGCGACACAGCCACCTTCGTGATCCAGGAGCACCACGCCTCCAGCCTGCACTGGGACTTCCGGCTCGAACGGGGCGGGGTCCTCGTGTCCTGGGCCCTCCCCAAGGGGTTGCCCCCGTCGCCCGATGTGAACCACCTGGCCGTCCACGTGGAGGACCACCCCCTCGAGTACGGGTGCTTCGCCGGCACCATCCCCGCGGGCGAGTACGGGGCGGGGAAGGTCACCGTCTGGGACCATGGCACCTACCGGTGCGAGAAGTGGAACGACCACGAGGTCATGGTGGTGCTCGAGGGCCAGCGGGCCAAGGGCCGTTATGTCCTGTTCCCGACCCACGGCAAGAACTGGATGATCCACCGGATGGACCCGGTCGACGGCGGATTCGAGCCCCTCCCCGATTCGCTCGAGCCCATGCTGGCCACAGCCGGCTCGTTGCCGGCCGATGACAGGCCGTGGGCCTACGAGTTCAAGTGGGACGGCATCCGGGCCCTGGTGTGGGTGGACGGCGGCCGGGCCCGAGCCCGCAGCCGGACCGGGGCCGACATCACCGACTCCTTCCCGGAGCTGAAGGCGCTCGGCGAGTCGATGGGCACCAACCAGGCGGTGCTGGACGGCGAGCTGGTCGTCCTGGAGGAGGGAGGCCGTCCGTCGTTCTCACGGCTGCAGCACCGGTTGCAGCTCACCGAACCCAAGGCGGTGGCCCGCACCGCCCGGGAGCATCCGGTCAGCTTCGTGGTCTTCGACCTCCTGCACCTCAACGGCCACTCGTTGCTGGGCGCGACCTACGATCAGCGCCGGGCACTCCTCGAGCAGTTGCAGCTGGGCGGCCCCACCTGGGGAATCACCCCGTCGTTCACCGACGAGCCCGGAGTCGACGTGCTGGCTGCCGCGGTCCGGCTCCGTATGGAGGGTGTCGTGGCCAAGCACCGGGACTCGCCGTACCGCCCAGGCAAGCGGAGCCCCGACTGGATCAAGGTGAAGAACCAACGCACTCAGGAGGTCGTCATCGGTGGATGGACGCAGGGCCAGGGCTCGAGGCGGTCCACCTTCGGGGCCCTGCTCCTCGGCCTCCGGTCGCAGACCTCGCCTCGCCGACTGACCTTCGTCGGCAAGGTGGGCACGGGTTTCAGCCAGTCCGACCGTGAAGAGCTCCTGGCCCGGCTGCGCACCCTCGAGCGCAAGACGAGTCCCTTCGATAGCGAGCTCGGCCGCAGTGTGGTGGGTGAGAACGCAACCTGGGTGCGCCCCGCGCTGGTCGGCGAGATCCAGTTCACCGAGTGGACCCCCGACGGCCACCTCCGCCACCCCACCTGGCGGGGACTCCGCGTGGACAAGCGACCGGAGGAGGTGCGGCGTGAGCCCTAGCGCATCCAAGCGGGTCACGGTGGGCGGGAGGGAGCTGACCGTGACCAATCTGGACAAGGTGCTCTATCCCGCCACCGGATTCACCAAGGGACAGGTCATCGAGTACTACATGCGGATCGGTGAGGTCATGCTCCCCCACCTGGCCGACCGGCCGGTCACCATGAAGCGTTACCCGAACGGTGTCGACCAGAAGTACTTCTTCGAGAAGCACTCGCCGGACCACGCCCCCGAATGGATCCCCCACCTCGACGTCCCCTCGGACCACGGACAGGAGACCATCTCCTACAGCGTGATCGACGGCCTGCCTTCGTTGGCGTGGGCGGCCAACCTGGCTGCGCTGGAGCTGCACGTGCCGCTCTGGCACGCCGGCCGACGGCGGAAGCTGCCCGGTCCGCCGGACCACATGGTCTTCGACCTCGACCCCGGTGAGGGGGCGACCATCGTGGAGTGCAGCCGTGTGGCCGCGATGATCGCCGGGCAGCTGGACGAGCAGGGTCTCGAGGCCTGGGCCAAGACGAGTGGGTCCAAGGGGCTCCAGCTGTACGTCCCCCTCGGGCCGCGGGCGACCTGGGACAGGGCACGAGAGGACGCCCACTCGCTGGCCCGGACCCTCGAGCAGTCGAGTCCCGACCTCGTGGTCTCCAACATGCGCAAGAGCCTGCGCCGGGGGAAGGTGCTCATCGACTGGAGTCAGAACCACCCGGCCAAGACCACGGTGGCCGTCTACTCGCTGCGCGGGCGGCCCGAGCCCACGGTGTCCACCCCGGTCACCTGGGAGGAGGTGAACCACTGCGCGGAACAGGGTCGTCCCGAGCTGCTCCGGTTCACCGCCGACGACGTGCTCGGGCGGGTGGCCCAACTCGGCGACCTCTTCGCCCCGGTCTGAGCGGGGGGCCGGTCCGCCGGGTCAGGACGCCTTGCGTCGCGGAGCCGGCTTGGCCTTGGGTGTGGCCTTCGTCGCCCGGCCGGCCCGCTTGGCCGTCGTGGTGGGTGCGCCGGCCTTGGCCGCCTTCTTGATCGGCGTGGCCCTCGCGCTACCGCGGGCGCTCTTGGTCGTGGTGGAAGACGGCTTGGCCGTCCGCTGGGACTTCACCGAGTCGATGCTGGCGCTGAGGACCTCCATCAGATCGACCACCTTGGTGGAGGCCGGTGACTCCTCGACGCTGGTGACGATCTCGCTCCCCGAGCGCTTGGCCTCGATGAGGTCCTCGACCTTCTCACGGTGGGTGTCGTGGTACTTGTCCGGGTCCCACTCGCTCTCCATCGACTCCAACAGGAGATCGGCCATGGACAGCTCGCGCTCGCTCAGCTCGGACGCGTCGGGCAGGTCGGGGAGCTCCTTGGACGGCGAGCGGATCTCGTCGGCGAAGTACATGGTCTCCATCTTCAGGACGTCGTCGTCCGGCCGGATGGCCACCGGATACTCCTTGTTCCTCATCACCACCGTGCCGATGGCCACCTTGTTGGCGTTGCGCATCACCTGCCGCAGGAGGGCGTAGGCCTTGTTGGCCGCCTCCCCCTCGGGGGCCAGGTAGTAGGTCGAGCGGTAGAAGACCGGATCGATCTGGTCGAGGTCGACGAAGTCGGTGATCTCGATCAGCCGGGACTTCTGCGGCTCGGCCGACTCGAGCTCCTCGTCGCTGAGAAGGACGTACTCGCCGCCCCCGAGATCGAACCCCTTCACGATCTTCCCGGCCGGTACTTCGTCGCCGGTCCGCTCGTTGACCTTCTTGTAGCGGATCCGGTCCGAGGTGCCCTCCTCGAACTGGTTGAAGTGGATGGTCTTGTCCTGGGTGGCCGAATACACCCCCACCGGGACGTTGACCAGACCGAAGTTGAGCGCGCCCTTCCAGATAGCTCTTGGCATGCCCCATATCATTACCCAGCTCAGGGGCCATCCACCACCCCTGATACACCCCTTTGTCACACTGGCCCCCGTGGATGAGTTCGTCGACTTCGGAGAGGCCGTGCTGCGGAACCTCGAGGCGTTGGTCCCCCGGGAGACCACCCACGCCGATCTCGCCCTTGAGCTGGGGCTTACCGCGTGGATGCGCCAGAGTGACACCGATCTCGACGAGGCCCTCGACCAGCTCTGGGAGGCCAGGGAGGCGTTGGTGGCCGCCGGCGGGCTGGATCCGGTCACCGAGCCCGTCCCGTTCGGGGCGCGGGCCCCTCAGACCGCCCTGCTCCATCTGGCCGTCTACCTGGGCACACTGGTGGACCGGGCAGCAGCCAACGCCGGGTGCGACACCGGCACCATCGTGAGACGGGCCGTCGACGCCCTCTCGGCGCGCCCCCCTGGCATCCGGTCGAGGCGCCGGCAGCTGCGGGAGCGCCGTACCTCCTAGCGCTCCGGGCTCGAGCACCGTTCCTGTGCGACGGTAGCGGGATGGAACCACCGCCCCCGGGGCACTCGCCTACACCGGCACCCGGCACCGCGGTGGCCCACCCCATCGCCGGGTGGTCCAACCGGGTCACCTTCCACGATGTCTGCCGGGAGTGCGGCCGGCGGATCACCGGGTTCGTGTGCGACAGCGGACGGCTCACCCACCTGCAGGAGGGCCGGTGGACCGCCGAGATGCAGTGGCAGCACGACGGCGACGGCGCTGTCGAGTGCGACGTGTCTCCATCGGGCCGGGGACGGTGGGCGAGGTCGGTGGAGACCGGTTCCCCCCAGCCGGAGCCCCCGTCCGCGCCACCGCAGGAACCACCGCCCTGAGACCCTCCACCCACCCGGCCGTGTGGACCGGACGGCCGGGTGGGTGACGACGGCGCCTACCATCGGGGATGTGACAGGTGATCCCGCGTGACTCGCTCGGTGGCCTCGATGAGGCTGGCGCTCGTTCTCATCTTCGTCGGCGTTGCCGGCGCGGTGTTCGCGGTCACCGGCCTGTTGGCCGCGCTGCCGACTCCTGCGGCCGGAGGGACCTGCGGGCCAGGTCGGGGATCGGAGGCCGCGGTAGAGGCCCTGGTCAATCCGGCTTCGATCGGTGCTGGCCCCGAACCGGCCGCGCGCAACGTGTCGGCACGTACCCAGTGGACCCGGTTCGTCAACGAGTGCCAGACGGCTACCGACGACCGGGCCCTGGCCACCCTGCCCACCCTCATCGTGTCCATCGGCCTGGCCGTGGCCGGCCTGCTGATGGTCCGTGCCCGCGGCCGGACCGAACCCAAGGACGGCGACACCGGAACCCGGTCCCCGCACGACGTCCTGGCGGGAACGGACGGGCCTCGTTGGGGCCCGGCCTGAACCTCACATGATCCCCGCCGCTCGGTGGGTTCGCTAGATGGTCGATCCCTGGTAACGAAGGCCGTCGAGCGCCATGTCGAGGAGCCGCTCGAGCTGCTCCGGCGTGGCGGTCTGGATCTTGGCGATGCCGCCGACCAGCTGGATCACCTCTTCGATGTTCGTGTCGGCCCGTACCAACTGCGCCCCCTGGGCCCTCCGGAGTAGCGGCTCGCCGCCGCGGTACATCGCCCGACGGCAGGTCTGGAAGACGTCGGCGTCCCGGCTCCGGTAGGTCAACAGCTCCTCAGCGAGGGCCTGTTTGGTGGCCAGATAGGCCACGAAGCGGTGGAGCCATTCCACCAGCGCCTCCCATGGCGGCTCGTCGGCCAGGGCCACGGCCGACCGGCACAGACCGTCGACCTCCTCGACGTAGACCGCCTCGAGTAGGGCCTGACGCGTCGGGAAGTGCCGGTAGAGCGTACCGATCCCCACCCCGGCCCGGCGGGCGATGTCCTCCAACGAGGCCTCCCGGTCGTCCTCGGTGAAGGCTTCCCGACCGGCCGCGATCAGCTTCTCGTAGTTCCGGCGGGCATCGGCCCGCTTGGGCCGGTTCGAGAGGAGGTCGGCCGTGGTCTCAGCGCTGGTCTCATTGCTGGTCTGAGTGCTGGTCATAGATCATTCGTCCCGGGTGTTTGCAAAACGGAGGTCACCTCCGTATACTAACCGGAGGCAACCTCCACTTGTTGTGGAGGACCCCTCCACTTTAACCGTCTCACGAACCGGAGTCACCCCATGACCACCACCTTGACCTCACGCGCCCCCGGGCGCTCCTCCGGGCAGGTCGCGAGCCGCAGATCAGCAGTGATCCTGGGCATCATCCTGGCCACGTACCTCATGATCATCCTGGATGCCACCATCGTCATCACCGCGCTGCCGGACATCCACCGTGCCCTCCACTTCTCGTCCACCGGCCTCTCGTGGGTACAGAACGCCTACACCCTGACCTTCGGCGGACTCCTCCTGCTCGGGGCACGGGCCGGCGACATCCTCGGACGGCGCCGGGTCTTCGTGGCCGGGATCGCACTGTTCACCCTGGCCTCCCTTCTGGGTGGCCTGGCCGAGTCGGCCTCGTGGCTGCTCACCGCCCGGGCGGTCCAGGGCATCGGCGCGGCGATCGCCGCACCGTCCACCCTCGCCCTGCTCCAGATCAGCTTCCCCGAGGGCCCCGAACGCACGCGGGCGATCGGGGCCTACAGCGCCGTGGCCGGGGGTGGGGGGAGCATCGGACTGGTGCTGGGGGGCATGCTGACCACCTGGATCTCGTGGCGGTGGGGCCTGTTCATCAACGTCCCGATCGGCATCGTGCTGATCGGTCTGGCACCCCGTGTCCTTCCCGAGACCGACCGGCGACCCGGCCGTTTCGACCTAACCGGTGCCGCCACCTCCACACTGGGGATGACCGCCCTCGTCTACGGGTTCGTCCGCGCCGCCACGTCCGGATGGGGCGACCCGGTCACAGTGGCCGTCTTCGCCGCCAGCGCCGTCCTGCTGTCCGCCTTCGTCGTCAACGAGCGACGGGCCGAGCAGCCCATCACCCCGCTCCACCTCTTCGCCAGCCGTGAGCGCTCCGGGGCGTACGTCGCCCGCATGCTGGTCGTGAGCGGCATGTTCGCCATGTTCTTCTTCATGACCCAGTTCTTCCAGGGCGTCATGGGCTACAGCCCGCTGCAGTCCGGCCTGGCCTTCCTACCCGTGACCGCGGTGATGTTCGCGGTGGTGCGGCTGGTGCCCAGACTGGTCCCCCGGTTCGGAAGCGTCCGGCTGCTGGTCGGGGGGGTGGCGATGGCCTTCGTGGGCATGGTGTGGCTGAGCCGGCTCACCGCTGACACGCCGTTCTTCCCCTCGATCGTTCTGCCCATGGCCCTCCTCGGCCTCGGCATCGGATCGGCCCTCGTGCCGCTGACCACGGCCGGGATCGCCGGGGTCGAACCGGATGACGCCGGCGCCGCCTCCGGGCTGGTCAACGTGGCCCAGCAGCTCGGAGGGTCCCTCGGGCTCGGCATCCTGGTGACTGTCTTCGCCGGTGCCAGCCATCCGGTTCCGCCTGGGACGGATGGAGTCCCCCCGGTGCATTCGGTCGCACAGCTGGAGCTGGCCCACGCCGTGGCCACATCGCTCGAGGGGTCGGCGATCTTTCTGGCCCTGGCGGTGGCCGTGGTCGGCGTGGTGATGCGGCGACCCGCCACGGCCGCCGGGCCAGACCAGGCGGCGACCACGGAGACCGACGAACTGGTCGCCGCCGAGGTCTGACCACTGGGCGTGAGCAGCCACACCCAGGACCCATGCGATGCTCCCCATTAGTGTCTGGCCGGTGGACGTGGGGATGGCGCTGCCGACGATGGCCGAGGGCTTCACCCGCTCGACCTTCGTGGAGTGGTGTCGGGGAATCGACGAGGGGCCGTACTCCAGCATCTCGGCCGGTGAGCGGATTACGTTCCACAACCCCGAGCTGCTGGTGACCAACACGGCAGCGGCGGCCTTGACCGACAGGGTGCAGGTCATCATGAACCTCACCGTCCTCCCGCTCCACGCGACGGCGATGCTGGCCAAGCAACTGGCGACCCTGGACGTCCTGGCCGGGGGCCGGTTGGTGGTGGGGGTGGGGGTGGGCGGCCGACAGCAGGACTACCGGGCGGTCGACGCGTCCTTCGCGGGCCGGCACGCCCGCCTCGACGACGGCGTGTCGGAGCTCCGGCGGCTGTGGCGGGGCGAGCCCGCCTACCAGGGTGGGGAGCCGGTGGGCCCGGCCCCGGTCCAGCCCGGAGGCCCGCGGGTGTGGGCGGGGGCCCTCGGGCCCAAATCGATGGACCGCGCCGCCCGGTGGGCGGACGGGGTGACCGGCTTTTCCATCGGGGCCGGCCGGGACGAGATGGCGGCCGCCAACCGCCTGGCGCTCGAGGCGTGGGAGCGGGCCGGACGGGCCGAGCGGCCCCGGCTGGTGAACGGTTCGTTCTTCCTCCTGGGAGGGCCCGGAGCAGCCGAGGACCTCCGACGGTTCGCGCTGGCGTATCTGGCCGTCTTCGGCGAGCGGGCCGCCCGGGCCCTGGCCGATCTGGTCCAGCTCAGCTCACCGGCCCGGCTGTGCCAGGCCGTCGCCGACGCTGAGGCGGCCGGCTGCGACGAGTTCATCCTGGTGCCGGGCACGGTGGACCCCGACTGCCTGGAGCGGGCCACCGACGCCCTGCTGGGTTGAGCGGTGGGCCCGGTGGGCCGCTCCGGTGAGCGCGCTCGGTGGCGATCTCCACCCCATGTGGGCAGACTGACGACATGGATCCCGTCGTACGGAGGCTTCGGCCGGACGAGACGGCGGCCTTCCGTCGGTCGGTGATGGTCCCGTTCCTCGAGCCGGTGGTCGACGATCCCGAGCAGCTCGCCGACCACAAGCTCTGGGAGGCCAAGATCGAGCCGGATCGGTCCTGGGTGGTCGACGCCGGCGGGCGGTTCGCCGGCAACGCCTGCATCTACAGTCTGGACGTCACCCTCCCCTCCGCTCCGGGACGCCCCTGTCCGACCGCGCCGATGGCCGGGGTCAGCGCGGTCGGAGTCCACCCGACCCACCGTCGCCGGGGCCTCCTGCGCCAACTGATGGCGGCCATGCACGACGATGCCCGGCAGCGGGGCGATGCGATCGCCGGGCTCGAGGCGTCGGAGTCGATCATCTATGGGCGGTTCGGGTACGGGATGGCCGCCGAGCTGGCCGAGTACGCCATCGACAGCCGGTCCTCGACGTTCGCGGTCCCGGCCCCTCGTCTCGACCTGGAGCTGGTGGACCGGGACGAGGCCGCCCAGGCACTGCCCGACCTGTTCGACCGCCAGCGCCGCACCCGGGCCGGCGAGATCGACCGGAGCCCGGCCGTCTGGGCCCAACTCCTGGCCGACCCCCCGCACAAGCGGGGTGGGGCTGCGGCCCGCTTCCACGCGGTGTGCGACGAAGGTTACGTGCTCTACCGCGCCGGCCACGAGGCCAACGTCTTCCGGGGCGAGCGGGTCACCATCACCGTGGAGGAGCTCCGCGGCACCACCCCCGAGGTCGAGGCGGCCCTCTGGCGCTTCGTTCTCGACCTCGATCTGGTGGGTCGGGTCACGGCCCAGGCCCGGCCCGTGGACGAACCTATCCGCTGGCGCCTGGCCGACCCCCGCCAGCTTCAGACGGTCGGCATCGAGGACCGCCTGTACGTGAGGATCCTGGACCCGGCAGCCGCCTTCGAGGCCCGCGGCTACGGAGCGGAGGGTCGCCTCGTGCTCGACGTGCTGCCGCCCGAGGCGTCCGAAGGCGGGGCCGACGGGGCCCCCGGGCGCTGGGTTTTGGAGGCCGGACCGGACGGTGCCGCGTGCCGGCGGGCCGGACACGGTGAGGAGCCGGAGCTGCGCCTAGGCCTCGCCGCCCTCGGTTCGCTCTTCTTGGGCGGCACGCCGGCCTCCCTCCTCGCCGCCGGCGGCCGCATCGAGGAGTTGCGGCCCGGACGGCTGGGGGTGGCCGACGCCCTGCTCACCACCCGCCCCGCCCCGCGGAGCGGCACCGGGTTCTGAGGTCCCCGTTCAGCCGCCGACCGATCCGACCCCCCACCGCTCCGCGAGCTCCTCGAGCCAGGGCCCGACCGCGGCGGGATCGGCCGGGGGCGACTCCACCACCACGACCTCTCTCACGCCCAGCGCGTCGAGTTCGGCCAGGTCTTGGGGCTCGCCGTCCCGGAGGGCGACGTTGACGTCGAGGTCACCGACACTGCGGCCCTGAGCCCGGCAGGCCGACGCCAGGGCGGCGAGCCGCCCGGGCAGCTCGCCGATCGTGAGGTCGAAGCCGTACCAGCCGTCGCCGTAGGCGGCCACCCGCCCGAGCGCGCCGTCACTGTTCCCGCCGATGACGACGGGGATCCGGCGGTGGCGAACAGGTTTGGGACAGCTGCGTACCGGCTCGAAACGGACGAACTCACCGTCGAAGGAGGCGACGTCCTCGGACCACAGCTGGCGCATGGCCTCGACGTACTCGCGGGTCCTCGGGATGCGCTCGGCGAACGACAGACCGAGCGCGGCGAACTCCGCCGCCGACCAGCCGACCCCGATCCCGAGCACCAACCGCCCGGCGGACAGGACGTCCACGCTGGCCGCGTGCTTGGCCATCACCACCGGGTTGTGCTCGGCCAGCAGCAGTACGCCGGTTCCCAGCCGGATGCGGGAGGTGATGCCGGCGCAGTAGGCCAGGACCGCCATCGGGTTGAGCCAGTCGGCGTCGGCGGGGACCGCGATGCGGCCGTCATCCGTGTACGGGTAGACGGTGTCGGGACGATCCACCATCACCACGTGCTCGCCGGCCCAGAGGGTCGAGAAGCCCAAGGACTCGGCCGCCCGGGCCACCGCCTCGACCACCGTCGGGTCCGCTCCGGATCCGATCCCGAGAGCGTGGAGGCCGATCCGCATCCAGCGATCATCCCACCCGGGCCGGGACCTCACCGCCCCCAGAGCCCAGGGTCATCCACCGAGTGCAACCCCTTGGCCGCCAGTCACCCCGGACGCGACCCGGCCGCGGGCAGGGGGACCCCACCCGCGGCCGGCTGCTCACCGATCAGCGCGATCAGAAGGTGTGGTTCACGGCCTTGGCCACGCGGGCGGGGACAGCGGCCTTGATGGCGGCGGCCTGGGCGGCGGTCAGCTTGTTGGCTGTCACAGCCTGGTCCACCTTGGTGTCGACGGCACTGGTCAGCGCGTTCTCCACGGCCTGGGCACTCACGCCATGCTCCCCGGCCACCTGGGCGATCGACTTGCCCGACTTCAGTTCCGCCCGGAGGGCCTGCGGGGTCACGCCGATGGTCTGGGCACTCACGTCCAGTCCGGCTTTCCGGATCTCCTTGCGGTGGGCCTTGAGCCATCCATGCAGCTGCTGCTTCCCGGTCTGGGCGGTGGCGGTGGCGGTGGCCGGTGCGGCCCCGTACGCGGTGCTGCCGGCGGCCACTCCCCCGAGCAGGGCGCCGGCGATGACGACGGGGGCGACGATCTTCTTGATCATGGTGTTCTCCTTGTGCGGACTAGTAGTGGATGAAGCAGTGCCCATCGTCCCGTTCGAAGGTGATGGATCAGTGGACGAACTGTTAGGGAACCGTGCGAGATCGCCGATCGGGCTCGCCGGAAGCCAGTCGGTCCGGAGGCCGTCGGGTCACGGAGAGCGCCGTCCCGACCACCGTCGGCCAACAGCCAGGCAGCGACGTAGGCCTGGGCGGATCCGAGCCGGGATCACCCGGACGACCGTCACGGATCCTGCACCGGTCCGGCCGTGTGCTCCTCCCGCGAACCCATGGTCTCCCGACTGCGCATGGAGTAGCGTTAGACCGATCCTCGCCCTGGCGGCTGGGAGGAATGGGGAACCAGATGAAGCGGTGGCAGCAGTGGGTCCGGCTCGGATTGATCGCCCTCGCCAGTTTCGTTCTGCTGGTCACCGTCCTCCCCGAGGTGGCATCGGGTATCGGCCTGCACGCGTTGGGGGCCCGGCTGGCGGCGTCCCCGACGTGCGGCTCGGGAGGATCGAGCGGCAGCGGCAGCAGCGGCAGCAGCAGCTCCTCCAGCCAGTGCCCCGGTGGTTCGGTCACCGGCACAGTCACCGTCTCCGGGGCGCCGGCCGGATTCTCCCCCGCGTACCTGGGGGCGGGCGCCTGCCCGGCCTCGACGCCGTCGGGTGTGGCCTGCGCCGATCCCACCTACTCGTTGGCCGGCCCTGACGGGTCCTACACCCTCTCGCTGGCTGCCGGGGCCTGGGAGATCAGCGGCTTCTACGAGAACAACGCCTACGGCGGGGTCTTCCTGAGCACCCCGAAGGCCGTCACCGTCCCGAGCGGCGGCTCGGTGACCGCCAACTTCGTCGTGCCCTATCAGGGTCCGGCCACGGTCAAGGGCACCGTCAAGGTCACAGGCGTACCGACCGGGGTGACCATCTACGAGCTCTCGGCCCTGATCTGCCCGTCGTTCGCCCCCTACACCGGGGGCGCAGCGTCCATCGCCTGCGTGACCGGCTACGCCCAGAGCACCTCCGGATCGAGCTCGGCGCCCTTCGATGTGACCGGGCTCCCGCCGGGGGCCTTCACCGTCTATCCGAGCTACTGCACCGAGTTCGGCTGCGAGACGAACGCCGCGGCCGGCAAGGTGGTCAATCTCGTCTCCGGGCACACCACGCGGGCCAGCGTGAAGACGCCGTTCATCCTGCCCGGTGAAGGCCTGCTCTCGGCCACCGTCACCGTGACGGGAGCCCCAACAGGGTTCTCCGACCCGGTGGCGGCGACGGCCTGTCAGATCGGCGGTGGCTCGTGCCAGACCTACACGGGTTTCGGGACCAACGCCATCTCCATGCTGCTCACCGACGGCCAGTGGGTGGTGAACGGCCTGTACCTGGCGGCACCGTTCGACAATGCCATCGAAGGACCGAGCCAGACCGTGACCATCAGCGGAGGCCACACCACCGCAGTGACGCTCGACGTCGCCTACCAGGTGCTGGGGACGGCCGCCGGGACCATCCGGGTGACCGGCAACCAGTCCCACATCCCGGTCACCAGCTACACGGTGGTGGCCTGTCCCTCGTCGGTCACCGGCCGGTCGTCGCCCGAGTGCGTGAACGAGTACTCCGGACCGTCCGGGTTCGGCGTCGGCATCACGATCACCGGTGCGGCCTCGAAGGCCACCGGGACGACACGGACGGCGTTCAATCTGTACCAGATCACCACCCTGACGCCGGGCTCCTGGACGCTCTATCCGGGCTACGGCACGGCCCTGGGTTCGTACACCGACCCGACGGGCACCAAGGTCACCATCGCCGCGGGCCAGACCACCACCCAACGGCTGACCGTACCCTTCCAGGTACCCTCGACCGGGGAGGTCACCGGAAAGGTGGTGGTCGTCGGGGCCCCGGCCAACGGCTTCCAGTCAGGGGTCGAGGCGTGCAGCGCACCACCGTCCGGACTTTCCTGTGCCGACGGTCAACAGGCCTATAGCCAGTCCGACGGGACCTACGCGCTGTCCCTGGCTCCCGGCACCTGGTGGCTGTCCGGCTTCGTCGAACTGTTCACCACGGGCGGAATCGGCCAGAGCCTGTCGCCGGCCCAGCAGGTCACCGTGACCGCCGGGACCGTGGTGAAGAAGAACTTCACCGTGACCGTCGCCGCCTCCTGAGCCTCCCCTGACCGGAAGGCACCGGGGTCAGCGGCCGCGCCAGCGTGGTGCCCTCCCCTCGCCTGTGGCGGCGCGCCCCTCCCCGGCGTCCTCGGTGGCCTGGGCCACGAGGCGCATGGTCTCACCGAAGCGAATGGCCTCCACCGGAGCCATGCTCTGGGACCGCACGGCCACCTCCTTGGTGGCCCGGGCGGCCAGCGGGGCGGCGGCGACCAGTCGGTCGGCCAGCGCCCGGGCCTCGGCCAGCAGTTCGTCGTGGCGGCACCACCCAGCCGGCCAGGCCGATCTCTTTGGCCCGGGCGGCGTCGATCCGATCGCCGGTGAGGAGCAGCTCCATGGCGTACTGCCAGTTGATCCTCTGGGGCAGACGGATGGCGCCGACGATCGTGGGCACTCCCAGGCCGACCTCGGGAAAGCCGAACTCGGCCCGGTCGCTGGCGATCACGAAGTCGCACCACGTCACCAGAGTGAGTCCGTAGCCCAGGCAGTAGCCATTGACCGCGGCGATCACCGGCTTGTAGATCTCCCAGCCGCTCTCGAAGGAGTTGACCGTCGGCTTCTCCCAGAAGGTCCCGGTGAACTCGCCGGTCGACCCGGCGCCGTCCCGGATGTCACCGCCGGCACAGAAGGCCCGGCCGGCCCCGGTCACGATGGCCACCCAGGCCTCCTCGTCGTCGCGGAAGCGGGCGAAGGCGGCGTTGAGGTCCGCGCGCATCTCCCCGTTGATGGCGTTGAGGGCCTCGGGTCGGTTGTAGGTGATGGTGGCCACATGGCCGTCGAGGTCGTAGGTGGCAGAGGTGCTCATGGGGAAAGCATGCCTCACCCGTGGGCGGCCGGACCGAGTCTGCCCCTCACCCGCCGGTCGAGGCGACCGGATCGATCCGGGGATAGGTTGGGGGGCCCACTAGGTTGGCTGGGCATCGGACAGGGGGAACGACGTGCGCCGTGTTTTGGTTCGTCAACTGGCGGCAGCGGTCGGGCTGACGGTGCTGGTCACCTCGATGACGGTTTCGGTCGGGACTGCGGGGGCGGCCCGGCCGGACATCCCGGCCCCGCCCGGGCTTCCCGCGTTCTACAGCGTGCCGCAGCCCTTGCCGAGCGGCCCACCGGGGACCCTGATCAAGTCCGAGGTCCTGCCGGACTCGGGCCTGGTCGGCGCCACCTTGTACCGGGTGATGTACACCTCGACCGGCATCAGGGGGTCTGCCGTTCCGGTGACCGGCATGGTGGCCATACCCGACGGCGCGCCCCCGGCCGGTGGCTGGCCGGTGGTGTCGTGGGGTCACGGGACCAACGGCATGGCCGACATCTGTGCCCCCAGCCTGGGTGGATCGTCGCAGATCCCCGAAGTGAACCAACTGGTGGCCGCAGGCTACGCGGTCACGGCCAGTGACTACCAGGGAGAGGGAACCCCAGGCCTGATGCCCTATATCGTCGGCGCATCGGCGGCCCGCGACACCGTGAACATCGTGCTCGCCGCCCATGCCCTGCCGGGGGTCTCACTCAGCTCGAGCTATGTGGTGTGGGGGCACTCCGAGGGTGGGCAGACCGCCATGTTCTCCCTCTACGGGAAGCGCTACGCCCCGCACCTCAAGCTCCGCGGGGTCGTGGCCGGGGCACCCCCGTCCCAGTTCCAGTACATCTACAACTTCCTGGTCACCAGCCCGTTCGACTACTACCTGCTGATGGTGGCCGGCTCGTACAACAGCTACTACGGCAATGATCGCGCTCCCCTCAACAAGATCCTCACCCCACCGGCGGTGGCCCTGGTCCCCCAGCTCGACCGGGGGTGCTCCAGCTATGTCCAGGGCGTGGTCAACGCCGCGGTGGCGGCCACCCCGGACAAGTCCCTGGCCGACCTCGTCCCACAGAACCCCTTCACCGTCCTGAAGTGGGCCCACCTGCTGGCCGCCAACGATCCGGGTACCTTCACCCGCAAGACGCCGGTCCCGCTCCTCATCATCCAGGGTGGGGACGACGAGCAGATCCCGGTGGTCTCCACCCAGCTCCTGGCGAGCCACCTCTGCGGCATCGGACAACCCACGGAACGATGGGTCTACTCGGGACAGAGCCACGCGGGGGTCATCGGTCCGAGCTTCCCTGACATGCTGCACTGGATCGGGGACCGGTTCACTACCAAGTCGGCCGTGGATCCCTACGTACCGACCGCCGGAGGGGACAGCAGCATCACCATCAGCCAGTCGAGCTGCTGACGAGGGGCCGTTCACGTGAGAGTCACGGACGACGACGACGCCGACCCGGCCGTGGAGGTCGTCCGGCAGTACCTCGACCGACTGGTGGCGCACGACTGGTCGGCGGTAGCCGAGTGTCTGAGCGCGGACGTCGTCCGGACCGGGCCGTTCGCCGACACCTACCAGGGCAGGGACGTCTACATGGCGTTCCTCTCGGCGCTCATGCCCACGCTGCCCGGCTATTCGTTGAGCTTGGGCCGGATCCTCCGAGTCACCCCTGACCGGGAGCTCCTGCCCGGAGGGGCCACCGTGGTGGTCCAGCTTGGGGAGACCATCGAGGTCGACGGGGCGCCGTTGGAGACCGCCGAGGCACTGGTGTTCGAACTGGACGAGGAGCGTCGGATCTCCGACATCTCCATCTACATCCAGCGCACGTAGGGCGCCGGTGACGGGCCGCCGGTATTCCCGATGGTCGGCCAGGCCGTGAGCACGCGCCAGCCGGTGGGGACACCTCCGGGGGAACCGGGCCGGCCGGACCTGCAAGACTTCGACCGTGGAGGTACACCTCGTGGACGGCACCTATGAGCTGTTCCGGCAGTTCTTCGGCCAGCCGCCCCGCCGCGGCGACAACGGGGACGAGATCGGTGCTTCCCGGGGCGTGCTCCTGTCCATCGTGAACATGCTCGCCGACGGTGCCACTCACGTCGGGGTGGCCACCGACCATGTGATCGAGTCGTTCCGCAACGATCTGTGGCCCGGCTACAAGACCGGAGCCGGCATCGACCCCTCGCTGCGATCCCAGTTCGAGGTGCTCGAGGCCGCACTGGAGGCTCTGGGCGTGGTGGTCTGGCCGATGGTCGGACTCGAGGCCGACGACGCGCTGGCGTCGGCCGCCTCGGTGACGGCAAGGGACCCAGAGGTGGAGCGGGTGATCATCTGCACGCCCGACAAGGATCTGGCCCAGTGTGTGGTGGGCCGGAGGGTCGTCCAGCTGGACCGTCGCAAGGGGACGATTACCGACGAGGACGGAGTGTGGGCCAAGTTCGGGGTCGCCCCCCGGTCCATACCCGACTGGCTCGGCCTGGTGGGCGACTCCGCCGACGGCTTCCCCGGTCTAACCGGGTGGGGCCGGAGATCGGCGTCGGCGTTGCTGGCCCACTACGGCAGCATCGACGACGTTCCCGACGACGTCGCCCAGTGGGATCCCACCGTGCGACAGTCGATACGGGGCGCGGCCAAGTTGGCCGAACGGCTGGCCGCCCAGCGCGGACAGGCCGAACTGTTCAAGGACCTCGCCACGCTCCGGGTGGACGAGTCCCTTCTCGACGGAACCGGCTCGCTCAGGTGGCGAGGGCCGACCGGGGAGTTCGAAGCGGTGTGCCGCCACTTCCGAGACCCCGGGTTGGCCGACCGCGCCGCTGCCGTCCCGATTCCCTGACGACGGGTCACCCACCGCTGCCGAACACCTCGCCGAGCTCGGTGGGCACCGGGGTATCCAGCTGCGAGTAGGTGCACGAGTCGGGACTCCGGTCGGTCCGCCAACGGATGAACGAGGTGGCATGACGGAACCGGTCGACCTGCAGGTGGTCGTAGGCCACTTCGGCCACCAGCTCGATCCGCACCGGCTCCCAACTGAGGTCCTTTCCCCCGGTCCATCGGCTCTGGCCCCCGGGGACACGTCCCTCCGGGGTGCCTTCGATCAGCCAGGGATGCCCCGATGCCGACCCGCTCCGGTACGGCTCGAGCACTCCGACGAACTCCTCCCGCCGGGCCGCGCTGAATCCCGAGGCCACCCCGACATGGTGCAGCACCCCGTCGTCGTCGAAGAGCCCGAGGAGCAGGGAGCCGACCACCTCGCCAGATTTGTGCCATCGGAAGCCTCCGACCACGCAGTCGGCGGTGCGCTCGTGCTTGACCTTGAGCATCACCCGCTTGTCGGGCTGATAGCGGAGATCGGCGGGCTTCACCACGACACCGTCCAGCCCGGCCCCTTCGAACCTCGAAAACCAGTCCCGGGCCACGTCCGGCCGGTCGGTGGCCGGTGTGAGATGGATCGGAGGATCTGCGTCCGACAGAGCGCCCTCGAGGGCCCGGCGGCGGTCGGCGTAGGTCTCGGACTGGAGGTCGGCATCGCCGAGGGCCAGGAGGTCGAAGGCAACGAACGACGCAGGTGTGGTGCGCGAGAGCAGTTCGACTCGCGACTCGGCCGGATGGATCCGTTGTGAGAGCGCGTCGAACTCGAGCCCGGACCGCCCGACGATGACTATCTCGCCGTCGAGCACGCACCGATCGGGCACATTTGCTCGGAGTGCTTCGACCAGTTCGGGGAAATACCTGGTCAGTGGCTTTTCGTTGCGGCTGCCCAAGACCACGTCGTCACCGTCCCGGAAGACGATGCAACGAAACCCGTCCCACTTTGGCTCATAGAACAGACCGTCGCCCTCGGGCAGCTCCCGGACCAGCTTGGCCAACATCGGGGCGACCGGTGGGGAGACGGGGAGTGACACCGGCTCATGGTACTCCGGCGGCCGACGGCCGGACCGGGTCAGCCGGCGTGACCGGCCGTCCAGGCCAGGAAGCTCCTCCATGGGCCGGGCGTTCATGATCCGGTCGGCCGGGACCCCGACACGGGCAGCCTGCTCGCAGCCGTTCCGCTGCCACTCGAGCTGGCCCGGCGCATGGGCGTCGGTGTCCACGACTACGACACAACCCAGTGCCAGGGCCTGGGAGAGCAGCGGCTCGGGGGGGTCCAGGCGCTCGGGTCGGGAGTTGATCTCCACGGCGGTACCGGTGTCGGCGCACGCGGTGAAGACGGCCTCTGCGTCGAACGTCGACGGAGGTCGGCCGCGTCCGGCCAGCAGCCGACCCGTGCAGTGCCCGAGGATGTCGGTGTGCGGGCTCTCTATGGCGCGCACCATCCGCCTGGTCATGGCCGGCTCCTCCATCCGGAGCTTGGAGTGGGCGCTGGCGACGACCACGTCCAGCTGGGCCAGCAGCTCCTCGTCCTGATCGAGCGAGCCGTCTTCGAGGATGTCCACTTCGATGCCGGTCAGGATCCGGAAGGGTGTCATCTCGCGGTTCAGGTCGGCGACGACGGCGAGCTGCTGGCGCAACCGCTCCGGATTGAGCCCGTGGGCCACGGTGAGCCGGGGACTGTGGTCGGTGAGGGTCCAGTACCGGTGTCCGAGCTCCCGGGCCGCCTCGGCCATCTCCCGGATCGGACTGCCCCCGTCGGACCAGTCCGAGTGACTGTGGCAGTCGCCCTGGATCTGGTCCAGCAGGCTGGCGGCCTCGGGGCTCAGGGCCGGAGGCTCCACCGACTCGAGCCGCTGCAGGTACTCCGGCTGCTCACCGGCGACCGCTTCCATGACCACCTGGGCACTCGTCTTGCCGACTCCGGGAACGGCCCGAAGTCGAGCCGGGGACATGGTCCTCAGGTCATCGAGGGGTATGCCGTCGATCGCCTCTGCGGCGTTGCGAAAGGCCCGCACCTTGTAGGACTCCGCACCGTCCCGTTCGAGCACGTACGCGATACGGCGCAGTGCCGCGGCCGGCTCCACCGTTCAGACCTTCCTGGCCTTGCTGGGGGCGACCCGCGGCGGTTCGTCGGGCTGCTTGGGATACTCGGGCGGCCATGGCGCGTCGTGCAGCCCGCGCTCCCGGTCGGCGGCGGCCAGGGCCAAGAACGGTTCGAGCGACTGGGGCGCGTCACCGATCCCCGCCCAGGGGTCGCCCCGCCTCCGGACCAGGTCCGGCACCGTCCGGATGGTCAGTCCCTCCGGGTCGACGGTGTCGATCTCGTCCCAACTCAGCGGAGTCGAGACCTGTCCGCCCACCCGCGGCCGGGCGAACCACGCACCAAAGACGGTCTTGTGCGGGGCATTCTGGTTGAAGTCGACGAATATGCGGGCGCCGCGCTCTTCCTTCCACCATTCGGCGGTGATCAGGTCGGGATGCCTGCGTGCGAGCTCCCTGGCCAGGGCCACGGCGGCGGCCCGGACCTCGAAGCTGTCCCACCGCGCCTCGAGCCGGACGTAGACGTGGATCCCGCGGCTCCCGGTCGTCTTCGGGTACCCGACCACCCCCAGCTCGTCGAGGAGCGCGCGCGACGCAGCCGGCCGCCGTCCGGATCTCGTCGAACGAGGTGCCCGGTTGGGGGTCGAGATCGATACGGAGCTCGTCGGCGTGCTCGGGGTCATTGGCCCGGTAGGGCCACAGATGGAGCCCCAGGCATCCCAGGTTCACCGCCCAGACCACGTGGGACGCGTCGGCCACCACCAGCGCGTTCGACGTCGTGCCATTGGGCGTGGTGACCACGGTGGTCTCGAGCCAGTCCGGTGCGCCGGAGGGCACCCGCTTCTGGAAGAAGGACTTACCTCCGGCCCCCTCGGGGAAGCGCTGGAGCATGGCCGGACGCCCGAATGCGGTGTGCTCGAGGGCCCCGGCAATCTCGATGTAGTACGAGACGAGATCGAACTTCGTGGCCTCCAGGCCCGGGAAGTAGATCTTGTCGGGGCTCGAGATCTCGACGGTACGACCCGACACCTCGACACCCCGGACGGCTCTGGCGGTCACAGGCCCACGCTATCCAACCCGTCCTCGGGACGACACGGGACGAACGTGGGGAGGCGGGAACGGAGTGGTCCCGAGGGGGCGCGGGCTACTCGCCGACGCCGAGTGACTCCGGTCGTCCCGCCTATTGCTCCGGTGGTCGGGGGGTCCGGGCCCACGGCTACCCGCTCCCGGATTCGGGCCCCGACGGCTCGAGCGGAGGAACGGGCACGCCGACGGACGGTGCCTCGGTCCCCCCGTCGATCTCGAACACTTTGCCGGTGACCCAGGACGAGGCCTCGGACACCAGGAAGAGGACGGCGCAGGCGATGTCCTCCGGCTCGCCCGGCCGAGCCATGGGTGTGCCCTCGATGAATCGACCTCGGAGCTCGTCGTCGGTCAGCACCACCTCCAGTGAGCGTGTGGCCACCCCCCCGACGTCGATGGCGTTCACCCTCACCCTCGGTGCCAGTTCGGGTGCCAGGTTCCGGGTCATCCGGTCGAGGGCGGCCTTGGCCGATCCGTAGGCCACGAACATGGTCTGGGTCATGCTGGCCGAACGGGAGGAGATGTTCACGACCGCCCCCTGCCCGACCGAATCGACCATCTGGCGGGCGGCCAGCTTGGTCAGGGTCAACGGAGCGATCACGTTGAAGGCGAAGGTGCGGGCCATGTACCCCTCACTGGTGCCCATCGCCGCCCGGGGCATGGCGCCCCCGGCGTTGTTGACCAGTATGTCGAGCCGGCCGAACTCCTCGACCGTGCACGCCACGAGGCGTCCACAGGCCTCTTCGTCGGTGACGTCGGTGGGTACCACCAGGGCCCGCCGGCCGCGGGAGCGGACCTGATCGGCCGTCTCCTCGAGATCCGACTCGGTGCGGGCGGCCACGGCCACGTCGGCACCGGCCTCGGCCAGCCCGATGGCGATCCCCCGGCCGATACCCAGTCCGGCTCCTGTCACCACCGCCACCCGGCCGGACAGGTCGAACCGGTCGAGGATCATCCGAAGGGCTGCAGCGAGCTACCCACGGCCCAGGTGCTGAAGTACTGGCTGTTGGCGCCATAAGCCATGCCGATAGCCACCTTGGCCCCCTCCACCTGGTGCTCGCCGGCCGCGCCTCGGACCTGGTTGGCGGCCTCGGCGAAGCGGAGCAGTCCCGAGGCACCGATCGGGTTGCTCGACAGCACGCCCCCAGAGGCGTTGACGGGCAACGAACCGCCGAGTTCGGTGGTGCCGTCGTCGACCAGCTTCCATCCTTCGCCCTCGTCGGCCAGGCCGAACGACTCCAGCCAGATGGGCTCGTGCCACGAGAAGGGAACGTACAGCTCGGCCATGTCGATCTGCCGGCGGGGATCGGTGATCCCGGCCTGGTCGTAGACGTCGGCGGCGCACTGGAGGGCGGCGGCCGGCCGGACCGGATCCCGGCCCGGGAAGCTCGGCGGCTCGGACCGGGACGAAGCGCCGAGCACCCACGCCGGGGGCCGCCCGTCGGCGGCGGCGGCCCTCCCGCCCTCTTCGTCGGTCAGGACCATGGCACAGGCGCCGTCGGAGGACGGGCAGGACTCGAGGAAGCGAATCGGCTCCCACATCATCGGGGACGCCTTGACCTTCTCGATGGAGATGTCCTCGATCCGCAGGTGGGCGTAGGGGTTCTTCAGGGCGTTCAGACGGTCCTTCACCGCCACCTTCCAGCCGATGTGCTCGGGCGCCCCGCTCCGGTGGATGTAGGCGCGGATGAACGGGGCGAAGGCGCCGCCGGCGCCGAGGGAGGCGCCCCGGCCGCTGCCGAGAGCGAACTGCGCGTTGCCCTCGGACTGCTTCTCGAAGGCCACGGCCAGGACGGTGCGGTGCTTCCCCACCTGCACGTGCGAGGCCGCCACGATGGCGGTCGTACCGCCCACCGACCCCGCGGTGTGCACCCGGAACATCGGCTTGCCGACCGCCCCCAGCGCGTCGGAGAGGTACAGCTCGGGCTTCATGACCCCTTCGAAGAGGTCGGGAGCCTTGCCGAGCACGACCGCGTCGATGTCGGCCATGGTCATCTGGGCGTCGTCGAGGGCCCGGAACACGGCCTCGCGCACCAGGCCACCGAAGGACACATCGAGGCGGCGCGACTTGTGGTGGGTCTGGCCGACCCCGACGACGGCGCAGGGTCGGGCGCTCATGGTGCGTCCTCCAGGATGCAGACGAGGTTCTGCTGCAGGCACGGCCCCGATGTCGAATGGGCCAGGGCCCGATGGCCCCCGCCCATCACATGGTCGGCGGCATAGCCGATCCGGCACAGGCCGGTGGCCATGATCGGGTTGGCGCGGAGCGCGCCGCCCGACGGGTTCACCGCCACGTCCTCCCCCAGGCCGAGCACGCTGCTCAGCAGCAACTCCTCGTGGGTGAAGGCGGCCTGCAGTTCGGCCACCTCGACGGGGCCGGAGGCCAGGCCGGCCGCCTCGGCCGCCAGCCGGGTGGACGGCGAGTCGTCGAGAGCCCGGAACGAAGGGTTGTGGCACTCGGTCCGATGGTCGAACCCGGTGATGTAGGCCGGACGGTCGACCAGCCGGCGGGCCCGGTCCCCGGTGGCGAGCACCATGGCGGCCGCCCCGTCGGTGATCGGTGGCACGTCGTGGCGGCGAAGGGGCACACGAACGAACTCCTCGGCCAGCAGGGCGTCGACGTCGCCCTGGCCCCGGGACCGCACGGCCACCTCGGCCATCGAACGCTCATCGGCGATTCCGGCGTCGATCACGGCCCGAGCCTGCAGGGCGGCGAAGGTCAGGGGGTCGGCACCGAGTGGAGCGAGGAAGTAGGGGTCCATCTCCATCGGGTAGATGAGGGACGGGTTCCCGGTGGACGAGCGCCCCGAACCGGTGACCACGGCGATCTCGATGTCGCCCTCCTGCAGCCGGAGCCAGGCCTCGTAGAGAGCCCAGGCCCCGTCCATCTCGACGTGCGAGTCGCGCTTGGGTGGCCACGCCCCGATGGCGTCGAGGTTGGAGACGAAGGAGAAGGCCTGGCCCGTGATGTAGTCGCAGCTGCCGAGGCAGGTGAAGTCGATGTCGGCCCGGGTCAGCCCGAGCGGGCTCAGGGCGTCGGTGATGGCGTCCATGAGCAGCTGGGTCTCGGACTTTTCGGTGCGGCGGGTCATGGGCGTCTGGGCCCACCCCACCACGGCGAGGTCGCCACCGTGTCCGGCCATCAGAAGATCCGGTTCACGAGATCGGGGTCGTCGACATCGGGCTCGCCGCTCGGGATCCAGCCGAGCAGGGCCCCCCAGGCACCGCCCATCCCGCCTCCCTCGTCGATCTCCTCGGCCGGAGAGGCCCAGACGGCGGCCACCCGCACGCCGACCCGTACCTGGTCGGCCGGGAGCTCGATCACCGCCGAGTAGGGGACGATGACGTCGGTGCCGTCGAGCAGCACGAAGGCCCGCACGAATGGCTCCGTCTCGGTCTGGCCCGGGTACTGCACCGGGGTCACGATGGAGTAGTTGGTGATGGTGCCGGTGTGGGGCAGGTCGACCTCGCAGTCCGGACCGAGCTCCAGCGCGTCGATCGGGCAGTAGCCCCGGCCCCCGGCGTAGACCCGTCCGCACACCGGGCAGCGGAGCCCGAGCAGGCGGTGCTCCACCGACGCCGCCACCGCCCTGTCGGTCGCATCCGGCACGGGGTTCCGGTAGGTGATGGAGGCGAGATAGTCCATGCGGCCCACCGGCTCCTCAGGCGGGCCGGTGTCCTCGCCTTCGGTCTCGGGGGTCTCACCGGGAACGAAGCACACGATGTCGTCGATCCGGCCCAGGCGGGTACCGCGCCAACGGGGTGCGACCCGGGCTCCTTCCGCCATGGCGTCGGGCGAGCCGGCATCGACGGCGTGCAACAAGGGCGTGGTGGCCCCGTCCAGTTGGATCAGGGCGAAGGCGAAGGGGTGGTCCAGCGGGTGCTGCTCGGAGGGAGCGGGAACCCAAGTCCAGGAGTGGACCGTACCGACCGGGCCGACCTCGACGAAGTCGTGAACCAGCTCGGCCCCGGTGGCCGGGTCCCACTCCATCGGGGGAACGAGGACGGCCTCGCCGTTCCGGATGCCGAGGATCCGCCGCTCGGTGAGAGCGGTCATGAACGCTCCGACCACCGGGCCGAGGGACCGCTTGTAGGGGAAGGTGATCGTGCTGGCCACGAAGCGGGTCATCGGGGCAGATGATCCCAGACCGGACTCCATCCCAGCAAGGACGACCTTCTCGCACGTTCTCCCATGTGATGCCGGCCTTTCCCGAGGTTGCGTTCACCCGACGGTCTAGCAGCCGCGTCGTCGGTACGCTGCACGTGATGAGAGCGAGCCAGCTCACCACTCCGGCACTGGTCGTCCAGGGCGACCTGCTCGAGTCCAACCTGGCGATCATGTCCGAGGCGCTGCCGGGACGGCGGCTTCGTCCTCACGTCAAGGCCCACAAGTGCACCAAGCTGGCCAGTCGGCAGGCAGAGCTGGGCCACACCGCCTTCACCTGCGCCACGATCGCGGAGATGGAGGGCATGGCCCGAGCGGGGCTCGGTCACGACCTCCTGTTGGCCAACGAGGTGGTCGACGCCTCACGTCTCGGGGCACTGGCCCGGGACGGCATCGAGGTGACTGTCGCCGTGGACTCCCCGCAGACCATCGACGCCGCCGTCTCCGCCGGGGTTCCCGCCGTGCTGATCGACGTCAACGTCGGACTGCCCCGGTGCGGCTGCAGACCGGAGGACGCAGGCCCCCTGGCCGACCGGGCCCGACAGCGGGGCCTCGAGGTCCGGGGTGTGATGGGCTACGAGGGGCACATCGTCGGCCTGGACGATCGGGCCACACGGACCGAGCTGCTGGAGGAGTCGATGAAGGTCCTGGTGGCAGCCCATGAGCGGGCCGGTGGCGAGATCGTCTCCGCCGGAGGGACCGGTACGTTCGACATCAACCACTGGGCCACGGAGATCCAGGCCGGCTCGTACGCCCTCATGGACACCGCCTACGGCAAGCTGGGCCTCCCCTTCACCCAGGCCCTCTCGGTGTCGGCCACCGTGATCTCGGTGTCGGCCCGGTGGGCGGTGGCCGACTGCGGCCTCAAGGCCCTGGGCATGGACCATGGCAACCCGACGGTCGACGGTGCCGAGGTGCTGTTCTGCTCCGACGAGCACCTGACGTTCGTGCCGGACGTCCCGGTGGCCGTCGGCGACCGCATCGACGTCCTCCCCGCCCACGTCGACCCGACGGTCGCCTACCACCGGTACCTCCACATTCTCGACGGCGACGACGTCGTAGAGAGCTGGCCGGTCGACCTGCGGGGCTGGTAACTCCGCCGCCGGCGCCCGGCCTCGGTAGCGGTGGCGCTCACTTCCACGGGGTATTCCGAGCGGCCTCGGGTAGAGTGCGGTGCCGGCCGGTGGTCACTGGTCTTCGAGACGAAAGGTGGTTCCATGGCGATCGAGGCCTATCTTCTTCTTCCCCGACAACACCGAGGAGGCCATGGGCTTCTATCAGGGGGTGTTCGGCGGTGAACTGACCATCACCCGGGTCGGGGACGTCGATGCCAACGCGCCGGCCGGGGAGAAGTCTCGGGTCATCAACGCCCACCTCCAGAGCGGTGAGATCAGCTTCAGGGCCAGTGATCGGGCCGACACGACGCTGGACGAGCAGACACGCGTGGAGCTCACCGTCATCGGGACGGACGAAGCCTCCTTGAGGGGCGTCTTCGACCGGTTGGGTGACGGTGGCCAGGTCCGGGCCCCGCTCGAGAAGCAGTTCTGGGGTGACACCTTCGGGGCGCTGACCGATCGATTCGGGATCGGATGGCAGGTCAACATCACCTCTGTCCCGTAGGAGCCCGCCGATCCGTGGGGCACCGGTAGGGCGGCGGTGGGCCGAGACGTGTCGGGCCCCGGGTGCCCCTTCACCGACCGCCCACCGCCGTGTCGGATTTCCGCTAGTCTGGCTCGACCTCGGGGCGTACTCTGCGGGTGTGTACGAGGACTTCGACCGGTGCTACCGGGCGGTGCAATCCAAGGATGCCCGCTTCGACGGGTGGTTCGTGACCGCCGTGGTGACCACCAAGATCTACTGCCGGCCCAGCTGCCCGGTCAGGCCCCCGTTCGCCAGGAATCTCCGCTTCCTGCCGACCGCGGCTGCCGCGCAACGTGCCGGGTTTCGAGCCTGCAAGCGATGCCGCCCGGACGCGTCTCCGGGCTCACCGGAGTGGAACGTGCGCCGCGACGTCGTCGGGCGGGCGATGCGGCTCATCGCCGACGGCACTGTCGACCGTAGCGGCGTGACCGGGCTGGCCAGCCGATTGGGGTACAGCTCGAGGCAGCTGGAACGGCACCTCCTCGCCGAGGTCGGAGCGGGGCCCTTGGCCCTGGCCCGCGCCCAGCGAGCCCAGACCGCCCGGCTGCTGATCGAGACCACCGGCATGCCCTTCACCGACGTCGCCTTTGCCGCCGGGTTCTCCAGCATCCGGCAGTTCAACGACACCGTCCGTTCCGTCTTCGACACCACGCCCACGTCCCTCCGCTCGCGAGCCGGGGAGCACGGATCTCCCTCGACGACCGGAACTCTGACGTTCCGTCTCCCCTTCCGAGCCCCGTTCTCGCCGGACGGCCTGTTCGGGCACCTGGGCGCCACGGCCCTACCGGGCTGCGAGGAGGTCCGGGACGGGGCCTACCGCCGCACTCTGCGTCTGCCGTGCGGGTCGGGGACCGTGGCGCTGAGGCCCACTCCGGACCACGTCGTGTGCCAGTTGACCCTCGACGATCTGCGCGACCTCAGCACCAGCATCGCCCGCTGCCGCCGGCTCCTCGACCTCGATGCCGATCCGGAGGCGATCGCCGACGCCCTGTCAGAGGAGCCGGCCCTGGTCCCGGGGGTGAGGAAGGAGCCGGGCCGCCGCATCCCCGGAACGGTCGACGAGAGCGAACTGGCCCTGCGGGTGGTGCTCGGCCAGCAGATCTCCACGGCCGCAGCACGCACCCACGGAGCGCGCCTCGTCGCCCGCCACGGCACGCCCGTCCGCGACCCGGGTGGGGGCCTGACCCACCTGTTCCCGTCCGTCGATCAACTCGCTCATGTCGACCCCGCCACACTGGCCCTGCCGACAGCCCGCCGGCACTGTCTGACGGCGCTGATCGCCGCGCTGGGCTCGGGCAGGCGTCGAGATCGGCGTCGGAGCGGATTGGGAGCGGACGCGCCTCCAGCTTCGGGCGATCCCCGGCGTCGGCCCGTGGACGGCCGAGATGATCGCCATGCGCGCCCTCGGCGATCCGGACGCCTTCCCCTCGTCGGACATAGGGGTCCGGAGGGGTGCCGGCCTTCTGGGCCTCCCCACGTCCGCCACCGCCCTCGCCCGGCACTCGCAGGGGTGGCGACCGTGGCGCTCCTATGCCGTGCAGTACCTGTGGGCGGCGACCGACCACCCCATCCAACTGTGGCCACCGAAAGGAACCCCATGAACCCTGTGATCTACCGGACCCTCGACAGCCCGGTGGGAACCGTGACCGTCGCCGGCGACGGCAGCGACATCACCCACGTCCGGATGTCCGATCAGAGCCATCCACCGCCCCATCGGGACCAGTGGCACCATGAGCCGCGGGCGTTCGGAGAGGCGGTGCGGCAACTGGGTGCCTACTTCGCCGGCGAGCTCACCCGTTTCGACCTGCCGCATCAGACTGGACGGGACCACCTTCCAGCGACGGGTATGGGAGTGCCCTCTGCGACATCCCCTACGGCGAGACCACCTCCTATGGAGCCATCGCCGAGCGGATCGGGATGCCGGGTGCAGCGCGGGCCGTGGGCTGGGCCAACGGCCGCAATCCCGTCAGCATCATCGTGCCGTGCCATCGGGTGATCGGCGCCGACGGATCGCTCACCGGTTACGGGGGCGGCCTCGACCGCAAGATGACCTTGCTCGAGCTGGAACGGGACCACTTCACCCCGCGACTGGCCCTCGCCGGGCAGCCGGAAGGGTGACGTGACAACGGGCGGCGGAGTCAACCATCCTTACGGGTGACGAACCGACCCGGTCCTGCATCGGTTCCGCTCGCCAGCGAGGAGTCCCGATGACCGAAGACCGTTACGGATGGGGTCCGGCCCTGGAGGAGATCGGACGTCGGAAGGCTGAAGCGCTGGGGATGGGGGGCGAGGCCCGCCTCCACCGCCAGAACCAGCGAGGACGGCTCCATGCACGGCAGCGGCTCGACCGACTCTTCGATCCCGGCACGTTCTTCGAGATCGGCGACCTGGTCGGCACGCTGGACGAGCCACCAGAGCCGGCCGATGCCCTGGTGGCCGGGTCGGGTCGGATAAACGGACGCCCGGCCCTCGCCGGCGCGGAGGACGTGACCGTGCTCGGCGGCTCCATCGGAAGCGGGGCCTCCGACAAGCGGTACCGCCTGTGCCAACTGGCCCGACAGGAGCGGGTCCCCCTCGTCATGATGCTCGAGGGCGCCGGCCACCGGGTGACCGAGACCGCCGGTCGGACGCCGACCGGGCGACCTGATGGGACTGGCCGAACTGTCGGGCGTCGTGCCCCTGGTGTGCCTGGTGCTCGGGGCCTCGGCCGGTCACGGCGCGCTCACCGCCCCGCTTGTGCGACTTCGTGGCCATGACCGAGACGGCGTCGATCTTCGCCGCCGGTCCGCCCCTCGTCCGGTGCGGCGACCGGAGAGGATGTCACCAAAGAGGCCCTCGGGGGACCCACCGTGGCCATCAACGCCAGCGGCGTCGTCCACAACCTGGTGGCCGACGACGGGGAGGCGATCGACCTCGCCCGCCGGTACCTCGGCCACTTCCCCCTCAACGCCTGGGAGCCCCCGCCCCGGCGAGGAGGGGCCCGACACCGGTGGCCGACGGCTCGACATCCTGGAGCTGATCCCTCCCGACCCCCGTCAGCCCTACCCGATCCGCCCCGTGCTCGCCGAGCTGGTCGACGGTGGTGAGTACCTCGACGTCCAACCGGAATTCGGTCGTTCGATCGTGACCGTCCTCGCCCACCTCGGTGGTCGCAGCATCGCCGTGGTAGCCAACGATCCGGGGGTGATGGCCGGCACCATCGACAGCGACGCTGCCGACAAGGCGGCCCACTTCCTCGATGTGGCCGACGCCTTCGGGCTGCCCTGCCTGTTCCTGGCCGACAATCCGGGAGTGCTGGCCGGCACCGCCGCCGAGCGGCAGGGCATTCTCCGGCACGCGGCCCGCCTCTTCGCCGTCCAGCACCGCATGGACGTCCCGAAACTGCACGTGACCCTGCGCAAGGCGTTCGGGTTCGGTTCCTCGGTCATGGCCATGAATCCGTTCGACAGCCAGACCCTCACCCTGGCCTTCCCGTCGATCACCCTCGGCGCGCTGCCGGCCGACTCCGAGGCCAGCGCCGTCGACGATCCCGGGGAGCGGGCGCGGTTGGCCGACCTGCAGGCGAGGGCCTCGGTGACCGCCGGCGCCCGGCTCAGCTACGACGACGTCATCGACCCCCGTGATCTCCGCAATGCCCTGCTCGCCGGACTGCGCCTGGCCGAGGGCCGGGGGTCGGCCCCCCGCCGGCCGCGGTCACCTGCCATCCTGCCGTAGCCAGTCCCGCGGATCAGATCCTCCCGGCCTGGATCCTGAGCATGTCCGTCGAGCCGGCGCCGTCCACGGCGATCACTTGACCCGATACGAACCGGGCCGCGGGGCTGCAGAGGAACAGGGTGAGGAAGCCGATGTCGGATCCGTGACCCTGGATGCCGAGCGGATTGGTGGGGCGGCCGGAGGCACCGGGAACCGATTCGGTGAAGCGACGTACCCCCTCCGTATGGCGCATGGTGCCGGGAGCGATGGCGTTCACCCGTATCCCGTACGGTCCCCATTCGACCGCACAGGTCCGGGTGAGCGAGTCCACCCCGGACTTCGCCGCGGCCACGTGGGCCTGGTACACGACCCCCCGCTGCTCGAACGGAGCAGAGATGTTCACGATGGCGCCACCGTGGTCCCTGAGCCATGCGTCGAATGCCGTCCTCGTGACGTTGTACGTTCCCAACAGGTCGATGTCGACCACGGCCTTGAAGCCGTTCGGGGAGATTCCCGACATCGGCGCCGGAAAGTTGCCGGCCGCGTTGTTGACGACGATGTCGAGGCCCCCACCCTCGGCGACCACCTGGTCCACCACCGCCCGCACCGCGTCTGGGTCCCGGACGTCGCAGACGCCGAAGGAGACGTCGATCCCCTCGCCGCCCAGCTCGGCGGCGGCGGCCTCGAGGTTCGCCTGCTTCCGGCTGGCCATGGTGATGCGAGCGCCATGAGCACCCAGCACCCGGCAGATCTCCTTGCCTATCCCGGTCGCACCCCCGGTCACGAGGGCGACCCGGCCGCTCAACAGGTCGGGGGTGAAACAGCTGGCTACGCGGGTGACGGCTAGGTCGTCCATGATCCTCCTCGGCTCACGTCACGGTGGGCGGGGGCAGGGGCCCTCGGCCCGATCGCCCACACCGTCCGCCACGGCCGGGGAGACCTCCCGCGGCATGCTCGGACACCCCGATCGGGGCTTCGGGCTCGATCCGGAAGCGGAAGGTAGCACCGAGCGGCCGGCTGGCCCGAGGCCACGGGACCGACCTGGCGAAACGGGACTCAGTGGCTCAGCGACTTGTCCGCATTGCGAAGACGACCGGCCATCACCTGCAGGATCTTCCATGCGACGGTAGGGGATGTCTGGATCAACCGGTGGAACTCCCGACCATCCAACACCAGCAACACCATGTCGGTGTCCGCGGTGACCGTGGCGCTCCGGGGGCCCTTGTCCAGCAGGGACATCTCCCCGAAGAAGTCCCCGGGACCGAAATGGGCCAGCTTCCTCCCGTGGACCCGGCAGGTCGCGCTGCCCTCGAGGATGATCACCAGCTCCTTACCGACGGTGCCCTCGGTGGTGATGGTCTGACCCGCGGCGATGGCGGATTCGGTCCCCAGGCGGGCGATCTCGCGCAGCTCCTTCGTGTTGCAGGTCGAGAACAGTGGGATGGCGTGAACCGCCTCGAGCACCGGCTTCGGAATGGTGCGTAACACGAGCTACCTCCCTTGGCCGCCCGGACGAAAGACGTGTTGGCTGCAGTGTACCGATCAACCCGGCCGCCCGCCCTGCGAACCAGGTCTCGGGCGAAGGATGTGCCGGCCCCCCGGTGTCCGCCGGCCGACGCCCGGACCCGGGCGGGGACGTGATCCGCCCACGGGTTCAGTCCATCAGCTCGACGATGACCTCTACGTAGGGCTCGGTGCCGACGTTACGGGCCACCTCCACACCGCCACGGGCCACCTCCACCACCGCTCCGGGGATGACTTCAGCCTCCATGTAGTGGCGGAACGGACCTTCGGTGTCGGCCTCGGGCACGACCGCGATCCTGTCTCCCGCCACCTGGATCAAGAGGTGGTCGAGGTCGTGACGGTGGACAGCCCCCTCCTCGCCCGGGGCGAGACGGACCTCCCACACCCGGACCCGGTTGTTCTCGAACAACATCCGGGTTCCGATCGTCCCGAGTCGGCGCTCCTGGGTCATCTGGCTACCTCCGCCAGTCCGATCCCTCGCAGGCAGAACCTGATCGTGTGCTCGATCGTCCCGGGCGAAGGTCGCGTGCGCTGGATCAGGTGCGCATGGAGGAGTCCGAACACCAGTCGGTACATGGCCTCGGCGTCGCGGCGGACCTCCTCGGGTGCCGTACCGGCGGGGGCCAGGCCGGCGAGCGGGACGGCCAGCAGCCCGATCAGCAGGTCCACCGACTCCCGCTGCTCCTCGGGAAAGAGCTCGGAGAGGCGGTCCTCGTTGGCCAGGAAGGGCCGGGTCCTGTCGGCGGCACGACGGGTGGACGCCTGGGCCAGGACCCCCTCGACCCACGCCCGGATCTGAGCGGCGGGGGTATCCTCCGTCGCCATCCGGGCGGACAGGTAGTCGACCAACCTGCGCCGACCGTCGTCCAGCAGCACCAGGAAGAGTTCGTCCTTCGAGCGGAACAGCCGGTAGAAGGCCTGGGTGGAGAGACCGGTGTGAGCCAGGATCTCCCGCAGGGAAGGGTCGACGGCCCCCGTCCGCTCGATGAGCTCGAAGGTCGCCTCGACGATCCGTCGCATCTCCTGGGTGTACCCGGCCTGGCGGTCGGCCACCGAACGCTCCACCGCCCTGCGGGCCAGCGCCTCGGTCAGTGGTGACATCGGACTCCTCGTGGCGGGATGGACGGCATCACACTCTCCGCGCCGCCTCACCCCTACTCTAAGATCACTGTTCTTATGAGGCAAGAACGGTGGACTGAGCCGTGAGGGCCGGCGACCTGCTGATCGGCGACATCTTCACCACCGCCGCCGCTGCGGTGCCCGGCCGGACGGCGGTGGCGCTGGGCGACCGCTCGCTCACCTTCGCCGAGTTGGACGCCCGCGCCAACCAGGTGGCACGAGCCCTCGAGACCCAGGGGATCGGGCACGGCTCGACGGTGGCGCTGTGGGCCGCCACCACGCTGGAGGCCACCCCGCTGTTCGCCGCACTGGCCAAAATGGGGGCGGTCTTCGTGCCGGTCAACGGCCTGCTGGGCACAGACGAGGCCGGAGCCATCTTCGCCGCATGCCGGCCCGACCTGGTCGTCACCGACGCCGGCCGCCCCGGACTCGGACTGGTCCCGCGCCGTTCCTCCCTCGCCGAGCTCGACCAGTGGGCCGACGCCCGCCCTTCCGGACCGTACGTCACCGACGGCCTGGCGGAGGACGACACCCATGTCGTCTTCTTCACCAGTGGAAGCAGCGCCCGGCCCAAGGGGGCGGCGCTGTCCCACCGGACCAACTACCTCCGCTCGCACCCGGGCGCCCTACCGGAGCCCCGCGGTGCCATGGTGTGCCCCTACCCGCTCTTCCACATGGGTGCCTGGACCATCGCCCTCCAGCAGTGGCAGGCCCGCGACGCGGTGATCCTGTTGGAGTCGGCCGGACCCGAGGAGATCTGCGAGGCGGTCGACCGGCACCAGGCCACCCGGCTCAACTGCATTCCGGCCGTGTGGCAGCGCATCATCGACCACCGGGGCCGGCAGGCTCGACGCCGGCTGTCCGGGCTGCGGTTCGCCGATACCGGTACGTCCGCCACTCCCCCCGATCTCCTGGCGGCCATCAGTGGCATCGCCCCGCGGGCCGATCTCCGGGTCTTCTACGGATCCACCGAGGCCGGGGGGGTCAGCTGCCTCGAGCACCGCGACGTCTGGCGGAAGCCCGGCAGCTGCGGCGTGCCCGCCCCCGGGGTCCGGGTGCGGCGGGAGGAGGGCGGCGAGCTCTGGGTGCAGAGCCCGCTGCTGTTCGGCGGCTACGTCGACGACCCCGCGGCCACGGCGGACTGCCTCGTCGGCGGGTGGTTCCGGACCGGCGACGTGGCCGACCAGGACGACGAGGGCTTTCTGCACATCGTGGGTCGGACCGGGGATGTCCTGCGCAGCGGCGGCGAGTCGGTCATGCCCCTCGAGGTCGAGGGAGTGCTGGCCGAACACCCCTCGGTCGAGCAGGTGGCCGTGGTCGGCCTCCCTGACCCCACGTGGGGCGACCTGGTCTGCGCCGTAGTGGTGGTGGCGCCGGGAAGGTCCGCCCCCACCCTGGTCGAGCTGCGGGCGCTGTGCGCCGGGCGCCTGGCCCCGTTCAAGCACCCACGGGAGGTGCGGGTGGTGGACGACCTGCCTCGGACGGCATCGACCGGTCAGGTCCAACGCCGGCTGCTGGTGGAGCGGCTCGTGGCAGGCTGACCCCAGCAGAACACTGTTCTGTATGGTTAAGATCAGTGTCCTGTGGAGCGTGAGCTGATCATGACCGGCATCGGCGGACAGGGGGTCCAGCTGGCCGCCGCCGTGGTGGCCCGGGCCGCGCTGCTCGAAGGACGAGATGTCCAGGTCTTCGGGAGCTACGGGGGGATGATGCGGGGTGGTGCCACCGAATCGACCGTGGTGGTCTCCGACCGGACGGTCGCGGCACCGCCCACCGTCGGGATGACCTGGTCGGCCGTGCTCATGCACCACCAGCACGCCGGACCCGTGCTGGCCCGGCTGGACCCGCACGGACTGGTGCTGGTCAACGCCGATGTGGTCGACCGGCCCGACGTCGCCGACGGATGCGGCGTCGTGGAGGTGGCGGCCAACCAGATGGCCGCCTCGCTGGGGAGTGCCCTGGCGGCCGCCATGGTGATGGTGGGGGCCTACGCCGCCGCCACCGGGCTGGTGGGCCTGGACTCGCTCGCCACCGCCTCCCGGGCTTCGCTGCCCTCCTACCGGACCCAGCACGCCGAGCTCAATGATCAGGCGCTCCGGACGGGATTCGGCTCGGTGCCGCTCTCCGTTCCGGCCTGGCGCGGGACGGTGGCGGTGCCGTGAGCACCCGACCGCCGACCGTCACCCGCGGCACCCTCGTCATCGACACCGAGGCCTGCAAGGGGTGCGACCTCTGTGTCGACAGCTGTCCCCCGGGCGTGCTGGTGATGACCGAGCACGAGACCAACAGCCGCGGCTACCGCTTCCCCCGGCTCCTTCCCGGGTGCACGGGGTGCCGGGCCTGCTCCCAGATCTGCCCGGACTTCGTCTTCCAGGTCTACAAGTACGAGACACCGCGCACCGGACCTCCGGAAACGGCATGACCGTCGCCGCCCCGGACCGTCGGCTGCTGTCGGGCAGCGAGGCCATCGCCGAGGCGATGATCGCCGCCGGGTGCCGGTTCTTCGCCGGCTACCCGATGACCCCCTTCACCGAGGTCCTCGAGCACATGGCCCGCCTGCTACCCGACGTCGGGGGAGTGTGCATCAACGCCGAGAGCGAGCTCGAGGCGGTGGGCATGGCCTGGGGCGCCGCCGCCACCGGCACCCCCTCGGCCACCGGCTCGACCGGCCAGGGCCTCTCCCTGATGCAGGAATCACTGGCCGAGATCACCCTGGCCCGGTTGCCCCTGGTCGTGCTGGACATGGCCCGGGCCCAGGGCGACTACTTCCAGGCGACCCGCGGGGGCGGCCACGGCGACTACCGCCACATCGTGCTGGCCCCGGTGGACTCGGCCGAGGCCGTCGACCTGGTCCTCCTCGCCTTCGACCTGGCCGAACGGTGGCGCAACCCGGTGCTGGTCATGGGCGACTACTACCTGGCCCACACCGCCCGTTCGGTGGCCATCCCCACCCCGGTGGTGCGTGACATCCCCGAGTGGGCCCTTGACGGTTCGAGCGGCGGCTCCGGACGGGCGAAGCTCCTCTCGTTCCTCGGCAGCACCAAACAGCGGGACGACGTCGGCTACGACCTCTCGGTCCACTACGCCGACTGCGCGGCGCACACGGCCGAGATGGCCGTCCGGGTGGAGCCACTCGTCGAGACACACCACACGGAAGACGCCGACGTCGTGGTGGTGGCCTTCGGCACGCCGGCCCGGTACGTCCAGGCCGCCGTGCGCGAACTCCGGGCCGACGGGACGCGGGTGGGCTACGTCCGACCCATCACCCTGTTCCCCTTCCCCTCGGCCGCAGTGGCCGAGGCGGCCGAGGGGGCGAAGGCGGTGGCCGTCTACGAGAACAACCAGGGTCAGATGATCGACGACGTGCGTCTGGCCGTCCTCGGCCGGACCCCGGTGCACTTCATCGGCGGCCTCAGCCTGGACGGCTCCGGCTTCGGGATCGCCCCCGACCTCGACGTCAAGGTGCTGCGGCAGCGGATCGAGCGGGTGGTCCCGAGATGAGCGAATTCGTGCCCACCGACCGGCCGCCGGAGATGCCCGCCCGCCTGGTCGGCGACTTCGTGCCCGCCCTCATCGACGTGGGGGCCCATCACCTCTGTCCCGGATGTGGGGAGCCCGTGGCCATGCGCTGTGCCCTGGAGGCGGTCGAGGAACTCGGTCTGGTGCAGCGGACCGTGGCGGTGTTCGGGATCGGCTGCTACACGGCCTTCTCCAACAATCTCGACGTGGAGGTGCTCCAGGCCCTGCACGGCCGGGCGCCCTCGCTGGCCACCGGGGTCAAGCGGGCCAGGCCGGGGACGATCGTCTTCACCGTCCAAGGGGACGGCGACATGGTCAGTGAGGGCCTCCAGGAGGTCCTGCACACCGTGGCGCGGGGGAGAGCGTCACGTGCATCATGCTCAACAACGGGGTGTTCGGGGAGACCGGGGGCCACATGTCGGCCGCCACGGTGGTCGGGCAGCGGACCAAGACCAGCCTCGAGGGTCGCGATCCGCAACGGCACGGGAGGCCCATCCTCCTCAGCTCCCTGCTGGCCCAGCTCGACGGGGCCGCCTACGTGGCGCGCGGCCTGGTCAACAGCGCCGGCAACGTGGCCCGGACCAAGAGGATGCTGCTCCGGGCCCTGGAGGTGCAGGTGCAGCGGGCCGGGTTCTCCTTCGTGGAGATCCTGACCATGTGCCCGACCGGGTGGTTCGTCGAGACGGACGAGGCACCGGCCTATCTCGCCGACAACCTGGCTGCGGTGCACGTCCCCGGGGTGCTGAAGGACACCGCCGGCCGGTGAACGGGGAGACGGTGGCCGTGTACCGCGGCCGGTTCGGAGAAGTCGTGGCCGAAGGGCTGCGGGGCGCACTGCCCGACACCCGGGTGGTGATGGCCGACAGCCCGGAGGCCGCCGACCAGGCCGACGTGCTGGTCATCCTGCTGGACGATGCTCCCGGCCTGGTGGGGGTGGTGGGACCCCGGATCCGCTGGATCCACATCCTCGGTGCCGGGGCCGACGGGTTCCCCTTCGAGGCGGTCGGCGACCGGGTCCTGACCTGCTCCAGAGGGGCCGGGGCGCCCGCCATCGCCGAGTTCGTCCTGGCCGCCATGCTCGCTTTCGAGAAGCAGCTCCCCCAATCGTGGATCAACGGGCCGGTGGCGGCATGGAACACGGCCCAACTCGGCGGGCTCGAGGGGCAGACCCTCGGGATCGTCGGCCTCGGGGCCATCGGCACCGAGGTGGCCCGTCGGGCCCTGGCCTTCTCCATGGAGGTGACCGGGGTGCGCCGCCGGTCGGCGACACCGCCGCCCGAGGGGGTCTCCCTCTGCCCCGACCTCCTCACGCTGCTAGGCCGGTCGGACCACCTGGTGGTGGCGGCTCCGGCGACCCCTGCCACCCACCACCTCCTCGACGAGTCGGCCTTCGCCGCAGTCAATCCGGGGGTGCACCTGGTCAACGTGGCCCGGGGCTCCCTCGTCGACCAGGGCGCCCTGCTCCGAGCCCTCGACGACGGGCGGGTGGCGCTCGCCTCGCTGGACGTGGTCGAACCCGAGCCGCTGCCCGAGGGCCACCCGCTCTACCGGCACCCGTCGGTGCGGCTCTCCCCCCACATCTCCTGGTCCTCCCCCCGCACGGTGGCCCGCACCATGACCTGCTTCACCGAGAACCTGGTCCGCTACCGGGAGGGACGCGACCTCATGGGCATCGTCGACAAGGAGGCCGGCTACTGATGGGACCCGACGACATGGTGCTGTGCTCGGGCACACTCCCCCGGGGCGTGCCCTACGCCGAGCGGCTGGCCGCCGCCTCTGACGCGGGGTTCGCCGCCATCTCCCTGTGGGGACGCGACTACGCCGCTGCCCGGGCCGAGGGGGTGAGTGACCATGACCTCCGCTCCATGCTCGACGACCACGGCCTGGTGGTGGCGGAACTCGACCCGGCCTGGTGGTGGCTGCCGGGGGCGGAGGACATCCGGATCGACCCCCGCCACGACAGCGAGGATGTCTTCCGGTTCGGCGAGAAGGAGCTGTTCGCGGTGGCCGATGCCGTGGGGGCGCGGTCGCTCAACGCGGTCGACGTCTTCGGCGGTTCGTGGGATGTCGATGCTGCCGCGGAGGCGTTCGCCGGGCTGTGCCGGCGAGCGGCCGAGCACGGGCTGGTGGTGCACCTGGAGTGGCTGCCGTGGTCGAAGATCCCCGACCTGGCCACCGCCCTCGAGATCGTGCGGAGGGCGGGCGCACCGAACGGTGGGATCAACGTGGACGCCTGGCACCTGGTCCGCTCGGGCACCCGGCTCGCGGAGCTGGCCGAGGTACCCGGTGAGCTCATCCTCGGGATCCAGCTCGACGACGGCCCGGCCGAGCCCGAGGCGAACCTGGTCGAGGCCACCCTCCACCACCGGGCGCTCCCCGGCGAGGGCGAGTTCGACCTCGCCGGGCTGATCCTGACCCTGATTGCCACCGGGACCACCGCCCCGCTCGGGGTGGAGGTATTCAGCGACGAGCTGCAGGCCCGGTCGCCGGACGCGGCGGCACTCCTCGCCGCTCAGGCCACCCGCCAGGTCTGGGACGCGGTGCGATGAGGGTCGTCGTGTTCGGCACCGGGTTCGGCTGCCTGACCCACGTGCGGGCCCTGCAGGCGGCGGGCTTCGAAGTGGTGGCCCTGGTCGGCCGGGATCCGGCCAAGACGCAGGAACGGGCCGCCACCTTCGGCATCCCCCGGGCCCTGACCTCGGTGGAGGAGGCCCTCAGAGTGGAGGGCGTGGACGCGGTGACCATCGCCACCCCGCCAGACACCCACGCGTCCATCGTCCTCGCCGCCGTCGCCGCGGGCAGGCACGTCCTGTGCGAGAAGCCCCTGGCGCGCGATGCGGCCGAAGGTCGGACCATGCTGGCCGCGGCGGAGGAGGCGGGGGTCGTCCACCTCCTCGGGTGCGAGTTCCGCTTCGGACGCAGGTCAGGCGGTCCTGGCCCAGGCGGTCCAAGGGGGAGAGATCGGCGAGCCCCGCATGGCCACGGTGATGCTCCACGTCCCCATGCTGGCCGACCCCGCAGCCGAGGTTCCCGGCTGGTGGGCCGATGCCGGCCAGAAGTGGCGGTTGGATGGCCGCCCACGGCTCCCAGATCATCGATCAGATCCGGATGACGCTCGGCGAGTTCGAGTCCGTCAGCGCCTCCCTGCCCCATGTGGCCGAACGGGCCATGACCGCCGACGACGCTTTCGTCGTCCACTTCCGCATGCGTAGCGGGGCGGTGGGCATCCTCCAGAGCACCTCGGGCGACTGGGGGCCGCCCATCGTGATCACCCGGGTGGTGGGATCAAAAGGGACAGCCTGGATCGAGGGGGTGGGAGCGACCGTCCGAGTGGCCGACAAGGACGGGACCCGCACGCTGTCCATCCCCGACTACCTGCCCGTCGGGGGCGGGCCGCCACTGCCCGACGGACTGGTCCATACGGCGTACGAGCGAATGACGGCCCACGGCATGGACTTCGGTCCCTACCGCCGACTGGCCGAGGTGCTGCGAAGCCGCATCGAAGGACGGCCCGACCCACCGGGGCCCACCGCCGGCACCTTCGTCGACGGAGTCAGGGACGTCGCCGTGCTCGACGCCGTCCGCCGGTCCGCGGCCGAGGGCGTCACCGTGACCGTGGACGACGGGCTCCCCTGACCCCCGACACACCGCCCGGGGGGCCGCCGGGCCCGCCGGTCCGCTCCGTGGGCCCGGCTCCGGATCGCCCTCCGGCAGGAGATCGGAGCGATGGTGCGCCCGATCGGAGCAGGGGTAGCACGGCGACGTTGATCTCCATCCTCTGACCTCCCCTGGGGTCGAGGAGGAGCGTCGAGACCTGGCCCGACCCCCGGGGGGACCGGCCCAGCGGCTAGCCCCCGATGAGAGTCGCCACGTTGTCGCTGAAGAGGCCGGAGGCCTGGTCGGGAGTGCTGCCCTGCCGGGCATAGTCCGCGAGGGGCGTGGCCGTTCCCTCGGAGTGGGGGTAGTCGCTGCAGCACATGAACAGATCGCCGGACTTGGCCCCCAGCCGGCCCGGCTGTTCGTAGGAGAAGGACGACACCTTGACCTGGCGTCGGAAGTACTCGCTGGGTCTGAGCTCGAGCTCGGTGGGAACCCCGCCGTTCAGGACCCGGGTGAAGTCCCAGCCCCCGTCCAGCATGAGCAGGTACTGGGGGACCCAGATCGACGAGAGCTCGACGATCCCGATCGAGAGGTCCGGATTGCGGGCCAGCACGCCGTTCACGATGAGATCGGTGACGGCGAGTGCCGGAGGCACCCACAGGAACACCGACTCCACGGCGGGGACGAAGGACTGCGAGTCGTCAGGATAGAAGGCATCGTCGAGGATGCGGGGCTGGTCCGCCACGTGGAAGACCGGCGTGACCCCGTGATGGACGAAGGCGGCCCAGATGCGATCGTGATCCGGATGGGAGAGGGGGCGCCCGTCCACCGCCGCGGGGGCGATCATGCCGAGACGCACGCCGGCGGCCGAGAGCTCGGCCAGTTGGGAGTCCAGCCAGCCAGGGTCCCGAAGGGTCAGGTGGGCGACCGGGTGGAGACGACCGGACCCGTCGGCGACGACGGTGGCACACCAGCGGTTCCAGGCCGCCATGTTGGCGGTCAGGGCATCGAGCGAGTCCGAGAGCCGACGCTCCCAGAGCAGCCCGAAGTTCGGGAACAGCACGGCCTCGTCCAGCCCCATGGCCGAAAGCTGGCCCACCCTGGCTGCGGGCTCCCAGTAGTCGGCGGGCAGCGTGTCGTCGTAGGAGTACTCGGGAGGCAGCTCCTGGCGACGGCGTTGGCGGTTCCGACCGATGGCTACGGTGTCACCGGGAAGCTGGACGTCGGCCAGGTCGAGGCGTCGGCCCCGCCAGGTGAGCCACGGGTACCCGAGTTCGTCGTCGACGATGGCCAGCGCGTCCTCGCGGTGGGTCGGATCGATGAACTCCGACCACAGGTTCCGGGACTCGTAGAGATGCTGGTCCGAATCGATCACCCCGCTCACAACCCCAATCTATCCAACGGGAGAGCCTGAAACCTGGGGCGCCGATGACCTGGGTGGGGGGCCGAGCGCCACTCGGGCGCGGTGTTCCCCGGACCGCTCGGCAGTCTCCGATCCACATCGCCGGACGCCCGCAACATCCGCAGCGGACCGTGCCCCCACGAGGCGGCTGAACCGGTCCTCGTTCCTCCGGTGCAGGCGCCTCAAGTTCATGCTCCGACCGGTCGATGGTGGAGGACAAGGGGCGAGCTTCGCATCGAGACATTCGAGCACGGAGGCTCCATTGATGATGCCGCAACGTAGTACCGGCGCCGGCGCCGGGCCGTCGTGCCTGGAGGCACGGGGCACGATCCCTCGTCGGATACCGGGGTCGGTTCTCGACAGAGTCGGTCGGATGGCGTGGGGTGGGCTCCTTCTGGTGGCGACCTCCGCCCTCAGCCTGGCCCAGTCCCCGGCGGCGGACGCGGCCACCGCCATGCCGGCCTCGACCTCTTCGCACTACGAGGTGAGTGCGGATCCTGCCACCCTGGCTGCCCAAGGGGCGGCGGCGGGGAACGCGGGCGCCCAAGGGCTGGCGATCCTGGACTTCGGGCGGCCGGCGTTCAACGGTTCCACCTCGGGGACCATGGACTTTGGCGGCAGCTTCATCTCGCTGACGTCCATCGTGGCCGCCACCGTGGGTTATGTGGAGGGCTACTTCACCCATGCCCCACGTGGCCTGCGGCTGGAGGTGGCCATCGGCACGAACAACAGCTGTGGTACGGGACAGCCGTGCGCGGGCGTCGTCTGCGGTTGCAATTTCGAACCGACGAGCTTCTACGGGTGGGGGGAGCAGCAGGCGGTCGCCGTGGAGCAGGCCCAATCGCAGGTAAGTGCCCTGCGAGCGCGCTCGGGGTACACCGACCTGGTCACCGTGGTCGCGGGCGACGATGCCGAGCCCGCCTTCGATCCGGGCTATCAGAACACCCACGACCTTCTGGCCGGCTACGCGCATGCGGTCGGCGGCTACCAACCGTCGATGATCGACTACGGTTCCGCCGACCGAGGGTTCTGGTCCAACGACCAACTACTCCAGGTGGCGGACGGCTTCGCTCCGGACGTCGCTGTACCGGAGATCTACTATCCCTCCGATGCCGCGTCCTGGGCGTCGCTGATCTCCTACGCCAAGTCAGAGGGCCGGATCGTCACGGTCTTCGGAGTGTTGACCAGCACCCCGAACGGCCTGAGCCCCCCGGTTGCGTACAGCTCGGCGGTCAACTCCATCGAGCCGATCACCGGCCAGACGACGATCCGGTGGGCTTCGCAGATCGGCAATTAGCAACTGGACCGCCGCCACTACGGCCACCTGTCCCCCTGGCCGTCGGCCAGTACCACGATGGTCGAGTTGCCCGGTGGTCCGAGTGAGCCGCGGCAGGAGACGTCGCCGTAGGTGACGATGCCTCCGTCAGCCCGAGGGGTCATGGGCACCCGGGCCCGTGGTTCAGCGTGGGTCCTCGGAACGAGTCGCTGACCGTGGATGCTCCGGAGTCCCGATGGACCCGGAGGGCACTCTCCCACTCCCGGTAGTCTGGTCCCGAGTTCCAGTACGACAGGTTGCGGCAGCTTCCTCCGGCGTGAGCGGCAGGCCCGGGCCGGTGTGTTCCGACTGGCCCGCAATTCGACCGGAGGGAGTAACGATGGCCGTAACGCCCACTGTCACCGTCGTCGGAGCGGGGGCTCTCGGCGCCGCCATGGCTGCACGCCTCGGTGAGTCGGGATCCGACGTCCGGCTGTGGAACCGGACGCACGCGCGAGCGAGAGCCGCCGCAGAGCACGCCGCCGGAGTGACCGCCGTCGAACACCTCGGCCAGGCCCTCCGGGGTGCGTCCGCCGTGATCACCGTTCTCCGGGACGGGGAGGCTGTCGCCGGGGTGATGACCGATGCGATCGAGGAACTCGAGAGAGGTACCGTCTGGGTGCAGGCGAGCACGATCGGACCGGCCAGCTCCCGGACCATGGTCGATCTGGCGGCCCAGCACACCGTGCCCTTTCTCGATGCGCCGGTGTCCGGAAGCACCGCCCCGGCCCGTCAGGGGAAGCTCGTCTGGCTGGTGTCAGGCGACGAGGGCGCTCTCGACAGGGCCAGACCGGTCCTCGATGCTCTCGGTTCCAAGGTGCTCCGGGTCGGAACCGGCGTCGAGGGCAGCTCACTCAAGCTCGTGGTCAACGCGTGGATGGTCGCGGCGACGGTGGCCATGAGCGACGCCCTTGCCCTCTGTGACGAACTGGGCCTCGACCACGCCGTCTTCGCCCAGGCACTCGAGGCGGGACCGTTGGCGATGCCGTACGCCCTGCAGAAGATGAGGCTCATGGAGGAGCGGGCCTTCGAGCCAGGATTCGCCGTGCAGCTCGCCTTGAAGGACATCGACCTGGCCCGCGAATCCGCTCACCTGAGCCCACTGCTGGACACGGTCCGAGGCCGCCTGGTGCGCGCCGTGGAAGCCGGATTTGCCGACGATGATCTGGCTGCCGTGGACCTTGTCCGAGACGCGGGATAAGTCGCTCCGATCCGTAGGCAGGGCGGTGGGACCCAACCGGGCGCGTCGGGGAGCCCGGTAGCCGCGGGGAGCGGCCGAACCTGGGCCGGACTGGCGGAGGTCCCGGGTCACCGCGCGGGACGCCGTCGACCAGCGTGGTACCGCACTGTGGGAGGTGCCCGACGGGGCGGTCTCAGACCGGATCGGCTTCGGCGCCCGGACCCGTTGCCCATGTCCCCCACCGACCGCCCGGTGGAGGCATGATGAGCGAATGAGCAGGAAGACCCGCTGCCCGCGGGTCAGTACCGGAGGCGAACCATGCGAGCACGCAGAGACGGTCGCCGCTCCGACCAGGAGCCGAGCACGGAGGCGCTGGCCGCCATGGCCGAGGCAGCGCGGCGATCCCGCCAGTCGGGGGTTGGAATCGACGATGCCCGGACCAACCCCGAGGGCCCGACGGTGCCACGACCGAGGAGTGCCCCCCCGGCCAACGGCGCCGCTCCTGTCCGCCCGGACAACCCCCGGCGTCGGTCCTTCCTCATCGTGTCCGTGGTTCTCGTAGTGGTGCTGGCCGCCTTGGTGGGCTGGACATCGACGAGAGGCCACGGAGCGCCGACCCCGCACGCCGCGCCGGGGCCCCCGCTTCGGGGTCCGGCCCCCATCGCGAGGTCCTCGTCCCGCGTCCCGCCGGTCAAGTCCGCCCCGAGCACCCATCCGCCGTCCAGCTCCTCCACCACGGCTGCGCCCCCACCGACCACCACTCAGACGACCACCCCGACCACCACCTCGACCACTTCGCCAACCGGAGGTGCCCCCGTCCTCTCGGCCGTGCAACCTGCGAGCGGCGCGGCAGGGCAGGTGGTGGTGATCACCGGCACCAACCTCATCAGCCAGTCCGGTCAGATCACCGCCCATGTCGGGGCCCAGGTGGCCCTCATCGCCTGTCCTGAGCCGACCAGCTGCCTCGTCGATGTTCCCGCCGCCACCGGAACGGGCACCTCGGCCCCCTTGACGGTCACCACCGACAGCGGGACCTCCAATCCGTTGACCTTCACCTACGGGTAGCGGCCCGCCCGGTCACAGCCGGCATCCACAGCGCTCGGACGCTGTCGGGCGGGTCCGAGTCTCGAACACCCTCGGCCGGGTCAGCTACGGGGTCGCGGTGGCCAGGTGCAGCTCACCCCAGACGAAAGGCCCCAACTCGTTCGTCCACCAAGGTCCTCCGGGCACAAGCCACGTGGTATGGCCGGTCCCGTCCAGATCGACTTCGTAGCAGGCGTTCCCGGCGGCCCGCAGCGCATCACAGGTCTCGAAGGCATACCCCGCCGTCACGTGGGTGGCCGTGTCGTAGTCGTACTGGAACAGCAGTGCAGGTGCCTCACGGTTGTCGAGGGCGATGGTCCCGAGCCCGGGCGTGAGGAATGCTCCGGGCGAGATGGTCGCGGCCACGCTCGCGGAGTAGCCCGACAAGGGCCCGCGGTACGGGACCGGCCCGATCGGTGACCTCGGTCGTGGCCCCCCTGCTGGGCCTGACCTGGACAAAGAGGTTCCCGACCTGGAGTGCCGACGAATGAACACGGCCGGCTCGGGTGGAGAGCTGCGCCGATCCAGACCGGTAGGTGGGTGCGGGCCACTGTCAGCAGCCCGATCGGACGCCGGCAGGATGGGCAGGTAGACTCGCCCATCAGCCCATCCGGAAGTCGACCGGCACTGCAGGCGCTGGCGTTCTCGGATCACCCTGACGGGCGTTCGGCCTCGGTTCTGCAGCTGCCGCACCCATGGCGCGTCCTGCGCCACGCCCTCCCTGTGATCCTCGAGAGTGTCGTGGCCCCGGTGGCGGCCTACTACTGCGTGCTGCTGATCGCCGGATTCCGGGGGGCCCTGCTCGGAGCGTTGGCCTGGTCGTACTTCCTCATCGCTCGGCGCGCCTGGCGGCATGAGCGGATCTCGACCCTGCTGCTGCTGGGCACGGCGCTGCTCACCCTCCGCACCGTCATCTCATTCGCCACGGGAAGCGCCTTCGTCTACTTCATCCAGCCCACGGCCAGTGCCTTCCTCGCCTCTCTCCTGCTGGTGGCCAGTGCCCTCGCGGGCCGGCCTTTCACGCAGCGGTTCACGCACGACTTCTGCCCGCTGACCCCCGAGCTCCTGGCCCGGCCCAGCGTCCACCGCTTCTTCGTCCGGGTCTCCTTCCTCTGGGCCGTTGCGATGTTCCTGAATGGTGCCGTCGTCCTGACCCTCCTGTTCACGGCGTCGACCCGCTCCTTCCCGCTGGAGCGACTCGGGGCGACATCGTCGCTGACCGCCGGGGCCATCTTCCTGTCCATCACCTGGTTCGCCCGCGCCATGCGCCACGACGGGGTCTTCGTGCGATTCGGCGGACCCCAGACGCTGACCGTCCGCCAGGGTGACCCGCCACCGATCCCGTAGGTATCGCCGCCGGCCCGGATCCCCATCAGGGAGGTGACCATCGACGCGAAGTCCGGTCCGGACGTACCGGGCTCACCGGCGGACGTCGGATCAGTCGGGGGCCCATCAGCGGCCCCCGAGCAAGGCCCTGGTCCTCAGATCTGCTCTCCCCGGTCCTCCTCTCCCCGGTCCTCGCTGCCATCGGGGTACAGTCGTCGCTCGTGAACCAAGACGCTGGCGCGACCCCAGAGATCAGCTTCCCCGAAGGCTTCCTGTGGGGAACCGCGACCGCGGCTCATCAGATCGAGGGCGGCAACGTCAACAACGACTGGTGGGCCTGGGAGCACAACCCGGAATCCGGATGTGCCGAGTCGAGCGGCGATGCCTGCGACTCGCTGCATCGTTGGCCCGAGGACGTCGATCTCGTCGGCGCCATGGGCCTTCGTGCGTATCGATTCTCCCTCGAATGGAGCCGGATCGAGCCCGCCGAGGGCGAGTTCTCCATCGCCGCGCTGGACCACTATCGCCGCATCTGTGAGGCGTGTCACCAGCGCGACATCGCCCCGGTGGTGACCTTCCATCACTTCACGACCCCGACCTGGCTGACCTCACGCGGTGGGTGGGAGGCTGTGGACGCCCCCGAGGTCTTCGCCCGGTTCGTCGCCCGGGTCGGCAGCCCATCTCGGTGACCTCATCGGGTGGGCATGCACGATCAACGAGATCAATCTGATCGGCGTCATGGGCTATGCCCTCGGGTCCTCGCCGCCCGGGGTGAAGGAGGATTTCGTCCGTCATCTTGCGGTCAACGAGGCCATGGTGCGAGCCCATCGACTTGCGGTCGACGCCTTGCGGTCGGGGCCGGGCGAGTATCCCGTTGGCCTGACGTTGTCCATGGACGAGATGGTGGCCGAGCCGGGCGGCGAGGACATCCTCGAGGCCGCCCAGGAGATCCTCGAGGACAGGTTCATGAGGGCCACCGAGGGCGACGACTTCATCGGTGTCCAGTGCTATTCGCGGGTGCATTTCGGCCCGCAGGGGCAGGCTCCCAACGAGCCGGGAGTGCCCACCACCCAGATGGGTTACGAGTACTGGCCGCAGGGGGTGGAGCACTGCGCCCGGCGGGCGGCGGCGGTGACCGGCATCCCGGTGCTCCTGACCGAGAGCGGGATCGCCACGGATGACGACACCGAGCGCATCACCTTCATCGCTGAAGTCTTGCGTGGGGTACGACGCGCCCTCGACGACGGCGTGGATATTCGCGGCTACTTCGTTTGGAGTCTGCTCGACAATTTCGAGTGGTCCCTCGGATTCGGGCCCAAGTTCGGACTCCACGGCGTCGATCCGAGGACATTCGCCCGCCGCGCCAAACCCAGCGCGTCGTGGTTCGGCGCCGTCGCCCGGGCCAATGGACTGGTGGCGCCACCAACCTGAGAGCCACAGTAACGTCGTCACCATGCCGCTGGTGGCCGGGGTCGATTCCTCCACACAGTCGACCAAGGTCGAGCTCCGCGACCTCACGACCGGACAGGTGGTCGGCGCCGGGCGGGCCGACCATCCGGTTCCCACCCCACCTCGAAGTGAGCAGGCCCCTCAGGATTGGTGGACCGCACTGGCCGCGGCAATGCGTCTGGCCCTCGCCGCCGCGTCTGAGCACACAGGCCGGACGGACGTGGTCGCGGTGTCGGTCGCCGCTCAACAGCACGGCATGGTGGTCCTCGACCGTCACGGAGAGGTGCTCCGGCCGGCCAAATTGTGGAACGACACGGAGTCGGCCGAGGACGCCGGTCGACTCGTCGATCGATTGGGCGCAATGGAGTGGGCAGAGGCCTGCGGAAGCGTTCCGGTGGCCGCGTTCACCGTGTCGAAGCTCGCTTGGCTCCGGCGGTGCGAGCCCGAAACCTTCGCGAGGATGGGTCACCTCCTCTTGCCCCACGACTGGCTGACCTTCCGGCTCACCGGCCGATTCGTCACCGACCGAGGTGACGCATCCGGCACGGGCTACTGGTCCCCGCGTGAGAACGCCTATCGGCATCGACCTCCTCCAGCTGATCGACAGCGAGACGAACTGGGAGGCCTTGCTTCCAGCGGTGCTCGGCCCATCGGATCGGGCCGGCTCCATCACGACGTCGGCCGCCGCCGAGCTAGGACTACCGGCCGGCACGCCCGTCGCCGCCGGGACCGGGGACAACATGGCCGGAGCACTCGGCACCGGATTGCGTCCCGGTGAGGTCGCCATCTCGATCGGCACGTCGGGCACGGTCTTCGCCACCAGCGAACGGCCGATTCGGGATCCGACGGGTGCCATCGCGGGCTTTGCCGACGCGACCGGCCGGTATCTGCCGCTGGTCTGCACCCTCAACGCCGCGCTCGTTACGGCCACCGTGGGGAGGCTTCTCTCCGTGGACCATTCCGGTCTCGACACGCTGGCCCTTGCGGCGCCCTCCGGGAGCGCCGGCCTGGTCCTCGTGCCCTATCTGGCCGGTGAACGGACTCCCAACCGACCCGATGCCACCGGAACCCTGCACGGCATCCGTTCTGACATCACGCCTGAGCGCCTGGCTCGGGCGGCCTTCGAGGGAGTGGTGTGCAGCCTGCTGGAAGGTCTCGACGCTCTGGAGGCGGCGGGCGTACCCACCGGTTCGGGCCGACTGGTCTTGCTCGGCGGTGGCGCCCACTCGCCGGCGTACCGCCGGGTGCTGGCCACTCTGTCCAAGCGGCCGGTCACGGTCATGCCCGACTTCGAGGTCGTCTCCACCGGAGCCGCCCTCCAGGCAGCCGCACTCGCCACCGGAGCGGAACCGACAGATATGGCCGACGCTTGGAACCTGCGCGCCGGGGATGTCACTGTCCCGGGGCCCGACTCCGCCACGTCTGATGAGGTCCGCCGTCGGTTCGCGGTCGCCCGGGGCTGAGATCGCCACGGGCTGGGGCTAGCAGGTCGGGCCGGCCGGTCGGGTTCTCGGGGGGCCACCTCGGTAGTCTCGGAGGCAGCGCCCCTCCAACCCGAATCAAAGGAGTCACTCTGATGACCGATGCCTTTGAGCCAACCCCGGACGACCATTTCACCTTCGGTCTCTGGACCGTGGGCAACACCGGACGTGATCCCTTCGGACACGAGACCCGGCCACCCCTCGATCCCGTCGACGCCGTCCACCAGCTCGCCGACCTGGGTGCCTACGGTGTCAGCCTCCACGACAACGACCTGGTGCCCTGGGGCACCGCATCCTCCGAGCGTGAGGCGATCCTGAAGCGTTTCCGGCAGGCCCTCGACGCAACCGGGCTCAAGGTGCCCATGACCACGACCAACCTGTTCTCCCGGCCTGTGTTCAAAGAGGGAGCATTCACGGCCAACGACCCGGCCGTGCGCCGGATGGCGGTGGCCAAGACGCTCGACGCGCTCGACCTGGGCGCCGAGCTGGGGGCGACCGTCTTCGTGATGTGGGGCGGGCGCGAGGGCGTCGAGGCGGAAGCGGCCAAGGACGTCCGGGGTGCCCTCGACCGCTACGCCGAGGCGGTGAATCTCTGCTGCTCGTACATTCGCGACCGGGGCTACGGCATTCGTGTGGCGCTCGAACCCAAGCCCAACGAACCGCGAGGCGACATCCTGTTGCCCACGGTCGGCCACGCGCTCGCCTTCATCAACGAGCTGGAGTGGCCGGACATGGTCGGGCTCAATCCGGAGTTCGCCCACGAGACGATGAGTGGGCTCTCGTTCTCTCATGCCGTGGCACAGACCCTCTGGCACGACAAGCTCTTCCACATCGACCTCAACGCTCAACGCATCGGAAAGTACGATCAGGACTTCCGCTTCGGCTCCGAGGGAATCCGTGATGCCTTCTACACGGTGATGGCGCTCGAAGATGCCAGTTGGGACGGAATGCGCCACTTCGACGCCCACCCCTACCGCACCGAGGACTACGACGGCATCTGGGACTTCGCCCGTGGATGCATGCGCACCTATCTCCTCCTGCGAGACAAGGTCGAACGGTTCCATTCCGACACCGAGATCGCTCAGGCCCTGTCGACCGCCCGTCGGGACAGCATCGCCGAGCCCACCTCCCCTGATGGCCTCGGCACCGGAGCCATCGCCGCATTGCGTTCTCTCGCCGGTACCTACTCGGAGGACGCCATGGCCACCAGGGGGTACGGTCACGAGCGGTTGGATCAGCTTGTGACGGAGCTGATCCTGGGGGCGCGTTGAGTGGCGTAAGAGCCCCAGAGGCCGTCACCCAGAGGGGCCGGGCCACGGGTTGACGGGCGTACCGTTCGGAGACGGTGCTGACTACGCTGGCCCCCAGGGGACGGCCGGCAGGTCGGCCACGTCGTCGCTTGCCACGGCCAAGGAGCGAGCATGAGCCAGAAGACCTACGACAAGGACCCAGAAGCCGTCGCCCAGCTGAAGCCGCGTCAGTATGAGGTCACCCAGAGAGGGGCCACGGAGCCAGCGTTCGACAACGAATTCTGGGATCACAAGGAAGCGGGCCTCTACGTCGACATCGTCTCGGGAGAGCCCCTGTTCGCTTCCACCAAGAAGTACGACAGTGGCTGCGGTTGGCCGAGCTTCACGGCACCGGTCGCCGCTGACAACGTCGTCGAGAACGAGGACCGCAGCCTCGGAATGGTCCGGACCGAGGTCCGCTCGAGCCACGGGGACAGCCACCTCGGTCACGTCTTCGACGACGGGCCCGCCGAGGAGGGAGGGCTGAGGTACTGCATCAATTCTGCGGCCCTACGGTTCATCCCGTACGCCGACCTGGAGTCAGAAGGCTATGGCGAGTACAAGAAGCTGTTCGAAAACCCGACCACGACTGAGGAGACGACCTGATGGCCACCACAGAACGGGCAGTTCTCGCCGGCGGGTGCTTCTGGGGAATGCAGGACCTCATCCGGAAACTCCCCGGCGTTGAGGCGACGCGGGTCGGCTACACGGGGGGTCACGTGGCCAACGCGACGTACTACAACCACCAAGGTCACGCAGAGGCGATCGAGATCACCTTCGACCCTGCCCAGACCTCCTACCGCGCACTTCTGGAGTTCTTCTTTCAGATCCACGACCCGACGACGAAGGACCGTCAGGGGAACGACGTCGGCTCGAGCTACCGGTCAGCCATCTTCTATCTCGACGACGAGCAGCGGCGGGTCGCTGAGGACACCATCGCCGACGTCAACGCGTCCGGCCTGTGGCCGGGCAACGCTGTGACCGAGGTCACCCCGGCCGGTCCCTTCTGGGAGGCGGAGCCTGAGCACCAGGACTACCTCGAGAGGTATCCGAACGGCTACACCTGCCACTTCCCGCGCCCTGGTTGGGTGCTGCCCCGGCGGAAGGACGAAGTTTCGCGCTGATCCGGGTGAGGCGGTGCCGTATCGAGGCCAACCGCCGGCCGAGTCACCGGCGGGCGCTCCGCCTCCTGGACCCGCGAGAGCGGGCTACGACAACGACACCGGGACCCGGCCTCCAGCAGGCCGAGTCTCCTCGTGGCTAGGGCAGGTACTCGTCGACAACCGTCAGGTCCACGAACTCCGGAGGTCCGTCGAAGATCGCGGTCATTGTCTCCCGTGCCGCCTCCAGACCGTCCTGGCGCCGCGTATCCTGCTCCCGCTCCCGAGCCTTCTCCTCACTCTCGAACACGACCATCATGCAGACCCGGCTGGGGTCTTTCTGATCCCGCATGAGGGTGGAACGCACCAGGCCCGAGCCCGGCTGTTCGACGGCCCGGAGCTGCTCGATCAGCATGGGTAGCTCCCCTTCCCGGCCCGGCTTCAGTCGTGTCGTGATGAGCTGTGCCCACATAGAAAGGACCTCCGTTCCCCGGTGGATGCAACACCATAATGCAAGCCGGCTCCGACCTTCGGGTACCGCACCCCGCACCGGACAAATCAACACACGGCAGACCCACGGCTCGGCTGCCGTCAGGTGCGCTTGGGCGTCCAGCTCCAGCGGCGCACCGCCACGATGGCGCCGGCCAGGCCCCAGACGGCCACCACCAGGAGGTCGTGCCAGGCCCACGGAGAGGCACCCTTCTGGAGATCGAAGGGAGCGAAGACCGCCGCGATGAAGTGGTGTACCGGGAAGTACGCGGAGAACTGGGCGAGTCCCGATCCGGGCCTCAAGGGGAACCACAGCCCGGAGAGGAAGAGCAGGACGAAGAACACGATGCTGACGATGGGTCCGGCGGCGTCTTGATTGGGGACGAGCGTGCTCATGGCCAAACCGAGTGCACTGAAGCTGAGCATGCCCACCACCACGGCCAGGACGAAAGCGCCCACGTTGCTCGGCGGGTGGACGCCGAATCCCACTCTCCCGACGACCAGCAGGACGACGACCTGTACTCCGGCGATGATCATGGAGCTGAGCACAACGGCGGTCAGGAGCACCCAGGTGGGCACCGGACAGAGCCTCAGTCGCTTCAGAAGACCCATCTCGCGGCGATTGACCATGGTGATGGCCAGAATGTTGAAGCAGGCCGCCATCACCCCGTAGGCAACGAACCCAGGCACGTAGTACTGGATCAGCCTTATGTCCCCGTAGTACGAGATGCGCGAGTTACCCGCTGATGCTCCCAGCAGGACCAGGAACACGAGTGAGAATCCCACCGTGAAGATGGCGCCGATCGGGTTCAGCCAGAAGGACAGCTGCTCGTACCGCGTCTGACGGACGACCAGCGTTACGTCGCTGAGCCCGTCGAATGAACCGACGGCTGGCGTGGCGCTCATGTCCCCTCCCTCGTCAGGGCCAGGTACACGTCCTCGAGAGTGACGCGGGTCACCGACAGCCCCGGCAAGGGGATCCCCCGTTCGAGCGCCCATCCACTCAGTTGGTACAGGACCTTCAGTTCGTCCTCGGTGCGAATCTCGACCCGCCCTTCGTTCACCGGTTCGACCGGGACTGGAAGGTCGCCCGATGCGATCCCGGGGGGAAGACCGAAGCGAATGGTGACGACCCCGGTATCGCGACCGCCCAGAGAGGACGGGGTCCCGGTGGCCACGATCCGGGCGTTCGAGAGGACCGCCACTCTGTCCGCCAGGGCCTCGACCTCGTCCATGTAGTGCGTCGTCAGCAGCACCGTGGTGCCCTCCGACGCCAGCCGACGGATCAGCTCCCACGAATCACGTCGACCCGACGGGTCCAGTCCGGTGGTGGGCTCGTCGAGGAACAGCAGCTCCGGATGGCCCACGATGCCGAGACCCACGTCGAGCCGCCGCTGTTGGCCGCCGGACAGAGTCTTGATGCGGGCGTCGGCTTTCTCGTCCAACCCGACGAGTGAGATGACCTCCTCGACCGGTCGCGGCGAGGGGTAGTAGCCCGCGTTCCGGGTCAGCACCTGGCGGACCGAGTAGAAGGGCTCGACCGCCAGCTCCTGCAAGACCACGCCGATGCGCGTCTGGAGCCATCGCTGGGTCCTCCGGTCGGCCGGGTCCACCCCGAGGATCTCCACCTGCCCTGAGCTGCGCTGGCGGAATCCCTCGAGGATCTCGATGGTCGTGGTCTTCCCGGCGCCGTTCGGACCCAGAAGGGCGAACACCTCCCCCTGCTCGACATCGAAGCTGACGTCGCCCACGGCCAACTTGTCGCCGTAGGACTTCGCCAGGTGCTCAACACGGATCGTCGTCACTCTCTCCTCCGATCAGAACCGGACCCCATACCCTTACCCGGTCGAGCTGCCGTCACCACCTGCCATCGCCACCCCGCCCCCGGATCGGCAATAGGGAGGTCATCGGGGCCGGAACGAACGAGGCCCATTCTCGTCCAATGCTGAGGATCCGAGGATGCACCGGGTTGCACTTCCCAATTTCACCCCTCCGGCCCCCTCCGACGGCGGTGGAGCACGATCGCCGAAGGCAACCGCGGGTGACTCCGAGAACGAACGACCGATCCGCCACTCGACGTCCGGGCAGCTCAGTTGCCCGGACCAGCCGGACGTTCGTTCTTCGGGAGAGAGGTCGAGGAGGTTCCGGAGCGGTTCGAGTGCGCCGGGTGACGGGGACCCCGTCCCGGGACGCGGCGGTGCCCATGCGAGTTCTGTCTCGGCCAGGTGGTCACGGTTGCAGCCGCAGGCGGGTTGCAGCCGCAGCCCAAGAGGACTCGGGGTCGGTGCCAGCCGCGTCCTCCGGACAAGGCAACGGCGAGCGGAGCTCGTGCCCGGCGGCAAAGGGCGGCACACGATGCCGTTTCGATCCGGGCGGGCCGGCCGCTGACGGGCCCATGGTTGGCAGGTTTGTCGCGCACAGTGTCGATCATGCCACTTTCCTCCTTCGGCGGTCGGGCGCAACATGGAGCCATGCCAGGTTCTCGAGCATTTGCCATCGTCGACCACGACCGGACGCCTGAGCAGCGGAAGGCCATTCGTCGGCAGCGCCGACGGGCCAAGCAACGGGAACGCAACCAGACTGCACGAAACGGAGTCCGGACCACGACTGTGCTGATCAACGACCCGCTCAATCCCCATCGGCTCGCTTCCCAAACCAACGGGGTCTGGCTTCGTCTGACGGCCAGGCTGTTCGCATCCCGCCTTGATCGTCAGCTGGCGGCCGGACTCCCCCCGGAGTCCAACGGGCTCTTGGCTGCACGAGCCCAGGCGCTCGTCTCCGCTGTGGTGCGAGCGGACCTGGCCCTGAGCTGGGAGTCCGTCCTGGCAAGAGTCGCCCGACCACCGGCAATGCGCGACCCTCGCCTGCCGGTGTGCCGCGACCGGGTGGCGGCCGCCGAAGACGACGTGCGAACGATGCTCATCGCGCTCGTCGCGCCCCTTCCCGTGTCGGCACGCGGAGTGGCCATGGCGAGTTGGCTGCTGTGCGATGGGAGCGGACCCCTGTTCAATCGCCGCAGCTCCGCCGACTTGGCCGCCGCCATTCGAGGGGTTGTGGCCCAACTCGACCCGGCGATGTCACTCAATTCGTCCGGGTGAGATGAGAAGGCCGGATCCTCGCGGCCCGACCACGCTCGGCCCATGGGGCAGGAGGGTGAAGGTGGCGACGGGGACGACAGACAGAGGCGATGACCCGTGATCGCCTGAGTAGGCTGAGTCCGTTCGTCAAACGAGGGAGGGTGCCGTGTCGGAGAACCTGAGGACCCTGGCCAAGTACAGCGCGGCGATGGAGTCGGGGGACACCGAAGCCGTCTACGAGTTCTGGGCGCCGGACTTCCACAGCCACGTGACCTCCAGAGTCACACCCGAACGGTTGGGCGAGGACGTTCGCGGTGAGGAGCAGAAGTGGTGGGAACAGGCCAGGGCGGCGTTTCCGGACATGACCTTCACCGTGAACCTGCTGATCGAGTCAGGCGACCTGGTGGTCTCCAACTGGACGGTTCAGGGCACCCACACCGGGGAGCCGTTCTATGACGTCCCGCCCTCGGGCGATCCCGTGACCATCAACGGTACGGCCATCCTCCGGCTCCGTGACGGCCTCATCGCCGAGCACTGGGGAGGGCCGCACTGTCAGGAGGGACTCGGACTCATTCGCTGACACGACCGAGGGAGTTGCTTTTCGAGATGGGGCGATCAGAGGAGGGCCAGGCCCAGTACTCAGTCCGAAGAGTGCGTCCCTTGTCGATTCTCTGACGAACTTCACCCTCGACCACACGGGTACAGGTGGCCGGTGCGAACCCCAGCCCACCGTCGTCAGACATCGGTGATCGGGGTCTCGGTGATACCGAGGGCCCGGAGGGTTCGTCCGAGCCCCAGGAACGCGCTTAGGCAGATGGTCAGATCGAGGATCTCCGGATCGGAGAAGCAATCCCTCAGACGGACAAAGAACGCGTCATCGATACTCAGGTGATCCGTGGCGAAGCGCTCGGCGTACTCCATCGCCATGCGCTCTTGGGGACTGAAGCCGGCGCCACCATCTGGGGTACCCACCTGGCCGTAGAAGTCTTCGGTCAATCCCTGCGATTTGACACTGTCGGCGCGGAATGCAAGGCAGACCGTGCAGGCGTTCAATTGCGCGATCCGCATGCGAGCGGCCTCGCGGACACCAACGGGAAGGATGCTCTTGTTGTAGGCGGCTTCCACCAACTGCATGGCCGCAGCCCCCAATTCAGGTTGGAGCGACCAAATCTGCACCGCGTCTCCTCCCCTGCCCGGCGGAACGTCGATGCGAGCCATGTCGGCATGCTATTCCACGTCGAGAGGGAGCGGATCCGGGTCGGGTCGGCCGCCAAGCGTCAGCTGACGGCGCTAGGGCGAGAGGACGGCAGGGGCAAGGTTCTGGTAGTCGCGGAGGGGGAAACCGCCTCCGGAGGTGAGGATTTGAATGGCGACGTGGTCAGCCCCCGCCTGATGGTGCTCCCGTATACGAGCGGCGATGGTCGCGGTGTCGCCGTGCGCGATCAGGGCGTCGACCAGGCGGTCGCTGCCGCCACCGGCGAGATCGCGGTCCCCGAAGCCCAGGGACCGCAGGTTGTTGGCGTAGTTCGGCAGGGTCAGGTAGCCCGAGATGAAGGTTCTCGCCTGCTGGCGCGCCTTCTCCCTGTCCGGCTCGAGAATGGCGGTCACTTCAGGAGCGAGAAGCGGGCCGGGCCCGAGGATCCTCCTGGCGCGCTCAGTGTGCTCGACGGGAACGAAGTACGGGTGCGCACCCGTTGCGCGGGTGGCGGCCAATTGGAGCATCCGCGGACCTAGCGCCGCAAGCACCCGACGGTCCCGGCAGACCGGCTCCCCCAGGCTGTCGAGCGCGTCGAGATACTCGACCGTGCGGCGATAGGGATGCGAGTAGTTCTCGATCAACGGAGCGTGGCTGGCTCCGAGACCCAGTAGGAAGCGGTCCGAGTACGTCGCATCCAACTCCGCCACCGCGCTGGCGAGGTCCTCGGGAGCCGCAGTCCAGATGTTGACGATCCCACTGGCCACGATGGCGTGACGGGTGGATGCGAGGAGGCGTTCGAAATGGGTCGAGAGCCCGGGACCGAAACCACCGGAGGACCATAAGGTCCCATAGCCGACAGCCTCGAGCTCAGCGGCCACATCTGCAGGAGGGTCGACCGACTCCCACGACCCGCTCCACCAAACACCGACCTTGCCCAGGTCCACAGCATCACGCTACTCACCGATCACCAGAGAGGCGACCCCACGCATGGGCCGAGGCACCCCATGCCGCCCAGATGCGGTTCGGGAGGCCCGAGGGCCGAACGTCTGTCAGCCCAGGTAGAGGGCGGCGACTTGGTCGTACAGGTGAGGGTCGACCTGCTTGGGGTGACCCACGGCATCGCTCAATGGGATCCGGATGATGGCCCCTGCTTGCAGCGCCACCATGGTCCCAAAGTCCTGGTCGTGAACCGCCGCCAGGGCGCTGGCCCCGAACCGGGTGGCGAGGACCCGATCGAAGGCCGTCGGGGACCCGCCGCGCTGGATGTGCCCGAGCACCGTAGACCTCGACTCAAACCCTGTTCGCCGCTCGATCTCCTCGGCGAGAAAGTCTCCGATCCCGCCCAGGCGGACGTGGCCGAACTGATCGGCCGGTCTCGAACGCGACTTGTCGGGCGGGGGGACTCCGTCCGCCTCTTGGGGACGTGCTCCTTCCGCAACCACCACCGTGGAGAAGAACTGGCCACCGCCGTGGCGGAGCATCAGGCGCTCGCACACCGAGTCCAGTGAGAACGGAACCTCGGGGATGAGGATCTCGGCCGCCCCCCCAGCTATCCCGGCATAGACCGCGATCCAACCGACATGCCGGCCCATCACCTCGCACACGATGACCCGATGATGAGACTCAGCCGTGGTCTGTAGACGATCGATCGCCTCGGTGGCGATCTGGACCGCCGTATCGAACCCGAACGTCACCTCGGTTCCGGAAAGATCGTTGTCAATGGTCTTGGGCACCCCGACTACGGGGAGGCCCAATCGGTACAGGCGGTCGGCGGCGCCCAGGGTGTCATCCCCGCCGATGGCCACCACGGCGTCGAGCTCGAGAGACTTGACGGTGGCTGCGACGCGGTCGGCGCCATCGGCAGTAGCGAACGGATTGGTGCGCGACGATCCCAGGATCGTCCCCCCCTTGGTCAGGATGGACCTACACCGATCGGTGCCGAGCACGATGGTGTTGTTCTCGATGGCCCCGAGCCAGCCGTCGAGGAAGCCCACGAATTCGTCATCGTGACGGACTATCCCAGCGAGCACAACGGCCCGGATGACCGCATTCAGCCCGGGGCAGTCGCCTCCACCAGTCAGTACACCGATTCGCATGCACTCATGATAGGGAGCCGAGCCGGCTGACCGGTGCCCCGAGGCCCGGTGCCGCTGGATTGTTCATCCGGATTCGTCGGGAGCACGGAAGTCCACGGAGATCTGGACCTCCCGGTCGCAGCGCCCCAAGGGGCTAGAGGCATGGGTGCCTGGCGAGACGGAGTCAGGGCGCACCGGGGGCGATCCGGAAGCTCGACCACCACCCCTCAATCGGTGATCGAGCGCCGGGCAGAGGACTCATTGAACAGTTCTCACCGGCCGGGGGTGCGGATCCGATGAGGGCAATCTCGTCCGAGGGCTGACGGATGGGGGCCAATCTGAACATTCTGGGCCGATGGATCGGCGAAAGGATCTGTCGTCGGGCCACGCAGGCGCTGGTCCTGCCTGGTGCCTTCTCACCCTTAGCCGAGACGACGGGCGTAAAGCAGCATGAAGCGCGGGATGGTGGCCGCGTTCGGAAAGTCGGCCGTCTCGAGGAGAAGGGCAGCCGGCGGTGGCGGCTCCACCATGTCTTCGACGAGCAGCCCGACCCGACCCATCGCGTGCACATACCTGCTCAGGGGGCGGTGGGCGAACTGGAGATGGACGCCCGGTGCGATCTCGTCGATCTCGACAGCATCGTGCAGATACGGTCCGACCCTCCAGAAGTGGTCGCCCGAATTCTCGTCGTCGACCCACCCGCTGCCCGGCGATTGGAGGAGCGGATGGGCCAGGAACAGAAGGAACCGTCCCCCCGGAGCCAGCACCCTGGCGACCTCGTCGATGGCCGGCTCGAACGGATCGACGTGCTCGAGGGCCAGGCACAGGACGACGGCATCGAAGCTGGCGCTCGGACTCGGGATCTGCTCGGAGCGTGCTCTGACGAAGCGAGGTCGTCCACCTCGTTCCCGAGCCGCGCCGATCTGGGCCGCCGTCGGATCGAGGCCTACCACCTGGGCACCGAGACCGGCGACGCGGCGACTGACCTGTCCTTCGCCACACCCCACGTCCAGGACACGCCGTGCCCCGTGCAGGAACTGGTCGATCAGGGGGAGGATCTGGTCCTCGTATTCGGGATCGGCTCCATCGGTGAATACCTCCTGCCACCACGGCGCGTGTCGCTCCCAAAGAGAATCTCCGACCACAACGGGGAGGGTATCCTCCCCTGTCCGGCCGGGCACGGAGAGCCGATCCGATGTCCGGACGGCTGCGTCGTCAGCCTGAGTTCCCGCACCAGATGCCACTGCCGCCCGGACCTCGGAGATTCTGGCGGTGGAGACGGAGGACATCGGGCCGACCGGTCTGCGCCCGACTCGACGTCGTTCGGATGCCACGGAGTCGAGGCTCATCGGAGCTGGTCGACGTGCTGCACGTGTCCGGCGCGCCGCGTGAACAGGACATCGTTGTAGCCCTGTCCGGGGCCGACCATGTCGAAGAGGGATGGGGGGACGAAGGAGAGGTAGAGGGCCTTGCGCCCGCTCGCCTGCGGATCTGTGGGAGCGGGGGCAGCATGGAGGGTGTGGCCGAGGTGGACGGTGACGTCTCCGGGCTCGGTAGCGATCGGGACCACGGGCAGTCCCACGGCCTCGCGTGGCCCGGGCAGCCGGGACGTGCCCCTGTGCGAGCCGGGAACCATCTCCAGCTGGCCGTTGGCCGCCGTGGCCGGGTCGAGCTGGATCCCCACATTGAGCATGGGGCACTTGACCGGATGGCCGCCCATTCCGCAATCTCGATGCCAGGGGAGGTCGACCAAGCCTTCGGAGGCGCCGGGTACCTTGACCACCACTCCATTCCCATCCAGTCGGTCCCGGGCGTCGCGCAGGTCGGCACCACCGAGGGCGGCGATGCGCTGGAACCGGTCGTCCGAGCCAAGGTCGGCGATGAGCGCCGACTCATCGTTCAAGTAGTTGACCCGGTTGCAGACCTCCTTGCCGCCAACAGTCGTCCACCAAGAGCGCCGGTCGTCGGGCCGGGCCCGCCCGATCGCCGCCGTCACCTCTGCGTTGAGAGCATCGATCTCATCGGGGTCCATGACCCCACGGAGATGGACGAAGCCCGCCCGCTGCAGGAAGTCGACGATCTCGTCGTATGGGTCACTGAGCGTGAATCGTCTCGCGAAGTCGAGCGGTCCCCCGCCGCATCGAGCACCGGAGGCGGATCGTCGAGGTCGTACAGCTCCTGGCCGTCGAACGCGACGCGCAACGGCGGCTCCCAGCGTGCCAACTGTCCGAAGCTCCCTCTGCTGATCTCAAGCTCCTCCGCGTACAGGAGGGCGAAACATGAACGGAGCTCCCAGGCAAAGGCACACCACTCCTCGAGGCCGATCTCCACCACCGTGTGGGCATGCTCCGATCCTGGCTCGACGACGAAGCTGTCGCCGGAGGGTTGGTAGGTGTACGACCGACCGTCTTCCAACCGAAACGAGAGTGGACGCACCACTTCGGAATCGGCCTCCGAGAAGACCCTCCCGCGCGTCTTCAGGAGCTCCGGAAGCGCCTCGCGATGGAACTGGTCGAAGTCGATGGGGCCGAATCGATTGTCGTCCACGTAGTCAAGGTACCGCGGTCGGAGTCAGAGGTCACGGTGCCGTCGATCACGAGGCCGGGTCCAGGACCCGGTCCATGCCGGTGACAACCCCCGACCGGGAGGCTGGTCGACGCTGACGGTCACCGGGCCACCTTCGGGGTCGATGTTGCGCATGAGGCTCCAGGGCACACGGAAGGCACGGCCCGGGGAGGCGGACCACGGCAGGGTGCGGGTAGCGATGGTCCTTCCGTCTTGGGAAAGGGTGAGCCGCGGGACGCGAATGAGCTGGTCAGGCCAGAGAATGAGTCGACGACGTGCGGGTGGGGGATCGAAGGGCCGGAAGCGGTTCGGGCTGACCCACCGGAAAGGGGGCGCCGCAACAATCTCCAGCGCCCGAGCGGCGGGCTTTCGGTGTTGGAGCCATTCGAGCACGTGGGGGCCGACGTGGCGGCCGTCGAGGGCGGCGACGTCGGCGGTGTCGACCGGGTGCACGAGGTTTCCGATGGCGAACACCCCGGATTTGGTGGAGCGCAGGGTGGTGTCGACGCTGGGGCCTTGGGTTCCGGGGTCGATGTCGATGTCGCCGGACCGGGCCAGTTCGTTATCGGGTATCCAGTCTCCGGTGAATACCAGGGTGTCGCACTCGACGGTACGGCGACGGTGAGAGATGAGGTCTTCGATCACAACCGCGGTGAGGCGTCCGTGTCCGATGACCCGCGCGGCGCGGGTCCTGGTGGCGACCGGTGTCTTGAGAATCGATCGCCCGACGAGGTTCAACAGCCCGTAGGATTCGGGGGAGGGCTGTTCGGTGGTCATGAGCACGGTCCGGCAGCCGGCATGACGTAGGGCGAGCACTGCCGACCAGCTGACCAGTTCGGCTCCCACAACGACCGCCGCCCGGCCGACCCCGCCGTGATGGAGGTGGATGTGGTCCTGCAACTGGCCGGTGGTGTAGATGCCGGAGGGCCGGTCACCGGGGACGAGTCGGGCCACGCGGGGCCGTTCCCTGGCTCCGGTGGCCAGCACCACGACCGAGGCCCTGACCCGTAGACGGCCCTGTGGGGCCGTGACTTCGAGGGAGGAGGTGTCCGACCATCCGGTGACGGTGGTCCCGGTGCGAATAGTCGCACCGGCGGTCACTGCGTCATTGACCAGGCGACGTGCGTACTCAGGTCCTGTCATGACACGCCGCATGTCCCGTAGTCCGAAGCCGAGGTGGTCACTGTGTCGCGGTATCCCTCCGGCGGCCCGCTCCCGATCGATGACCAGGACATCACCACGGACACGTGGTGCGAGCCAACGCGCTGCGCTCAACCCGGAGGGTCCTGCTCCGACGATCACAACCTCCGGCCGGAGGACGGGTAGGTCGCTCACGACACTCTCGACGTTGGTTGCGCCTCCGCGGCCGCGATGCGGTCCGCCACCATTGCGGTGATCCGGGCACCACAGTAGAAGCCCTGACAGCGACCGTTCATCGCCCGCGTCCGCCGGCGTAGTCCGCCGATGTCAGTGGCGGGGATGACCGCGTCAAGGGCGTCGCGTACCTCCCCGGCGGTCACCCGCTCGCAGAAGCAGACGACTTGGCCGTAGGCGGGGTCCGACGTGATCAGCGTTCCGTCTTGGTAGGGGCGAAGACTGGCCTCGCCGAGATTGGGCATGGAAGGAGGCTCTGGAAGGTCGCGTTTCGGCGTCATGGGCATACCTGCGTCGGCCAGGGCTCGGCAGATGTGCTCGGCCACCGCCATGCCAGACGTGAGCCCGGTCGAGCGGATTCCTCCGGCGATCCCGTACCGGTGATGCCTGTCGACGTCGATGAGATAGTCGTCGAGATCACTGGCGGCCCGGAGCCCGGCGTAGGTGGCGGTGACCTCCTCCCCCAGGAGCGCCGGCATGATCCGCCTCCCCTTGTCCAGGAGGAAGGCGAGGCCGGCTTCGGTGGTCCCGGTGTCGGTGCGGTCGGTGAGGTTCTCGGCGGTCGGGCCGAGCATGACATTGCCGTAGATTGTCGGGCTGACGAGCACCCCCTTGCCTGCTGCGGTCGGAACCGGAAGCACGATCTTGTCGACGAGGGGACGGGCGAACTTGTCGAAGACCAGGAGCTCACCACGGCGGGGCGTGAGGGTGAAGCGTTCGTGGCCGAACATCCCGTCGATGGTGTCACCGGCCAGGCCGGCGGCGTTGATCACCCATCGGGCGGGCAACGGTCCGGCCGAAGTGGCCAGCACTGTCGCTTCGGCACCGATGTCAACACCGGTTACCTCGCAGTCCAGGACGAGCCGGGCACCTCGCAGCACCGCCTCGGTGGCCAGGGCCAGATTTGTGGTCCACGTGCAGGTGATCGACTCGTCGGGAACAGTGAGGCCACCGAGAGCGCCAGGACCGAGGGCGGCAACCCGCCTGTAGACCTCATCAGCGTCGACGACCTCGCAGTGAACGTACCCGTTCCGTTCGGCTTGCGACCGGAGCCCGGGCAGGGCGGCAAGCTCCTCGTCGGTCCAGGCGACCAACACCGCCCCGGTCCGCTCGATTGGGATACCGACCACTCGGGCGTAGGCGTGGAGGAGCTCGGAGCCCCGGCGGACCAGCCGGGCCTCGAGAGTGTCCGGCTTGGCGTCGAATCCGGTGTGGAGGATGGCCGTATTGGCTTTGCTCGTTCCGTCTCCCACGTCGTGACGGGCCTCGAGGAGGGCCACTGACAGCTGGTGGCCGGCCAACTCGCGAGCAATCGCCGATCCGACGATTCCGGCGCCGATGACGGCCACGTCGATCGTGGCGGCCCCGACCCGCTCAGCCGCGTGGCCCACCGGAGAGCTCATACCGACGGGTGTCCACGGGTCTCTCTGCGGACGAGGGCCTGCCACCGCTCCTGGTGGTCAGCTGCCCGGTCGGCGCCCCAGACCGGCTCGTACCGCTCGAGTGGCGCCCAGCCGGCGACGGCCGCCTCGACATCGAGGGTCGGGTCGAGAGCGAGCCGGCACATGGCCGCGACCCCGAGGGCCGTGGCGTGGGGGGAGGGAAATACTTCGATCGGCAGCTGGGTCAGATCCGCCATGACCTGCATGAGCTTCCGGCTTCTCGTGAGGCCACCGTCGACCCGAAGCATGGTGAGAGGACGGCCGAGCTCTCCCGCCACGATCGAGGTGAGGGCGGCTATCTGAGCGCCGACGCCTTCCAGCACTGCTCGCACGACCTGCCCGCGTTGGGTCGACAGGGTCATTCCGACCACGGCCGCGGTGGCATCGGGACGCCACCACGGCGCGGCGAGCCCGGCCAGGGCTGGAACGCAGAGCACCCCATTGGCATCATCGGCAGCCACCTGGTCGAGCTCCGCGGCGGAGGAGACCATTCCGAGCTCGATCATCCAGCGCACAGCGGACGCGGCCGCGTATACCTGCCCGTCGAAGCAGTAGCTCGTTTCGCTCCTGACTCTCCACGCGGCAGAGCAGCTCAAGCCATGAGCGGAACGTACTGGTACCTTCCCGCCGTTCACGAGGAGAAATGCCCCGGTCCCGAAGGTGCACTTCGTCATCCCCGGGCTGACGCATGCCTCGGCCAGCAGCGCAGCCTGCTGGTCGACCATCAGTCCGGCGACGGTGATCTCACCGCCGAACGCACCGGTCGTGCCGATCGACTCATCGCAGGCCACGATGGTCGGCATTCGTTCGCTTCCGAGCCCGAAGAGCTCGAGCAGCTCCCTGTCCCAGGTGACAGTGTCGAGGTCGGTGAGCAGTGAACGGCTCGCCGTGGACACGTCGGTGACCATCCTTCCCGTGAGCTGGTGGACGAGCCAGGCATCGCTCGTGGTCACGACCCCGTCGCGTGTCACTTCTGACCGCAGCCAGGCCATCTTCGGGGCAGAGAAGTAGGGGTCGAGGACCAGGCCGGTCCGCTCGGCCACCCAGTCCTTCGCCCCTCCCATGGCCCCGCACAGAGCTTCCGATCGACGGTCTTGCCAGCTGACTGCCGTTGAGAGTGGCTCACCGGTGGACGGGTCCCACGCCAGCACTGTCTCTCCCTGGTTGGCCAGGGAGACCGCCTCGACCGGACGCCCGGCGAGTAGCAGCGCTCGGCGGCCGGCGTTCAGCAAGGAGCTGAGTAGTGCATCGGGGGACTGCTCGACGCCACCGTCTGGCAGGTACTCGGGGTTGATCGGCTCCTCCGCCAGGGCGAGGATGCCGTCCACCGGATCGACAACGATGGCCTTGGTGGCGGACGTTCCCTGGTCGATGGCGAGGACGGTCAACGCGTAGGGGCGGCGACGGTTCGCCGGCCTTCGTCCCCGATGGACTGCTGCAGCATGGCGTCGGTAGGAATACCCGAGATTAGGCCATCGACCATCTCGAACCCGGAGAGCCCGGCGCGGCCGGTGCTCCGGATCCCAAGTGAGCCCGACACGGTCACCTCCGACTGATACCCCAACCGCCGGGGAGATCGGCTCCTCGGCCGACACAGAATGGACCGCAACCTGCCCGGGTGGCGCATTGCCCAGAATCGGGCCGCTCGGACCCTCGGACGAGCAGTCGAACGCGAGGACGGGTCGATCCGGAGGGTCTATCGTGCGGGGAGGGCGTGCCGGGTGGTGCGCCGAAAGGAGGCGGACATGGCGAAGTACCTGCTCGAAGTGCGCTACACCCAAGAGGGCATCAAAGGATTGAAAGTCGAGGGCGGTTCGGCCAGAGTGGCAGCAGCCACCGCCGCCCTCGAGGGACTCGGCGGCAAACTCGATTCCTTCCATTTCGCCCTTGGCGATGTGGATGCCTACCTCGTCGTGGACTATCCCGACAATGTCTCGGTAGCGGCAGCCTCACTCACGGTGGGCGCAGGCGGCGGAGCCACCGTGCGGACGACTGCGCTTCTCACACCAGCCGAGGTCGATGCTGCGGCTGCCAAGCAGACGATCTACCGACCGCCGGGGCACTGACCTTGACCATGGTCCTTGAGACCACTGGCTGAACCGGGCCTCCGGGAAGCACTCAGAATCGCAGACTGCGTCGGGCATGAGCTCCCGGACCGACGCTCACATGGCCTCGGCCTCGAAGTCAGACTCTCCACTCCAGGATGCAATCCCGGGGCAACCCGGTTCAGCCGAATCGTTATGCACCCCCCGTCGCGGCCCGGGTCGCCTCCCGGTACGGCTCCATGTCCATTCCCGGATAGCGAAGGGCGACGTCGGCGAGGGTCTGCTCGTTCCAGTACTCGTGCCCAGGACGGGGAAAGCCGAACAGATCCCGCTCCCGGACGGAACACTGCGGGATCAGTTTGGCCCACCGCTGGGGGGACTGCTTGGGCCAGGCCATCTTCCCGCCCCACGTGGTCCCCCGGGCCTGGAAGTCGGCCAGCAGGGAGAATCGAGACGCACCCGGGCCGGTGATGTCCGAACCCCGGTGGAGGATGTCGGTCCGGTACATCAGAAGACTCCCGGCCGGTCCGACGGCCGCCACCTCTCGCTCCGTCAGTTCACCGAACGGGAGGTACAGAGGCGTGAACGGCACGTCCCGGCCCTCGTCGAAGGGGACGATACGGGTGGGCCCGTCGACCGAGGTGACGTCGGAGAGGTAGATGAAGGTGGTCAGCTGCTGGTAGCGGGCGTCGACCCGCGGGACCACCAGACTGTGACTGCCGTAGTCACGATGGAGGGGCTGGTCGTAGTTGGCGGCCCCCCCGTACTTGGCCCACAGTTCGACCTTGTAGAGATGGAGGTCGCTCGTGCGGAGGTAGCGCTCGACAGCATCGACGAGGTCCGGATGGAAGGCCAGGCGGTTGAGGTCCCACGACCGGTAGGGGAACTCCAGTACTCCGCCGAACTGGTCACCGGCCAACTCGGGATGACGTTCCGGATCGGCGAAGAACTCCTCGGGTCTGGGGAAGTGCAGCCACAGCGCCTCCCGGGCCGCCTGCAGCTCGTCGGGAGCCAGGAAGCCCTCGACGAGGCAGAACCCGCGCTCCCGGACCTCTTCCAGTCTGGCATCTGCGATCCGCACCATCCCGAAGCCTAGGCCGGAAGGATCAGTGGGGCCCCCGGGCCGCCACCGACGTCGCCATTCAAAGCACGTACGCTGGCCCGGTGCGCGCCATCCAATTCGACATGGTCGATCCGGCGTTTCCGGCCTCACTCGTCGACCTACCCGAGCCCGAGCTCCCCAACGACGGGTGGGCCCGGGTCGAAGTGGCCTTTGGGGGGATCTGTGGGAGCGACCTGCACCTGTTCGCTCACAATACCGGGCCGTCGCCAGCCCTCGCCTCGATGGGCTCCTTCCCGTTCGTCCTGGGTCACGAGATTTCCGGCCGGATCATCGAGGCGGGGGCGGGTTGCCCCCTCGGTCCGGGCACGCGGGTAGTCGTCGACCCCTGCATACCGTGTCGGGCCCGGGGCGTCGATCCCACCTGTGCCAACTGTGCCCGGGGATGGACGTCCTCCTGCACAAACCTCGACAACCGGGTCATCAGCAGTGGGCGTACGCTCGGCTTTACGTCGAACCTCGGCGGCGGTTGGAGCGAGCAGGTGCTCGCCCACCGCTCCATGTTGCACCCGATTCCCGCCTCGGTTCCCGACCGGATGGCCTGCCTCCACGAGCCGGTCTCGATTGCGTGCCATGGCCTTCTGCGCGCTCCCCCCGCCGACGGGGAGCCGGTCCTGGTGGTGGGCGCGGGCATCATCGGCCTCGCGGTGGTAGCGGCGCTGAAGGGCCTCCACCCCGGGTGCCCGGTGACGGTCCTGGCCCGACATGCGCACCAGGCGGAGGCGGCGTCCCTGTGCGGTGCTGACCACGTAGTCATGACCCAACCGGACAATACCCACTACGAGGAGTTGGCCGGCCTCGTCGGCGCCCGGGTCGTCGGCCGGAAGCAACACGTCATGCTGATGGGCGGCTTCCCCATGGTGGTTGAAGCGGTCGGCTCACCCCATTCGGTCACCGAGGCGTTGCGGGACGTGGCCCACCGGGGTACCGTCCTCCTCCTCGGGGCGGCAGGGATCAGTGAAGTGGACCTGACGCCGGTCTGGTACAAGGAATCGGCGCTCGTCGGCTCCATCGACCACTCCGTGGACTCTGGCACCGCCCCGGGACTGGCCGGCGGGCCCGACCGTCACTCTGTCGACCGCGCCCTCGACGTGCTCGCTGCCGGGCTCCTCCCCAGCGAGGTCGTCACCCATGAGTTCGCACTGGAGGAGTTCCGAACCGCCGTCGAGGCGGCGATCGATCGGGAATCGTCCCGCTCCATCAAAGTCGTCTTCCGCCCCTGAGACCATCGACGACCTAGGGTCGGGTTCCCCGGCCACTCGGAGCCGGACCGTACGGAGGATGGAGGACCCATGCGAGGGCTCGACGGCAAATGCATCATCGTCACGGGGGCGGCCTCCGGCATCGGATGGGAATGCGCTCGCCGCTTGATCGACGAAGGGGCGCGGGTAATGGGGGCCGACATCGTGGAGCCGTCCGGCTTGCCCGAGGGATCCCCGGGCCCTGGGTCGTGGCAGTTTCGAGTCGCCGATGTCACCGACGAGGCTTCGGTGGCCGGACTGGTCGCCGCCACCATCGAGTTCGGCGGCCGCGTCGACGGGGTGGTCAATTCGGCCGGGGTGGCGAACGGAGGCCCGGTCCACACCTTGCCGGTCGAGGAGTGGGAGCGTGTACTGCGGGTCAACCTGACGGGCACGTACCTGGTGGCAAAGCACGTTATCGACGCCATGCTGACCCAGCCCCGCGTGGAGGGGGATCGCGGCGCCGTGGTCACGATCGCCAGCATCGAGGGGCTGGAGGGCACCGCGGGAGGAAGCGTCTACAGCGCCTCCAAGGGTGGGGTGGTTCTTCTGACCAAGAGCATGGCCATCGACTACGCCGGAAGGGGCATCCGGGTCAACGCGGTGTGCCCCGGGTTCATCGACACCCCGATGACCCGGAGCGTGTTCGACTGGCCCGGGCTGGAGGCGTCCATGGCCGACGCCGTCGCCGAGCACAAGCTCGGACGCTTCGGTCGGCCCCAGGAGATCGCTGCGGCCGCGGCCTTCCTCCTGTCGGACGACGCCTCGTTCATCACCGGTCATGCCCTGCCGGTCGACGGGGGGTATACGGCCGGACGTGACCACGGCGTGACGAGGATGCTCGGGCTCTCGGGCCCCGAGGCCTGACCACGCACCCTGGCCCGTGTGGTCCCGACACAGGGCCCGGCCTCCTCGACGTGGGAGCGGACCGCCGACGGCGGCGGCACGGTCAGGTGGCGATGGCGAGCGAGTAGCCCCGAACCCCGGTGGGTTGCCGGCCCGAGCTGACTCCGATGGTGACGCCGGAACTACCCGAGCGGGTCGGGACGCCACTGATCGATCCTGCTCCCGGATCCAGCACGAGACCGGCCGGGAGGTCGCCGGAGATCACCGTCCATTGGGCCTGACGGCCGAGCGATGATGCTGTCAGAGATGCGTGGTATGGCGTTCCGACGATGCCGTCGGGAAGGGTGGTCGGCCCGATCACCGGTGTATTCGGCACTGCCCCCAGTGAGACTGCGTGCCTCGGTGGAATCGATCCCGGCCCCGTCGCCAGGCAACCTTCCGAGAGAGCCGGATTCGCCGGGGGGTGAAGGCTTGGCGGCCGGAAGAAGGCCGGTGACGCGTTCAGGTCCACCATGTCGAACAGGTCGAGTGCATTGGCGTCCCGCCGGGTCATCGCCGGCAGGTTCCATTTCCGCTCGAGTGTCGCCAGCACCGATGTGTGGTCGTAGGTACGGTGGGAGACGAAGTCGCGAATGGCGAACGGCGACACGACTCCGGCCGGTACCCGGAAACCGTACTGATCGAACCGTCCCGGAGCCTGGTTGGCGGACAGGACAACAGGGGGCACGTCATCGGGCGGGATGGCGGCGGGCGGGCGGACGTGGTCGTACCAGCCGCCCCACTCGTCGTACGTCCAGATGAGCATGGACTTCTGCCACTGCGGGCCGGCCATCACCGAGTTCACGACTCCGGCCAGGAATTGGTCGCCGAACTGGATGTCCTGCGGATTCTCCTCCGACGAATGGTCGTAATCCGGCTCCACGAACGAGAACTGAGGAAGCGCGCCCTGGGCGGCGTCGACGTGGAACTGGCCGATCTTGTCGAGGTGGGCGGTGATCGAGGGCTCCCCGAGCAGCGGCACCCAGACCCCGAGCGAGGGGACGCTCGAGTAGTAGTCCTTCCAGGTGATGCCGAAGCGGTTGAGGAGATCGAAGATGGTGCCGTTGGGGGGGAGGTCGGCATTGAGCTGATCGCCGATTTGACCCAGGGAGGTACCGGCCAGCAGGTACCGACGGTTCGGATCGGTCTGGCCCAGCAGGGACGAGAACCACCGGTCGGCGATCGGGAACGTACGGGCCATGTCCCAGGTGAACGGGAGGTCCTGGCCATGGAAGTAGCCCAAAGCCTCCCCGGTTGAACCTTCGACGAACCCGTGATTGCCGTGCACCAGTGAGTGGTGCGCCAGGTTCCAGTTCTGGCCCACACCGTTGGTCTGGCACTCACTCGGCATATGGAAGGCAGAGACCAGGTTTCCGTGCCCGTCGGACATGGTAATGGTCGGCTTGCCGTCCGGCCCCTTGGGCCAGCAGTCGCCGCGGCCCAACATGCCGAGGAGATTGTCGAACGAATGGTTCTCCATCATCACCACGATGAAGTTCTCGATCTCCGGCACCTGATCAGTCCCCGCCGGAGCCCGCGGGTCGGGAACGGAGCCGGGTCGGCGGAGGCCCCGGTAAGTGCCCACCGCCGCCGCACGGGAGCCCGAGCCGGCTCGGCCTGCGGCGGCGGCCGGTACCCCACCGGAGACCAAATCGATCCCCACCCCCAGAGTCCCTGCTGTCGCCGCGCCTAGAAACGAACGTCGACTGACGCGGCGCGGGGCCATCGCCACGAACGCTAGCACCGCGTCCGAATCGATCGGCTGGCGTCTGGGCGGCAGATCGTGAGGTCACCCCAGAGAGGGCGCGGTCCTCGCCATTCCTCAAACCGCGCCGGAAGCTTCCGGCCAGAAGAAGTTCGGTTAGCCTCGACCGACAGGCTTGCGTAAAGGACAATTCTCGTGGCAACCATCGAGATCGAAGTCGAACCGTCCGAGGTGGGCTTCGACGGCCAGCGACTGGCCCGGGTCGACGACCACTTTCGGGAATACGTCGACGACGGGCGCCTCCCGGGATGGTTGGTGCTCGTCGCCCGTCACGGAAAGATCGTTCACCTCTCGACCTACGGTCACCGCGATGTCGCGGCAGGGCTGCCGATGGAACGGGACACCCTCTTCCGGATGTACTCCATGACCAAGCCGATCACGTCGGTGGCGGCGATGATGCTTTATGAGGAAGGGGCCTTCGAGCTCAAGGACCCGGTCAGCCGGTTCATACCTTCCTTCGCTGAGACGCGGGTCTTTCGTGGTGGAACCGCAATGAAACCCGTTACCGACGCGATGATCGAACCAATGAGAATCTGGCACCTGCTGACACACACGGCCGGACTCACCTACGGCTTCCAGTATGCATCGCCGGTCGATGCCATGTACCGGGCGGCGGGATTCGAATGGGGTGCCCCTCCCGGCACTGATCTGGCCGAGTGCTGCGACCGGTGGGCCGCGCTACCCCTCCTCTTCCAACCCGGCTCGGAGTGGAGCTACTCGGTGGCCACCGACGTGCTCGGCCGTATCGTCGAGGTCGCGTCGGGAATGCCCTTGGACCAGTTTCTCGCCGAACGTGTCTTCCGCCCCTTGCACATGGAGGACACAGGGTTCCATGTGCCACCCGAAGATTCCGACCGGCTAGCAGCTCTCTATACCCCCCATCCTCGGTCCGGCCTAGCGGTTCAACAGGACGCACTCGGCGCATCCGCCCTCACCGCCCCGACCTTCCTTTCGGGTGGGGGTGGGCTCGTGGGTTCCACGGCGGACTACCACCGGTTCACCCAGATGCTTCGTTGCGGCGGCGAGCTCGAGGGCGTTCGACTACTCGGCCATCGGACCCTGGACTACATGACCCGAAATCACCTGCCGGGAGGGGTCGATCTCGAAGCCTTCGGTCGGCCGCTCTTTGCTGAGACGACGTTCGACGGTACGGGCTTTGGACTCGGATTCGCCATCGTGGAAGACCCCGTCAAGAACAAGGTGCTCGGCTCGGCCGGAGAATTCATGTGGGGTGGAGCCGCCAGCACTGTGTTCTGGGTAGATCCCAGGGAGCAGGTCACCGGGCTCTTTCTGACCCAGTTGCTCCCTTCGAGCACCCATCCCATCCGGTCGCAGCTCAAGCCGCTCGTCTACCAAGCCCTCGTCGATTAGCTAGCCCAGGGCCACGACCTCCGCAGCCCAGCCTCACGTCCGGGACCCGGAGTCCGGTACCTCTTCAACGACCTTCGCTACGGCCGTGCCAATCCGGGACAGGGCCTCCGACTGCTCCCGGTCCACGTCGTAATGTTGTGTCATGCACACCGAGGCCATCCACGATGTGATCGTGATCGGCGCCGGTGCCGCCGGCGTGAGCGCGGCGATCGAGTGTTTCGATATCCGGCTCGATGTGATCGTGCTCGAGGCCGCCGACAAGGTAGGCGGTCAGATCGACCAGATCCCGCACGCGGTGCGCAACGTGGCACCCGCCCCGGACGGGAACGACGCACTCGTTGACGCTTTGACCCGCCACGCTTCAATGCTCGATGATCGCCTGGCGTTCGGTCAGACGGTCACTCGATTGGATCTCGAGGCCGGGATCGTCCATGTCGGTCCGCACCACTACCGATCCCGGACCGTGCTGATGGCCACCGGATCACGTCGTCGCGAGCTCGAGAACGCTCCCGAGGGTGTCGTTCGGAGGAGATGTGACGTACCTGGTCGAGCCCCATTTGGCCCGCTTCGCCGGCCTGCCGGTGGCGGTCATCGGTGGTGGAGACAGCGCCACACTCGACGCCCTGGCGCTCGCTGAGGCAGGGTCACCGGTGACCCTCGTCCACCGCTCGACTCACCTCACGGCGAGGCGAGATCTCGTTGATCGCGTCCGGTCCGAGGGTCGCATCACCGAGTTGGCCGGGTGGACCCTCGATGAGCTGGTTGGGTCGGATCACCTCGAAGGAGTCGAGAGTTTCGGCACGAAGTACCGGCGAGCACCGGCGCGCTCGACGTCGGTGGCGTCGTCCTCAAACTTGGGCGCGAGCAGCGGGTCGGCCTGGTGCGCGACCAACTGGATCTCGGCGACCGCGGAGGAATCGTCGTCGACGCCGACCTCGGCACGTCGCATCCGCGGACATTTGCCGTCGGAGACGTAGTTGAAGGCGCCTACGAGCGCATCGCCACGGCAGTCGGCCAGGGCGCCCTCGCCGCCCGCTCCGTCCTCCGGTATCGTCGAGTCCCGGTCATGAAGGCCTCCGGTCTCCCCACTGCGGCGATGGTCGTCGAGGCGCTGATGCACGGCGACGGCAGCCGAGCCGCGAGCCCAGGGAGCAGGCGCAGATCATGGAGGCAATCCTCGCCCTTCACCGCAACAACGTCGAGCAGTGGGACCGCGAGGACGAAGCCCGCCAGGATACCGCGGACGACGCCACGGTCGCGGCTGCCAAACGATACATTGACCGGCTCAACGGCGCCCGTCACCGCTTCATCGAGGCGATCGATCGGGAGATCCTGCTCACGATCGATGGATGCGAAGGCGCGCCATTGGTGACGGAGAGCCCGGGCATGGCCGTCGATCGCTTGTCGGTGCTGGTGATCCGATTCGGTCTCGACCGAAGCCAGGGCGACTTCGGGAGCAACCGATGCCAGGCGTTATGCCGAACGGCTTCCCCGGCTTCGCACCCAACTCAGCGCCCTCGAAGAGTCGATTGACACGCTGCTCAACGACCTGGCAGCAGGCCGTCGCCGCTTTGTTGCGTACGAGAGCCTCAAGCTCTACGGGACAGGAGGTCCCGGACAAGTCGATTGACCGTGCGCAACGGGATCGTGTGGAGCCGGTAGCCACCACGGTTGAAGCCGATGACGAGTTGGCCGCCAACCACGGCCGCGTGAGCGATGCCGAGCGGGCGCGGGGCGAGTTCGGGGGCAAGTCGGGCCGTCACCTCCGCACCGGGGGGCAATGCAGACAACTCGCCGCGACGGCCGACTCCACAGGGAATACCATCCACCACCACCAGTGGCACGCCACCACTCCCCCAGGCCAGGTCGTGGCCGAAACGGGCGGACGACAGGACGGCGCCACTGGCCATATCCAGTTGGGCAAGTCCCCCTCCCCCCAACTGCTCCCACTCGTAGTCGTCGACACCGGCACCGTCCAGGTCGCAACCAGCGGCCCAGAGGGACGAGCCGGATGCCACCAGCACTGAAGGAGAAAAATCGACGGCGGCCTCCCACCGGCTGGGACCGAGACAACCCCCGTCCGCCTCGACCAGGCGGATCCGCCCCTGACCTCCAAGGGCCACCCAGCCGGTGCCCCTCGGCGTCGCGCCCGCCGCCAGCGCCGTGACGAAACCGACTGACTCGTGGGCGGTGCTCGCATCGAGGAACCTACCCGCGGTAGGAACTGGCTCCGTCACCAGCACGCCACCCAGGCGTTGACCGCGAGGTCGTGAACTCACCAGGCGATCGCCAAGGCCGACCACGCGTTCGAGATCGTCGACGAAGTCCAGCCGACGAGAGGCGTGGAGGTGGGGTTCGTAGGATCCGGGTCCGAACGGCGGCGGTAGCTCGAAGATCCGAACCGAACCGAGGTGATTCACGACAGCGATCCGCCCCGTGCCGGCCAGCTCCACGATTGCATGGATGTCGAGATCGAACTGGGACGCCTCATCGTCGTCGGGAAACGCCGTCTCCCCGAACACGGCCAACGGGCGGAGCGAGGCGTCGGCGAATACGACGTTGCGGCCCAGGTTGTTCCAGGCGCACTGGCCCCCGAGGGAGGCGAGCCGCCCGATGCCCGCCGGTTGAGAATTGACGACCCGGCTGAGGGGGAGCGAATCCATCAACAGAGCTCGCCGAGCACCTTCAACACCGAATCGGGTTCGATCGTATTGAGGCAGCCCACTTCCGCCGGACACAAACGTGGCACCGGGTGCCCCGCGCCCAGGTCCACGCGCTCGTTGTAGGCGTACGCTCTTTCGCTGCGCTGGCAGAGTGGATCGCACGCGGATCCGGCGACCAGGCGGGTATGGTCCCAGTCTCGGAAGTAGACGGCCGGCGTTCGGGAAAGTGTGACCGTTGGCGTCCCCTGTTGGGCGGCGATGTGTGTCAGGCCAGTGTCGACCCCGATCACGGCGCGACACGCGCTCAGGACGTCGACGGCCTCGCCAGCGGTCGCGGCTACGACGCAGGGCAGTCCGCGCTCGACCAGGGCGTTGTCGTCTTCGCCACGGGTGACGACGGCTACGCCGAGACCTCGGCGTTCGAGCGCAGTGGCAAGCCCGACCCAGCGCTCGGGTGCCCACCGCTTCGCCGTTCCATCGGCCTCGGCGACGAACAGGACGAGACCTTCGGCTTCGGGCCGGCTCCGGGCCTCGAGGGGGACGGGTCGGGAGAAGTCGCCGACCACCCCGAAGTCGGCCCCGATTCGGTCGATGATCTCGTTTATCGACAGGGGCCCATAGGCGGCCGCAAATTCCGGGGTACCCCACCAGAAGTCGCGCTGCAGCGGATGGTTGCGCAGGTCGATGTACGTGTGCCTGTCGATGGCGACGTCACCTTCGGCTACCGTCCCCGCCAAACCGCTGACGCGTTCAGAAAGGGCCACCTGACTTGGTGAACGGGTCACCAACCAGGTCTCCCTGCCCAAGCACCGGTCGGCCCTTTCCGCCGCCTGCACCACGGGGAGGGAGACGACGAGATCACCCAGGCCGAACGACACGGGGGCGATGAATCTCCGAGCCACAACGCTCATGCTGCGTACTCGGTGGTATCGGCGACGCCCAGTTCGCTAAAGGCAAGCCGGCGCTCGGCGCACTTGTTGCAATGTCCGCAATGACGCCCTGAGCGCGGCGCTATACACGAAAAGGTGAGATCGAGCGCGAGGTCTCGACCCATCTCGAGGACCTCTCGCTTCTGGCGACCGGCGAACGGCGTCGCCACCTCGAGTGGGCAACCGAGCGCCTGACCGACCAAAGCCGAGAAGGCGTCAAAGAACTTCCGGTCGGCGTCGGGGAAGGGATTGGCGGCCAGGATGCCGAGCGCGATCGTCGGAACTCCGTTTAGAACGCACCAAACGCTGGACTTCGCCAGGAGCAGGAGGTTCCGACCGGGCAGGTAGACGGCCTCGTCGGGCGAGTTGTCGTCCGGAACATCCCGTCCGGTCACGCTCCAGTGCGGTCCGTAGAGGTCAGCGACCGGCTGGTCCAGCACGATCAGGGGCTTTGCACCGGGGACTGGAAGCGAGGCGAGGAACTGCTCGAGATGGCCGGCCTCCGCGTCCTCCCACGCCAGTCCGAAACGTACGTAGATCGGGATCACCTCGCGGCCCTGGCCCACCAGGTGAGCCACCAGAATCGCACTGTCGAGGCCGCCGCTCGCCAGGACGGCAACGGCACCCTCTTCGTCCAACGGCACCTACTGTTCGCCCCGATAGACGCACCCCGAGCTACAGGTCTCTCGAACAACCACCCGGGAGAGCTCCGGCAGCGCAGTATTCAGCCGCTCCCAGATCCAGCGCGCCAGGGCTTCGCTGGTCGGGTTCTCAAGGCCCGAGATCTCGTTCAGGTAGTGGTGATCGAGCACTTCGAGCACTGGCACCATCGCGCAGCTGATGTCTCGAAAATCACGGACCCATCCACTGTGCACCTCGACCGGACCGCTCAGATGAACCGAGATCTGAAAGGAGTGACCATGCAAGCGAAAACACTTATGGTCAGGTGCGACGTTCGGCAGTCGGTGGGCCGCCTCGAATGTGAACTCCTTGAAGATCTCCACGCTGGAAACCCTAACGTTCGGGCAGGTCCCGGTCGACCGGCCACAGCCGGCCCGACCGGATGAAAACGGACAGTGGCGTTTCTCCTTGCGGTCGCGTTGCGTGAGCTCAGCGGACCGTTGACGGCTGCATCGAGGCTCGTCCTGCTGCGACGCCTGAGCTTCGGCGGCGGACTCGGCCCGGTGGTGGGCCGATGACCGAAGGTCCGACCGACAAGAAATCTGATATCATATTGATATACGCCGGACGGCGCTGCTGGCGCAGTCCTTTGTGGAGGTACGGCCATGGAAGGTGCAACGCAGACGGTCTATCCCTCGGGTACGCCGGCGTCCCCGGTTGATGAGTTCGAGGCGAAGACCGGTTCCGGCTACGTATTCCTGTCCATCGTGGCGGTTCTGATAGCTGGTGGTATCGCCCTGGTGTTGGTGCACCGTGGCCCGTCGATCCTGATCGGTGTCCTCCTCTTCGCCACTGCCGTCGTCACCTTCTCGGGCCTCACGCCCATCCCTCCCGGCCAGGTTCGGGTGGTGCAGCTATTCGGGCACTACAAGGGGACGGTACGGACCACTGGGCTGCGCTGGGTCAATCCCTTCGCCGAACGTCGCAAGGTGTCAGTGCGGATTCGCAATCAAGAGAGCGCCACGGTGAAGGTCAACGACGCAGACGGCAACCCCATCGAGATGGCTGCAGTGGTTGTCTGGCACGTTCGCGACAGTGCACGGGCCATGTACGCAGTCGATGACTTCGTGGCATTCGTGACCACCCAGAGCGAGACCGCGATTCGTCATGTCGCCAACTCGAACCCCTACGACACCGGGGGTACGGATGCCCTGTCTCTGCCGCGACCACACCGATGAGATCGCTACCCAGTTGGCACAGGAGATCGCCGCCCGTGTTTCGCCGGCGGGTGTGGATGTAGCAGAGGCCAGGATCACCCGGCTCTCCTATGCCCCGGAGATCGCTCAAGTCATGCTCCAGCGCCAGCAGGCGGGAGCGGTGGTTGCCGCGCGGTCTCGCATCGTCGACGGAGCGGTAGGAATGGTACAGATGGCCCTCGATCGACTGGCGCAGGAGGGAATCGTCGAGCTGGACGAAGAGCGCAAAGCGGCCATGGTGTCCAATCTGCTGGTGGTCCTCTGCGGCGACCGGGGCACACAGCCCGTGGTCAACACCGGCTCCTTGTACCAGTAAGAGCCTGCGGCCCTTCTACCGAGACCGTCCCCATGGCTGAGCGCAAGACCATCCTCCTCCGTCTCGACCCTGCGGTCCATGACGCGCTTGCCCGTTGGGCCTCCGACGAGCTGCGCAGCACCAACGCCCAGATCGAGTTCTTGCTGCGGCGGGTGCTCAGAGATGCCGGGCGGGGCGTACCGAACGTCCAACCCGCTCGCCGAGGTCGGCCGCCGAAGCCAAGCGCCGAACCTGGAGCGACCGTGACCAAACCGAAAAGCACGATGACATCGTCGAAGTAGACCCGGACACCGGTGCGTCCAGTGGCCGACGAAGGGGATGGCGACAGGCAACGAACGCTCGGCCTGCAGGGACCCAGCATCGGGTCCGCTTCCGTCCGGGAGATCGCCGAGCGGGTCAGATGAAGGCGCGCATGATCGGATGTACCCACCTCCAGCAGAATCATCCCCGGCCGGGACGTGGGGAGTCATCTTCGGAGGCCGACCTTCACAACTACTCTGCAGAGTTGACAGTCCAGCTCGCACACGGGCAACCGAAATGAAGTGATGCACATGCGTCGTCCCGGGATTGGTGGCCGAGGGCAATTGAAGACCGTCACCGGGACGCTTGTGACCATGGCCTTGGTGGCTGGTGCCGCTTTGGCCGGGTGCACGTCCGTTCCCAGCTCAGCAGCTCCCTACCCCAAGGGAGTGGAAGCGGTTCCGGTCTCCGAGACAGCCCACGGGCCCTCCTCCTTCTATGTGCCTCCGAACCCACTGTCACCCGCTCCTCCCGGTACGCTGATCCGGTCCCAGATCGTCACCGGAGAGGGCGACATCCCCTCCGGGGCGGTGCTGTGGCGAATCCTCTATCACTCCGAGACCATTGCAGGCAGGGACATCGCCGTCTCGGGTTATGTGGTCGTCCCGGCCAACCCTCCCCCACCGGATGGCTATCCGATCTTGTCCTGGGCGCACGGAACCACAGGGGCCGCCAGCAAATGTGCTCCTTCGTTGTTCGACGGGCTTGAGGGTGAGGGCCCGTACCTCGTGCCAGGCCTCACCACCTATCTGAAAGCCGGATGGTTGATTGCGGCGACTGACTACCAGGGACTCGGCGTGTCGACCGGGATTCACCCGTACCTGGTGGGGAAGAGTGAAGGACAGGGAGTACTTGATGCAGTCAAAGCTGCCCGTCACCTCCCCGGCGTTCGGACCAGCACGACCACGCTCATCTATGGACATTCGCAGGGAGGCCAGGCAGCACTCTTTGCCGGGGAGCTGGCCCCCACCTATGCACCTTCCCTACACGTCATCGGCGTAGTGGCGGCGGCACCGGCTACCGGACTCACCGACATTGTTGCCGTCATCGGGCACATACACGCGCCCGACGACCTGGCCTACTTCACCCTCATCGGATGGGCCTGGTCTCAGACCTATCCCGATCTCCGGCCCTCGGACATCTTCACTACTTCCGGTGCGGTCTTCGCTCAGCAGATGGTGACCGATCATTGTGACAACGGATTGGTGACGGCGCTCTCTCGCAAGGCCTCGAGCTCTCTGTTCCTTCCCAGTGCTGCGTCCAACCCGACGCTCAGCGCACGAGCTCTCCTCAACGATCCTGGCCGGGTGAGAACGGAAGCTCCGATTCTCATTGTCCAAGGTACGGCGGACAACCAGGTTCCCTACCCCCTCACCGACCAGTTCGTCCTCGACGCAGCCTGTCCGATCGGTGATGTGGTCGAGTACGTCCACTACCGCGGAGCCAATCACGACCAAATCCCATTTGAGGCGGTTCCGCGGATTGTGCTCTGGTCAAAGCGCCGATTGGAGGGGATGACGGCTCCGAATACCTGCAACGACCGCCCCGATCTCCGTGTCGAATCACCTCCAAGTCGGCAGTAGTCCTGATCCATCACGCCGTCCGCCCAGGTCCGATCCGCAGCAGATTCGCCGGTACCGCGACCCAGCATGCCGGTTGATGGGCCCAAGTCGGCACCGGTCCGGTGGAGGCCGAGGCCCAAGCGGTTGATCGCCGGCTGACCCGCCGCTACCTTGCCCTCTGGGGACGACACCACAGGGGGACCACCGATGCGCATCAGACTGGCGCGACCTGGACGCCACCGGGTATCGGAGGAAAGATGTCCGGCCCGGGCCACCCCTATTCCACGGGCGCTCCCCCTGGCCATGACCCTGGTCCTGGCCAGCGCGGTCCAGGCGTCCGGAGCCTGGGGAGCCCCAGCCGACACGCCTGGCGTCACGGCCACCCAGGTCGACGTCGGGGCCATCGCCACCCGGACAGGTCCGGGGGCAGGCGACTTCTCTGCCTTCATCCCTGGTGCGCAGGCCTATTTCGACATGGTCGACGCCCACGGCGGGATCGACGGACGGAAGCTGGAACTGACCGCCAACCTGGATGACGGTGGAAGCCCCTCCCAGTTCACCCAGGAAGCCCATACCATCCTGCAGCAGGACCATGTGTTCGCCGCCTTCATCTCGACCTACTGGTTCACTCCGGGGCTCTTTGCCGAGACCAACACCCCGACCTATGGCTACAACGTCAGCAACAACTGGGCGGGACCGGCCAACTTTTTCGCTGCCGGGGGATCCACCCAGGACTACCACGCTCTGGACGCACCGGTGGCCTACCTGGTCCGAAAGACCCACGCCCACTCACTGGCCCTGGTCAGCTACGGCCCGGGTGTACCGGGATCCTACCCGGCGTGCCACACCGTGGCCCTGGATCTGAGCCGAGCCGGGTTCTCGGTGAGCTACACAGGACTCGATGCCACCCTCGGAGGTGACTACACCGCCGAGGTGCAACAGATCGCCCAGCGTCACTCGGACTTCGTCCTCACCTGCATGCAGGACTCCGATGACGTCACTCTGGCCCGGGCCCTACAGCAGTACGGCCTGAAGGTGCACCAGTTGTGGTTGAACGGCTATAACCAGGACCTCCTGAACGCCTTTCCGAGCCTCATGCAAGGGGTGTACGTGGACGCCAACGGCTTCGTCCCCTTCTCGGCGCCGACGGCGTTCCCGGGGGCCTACCCGGGTATGCGGACCTATCTGGCCACCATGGAGAGGTACGAGCCGCGATACGTCACCAACCAGTTGGCCATGCAGGGGTGGCAGTCGGCCGCGCTCCTGGCCGCCGGGGTCCGAGCGGCCGGGAAGGATCTCACACAGCAAAATCTCGTTGCCGAGACCAACCGGCTAACCGCATTCACCGCAGATGGGACCACGGCCGTCGTGAACTGGACCAAGGCCCACACCACGCAGACCTTCCCGATCTGCCCATCGTTCGTCCAAGTGGACGGCCGGCGGTTCGTTCCCGTGGTGGCCCACCCAAGTGCGGTGTTCATCTGCTTTGACCGATCCCCCGATCTCCGGAATCCGACGCCGGTGTCCCTGCCATCGGGAACCCCGGGTTGACCATCAGCTGGAAGTGGTCGGGCCGGTCCGCCGGTAGGGGCTCTCACTCGGGTGACCGGTGCGTGCCAGCCGAAGGCTGCGAACGGACGAGACCGATGTGGTCGCTGAGAATGCGGTCGGGCGGGCGCCACCGCCCCTTGAGCAGGTGGTTGTGGTCTGCCGTCCTTCTCGGCAACCTGCTCACGTTGTGGGACGGACCGGCATGGTCTTCACCCGTGCCCTTGGCGAACCCGGCCGCGGGACCCGTGGGCCCCCTGCGCTCACTGGGGGGTCCCGCGCTTGTGGATCAGAAGGGCCGGACGGTCCTGCTCCACGGGGTCAACCTGGTCTACAAGATTCCGCCCTACGAGGTCGAGGTGAGCGGCACGGGTCGCAACGTTCTCACGGCAAGCGAGGCCCGACGCATTGCGCTGCTCGGCTTCAACGTCGTCCGGCTGGGCGTTATCTGGAAGGGGCTGGAGCCGGGCACCGACCCGATCAATGATCCTGCGATCTGCGCTCCTGGAGTCCCCCGGGCGTCGGGCCCCGATCAGTTCAATGCCAGAATTTTCGGCGCCTACATGCAGCGGCTGGAAGCGACAGTTTCACTTCTCGCCCGCTACGGGATCTACTCGCTCATCGATATGCACCAGGACGTCTACAACGAAGCCTTCGGCGGCGAGGGTTCTCCGAACTGGGCAGTCTGTACCGACGGCATCCCTCCCAAGCCAAAACTGCACACGACGAACTGGAGTGTCAATTACTCCGGCCCAGGGGTAAGCGAGGCCTACAACAACTTCTGGACGAACGACGTGGTCGGCAATCTGCAGGGGGAGTTCGACAGGATCTGGACCAAGATCGCGGCGGAGTTCCGTGATGACCCTTGGATCGCGGGCTATGACCCGTACAACGAGCCGTATGGGCCTGATCTCTATACGACATTCGACGCCGAGCTCGAGTGCTTCTACACCGGACGGGCCCATCCGGGCCTGAACCAAAGCGGCCAGCGCGTCAGCTGCCCCGCAGACGATCCTGCGGTCGGCTTGATCCCAAGTATCGAAGCAGCGGACCCTACTCATCTGGTGGCCTACGAAGGCAACTACAGCACCGATTCGGGTGTTCCGAACCAGATCGGCCCCATGGACTATCCGCGTCTCCTGCTCAACTTCCACGACTACTGCTTTCTGCACGTTCCCAACGGTCCGGAACCTCCCGACTTCGCCTCCACCTGCGGTCCGCTCGAGAGCCACGTCGTCACTCAGCACGATCAGGAGCGAGCCACCGACGCCACCTTCGAACAGCCGGGTGGGCCGGCCGAGATCCTCAGCGAATTTGGCGCCACCACCGACACAGCCGACCTCACCCGGATCACGTCAGACGCGAACGCCAACCGGGTAGGTTGGATCTACTGGCAGTGGATCAACTACGGCGACCCGACCGGTTCGCACTCGTCGGCGCTGTGGCCTCCGCGACGAGCCACTGCATCGCAGCTGGGTGTTCTGTCACAGACCTACGCGTCGGCGGTCGCCGGCACGATCACGGCTACATTCTTCGATCCGAGTACCGCTGCGTTCTCGTTGCACTACCTCTCCAATCCGAACATAACCGCCCCCACGGTGATCGTCGTACCGACGTCGATCCACTATCGACACGGCTACTGCGCCCGGGTCTCGGGAGCTCGAACCACCTCCCGGACAGATGCACCTCGTATCGACATCGAGAACGGTCCATCGGCCCATGCCGTGACGGTCACCATTCGCGCCGGGTCGTGCTGAATTCTTCACCGTCGTGCGCCGGGGGCAAGACCAATTGTCCGTCGACCGAGAGGATCGTGAGAAGGGGGCAACCGAGAGGAGCCACTGACCCGGTACCGCTGACCGACGTGCCCGTGAGCATCGGAGCGGGGGGACCACCCAGGACACGGGAGGGAGTACTCAAAAACATGCGACTGCTTTCGAGGCTGACCCTGCTCCTGGTGGCTGCCGTGGCCTTCTTCGGTATGCAGTTCTCACCCCGTGCCGACGCTGCGTCATGGTGGGTGCCACCGCTCGGCAACCAACCTTGGCAATGGGAGCTCAGCCATCCCTTGCGGCTGACCAACGCCCGGGACATGGGAACCAATGACCGGTTGCCGAATGGCGATGTGGCGCCGCCGCCGGTCATCTACGACATCGACGGCATCGACAATTCGGTGGCCACAGTCGCGGCACTCCATGCCATGGGCAAGCGCGTCGTGTGCTACGTCGAGGTGGGAGCGGCCGGCAACTACTACACCGCCGCGGCTGAGGGCATCACGACCACCTACTACGACCTGCTGAAGAAGGCCGGCGAATTCGGCGCCAGGGTACCGGGCTATCCGGAGTACTACCTCAACATTCGATCGCCTGTCACGGAGTACATCGTCGCTGCGATGATCAAACGTCAGTGTGCCGACAAGGGATTCGATGCCGTCGAAACCGACATCGACGAGGAGTACAACGACCACAGCGGGTTTACCCTCAGCCGGTCGGACGAAGAGACCTACATGACCGCCCTGGCCAACTACCTTCACGGCCTCGGACTGGGATGGTGGATCAAGAACCCTGACGACACCGGAGACAATTTTGCCACTGAGATGTATCCGTTGGCCGACGCCGTGCTTACCGAGCAGTGCAATCAGTACCTCTCGTGTGGGTTGCTGTCGGCCTATGTGGGCCGCAAGGCGGTATTCAACGCCGAGTACCGGCTCAAGCCGTCAGCCTTCTGCGCCCAAGACGATCTCCTCGGCTTCAACGGAGCAGAGTTCAACGTCGGTCTGACCGGCATCAGAAAGCCTTGTCAGTAGTGTTCGGGGGACTCCGAGGTCGGCGAAGAACACGGATACGGCGCTGTCCGCGACGACTGTTGACGTGACCGATCACCTTTGGTCACTGTGGTACGGCGCCGGTGCCCATGACCCTCCTCAGCCGTCGAGGCAGAGGTGGCGATCACTCGGGCCCTGCAGCCCGCGGTCGTGGACGGTACTACGCAAAATCGGCGTCAACGCGCCGCTGAGACCTTCCTTTGCGAGTGGCGCCCCGGATTCGATATGTCGGGCGGTCTGCGCAGCCTCCACCTTCTGGCCGGGCCCTACCCTCGCTGGAGGACGGCGGTCGTGTTCCCGCATGGGCGGCCATATCTCCAGACCGTCGACCCAGCGGTCCAGCTGCCGGCAGTCCGGGCCCAGTGTCGAAGTCCTACCAGGTCAGGAGCACTTTTTGCCGATGGAGTCCCGATGGCGGGAGGCGCCCGGTGGTCACCCACCGTTCGGTCATTCGATGTAAGACTGATCGTGCCTTGTGGAGGAATTGAAAACGGAGGCGGGGATGGCCCAATCAAGAGCAGCTGCAAACCGGCGCCTCGACCTCCCCCTCCCCAAGGGCCCTCATTGGTGGGAGAGCGCTCGGTGGAAGGCCTTTGCCGCATCGGTCGAAGCTCTTGGTGCCCCAGTTCCCCCTTCATCCCGAAGCGCCGCTCGCGCCAGAGATTCGCCGGCGAGCATTCCGGAACTTCCTCCGGAGGTTGCGCAATCCGATTCGTGCCAAATCGCAGAGAGCGATGTCGGAACCGGGGAACAAGAAGTTGAAATCGAACCTCGCCAATCATTGGTTGACGTAGGAACCACCGATCAAGATCGTCTGCGGATGGAACAAGCCCATCTCAACAGTCAGATCTCCAAGTTGAGCGATATGCGCGATCGGGTCCGTACGGACTTGATCGACCTCCGGGGGCAGGTCGCCAGATTGGGCGACCTGCGAGACAGGCTCCTTGCCGAGGTCGCGCCCCTCCGAGCCGAAGTCTCCGACCTCAGTCTGAAAAAGCAGGAGATGGCGACTCTGGGATCTGAGATTCAGACACTCCGGCGTCGAAAATATTCACTCGAGCGAGAAATTCTGGACGAGCTCCGCAGATCAATAGACAATCCTGCAAACCCCCGGAGCCGGGGCAGGAGGTTCGACGATTCGTAGTTCGCGGTCCCAAACCACCGGGTTCCCGAAGCGGTCACGGTGGTTCGGGCCCGCCCCGAAGGTTGGGTGCTCAGGAACCTGGCCGCTGACGAATCTCCTCGATGCGGGCGCGCAGGGCCGGTATCGTCTCGGTCTCGAACCACGGATTGTCGGTGAGAAATCGTCGATTCCGGGGTGACGGGTGGGGCAGAACGATCCGGGAAGGCAGGAACTCGCGCCATCTCGAGACGCCGGCCCTCAAGGTGCCGGGGTCGTCCGGCATATAGCGCCTACGTGCAAAGGTACCGATGAGAATGGTCAGGCGGTCAGGAGGGAGTAAGGCCAGGATCCGCTCGTGCCAGAGGGGTGCGCATTCGGGTCTGGGTGGCTTGTCGCCTGACGGAGTCGACCCTGGGTAGCAGAAGCCCATGGGTATGAGCGCCACGAGCTGGGGATCGTAGAACTCCGCCGATGGGAGCCCCAACCAAGAGCGGAGGGTGCGTCCGCTTTGGTCGTCCCAAGGGACGCCCGAGGCGTGGACCTTGGCGCCAGGGGCTTGGCCGATGATGAGGATCTGGGCCGCTGGACCAGCTTGCAGTATGGGTCGGGGGCCGAGGGGCAGCGCAGGTGCACAAGCGGTGCAGGCACGTACCTCGACGAGGAGGGATGAAAACCTACGGTCACGATCCGTCATCCCTCTTCATCCTTCCAGGCGGAAGGCCGAGTCAGGAGATTCAAGACGGACCCCCCACCGACACATCGAGGACAGGGCCACTCAGCCCGTCGGCCAATCCGGTCGCCATGTGGGAATCATGCCCCTTGGACCTGACTCAGCCATCTGACCATGGATCAAATGGACTCTGCGGGTGTCACTCAGCTGTCAGGGTCGAACCCTCCGGGTGGGTCCTGTGCCCAGCGCCGGCGAAACTCGGGCGCGGGCGCTTTCGGCGCCTACCAGGCATAGGCCTCCGGAGCGGATCCAGGCCCAGGAAAGATCTCGTCGATCTGCCCCATCACTTCTGGGCCCAGTTCGATGACGAGCGAACGGAGGCTTCCCTCGAACTGATCCAAGGTACGCGGTCCGATGATCGGGGCCGTCACGATCGGATTGGCCAATAGCCAGGCAAGAGCGACGTCGGCCGGTCGCTCGCCCAGCTGCTCGCACAGGTTGACCCATGCACCGATGGTGTCGCGAAGCCAATCACCCGCTGCCTTCATCCCGTCGTCCGCCCTCCGGCCCTCGGTTGCCTCGGCGATCGAGCCCGCCAGCAGTCCTCCTCCGAGCGGGCTCCATGGCAAGATCCCGACTCCATAGGCTTCACAGGCGGGCAGGATTTCAAGCTCGATCGTACGGGTCTTGAGATTGTAGAGACTCTGCTCCGAGACCAGTCCGAAGCTGTTCCGACGACGGGCGGCTTCGTTCGCGGCCACGATGTTCCAGGCGGCAAAGTTGGAGCTGCCGACATAGGTCACCTTCCCTTGGGCGACCAAGAGGTCCATCGCCTGCCAGATCTCCTCCCAGGGCGTACTCCGATCGACGTGGTGCATCTGGTAGAGGTCGATGTGGTCGGTCTGCAGACGCCGGAGACTGGCGTCACACGCGTCCCGAATATGACGAGCGGAGAGCTTGGAGTCGTTGGGCCACTCGCCCGCCACATTGCCGTAGACCTTCGTTGCCAGAACTACCCTTTCCCGTCGTCCTCCTCCCTGTGAGAACCAACGACCCAGGATTCGCTCGGTTTCGCCTCCTCCATAACCATTGGCAGTGTCGAAGAAGTTGATTCCAGCATCCAGGGCTCGATCCATGATCACGAAGCTGTCCGCCTCGCTCGTCTGAGTGCCGAAGTTCATCGTCCCGAGGCACAAGGGGCTGACCCGCACCCCCGATCGTCCAAGAAGGCGATAGTCCATGGTCTGAACTCTAGGCGTTGGTCAGAGAGTCCGGCGGGGCCGAGCGGGGCGACGTCATCCCGCTCAGCTGCCGGCACGTGGCTGATGCGGGGGCCAGTGGGGCTGCCGTTCCGGGCGACCCGATCGGGTCACTTGAGACAGAACATGGGAAAGGACCGGGGCCCGAGGAGCCGGACCAACACCGGGTGCTAACGGCTCACCCCCGGCGTCGGTATCGATCACCAACCTGTTGCCTACCGTACACGTCGAGTTCAGTCCGCCAAGGAACCTTACCGAAGTCGGCGTGTCCCTCACGATCGGGAGACCTAGCCTGTGAGCGCGGCCTCCACAGGCCATCGGGCTAGTTCGAGGAGAAGTCGAGTGCAGACACGCGCCGCCGTTCTTTGGGAACCGGGCTCCGACTGGGAGTTCGAAGCGATCGAACTGGACCCGCCGCGAGACAACGAGGTGCTGGTCAAGATGTCGGCATCTGGTCTGTGTCATTCCGACGAACACTTCGTCACCGGCGACGTCCCCTTCTTCGGACCCATGATCGGCGGGCACGAGGGTGCCGGGATAGTGCAGGCAGTCGGCCCCGGCGTAACGTTGCTGGCGCCCGGTGACCATGTGGTCACCAGCTTTCTCCCACCCTGTGGCCGCTGTCCCTCGTGCGTCGGGGGCCACCAGAACCTTTGCGATACGGGAATGTTCATCGCCGACGGCTGGCAGATCGGCGACAAGACTGCGCGCCATCATGCTCGTGGCCAGGACCTGCGAGTCTTTTGCATGCTGGGGACCTTTGCCGACCACACCGTGAGCCATGAACGGTCGTTCGTGAAGATCGACAATGACCTGCCTCTGGACAAGGCTTGCCTCGTCGCCTGCGGCGTGAGTACCGGTTGGGGATCGGCGGTGCACCGGGCCCGGGTCCAACCAGGTGACGATGTGGCGGTCATCGGGGCGGGCGGAGTCGGTTGCGCCGCCATTCAAGGTTCACGATCAGCCGGCGCACGTCGCATTTTTGCAATCGACCCCATCGAGTTCAAGCGCCAACAGGCGCCTCGATTCGGCGCAACTCACGTGGCGAGCGGAATCGAGGAGGCGTTCCCGCTGATTCAGGAGCTCACGTCGGGACGTATGTGTAAGCGGGTCATCTGCACCATGTCAGTGGGGCGAGGGGAATGGATGGCCTCGATCATGGCGCTGGCCGCCAAGCGGGGCCGGGTGGTGGTCACGAACGTGCATCCCTGGAGGGAAACAGACGTAGCGATGAGCATGCTCGACCTGCTCACCATGGAGAAAGAGCTGGTCGGCTGCATTTTTGGCTCGTCGAATCCAGGGGTCGATGTGCCGGCACTACTCGGCCTCTACCGTGATGGACTGCTTGACCTCGACGGAATGGTGACTCGCTCCTACCCGCTCGGCGAGATCAATGCTGGCTTCCGAGACTTGCGAGATGGACGCAACATACGGGGTGTCGTCGTCATGGATTAGTGCGGCACCGCGTCCCTGGCCCGGTCGCTCGAGCGGTCACCGATCAGCGGCCCACCTGTGGGCCTGCCCGGCACGAGACCGGTCCGAGCGATCTGAGGCGCCGCCATTCGGTGAGGCGCGGCACCCGGCGACCCGTCACACTGGGTACAATCCATTTTCCAGACTTCGATTGGCAGCCCGGGGGGGTCCAATGTGTGCTCTCGGCGATCGCGCCTACCAGAGCGGTGCGTCGGCGTTTGGCGGTGGACGCGGCGTGGCCGAAATGCTCTGTGAGGGAGGCGACACGAATGGGTCGTCCACACCTGGTCTCGTCGATGGTTCCGATCCGGGACGCCGCCGCACCTTCAGTCCTCTCCCACGCCTCGACGTCCGTGACCCTCCCATCGATGAAGGAAAGTAGGACCCCCATGCCTATCCGATTGGCGACCGCGGCCATCACCATCACACTCCTGGTCGGCACCGCGATGGCGGCCGCCCCATCCGGAACTGCTTCCGCCACGGAGGCCCCTTACAAGATCGCTATGGTCACCTCGCTCACCGGGCCCGGGGCCTCCGAATTCTCCCAGGCCGCCGCCGGATTCGATGCGCGCATCGCCCTGCAGAACGCGCAGGGAGGGGTCAACGGCCACAAGCTGGTGGGCACGGTCCTCGACGACCAGACCAGTCCGACGGAGGTGGCGACGGCGGTCCAGAGTGCCCTCTCGAACGGGGTCATCGGGATCGTCTCGGACAGCCCGTTGTTCTTTGAGGCGGCCAAGTACCCCAACCAGCAGGGGGTCCCCGTGACGGGCGGGTTCTTCGACGGCCCCGAGTGGGGTGAGCACCCTTACACGAACATGTTCGCCTCAGATGTCGGGAGCGTTGACCAGAAGTACCCCGTGAACACTTCAATTGGGTCATTTCTGAGTAGTCATGGAGCTACCGTCATCTGCAGCTACGGCTACGGCATCTCGCCGTCGTCGGCACGTTCTGCGTACGGTACGGTGCTGTCCTTCGAGCATGCCGGAGGCAAGGAGGGGGTGCTCGACACCTCAGTGCCCTTCGGCAGCGTCGACATGACGACGGAGGCGCTTGTCGCCAAGCAGAAGGGGTGCAACGGGTTCTACGCCGGCCTCGACGACAACTCGAACTTCGCCCTGGCCACGGACCTCGGCCAGGACGGTGTGAAGACCAAAGCCCTGGTCTTCCCGACCGGATATGAGCCAAGCGTGGTCAACTCGCCCGTCTGGTCGGCGGTGCAGGGCGACTTCTTCGACAGCACCTTCCGACCCTTCCAGCTTCCCAACACCGGCACCCAGCAGATGAAGTCGGCCCTGGACAAATACGCGCACTTCACGTCCAGCGAGTTCCCGAACTTCAGCCAGTACGAGTCCTGGCTCGGCGCCGACCTCATGATCAGGGGCCTCGAGCTGGCGGGAACAAATGCCACCCACTCGGAGATCATCAAGTCACTGCGCAACCTCAAGGCGTACAACGGCGACGGGCTGCTGCCCATCTCCATCAACTACTCGACCATCTTCGGCCACGATCCGGCGGAACAGTGCGGGTGGTACCTGCGAGCCGAAAAGACCGGGTTTGTTCCGGTCTCGAGCCAGACCGTTTGCGGCAAGGACCTGGCCGGAACAACGACGGTTCAGAAGTAGCGAGGAATCGATCGGGCGGAGGTCCGTTGCGGTGAGACGAGAGTCGGATGGGGGAGCCTGGGCCACCAGACTTCACCGAGGGCCGGATTCTTCGAGCATGTCCCGCCGACCCGGGTGACCGCCGGTGTACCCATGGGCGAGAGCCCAACTACCGGCACCGATCAGGATCTCGACGACAAGGGAAAGCCCCTTGGTTTCCGGCTGCCGTGTATGGTCGCATCCCCTGGGCGCCTCGCCGGCGGACTTGGGCCGAGCCCCCCGGTAGGCCGGCCTCTGGTGGGGTTCCAGGTCGGGCTCGATCGGAGGCGGTACCGATGCCGGGACCGCCGCTCCCGAGCCCACCGGGAACAGACGCTAATCTTGCGGCTCGGTCCCTAGACGCGGCTGTGGGCTCCCACAGGGGAGTCACTGCCGAGCAAAGGGCCGGTCCCGGGAATCCAAGAGACTCTTTGCTGGAGATGCTGTGAAGATCGCGATCGTTGGAACTGGTGCAATGGGGTCCGTCTACGCCGGCCTACTGGGCAAAGCCGGGCACGAACTGTGGGCGATCGACACCTGGCAAGAACACACCGACGCCATAGCCAGGTCGGGCCTCACCGTCACCGGTGCGAGTGGCAGCTTCGTCGTCGATGGCCTGAATACCGGCCGGACTCCCCAAGATGCGGGTCCCTGCGACATTTGGGTGATCGCCACCAAAGCGCAGCACGTCGAGGAGGTGGCGGCCAGTATCGCCCCCCTGCTGCGGCCCGACAGCGTTGTCATGGCCTTCCAGAACGGACTCGGTTCAGGCGAGCGGGTGGCCCGTCACCTGCCGCAACAGAACATCCTGCTCGGCATCGCCGAGGGTTTCGGTTCTGCCGTCCCCCAGCCGGGCTACGTGCACCACGACGGCATGCGCCTGATACGTATCGGGGAGATGGAGGGGGGTCTGACCGACCGGGTCCTTCTCATCGAGCAACTTTGGCGCGACGCAGGCTTCAACGTGAGGGCTTTCGCCGACGTGAACCTGATGATCTGGGAGAAGTTTCTCTGCAACGTCACTCTTAGCGCTCCATGCGCGGCCTTCGACGTGACGGTGGGCGAGCTGATGGCCAGCCCCGAGGCCTGGACGGTGGCCCTTCGTTGCACGATGGAGGCCTACCGGGTGGGCGCATCACAGGGTGTGCGGTTCAATTTCGATGACCCAGTGCCATATGTGACCGAATTCGCCGCCACGATCCCGGATGCCAGCCCGTCGATGCGCCTCGACCACCTCGCCCGTCGACCCTCGGAAATCGATGTCATCAACGGACAGGTCGTCGAACTAAGCCGCCAGCTGGGCCTGCCGGCCCCGTACAACGAGACCCTGTGCGCCATCCTGCGCCAGCGGGAGTCGCAGTTCTGACGGCTGGCAGTCCTTAGGGGAACGACGGTCGAGCTCAACGACGCCCAGGCTGGCGCGGTCGGAACTCAGGACATCGAGATCTGGCCGCAGGTGTCCCCGGACGCGGACGGCTCCGATGCCATCTCAACCACAGCGACGGACAATCGATCAAGGAACTCGACCTGTCCCTTGATCAGCTTCTGCCTGGCCACCGAGATCGGCATCCACTCGGCCCGATCCACTTCGGGGAATCGTTCCCTTCTTCCGGAACGTGGTGGCCATTCCACCTCGAAGTCGTTGCTTACGATCGCACCGGGTTCGAAAGTAGGAGCGTTGATGGCCCAGACCGAGATCCGCTTACCACTTGGTTGTCTAATCTCTCCCAGATCGACGGTAGCTCCGGCCGGAGGCTGAGATCCGATCTCTTCGACGAACTCTCGGCGTGCGGCCTTCATTGGATCGTCGCCGGACTCGTACTCCCCCTTGGCTATGGACCAAGCTCCATTGTCCTTTTTTGCCCAGAACGGACCGCCAGGGTGGGCAATAAATACTTCTAGAACACGGTCCCCTGACACTCTGAAAGGAAGAAGGCCGGCGCTCAGCTTGGGCATGAGTAGCACCTCAGTTGACGGTACTTTAGCCAAGAACGAGGGGTCGACCGCCTGCCATCCAACGCGGCAACGCACCCAGACCGGGCGGCCTACGATGACGGGCACGCCGGCGGGTCGACGTTCTTTGCAATGTCGACCACGACCTGAAGGAGGCAGAGTACCGTCTCGGTGAGAGAGCTTTGTGGGAAGGGCTCCGGCTCTTCCGTTCAGGAATCAGCCCGGAGTCGACTGTCCTGTCTCATGGACCCGCGCCCGGTCCCACCCGTCTCGGAACGCGGCTTTCTGTCCGGCGAGCATGCTCGGTCGATCGCCGGGATCCGCCCTCTCAGCCGGCTCACGGCGTGATCGCGCTCGAGCCACTCGACGAGTTGGTACTCACCGTGGTCGTCGACAACGCCACCGACTCGCTCTCGAGTATCGGCCCTGGACTGCCAGCGCGGCCAGAGATCTCCTTCCTTCTCGGTTCCGTTCCACCCATCCGTACCTTCAATGGTCGTGACTGCATACCGGTATTCGACCGGATGTGCGTCGCCTGTCACGGACTGTCCGTGCTCATGACCGGTCGCCGCGGCACTGACGTCCGCACTGCCCTGTTCGATGCGGGCCCGTACGGCGACGTCTGGCTGGACAACGCCCGTCGGCTCGGTATCGACCTTGCGACCATCGATACGGTCCTTCTCTCCCACTGGCACTGGGATCATTCGGGTGCCCTCCCGACCGTTGTTTCCGCCATCGCGGATGCCAAGCGGACCGCGGGTAAGGGTCCGGTGCTCGTGGTCGACGTCCATCCCGATCGACCCGACCGACGCGGGGTCCAACTTCCTGACGGTCCGATGGTGATGCTGCCCGACGAACCGACACTTGGAGCCATCGAGGAAGCAGGCGGCCATGTAGCCACCAACCCCGACCCACACCTGTTCAGTGACGGCTTCTTTGCTGCAAGTGGGTCTGTCCCGAGACAGACCGAGTACGAGACCGGTTTGCCAGGGCACCACAGCTTCTACGGCAGTGAAGGCGTTGCCGATCCGCTGATCCTCGACGAGAGGCTGGTTGCCATCCACGTTCGCGGGCGCGGGACGACCGTACTCTCTGCGTGCTCACACGCCGGAATCGTGAATGCGTGTCTCGAAGCGCAGCGACTTGTGACCGGCGTACCAACGGACCTTGTCCTGGGCGGATACCACCTCGCCGGCGCGAGCGTCGAGGATCGCATCGCACCAACCGTACGGGACCTCGCCGCTCTGATCCGGCCGCGGATTCTCGCTCCGGGCCACTGCACAGGTTGGAGAGCCAACGCAGCCCTGGCAGGTATCTTTGCGCCAGATGCGTTCGCTCCCAGCGTCGTCGGTGCGCGCTATGTGCTGACGGCGGTACCTCCAGCCTGAGCGGTCCTCATCGATGAGGTGAACCCTTCGCTCGCTGGTGGCCGAACCACACCGTAGGAGCCGCTCCCCACGCTGCGGGACCGAGGGATTCATCTGCCTCCGGCCCTTCCGCAACGGGTGCGCAGGTGCTGACGAGGCTCCTGGCCCGCACCGCCACACTCCGCTGACCATGGGAGCGCTGTCGTTTGCTCGTCTGACATCAATTGCTGTCAAGATTGGCCGCACAGCGGCACGCCGGCCGCCCTCTTTCCCGGAGGACCTGACCATGCCAAGAAGCGCCTTCGACCGGACCCTCCTCGACGTGGATCTCACCGACGCCGCTCTTTACTCCAGCGGGTTCCCCCATGAGGTCTTCACCGCACTGCGCCGGCACTCGCCTGTGAAGTGGCAGGCCTTTCCCGACGGCTTTCCTGGCCACCACGACGAGGGGTTCTGGGTACTGTCGAAGCACGAGGACATTCAGGCAGCGAGCCATGACCCCGAGCTGTTCAGTGCCTTCGACGGGCCGCAGCTGAGCCACCAGCCGGGGATCGCCGGGACGATGCTCGTCAGCATGGATGGCCGCAACCACGTTCGGCAGCGCCGGCTGATCAGCGCTGGCTTCACCCCGCGCATGGTCAAGCGGTTGGACTACCAGATCCAGCAGTGGGCCGAGTCGATCGTGGATCGGGCCCTGGAGCGCGGGGAGTGCGACTTCGTCTCGGAGATCGCCTACCAGCTACCGATGAACATGATCGCCGACATCGTTGGCATCCCGGTCGGGGACCGGAACCGGCTCTTCTCATTGGCGAACGATTTCCTCCAAGGGGACGCACCCGAACGCGCCATGTCGGAGGAGGAGCACCTGGGCATCCAGGTCGAGCTGTTCGAGTACGCGGAGAAACTGGGCCAGGAGAAACGGGCCCACCCACAGGACGATGTCTGGACGATCCTGTCGACGGTAGAAGTGGAGACCGACGACGGCGACCGCACGGGGCTCAGCCAGATCGAGTTAGACATGTTCTTCATCCTGCTCATCATCGCTGGTAGCGAGACCACCCGCAACGCTGTTTCTCTGGGGCTACTGGCTCTACTCGAACATCCCGACCAGCTCGAGCATCTGCGCCGGGAGCGTGGGGCCATTCCGCTGGCGGCGGAAGAGATCCTCCGGTGGTCGTCGCCGGTCGCCTGCTTCGCCCGACGGGCCACCCGTGAGACCCAGATCCGGGGGGTGACCATCGCCGAGGGAGACCGGGTCGCGATGTGGTACCCCTCGGCCAACCGAGACGATGAGGTATTCGCGGATCCCTTCCGCTTCGACATCTCACGGAGCCCGAACCCGCACCTCGCCTTCGGCGGCGGCGGTTCCCATTTCTGCCTCGGGGCCAGTCTGGCCCGGCGGGAGCTGACGACGCTCATCGAGGTGCTGTTCGACCACACTCGGCGGATCGAGCTGACAGGAGAGCCCTCCTACACCTCGCTGGGCATCCTGAACCCAATCCTGATCTCCATGAAAGAACTGCCAGTCCGGCTTTCGTGACCAGGCCGCCAGCGGAGGCCAGGCCCTGGGCACGGCCTCTCCCCTGGCCGATCGGCCCATGGATGCGCCTCCCCGTGGGGGGCGAATTGCCCCGGTGAACTCCGATTTCGGGGGCGAAGTGGTTCAAGGGCGCACCAAATCTGGTCGATAACCCACCTATGGCGTTCGGGCGGCTGCGTCGACTGGTGTCCGGCGAAGCCAAGGGGACCCACTTCGCCGCCATGCTGTTCATGGGCCCGTTGGCGGCCATTGCCATCCTGGGGCTGAGGCAGCTGCACCTTGTCGCCCCGTCGCCGATCTGGCTCATCCCGATCATCCTGGTCGTCGGACAGATGGCTTCCACAGCCTCTGGCTTCTGGTGGGACCGGTCCCCGGGCCCGTTCCGCCTGCATCTGCGAATCGCTACCCAAGTGATCCTGGTCACAGCCGTGATCTATGCCACGGGGTGGGGTCCGGCGCTGGCCATTGGACTGCTTCTGGTCGGCCAGGAGTCCCTGGCCATCACCGGGTCGTCCTCCCTCCGGGCTGTAGTGGCCTGGACGTTGGCCTGCCTTGCGTTGGGCGAGGGGCTCATAGCGCTCGGCTGGGCCCCCTCTCTCATCCCGACCCCAGAAGTGCACGGGTTGGCCATCCTGGTGTGCATCGGAATCGCCTTCGCCTACCGATCACTCCACTCTGCCCTTCAGGAGAAGGAGCAGGCGGCATCGTTGACCGAGAGCCGGGAACGCAGGTTTCGAGCGCTCGTGCAGAGTTCCTCCGATCTTGTTTTCGCCGTCGACGCCAGCGGTGCGGTCACCTATGCGAGCCCGTCGTGCACCTCCGTGTTGGGCTACCAGCCTGACCTGCTCCTGGGCTCGACGGCGGGGGCGCTGATCCATCCGGACGATATCGACGATCTCCGTAACACTGTGAGCCTCGCGGGTACCGAAGCGGGCACATCGGTCGACTTCGCCATCCGAATCAGGCACGACAACGGTGCGTGGCACTGGCTCGAGGGACTAGCTACCAATCTGCTCGATGACCCGGCCGTGGAGAGCATCGTGATCAACGCCCGCGACGCCACGCAACAACGAGCCCGTTCCGAGCGTCAGTCGGCCATCTCCGACCTCGGTCGTGACGTACTTCGAGCCACGACCCTCGAGGGGGCCGTCACCTCCGCCCACAGAGTGGTCGTCGACGTGCTGAACCCCCACTCCTGCCGGATCATCAGAACGGTTGAGCACGACGACGTCATCGAATCGCTGAGCCCTCCGTCCCCAGAGACAACGGCCCTCGACGACCCGGCTGCGACCGCGGAGTCCTTCACCGTCCGGATGCCCGTGGGCGATCCGACGCAACCCCTGGCATTGATCGAGGTCGTCGGCACCTCGGCCCTCACCCCCGATGACGAGCAGTTCATCGAGAGCGTCTCCAGCATCGTGCTCTCCGCTATCTTGCGATTCCGGGCCGAGGACGCCATCCGCCATCAGGCTCTGCACGATCCATTGACCGGACTGTGGAACCGCGCCCTGTTCAACGATCGACTCGAGCACGCCCTAGAGCGACGCTCACCGTCAGACGGCTGCGTAGGGGTGATGATCGTGGACCTGGACGGGTTCAAGAACATCAACGACAGCCTCGGCCATCTAGCCGGGGACGCCCTCCTAGTCGCCGTGGCCGACCGGTTCCGGACCAGCCTGCGTGGACCCGACACCATCGCCCGGCTCGGTGGTGACGAGTTCGCAATTCTCATCGAGGACCTCGATGTGGACCAAGCCGCAGTTGTGGCCCAACGGGTGCTTGACGCCCTGGTCGAACCCCTCTCCTTGGCCGACCGGAAGGTGGCCATCGGAGCCAGCGTCGGGATCGCTCTCGCCGACCACTCCGACGTCGTCAAGGCCGACCGGATCCTGTCAGACGCCGATGCCGCGATGTACCAGGCCAAGCGATCGGGCAAGGGCTGTTATCGCATATTCCATGCCGCCATGCATGCCGCCGCCGTCGACCGGATGAGCCTCGAACAGGATCTTCGCAAGGCCATCCGGGACGGTGCACTCTCGGTGAGCTACCAGCCCATCATCGACGTCGGCAGTGGTCAGGTCAGCTCGTTCGAGGCACTGGCCCGCTGGCGGCATACCACCCGGGGACCAATCGCTCCCACCGCCTTCATCTCTCTGGCCGAGGACTCCGGCCTCATCATCGATCTCGGTCGCACGGTGCTTCGAGAGGCCTGTCGTCCAGGCCCGGGAGTGGAGAAGCCAGGGCATCGGGCTCAGCCCTACCGTATCGGTCAACGCCTCCCGTCTACAGCTCGCCCACCCGGAGTTCCTTGACCATGTGACCGATGCCCTTGACCTCGCAGGACTCGAACCCTCCTCGCTGATCATCGAGGTCACCGAGTCTGTCCTGGCATCCGAGTCGCGAAGCACCGTCGAAACTCTCGAAACTCTGCACCGAATGGGGGTGCAGATTTCCATCGACGACTTCGGAACCGGATACTCTTCACTCTCCGCGCTCGCGGATCTTCCCATCGACATCATCAAGATCGACAAGCGCTTCGTCGACAACCTGCTGAGCGACGATCAGGGGCGCGGCTTCGTGAACGCCATCATGCTTCTGGCCAACACGCTGCACCTGCAGACCACGGCCGAGGGGGTCGAGCTGGCGGAACAGTACGAGGCGCTGATCAAGCTGGGGTGCACCCACGTACAGGGCTTTCTGTTCGCCGAGCCCATGCCCGGTGACCAGACCAGCCGCTATTTGTCCTGCCACCGCACCGCAGGATTGCCCGGCTCGGCGCTGGCGGCCACCGCCCGCCGCGCCGACCAGGGCCGATGACGGCCTCGCTCTGCGACGAATGGATGCAGTCAGGTCAGCCGGTGGCCTGCGTCTGCGTAGTCCGACCGGGCGGAAGCCCTGGATCGGGCCAGTCACGGCCACATTCCCGGCAACTCCAAGTTGTCGACTCCCCACTGGCTCGATTCGGATACAGGATGAGCATCGGTGCTGCCTGGGTTGAACAGTGGGGGCAGGCGGGGCGTGATCTTGATTCGATCATCTGCTCGACCTCCAGCTCGTTGCCCCTTTGTCTCTTCATCGGTGCCACCCGCCGCAGACTGAAGGGTGCCACCGAGCTCGAACCGGCCTCATCGGTTCCAACCCCGAGCTCCGACCCAACCATCTGACCAAACGTGAACCGCTCCCTCGGGCTGAATCCGGTCAGTGGGCCCGTGTCTGTGTGGGTTCACGAAGAGTTCAGCCACCCGTGACTCGTCGTCAACGTTCGGGGGTTACGCGTCGCACCATCCCGGCCCCTCGCCACTGAGAGCGTCGGCACCGGCGGTGGCCACGTAGACGCAATCCGAAGTCGCATCTTGGTCCCGGCGTCCGGGAGGCGCATAATCGCATTCCTGGACCTTGACGGCATTGCCCTGCCGCCACCGCCCAGGAAAGCTGGGTGCCCACGAGTGCGCGGAGGGGCCGCTCACGGCACCCGAGGTACGCTCCGCCGATTCTCTGCCTCATGCCCCTTGAGGCGGAGGTCGGCGGAGGCGTACACGCGGGCCGGGCCGCCGGGTCCGGGGGGCGAGTGGTCAGCTCCCTTTGGCCAGGAATTGCTCTGCTGCTGCGCGCCCGCTTTGGAACAGCTTTTGCTGGGTCGGTTTGTCGATCGAGAAGTCCGTGGCATTCACGCCGAACGTATCGACGAATATGGTCCGCTTGAGCACTGCGGGATCATTGAGGTGCATCTGGTCGTTCCAACTCTGCATGGTGCCGAGCATTCCCAAGGCCAAGGACAAGTCACCTTTCACCTCGTGCTCCACCTGGTCCGGAACCTGCTGCGCAGACAATTTGATTCCAATGGTTGGCCATCGAGGTGCCTTTCCGTCGGTGCGATCGAAGGTGTCGACGGGGAAGTTCGAGAGCATGCCCCCGTCGACGAGGACCGAGGGCGCCGCCTTCGGGATCTCCAGGGTCACCGGCCGGTAGAAGAAAGGGATGGACATCGATGCCCGGACGGCATCGGCCACCACTTGACGGCCGGCGTCGATGCCGTCGACGGTGTAGTCCCAGGGCAGGCGAAGCAGACGCCCACGGCTGACGTCGGAGGTCATGACCACCAACTTGTACTGCTCGGCAGGCGGGATGCTGCTGTCGGGATCAGCGGAGTAGAGGTCGGAGAAATTGCGTACGCCGAGTCCGTCGAGTTGCTCTTGGATCCATCCATGGAAGTAGTCGCCGGCGTAGATTCCGTGCTCGAGCCAAACCGACAATCCTTTGCCCAACACCGGGAGGTGATCCATCCGGGTGTCATCACGGAAACGCGTGTAGTCGAGTGACGTCATGAGTTCCTGGAGTTGGGTGGCCCCCATGCCGCTCGCCACCAATGAGCCCACGATCCCGCCGGCGGACGCTCCCGCCACTCGGGCGAATGTCATCCCGTGCTCTTCGAGCACCGAGATGGCACCGACCAGACCGATGCCCTTGACCCCCCCGCCTTCGAGGACGAGATCGACCGTCTCCGCCATCACTCACCCCCATATTCCACGCTGATAAAGGGCCATCGGTGCACCTGCCCTACTGACAAAACGTAGTCCAGCCGAACAGAGCTCCTGCTTCATTCGTCCGGCACTGGATCCATCACTGCGTACGAATCGGGCCGGGTCGTCGGCGACCGCCGTGACCAGCATCTGCTCGAGCAGACGGGTCGGTGCCGACACCGCGGGCGCTGGAGGTTGGACCAGCCCGGCGTGGGTTGATCCTCAGACGGAGTCGTGGGTGTCCGGGAGGACGCTCGAGATCCACGCCAACCCGATGCACATCTCGTCGGTCGACCCGTCACCCCAGGTGACGAAGTGGGGAGGCGCCTTGCGCAGGATCGGGAGCTCCTGCGCCAGTGTCGGGTCGTAGGTGCAAGTCACTTGGATAGGTTCACCTGCGGTGACAGAGATGGGTGCGGACAGGTTGTAGGAACGCTGGTCGTGGAAGTTGTAGCTAGGCACGTTCAGCACGGTCTTCGCCTCTGGCGTTCCAGGATTGAGCACCATCGTGAAGGACACACCCAAGAGGTGCATGTGCGCCTGGACCCGGTCGATGAAGCCGCTCTTGTTGATGGACGACAGGCACGACGTCGAGTCCCCCACGGGTGGTTCTGTCGTATTGATCCCACAGAGCGATTCGATGCCGTCCACCTCGTCGACCGCGGTCTGGCCGAACCGCTGGCCCAGGTTGGCCAGAGAAGCGGACCTGTTGCACAGCGGGCCGGTCACGGAGGCCGGGCACGGGATGTTCGGCGGCGCCAGCATCAGGTCGAGATGGAGGGGAAGGAGGGGCGTCGAGATGGGGACCGTGTGGAGCACCAAGGTGTTCTTCACGGGCCGGTCGCCGACCAACAGATTGTAGTGGACCTGCATGATGACCAGGCTGCCAGCCGGAAGAGGGACACCGGTCCCCTTCGGCAGGTTGTCCACCCCGTGGCCGGGGGCCCAGAAACTGAGCAGGGGTACTGCTGCAATTCCGCCCAGCGCCGTGTTGGGAAGGGCTCCCTCTCCAAAGCACGACCAGCCCTTTCCCACCTCGTTGTCACGTTCGGCCGTCGCGGCGAGTGATGGCGGCACCAGGAAGAGTGCCGCGTGGTGGTCCTCGGAGCTCCCCGGGACGAATTGGCTGGCGATGATGTACGAGCTCCGGGTCAGGTGTGGGTTCACCAACGTGCAGTGGTAGTCGTCGGTCGTCCCGGGAGCGGCGTGGGGCTTGTAGGCATGGGGCATTGTCAGAGAGACGGTCGCTACCGACGGGGTCGAACCCGAGGCCGCCGATGCCGCCGTGGCCGCTCTCGAGACCAGGAGGGCAGGAATCGCCAGTAGGACCGCGGTTAAAAGAATCGCTCGGCGTGACGTCTGCACCGGGTCAGGCTATCGCTCCGGCGGATCGCCGTCTCGGGCTCCCAGGGGCGGACGGCGTAAACCCGATTCTGTGGCTCGGGGGTCTCGCCCGTCGGCCGTCGGCAGACCCGAGCCGGACTCGTCTCACGGCCACTCGGACGGCCATGAGCTCCGTTCGGCCGGCTTGCCCGACGGGTCACGCGGCGCACCGGGTCGAACGGCGGGTTCAGTCCGGGAGGGCAAGGATCTAGAGCCGAAGCCGACCGCTGCCGCTTCTGCGAGGTGATCTCAGCCGGGAGGGCTGAGGAGTTGAATCGTACCGATCCCAACTCCTCCCCGGCCCGCCTCGCCTCGGCCAGCTGCTGAATACACTTTGGGCATGGCTCGGGTGAAATCGAAGGCGACCGGGTCGAATGCTCCCCCTCGGGGCAACCGGTTCCGGGGATGGCAACCGCAGGTCATCGAGTTCTTCGACGAACTCGAGATGGACAACACCAAGAGCTTCTGGGCTGCTCACAAGGAGTTCTACGAACGCGGCGTCCTCCGGCCGATGCAGGATCTGTTGGCCGAGCTGGCGCCGGAGTTCGGTGAAGGTCGCGTCTTCCGTCCGTATCGGGACACCCGGTTCAGTGCTGACAAGTCTCCGTACAAGACCAATGTCGCGGCCCACATTCCTGCGGGCTACGTTTCCCTGTCCTCGGATGTGCTGGGAGTCGGTTCGGGCCTCTACATGCCATCGCCCGCTCAGCTGGAACGCTTTCGGGCGGCCGTGGCAGACGACGAAACCGGTCCGGAGCTTGTGGCCATAGTGAACGAGCTCCGCGGCGGGCGCATCGAGGTGGCCGCCCATGAGATCCTGAAGACGACGCCCAGGGGCTACCCCAAGGACCACCCGCGGATCGACCTACTCCGTCACAAGGGCGTCACGGCGTGGAGGGAATGGCCCGTCGGCGCTTGGCTCGGCACCGCCGCAGCGAAGCGCAGGATCGTCGGCGTCCTGCGGGCCACCGCTCCACTCAGGGAGTGGCTTGATGCCAACGTCGGGGATGCCGACGGATCCTGAGCTCACCCTGCCCGGGTTGTTCGTCCGCCCGATTCGCATCAGCAGAGCCCAGCCTCATGGCTTCTCCGGCGGCAGGCGAGGTGGCGCCGGCCATGAGCGCCCGCTCCGAGATTCGCTCACCCGGGTGTCACTGTGTAAGTTGACACTTACGTAAGCTTTCCCTTACACTAAACCCATGGACTCGGCCCTGAAGGCGCTGGCGGAACCCCGGCGCCGTGAGATCCTGCGCCTGGTGTGGTCCCGGGAGCTGCCCGCCAGCGACATCGCAGCCCATTTCGAAGGGGTCACCCGTTCGGCGATCTCGCAGCACGTGGGCGTACTTCGTGAGGCGCGACTGCTGATCGAACGTCGTGATGGGACTCGCCGTCTCTATAGGGCCGACCACGACGAGATGGCCCGACTGCGTGCCTTCCTGGATCGGTACTGGCCCGACAGCCTTCGGCGACTCCGAGACGTTGCCGAGGCCGCCGAGGGGCCAAAGGCAGAAGGAGCCATCGATCTGTGAGGCCGGATGTACGCGCCGTCCCTGAATCGTCGGAGCCCTGACTCATCGTGCCCGAGATTCGTCTCTCGGGCCGGACCGGAAGGTGAAATTCATATGGATACACCCCCGATCGTGTCGGCGCAGGAGTGGGAACTTGCGCGCCAGCAACTTCTCGTGAAGGAGAAGGGCCTGACCCGGGCCCGTGATGCGCTCGCTGCCGATCGCCGGCGGATGCCGTGGCTAGCCGTGGAGAAGGAGTACGAGTTCGACGGACCCAACGGCACAGCAAGATTGCTCGACCTGTTCGAGGGGCGTCGTCAGTTGATCGTCTATCGCGCCTTCTTCGAGCCCGGTGTGGACGGCTGGCCCGAGCATGCATGCCGGGGCTGCTCCATGGTGGCCGACCAGGTCGCCCACGTTGCCCATCTCAACGCCCGCGACACCACTCTTGCCTTCGCATCACGAGCACCTCAGGCGTACATCGAACGCCTGAGGGCAAGGATGGGTTGGGAACTACCGTGGTACACCATGACGGACGGATTCGACGCCGACTTCGGCGTCGACGAATGGCACGGCACCAATGCCTTCATCCGCAACGGCGACCGCGTGTTCCGGACCTACTTCATCAACAACCGGGGCGACGAGGTGATGGGGAGCACCTGGAGTTACCTCGACATGACTGCGCTCGGACGCCAGGAGGAGTGGGAGGACTCGCCGGAGGGCTACCCCCAGTCTCCGCCGTACGCGTGGTGGAACTGGCACGATCAATTCAACGACAGCCCGCCCTCTCCGGAGTAGCCCGTCCCCACCGGCACCATCGTGTGACCGGCGAGCGGCTCTCGAGCAGCCGGTACCCCGCCGGGATCTCCCTGAGACCGAGGGGTGCGTTCGGCCGAGGTGTTGCCTTGCCCGAGCCGCCATCTGCTCCACACGATCCCTACAGAAATTGGAGGCTACGAAACTACGGTCGAGAGGGCCCGACGCGCTGGACGCGCTGGAGCCGACGCACCATCATGTGCCTGCTGGCACGACGCCAGGTCGTTACCGGAGATCCGGGGGGATGGATCGTGCCACTCAAAGTTGTAGGTGCCGGCGTCGGACGTACCGGTACGCACTCGCTCAAGATCGCTCTCGAGCAGTTGTTGGGTGGACCATGCCATCACATGCTCGAGGTCCTGGCAGATCCGGATCAGGTACCAGGGTGGATGGACGCCATCGAGGGGCGCCCAGTCGACTGGTCGACGGTGCCGGCAGGCTACGTCTCACTCGTCGACTGGCCGGGCTGCTCGTTCTGGCCCGAGTTGAGTACCGCCAATCCTGATGCCCTGGTCTTGCTGTCGGTACGGGATCCGGAATCCTGGTATCGCAGTGCCTCCAATACGATCTTCCAATCATTCGACAAGACACCGCCCGAGCTGCAACCTTGGATGAACGGGATGCGCAAGTTGCTCCGTGAGCGCTTCAGCGACCGTTTCGAGGATCCCACGGAAATGATGGATGCCTACGAGCGGCACAATTCGGCCGTGCGTCAGGCCATTCCGCCTTCCCGTCTGCTGGAATGGTCTCCGGAGGAGGGGTGGTCACCCATCTGCGACCGACTCGGCCTGGAAGCTCCGAACCAGCCCTTTCCCATCACCAATACCACTGACGAATTCAGGGCGATGATCGGATTGAGTCCGCTGCCGTGAGGTTGGTGCTCCCGGGGACGAAGTAGTCACCCTGAAGGTGTTTCCCGCCCCGACATCCCTCGATCGGTCTGGCGAAGGCCGTGAGACCCGGCGTCGGCCGATGGGCACGGATCCGAGCCCATCCACACCCACGGGCAGGGGACACGGAGCACGCTAGTCTGCCCCTCGTGACGGAAAACGGTCGATTCCGCCGGTCCGTGACCCAAGCCGTCCGGATCGACTGCCGTCGGTGGGACCTGCTCACCGCTTGACACCATCGACGGGTGATGCCTCGATCGACAGTCGGCCGTGGGACGCCCAACCAAGGAGACGAGCGGATGAGCCTGCATGGACGAGTGGCCATCGTGACCGGAGGGGGCGCGGGATCGGCCGGGCGATCGCCTTCCGATTGGCCGCTGATGGTGCGAACGTGGCGGTCAACTACCGGAAGGATGAAGAGGCCGCGGGGAGCACGGTGGCAGCCATCGAATCCGAAGGTGGTTCGGCAGCTTTGTTCCAGGGCTCGGTCGCCTCCTACGAGGAGGCGAGCGCCGTGGTCGACGGAGTGGTCTCCCGGTTCGGGCACGTCGACATCCTGGTCAACAATGCCGGCATCACCAATCGCGGGACACCGGTGGCGAGCACGCCCGTCGAGGAGCTCGAGCGGGTGGTCGGTACCATGGCCTTCGGCTCCCATCACATGAGCCAGCTCGTCCTGCCGAGCATCCGCGAGCAGCCCAGGGGGGACATCATCATGATCTCGAGCCAGTCGGCGATCAAAGCCGACCCTTACGGTGGCCCCTACAACATGGCCAAGGCCGCCCAGGAAGCACTGGCCTTCACCCTGGCCAAGGAGGAGGCCCGCTCCGGCATCCGGGTGAACGTCGTGGTGCCGGGTCTGTCCAACACCGACATGGGCCGCCGCCTGGTCAAGGCGGCCATGAAGGTGGACGAGATCCACGAGCTGAACGGCCGCTTCCCGCTCGGCCGGGTGTGCGAGCCCGAGGACGTCGCCAACGCCGTGAGCTTCCTGGTCAGCAGGGACGGCTCGAACATCACCGGGCAACGGCTGGCGGTCGACGGGGGCGGTTTCGCCTGATCGGGAGGTTCGACAGACGGTGACGTGGAATCTCGATGCGGTCGGCCAGGAGGTCTCCCCGGTCGAACAGTCGTGGACCTCGAGTGATTCGCTGCTGTACTCATTGGGCGTTGGGGCCCGGGCCCAGGATCCCTTCGGCCAGGAACTCGAGTTCACCACCGAGAACAGCGAAGGGATGCACCAGAAAGTGCTGCCCACGTTCGGCGTGGCCTTCGCCTTCCACAACTCGGCCCATGCCCTGGCCCGGAGCCTCGATGGCACCCAATCGGTCCACGGCGAGCAGGCCATCAGCCGGGCCAGGCCGATTCCCCCTGAGGGCCGGGTGGTCACGACCGGTCGGCTGACGGGGGTCTACGACAAGGGCTCGGGGGCGGAGGTCACAACCGAAGCCCGATCCGTCGATGCATCCTCAGGCGAGCCGATGTTCACGACGAGATCGTCCCTGTTCGTCAGGGGCGGGGGAGGCTTCTCCATGGAGGCCCGATTTGCCAGGGAGGTCCGGCCCGGCGACAGGCTGACGGTCCACGTCTGGCGCAACGCGCCGGTCGAGGCGGCATTCCGCCTGCACACCGATCCGGGCACGGTGGGGATCGACCGGGGCCGCATCGTCTATCGCGACACAGACGCCGACGGCGGCGGCGGTCGGCCGGATCGGGAGTGATGAGCGGGATCTGCGACGGTCGGGTGGTGGCGATCACCGGGGCCGGACGTGGGATCGGACGGAGCCACGCCCTCGAGTTCGCCCGCCAGGGTGCCTGCGTCGTGGTCAACGACCTCGGGGTCTCCATTGACGGCGAGGGCGGGTCCGGTGGGCCGGCTGAGGAGGTCGTCGACGAGATCCGGGCCCTGGGAGGTAGGGCCGTCGCCAACCGGGACGATGCATCGGACTGGGAGGGTGCCCGGCATCTGGTGGCCCATGCGGTGGACGCCTTCGGCCGACTCGACACGCTCGTGAACAACGCCGGCATCCTGCGGGACCGGATGCTCGTGACCATGACCGAGAGCGACTGGGATGCAGTGATTCGTGTCCACCTCCGGGGAACCTTCGCGCCCACCCACTGGGCGGCCCTGCACTGGCGGGAACGGGCCAAGGCCGGTGGGTTGACCGACGCCCGCGTCGTCAACACCAGCTCGGCCAGCGGCCTCTACGGCACGGTCGGGCAGATCAACTACGGGGCGGCCAAGGCCGGTATCGCCGCCTTCACCGTCATCGCCGCCAAAGAGCTCGGGCGCTACGGCGTGACGGTCAACGCCATCGCCCCCATGGCCCTGACCCGGATGAACGCCGACCTGCCGTTCGGCCAGGCGGCCGCCGCACACTCCCCTGACGAGCCGCCGCCGTTGGCACCAGAGCACATCTCCCCCTTGGCGGTGTGGCTCGGGAGCGGCGCGGCGGCCGGGGTCACGGGCAGGATCTTCAACGTGCACGGGGGCTACATCAGCGTGGCGGAGGGATGGCGGGCCGGTCCCAGTGTGGACAACGACGGCCTATGGGAGCCGTCCGAACTGACCGACGTCATCCCCGATCTCGTGGCCCGGGCCGGTCCGACCACCGACATCTCCGGCACCCTCCCCGATCTCTGAACCACGTCACCCGACGGACGAGCCGGAGAGCTGACGGCTTCCGTCCCCTTCGGGCCGGGATCAGCCGCCACCCGGTCGGCGAACCCGCCCCCGCCTCCCACGAGCCTCCCCGCCGGTCGAGGAACGCCAGCTCGCGGACGGGTCGTCGACGGGCAGGATGGAGGTCGTCTCCCATCGGGTGGGCGACGGCCACCAACGCGGCCTGGGTGATGCCGCCGGAGATGCACGGGAGCTCGGCCATCGGCCACGGTCCCTCAGATGCCGCTGGGTCGGGTGCCGATGATCCCGTCCGCCTCGAGCGTCGCCACCTCGTCGGGGGTGAGACCGAGGTCACCCAGCAGTACCTCGGCATTGTGCTGGCCCAGCAGGGGCGACGGCCGCCGGAACCATGGTTCGGATCGGGAGGTGAATCGCATCGGCCAGGCCGGGAAGCGGACGGGTCCCACGACGGGGTGGTGCACCTCCTCCCAGAAGGCCCGGGCGTTCATCTGTTCGTCCAGGTCAACGTCGTAGGAGTGGATCACCGGCTCCGCGTCCACGTGGGCGGCGTGGAGCGCGACGAGGACGTCCTTCTGACTCAGACCTGCGGTCCACGCGGCAATCCCTTCGTCCACACGTTCGGCCTTCTGTGCCCGTCCACCCGCCCTGTCCAACGCGGGATCGAGCGACCACCCGGGTGAGTCCAGTGCGGCCCGCAGGGACCGCCAGGCCTCATCGGAGTCGATGTGGACCGCCACCCACTGATCAGGGTCGAGGCAGGGATAGACCCCCTGATGAGCGGGGCCGGGCTGACGGTTGCCCTGGCGCTCCATCAGGTGTCCGTACACGGCCTGCTCGAGCACCTGCTCGACGACCAGCGTGGCCGTCAGATCGATCATGGCCAACTCGATGAGCTGCCCCTTTCCGGACCGGCGCCGGTGTTCCAGGGCGGTGAGCACGGCGAAGGCCGAGTGCATCCCGGCCAGGGGGTCACAGATGCCCGGGATCGAGGGGGGGCCGTCGGTGTACCCGGTGGTCCAGGCCAAGCCGGACACCTGTTCCATCGAGGCGGCGAACCCCGGGCGGTCCCTCCAGGGGCCCTCCAGGCCGAAGCCGGGCATGCGCACCATGATGAGCCGGGGGTTCACTGCCGACAGGTCCTCGTAGGACAGACCGAACTGCTCCATCACCCGAGGGGTGAAGTTCTCGACGACCACATCGACCGTGGCGGCGAGACGGCGCGCGATGGCCAGACCCCGGGCGTCCGACAGGTCGAGCGTCAGGCTTCGTTTGTTGAGGTTGGCGGACTGGAAGATGGCCCCTTGCTCGTACCACTGGTCGACCGAGGGAGCGACCCTCACGCTGAACCGCATGGGGTCGGGCCGCTGCGTCGACTCGACCTTGATCACGTCGGCTCCCAGCGACGCCAGGTACTGGGTACACATGGGCCCGGCCAGGAAGGCGGTGAAATCGAGGACTCGCACCCCGGCGAGGGGGAGTCGCTCCGAGGAGTCCCCGGTCTGTCCGGTCGGCGGCAGGAACGGCCGCACCCCCGTCGCCGGATCCGGGGCCGCCCCGGACAGCCGGCCTGCATCGAGGCTCCGACCGGCCAGTGTCGGGGCCACTCCAGGTGGCCGGGGATCGGTGGCGTCCGAGCGAAACGGCGATCGTGGGTGAGGGAACCCGCCACGCAAGTTCGGCTCGTAGAGCTGACGCGTCGCCACGTGATCGATGGAGGGAAAGTTCGCTCCGTTCCCGATGGGCACGGTCGGGATCCGGTAGAGGGAGCCGATCCGGACCACCTCGTCGACGGTGTGTCGAGCGGTCCAGCTCTGCACCGCCTCCACCACGTCGGGCCGTTCCCGCTGGCGCTGGATGTACAGCGATTCGTCCGAGGCCAGGTCCGGGCGCTCGATCATGTCGAGGAAGGTGTGCCACTGGGCGGTCGTGATGGTGGCCAGCCCGACGTAGCCGTCGAGGCAGGGTTCGATCCCCGGGATCATCACGTAGGTGGGGCGAATGCGCTGACCCCCCGGCATGCTGGCCGCCACCGAGGGATAGCAGACGAAGGTGACCGCCAGGCACTCGAGGGCCGACACGTCGACCAGGTCACCTAGGCCCGTGTTGTAGCGGCCGGTCAGGGCGCTCACGGCACCGAGGGCCCCGAAGGTCCCGACGGTCCACTCGGCCATACCCCCGCCCACGGCGAGAGGTTCGCGGTCATCGCTTCCGTGGCTGTACAGGGACCCGGCCAAGGCTTGGAGGAGGAGGTCGGAGGAGCGGTCGCCGCCGCGTGGACCGGTGAGCCCGAACGCCGAGAGGCTCACCACCACCAACTCGGGATGGCGTTCGGCCAGGGCACGGGCATCGACGACCGGTGGCACTCCCCCGGCCCGGTCCCCGAAGGACGAAACGATCGCCACGTCCGAATGGGCGGCCAACCCTCCGAGGATCGCACCGGCCGCCTCGGAGTCGGGGTCGAGGACCAGGCTGTCCTGGCCGGAGGCCAGGAACCGGAAGAGGACGCCATCCTGGTCCCCGTCGCTGCCGACGGCGCCCGACGCCGACCAACCACGCAGCCGATGGCCCTCTGGTCGCTCGACCTTGGTGACCAGTGCCCCGGCGTCGGACAGGAGCTTGGCGCAGTAGCAGCCCGAGAGGTCGTCGGACAGGTCGATCACCCTCAGCCCCCCGAGCCCGGGGAGCGACCCGCCGCTCACGGGGTCGCCCCGGCTGCGGACAGCGTTGCGGCCGCCGGCCCGAGCGGAGCCATCCCGGTCCGAGCGGACTCCCTGCCACCGTCCAGCCCTGGTTGGGCCACCCGACCTCCACCTGTCCGGTCGGCACGCACCCTTTAGGAGGAGGGAGTTCGCGCCCTCGTCCGCAGCGCGCACCGCCTGCGAAAACACAAGTATTCTGTTACGTTGACGGCGCAGTCAAGAGCTGCCCCGCGGGGCGACGACGGGGGAGGTGACGCCGATGGTCATGACGATCGCCCGGAACGGAGCGCTGGTCGAGTCGAGCCATCGGCACATCATCCCCAAGGAGCGGTACGTCTCCCCGGACTTCTTCGATCTCGAGATGGAGCGCCTCTGGCCCCGGGTGTGGCAGATGGCCTGCCGCGAGGAAGAGGTTCCCCACGTGGGCGACTTCCTCGAGTACGTGATCGGCGATCAGTCCATCCTGGTTACACGCAGCGAGATCGACACCATCCGAGCCTTCTACAACACCTGTCCGCACCGCGGCACCCGGCTGGCCGAGGGAGTGGGGAACTTCGCCACGGGCGAGATCCGGTGCCGCTACCACGCCTGGCGATTCGAGCTCGACGGGACCAACAAGGAGGTGGTCGACCGTTTCGACTTCCCTTCGGCCATGTCCGACGAGGACGTCTGCCTCAATCAGGTCCAGGTGGGTCGCTGGGGGGGATTCGTCTTCATCAACATGGACCCGGCCTGCGAGACGCTCGAGTCGTTCCTTGGACCGATTCCCTTCCTCCTCGAGCACTACCGCTTCGACAAGCTGCGGTTCCGCTCCTACCGATCGGTCATCCTCCCGGCCAACTGGAAGTCCGTGCTCGACGCCTTCAACGAGAGCTACCACGTCCAGGGGACCCACCCCCAGCTCCTCCGATGGTCCGACGACACATCCATTCGCTACGGCCCGCTGGGCAAGCACAACCACATGGGCAACGATGGGCGAGGTCAAGCGAGAGATCCGCCCCAGCCCCCGACTGGGGCTCCAACCCGGGGAGTACGACGAGCGCGAGCTGCTCGCCGTGATGCTCGACGAGCTCAGTGGCCTGTTCCTGAAGGAGGAGCGCCAGCGGATCAGGGGACTCAAGGACCGGCCCCTTCCCGAGGGGAAGTCGGCCATGGACGTCTTCAACGAGCTGAAGGTGGAGATGCTGCGGGGCAAGGGTGGCGTCGATGATCTGACCGACGAACAGCTGCTGAGCTCCGACGACGTCCACTTCTTCCCCAATGTCGTCGGGCCCGATCTACCCCGGCAGCACCACCTTGTTCCGGGTACGTCCGAACGGGTTGGACCCGGACAGCACGATCAAGGACCTGTGGACCCTGGAGTGGGCATCGCCTGACGACCAGCGGGCAATGTGCGAGCGCGAATTCTATCCCGACTGGACGGCGAAGGACTGGGGTCTCGTGACCAACCAGGACTACGCCAACATGGCCCACGTTCAGGCCGGGATGAAGTCGAGAGGATGCACCGGCCTCCGGCTGAACCCGCGCCAGGAGCACAACGTCATCCACATGCATGAAGTGATCGACGACTATCTCTGCTCGTAATCCGACCCGCCGGGACCCAGAGGGCCCGGGACCCAGGCCCCCGGATGCGGCGGGGCGGCGTCCGGTGGTGACCGTCCATGTCGAGCCGTCCGGCCTGGACGTGGAGGTGGGCCCCGGCCAGAGCATCATGGCGGCGGCCGAGGACCAGGGCCTGTTCTGGCCGACCGTCTGCCACGGATTGGCCGAGTGCCACACCTGCTTCGTCGAGGTGGTGGACGGGGAGGAGCACCTCGATGCTCCCAACTGTGCTCGAAGCCACCGCTCTGCAGCAGTTCGTCGGGCGCTCCTGGTACGAGGGGAAGGTCATCCGCCTGGCCTGCCAGACCCGCGTGCACGGTCCGGTGACCGTCCGCAAGCCGGGCGTCCGGCGAGCACCATGACCGTCCGGCGAACCGGCAGTCCGGTCTCAGACCCTGAACGCGGCCTTCTCGTACTCGGCCACCACGGCCTCACTCAGACCCCAGTCGACCAGGAGGTCACGGCCACCGGACCCGTCGGTCGGCGCCGGGGTGGGTCGTTGGGGATGGTGCGGGAGAAGCGCGGCGCCGGAGCGGGCTGACGCTCGTCACCGACCATGACGAAGCTTTCCCTCTGCCGATGGTGGGGGTGGTCGTTGACGTCGGCCGGGGTGAGGATCGGGGTCAGACAGGCGTCGGTGCCGGCGGCGAGCTCGCCCCACTCGTCCCGGGTCCGGGTGGCGACGGCGGCCGCGATGCCCACGGTAGCCACTCCCGTCCCACCGGGTCCGAGCGATCCGTGCCGCGAGAAAGGAGGTCCCATGGGAGCGCGTGATCCGGTCATCGTCGGCATCGGATGGAGCGACTATCCCGTCGCGCCGGAGCTCGACGCCATGGAGCACCACGCGCATGGCGCTGCGCCGGGCGCTGGCCGACTCGGGCCTCGAGAAGTCCGACATCGACGGGTACATGTGCGCGGGGACCGGCGTTCGCCAACAATGTCGACGACGCCCCCAATATGGCCGAGTACCTCCGGATCAACCACCGCTGGATCGACGGCACCGTCGGTCGGCGGGTCGACCTTCGAGTTCTACGTCCAGCACGCCGCGGCGGCCATCGAGGCCGGGATGTGCGACGTGGTCCTGGTCACCTACGGGTCGGACATGCTGTCCCGCATGGGACGGATGCTCGGGCACGAGCACCTTCTCGGGCGCGTCCGCCCGGGTGGGTGGGCCCGTCCCAGTTCGAATGCTCCTGGGGAAATGTCCTGGCCGGTAGCTACGCCATGGCGGCCCGCCGGCACATGCACGAGTTCGGCACCACGCCCGAGCAGCTGGCCGAGATCGCCGTGGGTGTACGCGAGTACGCCGGCACTCAACCCGCTGGCCCAGTACCGGGACCCGATCACCGTCGACGACGTGCTCGGCTCGCGCATGATCGCCGACCCCCTGCACAAGCTCGACTGTTGCGTCATCTCCGACGGCGGCGGCGCCTTCCTCATGACCACCCGGGAGCGAGCCCGCGACCTGCCCAAACCTCCCGTTTTCGTGCTCGGCGCCGCCGGGGCCCAGACCCACTGGACCATCAGCCAGATGCCCGACTTCACGACGACGGCCGCGGCCCAGTGCGGTCCGGAGGCCTTCGGGCGGGCCGGGGTCCGGCCCGAGGAGGTCGACACCATCCAGTGCTACGACAGCTTCACCATCACCGTGCTGCTGCTCCTCGAGGACATGGGATTCTGCCAGAAGGGAGAAGGTGGCGCCTTCGTGGAAACCGGGGTGCTCCGGCGAGGCGGGCGCCAGCCCACTCAACACCGACGGCGGCGGGCCTGTCGGCCTGCCACCCGGGCATGCGGGGCATCTTCCTGATCAACGAAGCCGTCCGCCAGCTCCGAGGCGAGGGCGGTGAGGCCCAGGTACCCGGGCGCCGAGATGGCGGTGGCCTGCGGCTCCGGTGGCTACCTGTCGTCGCATCGGCCACCGTCGTGCTCGGGAAGGAAGGTCCATCGTGACCATCGAAGACCTGGCCGAAACCCTCGGCCTCCGGGCGCTCCCCCGACCGGACCACGCCTCCCGGCACTACTGGCAGAGCGCCGCCGACGGGACTCTGGTCCTCCAGCGCTGCACCTCCTGTCGGCAGTTCCAGTTCTACCCCCGATCCCTGTGCGCCTCCTGCGCCGGTGAGACCGAGTGGGTGGAGGCCTCGGGTCGGGGCACGCTGTACACCTACACCGTCATCCGCCAGAACCGCTCCGAGGCGTTCGCGGCCCTCTCCCCCTACGCCGTCGGGATCGTCGAGCTCGAGGAGGGGGTGCGGATGATGTCCAACATCGTGGACTGCGATATCGACGCGCTGCACGGTGGGTATGGCACTCGAAGTGCTTCTCCTTCCCGGCCGCCGACGACGTCGGCCTCCCGTTCTGGCGACCGGCCACCGACTGATCGAGGAGAAGCGGCGTGGACTTCGACGACACTCCACAAGAGGCGAGCCTTCCGGGCCAGGCCCGGACCTGGCTGAAGGCCAACGCCAAGGAGCGCGATCCGGGCCAACTCTCGACCTCCCACTCCTTCTACGACTTCGATGACGTCTTCGTCAGCCGAGGGCACGCGCTGGCAACGCCGGCTGTTCGAGGGCGGGTGGGCCGGTATCACCTGGCCGATCGAGTTCGGCGGTCGAGGTGGCGACGTCGTCCAGGCGATGATCTTCCGGCAGGAAGAGTCCCGATTCGACGTCACCACCGGCCTCTTCGCCGTCGCCATCGGGATGGCCGGTCCCACGATCATCGGTCACGGCACCGACGCGCAACGGGCCCGGTACCTCCCCGCCATGCTCCGGGGCGAGGAGATCTGGTGCCAGCTGTTCAGCGAGCCTGGCGCGGGATCGGATCTCGCCAGTCTGGCCACCCGGGCCGAACTCGACGGCGAGGAATGGGTGGTCAACGGCCAGAAGGTATGGAGCTCGGGCGCGCACCATGCCGACATGGGGATCCTGCTGGCCCGGACCGACCCGGACGCCCCGAAGCATCGCGGCATCACCTTCTTCCTCCTCGACATGCGCACGCCCGGGATCGAGGTGCGTCCGCTCCGGCAGATGACCGGCGGGGCCACCTTCAACGAGGTGTTCCTCACCGACGTCCGGGTGCCGAGGCCAACGTGGTCGGGCGAGGTGAACGGCGGATGGCAGGCCACGATGACCACCCTGGCCAACGAGCGCAGCCTGAGTGGTGGGATCGTCGAGCTTCCCCCAGGTCCTCGAGCTGGCTCGCCAGTGCGGTGCCGCCGACGACCCGCTCATCCGCCAGCGCCTGGCCCAGCTGCTACATCAAGACCGAGATCACCCGGTATCTGGGCTTCCGGGCCCAGACCGCCGTAGCCGGGGGATGTCCACCCCCGAGACCTCGATCATCAAGCTCTTCACCTCCCGGATGGCCACGGAGATGGCCGAGTTGACCGTGGCGGTCCAGGGGCCCGGGGCGGCCTGCTCGGCGGGACGCCCCGGAGCACGGCTATCTGGCAGCAGCAGTTCCTCAGCTCGCCCGTCGCTCCGGATCGCCGCCGGTAGCGACGAGATCCAGCGAAACGTCATCGGCGAGCGGGTCCTCGGCCTCCCCCACGACGTCCGAGTGGACAACGACCTGCCGTTCCGGGACCTGATTCGGTGAGGCTCCGGGCCGATCGGGAGGAGCGAGGTGGAGTTCAACCTGGCCGACCTGTTCGAGATGCGTCGCCGCCCGAGTTCCCGAGCGCGAGGCGGTCAGCTGGCGGCGACACCCGACTGACCTACGAGGCAGCTGGACGCGCGGGCCAACCGCCTGGCCCACGGCCTCGAGGCCCTGGGCGTGGGCCTCGACGACCATGTCGGGATCTACATGTACAGCCGACCCGAGTACCTCGAGACCATGGTGGCCGCCTTCAAGGTCCGGGCGGTGCCGATCAACGTCAACTACCGCTATGTGGGCGAGGAGCTGGCCTATCTGTTCGACAACGCCGAGCTCCGAGTGCGGTGCTCGTAGAGCGGACCTTCGCGCCGGTCGTGGCCTCGATCCGGGCGCAGCTCCCCCTGGACTGGATCACCTCGTCGTGGTCGATGACGGCTCCGACGGGAGTGGGCTTCCGGGCCCTTGCCTACGAGGACCTGCTGGCCGCACAGTCCCCGACCCGCCGGATTCGGCGCCCGGTCGGCCGACGACGGCTACATCGCCTACACCGGAGGGACCACCGGCAAACCCAAAGGGGTGCTCTGGCGTCAGGAGGACATCTTCTTCGCCACCATGACTCCCGGGGTCGTGGTGACCGAGCCCGAAGAGGTCGCCGACAACGCCACGCGCCCGTCCATCCCAGGCTGCAGCCCCTGGCCGACCAGGGAGTGGCCGTTCCGGACATCTTCGTGTCCTACGCCCTCGGGCCCCTCATGCACGTGAGCGGCCACTGGTCCGCGTGGGGTGCCATGCTGAGCGGTGGACGGACGGTGCTGCACCCCGGCCGCTCCATGGACGCCGATACCGTCCTGCGGACCGTCGCCGACGAACAGGCCACCATGCTCACCATCGTCGGCGACTCGATGGGGAGACCGATCGTCGACGCCATCGAGCAGGGCCCGGCCGGCTACGACACCAATTCGGTACTGATGCTGGGGTCGGGGGGGAGCATCATGTCGACGGACGTGAAGGACCGGCTCTTCGCCGGATTTCCCTCGGCCATGGTGCTGACCGAGGCCATCGGGTCGTCGGAATCGCCGGCCCAGGCGATCGCCCTGACGGTCCGGGGCCAGCCCGCCGGCCCTGCACTCCGGTTCAGAGCCGACGACCGGACCACCGTGTTCGACGAGGATCTCCGACCGGTGGCGCCCGGCTCGGGTGAAGTGGGACGGCTGGCCACCAAGGGCCGGGTCCCGGTCGGGTACTTCCACGATCCGGAGAAGTCGGCCAGCACCTTCGTCACGGTCGACGGCGTCCGCTGGGCACTGCCGGGCGACATGGCCACCATCGGACGGGACGGCACGATCCACCTGCTCGGCCGGGGGACCCTGTGCATCAATACCGGCGGTGAGAAGGTCTATCCCGAGGAGGTGGAGGCCGTGTGAAGTCGCTGCCCGGCCATCGTCGATGCCGTGGTCGTCGGCGTGCCGGACCCCCGATTCGGCGAACGGGTCGCCGTGGTGGTCCAGCCGGTCCTCGGGCTCGTCGCTCGACCTTGGGCTCGGTCCAGAGTCACTGCCGGCAGCATCTGGCCGGCCACAAGGTCCCCCGTCAGATGACCGTGGTCGACGAGATTCCCCGTTCCCCGTCAGGAAAGGCTGACTACCCCTGGGCCGGTGCGGTCGCCCGAGGCGGTGAAGTGCCAGCCATCAAGAGAGAAGGCTGACCGACAGACAGCGCTGCCGGGCCCGTTCACCGGGATGACGGTGCGGAGTGGAGCTACTTCTCCAGATCGGCCGGCAGCTTGTTCAACGGTCGCGTCATGGCAGCCGGCGCCACGCTGAACCCGAATACCGATCGATAGGCAGGACTGCACTCACGGTGCACGATTCGGCCGGGGGCCTCGATCTTGGCCCCGGGCCCGCACTCCAGGATGGACTCGTCCTCGAACTGGACCCGGTGCGAACCCTCGAGAATGAAGCTGACCGAATCGAAGTCGTGCCAGTGCAGTTCATTGTCCACGGCGGCAACGTCCACGGTTACCGCGTGCCAGCCTCGTTCGGCAATCTCGGCCAGTGCTTCGGCTTCGGTGGCGAAGTGATCTTCGACCAGCGTGAATTCCATGGGACCTCTCGGTTTCTCTCCACTGAACCTACCCAACCGGCAAGCCACCCGACAAACAGCCCCCGCTCGGTGGCCGATTCGCCCCCCATCGACATCCGAATAGGCGGCACGATGCGGTGTGGCGTTCGCTCCGGCACTCGGCTCCCCGAGCGAGGGCCGATGCCGATTGCATCCGCCACCAGGCGGCTACCGGCAGTGGTGCGCTGCCCGCGGTAGGCGTTGCGGAGCCTGGGTTTCCCTGCCCATGAGCCTTTTCGGATCCCTTCGGACGCTCTCGAAACCGCAGTCGGCCACTACGCTCGTGTGGGCTCCGGCCACCGACGGGTCAGATCGCTCGAGGTCGACAGTTCGGAGGAAGCCCGGAGGACCGAGGGGAGCGGAGAGAGCATGACCGACGTGGGACTGGTACTTGGCGCTGGGGGCGTGGTCGGGCAGGCCTATCACGCCGGCGTTCTCTCCGCCCTTCACCAGTCCGCAGGTTGGGACCCTCGGTCGGCTGACATCATCGTCGGATCGTCGGCGGGATCGATCACGGGCACGATGCTCCGACTCGGTGTCGGGGCCACCGATCTTGCCGCAATGGCCACGCGGCTCTCCACTCTCGGAACCCGGTTCGAAACTGATCGACCGTATCCTGCCCGACTCATCAGTTCTCCCCGTTCCGACACCGGCGTCCTGGTTCAGACCTTGGCGACCGCCATCGCCGGCGCTCCTGTCCCGGATTGCCCGGCGGCCCGTGGAGCTTCCGACCAGATGTGGCCGCCATGACCATGTTGCCCGCCGGCAGGATCGACCTCACCGAGCGCGCTGCTCCGCTTCATCGCTTCGTTGGCGACCAATGGCCTGAGGATCTCTGGATCTGCGCCGTCCGGCGGGACGACGGTGGCCGTGTGGTCTTCGGCCGGCCCGGTTCGCCTCCTGCTTCCCTGGCGGCCGCCGTTCTCGCGCTCCTGCGCCATCCCTGCCCACTTCGCCCCGGTGACCATCGGCGGGGTCGAGTACTTCGACGGTGGTGTTCACTCGCCGACCAGTGCAGACGTCCTCCGGGCGCACCATCCCGAATTGGTGTTGGTCGTCTCGCCGATGTCGGCGGCAACCTTCCCGTCCCGGAGAGCCGATGCTCTGATGAGGTGGTCGGCCCATCGCCGCCTCGAGAGGGAAGCTCGTCGCCTCGTCGCCGCGGGTTCCGAGGTGATCCGGATCGAGCCAGGCCCCGAATGCATAGACGCCATGGGGCTGCGACCCATGGATGAGAACCGTGCTGCGGAGGTTGCGGAATGCGCCCATCGCGAAACGCTCCATCGGATCGCCGAGGCTCGATTCACCCGGCTCCCCGCATCCGCGACGGTCCCGACCGGCTGCTGACCGGTTGGCCGGCGGGAGAGCCTGACCCAAGCCGGTAGTAGTCTTCGATGAGCGGGGGCGCTGGGCACGTCGGAGGAGGTGGTCCGGATGAGGATCGACCGGATGAGCCCACTGGACGCGTCCTTCCTTCACATCGAGGACAGCGTCAGCCATATGCACATCGCCTCGGTGGGCATCTTCAGCGGTCCGGAGCCTCCCTTCCTCGAGCTCCAGTCCATGATCGAACGCAAACTGGCCCTGGTGCCTCGCTATCGGTGCGTCGTCCGCCACGTGCCGCTCGAGCTTGGACGACCGGTATGGGTCGACGATGCCCACTTCAACATCGAATACCACGTGCGGCACACGGCCCTCCCGTCACCCGGAGGCGAGGCCGAGCTCCGGAAGCTGGTGGGCCGGGTCATGTCCCAACCCCTGGACAGGTCCAAGCCACTCTGGGAGATCTGGGTGGTCGACGGGCTCGACGAGGGCAACTGGGCGGTCCTCTCGAAGACCCACCATGCCATGGTGGACGGCGTCTCGGGAACGGACGTCTTGGGCGTGATCATGGATCTCTCGCCCGATCAGCAACCGAACACCTCGCCGCCATGGAAGCCGGATCCCTCTCCGTCGGCGCTCAGGCTCGCCGTCGATGCATCCCTCGAGCTGCTGCGCAGCCCCTACGAACAGTGGCAAGCCCTTCGGAATGCGGTGTCCGTGCCGAGACAGGCCCTGGAGCAGGGTCTGTCGGTGGCGCGAGGGATGACTGCGATGATGGGGCTGGCGAAGAGGACGGCCACCTCCAGCCTCAACGGTCCCCTGGGCCCCCATCGGCGATACGGGTGGGCCTCCACCACCGTCAGCGACATCAAGGCCATCCGGCATGACCTCGGCGGCACCTTCAATGATGTCGTCCTGGCCGCCATCACCAACGGATTCCGGGAATTGCTACTGTCCCGGGGGGAGTCCGTGGATCGGGTGGTGCGAACCCTCGTCCCCGTCTCGGTGCGCCCCCGCAACGCCAGTGGGATGGCTGTGGGTGACGGAACGCTCGAGAACAAGGTCTCGGCCATGTTCGCCGAGCTCCCGGTCTCCGTTGCCGATGCGCCCGGAAGGCTCCGCGCCGTCAGTCGCCAGATGGAAGGGCTCAAGGACTCTCGTCAGGCGGTGGCCGGCGAGGCGCTGACCTCGATGACCGGATTCGCCCCGCCGATGCTTCTGGCCTTGGGGATGCGCCTGTCCACCCGGATGGCCCAGCACCAGGTCAATACCGTGACCACCAATGTTCCCGGCCCCCAGGTGCCGCTGTACATGGGTGGACGGCAGATGATCCGGGCCTTTCCCTATGTGCCTCTCGGCGCCCAAATGCGAATAGGCATCGCCATCTTCTCCTACAACGGCGAAGTCAGCTTCGGCGTGACCGGCGACTACGACACCACTGAGGATCTCGACGTCCTGTGTCGGGGCATCGAAGAGGGGATACGCCAGATGCGAAAGACCGACTCCTGACGGGACCGACAACGGCGACGGCGATCCCCGCCTCACCGCGACGAGCCTGAATCCGCTACCCGGGATCGGATGGCCCTGCAGATGACTCATCATCGGCGGGGTCGGCGGGGGGGGTCATCCGCTCGGCCACCGACAGCGTCACGGCGGCAGCTCCGGCGGCCAGCGCCAGTGAGGCCCAGGCCCACCGGAGTCCGGACCGGTTTCGCCGGAAGATGAATCCGTCGAGCGAGAGTGGGCCCGGACCTTCGGCCGCCATGGCGAACGCTGCGGCCATCAGGGTCACGTTGTACTCGGCTCCACCGTTCGAGACCCAGACACCATTCTTGGCGTGGACCTTCTTGATGGCGACGGCCATTGTCCCCATGATCATGGCCGGGCCGAGCGGGCTGAAGAGTCCGGCGGCGGTGAGGGCGCCCCCGATGGTCTCGCTCAGAGCCGCAGCGCGAGCTTGGTGGTGCGCCGGGTGCAGGCCGATGGCACCCATCGCCCGCTCCGTGCCCTCGAGGCCAGGGCCGTCGAAGCTGCCGTTGAGCTTCTGCAGTCCGTGCCCGAGGACGAGTCCCCCGACCACCACTCTGAGAACAAGCCGTCCCGAGGCCATGCGCTCACCTCCACAGAAACCCTAAAGTCAGAAAGTTCTTCCCGCAACTATTCTCGGTGATTCTCGGCGGAGGCACCCCCCCCGCTCAGACCAGACGGACGGAGCTCAGGGCAGTAGGAGCTCTGGCCCGCTCGGATGCCCCACTGATTTCGAACTCAGCTGTGGTCCTCGTTCCATCCGAGCTCATCGGCCAACAGGAGGAGCACCCTGTTGGGCAGCCGCTCGCCTCTCTCGAGGAGCTTGAGGCAGCCCTGAACGTAGATCTTCCGGGCGTCCTCGATGTCACGGGATGGGACACGGGTGACAGTAGGGGCACGGATCCCGATGATCTCGGCCAGGTCGGCCGGTTGGTCGCCTCCGCCTTCGCCGTCGTCGTCGACCAGGGATTCGATGACCCGGAGCATGTACCGTCTCGGAGGTGATCCCTGCTCCCACCGGGCGACCGACTGTTGGGTCACACCCAGCCGATCGGCCAAGTCCCTCTGGGTCAGCCCGTTCTTCCGGCGATAGGCGCGAATCCGTCCGGCCAGCACATCGGGGGCCTGTACCGAGTACTCATTTGTATCCACTAGTTGTCAACCGTAGTCGCCGCTTGTACGGCCCACAAGGGCTGGGCGTGCGCTCGCTGAGTAATGTTGACGAACTACATCGATGTCGTTCACAACGGGTGGGTATGTGTCGAGGGCGAGCTCCCCTGCCCTCGGGGGCCACGCTGGCCCGAGCCGACATGCCGATCTCGACCGTCCGGTCGGGCAGGCCGGACCATCCGCGAGTCCGGACTCGGTCGGAAGCCGTGGTTCGACCACCCAGGACGGCGTGACCGGCCGGTCGATCGCCGGCGCGGGCGGGCAGTTCGCGGGTCCGCTCGCCGTGTCAGACTCGGGATGTGAGCCGCATGGCACGCATCGAGGACGTGCATGACCTCGCAGTAGGCATGCCGTATGTGACCGTGGCCAAGGGATCGGGTGACAATCCCGTCTACCAGGTGGGAAACAGGTCGTTCGTCTTCTTTCGCAATCCGCGACCTGACGCCGTCGATCCAGACACCGGTGAGCGCTACCCCGATGTCATCGTCTTCTGGGTGCCTTCCGAAGCCGACAAGCTGGCGCTGGTTCAAGACCGCTCCTCGCCGTTCTTCACCACCCAGCATTTCGACGGCCACCCTTCGGTGCTGCTACGGGCCAGCCGGATCCGAGAGCTCACGAGGCAGGAGTTGAGCGAGGTCATCGAGGATGCCTGGCTGTCCCGCGTGTCACCGACCCGGGCCAAGGCCTGGCTGAGTGCCCACCCGGAGGGGGGAGGAGAGCAATGACCGACCACCTCCTCGTCCAGATCTCCGATGTCCATCTCATGCCGGACGGAGAACTGCTCCACGGGGTCAGCCCTCGGGAGAACCTGCTCCGGGCCCTGGACACCCTTGCGGAGGCCGAGGTCAATCCGGGCGTGTTCGTCCTGACCGGCGATCTGGCCGACTCAGGCGATCCGGAGTGTTACGAGGACCTGGCAGGGATCATGAGCGAGGCAGCCGATCTTCACGGTGCCACCGTCGTCTACGTCCCCGGCAACCACGATCGGCGACCGGCCTTCCGGCAACATCTTCTCGGTCTGGTGCCCAGCTCCGAGCCGGTCAACCAGGTCCATTGGCACGGTGACCTGCGAATCGTCTCGCTGGATTCGTCGGTCCCTGACAATGAGTTCGGGCTGCTCGAGGAGGAGACGTTGCAGTTCCTCGCCGTAGTGCTGTCCGTTCCGGCCCCTGGCGGGACGATCGTGGCAGTCCACCATCCGCCCATCCCGTCGCCCATCATCCCGATGGAGAAGATCATGCTCCTCGAGCGGGATCGTCTGGCCCAGACGGTGCTGGGATCTGATGTGCGACTGATCATCTGTGGTCACAACCACCACGCAGGACTCGGATCCATCGGTTCGGTGCCCGTGTGGGTGTCGCCTTCCTCTGCGTACCGACTCGATGTTCTGAGTCGGGATGCCACCCGAGACCGCCCCGGCTGCGCCGTCTCCCGCATCGACGTCGGCGTCGACGGGGCGACGGTGAGCGTGATCGTCGTAGGCAGCGAGCCACCGCAGCCCTCCAGAGTGCGCTCGTAACAGCCTCCTGGGCTGTCGATGGCTGCCCCACCGTCCGCTGTCGGCGGGTTCCTGCGGACCAGGGCCGACGCTCGGATCCCACGACGGGCGAACGGTGCCGAGAGCCAAGGCGGGTGGGGTCACTCGCCGTCGAAGACCAGCGTGACCAGCTCGAACGGCCGGAGCTCCAGATCCACACAGCCCTCGCTGCTCGTCACCGGGGAGACCGGGCGCTCCAGGAGATCGGCCCGATGCACCGAGGTGTAGGGACGGTGCAGCGTCACACGAACGGGACCGCGGGACCCCCAGACCTCGCACAGGCGCACCACGATGGCGTCGGACCGGTCGGCCCACTTCACCGCTTCGACGCTCACGCCCGGTCGGTCGAGGCTGATCAGTTGGCCCTCTCCCCGGCCGGCGACGAAGGAGACCGGAAGGTTGAAGTGCTCCGCCTGGGGGATGACGCCGTCGACGGCCCGGAGGTCACCCGCGTGAGGGAACAGCGCATAGCCGAACCGATGCTCCCCCTGGTCCGCCTCGGGGTCGGGGAAGCCGGGGCCCCTCAGGAGCGAGAGTCGGACGGTACTGCCGCGGATGTCGTACCCGTACTTGCAGTCGTTGAGAAGCGCCACTCCGTACCCGGGCTCGCTCAGGTCCGCCCACCGGTGGCCACAGACCTCGAACCGAGCCTCGTCCCAACTGGTGTTGGCCACGGTGGGCCGCTCGATATGGCCGTGCTGGATCTCGTAGGTGGCCCGCGTCGACCGGATCGAGAGGGGAAAGGCCACCTTCAGGAATCGGTGGCGTTCATGCCAGTCCACCTCGGTGTGGAACTCCAGCCGTCTGGATCCCGCGGCCAGACGCATGGTTTGTCTGATGGTGGACCCTCCGAAGGTCCGCACGAACCGCGCCCCGGCCCGTAGAGCGCGGCGCTCCACGATCTCGATCGAGTCCACCGGAACGAGGTCGGTGACACGGTCCAAATACGAACGGTCGACATCCCAGGCGTCGAAGGCGCGGGGGTGGTCCTCGTGGACCTGGAACAGGTTGCCTCGGCCACCCTCCGCCAACACTTCACGACCCGTGCCCAGGTCCAGCACCGACGTCAACAGGCCGTCGGAGTCCCAGGCCACCCGCAGCAGGCCGTTGTCGAGCCAGCCTTCACCGATGCCCACCGGATCGAGTTCGCTCGACGACCGGTCGGTACCCACCATCGACCATCCGCACCCCGGCACGGTGACCACTCCCAGTGAGCCGTCGGGGAGGTCGGTGACCTCGGTACGGTCGTACGATGACGGGTTGAAGGCCACCAGGACGTCGTCGCCCTCGACGCGGTCACGCCGGGCCAGCATCGATTGCGCCTCGGTGATGACGGAGCGCGCCTCCTCGATGGCCCGGGCGTGCTCACGCTTGGTCTCCTCGTAGACCCAGTGAATGCTGGATCCCGGGAGGATGTCGTGGAATTGCTGGAGCAAGAGGCGCTTCCACGCCTCCTCGAGGACCGGACGCCGGTCGAGGGACGCTGCCACCGACCACAACTCGGCGGACCGCAGCGCCTCCTCGCCGCGGCGGTTGGCCAGCTTTACGTCGGCGTGGGTGGTCAGCGTGGCCCGATGGGCCTCGAGGTAGAGCTCGCCGGTCCAGGTCGGGAGATCGACGGACTGGTCGCGCAGCCGATCCAGGAAGCCCTCGACGGTGCCGATCTCCAGCCGGGGCAGACCGTCGAGATCGGCCATGCGCCGGTAGCGCTCCACCATCGCACCGGTTGGACCGCCTCCACCGTCGCCGTAGCCGTAGGGGTACAGGTTCAGCGCGGCCCCGTCGGCGCCGGCACCGCGGTCCTGTCCGGCGGACACCTCAGCCACCGAGAAGTCACCGTTGTACGTGTTGGCCGGGGGGAAGTGGGCCAACAGACGGCTGCCGTCGTGGCCCTCCCACCAGAAGGTGGTGTGGGGGAACGTGTTGGTGTCGTTCCAGCTCATCTTCTGGGTGACGAGCGATGTGACACCGGCCAGGCGGGCGATCTGGGGTAGCGCGGCGGAGTAGCCGAAGACGTCGGGTATCCAGAGCTCATGGGTCTCGACACCGAACTCGTCGGAGAAGAAACGCTTGCCGACCACCAGTTGGCGAACGAGGGACTCGCCCGACGGGATGTTGCTGTCCGGCTCGACCCACATGCCCCCGACCGGCTCCCATCTCCCCGCACGGACCTGCTCGGCGATCTCCCGGTAGATCTCGGGATACTCGTCCTTCATCCACTGGTACTGGACCGCCTGGCTGCACACGAAGTGATGCTCGGGGTAGCGCTCGAGGAGGCGAAGTTGGTTGGAGAAGGTCCGGGCGCACTTCCGCTTCGTCTCACGGATCGGCCACAGCCAGGCGCAGTCGATGTGGGCGTGGCCTACCGCGACGGCCGAGTGGGGAGAGCCGGTGGGCACCTCGAGAGCCGGAGCGAGCTGAGCTCGGGCCGCGGGGACCGAGCCGGACACGTCTCGCGGGTCGAAGAGCTCCCGGGCCGCGTTCAGCGTCCGGGTGATCTCTTCCGATCGGGCGGGGACCAGGTCGGCCAGTTCGAGCAGGATTCGCATGTCGAGGTACAGCGCTTCGATCTCACGATCCACCACCGCGAGCTCTGCCGTCTCGAGGACGTACCGCGGTTTGCCCTCGTAGTCGGGCATCAGAGGCGGCCAGTCGGAAAGGAGCCACGGAGGGATCGGGTTGGCCGCTGCCTCCACGAAGAACTCGACCGGCTCACCGCCCCGCGCCTCGGCGGTGAGCGCGAACTCGCGCTGCTTATGATGCACTCCCTGGACCGGGTGAGACCCGGCGTCCCAGATCTGGCCCTCGGCGGTGAAGCCGACCATCTCATCGCCACCGAGGTGGATGAGGGCCACCGCTTCGCGGCCGACCCAGTCCTCAGGGATCGAGCCCCGAAACCGGAACCAGCTGGTATCCCACGCGCCTCCCCACGAGTCACCCACACTGAACGGCAGGAACGGTCGTCTCAGGGCTTCCCTCGCCGGGACCGGCTCACCGTGCAGGTGATGGGCCGCAACCTCCAGCGGGACCCGCAGACCGTGGATCGCCGGACGCACCTTGGTCCGGAGGAACCTCCGGATTGAGTGGGAATCGTCGGTCATGGATCCCAGTCTGCCAGTCACGATGCCGGGTGTTCGCACTGGCGGGCGAGCCGCTGGAGGGGCCCACCCCTGTGATCGCCATCGTCGATGCGTCGCCTTGGGCCGCGTCCGCCGATCACCCCAGGACCATCCAGAGCTCGGTGCTCGATACGAGGGCCGGGCTGATCGGCCCGGCCGTCCGGCGGGCGGGCCGGGCGCCGCCACAGTGAAGGACGCAGTCCGGCCGGTGGAGTTGGCGACACGGCATCGACCGGTCAGCTGCCATTTACGCGTAACCGGTGTCGGCCGTCGGCGACCCAACGCACCAGAGCTGGGCGCCGAGCCCGGTCGGCCCACCTAAGGTTCGTGCATGTCGGCACGTGAACTCGTCGTGCTCGGGACGGCCAGCCAGGCCCCGACCCGGTACCGGAACCACAACGGCTACCTGCTGCGGTGGGACGGACGCTCGGTTCTGGTGGATCCGGGGGAGGGTACCCAGCGTCAGATGCTGCTGGCCGGTTGCTCACCGTGGTCGATCGAGGACATCTGCATCACCCACTTCCACGGGGACCACTGCCTGGGCCTTCCCGGGATCCTGCAACGGCTCTCACTCGACGGGGTGCCGCACCCGGTCCGGGTCCTCTTCCCGGCCAGCGGTGGGGAGTACTTCGAGCGGCTCCGGCACGCCTCGGTCTTCCACGACCGAGTTGACGTCCGCCCGGTGCCGGTGGAGGACGACGGGCCGGTCGTCTCCGACTCCGCCCTCACCATCAGCGCCGTCCGGTTGGATCACCAGCCCCAGACGTTCGGGTGGCGGATCGCCGAGCCCGACGGGCGTCGGCTCCTGCCCGATCGGCTGGAGGCGGCCGGTATCGGAGGTCGATCGGTCGGTGAGCTGCAGAAGACCGGTTCAGTGGTGACCGCCGGTGGCCGGGTGACGCTCGAGGAGATGTCCGTGGCCCGTCGCGGGCAGCGGGTGGCCTTCGTCATGGACACCGGGGTGTGTGATGCCGCCGTGACGCTAGCCGCCGGGGCCGACCTGCTGGTGTGCGAGTCCACATTCGCCGACGGGGAGGTGGCACTGGCCCGGCACTGGAACCATCTGACCGCGGCCGATGCGGGGCGGATCGCCCGGGATGCCGGCGCCCGACGGCTCGTCATCACCCACTTCTCGCAGCGCTACCCGGACACCGCCGTGCTGGTGGACCAGGCCGCGGCCATCTTCCCCGATGTGGTCGCCGCCGAGGACCTCCTGAGGGTGCCGGTCCCGCACCGGGTGCGATCGCTGGGTCCGCCCTGAGCCGAGCTGGAGGGCTTGGCCGAACCTGGGTTCTCGGCCGGTGCCCTTCCGGATGCCTCCAGGGAGAAGGGCACGGTGTCCCCTCAGCCTTCGACGTGAACGGCGTCCGCCGCGGGGCGACGGCTCCAGGTGTCCAGGCAACCTACCGAGCAGAACAGCACGGAACCTCCCCTCCTGCCGGGTACCACCTCCTCTGCCGTGGACTCGGAGAGCGGCAGTCCGCAGACGGGGTCCCGGAGCCGGGCCTCCCCGTCGACAACCACACCGATGCTGGAGGTGGGTACGGGCCTCCCTACGCCGCGCAGCACGACCTCCCGGGTCTCCAGCACAGCGCCCCACCGGGGCATGTCGTCCAGCACCGGCGCCACCGCCAAGGCCTCACCGCCCAGGCCGAGGTCACACAGTCGGGCAGCCACATTCACGCAATGGCCGATATAGTCGTCCCCCTCCATCAGGATGACGTCACCCGTGGTGATGCCGGAGCGGATGGAGACGCTCTGGATTGGGCTCGACACCGCGCCCACCACGTAGTGCAGCTCGAGAATCGCCGCGACCAGCGGAGCGGTCTCGACGCACACCAACATGACCCCGTCGCCCAGCCACTTTGCGATCCTTACGCCACGCCGGCCGCAGATGTCGCGTAGGAGCGCTCTGAATGCAGTCAACACGTCGACGGCATGCTCGTCGCCTTCTAATTCGGTCAGTGCCGTGAAACCGGAGACATCGACGAAGGCAAAGCTACGACGGACCCGCATGGGCCGATGGTGTCACGTTTCCGGGTCGCAGACACACTTCCGCCGCTCGGTACCGGACCGGACCCGTGGTATGACCGCGCCCGACCCGCACCGTCGAGTGGGTCGGGCGGCCAGTACCCCGCAGGCTTCGGACCTATGCTTGGGGTCGTGGATCCCGTCGTCGAGGCCTTGGCCGCGGAACACCTCGAACTCGCCGGCCTGCTGGAGGGCCTGTCCGAAACGGAGTGGTCAGCGCCGACCCGTTGCGTCGGCTGGGATGTCTCTGACATCGTGCTCCACCTGACTCAGTCCGACGCCATGGCCGTCGCCAGTGCGAGTGGAGTTCTCGGCGAGCGCGCCGCGGTAGCCCCCCGCACACAGGATGGTGCGGGTGGCGTAGACGACATGGCCGCCTCGATGGTGGACCGGGAGCGGGGGCTGTCGAACGAGGAACTGCTGGCACGCTGGACATCGCGTGGCCGCGAACTGGTCGACGTCCTCGACTCGATGGACCTCTCGACCCGTGTCGAGTGGGTAGCCGGACACCTCTCCGCACGGACCCTGGCCACGACGCGCCAGTCGGAGACGTGGATCCATGCCGGGGATGTGGCCGATGCAGTGGGAGCGGAGCAGACCCCGAGCCATCGCCTGCGGTTCGTGGCCAGGCTCGCCTGGCGGACACTCCCCTACGCCTTTGCCTCTGCCGGTCTCACCATGGCCGGACCGGCCTCCTTCCACCTCGTCTCCCCCGGTGGTTCTGTTTGGGACTTCGTGCCAGACGGGACGCCGGCCACCGCCATCGAAGGTCCGGCCGCAGAGCTGTGCGGCGTTGCGGCACGGCGACTCGATCCGGCAAACACTTCGCTGACCGGTTCGGGGCCGGATGTCCGTCGGATTCTCACCCTGGTCCGCACCTACGCGTGAGAGCCATCGATCATGCTCGAATTGACGATCGTGGATGCGTTCACCGAGGTTCCCTTCACCGGGAACCCCGCGGCCGTGGTCGTCATCGACACCTTCCCCGACGACGGTCTGATGCAGGCGGTCGCCAGGGAGATGAACCTGTCGGAAACGGCGTTCGTGGTGCCTCGACCGGAGGGTGACTACGACCTCCGGTGGTTCACTCCGATCGTCGAGGTCGAACTGTGCGGGCACGCCACCTTGGCGGCGGCCCATGTGCTCGGCGGTGAAGCGAGGTTCCACACGGCAAGCGCCGTGCTGACCTGTGTCCGTGCGGACCAGGGCCTCATCGAGATGGACTTCCCCGCCGATCCACCGGCCCAGGCAACGCCCCCACCAGAGCTGGAGTTGCCCGAGATGGTCTGGTATGGCCAAGGAAGATATGACGCTCTGGTTCAACTGCAGGGGCCGGCCTCGGTTCAGGAGCTGAAACCCGATCTGGCCGCCATCGCCGCCCTCGGAACGAGAAGCCTGATCATCACTGCCCGGGCGGAGAGTACCGGCGTCGATTTCGTGAGTCGCGTCTTCGCCCCGAACGCGGGGGTGCCGGAAGACCCCGTGACTGGTTCCGCCCACTGCACACTGGCCGAGTTCTGGGGTGATCGGCTGGGGCGGCGTCGGCTGGTCGGGAAGCAGGTCTCCGCACGTGGCGGGATCGTGCACATGCGCCGGATCGGCGACCGCGTGAGCGACCGCGTGGTGCTGGGGGGTCGAGCAGTGACCGTGGCCCGTGTCACGATGGACGTCTGAGCTGAGATTCGCCGTACGGCGCGACTGAGGCCCGACTCCGGGTCGAGGAGACTGTTCCGCTCCGAGCCCCCTGCTGCCCACCGATGAAGGCCACCCGGCGCCAGGTGGACGGGCCTCCATCGAGCCGGACCCCCACCCGACGTCAAAGGACGTCGTAGGCGATCTCCCAAGTGGCCGGAGGGAGTGGTGACCACCAACTACGGTCTGGCTCTTGGCGCCAGCCTCCATGCCCGGTACGCTGCCCAGGAACATGACGAGAGGTCGCTAGACGATGCGCAAGAAAATGGTCGGACTGATGTTTGCTTCCCTGGTAATTCTGGCTGGCTGCACCAATGGCCAGTCCGTGCCCAAGGTGACTTATCCCGTCACGGCGTCGGAGACTACCGCCTGTCACGACTTTAGCGAGGCTTTCTTCAAGAACGCGGCGACTCTGTCAATTCAGCAGATTCGAAGCGTGGCCAACGAGCTCAAGAACTCGTCGAGTGCCGCCCTTCAAAATGAGGGAATTGCCTTCGATGATGACATCACCAAGGGCGACGGTTCGGCGGTAAGAGCAGATGCCCGCAAGGTGGCGGCCACCTGCTTCAACCTCGGGCTGGTCGACAAGAACGGCAATCCGACGTAAGGCTCCCCGCCTCGAAGGTGAGGGACACCGAGGCGCTCCGCCACCGGCCTCCGGCCACCTCGGATGGATAGTCCCGATCGACCTCGCCGTCCCGACTGTTTGACGGGGAGGGTGACTGCACCGTCTGGCATCGCAGCGGTGGCTCACCAGGCTGTCCGGTCGTTGCCGGGGTCAGCCACGTCAAATGAATCAGGACCGGTTCGAGCTGGTGTGAGTCAGGTCGCCGAACCTTGGCGGTTCCCCGTCCAGGCGCGAACCGCATTCTCGAGAGCAGTCGGGAGATCCGCCACTGACCAAAGGGCTCAAAGGGGCTGGGTCGGCCGCCAACATGATGGGAAGATCTGGACGACCTCTCCGCCCGATCCGCGGGGCGCCGCTTGCCCGAATCCTCCTGTGGTGGGATGCTGGCGGAGTCCAAGGCGGACCATGGATATGAAGGAGGCGGATCATGAAATACGTAGTGTCCTGGGTGACCCGTGAGTCAGGAAACTCGGAAGACGCCGCAAAGCGCTCGCTTGCCGTGTTCAGCGGGTGGACTCCCTCACCTTCATCGACATTTCATCAATTCGTTCAGCGTGTCGACGGAGAGGGAGGATTTGCGTTCGTCGAGTCGGATAGCCCTGAAGACATTCTCCGGGATGTTTCCAAGTTCACCCCATGGATCAAGTACGAGATCTTTCCCGTAATTGACATGGCAGCTGGTGCTTTGATTGGAGCAGAGGCCATCGAGTATCGCGATTCCATCTCCTAGACCCACGAGACGCCGATGCCCGCATCGAACCCAGATACCTACGAGCTGTCCCCCACCGACACAGGTGGGTCATAGGTTGGCGACCAACCCAAGAGTCCTACTGCACGACCGTTTGGCAAGTGGACGCCCTACCCCGAGCGCGTAGCGAGAGCGTACTCATCCTTCTTCAATTTCGACTCGACAGCCTGGAGCCAGAGTTGATCCCTGGTGATCTGTAGCTGGGCATCCTGGACCGACCGGCCGATCAGATCGATTGTTGCGGCCATTCCCGCGGCCGTCGCAAGGGCAAATCCGGTGCATGGGGGGTTCACGGCAGGAGTCTGGGCGCAGGGAGGGAGCGCCTCCTGCGCAGCGAGCTCCTGTTGGTCTCTGGAGACGAGGAGTTGGCTGGCTGCATCGACTTGGGCCGTCCAGTAGCTCACCGCCGAACGGTCCGCGGCCAGGGATCGATTTGGATGATGGGTTGCGACGGGAAGCGACTCAGACGCCGAACAGCCGGTCACGACGATCAGTCCGACGAGCAGTGCGCCCATGCCCCACCGACTCCACCCCATTTTCATAGGTTAGGGCCGGAAGGAGCGCGCTGCCCCACCTCGGTGCCCATGGGCGCGGGGACTCCATGGCCGAGCCCGATAGACGACGCGACGAATGCACCGGTGATCGGCCGTACTGGCCGAGCGCATAGCCGACTCTGCTCACCCTCAGGCTCAGGGGCGCCCGGTCTCAGCATCAGGGCTGAGGGCATCGGAGACCGGCGCTCGGCCCTATCCGGACAACACTCGATAGCGGTCATGGGCTTGGGCTCGGGTTCAACGAAACGAACCCGATCCGAGCTGCTTCCGCGGTGAATTCAGGAAGCTGCTTGGCTGACTGCCGGGTCGTCCTCGCGCACGTAGCGGACACCATTGAAGGTGATGCTGTCGGGGAGCCTGGTCGCCTGCTTCATGGTCTCCGGCACCCTGGACGGCAGATTGCCCAAATCGACCTTCTCAGCGGCCCGCAGTTCGTTGAAGGTACGCCACATACCTCGGTATCGGCAGGAGTGCCGGAGAGCTTTAGTCATTGTCGGTACCTGTGATCCCGTTTTGCACTCGGCCGAGCTATTCGCTCTCCGATTGGGTGCGACCTCGGATCGCCCAGGGCAAGACCGGCGGCCGGTTCGCGGTCGCCAGGACGATGTTGGTCAGTAGTGGCCTCCGCATTGACCCGAAGGTGGGCGGGGCCCAGTCCGACCATTTCAGCTGACGACGAAGAATGGCCGGGATCCCGGCTCACGAAGACAGGTGGAAGGTTCGGTCCGGATCGGGGTGCAATACAGCCAGGCGGTGGAGGGGCCCAACGATCTCGCCGACAGCACCTCCCACTGGTCATCCCTCGCTACAGCGGTAGCGGATTGCTGAGGACTCCAGTTCCGGGCAAGCGGCCGGACAGGGTGCGAATGAAGTCAAGGGCGTCGATCTCAACACGTTCGCCCGATATGCCCTGCGCAAACTTCCCGCCAGCAGGACCGTCGATCACCAGCTCGAAGGGCTGGCCATGGATGTCGGCCCATTCGGCCACGATGTCGGCGAGAAGGCGACCGTCGTGATCGGAGGTGAGCTGCATCGGTCGCCCTATTGCCGTGTGCACGTCGATCCGGTGGGCCCAGACATCTCGCGTGAATCCGACATCCAGCAGGTATTTGAGTGGCGCCCACCCGATTGGCGGCCCGAATGGCAGCGGTACGTACCGGGCCGGGGGTGGCGTGCGCCATCGGCCTTTGACCGCCCTCGGGCCCACGGCCGAGACCCGGGCGACGACCTCTTCGTCCGACAGTTGCTCGCGCTCCCGAATCTGCAGCTCGTTCAGGCCGTCCACCCAGTGGTGGGAGTCGATCTCCTTGTTGAGCGGCATGCCCCGCCGCAACTGATGGGCGAACTCCCGCATCGATGCCTGAGCATCCCCCGAGCCAAGGACGTGCAGAACCATCTTGCGGACGTCCCAAGCGGTGCAATCGGTGGGTGCCGCCCACTCCGGCGGCGTGAGTGACGCGACCAGACCCGCGAAGCGCCTGAACTCTTCCTCGGCCAGTACGCGGGCCTCGGGGCGTGTGATCCGATTTGGCATCATGGGTGCTTGCTCCTTTTGTTCGCGTCGTCGACGTAGAGATCGATAAGCCGGTTGAGGTGGCGCGTCCAGCGGTTGCCGCCGGGATCATTGCTGGTCTGAGCCGCCATGAGGCCCGCGACCATGGCCACGATGCAGTCGATGTCCCCCTGGTCAGTGACCCCGGCCGCGTGGATAACCTTGTAGGTGCGTCCCAGGACGTTCTCGGCGAGGGCATACGACTGCGGCGACGGCGCAAACCCCGGCACGTGGCGCTCAAAGACCATCTCGTACAGTGCCGGATCCGCGGTGGCGAACGTGACCAGTTCGGCCATGAACTTCTTGAGGGCAGTTCGAGGATTCCGGGGCAACCTGACTGCGTCGAGCCAGTCCAGCAGTTGCCGATTTCCGTCGGCGAACATGGCATCGTACAGCGCCAACTTTGAATCGAAGTAGGCGTAGAGCGAGGGCTGGCGCATGCCGACTTCACGGGCCAAGGCGTGCAGAGACACCCCGGCAACTCCGTGCTCTCGGGCGAGCTCCCAGGCAGACTGGACGATCGCCGCCACCTTGGCCTCTCGCCGCAGTGAGACCCGGTCCGCCATCAGTCGATCACGACCCGACAGCCCGAAGCCGCTACCCGCACCGCACGCTCACACCGGAGTTCTATCACCGATAGGTAATATACCTATTGCTAATAGGTAAGTCAAGGGTGAAGACGCCGACGGGCCTGGCTTGCCCCACGGCGCCTCAGGGGCTGACTACCTGGTCGGTGGAGTGAGTTCGCCAACGTGCCCGTCCCGACGGGACAGGGGAGATGGCTGACCGGTGGAATGGCATCGAGATGTTCCAACGGACCAGCCGGATGCCGGGCGCTATGCCGTTCCCGGCTCCCTCTCGTAGGTGAGGAGCAGCACACCGGTGGTCGTCGGCGTGCATTCGGTCAGTCGCAGCCGCAGCGGGTTGGCGTACTCCCCGAAGAGCCGCTTGCCCGTTCCGAGCACGAGCGGGTGCAGCATGATCCGATAGGTATCGACCAGGTCGTTGGCGATGAGCGTCTGCACGAGTACGCGGCTGCCCAGTACGGTTACGAAGCCGTCGGCCTCCGCCTTGATCCTCTGGACCGCCTCGACGACGTCGCCGGCGATGACCTGGCAGTTGCTCCATTCCAGGTCCCTCTGGCGCAGCGTCCTGGTGGCTACGTACTTCGGCGTGGCGTTGAGACTCGCCGCGATGGGGTTGTCAGCGGGTTCGTGAGGCCAGTGCGCGGCCATATGCTCGTACGTCTTGCGTCCGAAGAGATAGGCCGAGGTCTGACCGATGCCGTTTCCGGCGCTCCGTGCCAGTACCTCGTCGCCGTAGGGGGCGCCCCAACCACCGTGGTCGAACCCGCCCTCGCGATCCTCGTCCGGGCCGCCCAGACCCTGCATGACGCCGTCGAGCGTGAGGAACTCGACCACCCCCAGCTTTCGCATGTTGCTTCCTCCCCGGTGCCCGGCCGAATCTAGCAAGGTCTCCCTGGTCCTCGCACTTGCCCTTCGGGGGGCGGGCGTGCCCCGTCCGCCGGACAGGCGGGACGGCCCAAGCTAGAGCACGTCCGCAAACCGGGGCGCCCCATCCTCGAGCGACAGTTCGATGCCGTTCGCCGCGAAGCTGATCGAGTGGTACCAGCCGCACAGCATCAGCAGGTCGAGGATCTCGGCCTGCGCCAGCTCACCGGACAGCCGATCCCACAGTGCGTCGTCGATGCGAGAGCTGTCGTGCAGGGCATCACAGACGTCCACCAGTACGCGGTCCCTGGAGCTCGTCCAGCAGGCATCGACTGACCCACCGTGAGTCAACGACGTGACCTGATCTGCGGTCAGTCCGGCCCGGTCAGCGAAGAATGCGACGTGGACACCCCACTCGTACTCACAACGACACCGTGCACACGTTCGATCTATCACGATCTCTCGGTCGCGCAGCGATAGCGACAGCCGCTTGCTCAACTCGTAGCCGCCCCACGGCCCCATTGCCTCCGCCATCGGAAGGTTCTTCACGAAGGTACGGAAGAGGAGAATGGGTGGAACGCCAGGCGGCATCATTGCCTCCAGCCGATGTCTCACGTCGCTCTCGTACGGTGGTTCCAACGGACCGATTCTAGGCATGCCGACCTCCAGCGTTTTGGATTCAGAAACGTAGTCAGGGTACTGTTCCGTAAACCGAAACGCAACGCTCCCGAGGGAGGAGACAAATGGCCCGCAGCTCCACTCCGCAGCCAGGTCGGACGGTTCGCGGTTCGACCACTGGACGCCCGCTGATGGCGGCGATGGATCTTCTCGGGCGGCGATGGGCGCTCCGCATCCTCTGGGAGCTCCGAGTCGGGCCCACCGGAGCCCGAGCCCTGCAGGCCAGGTGCGACGGCATGTCGTCGAGTGTTCTCTACGCCCGCCTCCGAGACCTTGCGGGGGCCGGGCTCGTCGAGCGGACGCACGATGACCGCTACGCCCTGAGCGAGCTGGGCACTGGGCTCGGGTCCGCCCTCAAGTCTCTGGATGCCTGGGCGGAGTCGTGGGCGACGTCCCTGCACCAGACGCCAGACGGTCTGTGAGCAGATGCACCGACCTCGTGTCGAATGCCACTGCCCGCGTCACGGGGGGCGCCCGTCGGGCGGCAGATTCAGGTCTCGGAGTCATCCGCAACGAGATGAATCCGACGGAGCGTCGCCAGCGCCATGGGCGGCGCACCCGGTCAGCCAGGTGCAGAGTAGAACTGGCGAAACCATCGACGGTATTGCACCACCGGGCCATCGCTCTTGGTGAGCATCGGGCGCTCTCGGTAGGTCTTGTTCTCCCAGATGGGGACATCCTGAGTGAACTGTTCATTGGTGATCCGGTCGTTGAGCTCACTGATCGACTCGGTAGCCCTCTGGTCCGGGAGCGCCTTCATGGAGAAACACAGGTTCACTTCCGTCAATTCGTCATCGATGGGCGTCTGGGTGATGTAAGTCAGCTGCTCAATCGGGTTCTGGCTGACTTCGACGGCAACGATCCCGGGGCCGCAGGTGGTCGAGGTCGTCTGAATCTCATATCCAGCCATGTCCACGGCGGTCACCTTCAAGCTCTGCTCGACGATCATGGAAGGGCCCTCGAACCGGACCTCGAAGTGCTCCTTCTCCGGTGGCGCCATGTCATGGACCGCGGCGAAGTGTGATCGGTCGATGATGTTCTCCGTCAGATCTTGGACGTGCACACGCACCCGATAGGAGTTGGATCTCCAGGATGTCCACTCCGATTCGTCCGGTCGGTAGCTGATCACCTCGTAGCTCGGAGGGAGACCCTCAGCGTGGTGCCAGATGAAGATTCGACCGTTGCGCTCGCACACCGGCCACGCATGAGCAGTGGCGCGCGGACTCCGATCCAGTCCCGGCACTTCTACGAGCTGCCCGCCGCCATCAAAGCGCCAACCATGGAACGGACAGGCGATTCCGTCCCCACAGACGCGACCACCGATGCCCAGGTGGGCTCCCAAATGGGGGCAGTAGGCATCAAACACGCGAGCAATTCCGTCCTCACCCCGGAACAGGACGAGATCCTGTCCGAGGTATGTCACTGGACGCACGTCGCCTGGTGCGAGGTCCGATCCAGCCCCGACACCGAACCAGCCGTCGGGGGAGGCAGGAAACGGGTAGCGGGAACCCATGGCGTCAATTACCGGTCGACGCGCCGGTCGGCGTCACATCGGGGAATCTCCCGACAAAGGCGCGGAGGGGAAGGTCCGAACTCGTCAGCAAACCTGGCTTCGCCTCACACACAGACCGGATGGCGTTCAGCGCGGGCATTCCGGTAATCGTCATGCCCACCGACGCGAAGTACTCCGGCGTCCAGGCACCGTGCGGCATTCCAGTGGCAGGGAAGATCATGTGGCGGTTGACGATCGTGGGATCGCCTTCGATGGTTGTGACGTAGCAGCCCTGAACGTCCCACTGCGGTTCTGTCTTCGGAGCCATCTGCCATTCGAGGTGTACCTCTATCTTCGATTCGCCGCCCGAGATGCCCTTGAATTTGGCGAGGCTGGATCCCACTGACCCCTTTGGCAAGGTCCACCAACCCAGGTCGACCTCTTCAACGCAGGCACCGAGCTCACATTCGAACACGATGTCGTCGATCCCCACGTCGAGACAGTCCGCCATCATGTAGATCGAGTCGGCAAAGACGGTGCAACCGGTCTCCAGTAGACCGGGAACCTCGGGATCGCTCACTGGTCGCCCGTAACCCACGTTCTTCCACGTGTCCACCGAGTGATGACAGGAGACGTCGACCGTCTCCAACACGGTGATGTGGTCCACCCGCCCCATTCCCGCGGTGGCCACCACACTCAGGATCTGGGCGAGACCGGGATTCATGCCAGTCCCGTAGAATGTCGACCCTCCACGCTCACACGCGGCCTGGATGAGTTCGGTGGGCTTCCGCCCGGATGGATGAGGATGATTCCGATCACGGTGGTAGCCAGTGATCCAATCTGAAGTGGTTACGACGTTGATGCCCGCATCGAGCAGTTCACAGAACAGGTCGATATCGGGCCAGACTCCGTTGAAATTGACGACGTCCGGTTTGGCCTGGAGCACGTCGGCCACCCTGTCGGTAGCCCTCACTCCGAGTGGAGCCCTACCGACGAGCTCGCCAGCGTCCCGGCCCACCTTGTCGGGCGAGTAGCAGTAGAGACCGACCAATTCGAGGTCGGGATGGTCGACAATCCGCCCCACCATTTCGGAGCCGACATTCCCGGTGGCGAATTGAAAGACTCGAAGCTTCCTGTACGACATTCGTCGATCCTCCCCTGTCGGAGATTCACTCGCAGTGGATCTCACCGGTCCACCCTAAGGGAGACTTGGACACCTGTCCAGATATGTGTCTATCCACACTGGATCCCTGAGCTCCGCCCGGCCGCCCCTCACCGCCTCGTGAGCCTGCGATCAGGTACGAGCCAGATCAGCGAGACCAAGAAGTAACAGGCGTAGGCGAGATACGGACTGACGAAGGCGAGACCAATGCCTACTGCGTAGATGACAGGTGAAACGATCCCCTTCACGTCCCTGCCGACCGCAGTCACAATGTCGGGGTCATCTGGGTTGGCGCGCAGAATGGACTGCACGAGGGCGAAGTAGGCCAAGGCCGCAGCGAGTGCAACGGCACCATAGGTAGCGGCCGGAAGGGCGTGGCCGTGCGAGGTCCCCACCCAGTCGGTGGCAAAGGGAATGAGTGACAGGCAAAACAGAAGGAGCAGGTTCGTCCACATCACCAAGGCGCTGATCCGTCGCGTCGCCCTCAGGAGATGATGGTGATTGTTCCAATAGATGCCAATCATCGAAAAGCTCAAGACGTAGACGAGCAAGGAGGGCCACAGGCTCACCAGTCCGTGGAGGTCGGCGGTGACCGGGGCCTTCAATTGAAAGGCCATGATCGTAATGATCACCGCCATGACGCCATCGCTGAATCCCTCGAGGCGATGGGTGTCGATGGCGGCGCCACCCTCGCTGGACGGGGTGCCGGCGTCGGCTGAACCCCCGCTCATCGGTTGAAGAAGTCCTTTACGGCGCAGCAGGCGGCCCTACACGGTTGCTCAGCATTGGCCTCGGCAAAGGGCACGGTCGGATGCTACTCGTACCGATGGGGCCAGCTGATGAGGCATGGAGGCAGCGACCAAGACCCTGAACCCCAAGCTCCGGATATTCGAGCTGACGCCCGGGCTCACACTTTCGAATGCCGAGGGCAGACCGTTCGACCCCAGCCGAGCGTCCCCAGCGGGGTCTCAGCCAGGTGAGCGGAGAACGCCTGGACAGATCTTTCGAGTCATACCGGCACCTCCGTCATCGGCGGCCGGCTGTTCCTCCACCGGCCCCTTCGTCCTGAGAATGAGGATTCGGCCACACGTTGTTGCGGTAGAAAGCCGGCGGACTGGGCCGGTAGGGATCGCGCCAACCTCCGGACTGCCCGACGGGCATGGTTGAGGTATCGATGAAACGGCCGACGGACATCGCCGGCAACAATCGGCACTGGGTCGTCCGTCCACTTCAGGCACCGTTACAGTGCCCATACCAGGCACAGCTCACTCCGGGCCGCGACGAGACCCGAAGGGAAGAACGGTTCGCACAGATATGGGGGGGCGGGATGCGGGCGACCCGATTCCTCAGTTGAACAGGACCTTCAGCTGGCGCGGCCCCCGGACCTGTCCGCCGGCCCACAGGACCTCTGCACCTTCGGCCAGATGGAAGACAGGAACACGGGCGAGCCACTCCTCGAGGGCGACCCGGAGCTCCATCCTCGCGAGGTTGGAACCGGCACATCGATGGATCCCCGAGCCGAAGGCCACGTGCCGGTTCTCCTGGCGGTCGAGGAGCACCTCATCGGCCCGATCGAAGACGGCCGGGTCCCGGTTCGCCGCCGGGAAGTTCAAAAGGAGCTTGTCGCCCTTCTTCATGGGGCAGCCGCCGAACTCGACATCCTCGGCGACGATGCGGGCCATCGTCACCGGCGAGTAGGCACGGAGGAGCTCCTCGACGGCAAACTCCATCAGCGAAGGCTCCGCCAGCAGCCGCTCGCGGTCTTGATCGTTCGTCGCCAGGTGCCAGAGCGAGGATCCGATCGCACTCCAGGTGGTGTCGATGCCGGCGATCATCGTCAGTATCGCCATGCCCAAGACGATCATGTCATCGACTGATCCTCCGTCTACCTCGGTGTGAAGTAGGTAGGTCAGCAAGTCGTCGCCCCCGGCATCTCGGCGCTCGTTGATCCGATCCCAAAGGTAGTAGCCGATCCCAAACATCCCGCGCTGAACCCTTTCGGGATCATCCGCGAACTCGAGGGAGTCGCGCACCCAGCCGGTGAAGGTGTCCGAGAGCTCCTCCGGGATTCCGAGGATCGAGCCGATGACACGGACGGGGATTTGCTGGGCATAGTCGACTGCGGCATCTGCCTGGCCCTCGTCGAGGTGGGCGTCGATCAACGATCCGCACAACGATCGCGTCATCGGCTCGTACGACTCCACCCTTGTGTGGGAGAACCAGGGAAGGAGAAGCCGTCGGGTCCAGGTGTGGAGCGGTGGATCGGCGGTGATCGGCGGCAGCCCATAGGTGAGGATCGGGGTCTCGGGCTCATCAACGGAATCGATCACGCTTGTGTTGGCCGAACTGAAGTGGTCGACGTCCTTGGCCAAGGCAGTGACGTCGGCATACGTCGTCGGGAGCCAGGCACGCCCCCGGCGATCGGTGTGGGCGATCGGGCACACCTGACGCAACTCGTCCCAGCGGGGAAACGGGTTCAGCACATACGACTCATCGAGGACGTCGAAATCTGACGTCCAATCACTGACAGGCTCCGTCCTTGCCACTTCCCGCCTCCAATATTCGGGTTGAGCAAACCACTTCCTACACCCAAGGCTGCCCAGAGTGCCAGACCGCAATCACGATGGATCCTCCCCTGTCCGCCGGAGGCGAGCGCAGCGATTGGAGGTCGATGGAGAGTTGCCCGAGACCGGCCCACAGGCTCGGGAACGCTAAGTCCGGAGTTCGGGACCTCGACCCCGGAGGTTGAACGGCCTCGCCTCTGCTCTAGGAGCCGAGGACTTCGACCAATCGGATCCGTCCCCCGAGACGGGGCGCCGGTTCTGGGCACTCGTCAGTTGAACTCGGAGCGGTAGCCCTCATTTGGCTCAGCTTCTTCATTGACGCCATCCTTGGTAGAGGCCCACCGGATCAAGTGGACGAGCGGGCGCCTCAAGCGAGGGAGTCAATCCAGCGATCGAGGCGACGCCCCTCGCGCGTCATGAGCTCAGGATCCCGGAGCGTGTTGGTCACCACCGAGATCCCTTGATAGGCCGCGAGTAGGGCGACCGCGAGCTCACGCGCATCTCGCCGGCCCATCGCCCGGAACTGCAATTCGGCCCAGTCAAGTATCAGAGAGAAGAGACGGGCGGCAGCCAGGTCAAGGCCATCGGCTCTCTTGTCGAGCTCTGAGCAGAGCGACCCCATCGGGCATCCGTATTGGGCCACGAGCTCACGTTGATCGGCAAGACTGTGAATGAGCGCCTTCAACCGACCCTTCGGGCTTCGGTGCTTGCTTAGCACTGAGAGATGGTGCTGTAGGTCGAGAGCGACGGCCTCGATGACCGCCTCTACGAGTTCGTCCTTCGTCTTGAAGTAGTAATACACGTTGCCCAGAGGGACTCCCGCCGCCAGCGCGATCTCGGCGAGCGTCGTCCTCTCGACACCCTGCTGATGGAATAGCAACGATGCCGCCTCCACGAGGCGGGCGCGCTTACCCACCGGTGGGTGCAGAACCTCCAATGCATCGCTTCCTGGCTCGGTCATCTCGCCCCAGTATAGACATTTCCGGTCGTTAGGAGTAAGTTAGTGAACTAACTAATGTGCTCATCAAAGCCCGGAGATCTCATCCATGACAACAACCGTTGACTCGTCGTTCCTCTCCACCCGCCGCGGCAAACTGACGCTGATTCTGTTGTGCGCCGTCGGCTTCTTGGACTTTGTCGACACGTCGATCGTGAACGTGGCGCTTCCCTCGATTCGTAAGGACCTCAATTTCTCCGTCCAGAATCTGCAGTGGGTGCTCAGCGCATACCTCCTTACCTATGGTGGATTCCTCCTGCTGGGGGACGCGCCGCTGACCTGCTGGGTCGACGACGCATCCTTGTCGCCGGCACCGCCGTGTTCGCCGTCTCCTCCATGGCCTGCGGCCTGGCGCAGGATCCGGGAACGCTGATAGGCGCCCGCCTAGCTCAAGGCATTGGCGCCGCCATGATGACCCCGGCCGCACTTTCGATCCTCACCACCACGTTCAATCAGGGAACGGACCGCCTGAAGGCACTGGGGGCGTGGGGAGCCCTAGCGGGACTCTCCAGTGGTGTGGGCGTCCTGCTTGGCGGCATTCTTTCCGGTGGCCCCGGCTGGAGATGGGTGTTCTTCGTGAACCCGCCTATTGCGCTGTTCATACTCCTTGCGACCTTTCGGCTTGTCGGCGACGACAAGAAGAGCGCTCGTCTGGCCCACTTCGACACGGGCGGGGCCGTTCTTGCGACCGGCGCCATGCTGTTGGCGATCTATGCATTGATTAGGGCGCCTGAAGTCGGCTGGAATGCCTCTCGAACGATCCTCGAGCTGCTGGGCGTGGTCGTACTACTTGCCCTATTCGTGGCCAACGAGCGGAGGCATCCGGACCCGCTCGTGCCTCTGTCCATCTTCCGCATCAAAGGACTGGCGGCGGCTGATGTCACCCAGATCATCGCCATGGCTGGGTTCTACTCGATGTTCTTCTTCATCACCCTCTACATGCAATCCATTCTCCATTTCTCTCCGAGCAAGGCCGGTCTGGCCTATCTGCCCGTCACGGTCTGTGTGGCCCTTTCAGCAGCCATTTGTTCGAAGCTCTTTGCCCGCGTCGGCACACGTCCGATCATGGTCGGAGGTGCCCTGATCGCAGCCGGCGGAGTCCTGTGGCTATCGCGGATTCCTGTGGGCGGCTCCTATGTTTCCGACCTACTCCCGGGTTTGGTGATTATGTCCTTGGGCCTGGGAGCGGTGTTCGTTGGCGTCCAGACCGCCGCCAACGCGGGCGTACCACCGGACAAGGCCGGCCTCGCCGCTTCTCTGGTGAACGCGTCATTTCAATTGGGTGCTGCGCTGGGTCTCGCGATCTTTTCCGCCATCGCAACCTCTCGCACCAATCACCTCCTAGCCAGCCATGTCGCGTTGGCACCGGCTGTGACCTCAGGTTTCCGAGTCGCACTCGTGGCTTCCAGCGTCTTCCTCGCGGCGGCCGCCCTACTCGCGCTGCGTGCCACCAATACGCGGGGCGAGCCGGTCATGAGCGGCGATCCCCCGCCCAGCACCTCGCTCGACGTACTGTCCGAAAGCGAAGCAGTGTGATCGTCCAATGCACCGTTTGCGCTGGGAGGGCTAGGGCGCGAATCGAAGCTGCGGACCTTCTGCCCCGGGCACCGAGCGGCCCGACACCCGAAGAATCCGTTCGTTGACGGAATGAAAATTTCGGCCCGGGCATGGAGTCGATTTCCGCACCGGGAGTTGGCGTCGGGCCTGACCCTTGACGTGGTCATCACCCGTTTGCACCGACGGGCTCAGTGATCGTTCCCGTTTCCATGCTTGCTATGGGACGGAGGCTCTCCGACACGTGGCGCAGTCGTCGTGGTGGTCGGCGGCGGAGGGGCGACGGCTACCGTCATGACTACGGGAGTGCCCACTCTGATCCGGCCGGACGGAGCGATGGAAACCACAGTTCCGGGGGACGCGGTCGAAACTGCGGTCGTCTGAACGGGATTCAGTCCGAGTGACGAGAGCGACGCCGCCACTCTCGCGGCTGACTGCCCCTGCAGGGCCGCAATGTCCACCGTCACATAGCCCGAAGCGATGTTGAGGAGTACATGGGAGCCGCCCGGTACCGAGGTCCCTTGGCTGGGCACTTGCGACACCACTCGCCCGGCCTTCTGGTTGACATCGACCAGACGCTGGTCGGCCCGGAGTCCCAGCTGGTCCAGGCGTGCCAGTGCCGCCCTCGTCGTCAGGCCAGTCAGGCGTGGCACCGGCACCCGTGTCGGCCCAGCCTCAAGCCAAAGCGCCGCTGCTGTCACCACGGCCACAACCGCCACGACCATCCAGATCAGTACCCAAGCGCTGCCTCGGCGCGGTTTCCCGGTTGGGTCGGCAAGGGTCGCCGAAGCCGACATGACCGCTGTTGACCGGCGGTCGGCAAGTGTAGGAGGCGGTGCAGTGGCGACTGTGGAGGGCACATCGACCCGTTGCCTGGTTGTATCGCCGGCTCGAACGGATACCCCCGGAGGATGCGCCGTCCTCTGCTCCGTCCGGGAGGCAGGTGGAGGCACGGAAGCCCCTAAAGCCGACGCCCGGAGCGCCACCTCGGTGGCTGTGTGTGGACGTTGACCGGGGTCTTTGGCCAGCATCTGTGATACCAGCTCCACCATCCCTGGCGGCACGTCCGCAGGCATAGGGGGCAGCGGATCACTCACGTGGGCCAAAGCGACGGCCATTGACTGGTCGTAGTCGAACGGCGGGCGGCCAGCAACACAGAAATAGGCCACGATGCCCAGGGCATAGATGTCTGACGCTGGTGTGGCGGTTCGTCCGGAGAGCTGCTCGGGGGACATATACCGAACTGTGCCGACCATGGTTCCCGTCTGTGTGAGCGACGTGGAGTCGAGAACTCGCACGATGCCGAAATCGGTGAGCTTGACGACTCCGTCGGTCCGGACAAGGAGATTGGCTGGCTTGATGTCCCGGTGTATCAGGTCACGGTCATGTGCATCCTGAAGGGCAACGGCTGCTTGAGCGATGATATCGAGCGTCTCCGATGCCCCGAGGCGCCCCTCTTTGCGGAGTCGCTCCTCGAGGGACTCGCCGTGGACCAGCTCCATCACGATGTAGGCCCGCTGATTCCCGTCGCTACCGACCTCTTCGCCATAGTCGTAGACCGAAGCAATTCCGGATGACGTCAAGCTCGCGACCGCCTGTGCCTCAACTTGAAATCGCCGGCGCGCCACCTCATCGCGAGCGAGCTCACTCCGTAGCACCTTCACCGCGACCGATCGATGGAGGCGCAGGTCAGTGGCTCTCCACACGTCGCCCATTCCCCCGCTGGCGATCATTTCGGTGAGGATGTAGCGGCCGCCGAGGGCAGAGCTACTCGAGATGGTCGTCATTGAGCATCACCTCCGACTCAACCCGCCTCCTATCGCCCAGCCGGGCCTCTGTGGCCGATCCAGCAGGGTGGAGTGACCATGATACGCCCGACCGATCCTGCAGCTTCGCTCGCCGCGGTCGTTCGCCGCACCCATCGTCGCCACGCGGTGTGGTTAGCTCCCATCGCCGGATCCCGGCCTCCTCGGATCAGGGTGCCTTCTGACGAGTCCGATTCAACCCGATCCTCGACATCGGCATCATCTTCGCCAGCCCGGATGTCATCTCAGGTGCCAACGCCATGGCCACCGGTGGGTCCAACGTGGCGGCCGTCTGGCTGATGGCCGATGCGAGCGCCGTCGGCACAAGGGGTATGTCGACTCCACCCGACAGGTTTGCCGGCGGCGGCTGGACCAACCCGGCAAATCGAGGCCGGATCTTCCTCGGGTGCGTCCGAAAGCACCTCGCATTGGATTCATCCTGTTCGGGTCGACCGCCTTTCAGATGACCTCCAGCAAGGTCCATACCGCCGGTGCAACCTGCCCCTGGATGCCTTCGACCCCAGCAGGTCTAGGCTGACCAGGGCTTCAAGATTTGTACGGCACGGGGGTGACATTGTGACCACAGCGATCTTTGACGCTGACAGCCACTTGATGGAGACTGCGGACTGGTTGGGCTCGTTCGCCGATCCCCAGGTCCGAGAGCAACTCCTGCCACTCGTTCTCGGTGGTGCAGGAGCGAAGGCGAGTGAGGTGATGGCAAAGCTTCCGGAACTGTGGGACGAACAGCGCCATCAGGAGTTCGGCCCGGAGGTGCTCTCAGGGCCCAAGGGTTGGCTGGCTCCGGGCGCTCTCGACACCGACGTCCGATCCAGGGTGCTCGATGCTCTCGGGATCACGGCACAGATGGTCTTTCCCACTTTTGCCCTCGTCCAATTTGCGCGGAGTGACAATCTGGACATCCTCTATGGCGGCACCCAAGCACTCAACCGAGCCATGGCGGCATTTTGTGCCCCCGACTCACGCCTCAAAGCTGTGGGATTCGTGCCCCTCAAGGATCCCGATCGAGCCGTCCTGGCCCTCGAAGAAGCGATCGACGAAGGGGTGGCGGCAGTTTGGCTGCCGTCCGAGGCGCCTGGTGACTTCTCACCCGCGCACACCGATCTCGACCCGGTGTGGGCCCGGCTCGCAGAGGCAGGGGTACCTTTCGTTCTACATGTCGGCGGGGGGAAGCTGCTGCCGAGGGCGTTTCACAACAACGGTCTTCCCCGACCTCGTGACTGGTTGGGCGGCGGTGAAAACCTCCGCGCCAAGGACTTCCCCGTGGTACACCACTCGCCCGAGCGGTTCCTCGCTTGCTTGGCCCTCGATGGCGTCTTTGAACGCCATCCGACATTACGGGGGGCCGCCATCGAGCTGGGGGCGACGTGGGTACCGGGACTGCTGCGAAATGTCGACTATGCCCACAGATCGTTCTCGAAGTTTGAACCGACGTTGAAGGCCCTGCCTCTGCTGCCGTCGGAGTACCTGCGGCGGCAGGTGCGGTTCACGCCGTTCCCGTTTGAGGACACCGCCTGGTTGGTGGAGCAATGCGGGCCTGAGTTGTTCATGTTCTCGACCGACTATCCCCATCCCGAGGGTGGTCGACGACCGTTCCAGGTTTTTGGTGACGCGGTATCGACGTTCGACGAATCCACTCGTGAGCGATTTTTCTGGCGGAACGGGGCCGAGCTGCTCGGGTTGGTCTAATTCCGGGGGCCGACCGGCTGCGAGCACCCCGGGCAGCGCAGTTCTGCAGTGGTCAGTGAGTCCCCACAACGGCGGAAATGCCTGCCCCGAGCAGGGCACGTGGAAATGACTGGGTGGTGTGGCACTCGCCCGAGTCCGCCTAGAAGACGAAGGGCACCAGCATCTTGGTCGAGCGCCTGTACATCGGGTAGGTATCTGGGAACTGGTCGGTCAGGTAGCGCTCCTCGACGGTCGCGCTGTAGACGAAATAGACCCCGGCGAGGGCCACGGCAATTAGCCACAGCCAGCTCAGCGCCACCGCGGTGCCGACGCTCGCGACCAAGATGCCGGCGTAGATGGGGTGGCGGACCAGGCGGTAGGGGCCGCTGGTCACCAGCTCGGGTTCGTCCTTTTTCGTCATCGGTGCGCCCCAGTTGCGCCCGATGTGCAGGCGGGCCCAGATGGCGAACCCCAACCCGAGCGTGAAGAGGAGGAGCCCGAGGCCAGCACGCAACGGATCCGAGTTGAGGCCGTCGTGTCGGAAGGCTCCCAGGCGGAGCAAGAGAATCGCCAAGACAACGATCACCGCCCTGATACGCAGTTCGCGGGACCAAGGGACGCGGCCCTTCTTCGTGGAGAAGGCGGCCACGAGCCAGTAGATCCAGAACGCCGCCCATCCGATGGCGAAGACGAGCTCGATCGTGTGCACGCAACTCAGCCTTCCACCAATACCAGGCGCCACGTGACGAAGGGTCTCGTCGGTGTCCGATCTCTCGTGGTCAGCTGGCGTTCCTCGGCCCACCGACAACCGCTCGATATCCTGTCCGGTGCACCTTTGCTGGTGCCCGGGAATGCCAGCTCCGGTCGAACAGGTGCGGGAGCGACGACCGGGAGCATGAGGGGACGACGAACTCAGACTCAGGCTGCTTCCACGCCTTCCCGGGCAGATCCTCCAGGTCTCCCAGCACCAGGCGGGAATTCGGCGAGGAGCGTGGCTTGTACGGTAGTGGTCATATGCCGAATCCAGTCGTCGGGAGCGATGCCGAGGATGTCCCGGATCCCCTCACATCCACCTGTTCGACGAGGTGTCGTAGACGGTCGATCAGGAGCAGGGCGGCGCCCCATGACTGAGTTGACCACAGCTCCGGTCGAGGAAGAGGCCGACGCCAGCGCCGAGCACCGCCGGATCCTGGTGATCCTCGGCGCCCTTATGATGGGAATGGCCCTCGCCGCCCTCGACCAGACCATCGTGGCGACGGCACTCCCCACCATCGCCGGTGACCTGCACGGCCTCAACCACCTGTCGTGGGTCGTGACGGCCTACCTCCTCACCACCTGCATCTCCACGCCGCTATGGGGGAAGCTCGGCGACCTCTACGGTCGCAAATCGCTCTTCCAGCTGGCCATCGTGATCTTCCTGGTCGGCTCCGTGCTGTCGGGGCTGTCCCAGTCCATGGCCGAACTCATCGCCTTCCGGGCCATACAGGGGATCGGGGCCGGCGGGCTGATGGTCGGGGCCCAGGCCATCATGGGCGACGTCGTATCGGCCCGTCAGCGGGGCAAGTACATGGGCTACTTCGGCGTCGTCTTCGGCGTCACCAACGTGGCGGGTCCGCTCCTCGGTGGCTTCTTCACGGAGCACCTCTCATGGCGCTGGATCTTCTACATCAACCTGCCGCTCGGCATCGTCGCCCTCTTCGTCGTGGCCGCCGTGCTCCACCTCCCGGTCAGGCGGGTACCGCACAAGATCGATTGGGCCGGGACCGCCTTCCTTTCGGTTGGCGTCACTTGCATCATCTTGCTCACCACCTGGGCCGGCTCCCAGTATGCCTGGGGTTCAACCGTCATCATCGGCGTCGGGCTGCTCGCCATGGCGTCGCTGGGCGTCTTCTGCTTTGTCGAGACAAAGGCCTCCGAGCCCATCATCCCGCTCTGGCTCTTCAAGAACCGGACCTTTACCGCCACCTCGGCCGTCGGGTTCATCATCGGCTTCGCCATGTTCGGAGCCATCATCTACCTGCCTCTCTATCTCCAGGTCGTCCACGGAGCCTCGCCGACCCTCTCGGGCCTCGAACTCCTGCCAATGATCGGCGGCATGCTGCTCACCTTCATCTCGAGCGGGCGCATTGTGACCAGCACCGGGCGCTACAAAGTGTTCCCGATCGTGGGCACTGGGGTACTCTCCATCGGGCTGCTCTCGCTCACCCAGCTCGGGCCGCACACCGCCTACGGGGAAGTGGCGGTCTTCATGTTCATCACGGGCCTTGGCGTTGGCCTGGTCATGCAGGTGCTGGTCGTCGCCGTGCAGAACGCGGTGCCCTATTCCGCGCTGGGAGTGGCCACGGCAACCTCGACGTTCTTCCGGACCATCGGGGGAGCCTTCGGGGTGGCCATCCTTGGTGCTGTATTCGCCAACCGCCTGATCTCACAACTCAAACTGCACGCCACGTCGGCCGAGCTGAAGTTGGTCAGCGGCTCGAACGTGACAGCCAATCCTGCCCAGATCGACCACCTTCCCGCCGCGCAGCGCACCTTTGTCGTCGGTGCCTTCAGCCACTCGGTCGAATCGGCGTTCCTGGTCGCGGTGCCCTTTGCCGTCCTCGGCTTCATCCTGAGCTGGCTCATCAAGGAGATTCCCCTACGCACAACGGCTTTCGTCCCCACCAGCCGACCCGAAGGTCAGCGACGGCAATCGAACGATGGGTTCGAGGACGCTGGTGGCGATTCCACCGCGCCGGAGATGGGAGCAGCTGGGCAGTTGTGAACCTCATGGCCAGCTGCCCGAGCACGGCTTCTCTCGGTCGTTGGGGCTCGCAACGGTCTCGCTGCCCCAGCTCTCGGCGCCGATGGCAACCTCCAACCCCACGGCCGGCAGGGCCGGAGCACCGTGCCCGCTCAGGCCTCGGTGGGGGTTGTTCCACCCCGATGAGCGGCGTTCTCAGACAGGCGCTGTGACTTGACAGCACGAATCTTTTCGCCAATCTGGGGGTGATCCGTGAGCAGCACCGAGAAATCTGCTCGACTGATCACCTCGACAAGGACATCGGACGTAGCCAAGACCGTCGCGCCCCGTTGCCCCCCGTCCAGGAGCGCGATCTCACCAAAGAAGTCGCCGCCTCCACACGTGGCAATCGTCTCCCCGTCGATGATCACGTCGACGGTGCCATCTAACACGAGGATGAACTCACGTCCCTGGTCACCCTGGTGAGTGAGCTCGGTCCCACTGGCCAGCTGTAGTGCCGTGGTCAAGCTGGCCACGTGGCGGATCTCCTTCTTCGAGAGTCCGGCGAACAGTGGAATCCGGGCAAGTGCTGCGTCGACAGAACTCTTGACCATGGTGCGCCTTCCTCCTACATCGACTTCACTCAGGCTGTCTGGATCTACAGATTGCCACGGAGTCGTCGGTCGTAACTCGATGTTGACCCGGCCGCCGTACAGGGTGGGCGAACATCGTCCATCCCCCCGTTGGCGAACCAAGCCCGCAAAAGTCATTTCTACCAGCTAAGACGCTGCGATCTCTAACACAATGGAGGTACGAGGCTCGAAACTCATTTCGACCTTCCCATTCCACGAAGTTCACGCGGTTATGGGACCATCGGCTCGCTGGGCGTTCGGAGACGCCATCACACATGCAGCCGACATCCGAGGTGCCCTCCCGGCGGGCTGAGTGTCAACTGGTGCTCTCCTGTTCTCCCTCGAGGGATCACTGCACGAGGGAGTGACGCCCTGCGGAACGCATCCGCCGACGCTTCCGAGCACGAGTACCCGAAGGCGGTGGCCGGGCGTTCGTGACGATCCCAGTCGTCGACTGACGTCCCCCCTTGGGAGGGCCACTGCCGACTCGGTGGGCACCGATCTGATCAGGCCCTAGCGTTATGGGACCCATCTGGAGAGGAGCGGACCTATGTACGCAATCGTGACGAATGTCCGAGTTGAAAATGCCGACGAAGCCCGGAAGCTCCTGCCGGAGGCCCGAGAAGCTCTGGTCTCACGGGCACCAGGCATCGTGAACGGTTACTGGCTGGAACCGATCGATGGCATCGGAACCTCGGTTTTGATCTTCGAGACCAAGGCCCACGCAGACGAAGCGGCCAAGTACCCAGTGCCTCCAATGCCGGGGGTGACCACGCTCGATCTGACCGTCCGGGAGGTGTTTGCGCACGTCTGATGGTATCGAACCCACTGCCCCTTACCGCCGGGAGCTGGTCAATTATCCTCGGCGAGGATCTTACGGCGCAGCAGCTTGGTCAGCCTCCAAAGCGTCAAGATCACGAATCGCATTGCGGAGCTCCTCGACTCGATCCCGACCGAGCAAGTCCGCCCAATCTCGCTCCATCCGCCCGGACACCTCGACCATGATCCTCTCCACGTCACGGCCACGATCGGTCAAGCGGAGCACCGTTCCGCGACGGTCGTCGGGTGCGGGGACGCGCTTGAGGTACCCACCGCTTTCAAGTCCGACCAACAGGTGGTTCATTGCTTGCTTGGTCATGTTCGTCCGGGCCGCGAGCTCCGTAGGGCGGACTCCGTCAGGCCCCGGGCTCTGAAAGACGTACATGTGAGCCGCCGTGAGGTCTGAATGTCCGGCAGTTTGCAGTTCGGAATACAGCCGTCGACGGATGGCGAGGTGGAGGCGCCGGACCAGCGTTGTCAGCAAGGGTGGGTCCATTGACTCGATCGTAAAGCTCCTGTACCTTTAGGAGGTAGTATAGGTGCTTTACCTCTTGGGGGTGAGACCATGGTCGCAACAGACGAGCTCGTGGCCGGGTGCGTGAACGCCATCACTGAGAAGGACTCACGTGCGGCCGTTCGAGAGGTTCTCCGGCACGCTCTGGCGAGCCGAAAACTGGGGGACGCCTTCGGCAATCCGACGGCGGGTTTGAATGTGCTCTACAACGCCCCCGACCTCACAGTCCTCAACGTTGTCTGGCCGCCGATGTTCTCGCTCTATCCCCACGACCATCGCATGTGGGCTGCCATCTGCATCTACAGCGGACGCGAGGACAATGAGTTCTATCGTCGTCAAGGCGATTCGATCGTCCGCTCGGGTGGCAAGGAACTGCTGGAGGGAGACGTGCAGTTGCTCGGGGATGATGTCATCCACGCAGTCCAAAACCCGGCACGTTCGTACACTGGCGCAATTCACGTCTACGGGGGCGACTTCATCGCCAAGCCTCGAAGCCAGTGGGATGCCGATTCGCTCGAGGAGCAGCCCTACGACCTAGTGACTGTCCGCCAAGAGTTCAAGACGGCGGAGGAGCGGTTCAAAGCCACCCAAGAGTGAGTCAGGACTTCGGGGCCGAACCTGTGCGCCGCAGGTGCTCAGGGTGGAGATACTCCACTGCGCCTTTGACTTATAAGTTCTGGATCAGTCGCCGTGTAGCTCCCCGGCTAGGGAGTTCCCGTCGTGCTGGCCAGCCGGTTCCAGGAACTAGTCGTTCGTTGCAAAACGGATGGGCAGGAAGCCGCAGGGGATGGCTGCGCGGCGGAGCAGCACCTCATTGAGCTTTTCAAACACCTCGATGCAGCCGATCCCATCTTCATCGACGATCGGTACGACCAGTCGCCCACCTTCACGCAATTGTGCTGTCCAGGCACTCGCGACGTCTCTGGCACCAGTCGTCACCACGATGCGGTCATACGGCGCACTGACCTCATAGCCGCGCCGGCCGTCACCGACGACGATCTGTACGTCCAGACCCAATCTCGACAACAGCTCGTTGGCCTGCTCTGCCAGATCTGGCTCCAACTCAACGCTGGCAACACAACGGCCACCCGCAAGGGTCGCCAGCAATGCAGCGTTGTAACCCGTGCCGGTCCCGATCTCCAGGACGTGATTGCCCAGAGATACCTGGAGCTGCTCCAACATGGCGGCCACAATGGTTGGCTGAGACACCGAGCTGATGGGCGTTCCGTCGTCGGCGAACTTTGTCGGTAGGGCTCGATCGGCGTAGGCGGATCGGATGTCGACGTGTGGGGCGAACAACTCCCTTGGAATCTGTTCCATCGCGGCCACGACAGCGGTGGTGACGAGTACTCCCGACCCTTTGAGCCGAACTACCATTTGCCTACGCAGGTCGTCAGCTGATCTATTCACTAGGTCCATGCTGCCGACAACAACCAAGCATGGCAAACAAGGCCTTCCGGAGCCAAGTGGACCGGACCGTCTCGGAACACCAGTTCGGTGGAGCACGACGGCCCTGGGGCGTGTTGGAGATCGGCACCGACAGGCGGCAGGCCTACGGGCCGCCACTCGATGGCTACACGTCCCATCGACCATTCCCAACGGACGTGCAGAGACTCATGGTACCGACCGGTTGGGGCTGTAGTGGTCGGCGGCACGGCTCCGAAGATGGACCGACCCGAAGACGTCCAAGCCACTCGCTTCCAGACTTCTCAGGCCACCGGGCTGATTCCGAGTCGACCGCCTGTGGGCCTGTAGCTTCCAACCTCCGGGGATCCTGTCGTGATCGCCAGTCGGTTCCAAGCATTGATCTCGATTATCGAATAGAGAAGTGTGGTCAGCTCCTCGGAGGTGAATACGGCTGATGCATCCTCGATGACACTCTCGGTGATCTCATTCTGGGCGATCAGCGTGACGGCTTCTGTCAGCCCTAGGGCACCACGCTCACGCTCGCTGAAGAAGGGCGTCTCTCGCCAGGCGCTCAAAGCGTAGAGCCGTTGCTCAGTCTCCCCCTGCATTCGGGCATCCTTGGAGTGCATGTCGACGCAATAGGCGCAACCGTTGATCTGAGACGCCCGCATCTTCACAAGTTCAAGGAGCTCCCGTTCCAGACCGGTGTCTTTGACAAGGGCACTCAGTCTCTGCAGAGACTCGTAGCCTTCAGGCCAGAATCGAAAGGCATTCTTGCGCTCGTTCATGTCCAAATCGTATCCAGCAGGGTGGATGGTGCTAGCCACTGCCCCAACGCCGAACGGGGGACAATACTGAATGTATGCCGATCACCTACCAGTGGCGGGGCGAGCTGGACAATGTCGAGGTAAACCTCCTTCACACCGAGGCGTTTGGGACCAGACGTGGGCCATGGGACTGGCGATCTGCCCTTACCGAGCACGGACTGGGATGGGTTTCGGCTCGTGACGAAGCCCGGCTCGTTGGATTTGTGAACGTCATCTGGGATGGCCTCGCCCACGCCTGGATTCAGGACACCATGGTGGCGAGAGACGTTCGATCACAGGGTATTGGCACCCGTTTGGTGACTATGGCCAGAGAGCGGGCCAAGACGGCTGGGTGCGAGTGGCTCCACGTTGATTTCGACGGCTCCCTGGCGGACTTCTACTACCGGGCCTGCGGCTTCACCCCCACGTCGGCCGGACTCATCTCACTGGAATAGCCCGACCGCTCAGCTGCCCCGCAACGGCGGGTCGGCAGCGAAAGAGGTCCCGTCCGGAGCAACTGACAACTCCGGTCCGATTCGCCATACTGATGGGATGGAGACGCTGCGCCAGTCCGGCTCAATCGTCATCAAGCGCTCACCAGAGTCGCTCTACGACATGGTCGCCGATGTGACCCGCGTGGGCGAGTGGAGCCCGATGTGCACGGCTTGCTGGTGGGACGAGGGCGACGGACCGCATGTCGGTGCCAAGTTCACCGGACGCAACGGGCGCCCAGAGCGAGTATGGGAGACGCGCTCGGAGGTCGTCAGAGCAGACCGCGGCCGGCAGTTCGCCTGGGTGGTGGTTGAGCCGCCTACCGGCGCTCGTTGGGACTACTCATTCGTGGCCGTGGACGGAGGGACCCAAGTCACTGAAACCTGGGAGCTACCTCCCGAGGGCTCAGCCTTCTTCGAAAAGATGTTCGGTGCCGATGCGGTGACGGAGATTGGCATACGCCGCGACTGGGCCAAGAACGGTATTGAAGCAACGTTGGCTGCCATCAAGGATGTAGCCGAGGGCTGAGCTGCGCGCGTTTGCCCTGCCCTGTCCCCGAACGCTGGCCCGGCGGACCCATTGCCGGATCGATCAGGTTCCTTCGGAAGGGTTCCTCCTCTCCCACTGTTTGACGTCGTAGACGTTTTCCGGGTTCCCCGGCGGTGTGTAGTCCGATGTCTGGCCGATCAAGGAGAACCCGGCCTTCTGGGCAACTCGCTCGGAAGCCACGTTGCCGAGCATCGTTGCGAGACTGATCGACGGAAGGCCGAGAGTGTCGAATCCCCAGTGGGTGATGACGATGAGGGCAGCCGTTGCGACCCCCCGGTTGCGCTCCCATCGCGCCACCCAGTACCCAGCCGCAGCTAGTCGGTCCTCGGGGAAGATCAGGCTCACGGCGCCAAGGAAGGTCCCGTCTTCCGCTCCGACGATGGCGAATGGGGCCACCTCACCTCGCTCCCATAGTCCGGGATGGGCCGAGATCCATCCTCGAGCGTGGTCCTCGTGGTAAGGCCAAGGGATCGAGTCGGTCCAGCGAGAGATCTCCCGATCTTGGCAAGCCGTCGTTACGTCTTCTACATCGCTCATCTCGAAGGGACGCAGACAAACGGCCCCAGCCGTCAGCGGGGACTCCGGCTTCTTCAATTCGACCATTCCGCGATTCTAAGGAAAGGTGCCCGGACACCGGCGGAAAGCGCAGGTGCTGGACCGACGGCCGGGAGCGTGACTGGACGACGAACTCAGCGTCAGCGGACACCGAGGACTCGGCTCCGCTCTTCGTCAGCTCAATCCGACCAAGCCAGGAGATGCTGCTACGACCCGGCGTCAATGGGAACAGCAAACCGTCCTCCGAGCCCGATCTGCCCTCACGCAACAGGGCGGGTTGTTATCGTTGACTTGTGAAGCTTGTCCCCCGCTATGGTGCTCCGCCCATCATCTCCATCGATGGAGCCCCCGACAGCCAACTCGCACCATCAGTCCGACAGCGCCGACGCTTTGAGAGATTGCTTGCCTCTCTCGACAATGACCAGTGGGCCGGGCCCACCAGGTGCGAACGCTGGGATGTGGCCGATATCGTCGCTCACCTCATCAGTGTCAACATGTTCTGGACCCTCTCCATCTCGCAGGGACTTGCCGGGAAACCGACCCGCTACCTGGAAGATTTCGATCCCGCAGTCACCCCGAGCCAGCTGGTTGCCAATGCGCGCGGGACGCCTCCCCACGACCTTCTGGATCAACTGGTTGCCTCCAACAACGACCTCCTGAGTCTCGTGGAGCGACTTGACAATTCCGGTTGGGCGCAATACGCCGAATGTCCGGTCGGGCACCTCCCCATCCGCCTCGTCCTCCAGCACGGCCTCTGGGACGGATGGATACACGAGCGCGACGTCGCGCTTCCTCTCGGCCTCCCCGTCACCGTCGAACCAGATGAGGTCATCTCGAGTCTCGTATACGCAAGCGCCCTTAGTCCGGCAATTGCGCTAATCCGGGGGGACTCCCGTCAGGGGCGAGTTCACTCTCGCGACCGACAGCCCGGCCTCCTGTTGGCAGATCGATGTGGCAGAGCAGGTGGAGGTCCGGCAGGGTGAGGCCGCCTTCGGAACTCCGTCGCTGCGCGGAGCTGCCGAGGATCTGGCAGAGGCCCTCAGTCTTCGGTCTCCACTACCGTCCGGAACACCCGAAGAGTGGCGCCGCCTTCTGGGCGGCGGGCTTTCGGTGGCCTTCCACGCCGACCGTCGACCTTGAGCTAAGGACATCGATGACTCGGCTCGGCCCGGCCCCATCCCGTGAGATGCCGGCGCTGGGTCGAAGCAAACCCCTGGAGGTCAACGAGACGACACCACGTGTTTGAGACCTATCCCCCGCCTGCACCTAGAGGGCAGGGCGGGTCCGGTCACTTGAGTTGATGGGCATTTGGGCACCGATTCGCGTGTCGACCGGACGACCTACCCGGTACGCCGGATGAACTCCCGGGCATCGCGTTCGACGTAACCGTAACCGGCCTCGGTGGCGACGGGTAAGGCGGCCTCCACCAGGGTTCGCGCCTGCTGTGCATCGCCAGGTTGGTCGCGATCGGCGAGGAGGGCCGCCCAGGCTGTCTGGGTCGATGCCGTGAAGTACGGTGCCTCCATACCTTCGTGACAAGCAAGCGCCTCACCGAACCACCGATCAGCCTCGTTGTGCCGCTCGAGCAAATGGCAGAGCCGTCCGAGATAGTGGGCCACGCTCCCGCTGACGGTGATGTGTGTGGTCGCGAACTGCGCATGCCACGGCAGCAGGCGTTGGTAGAGGGCTGTGGCTGCGGGTTGATGCCCGCAGCGCGCCGCCGCCTCTGCCCAGAGCACCTGGGATGTCAACCACTGTAGGTCTACGGACATCGGGAAGTCGTTGGCGACCTCGACGTCGAGCAGATGGCTGACATCGTCGAGCGCGGCATCATGGCTCTTCGCCCACACCAACACCGCCCTGAAGGCCGGGAGCCCCGGATTGTCCTTCACCGCTTGTTCGATGAGGGGGACCACCTCGTGGAGCCGGCCCTGCTTGTGGCGCACGCTGATGAGCTGGGCACCGTAATAGGCGAAGGCATCGGGTTGGCCCGCCTCGGTGCCGAGAGTCAGGGCGTCGGTCGCCGCCTCCTCGGCGGCCTCGAGGTCGCCCTCGAGCACTCCTTTCCATGCCCGGTGAAAGGCAACCTGCCAGTGGTTGAATGGTTGGCCAATTCGCTCGGCCTCCGAGGTAAATATCGAAAGCGCGTCCCGCATGGTCTCGATCTCCCCCGCCTCCAGCGCGGTCAAGGCACGGTAGTCATTGGCGAAGAGGCGGGCGGTCGGGTCGCCGAGGTCGTCAGCGATCTCACAGGCTTCGGAATTCCAACGCCGGCGGAGCTCGAGGTTCCGGGGAAGCGTGATGGACTCGTGGCACATCCACATGGCATCGACCAGCGCGGCCCGGTCTCCCGTGCGCCGGGCCATGTCGATCGCTTGGGTGGCCAGAGCCAGCCGCCCGTCAGGATCCGCGTCGTAGGTGAGCTCGAGGCACAGGAGTGCGAGCAAGCGGGCGCGGTCGGGACTGTCGGCGTCTCCGAGGCGTTCAAGCGCCCGACCCACCACCTCGACGCGCTCGTGGTCGAGCGCACCGACGGTGCTGGTCGTCCCGCGGCTGTTCCGCAGCGCGGCTTGCACCAGGAGGTCGATCGCGTCGACATCGTCGGCGAGATGGCCTGCGGAGAGCAGGGTCTCCCGATGGGCAGGATCCCCAATCTGCCGTTGTGCATCGCCGAGTCCGAGGAGGAGGGCGGCTCGGCGGCACGGGTCATCGGCCAAATCCCGGTCGAGCAGGTCGAGTGCGTCCCCGTACCAGCGGAGTGCCTCGTCGGGTGCCAGTTGGGCCAGCGCCCGATCCCCCGCTCGTTGGGCGTAGGCCATCGCCTTGCCGGTGTCCTGGGGTTGGACGGCGTGAGCCCAGTGGTAGGCGAGCTCACCGACCCGTTCGCCGGGATCGTCGCCGCACAGCTCCTCTAAGGCATCCGCCACTCGCCGGTGGGCCCGGGCGCGCCGGGTGGTCGAAAGCATGTCGTAGAGGGTGTGCTCGATCAGGGCATGAGCGAATGAGTAGCGTCCGACCCTCAGTGCCTCCGTGAGCACCGCGGCGGTGGCCGCCCGGTCGCACAGGTCGATCACGACGTCTTCGTCCAGGTCGGCTGCCCGGGCCAGCACGTCGACATCGAAGTCGCGGCCGATGACCGCTGCCAGCGACAACACCCGCTGGGTGTCCTCACCGAGCCGCGCCACCCGGCGGCCGACCACCTCCTTGATGCTGACGGGCAGACCTGAGGTCCGGAGGTCGGGACTGGCCACCCATCTCCCCTGGTTGTCCTGGTAGATGGCCTGGGTCTCGGCCAAGTGACGGAGCATCTCCCCGACGAAGAACGGATTCCCCTCCGTCTCGGCCATCAGTGCGTCGCGCAGCGCCACTCCGTCCTCGGTCATCTCGTGCCCGGCGGTGGTCTCCAGCAGCGCGAGGAGCTCGTCGTCGCCGAGACCCCGTAACGACAACCGCTCGACACCCGACTCCCGGTGCAACGCCGCCAGCGTCTCGGCCAGCGGATGATCCGTACCGATATCGGACTCACGGAACGTGCCGATCACCAACACACGGAGGGGAAGGTCGGTCGACACAACGTATCGGAGGAGCTGGACGGTCTGCCGGTCGGACCAGTGCACATCGTCCAAGAGGAGCACCACCGGCGCGATGGCCGACACCCGAGCCAGCAGGTCGACGACCGCGCCGAAAAGCAAATAGCGCTCCGACTCACCGTCGCTGGCGGACGAGGGTGAAACTGGCACTCGGCTGGCCAGCTCCGGCACCAGTCTGGCCAGTTCACCGCCTCGGGCGTCCACGTGCGCAGTGAGCAGGTCGTCGGGCACGTGGGCGACGAGATGAGCGATCGCTTCGGCCCATGGCTGGTAGGGGATCCCGAGGTCCTCGTCGCAACGACCGTACAGCACGACTGCGCCGTCCTCGAACGCGTCCTGTGCGAACCCCGAGGACAACGCGGTCTTGCCGATCCCCGGCTCACCGGAGATCAACACCGTCCGCCGGGCTCCGGTAGCGACAGCTTTCAACGACCAGTCCAGGGCCTCGCGCTCAGGCCCTCTGCCCACGAACGCCGCCGACACCGCCGACACGATGCGGCCCGGCAGCGGGACAGCAACGTCCTCCGGGCCCCCGAGCGGCTCCCAGACCACCTCGACGGTCTCGATCGGGTCAGACAGGCCCTTCAGAGTCAGCTCGCCGATCGACCGGCACTCATGGTGACCGCGCCGACCGGCCATGGCTCGCACGAGGTCGGTCGCCAGGATCTGGCCCGGGTCACAGCAGGAACAGAGCCGGGCCGCCTCGACGACCGGGTCCCCGAAGTAGTCACCGTTCTCGTGGCTGGCCTCGCCCACGCTCAGTCCTATACGCAGTCCCACGGCTTCTGCACCCTCACGATTCTCACGTTCGACGCCCTGCTGCATGCCCACCGCACATGCCAGCGCCGCCGACGCCGAGGTGAACACCACCATCAACCCGTCGCCCAGGTTCTTCACCTCGGTCCCGCCGGATTCGGTGATGGCTTGTCGCAGAATGGAGAAATGGCCCCGTCGGACCTCGTCGGCCATGTCGGCCGAGAGTCGCTGTGACAGTTCGGTCGACCCCACGATGTCCGTGAATAGGATCGCCACACTCTCGGTGGTCACCGGGGTCCCTCCGCCTGCACGTCTCAACCGTAGGCGACGAGGGGTTGGGTCTGCCACGGGTCTGGGCCACGCCCGGTGCCCCCTACAGCCCGGGGCGATCCGGCGACGGAGTGCCACCCGTCACCGGCCACTGGCGCATGGATGCGGGACGCCACCGACCGAGCCCTCGACGAACTCAGCTCCGCCCTAGGGGTTCTCAGCTGTCAAAGCTGGGGGTCTGCGGCCCGGCCCTGGAGGCTACGGCCACGGGCCGACGTCACGTCCTGCAGACCCACCCGTACTTGCCCTGGCCGGAACGTCGGGAGATCTTCGGATCGACCCCAGTTTTAGCGGGGGTGCGCCGCTGTGGTTGTGCGGCCGAAGAGCCAGGAGGTCGTGGCTGATCGAGTGATGAGCACGCCGGCGCACGCTGTGTCCAAGGACGCCAAACGCCTCGCAGGGCCCGCGCAAGCCTGACGTGACGAACCTCGGCCGGCTCAGCGCAGTCATCGGATCTCATTCAGGCGCCCCTCGCACGGCCGACCTGTTCTCCCGTTCCAGCAGGGCCGCCGAAGCCAGGATGTTGTGGGCCACGAAGGAGCGTTCCTGTTTCGAACGAGCATCGAGCAGGTCGGCCTTCAGCGCCCGAGCCCCGGACACCATGTCCCCGTCGTTGAACAGCACGAAGTCGACCAGGTGGAGGGCCTTCTGGATGTCGTCGGTGGCCCCCGATGCGCTGAGGGCCCGGGCCCGGTCGAGCAACGGACCGGTCCCGCCGGCCAGAAGGACCACCTCAGAGGCGATCTGGGCCCGGGTGCTGGGGAACAGCATCGACGGGTTGCCGTCGTACCAACCCATGTACCGGCGCATGAGGTCACGGACCAGAAACGGGGTGCACCCGTAGAGCGGCTGGAGGTACGGGCTCGAGGCGAGTTCGGCTGGTAGCTCCACCTCAGTCAGGATCTGCTCCTGCCACTGACCGTCGTTGAGCCGGCGGACCACCTCGCCGTCGAGGTACCGGAGCGCCTTCGCCGTGGTGAGCAACATGTCCTGCGCGTTGTCACGGAAGACTCCCCCATGGCCGGAGACGATGGCGGCGGGCTCGAGAACGGCCATCGCCTCGAGGGCTTCGGCCCACTCCAGCACGTAACGCTGCACCCGGAATGGTGTGCCCGCGTTGGGTAGGGAGGACACGATGAAATCGCCACCCACGATGACGCGGGGCCCCGGCAGCCAGACCCACGTGTGGTCGTCCGTCTCCCCGAGCCCGTGGCGACATTCGAGGGGCAGACCGCCCAAGCCGTCGAGGACCAGGCGGTCCAGGTAGGCCATGGTGGGTGGGAAGTACCGGGCTTTCCGGACCACGTCGCCTCCGTTCGGGCCCCACATGGCGAACTGGGAGTCGAAGGTCCCCGCCAGGTGCCCCGAGGTTTTGGCGTACCGCTCAAAACGTTTGGCCACGTTGACGTGGCCCACGATGTCCGGTGCCCGATGCCCACGCCGAGCGGCGTCCTCGAGAAGCGCAGGGGTGCCGAAGGCGTGGTCGTAGTGCCCGTGGGTGTAGATCACGTAGCGGACGGGGAGATCGGTGAGGGCCCGTAGCTCGCTGACCACACGGGGTCCATTGGTGAACAGCCCGGGATCGACGACGGCCACACCCTCGGTGCCGACAATTATGGTCGTGTTGCCGAAGCCAGCCAGGAAGTGCACGCCGGGGGCTATCTCACGGCAGTCGAAGGCTGTTCTTGATCTGCCGAGGGCCTCCGGGCCGGCACTCTGGATCGGGTCGGTGTCCTTGTTCATGGGTACCTGCCAATTTGTCGGTCGGAACCCGAATCGTAGGTTGCCCCGACCGATCGGCCTAAAAGCAGCAGTTGGCCTCATCGCCGCGGGCTGCACCGACTCTGACTGACGACGGACCCGGCTCATTGAGCTGCGGGTATTCGGCTTCAGCCAAAGGAGCCGAGAACGTGCCCACACCTCAGCCCGCACTGCTGGAGCAGCGGTGCTTCCGACTCTGCTGGCATCGGCCACCTCCCACGCCTGCGGTTCCTCTACGGCTCACCTATGGGGTGGCGGTGGGGACAGTCCCTCGGCACTGAACTCGCCGGACCGCATCCAGATTCGGGATATAGCCATCGGGCTACCCGCCGGATGCCGAGGGGACGCCGATCTGCGGATCTAGTCCGAGGTCGAGTGCTCGGCCAGCTCTCGAAACTCCTCTGGGACGCGCTGGCCGTCCGAAAGTACATTGGCGGCATACCCGACTGCGTCCCGACCGAATTTCTCACGGATAGCGTCGACCGATCGGTCCGCACCCCAGCGAGCCGAGCCGGTGATGGAACCCGGGTGGCACTCCGCCTGCTCCTCGCGGGGGGTGAGTGGGAGCTCCAGCTGGAGTGAGTCCTCATTGCGCAGGTTGGAAACAGAAACGGCCAGCAGCGTGATCTCGTGTTCGTCGGAATGATCGGCGATAGCGGCATGGGCGAGCTGCGTGGCCACTTCTGTCAGGGTCAAGGTGGCGGAGATGGGCTCCGTCAGGGTGACGGACCGGGTCACCGACTGGAGGTGGGCGAAGCGGACCCGGACGGTAATGGTTCGTCCAGCCTGGTTAGCGCCTCGGAGGCGTCCAGCCACTCGGTCGGCCAGGTAGCCAAGGGTCTCCCGGATCAGGGGTGGGGTGGGAATGCGGTGGCCAAGGGCAGATTGGGCACCCACCGACTTTGCTCGCCGTAGGCACTTCACCTGGCGAGGATCGATGTTGGCCGACAACGACGCCAGCTTGTGACCCGTGGTCTTGCCTAGCAGGTGCTCGAGGATGGGGCTGTCAGTGGAAGCCAACTGCCCGATCGTGTCAATGCCGGCTCGGTGGAGGAGGTCTTCGGTGATCCGTCCGACGCCCCAGATCAACCTCACCGGCAAGGGATCGAGGAAGGCTTGCTCCTCGGCTGGCTCGACCACGACCAGACCATCCGGTTTGGCCACCTGCGAAGCCACCTTGGCTAGGTGCTTGGTCCGAGCCACACCAATCGACAAAGGCAGACCTAACTCATCCCGCACGCGCTCCCGGATGCTGACCGCCATGCGGTGAGGCGAGCCGAACAGGTGGATGGCTCCGGCAACATCGAGGAAACCCTCGTCGATGGAGATCCTCTCGACCAGCGGAGTGAAGTCGTAGAACACCGCGATCACCGCATCGCCCAGACGTTGGTACTCCTGGAAATGGCCACTCACGAACTGGATCGAGGGGCAAAGTTGCCGGGCCCTCCAGCTGGGCATCCCACCCCGGACTCCGTGGGCTCTGGCCTCGTACGAGGCAGCCAGGACCACGCCGCCCCCGACGGCAATGGGGAGGCCCCTCAGGGAAGGATCGAGGAGTTGTTCGACCGACGCGTAGAAAGCGTCGAGATCGGCATGGAGGATCGTCGCTGAGCCCGAGGGTCTCATCCGTATGAGTTTAGTCGAACATACGTTCGTCAGTCTTTGGCCGACCGGTGCCCCCGTGCCGGTCCATGGTCCCACCAGGGGAACCGGGCGCTTCGAAGATCTTTACCCTCCTCGAGCGGGTGGATCCGCTGGTCATGGCGGCGCCGTTCCGGGGGGCAGGCTCTACTGAGAGGGTTCTGCGGAGGGACCTTACGAACCTCGGGACCCGGCGAGCGGACGCCCTAGAGATGCCTGATGACAGTCGCCGGCACACCTGCCACAAGGGTCGCGGGAGATACATCATGGGTCACGACGGCACCGGCGGCCACGACTGAATCAGCTCCGATGGTCACACCGGGGAGGACCGTGGCGGCAGCTCCGATCCACACATTGGTATCGATCGTGATCGGCGCGGCGGTGAGATATGACCGCCGTTTGTCGGGTTCGACCGGATGACCGGCTGTGACCAGGTTGACCTTGTGAGCGATCATGACCTGGTCTGCGATGTCGATGGCTTCGTGACCGGTGAACGCACATCCGGCACCGATGAAGACGGCCCGACCGACAGTGATGTTCAGCCCGTGGTCGGCGTAGAAGGGAGGTATGAGCGTGAAAGTGTCGCCAACGGGCTTGCCGGTGAGCTCCTCGAAAGCCTCCTGGATCGATTCCGCTTCGTCCAGGCAGTACGCGCTGAGCTTGGAGCAGAGCCGGGTGGCCACCTTGACCCGCTCGAACAGCGCACGTGACTCCGGCGTCCTGGTTTCGACCCACTGACTGTGGTCCATTCGATCCCCCCTTCGGTCTTGTGCTCGGTGCGAGTGGCGAGCGTAGATCGTGGTCTCGTATCGAGGCTGGATACTCGCGGGCGTCTGTCGGGGGCGCCAGGTTCGGTACGCCGTGTTCACGCTCGGAGTCATCCACGCGCCTGAATGCCCGTAGGTGACAGCCACATCACCCCTCGCCCACCGCTCCCTGTTCGGGCGCCCGCCAGGGTGCGGTGCCGGCCCTCGTCCCGCTTTCGCTGGGGCTGGGCTGAGGACGGCACCTGCTTGGCGACATCCATGCGATGCGTGTCAAATGGTGCCCATGGAAGCGAACCGGTACGACCCGACATTCCGACGGCCATGGACGATGGCTGCCGCCGCCCTCACTGCCGCCCACCATGGCTTTGAGTTGTCTAGTGGCATCGGGCTCGTCGGGCAGCCAGAACTGGGTCTTGTCGGAGCCGGCGCCCTCTGGGCAACTCAGATACCCACCTGGATCACCCTGGCCGCGAAGGGCGGCAGGCGATGGGACAGACTGCTTGCCGTGTGGTCTGGTGCAGCGCTCGGGGGTGCTGTCGTCCACTTCCTCATTTGGCCATGGCGACGAAGCGCCCTGGGGATTCCGATCCTCTCCGAAGCGGAGGGCCTGGGAGTCTCCAAGCTTCCTGCTTACAACACGCTCCTGTACGGCTGGGGAGCAGCCGCCGCGCTCTCGATTGCCCTCGAGGTGCCTCCCCGTGACCGGCGTTGGGCCCTCCTGGGCTTCGCCGCTTTGCCGCTCTTGCGCCGTTCGGCCAAGCACCATTTTTCCTGGATCGTCGATCAATCTGCGACAAGGCCGGCTTGGTGGAATCGGGGCGTCCAATACGACCGATACTCCGGCTGAGTCGATCCGGTCCACAGACCTCTTCGGATCGTGATGTGAGGGCGGAACGTAGTACCGATCCCTCATACGTTGGTCCGTGAGCCCCAGAACCCTTGTAGGGGGGCTGCGCCGGCAGCAGGGTCTTCAATCACCCACCAGTGGCCGAGACCCTGCGGCACGGCTACCTCTGCCTTTCCTTGCCCGGCGGACCACCTGGCGCGTGCCTCGCCGCCGGTGAAGCCGGCGGGCTTGGCACACCTCATGTGATCGAGCCGACGACCGGTCGAGCGAGCTCAGCCAAGTCCAGCTGAGGCCCAAGGGCCCTCACCCACTCTGGCCAGGCCAGCTAGGACGGGCGCCGAACCGGTTGAGCGTCGTGCGGCAATTTCGGCAAGAGTTGAGTCCATGCCGATCCTCGGACCCAGCCACGACTACGCCCACCCGGTCGAATCGGATGCAGCCTGGAGCGAGTCGTACTACTTCAATGCCTATGACCCGGCGTCCGATAGTGGCTTCTTCACCCGGATCGGAATCCGACCCAACGAGGGCACGATGGACGTCAGTCTTTCCGCGTGGCTCCCAGGAGGAGAGCTCGCTGAGTACCGACATGTAGTCGACCAGCACGAGATGGTGGGGCCGCCGTTAGAGGTGGGTGGCGTCCGATACGAGTTGGTCGATGCCATGAGGACGTGGCGCATCGTGGCTGATGTCGACGCGGTGGCGCGCACCTGCCATCCGTGGAACGGGGATGTCCGCCCGGTCCGCCTGGCCGTCAACGTGCAGTTCGATGCCGTCTCCCCCGCGGTGGGCACTGACGGTCAGGGGACTCCGGGGCCCCGGAGTGATGAGGCTGCTGCGGCAGCGGGCACGACCGGCAAGGGCCATCTCGAACAGGCCGGTCGGTGGACGGGCTCGATGACGATCGACGGTGTTCCCCACACCTGGGACGGTGCTCACGGCAACCGCGATCGTTCATGGGGTCCGCGTCGCTGGGGAGGTCCCCCGATGTGGCGGTGGTTCAGCGTCAACATCGGAGAGTCGATGCACTTCGGCGGAATCCGCCTCGGCACGGCGGCCGGCGACCTACATCGCGGTTGGGTGTCTGTTGACGGCGAAGTGACCAGTATCAAGGAGTGGCAGCTGCGCACCGAGCTCGGCGACGACCAACTGACCCAGCGGGTCGTACACGCCGTCGTCGTGGACAAGCGAGAACGCGTTTACCAGCTGACCGGCGAGGTACTGCGGGTGGCAGACATCGGGAGGTCGGGAGGCACGGTGGTCAACGAGGGGCTGACCCGGTGGACCTGCCGCACCGACCACGGCGATACGGCGTCAGGGTACGGTATCGCCGAGTACCTCCACCAGGTCGACGAAGACGGAAGACCCACCGTTCCGGTGGAGTAGGGCCACGGGTAGGGTGCGGCGGTGAGCGCGGACACTGACGTGGCCGAGCAGCTGGGTGCCGCACTCGGCGGTCGGGTGCTACGGGTGCGTCGCCTCTCGGGAGGGGCGTCCAGGGTCACTAGCGCGTTCGATCTCGAGACACCCTCGGGGCAGGTGCGGGCTCTCATCCTGCAAAGGGTGAGAGGGGTCGCCTCGGCGGAGGGCTCGGCCCAGGGCCCCGACGTCCAGGTGGAGGCGCGCCTGCTGCGGACGGCTCGCGAGGCCGGGGTTCCGGTGCCTGGAGTGGTGGCCGCTGGGGCCCCCGACGGGCTCCCACCCGGATGGCTCGTGGTCGATCGGCTCGAAGGAGAGACCATCCCCCGACGCATTCTCCGGGACGAGGAGTTCGCCGCGGCGCGATCGGCATTGACCGACCAGGCCGCTCGGGCTCTTGCCGCGGTCCACTCCATTGACCCAGGTTCGGTCCCCGGATTGCCAAGTGCTGATCCGCTACGCCAGCCGCTCGATGTCCTCGATGCGCTCCACGAGGTCCGGCCGGTCCTGGAGATGGGCGCCCGCTGGCTTGCCCGCAGCGGACCTCCCATGGACGAGTCCGTGGTTGTCCACGGTGACTTTCGGATGGGGAACCTTCTGGTCGACGTGGGTGGGCTGCGGGGCGTGCTCGATTGGGAACTCGCCCACCTGGGAGACCCGGCGGAGGACATCGGGTGGCTGTGTGCGAGGGCTTGGCGTTTCGGCGGTCCGGGCCGAGTCGGCGGATTCGGGGGGCTCGACCAGTTTCTGACCGCATACGCCTCATTTGGTGGGCGGACGGTGGACGTCGACCGGGTCCGGTGGTGGGAGGCGTACGCCACCGTCAAGTGGGCGGTGATCTGCCTGCTGCAGGCGTCATCGCATCTGAGCGGGGCCACCCGGTCAGTGGAACTGGCCGCCATCGGAAGGCGGGTCTGCGAGAGCGAATGGGACCTACTGGCCCTGATGGGGGCGGCCATGCCGGTGGTGCCCGGGCCGCTGGCCGGCGACGAGGCTGCGGAGGTCCGGATCGGGCCCCTCTCCCGGAGGAGCCCGCTGTTCGGCCGGCCCTCGATCGACGAACTGGTGGAAGCAGTGGGCGAATATCTCGAAACCAAGGTGATGGCCTCGTCCGAAGGGGCCGCTCGATTCGAGGCGCGGGTAGCCCTGCAATATCCTGGCCATGGTCCGCCGTGAGCTGGCACTCGGCCCGGCCGCACTGGCGGCCCACACCGAGCGCCTCCTGAACCTCGGCGCCCCCGACGAGGCGACCATGGCCGCGGCTATCCGAGCCGGCCGGTATGACGGTGATCTCCCCGTCCTGGGGGCGGCGTTGGCCGAAGGGGTGCGCGACCAGCTCCTGGTGGTCAATCCGTCGTATCTCGAAGATCCGGCCGGAGCGACGGATTGATCCTGCGGGCGGAGCGCCTGCAGCCGCTCCCCAAAGGCCGTCCCGGGCCTGCTCTGGATCTAGATGCTGAGGACGTGCCAGGGGCCAGGGTGGCGGTCGATGTCTCCGCTCACCAGTAGCCAGCGGAAGATCGCAAACCATCCTGTCGTCAGCTGCTCATGCCTTTCGTTGCCACGAAGCGGAACTGATACTCGCCCTCGTCGAGGTTGCTCAGTTCGAGCCCAGCCAACCCCAACCTGTTTCCCAAGGTGTCCGGGCCGACTGGTGTGAACGTATCGTCTTGGTGGCCACCACGGGTCCGTTCGTTGTCCAGCGAGTCAGTACCCACGAAAAGGCCACCGGGGGCCAGTACCCGGCCTAACTCCACGAAGACACGGTCTTGGTGAGCCGGTGACGGCATGTGATGGAGCACCGAGAAGCAGGTCACGGCAGAGAACCTGTTCGAGTCGAACCCACAGGTGGCGGCGTCACCCTCGATCACCTCGACATTCGTTTTCTCGAGGCGCTTCCTGAGCGGCGTAGCCAGCATGGGGTCGATCTCCACCGCGGTGAGACGGGCGACACGGGTGCGGAGAAGATCAGTCGTGAGCCCTGGTCCAGGGCCGATCTCAAGCACGTCATCACCGAGGTCACCAGCCGCATCGAGCCAGGGCAACAGGTCGTCTTCGAGCATCTGTGTCCACTGCGGACTCGACAAGAAGTCGATGTGGGACTGATTCATGCTTGCTCTTCTACACCTGATGCCACCTGATCGCTAGTAGCGTCATCCGTCGGACCGTGGACGAATGACCCTCACCATCTTCGGAGTCGTCGTTCTCACGTTCATGATGCTCATGTACGCCCTGGAGCGGAATGGGCCTGGGTTCATCCTGGCATTCGCTCTTGGCTGTGGACTATCGAGCGCCTTTGGAATCTTCTCCGGGGCCTGGCCGTTCGGCTGCGTTGAGGCGATTTGGACGGTGATCGCCACTCATCGCTATCGGGAGACAACTCATCTGGGGACCTCGCGATATAACTTCGCACCGGGACACCTTCCTCGAGCATCGGCCGAAGTCCTGGCCAGCGAGTCAACTCGTCTCATTCGGGTTACGGGTTGATCACCAGCGTCAGCGTTTGGATCGCCTGGGTCTTGTGCGAGTGACTGGAATCCAAACACTTCACCACGATGGAGTACGTGCCAGCCCGCTGCGGAGCGCCCGAGATGAGGCCGCTCTTGGAGAGGATTACACCTCGGGGCAGCGTGCCCATTCCTTTCGGCCGATATTTGTTCCAGGTATACGGGGGCGTGCCACCCACGGCCTCGAGTTGTACCGAGTAGGGCACCCCAACCGTGCCGGGAGGCAGGGATGTTGTAGTGATGGTGGGAGCAACGTTGGGCGCGCTCACCACGGCATAGCCCGACGCAGAATCTGGTTCTGAACCCAAGCCTTCGGGGATACTTCCGGAAGGCAGCGAAACCATCACTGGCGTAGTGCTGCATGGTTCTCCGCTGCACCCGTCCGGGCCAACGCTGGTGTTGTCGCCGAGCTGGCCGGCGGTATCGCTTCCCCAGGCGTAGAGGTGGCCGTCGGAGCCGATGGTGTATCCGGTGCCATCGTTCCCAGCCACGGCCTCGGGCGTGACCCCCGGGCCAAGCCAGACCACCGCGGGTGTGGCGCTGGCTATGACGGTGGACCCGTTGCCCAGCTGGCCTTCGTCGTTGTAGCCCCAGGCGTAGAGGTGTCCATCGGAGCCTATGGCGTATCCATCAACTTCGCCCGCGGCGATGGCCTTCGGGGTCACGCCCGAGGGAAGCGAGACGACCACCGGCGTGGTGCTGCACTGTTCCGAAGAGCCGCAGATATCAGGACCTGTGTCAGTCCCGTTGCCCAGCTGGTCGAACGCATTGTCACCCCAAGCGTAGAGGTGCCCGTCGGAGCCTATGGCATAGGCGCTACCGTTCGCACCGGCGGCGATGGCCTTCGGTGTGATGCCCGAGGGAAGCGAGACCACCACCGGCGTGGTGCTGCACGGTTCCGAAGAGCCGCAAAGGTCAGGACCTGTGTCCGTGCCGTCGCCTAGCTCGCCATAGCCGTTGTCGCCCCAGGCGTAAAGGTGCCCGTCGGAGCCAATGGCGTATCCGTCAACTCCACTCGCGGCGATGGCCTTCGGGGTCACGCCCGAGGGAAGCGAAACGACAACCGGAGTAGTGCTACAGGGCTGCCGGGTGTCGGTGCACACGTCCGGGCCGACACTGGTTCCGTCGCCCAGTTCCCCGGAGTAGTTGTCGCCCCAGGCGTAAAGATGCCCGTCGGAGCCCAGGGCGTATCCCTCGTACGCACTAGCGGCGACGGCGGTTGGGGTCACACCCGATGGTAGCGAGACCACTACCGGCGTGGTGCTGTCGAAAAAGCCGCTGACGCCATCACCAAGGTCGCCAGCTTCGTTGGAACCCCAGGCATAGAGGTGTCCATCCGAGCCGATGGCGAATCCGCTCGTAATCCCCCCGGCGGTAGCAGTGGGGGTGACGCCCGAGGGGAGCAGTACCAGCCCCGGCGTGGTGCTGCACGAGCCCGCTGCGCACGAGTCGGGGCCGACACTGGTGCCGTCACCGAGCTGGCCATGGCTGTTGTAGCCCCAAGCGAAGAGTCCGACGGAACTCCCGGCCGCAGCCACCGGTCCAGCACCAGTGACTTCGAGCGAGGCTGTCGTTCCGAGCACCAGAAGGGTCGCGGCCATGCAAAGCCCGGCCAACGAAGTAGTCGAGCGACGAAGCATTGCGAACCCCCATCCGGATGATGAAACCAGCCACAACTCAATGGGCCACCCGTTAGGCCTCGTGTCGCGGTTGCCTTCTCCTGCGAGCGACGCTACTTCCTGGCCTTCCAGTGTCAAATAGGTTGTGACACGTCGAATGGAGATGGCTTCCGCCACAACATTGGGTGCCATCAAAGTGCCTTCTGCGAGGCACCCTCTCCCCGCCCACTGGCCCCCCGATTTTCAGTCCGCCGAGTATGCAATATGAGCCAAGAAATACGAGCCAGTAGGACGGGCCGGTCGGGCACGCATTCCACTATCGCCGCAGCCTCAGCCTCGACTGGCCGCAGCCTCAGCCTCGACTGAGATCGGCCCTCAATCCGCAAGCCGGGTCCTGAAAGTCCGACTCTTGACCATTACGCGAGAAATCAGTGTGCGACGCAATTTCATGTGGCGTCCGGTTGTTCATTCTCTGATCAGGTCGCCCCTCAGGGCATCGGCGCAGTGACCAGTGACCGGCCTAGGACCGTGGAGCCGACCGCGGTGCGTGTTGGGAAGGCCACCTTCTGCCATCTCGATTGCTGTTCATGAGCCACCGAAGCCGTTGCAGTCGACGCATTGCGGGACGCCGTGCATACTGCAATTGGAACCGGGACGACGGCAGTGGCGTGATCGATACCTTGGACCGTCGACATCGACTGATCAAACGACTCGGCCGGAGGTCCGGCACGGTAGCGAACTGGCACTGCTGTCCAGGTGAGATGAGTGGGCGAACAGACCGCCAAGAGATGAAACGGCCTCGAAGTCCCCGAGGGAGCGCATCAAGTGTCGGAGCAAGCATCGGCGTCGGATTCCCTCTTCGTTCGCCTGCTGGCGGGCCTGGCCCTGCTGGCCATTCCTGCTCTGCTGCTCGTAGCCAACCTGGAATTCTCCCAATCGACTGGTGGCGCATCCCACTCGGATTCTGATCACTCGTGCGAAGCAAGCTTCGACCAGGGTCCCGACTGCGCAGATCCGCGGAGTCCGTCGCTGGTGCTGGGCATCCTCCAGAACGGAATGTTCTCGGTCAAGCGCGGCAGCCTCGACGCCGGGTGGGTGAAGGAGGCTCCGGGCGTGACCGAGATGGCGCTGGCATCCGATGCCGCCCACGGGCCGCTTCTCGGCAACGTCCAGGACGGGGTGCTCTCGGTCAAGCACGGCAGCCTCGACGCCGGGTGGGTGACCGAGGCTCCGGGTGTGACCGAGATGGCGCTGGCATCCGATGCCGCCCACGGGCCGCTCCTCGGCATCGTCCAGGACGGGGTGTTCTCGGTGAAGCACGGCAGCCTCGACGCCGGGTGGGTGACCGAGGCTCCGGGTGTGACCGAGATCGTGCTGGCATCCGATGCCGCCCACGGGCCGCTCCTCGGCATCCTCCAGGACGGAGTGTTCTCGGCCAAGGAAGGCGGCCTGGCAAACGGCTGGCAGAAGGAGGCCGTCGGCGTCAGCCAGATCGCGGTGGCATCCGATGCCGCCCACGGGCCGCTCCTCGGTATCGTCCAGAACGGGGTGTTCTCGGCCAAGGAAGGCGGCCTGGCAAACGGCTGGCAGAAGGAAGCCGTCGGCGTCAGCCAGATCGCAGTGGCGTCCGACGCCGCCCACGGGCCGCTCCTCGGCATCGTCCAGGACGGGGTGTTCTCAGCCAAGGAAGGCGGCCTGGCAAACGGCTGGCAGAAGGAAGCCGTCGGCGTCAGCCAGATCGCAGTGGCGTTCGACGCCGGCCACCGGCCGCTTCTCGGCATGGTTCAGGACAGGGTCTTATCGGTCAAGGAGGGGGGGCTTGGCACGGGATGGAGCCTCGAAGCGGTGGACGTCAGCCACTTCGCGCTGACCGGCTAGCGCGATGGTCGGGACACACTCCTTCTCACCGTCATCCCGGCTGAACGACGATCGGGACGCACAACTACGGGGCCCGCGTTCTTCCTCGGATCAGTTGGACCAGCGTTGGCGCACGGCCGCCACGACCTTGGCGAGCTGAGCGTCGAAAGCATCAAGCTGCTCAACTTCGGCAGCGCTCGCGACGAAGGCGTGTCGATCGCAGGCTATGCCCCCGCGCCATATCCGCTCGATGGAGCGGGTCGCGGTGATGTCCTTCAACGGGTCACCGGACACGAGGACCAGGTCGGCGCGCTGCCCGGCAGCCACACGTCCTCGGTCGGCGAGACCGAACACTCGCGCCGGTTCGGCCGTGGCAGCGGCCAGGGCCTGCGCCGGGCTGATGCCGCACCGTACAAGGAGTTCGAGCTCTCGGTGCAGGCTTGCTCCGAACACGGTCCCCGGGTTCGGAGCATCCGTGCCGGCCAGCAGAATGACCCCAGCATCGGCCAGTCGTCGCACGTTGTCCTCGGCCCGAGAGAAGGGCGGCATTTGCCGGCCATGCGATCCCGAGGCATCCGAAGTCAACCGACGCGCCCAGGCGTCGCCGAGCGCTTCAGCGAGTCGTGGGTCCCCTACAACTGCCGCGCCACCCGGTTCGCCGAGGGTGTTCTCGATGGTGGCCAGCGTCGGACCAACCACGATTGAGGCTTCGGCCATGCGTTCGACCAGGGCCTTGTCCAGCTCGGCGTTCGCAGGGACGTGGGCCACCACATCGACACCGCCGGACACGACCTCCTCGACACCGGCCGTCGAGCTCACGTGAGCGACAACGATTAGGCCGCGGGCGTGCGCGGCAATGACCAGTGCCTGGATGGTTTCGGGATCCAGCGAGGGCCATAGACCACCCGTGCCAGAGATTATCTTTAGATAGTCCGAGCCCGCCGCGATCCGTTCGGCCACGAAGTGCTCGGCCTGGTCAGCGGCAGTCAACGTCGGGAACGGGGCATACATCATCGATGGGTGCCCACCTGGCGCGGTGGCCCCGACACCCGAGGAACGCACGTCGGCCACGTCCGGACGTGAGCCGGCCTGCTCCTTAGCGCTGGCCACCATGTCGGGTTTGCTGAACATGTCGAGGACGGTGGTCACGCCGAACGTCAACGATTGTGCGAGAGCGCCGGGAACCAGGTGCACGTGCGCGTCGATCAGACCGGGAAGCATTGTCCCGCCACCCGCGTCGATCACTTCGTCGCCTTCTTGGGCGGCCGAGGCGGCCGAGCACTCGGTGATCAGGCCGTCGGCGAACCGGACTGAGGTCCAGTCCTGAGACTTCGTCCCGTCGAATACCTTCGCGTTCACGATCGTCGTTGCCGCGCCCAAGGCGTCCTTTCCAAGGGATTCCAAACAACCTGAATAATAGAGGAAGGGAGGGGAGCGCCACTGCCGCCACCGGCAGGGTCGATAGGAGCGCGTCCACCAGCTGAGTGCCAGGTCGCGCAGACTGGGGGCATGGCTGAGCGTGCCCAATGAGGACTGAATCACCGAACCCCAGCCAACTGAGCTGAGAAGGGAATCGCGGAGCTTGCTGATCGAGCTGCGTGCACCGGTTGGCCTGAGCCCAGAAGGCCGAGAACCCCTACAGATCGTCACCTCATCAGCCGGCTCGGAATGGTGCGCCACGATGATGGACTGTCTCCCAGTCATCGGCCTGGCACCGGGCCACAGCGATCGGCGGCGGCACGGGTTGCGCAACCTTCCGGAGTTGCCCTTGGGCGCAAGATCTTGAACTGGATCCACGTCTCGATGAGGTCGTCTGCGAAAACGCCACCCTCGTGGAGGAGCGCCTGGTCGTTTTCGAGTGCGATCAGCGCATCATCGAGAGACGAGGGCACTTGTGCCCGACCTCATTGCTTCACCGGAACCAGATTTGGTATCATAAGGTCCGTGGACGCTGCCGTGCTGCTCACTGAGGCCCGCCGTCGGAGTGGACTCTCCCGAAGGAGTCTTGCCCAACGAGGAGGCACGTCCGCCTCGACGTTGTCCGCTTATGAGTCGGGAAGGTCGGTCCCCTCCGTCTCGACACTGGAGCGCCTACTGGGAGCCGCCGGATTCGAGGCCGAAACCACTCTGAGACCACTGCCTCCGAGCGACGAAGGGGAGCTCAGGGCGAAAATCGAGGCCTTGTTCGCTTTTGTAGATGCCCTCCCCCGACGTCGACGGGGACCGCTGAAGTATCCCGTCTTCGGCGGGCCTGCTACGGCCCCCGGATGAGACCGATTCTTGACGCAATCGTCGAGGTACACGACGGGCTCGATGCAGCTGGGATGCGCCACGCGTTTGGTGGCGCCTTCGCCCTCCTGTGGTGCACGGGCGAGCCCAGGACGACGGTCGATATCGATCTGAACATCTTCGTCCCTCCGTCCGATACACAGCGGGTGCTCGACGCCTTGCCCAAACAGATCAAGGCCACCGACAAAGAGGCGACAGCGCTGATGGCGGACGGGCAGTGTCGGTTGATCTTCGACGACATCCCGCTCGACGTCTTCTTGGATACGACCCGCTTCCACGACGATCTGCGACTGCATGTCAAGGAACACGAGCTCGCCGACCGGAAGCTTCCATTTCTCGGCTGCAACGACCTCGCGGTTTTCAAGGCCTACTTCAACCGACGGAAGGATTGGGCGGACATCGAAGAGATGCTTCGAGCCGACCGCCTCGACGTTCCCTACGTAGTCGGCATTCTGAGCACCTATCTCGGACCAAAAGATGAACGCATTATTGAACTGATCGCTATGCATGCAGAGATTGCTGGCTCTTCGAACAGGTGAGAGTTGAGTGAGAAGGCCTTTAGACCTTATCCATGCGCTCGGTGGACTCGGACAGCGTGACGGTCCGTCCGACCTCTCCGGCGCCCCAGATCGTCGCAGAGGACGGTGATGGGGACCGCTCCTGCGGGGTCCTGAGCACCTCTTCGGCTTGCTCCAACCAACCGTTCACGGTGGAGGTTATGGGAGTTACGAGACTATGTACGAACCCCTTCTGACTCGCTGACCGGGAGCAATGGGGCAACATGCTGTGAACCGCGGCCGAATTCGGACCATTCGGAATCCTCGGTGAGGTCCTTAGGCGAACTGATGGGACGGTATCCGAACCACTCTGGGGGCGTCGATGGAATAAAGCAATTGCCAGGGCTACGTCGAGAGCGACACGCACGGGGGTTAACCCCACCCGAAGACGCCGACTAGCGGTATTCCGATCGACGGGTTTCTGCAATACCGTGACCAATGATGATCACTGCACACTCACTCACCAAGCGGTACGGCGACGCAACAGCCGTGGACGATCTGACCTTCGAGGTCCCCTCCGGTGAGGTCACCGGATTCCTGGGGCCGAACGGATCGGGCAAATCGACGACGATGCGAATGATCATGGGACTCGACCTCCCCGATTCGGGATCGGCCCTGATCGACGGCAAGCGCTACTGCGAGCTGGACTGGCCCCTTCGGGAGGTCGGCGCCCTGCTCGACGCCAAGGCGTTCCACCCGGCTCGCACCGCCCGAAACCACCTCCGCTGGTTGGCCCTGGCCAACGACATCCCGGCCAGCCGGGTCGACGAGGTCCTCGACCAGGTCGGTCTCACGTCGGTGGCCAGGCGGCGCGTCGGGAAGTTCTCCCTCGGCATGACCCAGCGCCTGGGCATCGCCGCGGCGCTGCTGGGCGATCCCGGCTGTCCTGCTCTTCGACGAGCCAGTCAACGGGCTCGATCCGGAGGGCATCCGTTGGGTCCGCCACTTCCTCCGGGACCTGGCCAGACAGGGGCGCACGGTGCTCGTGTCGAGCCACCTCATCAGCGAGATGTCGCTGACCGCCGACCGGCTGGTAGTCATCGGTCGGGGGCGCCTGATCGCCGAGACGAGCGTGGCCGACTTCGTCGCCCGAAGCGGGGGCGGAGCGGTGCGCCTCGTCACCCCGGACGTGGACACGTTCACGGCGAGCCTGACGGCGGCCGGGGCCACGGTCGTGTCCGACGACGGGGCGCTGACGGTCGGGGGCCTGGCCTCCCCGCAGATCGGCGACCTGGCCGCCCGCGACGGGCTCCGGATCTACGAACTGACGCCGGTGACCGCATCCCTGGAGGACGCGTTCATGGAGCTGACCCAGGACGAGGTGGAGTACCGCCCGTCGACCGATGCCCGGCGAGCTCGCCGCCGAACGAGGAGTGTGACGATGACCACCGAGATCCTGCTGGACGCCCCGAGGGGCCACTACCGCCCGAAGCACATCGCCCGGTCCGAGCTGGCCAAGATCGTGACCCTACGGTCGACAGCCATCACGGTCGGCCTGACCGTCGTCGCCTGCCTCCTGGTGACGGGACTGGTGACCCACGGCGCCCTGCATCACGGACCCGGCTTCTACCAGGGCTTCGATCCGACCCAGGAGTCCCTCACCGGCATGATCACCGTCGCCTTGGCCGGCGGCGTCTTCGGGGCGCTGCTGATCACGGGCGAGTACTCGAGCGGGACCATCCGCACCACGATGGCCGCCGTGCCGAAGCGACCGCTACTGCTGGCCACCAAGCTCGGCCTCACCACCGTGCTCACCATGGTCTTCTGCGTGGTGCTGAGCTTCCTCTCGTTCTTCCTCGGACAGGCCATCCTCTCCAGCGGCGGGGCCCCCACCGCCACCCTGGCATCGTCGGGCGCCGCCCGGGCCGTGATCCTGACCGGCCTGTTCATCGGTCTCATCGCGCTCATGTCCTTCGGGTTCGGGCTCATCTTCCGTAGCACCGCCGCGGCGATCGCCGCCTTCGCCGGGGTGATCTTCGTCCTCCCTCTGGTGATGCACGGCATCTCCGAGTCGACCGTCCGCTTTCTGCCGACCAACATCCTGATCAACTCGATCATGCCGACCGTGAGCCAGGGCCAGGGTGGGCCCTTCCCCCCGCTCTCTCCGGTCGTAGGGTTGTTGCTGATGGTCCTCTACGCCGCAGTCGCCCTCGCCGTCGGAGCCGTGCTCTTCGTGAGGCGCGACGCTTGAGCGACCCGGACGCCGAGGTCGGCTGGGTGCAGATCCGGATCCCCGAGGAGCGGGCCGAGCAGGCCAGACGTCTGGCCCAGATGGTCCTGCGCGAGCCGTTCCAGAAGCGCAGCTGGGCGGAGCTGGGGTACTTCCTGGCTGCCTCGGCGCTGGCCGCGGGCGCGGTCATCGTGCTCGGTGCCATCGGCTTCGTGGGCCTGATCCTTACCGTCGTCCTGGTGGGGATCTTCATCCTGGGCGGCGGACTGCGGGTCGCCCGGGGTCTCGGCCGCTGGCAGCGGACGCTGGCCTGGGCGACGCTGGGCGAGGAGATCGCCGAGCCCGAGCCGTTCAGCCCGGCCCCCGGGGTCTTCCGGTGGCTGCGAGCCGCCCTCGGCGACGGTGCGGCGTGGCGGTCGGTGCTCTACTTCGCTGGCCAAGGTGCCCGCTGACCCTCTTCGGGGTGTGGTTCGCCCTCAGCGTCTGGGTCGAGGCGATCCTCGGGATCGCGTCGCCCATCCTCGGCGATGGGGGTACGACTCGGTTCGGCCTGCTCGGCCACGCCGCCGGACGGCCGGGTCCCCTCCTGGGACCGCCGGGCCTCAGTGCCCACGTCACCGAGTTCGCTGTCGGCGTCCTCTTCCTCTTCCTCGCTCCGTGGACCATGCGGTTCGTCGTCTACGTCGACCGCCGCATGATGCACCTCCTGCTCGGGCCGAACGCCACCTCGTCCCGGGTCCGGAGCCTCGAGGCGTCGAGGACGAAGACGCTCGACGCGGCCACGGAGTACCCTCCAGCGCATCGAGCGCAACCTTCACGACGGCACCCAGGCCCAACTGGTGGCCCTGGCCATGCGCCTCGGGCAGGCCAAGGAGCGGCTGGAGAACATCGACGTCGAGTCCGACGAAGCCGCCGATCTGCGAGGTCATCCGACGGCTGGTGGACGAGGCCCATCGCGGAGCGAAAGAGGCCATCACCGACCTGCGGGACCTGGCCCGCGGCATCCACCCGCCGGCCCTCGACACCGGACTGGAGAACGCGCTGGCCACGCTGGCCGCTCGGTCGACGATCCCGACCGACGTACACGTGTCCGTCCACTCCCGACCGAGCCCGGCCATCGAGGCGATCTGCTACTTCTGTGCGGCCGAGCTGCTGGCCAACGTGGCCCAACACGCCGAGGCGTCCCGGGCGTCGTTGAGTTGCGCCCAGCACGGGCCGTGGCTGCGCATCGTCGTGCGCGACGACGGACGCGGCGGGGCCACCGTCAACCGGATCGGCTCGTCGTCGAGCGGCCTGGCCGGCCTGGCCGACCGGGTCAGTGCGGTCGACGGACATCTGGGCATCGCCAGCCCCTCCGGTGGCCCGACTGTCGTCACCGTGGACCTCCCCACGTCCGCGTGACCGTGCCCGACGACGACGCCATCCGGGTGGTGATCGCCGAGGACTCCGCCATCCTGCGGGACGGACTGCACCAGCTCCTGTCCGACCGGGGATTCGCCGTGGTCCGGGCGGTGGGCGATGCCGTGGGCCTCGAGCAGGCGGTCGCCGAGGACCCACCCGATGTGGCCGTGGTCGACATCCGGATGCCGCCGACCTTCACCGACGAGGGCCTGCGGTCCGCCATCCGACTGCGCTCGGACCACCCCGACGTGGGGATCCTGGTGTTCTCGCAGTACGTGGAGACCCGATTCGCCGCCGAGCTGCTGGCCGGTGGCGCCGCGGGCATCGGCTACCTGCTGAAGGACCGGGTGGCCGACGTCGCCGACTTCGTCGAGGCGCTGGTCCGGGTGGCGTCCGGGGGGACCGCCCTCGATCCGGAAGTGGTCACCCAACTGATGGGAGCTTCGCGGCGCAAGGACGCCCTGTCCGGGCTCAGTACCCGCGAGCGAGCAGGTCCTGGCGCTGATGGCGGAAGGCCGCACGAACTCCGCCATCGCCGCCGGTCTCGTCGTTTCGGAAGGGGCCGTGGAGAAGCACATCGCCAACATCTTCTCCAAGCTGGACCTGCCCGCATCGTCCACCGACCACCGCCGGGTCCTGGCCGTGCTGCGGTATCTCGAGGGATGACTCGGAGGGAAGCGACACCTGGACGGATCGGCCACAAGAGTTGCAGGTACGCGTCGATTCGAGACCCGAACACGGAGCCAGGTTGGACCTCGATAATCGAATCACTGTGCCAAATATCACCATGGAGGATCAGGTGAAGTAAAACTGGGCAGCCGGGATTTGAATACCGGGGTCGAGCCGAAAAGTGCGCCAATGTGAATCTCGGATCCAGCTCAATGAGCTGCGGACGGGGCCGAGATCAATCTCCGGTTGAGCAGCTGAGCGCCTCTGGTCCGTAAGTCTGAAGGCGGAAAATAGCGGGGCCATCTCTGAGACCTATCCTTCCGACAGTGCGAGAGCAGGGCCTCGGATCGCCTTCGCGGCGTGTTCTGGAACACTCGCTCTTGGTGGTTTGCGAGGCGGTGACACCCGTCGTTTCACGTCCAACCCGGCGTACGTCCCGCCTGCTCGATCCACTTCTTCAGCTCCGGTCGCTGCGCTTCCTGCAGGCTGGTCACCTTGATGTACCGGGTCCGGTCGGTAGTTCCGAGCGGGGGCGGGGGTTCGAAGTCGGCGCCGCCGAGGAACACGACATTCACGGAGACGTCATAAGCGGCTATTTCGATGATCCACCCCAGTCCTGCTAGCCCGTAATACGCCCGTTTCCACTTGACGGCGTAGTGAAGGCCCGGGACTGTCGCTCGGATCGACTCATCCAACCGCTTGACGATGGGCTGCAGATCCGGCATCAGGCGCCGGTACCATTCGTCGATGTCGGAGTGGTTCGCCGAGGGCTCTGGCGGCTTTCGCCCAGCATTGCCCTTGATCGCTTTCGGCATCGCCAGGCCCTCCACGGGTTTAGCGCCCTGGTGCCCCTTCCCATCCCAAGACGTTCAGCGACCCACCGAGCCGCCGGTAACCACGATCGCCGGGTCGGAGACGCTGTTTGAACGGTCCCACCGACGATACCGTGGTTGGGAATCAAGTGGTTACGTAATAATTGGGGCAGACGTAACGGGGTGGTCCGACCAGAGGTTCATTGCACCGTTGGCGCTCTTCGCACGCGTTGGGGAGCAGAGACTGCACTACTCGCTGACCATGGGCAGGGCAGGATGGCCAACGTCGTTGAGCTGCGGGCACTCGCTGTGCTCAGCCTCCGTGGTTCGTCCGAGGAGTCACCGGAGTGAGAGGAGGGAAAGTGACCCGCAGGAAACTCTGGCTAATGATCGGGTGCGCGGGGACCCTTATCCTGACGACTCTCGTGGGGATCGGTTCCGGTGTCGCCGCTAGCAGCCCGGCGAGACCGAAGGCCCAGTTGATCACGATCGAGATCCCTGCCCCAGCTGGCGAGATCGCCTCGAAGTGGCTGAGCTATCCCGGTCCGCCCCGGGCGAACGTGCTCTTGCCGCCCGGATACAACCCGCGAAAGCACTATCCCCTGGTCGTCTTTCTCAATGGACTCGACTTCGACTACGGCTCGTACGCACAATACGGACTGACCAAGCCACTCGACCGTCTCAACGCGATCGTAGTCATGCCCGAAGGAGGCAACGGCTGGTTCACCGACTGGTGGAACGACGGAGAACGCGGCAGCCCCTCGTGGGAGAGCTATGAGCTTGAGAGTGTGGTCCCAGCCATCCTGGCCCGCTACCCGATTCTGCCGCAACGTCGCTATCACGCCCTCATTGGCATATCGATGGGCGGACTCGGCGCGACCTACCTGGGCGGCCGCCTGCCTGGCTTCTTCGGGTCAGTGGCCTCGCTATCGGGGTTCGTGGATCCCCAGTGGAACGCCACAGTCGTTCAACCTGTGATGGCAGAGTTCTCGAACGCTGTGTCGAATGGCGACAACGATCCTGATCCCATCTATGGTCCCCCAGACGGCTTCTATGCCACCGGCCACAATCCGACGATGCTCGCTGTGAACCTAAGGAACACGAGGGTGTTCGAGAGCACCGGCACGGGTACGCCGAGCAAGGCCGATCCTGATCCCGGCCAATTCGCCATCGGAGAGGAGGAGATCATCTACCCGATGAGCGAGAGCTACTACGCAGCCCTGGCCGCCGCAGGGATCGACGTCACCTACCAGGTTCACCCCGGCGGCCACGACATTCCCGACTTCCTAAACGAGCTCAAGGCCATGCTCAGCTGGGGCCTCTTCAAGCCGGTCGTCAAGGATCCCAAGTCCTGGGACAATCAAACGGTCGCCACGAGAGGACAGCTGTGGGACTTGAGCTACCAGTTCGCGATCCCACCGACGAAGATCGTTACGTTCCGTCAGTCCGGGACCACGCTGTCGATCAGTGCCGCGGGATCGGCCGTCACCATCACCACCGGCGCGGGGTGCGCGATTCACGCCTCTACGCCGGTGACCATTCACTTGACCAACCACAGTTGCAGGTCGGGGGGAAGTCGAGCAATCGGCCTCGGCCGGTGGGATTCATTGAAACCGAATCCCTTGCAATTTACCTTCAGCACTCGAAATCGCAGATCTCCGTCCCGTGGTCAATCTGTGCGGGACGGCAAGCCTCACTTGCTCAGGTTCAGGAGCAACTCTCGCAGGCGGACGCGGCCACCGGTTCTGAGCACGGCGGTCCGATAGACGCGGGCCGCCGCCCGCGCCACCAACACCGTGCACACGACGGTCACCGCCACGGAGAACAGGAACTGCCACCAGGTCACGTCCCCGAATCCGACCAACGTCGGCATGGCAAAGGGAGCAGTGGGAGGTAGGTAGGCCAGGACCTTGACGAGCAGTGAAGCGCTTCCTGAACTGACCCCGATGAGCGAGACGATGTAGCCGAAGATGAGTGGCACGCTCAGCGGCAACATCAAGCTCTGTACCTGATCCTGGCGTTCGGCTAGAGAGCCGGCCGCCGCGTACACCCAACTGTAGAAGGCGTAGCCGAGAACCAGCCAGACAAGGATGGCCCCCACCACGACCGGTGCCGTTCCGTGCACGAGGTTCGCACCGACCACTTTGGCCAGGACCAGCGCAAATACGACCAGTGACACCGCTTGCAACAGGGCAGCCGCGCCAATGCCCATCACCTTGCCAGCCAGCAGCTGGCCCGGTCGGACCGTCGCGAGGAGGACCTCGATAACGCGGCTGGCCTTCTCCTCCATGACACCCATCAAGATCCACGACAGGTACTGGTTGAGAACGATGAAGATGAGAATGACGCCGAGCAGCGCAGTCGCCTCTGCCGTGGTGGTAGCTCCTTTGCTCGGATGGATGCTGTCGACGGGCCACGGTCTCGCCGCGGCCACCGCCTGCGCCTGCTCCGGGGTCAGGCCGGCTCGGGCGAAGGCTTGCTGCGCCCCAAGAGCGGTCGCCACCGCCCGCACATACCGGGCGCCGGCGGAGATGTCGCTGTCCGAGACGGGATTCTCAACGAGGACTATTGTCCTGCCGCCGTCCACCACCATGTCGAGGTGGCCGGTGTTCGAGCGCGGCGCGTGCGTCCCCGGGTTCGGACTCTCGCACCACGTCCACGGCCACCCCGACGGTCGACGCCAGCTTCTGCAGTTCTTTGTCGAGAGCGGGCGATCCTGCTACGACACCTACCTTTTGGCGCGACACCTCCCCCGTGTGGATGGTGGGGATTATGACGGCGGCTGCGACCACGGCGAAGAGGATGAGGGTGACCGCTCGAAACACGCGGCCCCGAACACGCTCCCGGATCTCGCGCCCGGCAACGATCCCGGTCTCCCCGAGGCGCCTCCTGTCGCGCCTTCTACGGGTGCCTTCCCTGACCACTGGCGGCCGCTTCTGGCGTCTGCTGCGCAGGCCGAAGCGGACGAGGAAGACAACTGCAGCCGCGGCGAGAATGAAGGGAAGGGCCTTCATTGTCCCACGGCCTCGCGGAAGACCTCGGACAGTCGACGGCGGTCGAAAGTGAACGAAGTGACGCGCCCAGCGGCCCGCGCCGTATCCAGCACGACATCGCTGTCCGTGGAGTCGTCGAGGACGAGGCGAACCTCGCCCCCGTCAATCTCAGACACCGTCACCCCCGGTAGTGTCTGTGCCCATAGCCCCTGTCGGTCTCCCTCCACCCGCACAGAGAGGCGCCTCCCACCACTTGTCGCCAACTCGTCGACCGTCCCCCTTGCCACCAGCCGACCACCGTCGATGATGGCCACCGACTCGCACAGATCTTCGACGAGGTCGAGTTGATGGCTGGAAAAAAGCACGCATCGGCCAGAGTGCGCCTGCTCGACTAGTACCTGGCCAATGGCATCGATGCCGGTGGGGTCGAGTCCAGACAACGGCTCGTCGAGCACCAGCAACTCGGGGTCGTGCACGAGGGCCGCAGCCAGCTGCACGCGCTGTTGATTTCCGTGCGAGAGCGTCTCGACCTTGCTGTCGGAGCGGTCGGCCACGTCCAAGCGCTCGAGCCACTTCTTGGTGGCGACCGCAGCGCTATGGGTGTCCATGCCGTGTAGCCGTCCAAGATACTCAAGCTGGTCGGCGACGAGCATGTTCGGGTAAAGGCCCCGTTCTTCCGGCATGTAGCCGAAGCGCCGGCGCTGGGCGGATCCGATCGGTACGCCGTTCCACCGAACCGAGCCGGCGTCGAGGTCGGTCAACCCGAAGACGGCTCGCATGGTGGTGGTCTTACCTGCACCGTTCGGACCGAGGAATCCCACAACCTGGCCTGAAGGAACTGAGAAGCTCAGATCGTCGAGTGCCGTGACCCGACCGAAGCGGCGGCTCAGGCCTTTGAGCTCGAGCATTCCGGCCACCCGCGGATACTAGGCCCACCGCGTCGGACCGGCAGGTCACACGAATTCTGTCCGGAAACGGAGTGCATGGTGACCGGGATCCGCGAGTGGCGACGTTGCCCGAACCGGTGCTGTCTGTCACGGGCACCCCGCCACCGTAGGTACCGATCCCGCCCCCCGGGGCCGCCCGAGCTGCCAATTTTGTCAGGATCAGTGAAACAATCTGCTTGATGCCGTTCAGTGATCCAAGGATCTTCATCGGTGGGCCAGAGAAGGCCGCCATCGTCATTGTCGACTACGACCCGGCATGGCCGATCCGGTTCGAGCGAGAGCGAAGAATGATCGTTAGAACACTGGGCGATCGTGCCCTCGCTGTGGACCATATTGGCTCAACCTCCGTTCCAGGGCTTGCCGCTAAGCCGATTATCGACATCTGCCTGACAACGGCGGACTCCGCTGATGAGTCGGCTTACCTTGGGAGTCTCATGGAGGCGGGGTACGAACTGCGAGTGCGAGAGCCTGAGTTCCACCAGCACCGAATGTTGCGGAGCCCTGCACACGACGTGCATGTACATGTGTTCACACTTGGATCGTCCGAGATCTCCCGATACTTCGTGTTCCGAGACTGGCTCCGCCAGCATCCTGAGGATCGAGATCGCTACGCTCGAACAAAGAGAGATCTCGCCCAGCAGGACTGGCCCAGTTCCCAGGACTATGCCGACGCAAAAACAGAGGTCGTCGAGGAAATCATCCAACGGGCTTCGACCACGAAAGATCCGCCCCAGTAATCTCCTATCGCCGGGTACGGGCGCAGGGCCGGAGCGACGACCGAGGGCCAGGTTGGATGCCGAGCTCAGCGTCAGGGGCTGGGGTGCTCCTAACGCTCAGCTCTGCAGTCTAAGGACGCTTCGCGAGCTCTCAGCTCGCACTGCTGAGCCCCCTACTCGAGCAGACTCGTACATTGTCCATCAGCCGGCGGCCAACACGGTGACGAAGTCCCGGGACCACCCGACCTGGTACTGGTCCCCAGGGCGGTTCTGGCCGGGGATGCCAGGTGCCAGCGTGCCCCCGGGCGCGGCCGCCGATGCGAGCTGCACCCATTCCGGATTGATGTCCAGCTCCATCCCGGTGACCGCACCGGCGCTGATCAACGCGTCGGCCAGATCCACCGGTAGGGCGTTCATGCTGCCCGCGAAGAGCATATTCCCGGCACTATCTTCGGCGAGCGAGCTCCTGGCTACCGTCGCCCCTCCGCCCAGCGTGGCTCCCCAGGCCGCGATGTCGTTGATGTCTTGGGCGGGACGGCCGCCGGTGACGAGTGGGAGGAGGTTCTGTCGGACGCTGGCCACCTGCTCGCCGGGGGCCGGGAGGCCCTGGCCCCAGATCCCCACGTGGGCCGTCCCACCGGAATCGATGACCAGGCTGGCGTATCCGGGCAAAAGGGGCACCAGCACCTGGCCGCTCAACTCGAAGCCGCCGGCACCGGCGCTGGCTTCGAATCCACCGTTGAAGGCGGCGAGAAGAGATGGTGCTTCGTCCGGACCGATCGAGGAACCGTCATCGGCGACCACGGTCGCGCCTCCCCGCGGAGGGTCGGTGCTCCCTACATGGAGGCCGAAATGGGTGTGACCGGTCCGGAACCTGAAGATGGTCACCACGTGTCCCGAGGGCTCGGTGACCGACTGGCTGTCCACGGCAATCGCCGTGCCGACGATGGAGACGGAGGTCCACCCGGGCTGTTCGGTGGTCGTGGTCGTGGTCGGAGTCGTGGTCGTGGTCGTGGTCGGATGCACCGCGACCGAAGGAGCGGGGTTCGGGATCGCGACCTTGGCGGGCAGGGCGCCGGAGGTGCACCCACCGAGCACGAGACAGGTCACGGTGAGGGTGGCCGCGGTCATGCCGTTCCGCGTTTGAAACCGTTTAGACGGTTTCAATCGGAAATCCTGCCGTCCAACGCATGGACCCTTCGGGCGTCACGATCATGGCGTCATAGCCGTCGATGCCGTCGACCATGGTCAGCCCCACCTCGCCGGCCACGGCCACAGCCGTGGCCAGGGCATCAGCCAGGCCGAGATCAGGTCCGGTAACGCTGGCTGAGGCTACCTGGGCCCCCGCAGATCCGTTGTGCGGATTGATGAGGTGCAAGCCTCGTTCGTAGGTGCCGGACGTGGCCAGTGCGGCAGTCCCACTCACTACGCAGAGAATCTCGTGGGTTGCGAAAGGGTTGACGATCCCGAAGCGGAACCCCCGGGACTCAGGGAGGCCACCGAAACTGGCGATGTCGCCGGCGGCGTTGACGATGGCGCCGGTAACAGCTGGACCCTCCAGCTCGGCGAGTGCTCGCTGCGCTGCCCATCCCTTGACGTATCCCGTCGGATCCACTCCGCCTGGAAGGGCCCATGGATCGAACCAACCGCAGGACCGCTCTTTGGCCGCGGCACACAGCTCGAGTACTTTGGCGACCTGGGGCGGGGCCATCGAGACGGTGATCTGTCCGCTACGAAGCCTGCTCATGGGGCTGTCTGCCTTCCACGTGCTGAAGACGTCGTCGGCTTCACGTAACGACGAGCAGGCCCGTTCGACGAGTGACGAGGTCCTTGAGGCCGACAGTGACGGCTGCCCATAGACATCGATGGTCACCACGGTGCCCATCACGTCGAGGTGATGGACGAAATGGGTGGAACCATTCACCGGATGAACGGGCGCAGGGACCGTACTGGTCATCAGAGGTTCAACTTGCTCAGAGCCGACTGCAGAGACTGCTGAAAGCCCGAGCTCGTGTAGCTGGCGCCGGAGACCCCTTGGATGTTGGAACTTTGGGCCTGCATCGCCTGCTGCTCCAGAATCGGGATGGACTGCTGATCGATGGACTGGGAGCGCGGATTGCCGCCGTCGTCGAGCGAGGCGATGCCCACTTTGGTGATCGTCCGACCGGAGACCGTCACCGAGACCGCCAGCACCCCCCAGCTGTAGTTCACCGGTTCTCCGGTAGCCGACCTGCTCGTTGCCGGAGCCGTCGTGGTCGGCGCGGCCGCCGTGCTGGCGGGCGTTGTCACGGGCGTCGTCGTGCTCGGTGTGGGCGGGGTGCCGGCGGCGATCGAGGTCGACGGTGCAGCCCGGGAGGCCGACGTCCCCGACAGACCGGACAGGCCCAGACGGGCCGGCGGGGTGCGGAAACTGAGCAGCCCAACCAGTCCGGCAACGGTAGCGGCGATCACGATCACCGGGCGCCTCATGCGCGAGTGCCCCGGTGGTCATGCTGCCGGCTCACATACCATCTCCGCCCCGGTCCGGCTGCCTTGCCGTTGCCCTCCCATCAGAACGAAAACCGCTCTTCGTGGATGCTGCTTCTGGGCACGCCCAACTTCGAGACACCCGAGATCACGATTTCGTTAAAGCCCTCGGGTCCACAGACATAGACATCGCGCCGCGCGATATCGGGAATCAGCCCGAAGAGTGTCGATGCGCCCATCCGGACGTCCGATCGTTCCCCCAGCACCTCGTGGTACTCACCTTTGTGCCTCCGGGTCAGCTCGATGAGCTCGTCGCGGTGCACGATCTCCTCGGGCGTCGTGGCCCGCACCACAAGGACCGCGTCGACATTTCTCGGCAGATCCTCCAGCAGCGCCCGGAGGGGGGTGACACCTACTCCTGCCCCGATCAGCACAACCCTGTCGCTGCGGCGGGCGTGTCGGGTGAGCGCTCCGTAAGGGCCCTCGATGAAGACTCTCGTCCCCGGTTTCAGGTGGGCAAGAGCGCGGCTCTGGTCACCGAGCCCTTTCACCGTGACTCTGATAAAGGGCGCCCGGGGAAGAGCGGAGAGGGAGTAGGGATGGGAATGCCACCAAAGCTCCCTGGTCAGAAAGCGCCACTGAAAGAACTGCCCACCCGACACGGCGAGCCAGGAAATCTGTCGACCGGAGCAGACCACCGAGACCACCTCCGGAGCCTCTTGGGTCACCGAGACCACTTTGAGCTGGTGTCGCAGGCTTCGAACGACAGGAAGAAGGACGCGATACATCGAGCACCATGCCGGCGGTGGCCGCCCATACCGTGATCCAAACCGCACGCGTCAGGGGGTGACCGATGAACGACACCCCAGTGACGATCTGGTGGGCGAAGGCGAGGGCCAGAGCCAGGTACAAATACAGGTGGACGACCCACCAGGTCTCGTATTTGAGGCGGCGCCGGGCTGCCCTGATCGAGGTCACGCCGCCCATGACCAGCAGGGCGAAGGCCACGGCAGCAGCCAGCATGTCGGGATACGACGTCAGGAACTGCCAGAACTGGTGCAAGAAACCCGATTTGGCCAGTTGGGAGTACCCGAGGGTGACCAGCACGATGTGCACTCCGATGAGCCCAAGTGCCCAGGGTGCAATCCGACGGTGCCATTGGATCAGGCGGTCCTGGCCCAACGACCGCTCCAACCAGGGAAGTCGGGCCACGAGAACCAACAGGAGCAACAGGAGATATGCCCCGGTGAAGCCGGCCAGCCGACCACCGGCGATGAGCGCACCACCAGGAGCATGGAGTGATCCTCCGCTCTCGCCGGTGATTACCAGGGCCAACGTGATCCCCATGCCCAGACCGGCCAGGGCCAGAAAGAGGTCGCCGAACACTCGTCTGGGTGCATGTCCGGGCCGGCGTCCACGGGGAGGGGTGGGACCCCCGCCCATGTGGGGCACGGGTCGGCGCCCCGTTGCTGGGTGGTCGTCACCCAACCACCGTAAAGAGGTGAAGTTAACGGCAGCATGAAGGAATGGTCAGGTAGAGCCGAATTATCTGTCATTTGGCCCTCATGGAGGAGCCGTAGCCTGGGACCAGTGAGCCGGTATGAGCCCTGGGCCGGGCCGTCTGAGCCCGTGCGAGGAGGTGTCGCGACCCTACGGAGGGAACGTCCGGGTGACCGGCTCCACGGCCGCCGTGCCCTTCGTGCTCTGGCCGCCGAAACGTGGTGCGATTCTTACTCTCGGATAGGAGCGTGCGTCTGGCGGTTCAGTTAGCGGCACACGCCGACGTCTGGATAACTGCCAAGGCATCTGCGACGTTTGGTGACACTGAGACTTATGCTCAGCTCATGGACGACCCCTTTGCCGTTGCTGAGAATCAAGTTGAAGATCTGCTCGAAGCCGCTAAGAGACTCCGTACCACCCTGCTGAGAACCGAGACGCTTTACCGGCGGACTCTCACGAGTGTCCGGCGACGTTCACAAATTACAGCCACGATCAAGGCGAATCAGTTCCATGCCGGCCGGCAGGAGTTGACAGACGCATTGAAGGATTTCGAGCGTCAGCGCCACCTCACTCTTGGTGCGGTCATCCTGACCCAAAGGGCTGAGGGAGAGAGCATGACCGAGATCGGTCGATCGTGGGGCTTCTCCCATCAGTTGGCGTCTAAGTTCGCAAAAGAGGCGACCAGTGAACGAGGCCGGTGACAGTGAAGTGATTAGTGCTTCGAGCGCGCCGACTCGCTGGGCAGTCCCCCCGATGACAAGGGCCCGCCATCCCTGCCATCGGAGCGCTGGAATCCGCCGCCTGCGGCGAGGCTAGCCCGAGCCACTCCAAGCCGCAACCACTAGTTGCAACTTGACTCCTAGCAGTCCTGGCACCGTTAGTTGTGGGGGTCCCCTTACCTTATCGCAACTGCCAGTTGCAATCGGGTCGACGATGCGGCAAAATGCGATGGGCGGGTGGTGCGGGCGGCGGAAGGCGATAAGGCGTGATGGTAAGGATTCTCGAATCCCCGACGATCACCAGCACCGATCACACGACGTTCATAGTCGAGGTCGCTGGAGAGTTCACCTTCACCACTGCGATGAGTTCATTTCCCTCTTCGTTTTCGGCATCGGGACCGTTACCCTCCGGCGTGACCTTCAAATCCATGGGCGATGGCACGGCGATCCTGGAAGGCTCGCCTGATCTGGGAACCGTTGGTCGGTATCCGATCAGTGTCACTGCATTCGACGGCAAAGGGCAAGGCGTGAGTCAGAACTTCATTCTCGCCGTCCAACGGACCACGCCCCGCAGGGTCGTCGCCGTGACCAGTCCCAATGAGGAGGTCGTTGGAGGCGGGAGAATTCAAGGCTAACGGCGGGGTCAGGGTTCTACCCTCGGATCAGCCTCTGGGCCGGAGAGCTTCGCCGACGCTGTGACTTCACGTATTGCTGGGAACGGCAGCGCATCCGCCCGGCTGCTCCGAACGTAAGAAGATGACGCCTGGTTCGCTAGGGTGAGCGTGCCGGGAGGCCGGCCTCAGCCCTAGAGGCTGCGGACATCAAGTACTCGGTCCGAGGGCCTCAGCCTTGGAGAACGTGCCAATCGTCCTCAGCCCACCAAGCTCAGGCTCAGGCGCTCGAGGCACCCGCTCGCAGCAGAGCAGAATCCACCTGTTCCGGCACCGATGCGTGGTCACACATGTTGCGCCCTGCCGTTCTCATTGCAGTTCGTGGACTCCTACCCCGTCATCGCGCCATTCACTCTTGAAAGGTTCTAGTACCCCCGTGACGACCAATCGCGCAACCTCCCCGGCAACACCACTCTCCATCACTCTACGCACCATTAGCAACACCCCTTGCAGCAACGGTGCATTGGATTTCCGAGTCGCCTACCGTTTGCCCACCGGAGGACAACAGTTTGGCGGGACATCAGATGAAAGATCCTTTCGGGGGGATTTCTGAGAAGAAGGAGAGATGCGTCTGCTGGGCGGCCATCGGCCGCAACTGCCAAACGGGCCGAGAAGGGCTCCTCCTGGGGTCGCTTGGCTCTTCAACCTTCGGCAGGTGAACCGCAAGATCGACGTATGAGATCCAGCAATCCTTAGACCTTCGGTTGTAGGCCGAACCGGAACTCACAGCCCAGGTGGAGGTAGTCATGGCGAACAAGCAGAAGAAGAATCAGAAGCAGAAGAAGAATCAGAAGCAGAAGAAGAATCAGAAGCAGAAGAAGAATCAGAAGCAGAAGAAGAATCAGAAGCAGAAGAAGAATCAGAAGAATCAGAAGCAGAAGAAGAATCAGAAGCAGAAGAGATCACCGAAGCAGAAGAATCACAAGCAGAAGGAGCAGAATGGACATTACGACGGGCATCCGAAGGAACAGTCAGAGCGCCATCCGGCGATTGAGCTAGGTCCGGGACCAGTCGCGACGCTGGATGGGACGGAGCCTATGGAAGTTCCCCTGGTGACCCAGGCGGACGCCGCACCGACGGTGAAACACGAAGTGACGCCACCGACGCGGACGGCAGAGGCACCCCCACCCGTACTGGTGCGAAGCGAAGAACCGCCGATGCCCATGGCGACGGCGGATGTGACTCCAGACATACCCGCACCGGTAGAGAGGGTTCAAGCACCTTCGGCGGCGGGACGGCCCGCACCATTGGTGCCGGACGATCCGCCGCGGATGACGGATCCAGTGCTGGCATCGTCGGAGACAGTCGCAAGTTCAGTGGCAACGGGGCAAGCGCACCCACCAGAAGAGATACATCAATCGAGGATCGCTCGCCTTCCGATCAGCCCTCCGACGCATCAGACCAGTCAACAGCCGATGCATTCGACGACTCCCTCGGATGTGGCCGCGGCGATAGCGAGTAGCGCAGCTATGCACGAGGAGAGCAATGCGGCTTTGGATGCTACGGCCGAAGCAGGGGAAGTGGCAGAGAGGCGAGACCCAATTTGGTCATTCATTGCTCTCGGTATCATCATCGTGGGCGTAGCTGCAATTATTGTCGTCGCAGCGATCATCTGAAACACACCAGGCCTCGTCGGCCCTGCCCCGTGGGAAGTGGTCTTGGGACAGACGCCCCAGGTCACATCGGGAGCTGCCAAGCCATAACGAGCTGAGGTCTCGACAGTGCGAGTTGATGGCTCGACCGCCTTTGCTGTCCCTCCTACTGCCAACAGCCGCCGACGTCATGCGCGACCGCTCACGCCGAGAGCCCCCACCCCAAGAAGGTGTCCCCGTTCGCTGGATGCCCTCACCTCGGCAGGCGCTCCTGACGCCGAGTGCAGCGCCGGCCCGCTAAGCCCAATGTCCGTGGACCGATCTGGCAGTTTTCAACAGCGATGGTGAGATCGGCGAGCGGAATGGCCTCAGCCCACGCAGCTGAGTCCATGATGGTGACTCGGCGGATGGGTCTTAGGAATGGGGATCCATGCCTTCCGGCACCCTAGGGGCAGCGGCTGGGCGCCCGCTGGCTAGTCAGTCTGGAAGAAGGTCGGAACTGCGGATAGCACAGGCTTCGTCCTCGAAGGCCCTGCTGATGGCAGCGTCGCTGAGGTGGGTCATGGCACCGTGAAATAGTTCTGCAGTGCGTCGAGGCGGTCGTCCCAGCTGTGGGCTAGAGCGGCGAGAAACTGTTGGGCGATCTGCACGGGTGCGGACCGCAGTCGGTAGCGCACCCGGCGACGCTCACCTGGCTCGGGCGAGATGAGGCCGGCGTCGGCCATGAGACCGAGGTGCTTGGCTATGGCTTGCCGCGTGATCGGAAGTCGAGCGGCTAGATCGGTGGCTGTGGACGGGCCGTCTGTGGCGAGGGCAGCGAGGATGGACCGGCGGGTCGGGTCGGCGAGCGCGACGAAGACCTGTTCAGCGACAGCCTCGATGTCAGGTGCCATCGACGTGCTCCGCGAGCTCTGCCAGCTCGCGCGACCAGCCTTCACCGTGAGAGTCGTAGGTCTCGCGCCGGGTGTCGACGGGAAGCTGCGCGAATCCCGACTCGACGAGCCGCAACAGGGTGCCGTCGCCATCAGGCTCGAGGGTGAACTCGACGTAGGTGCGTCGGGGGTCGGACTCGGGCAGGTCGGGCAGTCGCCATGTGTATGCGAATACCGTGGGCTCCTCGACACGCTCGACGCGCATATCGACAGTCGTGCCCCCAGCAAAGGTCATCGTGGCCGCGCCACCGGGGCGCAGGTCTATTGTCGCCCGTTCGCCGAACCACGCGCTCAGACCGTCGGCGGTGGTGAGCGCCTTCCACACCTCACTCGGCGCGCGATTCAAGGTCACCGTCCGTTCGATGCGATCGGGAAACGCCACGACTTCCTCCTTTGGGGGTGACTACGTGTTGTGCCGAACATGGTTCGCCGCCCCGGGAACAGCCCAGTAAAACCGAGCAGTGCCCGGGAACCAAGATCAGCTGTTCGCCTCGGCGGCGCGGCGGGCGAGGTCACGTGGGCTGCGGTTGGGAGCCCCAGTACCGCATTCGGCCATTTCGCGCAGGCTGGTGCCGACGAAGTGATCCCAGCTGCGGCTGCACATGTCCTTGCACTCGAGCTGGTCGTTCAGACCGCAGTGCTCGAAGGTGAGCTCGCAGGAACTGTTGTCGATCGGCGTGATGGTGAATGTCGGGTGGGTGCCCACCCAGTCCTCCATGAAGGTGCACTCGGTCACGGTCCAGCGGACGGTCGTGGGGCGGGTTGCCTCGTCAACGTGGATGAGAAGTGGCCGATGATCCGCCACCATGGGGAATCGCAGTTCGCCGTCGGTCATGCCCGACCCCGTCACCGGGCTCCACCAGGCGGTGAGCGCCTCGGTCGTAGTGACGGCGTCGAAGACGACGTCAGCTGGGGCGTTGATTCGGACGCTAATGCGGTAGTCGGTGCTGGTGGTCATTGAGGGCTCCTGGAGTAGAAGTGGAATATTGCAACCTACTGGTTGCTACTATATGGCAACCAGTGGGTTGCGTCAAGGGGTTCCGCGGTGCAAGCCGGCATTTTCGGTGCGCTTCGGGAATGGAGGGGGCGGCCCGAGCTCATGTCCGAACAGGAGCGACAGGTCAGGAGTAGTTTCCGGCCTACCTCGGACGCCAGTAGCCATCGAGCCTGCCCCCACCGCCGCGTCAGCGGCTATCCAGACGAACCGTAGCCAGGGCGCGAACCACTTCCCTATGCCCGTCGCCGAAGTCATTGGCGTCGATCAGCAGCGCATTCCTGGTCAGGGGTGGCACCTGCCAGAGCGCCGCGAAAAGGAGGGATCGCCGATCGTGGGTGCCTGTGGCATCCGGGGCGCCTTCGTAGCGCGACCCGCTGGCTCTCCGCAGAATGATCCAGATCTCGTGTCTCGGCTTCAACGGCTGAGGAAAGGAATCCCCAAAGGGCTAGTTCTGGAGCCGCTGATAGGTTGGCTCGAACTCACACCTAACACCACAATTCCCCACCTGGCCCACGCTGGCGTGCGAGATGCGATCGAGTCGCCAACCAGCGCCGCCGATCGGTATGCCGACTGGTTGAGGAAGGTGCCGGGGTGCCGCCAAGAGTTTCCGGCTAATCAGAGTCAGTCGGCCAAGACATGGACCGGAATCGGCGCAGGAGGCTCATACCTGAGGACGGATGCAGCGATCGAGCCCGTCGACTCAGCTCGTCCGTCATGCGCTCGATTTCCTGTTGCATGTTGACCAGCATCTGGCTGGCTGCAGGGGAACTTCCCGAATTCATCGTGAGTTCTTCCAGCTGGTCTTTAAGTCGGTGACGCTCGACGATAAGTTCCTCATCCGTGAACAATCGGTAGTTGACGTCCGAATCCGTGCCCGTGCGACGGGATCTGGCCCGTTGTGCCCCGTTTGGAACTTCTGGCTGCGTACCCATGGCTCAATCATCGGCATTCCCAAGCTCGGCCTTGAAGGCCATCGGCACCGGCCCGGGACACGGCTTTCCGACACCGTTCATCGCTAGGCATGCACAGGTGTCCATTGCTTGGCTCGACCAGTGACTCGCTAGAGGCCAAGTTCGGTCGTCCCGCCGCAGTTGAACCGACTGGTCCGAAGGCGGCCTCGGTGGGCTACTTGATGCTGGCCAGTTTGGAGAGCCCCAACGGCATGTAGCTGTCGATGGAGGCAAACTGCCGGTTCGAGTTTCGAAAGTGGGCCGACCAGTAGCTCTCGAGCTCGATATCAGCACTCGCTCAAGGCACGAGGAGTTCCGATCGAGGTCGCACGGACCCCACAGCTCGCATACGAATCCGACATGGCGATGTAGGTCAGTTGTCACGTCCAACAGGAACTCGACTTGTCTGCATCGATGGAAATACTGGACGGCTGGCATGTTCGTCCGATGCCGCTTTGACGATCTGACCCCAGGGGTCGGCGGCGCTTTGCCCGTCGAGGCCTTTGGCGACTCCTCAGATTTGGAGGCCGGAGGTGCAGGCGCTCCGCATCTCCGGCTGGAAGGGAACCGGCCGACACTGCCGTCCCTCGATCCCGGTCCAGGATCTCTCGAGGTCTCTGGAAGTTTGTACCTCCGCCGACTAGCGTGATCACGATGAACCTGACGGTGGAGGAGCGTTGATGCAGCAGCCGATCGTGGATGTCTTCACTTGGCCGGCGGATGACCCGCAGCTGATCGGTAGCCGGTGCGAAGGCTGCGGGGCGGTCACGTTCCCGGTGCAATCCCGGTGTCCGCGCTGTAGCACCCCGGACATGGCCGAGCTTCTCCTGCCGCGCCGTGGGACCCTTGTCTCCTGGACGACCCAGGGGTTCCCGCCGAGCTTCGACTACCTGGGCGCTCCGACAGGGGCGTCCTTCGAGCCCTATGGGGTAGGACTGGTGCAGCTTGACGACGTTGTGCGGGTCGAGTCGCGGCTTACCGAAGGCGACCCAGAAAAGCTCGACTTCGGCATGGAGGTCGAGCTGCGAATCGTCCCGTTCTACGTCGACGGCGACGGCAATGAGATCATGACCTTCGCCTTCGCTCCGATCGAAGATGCGAATAGCGAGGAGCGCTAAATGGACGACGTCGCAATCATCGGGGTTGGCCTCCACCCCTTCGGGCGCCACGGCGACAAGTCCGCGTTCGAGATGGGCGCCGATGCCGTGGAGCTGGCCTTGACCGACGCTGGCGTCCAGTGGCGTGATGTCCAGAGTGCCTTCGGCGGCAGCTGGGCGGTCTCGACCGACCCCCTCACCAGTTTGGTCGGCCTCACCGGAATCCCCTTCATTAACGTGTTTAGCGTGTGCGCGACCGGTGCGGCCACGATCCAACAGGCCGCAAACGCCATCCTCGCCGGCACGGACGACATCGTCATGGCCGTCGGCACGGACAAGCACCCTCGGGGATCATTCAAGGGTAACCCTGTGACCACCAACGTGCCCGCCTGGTACGGCGATAACGGCCAATACGTGACCACCAAGTTCTTTGGCATGAAGATCAACAAGTACATGCACGACTACGGTGTCTCCTCTGCGACGCTGGCCAAGGTGGCGGCGAAGAACTACCGCAACGGGGCTCTCAACCCTAAGGCCTTCCGCCGTAAGCCGATTTCCGAAGAGGACATTCTCAACTCTCAGATGCTCAACTACCCGCTTACCTCATACATGTTCTGCGCTCCCGACGAGGGTGCCGCGGCGGTCGTACTCTGCCGCGCCGACATAGCCCATCGATACACCGATACGCCGGTGTTCGTAAAGGCGACTGCCATCCGCACACGCAACTACGGCGCCTATGAGGTCAACACCACATGGGCCTCCGTAGAAGAAGATGTCGCTCCCACTGTGTACGCGTCCCGCGCCGCCTACGAAGCGGCGGGGATCGGGCCTGAGGACGTTGACGTGATCCAGCTCCAGGACACCGATGCTGGCGCTGAGGTCATCCACATGGCTGAGAACGGCTTCTGTGCCGACGGCGAGCAGGAGAAGCTTGTCGCCGCGGACGCCACCGAGATCACTGGCTCCATGCCGGTGAACACCGACGGCGGCCTCATTGCCAACGGTGAGCCGATCGGCGCCTCGGGCTTACGCCAGGTCCACGAGCTTGTGCTCCAGCTCCGCGGTCAGGCCGGCGACCGCCAGGTCCAAGCCGACCCCCGCGTCGGCTATGCACAGGTCTATGGGGCACCCGGCATCGCAGCCGTCACCATCCTGGCCCGCTGAAGGAACGCATCTACGGCCGGCCTTGAGAACAAACGTGGTCATCAGCAGATCGCTAATCGGCGGACTGCGCGGGGCGTTTCACGGAAGCTAGCTTGATTGCCTGAACTGACGGGCTATGAGGACCTCACACCAGCCCCGGCTGAACGACCGACGTAGTTTCGACGACGATCAGCTACCTCCCCCGCCGACCGGGCAGGCACCTCAGAACGAGACCAATCCGGATCCGGAAGTCAGCGAGAAGTAGTGAAGGACGTCGTTACCGCTGCACTTACCGTTCGCTTCTTGAGCAAGAATCCAAGCGTTGGTGACAGAGTAGGTCAGTTGTCCACGGATGCCCTTGTACTTCCCGGTACCGTTCGAGAGCGACACCGTGCCGGTCGCAGTTCCCTCGGATGAGCAGCTCTTTGGGTTGATTGGGAACGAGGTCTTAGCATTCTTCTTCTTCCAACTGGTCAGGTTGACCGTGATGGTGCCGTCCTGGAGTGTGACCAGCGCGTAGTTCCCGTTCTGGTTGGCCGTGCCGTCCTTGTTTGCGTTCGTCACCGTGCCGTAGTCGCCAATCGCCCCCGTGACGACGATGGACTGGGTCGTGGACGTGGGTTGTGTGACCCAGTACTTGATCAAGCCTCCGGTAGGGGTGGATCCAGCACCGCCCACCGTGGTCATCGCCATTGCAGTACCGCAGACAACCCCGGCTCCGATGGTGATTGCTGCAATTTCTGAGTCGAAGTTTGAACATGCGTATCCGCCTCCCTCGCCGTTGCCCCTAGGAACGGGCATGAATATAACACCGCGGTCGGAAGCCGTCCGTGGCGCATTCCGGGCGGATGAAGGACTCCAATCGTGTAACGACCTGACCGGGACCGCACCTACTCTTGCTGATGGCGATGGCATACTTCGCTTTCCGGCTGGAACCGGGCCGGCCTGAATCCGGCTGAGTGCATTGGGAGTCGACCACGATCCCCTCGGATCCCCGGGTCCGCGACAATGGCTACATGGACAACGCATATGACTGGGCAAGAGAAGGGCTACGGAGTACCGCTGCTAGCGTGGACATCCGTGATGTTGTTGAGCTGCTAGCTCGACACGGTGAAGAGGAGGGCGCGATCCTCAGTCGCTACCAACGGTTCGCGGAGGAAGCCTCCGCCCCCGAGACGCGCTACCTCGTCCAGCTCATTCTCGAGGACGAGCGGCGACACCACGACCTCCTGGTCGAGATGGCCAATGCCATTGCCTGGGGTCTTGTCGACAAAAGCGACGGACCTGTACTACCGGACATGACGCACAGGGATGCTGGGAATTCGGCATTGGCCGAAGAGACGCAAAGCCTGCTTCGTGCCGAGGAGCGGGACCGCGTAGACCTGAAACGACTGCGCAAGCGCCTCCGTCCGTTCCGAAATATTGCGCTGTGGGAACTCGTCGTGGATCTGATGATTCTCGATACCGAAAAGCACGTTCATATCCTCAAGCTCATCGCCAAGAACGCTGAAGGGGATTGACTCCCGATTCGCATCCACTGGGCCAACGCAGTCCGGGCCAGCCGAGCTGTGTAGATCGCCCCGGTGCGCATCCCTAACACCTACGCATGGACTCAGTGGCGTGCAGACCTCAGCGTGCAAAGGGAGCGGGCTCACGGTCGCCTGACACCGTCGCGTGGACAGGTACTGACTGGTGCTTGATGTTGGTTGGCCACGCCGGCGACGAGCACCCAGCATCTGGCCAAATCTTAAGGTGCGGCCAGATCGACTGTCGCTCGCCATTCGTCACACCAACTCTCGGCCCTGACGAATGGGCTGAGCGAGCATCGGGGCGTCGTGGATCGCCTCGTCGAACTGCGACACAACGTCACCGGCGTTGGGCCCCAGAACATTCACTGGACTTACGTGTTGTATCTAAGCGGGCTCTCGATCAACGTTCTGTACACTCTCAACGGACCGAATCCGAAGCCGGCGGTCGGTTCAAGCCAGCCCAGGCTTAGAAGGCGAGAATGCCTTCGCCGCCGACTGCCCCGGCGACTCTCACTGACCCGATGTCGGTCAGCGTTCCATCGACATTTACCGCAAACTCATCGACGAACCCATTTCCGCCCGTTTGGACATACAGGAAATGTCCATCTGTCGATGCCGATGCATCGACAGTTCCCGGATCGGTGGACGTCTGGCCAAGCAGTGTCAGTTGGCCGACGGGTCCCTCCTGGTATCCACTCACCGTCGCACTCCCAGCATTGGAGGTGTAGAAGTACCCACCGGCGGGGGCCACCCAGCAGGTAGCCATCTGGGTGCTCGACACGGCATCGAGTTGGTTCACCGTCCCATTTGCGTTGAGCCTGTAGGTCACCAATGAGCCGAGGCCGGTGTCCGCGGCGACCAGGTTTCCCACCGGATCGAACGTTACGGCAAAGGGCAGCGCTCCCGGCTCAACGTTTACCACTGGCGTCGGCGAGGGCTCGCCGAAGAAGCCGAGCCGGAAGACGTCGATCGCATTGGTGCTGGCCTTAGTGGTCACGACCAACCGGGACCCATCGGGTGTAAAGGCGACCTGCCCAGGTGTGTGGGTGAATTGATTGCCGTCCGTGGGGATCGTCAAGCCCAGGTTGCGATACGAGCCGGGAAGCGGGTACAGGCGACCAGATATTGACCAGTAGGCCTGGATGCTTCCCCCGTTCTCGGCATTGAGGACATACACCAGATTTCCGCGCACGGCCACGCTCACGGGGAACACCCCACCAGAACTGAGCACTTGGCGAAGGAATAGATGGTCCCCGGTAACCGAGAAGACCGAAATGCTGTTGCTACCGGCGTTCACGGCGTAGAGGGAGCCAGCGGTTTGGCTGTAGGCGAGAGCTCCCTGGGATGCGAGGTGATCAACAACAGATCCGTTCAACACGCCGCCCAACCCTCCGGTGTTGTAGGTCCCGGCCGGAGTCAAGCTCCCGTTGTTGGACCGATCGTAGGCCGCGATCTGATTACCCGCGGTGTTATCAGTCTGAACAAAGACGACGTGATTGGGCCCCCCTCCGAACGATGGCGCACCCTGGGAATACCCATCGGCTCCGGCGGCGACTGGTGATGCCAGGGCCGACAGTCCCACGAGCGCCCCGGTGGCCACGGCCCGGCGGATGAATCGTTTCATGTTGTCTCCTTCAGATCGAGCAATAGGCTCTAAGGCTCAGTCCCGAGACGCCACCTGCGCGTTACGGCGACCTGTGTTGTAACGCTTTGGGGATAGTCGTGGACTAGAGAGTCATGGCACGGGACCTCGCGGCAGGCGGCAACTCTCGCCGGACGGGCCGGTGGGCGACGTCTGGTAGGCGGCGGGTTCGGCCTACTCTCTGCGTCGTGGAGACAGACGTCGAGCTACTTGGCCGCCTGCGCAATGGCGACGAGGAAGCCTTCGTCCTGCTTGTGGCCCGATATCAAGAGCCCATGCTGCGCTTGGCTCGGTCGATGGTCCCCAGCCAGTCGGTGGCCGAGGAGGCGGTGCAGGATACTTGGATAGGCGTGATTCGCGGCATTGACCGGTTCGAGGGGCGTTCGGCTCTCAAGACCTGGCTGTTCCGAATCCTCATCAATCGAACGCGTTCTGCCGGCACGCGCGAACCATCGAATCTACCCATCGAGTCACTGGGCGCGGTCGACCCGGATCGCTTTGACGCCACGGGCCAATGGGCCGATCCTATCGACCGGTGGGTCGAGCAAGCAGAAGACCGCATCGACGCCGCACGGTGGCTGCCGGTTCTCAGGACCGCGCTCGATACTCTTCCTCCCAACCAGCGCCAGGTCATCATCTTGCGGGATGTGGAAGGGCTCTCTAGCGAGGAGGCCTGTGACCTGCTGGGTACCACTGTAGGTAACCAACGAGTCCTGTTGCATCGTGGTCGGAGCCGCCTCCGCGGGATTCTCGAGGCCGAGATTGGAAGGGAGTGACAATGCCGTTGCTTCGGAAGAAGGACCTCGTGTGCCAAGAGGCGGTTGAACTCGTCACTGCCTACCTCGAAGGGGCACTCTCGCGCCGGGAGCGGCGTCGATTCGAGGCCCATCTAAAAGGGTGTCCCAATTGTTCTGCGTATTTGGAGCAGATCAGGATCACTATTCAGTTATCGGGATCGATCGAACCTGAGGATCTGACCAACGAAGCGCAACAGGAGCTCACGGACCTCTACCGGCGTTGGAGGTCTGACTAGGTACGAGGGGCGGGACCAGGGCTAAGGGAAAGGCCTTACTGTCCACACACGCTCACGTGCCTCTACTACCTCAGCTTCCCAGGCTGAGATCACTAGGCACCGTTATCAGCTTCAACGGCTGGGATCTGTCCTCAGCTGGCCCGGCTGAGGTCCCCTTGGGTTGCCGGAGGGGTTCAAGCCGGTGGGCGCATGCAACCTGAAGTCCGGGGTCCGGTCTGGCGGACCGAGTGGACAGCGTGACGACGGTGGAACCCCCATTGGCCCACAGCCACTCACGAGGCTGGCCATCTCGCCGCTTCTGATCGCCCATCCGGCAATCAGGGCTCAGCTTCAGCCAGCTCCCGGCTTGACAGCTCGCTGAACCTTGACGATGCTCGACGGGTACGGGCCGGCGGCGGCGCGGATTAGGCGCACGGGGGTGGTACCTGTGAGAGTTCGTATCCTGGCGATTTCAGTTGCTGGCCCACTGCTGCTCGGTCTTGTGGGTCTCGGCGGACCCTCGGCAGCCTGGGGAGCCAAACCGCCAAGACCAGTGATCAGTTCCTTCACGGCATCGGCGGACGATCCTGGCTTTGAGGCACTGCCTTCCAGCCCGCTGACGCTCTACAGCGAGGGCGGATTCATAAGTCTCCAGGGCACGGTCAGTGGAGGCACCGAGTGCGACATGACGTCGAATCGTCCGATTGCCGGCCTCCCCTACCTCGTACCGTGCAGCTCGTCAACGAGCACTACCGTGATCCTTCCTCCGGACACGGGCAAAAGGCCCGTCGTGTATCGATTCAAGTTGCGTCTATCAGGCCGAGGAACGACACGCTCTGGACCCGTTGCGGTGACAGTGAGCTCGATGCCTAATCCGGACCCGCCCTCCGAGGTTGTTCCAGGTAGCACCTGGGTATTCATCGCGCAGCCAGGCGATAATTGTGGCGATCCGGGGATGACTATTACCGAGACATTCAACGCGGATCTGACCGTGAGCGGTTTCCTCCCAGGGATTTACTCGATCGGTCCCGGAACTCTCGTGATGGGGCTCAACTCCGGCGATGCGGCCGACCCCACCTACTCCTACCTCACGGCCTATTGGGATCCGGTCGCCCACCAGTACCTAGGCACCGACAACGCCATTGACTGTACATGGGTCGGTATCCCCGCCTAGCGCCCACGGTTCGACGAGATCTGCTCGGTTTGGACCGGGGACAGTCGCCCAGGCCTCCTCAGCTGGCGCAGCTGAGTCCACTTGGGCGGCCCGGACCTCAGCGTCCCCTAGCTGAGAGCTGGCCATGCAAGCATTCAGCGACAGAGGAATGCTGAGCCCAGGCACTTCGGGCGTGTGGATTCAAGACCGGGAAGGCATCCGGGCAGTTTGAGCCATGCGCTGAACCGATTGCCCTCGATGTGGCCAACGATGATCCCCGGGAGGGAATCCATTCTTCCAGGGAGCTGCCGCAGCAGCGAGGGGCCGGTGACCGATCTCTGGAGAGCGAACCTCGCTGCACCTGCGCCAAAAGGAGAGCGTTAGCTGAATGGTCATCGGCTCCAGTGTTTCCACTGCAAGCACAATTTCGTTGACAATATTCGTTCCCGTGCCTTAGCTGCGCCAGAGGAGAGTGGTTCTCAGCCGAAGAGACTGATGCTCCCGGCGGCGAACTGCCACGCTCCTTCTGCTGAGCGATTTGGCCTGGAGCTCGATCAGGTCAGGAACGCTTTGCATCGCTGTTCGGCACCTTGCCAATCGGACCCCTGGGCGCTCCGTTGATGCCTCCAAGCACGAGCCAGGTTTCCGGGGGCGGATGCAACTCGATCATTTGATGGCATGCTGACTTCCTCGTGCGCATTCACAGGGGGTGTCATGGCCACTGCAAGAGAGTTCGAGGGTCAGATTGGAGACGATTGGCGCAGCTCGGAGCCATGGTGGCCTCCGACTCCGGCCCCACCAGAGGGAGCACCCAACGTTGTCCTCATAGTCCTTGATGACGTCGGATTTGCCCAGCTCGGCTGCTTCGGGTCGGATATCGAAACTCCGGTGCTCGACGGTCTGGCAGCCAAGGGGGTCCGGTTATCGAATTTCCACACGACCGCACTGTGCTCTCCGACCCGGGCTGCCCTGCTCACCGGTCGCAATCACCACCGCAGCGGAATGGGCCGAGTGGCCGACTTGGCCATGGGCTACCCCGGCTACTGGGGCAAGCCCCCCCGCGAGAACGGTTATCTGTCTGAGATTCTGCAGGCTCACGGCTATGCGACATACGCGATTGGTAAATGGCACCTCAGCCCCGAGGATGAGACCAATATGGCAGGTTCGCGTGCCACCTGGCCCTTGGGTCGGGGCTTCGACAGGTGGTACGGATTCCACGGCGGGGAGACCCACCAGTTCGTGCCGGCCCTCTACCACGACAATCACGCCATCAGGCCACCCCGCCTAGCGGACGATGGCTACCACCTGAGCGCCGATCTAGCCGATCGGGCCATCGAATTTGTCGGAGATCTCCGCGCGGTCGATGCCGACCGACAATTCTTCCTGTACTTCTGTACTGGCGCCTGTCACTCGCCCCATCACGCGCCCTCGGAGTGGATTGATCGTTATCGGGGCCATTTCGCCAGGGGATGGGATCGATGGCGCCAAGAGACACACGCCCGGCAGATCGGTATCGGGATCATCCCGGAGGGCACAATTCTGCCACCGCGGCCGCCCTGGGTGCCTGCCTGGGACGACCTGAGTGACCAAGAGCGGGCTCTGGCCGAGCGCTTCATGGAGTGCTTCGCGGCCTATTTGTCCTACACGGATGAACAGATCGGGCGGCTGTTGGTATTCCTTGACGACCTGGGGGAAAGAGACAACACGTTGGTGGTCGTAGTGTCCGACAACGGGGCCAGCTCCGAGGGTGGAAAGACTGGAACCATCAACGAAGGCCGGCTCTCGAACTTCGATGCAGCCAGCACTAGGGAGATGTACCGCCGGATCGACGAGATCGGCGGACCTCTCAGTCACAACAATTATCCGTGGGGTTGGACCATGGCCGGCAATACCCCACTGAAGCGCTGGAAGCGCGAGGTCCACGAGGGCGGCGTGGCCGATCCCTGCATTGTCTCGTGGCCCGCTCGGTTCTCCGAAAGCGCTGGCCACATTCGTCGGCAGTTCGCACATGCGATTGACGTCCTGCCGACGGTGCTCGAGCTCGTAGGCGTCATCGCCCCTGATGCCATCAATAGCGTGGCCCAGTCGCACCTTGACGGTATAAGTTTCGCCTACCTGCTGGACACCGGCGGAGAAGCAGAATCCGACCGGCACATAACGCAGTATTTTGAGATGCTCGGCTGCCGAGCCATCTATCACGAGGGCTGGAAAGCAGTGGCCTATCATCCTGTCGGCCCTCTATACGACGACGGACTCCGCACAAATGCTCCGTTCGAAGAGGATGTGTGGGAGCTCTATCACGTAGCCGAGGATGTGTCAGAGGCAATCGACCTCGCTTCGCAGCACCCAGAGAAACTCTCCGAGTTGATTGCGCTGTGGTGGGATGAGGCCCGCCGCAACGATGTCCTGCCACTTGACAATCGGCCGTTGGAGGCGATCGCCCGCCCGAGGCCGGACCGTCGCCGCCAACGCAGCAGCTATCGCTATTTTCAGGGAGGTGCTCCCGTGCCCGAGTCGGTTGCGATCAAGCTCTGCAACCGGTCCCACGAGATCGCGGTGTCGCTCGAGGTGCCCGACTCGGTCGTGCCGAACGGAGTGTTGATCGCACTGGGCTGCGCCCTCGGGGGCTGGTCGCTTCACCTGATTAAGGGTCAGCTCCGCTATGTCCACAACCTCTACGGAAAGAGGCGCACGCTCGTACAGGCCGACCAGCTCCTCGGTTCGGGTCGCCACAATGTGAAGTTCGTGTTCGATAAGGACACTGACTTGGGAGGAAGCGCAGTTCTCGAACTCGATGGAGAAGCGGTGGCCGAAGGCTTGATCGATCGGTTCACGCCAGCCGTCTTCAACGAGGTCGGAGTTGGTCTGACGTGCGGCTACGAGTGGGGTCCGGCGGTCGGCGAGGGCTATTCAGCGCCCTTCTCTTTCAACGGGGACATCTTGCGGGCCGACGTAACTGCCACCGGCCCCATGGTGGTAGATCCAGTCCTGGAGGTAGCGGCGATCTTGGCGATGCAATGAGCGGCCGCCATCGTCCGTCGGACCTACAGGAATCTGATTACCTGCTCCCTGAGAACGAGGCCGACCCTGAGCTGGCATGACTGAGGGGCCTCCCATCCGAGGTGGCCGAGACGCGAATCCTGCCGCAAACGACGGTCTCGGCGGAACTGGGGAGTGGGACTCTAGCTCCGAGCCAAGGGCAATACCGGTCGATTGGATCCCTACGTTGGGGCTGACTCCTCCGACGTGCTGTTCGCCCTGGTGGTACCGGGACCGTCAGGGTGCGGGCGGAATGGTGAACACCATGGGATTGGTAGCAGGATTCCGCTCCGCACAGGTTTGCCCGGGCGCTGCTGAAACGGACCAGACCGAGGCTAGGGTGCCCGGGTCCGGAGCCAAGGAGGCGGACGCGGCCTCGGCTACTTACCCGTTGAGCGGTCGCCTGCACTCAGTCCAGCAAAGTCCCCACATTGGGCTTTTGAGCCGGATGGCGATGCGTCAGTCGCTTGAGGTGCGAGTGTCGCTTTGCTCTTCCGATCTTGAGCTGCGTTGAGCGAGACTTGCTTGGTTTGGCATGTCGAGCCGTTCTGGCACGGTGTGCCAGCGCCTGAGTCGTGGGCGTCGTCGAAAGGGCCTTCGGTGGTCCGGCAGTGGTGGGGGTCGTGGTCCTGGGGGCGAGAGGTCGGGTCGACGAAGGAGGCGATGACGACGGGGCGGTCGATGGGGTCGGGGCACGAGCGGCCGAGTGTCCCTGAGGCGTAGAACGACCGTGCGAGGAAAGCAGCACAGCTCCGCCGACGCCGAGAGCCACAACCCCAAGGACAGCCGCAACGAGTGAAGGGCGTAATTTTGGGCGGGGGCCGGATCCAGCGATCCACGCAAGCGAAAGTCGTATCTGTCGCATCAAGCCTGACTCAACCATGAAAGCCTGACGGTAACCTAACAAAAGGCGGCTTGCGATCCGCACAACACTCATGGTGGTGGCTGCGGCACTCAAAGCCTCCACCCCTCACCCCAGAAGGCCGACTTCGACTCTGCAACATGGTCGGGGATGGCTGGCCGGTGACCGCTGCCGCGGAGTCCAGGCGGATCCCTCTCCAGACCGCCCACAAATGGTGGCAGCGCTATCCGGAGGCGGGGATCGCCGGCTGGCGTCGGGGCGCCGACCCTGGCCGCCGCCGTAGGGTCCACTCGGCCGATCGATCGGGCGGAGCAGTACTCTTCTATCGAGAGTGCCGAGAACTGAGGGGGTGGAGGTCATGCCGTACGCCACCGGACGGATCATCCACGACGCCGACGCACACATCATGGAGACCCCGACCTGGCTCCGTGACCACGCCGAGGCCCGCTTCCGTGACGCCTTACCCGTCCTGACGTACCCGGGCGGCAACGAGTTGCGACAGACCGGGAGCCCCGAGGAGCAGCAAGCGGATCTTCGCGTGGCATTCGATCGACTGCGGGAGCGCCACGCCTCGACCGAGTATCGAGCTGACGAGGACGCCGAGATCATGGCACGGAAGAACTTCGCTGCGACCGGCTCGTTCATCGCTGAGGACCGTCCCCGGGCGCTCGACCTCCTGGGCTTTCGAAGCCAGTTGATGTTCAACACATTCCACAACGGGCGCCTGCACGACCTCGAACACCGCGGCGACCTCGACCTGGCCTACGCTGCGGCCCGGGCCCACAACAGGGGCATGCTCGAGTTCTGCTCTGTCGACCGGCGCCTGCTCCCGGCCTGCTATGTGCCGCTTGCCGACCCCGTGCGGGCCATCGAGACCGCCGAACAGGCCTTGGCCGACGGCGCGGCGGCGCTGCTCGTGGCGTCTGGTTGTCCTCCCTCGTACTCGCCCAGCCACACCGACCTGTTTGGGGTCTGGGCCAGGGCACAGGAGGCTGGAGTCCCCGTTGTCCTGCACGTTGGCGGGACTGGGCAACTCCTCGACCCCCATTATTTCGTGAACGGGCTCCCCATACCGCCGGACTTTCATGGGGGCGACGAGAATTTCCGTTCGGTCGACTACATGGCGATTCCGGCTCCACCCGCCCAAACCTTGGCCACTCTCATCTTCGACGGTGTGCTCGAGCGATTTCCGGAACTGCGGATCGGAGTCATCGAACAGGGGGCCATCTGGGTTCCCTCTTGGCAGCGTCAGATGGAGTCTGCGTTCGAGGCCTTTGCCCGCCACGAGGACCGGCTGCGTGCGCTCAACCTGCGCCCCTCAGAGTACGTTCACCGCCAGATCCGATTCACGCCCTACCCGACCGAGGACGTCGGTTGGATCATCGACCAGGCCGGAGCGGACCTGGTGATGTTCTCGTCGGACTATCCCCATGTCGAGGGTGGTCGGCGGCCGATCGAGCGCTTTGAGGCCTCGCTGGGCGATGCCAGTGAGGACGTGCGCCGGCAGTTCTACGCGGACAACTTCCTGTTCCTCATGGGGACTGCGACCGCAGGACTCTGAGGTGGCCTGATAGGCATGCTGGGGTGAGCAACAGGACTCTGACCCGCATGTGCCGGCTGGGGTGGGGGGCGGGGACCCTCCTCTGCCAGGTTCAAGCCCTCCGCTATCGGCCACGATGAACTCAAGCCAGGACTTTCTCAGCCGGCATCGTTGGCGTGCCACCCCTGGGTCCCAGCTTTTCGCGCTGGGCACCCTGCGCAGCTCAGGTACCCGACCCTTCTGATCTGACAGGGCGCGATCGGCCGTCAGGCGCACTGGTCGAGGTACCGGCCTCGGCAACGGCTGAGGACACAGCAGATTTGACAGCCACCTACTCTCGTGGCCTATGGACGGAGGTCTGTACGGTCGTTCGCCGGCCTCACGTAACGTGGCCCTATGCGCTTCGCTTTCAAGACCTCGCCGCAGAACACGACCTGGACCGACATGCTTGCCGTGTGGACGGTGGCCGACGACATCGAGCTGTTCGAGTCGGGCTGGACCTTCGACCACTTCTATCCGATCTTTTCCGACAGCACCGGCCCTTGCATGGAGGGCTGGATCACCCTGACGGCGCTGGCCCAGGCGACAACCCGCCTGCGCATGGGAACTCTGGTGACCGGTATCCACTACCGCCACCCGGCGATCCTGGCCAACATGGCGACCACCCTCGACATCGTGTCCGGGGGCCGACTGGAGCTTGGCATCGGGGCCGGTTGGAACGAGGAGGAGTCGGGGGCCTACGGGATCGAGCTGGGCACGCCGGGCCAGCGCAGTGACCGTTTCGAGGAGGCCTGCGAGGTGATCGTCGGGCTCCTCACGCACGAGACGACGACCTTCAAGGGGCGGTACTACCAGCTCAGCGGGGCCCGCAACGAGCCCAAGCCGGTTCAGCGCCCCCACCCGCCGATCTGCGTCGGTGGTAGTGGCGAGCAGAGGACGCTCCGCACTGCAGCCCGCTTCGCCCAGCACTGGAACTTCGTGGGTGGCACACCGGAGGAGTTCGCCCGCAAGCGGGACATCCTGCATCAGCACTGCGAGGACGTCGGCCGCGACCCCACGGAGATTCTCCTCTCCAGTCACGTCCGATTCGCCGGGGATGCGAAGGCCACCGCCGAGCAGGCCGCCGCATTGGCCGAGGTCGGCGCCGAGCTGGGCATTGTCACCCTCCCACCGCCCCTGGATCCCGGCGTGCTCGAACCGCTGGCCGCCGCCTTGCGTGAGCTCTAGGGAAGCGACGACGACTCTCCTCAACCAGACCTTGGACTTGCACCCTCGCCGGGAACGGTGGGCTCTGGCTGCCACCTCATCCTATGAGGCTGACGATCATCCGAGGCCTCCACATCATGTTTGCATTTGATCCTGTCGCCAAGCTGGACGACATCTGCTGGCGCTACCGTGAGGCCCCACAAATCATCGACAGATCAGGAGTCCCAGTTGCCGAAGCACGATGTAGAAATGAGAATTCCCACGACCAAGGTGGTCCTGAGTGCTGATGTCGTGTTCGAGATTCGGAGCGACAACGAGAAGCTAGGAGAACTACGGGTCAGTAAGGGGACGATTGACTGGTCTCCATCCAAGGCCAAGAATCCGAGGCAACTGACTTGGGAGCAGTTCGATCGATTCATGCGCGAACAGCACGGCTGACCCAGTTCGGCGGACATCGGGTAGCAGAGATGTGCCCTGCCTCAGCTCCAGTGGCTGGGACCAGCGGATGCCGCATGTCCTGAGTTTCCACGGTGACCCAGCCCTACACCCGTCGAACTCCGGGCACTCCTCTGGGCCCACGGTGACACTCATGAAGCGTCCGAGCTTGGCCGCCCTCGCCATCGTCCCCATTGCACTCGTTGCCAAGAATGGCTGCACTCGGAACACTGGTGCGAGCCGCTCAATGTGACGACCACCATCTCTGCTGACTCCCGCCGTAGTCCGACAACTCCCAGAGCAGCGCGCGCTCCGCCTGCAGTCGGTAGAGGACATCGAAGTCCTCATCGACCGACGGAAGATACTGGTCGTCACCGGGACCGTCGTACTTGATGCTCAGCGCATGAACCACGTCCGGTACATCCGAGGGCCGTCCCTCATCGATCATGCGGCCGTGGACGATTACGACGTGCTCTGCACTCTCGAGGTGGACGACAACCCGTGGGTCCCGCTCGATGTTCTTCGCTTTGGTCGTTCTTCTTTCGCTGTAGACGTAGAACCGGTCGTCGAGCACGACACCCCAGACGGGGGCGGCGTGGGGTGCATCGCTCGCCGTCGTGGTGCCGAGCCAGTAGTTCCGTGCTGACGCGAGCCTCGCCGCTATTTGCGCCCAGTCCGAGTCAGCTTCACCGTCGTTCGTCATGATCCAATCGTGTGCCATCCTCCACGACACGGCAAGCCGAGCACGCGGTCCCAGATCACCCCTGAACTCAGACCGGCTCGACGGCAGGCATTGGGGCCAGCCGACCATGCCACCGGGGTCCTCCGCTCTCGGTCGATATTGTGCGAATAGGATCACTCTCCTGAGCCCCGTGTGGCACCTCCTCGACTTGACTCCCAACCGGAGGGGCGACTGGTGCCCGTCATTGAGCTACTAACCAAATGCACTGCCCAGAGACGATGCTCTTCGGCGTGTCCCAACGCTGCATGGGCACCGGTTACCCAAGGGAATCCTCGATTCCGTTGGCTGCTATCGCCGCCTACGAGTGGCCAGATGGCAGGCCTGAGTAATCCACCTCAACTTCAACAGCATGAGGTCACAGCAGCTGACCCATTCTTAGCTCGCTGACCAGGACTAACGCGGCATGAATATCCGAGCTGCGGCGGAATACGGGCACCAGCGGGCTCGCCGCTTGGTCGGTAACGGAAGCGTTGGGAGTTCGAACCGTTCGCCGGAGTGCCGCGAGCTTCGAGCACTCCGTCGGGCTACCCGCGGGAGTGCCGCGACACCGAGACCCAGCGAGATAGTTGTCCGGCCCGCAAACGGTACGAGATCGACTACCGGCCTTCTTCGTTCAACCGAACCTGTGAAGCACCCCGAGCCGCCCGGCGGGTCGGGAACACGGGTCACGACCTCGGTGCAGAGCCTCGATGGAGTAGAGGGCGGATTCGCAGCCGTGACTTTCGGGGTCAGTCCTACCTAAGGTTGGGGATAGTGACACAAGCCATCGAGGACTACGCGATGATCGGCGATACCGAGACCGCTGCGCTCGTCGGGCGAGACGGTTCCATCGATTGGCTCTGCCTCCCTCGCTTCGATTCAGGGAGTTGCTTCACAAAACTGCTCGGAGAGAACGACCACGGCCGCTGGCAGATCGTCGCTGACGACGAGGTTACCTCCCACGTTCGCCGCTATCGGAGTAGGTCGATGGTGCTCGAGACCGAGATCACGACAGCTACCGGCGTCGTACAGGTCATCGACTTCATGCCTCTCCGGCATCATCATCCGAGAGTCGTCCGGATCGTCCGGGGCGTCTCGGGCGAGGTGCCGATGCGGACCGACTTGGTCATGCGCTTCGAGTATGGCTATGACGTTCCATGGGTTCGGCGTGTGGACCGCGGTCTCATCGCCATTGCCGGGCCAAATGCCCTCGTTTTCGACTCCCCCATCGAGCTCAACGGCCTCGAGATGCGACACGAGGGGCAGTTCACGGTCCATGCCGGAGAGGAGGTGGCCTTTGCCCTCGCCTGGTACCAGTCTCACGAGGAGCCACCCTTCGTGCTCGATACCGGACGGGCGCTCGAGGAGACGATCGAGTTCTGGGACGATTGGTGCGCCGGAGTTCTGCCGGTGCACGGCGAATGGGAAGATCTTGCATTGCGGTCGCTCATTACCTTGAAGGGGCTGACCTACGGTCCCACCGGGGGCATCGTCGCCGCACCGACGACATCGCTCCCGGAATCCGTCGGGGGCGTGCGCAACTGGGACTACCGCTATTGCTGGGTCCGTGATGCGGCATTGACCCTCCAGTCCCTCATCGGATCGGGCCTGCTGGGAGAGGCAGAGAGTTGGCTGGCCTGGCTGGGACGTGTCGCCGCCGGCGATCCCAAGCAATTGCAGATCATGTACGGACCAGCCGGTGAACGTCGTCTGACCGAACTGGAGATCGACTGGCTCCCCGGATACGAGGGATCTTCGCCGGTGCGGATAGGGAACGCTGCATCCGGCCAGTTCCAACTCGATGTCTATGGAGAGCTCATGGACGCCATCGACCGGGCCCGCTCACACGGCATCGCCGTTCATGAGGTCATCTGGCGGATCCAAGTGGCGATCATGCGCTTCCTCGTCGACCACTGGTCCGATCCTGACGACGGAATCTGGGAGGTCCGTGGTCCTCGTCGGCCGTTCACTCACTCCAAGGTCATGACCTGGGTCGCCTTCGACCGCGCCGTCCGCGCTGTCGAAGTGCACGACCTGGAGGGGCCCGTCGAGGAGTGGCGTGTCGTCCGGGAGGCCATCCACGCCGAGGTTTGCGACAAGGGGTGGAATGCCGACGTCGGGGCGTTCACCCAGTCCTATGGTGCCGTCGACCTCGATGCCAGCCTGCTGATGATTCCGCTCGTCGGATTCCTCCCCGCCCACGACGAACGAGTAGTCCGGACCGTCGAAACCATCCAAGACCGCCTCATGAAGGACGGGTTCGTCTTCCGCTACGCGAATGAATCGGGGGTGGACGGACTGCCGGGCCGCGAGGGAATGTTCCTCCCGTGCACCCTCTGGCTGATCGGGTGCCTACGGCTGATGGGCCGGCTCGAAGAAGCAACGGCCGCCTTCCGGCGGATTACCGCCCTGGTCAACGACGTAGGACTCATCTCCGAGGAGTATGACCCGGACCGCCAGCGCTTGCTGGGCAACTTTCCCCAAGCCTTCACCCATGTCGGGATCGTGAACGCCGCTCGAGGCCTGACCGCTTCACGAACGGCGAATCAGGCGTGACTCCGTGTTATGAGCACTGTGTTCAACCGGTGTCTCACTTCTTAGCCACCGAATTGGCCGACAGCGGCAAGAAGTGGCGGAGTCGAGAGAGACTGGCCGGACTCCTGGGAGAGCGAGGCAAGATCGTTCAGCCACACTGCCGCGTAGGTGTCCGTCACGCTTGGAACGGTCGCCTTGTCGGTTGAGACCGTCGCGTGAGGTTCGGCCGCATCGTCGTCCCTCGGCGGCGGGACTGGGACCGATGTATTGGCGGTTGGCCCAGCGTCCCGGATCGCCTGGGCCTGCATGCCGACTCGTGCCATGGTCACCGGCTCGCCCACGAGGCCTGGTGCCGGGATCTGCTTGGGAACTTGCCGTTCACTACTGGTGATCCCGCCAAACTGCCCGATCCAGGTAGGCAGGGTGGTCTCGTTGACACCCCTTGTTGCGATCCCAACGATGATCTTCGAGTAGTTGTGATTCCAGTAGAACTCGGGCACCACGCCATTGGGGAAGCTCGTCAGCTGCCTGATCGCCTTGGTCTGGACGTCAACGGCATAGAGATCGGAGTTGAAGTCTGGACCTATGAAATCCGACAAGAATTGCAGCGTCTGTGTCGATCCCGTATTCGGTGCGTCGAAGCCTGTCCCCATAGCAGCGGAGACGACCAGGTCGTACCAGGAAGTCTGAGGCTTACTCCGGTTTGACATCATGATGACCGTCCTCATGTCGGGCGTGAAGATCGCCTGCTCGTTGTAAGCGGGCGTGTCGTCGCTGATCTGTGTCACCAAGGGTTGCTGGGGCGAGGCGCCTTGGCCATACAGACGCATGAAGTAGAGCTGCATATGCCCCCAACCCGGATCGGTTGCCTGAAACGGCGATTTGAGTCCGCCCGCAGCCGAGAAAAGAAAGCCGCTGCCGTCGGGGGCCCATGGCTGGGTCTCGTAGACGCCGTAGGGCTTGCCCACGACCCGTACGTTCTGCAGCGAGGGAACACCATGCTTGACCGTGAAGTCTCCAAGGAGCATTTCCCAGGTCTGGCCGCCCTCGGAGAGTGGGTTGGCCTCGGTGTGGGTCCACACGATCTGCCTTCCGCTCGGGGACCAGTAGGCATGGAAGTTGTCATAGGGGACCCCGCTCGAGGATGTGTACACCGATCCGTCATTGGGGTCGGAGTTCGTCGTCAACCGGTAGGGGTGGGAGCCGTCCTCGCGGATGACGTAGAGGTCGCCGCCGTAGCCACCAAAACCTGGGTTGCCGGTATGAGTGGGCTGCTCGCCGTAGGAGTCGAACAAGATCCAGTCGCCCTTGGGTCGCTCCTGCGGGAAGGCGTTCGGACCTTGGACTGTCGTGCAGGTCAGACACCGTTGGTCGCTGCCATCGACGTTCGAGCGATAGATCTGGCTTACCCCGACACTGTCGAGCTGTCCCGAGAGCACCTGGCCGCTGCGGCTCCACGACGCAGCCTGACCGAATGCGTAGCTGTTCTGCTGGATCGTGAAAGCTGCGCCAAAGTAGGGGCCTATCAGGGACTTCTCTGTTGCAGCAGCAGGGCCACCGAACGTGATCAGCGAAATGCAAACTGCCGAGGTGACCACTGCACCGTACCTAGATCCGAATCTTCGCCTACTCGAGCGGATTCTCACGACTTGATCTCCCTGGATCTGGTGGACGTCAGTTGAGAGTGCATCCCGCTCATGCTACGAGTGACGCGAGGAAACTTCGACCCTGTCAGCTGCGTCGCCTGTGTCCATACAAGGACCGTCGGGAGGTACCGACCGCGGTTCGGCGGAGATTCCAGCTCCGGTTCAACGGTGCGCGGTGTATCCGCCGTCGATGGTGAACGTCTGGCCGGTGACGAACGCGGCTTCGTCGGACAGCAGGTAGGCGACGGCCGTGGCGATCTCTTCCGGGTAGCCGAGCCGGCCGACGAGATGACCCTCGGTGATCGACGCAAGGGTGTCGCCCAGTGGGCCGCCGAGCGAATCCTGGAGGTCGCGGTCGACGACGACGCCGGGAGCGACGGCGTTCACACGAATGTTGCGGTCGGCATACGCGGTGGCCACGTAGCGCGTGAGTGCGACGACGCCGGCCTTGCTGGTGCCGTAGGCAGCAAGGGAGCGGCTGCCGTAGGTTGCGGCGACTGACGCGGTGTTCACGATGGATCCGCCACCGTGTTCCAACATGGCGGGAATGGCGAACCGGCAGCCGAGCATGACGCCGTCGAGGTTGACGCGCGATCGAGGTGTGCCAGGTCTCGAGCTGCATGGTGACGACATCTTGGTCGGTAAGGCTGAGCTTAATCGCGGCCGCGTTGTTGTGAAGGAGATCGAGTCCGCCGTATGCGGTGACGGTGTCGGCAACCATCCGTTCAACCTCGTCGGGCTCGGCGACGTCGGTGGCTTGGGCGTGGGCGGTGCCCCCTTCGGCGCGGATCAACTCGACCGTCGTGCCGGCGCCGGACTCGTCGATGTCGGCGATGGTCACCGCGGCACCTTCCGCCGCCAGTCGGCGGGCGGTGGCGCGCCCGATCCCTGAGCCTGCGCCCGTCACGATGGCGATCTTGTCGTGGAAGCGTTCCATGCTCAAGTGTCGCGCGGGCCCACGACCGTTGTGTTACGCACAGTCGGCTCCGAAGGCTGGCCTGACCCGTGTCGGGTCGGCACCGTCTCGCCCACGCGTGCGGCGGACGTTCCCACCCGAGAAGTGGTAGCGCGCCGGCTTCCCCCCGGTTGGTATCGATAGCCCATCCAGTTCGGGCTGGACAACGACGCCAGCCAGATGATGAAGGTGGCCTTCCGGCCAAACGGTTGAGCCCCGACGATCGACCCCGATCAGCTCAGAGCGTCTACGTATCCGTATTGCACCCTTCGTTCAGTTTGGCTGATCCAGTTTCGCTCCGTCCGATCTGTTCAGGAACCACATTGAGGCACCCGAGGGGCGATAAGGCGCAACTTGAGCGCCCTCAACCAGGGAGTCCGAGGCGAGATCCCGGGCGAGGCCTCAGCCTGAAGCTGAGCACAGGACAGGAGTGATGATTAATGCGGATCAAACCCCTACCGGCTGTCGATCGCAACCTTGATGGCTCCTGACGCCTCCTGATCGGCCAGCACGGTGAAGGCGTCGCGCCACTCGTCGAGGCGGAACGTGTGGGTGAGCATCTGTGTCAGGTCGATCCGGCCGGATCCGACCATGTCCAGGAAGTGGGCGATTCCGTGCTGACGTACCCCCTCGACCTCCTCGATCCCGAAGGCGTTGGAGCCCGTATAGGTTATCTCCTTGGAGTACACCGGCGTGTCGTCCCACTTGGCGGCGCCATGCATGCCCAGCTTCACGAGAGCCCCTCGGGCGCGAAGCACGCGACAGCCGACCTCCAACGTCTCGGCTGCCCCGATTGTGTCGTAGACCACGTCGATGCCACCCGGAAAGGCCATGGGGAGCCCGTCAGCGGGTTGCAGCACGCCGCCCGACCAGTCCGCCACCCGCTCGATGAGCTCGAGTCGCGGCTCATGGGGTACGGTCGATGCGCCGAATGTCTCGGCCAGCCGGCGTTGTGCATCGAACCGGGCGACCACCATGACCTGGACCGTCGGGTACAGCGCCCGCAGGATGCCGACGGCACACTGGCCGAGCGCGCCGGCACCGTAGACGAGCACCTTGCTTTCCGGCTGCGGCGGATGGCGGGTGACCGCGTGCAGTGACACTGCGAAGGGGTCGGCGAGGACCACCTGCTCGTCGCTCAGGGCGTCCGGCACCTTGAAGAGCATCGAGTCGTGGGCCGGCATGAGGTCGGCGAAACCGCCGCTGACGTCGGCGCACATGCCAATATGAATCCCAGGAGCGAACGACCCCTTCGCGAACGAGTGGCACTGGCTCAGGTCACCCGCCTCGCACGCCGGGCAGACCGGCGACACCCCTCGGGTCACGCACGTGAGCCACGGGTTGAGAGCGACACGGTCCCCCCGCTCGAGCCCCTCCGCCTCGGGGCCGACGGCGACCACCTCGGCGATCACCTCGTGGCCCATCACGTGGGGCATCGAAACGAAATTCTTCATCGGATTCTGCTGCATGCCCGACGCGTTGGCCGGGTCGATCAGGCTGGCGTAGTCAAGGAACACCGCCTTGGACTCCGATCCGCAGATCCCCACCAGTCTCGGCCTGGTCACCACCCAGTCTGGGCGGAGGAACCCGGGCTCGTCGATGTCGATCAGCCGCGTCGGCGTTCGAGCGAGCATCCGCAACAAGCGGTTGTCCGTCTCGCCGATGGGCTGCACTTCGGGCTCCACCCCGTACATGAGCGCTCGCATGGCCACATCGTAGGCTCCGTCGGCCGTTGTTCCGGTCTGTGGGCTCAGCTGGCAGCTGAGCCGCTCGTCACGAAATGCTCCGGCCGCCCGGCCCGAGTACCCGCACAGTCTCCGGACCCGGGCCCCAAGGCGAGCAAAGCGGTCCTCGGATCTGAGCGGGGCCTCACCTTCTCCACTACGCTGTCCTGGCGATGATTGCCTCGTTGAGTCGGGCGCGTCGGACCCCCTTGGGTGCCGGCGAGGTGATCCGGGTGGCGCCGGGGAGCGAAGCTGTTGTGGTTGCCGCGGAGGCTACGACATTTCCGAAGCCGAATCACCAGGTCTAGCCGTCGTCTAGCCGACGTAAGACAGGTTTGTGGAGGGATTGGCTCCGAGTAGCGCGTTCGTAGGGTTGGAAAGGGTCACAGTCGCTGTGGGGTAGCACTGATCGGGGGCGTAGTACAGCGAACATCCGGTGGCATTGGCGGGATCAACCGCGAATGTTATCGCCGCGACGATCTGACCCGGAGCGAAGGTGACGACGCCGGAACTTGGACTGAATGCCGCGGCGTCCCCGATCCATTCGCCCCAACCCAGTGCCCAATCAGGGCCGTCAGACGTTGTGAAATCAGCCTGCACGGTGGAGGACGAGGGACCGCTTAACGTCACATCCTCTGGCCCGCCGGAATACGGAAATCCATTGACCAAATCCACGGTTGGCAACGCTGGAGTCACTGAGACTATGGCTGGTCTTCCCGTGCCGATCGTGTTCGAGGCGCGGACCCTGATCCTGTAGAGATGCCCGTTGGTAAGACCGCTCACGGTGCACGTTGTGGTTACCGTCGCGGTGCAGGTCTGACCACCGTGCGAAGCGGTCGCCGTGTAGCCGGTGATCGGAGAACCGCCATCCGAGAGCGGCGCGGTCCACGACACGGTTGCCCCGCCACCGATGGCCGTCGCCGCCACGTTCGTAGGAGGCCCTGGCTTTTTGATCCTTGGAGTCCTGGCTCCGGCGGGTGCACTGGCCATCACCGTCAGGGCCACAACCAGCATGGCCGGTACAAATAACCTCGCAACCTTTTTGCACCATGTCCACGAAGCGACGATCTGTTCCGGGGCTGTGCTCACGTGCCCCTCCTTCACTCTGGGTGGGGCCTCGTCGACGAGACGATTCCGACCGAATGCTAACCACATGCCATGATGAATTGCGGGCCCTCTGAGAAGTCGTCGGCGCAGGTCGCCTACCAGGTCAGACTCATTCCTGAAGGTCGCCCGACGTGCTCCGCCGGCTGAGAGCACTGTGCACGGTCCTCACCCTCTCAGGCGGAGTGAAGATGGGACGTCGTCAGCGTGGAACTGGAGCTCAGGCGGGCGCTCAGTCCACGATCCCCAAAACGTTGCCGAATAGAGCATCACGTGATGGACGTCCGGGTCTCCAGGCACGAACGGAAGAAATCGAAGAGTCGAGGAAGAAAGTGCCTTGCGACCGATGGCAAGGCAATGCAACCGTGCGGCGTTTCGGGGTACACGAGCAATTCAGTGCGATTGCCAGCAACCTCCCAACGTCGTGCCATGAAGAGAGTGTCGTCGAGTAGATGATCATTGGTCCCAACGGAGAAGATCGCGGGCGGCATGCCGTGCAGGTCCGCATAGAGCGGTGAGACATCTGGATCTCGGCGCTCCTCCCCGGACATCCCGGGCAGAAAGAGGTCGAGCGGGAAGCCGGTGCCGTCCAGGATGTCGGTTCCGGGTGCGATCCCCACGCCGCGCTGGCTGGGGGTTCGCGAGAGGTCGTAGGCACCAAACATCAAGTTGGCGCCAAGGAAACGATCGGCTGCATTGTGTTTGTTCCTCATTCGGAGCAAGGTGACCGCGGCAAGATGCGCTCCGGCAGACTCGCCTGCGATGAGCAACCGGTCGGAGCCGAATTCGCCTGCCGCGTGATCGACCACCCAGCGGGCCGCCGCCTCGCAGTCGTCTGGGCCCGCGGGATGCGGGTGCTCCGGTGCGAGGCGGTAGGAGACGCTCACGACCGCGACGTTACAGGTGTCGACGATGATCTCGTGGAGTGGGTCCATCATCTCGGCTGAGCCCCCCATCCACGCTCCGCCGTGGATATGAAAGAGCACGCCGTCTGGCTTGTCGCTCTCGAACGTGCGAAGCCCGATGGGTCCGGCGGGCCCGTCAATCGTACGGTCGAGCGCACGGTCGGAGGGCGCGCCGCCCATCTGGGCAGCGCGGCTCGCGGCGATCCGCTCCTCGAGCGACAACATCGAGGTCTCGACCTCCCCCCACGGGACGGATGAGATGAAGGCCGCTGCTTCCTCCCGCAGCTGCGGCCGGAGCGCTTCGACCTCGTCATCCCAGAGGGCCACGATCATCGAGCCTAGGTCAGCTCAAGTCTTGAAGTCTCGGTAGGGGTCCGAGCCACAGGTAGAGCCGCCGCCGATCGCCGGTGACATGGAGACACCTCCCGCCTCGGTCCCTCCCGCCTCGGTCCTGCCCGCCAGCTCCCTGCTCCCTGCTCCCGCTCACAGGATCCGTAGGATCGAATTGTCGGCACCAACAAGTGAGTCCCCGGGGGGCGATCTGGGCGACAGTCGGGATTCCTCTCATGGCATGCCCATTTTCGACCGATAGATAACTGTGGACCTGGATCTGCTGTCCGGCGGCGAACTCAAGAATCGGCAACTGGCTCAGGACGACGCAACCAAACCGGTCGATCAGTCCCTGGCCGTCCAGGAGCAGCGCTTCTGGACGTCGTATATCCGGCTCGGTTATGCGATCCTGGCTGCCGGCAGCCTCTTCGTGCTGGCCTACTTCATCGCTACGCCCAATGGAACTCACCGACCTGCACTGCTGACGGTGAGTTCACTCAGCCTTATCGTCGCCGCCGGGACTCTCCTGTTCGTAGACAGGGTCGCCGTATATCCCTGGCGGGTGACCTTTTCACTGATCTCGACCCTCTTCGCAGGGGCGACGCTCTCACTCTGTATCTATCTCGACGGAGGACTCGACAGTCCCCTGATCATCCTGATGGCACTTCCCATCATGAGTGCCGCATTGGCTCTTCCAGCCAAAGAGGTGATGATCTGCGGAATTGCGGTATTTGTCGAGTTCGGTGCGGTGGCGTTCACAGATGCAAACGTTGACTCCACCGCTGGTGATGTCGCGGCACTCTCTGCATTCCTGGCTGGAACAGTAGCTCTGAGCATCGGTGCCGCTGTTTACCGTTCGCGCCTGGAAGACGACGAGGATCGGCTCATTCACGAACTGCACCGCCAAGCGCACACTGATTCACTAACTGGGTGCCTGAGTCATGGAGCGTTCTATGAGCGTCTCGAGATCGAAATCAACAGCGCCCTCCGACACGGTGTGTCATTGAGCTTGCTGGTCGCCGACATCGATCTCTTCAAGACATTCAATGACTCCCATGGTCATGCCGAAGGCGACTCAGCCCTCTCCAAGGCTGGGGCAATCATGAGAACGACCAGCCGTTCCGGCGACATCGTTGCACGAGTAGGGGGCGACGAGTTTGCCGTGATCCTGCCTACGACCGATCTGGCCAGTGCCAGCAAACTCGCAGACCGGATGGCCAGGGCCCTCGATCACCCGGAAGGATGGGGGTTCAGCGTGAGCATTGGCTTCGCAGTGCTTGATCCCCTTGAGCCCACCAGCCAGAAGCTCTTTCGAGACGCCGACCTTGGGCTCTATCGTGCCAAAGCCGCAGGACGCGGAGGTACGGCCACCATTTCAGACGTACCTGCAGGCGCTCCACGTTACGCCCGACACGGTCAGGAGATCGCCGACCGGGTGCTCGAACGAGCCGATTGGGACCGGCTCGAGCAAAGCCTCCGGGACTCAACTCGTGCAACCGCAGAAGCATCGTCGATAATCGACTCACTTCAGTCAACGGCGTCCGTTGGCTTTGGCTACGTCGACCGCGACTTTCGACTCTTGCGCCTGAACTCGATGCTCGCATCGGTGAACGGCGGCAGAGTCGAGGACCAGGTTGGAAGGACCGTTGCCGATGTCGTTCCGGCCCTATGGCCCACGCTCGAGGCGATGTACCAACGGGTGATCGACACCGGCCAAGCAGTCGTCGGCCAAGAGGTGTCCGGCTACACCGCCACGGACCCGGATCACGTCCACTATTGGCTTACAAATCTCAATCCCGTCCGAGTCAATGACTTTGTGATCGGTATTGCCATTGTCGTCATCGACATCACCGACCGAAAACATTTGGAACAGAGTCAAGCAACCCTCACGAGAGCAGTAGTAGGTGCTCTGTCAGCATCAGTCGAGATGCGGGATCCGTATACCGCTGGACACCAAGACCGCGTGGCCCAAATTGCAGCCGCGGTGGCGACTGAACTCCACCTTGAGCCCCATGAGGTCGACGCTATCGAATTGGCTGCGAGGATTCACGATCTCGGCAAGCTATCGGTACCATCGGAGATACTCACGCGTCCGGGTCGACTCAGTGACACCGAGATGGCGGTTGTCCGTGAGCACAGTCAGGCAGGATTCGACCTCCTGAAGAAGGTCGAGTTTCCGGAGAACGTTGCGGAGATGGTCCACCAGCATCATGAGCGGATGGATGGGTCAGGCTATCCGAACGGTCTTCAGGGACCGCAGATCGCCATGGGAAGCCGCATCATTGCCGTCGCCGATGTGGTGGAATCAATGGCCTCGCGGCGACCGTACCGAGCGGCCCTTGGTCTCGATGCTGCTCTCGGCGAGATTCAGAGGGGCTCCGGCACGCTCTATGACACAGATGTAGTTGAGGCTTGCAAGAGAGTCATTGGGAGCGGCAGAGTCCTCTTCGATCAAAGCGGATCACTCGTTGAATGAGAAGTCCGGAAGGTGCCTTCACCGCCGGGCTGTGGGACGGATCCGACGAAGAACCGATGAGGGTCGCACGTCGAATCAGTCTGAAGGAGGATCCCGGCCTGACGAGGGCGCTGCGCCTCCGGCCTGGGCCTGCGATACTCAAGGTTCGGCTGCGACCACCCCGCCGGCCCGATAAGACAACGACAAGCCGCGGGCGCCCATGCGAACCGGGTTGCGGTCCAGCCCGTTGGTCAGGTAGGCGAAGGACAGCCCGGTGGCCGGGTCGGCCCACGAGACCTGCCCGCCTGCACCCATGTGCCCGAATGTGCGGGGCGAGTTGGTGGAGGCAAAGCCCCGCATCAATGCCCCCTCGTTGCTGCCGGCGAGTAGCAACCCCAATGTCCGGCTCGCCGGCGCACCTGTCATCGGATCGACCAGATCGCAGATCACTTCGGCCGTGCCCGCGGCCAGCACCTCGGGGCGCCACAAGCCAGCCGGGTTGGCCAACAGAGCTTGGTAGTACATGGCCAAGTCGGCCGCTCGCCCCACGGCTCCGCCACCAGGATGGCCCACGGCACGCACATCAGGGCTGTTCTGCCGGAGCAGGTCCGCCTCGGAGGTGCCAATCGCCGACACGTCCAGGCCGATCGATCCTCCGAGCTCGTCGAGCTCGGCCTTGGACACGACGTCACCCACGCCGACCACGTCGAGCACACCACCCTGATCCTGTGGGGGTGGCCCGAGGCAGAGCGAGTCGATCCCCAGCTCCCCGAGAAGGGCGTCACGTACGAAAGTGCGGAAGTCGGTACCGGTAATCGATTCGGCGAGCTGGGCCAGGACCCAGTGCGCTGAGGACGGGTGGTACTCGAAGCGAGACCCCGGGGCCCACTCGAGCACCCATGAGGCCAGCCGCTCCGTCCGGCGGTGCCGGTCGCCCCAGTCGTCGTCGGGCATACGCGCGCGAGGGAAACCAGCCGTGTGCGTGAGCAGGTGCTCGACCGTCACGGTGTTCTTGCCGTGCTCAGCGAACGGCGGTATCACATCCGCCACCCGGGTACTGCGCTCCAGCAGCCCCTTGTCGAGCAACAGCCAGATCGCGCCCGCGGTGATCGCCTTCGTGCACGAGTAGATGACGAACCGACTCATGGGCGGCGCTCCGTAGGTGCGGCTGGCCAGGAGTTCGCCGCGATACGCCACGGCGATCTGGCACGCGGGCAGAAGGCCCTCGTCGACTTCACGGCCGGCCCGTTGCAGGAGGCCGTCCAACGCCGCCGAGGCGACCGGCGCGTCAAGTCGGACGCAAACCGGATAGCCGGCGGGATGGTCCACACGCTCGATTGACACGGTCCAACTGTAGATGTGTAGCCCGAGCACGCCCATGACGGGGCCAACGACCAGCCGTTGGCCCGTCCGCTGCGGGGCGAGGTTCCTACAGCTTCCGATGGCCAATCGGGTCCGATTCCCAGGAGGGCCCGACCGGGGTAGTAGGGACTCGACTGCCCCCGAGCCATTAGGCAGAAATTCTGTCTTCGGAGAGCCCGGGCAAGCAGCCTACATGAGGGAAGTTGGCTAGCCAGCCCGGCGATCGCGAACCGCACTTCTCGTTGCGAGGCATTCCAATGCCCTCAGCCTCTCAAGCTGAGGGCCTCGACCAGCCCGATACGGGTGACGCAATAGGTCCAGGATGCGGAATGGCCTCAACCAACCACAACGCCCACCCAATCGGAACAGAGCGACCCGGAACCGATACGCCGCTCTGCTCCGAGTTCAAGGGCCGCTGATGGAGAGCACCGATGTCGGCCCGCTGACCGGACCGCCGTCGCCCTTGGGCTTCGCAGTCGCGGCCGACATCACGGGGGCGCACGTAGCTCTCAGAACGCTAGGTCGGGCTAGCTTTGTGGCGTGGCCTAGGTCGGCTATCGCCTCATTGAGCGGTGCATCATGGATGATCGGGAGGGTTTCATGAACCGGCGCAGGCATGTTCTCGGTCGGTTGTGGCGGGCCCCGCTCTTAGTGGTCGCCACGTGTCTGACCCTCTTGGCCGGGCTTATGACTTCCTGCTCTTCGACCAACTCGGCGAGCAATGCCGCCAGCGGTTCATCGATACCGCCGATCCCGGCGTCCGCTTTTCAGGACCACACGGGGGTGACGCCAACGTCGGTGACGATCGGCAACGTGACAACCGAGTTGGCTGACCTGTTTACCGGCGCTCTGGTCGGCACCGAGGCCTACGCCGCATATGTGAACTCGCAGGGTGGGGTCAATGGCCGCAAGATCGTGGTGTCGGGCGCCGACGATCAGTTCCAGGGCGCCCTGAACAAACAGGAGGTCCAGAGGGTTGTCCAGTCGGACCTCGCCAACGTCGGTGGGCTCTCCCTCGAAGACAGCTTCAGCGAACCACTGATCGCTGCCAACCCCGGGTTCCCGGACGTCACTGCATCGCTCGATCCCGCGACGGAGAAGCTCCCCAACAACTTCAGCCCGCTCCCCGCCTCGAACGGGTGGCCGACGGGGCCGCTTCTCTACTTCAAGCAGAAGTACCCGAGGCAGATCGCCCACACGGCCACCATCATCGCGAACCTACCGTCGACGGAATTGGCTTGGGCTAACGAGAAGAACGCCATGCAGCACCTGGGTTACAAGGTGCTCTACGATCCGGCGCTGCCTGCCGGGACGGCAGACTTCACGGCGCAGGTGGTGGCCATGAAGGACGCTGGGGTACAAATCCTCTTCCTTGAGCAAGAGCCTCAGAACTACGCGTCCGCCATCTTTCGAGATCTCGGCCAGCAGAACTTCCATCCCGTAGTGGTGCTGGGCGCACCCTCCTACAACTCGCAGCTCATCGGCAACGCCGGTGGACCCGATGCGGTCAATGGGGCCTATCTGGAGCAGGCAGCCTCGCTCTACTTGGGCGAGGACTCGCCATTGATCCCAACGGTCACCACGTTCAACACGTGGGTGCACAGGATCTCACCTGGCTTCACGCCTGACTTCTTCACGCTGGCCGGGTGGCTTTGCGGCGAACTGTTTGTCGACGCCCTGCGCCATGCGGGCACGTATCCGAGCCGGGGGTCGCTCCTGCAGGCGCTGCGAAAGATCACCGCGTTCGACAGTGGGGGCATCGTTCCTGTGAGTGACCCAGCGGGCAAGGTGCCGGTCACCTGCTATCTACTCGGCCAGGTCGCCAAGGGCAAGTTCCAGCGACTCGACGACCCGCCAGTCACCGGCCCCACTAAGGGGTTCCGCTGCGACGGGACGTACTACCGGGCCGGCTAGAGGTGAAGAACGGTGCCGCGTCTCGTCTTTGGAAGGCCGACTTCCAATCTTGGTCGTCATCCTGTGTTCTGCACGCCGGGGTCGTCCTCAGCCGCGCTCATCGAACGAATGACAGCGGTTCACCAACAGCTCAGGTCGATTGCTGACAGCATGGCCTCCATACCCCGTCCACCCCACGACTTCGATGCCATCTATGCGGAGGGCACCCCCGCGTGGGACATCGGGCGACCCCAGCCAGCCTTCGGCCACCTGGCTGCGGCCGGGAAGCTGGTCGGCCGGGTCCTCGATGTCGGTTGTGGCACCGGCGAGCACGCTCTTTTGGCGGCGTCACTCAACTGTGAGGCGGTGGGGATCGATTTGTCAGTGCGGGCCATCGAGCTGGCCAAGACGAAGGCGAAAGAACGAGGGGTGGAGGCGCGCTTCGTCGTTGCAGATGCCCTACGGCTCGTTGATCTGGGTGAGCAGTTCGACACTGTGCTCGATTGCGGTCTCTTCCATGTCCTCGATGACGGTGAGCGCGAGCAGTACGTCGACAGCCTGGCTGCGGTGGTCCCTCCGGGTGGGCACTATTACATGCTCTGCTTCAGCGACCTCCAGCCAGGTGACTGGGGGCCACGTCGGGTGACCCAAGATGAGATTCGGGCCGCGCTGTCTCCGGGGTGGTCCGTCGAGTCCATTGAGTCCGCCGTCATCGATCTAACCTGGGACCCCACCGGTGCCCGGGCTTGGCAGGTCGAGGCCGCCCACCAGTAGAATTTGAAGGGACCGTTGCTGTGTCGGACCCGCCGGGGTGTGAACGTCGCCCACATCGACCCGCAGCGTGCGGGGTGGGGCGCGCCTGCCCAGCACACCGCAACAGTGCGGACCATGGAGCGCCGCGGTGGCAAGGGGAGGCCGCAACCTGCCCTGCGGTGACCCGCGAGGCAACAGGAGCGGGATCACGTCCTCAGCTGACATAGCTGGGTCGAGAGTGCGTGGGTTGCTGCCTCAGCTCCCCAGGCTGACGCTTTCATCAGACCGAGCCCAACTCTGCCACCCCGGTACCCAACAGGCTGTCAAAGAGCCTCAATGGCCACCGACTACGGGCACGGAGCCGTCAGCTCCGCTTGGCTGGAGTCACATCTGCACGGTCCCAGCTCCCCAAGATGAGGGATCGCCCCAGGCAAAGGTTTCCGTTGCCTCACATCCCCGGTGGCCGAGCCGATCGACTCAGCGGCTGGTCGCAGCGGTGTCGGCTACTGGAACACCTCCAGGGCACCACAGATTCGACGGCACCCCGTTACAGGGGTTAGGCATTGACGGCAGAGTCGGCAGCGGGTGCATAACGACGGCGGTCGGCTGAGGGTAGTGGGCTGAAGCGCAGGTCGAGCCGCTCAGGAGGCCTGCCGCGCATTCCAGCTGGAGGAGCAAGGTCGTGTCGGTGTTGACGCCAAGCAGTCCCGTCTTCGGTGTCCGCGTCCCACAGGTGTCCGGCGTCTGGTCCGGATAACCATCGAGTGCATTGGCGCTCGTCGCTGCACCGAGTGGGTGCGTGAAGGTCGAGTCCCACGCGGTATTCCCCGAGAAGCAGTTCACGGGCTCATTCCCGGAGGCGAGCAGGTTGGCATAGTCGGCATTGCTCGGATTTCCGAACGATCCATTGCCGGCGAACTGATTGTTCTCCACGGCGACCCCCCACGGGTCATACAGGCAAGACAGTCCCGGCACTCCGAGTGACGTAGCCACGACGCCCTTCGTACCCGTGCAGGTACGTCCGTCGGAGGTGGTGTTGCCATCTGGGTAGGGGACGAGGGCGATGCCCCACGCCCCGTTGTCCAGGAATCGATTGTTGGTGATGGTGTCGTAGCGGCCACCAGAGATGGTCATGCCGGTTCCGGTGGGCCCAAGGCCGGCGGTACCGGAGATCGGCACATTCGGGTTGTTGTTGCTCTCGAGTAGATTCCCGGTGAACACCCAGCAACTACTCGCAGAGCCCTTGGTCACCCAGCACCTGCCGTTCTGCGGTGGCGGCGGATCGCCGGTCAGTGCGGTGTTGGTGTCGAACCCGTCCTTATTATTGTCGAAGGTCGAGTTCTGCACCACGATCTGACCACCCGAATTCGTCCCCGAATATCCGAGAGCATTGTCTTCCATCCAGGCATGGTCGATGGTGACACTGCAAGCTCGTCTGCACGCGCCCACATAGATCCCCGAATCGGAGAAGTTGTTGGCGTACAGCTCACTGAGATTCGAAGGTCCAGAAGCGTTCGAGGAGAAGATGCCATACAGCGCGCAGGTTGCGCAGACACTGGGGTTGCTCGGATCACTGCCGGCAAAATACGTGGACGTAGCGGTCAGATAGCTCCCGGAGTAGCTCTGCACTCCACTGGGAAAGGTGCCGTCTTCACCGTTCCACCAGATCCCGTTGCCCGAGGCTCCGGAGCCGGCCAGGAAGTTGCACACCGTTAGGTTGTCGACACTCACACCACTCGTTCTCCAGACGAGGATACCGTTGCGACCCTCACCGTTGAGTGTGTTCTGATCACCGGGAGCCGCACTGCAGGGTGTAGCCGCTGAGGACAGGGTTCCGTCGACGATCACGGAGTTTCGGTCCATGCCTCGAAGGTGGATGCGAGGGGTGGAAATGTCGACCGCTCCATACCACCCGTCGGCAAGATCGGACGGACTCGGTGAGTTCGCCCCCATATCGCCTACCTCGTGGTAGTCGCCGGGCGCGATGAGGATCCAGTCACCCGGTGTCGCGGCATTCACCGCGCCTTGAATAGTCGGGAACGTGGTAGCGGCCGGCGTCGCGACGCCGCTGAGAGATCCCACGTAGAGCACCTTGGGGCTCGCGCGTCTTGGCCGACGCACCCGGCGCGCCGAGTCCGCAAAAGAACGTGCAGAGCAAGGTCAACGAGCAGGTCACGCCGATCCATCGCATCGCCCGTCGATTGATGAAGCTTCTCATAGGGCCCCCCAATCGGTCATCTGAACTACCCCCAATGCAGAAGCCTACCGAGCACAGCCGAGGTCTGCTCCGTGTGGCTGGATACCTTGCCGAGCAGGACCTTTATCCTCAGCTGGGACGGCTCAGTGAACCAACTCGGTTCTCGCTGCAACCGCTGAGATCCACCCTTCGGCTGGCCCGGTTCAGGACATTCGCTCAGAGTGCGGGACCGAGGTTCGGTGCCCTGTTGTCAGAGTCTGCGAACGCCCAGCCTCACGAGTTCCGGTGTGTCGACCAAGGGAACCGGCGGCAACATCAAACACGTCCACTAGGCGCACCTGGCTGGCTCAGCCGGTCGAGTTCGCCGAGGCAGGCGGACACGACACGGACTCTTCTGGGTGACAGTCGTCCGGCCACGGCTGAATGGATCCCCGACCGTTCCGGCCGTGAGTGGCCTCCCGGTTTTCGTCACCGCCCACTCCCCCACAGCTCCCCCGGCCGGGATCAGTTTGTCGAATATGTGGCGTCGGTCGTCAGCTCCCTTGGCTGAGTGACTGCGGGGCCATTGATTGAGAGATGTCCTCAGGTGGCCCGGCGGCCGCTCCCATCCCTGCTGGCTACCGCTAGGCTGACGCATCGGGATAAGAGTGCGATTCTCGGCGTCCGCCGTTGCTGCTGTGACGGTGAGGAGGTGTCGGTCATGACCACGGCAGTCATCGGCAGTGGAGGGATCGGATCGGCCATCGCCCGCCAGCTTGCCTCGGGCGGCGAGACCTTGCGGCTCTCGAGCACCGACAACGAGTCGGTACGAATGCTGGCTGTACAGATCGGTCAAGGTGCGGTCGTCGCCGCCGACAACCGCGACGCGTTGCGGGGCGCCGATGCCGTCGTCCTGGCGCTGCGGTTTGGGGTTCTGAAGGGCGTCATAGAGGAGATCAGCGACCCGCTGGCTGACAAGCTCGTGGTCGTTCCGAGCAACCCGTTCGGCATCGACCCACAAGGTAACCTCTCACGTCTCCTGCCGAGCGAACAGACCTCTGGCGAGGTTGTCGCCGGGTGGCTGCCCACCGGAGCGCGCTTGGCCATGGCGTTTGGGACCATGTCAGCCAATCTCTTCGAGGCCTCTAGCAACCGTTCACCGGAGTCGGCGGTGCTCTTCTACGCCACCGATGACGACCGCGCCGGCGAGGAAGTCGAGCGATTGATCCGGACAGCCGGATTCGAGCCGGTCAAGGTCGGCGGCATCAACCAATCGGGTCGACTCGAGGTAGGAGGTGACCTTCACGATCTGGTAGTCAGCCCGGCAGAGGCGCGGTCATTGATTGGTAGGGCCGGATGAGGAGGCTGAGCGTTCTGTCCCGGACCCGAGGTCCCGGGCGATTGGCTCGGGGGGATTGACGGCACCTACGTGGGCGGAGGAACAGGCCCACAGACGCCAGTGGCCGCGGTCACTTCCGACGCTTGCAGCTCCTCAGACTGACGAACCCGTTGAGCTGATCCGAGTCTGAGCACCTTTCGGGACCGTTCGAGCGCTTCGATCTGGATGGAGCGATGCCGCTCTTGACCCGATGCCCATGCTTCCCGACGGCGTCCGCCTGTCAGATTCGAGACAGCTCGTACCCGTGGTGGTCGGTGTGCATCGTCGTCATCCGAACCTCAGCACCCCGAATACCGAAGCCGCACGGACTATGCGTCCGAAGCCGCACGGACTATGCGCGTACAGTAAGGAGTACTCTCGGCCCAAAGGGTCCGAGTGGGTCCACAAAACTTCCCTGCTAATACTTGGGCGTTTGTGATTCCTCACGATCTGGCCGGTTACGCACCACAGAGCGCGTCAGATCTCTCTGTCTCAAGACCGATGAATCGACCGCTGCGGTCCACAGGAGAAGGGCATCAACAATGGAGCAGGACGGCAGCCCAGAGGGCCTCTCGATCGATCAGCTACGCCAGCGGTACCGGCAGGAGCAGCAGAAGCGACTTCGCCCGGAGGGCATGGCCCAGTGGCGTGAGCTGACAGACGAGTTCGAGGATCTCGACCGGGACCCGTTCGTCGAACCCGGCTTCACCCGGAACCCGATCGTCGAGGAGACCACCGTCGTGATCGTCGGCGGCGGCTTCGCTGGGATGCTCACGGCCATCGACCTAAGCAAGCACGGAATCATCGACTTTCGGATTGTGGAGAAAGCCGGTGATTTCGGTGGTACCTGGTACTGGAACCGGTACCCGGGCTGCATGTGTGACGTGGAGTCGTATACGTACCTTCCGCTCCTCGAGGAGACCGGGTTCATGCCGTCTGAGCGCTACGCCAGCGCGACGGAGATCTTCGAATACTCCAAGCTTCTGGCGCGCAGGTTCGACCTTTACCCCCGTGCTCTCTTCCAGACGGACGTAACGGGCGCCGAGTGGGACGAGGAAGAACAACGCTGGATGGTCACCACCAACCGTGGCGATCGGCTGTCGAGCAGTTTCATGGTGTTGGCTGGGGGCATCCTGCACAAGGCCAAGTTGCCGGGAATCGCAGGGATCGAAGACTTCGAGGGCAAAGCCTTCCACACCAGCCGCTGGGACTACAGCTACACCGGCGGCAGCCCTACCGATCCGATGGACCGATTGGCCGACAAGCGCGTTGGCATCATCGGCACCGGCGCCACGGCTGTGCAGGTGGTACCCCAGATCGCCCGCGTAGCCAAGGAGCTCTATGTCTTCCAGCGAACCCCGGGGGCGGTAGGCGTCCGGAACCAGCAGCCCACCAACGTCGAGTGGTTCCAGAGCCTCGAGCCAGGTTGGCAGAAGGAACGGATCATCAACTTCACGCAGGCGGTGACCGGCGCCCAGCCCCAGGTGGACCTGGTGGATGACGGCTGGACCGAGGTGATGTGGGTCGACACTCGTAGGGCCCCGGAATCGGAGGAGGAGGCCGAGGCGCTCGAGCGGTCCGACTTCGAGACCATGGAGGCGATCCGAAGACGCATCGACGAGATCGTCCTGGACCCCGAGACGGCCGAGAAGCTGAAGCCGTACTGGGGAAAGCACTGCAAGCGGGTCTGCTTCCACGACGACTACCTACCGGCGTTCAACCTGCCCAACGTGCATCTGGTGGACACCAATGGACGAGGCATCGACGAACTCACTGCGCATGGCCCCGTGGTGAACGGCGTGGAGTATCCGGTAGATCTGCTGATCTATGCCTCCGGCTTCGAGGTCACAACCGATCTGCACCAGCGGCTCGGGTTCGACCCCAGAGGTCGTGACGGAGTCACGCTGTCGGAGCGGTGGGCGAAGGGCGCCCATACCCTCCACGGGGTCCTGGCCAGTGGGTTCCCCAACCTGCTTCTGATCAGCCTCGTCCAAGGGGGATTCGGCACGAACTTCTCGCATTTGCTCTCGGAATCGGCGAAGCACGTGGCCCACATCGTGGAGACCTGCGTCGAGCAGGAGATCGCTGTCATCGAGCCGGAGGAGGCCGCCGAGGAGGAATGGCTCGCAGTACTTCACCGCGTCGGCGCCGGCGGTGCCCGCTATTTCCTGAGCTGCACGCCCAGCTTCTACAACAGCGAGCAACAGGCGATCGACGCCCGAGCGGCGCGGAATCTGACCTACTCCGGCAGTCTCCTGGACTACATCGGGTACCTGGAGCGCTGGCGTGACGCACCCGACTTCTCGGGCGTAAAGGTGCGGCGATCGGGAGCCCCTGAGACCGGGTGAGTCGCCTCGTCGAGCAACTCCGGACCGTTCATGAGTTCTCAGCTGGCCTAGCTGGCGCGTACTGGGGACTACTCGATCTGGGGTCGGCCAACTGATCCTCATTTCGGCAAGCGCCTCGGTCTCAGCTGAGGACCGGACTCTGGATACCCAGGCTCCGCTGATTGAAGAGGGGGACTCGACGAGATCCTGCCGCCTCAACGCCGGACTCCGGGCCGCTGGCGAAATCATGAATTCGGAGCGTGATCCCGGAGCTGGGGGTTGGAGCGTCTGCCTTGGCTAAAGTCGCTCCCGCGGATTCGAGATGGAGGGCTGTGATCGAGTGCCGACGCGAACGCGAGATACTGAAGGGCGGCGGCGGCACCCTGCTCGCTGGACTTGCCGGATCGTCAGCTCGTGGCGAACCGGCGGATGCCGTGACGCCGCGGGGGCAGGTCGGATTCTCCCCGGGACCTCCGGGAAGAGCACCTCGGACCAACCCAGGGTTCCGCGTCGGCGGAGCTGGTCCCCTCTACTGGAGCACCTACGGTTACGAATTCTTCAACAACACCTTGATACCCGAGGAGGTATGGAAGACCAACGTCGACTGGGTGGCGGCGACCTTCCGGGACTATGGGTACACCATGGTGTGCACCGACGGTTGGATTGACAACACCCAACGGATCACCCCCCACGGCTACATAGTGAGCCAGGCCGATGACTGGGTGCATGACTGGGCTTGGTGGGCCGAGTACCTACGAGCCCAAGGCCTGCGACTCGGGGTGTACTACAACCCCCTGTGGGCCACCCGGTCGGCGGTCACCGACCCGTCCGTGACCGTCATCGGCCGACCCGATGTCGCAGTCGCCGACATCGTCAACCCGGGCGACTATTTCGACGGAGGGGGGCTCCTGCAGTGGGTGGACACGACCCGCGACGGGGCGGAGGAATACGTCAAGGGTTACGTCGCACACTTCCGCAGACTTGGCGTCGTGTTCCTACGAATCGATTTTCTGGCCTGGTACGAAGTTGGCTTCGACCAGAGCGAGGGCACGGTAGGGGTGGCCCACGGCCGAGACTCCTATCTTCAGGCGCTTGAGTGGATGCGGGATGCGGCGGGCGACATGCAGCTGAGTCTGGTCATGCCCAACCTGTTCGACCACGGGTCAGGGGAACGTCAATATGGTGACCTGGTCCGGATCGACAACGACGTCAGCTACGGCGCCTGGTACGACTTGAGTGACGGCCGTCAGACCTGGCAGCCCGAGTGGTCCCAGTGGAACAACCCATTCCTTGGGTTCACCGGTTTCGCCGACATCTCCGGCCGAGGCCAGATGATTCTCGACGGTGACCCATTGGTTATGCAGACGTTCGCCAACGACGACGAGCGCCAGAGCGCGGTCAATCTTTTCACCATGGCCGGAGCCCCGATCGCAATCACGGACCACGTCGACACGATCGGGAGCAACGCCCATATCTTTCAGAATCTCGAAGTGCTGGCCCTGCGAAGGGCCGGCGTGGTCGGCAAGCCCGTGTTCAACAACAGCCACGGATTCGAATACGACCCCTCGAGCCGAGACCCAGAGCGCTGGATCGGCCAGCTGCCCGACGGGAGTTGGGCGGTGGCCTTGTTCAACCGCGACGACGGCCCTGGCGTGTCAACTAGATCAATCGACTTCGCTGCGATTCTCGGAATCACTGGTCCGGCGGAGGTTCGCGACCTATGGGCCCACGAATCCCTGGGGTCGATGACCAGCTACCAGGTTGCTCTCGCACCTCACGCTTCGGTCCTCTTGTGGGTGGTTCCGCAAGGTCCATCTCACTACCAGGCGGAGGTCGGGGCATACGCAGGATCGGCCAGATTCGAGAACGCTGTCGGCGGCCATGAAGGTATGGGTTACGTCACCGGTCTCGAGACGGAGGGAAGCAGCGTGGCTGTGGCCATCTCGGTTGCCAGCCCAGGCAGTCGCCAGCTCCTGTGCCGAGTAGCCAACTCCACCGGCAATCCATCGCAATTGACCGTGAGTGCGCTCGACCCCGCGACCGGCGCGCCATTCGGCACAGCGGTGCTCCATGTGCCGAGTACCTCGGACTGGACTTCGTGGCAGACCGTGCCGGTTACCCTGACCATGGGTGGCGGCACGAACCTCGTGGTGTGCAGCGTCGAGACGTCCGATCAGGGCCCGGTCAATCTGGATTATGTCGTTCTCGCCTGAGATCCTGCCATCGCGGGGTCAGGCCCGGCCGGGCACGCCGGAGCGACTCGTAGCCAGCGTGACCGTTGCCACGTTGCCCGCGACTAGCCGGTCCCATCGTCTATCAGTGTCCTCACCAGCGCCACAAGGCTATCCAATTGGTACGCCACAGCGACCACCTGTTGCCCAATTTCTCTGATCAACAGACCTTCCGCATCGACGACCTTGGCAACCGTCTTGCCATCTTCACCTTCGCCCAACCAACGAAGAGAAATCTCCGAACGGTCGATGGCTTCTCTGATCTGACGGTGCACCTCGCGCGGAATCGGGTGCGACTCTCCGTCACCGACTACTGGTACATCCAAGTGAGCCATGTCGACTTCCCTATACGGCAATGCAATGCCCCAATTCTTCCACGCTGGTGATCTCTAGGGCTAGGACCAATTGAGCGCGTGTTTGCAACCTTGAATCGCTTTGGCGTCATTCGGCCACCGAGTCGGACGTCGACCTCACGGCCTCATCCGATTCCATCTGTGAGCGCTGGCACACAGCCGATCACAGACCGGAGACCTGAGGCAGATCGGCCACATCAACTGCCTCGACCTGGCCAGAACCAAAGTTGTCGACCAGCAGAATCTTGCCATCTGGAGAGGCAGCCATATCCCGCGGGAATGAGCCCGACGAGATATACCCCGCGAGTTTCATCCGCCCACTGGAAGCAATCTCTACAGCGGCAAGGTTCGCACCGGTACCGGGAACTGCGAATCGGTCGGAATCAGAGACCATCACCCAACGGTCGTCATCCACAAGTGCCAGTCCGACCGGTGACTCACCCACCTGAACTTCGCCATCGAGAGCCGAGGACGGGCGCACCACGAGGTCCCTCGCCGAAAACGAGAGGACTGCGTCACTTCCACGGGCCGAGACGAATACCGCTGTACGAGTAGCCACCACTCGTACGGGGCTGCATCCTGCCGACACTATGGAGATCACTGCCCGTGCCGGCACTTGTTCGGCTCGTGCCACACTGATGGTAGTCAGTGTTCCCTCGGTTTGAAGGGGTCTCGCTGCCTCGCTCGTCACATAGAGGTAGCGTCCGTCAGGGGAGATTGCTACTCCCACGGGGGCAACCCCGAGGGGCACCATTCCGATCAGGTCCGAAGGGCGGAATCCCTCGAGCAGCGCTCTTTTGAGATTGAACACGGCAAGCTCATCGCTGTTCTCGAGGGTGACGAAGGCAAAGTCACCATTCGGTGACACAGCCGTCTCGATCGCTCCTTGGCCGTCGCTCTGCAGTGTCCCTGTGTGCCACGCCGACCAGTTGGAGTGCTGTTTTGCCAGGTGAGCGACGTTGAAGACGACGGCTCCGCCGCGATTGTCGGCAGCGATCAGGTAGCGACCATTGGGCGTGAGCGCCAGACCGAGGACAGAAACACCCGGTCGGGGAGGAATGCCGTCGACGCTAGTAACCCGAAAAGAGTCGACATCCTGGACGGCTGGGACCGGCGACTGCAGGGAGTAGACGTACACCGCTCCGGATGCGTCGGCTACATAGCCGGACCTACTGTTGGCACTGATGGCCACCCCAAATGGCTCGATGGGGCCGGACGACAAAGGGGCCCGGACACCATCGAGGGTCGGAGCGGGTGCAATCGCTGTCGAACATCCCGAAGTCGGTCCGAGTGGGTGGCTCGCCTCGAGGCTCACAGTCCGTGTCGGAGGCGTGATCGGCGACGCCGAGGCGGTGGCAGAGCAGATCCCCCAACCCACCACGGATACGCAGGCAAGGCCGATGCCCATTCGCACGCTCTTCAGTAGAGCACGCCTTCAATCCATGGCCGGAGCCTGTCCCAGATTGGCCGGATGAGCAGCCCAACGCCCAGCCGGTTCGAGGGGGGGGACCGACAGGGCTAGTTCACCGTGGTCGAGCCGATGGCTCAGGTGGTGGTGGTTGCAGGGGTCGCATGTCGGGACCAAGTGGCTCATTCGATAACGTGTCGAAGTGGATCGAATACCGGAACACCCGACTGCTCGATCCGGCGAATCGCACTCGGACGTCGAGTGGAACGTCAGAGCAATCGACAGGAGCAACTCGCTGGTGGGTCCTCGACCGCCTGATATGCGCACGGCGCACAGTTGGCAATTCCTCATGAGTTGACGGAGGGCGCGACCAGATCCTCCACATCGCATCAAGGGCCGATCCTTGCTTGCAACTCGTCGAGCCGATCAGCCAGATCCTTGATCCCTCCTTCGGTGTGTACGTCGAGCCGATCAAGTATTTGCACGGTGTCCACATAGGTGCGCTGCGCCCTCACGTCGCTTGCCTCGCTCTGAACGTTCTGTCCCACCATGATCACGGACAGAAGGACCAGTTGGAGAAAGGTCTGGGCAATCCAGGCAATGATTCCTTCGCCACCCGGCCTCAGGGCTGGACGTAGTCCAATCAGGGCTATGACAGCAAACACGTAGGCGCACCACATGGACCCCACGATGTTGGTCAGGAAAACGGCGATCTTCGCATTGATTCCGTCGGCTCTCTTGACCTGAGCTCGTAACCCCCGGAGGCTGATCGCTTGACGAATGTGGATATGGGTTTTGACCGGCTCGGCTGTTTGGGTATGACTCATAGCAATCCCCGCTTCCGTGGCATAGGGCGATGGAGCCCACTTCCGGCACAGTAATTCACAACTTTGCCGGGAGGCCTCGGCACTGGTCATACGGGCTGGGCACGAACGGCTCGTCCCGGGACGGACGCACACCGGGAGGCGTGACGAATGGGCGAGACTAGAGTCCACCCAGACAGATCCGGTGGGGGTCGAGATTGGGTACTGCAGTCGTAACCGGCGCTAGAGGCATCGGGTACGAGGTCGGGCGAGGTCTGGCGTGTGCGAACCTGCGCGTCGTCTTCGCGGTCCGCAACCCCGAAGCCGGCGCAAGAGCGGCGCTTGCGATCCGCAACGAGGTCGAGAATGCCAACGTGACGTGCGGGCTCATGGACCTCGCTGATCTGAAATCGGTGGCCGGGTTCGCCGAGCGCATGCGGGCCGAGCACGAGAGACTCGACGTGCTGGTCAACAACGCAGGCGTGGTCATGCCGCTGAAGCGCGAGCTGACGGCGAACGGGTTCGAGCTGCACTTTGGCACCAATCACCTCGGCCACTTTGCGCTCACCGCCGGCCTGCTGTCGCTGCTGCGAGCCGCCGAGGCCCCCCGGATTGTGACGGTCGGAAGCCTGGCGCACCGCTGGGCGCACATCGACTTCGAAGACCTGCAGGCCGAACGATCCTACAACCGGGTGAGAGCCTATGGGCAGTCGAAACTCGCGAACCTGCTGTTCATGAGCGAGCTACAGCGACGCAGCGATCAGGGCGGCTGGGGCGTCATATCGACGGGAGCGCATCCGGGCTTCGCCCGCACAGAGGCCATCACACGACCCGATGACGGCATCGTGAAGCGAACCTTGACCCAAGTCATGTCCGGACTGGTCCCGACGGCCGAGAGCGCCGCCCGTCCGATCGTCCATGCTGCGACCTCGCCCGACGTGACCCCGGCAGGCTATTACGGACCAGCCGGACCCGGGGAGATCGCCGGCCGGGTAGGCCCGGCCAAGCTGGCGGCTCGGGCGCGTGACCGGGCACTGGCAGCCCGGCTGTGGCAGACGTCTGAGGCGCTGACCGCGGTCACCTTCCCCGGAAGCTGAGTTCGATCGGCCACCCTTCGCGGCCTCCCGCCCTGGTCCCCGTGGATAATCCTCCGACCAGCCAGCCTCGAGGCCGCCCCGGCTCAGGCGGGCAGGGTTCACCTTCGAAGGATCGCCATTGGCCCTGCCCTGCCATCCTCCCGAGTCGGCCGACTCGGGCACCTGCCCTTGCCGTCATTCTCGTGGAGCCCGGACCGTGCCCCCGGCTACGGTCTGTTGACGTGATCCGATTCGCTGACTGTGAGTTGAATCTGGACCGCATCGTCCTCCGAAGAGGCGGCGAGGAGATCCGGATCGAGCCCCAGGTGTTCGACGTGCTCGCGTATCTCGTCGAGCACCGCGGCACCGTAGTGCGCAAAGAGGAACTGCTCGACGCGATCTGGGGGGACCGTTTCGTGAGTGAGTCTGCACTGACGACCCGCATCAAGGCGGTCCGTCGAGCCGTCGGCGACAACGGAACCAAGCAGGTGATCATCCGCACTGTGCACGGCAAGGGCTACGAGTTCGTCGCACTCGTGGAGGAGGTCGAGGACGACAGGGCCGGCGCCGCCGCAGCGCCCCCATCCGCCGTAGGAACGTCGATCGGCGTCCCTGTGCAGCCGTTGATCGGGCGTGAATTGGTACTGGAGCAACTCGCCGCCATGATCGGCGATCACCGGTTGGTCACACTGGTCGGGCCCGGTGGCGTCGGAAAGACGACACTGGCGATGGAACTGGCCCGCACTGTCGGCAACCGATTCGACGACGGTGTCCACGTCGTGGAGTTGGTCGGCGTGGTCGACGAGGACGCCACGGCCGCCGCCCTTGCGACGGCCATCGACGTGAATCTCCGGAGGTCGAGCTCGATCGACGATGCGATCGTGGATCTGCTGCGTTCCCGGCAGAGCTTGCTGGTGCTAGATAATTGCGAACACCTGATCGAGTCCGTGGCCGAGTTGGTGGCACGGATCCTGCGCGAGGCTCCCACCATCTCGATCGTCGCGACCAGCCGGGAACCCCTCGCGGTGGCTGGTGAGCGGGTCTGGACTGTTGACCCGCTGTCAACCGGCCCCAAGGAACTGGTTGGGTCGGATCCCACGCTTGACGAACTAGCCGCAATCCCCGCCGTCGCCCTCTTCGCCGCTCGATCCAAGGCCGCCGACCCGTCATTCGTGCTCGATTTGGCCATTGCACCATTGGTAGTCGAGATTTGCCGACGACTGGATGGAATCCCGTTGGCGATTGAGCTTGCCGCGGCACGGGCGCGTGCGATCGGCGTTGCCGAAGTCGCCCACCGGCTCGACCAGCGCTTCGGCGTACTTAAAGCCATGCGCAGGGGAAGCGATCCCCGGCACCGCACGATGCACGACGCCATCAGCTGGTCTTATGACATGCTCGAGCCCGAGGAGCGGGCGCTGTTCACTGCCCTCTCGGTGTTCACCGGATCCTTCGACTTGCGCTCGGCAGAGGCACTTGCTCCTGGAGGTGACGCGCTCGACCTGCTGACACGGCTCACCGAGCGCTCCATGTTGGCAGTGCGTCCAGGGGCGGGTGGCTCGACCCGCTACGAACTACTCGAGACACTCCGGGAGTACGGACGCACCCGCCTCAGCGATGCCCGGGCGGCAGAGCTGTTCGCCGCTCACGCTAAGCATTTCGCAGCGGAGGCCGCAGGCATCGAGGCCGAACTGCAGGGTCCCGAAGAGCACACCGGAATCGCCAGGGCCGAGTCTTCGCTGGCGGATCTACGAGCCGCCCAACGCTTTGCCCTTGAGCTTGGCGCCTTCGACATCACCTTCGGCATCATCACCTCAATTCGAGAGTTCGCCATGCGGGCCATGCGTTATGAGGTGTTCGCGTGGGCGGACTCCGCCTGCCATGCCTTGGACGCGTTGGATCACCCACTGGCCCCCATGCTGACCGGGATGCGTGCTTACGGCGCTTGGGTGCGGGGAGAGTTCGACCTCGCCGAAAGGCTCGCAGAGGAGACGCGCCGCCTCGAACACCAGCTGTCGGTCTTCCCCAGCGGTCTCGCCGAACGGACCTTGGCCAATGTCCTGTACATCGTGGGCGACTCGATGACCGGCCATGCGGAAGGTCTCCGCCAGATCGAGCTGGCGGAGGAGTCCGGCAACCCGTCGCGGCTTGTCCATGCCTGCTACATGGGCGCAGTCGGCCACAGCTCGCATGGTGACTATGACGAAGCTGACCGGCTCGTCAGACGCGCTCTCGAATTGGCGAAGCGGACGGCGTCGCCGACAGACTACGCGTCTGCGGAAGTCGCTCGTGGGTTCGCCAGCCGGACTGAAACAGAGGCGCTCGAGGCATTCACGGAGGGCGGCCAAACCGCCCGCGCGGTCGGAAACCGCTGGATGCACGCATTCGCTTTCACCGAGGCGAGCGGCCTACTCGTCTCCCGAGGGGAACTCGAGGCCGGATGCGCAGGTCTGGCAGACATGGTCGGTGTCTGGTACCGCGCTGGGGACTGGTCACAGCAGTGGCACACGTTGTCGCGCTGTGTGATCGCTCTGGACCGGATCGGCCAGGCTGAGCTCGCAGTCGAACTGCTCGGCGCCATTGAGACGCACGCCATGCTCGGTGTTGCGCCGATGTCGAGCACCCTGCATGATCTGGTTTTTGCAACCCGGCATGACCTCGTAGAGACAATGGGTAGCCAACGCGCTGACGAGCTGCTCGCCGCGGGCGCCATTTTGCCAGTCGAAGATGTCGTGTCCCGGACCCGTCGTGCGCTCATTGGCGCCAGCTGAAGCTGGCCTCGCCGTGGCCGGGAGGTATCCGCCCCACGTCCTTCAGGTACTTGACGAGGTGTTGACAGAGATCAGCAGCATCGAAGCCCAATCCTGCCAGTAGATTCGAACGGCGACGCCGCAGAAATGGGAGACCCAAGAGGTAGAGGCCCGGCACACTCGCTACGCCACCGTCGTGGACGACGCGACCTCGACGGTCGAGCGCACGCGGATCCAGCCAGCCGTACCTGGGACGGAAGCCGGTCGCCCAGATCACCGCCGAGAAGCTCTGCAGGTCCAGCTCCGTTGGCACCTGGGCGAGGACGGTCGGCATCGGCTCGGCGGCAGGACCGACCCGACCGGCCAGACCATGGTCCAACACCCACTCGTCGATACGGCGCAAGAGCCTGGCCTGTTTGAGATCGGCGTTGGCAACGAGGGCACCGAGCCCGCCGGAACACAGCGCGGAGGTGCCGCGGATCGCCATGAGTCGCCCCACGAGTTGCACACCGAGGCTTTGAAGCGAAGCGAGGCCGACCTCCCTCCGGTCATCGCTCCCGATCACCTGGACCGATGCATGGCGACGGGCACGCTGGAGGTCCTCGACCTCGTTCCACCGCTCGTCCAGCTGGCCGATGCGGTCCAGCCACCAGTAGATGTCACAGCCCCGGTACGACCGCGGCAGCCTTACGTGCTCGCCGACGGAGATTGTCACGTCACGCCCCGCTCGCCGTAGTTCGTCCGCAATCTGCACCCCTGACGCGGAGGCCCCGACCACCAGGACGCGGCCCACGGGAACGATCTGAGCTGGCCGCCGGTAGGACAGCGAGGTCAGCTGCTGCGCTTCGGGTGGGAACTCCGATGCGAAATCCGGGACACTTGGCTCACTCGAACCCCCGGTGGCGACGACGACCGCGTCGCAGCGCCAGGTCCGCTCGGCCGACTGAATCTCGAAACCGGTGCCGGTGTGACACGCCGCCTGGACCTCAGTTCGGATATGCAGGGGTGGGTCGAACGAGCGCCGGTAGGTCTCCAACATCGCCACGGTCTCGGCAGCGGTCATGTACCCGTCAGGGTCGGCGCCTCCGTAACTTGCACCGGGAAGCGCGGTCATCCAGTTCGGGGTAAGCAGGCGGAGCGAATCCCAGCGCTCGGTTCGCCAGGATTGCGCCACCTCTCCCCGTTCGAGCAGTACGTGGTCGACGCCGGCCCCGGTGAGCCAATAGCTCATGGCGAGACCACCGGGGCCGGCCCCTACGATCACGACCGACGTGCGCACGACGATTCGCTCCGTCGTCGTGGCGAATGTCAGGCGACTTCGACTTGCACGGTGGTGGGGTTGGCCACGATGTCGAAGACGGCAGAGCGCTTCTGTGCCTGCGCCACGATGGCCTCGATATCCGCCCGGCCGGCGTCCGCGTCGATGTCGTAGCTGACGTGGATGCGATCGAAGCCGTTGCGGACGTCAGCGTCGATGCCGAGAATGCCCTGGAGGTCCATTCCGGCCTGCACGGTGGCGGTCACCGAGCGCAGCTGAATGCCCCGGTTGGTGGCCACCGTAGCCACGGCCGCGGTGAGGCACGAGGCCAGGGCCCCGAGAACGATCTCGGGAGGCGTGGCACCGTTGTCCTCTGACGCAAACACTTCGGGGTGGTCCGCCTCGATGGTGAATGCCTGCCGGTGGGAGTGCTGCTCGCCAAGGCCATAGAAGTCGGTGACGGTCGAGCGGCTGTGAGTGCCGTTCACCCACTCGCAGCGGGCACGCCACTGGAATTGAGCGGCCTCGGGCGCATCCGTCAATGCCTGCCGGGCGCCACGAAGCGCCTCGATGTTGACGCCATTGTCGACGGTGGGGGCTTCGGTCTGAGTCATTTCGGTCGTCCTCTCGGTCGGTCTGCGGCGGCGGGCCGTCGCCGCTAGCCCCACTATCCGTGATTGCCGCCCGCAGGTCATGAAGGCGGGGTGATTATTGGCTGACGATCCCGGCCGGGAGATCTCCAGGAGATCTACAAGACCTGGCAAGGACGCTGCCCCATCATGTAATCCATGGCGCCCCACGACGACGACACGGCAACAGCCACCCGGTCCCACCGGTGGGAGGAGGCGGGCGAGGCGTGGGGAAGCCGGGCACTGGACTGGTCCTGCCTCTACGAGCACTACTCGGTCGACATGCTCGTCGCCCTACTTCCCCGGCTCGAGGTCGGTCCCGGTACGGCGCTCCTTGACGTAGCCTGTGGATCAGGGTTGGGAGTGCGCGTTGCTGAGGGCATGGGTGCCGACGTGGCGGGCATCGACGCAGCCGTCGAGCTCGTGGTGGTGGCGGGCGAGCGCACACCAACCGCCGACCTACGTGTCGGATCGATGTTCTCGCTGCCCTGGACCGATGAGCGCTTCGACGCCGTCATGTCGGTCAACGGCATCTGGGGCGGCTGCGGCGCGGCACTCGACGAGGTATACCGGGTACTGCGACCCGGTGGGCTCGTCGGCATCAGCTTCTGGGGACAGGGACCGCCTCTTGACATCCGCGAGATATTCAAGATCTTCGCAGTCCATGCACCCGAACAGCACAGAGACTCGATGCGACGTCTCAACGACATCGCTGCGCCGGGCATCGCCGAAGGAATGCTTGAGGCGAGTGGATTCTCGGTACTGGAGCGCGGCGGTCGCATCTCGACGATGGAATGGCCGGACGCTGACATCGCATGGCGGGCAGTATCCAGCGTGGGCCCAGCGGTACCCGCTTTGCGCTCCAACGATCCCGCATTCCTTCGCGACGCCGTACTCGCAGCGCTCGAGCCGTGTCGGGATCAACGAGGAGTGTACCGAACCCGTAGCGACCACCAATTCGTTGTCGCCAGGAAGCCATGAGTAGGCGCCCAGACCCGACGGGCGAAAGCTCCTATCCATGTGTCCCACAGCAGCAGGCGGACCTCAGCTGGCTTGAGCGACAACAGATGTTGTCACGGTTCGCTGAACCACCGTTCAGCTCCTCGCCCACGAACCATCATCGTGCCGCTACTCTATCGTCGTGCCGCGGGAGCCCATGAGCACCGATGAGGTCCGAAGTCTCCATGATCGGCTCTCCAACTGGGGTCGATGGGGACCGAACGACCAACTCGGAACTCTGAACTTCATCACGGCGGAGGTGACAGCGGCGGCGGCATCAGCCGTGTTGTCGGGCCGGACCGTATCTTGTGCCCGGCCCCTTCCCACCCAATCTGGTCCGGACAACCCGACGCCGGTTTTGCACCACATGATCGGCACGGCAACTGAGGGTTATGGGGCCGACTATTTCGCTCTTGCCCCGCATGGTTACTCAACCAGCCACATCGACGCCTTGTGCCATATCTTCCATGAAGGAAAGCTCTACAACGGCTACGGGGCCGAGACGGTCACCGCTCACGGCGCAGCCAAACTCGGAATCCATCACCTCCGATCCGGAATCATCGGCAGGGGGGTCCTAATCGATGTACCCGCCATCCGGGGTGTCGAAGCACTGGAGCCAGGAGAGCCCATCTTCCCGGAGGACTTGGAATCGGCTGAGAGAACTACCGGCGCCACCATTCAAAGCGGGGATGTCCTCCTCGTGCGGACCGGGCGCTGGCGATGGCGAGAGGTCCACGGCCCCTGGTCTCCGAGTGATGGCCTGGCTGGCCTGGATGCTTCCTGCTTGACCTGGCTGCACGAGCGAGAGGTAGCCGTTCTGGGTGGTGACGGTGTGTCCGATGTGCAGCCGTCGCGCGTCGACGGTGTCCCCATGCCGATTCACACCGTGGCCATCGTGGCGATGGGGGTCCATCTTCTCGACAATCTCGATCTCGACGAGCTGTCCGTGGCGTGCACTGCCGCCGGGCGCTGGAGCTTTCTCCTTACGGTGGCACCGCTTGTGCTGTACCGGGGCACAGCTTCTCCGGTGAATCCGATCGCCATCCTGTGATCCGATACGGTCCGAATGTTCCGGAGACCGCTCAGGTTCGGACCGGTAGCCCGAGGCCCATCGAATCGGGGCTGATCTGTTCCACCGCTTCATCGGTGGAACAGATCAAGGCAGGGTGGGTGCCCAAGCCAGGTGTCGGTGTGGTCGAGGTGGACCGGCAGTGGCCGAGCCTCCACTCGCACGGCGATGGACCAGGCCACGAACCAGATGTGGAGCCTGACCTCCGCGGGATCGGCTCAGGTTTCAGACCCCAGGCTGGACCGCCGGTGGGGGTTCGGGAGGGACCTATGAGGGCGGCAGAGACACCACCGGTTCAGCGTGCCGAGTGCGTTGCCCGCGGCCAGAAGGAGGTTGGCTGGGACGGCGCCCCCTTCCAACTCCAGTAGAGCTGGCGTATCGGCCCTGCGCCTGGGAATGCCCCTCGGCAACGACTCGCCGAGACCCTATGTCGGTGGGGTGAACTCCGGGTCAGGTTCGAGGAACTGGTGCACTAGAGCCTCCAAACCGACGGCGAAGAGCGACCACTCTTGGTCCTCCCCCTTCGGACCCGTCGGACGGACCATCATCTCGACGCGGTCACTCGTCCGCTCACGAAGTGAGCATCCCTCCGAGTAGGCGATGACCGCCTTTGCGAAGTGGTCCATCGTCCAGGGACGACGCATGCGGAGTCCCAGTACGTCGCTGAGAGCGATGAAGTTCTCACTCCAGAATTTCGAGACCGACGTGTATCCCTCGGCCAATGACGTTTTGATCCGCTCTTGCTGATCGGGCTCTGCCGACGCCGTTGCCATTGCCATGACGCTGATCCACAGGGGCCAGTTGGTCGATTGAGCTATGGCGGTACTGCTTGCTGTGCCCCCGACCCGGCACACCTCCTGGAGGGCACGGGCCCGGGATTCAGGAGTGGAAAGATCCAGGGATCCCAACAAGGAGGCGATGGCATCGACCGCTCCCCCGGCTTCCGGTCTCCGCTCATCCTGAGCGACGGTCACCAGGACGTCGGCTTGAAAGTCTGCTTGGTTCTCCCACACCCGCTTGATAACCGACGCATGGGTGACCCGCGTTCCGGTCTTCTGTTCCATTCGCTCGAAGACTCTCTTGAACGTGAGATTGCTCGAACCGGCCTCGAACCCCTCCTCGAAGAGGATCTCGCGACCTTCTTCGAGAAGCGCCTTGCGCAACTCCTCTCGACTTCGCCTCGTCTGATGCAGTGCACTCACCGGCCTGAGTTCGGAGATCCCCCCGACAGAGACCTCCCGGCGCCATGGGCTGGGTCAGCCGCCCGTCCCGAGACTAGCGGGGAGACCAGTTGTGCTGTCGAACCCTCCCTGACGTCGGCCTCTGGTTGCGAAGAGGCGACATGCACGCTGTGCCTCGGCCGCTCACCGCGGGAGCCCCTTGCGCGAGAACCAATCCTGGATAAGGCAAACGGACCCAGCGCCTCCTGGTCCGCCCCAGAAGCCCTGGGCCCGCTTGCCGAGGTTCCCGCCATGGTCATCCTTGCTGAACCTCCACTCGATTGCAAGTCTGAATTGCAATCGGTCGACGCGCGCAGGCACGGCCGTGGGGATCCCAGGTCCGAGTCACCCGCTGTCACCTTGCTCCAAATCAATTGAGAGGCAAGCGAATCGTCCGCGCCAACCAACAGCGAGGCCCTTTACCGGTGTCGGCACCGCGGTCGAGGAGATGCAGAAGTCGGTGGTCCGAGGCTCAGGAATGGCGGATTCCGGCGTCTCTCACCAGTGTCGGACTTGTCGGTCCGCATGGCAGGGTGGCCACCAGGCCCGGTGGGCCTCGCAGCCCTGCGAGGCAGCGCCAGAACGAGGGCTGGCGAAGCGGCCCCGGGCTGGCCTACATGAACCCGGTTGGCGGGAACCGGGTCAACTGGTGGCGGAACCAGGGCCAGCCCGGGGCGACGTTCAAGGTAGCAGGCAACCCCCATTGCACGCAGCAGGTGTTGCAATGGTGGAGTGACCGCATCGGAATGATCGTCGAGACGGATGTCGAGATGGGCAGCGCGCATTCGTCAGCACGGTGACCGAGCCGGCATCTGACCGGTGCTTCGGGGAGGATCGATGGTCGCAGGTTCTGGCCATCCTTCGGATCAGAGCGCGCGCCGCCCTCCGCCCCGGTGGCTCATCACCGAGGTCGCGGACCTACAGCCGAGGAGCCCTTCGCCGCTGGTTCCGGCCCATCCAGGCGGCAAGGAACGCTCGGCTACCCTCAGGGGATGAACGTCGATGGGTCCTCAACGGTCAGCCCAATGGGCTCCGCTCAGTACAGCGCGGCAAAGACCCGGACCATCAGCGCCGCCCTCGAACTGTTCACCGAGCACGGGATCGCCGGGACTTCGCTGCAGATGATCGCCGACGCCATTGGCGTTACGAAGGCGGCGATCTATCACCAGTTCAAGACGAAGGACGAGATCGTGGTCGCCGCCGTGGAGGTGGAGTTGGCCCGTCTCGAGCCGACCCTGGATGCCGCCGAGACCGACCCCCAGCCACAGCGGGCGCTCAAAATGGTGCTCACCCAGGTGATCGATCTTGCCGTCGAGCACCGCCGAATGGTGGTCACCCTCCAGCACGACCCCGTAGTGGTCCGGCTTCTTGACGAGCAGAAGCCCTTCCGGCATTTCATGGAGCGCCTGTTCCGTGCTCTGACGGGGGGTGAGAACAGCGCCGAGGTACGTGTGCGGGCAGCGATGATCTCTTCCGCAATCGGCGGGGCCGTCTCGCACCCTCTCGTTGCACGCCTCGATGACGAAACCCTTCGGTCGCATCTCCTGCGCCTGACGTGGAGCTTTCTCGGTCTCCCTGACTGAGAAGGCTCGGTCCGGAGCTACGGCGAACCCACTCTGAATCCGCCGAGCATCAATCCGCAGGAACATCCTTCGCCTTCGGAAATCAGTGACGCAGACCGCCTTGGACGTTACCGTAGCCATTTGCTTGGGACGACGTGACCGGGTTTCCAGAGGAACACTGAGCGAGCTCGCGAACACGCGTCGATTCCGATCCAGCCCACCCACGCTGGGCCGGCCGATCGGCTGCGCCGAGATCCACCCGGAGGACGAGGGGACCACCTCCGAAGCGGTGGACCAGGTCAATGTCCGATTGAATCCTGGCTTCGGGGAAGAGGTCAGGGATCGACGCGTCCGGACCCGGTGACTGTCGTCCGGAGAGTAGCGACAGAAGCAAAATAGCTCCGTATTGGGCCAGCTTGAGCCCAGGGATTTCAAGGCGTCCGAGGGCGACAGGACCGGTAATCTACGTCCCGATGGGGGGCTAGACGCGAACAACCGGGAGGAGAAGCAAATGCCAGAATTCACCTCTTATGACGCCGGGACCCCATCGTGGGTCGATCACGGGACCAGGGACCTCGAGACCTCCAATAAGTTCTACGCGACTCTGTTCGGCTGGGAAGCCGACGACCAGGGCGAGGACATGGGTCACTACACCCTGATGCGCAAGGGCGGGAAGACCGTGGCGGGCAACATGCCGGCCATGAGCGAGGAGCAGCCCAGCGCCTGGGTCACCTACGTCTCCGTGGACGATGCTGACACAACGGTCGACGCGGCCAAGAAGGCGGGGGCCACGGTGTTCGTCGAGCCGATGGACGTTGCGGACATCGGACGCATGGCAGTGTTCGCTGACCCCGAGGGCGCTGCGATTGGCGTCTGGCAGCCGAAGACCTTCAAGGGAGCCGAGCTTGCCAACGAGGCCGGGGCCTTCGCATGGAACGAGCTGAATACCAGAGATCTCCCGTCGGCTAAAGCCTTCTACGCCGGAGTGTTCGGTTGGAAGGCCAACGATCTAGCCATGGAGGGAATGAACTACACCGAGTGGAAGCTTGGCGACAAGGCAGTGGCAGGCATGATGACGATGCCCGACATGGTCCCAGCGGAGGTACCGCCACACTGGCTCGTCTACTTCGGCGTCGAGGACACCGACGCCTCGGTGGCGACAGCGGCCGGACTCGGAGCGGCCACGCTCGTGCCACCAACCGACATTCCTCCGGGGCGCTTTGCGGTCCTGGCTGATCCAGACGGAGCGGCTTTTGCCGTGATCAAGATGCAATCCTGAGAACTGGGCAGCCCCGACACGGGCGAAGGAGAAGCCGAGCGCGGGCCAAAGTGCCGGCGATCAGTCCGGGCCACTCGCCACGCCAACCGGACTCTGGCCTTCACCAATGACCGTTCCGAGGTGACTCCCCGAACGACGATCTCAACACGGTCACGTCGTCAGAGCGACTCCACGAACGTAAGCTCAAAGACCGGGTGATCGGGAGCTATGCGGGCCAGCTCAGTGTCCGGAGATGCGGCGCTTACGCCGTCGAAGAAGATCCCCACCTCCATTTTCCAGCGCTTCAGATATGCACGGAGAATTTCAGCCTTCTCATCATCGGGTAGCTCAACCGCCGTGAACGCCTGCACCCGCTTTCCGACACGGAGTTCACCCGACGTCGCCACCCGGAGATTTCGGACCCACTGAGTCTGCCCCCGGGGCACGACGAGGTAGTGACGGTCACCGTAGGTCAGCAGGTTGACCGGGTTCGAACGCCACTCTCCGCTGGTTCGACCTCGCACGGACAACGTCCGCGAACCCCAAACACTGATCCCGGCCCTGGTCAAACTGGAAATTAGTGGGTTGAAGACCTTCTTGGTGAACCAGCTGGGCTCCTGATAGCGACCGGCCGAACTCGATTCGCTCATCCCAAGATGTTAGAGCCTCCACTGTCACCAGTCCCCGCCCGACGGGAGGTCGCCAGCTCCCTCGGCCGGGCGGCGGCAGCCCTCCGAGTCGGGTGGAGTCGGTGGAGGATCCATCCGTGCCTGACTGACGCCATAGGCGAAGCGGGCCCTGACCTTGGACCGCACCGGGCCTTCGTCCGGGACCGGCATGCAGAACCACAGCGAGAGCGCCGCCTATTCTTCGGGGATCCGGCTCCTCACCGCCGCCGAGCAGGCCGGGCCGTGCGGGGGGCGCAGGGGGGGCGGACCGGGGGTGACAGCCGACAGCCATGACCAGGAGAGCAAGAATCCGAAGGCTCGACCACGGTGAGCCCGGCGGCACCGGCCCCGACCGGCCAGATGCGGGTGACCCCTCAGATCCCGTGACGGCAGGGCCGGGAACAACGGCCACTGTCGCACTGAGCGCGGCCGCTCCGATGACCGCCCTCGACGAAACGGCTACCATCCCGCTGGCCCCACCGGAGATGTCCGGAGCACCCGGGACATCCGAACAGGCACCGACGGTCTACGGCGACTCCTCGACCCTCCGGCCGCAGCATGCCCGACGCAAGCGGCGCCGCCGAATCAACGTGTGGCTTTTGGTGGGGCTGCTGGTGGTCCTGGTGGTGTCCGCTGGCCTGGTGGCGACCCAACGGATCCGCCGCCCCCTACCCAGGCTCACCGTGTCGGCGGGTCGGCTCACGGGCTCGGTGGTGCCTGGAACTTTGCCGGCCCCTGCGTGGCCCGTCAGCGGCCAGGGTGCCCTGGCCATCCCGGCAGTGGGCTACGCCGACCAGTCCGGACCCGAGCAACCCGTGCCCATCGCCTCACTGACGAAGATGACCACCGCGGTGGTGGTCCTGCGGGACCATCCGGTACCCCTCGGCAGCAGCGGCCCCACCATCACCATCACACCGGACGAGGCGGCCCAGTTCGATGTGAACCTGGCCAACGATGAGACGAACATCCCGTTACAGGCCGGGGAGACGCTCACCGAACTACAGCTGCTCGAGGCCCTTCTCAACCAGTCGGCGGACGACGCGGCCTACACACTGGCCGTCTGGGACGCCGGCTCGCAGCAGGCCTTTGTGACCAGGATGAACGCCCTGGCCGCCTCGCTGGGCGCCGTCGACTCTCACTACGTGGACGCCAGCGGCTTCGACCCCCGGTCGGTGTCGACAGCAGCCGACACCCTGCGCATCGCGGCGGCAGGCATGGGCATTCCGACCTTTGCCGCCGTAGCCGGGATGCAGACGGTCGATCTGCCCGGCGTGGGTACGGTCCACAACATCGTGACCGAAATTGGCACTGACGGGATCGTTGGAGTGAAGTCCGGCTACACCTCCCAGGCCTCCGGCTGCATGGTGCTCGCCGGGTTTAGGTCTGTTCGCGGGCTTCCGGTACTGGTGCTCGCCTCGGCCCTCGGTCAACGGGAACCCGCCCCTTCCCCTCCCCCGTCTACCGCAGGCCCGTCCCTCGCCGCCCCCACCGCTACCGGGGCGTCGGCGGTCCCGACCACCACCACGACCACCGCGCCCTACAGCCCCATCGAGGCGCAGTACCCGCTCCGCTACACCGAGCCCATCGTCGAGCATCTGCTCGACGCCGCTGAAGCGGCCATAGTCCCAGTCCCGGTCGTCACCGCCGGGCACTCGGTGGGCACGGCAAGCACCGAGTGGGGAGGGGCCCGGCGCGTGGTGCCGGTAGTGGCCACCCAGACCGGCTGGTTGCTCGGTATCCCAGGCCAGCGGGTGGCCGCCACCATGACCTCACCGCTCGGGGCGAAGACTCATGCCGGGTCGGTCGGCGCTGTCCGGTTCACCCTGGGGCCCCAGACCGAGACCGTGCCGGTGCGATTGGTCCACCGCTTGGTCGATCCCGGCTGGTGGTGGAAGGTGCTCCACAACTAGGGGCCGGGGCCAAAAACCGTTCGTCGTTCGGGGCCGATGAACCCTCCCCCTGGCGGCGATGGGAAAACAGCGGTCCGGATTGAGCCCGGATTGGGACCAGCCGACCTCAGCGAATGGGGCTCCCGAAGCGAATCGTGTTCCCGTCGGGATCGGTGACGGAGCCCTCCCGCTTGCCATATTCCTCGTCCCGCGGGCCGTCCACCTCGATCCCGGCCCGCCTCCACTCCTCGGCCACCCGGTCGGAATCCTGACAGTGGAAGTAGAGGGCCCCGTGACCCGGAGGTTCATCTCCAACAGCCTTGGCAAGGTGGATCGTCAGGTCCCGATCCCGGTGAGCGAAGGCATAGGTGTCATCGTGGAACGAGACCTCGAAGCCCGCGCGCTCGAACCAGGCGACTGAGCAATTCACATCGGCGACCTTGAAAATCGGCTCGAAGCCCGTGATCAGCCAACTTCCCGTCATTAGTTGCAGTTGGCCGTCCCGCTGCCCATTCAGCCCAGCGAGGCAGTCGTGGCAGATCGGCAGATCGGGATGCGAGCGCAGTCTGACCCACCAATCGACCGACAGAGAGCAGCAGGTGCACTTCACAGCCACGGGCGACAATGGTAGACCGCCCCCTGTTGATCGGTGGCCCCGGAGGACCTCGGGTGCCGGCGCGAGGGTTTCCCCACCCGCGATTGGTTCGGGTTCCTTCTGAAATGTGAATCGGGGCCGGTCGGTGGCAAGAACCATCCCGCTCTGGGCCTCAACCGGCCTGGCACCCCGCATCCAATGAGATCCAGACCTCATTGGAGGTGGCCTGCAGCCATCCCGAATGGCTGGGCGTGGCGGGGTCGGCTTACGTCAGAGTCTGATTGATCATCTGGAACAGGGACTCGAATCGGTCAAGCGTGGTCGGACGCAATACGAACGTGGCTGTCTTTCGATGACCGAGAAACCAGTTGGCTACGTCGTTACGGTTGAAGTCACCATCGATCGCTCGAATTCGTTCAGTAATGCATTCCCCATCATCTGGGAGTTGGCCTATGTCCAGCGAACACCCAAATGCGGCGTTGTAGACCAGAACGTAGTCCTCCGGGTAGAAGAGGTCCTCGGAAGCAGCGACACCGATCCCGGCGATCGACGCAAGGCCGATGATGCGAGTCGCAGTGAGGACCCCTTCGTCGTCAACACCCTCGAGCCGCTGAGCCAGGATGCTGTCGCCATTGAGCACTACGGTGGCATCCAGTTGGTTGCCGAATAGTGCGGCTGCGGCGGGCATCGCCGCCATCCCACCCGCCGGAACCACCCGCCACCGTGGATCGAGATGCGTCCGGTCCTTCTCTCGGAGCACGTCGGACATCACCGTCAGGTATGTGTAGTCGGCGAGGCCCTCTACGATGAGATTGTCTGCGCCGCTGAAGAGATGCTGGGCAATATCATGACCCAGGAGTCCCTGCAAGGGAGAGAGGGTGTCAGGATCCCGGGACACCAGTTGGGAGCTGACCTTGGTGCCCTCGTCCGGCCCTAGGTCCTCTACGACACGAACTCGCTCCAGATGCCTCGCATCGACCATGAAGGGCGAGTGAGTTGTATAGACGACCTGGTGGCTGTCGGCGAGCGTGTCCTCGATGAAGTCCAAGAAGTCGCGTTGGGCACGAGCATGTAGTGCCAGTGCAGGTTCATCTAGCAGGACGATGACGGATGTATCTGAATAGAACTCCTTGAAAGCGGCCAGGAACGAGATGAACCATCGGAACCCCGACGACCGAACGTCGAGGTTGTTCGTGAAGTAGTGGCGGTCATCCTCCACCCGGAGCTGAATGAGCTGGACACCGGTTCCGTCGGACCGGACTTCCGCTGTGGGTTCGATATCTATCTTGAGCCGAAGGTGGTCGTTTTGGTGCCAGTACCGCCGTACTTGGCGTGTCAGGTCGGCGGCGACGGCCTCCATCTCACCACTGCGCTTTTCGTAGTCCGGATTCACCAACTCATCCGTAGCGAATCCGAGCCTTAGAAGCGCCAGCGCCGTCCGTTGTGAGTCGTCCAATTCAGATTCCGAATTTGATCGGAGCGCGTCCACCAACGGACCGATGTCGGTCCGGCCCATCAGCTCGCTGTACTCATCGAAGTGGAAGAACCTGGGAACCAAGGCACTGAGATGCTCATGCACGGACTGGGCGATCGATTCGGGATACAGATTGTCCAGATCGAGCTTTGCCTGCGCGGCCGCCAGGGCAGCAGAAGTTGGCTCCGCATTTCCGTTCTTGTGGACCCCTGACTGACCACACAGATGGTCTAGATGGTCCCTCAGCTCCTCGAGGGTCTCCGAGTCTGCGTCCATCTCGTACTGGGATCTGAACGCTCGGCATGCGGCCGCCTCGTCGATATCGACGTCGAACGCCCGGACGTTGTCGTAGTGCACACTCAAGCTCCACTGTTTCGCCAGCAGAACCCCTTCGCCGAAGCGAGCGGCAATCCCTTCGGTCTCTTCGTCGGTCAACTCAAACGTGGCCGAGATCGGCAGCGCGGCTTCGTATTCCCCAGACCGCTGATGCTCCTTTTGGAGCCACCGCGGGTACTGCTGCTCATCAAATGGCCGGTCGTTCAGGGCTGGATTGAGGGCATGTAACGCGTGGAGGATGTTCGTCTTGCCTGACTCGTTCTTCCCCACAAGACAGGTGACTCGAGGATCCACATCGATGGAGCCCGAGTCGAGGATATTCCGGAAGCGGACGCTTCTGAACGAGATCAGATTCACGACCACTCCGGATTCAACATGCCGTCCACTCGAAGGTGTGACAGGTCTCTGACCGCACCAGACCGATCCGATCTCACTCTGTCCGCGACCGAATGGCGGAGTTCCAGCCTGGCGCGAATCACCGGTCCCTTGCCCATCAGGGCTTCCATCGGCATTCCGGCATCAACACTGAAGGGATCCCATCGGGGCGGCCGGGCCCGTACGGTCCTCGCCCACGCCACACCTCTGTGACCTGCGACTATCCCACCGGATCGGCAGGCTGACGGGCTGCGCTCGGCTCTGGTGGAGTGCTCGGCTCGTGAATCCGGACGAGCACCACCTGCCGTCCCGATCCCAGCCACGAGCCAGGCGGCTCTGACACCAACAGTTCTCAGCCGGCGGAGCACACTGTCCTCAGCTGGTCCGTCCGGGAGCAGCTGCCCATTTGCGGAACTGGGATCGGCTCCCAAGTCTTCAGATCCAGGGAGCGCCGACGGACGTAGGGTCGGGGCATCTGTGGCCCTGGGCCGAGGCGACGGGCGGCTCGCGAGTCGCTAACTCGCTTGTGCCGCGACGGTTTCCAACGACTTCTTCCCGTCCATCACCTCATCAGCCCTGCGGAGTCGGGCGCCCATCTCAGCCAGCAGCCTCCCGGACACTGTAGGGAACGACGTGCGTAGAAGTGAGAACTCGGGGCGGGAGATGACCAGGAGAAGCATGTCGCTATCTGCCACCACCGTCGCCGTTCTGGGACCTCCGTCGAGGGGGGCCAGCTCACCGAAGAAGTCTCCCGGGCCCAGCTGGGCAAGTTGGATCCCGTTGCGGAGGACGGTGGCCCGGCCGTCCACGATGACAAAGCACTCTTCACCTGGCATGCCGTGCTGAACCAGAACCTCTGATCTCTTGACCTCATACCGTGATTGCAACGACGCGATTCTGCGAAGCTCTTCGTTCGTGCAGCCAGAAAACAGGCTGATCCCACGCAACTGTGTGATTCGCTCATCCTTGTGAAATCGGACTGCCGCCATGGTTCTCTCCTATCGTCGATCTAGTGATCCGCTTCAAATCTCTGCTCCTACCCTTCGCCGAGGGGAGCCGGCGCCCGACTCGGCTCAGACCGAGTCTTCACTCACCGGGATTGCCCGACCGCTGCGAAAGAGAAGCCTTCGGTTCAGCGACGAATGACTCCTCTTCGAGGCCGCGCCGGAGAAGAAGGTGACACCGAAGTATCCGGGGGTCATGGCTGGATCTGGGTCATCGGTTCTGCGTCGAACGTTGGTCATGGTGACCTCCTTGGCACGGACCTCTTTGCTGCTTCCATCTTGTGCATCGGATTCGGGCCATGTATGTCATCTTCTTGACAGAGCCAGTGTCATGCTCATGACAATGGCCAGAGATGGATGCAAGAATCCACTCGGCCTTCGGCGCCGACGTCATGAGGGCCAGTCCGACTCGGTGCACCGACACGTCCGGTCGGATTGCCGACTCGGGACTGATCCGGGGTCTCCTACGCGGGGATGGGACCTTGCGATGAGCCCTGCGGTGTCGTACTGATTCGCGGCTGCATTCGGCGGCTTCGGATCCCAGTGCCCTCAACAGCTGGCTCTGGAGTGGGAACCAGCCAGGATTCCTGGCAGTGGGGTAGCCGTGTCCACTGGTGAACCCAGCTGGCCCGACTCGCACATCGGTGAATCCGCAGCTCGACGGCGCTCCATGAGGTGGCGCCGCAACGGTCAACTCGACCGTCTCGATGGCGCTCGCCAGGTCCGACAGATATGGCCACGCTGATGGTCAGGCGGCCACGATTGTCGCGGCGAGCGCCATTCGATGGTCTTTCGACCATGGGGGCCCCAGCGTTGCCCGCGGGCCACGAAGCACCTCGTCCGCACGCCCACCCAGAATGCGGGTTGCTTCGTCCTCGACGTTCTTGGCGCGGTAGGTATGGACTGACCATCCGCGCTCACCGGCGAGTTCGGCCAGCACCTTGCAGTACATGATGGAGTCGGCCCGGCTCTCGTGCGGCACTCGACGTTGAACGGCGATGTCCTCGGGGAAGTCGCTCGGCCAGGCCCGAAGTGCGATCGCGGTGATCGGTTCAGGTAGCCCGATCTCGAGTTGGTCATATGCCGTCGACACCGCCCGAACGACTGACGCCTTCACCTCTGCCACCAATGCTCCGAGACGGTTGTCATCGAGCAGTACCCCTGACCGATGGAGAGAGTATCGGCCTCCCTCGTGATGTATCGGCGCGGTCGGAAGGCCGGGTTCGATCAACTCGATCCTCCGACGGTCCACGACCCGATGATCCGCTGAAGCGGTGACAGCCACGGCCCAGCCGTAGTGATGGGCAATGCCGAGTCGCATGGCGCCGATTCTGACATTCCCAGAACTAACCGTCCACGCGATCGGAGGCATGAGCTCGCGTCACTCATTCGCCAGCGGAAGTACCGTTATTGTGTGAACCGCTGGAAGCCGAGGCGCCGGGTCCTCGTGGCCTCACTGGTCATCCACGTCATCGTGACGGCGATCACATTGCGCGACCTCAGCCGGCGGAGTGACGCCCAGATCCGAGGTCCACGCTGGTTCTGGCGAGTGTTTGCCCCGCTCCAGATGGGGAACTCGGCGGTCTACTGGCTGGTGGGCCGCAAGAGCAACCCGTGACCCGGACAAACAGAACCTGGCCGACACGCCCGTCTACGTGAGAAGCAGGGCGCCAACGAGTGTTGCTCGGTCGCCGGGCCAGCCACGCTCCCCGCCGGGCCGAAATACCCCGCACACCTAGGGGCAATCAGTCGCTACGGTGTGTGGAACGGGCGACGCAGAGCGAATTGACAAGCGATCGGAGACTGGTGATGACATCGAAGTCTGACTTCACGACCGAGGAATGGCAGCTCATCTTGGAGGCGCCACCGAGCGCTGGAATGATCGTGGTCACGGCTCAACGAGGGGGTTCGTTTCGCGAGAGCATCGCCATGGCCAAGGCCTATGTGGAGGCGCGCCAGCAGCATGGTGAGAGCCAACTGCTGGATGAGATTGTCGCGGCCAAACCCGAGCGGGACCACACCCACTACCATTCTCCCGACGAGTTGAAGCAGAGCGGGCTGAAACACCTGCGTGACTCAGTCGCTCTTCTCGAGCGCAAAGCCACGCCCGTCGAGGTTGACGACTATCGCCGGTTCATCATCACGCTGTCCCACAAAGTCGCCGCTGCTCACCGGGAACACGGCGTAGAGGTGAGCGAGTCCGAGCAGACAGCAATCAACGACATCGCGGAATCCCTGAAGACTGCGACCGAGAACGGAGGAAGTTGAAACTGGGCACTCGATCCCGGCGACATGGAACCTCTGCGTCGCGATAGAGCCTCCGTGATCAAGCGATCCTGACCGCTAGGCAGTGATAGAACTCGCCCTGACCCGCTACCGTGGGCCCGTGACCAGCCCACGCGTTCCCGGTGGGGCGGTGCACAAGCTTCCAGGAGACCTGCGCAAGGCGCTGGTCGCCAACCCCACGGCACTGGATGCCTGGAAGGACATTACGCCTCTGGCCCGAAACGAGTTCATCTGCTGGGTCGAGGATGCCAAGCAGGAGAGGACCCGGGAACGCCGCATTCGCCGGACTCAGGAGGAGCTGGAGGAAGGCCAGCGTCGGCCCTGCTGTTGGCCAGGATGCGGGCACCGCGAGCGGACCGGCAGATAGCAGTGGGGTTCCCTTGCCCGTGGTCAATTCGCTCGGGCGGTGGGACTACGTGGCCAGGCCCGACGGTCGGGGCGACGAATGCTTGGTGCTCAGCTGCGAGTCTTTTGCCACAGCCATCTCAGCCGCCAGATATCGAATTTCCGGAAGTTCGCGGCGCCGGCTACCGACCAACGATCAGTCTTCGCTCGTCCCAACGGCAACCGCCTCGGCGATGTGGCGTCGGTCGGCATCAAGCCGCTCGGCAACCGATTCGTCATCGGCCATCACCTGATCGAGATCGGTTGACTCGTACCCGATGACGCCCATGTCGGCAAATGTCTGCCGCATCTTCGGACCCCACAACCCCACATCCTTGAGAGTGGGAACGATCCTGGTGAACAGCAGGCTCCGGAACATTCTCTGACTCTCGCTCTCGTCCACATACTTGATGCATGCATCGGCGTCGTAGCCGAGACGCTCCCATAGCTCATTGGCGAGGAATCGATCTCGCATTCGGTAACATGCGTCAGCACAAAACTCCTCGCGCTCATCACGTTCGCCTTGAGTGAGCTGCGGATAGTAGTCACGTAGCGCCAACCGTCCGAACATGACGTGTCGGGCTTCGTCCTGCATGACATAGGCGTTGACCGCTTTCCCGAGTGGATCGCCCGCCGTGTTGCGTATCAGGCCGAACGCGGCCAAAGCCAAGCCCTCGATCAGGACCTGCATGCCGAGGTAAGTCATATCCCATCGGGAATCGGTCAGGACGTCATCGAGTAGTGACTTCAGGTTGTCATTGATCGGATAGGCGATCTCGATCTTGTCCAGATAGCGAGAGTATGTCTCGACGTGCCTGGCCTCATCTATGACCTGAGTGGCGGCGTAGTACTTTGAATCGATGTCGGGGACCGACTGGACGATCTTCGCCGTGCAGATCAGCGCCCCTTGCTCACCGTGGAGGAACTGGCTGAACTGCCAGGCGACCATATGGCGACGCACGCTCCCGCGCTCCTCGTCGGTGAGCTTGTCCCACATGGGCGAGCCGAAGATGGGTACGAGCTCGTCAGGGCAATTCGAGCGGGTTCTCGGGATTTGGGTCGTGGGACCAGTCGATACGCTCTTTGGCGTCCCACTGCTTTCTCTTGCCCTTGTCGTAGAGGTTGAGCAACTTGTCGCGACCATTGTCGTAGTCCCAGGTGAACTCCGCAGTTCCCGTCTTGTCGCCGGTTTGCCACCCGGTCTTGTCCACTGGCAACTGGTAGATCTTCGTGCTCATTGTTCGATCCCCCGATCGTCGTGCTCTGCCTTCCAGTCTCGGCGGGCTGTCCAACCGTGTCAATCGACGAATGCTGCCCGACGCTCACGTGCAGTCGACTCGTCCGGAACTGATGTCTCTGCCAACATCTGGGGATCGGCTCGGTCTGCGGGGCTGAGTCAGGCGGCCTGCTCGGCAGCGGTAGTTGAGCGCCGTTGGGTTCAGACACTGCCAAATCCCACAACGGCATCTCGGGAATCGCCCACCCGCACGCTCAGCTGGTCAGGCGTTGGCCATCCCCACCAGGTCCGCTGATCCCCTTTCGGCCGAGCGATCCGCCACTATCCCCGGGGACGGCAAGTTGGTGATGGTCGGGGTGGTCGCGACCGGCATGGTCACTCTCTCGACGACACCGTTGATCGAGTCAGCGATGCAGACGTTGCCGGGGAGTCGATGGCAGTGAAGGCGGGACCGCCCAGGGCGCGCCTCACGCCCTACCGATCGTCGTTCTCAGCTCGGGCCAGCTTTGCCCGCGCCATGTCCTCCACCCGGCGGACGAACTGCGGACTGTGCCGGAAGCGTGCCCCGATCTCGGCGTAGCTCGCACCGGCCTCCCGCCAGGCGAGAATCCGCCGCTCCAACGGCCGGAGCACCTGCGGGTCGGTCGCGGAACTCGCCTGGCGCTGGGGCCGCGAGCCAAGGGCCAGAATCTGGGACACACTCCGCTGGCTGCGCCGGAATCGCCAAGCCACCTCAGTCGGGTCAAGACCGGCCTCCACCAGCCGACGCATTCGCCTCTCGATAGGTCGCAGATGTGCGTCGCTAGCTACAGCTTCAGGATCGAGCACTTCTTCAACGATACCGCGACTCCAGCCCGGCTCCTCCCGCCGGGCCCGAATTCTCCAACTCCGCGGTCACTGATCTGCCCATCTCACGCAATAGCTCCAACTGCTCCTGGTTCAGCAATCGTGGACGATGATCGATCACGCATAACGTGCCAACGCGGCTGCCATCCGAGAGGGTCAGGGGCACGCCAGCGTAAAACCGCATTCCAGGCTCCCGTCCCACCAGCGGATTCTCGGCAAAGCGCGGATCCTCCAACGCATCGGGCACCTGAAGCACATCGTCGTGAAGAATGGCATGGGCACAGATCGCCACGTCACGCGATGTCTCGATGGCGTCTACCCCCCGGGCCGATTTGAACCATTGCCGCTCGGCATCGATGAGACTGACCAGCGCGATGGGCATGTCGAATGCCGAGCAGGCCAAATCCGTGAAGTGGTCGAAACGCTCTTCCGGCTTGGTGTCGAGGACTCCGAGCTTTCTGAGGGACTCGAGGCGGCGCTCCTCGTCGGGCGGCAGGGGAGCACTCTGCCAGTGGCACGCCCGCCGCAGGATCCAGGCGCGCAGCTTTGTGCGCACGTGGGCCAACGTCGTGGGCCAAACGAGCCAGTCCGTCGCAAACTCTGCCGCACGGCTGGTCGGATGGGGATGACTGGTAGTAACGACAAAGACACCGACCTCCGGACCGTACCGCTGATCAATCCCGCGCAGCAGGTACACCAGACTGAAGATGTCACAACCTGGTCTCTCCTCCAGGATGACCATCCTCGGTTTCTCCTCCTGTGCCGACTGGAGGATGGAGCTCACGTCTGTTGCTTCCAACACGGTTAGATCCTCGAGCTTTGCTGCTTCCCGCACCAGTTCGAGGAGTCCGGGATCGCTCGCCGCGATCAAAAGGGTCCTGTCCGCCTCCTCGATCGCCGGAGCCTGGCGCGCCTTGGCATGGCGAATGCGAGCCACGTTTGCTTGCCTACCGGTCCCGGCCAGCGTAATGGTGACACCTTCAGTGGCGGCGAACACGCTGCCTGCGTATCCGATGCGTGCGGCGAACGAGCGCGCCCGCTCCAACAGCGTGTCCAGTTGATCGTCGCGCCGGGTCGGGTCGTGGTGGAACAGCGCCAAGCTGCTGACGTTCGCGGCATGGGCCACCGCCACGGTGTACTCCACCGTGCTATGACCCCAGCCCACTTTCTCGGGGTACTCCGCTGCCACGTATTGGGCGTCGTGAATGACGAGGTCAGCGTCGCGTAGGAACTCAATATGCCTGAGCTCCGATTGATCCGCCATGCTGAGATCTCCCTGAGCAGACGACCGACTGTAGGGTTCATGGTCAGAGGAATAGACGACGGAGGCGTTGTCCGCCTCGAGCCGGTAGCCAAGGGTGAGGGCCGGGTGGTTCAGGTACTGGGCAGTGACCTCGAGACCATCGATGTCGAATCTACCCTCGACCAGGTCGTGATAGTCGACAGCCGCCCCGACGTCCGACAGGGCAATGGGAAAATAGGTGTACTGCATTTGATGGGCGAGCGTCTGATTGATCGATGAGTCGAGGCCCCTCGGTCCGTAGATGTGCCACTGGTTCCCTGGTTGGAACAACGGAGCAAAGAACGGCAGTCCCTGGATGTGATCCCAATGGGTGTGGGTCACGAGTATGTGCCCATGGATAGGGCGCTTGTTGACTGCGGTCAGGGCCTGGCCGAGTTCGTGGGCACCGGTTCCGCAGTCCAATACGACCAGGGTGTCGGATCTTGTTCGGAGCTCGATACACGAGGTATTCCCGCCGAACCGCACCGTCTGGCGGCCAGCCTTGGCAATCGAGCCCCGAGTCCCCCAGAAGGTGATCTGCACGCCTATCTCCCACTGCACAGCCGGATCTCTCGGCCCCCCGACGAACCCAGGGTCCAGCCTATGAGACTTCGCCCCACCATGCTCAGGGACTGCAATCTCCGTCGGCCGTCCTGGTTGGGTGCCGAAAGGGACCGAGCGCCACCAGGATGGCCATACGGCAATGGTGGACTCTGTGCGTGGCGCCCAGGCTGCCCCCGACCGCCCGGTGAGTGCCATAGTGAACTCGTGTCAAAGGCCACCAGAAGGGAACCGTCATGATCGCCCCCGAACGTATCGGCCCGGTATGGCTGCTTCGGCTTCAGAGCGGTGAGAACCGGCTCAACGACGACTTCCTGAGTGAGTTCAATGACGGCCTGGACAGGATCGAGGGCTCAGGCTGGCCCACGGCAGTGGTCACAACCGGTGCCGGCAAATTCTACTCGAATGGGCTGGATCTCGATTGGCTCCGTACAGCGCCGGAGCCTGAAGCTTTCATGGCCCGGGTCCATGACCTTCTCATCCGCGTACTGACCTTTCCCGCTGTGACGGTGGCCGCGGTGAATGGGCACGCCTTTGCTGCGGGAGCCATGCTGGCCACTGCCCACGATTTCGTGATCATGCGATCCGACCGCGGATACTGGTGCCTACCCGAGGTGGATCTCGGCCTCCCGCTGACGCCGACGATGTTTGCCGTTCTCGAAGCGCGCCTTTCGAAGGTTGCTCTGCACGAGGCTGTGACCACGGGCCGGCGATACGACGCCCAGGCCATGCTCGAAGCTCAGATAGCCCACGAGATGGCGCCTGAAGAGGACGTGGTGTCCCGTGCCATCGAGCTGGCCACGGAACTCTCAGGTAAGGATCATTCCGTCGTAGCCATTCACAAGCAGCTCATGTACGCGAACGTCATCGCTTCGAAGGAGGGCTGAGGTTCGACGGAGACCTCACCCATGGATGGCGGGACCGAGCCCGATATCCGGTCCAGGTTGTACGGTGGCCAAGGCAGGCTGACCACGAAGGTCGCCGCACGCCTCTCAGCCGCACGTCATCTGCAGTCATCAACTGCTCGGCGGACCACGCCGCCCCCCGGCACGATCGGTCCGTAGATGCGGATACCGGCTGGAGCTATCGACCGGGGGCGGACTGGGCATGTCGCACGTGGGCCTCAAGACGGCGAAGTCGGTCTGACATCGTGGCGGTCAGTCATCGACAGGGGCCGAGCGCCCCTGCCGCTACGAGAGTCGAATCTGGCCGTTCACATCGTCGTAGGTGACGGTGAATTCGTAGAACACCTGTACCCCAGCGTTGAGAAATGGCCCACTGTCAGAGCGGACTGTCAAGAGATTCTCCGACTTGATACCACCGGAAGTGAAACTCCAGAATGGGGAGGCCGCCCCATTCACGCGCACCGAGACCGGCGCACCCGCAATGACGTGGGTGGTCCCAGGGACCACGGGGGCTCGGTCGAGGGCGGGTCCTGAGATCTGCATGGTGTAGGTCCCGGAGTCGAACAGGCCAGGGACGCACTCGTTCACCAGTCCCACGGAGACGCAGACCGGCAACCGGCTATCAGCCCACAGGGCTTTGCCCGCCGATGATCCGATCTGTTCCATTTGGAAGGTCGTCGCGCTCCGGCGGGGCGGTGGCTGGGCACCGAGGATGAGCGCACCGGAGGTGCCGGCCAAGTGGAGACTCCACTTCTTCCCAAAGGAGCCAGGCATCCCAAGAATCGGGCTGACGACCCCTCCTCCACTGCTCTGGGTTCCGATCCCCAGGATTCCGAAGGCACCGGATCGCTCGAATCCTGGGATGCCTCCGGCTGCGGGACACGTCGGTTTGGTAGCGATGCAGCCGGCTTGTTCGACATAGGCAAACGGGATCGGCGTTTTCGTCGAGTACGACCCGAGAGCCACCACTGCAGCACCCACCACCCCTGTGAACCGGTGACCACCGGCGTAGGTGATGTCGGCAGGCCTCGACGAAAGGGTGACCCCGGACCCGGAACCGGTCTTGACGGCCGTGTTGAAGATATGGAGGCCCGAGGAACCCGTGTCGAGGAGCACCGGGACGGGCCGGGAGTTTCCGACCCGAACATCCACGACCGGTCGAGCGCCTTCTGGCGTGCCTTGGCCGTCGAGCACGGTTACCGGCACGACACCGGGTCGCGTCGACGCTGACCCAGGAGATGTCGATAGGAGCACCAAGCCTGCGGACCCCGCGCCTGTCGCGGCCAACAGAGCGCAGGCCACTCTTCCAATGGACCGCGACCAAGCCACAGGCAACCACCTCACTCATCCGAGCGCCCTCGCCATCCAATGATGAAGCACGCCTGTGAGGGTTGTATGAGCAACCGGGCATCCAATCAGATCAAAAGCGATCGCGAGCGACCGTCGCATCCAGCGGTTACAGATCCGAATCTGACCCTTGCTCCGGCTCATCCAAAGTCGCCGTCGTGTCGATCACATCGCCAGACCGAATCTGACCAAACCGCCAGATGAACGCGGCGTTCTGGCTCGCCCGGCGTTCTCGGCGCTTGGGACTGAGAGCGAGCAACACGCGGTCAACGGCCAGGACGATCAGACCAATCACCAGGAGGGCAGCGAAGACGCCCAGAGCTATGAACCCTACGAAGAAGACCAGCCCAATGACCACCACCACCACGAAGAGACCCACGAGGGTGCTCAGGCAACCCAACCCAGCTCGGGACCGCTCTCCGTTGGCCATGTAGACGATCATCCCACTGGAAGAGCCGGTGGCCACGCGGGCCGATGCCGAAAACGACCGTTTTGTTACACAAGTTGATGACGAACCTCATCGAGTACGCCCGGGTCAGCACGACCGACGAGGGACGACCTTCAGATCGATGTCTTGAAGGCAGCGCTGCGGGGCCGGGAGGCGATGCGAGCGCGAGGCCGGGTGGGTGGGCGTCCTCGAAGATGACGCTGGAGCGGATGAGGGCGGCGCCGGGAGATATGCGACTGACTACACGGCCGAGGTCATCGCCAGGAACACCGGGGTGTCGCAGAAGACCGTCTACCGGCACCTGGAAATGAGGCGACCCCGCTGAGCGACGGTTCCCCAGCGCAACCGGTCACTCCGTCCTCAGCAGCAAGGCTGTAGGTGTCCTGGCCGCCATGTGCCCGGGGAAGGCGGCGACGACGTTGGCCAGCACCAGCGTGCCCAGCGCGACCAGGGCCACTGAAAGAACCGGCACGGTGGGCTGGGGAACGGCGTAGATCTCGCGGGCGAACAACGTCCACAGGACGCGACCGACGGCGATACCGATGGGCACGCCGACAATGATGCCGACGGCCGCCGAGACCGAAGCCTGCCAGGCCACTGCGGCGGCCAACTGCCTGTGCGTGAAACCGAGGGACTTGAGCATGGCCAGGTCGCGGCGTCGCCGCCGGACCGATGCGGTCAGAGTCAGGCCGAGAGCCACAATGGCCGCGGCGGCCAGCGCCGTGGCCATCAGCGTCGGCGTCACGCCGATGGTCCCATAGTTGACGATCTCGGCCGGCCGTTGCACGCCGAGAACGGTTACGTCGTCCCCCTCACCCGCATGGTCGGGGGCGCTGGCGAGAGCCCGATCGGCGGCGTTGGCGACGCGCTGCATGTCGGTCCTTCCGACCGAGGCCGGAACGCCCTCCCGCAGGCGCACGAAGACCAGATTTGGCCCGTTCAGCTCCTTGACCGAGCTTTGCGCGGCCTCCTGGAACGCCCGCGGCAGGCCCGCCGCCTCAACGAGCGCCCCGGTGCCCATGGAGGTGTGATCGGAGACGACACTCGAGAACCCGACGGCAGGCAAGGTGGCCGTCCCCACCACCACATAGGGCCTCGGGGGCACATAGAGCGGCCCGTCCCGAGGTGATCCGTAGGAGGCGAACACCGTGTCACCGAGGTGCTTGTGCAGCTGGGCCATGGTGGCAGCACCGAGGACGATCTGACCGTTGCCATCGACGGCGTGTCCGGTGAGGATCGGTGGGCTGATCGGGGCCTTATCGCCGGAGTGTCCGGACTCGAACAGGAACGGGACGTTCTGGCCGTCGATCTCGGCCACGTTGTAGTCGTACCCGTCCCAGGCCACGACATCGGGATCGCGATCGAGCAGGGCGAGTGTCGTGGGGGTGTGGTGTTGCTGGCGTCGAGCAGGTAGGTGAAGTTCCATCCGTACAGGGAAGGGCGGGCCACGAGAGACTGGAGCCCACTACCGAAGGTGAGCGTGGCCACCACCAACGCCACTGCTAGTGCGGCCCCCAACAACGTGGAACGGACCGGCACGGCAGACCGGCCTCGGCCCCGCTCGAGGGCGAAGCGCACGCCGACCAGGGTGGGTACGGGGAGGCCGGTCGACGCCACCGTCTGCACGACCTTCGAGGAACTCGCCGGGGTGACCCTGGCCCGTCGCGCGACCCGGTGGGGTAGCCCTCGCCAGCTCAGGATGGCCGCGACGACACCGAGCACGACGAGGAGCACTGCCACTCCGAATCCCAACACGGTCCAGTCGAAGGCGATCCCCAGGGTGGGGTAGACGGGACGGACCGGTCCGAGTGGCGCCAACGGCGATAAAGCCACCGCCACCCCGCCCGCCAGCAGCGATCCGACCATGATCGCAGCCGCGATTCCGACCAGTCCGTCGGCCACCAGGGCCGTCCGGTCAGCCCCGAAGGCCTGCAGGACGGCGAGGTCGTCCGCCCAGTCGCCCAACTGTCGGGAGATGAGCTGGATGGCGATGAGTAGGGTCGCCAGCAGCGCCACGCCGCCGAACACGGCGAGGGCGATGACGAGTGGCTTGAGGGTACGGTCCACCTTCGATACGACCGTCTGGGTAGCGTGGAATGTGAAGGTGTTGCCTGCCGGAGCCACGCGGGCGAACTCTCGTTCGACGGCGGCAACATCCTTGGCGCCGCCCTCGAGTCGGAGGCCGTAGACGAGGGCCCCGGACGGTCCCTGACCCCTGTCGGCCACGATCTCGCGTCCCAGGGCCGGCGTGAAGAACTCGAACGTCGGATACTGGTCGATGTCGTCCTCGACCACGGCGTTGTTCACCTGAACCAGCCCGACCAGTCTGGCGTCCACGAGTCGGTGTGGTGGAACTCTTGCCGTGCCGAAACCTGGCTCGCTCTCCTGTTGAAGGGTGTAGATCCCGTAGGGGATGACTTGACCGACGTGGACCCCGAGCAGGTGAGCTGCCAGCGCCGTCATCACCACTTGGTCGGGCCGTCGAGGGTCGGCCAAATGTCCGGTCACCACGGCCAGCCGGTCCTGGCCGAAGTACAGCCCGTTCACGCTGACCACCGGTTGGACGTCGTTGATCGACCCGACTTCGGGGGCCCCGTTCGGAGCCAAAGGGGCCGCGGCAAGCGGGACGCCCGCCTCGACGTGGCTAACCCCGGGGAGACGGGCGATGGCTTGGACGGCCGACGTCGAGTAGCTCGGTGGCGTGCCACCCCCGTTACCGGCGCCACCGAAGACCGAGATGCTTAGGTCAGAGGGGTTGGTGCTGGCCAGGTAGGTGGTGAAGGACGACTGGGTACGCCGTGCCGCGGCGAACGAACCTAGCGCCAATCCTCCTACTAGGCCTACAAGCAAGACCAGGGTGAGGTATCCACCCCACCGTTGCCCGAAGGTGGCCCGTTGGCGGAAGGCCGCCACCCGCATGCCTTGGGTGGTCAGGCCCATAGATCACCAGTCTGTTGCCTCATGATGTCGGTCGCCGCCGCCTTCGATCTGGACATTTCTATCTGGGCACCGCTTCTTCGTCGACCAGACCATTGTCCATCTGGGGCCGGTTCAGAGCCAAGGTGGCCAGCCCTCGATCCGGCATCGTGCTACCACCCCGTCGATTTGCCAGGGCATACCTACGCTCCGACCGAGCCACCGTCCCGTCCAATGTCCTGCATTGACCATCTGACGGTCGCGCCCGGGAGCTTCGACCCGCTGATCCTCGGATTCGTAGGGCCGGACGTAAGCCCACTCCTCGAGCATGGTGCGGTTGAAGCAATTCCACCTTGACATTGGTCTGGGGACGATAGGGCCTGGTCTTGCGGTGCTTGATCTCTCCGAGGACCTGGTCGAAGAGTTTGCTTCGGTAGTTGCCGCCGTTGAATGTCCGTGAGCACCTCTTCAACGGCGATCCCCATCTCGGCGAACCAGGAGGCTGCCCGTTCCCAGGACCCGACGGCAGCCTCCTTTCACTCGTCAGTGAGGATCTCCGAGTAGGCCAGCCGGCTGTGGTCGACAGCTGAATGGATGTATCCGTAGCCGACCCGCTTGGTCCCGTGGCCGCCGTTGTTCTGCTTGCCGTCGTGGCGCTCCAGGACCTTCCAACCACCACCGTCGGGGATCTTGCCCAGCTTCTTGATGTCCACGTGGACCAGCTCACCGGTCCCCTCCCGTTCGTAGGCGGCGGATTACCTGGCCGGTGGGTCGGTCCATCTACGACAGCCGATTGATTCCCAGCCGGGTCAGCACCCGGTGGACGGTCGAGGGTTCTCGGCTTCTGAGGCTGAGGCGAGAGACCGGCGTCACGGTTCCGCATACATGCGCTACCAGCACGCTCGAGGCGCTCCAGCGCCATCGTCGCCATCTGGGGAATTCCTCATGCGATCCCAACCGAGGAAGTTCTTGCGGGATTTGAGCCTATTACACAGGACAATCGACGCGTGGCAAGGTTGGCGATGGTCATACAACGAGTTTTGAGACGTGATGGATCGGGCACCTAACCCCTTCCGAGGCGTGAGGATCGGATTGGTTGCATTTGCGCTGGTGCTCGTCGCGGGCACCGTGCGGTTACCTAATTCTTGGTTTCGGTCTCCTGGATGCCATCTTCCAGACGGTCAGCACGGTCACCACGGTGGGCTTCAACTCCCCCCGCTCACTTGACCGGGGAAGCAAGATCTTCACAATCATTCTCATTTTCGTCGGTGTCGGAACCGCGCTCTACACGTTTTCCGCGGTCCTGGAGTTGCTCATCGACGGTCATGTTCGAGATTCATTTAGGAGGCGCAAGATGGAACGGGACGTAGGTCGTATGCATGGACACGTCATCATTTGTGGATGGGGGCGGGTCGGGCGCGAGGTAGCCGATTTCTTGGCAAGTGGAAGGACAGATCTTGTGGTCATTGACCGTGATCCCGAACGTCTCGTTGGGATCCCCTTCGCACACGTATGCGGTGATGTCGCCGACGACGAAACTCTGTTGCAGGCCGGCGTTCAGAAAGCTTCAACGTTGATAGCCGCTCTCGACACAGATGCCGACAACCTCTATGTGACGGTTGCGGCCAAGTCGCTGTGCCGGGACATTATGATCATCGCGCGAGCCCGCAATGAGTCGTCGGAGTCGAAATTGGTGCGCGCCGGCGCTGACAGGGTGGTCAACCCACAGCAGCTCGGAGGGGATCGGATGGCGTCTTTTGTGACTCAGCCCCACGTCGTCGATTTCATCGATGTAGTGATGCATGACGGCACGCTCGAGTTCCGTTTGGAGGAGGTGACCCTTGGCCAAGAGTCAGCACTGGCAGGGAAGACGTTACGCTCCGCACATCTGCGCGATGCGACCGGAGCACTAGTTCTGGCCATCCGACGACCGGATGGCCGCTTCATCACCAATCCTTCACCCGAAGACACAATCGAAGCGGCAGATGTGCTCATCAGCATTGGCACCGCCGACCAGCTCAAGGCACTCGTAGCATTTGTCGACCGGCCCTCGAGCCTCACTCCTCCAGGCTGAGGCTCCTCCGGCTCTTCCCATACTTCACAGGACGGCCATACGAGAGTGATTTGAAGGACGGGTCCCAGAGCTCTTTTTTGGTCCGGCGAGCCCACACTGGACGACTGGTTCGATCGTTCAACTAACTTGCCGAGACCACCGTAGGGGCCGATGTTGCCTTAGCCATCTCCTGTAACGGCTGAGGTCATGCCGACCGGGCTCAGCTTCGCTCGGCTGAGGACATGCACCGAGTGTTAGCGACACGGTTTGACGGCCCCCCTTTGGAGGGACTCAGCTTGCACAGCTGAGGCCTGTCGCAGGTCTCACATCGACCTCCGGTTTGAGGTGCCAGCATTTGGGGCCGAATCGGAACCCGCATCGGCAATTTCACATGCAGCCTCAGCTTTGAAGGCTGAGGGCTGTGACCAAGCAAGGACCGGCTATCGAACAACAAGCGACAGAGTCAAACAGTTGTTGGATGGTTGTGGGTCGGCATCATTCGCGTTCCGTCACGGACACACACCCGATCAGTGGCGGTGCCGGCGAATCCAGGCGTTGCCACGAGACTGAAGACCGTCCTTACGGGATGTCCGACCTTTGGACTGCTTGTATGAGTAGGCACAATCAGCAGTACCCACGACGGTGACACCACCGCATGTTTCCCCGGTGGCAGAAAGGCCAGGGCTGGGTGCCTGCGTCACATCCCAGCTCGTCGTTCCGGGTCCCTCGTTGGCAGCGTGCACTCGCACCTCGACGGCATCACCAGGGTTGACCCGCCGAATCGAACGCGGATTGAGGATCGAGAGATTTACGAATGGTGCCGTGAAGCTGATGGGTGCCGTTGCCAACTGCGAGTGGTCGATCGGACCCGCGATGACTTCACAACTGTCTGGGACCGCGCAGTCGGTTAGCCCAGACGCCTGCGTATTGATGTGTCGATAGGAAGTGTAGGAGGAAGTGAAGTCGTCGACGGTCGGCGTGATGAGTTCAAATGTGTTCGTGGGGTCACACGTAGAACCATCCAGTGCCACTGGTCCGGACGTACATTCCTCGATCCCGACCAGACTCGGCACTGGGAAAGTGAATCCCGTCGCGGCCACGGTGACAACCTGCCCGTCGGTCAGGCCGGAATTCGGAGTCACCGTGATCATCGGTCCCGCCGCGCCGGCCGGAGCCGCCACGACAACGACGCCCAAAGGGGCCAGGAGTACTGCCACGAGAATGGCCTGGGTAATTAGTCGAAGACGCATCGTCGCCTTCCTTTCTCCGGCCACGTCGACGGTAGCCGGGTGTCAGCTGACGTTCAAACCGGAAGAGAGTCCTCCGATGCCGGCACCGACGATCGGGATCTGCACATGCTCAGCCTCGCATGACGGATTGAGCACGGCTCTGAGTCATTGGTTGCCCTGTGTCCCGATCAGTGGCACCCCGGTAATCCGGCCGGACAGGGCGCCCACTACCACCCGGGTGTCACAGTCCTGGGCAGCCTGTTCGCCTTCCCTGCTCTGGGCTTCCTTTGTGAGCACTTTTCGAATGGGCGTCTCTGCCACTCAGGCTGAGCTCTACGCACGACCTCAGCTCAGGCAGCTGAGGCGGATGGCGGTGATACGGCGCCACGGGCCTCGGAGATCGGAGGTTCCGCTCGGGAATGCTGCCTGCCCCACAACAGCACATCAGGGATAAATCTCGGCCGATCTAGCTTGAACTTTCGGGGACACTTCGTCGGCGTTCCGAGCTGAAATTCGTCGCGCCGGTTGCGTCCTCTAACTGGGTAGCTCAGAACGCCTCATTCCCTTCACCGTCCACGTGCCCACCGCCACGGAGCCGGTGAGCACTGGGATCAAGAAGAGGGCCGTGTGCAGTTTCGTTGCTGATGCGATCGCACCGATCACCACTGGTCCCACCACGAAGCCTGCCCAGCCACACCCCGCCACCGTGGCGACTGCTCCTCCAGTGTTCACGTTCCCCACCGCTCCGGCCGCCCTGAGGGTCATCGGGACGACGCATCCGAGCCCGACTCCGAGCAAGGCGAATCCAATCAGCATGCTCACGGGAGTGGCGATGGCGAGACCGACGGCGAATCCGAGCGTGGCGATGACGGCGAGCAAAGTGAGCAATCGGTGGGCAGCGAACCTGGTAAAGAGCCGATTGCCCGAGAGCCGAACGGCCAGCATGGCGAGGGAATAGATCGCAAAACCCATTCCGGCGACAAGGGCCACCGTGTGCAGCGAGTTGTGGAGATAGACGGCGGCCCAATCGGCTACCGCACCCTCGCAGAGCATGTCGGCGAAGGCAATGCCCCCGAGGACAAGGAGCTCCCTTTGCAGCACGCGGTGGCGCCCTTCGGGACCGCCGATCAAAGGGTCGGGGTCGTCGCCTACCCGCCGGTCGGGGATCATCCGGGTCGTGAGCCAGCCAACGACCAGGAGGCAAGGTATTGCCAGGACCAGGAGCTGCTCGCTCAGCGAAACGCCGAGTGCCACCGCAGCTGCCCCAGTGACCGCACCGACCAGGGTGCCACTACTCCAAGACCCATGGAAGCCCGGCATCAGAACCCGGCCGGAGAACCGCTCGACCGTGATCGCTTGGGTGTTCATCGACACGTCGAGCATCCCCTGGAAGAAGCCCCAGAGCAGGAATGCGATGAAGAAGGTTCCGAACGAACCGGTGAGTCCGATGAACGGTCCCGAGACGCAATACCCGAGCAGGGCTAGGCGGACCATCGGCCTGCTTCCCACTCTCGGCAGGATGCGGGCAGCCACCACCAAGGCCAGCACCGAACCGATGGGGGCCCCGATCAATGCAAGACCGAGCCGGCCGTCGCTGAGTCCGAGGTGCTGCTTGAGCTCGGGTATGTGCGCTGTCCAAGAGGCGAACAGGAATCCGTGGACGAAGAAGACGGCGACGACGGCCACGCTGGGCCAGCGGTCCACCGACGCTGCTGCCGTTCGTCGGCTCGAGCCCGAAGTCAATGTCAGACGCAGCGGATGTCGACTCCCATCGCCCGCAGCTCCTCCACCCGCTGCTGATCAGCTCCGGCATCCGTGATCACGATGTCGATCTCGTCGAGATCGCAGACGTGGCCGAACGCCACTCGACCGAGCTTCGAGGAGTCGGCCACGACGATGACCCGCTGCGAGGATCTGGCGGCTGCTCGCTTGACCGCCGTCTCGGCGAGCAGGTGGGTCGTGATGCCCGCCTTGGCATCGATGCCGCAGGGACTCATGACACACGTGTCGAATCGGAGTTGAGAGAACGATGATTCCGTGAGACTCCCGGTCAACGACAGCTCTCCCGGACGAACCTCGCCGCCGGGGAGGAGGAGTTTGATGTCCTGGCACTCGTGCAGCTCGAAGGCTGGCCTGAGGGCGAGTGGCATGACGGTCAACCGCCGGCTGCGGATCGCTCGTGCCACTTCCATGGCGGTGGTCCCACCGTCGAGGATGATCGTCTCCCCGTCGGCCAAGAGGCCGGCTGCGGCGGCGCCGATCGTCGCCTTGGCTTCGCTGTTCTCGAGGGTCCGGATGCCGTATGGGGTCTCCTCCGCGCTGAGAAAGACGCTCACCGCCCCGCCGTGCACACGTCGCAGGCCTCCGCTCCGTTCAAGCGACTCGAGATCACGGCGCACGGTCATCTCAGAGCAATCGAGCGCATCGGCCAGCTCCCCAACCAACACCGGACTTCGTTGGCGGAGGGACTGCAGGATCATCTGGTGGCGAGCTGAGCACATCCATGATGTTCAATCTAACATCTTAGATGTGTGTTCTCACACTTCACCGGACGCCCTCTGATCAGGGCAGTCGTATTCGACGTGGGCGGTGTCTTGCTCGATTGGAATCCCCGACACCTCTACCGCAAGCTGTTCGTGAACGAGGCGGAGATGGAATGGTTCCTCACCGAAGTCTGCTCGCCTGCGTGGCATGAGCCCCACGACCGGGGCGTCTCGACTGCGGCATCGTGCGCCGAGCTCGCCTTCAGGCATCCTGAGCTCTCCGACCTGATCTGGGCCTGGTCGAGTCGCAGTGAGGAGATGATCGGCGGTGTCGATGCCGGTTCTGTAGAGGTTCTCTCGGCCGTGAGGGAAGCCGGGCTGCACTGCTATGGGCTCACCAACATGGAGGCGGAAACGTATCCGCTGCGCCTCGAGCGCTTTCCGTTTCTCGGGTGGTTTGCCGGCACTGTTGTCTCCGGTCGGGAAGGGGTTGCTAAGCCAGATCCCGCCATCTTCAGACGACTGCTCGACCGTTTTGGCCTGACGCCGAACACGACGTTGATGATTGACGACTCCCAGCAGAACATCGAAACGGCCAGCCAGTTGGGGGTCCAGACCATCCTCTTCCGATCGTCCCGCCAACTCCGGACGGAGCTTGAGGACGTCGGAGTTCTGGCCCGAACGAATGGAGCACCGTAACGGAGGCAGCCACGATCACGCCAAGAACTACGCTCGGTGGTGGGTGCAAAAGTGTCCCTAAAAGTGCATCGACCTCGGTGGCGAAGGATCGCCCCGAACACCGGGTAGGCGGCGCTTATCGCTTGCCCTCGACCGGCACATGTGGGCTACACGACGACCAGCGAAAGGAGGTGATGTGGAAGTAGATAGTGGGCTCGGACACGGGCGCGTATATTCAGCCTGCTCCGGCTGCCTGAAGGGCACACGTCGAATCCGGCGACTCAGGTGCATGTGTCCGCCAGAGAACAGGTGAGTGATGCATACTGATGTCATGGGGGCCCGTTTTACGTCGGATTCTTCCATCTAGGCCATGTCCACTGTGGCCAAGGAACGATCACGGTGGTGGTGGCTGCTGGTTTCGCTCCTGCTCGGTCTGGCCGTCGTCGCCTGGGGCACCTCTCGAGCGTACCCATTGATTACAGACCCCCACGCCGTTGCCACGATCGGACGAGAACTCGGTTGTGATCAGGACCCCCAGGGGGGAGACAGCTGCACTTACGTTGTTACCTTTCGCGATGGCGATCATCAAGTCCATGCGGTGCTGCGGGGGGCGAATCCCGGAGAGATCGCTACGCAATCAGGGCTTCGCACTATAACCATCTATTACGCACAGACCGATCCGGCCGATCCCCACGAGGTTGCGGACGACGAGATCAATAACGTGCTCGTTGTTCTCGCCGGATTGGCCATCATCGGTGGCACTGCTGTCTTGGCCCGTAAAGCCGTTCACGAAACGGCCGGAACCAGCCCGCAGTGAGGCCGAAGCATTCCATCGCTTGCTACTCATCCGCAGGTAGCCGCAGACTGGCCCCGAACGCCGGGAGCGGGGCAGTTATCGAGGGCACCGATCGGCCGCATGACCTCGCCAGGGTGGTGAACCGATCTTGGGGGGCTAGCTCAGTGGGATAAACCCTGAACACATGATCCGCAGCCACGAAATCTTCTCGCCATCGGTCTCAAAGTACGCCTGCTGCTCGATGACGGAATCGCCTTCGGGACGCTTAACTTTGAACCGATAGCTGACTCGATCAAGCGAACCGACGCTGTCGGTCTCGATGGCGAGAACCTCGGTAATCCGCCTTTCAGGGGCAAACCACGTGCCGAGAATGGTTTCATCGACGATGACGTCGACGTCGCCAGCTTCCCAGAACTTACCCGGCGTCATCGCACGGAAGTCCACATCGGACCGAAGGAGTTCCTTCAGCCCCACTGCGTCTTTGTCGGCCAATGCCCGTGCAAATCGCTCACCGACAAGTTCCGCCATATCCGATCCCTCCAATCTGTGCGACTACTTCGACGGTCACCGGAGAGGTCGATCCGTCCCGGCAAGAATAGCCACGACCGAACCAGCGAGGGTGCCCCCTGATCGCTGGCACGGGGACATAGGCGTTGATGTAGCTAGCCTTGCTGAGGAGAGGTACTTAGATGTTGCCGTCGATGGGAGGGCGACCATGAAATTTCTCAGACTCATTGTGCTGTTGGCCTGCCTTCCGGTAGTGGGGACGATTGTGGCCGTCCCTCCGTCGGGGGATCAAGCCGTCTGGGGGGCGACGCCCGCGGCAGCGAAGCGAATCGAATGCCGCTCGATGTCGAGTAGCCCATCAGGACCCGTCGTCGTCAGTGGCTGCAATCACCTGGGAATGACCGGTGGCTCCGGAACGCAATCTAGCTGTGATCCTACAGGGACATGCCCTTATTTTGGTCAACGGGGAAGGAGACCAACTTCACTATCTCCCAATCCACCCCGTCGATATCTCGCTGCCCATTTCCTCTCGCCGAGGTTGACTTCGTGGGACAGGTTGTCAGTACCTCTGGCCCTTGGACGAAACGATTTATCGGGGCCCCGGTTGCCTTTGATGTCTGCTTTGCGCAGCAAATCAACGTCGTGCTTGTTGAGCTCGTACCGGGCACCCGGTTCACGATTGGCTGATTCGCCTTTCAAGCGATTCGGCAAACGGTGGGTGTGACTCACGGCGTCCCTGATCACCCGGTTGGGTGAGACAAAGCCGACGGCACATCCAGGGCACCGATGTCCCACACGCGAAAGACCCCCGGGCCCGGAGACGGGGGTCATCGTTGAGACGGGCGAGAATTTCAGCTCCAGGTCGCGTACCACGTTCCTGAGGTATTGAAAGCCCACAAGAACCTGGTTCCGGGGTTCTTGGCCGTATCAAACCTTTGGCCGTGATCTTGCCTGCCCAAACGTCACCAATATCCAACGTGACCGCGATCTCCTTGCCCCGATGAGGTCCAGTGGCCACTCCCAGCAACACTTGTCGACACGGTGTGGTCGAAGTTGATATGACTATGCGCTGATGTCACGGCCACCCCTTCCAAGCTGAGGCCCCGAAAAGTCCTCACCCGCGTCCGGAGATCGTGACCACGTAGCCTCAGACCGAGAATGCTGCCACCGACCGACCACTGAGACGTTTATGACGACCCCCGACATCCCCCAGCGGTCTGCCTGCTCAGGCCGCACCTGGAGGACGGACGCCGAGGTTAACAGAAGGTGCGGTGTGGTGCGGAGGTGTGCTCAATCTGTTCGCATGACAAGGGCAGGCTTTACCCGCGCCGCCGACCTTGCCGGGAACATTGCGATGACGAGGCCCAATGCGAATGTCACGAGTCCAATAGCGACCAAAGCGGCAACGGGAAAGAGCACCGGAGAAACGGTGTCGATCGAGTCGGAGACCAACGACCAGGCCCACCGGCCCACGATTAGCCCGAGTGGGATCCCGACTGCCACTGCCATGCTCATGTACGACACCGTCTGCCATCCCACCGTGGCGGCTATCTGGGATCGGACAAACCCGATGGTCTTCAGTACTGCCAAATCCCGGCGGCGCCGCCTGACCGAGGTGATCAGAGTATTGCCGACGGTGATCTCCCCGATGACCACTACGAGCGCCGAGAACAGGAGGGGCAGCCGGTTCACGCTTTGCAGATTGAGAGCGTCGCTACTGGGAAGTTGGGTCAGTACAACCGGGCCGAAGTCGTGTTGGAGGCTGGCGTAGGCCGCTGATCTCGAAGCGCCTGGGGCGTACCGGACAAAGAACATCGAAAAGACGGTGGGTGGCAACCCGCCCCCTTTCCCGCTCCCCTCCGGTCCATTGGCCATAACCTCGGATTGCACTTGGCGGACGGCGGCACCGTCGACCCAGGCCCCGTCGCCCGACCCCGTCGGCGAGGATGCCGCCGAAGGCAGGTTCCACAAACTCACCGACGATCCGCAACCCCACGCTGCCGACAGGCGTCGCGCACGGACCCGATCTCCGAGACCACGATGAAGCGCCTGCATCGTGCCAGGAGCGAGGGCGATCTCACCGGAACCCTGTGGTGCGTGCCCCTGAAGCAGGGGTGGATGGACCGACCCTTCAGCCGGTCGACTGCCATCATTCACTGGACGGGTTTCCCATCGATCTCGACCGCTCCCTGGCCTGGACCTGCAAGCATGGCAATGGCCGAATAGCCCCCAATCAGGTGGTTGCGTCCAAGCGTGTCGCCGATCTGTGCTCGTGGTCGCTGAAGTCGTTCGGATTGCCGACCAGTACATCCCAGTTCCACCCTTGGGAACGGGGAGAGTTCACCATGTGGTTGAGGCTGCCCCCGAACGTCAAGGCGGCCACGGGGGCACAAACGGCCACGACTGCTGCAGTGAAGGTGGCCATGGATGGCACAGCTCCGCGGCCTTCTCCACGCTCGAAGCCAAATCGCAAGCCGATCACTGCCGGCACCGGTGCCCCCCCGCGGGCCAGGTATTCTGCCCGTCGCGATTGGGAACGCCACTCGGACGCAGGCTGGGACGAATCCGTTCCCAAACGGCTCACGCGCCACGCAGGGAGCGCCGACCATGCCACTACCAGGGCCGCCACCGCGACAGCGCAGGGCACCAACAGGGCCACGTTAAAGGCGCAGGTACGGGTCGATCTCGGCCTGGCGTGCCAACCCAAACGGCGTTGGTGGCGACAGGGGCCCGTCGAGCACCGCGAGAGCCAGCGCGGCGAGCTCCCACAATCCCGATGACTGCGGCACACGCCATCACAATAAGAACGAGTTGCCGTGGAGTTCACCCAAGATGGCGAAGCGTGGCGTAGTCGTCCCCGACCGCCGATACCTCGCCCGGATCGCCTGTCCTACCAGTACGAAAGTGGATCGAGCGCGAGAAGGGAGGCGAAGAGCAGGAGCACCGCTACCCATCCACGTGGACGCCCGGTTGTGCGCTTGCAATCGCACTCCGGGCAGAATAGACGTCGCCGCCCAGAGTGGGATAAACCGAACCGTGTGCGATCCCATTTGGCAGCGCTGGCGAAGGCGGCCCAATCGTCAAGCCCGTCGTGCAAGCGCAGTGAAACAAGGCTGATGTTTTGGATTTGGTTCACCGGTATTCCGAGGCCAGCGGCATAGAGAGGCAGGACGCCGGGCTCATCCAGACGGTTCTGCTGTCCTTCGTAGGAAACGTCCTGCTCGGCGGCCACCAGCCGGGATCATCGCCCTCCACATCGGCGGGTTGGCGGATGACCCCCACAACGTGCACCCTGAACGACGGTCCGGCGGGCGAGGGCAGTGTCGCAGCTACCGCGCCGCGCCCCGCCGGCGATCTAGTGGGTATTCGTAGAGTCGGATCTGCACCCGACCGGAGATGGCTCTTTTTAGCCGCGGAGTAGTTGACAACCGCTTCGTCGGCACGTTGCGGGTCGGGCAGACGGCCGATGATCTGGGGGCGGTCCATGGACCGGAAGAGTTCGGGGTCGGCAGGGCCGAGGACGTTGAGGTCCCCGACGTGACTCCCTGACGGTCTCGTGGCCACGAAGAGATACGGCGCTCGGAAATGGCTCTCAACCTGCGGCAGGTCTACCACTCGCTGTCAGACGGGGGCGAGGCCGGCGAGTCAGGTGCAAGCCTGGGAACGGTGGGTGGCTGCGACTGACTGCCGAAGAGGAACCCACCGTCACCGGGCCAGTATAGGTCAGGAACCGGGTCAACACCGTGTCCGTCCGACGGGCACCGGCAAAACCGGCGAGCGCCACGCCTCCGCCGATGGCGGACACCAGAACCAGAACCAGGGCGCTGCGCCACTCCACACGCAAATCGACGCGCCAACGCAACAATACGAGCCCCAACCCTCCACCTGCTTTCGGTCCGAAACATTATTCTAGGCCATTGTTTCAACACCAGTGTTCCGCCTATCAGGCGCAGGCAAAGGTGGGCACCCAGCCTTTCTTTGGGTGTGCCAGTACTCCGTGTGCCGCTGATCGGTGGCTGACATCAGGGGGTGTCCCCCGAGGGGTGTAGGAGAAAAAGGTCCACCGGTCGGCGGACCACCTCAGTGATCCTTGACGCGTCCTGTGGGTGCCAAATCTCTCATCTGACCCGCTGACCTGGGCTCTCATACATCGTCTCCTCCACAACAAGGCGAAGACTTGGGCCGCAACTTGGGGACGGAGGTCACTGATCTCGGGTACCCGTGGCTATTCGAAGTTAAGCAGTTGCGGTTCTATTGCGATGGGCGACTAAATGAGATGGCTATTGCGGGCCAGCCCCTTGACGCAACCCGGCTGGGGGCCATCGTGCCAGATGCGGCGAGTTGGTTTCGTTGGGCAGACTGGGGGAGGAAGGGTATCGGCGTGGCCGGATTCTTCCTCCATGGACCGATGCGGGCAGCTTTGCTCATAGCGGGCGCGCTGGTCACCATCTACATCCTGTTTGTCACTCAAGACCACCTCGACTGGCCCGCAATTGCCATCTTCCCCAATCTTGCCGACGGAGTGATCGCGGTATTGGATTGACGCTCACAAGGGTCAATGGCCTGTGGTTGCTCCTCAGCGTGCGAAGGTGAGGGGACTGCGCGCCGAAGCGGGTCAGCTCCACAGGCACTCGGACCTGACCCGCAAGGTCGAAGGGCAGATCCCTAAGGAGGAATCAGCCCTCCAGCGATGAGGCGAGGCGCTCCAAAGTAAGGCTCATGGTCCGACGGTTTCGCTCCGTGCGGTCATCCACCCCCGAGATCTGCTTGCTCAGCTCCATGGCGGACTCGGGCCGCAGATCATCGTTCCACTCGGTCACACGGCACCCCGACTCAGTCGGCTCGATCCGGTACCCCCAGGTCGAGTAGTGGAATTCCATCATCGAGCACTCAAATGCGAACGCCCGCCCCGGGTCGGCCTCGATGACCTTGCCCTGCGTGGTCCACTCGTGCTCGCCGTGGCGGTTGTGGCCGTCGAAGGTGGCGCCGACGACCGGGGCGTCGTAGCCCTTCGTGCCACTCGCAGGCATGGCATTCCTCGGACCATTCGCCCATGCGTGTCACGTCCGAGATGGCGGCGTATACCAGTTCGGGCGGGGCGGCGATGTCTCGGGAGATCTCAAGCCTCTTGGTCATGGTCCAAGTTCACTACACGTCACCCGGAGCTGTCGAGCGGGGTATGCGACTCATTCCCGGCGATCGGGGGCAGGCGTCCTGAGGCGACGTGACACACTTCCCGCTGAGCGGTCATATATGAGCGGTCATATATAGAGTGTGAACAGATGGACGGACCAGTCGGACACCGAGTTGTTGGTCCTCGACGACCCTGACGCCTTCGCCGAGCTCTACGACCGACACGTAGGCCAGATCCTCGCTGTCCGGCTTAGGCGCTCAGGGCTGAAGCCAGGCCATCGTCACCAGGAGGGTCGCCTTGCCCAAGCCGAACTTCGGTCAACCTAGGCCCGTCGAGCGCCTCGACAGTGTGACACTTGCCAGGTTCTGGTCGGTAGGATCTGGCGATGGCGGATACGGCGATAGATCGCTGAACAATGAGCCGAGTCGATCGTCGAACTGGTGTCGGCCCAACACAAGAGGGTTGGTTCTCTGACCCGTGGTGGCCGAACTCGCTGCGCTGGTGGAATGGGCACGAATGGACTGGGCACACTGCTCCATTGCCGAGTCGAGAAGCAGAGTCTGGATCCGTCGATCGTCGAACCGGGCCGGGAGCCGTTACCCCTAAAACCGTCGAGTTCCGAATCACGTTGAAGGGATACAAACAAAGTGCGGTGAACGCACTATTGGAACAGATTGCGGCTGAACTCGACGCAGGAAGATCCCCTGTGAATGTTGTCCAGCGTGCAAGGCTTCCCGAGGGCCTGAAGGGATACCACCGGGACGAGGTTGATGCATACCTGAACCGCATCGTGGCGGAGTGGCCTACCTCACCGGTTGTCCCATCAACGAATCCGAGCGCAGATCATGCCTTCTTAACGGGCGATGTAAACAAGGAGGACGGGGAGGCTGCGTCGGTTCACGGGAGGGGATTGAGGCGGGAGAACACGAAGAGGTGGGGCCACATTGCCCTCGATGTCACCTGCGCTGTGGTATTTCTCTCGGGCTGTTTCGTCATCTTCCTTGGGGTGGCAACCTGGCACTCGGTTACCTATCGTCCTCATGCGATTGCCCAAGTCCACCGGCAGTTCAACTGTGTGAACGATGCCAGCGGGGACACCGGCCCCGCATGCGACGAGTGGGTAGTCTTCAGGGTCGGCGATCGCCAGATTCACACTGAGGTCAGGTCGATTGACCCTGGTCGAGATCTCTACGGACCCCCCGGTCATCAGCGAATCGCCATATTTTACGATCCTCATGAGCCGAGCCATATTGAGGCTGTGAACGGAGTCGCATTCCAGGGAACGGTCATTGCGCTTTGCGGATTGGCGGCCGTGCTGGGAGCCACCATCGTCTACGTGAGGAAGACTCGGCGCAGGAAATCATGAGTTCTGTGCTGGGTGCCAGTGCTAATGGCGGAGTAACGCCGGGTTCCGAGGGGTGTCGGTCGAGAAGTCCAGTTCCGACGCGAGGGGTGGACAATCGCCTTCAGCGTGCGAAGCTGTCCAGCCTTGCGTGGTCCTCAGCCTCACTAGCTGAGAACCAGTTAGTTGGACCTCCAAGTAGTCGTCGACAGGGTGAAATTTCTGGCTCGGTGTCTGCGCCTGAACGGCAGTGTCCTCAACCGCACTTCGGGGACAGGCGCGTGGAGGCCGACGGTGACGCTCCTATCAATGTCAAGCCCTTCGATGGGGCTCCGGGGTAAAGACAGCGGACAAAACAATGATGAGCCACTCGAGCTGCGAGGGCATGCTCTTACGAAGTCACGCGTCTTGGTGAAATGTGGTCCCGAGTCGTGGGTCGGCGGGTCACCGGCAAGTCAGCCCCGAGGGGCGACAGTTTGGGGGAGAGCCAGACCCACGGCCCGGGGATTCAGCCGCGAGGGAGGTAGCGATAGATCTCACGGGCGATGTAGCGCTGGAGGATCCGGATGACGTCCCGTTTGGTCCGTCCTTCCTTGATCCGGCGATCGAAATAGGCGGTGGTCTCGGGGTCGTGGGCGATCCGGACCATGGCGATGCGCCACAGCGCGCTGTTGGCCTGGCGGTCGCCACCGTCGTGCCGGCGCAGGTGTCCCGCGTTCTTCCCCGAGTCGGCCGGGACCGGGGACACCCCGCACAGGTGGGCCCAGGCGGCCTCGGAATGGAGGCGTTCGGGGTTGTCCCCGGCCGCCACCAACAGCGACGCAGCGGTGTCGGGCCCGACTCCGAAGCGGGCCATCAGTTCCGGGGCGGTGGCCAGCAACAGCGACTCGATCTTCTCGTCGAGCTCGGCGATCTCGCCGTCGAGACCCTTAACGCGGTGGGCCAGCGAGGAGAGGGATGCCTTGGTGGCCGCCGTCACCGGATCAGGCGATCGAGTGGATCGGAACTTCGCTGCCTCGGCCACCAGCGCCGTGACCGACAAACCCTTCAAGCGGGAATGGAGCTGGTCAGGGGCGGTGATTCCCAGATGGCGCATCTGGACGATGGCCTTCACCCGGGCCTGTCGGGCCGAGCGCTTGGCCACCACCAGCACCCGGATGGCCTCGACGGGACCATCCTTGGTCTTGCCCAATCCTGACGCCCGACCGCTGATGGCGGCCCGGTCGGCCTCGACCGCATCGAGCGGGATCGGACTTGCCCTGGTTGCGGCGGGACTGCCGGTTGGGTCGGTTGACTTCTACGACCTCGACCCCCTTCCGTCGCAGGAATCGAGCGAGTCCCACTCCATAGGACCCCGTTCCCTCGACCCCGACCTTGGTCACCTGGCCGAACTCCTCGAGCCAGGCCAGCAGCGCCTTATAGCCGGCGGCGTCAGCATTGAACGACTCGGTGCCGACCAGCCGACCCAACGGGTCGAGGGCGGCAGCGACGTGTTTGTCCAGGTGGGTATCGACACCACCTGTGATCCCGGGAGCAGCTTCTACGATGGTCATGGCCATCCCTTCCTTCCTAAGCGGTTGAGGGGTGGCACGGCCGTCCTTGATCGGAGTGACGGGTGGTCCGGATTGTTCTAGCAATCTGGACCAATCACCCAACCTCGGAGACGGGGCGTGCCGTTGTCAATGTGCCGCTGGAAGAGCTCGGCCGACGACGCCCGAGGACGCCTCATGACCACAAGTCAGGCCAAATCTCCCAGTGCTCCCGAAGCTATTGGGGACCAGCTGCGAAGCGGTGGACCCTGAAGGCCATTGTCATTGTTTTGGGACAAGCGCTGGACCGATCGAGCCGGTGTCAATGAGGGAACTGGAGTGCTGGCGAGGTCGCGAAGGTTGAGGGGCGGAGTGGTCGCCGATACCGCGCGCTGAGTGCCCGTCATCTCCGCAGTCTGGGAAGCTAGGTGATCTGCCCATATCGCTCGGCGATGGGAACAAAGCTGCTACGTGGCTCCGGGAAATCAACAGAGGCAAACACTGTGACCTCGGTCGTCTGCCCTGGTTCATAGCGCCCGAGGGCGTCACACGTATTCTGCGGAGCCCTGTGTCCAGATGAACGACTGCGCGTCGATCATGTCGTGGGGACCCAGGTCCACCTGATCGCCTCGGATGCGTCGGGCGAAGTCCAGCAGGCTCGAGTAGGTCTCCCTCTGCGGCGTCGATCGGTACTCGAAGTCACGATCGGCCACGTCAGCACTCGGGTCTGGCGCCGAGGGAGCGCCGCCACCTGCTCGGTCCAGCGTTCGAACCACCCACGCTCGCGGTCCGAGCCGTAGATCCAACCGTGCAGTCCTGTCGCGAGTTTCGGGCTCCCACAGGATCGCGAGCGTGTCTCGAAGAGCCACCTTCTCGAAGGAGAACAGCAGGTTGGTGTGGGACTCGATCCGCAGGCCGCGGCGCGCGATCTCGTCGTAGCCATGGACGTCCAGCAATGATTCGAAAGTTTTGCGGTTAAGCGACTCGACCCATTCCCGGTGCGCGCCCACTTCTAGCTACGCTCGGTCTGAACGTACGACGCGTCCCGGAACCCATCAGGGAAGAAGGCGAGGAAATGGTCGCGGGAATGTGGGCAGCGGGAGTCAGCGGGCCCGGTCGCATCCTCCGCCGGCGGGCTTGAACGACGCCGGTTGCGGGTACGGGTCAGAGTGGCCATGACGTACTCAGTACCCACTTCCCCATTCGATGAACCTCGATCGGTCGCGACGATCGGGGTCTACCGATTCGACATCGAGACATTCCTGACGACGCTCGCGGGGGTGCAGGTCGTCACCGTTTTCGACGTCCGGCAGCGCCGAGGCGTGCGCGGCTCACAATACGCATGGGCGAACTCCCGGCGCCTTCAGGCTGCTTTGGCCGGCGCCGGACTCGCGTACGAGCACCATCCGGAGCTCGCGCCGACCACTGAGCTCCGACATGTGCAGTACGACGAAGACGCACGGCAGGGAGTCGGCAAGCGCTCACGCGTCGAGCTGGCCCCGGAGTACACCCGACGGTACGTCGATGAGATCCTCGATCGGGTAGACCTGGACCCGATCGTCGCAACGATGCCGACCCATGGGACGACCGCACTCCTCTGTGTTGAGGCCGATCCCGAGGCGTGCCACCGGTCACTGATCGCCGCCCGCCTCGCCGATGAGTACAACGCGACGGTGACACACCTTCGCTCCGATGGGCAGGCTCGATAGCAGCAGCCTCGGGAGGCTGCTTCCGACCAGGGCGCCTTCGAGGACCTTCCAGAGATCCTCGACACGACGTCGAAGCTGTAGACCTCTTCGACCAGACCTGACGCGTTCAACGGCTGTTCGCTCGAGCGCTCTACCTAAACAACACCCCACGCTCCCACGACCACCCTGCACGAGCGAGATTCGCCACACGGCTGCTGCGTGTCGCCTTACCGCGATGCCGAAAGTGTCCCTAACACCTGTGTCCTCATCGGGAGCGGCACGGTTATTGATCTGTCACCGACCGGCACCATGGGATAATTGGGTAGTCAATCCGATCCCCTTGGTTGCGGCTCTCCACCTATTCCTTGCACCCACCTCAGGCAACGGCGGTACCGGTGATGTGCGTGTTGAGGGGAACGAACGGCAAATGGATCCGATAGCTTGGGTTATCGACGGAAATAAATCTGGCTGATCGGATCACCGTCTCGAGATCTCGCTCACATGAGCAACCCTCGAACACTCATGCCCACGGCCGACGAACAGCCCGCTGCACCCCGCGGGTCAACGGATCTACTTGACCGGACAGGGTCTCGGGCGAGGGTCGAGGGGACGGGCCAGAATGTCCTCATGGATGCGCCGAGCGGGGACGTGACCCTCTTGTTCACGGACATCGAGGGCTCCACTCGCCTCTGGGAGGCCCATCCCGATGCCATGGCCGAAGCCCTGCGGCGCCATGACGCCGTGCTGCGGCGGGTGATCGGGGCACATCGGGGGTACGTGTTTAAGACCGTGGGTGACGCCTTCTGCGCTGCCTTCGCCACCGCGACGGCTGCGGTCAGTGCCGCCGTGGAGATCCAGCAAGCGCTCAGCGCCGAGCGCTGGCCCCCCGAGACAGCTATCCAGGTACGCATGGGTCTGCACTCGGGGGCCTGCGAGGAGCGTGACGGCGACTACTTCGGTCCGGTCGTCAACCGGACGGCCCGCCTCGAGGCGACGGCCCACGGGGGCCAGATCGTCCTCTCAGCCAACACCGCCGCCCTCCTCGCCGCCGGTCCGACACTCGGGGTGACGCTGGTCGACCTGGGTGAGCACCGGCTAAAGGACCTGACCGTCCCCGAGCGGGTAGCTCAGGTGGTCTCCCCGGGTCTGATGGCGGAGTTCCCGCCGCTGCGAAGCCTGTCGAACCCGGCCCTGGGCCACAACCTGCCCCAGGTGGCCTCGAGCTTCGTCGGCCGCCACGCAGATCTGCTCCGCCTGAGAGAGCTCCTCGCAACCAGCCGCCTGGTCACGTTGACCGGCCCGGGAGGGACCGGAAAGACCCGTCTCGCGCTTCAGGCCGGGGCGGAGGCACTCGACGGCTCGGCCGACGGGGTCTGGTTCTGCGACCTGTCCCCGCTCACGCACCCCGAGGCCGTGGCCCGGGAGGTCGCCTCGGTGCTCGGTGTTCCTGAGGTGCCCGACCATGATCCTCTCGACATTCTCGCTGACAGCCTGGTCAGCCGTAGTCTGCTGCTGGTCCTCGACAACTGCGAGCATTTGCTCGTCCCAACCGGTGCCTTGGTGGGCCGTCTGCTGGCCGGGTGCCTTGGGATCGTGGTTCTGGCCACCAGCCGGGAACCCCTGTCGGTACCTGGCGAACACGTGTTGCGAGTCGCGCCTCTCGGGCTGCCCAGGAAGGATGATGGCGCCGACCCGCTGACCGAGGTGCTGGGGTCCGAGGCCGCAACTCTTTTCGTGGCCCGGGCTCGGGCCCACGACGACCGCTTCGTCCTCGACGAGGTTGCGGCACCGTTAGTCGCCACCATCTGCCGGCGCCTTGACGGGCTGCCTCTGGCCCTCGAGTTGGCTGCCGCCCGGCTGCGCGCCATGAGCCTGGCCGACCTCGAGGGCGGCCTGGGCGACCACCTCCGCCTGCTACGCCGCCCTGGTGGCCAAGCAGACGGTGGGCGTCAGCAGACCATCACAGCCCTCATCGACTGGTCGCATCGCCTGCTGAGCGAAGCGGAGCAGGCCGTCTTCGCCCGCCTTTCGGTGTTCGCCGGCCCCTTCCTGCTTCCCGGGGCTATGGCAGTCGGGGCTGGAGACGACCTGGACGACCTTGAGGTCGAGGACGCCGTCTTCTCCCTGGTCGACAAGTCGCTGCTCGTTCCCGAAGCCAACGGGCCGACCACCCGCTACCGGTACCTAGAGTCCATCCGCCAGTTCGCCGGCGCCCGGCTCGAGGCGGCTGGAGCCCAAGAGGTCAACGGCGCCCGAGGCCGCCTGGTCGCCTTCTATGACGGTCTGGCGGCCTCAGCCGAGTCTCAACTCTTCGGACCCGATGAGGAGGCGTGGCGGCAACGGCTCGATGATGAGCAGCCCAATCTCCTCGTCGCTTTCGAGCATGCCGCCGCTGGCCACGGGGTGGGAGATAGGGGGTTGGCCATGGGGGGAGCCCTGTACTTGTACTGGCTTGTTGCGGAACCGACCCTTGGTATTGAAGTGCTCCAGCGGGCCCTCTCCAAGAACGACGAAGAAGTGGCCATCTCCGTGCGGGCGAAGGCCACGTGGGTGCTGGCCGAAATGTGTGAGCACGTCGGCCGCTACGAACAGGCCCAGGCCCTCGCCGAGGAGGCCTTCGCGATCGCCTTGCCAGCCCGAGAGCTCGCCGTGGCGTCCCAAGCCCGGAAGGTAGCTGCTCTCTGTGCACTTACCCGGGCCGAGCGGGACGGAGTCGGTCCGTCGATCGGTCTGATGCAGGAGGCGCGACAACTGGCCGAACGCTCGGGCGATCCCCTAGCCACCTCCTTCGTGATCCACGACTCCGGAAACGTCCTGCTCGAGGCCGGCGACGTCGAGGTCGCCCGCGAGAGGTATATCGAAGCCCTCGGATGGTTCGAACGGCTCGGAAGCAGCATTGGCATCGCCCTGGCCACGATGAACCTTGGCAACGTTGCCGAGACTGCCGGTGACATCGACGATGCGTATGAGTGGTTCACCCGCTCGTTTGAGCTGCTGCGGCGGCAGCGCCGACACCAGGTCGGCCCGTTGGCTGGATTGACGGCCCTGAACCTCGCCCTCGTCTTGGCGACGCGAGGCGACTCCGAGGAGGCCTTGAGATACCTTGGCCTCGGTGTGCCCAACGCACGGGCCCTTCCTCACTGGGTGACTCTGCTTACCGCCGCCCTGGTGGCGCATGCCAGCGGTGATCCCGAGACGGCTGCCGTGCTCCACGGAGCCGCTGACACACATCTCGAAATGGCCGGAGGGTCAGCCGGGGAGCACTCGATCCGTCTCCACCGAGATGACATTGAGGCGCTCCGATCGAACGGCTCGCTGGATGTCGACCGACTCTTCGAGTTGGGTCGGCGAATGACCGAAGACGAGGCTCTCCGCTTCGTCACCGATTTCGCCGCACGACACGGCAGGCCTCATCCTGCACATACCGAGCGGGCGATTGGCATTAAGCGTTCAAGCTCCTCCCAGGACCGGTGATCGAATCAGCCTGTCGCCGAACGATGCACCTATGGAGTGTCAAGGCCGAGTTCGACCCGCGGGAACGCGGCGAATGCCTCCCGGGCCACGTAGCGCCTGAGGCACCGCATGACCTCCTTCTCTGTCCGCAAGTCCTTCATGCGGCGCTCGATGTAGTGGCGGTTCCGCGGATCGCTGACCATCCGGGTGAAGACGATGTGCCACAGCGCCAAGTTGGCCTAGCGGTCCCCGCCTCGGTTGAGCCGGTGGCGCTCCTGCGTGCCGCTCGAGGCGTCGAAGGGGAACACCCCGGAGAGCTTGGCGAAGGTGGCCTCGGTCCTCAGGCGATCGGGGCTGTCGCCGGCAGCGACCAAAATGGCTGAGGCCACGTCGGTCCCGGCCGGTCGATGGCACGGAGCTCCGGGGCTGTCTCGGCCACCAGGACCTTGAGAAGGCCGTTGATCCCCTTGACCTCTTCTTCGAGAGGGCCCGACGGGCCAGCCTGCGCATAAAGAGCTTGGTCACCGTCGTCACCTCGGTCCGCCCGGGTCATCGTCATCATTTCCTTAGCTGGGTGGGGTGGCACCGCACCGTCAGACGAAGGACAGGACAGCGATGGGCCTGTTCGGCAGGCTCCGATGAGGTCACTCCGTTGGACTGGCTGGTGTCGGGTGAGTGTCCGAGCCGGGCCGACGGATCGTCTCAGGACGTCCAACAGGACGTCAGCCGGTGTTGCATGGAGTCAGACCCGGCTCGGACACTCACCCAAACGCGGTCAACTTCTCTTCACGAAGTGGTGGGCCGTCAGCGCCCGACCTGAATCCTCGCTGCCGGGTCAGTGGACAGACCCAAAGGAGTGCGATCCCTACCTGGGCCGGAACTCCTCGTACTGATGGGCACCTTCGACGGGCGGAATCCAGTGATGCCGAGAGGGCGTGTGTAGCTCGACGGTTGGTGCCGGGAAATCCGAATCGGCAAATCCCCCCACTGAAACGGCCACGGTCGCACGACCTTGAACCCTCCAAAACACGGTGGAGCCACACGTAGGACAGAAGTGGTACCGAACCTCATCGCCGTTGGAGGTTCCGACGCCATTTACCTCCAGTCCGTTGAAAACGGTGGTCTCGCCAACGACCGAAACGTCATCCTCGGCGAAGACGGCGCTGACTTGCAAGATGCTTCCTGTCCGCCTTTGGCAAAACTCGCAATGGCAAGCTGCAACGACTACCGGTTCACCCTCAACGGTGACCTGTACCTTCCCGCAAGCGCACTCCGCCAGCCGAGTCATTCCTAAACCGTGGCATACAGCGAATCCAACGGCAACTGCCCCTGAACGATGCTCCCATGTGCTGTCAAGTGCCGATTCGCTGACGCGGCAAGACAGAGGACCGCCAAGATTTCCGTAGGCCGAGCCTTGGGTGTTGCCGTCACATCTGGCGTGGGGAAAGGTTCGGGAGTTGGTGTGGGGAACGACAACGGGCCGGCGGCGCCGGTTCCGGTGCTGCCGCTGGCGTCACTCGGCACGAAGCAATAGGGCCGTCGGTGTGCGGGCCGCCAGGCGACCGGGAACCGCGGCTACCAGCACTGACAGGACCAACGCCCCCACGGCGATGAGGATCACGGTGAGAGCCGGAACCGCGGGTGCCGGAACGGCGTTGATGCCGTGAGCGAACTGGACCCACAGGTACCGGCCGAGCACGATCCCGAGAGGCACGCCTACCGCGGTGCCGATGGCCACTGAGATGCCCGAGTGCCAGGCAACGGCCGACGCCAGTTGGCGCTGGGTGAATCCAAGAGTCTTCAATAGGGCCAGGTCCCGACGCCGCCGGCGTACCGAGGCCACCAGGGTCAGGCCGAGACCGATGACTGCGCCGGTGGCGAGCCCCAGGCCCAGGACGGCGGGGGTCGTCCCCATGGAGCGGTAGTTGACGATCTCGGCGGGATGAAGCACGGCCGCGATGCCACCAGCCGGACTGCCGTCGATGGGGTTGGCGTTGATCGCCCGTCCGATGGCGTAGAAGCGGCGGTCGGCGGCGGCAAGGGTCACCCCGTGGCGGAGCCGGACCAGGATGGCGTTGGGGCCGGGGATGGGGGTCTGTTGGGTATTGAGCAGAGGTGCAGGGATGTCGCCGACCGGGAGGATGGCCCCGCTCCCCATCTCGAAGCCCTTCGCGATCGAGGCCATGGTGGCGGTGCCGACGATCTGGAGGTGTCGTGGTGGGGCGCCACGGACTTTGAGGACGACCGTCCCGCCGACGTGTTGGTGCAAGGCCGCGAGGGTGGTGCCGCCGACGACCACCTGGTTAGGACCTTGGAGCCCGTGGCCCGAAAGGAGCGGCGGGGCCACCGGCGTCCTGGGCCGTTCGGCGAGTGCTTGGACCGACTGGCCGTCGAGTTTGACGCCGACGAAGTTGGCCCCCGACCACGCCGCCACGTCAGGGTCGCGACCGAGCAGGGCGGCGGTCTGACCGGCCGGGAGGTCCTCTTGGCCGGCGAAACTCGAGAGCAGGGCAGCGTTCCAGTTCCAGCCATAGAGGGCAGGGTGTGACACCAGCGTGTCGAGGCTGGCGCTGAAGGTAACCGTGGTGACCACCACCATGACGGCAACGACGGCGCCGAGGATGGCCGAGCGTACCGGCACAGCATTGCGGCCCCGGCCAGACTCAAGGGCGAACCGCAGCCCGGTGACTACCGGGATGGGCAGGCCCGAGGTCGCCGCCGACCGAACCACTCCGGGCTCCCGGGGGGCAGGGTCGCGGTCGCTCCGGGTGAGCAGCCTACGTACCCGGCGGTCGGCGCTCACCAGGGCGATTGCACCCAGTGTCAGCATGAGGGCCAGGAACCCAAAGCCGAGGACCGTCCAGTCGAAGGCCACTCCAGGTGTGGGGTAGACCGGGCGCACCGGTCCGAGCGGGGTCAAGGGCGACAGAGCCACGGCGACGGCTGCGGCCAGGAGTGACCCCAGAAACACCGCCAATCCCACTCCGAGAAGGCCCTCGCCCAGCAGAGTGCCTCGGCCGGCCCCGAAAGCCCGCAGTATGACGGCGTCGTCAGCCACTCTGGCAAGCAGCCGGCCGATCACCTGAGCGGCGATGACCAGCACTGCCAGCCCGGCAATGGCACCGAACACTCCAAGGGCGATGGCCTCAGGCTTGATCGCCCGTTGGGCCTTGTCCTCGGCCAGGGTAACTGACCCGCCCTGGGCGATGCCCGCCGCCGCCACCGTGTCGAGGCGGTCAACCTCAGCCGACACCCGGGCCACCGACCGGGGGCCGCCCTCGACCACCAATCCGACGCCGGAGTAGTAGGAGCAGCAAGGCGCGAGTTGGTGGGTGAGAGCTGGCGTGAGGATCACGGCAGCCGAGCCCAGGGCGCTGATGTCGTCCTGAACCACGGTGTTGGCCATAACGACCTCGCCCACTATCCGCACGGTGACCAGTCGGTAGGGCGGACCATTGTAGGTGGGGGACGTGGACTCGGCGTCGGAGTAGAAGGGCATGGTGATCACCGAGCCAAGGTGGAGACCCCACTCCTTAGCCGCTTGGGCATCCATCACCGCTTCGTCGGTCCGTTGCGGGTCAGCTAGGCGCCCGTTCACCAGGGTCACCCGGTCCTGGGTCTGGTACTCCCCACGGAGTCCGCCGACGACGGTCGGTGGCGTCTCTCCGGTGGTGTAATGGGCGTGGACCCCTGCAACCGAGGTGAGGTCGATGTTCCCGTCGAAGCCAACCGAGACCGCAGAGGCGACGACGTGGGGGAGATGTGCCAGGGTTCGGAGCAGGTTCGGGTCGTAGCCACTGGTCAGGCCCAGGGTAGGATTGTCCAATCCCGCGAACTCGTTCAAGGTGGAGGGGTTGGTGCTGGTGACATAGGTCGGGAACGACGAGGCCGTACGTCGGGCTCCCGCGATGGCCCCGAGGGACACACCCCCGACCAGGCCGATCAAGAGCACTAGCGCCAGGTAGCCGCCAATCCGTTGTCGGAAGGTCCTCGCGAAGCGATACGCGGCGGCGCGCAGGCCGGGCCTCACCTCACTGTGGACCTTCCGAGGACCGCCGTGTGACCAGCACCTCTCTCAGTGTGCAGATCGGCGGCGCCTTCGTCGAGGTAGGTGGCCCCACTGGATCGCCGAGTGCTAGCACCACCCGGCGTGATCGACCTCAGCCTCCGAAGCCAAGAAGCTCGGTAGATTCTCTGACGGCTGGCTGGGCTCACTTTTTGAGCTCACCGTCGCTGTGGTTCCGTCTGGGCACGGCTGAGATCACTCGGGGTCTGACCTCAGCTCCCCAGCTGACGGCCCGCGAGGTTCTGGTGGCCGAGTAGGCACCGTGGGCAAACGCTCTGGGGCTATTCGTCCGGGCGCTCCGCGTGACCGTCTGGGTGGACGGCGAATCGGCCGGAGTCTGCCGGATGCACAGGGTCATCGGTTGGCCACGGCCACCCGCCGAAGCCGGTTCGCTGGTAGTCAGTGAACGCTTGTTCGATTCCAGCCCGGTCGTTCATGACGAACGGACCATACTGAGCGACTGGCTCACCGATCGGCCTTCCCTGGAGGATCAGGATCTCGGCACCCTCGTTCCCGGCCGTCACCTGCAGCGGGGAGTCCGTACGGAGCACCGCGCCAACCGGCGCAGGCAACGTAGTACCACCAACGCTGACGACTCCGGCAAAGACGTACATGGTTCGGACCGTCTCGGAGTGCACGGTGGAGGGAAGGGTCAGCTGCGCTTCGGGTTCGAACCGTGCCTGCCAGATGGCAATCTCAGAGTCGGATTGCGACGCCCACGAATCGGGAGGCGGCGGTAACGGCACGACATCTCCGAACGGTCCTGCCACGACAGACACTTCGACGGTGCGGCCGGCATCGTCCTTGGCCACTACCTCAGGGAGCTCTTCGCGCCAGAGCATCGTGAAATATGGGTCGACCATTTTCTGGGCCGCTGGAAGGTTCAGCCAGATCTGGAACAGTTCCGTGGGATTCGGCCCCGTCCGGTTCAGCAGCGGCATCATCTCGCAGTGGACGATCCCCCGGCCGGCGGTGAGCCACTGGGCATCACCGCCCCCGAATCGGGCGGTGGCACCCAGCGAGTCCGAGTGGTCGATCGTCCCTTGCCTCATGAAGGTCACGGTCTCGAATCCTCGGTGAGGGTGCTGCGGGAAGCCGGGGACGATGCTGCCGTGGTACATGCTCCAGCCGTCCGCCCCCGAGAAGTCCATGCCGATGTCTCGTGCCTCGAGCGAGGCGACCGGCCCCAAGTATGCGTTGCCGGCGGGATAGTGATCCACATGGTGCACACAGAACAGGAAGGGGTCCTCCGTCACCCAGGGAAACCCGAGTGCCAGCGTACGGATGATGGGGTCGGTCATGTGCGTGCTTCCTTCATCAGTAGAGAGTCAGATTCCGATGGCGCCACCGTCGGAGTCCACCACAGTGGCGGTTGCCGGAAGGGCCCTTCTTCGAGACGTCACGGATGCCCGCCTGGAAGGCGGCGAAGGCGGGCGATGCGTCCAACGGATTGGCGTAGTCTCATGGTCGGTTCGCTCGGTTCAGCAATGGTCGCAGCCTTCGGCAGTTATTGATCTCAGGTCTAGCCGGATCCTCGAACCGGTGCGGCCCCAATGAGGATTTCGATGGCTGTCCTCAGCCCATGAGGCTGAGGACACTGGCAGAGGTGCGAGTCCCAGCTCCTCTGGCTGAGAGCCGTCCTCAGCTGGCACCAGCTGCGGACGAGTCGGCGACTTGTAGAAGCACGGCCGGCTAATGCCGTAAATACCGGCAGGTCACCGCCACGTAGCCGATCTGCCCAACGAGCGGTGGCAGGCGGACATGACCCACGTGCCGCTACCCAACGGCGAGGTGTTCGAGGTGCTCAACATCATCGACGACCACTCGAGGGTGTGCGTGGCGAGCAGGGTCATGAACGTGGTCAAAGCCCACGACGTCGTCCGGGTCCTGCACAAATCAGCTGAGACTTGGGGCTATCCGGCCTCGTTCCTCACAACTCAACGGGCTTCACGTCCCTACCACCCCCAGACCTGCGGCAAGGTCTGTGAGCATCATGATGGTGCAGCACCGGACACTCAAGGCCTACCTGCGCCGCAGGCCCGGTGCCAAGAACCTCCGGGTCCTCCAGGCCCAGCCGTGCCCAGATTTCAACCCGCGATTTTCAAGCACGTCAGGCATCGGTGTTGCGAATCGGTCGAAGCCCGCTAACTCACATGCTCCACAGTGCCTGGGTGGGTGACATCCGCGCAGCTCGCAGGGCCGGCAAGAGTCCGGCAACCGCGCCGATGACGAGGGAAGCGGCGAAGCCGCCAAGCCAGGCTTCAGGCGGCACGACGGTGGCCCAGCCTTTGGTGTGTGCGTACACAGACGTGGACACGACGCCGAGCCCAACGCCAACGACGCCGCCAAGGAGGCCGAGAAAGACGGCTTCCGAGAGAAACTGGATACGGATATGGCCCCTGGTAGCGCCGAGCGCCCGGCGCAGGCCGATCTCAGAGCGCCGCTCGAGGACGGAGATGATCATGATATTGGCGACACCGACGGCGCCCACCAGAAGGGCGACAGCGCCGAGGCCAAGAAACAGGCCGTCTAGGGCGCTCTTGGCCTCGGCCTGAGCGACCAGGGCGGAGGAGGGTTGGCTGACATTAACCTCGCCGGGGCTTTCGGGGTTGGCAGTGGCAGCGAGAAGGGCGTCGACTTCGTTCACTCGGTCGTCTTGGGTGCGGAGATAAGCAGTGGAGGGATGGCCATCGAGACCCAGGTACTTCTCTGCTACCGGGTAGCCGACCAGGACGGAGGAGTCGATGGCAGAGGCGAGCACTGCCGGCTTGAGGGTGCCGGCCACGTAGAACCAGTGGCCGCCGACCCAGATGCGTTCGCCGGGGTAGATGCGATCGATCCCGAGGCGTTGTGCGGCAGCGGCGCCGAGGACGGCGACCGGTTCTCGGGCAGTTGCCGCGTTGAGGTAATGGCCCTGGGCGACGCCGGTGGCGACCGCCTGGAGGAGGTCGAGGGATGCGGCTTGGACCGTCAGGGCGTTGGTGTCGATTGAGGGGATGTAGGGGTTGCGGTAGGCATTGACGCCGCTCACCGTTCCGGTGGTCTGCACCTGCAGCACACCGGGGATCCGGCCGATCATCGCTGGTGCCGTGATGGGCAACTCGGCAGGGGCGCCGGTGACACTCTGCCCGTTGCTGACGGTGAGCAGATTGGTACCGAGTTGGCCGATCTCGTCGAGTAGGCCGGCCTGGGACGAGGACGAGAGACCGAGGACGGCGACGATGGCAGCGACACCAATGGCGATACCGAGGGCGGATAGTCCGGCTCGTAGCTTCCGTGTGCGTAGTCCGACGGTGGAGAGTCGGGTCAAGTCGGATAGCGGCAGCCGCCTCCGGGTCATACCGCTTTTGTCGGTCATGACGGTTCCTCAGCCAGGGGTACGACGGACGTAGCCTGCGGTGCGCTGGGTGGGTGTTGAGCGAGCGGGCGGAGGTGGGGGTCAGATCCGATTGCCGGGCCGGTGTCAGCGACGATGTGGCCGTCGAGGATCTCGACCTTGCGGGGCATCCGCTCGGCGATGGCCTGGTCGTGGGTGATGACCACGATGGTCGAGCCGGCCTGGTGAAGCTGATCGATCAGGGCCAGGATGGCGTGGCCGGTGGCCTGGTCGAGGTTGCCGGTCGGCTCGTCCGCCAGCACGATGGCAGGCTGGCCGACCAAAGCTCGGGCGATGGCGACCCGTTGGCGTTGCCCGCCAGAGAGCTGGGTTGGACGGACATGAGGACGCTGGGCCAGGCCGACCAGATCGAGGGCGTCGAGGGCCCGTTGGCGGCGCTGCTTGAGGGGGACGCCCGCGTAGAGGAGCCCATCGGCCACGTTGTCCAACACGGTGGCGTGCTCGGCCAGGAAGAACTGTTGGAATATGAACCCGATCCTGCTGGCCCGTAGATAGGCGACGTCGTCGTCGGCCATGGTGGCGACGTCCACCCCCGTGATCCGCACAAGGCCGCTGGTCGGTCGGTCGAGGGTTCCCATCAGTTGCAGCAGGGTGGTCTTGCCCGACCCCGAGGGGCCGACAATCCCGACCAGCTCCCCTTGGGCAATGGTGAGGTTCACCCCGCGCAAGGCCATGACGGGTAGCTCTCCGGGATAACTCTTGGTCACATCGTCCACTTCGAGTACCGGAACCGATTCCTCGTCAGTAACCGAGTCGTTCCCAGCGACAACCGGCTGCTTGTCGGGTGTGGGTGGCAGGGTGCAGGTCATGTAGTCGGGACCACCACGTTCTGTCCGGCGACCAGCCTTGAGCCGGTGACCTGTACCAACCCGTCGGCGTCGTCAAACAGTCCGAGCGAGACCGGCACAAGATGGTTGACCCCGCTCGCGCCGAGTACCTCGACGGCATAGCCACCACCGGACTGAGCCAGTAGCGCTGTCACTGGTACCACCAGGGCGCTGGGTACGTTGGCGGTGGTGATGGTGACCTCTACCGGAGCCTGATCCCACGTGCCCGTGGCGCCCGGGTCCGATGGGCTGACGTCCACAGTGACGGTCGGTGCGGGACTGCTCCCCGAGCTGCCTGGCGGGCAAGATCCGGATGCCGTTGTCACGGAATTGGAGCCGGAGCTGGAGCCGGAGTTCGAAGGGCAGGTGGCGACCGTACCCACCGAGGAGACGACACCCGGGGTGGTCTGGTTGTTGGGCAGCGTGATCGTCACCGTATCCCCGACTGCCACATCAGTCTGCTGCGAGGCGTCCACCGCCACCTGCACCTGGCGAGTGGTGGAGCTTCCCTGCATCACCGTCTGGCCGGCCAGGGTGCTGCCCCCGAGCTGGGCTGACAGGCTCGTGATCCGCACAGCGGTGGGTTCGAACACCACCTGACCAAGAGCCAGCGTGCCGTTCGGGGTCACCCCCAGGTCGGCTTGGAGCTTCTCCAAGGCCGCGGTGGTGGCCGACCCGAAGAAGGAGGAAGTCGCACTCAGCTGGGTCGACGTGGCGTAGCCCAGCCCGACCAGATCCCCGTTGAGCTCAGCCACGTCGGCGCCACTCGCCCCGGCCGACAGGCTCCGATAGACAGGCGTCGAGCCATATAGCAGCCCCACCGGGCTGTCGTTCACCCGGTAGAGCACCTGGCCCTGGGAGATCACCTGGCCGGGTACGGGCAACTCGGTATACGTACCGCTGGCTTGGTTGATGACCGAGTACGGCAAGCCGTCCGGGCCTGCCTGGTAGGTCAGTGTCCCACTCAGGGAGGCCATGGCCGAGAGTTCCCGCATTTCCACCTTCGCCGTGCTTGGCACCGGCTCTTGTGCGGCAGAGGTTGGTTGTTTCCCACTGGACATGACGACCACCCCACCGGTGGCAATAGCGACAGCCAGGACGGTCACTCCGGCAAGCACCCGGGTCTTCTGCTTCACTGGACCCGCCGCCCCTGATCGCCTGAAATGACGCTGATCCTGTCCGCCGCGGCTCGGAGCCTCGATCGAACGCCCCTCCCTGCCGCGGATGGGCTTCGACTCGCGGCGACGAAAGGCCCAGAGGGGAAGTAATCGAGGTCGCCGACGCTCGCCCACTGGGCGAAATACACTGCCTTCTCAGAATCGGTGTCGAAAGTGCCGCTGCGAGCCCCTTCAGCCCGGATGGAAAGCTCGGACCTGCGAAATTCGTCGGTAGTCACCTTCGCCCCGCTCCGGATTCGGTGTCGCCTCCCCTTCGCCTCCATCGGGAGCGACGTGCTGCTCGACCTCTGTCCTGCAGTTAGTGGTCATCCGCCAAGACCCCCGACGGATGGCTTCGTGGGCTTGCAGGCGTCCATCGCCGACTGCAACTGCGGCGAACTCGACTGGATGCCAGAGTCGTGCACTTCGCTGCCCGAGAACGTCGGGTCGGGAAAGTCCGACATCCCGTGGCCACGGATGCACTGAGCCCAGTTGAGCCAGGCCTGCTGTTGGGCGGAGGACAGCTGCTGGACGGTGGAGTTCCAAGGCGACGGAAGGGCCCTGCAAGCCTGTAGAGCACCTTGGAATGCAGTTGAGTTCGGGTCGATTCCGGAGGTCCGGTAGCCGTAGTGCCCGCTGGGGGTTTGCACCGGGTCTGGGAAGTTCGGGACGCCGTGGCTCCGTAAGCACTGGGAGTAGGCCACAGCTTCGGCGAGCGACGCCCCCGCCCCCGCCCCAGGGGCCGCCGAAGCTGATCCTCCACCCGAGCCGACGCCTGGGACCGTCGCACCACCTGAGCAGCCGGCAAGGGTGAGTCCCAGGGCCACAACCGCGGCAGCCCACAGATGCGACGAGCGTGCGATTCCTCTTCTTGACACAATCCGGCTCTCAGGTTGGCGTTTCGAGGGACTTTCACCTGCTATTTGTGGCGGCTCGCTGTAGGTCATGCATCGAGTCAAGCCAGCGTGACGTTGCCAGCACGTATGTGGTTTTCGATACGCCGGCGATATGCCCGGTGCCTAGGATGAAGTGAAAGTGCGTGTGCTGATCGTCGAAGACGAGCCCTACATGGCGAAAGCCATTCGCGATGGTCTTCGCCTGGAAGCGATTGCCGCCGACATCGCCGGTGACGGGGACACGGCGCTTGAACTGCTGACCATCAACACGTACGACATCGCCGTCCTCGACCGCGATGTCCCCGGCCACTCCGGCGACGAGATCGCCGAACGCATCGTCGCCTCCGGCAGCGGAATGCCGATCCTCATGCTTACCGCTGCCGACCGCCTTGATGACAAAGCCTCCGGGTTCGGGCTCGGCGCCGACGACTACCTCACCAAGCCGTTCGATCTCCGAGAACTCGTGCTCCGCCTGAGAGCGCTCGAGCGCAGGCGCGCTCACAACAGGCCGCCCGTACGCGAGATCGCGGGCCTCCGTCTGGATCCGTTCCGCCGAGAGGTCTTCCGTGATGGCCACTACATCGCGCTCACCCGCAAACAGTTCGCCGTACTCGACGTTCTCGTCGCCGCAGAAGGTGGTGTGGTCAGCGCCGAAGATTTGCTGGAACGGGCCTGGGATGAGCACGCAGACCCGTTCACCAACGCCGTGCGCATCACACTCTCGGCACTGCGCAAACGCCTCGGCGAACCCTGGATCATCGCCACCGTGGCCGGCGTCGGATACCGCATCGACACCCAACCAGACGCCGCAGCTCAGGGAACCGACCATGGATAGAGCCCCTGGTTTGAGCGTTCGCCTCAAACTTACTTTCAGCTATGCCGGATTCGTCTTGCTCGCCGGCACCTTGCTGCTTGCAGCCGTGTGGTTGTTCCTGCTGCGCTACGTGCCCAGAGGTGAGACCGTCGTTGTCCACTACCAGCATGTCGTCATAAGGCCGGGGCGTGGCGATCTCTTGCGTCACTTCGCTCCGGCAGCGGCCATCTTGCTGGCGTGTCTGCTGGTATTCGGCGTCCTGGGAGGATGGCTGCTCGCCGGCCGCATGCTCGCCCCCCTCACTCGCATTACCGACGCCACACGCACGGCCACAACCGGATCCCTCTCTCATCGGATCCGGCTACGGGGTCGCCACGACGAGTTCCGCGAGCTTGCCGACGCTTTCGACACCATGCTCGCCCGTCTCGAAGGGCAAATCGCCGAACAGCAAAGATTTGCGGCCAACGTATCCCACGAGTTGCGTACCCCGTTGGCCATCACGCAGACACTGCTCGATGTGGCACACAAGGATCCGAACCGCGACACCGGTGAACTCATCGACCGGCTACACGCCGTCAACACCCGAGCGATCGACCTGACCGAAGCATTACTCCTATTGAGCCGCGCCGACCAGAAGTCCTTCACCTCAAAACCCGTCGACCTGTCCCTCACTGCCGAGGAAGTCGCCGAGACGCTTCTCCCGCTCGCCGAAGAGCATGGCGTCACCATCGCAACCTTGGGCGACACTACATTCACCGTCGGCTCACATCCGCTCTTGCTTCAGTTGACTACGAACCTCGTGCACAACGCGATCGTCCACAATCTTCATGAACGGGGCATCGTGTGGATCACGACCAGCGTTCACCCCGAGAAGGTGATGCTCACTGTCGAGAACACTGGCGAGAAGCTCACCGCGCAGTTAGCTTCCACGCTAGTTGAGCCATTTCAGCGCGGCACCGAGCGTGTACGCACCGACGACGCAGGCGTGGGCCTCGGCCTGGCGATTGTGAAGAGCATCACCGAAGCACATCACGGAACCCTCAGTCTCACCCCCAGGGCTGCCGGGGGGCTCTGCGTCTCGGTCCAACTGCCGTCGGCGCCACCGCAGAATGGCAGATGACTTTGAGGGAATAGCTGTGCGCCCGGGAGGACTGGCTATTTTGGGGTGGCGCTGTTGGTCATACCTCAAGGGGCTGTCAACACCGGAGCGCCGATCGTCCTTGTGAAACGCGGGTGAGTCAGAATGACCTTGTCTCATTGGGTCGCGTTTAGTGCCGGCCAATCCGAAGGCATCAGACGCCAATGTTGGCTTTCGACAAGCTGCATTTCATGTCCACATACGGGTATTTGGGCGAGGCGGGGCACTTTTTGTTGGCTCCCTTGCTTACACAAGCAATTCTGTAACCCTCTGACCTGGACTGTTCAGCGCGCTCGGCAGTGTGAGAATTCATGACATCGGCGACAGCCGAGTCGACACCTGTGTCAAGACATAGGAGACACCGATTCTGGAGGGTCTCCTATGGACAAGGGCCGGTTTCTGGTCGAGACGCATCTTCGGACCGGTCGGCCGATCGCCGAGCTGGCGGCCGCCCACGGCGTCCATCGCAGTTGGCTGTACAAACTTCTCGCTCGCTACCGGCTGGAAGGCGACGCCGGTCTCGAGCCTCGCTCGAAGCGCCCCCGCTCGTCACCCACGAGGATCGCCGACCTGTGGGAGGAGGAGATCGTGGCGTTGCGAAAAGAGCTGGGTGACGCCGGGCTCGACGCCGGGGCCCAGACCATCCACGTGCACCTGTCGCGAACTCATCGGGGTGTGCCGTCGGTGCCCACCATCTGGCGGGTACTGAAGGCCCGGGGGTTCGTCACCCCCCAACCCCACAAGCGACCCAAGAGCTCCTTGATCCGATTCGCGGCCGACCTCCCCAACGAGCGCTGGCAGTCGGACATGACCCATGTGACCATGGCCGACGGCCGGGTGGTGGAGGTCCTCAACATGATCGATGATCACTCCCGACTGTGCGTGGCCTCCCGGGTGTTCGTCACCGTCCGCTCCCCCGATGTCGTCCGCACCCTGCACAACGCGGCAGCCCAGTGGGGGTATCCGGCGTCCTTTCTGACCGACAACGGTGCCATCTTCACTGCATCGGCCCAAGGGGGGATCGCCGCCATGGAGACCGAGCTCCTGCTCCTCGGCATCACCTCGAAGCACTCACGGCCCTATCACCCCCAAACCTGCGGCAAGGTCGAGCGCTTTCACCAGACCATGAAGAGGTTCCTGGCCAAACAGGACCCGCCCGAGACCACCAAACAGCTGCAGCGCCAGCTCGACCGGTTCATCCGGGTCTACAACACCGACCGTCCCCACCGGGCCCTCAACCGGAAGACCCCGCTCGAGGCGTTCGAGTCCAGGGAACGGGCCACGCCCACCGGGGCCATCGTCGACACCGCCGGCTACCGTGTCAGAAGGGACAGGGTCGATCGCGCCGGACTGGTGAGCGTTCGCCACAAGAGCCGGCTCCACCACATCGGTGTGGGGCGGGCCTACGCGGGCTGGCGGGTGATCATCCTCATCGCCGGCCTCGACATCCAGATCCTCGGTGAGGACGGTTCACCGCTCCGGAAGCTCACCCTGGACCTGACCAAGGACTACCAACGACAGCCCTGACCAGGTTGTCTACGATGTCTTGACACACCTGTCTGGCGGAATCAAGGGGTCACCGCACGGAAGAGGCGAGTCACCGACACTTGTCGGGACGAGCCGAGGAGGTGTTCCGTGGGTGGTGCCCCGTTAACGCTGGAGCAGAGGCAGATGGTGTTTCGTCTGCGAGGCAAAGGCTTCAGCTGGGAGAAGATCGCTAGGGCCGTTGGATGCTCCCTTTCGGGGGCATTGACCTGTGACCGGACACCACGACAGGCGCGGCCTGCAACGTGGACGCCCCGACCTGGTCGACTGACGATTGCCGACCGAGAGGAAATCGTGATCGGCCTGGCCAAGGGTGAGACGTTCACCGCTATCGCCAATCGGATCGGCAAGGCGCCCTCCACCGTCAGCCGTGAGGTGGCGGCGAACGGGGGCCGCCATGACTATCGGGCCTGGGGAGGCCACGTCCGGGCGCAGAAGCAAGCCCGTCGTCCGAAACCAGCCAAGATGACCTCCTGCCCGGCCCTGTTGGCCCAGGTCGTCGAAGGCCTTGAGCAGCTCTGGTCCCCCGAGGCGATCTCCAAGCGCTTGCGCCTCGAGCATCCGGACGATCCGATAATGCGGGTGAGCCACGAGACGATCTATCAATCGCTCTATGTCCAGGGCAGGGGCGAGCTCCGTCGTGAGCTGGCCCGCTGCCTGCGCTCCGGTCGAGCCCAACGTCGCCCACGGGGAGGCGGGTCCGGTGTGGGCAAGATCCCCAACATGACGATGATCTCGGAGCGTCCGGCCGAAGCGGACGACCGGGCCGTGCCCGGCCACTGGGAGGGCGACTTGATCATCGGCAAGAACCACCAATCGGCCGTCGGCACCTTGGTGGAACGCACGACCCGCTTCGTCCTGCTCCTGCACCTCGGATCAGGCAAGGACGCCGAATCCGTCAAGGAGGCCATGCAGAAGGCAATCACTACCTTGCCAGACCGACTGGTCAAGACCATCACCTGGGACCAGGGGGCCGAAATGGGCCGCCACGTCGACTTCACGGTCGAGACGGGCATCCCGATCTACTTTTGTGATCCCCACAGCCCTTGGCAGAGGGGCTCCAACGAGAACACCAACGGGCTCCTCCGCCAATACATGCCGAAGGGCACTGACCTGTCAGTCCACTCCGTCAAGGACCTCGAGGCCATAGCCAAGAGCCTCAACAACCGCCCTCGCAAGACGCTCGGATATCTGAAACCATCAGAGAAGCTCGCCGAACTTCTTGCGACCACCCCTTGAAGCCAAGTCGGATCTTCGGATTTCAGCGGGGAGCCCTCGTTCCCGAAATCACCGAGAATTAGGCGAAGGCGCTTCAAGCTTGAGGTGTGAGCCAAAAAGCAAGAAGCACCTTCGTCCTTGTCCACCTTACTGAGATCCTCCAGGCACTCGTGGGTCTGAAGGACGTTCGCGTCCTTCGTTACGAGCGCCGCGGTCCCCGTGTCGGCCTGATGGTCGAACAGACTCCGGGCATCGTGCACTGTCCGGCCTGTGATCGGGTGGCCCAGGTCAAAGAACGGCCGGTGGTGCACTACGTGGACCTCCCCGTCTACGGCACACCGATGTCGCTGGCCTGGAGGAAGCACCGCATGCGCTGCGTGGACGCAGGCTGCACCAAGAAGAGTTGGGTGCTGGAGGACCATCGCATCGCCGCCAAGAACTGCCTGCTCACCACCCGAGCGGCCAAGTGGGCGACTGTCCAGGTCGGCGGGGGTCGGACGGTCTCGGAGGTGGCCGCTGAGCTCACGTGCGACTGGCACACCGTCAACGACGCCGTGACCACCTATGGGGCCGCCCTGCTCGCAGCCGACCGCAAACGGCTGAACAGGACCAGCGCCATCGGACTGGACGAGACCTCGTTCGTCAGAGTGGGTGAGTACCGCCAGACCAGCTTCGTCACCACGGTGGCCGACGTGGAGAACCACCAGATCATCGACATCCTCCCGACCAGGAAGTACACCGACGTGGCCGGTTGGATCGACGGTCAGCCCGAGGCTTGGAAGGAGCGGATCCGTTTCGGCGCCCTCGACATGTCAGCCACCTACGCGGCGGTGTACTCGGTCATGTTGCCCAAGGCCCACCAGGTGGTCGACCCCTTCCACCTCATCGCCCTGGCCAACCGCTGCCTCGACGCCGTCCGCCGTCGGGTCCAGACCGAACAGACTGGGCATCGGGGTCGCAGGGACGATCCCCTCTACCGGGTCCGTCGGGTGCTCCTCATGGGTGAGGAGAAGCTCGACGCCGAGGCCACCGACCGGCTGGCCTCCCTCCTCCAACTGGGCGATCCCAATGCCGAGGTGGCGGTGGCCTATCGAATCAAAGAACGGCTCCGTGACTTCTATCGGACGAACGACCCCGACGAGGCCAGCCGGATCCTCGAAGAGCTGAAGATTCACTGTCTCAAGCGGGCCATGCCCCCAGAGGTTCGAAAGCTGGGACGGACCATCAGGATGTGGTTCGACAAGATCTGCAACTACCACCTGGCCAAGGTGACCAACGGACCCACCGAGTCGCTCAACAACCTGATCAAACGGATCAAGCGGATCGGCTTCGGCTTCCGCAACTTCGAGAACTACCGGATCCGGGCCCTGCTCTACGCGGGCAGACCGAACTGGAGGGTCCTCGGCTCGATCGTGGTTCGATAAGGGGTGGACCCCGCCAGAATCCGAAGATCCGCGGATCTTCGGATTTCAGCGGGGAGCCCTCGTTCCCGAAATCACCCAGAATTTGGCGAAGGCGCTTCAGGCTTGAGGTGTGAGCCAAAAACAAGAAGCACCTTCGTCCTTGTCCACCCTACTGAGATCCTCCAGGCCCTCGTGGGTCTGAAGGACGTCCGCGTCCTCGCTACGAGCGCCGCGGTCCCGACGTCGGCCTGATGGTCGAGCAGGCTGCCGACGATCGTGCGCTGTCCGGCCTGCGATCGGGTCGGCCCAGGTCAAAGAACGCCCGGTGGTGCACTACGTCGACCTCCCCGTCTACGGCACACCGATGTCGCTGGCCTGGAGGAAGCACCGCATGCGCTGCGTGGACGCAGGCTGCGCCAAGAAGGTCCTGGGTGCTCGCGGACCACCGCATCGCGGCCAAGAACTGCCTGCTCACGACCAGGGCGGCCAAGTGGGCGACGGTCCAGGTCGGCGGGGGCCGGACCGTCTCGGAGGTGGCCGCCGAGCTCACGTGCGACTGGCACACCGTCAACGACGCCGTGACCACCTACGGCAGCCGCCCTGCTCGCGGCCGACCGCAAGCGGCTGAACAAGACCAGCGCCATCGGACTCGACGAGACCTCCTTCGTCAGAGCGCGTGAGCACACAGCCACACCAACTTCGCCACCACGGTGGCCGACGTGGAGAACCACCAGATCATCGACATCCTCCCGACCCGCAACTACACCGACGTGGCCGGTTGGATCGACAGTCAGCCCGAGGCCTGGAAGGAGCGGATCCGTTTCGGCGCCCTCGACATGTCCGCCACCTACGCGGCGGTGTACTCGGTCATGTTGCCCAAGGCCGCACCAGGTGGTCGACCCCTTCCACGCTCATCTCGCTCGCCAACCGCTGCCTCGACGCCGTCCGCCGTCGGGTCCAGACCGAACAGACTCGGGCACCGGGGCCGCAGCGACGACCCCCTCTACCGGGCCCGTCGGGTGCTCCTCATGGGTGAGGAGAAGCTCGACGCCGAGGCCACCGAGCGGCTGTGCTCACTGCTCGAACTCGGCGACCCGAGTGCCGAGGTCGCCATCGCCTATCGAGTCAAAGAGCGGCTGCGTGACTTCTATCGGACCAACGACCCCGCCGAGGCCCGCCGGATGCTCGAAGAGCTCCAAGATCACTGCCTCAAGCGGGCCATGCCCCCGGAGATCCAAAAGCTCGGGACGGACCATCAGGACGTGGTTCGACAAGATCTGCAACTACCACCTGGCCAAGGTGACCAACGGGCCCACCGAGTCGCTCAACAACCTGATCAAGCGGATCAAGCGGATCGGCTTCGGCTTCCGCAACTTCGAGAACTACCGGATCCGGGCCCTGCTCTACGCGGGCAGGCCGAACTGGCGGGTCCTCGGCTCGATCGTGGTCCGATGAGGGCGTGGACCCCGCCAGAATCCGAAGATCCAGATCCGCCAAGTCTCCGATGTACAGCGACATCACAGCA